>NZ_RDBH01000001.1:0-19744 GCF_008042145.1 Streptomyces sp. adm13(2018)
TCCACGGCCAGGGTGACCCCGCCCTCGCCCGGACGCTCCTCGGCCAGGCCGAGAAGGCCGGCGCCCGCGTCACCGTCCTCGCCGTCGGCAGCTGGCTCGACCAGCACCCCGACCTCGCCCGCCGCGTCCTCGACGGCGGACACGACCTCGGCAACCACACCCAGCGGCACATCGACGTCAACGACATGACCGAGACCGAGGCCCTCGCCGAGATCGAGGCCTGCGCCGGCCGGCTGCGCCGCCTCACCGGCTCCATCGGCACCTGGTTCCGGCCCTCCCGCACCCAGCACGCCGCCCCCGCCGTCCTGCGCGCCGCCCGCCGCGCCGGCTACCCGCACGTCCTCTCCTACGACGTCGACTCCCTCGACTTCACCTCGCCCGGCGCCCCCGCCGTCGTCCACAACGTCACCGGCTCCGTCCGCGCCGGATCCGTCGTCAGCCTGCACTTCGGCTACCCGGACACCGCCGCCGCGCTGCCCCTCCTCCTCGCCGAACTCGACCGCCGCGGACTGCGCGCGGTCACCACCACGGAGCTGCTGACCTGATGGCACACCGCACGCAGAGACACCCCGCGCAGCCCCACCGCACCCGGCGGCCCCTCACGCGCGGCACCAGGATCCTCCTCGCCGCCGCCCTCCTCACCGCGCTCGCCGGCTGCGGCGGCGGGGACCCGGGCGGCGCCGCAGGGGGAGAGCTTGTCGGGCCGCCGCCGGACTCCCCGGGATGCCGCCCCTCCTCGACCCGAAGGACGTCTACGCCGCCGACCGGCCCGACAAGCTCTCCCCGGTCGTCAAGGACTTCCCCTCCCGGGTCTACGTCCCCAACACCAACTCCAACACCGTCTCCGTGATCGACCCGGCCACCTACCAGGTCGTCGAGACCATCCCCGTCGGCAACCAGCCCCAGCACGTCGTGCCCTCCTGGGACCTGAAGACCCTCTGGGTCAACAACAACCGGGGCCACACCCTGACCCCCATCGACCCGGCCACCGGCCGCGCCGGCAAGCCCGTCGAGGTCCACGACCCGTACAACCTGTACTTCACGCCCGACGGCAAGTACGCCGTCGTGATGGCCTCGCTCGACCGCGAGCTCGTCTTCCGCGACCCGCACACCATGGAGCGGAAGAAGACCGTCCCGGTCAGCTGCTACGGCGTCAACCACGCCGACTTCTCCGCCGACGGCCGCTACTTCGTCGTCTCCTGCGAGTTCTCCGGCGAACTGCTCAAGGTCGACACCGAGCGGATGGAGGTGATCGGCCGGCAGAAGCTGCCCTTCCAGGGCGCCATGCCGCAGGACGTGAAGATCTCCCCGGACGGCAGGACCTTCTACATCGCCGACATGATGGCCCACGGCATGTGGGTCCTCGACGGCGAGAAGTTCACCACCCCGACCCTGATGCCCACCGGCAAGGGCGCCCATGGGCTCTACGTCAGCCGGGACTCCCGCGAGATGTACGTCCCCAACCGCGGCGAGGGCTCCGTCTCGGTCTTCGACTTCGAGAAGGGCCGGCTCACGAAGAAGTGGTGGCTGCCGGACGGCGGGTCCCCCGACATGGGCGGCGTCTCCGCCGACGGCAAGGTCCTCTGGCTCTCCGGCCGCTACGACTCCGAGGTGTACGCGATCGACACCGCGACCGGGAAGCAGCTGGCCCGCATCCCCGTCGGCAGCGGCCCCCACGGCCTCGCCGTCTACCCGCAGCCGGGCCGCTACTCCCTCGGCCACACGGGAGTCTTCCGCTAGGCCGCCCGGGGCCCGCCGGGGGTGCGGCCCCGGGCGGCGCCCCGGGGCCCGCCGGGGGAGCCGTACCACCGCCCCGCTCGTCCCCCGCGCATCCGGCGTGGCCGGGCCAGCTAATCTGACCCCCGTCAGAGAAGCACCAAGAAGGGGCGGAAGCAGTGGCGGACATCGACTCGGCACGCACGGCATTCAACCGGTTCGACGCCGACGGGGACGGCTTCATCACGGCCGCGGAGTACAAGAGCCTCATGGCGCAGCACGGTGACTTCCACGTCACCGAGTCGGTCGCCGAGGTGCTCATCAAGCAGCGTGACGACAACGGTGACGGCGTCCTCTCCTGGGACGAGTTCTGGGCCCACTACAGCAAGGCCTGACCCACCCGCCCCGACGGGCCGCAACACCGCGTTGCCGCCCGTCCGGGGCCCGGTGACGCCCGCCCGGTGACCTCTCCCGGACGCGCGCGGACACGCACGGACGTGTTCCGCCCCCTGCCGCCTCCCGGCACCCCCGATCCGCACGGCGTCTTTCCCCGTGCGTTCCCGTGACGCCTCCCGGGAACCCCCCGCGCGACACCCGCGGCCCGGCCGTCCGTCCCGTGCCCGTGGCACGTCGCCGCATCACATGCCGGTGGCCGGATCCGGGCCCGATGTGTGAACGATCTCCCCCGGGCCCCTCACCTGGCCTTCTGGCCGGAAGAGGAGGGTCCGCCCGGGGCTTCTACCCGTACTTCCGCGCAGGTCGCGCGGCAGCTCATTGCCAGGCAGCTTCCTGGCCTGTCCGGAAGCGGACAGCCGAGGCACCCCGGTGATTATCTCTAGGTGTGCAGCCGGGGAGGCCGAAAAGCCACCGGCCGCCAAGGACCTCCAGACACGCACGTACGCCGCACTCGTACCGCATCCGCACCAGGAAACGGAGACCCACATGTCCTGTCGCCCCCGCCGCGCAAGCAGTGTCCTCGCCGCCGTCGCCGCCGCCGTCCTCGGTGGTCTGGTGCTGGCCTCCCCGGCCGAGGCCGCGCCCGCCGCCCCGCACACCGTCGCTCAGCGCGGCGACGACTTCGTCTGGCCGACCCCGCCGCACCCGCAGATGCCCGACCTGCCGTGCGTGCCCACGCTGCCCGGCATGCCCTGCGTCATCGACCTCCCGGACGACTTCGTCTGGCCCGTCGCCCCCCGGGACTGACCACCATGAACACCATGACCGCCGCCACGGCCGCCGCCCCGCTTCAGATCCACTCCCGGCGGGTCGCCTGCACCCCCGCCTCGAACCGGCTCGACGCGCCCAGCCGCTCCATCAGGTCGGCCACGATCCGCCGCTCCGTCCGGACGCCGATGCCCAGCGCACGCGCCACGGCCTCGTCGGTCAGACCGCTCGCCAGGAGCTGGAGCAGCTTGCGCTCCTGCGGGGTGAGTCCGCCGGGCAGGGCGTCCCCCGGCCCGTTCAGCGGCGAGGCGTGCTCCCAGTAGGCCTCGAACAGGGCGCGCATGGCCATGACCACCGGCTGGCTGCTGAAGAGCAGCGCGGACGGCTGGGCCTGGCCCGGCAGCCCGGCGACCACCGCCGCCGTCGTGTCCACGATGAGCAGTCGCATCGGAAGCGTCGGCGAGGTGCGGATCTCGCTGTTCCGGTCCGCCATCCACTGGGCGTGCGCCCGGGTGACCCGGTCACCGGCCACGCTGTCCAGGTAGATGGTCCGGAAGCGGACGCCCCGCTCCATGGCCCGCTCGTTCAGCGGCCGGCCGGCCTCGACGGACTCCTCCGTCAGGGCCTTGCCGGGATGGAAGGCGAGGGACTCGCGCGTACAGGACTCGGCCAGTGACTCGAGCCGGGTGCGGATGTCGTCGACGTTGTCGAGGTGCTCCGCCCCGTCGAGACCGCCCGACCGGCCCGAGGCCGTGTACTCGGCGGCGAGGGCGGCGAGGGCGGCCCGGTTCTGCTCGATCCGCTGCTGCCGCGAAGCGAGTTCGCGCTCCTCGCGCTGGAGCAGCACCTTGAGGCCGAGCGACGGGTTCACCGCGCGCATCCGGCCCGGGCTGTCCCGGGACGGGGCCAGCAGGGAGAGCCTCGTCAGCAGGTGGAGCGCCTCCTCGACCTGCTCCGTCGTACAGCTCAGCAGTTTCGCCAGACGCTCGGGATCGTGCTCCTTGTGGAACAGGATCGCGCGGTACACGCCCAGTGTGTGTTGATCGAGTGACGAGACCTCGTCCACGGTGTCCCCCAACGGTCGTACCGCCCCGGGGTCGATCGGGGCGGAGTTCCGAACCGGGGCCGGTGCCCCATGCGCCCGAGCGCCCCGGTTCACCCCATTCACCAGATCATCACGCTACCTGCTCGACGATCTCCTCGAAAGGGACGTCACGTGCTCCAGACCGGTTCCTCCCCGCCGCGGCTCGACGGTCTCGTCGTCCTCGTCGTCGACGCCACCACGGGTGTCGGCCGGGAGCTCGCGACACGGCTGAGCGCCGCCGGGGCGGTCGTCGCCGTCGTCGGCGCCGGCCACCCGGACCGCGACGACGACGCCGCCACCAACGCGGCCTTCCTCTGCAAGGCGCTCAGCGACGCGGGGCTGCTCGCCCTGCCGTACCGGATCGACGTCCGTGATCCCACGGAGGCCGGCCGGCTGCCCGCGCAGATCGCCGCCGACGCGGCCCCGGTCAACGCCGCCGTCGTGGTCCTGCCGGCACCGGACACCCCCGGCGAACTGCCGGACGCCTTCCGCGCCGTGTCGGCCGCCCTCGCGGCGGCCCTGCCGCCGGGGGCCCGGCACATCGAGCGCACCCCGGCCGCCGCGGCCGGACCCGACACGACGACGGCCGGGGACCGCACCTGGCTCCGCTCCGTCGTCGACAGCCTGGCCGCCGACGCGGCGCGGGCGACCAGCCGCTGAGACCGGCGGTCCGCGAGGGCCGCCGCCACAGAAGTCACCACGGGGGAGAGACATGTCCATTCGCGTCGTCGTGGCCGGTGACCACCAACTGGTCCTGGAAGCCTTCGCCGAGACCCTGAACGGCACCAACGGCCTGGACGTCGTGGGCCTCGCCACGACCTTCGAGGCGGTGCTCCCGGCCGTCCAGCGGCACCGGCCCACGGTGCTCCTGCTCGGCGAGAGCACCATGGGGGGCAAGGCGCTGCACGCCGCCACCCAGGTGCGCTCGCACCACCCGGGCTGCGGTGTGGCGCTGATGGTCGGCTCGGCCACCCCGTCCGTGGTGGACCGGGCGGTGGCGGCCGGCGCGCTCGGCGTCGTCCCCAAGACGGCCCGGCTGCCCCAGCTGATCACCACCCTCGTCGGGGTCGCGGGAGGCTGCCTCACGGTCGATCCGGGACTGCTCCGGACGCCGGCGGCGGGGGAGAGGGTGCTCAGCGTCCGGGAGACGGACGTACTCAGGCTGACCGCAGGCGGAGCGACGGTCAAGGAGATCGCGGGCGAGCTGTACCTCGCGGCGGGGACGGTACGGAACCTCACCTCGGCGGCGATCAAGAAGCTCGGGGGGCGCAACCGGTTCGACGCGGCGCGCATCGCCGCCGAATGCGGGCTGCTGTGAGGGCGGCGGCGGGGCCCGGACGCGCGCCGGCCCCGGCACGAGGCGTGCCGGGGCGGGGCTTCACGACAGGGTGGAGCAGGGCGCTCCGTGCGCTCCTACTTCTCCAGGCAGAACTCGTTGATCGGGTAACCGACATGGCGGTCGGCCGTCGGCAGGTGACCCAGGATGCGGTCGCCCGGCTTGAGTTCGGTGCTGTTGAGCACCGAGGCGCCGGGGCCGAGGACCCGGACGTGCCAGTCGTCCTGGAGGATCAGGTTGACCGTCTGGCCGCTCGGCGCGACCGCGTCGATGGAGATGAGCGGACGGGTCTCGATCTTCACCCGGCCGACGCTGACCGGCCGGGTGCGGCCGTCGACGTCGACCGCCAGAACGGAACTGCCGGCGTGCAGCTCGCTCAGGTAGTGCGTGCGGCCGTTCTGCCCCACGGTGTACGAGTGCAGGGCACCGGCGTTCACCCGGAACGGACGGGTCGGCATGTACGGCAGCGGGTGGGTCTCGCTGACGCACAGGACCATGCCCTTGGAGTGGGAGCCCACCAGGATGCCCTCGTCCTTGCGGAAGTGGGTCGTGGTGTCGACGCAGGCACGCTCGCCCATGCCGATGTGCGTGGTCGCCGTGACCTCCAGCTCGACCAGGGAGATCTCCCCGCCGTGCGCGGTCGCCGCGGTCCGCAGGGCCGTCGCGTCGCCGACCGTACGGCCCCGCATCAGGACCCCGTCCGAGCCGTGCTCCAGGACGCCGTACAGGATCTCGGCCTCCTCGGTGTCGGCGGCCGTCGTCACGATGGAGCCGGACGCGCCCGAGGCGGCCGCGATGACGATCTCCAGCGGGATCTTCGTCGGGTCGCGGAAGTCGAGGACGCTCCACGCCTCCAGCCGGGCCGCCAGGCAGGCGTCCTCCAGCGTGTCGGCGTCGACGATCTCCACGTACCGGCCGAACTGCACGTCCGGGTGGGCCGCTTCGAGTTCGGCGCGGGCGTCCTTCGGGCCGGGGACGACCACGACGTCGGTCTCGCCGAGGTCGGCGGGCACGGTGGTGGCGCCGTCCTCGAAGAGCAGGACCTTGCGGACCGTGGGCGGCAGGCCGGCGAACACGGCCGGGTCGGCGGCGACGATGCCGTCGATCTTCTGGTGCACGGCCTCCTCGAGGACGGCGGCGGTGGCGGCGCCGGCCTCGCGGATGTCAAGCCAGCACAGTTTGGCGTCCGTCATGATGCGGACCTCCTGTCAGATGGTCGAGAGACGTGCCGTCGAGCGACGGGGCGTCGTGGTGGGTGTCGTCGTGGTGCGGGTCGTCGAGCGGGGTGCCGTCGAGGTGGTCGGGGGTGAGGCGTTCGCTGTGAAGCCGCTCCCGGCCGCCCGACTCGCTGAACGGTCCTGTGGTGAAGTGCTGTTCGGGGAAGTGGTGCACGATCCTGGCGACCTTGGCCGCCAGCGCCCGCGGGTCCTTGGCCTGGAAGATGTTGCGGCCCATGGCCACCCCGCCCGCCCCTCCGGCGATGGCGTCCCTGACGTACGCCAGGACGTCCTCCTCCTTCTCCAGGGCGGGTCCGCCGGCCACGAGCACCGGCACCGGGCAGGCCGCGGTCAGGTCGAGCATCTCCGCGGTGGATCCGAGGAAGACGGTCTTGACCAGGTCCGCGCCCAGGTCCGCGGCGATCGTCACGGCGTGCGCCACGACCGCGGGGTCCCGGGGGTCGCTGATCCGCGGCCCGCGCGGGTACACCATCGCGAGCAGCGGCAGGTTCCAGCGGTCGCAGGCGTCGGCGATCCGGCCGAGGTCGCCGATCTGCTGCCGCTCGTCGTCGGAGCCGAGGTTGACGTGGACGCTGACCGCGTCCGCGCCGAGGCGGAGGGCCTCCTCGACGCCGGCGACGACGTACTTGGCGTTGGGGTCGAGCGCCTGGCTGGTGCTCGCGTTGAGGTGGATGATCAGCGACATCGCGGCGAACCGCTCCGGGCTGATGTGCCGGACGCTGCCCTTGTGCACGACGACGGCGTCGGCGCCGCCGGCCGCGATCCGGGCGGCGAGCTGGTCCAGCGTCGTGCCCTTGGGCACCACCGGACCGTCGTGGATCGAATGGTCGAGAGGGGTGATCATCAGGCCGGCCGTGCTGTGGCGGTAGAGCCGCCGAAGCCGCAGCGACCGGGCGAAGTGGCCGAAACCGGTCATGGAACGCCCTTTCTGGTTCGCGAGGAGGCGTGATCGGGCTGGTGACCCGCGCCGCTCACGCGGACGGGGTCGTCCCGCGCGGTGGCTCCGCGCGGGGAGCTGAGGGCCGGCCCGCCGCCGCGCGGGCCGCCCGCGGCGGTGGCGCGGGCGCCCGACGCGACGGGGTCCGGCGGCGAGACGGAGCGGAGGTAGGCGCGGTCCGGTTTGCCCGAGGGGGTGAGGGGCAGCCGCGGCCAGACCGAGACGCGTACCGGAGTGTGCTCCGGGGTCAGCGCCGCGGCCACGTAGCCCCGCAGGTCGCAGGAGGTGTGCCCGGCCCCCGAGTACAGCTCCACGGCCGCGTGCACCTGCTCCACCCAGTCGCGGTCCCGCACCCCGAACACCGTCGCCTGGCGCACCTGCGGATGGCGCATCAGCGCCTCCTCGATGGCCGCCGGGTCCAGCTTGAGCCCGCCGTGCTTGATCACGTCGCCCACCCGGCCGTCGAGCCGGAGGTAGCCGTACCGGTCCCAGTGCCCCAGGTCCCCGGTGCACAGCCAGCCGTCGCGGAAGACCGTCCCGGTGCGCTCCTCGTCGCCGAGGTAGCCGGCCGTGACCGTCGGCGAGCTGATCCAGATCTCGCCCGACACCCCCCGCTCCACCTGGGGGCCGCCGCCGGGACCGCGGATCTCCACCCGGACCCAGGGGAAGGGGCGGCCCGCCGAGCCGAGCAGTTCCGGCTCGCGGTGGTCCAGCGGGTTGAGGCTGCTGATGCCGCCCGCCTCCGTCGTCCCGTACACCTGGATGAGCACGTCGCCGAAGAGCTCGACGGCCCGCGCCACCCGTGCCGGCGCCGCCGGGGTGCCGCTGTAGGTGATGCGACGCAGCGACGACAGGTCGGTGAGCGGGGCGGCCGGATGGTCCAGGAGCCGGTAGAGGTGCGGGACGGCGAGGTAGACGTCGGTGACCCCGTGCCGCTCGAAGGCGTCCAGGACGTCGCCCGCGTCGAACTCGTCGTGCAGCACGACCCGTCCGCCGCTCGCGAGGACCGCGTCGGCCATCGGCGCGGTCGTGTGGCTGATCGGCGTGACGGACAGCAGCGTCGCGGGTCCCCGGGGATCGAGGCCATCGGCGAGGCGGCCGACCAACTCCTCACGCGTGTCGTACCGCTGGGCGACCATCTTCGGCCGTCCGGTGCTCCCGCTGGTGAACTCGACGGTCGCGAGGTCCCCCGGCCGCGGCTCGGGGAGCCGGGCCGGCAGTGCTTCGGCGGGTCCGGCCGCCGTCCCCCAGGGGACGGTCAGCGCGGTCACGGCCGGGACGCGGCGGGTGAGCCAGTCGCCGCGCTCGGCGCTCTCGTCGTCGACGAGCAGCACCGACACCCGCAGGTCCTCCAGGAGCCGGGCCTGGGTGGAGACCGAGAAGGTCTCCGTGTCGGTCCGCGGGTTCATCGACCGCACGTACACGGAGGTGGCGCCCAGGAGATGGACGGCGTACCGGGCGCCGAGCATCAACGGCCGGTTGGGGCCGGTCAGCACGGCGACGGTGTCGCCGGGGCGGACGCCGCGGGAGTGCAGCAGGGCCGTGGTGGCCCGCACCGAGCCGGCGAGCCGGCCGGCGGTGACGGCCTCGTCGGCGCGATGGATCACCACGCGCCCGGGGTCCTTTCCGAGGGCGTCGAGAATGCGGCGTACGTACATGGTTCCTCCTTTCCGAAGATGAGGAGTTGAGAGAAGAGGAGTGGAGACGAGGAATTCGGAGACGAGGAGTTCGAAGGTGCGGAGGGAACTACGAGATGCGCATCTGCGCCATCATTCCCATGGCGCTGTGGTCGATCATGTGGCAGTGGTAGGGAAAGACACCGCGGTGCGTGTCGAAGGTCAGCTGGAGTTTCGCGGTCTGCCCCGGGAAGAGGAGCACGGTGTCCTTGAGTCCGGCCTCCGCCGGATAGACCGGCATGCCGTCCCGTTCGAGGATCCGGAACTGCACCAGGTGGGTGTGGAAGTTGTGCGGGACGGTCGTGCTGGTGTTCTTGACCGTCCACACCTCGGTGGACCCCCAGGCGATCTCGGTGTCGATCCGGGCGTGGTCGAAGGTCTTCTCGTTGATGTAGGCGAGGTGACCGGTGCCCGGCTCGTCCATCCGCAGCTCGAAGCTCCGCTCCACGGTCGGCGCGGGCAGCGGCGGCAGGGTGGTGAGGACGTCCGGCACGCGGCTGGTGTCCGGCACCTTCTCCTCGACGTCGAAGCGCATGATCTGCCCGACGAGCTCGGTCGGCCCGGGGCCCAGCATGTTCGCCAGGGTGACCTGGGTGCCCGGCGCGTACCGGGAGAAGTCGATGACGAAGTCGGCGCGCTCGCCGGGGGAGAGGACGACCACCGGCGAGGGCGCGGGCGCGGGCAGCAGTCCGCCGTCCGAGCCGACGTGGATGATCGGGCTGCCGTCGGAGAGCGCCATCACGAAGATCCGCAGGTTGCAGGAGTTGACCATCCGGAAGCGGTACTTGCGGGCCTTGACCTTCATGTACGGCCACGGGGCCCCGTTGACCAGGATGGTCGTGCGGTTCAGGGCGTCGTCCATCGTGTAGACCATCTGCCCCGCCGCGTCGAAGTGCGCGTCCCGGAGGATCAGCGGCACCTCGTACGGCCCCGAGGGCAGTCCGAGCGCGTCCTCGGCCTCGTCGCCGAGGAGGTAGAGCCCGGACAGGCCGCGGTAGACGTGCTCGGACTCCGTGTGGTGCGCGTGGTCGTGCGTCCACAGCGTGGCGCCCACCTGCCGGTTGGCGTACACGTACGTCTTCGAGCGGCCCGGCTGGATCAGGTCCATCATCCCGCCGTCCTGGTCCTGGGGGTTGTTGCCGCCGTGCAGGTGGACCGAGGTCGGGGCGTTCAGCGCGTTGATCTGCTTCACGACCGTGGTGCGCCCGCTGCGGGCCCGGATCGTGGGGCCGGGGAACGTGCCGTTGTAGGTCAGGACCTCGGTCCGCAGCCCGGGCAGGATCCCGACCCGCGCCCGGCGCATGGTGACCGCGTAGTAGTCGGCCGACCGCGTCCTGCGGTACGGGGCGAGGACCCGGGGCCTCGGCAGCGGCACGGTGAACGGGGTGACCGCGGGCGGGCCGGCGGGCGGCTCGGCGGCCACCGCCGGCGTACCGGAGGTGAGGCTCTGGAACACCCCGCCGGCCGCGCCGACAGCGCCGACGGCACCGGCCGTGAGTCCGAGTCGTATCGCGTTGCGGCGAGAGAACACAGCGGATTCCTAACGTGACGGTTTTCCGGGAACGGTGGTGGATTCGTTCTCCGAGCATGGGCGCGAAACGCCGGAACTCCGAGCGCGTGCGCCCCGGTTCTTGCATGTGTCACGCGATCGATGACCTCGGTCATATCCGCCGGTCGGTACGGGAATCCGGCACTCCGGGATGACGGGAGTCACGGCGCGGAATGCGGTCCGTCACGCCCCGGCCGGGAAATGTCACCGGATACGGCGGCCGCGGATCGGGCGCGTGCTCCCCGCGCGAGAGTGGGGCCCGGCGTCTGCCCTGCGTACGGCGCCCCGTCCGTCCGCCGGCCCCGGGGCCCGCACGGCCCCGGCGCCGGACCGTCATCCTCGCGCCCACGGAGGCACCGTGCAGACCACGCAGACCCCCTCGGACACCGGCCCGCGCCCCCTCGAACCCGCCGACGCCGTACCGGCGTTCACCGGCGGCGTCCYTGTCCTGTTCGCCGCCGGCGACGGCGACGTCGCGACCCTCGCCGGGCCCGCCACCTCCCTCGCCCTCCGCCCCATCCGGGACGGCGTCCGGACCGCCCTGGAGCGCCTCGCCGAAGGACCGCTGCCCGCGGCGGAGTTGTACGAGGGACTCCGCCCCGCCGAGCGCGTCCAGTTCGACCGGGTCCTCGACCGCGCCCGGCACCTGGTCGCCCACGCCGTCCTCGCCCGGGGCGGCGGCCGCGAGCTCCTCCGCCTGGAACCGGTGGCGCGCGACGCCGCGTACACACCGGTCCGCGTCCCCGCCGGCGCCACCGTCCGCCTCTCCCGCTTCGCCTTCTGCCGCACCCGGGAGGGCGCCCTCGTCCTGGAGTCGCCGCTCGTCAAGCTGCGGGCGGTGCTCACCGACCCGGCGGCCAGGGCCCTGGCCGCCGCGCTGGGCGAACCCGGCACCCCCGCCCGGCTCGGCGCGGACGCCGGACTCGACGAGACCGGCACCGCCGACGTCCTCGGTCACCTCGTCGGCGCCGGGTTCGCCGAACTCGCCGACGAGGCAGGGGTCTTCGCCTCCGACGGCGAACCCGTGCTGCGCCAGTGGGACTTCCACGACCTCCTCTTCCACTCGCGCGTCCGCTCCGGCCGCTACGACGACGTCTTCGGCGCCGTCTACCCGCACCGCGGCGCCGTCGAGCCCCGGCCGGCCGTGCGCCCCGTCCCCGAGGGCCCCGCCGTGCCCCTCCACCGGCCGACCCGGGAGGAGATCGCCGCGCACGACCCGTCCCTCACCACCGCGATCGAGACCCGGCGGTCCATCCGCGGCTACGGCGACCAGGAGATGACCGCCCGCCAGCTCGGCGAGTTCCTCTACCGCGTCGCCCGCGTCCGCGCCCACTACACGCCGGAACCCGGCAGCGACCGCGACGAGGTCGTCTCCCGCCCCTACCCGAGCGGCGGCCAGGGCTACGAGCTGGAGCTGTACGTCACCGTACGGCGCTGCGCGGACCTGGTCCCCGGCATCTACTACTACGACCCCGTCGGCCACCGGCTCGTCCTGCGCAACGAGGACGAGGCCGACCGCGAGTCCCTCTTCCACGTGGCCTCCCGGGCCACCGGCATGGAGGCGCGTCCCGACGTCCTCGTCACCGTCACCGCCCGCTTCCAGCGCATGTCGTGGAAGTACCGGGCCATCGCCTACGCGACCACGCTCCGGCACACCGGCGTGCTCTACCAGACCATGTACCTGGTCGCGACGGCCCTCGGGCTTGCCCCGTGCGCCCTCGGCAACGGCGACGCCGACATGTCCGCGCGGGTGCTCGGCCTGGACTACCTCCAGGAGTCCTCGGTGGGCGACTTCCTGCTCGGCAGCCGGCGTCCGGACGACTCCGTCGCAGGTGAGCCGGGGGAAGGGTGGCGGATGCTCAACAGCCCCGAGTGGTCCCTTCCCGAGAACCCCTGAGTCCGTCCGGCATGACGCCGGTTATTCCGGCCGTGATAAACGTCAGGCGGAACTCGGAAAGTCTGGTGCGGGGCAGTGTGGGTCAGCATTATTGGTGTTGCAGCCAAACGGTTGCCGAGAAGAATTCGGAAAGGAATTCAGAATGAGCATCGACGACATCAAGCAGGGCCAGGACGCGGACAAGGCGTTCGAGAACTTCGACGTCGACGAGCTGGAGACCCTCGAGGTCGCCCAGGGCGTGGCGCTCCCCGAGATGGGCGCCTCCAGCGGCTCGATCGGCACCTCGTCCTCCAGCTCCTCCACCTGCTCCGCCTGCTGACAACCCCCCAACCGAAACGCTGAAAGGAAACACACCATGAGCATCGACGACATCAAGAACGGCGACGACGCGGCCTTCGACAACTTCGACGTCGCGGAGCTGGAGACCCTCGAGGTCGCCCAGGGCGTGGCCCTCCCGGAGATGGGTGCCTCCAGCGGCTCGATCGGCACCTCGTCGTCGTCCTCCTCCACCTGCTCGGCCTGCTGACCGAGTAACCGGAGCTGAACGCACGACACACGAAGGATGCGACCGCCCGGCCCAGGCCGGGTGGCGCATCCTCGCGTGCGTCGCGGTGTCCCGCTCGGGACGGAGTCGGCCGCGCGGGCGGTGGCGTGCCGGCCGTCAGCCGCGCAGCGCGACGTGGAAGGACGAGGCCCAGAGCACGACCGCCGCGCCCAGGCCGACCACCGTGCGGATCGTCTCCGCCGTGGTGCCGGCCGCGAGCACGACGAGCCCCACCAGCGCGACCGCCGTCAGGAGGATCGCGGTCCAGGTGTACTGCCCCTGGTCGAACAGGCGCGCGAGCGGGAAGAAGTGCAGGCCCACGACCAGGCAGATCCCGACCGGGATGAACTCCGGGTGGCCCGAGGCGTTCGACGCGGCGATGACCGCGAAGATCGCCACCAGCTCGGCCACGTTGACCAGACCGACCCCCCGGTTCCACTTCTCCGGGAGGCGGACGAGGCGGGTCACCGGACCCGCGGTGCCCCGGAAGGCGAACACCACCGCGCCGGCGGTCACGGCGGCCGCGACCACCCCGACCGCGACGGACACGGGCACCGCCGCTATTCCCGAACCGCCCGCGAAGGCCCAGACGAGGGCGAAGACGGCGAGGACGATCGCCCCGCGGCGGCGCAGGTTGCGCGTGAGTGCGAGGCACTCGGCGTCGGTGGTTTCCGTAGTCATGGCGCGGACCCTACAACCACACTCCGCGATGATCCGACCGCGTTGTCTGTTTTCAGCCAGACGGCGCGGACCGCCGCGAACCGAGCCGTGGCCCGAGCGTCACGGAATGGGTGACACATGTCAGCCCGAACCCTTTTCCCCTATCCCCGCGCAATTCCCCGGCACATGATTACGGCCGGAAGCTGAAGAAAGCCCAGGACGTTGTTCTCGAATTCTCGGAAGGTGCGAAAGCATGGGGGTTGATGCGCTGGAGCGCACTGCCGTGAAGCCGGATTCCGACGGCCTGACGGGAGTGCGGCTGCACACACGGATGCCGGTCACACCGGCCTGGCTCGCCCGGTACGTCGTACCGGTCGCCCGCGCGCTGAACGAGGCGGGCGCTCCCGCCGTCCAGCTGCGCCGCGGGTGGCTGCACGGGCCGCACGTCGACATCCTCGCCCGCGACGCCACCGGCGTCCCGGGCGGCGGACCCGACTGGGAGGGCGTCGCCCGGGCCCTGGACGCCGGCCCGCTCGACCCGCCCCGGGCCCTCACCGAGGAGACCTACCTCGACCAGGCCCGCGAGTTCGGCCGCCTGGAGGCCGTCCAGCCCCCCTACCTGCCGCTGCGCGAGCACGGCGCCGTCGAGCGGATCGAGCGCGCCGGCCAGGACGGGGCCGTCACCCGCGACCCGCGCCTCGACCGCTTCCGCACCGTCGTGCACGGGGCCCTGACGCCCGCACTCCTGCGGACGGTCGACGACCTCGCCGGCGAGCCCGGCTCCGGCACGCTCCGGCTCGCCGAGGCCTTCGTCGCCCTCGCCGACACCCACACCCTCGGCCTCGGCTACGGGGTCTTCTCGCCCCGCTCCCACGTCGAGGCCTTCCTCGCCTGGGCCGCGCCCACCAAGGACGTCCGCCCCGTCTTCCGGGAGCGCCTCGCCAAGGACGCGCCGGTGCTCCGCCGGGTCGTCGAGCAGCGGCTGAGCGGCGAGGTCTCCGCGACCGCCGCCACCTGGCGCACCGGACTCGCCTACGGCGCTGGGGCGTTGGAGAGCGCCGTCGCCGCCGGGACCCTCACGCTGGACCTCCTCGACGGCGCCACCGCCGGGCTCGACCGCTCGGAGATGGGCCCGCCCGGAGCGACCACCGTCGTCCCGCAGGGCGAGCAGCCCGACAGCGACTTCCACCGGACCGTCGGCGAGGCGGGCGTGACCTCGGCCCCGTCCCCGTGGTTCGCGTCCTTCCGTCTCCTCACGAACCTCTTCTACGAGCAGCTGCCGCTGCTCACCGTCTCCCCGATGCAGCGCTACTACACCTGCTTCGCCGTCGCCGAGACGGTCGACGAGGTCCTCGGCGTCTCCTGGCGCGAGCGCATCGCCGCGAACAGCGCCGCCGCGAACGGCCGCGCCGCCGACACCGGCGCCGGGGACAGCAGCGCCGGGAACAACAGCGCGGCCGACACCCGGGCCGCGAACACCAGCGCCGGGAGCACGAGTTCCGCCGCCCCCGCCCCGAGCTCCGCTCCGGGCCCCCACGACCGCGCCCTCCGCCGCCTCGGCCGGCGGCCGTCCCCGGCGGCGTACCGGCAAGGTCGTGGGGGCGGCCGTGGCCGTCGTGCTGGCCGTGGGGATCCCGGTCGCCGCCCTGTCGTGGGACTGGCGGCCGGGCGACCCGGGGAGCGGGCCGTCCGGCGCGTCCCCGTCGCACCGGGGCCCGGTCGCCCAGGGGCCCGGCGCGTCCGGGACGCCCACCGCGAAGGCGACCCCGACCACGGCGCCGACGACGGAGGACGCCGAGCCGGTGAAGAAGGACCTCCTGACGCCCGCCGGGATCCGGGCCGCCATCGCCGCGATCAAGGAGGCGTCCGGCGGGACCCTGGTCACCAGCTTCGTCGTGTACCCCGACTACGCGATCGCCGAGTCGGTGGTCAAGGGCAGCACGAAGCGGTACGACCGGTACATGTACCGGGGCGAGGACGCCGCCGTCCGCCAGGGCTCGGGCACGGCCTTCCCCGGCTCGGTGCCCGCCGATCTGAACGACTTCGACTGGGACGTCCTGCCGGCCCTGATGAAGCGCGCGGACAAGGAACTGGGCGTCGACGAGCCCACCACCCGCTACTTCGTGCTCAACCCCGCCTCGTCCGTCTTCGGGACCAAGCCGGGCATGAGCGTCTACCTGTCCGACGCGTACGGCTCCGCCTACCTGACCGCGGACGCGAAGGGCCGGGTGACGGCGACCTACCCCCGCGAGAACTGACCCGCCCCGCCGCCGTCCCCGGCCGGGGGTCGGAGCGGCGCGGGGTACCGCAGGGGTGCCGGGCGCTCGTCGGCCGGGCGCTCGTCGTTCAGGCGGGGGTGACCGTGCGGTCGGACGTGCTGCGGAGGACGCAGAACTCGTTGCCCTCGGGGTCGGCGAGGACCGCCCAGCCCGTGCCGTCGGCGTTGCGGTGGTCGGCGGCCAGGGTGGCGCCCAGGGCCAGCAGCCGGTCGACCTCCTCGTCGCGCGAGGTCGTCGGGCGCAGGCACAGGTGGAGGCGGTTCTTGGACGTCTTCGCCTCCGGTACCTGCTGGAAGTGGAGGACCGGGCCGTCCTGGAGCATCACCTGGGTCTCCGGGGAGCCCGGCCCGCTCTCCGGGTCCAGTGGACCGCCGGTCACCCCGCTCCAGAACCGGGCCAGGCCATAGGCATCCGTACAGTCGATCGCCACGTTCTGCACCACTGAGTACATGCCGCTCAGCGTGGCGGACGACCCCCTGCCGCCGCAAAGGGCACGCGGTGGGCGGGACCCCTCAGGGGCTCTCCTCGCGGGGTGCCGGGGCCCGGTGGTCGTCCGGGGGTTCGGCGCGGCCGGCCAGGACGCCGGTGAGGATCAGCCGGGCGGTGCGCAGGAGTTCGGCGACCTGAGGGCTCGTCAGCGCGTAGTACACCGCGGTGCCCTCGCGCCGGGCGACGACCAGGTCGGCCCGTCGGAGGACGGCCAACTGCTGGGACAGGTAGGCCGGTTCGACGCCGGTGTCGCGGAGCATCTCCGAGACGCCGTGCTCGCGTTCGCTCAGCAGCTCCAGGACGCGGATACGGACGGGGTGTCCGAGGGTCTTGAAGAACTCGGCCTTCGATCGGTAGAGCGGCACGCTCATCGCACCCACCCCGCACGTCGGCCCGGCACCCTGCAGCATGCCCCCATCCTCGCCCTTGCCGCGGCGGAAACCCACCACGGACGGCGCGGGATCGGATCATGGCCGGAACCTGCCAGGTCGGCCCGGCACCCGGGTGCGCTCCTGACCGGAATCGGACGGTACGTGAGCGGTGGTGCCCTGACGTCGGGTCAGGTGGTCGGCCAGGCGTCGCTGCGCCACGCCCGCTGCTCCGCGCCCGCGTCGCGGTGCGCGGCGAGCGCCGCGGCCAGGTCGCGGTGGATCAGGACGGGGGGTCCTTCGCCCCCCGGGACCAGGGAGCCGTCGGCGGGTATCGCGGCCAGTTCGAGGGCGCGGCCCGCGGCCCGCAGCCGGAGCGCGGCGTCCGCGACGGCGACCTGGCCGCCGGCCGACCAGCCCCGCAGCCGGGTCAGGTCGAGGACGACCGGCCCCGTGCCGCGCGCGACCGCCCAGCCCACCGCCCCGCTGAACCGGCTCACGGCGTCGGCTCCCAGGAAGCCGGCCAGGGACAGCACGCCCAGATCCTGCTGGACGGTGTAACGCCATTCGATGGTCATGTGCCTCGTCATCCTTCTCGTACGGCGGTCGCTGCGGGAGCACGGGTGGGCCGCGGGGGCGGCGGGGCGGAGGCGATCTCGGCGAGGATCCGCCGGGCGGCCCGCATGAGCGGGGCCACGTCGGCCGGGGCGAGGGTGTACACGACGGTGGAGCCCTCGCGGGTGGCGGTGACGATGCCGGAGCGGCGGAGCACGGCGAGCTGCTGCGAGAGCGCGGCCGGCTCGACCTCGATCCGGGTGAGCAGGTCCCGGACGGGCAGGGGCCCGCCCTGGAGCAGTTCGAGGACCCGGACGCGTACAGGATGGCCCAGCATGCGGAAGAACCCGGCCTTGGCCTGGTGCAGCGGAACCGGCACGGTGTCCTCCGGGGGCGCGGGGTGCGCGGGCGGTCGCTGCGTCCCGGCGGGTGTCCACGGGCGCGGCCCGACCAGGATGTATCCAATTGCAGAAATGTGCAATTTACCTATGTCACGTTCTGAGACGGTCCGGCGCGCGGCGCGGGAAAGGGGTCCGCTCCGCCGGGAACAGACGGCGGGTGGCGGCGGCTGCACCAGAGGACCACCGGAGCAGGCAGCCGGGACGGAAGACCCGAACGGACAGAAGGAAGCACCATGAAGATCGGCATCATCGGCGCCGGCAACATCGGCGGCAATCTGACCCGACGCCTCACGACCCTGGGCCACGACGTGTCCGTGGCCAACTCGCGCGGTCCGGAGACCCTCGCCGCCCTCGTCGAGGAGACCGGCGCCCGCGCCGTCACCGCGTCGGAGGCCGCGCGGGGCGCCGAGATCGTCGTCGTGACGGTCCCGCTGAAGAACGTCCCCGACCTTCCGGCCGGGTTCCTCGACGGCGCGGCGGAGGGATTCACCGTCATCGACACCGGCAACTACTACCCGCGCGAGCGGGACGGCCGGATCGACGCGATCGAGGACGAGGGGCTGACGGAGAGCCGCTGGACCGAGCAGCGGATCGGCCACCCGGTCGTCAAGGCGTTCAACGGCACCTACGCCCAGGACATCCTGGACCGGCCGCGCCCGGCGGGAGACCCGGAGCGCCTCGCCCTGCCGGTGGCGGGCGACGACGCGGCGGCGAAGGAGAAGGTGCGGCTCCTCGTCGACGAGCTGGGCTTCGACTCGGTCGACGCGGGCGGCATCGACGACTCCTGGCGCCAGCAGCCGGACACCCCCGTCTACGGCCTCCGGGAGGGCGTGGACGGCGTGGTGAAGGCACTGGCGGCGGCCTCGCCCGAGCGGCCCGAGGGCTTCCGGGGCTGACCACGCCCCGGCCCCACGCCGGCCGTACGCCTACCGGTGAGGAACGCCCTGCCCCTGTTCCCGCGCCCGCCTCAGCCGACGGCGGCGGCCGGGGCGGGCGCGGGAACAGGGGGGTGACCGTACGGGCCTGCGACGTCACGTTCGTGGCGCCCGCCTCCGCCCCGGCCGCCGCCCCGGCCGCCGCCGTCGGCTGAGGCGGGCGCGGGAACAGGGGCAGGGCGTTCCTCACCGGTAGGCGTACGGCCGGCGTGGGGCCGGGGCGGAGGCGGGCGCCGCGAACGTGACGTCGCAGGCCCGTACGGTCACCTCCGCGTCGCTGCCCAGGGCGTAGGCGGCGACGCGGGAGACCGTCGCCGCCGGGATGACGTCGCTGATGCCGGGCGCCGCCGGCACGTCCTGGGTGGCGTGGGCGTCGTACGGGACGACGACCCGGTAGTCCTGCGCCAGAGCCGTACGCGCCGTGGCGTACACGCACATCTCGGACATCACGCCGCAGACGGCGATCGCCCGCACTCCGGCGCCGGCCAGGACCGTGCCCAGTGCGGTCTCCTCGAAGCCGTCGTCGTACGGCTTGCGGATGACGAGCTCGCGCGGCCCGGGTTCCACGGGGTGGTGCAGCTCCCAGCCCGGCGTGTGGGGTTCGTCCTCCGCGCCGGGCTCCCCGTCGTTCTGGAGGTGGACGACCAGCGCCCCGTCCCTGCGGGCCCGCGCGAGGAGGTCGGCCGTACGGTCGACGAGCCGCGCGGCGGCGGGCACCGCCCCGTCACCGGTGACGAAGGCCGACTGGACGTCCACCACGATCAGGGCGTCCACGGGCGGGAGGTTCGGGGTGTCCGCGGTGGGCGGGGCGGTCTCGGCGTACGGGCTCATCCGACCATGTTCCCGCCCACCGGCCCCTGCTGCCAGGGGATTTCGGACCAGGCGGCGACCGGTCCCGACCGTCCCGCGACCGGTC
>NZ_RDBH01000001.1:19844-22867 GCF_008042145.1 Streptomyces sp. adm13(2018)
GGCGGTGGGCTGCCTCGCCGCGCAGTACCGGCGGCCGTCGGCTTCCCCGGCGGGACCGCCGGACGGGCCCGCGGGCGCGGCGACCCGGCCGCCCGGCGTACCGCTGCCCGGCTGGTCGAAGCCGCCGCTCGCCGTCGTCGGCTCGGGATGGCTCGGCATCGGCGCGGGCCTGCTGGCCTTCCCCGGCTTCTGGGGCGCCCTCGTGCCGTGGACCGTGAACCGGGCGGACGCGCAGGGCCTCGGCGTGTGGGCGCTCGCCCTGGGCGTCGGCGTCCTCGCCGCGCTCGCCGAGGACGATCTGACCCGCGTCCGTCCCGCGCTGCGGGCCGTGCCGCTGATCGCGCTCGCCGCGGCGGTCGTCCTCGCGGTCCACTTCCGCTCGGTCGACTGGACCTCGGGCCCGGGCGTCTCGCTCGTCGCCCTCGTCACCGGACTCCTCACGACCGGGGTCGCGGGTCACTGGCTGCTCTCCCGCGCCGATGCCGAGCCATCCCGAGCCGACGACGGCGAGCGGCGGCTTCGACCAGCCGGGCAGCGGTACGCCGGGCGGCCGGGTCGCCGCGCCCGCGGGCCCGTCCGGCGGTCCCGCCGGGGAAGCCGACGGCCGCCGGTACTGCGCGGCGAGGCAGCCCACCGCCCCGAGGGCGAGCAGTCCGAGCACGGCGACCCAGCCGAGGCTGAACAGGGCGAGGAACAGCGGTCCGCCCTCGATCGCCCGGAGGGAGCGGCCGTTCAGAAGACTGACGGCGAACAGGCCGACCAGCACGATCACCAGCGGCAGCACCAGGCTCCGCACCTCCTCCCAGGCGCGGGCCCGCCCGAGGGTGAGGAGCGCGGGCGCCACCCCGGCCATCGCCGCGCCGATGAGGCCGGGGCTCAGCGACTCCGGGGAGACCCAGGCACCCGCCGCGTATCCGAACAGGCTGGTCACGGCGAGCAGGGCGCCGGTGGTGAGGCTGACGCCGCCGACGACGGCGCTCAGGACGACGATGCCGGGAGACAGTTCCTTACGGGCGGTCATGCGGCGCTCCCCTTCCCGGCGGCACGGACAACCGCGGGAGTTCCGGCGTCGGTGGGCGCGCCGACGGCGCCCCCGCCCCCGTCGCCCCGGCCCACTGCCGTCCCGCCGGTCGTCCCGCCGGTCGGAAGGTCCACGGACCCGGCCCGCCGCCTCAGGACCTCCCGCCCGTGCAGCACCCGCAGGCTCACCACCGTGACGGCCGCGTAGGAGAGCATCCCCGCGCCGATGCCGACTCCCGCGATCAGGGCGGTGAGCCGGTCGAGGCCCATTGTCCGCTCCAGGACCGGGACGGTCAGCGCCGAGAAGGCGGGCGCCAGGCACTGGGCCGCCAGATGCAGCCGCCATTCCTCGCGCGCCCAGGCCGCTCCCCGGGCGCGGGCCCGTCCCGCCCGGACCGCGACGACGGCGTAGATCAGGACGTACGGGACGAGGTAGGCCACGAGCATCCGCCTCCCCTGTGTCCCCTGGTCGAGCAGGGCGTGGGTGAGCCGTCCCAGGCCGGCGGCGCCGAGGAGGTGGGCGGCGGCGAGGACCGGGCCGGGGGCCCAGGTGCCGGTCGGACCGGGGAGGTCGGTGCGTCGGTCCAGGGCACGGGACGCCAGGAGCGCGCCGAAGGCGACGAGGGCGCCGAGGTGCATGATCGCGACGCGGTTGATGTCCTGGAGGGGCAGTCCCGGGTAGAGGGCGGGCAGCGCGCCCCACTCCAGGCGGAGCAGCGGAGCGGTCATCAGGAAGCCGTAGCAGAGCAGCAGCCAGCGCTGGTGCAGGTCCGGGAAGCCGCGCAGGGCGGCGAGGATCCCGAAGGTCACGCTGCCGACGGTGCCGACCAGGATCGTCGCGAGGACGATCCAGAACGAGGCGCCACTGAAGGCCTCCGTCGGCGGGGTGCGCAGGAGGTAGAGCGCGGCGCCGGCCATCGACACGTACACGGTGACGGCGAAGACGGTGCCGAGGACGCGGTGCAGGCGGATCCGGCGGCGCACCGCCGAGAGCAGCTGGACCGGGCCGAGCAGCATCAGCAGGCCGCCCAAAACCGAGTGGACGATCAGCGGGACCAGGCTGCGGCTGTACGGCCCCATCCGGTCGCGGACGGCTTCGGCCACGAACTCCGCGGAGACCGTCCGGCCGAGGAGCCACTCGCCGAGGGCGGGCGCCCCGGGTGTGGCGTACGGCCAGAGTTCGGTCATGGCGATCGGCGCGTACACGAGGCTGACCGCCGTCACGGCGATCGCGGACACCCGCCCCCACCTGGTCCCCGTGTCGCTCCTCGGACGTCCCACGGCGCTTCCCCCTCCCGCAGCCTCGCGTGCCGGTCGGCCGCGATAGTCCTTTCTGGACTATGGAGGAAGGTAGGGCGAGGCGCCGCCGGGGTCAACCCGTCGGTAACAAGCGGTCGGTGACGCCTGGGCGGTGACAACTGGGCGCTACGGGCTCGGAGTCAGGCCTCGCGGCTCTCGACCCAGCCCCAGAAGTCGACCATCATCCGCTCGTACCGGATGCCGAACTCCAGGGCCTCGCGCTGCCCGCGCGTCAGCAGCTCGCCCACGTCGTCGGCGAGGGTCTCGTACTCGCCCAGGGTCCGCCGGTGCTCCTCGACCTGGACCGGGGCGTGGACGGCCGGGCTGGCCCCGAACCACAGCTTGAGGATGCCGCGTTCGCGTGCCTCGACCGGGACGAACGCGGGGTCGGCCAGCCAGCCCCGGAGCGCCGCCGCGCCCTCGTCGGTGAGCCTCATCAGACGGCGGTTCCGCCCTCCGGGCTGCCTGGCCTCCGAGAGGAGCCCGGCCTCCAGGAGCCGGTCGCACTGGGCGTAGACCTGCGCGTGCGGCATGGACCAGAACGGCGCCACGGTCCGCGCGGCCTCCACCTTGACGTCGTACGGGCTGGCCTCGCCCAGGGTGTCGATGATCCCGAGGACGAGGAAGGAGGGCGTGGTCAGGCGGACTTCAGACATGCGTCGACGGTATCGCGCGGACTACGGGAGGGGGCGTGTCGCGCCGGG
>NZ_RDBH01000010.1:0-2666 GCF_008042145.1 Streptomyces sp. adm13(2018)
GCCTTCGACTCTCACGGGAACTCCGGACTGTTCCTCACGGGTGCGGGAGCAGGGTTCGCGCGGTGCAGACCGGAGCCGCGATCACCCTGATGAACAGGGCTCGGATTCGCCGGTCCGAGCGAGCGCACCGGCCCACTACGGAGAGACGAAAGTCAGGGGTTCAGGGCCCGCTCCAGGGTGAGGCAGCAGGGAACGCCGAACGGCCGGTGCGCTCGCTCGGACCGGCGAATCCGAGCCCTGTTCATCAGGGTGATCGCGGCTCCGGTCTGCACCGCGCGAACCCTGCTCCCGCACCCGTGAGGAACAGTCCGGAGTTCCCGTGAGAGTCGAAGGCTCTCCATCTCGGTGTCAGGCCCGCCGTTGGCGGCGTGATCGCCCCCGGGGCGTCTGCGACGATGGCGGGTATGGATGTGCGGAGCAGGAACCATGTGAGGGTGACCGGACGGGCCGGTGCACCGGTGGTGGTACTGGCGCACGGGTTCGGGTGCGATCAGAACATGTGGCGTCTGGTGGTGCCGGCGCTGGAGCGTGACTTCACCGTTGTCCTCTTCGACCACGTCGGCGCGGGGAACTCGGACCTCTCCACATGGAGCCCCGAGCGGTACTCCACGCTGGACGGGTACGTCGACGACGTCCTCGAGCTGTGCCGGGAGCTGGCCCTGGGCCCGGTGACGTTCGTCGGGCACTCGGTGTCCGCCATGATGGGCGTGCTGGCCGCCGTCAGGGAGCCCGAGGCGTTCGCGGGCCTGGTCCTGCTGGCCCCCTCGCCCTGCTTCATCGACGATCCCGCAACCGGCTACCGCGGCGGGTTCAGCGCCGCGGACATCGACGAGCTGCTGGAATCGCTCGATGCGAACTATCTGGGCTGGTCCGGTGCGATGGCGCCGGTGATCATGGGTAACCCCGAGCGGCCGGAGCTCGGGGAGGAACTCACCAGCAGTTTCTGCCGCACCGACCCGAAGATCGCCAGACTGTTCGCCCGGGTGACGTTCCTGTCCGACAACCGCGCCGACCTCGCGGCTGTGCGGGTGCCCACGCTGGTCGCCCAGTGCTCCAGCGACGCGATCGCCCCGCCCGAGGTGGGCGCCTTCGTCCACGCGCAGATTCCGGACAGCCGGCTCGTCACCCTGAACGCCACCGGACACTGCCCGCAGCTCGCCGCGCCCGAGGAGACCGCCGAAGCCATCACCGCGTTCGCGGGAGCCGCCCGGTGATGTGCAAGACCAACGGCGAAGAGCAGGAGGGCCGGGAGGGCGGTGGGCCGGTGGATGAGCAGGCGCAGTTCTCCGCGCTGCTGGAGGACAGTGCCGAGGATCTGTACGAGCACGCGCCCTGCGGCTACCTCTCCACCCAGTTGGACGGCCGGATCGCGAAGGTCAACACCACCCTGCTGGACTGGCTCGGATACCAGCGTGACGACCTCGTGGGCCGTAAGCACTTCTCCGACCTGCTCACCGTCGGCGGGCGGCTCTACCACGAGACCCACTTCGGTCCGCTGCTGCGGATGCAGGGCGAGATCAGCGGCATCGCCCTGGAACTCAGGGCCGCCGACGGCACCCGGCTGCCGGTCCTGGTCACCTCCACCGTGAAAACGGGCAGCGACGGGCATCCCCTGCTGATCCGCACCACCATCTTCGACGCCCGCGACCGCCGCGCCTACGAGACCGAGCTGCTGCGCGCCCGCCGGGAAGCCGACCTCGAACGCGACCGCCTCCAGGTCCTGGCCGCCACCTTGCAGAAGACCCTGCTGCCGCCTGCCCTGGCGAGCGTGCCCGGTCTGGACGTCGCCGCGTACTACCACATCGCCTCCGTCGACGAGGTCGGCGGCGACTTCTACGACCTCTTCCCTCTGGCCGCCGGCACCTGGGGGCTGTTCCTGGGCGACGTGTGCGGCAAGGGCGCGGGCATCCCCTGCTGATCCGCACCACCATCTTCGACGCCCGCGACCGCCGCGCCTACGAGACCGAGCTGCTGCGCGCCCGCCGGGAAGCCGACCTCGAACGCGACCGCCTCCAGGTCCTGGCCGCCACCTTGCAGAAGACCCTGCTGCCGCCTGCCCTGGCGAGCGTGCCCGGTCTGGACGTCGCCGCGTACTACCACATCGCCTCCGTCGACGAGGTCGGCGGCGACTTCTACGACCTCTTCCCTCTGGCCGCCGGCACCTGGGGGCTGTTCCTGGGCGACGTGTGCGGCAAGGGCGCCGCCGCCGCGGCCGTCACCTCGCTCGCCCGCTACACGCTGCGCGCCGCCGCCGTCTACGACCCCGACCCGGCCGCCGTCCTCGCCAACCTCAACACCGYCCTGAACCACGAGTACAACGGCAGTGACCCCCGCTTCTGCACCGTCGTCTTCGGGCTGCTCACCCCCGACCGTATCCGGGGCGGCTTCCACATCATCCTGGCCAGCGGCGGCCACCCCCCGGCCCTGCTGATGCGCTCCGACGGCTCCGCCGTCTACACCGCCTTCCACCGCACCCCCGGCGGCCTGTCCGGCACCATCGCCCTGGCCGGGCACGCCCCGGCCCTGATCCGCCGCGCGGGCGGAACCGTCGAACCGCTGGGCGCCATGGGCACCCTGCTGGGGATCATGGACACCGTCCACCTGACCGACGTGCCCTTCCACCTCTCCCCCGGCGACCTGCTCCTGCTCTACACCGACGGCGCCAC
>NZ_RDBH01000010.1:2766-12827 GCF_008042145.1 Streptomyces sp. adm13(2018)
CCGCCATCCACCTTGCCCCCGGCGACACCCTGCTCCTGCACACCGACGGCCTCACCGAAGCCCACACTCACGCCGTGACCGGCGGCGAGGAACGCTATGGCGACGACGCCCTCCTCGACTTCGGCCGCGAGCTCGCCCCCACCACCGCCTCGGACGCCGTCGGCGCGGTCCGCGACCTGCTCGACGCCTTCGGCGCCGGCGTGGACGACGACACCGCCGTCCTGGCCGTCCACGCACCCCGACCCCCCAGTGAAGAGCTGCAGTGACCAAGCACCTGACCCTTCACACCCGCACCACCCCCGCCGGGCCGGTCCTCGAACTCACCGGAGAACTGGACCACCACACTGCGCCGGAAGTCCGCGCGGTGCTGCCCGGCCTGGCCCCGCGTGCGGGCCAGCAGCTCGTTCTCGACCTCGGCGGCCTCGTCTTCTGCGACTCCACCGGCATCACCGTCCTGATCACCGCCCGTAACCATGCCCTGGCCGCGAACGCCACCGTCGTCCTGGCCGCGGTCCCCAGCCACCTCGAACGGATCCTCCGCATCGTCGGCCTCGACCAGGTCTTCGCCATCCACCCCACCGCGCAGGACGCCGAAACCGCCTGGCACACCGTCTCCGACTGATACCTGCCAGGAAGCTCTCACCCTACGGAGAATCGGACAGTCACCGTTCGCCGTGCCTCGCAGAGCGGTGAACCGCTGCCGTTCTCATGAAAGAAAGCCGTGCGGGGGCCGGGCCAGCACCCCCTGGATCGCCCCCCGCACCCGTACTGCCGATGGCAGGGGGCGTCAGGTGGCTGCACGAAGTTGCCGGGACGTCGCGGCATCGCTGATGAGGGGCCATAGCTCTTCCAGCCACCCTTCAACGCCCGCGGCGATCGGCAGACCAGGAGGCAGGGAGTCGTGTACGCCGGCCGCTTCCGGCTCCAGTTCACGGCACCTGACCAGGATCTCGGATTCCTCCGGCCCTGGCGACGCGTTCGAGACGCTCCGCAGGAACATGACGCTGGCCGCCACCAGCCAGATCTGCCGATCCGGTCCCGTCGCACCGGAGACGCCGGCCATCCCGCTGGTGAGCGCCCAGGGGTCGGGGGCCAGGAATCTGACCGAACCCACTTTGGTGAAGGACGCCGCCGCCGTGCACATCGAGCAGGGCTCCTGCGTGCTCCACAGGGTCAGAACTCCGAGATCCCACGCGGTTCGCGCCGCTCCCAGCGCGTTCATCTCTGCGTGGGCGAGCGGTGTTCCACGCAGCGGACCGGCTCCGGGACCGTCGTCGTACGCACGATTGCGTCCCTCGGCCAGCACCACCCCGTTCGAGTCCGTCAGCACCGCGCCGACGGCCAGTCCACCGGCTGCCAGCGCCTCGTACGCCATCGCCAGACAGCGCCTGACCGCCTCGGGCGCTGCCGCCCACTCGGCATCGAAATTCTCCATGGTCGGCAACCTCTCACATCACCGCAACAGCCCCGCGCACAGGTGCTGACCCACCACAGAAGCTGAGCCAGAACCGCTACCCGTGAACAAAGCCACCCCATCGGCCGGAAGCCGCGCACTGTCCGCGGCCGGGTTCCGGGTCGCTGGTGTGGGTCGGCCACCCTCTGTCGCGTCCGGCTTTGGCGGGTACATGCGCTGCATTTGATGGCGACGGAGAAGGGGTGTTGTAGTGGAAGCGCTGGTTGCGGGTGGCTGGGGCCTGTTTGCGGGCGTGGCGCTGCTGGTAGGCGCGGCTATCGGCTTGCTCGTGCAGGTTCCTCCCCGCTGGATCGCGCTCGTCATGGCGTTCGGCAGCGGCGTGCTGATATCCGCTGTGTCCTTCGAGCTGATCGCCGAGGCGTACGAGCGCGCCGGCATCGTCCCTGTCGTCTGGGGTGCGGTCGGCGGGGCTGCGGTCTACTCGGGGGCGAATGCGCTGCTGGCGCGTCGTGGTGCTCGGCACCGCAAGCGGTCTGGGCAGCAGGTGTCGGAGGCCGAGGCTCCCGGTTCCGGTAACGCCATCGCGCTGGGCGCGCTGCTCGACGGGGTGCCCGAGTCCGTGGTGATCGGCACCAGCCTCCTGGGAGGCGGCCACGTGGGCACTGCCACGGTGGCAGCGGTGTTCATCAGCAACCTGCCCGAGGGCCTGGCCAGTGCCGCCGGCATGCGTAGCGCCGGGCGCAGCCGACGCTACGTCTTCACGCTGTGGGGCTGTATCGCGCTGATCAGCGGAGGGGCGGCGCTGGCCGGGTACGCGTTGCTCGGCGGGGCGTCCGGGACGGTGATGGCGCTGATCACGGCCGTGGCGGGCGGGGCGATCCTCGCCATGATCGCCGACACGATGATCCCCGAGGCGTACAGCAGAGTGCACCTACTGACAGGGCTGGTTACCGTGACCGGGTTCCTGTCCGCGTTCGCACTGGCCCACCTGTAGTGCTGCAGGATGTGGCTGCCTGTGCCGGCTCCGGGCCCGGCCCCTTGTTCGCCCGCGACCCGGCGGTAGCTCGGTAACGCCGCTGCTGTGCGCCTGACGAGGTGAAGGCCACGTTCTCGCATGATGCCCACAGCCAGGGGCAGGCGGCTCGGAGTACAGGAACGGACCGCTCCGGAAGGACATCGACGTGCCTGAGGGCCAGCTCAAGAACATTTTCGTCGTCGGTCTCGACGATGCCAATCTGCCGACTTTGGAAGCCGTTCCGGATGCGGACTCCTACCGGTTCCACCGCCTCCTCACCATCGAGGAGCTCCAGGAGGGGGAGGTGTCCGTGAACGATCTCCTTCAACGGGCCCGGGCGGTCCTGGACGCCCACGACGGAAGCATCGACGCGATCGTCGGCTACTGGGACTTTCCCGTCAGCACGCTCGTCCCGATGCTGGGTGAGGAGTACGGCACCCGGACCACGAGCCTGGAGTCCGTGGTCAAGTGCGAGCACAAGTACTGGAGCCGCCTCGAGCAGCGCAAGGCGATCGACGCCCACCCGCGGTTCGGCCGTGTCGACCTGGACACCGACACTCCGCTGCCGCCCGACGGCGTGTCCTTCCCCATGTGGCTCAAGCCCGCCCTGGCCTACTCGTCGGAGCTCGCCTTCGGCGTCAAGGACGAGGCCGAGTTCCGGACTGCTGTGGAGGAGATACGTGCGGGCATCGGCCGCGTCGGACGGCCCTTCGGGACCGTCCTCGATCTGCTGGATCTGCCGGAGGAGATGCGCGGCGTCGGCGGCGAGGTCTGTCTGGCCGAGGAGGCGATGACCGGCATTCAAGTGGCTGTCGAGGGATACGTGTACCAGGGCCGGCCCACGGTCTACGGCGTGCTCGACTCGATCAACTACCCTGACTCGCCGTGCTTCCTGCGGCACCAGTACCCCAGCACCCTGCCACCGGACGTGATCCGCACACTGCACGAGGTCAGCGAGCGGACCATGGCGCAGATCGGATTCGACTCGGCGACCTTCAGCATCGAGTACTTCTACGACCCCCACACCGGCGAGGTCAGCCTGCTGGAGATCAACCCGCGGCACTCGCAGTCGCACGCGGAGCTCTTCCAGTACGTCGACGGCGTTCCCAATCACAGCCGGATGATCAGCCTGGCCCTCGGCCGTGATCCCGCGCTCCCCGGCAGGCGGGGCGAGTACGCCATGGCGGCCAAGTGGTACTACCGCTGGTTCGCCGACGGAACCGTGCACGGGATACCCACCCCGGAGCAGATCGCCGCCATCGAGCGGGAGATCCCCGGTATCCGGATCGACATCGTCCCGGAGGAGGGACAGAAGCTCTCCACCGTCTCGCAGCAGGACAGCTACAGCTACGAAGTCGCCCACATCTTCACCGGCGGCGACGACGAGGCGGACCTACGCCGCAAGTTCGACCGTGCCGTAGCGGCCCTCGGCCTCACCTTCGACTGACCGTACGGCCCAGTGGGCCGTCCACCCGACGCCAGACGCACCGAGCACACAGGAGGCCGACGCCACATGCGCCATGTGGACCAACTGCCGCACGCGATACAAGAGGAAAAGCACGTCACGATCCCGATGGCCGACGGAGCTCGGCTCTCGGCACGGATCTGGCGACCCACCTCATCCGACGGCGACCCCGTCCCCGCGGTCCTGGAGTACATCCCGTACCGCAAGGGCGACCTCACGTCCGTCCGGGACGCCATCCACCACCCCTACGTCGCCGGGCACGGCTACGCCTGCGTCCGGGTCGACATCCGCGGCACCGGGGAATCCGACGGAGTCCTCCTCGACGAGTACCTCGAGCAGGAGCAGGCCGACGCGGAGGCGGTACTGGCCTGGCTGGCCGAACAGCCCTGGTGCGACGGCAACACGGGAATGATGGGAATCTCCTGGGGCGCGTTCGCCGCCCTCCAGGTCGCCGCCCGCCGGCCACCGAGCCTGCGCGCGATCTGCGTCTCCTCGTTCACCGACGACCGGTACGCGGACGACATGCACTACCTGGGCGGAGCCATGCTCTCCGACAACCTGGCCGAGGCCGGCACCATGTTCGCCTACGCCACCTGCCCGCCCGACCCGGCCGTGGTCGGGAGCCGCTGGCGCGAGATGTGGGACGAACGCCTCGAAGCGGCACGCCCCTGGGTACTGGAATGGCTCCGCCACCCGCAGCGCGACGACTACTGGCGCCACGCCAGCCTGAGCGAGGACTACAGCGCCCTCCAGTGTCCCGTGCTGGCGTCCAGCGGCTGGGCCGACGGCTACTCCAACGCCGTGACCCGCCTCCTGGCCCACGTCGATGTCCCTCGCAAGGGCCTGATCGGCCCCTGGTCGCACAAGCTCCCGCACCTCGGCGAACCCGGACCAGCCATCGGATACCTCCAAGAGGTGGTGCGGTGGTGGGACCACTGGCTGAAGGGCGTGGACAACGGGGTCATGGACGGACCCATGCTGCGGACCTGGATGCAGGAGAGCGTGCCGCCCTCCACCTCGTACGAGGAACGGCCCGGCCGCTGGGTCGGCGAGCCTTCCTGGCCCTCCCCGAACGTGACCGAGACCGTCCTCGTCGTGCAAGACCGCACCCTGTGCATGCCCGGGGAGCGCGGGGCGACAGGTCCGGACGCAGCACCGCCGTCCGCGGACCGCGTTCACACGATCCAGTCACCCCTGTCCGTCGGTCAGTTCGCCGGCAAGTGGGCGTCCTACAACGCCCCGCCGGACCTGCCCTACGATCAGCGCGAGGAGGACGGCGGCTCACTCGTCTTCCAGACCGAGCCCCTGACCGAGCGCATCGAGATCCTCGGCGCGCCCGCCGCCGTCGTGGAACTGTCGGCCGACGCACCCCTGGCCCAGCTGAACGTCCGGCTCTCCGACGTCGCCCCGGACGGCCGCTCGACCCGGGTGACCTACGGTGTGCTCAACCTGGCGCACCACGACAGCGAGACCGCCCCCGGCGAACTGACCCCCGGACGGCGCTACACGGTCAGGGTGCCACTCCACGCAGTCGCCCAGGCCTTCCCGCCCGGCCATCGCATCCGGCTGTCACTGTCCACGTCGTACTGGCCACTCGTCTGGCCCGCCCCTGAACCCGTGCTGCTCACCGTGCACGAGAGCGGCAGCTCCCTCACCCTGCCCGTCCGCGACACCGACGTCCCGACCGACGCCGAGCTGCGTCCCTTCGGCGAACCGGAGGGCTGTGCTCCGCCCGCGGTCACAAGGCTGAGCGAACCGGAGCAGGCGTGGACAGTCTCGCGCGACCTGGTGAACTACCGGTCGCTGCTCGACATCGTGAAGGACCAGGGGATCCAGCGCTACGAGGAGACAGGCATCGAGGTGGGACTGAGGGCCCGCGAGCAGTACAGCTGGATCGCCGAGGACTTCGACTCGGTGCGCGGAGAGTCGGCCTGGACCATGACCTTCGCCCGGCCGGACTGGGACGTACGGGTCGACACACGCACGGTCCTCACATCCGACCCTGACACCTTCCACGTCAACGCGACCCTTGACGGGTACGAAGGAGGACGCCGCGTGTTCTCCCGCACCTGGAACGAACACGTGCCGCGAACCCACGTCTGAAGGGTGTTACAGAAAACTCGATTCTGCGCATTCTGCCTGTACGTGTGAGGCGTTGCGGGCTGAGCCGCGTGGGTGGAGACGTTTACGGGCTTGCGGATGGATCGGTTCGCGAAGCTGGTGAAGGCGGTCCGTGAGTGGGGCCGGAAGGGGCCTCGTGAGGGCCGGCCCGGCGCCTGCTCGATCATCAACATCAAGCCGGCCCGAGTCGGCGGCCATCTCGAAGCCCGCCGCCTCCACGACCTCGCCCACGGCGTCCCCGTCTGGTGCGGCGGCATGCTGGAGGCCGGCATCGGCCACGCCGCCAACGTCGCTTTCGCCGCCCTACCGGGCTTCACCCTCCCTGGCGACACCTCCGGCTCCCACCGCTACTTCGCCACGGACATCACCGACCCCTTCGTCCTCGCCGACGGCCACCCCGACGTCCCGACCGGCCCGGGCCTCGGCACCCAACCCCTCCCCGACGTCCTCAAGGAGGTCACCACCTCCACCGAAGGGATCGCGCTCTAGCCCTACGCCAGGCGGCCGACCTTGCCGTCAGCTCCCCGGGCCCCGGGTCCGGGGAGCATCGCTGCACCTCATCCCAAGCGACGGACCGGGCCTCCGATATTCAGCCCCCGCGGACGAACGCCGTATGCGCCGCTGCGGCACAGTGAGACCATCACGTGGCCGCCCCCTTGCCGACTATCCCTGCCTGTGGGTTCGCCTCTTTCGCTCCCATCGACTGAGAACCGTCTCTAACCTGCTGTGCATGGCTGGGTGGGGCACCGCTCAGAGCGGCACTCGGATCAGTGCTCCGGCAGTACTCGGAGCGGCGGTCGGGCCGGTGCTCAGGGCGGTGACGTCGTCACCCGTCCCGGCGGCTGCGTCGTCGTCGCCGACGACCGACCGCCCGTGGTGCTCCCGGGCGGGGGCGGTTCCGTCGTGGTGCTCCCGGGCGGAGGCGGGCCCGGTTCCGTCGTCGTGCTCGACGGCGGGGCGGTGGTCTCCCCGGGCGACGGCAGGTCGACCGAGGGGCTCACGGCGGGTACGACGGGCGTCGGCGCGTCCGACAGGAGCGCCCCCGCGGTCACCCCGCCGCCCGCGAGGAGCACGCACGCGGCCCCCGCGACCAGGGCGACCCGGCGCCGGTGCGCCCGCCTGGCCCGTTCGGCGATCCGCGCGACCGGTACGGCACGCGCGCGTGCCTGACCGGCGGCGGCGGCCTGCCGGAACATCGCGCGCAGCGGGTCCTGGGGATCCTGGGCGTCCTGGGGGTCAAGCACCGGGGTCCTCCTCAACGTTCCGGGGCCGTAGACGATCGGCGAGCGCGACCCGGCCGCGGACCAGGTGCGTCTTGACGGTGCTGGCGGACTGCCCGGTCTCGCCGGCGATCTGCTCGACGCTCAGGTCGCACAGATAGTGCAGCGTCACCGAGCGGCGCTGCTGGGCGGGCAGGTCGCGCAGCGCGTCGATGAGCACCACGTACTCGGGGCCGGGCCCCTCGACGGGCGGTGGCGCGCCGGCCCGGTCCCAGGCGTCCGAGGCGCGCCTGCGGAAGCGCCACCGGCTCACCGCCAGGCGCCAGGCGACCGTACGGATCCACGCCTCGGGCTGCCCGTCGCGGTCGAGTTGCCGACGCCGGCTCCATCCCTTGACGAAGGCCTCCTGCACGACGTCCTGAGCCTCGTGCAGATCGCCCAGCATCACGTACAGCTGCCCTGTGAGTCGTGCGACCGCCTGCTCGTAGAACGCCTCGAACTCCTCAACGGTCACCACTCACTCCCGGATCTTTCGCTTCACCACGCATACGCCCGGCACCGGGCGTCCGGTCGACACGGTTCGCCCATCCACGGAGTGATCGTGGTCACAGAAGCGGGCCGGGCGCGGGACGCACGGCCGACGGCACGCCCGTGTCACCGCCCCGCCGCGGAGGTCGGGGAGGATTCATCCGGACGGCGATGTCGAGAACCCGTGGCCGGCTCCGTCCCCGGGGCGGAAGCGACCACAATGGGTCGCACCGGCACCGAGGAGACGAACCACCATGGCCAAGTACCTGCTGCTGAAGCACTACCGAGGCGCTCCCGCCGCCGTCAACGACGTCCCCATGGACCGGTGGACGCCGGAGGAGATCGCGGCCCACGTGCAGTACATGCGGGACTTCGCGGACCGGCTGGAGAAGACCGGCGAGTACGTCGACGGCCAGGCGCTCTCCCCGGAGGGCACGTTCGTCCGGTACGACGGGGAAGGGCGGCCGCCGGTCACCGACGGCCCGTTCGCCGAGACGAAGGACCTCATCGCCGGCTGGATGGTGATCGACGTCGACAGCTACGAGCGGGCGGTCGAACTCGCCGGCGAACTGTCCGCCGCCCCGGGCGCGGGCGGAAGGCCGATCCACGAATGGCTCGAACTGCGCCCGTTCCTGTCCGAGCCGCCCACCATCACGGAGTGACGGGCTCCCCCGTGGACGAGGCCCTGCTCAGAAGCCTCACACCGGGCGTGCTCGGCATCCTCGTCCGCCGCGGAGCCGACTTCGCGGCGGCCGAGGACGCCGTCCAGGACGCCCTGGTCGAGGCCGTCCGCGTCTGGCCGGAGGAGCGGCCGCGCGACCCGAAGGGCTGGCTGGTCACCGTGGCCTGGCGGAAGTTCCTCGACGCGGCGCGGGCGGACACCGCCCGCCGCCGGCGCGAGGACCGCGTCGAGGAGGAGCCGCGTCCCGGGCCGGCGACCTCGGTGGACGACACGCTCCAGCTCTACTTCCTCTGCGCGCATCCCTCGCTGACGCCGTCCTCCGCGGTCGCCCTCACCCTGCGCGCCGTGGGCGGGCTCACCACCCGCCAGATCGCCCAGGCCTACCTGGTGCCCGAGGCGACCATGGCGCAGCGCATCAGCCGGGCCAAACGCACCGTCTCGGGCGTGCGGTTCGACCGGCCCGGGGACGTCGGCACCGTGCTGCGCGTTCTCTACCTGGTCTTCAACGAGGGTTACTCCGGCGACGTCGATCTCGCCGCCGAGGCCATCCGCCTCACCCGCCGGCTCGCGGCCGCGATCGACCACCCCGAGGTGGCCGGGCTGCTCGCCCTCATGCTGCTCCACCACGCCCGCAGGGCCGGCCGCACCGCACCCGACGGGAGCCTGGTGCCGCTCGCCGAGCAGGACCGGGGCAGCTGGGACACCGCGCTGATCGCCGAGGGGGTGGAGATCCTCCAGGCGGCTCTCGCCCGCGACCGGCTCGGCGAGTACCAGGCGCAGGCCGCCGTCGCCGCGCTCCATGCCGACGCGCCCACGGCCGAGGAGACCGACTGGGTGCAGATCGTCGAGTGGTACGACGAGCTCCTGCGGTTCACCGACAGCCCCGTCGTACGCCTCAACCGCGCCGTCGCAGTCGGCGAGGCCGACGGGCCCCGCGCCGGACTCGCCGCGCTCGCGGAACTGACCGGCGCCTCGCCGGGTGCGGGGTCCGGTGGTGCGGGGACCAGTGGTGCGGGGACCAGTGGTGCGGGGTCCGGTGGTGCGGGGACCCGCGCTCACCCGCTGCCCCGGGCCACCGCGGCGGCGGCGTACCTGCACGAGCGGGCCGGCGACCCGGAGACGGCGGCGCGGCTGTACGCCGACGCGGCCCGGGAGGCGCCGAACCTCGCCGAGCGCGACTACCTGACACGCCGGGCCGCCCGGCTCAACACCGGCCGGCACGGCTGACGGCACGCGGTCCCGGCCCGCATGCGGGGGTGACCCCCGGTCAGTTGAGGGCGTCGTCCATGGAGCCCTGCCAGTACGTCACCCGCAGCGAGCTGTCGACGTACACGCCCTTGCCGGCCAGTCGCGGCCGGGAGGTCGTGCCGTCGGTGAAGCCGACCACGAGGCTCGCGGTCGTGTAGCCGTGCTGGCCGCTGCCGTCGGCGGCCGACAGGAGCACGCCCGCGTACCCGGACTCGCCGGGGCCGAGGGTGACGACCGTCTGCGGGTGGGTCTCCTCGACGACGGGCGGGACGGACTGGGCCTCGCCGAAGCGGGCGACCGGGTAGCCGAGGAGGTCGCAGCGGCCGGAGCCGGTGTTGGTGACGGTGAGCAGCAGGTGGTTCAGGGGG
>NZ_RDBH01000010.1:12927-14388 GCF_008042145.1 Streptomyces sp. adm13(2018)
TCACCACGGTCGAGATCGACTCGCTCCCGAACCTGGTCACCAACGTCTCGGGCCGCCCGACGGCCACCCCCAACTGCGACGTCATGAAGGCGAACGGCAACTACATCACCGGCGTCGGCTTCCGCGCGTGTCGGCTCCCGCGGCCGGCCGGGACCCGGGGGGTCCGGGACGGCCGCGGGACCTGCGCCGGGTGCTACAGCGCCGGGTGGGCGTTCTTCAGGAGTTCCTGGAACTGGGCCGAGAACCACTGGCCCGAGATCGGGGCGTTCGGCAGCGCGCCCGACATGCTGTTCCCGTTACGGGCGTTGCCCGTGTACGTCGGGTCGCACATCCGGTCGAAGCCCTTGCCCTCGTCGTTCGGGATCTCCTTGCTGGCGCCGTCGGACTCGCCCGGGGGCTTGACCCAGACGTACGCGTCGATGCCCGCGGCGGGTGCCGCCTTGGGCCGCTCGCCGAGGCCGGCCCCGGACTGGTTGCACCAGTTGCCGAGGTGGATGCGCCGGTCGTAGCGGCCGCCGTTGACGTACGTGTCGACGCTGGTGGTGGCGCCCGGGCCGGTGGGACGTGCGGTGCCGCCCCAGCCGTTGCGGGAGGTGTCGATCAGCATGCCGAGGTTGCTGTCGAAGCCGAGGGAGACCAGCTTGGCGCGCATGGCCTGGGCGTACGACAGTTCGTCGGTGTACCGGTTCCAGTCGACCCACTTCGACTGGCGTACGGAGGTGCCGTTGAGGCTGTCGGCGATGGTGAAGTGGTCCTCCTTCAGGGCGCTGTAGTTGGCGGTGTTGACGATGAAGCCGTGGACGTTGGCGAGGGTCGAGCCCTCGGCCGTGGCGGCCTGCTTGAACAGCTCGGCGGAGGGACCGAAGTTGTCGTCCCAGCCCAGCCAGCCGTGGTGCCCGGCGTCCACGTAGTTGTAGATGTTGCCGATCGCCCCGAGCTTCTTGAGCGCGTAGCCGACGCCGGTGATGTAGTTGCCGTTCGCCTTCATGACGTCGCAGTTGGGGGTGGCCGTCGGGCGGCCCGAGACGTTGGTGACCAGGTTCGGGAGCGAGTCGATCTCGACCGTGGTGACGATCCGCAGGCCCGCGTACTTGGCGTCGGCGAGGATCGCGGCGATGGGGTCGATGTACTCGGTCTTGTAGCGGTTGATCTCGGTCGGGCCCAGCTCGCCGTTGGAGGCGAGCGCGGCGCAGTCGCGGCCGGGCAGGTTGTAGACGACCAGCTGGACGACGAGCTCGCCGGAGCCCTTCTGCGCCAGGGCCTTGTCGAGGTGGGCGCGCAGCCCCATGGAGGTGCTCGACCCGTTGATGGCGGCGATCCGGTCCAGCCACACGGCGGTGGGCTGGTCGGCCACCTTGGAGCCGCCCGGTTCGGCCGCCGCCTTCGCGGACCATTCGGGGTTCACGTACACCTTGGCGCCGGCGTACGGGTTGTCGGCCCTGCCGCCGGTCGGCGGAGGGG
>NZ_RDBH01000100.1:0-7682 GCF_008042145.1 Streptomyces sp. adm13(2018)
GACTTCGGCGGTACGGCGCGCAGCCGGCGACCGACTCGAGGACGATGCCACCGTGATGTGTCTGGACTGGCACGGTCCGCAGGAGACCCAGCGGCACGTCAGCTCCGGCGCGGCAGTCTCCGCTGCGGTCAGAAGCTGAGGAAGCTCACTCCGCCCATCACCCACGGCCACGGTCCCTTCAACGAGCCCCTCCTGCGCCGACCCGGCAATCTGCTGGGGTGAGCGCCACCAGCCAGGCTCTTCACATACACATCATCCACCAGGAGAGAGTCGGCCACAGGTCTGCCACGTCGCGGCGCGGCAGGGCACTGGCACGTAGGGCCGCGGTGAACACCGACGCAGCCCGGCGACCGGCGCGCGCTCGCCTCGGCCGGCGCCTACTGCGCGGGTCCCCCCGGCATCGCCGGGCCCTGCTCATACCGCCAGTTCCTCGGTGGCGACAAGGCCATGAGCGAGTCCCGGGGACACTCGACCCGGAACGCGTGAAGCAGCCGTGCGCCCTGAGCCCAGTGCCCCCGGTTCCACCGGCGGGTGGAACGGGTCAGGCGAGGTTGATGATCTCCATCTGGGGCCCCTTCTGGCCCTGGGCGACGTCGAACGTCACGGCCTGGCCCTCCTGGAGCTCACGGAAACCCGTCGATTCGATCGCCGCGTGACCAGATCCGGGTGCGCCCCTCGCGTGCTGCCTTGTGCCACCTGAATCGCGTGCGGCGGCACCACGGGTGTTCCGGGGTGGTGCCGCCGTACGGGATTCTCTCCGTCCGGTGGGACGGAGAGGGGTCACGCGAGGGTGAGGAAGAGTTTCTCCAGCTCCTCCTGCGTCATGGGCGGCGTGCCGGAGTGGTCGCTGAGGCACTGCCGCATTCCGCTCGCCACGACGTCATAGCGGGCTGGCCAACGCCCGCTGCTGCTCGGGCCCGTTGATGACCCGCTCGGCGGTGTTGCGTTTCTTGTACCGATCTTCGTCGAAGCCCGGCGGCCGTCCGCCGCGTGAACCGTGCCGCGACCATCTACGGCGACGGGGGTCGACCGAACCATGGCGCAGCTCGTCCTCCGATTGACACGCCGCCGCATCGCAGGAAGCCGGAGCAAGCACCAGGATCCGAACCATTCCCGGACCTCCTCGCTCATCGGGAGCGTCAACGCCACGATCTCCGCAGGCCGGCACCTCGCAACTCATGTACCACCAGCAGACCAGGAACCTGCCGTTCCCCCGAAGCCGGAAATCGGGCGGCTTCCCAGAGGCCGGCGTCCAGGAGCGCGGCACTGTGGACTCCTCGAAGACGGCTCCTGCCTGCTTTGTGCAGGTCAAGGGCGGGCTCGACTGCACACCGGCACGCGCCGGACGATCTTTGCGAGGAACGTCGCTCCGGTCAGGGCAGACGGGAACCATGAGGTCACCCCCGGCCAAGCCTGAAGTACCTCAGGTACCCGCCGGCCCGGACAGGACCAGTCGGCCGACCTCACGGGTCAGTACCGATCGGGCGTCCTCACCGAGGGAGTCGTCCGAGACGAAGTAGTCGCTCTCGTCGAGCCCCGCGAAACGGCTGAGACCCACCACGCCCCACTTGGTGTGGTCGGCGACCACGGCGAGCCGGGTCGCGGACTCGATCAGCGTCCGGTTGGTCTGTGCCTCGGCGAGGTTCGGCGAGGTCAGACCCGCCCGCTCCGACACCCCGTGGGCACCCATGATCAGGAGGTCCACCCGGAGAGAGCGGATCGTCTGGTCCGCCAGGGGTCCCACCAGCGAGGCCGACCTCGTGGGGGCGCCGCCCGTGAGCAGCACCGTCGGGGCGCCCGCGTCGGTTCCTCGGCGAATGCGCGCAGCAGGTCGGCGACGGGCAGCGAGTTGGTGACGACGGTGAGACCGGGCGCGTGTCGGAGCCTGGCGGCCACCTCGTACGCGGTGGTGCCTTCGGACACGGCCACGACGCTGCCCGGCTTCACGAGGTCGGCAGCCCCGGAAGGGCCGGTGCTGCGGCCGTCCGGCCGCAGGACCGGCCACTCGTCCTACGAGGTGGTGATTTGCTGGTTCGGAGCGGCGGAGCAGCCGTACTGGACGACTGCGGCCCCGTTCGCCGTGGAGACCCCGCTCACGTCGACGCACTTGCCGCTGTGCCGTGCCATCAGGGTGGCGAAGCCGTCGGGCGACCTGTGCACCGACCACTGCTGGTTGGCGCCGCCGTTGCAGGCGTACTGGAAGACGATCGCGCCGTCGGCGGTCGACTCGTCGGTGACGTCGAGGCACTTCCCGCTGTGTCGCGCGACGACGTTGACGTAGCCACCGCCGGCGGGTCGCAGCGACCACTGCTGGTTGGTCGCGCCGCCGCAGCTGTACTGGACCACCTGGGCTCCGTCCGCGGTCGAGGCCCCGGTCACGTCCAGGCACTTGCCGCTGTGCCGCATCCGCAGCGGCACCCAGCTGTCCGCCGCGAGGGAACGGAGGGTCCATGACTGGTTGGCGCCCGTCGTCGGACGGTAGACGCCGACGGGCGCGCCGTCGCTCGTGGACTCGCCGCTGACGTCGAGGAGCTTGCCGCCGGCACTGTTGACCAGGGTGTAGCGCCCCTCACCCGTGGTGGAGAGCATCCACTTCTGCTCGGCGGAGGTGCCCGCGTTCACCAGGGCGAGGGAGTCGCCCTGGGCGGCGAGGGCCTTGCCGTTGGCGACGCTGGTGACGCGGTAGGTCGCGGTGTTGCTCCAGTCGGCCGAGGACAGCTTGGTGAAGTTCCACTGCTGTGCGGCGGTGGCGGGGCTGGAGGTGCGCTGGACCAGGGTGCTCTGGCCGCCGCTGGTGGCGACCGCGAGGGCCTTGCCGCTGTGGTCGTTGAGCAGCTGGCGCGCGGCGCCGGTGGGGGCCGTGGTGTCGGAGGCGTTCACGCCGGTCGCGCCGGGCAGGACGAAGGTCGTGACGGAGCCGGCTCCGACGGTGGCGGTGAGCGTCTTGCCGGCGGGGGTGAGGTCGCTCTCGCGGTGGAGGTTCCTGGTGCCGTCGGTGGTGTAGCGCTGGACGGGACCGGTGCCGACGGTCTGGAAGCCGCCGAGGTTCAGGGTGAGCCGCTGGGGTTCGCCGGTGGGGTTGGTGTGGACGACGACCGCGCCCTGGCCGGCCGGGCGCAGGGCGGCGAAGGTGTCGGCGTTGTCGGTGTTGATGACGCGGGCACCGGGGCGCACGAACCTGGTGTAGTTCGCCAGTGCCCAGTACTTCTTGTTCTTTCGGAGCGGCTCGGTGGCCGCGTTCTGCGGGGTGAAGTCGGTCTGGATGAGGCCCCAGTTGGAGTTCTCGCGGTTTGGTGTCATGTTCTCGTAGTCCTCGACGGCCTGCCACAGGACCCAGGCGCGGGGCTCCAGTTCGCGGAAGTCCTCGTTGACGCGCTGGGTGAGGTCGAGGGCGGGGCTCATGTCGGTGAAGCTCTGTCCGACGCTGCCGCCGAGGTCCACCTCGGACATCCACAGCGGGGTGGCCGTCCCCTTGGCGATGTCGCGCGCTCCGGTGCGTCCGCCGGTGTTGTACGTGTGGGTGTTGAGCCGGCCGAGTGCGGCCTTGGTGGCCGTGTCGTAGGTGTCCCAGTTGGCGCGGAAGGTGTTCGGGTTGGTCTCGTCCATGGCGGCGATGCGCGTGCTGACGCCGTCGGCGTTCAGCCGGGCCCGCATGGTGGTGAGCATGCGGGCCTGGGAGGCGGGGTCCCAGTGGGAGCCCTCCTGGCGGCCACCGGCTCCCCAGTAGTCGGTGTTGGGTTCGTTGAGGGGGGAGAGAGTGTCGAAGGTGACACCGGTGGCCGCCTCGGCGCGCTTCATGGCACCCGAGAGGTACGCCGCGAACCGTTCGTACTGGTCGGAGCGGAGGTTGTCCTGCCAGGCGTTCCAGTTGCCCGACACCAGGCCGCTGTTCGTCATGAAGTACGGAGCGGAGTTGGAGAACGCCTCGAAGGTGTCGGCGCCCCGCGCCTTGGCGGCGGTGAGCCACCAGCGCTGGTTGGCGTCGGCGTTCGGGTTCCAGTGGGTGGGGTTGTTCGGGTCCCACCAGTCGGGGGACTCGGGCCCGGGGCGGTTCCACCAGCCGGGGACGGCACCGCCGGCCCGCATGTAGGGGGTGGTCTCCGGGCTGTCGCCGCCGCCGATGTTGTAGCGGGCGATGGTGAAGCCGAGGCCGTCCGTGCCGTAGAGGGCGTCGGCGAGCGCGTTGCGCTGGGCGTCCGGCCAGCCGCCGGTGACGTTCGCGAACCAGGCAAGCGCGGTGCCCCAGCCCTCGAACGGCTGCTGCTGGTAGCTCGGGTCGGGTCGTACGGTCACGGCCTGGGCGGCCTCCTCGGCCGCCGCGGAGGCCACGGGCGTGAGGCCGGTCGCGACGAGGGCGGCCACGGCGACGGTGCCCAGGAGCGCGCCGCTCCGGCGCACTCGGGTCGGGGGGCGTTCTCTGGTGGAGCGCATGGCGGTCTCCCTGAATGGAGCGATGGTCGACCAGCACCGAGGGCCGCGGGCGTCGGGGGCCGGAGCGGTCGGGTGCTGTCGATGGAGAGCAGGGTGGGGCAGGCCCCGTCGGGGGCTCGGGGCCCGCCCCGGGGTGGTCCGGACAGCGTCAGGCGGCCGCGCGGAACCACTTCTGGTTGGCGCCGTTGTTGCAGCTCCACTGAATGAGCGCCGTGCCGTCGGACGTGGACTGGTTGGTCACGTCGAGGCACTTGCCGCTCGACGAGGCGGACAGCTGCACGGTGCCGCCGGAGCCCGTCACCCTCCACTGCTGGGCGGTCGATCCGCTGCAGGTGTACTGGACGATCGCGGCGCCGTCGGCGGTCGACCCGTCCTTCGGAGCCAGGCACTTGCCGCTGTAGCGGGCCACGATCTGCACCCGGTTGGTGCCGGCGGGCTTCAGCCAGAACTGCTGGTTGACGCTGTTGGCACAGCCCCACTGGATGAGGACGGCCCCGTCGGCGGTGGAGCGGTCGGCGACGTCGGCGCACTTGCCGCTGTGCGAGGCGGTCAGCGTCTCCCAGGTTCCGATCCCCTGCACCGTGCCCGTGGCCGCGTCCACGGTGATCTGCGGGTAGTAGTCCATGGTCATGGTGGTGCCGGTGGGGAACCTCAGCGGGAGCCAGACGTACTGGGAGTCGTTCACCATGCCGCCCATGGAGTTGCCCCACCGGTCGCCCATGTAGAGGTACGAGGTCCCGGACGTGCCCTGGACCGGCAGCACGTATGCCGTCTGGGATCCATAGGTGTCCCCGTCCCCGATGTCCTGCAAGCCGCTCCAGGAGCCGGTGACGCTGGTCGCGGTGGCGTACTTCTGCTGGTTGGGAGCCCAGCCGGTGGCGCCGGAAGTCAGCAGGAAGTACACGCCGTTGCGCTTGAACATCGCCGGGGCCTCGCGCCACTGGCCGGGCCACAGCTTCTGCACCTGCGCCGCGATGTCGGTGTAGTCCGGGGTCAGGCGGTAGACGTGGAGGTCGGCGTTCTCGTTGGCGGCGGAGATCATGTAGCCGGTGCCGTCGGTGTCGACGAACGTGGTGATGTCCCGCGACATGTGGCCGAGCGGCCGGAAGCTGCCCCGCCAGGTGTAGTCGCCGTCGACGGTGTCCGAGACGGCCACCGCGGCCCGCGCCTCGGAGTAGTCGGTCGCGCTGCCCTCCTTGTGCATCCACATCACGAACTTGCCGGTCGAGGCGTTGTACATCACCTTCGGCCGCTCGATGTTCGCGCCCGCGAGTTCGGGGTGGCTGCTCGCCGTGAGGACGTGGTGGCGGAACTCCCAGGTCTTCAGGTCGGTGGAGCGGTAGGCCGAGACGTACTTGAAGCTGTTGTCGGCGTTGCGGTTCTCGCCGAACCAGTAGTAGTACGTGCCGACCTTGACGACCCCGCCGCCGTGGGCGTGGACGGGGTTGCCCGCCGGGTCGGTGAACTGGACGGCGTTGGTGACGGTGACGGCCGCCGCGTGGGCGGTGCCGAGGGCACCCAGCAGGGACAGGAGGACAGCGCAGAGTGCGGTGAGCACGGTGGCGGTCCCCGAGGTGGTGCGTCGCATGATCGCGTACCTCGTGGTCTGGAGGGGGGATGGGCTGATGTGGCGGATGGGACGGGCGAAGGCGTGGCTTCCGCGTGGGAGGCCGTTCGCCGGGGAAACGCGCTCGTGCGATCGCCGCCGATCGCGGGTGACCGCCGGGGCCCCGAGGCGCCGACGGCACGTGATCGCCACGTTACGGGGAGGTGTCGGCTTGTTGTGTTSGCGTTAACATGAGCGCTTGGGAGGAGAGTTTGGGAGGGGCGACAGCAGCTGTCAAGGATTCGGACACGATCCATCGGAGACTGACCGGCTGGTATGTTTACGCCAACACACCGCAGGCCCCTGCGGGCGCGCGGACGCTCGCGACGGAAGGTCATCGATGGCGACGGACAACAGGACAAGGTCGCCCCGCTCACGCGCGGCCCGCCAGTGGCCGTCCATGGCGGACGTCGCCACCCTGGCCGGCGTCTCCTCACAGACGGTGTCCCGGGTGGCGAACAACCGGCAGAACGTCGACTCCGCGACCCGCGAGAAGGTGCTCTCCGCCATGCAGACGCTCGGCTACCGCCCCAACACGGCGGCCCGCGCGCTGGTCACCGGTCGTTTCGGAGCACTGGGCGTCGTCAGCTTCGACATCGGCGCGCACGGCAACGCCCGCACGCTCGGCGCGATCGCCGACGCCGCCCGCGAGGCCGACTTCTCGGTGAACTTCATGGGCGTTCGGGCCCAGACCGAGGCTGCCGTGCGCCGCGCCTTCCAGCATCTGATGCTGCAGTCCGTCGACGGCATCGTGCTGGTCGAGTCACAGATGCTCGACACCCCGTCGCTGCGCCTGCCGCCGTCAATGCCGGTGGTGGTCGCCGACGGCGACACCGGCCACGAGTACCCCCACGTCGACTTCGACCAGGCGCACGGCTCCCGGAGCGTGGTGTCCCATCTCCTCGGTCTCGGCCACCGCCCGGTCTGGCACCTCGCAGGCCCGGCCGACTCGTTCGCCGCGCGCCGCCGCGCCGAGTCCTGGCGGCGGACGCTCGTGGACGCGGGCGCGCCCGTACCGCCCGTGGTGCACGGGGACTGGTCGGCGCGGTCCGGCTACCGGGCCGGGCTCGACCTCGCCCGCCGGCCGGAGGTCACGGCCGTCTTCGCCGCGAACGACCAGATGGCGATGGGGCTGATGCGTGCCCTGCACGAGGCGGGCAGGAGCGTGCCCGGCCACGTCAGCGTCGCCGGTTTCGACGACATCGCCGAGGCCGCCTACCTCGTGCCGCCCCTGACGACCGTGCACCAGGACTTCGAAGTCGTCGGCAAGCACTGCGTGGCGCTGCTGCTCGACCAGATCGAGGGCCGCACGGACGGGCCGAGGCGCAGGGCCGTGGAACCCGTCCTCGTGGTGCGCTCGAGCACGGCTCCGCCGCGGCCGGGCGCCCTGGCCTGAAGCCGCCGCCGGACACCCCGCGGCCCGGCCTCCCCCGCGCGACCACGGGCGTGCGGCGTCAGTTCTCCCGTCCGCGCGCAGCGGGGGGCGCCGTACTGTGCCGTTCCACCAGGGTGGTCGGCACCAGGCGCACCCCCGTGACCGTCTCGCCCGCCAGCTCGCGCAGGACCGCGTCGACGCACCACTCGCCGACCCGCGCGAAGTCCTGGTGCACGGTCGTCAGGGGCGGAATGAAGGACGCCGCCTCGG
>NZ_RDBH01000100.1:7782-15616 GCF_008042145.1 Streptomyces sp. adm13(2018)
CGCCGCACCGGCGTCGGGGGGCGGCGCTCAGCCGCAGGTGACTCCGGCGGACTTCCAGGTGGCGGCGTCGACCATGGTGGTCGGGGCGAAGGCCTCCTTCGGGAACTCCTTGCCGTTCTTGAGCTTGTCGTACATGGTCTGCACGGCCAGGGCGCCGACGTCCTCGCCGTTGATGAACAGGGCGGCCTTCATGCCGGACGGCTTGCCCGAGCTCCAGTTCTTGCAGGCGAGGTAGGCGCCGAGGCCCACGCCGATGACGTCGTCGGCCTTGAAGCCGGCGTTCTCCAGCGCGGTCACCCCGCCTTGGACGTTCTCGTCGTTGCAGCCCCAGACCACCCAGTGCTTGACGTCCGGGTTGGCGGTGACGGTGGCCGCGATCTTGTCCTGTGCGCCGGTGGGGCTGTTGTCCGTGGGGACGTCGATGTTCTGCACCGTGGCGCCGGCCCCGGCGGCGAAGGCGTCCTTGGCCGCCTTGACGCGGTCGGTGCAGACGGTCACGTCCTGCTTCCAGGCGGAGATGGTGCGGGTCTCCGCGGCGTTCCAGCCGGCCTTCTTGAACTCGGCGGCGGCGCGCTTGCCGACCTCGCCGCCCATCTGGGCACCGCTGAAGCCGATCCGGGGAACGAGGGCGTCGGGGGGACACGAGGACGGGTCCGGTCCGGTCGTGCAGATCTGATCGTCGGAGGTGAGCAGGGCGACCTTGGCGTCCTTGGCGATCTGGGCGACCTGGGGGCCGACGGCCGGGTCGGGGACGACGACGATGAGGCCGTTGCTCTTCTGCGAGGTCGCCGACTGCGCCTCGCTGACGGTCTTGTTGGCATCGGTACCGAGGTTGACGACCTTCAGGTCGATGCCGAGTTCGTCCGCCTTGGCCTTGGCACCGGCAGCCTCTCCGACGAAGTACTCCTGGTCGCCCTGCTTCTGGAGGTACGTCAGAGAGATTCGGCCGTCGACCTTGGCGGCCTCCCCGTCGCCTTCCGGGCCCGACGTCTGCTGGCCGCTGGAGCAGGAGGCAAGCACGAGGACGGTGGCCATCCCCAGTGCGGCCGCCGCGATCGGACGCCGATGGTATTCCGTGAACATGTCATTCCCCTTGCCTGGCGACCGCGGGCGGCCGACCGGTGCGGCGTGGATCAGGTGGTGTCGCAGAGGTCGCCGCGAGGAGAAGGGAACGACGGTTCCGGTCTGGGCGGACGGCATGCGAGTGAGCGACTGGGGCACTTCAGAAGTGTTGAAGTCACCGCAGTGCACCATTAATCAACTAGACACACCACAGAAAAGCGCTGACCCCACCAAAAGTCAACATGCGAGTCCACGCCTCCGGGATCGATACTGCTCTGTTATCAGGGCCCACGCGGAGGGCGATGGCGCACTGCCGGCCACTTGCTCAGGGGCCGGGGCGCACTGCGTTCACCATCAAGGTGTTGAAATTTGTTTGTTCGGCCTCTCGGTACGGGGCGGGTCTTGCCTCTCAAGCCGGAGGCTGGGGCACGCCCCGCCGACGCGGGGCGGCGTCAGCGAAAGCGGCCGGAAACCTGCCCGTCACCCACGCCCCTCGGCGCGGGCTTTGACCCCACGGGTGCGGCTCACCGGGCCGAAGACCTCACGGTCGTTGAGGAAACCCTCGAAGGCCAGGGCGGCCGCGCCCCGGCTCACCGCGTCGTGCGGCAACGAGCTGAGCCGAAGCCTGACGGCGCGGAGAGGCTGGGCGAGGGCGTGGCCGGCCAGAGCCGCCCTCGTCTCGGCGAGGAGACGTTCGCCGAGGTGCGCGGCCACTTGGTCTCCGAGGACGAGAGTCTCGGGGTTGAGGAGGTTCACCAGGTTGCCGAGCGCCGCCCCCAGATAGGCCGCGGTCCGACTGATCACCGCGAGAGCGATCGGATCACTCTCGGCCGCCCGGGCGGCGAGCCCGGTGAGCAGCGACGCCGCGACCCCGTCGGCATCGGCGAGCAGGGGGTCGTCGGGGGCCAGCGAACGGAGGGTCTCGGTGAGGCCCGCGGTACCCACGTACGCCTCGACGCAGCCGAGGTTGCCGCAGCGGCACCGTCGGCCCTCGAAGACCAGGCAGCTGTGCCCCCACTCGCCCGCGCTGTTCGTGGCACCGCGGTAGAGCGTGCCGTCCAGGGCGAGGCCGGCCCCGACTCCGGAGCGGAGCATGACGACGACGAGGTTGTCGACGTCCCGACCGGCGCCGAACCACATCTCGGCAAGGGCGCTGGCCTTGAGCGGGTTGTCCAGGTGGACCGGGAGCTCAAGGCGCTCGGCCAGGCGGTCCCGCATCGGCACGTCCCGCCAGGCCCAGTAGGGGGAGTAGGTCGAGACGCCTCGCTCCCGCTCGACGAGCCCGGGGAGACTGATGCCGACCCCCAGGACACGGGAGCGGGGGGACTCCGCGGCAGCGAGGACGGCGCCCACGCCCGCCTCGATCAGATCGGCGATCTGATCGGGGGTCACGTCCTCGGGGGTGACGGGCCTCTCGTCGACGGCCATCTTCCCGAGCGCCAGGTCGAACAGTTCGGTGCGGACGGAGGTCTCGCCGACGTCCACGCCGACCAGGGTGCCCCGTTCCGCGTTGAGGGTGAGCAGCGCACGCGGGCGACCACCGCCGGACTGCGCGTGTCCCGCCTCGACCAGTACGCCCTCGCCGATCAGCTCGGCGGTGAGATTGGAGACGGTCGCGAACGAGAGTGCCGTTTCGGAGGCCAGGTCCTGCCGCGTCCGAGGCCCGCCGGAGGCGTGGAACCGGCGCAGCACCTCGAATCGATTGAGGCGTCTGATGTCCTGCGCACTGCGGTTGGCCACGGCCCGCCCTCTCTGGGGCCACACCCTGGCGGCCTTCCTCCAACGCTTGCACAATGTACTCCATCCACTATTTACAACAGTTAGAGGAACCGTTAGCTTTCGCAGTGGAAGGGACTCCTCACATGCACCGAACAACAGCGCTGCCCTGCGCACCCGCCCCCGGACGACTTTCCGAGGGCCCGGTCTGGGACCACCGCTCGCAAGAACTCCTCTGGGTCGACATCACCGCCGGACTCGTCCACCGCGGGATCCTCACGCAGCGGGGCGACGACAGCGATCTGCCGGACATCGCCGTCCGCGACTCCCTCGACCTCGGCGTCACCGTGGGCGCCGTCCTTCCCTCCTGGAACGGCGCGCTGCTCGCCGCGGCCGACACCTCGATCCTCGACGTGGGGCCGGAGGGGATCGCGACGATCGCCACGCTGCCGAACGGCACCGACCACGTCCGGCGGCGGTTCAACGACGCCGCCTGCGACCCCTTGGGCCGGCTCTTCGCCGGAACCATGGCACTGAGCGCCGACCCCGGCGCGGGGACCCTCTACCGCCTCGACCGGACCGGCCTCACTCCCGTCGTCGATCCGGTCACGATCTCCAACGGTCTGGGGTGGAGCCCCGGCGGCCGGCTTCTCTACTACGCCGACAGCCCCACCCGCCGGGTGGACGTGTACGACTACGACCTCCTCACGGGTACCCCCTCGAACCGCCGGCCCTTCGCACGTCTCGACCGCGGTGTGCCCGACGGGCTGACCGTCGACGCCCGCGGAAACGTCTGGGTGGCGGTCTGGGGTGCCGGCGAGGTCCGTGCCTTCGCCCCGGACGGGGCCCTCCTCACGGTGATCGAGGTTCCCACGTCGCACGTCTCCAACTGCGTCTTCGCCGGCCCCGCTCTGGACGTCCTCGTGATCACCACAGCGCGGGAGGAACTCGCCCCGGACCAACTGCGCACGCAGCGGGACGCCGGACGCCTCTTCGTCTGCCGGCCCGGCGCCGTCGGCCAGACCCCGCACCTGTACGAAGACCTCACGACGGAGCACGCCCCATGACCTCGCTCACGACCGCCCTCGCCGCGACTCCTGTGGTGGCAATCCTCCGATCCGGTTCCGCCGCCCGCTTCCCGGAAGTCGCCGAAGTCCTGTGCGCACAAGGCGTGCGGGCCGTTGAGTTCACCCTCACGACCCCGGGCGTCCTGGACGTGTTGAGGGAGTTCGCCCAGGACCTCCCCGACGGTCTCGCCCTGGGGGCCGGCACGGTCACCACGCCCCGACAGGCCGAGCAGGCCGTCGCCGCCGGCGCCCGCTATCTCATCACCCCCGCCGTCTCCGCCGACGTCATCAGGGAGGCCCGCCACCTCGGAGTACCGGTCGTCCCGGGAGCCGTCACCCCGACCGAGGTGCTCGGCGCCTGGCAGGAGGGCGCCGCGATGGTCAAGCTCTTCCCGGCCTCCTTCACCGGCGGTCCCGCCTACGTCCGCGCTCTCCGGGCCCCGCTGCCCCACGTGCCCCTCGTGCCCACCGGGGGCATATCGGTCGAGGAGGCGCCCGCCTACCTCGCGGCCGGCGCCCAGGCCGTCGGCATGGGCGGCCCCCTCGTGGGCGACGCGTGCGAGGGCGGCGAACTCGACGCCCTGCGCGAGCGCGCCGCCCGCCTCGTTTCGTCCCTCGCAGGAGCCCGGCGATGACAGGTCTCGTGACTCTGGGAGAGGCCATGCTCGCCGTCTCCCTCAGGGAAGCGGGTCCCCTCTTCCCCGGAGCGACCGCTCGCCTGTCGTTCGCCGGGGCCGAGGCGACCGTGGCCATCGGCGTCTGCCGCCAGGGCCACCGCGCCGCCTGGACCGGCGTCGTCGGCGCGGACGCAGCGGCGACGATGATCCTCACCGCCCTGCGCGCCGAGGGCGTCGACACCACCCACGTGCGCGTCGACCCCTCCTTGCCCACCGGCCTGATGCTCCGCCAGCGCCGCACCTCCGACCACATCCTGGCCTCCTACTACCGCAAGGGCCAGGCCGGAGCCGGCCTGCGCCCCGAGGACATCGACCCCGACCTCATCGCCGGCGCCGGCGTCCTGCACGTCACCGGCATCACGCCGGCGTTGGGACCCGGCCCACTGGAAGCGGTCCGCCACGCCGTGGCCGTCGCCCGGACCGCCGGGACCACCGTCTCGCTCGACGTCAACTACCGCAGCATGCTGTGGTCTCCCGCAGAGGCCACGGCTGTCCTCCGACCACTCGCGCAGGAGGCGGACATCGTCTTCGCCGGTCTCGACGAGGCCGGGCTGCTGGTGGAGACGGCGGGCGCCGCCCCGACCGCCCGGGCACTCGCGGAGCTCGGCCCACGGCAGTGCGTGATCAAGCTCGGCGCCGACGGCGCCCTCGCCCTCGTCGACGACGAGGTCTTCGTCCAGGCAGCCGTCCCGGTCACCGCAGTCGACCCCATCGGAGCCGGCGACTCCTTCGTCGCCGGATACCTGTCGGGCCTCCTGGACGGAGCCGACCCGGCCGAGAGGCTGCGTACCGCCGCGATATGCGGCGCGTTCTCCGTATCCGTCCCCGGCGACTGGGAGGGGCTCCCCCACCGCACGGAGAGCTCCCTCCTCACAGGAGACGACATCCGGCGCTGACGGTGCCACCCGTCCGCCCCGGTCCAGAACCAGAAAGGACCACCCCATGCAACGCTTCGCTGGCACCACCGCGGTCGTGACCGGCGCCGCCTCCGGCATCGGCGCGGCCAGCGCGCGCCGACTGGCGTCCGAGGGCGCCACGGTCGTCCTGGCCGACATCGCCGATGACGCCGGAGAGGGAGTCGCCGACGGAATCCGCCGGTCCGGCGGCTCCGCACTCTACGTCCACTGCGACGTCTCCTCGGAGACGGACTGGCTGCGGCTGCGTGAGCAGACCCGAGCCGTCCCCGGCCTGGTCGGCATCCTGCACAGCAACGCCTTCATGCACCGTGACGCCGCAGCACAGGATCTGGACGGCTACGGGTGGGACCGTGAACTCGCCGTCAACCTCAAGGCGCTGTTCCTCGCCGCCCGTACCTTCCTGGACGACCTGCGGCAGACGAACGGCGCGTTCGTCGCCACGTCCAGCGTGCACGCCCACTTCGGTCTGCCCGGATACCCCGCGTACGCGGCGTCCAAGGGCGGGGCGTGCGCGCTGATGCGCCAGCTCGCCGTCGAGTACGGCCCCGACGTTCGGTTCAACTCCGTCCTTCCCGGCCCCATCCTCACCGAGGTGTGGGACACCGTCTCCGAGGAGGACCGACGGCTCTCCGCGGACGCCACCGCGCTGCGCCGTCTCGGCGCCGCGGACGAGGTCGCCTCCGCGGTGGCCTTCCTCGCGTCGTCAGACGCCGCCTACATCACCGGTACCGAACTCGTCGTCGACGGCGGCTGGTCGGTCAAGAAGGATTCGAAGTGAAGATCACCTCTCTGCGCACCTACCTCGTCGCCCCCCGCTGGTGCTTCCTGCGGATCGACACCGACGAGGGCGTCACCGGCTGGGGCGAGCCCGTCGTCGAGGGCCGCGCCCACACCGTCGCCGCCGCCGTCGACGAACTCTCCGACTACCTGGTCGGGCAGGACCCGATGCGGATCGAGGACCACTGGCAGGTCCTCACCAAGGGCGGCTTCTACCGGGGCGGCCCAGTCCTCTCCAGCGCCGTCGCCGGCATCGACCAGGCCCTGTGGGACATCAAGGGCAAGGCCCTCGGCGTTCCCGTCTGGCAGCTCCTCGGCGGCCACGTCCGCGACCGCGTCCGCGTGTACAGCTGGATCGGCGGCGACCGCCCCGAGGACGTCGTGGAGCAGGCGCTCGCCAGGAGATCCGAGGGCTTCACCGCCATCAAGATGAACGCCTCACCGCAACTGGAGTTCATCGACACCCCCGTCGCGGTGCACGGCATCGTCGAACGGGTCGCGAGCATCCGGGAGGCGGTGGGCGACTCCTTCGACATCGCGGTCGACTTCCACGGGCGGCTGACCCTCCCCATGGCCCGGCGCGTGCTCCCGCTCCTGGAGCCGTACTTCCCCTTCTTCGTGGAGGAGCCGGTCGTCCCCGAGATGAGCGACCACATCGGCGAGATCGTCCGTTCCACCTCCATCCCCATCGCCACCGGCGAACGCCTCTACTCCCGCTGGGACTTCAAGAAGGTCCTCGGCCAGGGCATCGCCGTCGCCCAGCCCGACCTCTCCCACGCGGGCGGGATCTCCGAGACCCGCCGGATCGCCGCCATGGCGGAGGCGTACGACGTCTCCCTCGCCCCGCACTGCCCCCTCGGGCCCATCGCCCTCGCCTCCTGCCTCCAGGTCGGCTTCGCCACGCCCAACCTGCTCATCCAGGAGCAGAGCCTCGGCATCCACTACAACACCGGCTCCGACCTCCTCGACTACCTCGTCGACCCCTCCGCCTTCCGCTACGAGGACGGGCACGTCGCCCTCCTCACCGCACCCGGCCTCGGCATCGAGGTCGACGCGAAGGCCGTGGAGCGGGCCGCCGAGACCGGCCACCGCTGGCGCAACCCGGTCTGGCGTCACAAGGACGGCTCCTTCGCGGAGTGGTGACGAAGACCCGCGAACGGCGTGGGAAGGCCATCGTCTTCACCGACCCGTGGCCGTCGCCGGCCGCGGCCCACGCGGACGCCGTCCTCACCACCCAGGTGGCGTCCTACTCTCCGTACGACAGCCTTGCGCTGCCCTGGCGCATCCAACTCGTCCTCATCGACGAGATCCACCGCCTCAACCCCCGCACCACCACCGACGCCCCAACCGCCGACCTCATCAAAGACCTCACCGAACGCCTCCCCGCCATGTTCGTCTACGCCGGCATCAACGTCACCGACACACCCCTCTTCACCGGCACCCGCAGCGCTGAACCGGCCCCCTCCCCCGGCACGTCACCTACCTCCACCAGCGCACCGCCGGCCGCAGCGGATCCCTCACCAGACTGATCCGCCAAGCCGCCATCAGCGACGGCACCGAAGGCATCACCAAAGCCGCCCTCGACGCAGTACAACTCGACCACCTCGCCGAACAACAC
>NZ_RDBH01000100.1:15716-22559 GCF_008042145.1 Streptomyces sp. adm13(2018)
TGCGGGTACTCCGGTGCTGGTCAAGTGGTGTGATCGCGGTCATCTAAGGTGGCGAGGGGACAGGAAGGACCTAGCGGTGACGACTGTGGTGCTGCGCTCGACCGATCTGACGCTGAGGCCGTGGGAGCAGGGTGACGCCGGCGTGCTGGCGGCGTTGGCCGATGATGAGGAAGTGCGTCGCTGGACGTCGCACCGCGTGGCGGGGCTGCAGGACGCGGTGCGCTGGATCGCGACCCAGGAGGCGGGCTGGGAGTCCGGGAAGCGGCTCAGCTTCGCCATCCTCATGACTGGGCGGGTTGTGGGGCATATCGTTCTCAAACAGTCCGGCGGCGAAACGCGTGGTGAGGTCGGCTATTGGACGGGTGCCTCGGCACGGGGCCTCGGCGTTGCTTCCAGGGCCGTGGAACTGTTGACGACCTGGGCCTTCGACACCAGGACGGAAGTGGGACTCAGCCGCCTGGAACTAATCCACAACGCCGGCAACCCCGCCTCCTGCCGAGTCGCGCAGAAGGCGGGCTACACCCTGGAGAGCGTTTTGCCACCTCGTGCCCCGCACGAGGCCGAGGGACATCTCCACGCGCGCGAACGCAGTACCGTTCATCTATCTTGACCAGCAGTGTCACGCAGAGCCCCCGAGGTACCGAATGGGCTGGGACTGTTGAGGCTAGGGTCGCTGTCCCTGACGTGAGTTCAAGGCGGCCGTGGCCGACATCGACCACCCGCTCTGCGCGCCCGTCCTCTCCGACCGGGAAGGTGTCCTGCCGCTCTCGGTGATCAAGGCAGTCGTGTCTGCCAGGGGCGAGGGCGCTTCGCTTTCCCCGCGTGCCTGGCTGGCCCTGTACTGCTCGTTGCCCGGTCCGGCCTCACGCTGTCATGGCTGACGGCCGACGACGTCCCCGCCGGGATCATCGGCCAGCACGATCGTTGCCGTGATCCGCTTGCCCACCGGTTCGCGGCAGACGGTGAAGCTCTGGCTGACCGCCATCACGAGTTCCAGCCCGTGCTGACCGATCCGGGTCGGGTCGGGGCCGAGGATCGCCGGGGGTGTGGGGTTGCCGTCCCAGACGGACACTTCGATGGCTCCTCCGTCGACTTCCAGGGTGAGCAGGCAGGGGCCGGGTGCGTACTTGCGGGCGTTGGTGACCAGTTCGCTGACCACGAGCTGGACAGTGCCCAGCACGCGCCCGGATACCGGCAGCCCGTGCACGGCTTGTACGTCGGTGAGGAAACCGCGGGCGAGGTCACGCGCGACAGCGATGTCCTCACTGCCTTCGAACGCCCCGGACGCCGAGATGACGTTCCTCAGGAGCGAGGGCCCGTCCGGGCCGCTCGTTGTCTGTTCCATGGTGCCCCGCCTGTCCCCCGTACTGACCTATGCCGCGCTTCGCCTACCCCCGATTTCTCGTTTCAGGCGCGCGGGCGGGCGGGCTGTCGCCCGTGGTGTCCGTCCCGTTGCGCATGGCGCCGCCGGGCCTACAGCCGGGTGCAGCTCGTTCCGGAGAAGACCGGCAAGCAGCCCGGAGGCCGGGCGCTGAAGCTCCTATAGATCGTCAAGCTGGTCTGCTGAGTCCATAGGATGAGTTCGTGGCTCGGTTCGATGAGGTTAAGGCGACGTTCTGGGGCGAGGGGTTGTACGGGGTTCAGCCGCCGTTGACCGACGCGGTCGTTCAGGCGGCGTACGGTACGGCTGGTGACACCGAGCTGCCGGGTGAGCCCGGCAGCGGACCCCTCACGGCGCGTCCGCGACAGCGACGACGAGCGCAGCGTCCGAGGAGGAAGGCCGTTCGGCGTGGCTTCAGGGCGACCCTTCTCCCACGGCCCGCCCGCGCCCCGCACCTGGCGGGTCAGGTACGGGGCACAAGGCGGGACGGTGTCAGGGAGCTACCACCAGTTCGTGCACAGCGGGGGACCAGCGGGTGCCAGCGCTGCGCAGGCGCGGAACTTCCAGGCGGACGAGCTGCTGGTGTTCTTGGCGGCACTCGTCTTCGGGGTGTCCTGGGCTCCGACGACGAAGGGGCCGCACTGCAACCAGCTTGAGCCTCCGTTGGTGGTCCAATCCATCCACACCTTGTCACCGGGGAGGGTCCATCCGTCGATCTTGGCCCAGCCTCGCTGGACACCACCGAGCGTGGCGTACTGGATGCTGATCCTGGTGCCCCCGCCGATCGTCCGCTGAGTCCCGACCGTTCCGCTGAGGTTGTCGGGAATGTCGACGAACCCGTTCGCGCCGCCTTCGCAGTCGGCGGGACTCGCTTGGGCCGGCCCGCTGACGCCGAACACCGTCACGCCCGCCGTGACTAGGACTCCGGCGACCACCGTGGCCGTGCTGCGCATGATATTTCGCATCAGTTCCCCTACTTGCATGGGCGAATGCTCCGATCCGCACCAGTCTGCGGGTGAGATCGGCGGCGCAGAAGTATACTTTGGGACGATTGCGGACTATCCGGCAAAGGTCTTGAACTCCCTGACCGACCAGCGCGTACCGGCCGTGGGAGGCGGGCCTGCTGCCCGGCCCGTACGCGCGCAGCAACTCCTCCAGGCGGTCGCGGTGCTCCTCCACGAACGCCTCCAAGAGCTCGATGTACCCCGCGCATTCCTCGTCGCCCACCGCGCTCAGTGCGATGTCCAGGAAGTCCGACCCGTCCGGCCCAGTGGCGCGTCCCGGGCGTGGCCACGGCCCACGGGAAGCGTTCCGCGGCCGCCAGGACGTCCGTCGCCTCCAGCGGCGGCACCGGGGCCGGGGTGGGGGCGGGTTCGTCCGCCGTCGTCTCCTCCGGGGCAGGGGAGGCCGGCTGCGAGAGGTGAGCGAGCAGCATGGCGCTGGAGGCGGCACGCCCCCGCCCGGTGGTGGCGGTGGTGTCGGCGATGCGTCGCAGTTGGCCGGCGACGTCGCGGACACCGGCGAACCAGCCGTCCTCGAACTGCGGCTCGGCTCCGTGCGGGGGACTGCTCTCGGAGATCCAGTTGTGGGCGCCGGCCACGCCCCGGCCTCCATCTTCGCCACGATGTCGTCGGCTTGCTCGGCCCCGATGCCGACGGCGGCCAGGGCCTGGAAGACCGTGAACCGCGCGTCGGTGGCCTCGTGCTGGTGGTGGCTGATGCGGGCCAGCTCCTGGCCGTACGCGTCGGCGTCGTGCTGCTCGGTGCTCACGTAGTGCCTCCCTGGTCGGTGCGGGTGCGGTGGGCGGCCCAGTCCGGATCGCGTACGGGCGTGGGCGCCTGCGGCTCGGTGGCCGTGGCGCGCATGATGCGCCGGCTGGTGCGCGGTGCGGTGACGGCGTGGGCCAGGACGACGACGGCCTGACGCCCGGCGCCGCCCCGGGCCACGCCCCGGTGAAGCGGACCTGATCGGCCGCCCAGTCGCCCAGCCGCTGCCACGGGCGCAGCCGCCCGAGGAGATATCCGGCGGTGAGCGCGGCGGCCGCGGTGACGAAGATACCCACCATCAAGACCACCGCATCCCGATTCGGGAGAGCTGCTCGATCCGCTCGGGGGAGAGCGATGTGGCCCGGGAGCGCTGGTTGCCGACCCAGGTGCCGAGCTTGAGCGACACCTCCCGCCGCTCCCGGCCCTCGCCCTCATCGTCACCGCCGAGGGCGACGGTCTCGACCCACTTCCGGGGGACTTGGAGGTGGCCCTCGCGCTGGTAGAACTGGCGGGCGGCTTCGTAGTTCAACGCCCACTTGTCGGCCTGCGTACGGCGCTTGGGCTTCTCGTCCTCGCTGGCGGGCTCGATCCCGAGGACCTGCTCGCACATCCACTGCTGCACGGTCGTGAGCTCGTCCCAGCCGTACCGGACGGACTGTACCCACCGTCCCAGATCCTCGCCCTGGCGCACGACGTCGCCAGCCTGGGTGGGCAGCGCCTCACCGGCGTCCAGGTGCATCCTCACGAGGTGGAAGGCCCGCTGCCAGGTCACCGGCCAGCTCGGGCACCAGGACGCGTCGATCTCCTCCAGCTGCTCGCGCCGCGTCTCCGACAGTGCCCCGGCCGACGTCTCCACCGGCAGCCCCTCCGCGCGCCGCTGCTCGATCTCGGCGGCCTTGCGGGCGGCTGCCCGCGCGTTCTTCAGAAAGATGCCCACCCGGTAGCCCTGGAAGGCGGCATCCAGCGGGGCCAGGAGGTGCCCGTGTTCGGCCGCCCACCCGCGCGCGGCCGCGAGGCCCTCCTCCCACGCGACGTCGAAGTGCGACCACACCATGCCGAGCTTCTCCAGCTGCGCGACGCGGTCCTCGTCCATGTCCCCGCGGGCGTAGAACCGGCGTGCGTCGGCGGTCCACTGCCCCAGCGGGAACCCGGCGAGCGAGGCCGGCCACCCCGCGCCTCCCTCCCCCTGCTCCTGGTCGTCGACGGCGGGCACCCGGAACGTGAACGGCACCTTCAGGTCGCCGTGCTCACGGGCGTAGATGACGGCGGCCTCCACACCACGCCGCCAGTGCTCGTGCTCCGGGTTGAGGACCCGCAGGTTGATGAACGCGGCGAGGGCGGCCGGATCGCGGGGCGTGGAGAACTTCAGCAGGGCCTTGGCGGGGGCACTGACGCCCCCGGAGCCCTCACCGCTCCCGCCCGTGCCCTTGCCGCTCTCGTCCTTGCTGACGGGCTTGTAGCGGCTCGGCGCCTGCTGCTCCGCGAGGCTCTCCACGATCCGCGCGTCGTGCGCCCGCAGCGCCTCCAGCAGCTTCGCCAGCCCGCCGAACGCCCGGCTCGTGAGCATGTTGTCCGCCGTCTCCCCGGGCCCGAGCAGCACCGGCACCACCAGCGAAGCCACCTTGCCCTCGCCGGGCTGCATCCGCAGCGCCCGGCCCACGGCCTGGACGAGGTCGGGCATCGATCCGCGTACGTCCGCCCAGTACACGGAGTCGCAGTTCTTGGTGTCGACGCCCTCGCCCAGCACCTTCACCGAGCTGAGGTAGCACTTCTCCACGACGGTGCCGTCCGTGGCGATCCCGGCCGCGAACTCCCCGAGCAGCCGGCGGCGGTGTAGCGGCTTGTGGTCGCCGCACAGCCAGTCCGCCCAGACCGTGCGCGGGTAGAGCTCCGGGTCGGATGCGTGCAGCTGCGCGGCGACGTCCGGAAGGCCGGCCGCGAAAGCTTCGGCCTCCTTCACGACGTGGTGGAAGACCAGCGTGCGCCGGAAGTTCTCCTCCGCCGACGCCTTCACCAGAGCGGTCTGGAGCGCGGCGAGCCGGGCCCCGCGGACCTCTGCCGACCGGCTTTCGGCGCCCAGGAGCTGCACGGCCTGAAGCGCGGTGTCAGTGACGTCCACGCATACGACCTGGTAGGGGGCACAGATTCCCCTATCGATCGCCTCCGAGAGGGTGAGAGTGAAGCAGCGGCTGCCGAAGGGACCTTCAGGGTCGTCTTCCATGCTCGCGACCAGCTCGCCCGGTGCGCCGGCCGCATCGTCGTCCCCGAGCTGCCACAGCCGGGGCGTGGCCGTCATGTACAGGCGGCGCAGGGAGGGGATCTTCTGGTTGTCGTGGACGACCGCCCACGGCTTCCCGATCCGGCCCGAAACACGGTGGGCCTCGTCCACCACGATCAGGTCCCAAGCCGCGAGACCCGCGGCGTGCGCCCGCTCCAGCGTGCCCAGACCGAGGCTGGCGTACGTGGCGTACAGGGTGACCTTCTCCAAGCCTCGCGTCCACTCCACCAGCTCGTCCACGTCCGTGGTGTTGGGGAAAGACGCTTCCTCGCCCCGCAGCGAGGACACCCCGATCATCGGCCCACGACGGCCTCCCTCGCGCCATGAGGCCTCGGTCTGGGCGAGCAGGTCCAGCGAGGGCACGAGCACCAGCACACGGCCCGCTTGGAGCTCCTCCGCGCTGCGGACCGCCACTCGAGTCTTCCCGGACCCGGTCGCCATGATCACCTGCGTTCGAAGCCCCCGCTCGGGCACAAGTGATCTTGCAGGCAATTCCAGGGCACGCACGACCGCGTCAACGGCTTCTCGCTGGGCCGCCTCGCGGTGATCAACGCGTTCTGTGCTCGACATAACGCCTGCCTTCTCCTAGGGTGCGATCTGGTCGATTCGAGCGACGGGAAACGGGAAACCTGCACGTGGAGGAGCCGCTAGGGCTACGGTTGGACTGACGTGATCGGGTGGCTGCTCTGCCTCACCGGAGCACCAGCAAGGCCGTGGGATGGATCTCGATAACCCTTCGGAGCGGTCCGGGGTTGTGTTCTCCGAGTCCATAGTTTATCTCGGATCAAAAATGAAGCACACAGAACCCGCGCTTCCCTGAAGCGCTGGTACGAAGAGTGCCGACACGCACGATCGATGTCAGAGCACCAGACATAATGACCAGTCATGGACAGGCACAGCACACAGCGGTCGACACTCGTGGTCGACGGAGAGACGTTCGACGTCACCGAACGTCCCGACGAGTTGGGCACGTACGACTTCACCTGGCTATCAGGCCCCAACCCCGGATACGGCTTCACTTCCGCAGTACAGCCGGCCAGGGCATTGAGCGAGCCGGAACTCCAAGCACTGGCGCAGGACTTCTTGAAGCAGGTAGACCCCACGACCGGGCACATCGAGTAGCCCGCTCCCGCAGCCAGCCTGGCCCGCGGCAGCGGGCCATAGGCCCGCAGGCGCAGCCGGAGGAGCCGTTGGTCGGGGGAGCGCAGCGGACCCGCCCAACCTGGGGCGGAGCGAAGCGGAGCACCAGTCACGCCTTGCGCGGCAAGGCCCGGCCTGGGAGCGCAGCGGACAGGCCGTCACCACCCGGACKSMGTCCGGGTGGTGCGCACCTCGCGCAGCGAGGTGCAGCGCGGACGCGGAGCGGGAGCGCAACCACCGGGCGCAGCCCGGTGGTTCGCTTGCTCATCGCGCAGCGA
>NZ_RDBH01000101.1 GCF_008042145.1 Streptomyces sp. adm13(2018)
CGCTCTACGCCCAGATCAACCACGGCCGCTGGGTCGCGAACTGCAGCTGCATGTCAGCACAGATCGTCACCCCGGCCGACCCGCGCATGTGGTGCGTGGAGTGCCATACCGGCTGGTCGAGGAGCTGCTGCTCGACGGCATCCACGTCGGCAGGGAAGACACCGGCAGGTCGAGGAGCTGCTGCTCGACGGCATCCACGTCGGCAGGGAAGACGACCTGCCACCAGCCGGTATGGCACTCCACGCACCACATGCGCGGGTCGGCCGGGGTGACGATCTGTGCTGACATGCAGCTGCAGTTCGCGACCCAGCGGCCGTGGTTGATCTGGGCGTAGAGCGGCTGGCCGAGGAGGACCGCGTCGGTGACGGGCAGCCGGCGCTGGGCCCGCATCTCGTACCAGCGGACCACGCGCATCGACGGGGGCTCGTGGTCCCAGGCGTCGGAAGGCATGGGCGGAGGCGGGTTGTAGTAGCTCTCCGCCCGGGTGATCGCTCCCATGAAGGCCTCTCAGTAGGCGAGTCGGGTGGTGGTGCCCAGGACGCTGTAGATGGGGTCGTCGAGGACCCAGACGGCGCCGAGGTCGGCGCGGCTGGCGTAGAAGTCGAGGTTGTGCTGGGCCTGTCGGATCTGCTCGACGTAGCCCTCGACGGTCGAGGTTGCGGTGGGCGTGGGTGCCTCGTCGGGTAGGTCGAGGACAGTGATGGCGGAGGAGATGTCCGCGTTGAGCAGCGCCCGGTATGTGGCGAGCGGGAGTGTGGCGGCCTGGACCGGGATCTGCCGGATCTCGGGCTGAGGGTCGGCGAACCGGATGATCAGCCAGGTCGCGGCATCCACGACTTCGGCGTCGGTGGTCTTGAGCAGGGTGAGCTGCTGCTCGGCGACGCCGTCGAGGGCGATGGAGTCCGGGTCCTGCACCCGCTGCGTGGCACCGCCCGGGCGGGTCGCGGTGACGAGGTTGACCTGCTTCTGGTCGTCGTCGGAGTACTGCACGCCGTCGGTCTCGAGGTCGGCGTAGGACAGGGTGGCGAGGACCGTCGGGTTGTAGCGCACGCTCCTGGATGCGAAGACGAGCCGGGGGGTTGCGCGGTCGGCGAAGAGCCGGCCGTTCTCCGTGCGCTCGATGTCCTGGAGGTGCGACAGCGGCGATGACCCCAGCGTCCCCTGCGACGCCACGGCGGAGAAGGTGCCTTGCGGGATGACGCCGGGGATCTTGGCGTACCCGGCGAGCCGGTACGCCCGGATCCACGAGGACTCGCCGGCATGCCCGGTCATGCCGGCGGCGTAGTGCTCGACGATCTCCGACACCGCGGGGAAGCCGCTGAGCCGGACGTAGGCCGCGACGTGGCAGATGGCCCCCGCCCACAGGCTGCCACCAGTCTCGGTGGCCCCGACGGTGAGGATGATTCGGTCCTGCCACGTGCTGGTTGCGACGGCGTACTGGACACCGTCCACCCACACGTCGTGCCCGGCCTCGTCCCACACCAGGTGATGCGGATTCCCGTCCGCCAGGTTCGGTGTCGCGACGGTGATCGTCGTCGGCCCGAAGCTGTAGAACTCGGTGATCTGCAGCTTCCCGGTGCCCGACTCCAGGTGGAACCGGATGCCGTTGTCGAAGGCCGCGGCGAAGCCGGCCGACCAGGTCATGATGACGCGGCCGGACGTGGACGTGGAGAACCACGCCTCGTACACCTGGTCCCCGGGGATGGGGTTGCCGGTGCTGCCACTGGAGGTGAGCAGCGGTGCGACAAGACACTGGAGGTACTTCCCCGCCGACGCCGAGGACGGGCTGAAGACCGGTGTCGGCAGCTCGTCAGACGGGGGGCCGACACCGCTGCCGAACGTCAGCGTTCCGCCGGCCCCCGACTGCTTGATCGTCATGGACGGCCGCGCGTAGCCGGACTGGTCTCCGCCGGACGTGCTGCTCTCCGGCTCGGACAGCGGGTAGTACAGCTTGGCCTCGTCGCCCTGGATCTCCTCGACGAGCATCGGTCCGAGAGCGGGGCGGCGGGAGAGCCACTTCATGATGTCGCTGGCGACGAGAGCGACCCGGGAGTCCAGGCCGTGCCAGGTGACCGGCCAGTTCGTGACCATCCCGTAGAACCGGGGGTGGTGCGTGGCGGCCGTCGACGACCAGGCCGTGGGGGACGAGCCCTCTTCGACCTGGCCCTCGTCCATCCACACCATGTCGCCGAGGACCGGTGACGTGGTCGTCGTGGTGATCCGCAGGGTATGTGCCGCCGCGGTGGTGGTCCACGTGACGGAGATTCGCTGCCAGTTCCCCGTGATCGTGGACGCGGACCCGATGGTGGCGCCGTCGATGTCGAGGCGGACGGCCGGGTCACCGGCCGGCACCCAGACGTAGACGCTCGCGGTGTAGGGCACGCCGATCGTGAGCCCGTACAGCGGGCACTGCAGGATGCCGCCGGTCCCCGCCGCCTCCCACTCGATCTTGTGGGCGAACGTCCCCGACTTCACGTGGGTCGTGTCCGGTCCGGCGTTGTGCGGGGCGGCCCCCCACGGTGCCTCCCAGCTAGCGTCGTCGACCTCGAACCCGGGCTGGGCCAGGTAGTTCTTCCCTCCACGGACCGTGGTGATGACCCTGAGCGGGCAGTTGCGGCGCACGTTCGGGTAGTAGGGAGACGACGCCCGCCCAGGGGTGAGGGCGCCGTCATCGTTGGCCAAGGTCATGCGCAGGGTGCCGGTCTGGATGTCGGCGAGCTCGTCGGCAGCGCCGCGGGTGATGGTGATCCCCTCGGTCGCCGAGAGCACCACACGCCCTGTGATGTCGGTCCACGTGATGTCGGATGCGACAGGCGAGTAGCCGAACCCCGCCTGCACCGTCAGACTTCCGCTGCCCATCAGAACCCCCGTGAGACTCCGCCGCTGGCCCGCTTGTCGGCCAGCAGCACCTTCTGGATAGCCCTCGCAGCTTCACCCGGCTCAAGGGTCTGCACGTACCAGTTGTTCACCTGCGCCGCGCCCGCCGCGGCGCCAGCCGCTACGCCAGCGGCCGGCCGTCCCGAACTGGGACGCATGCCGGCCATGCGCTCGGCGACGGCATCGACCGCGCGGCCGACCGTCGGCAGGGACGCGAGCGCGCCGCCTCCGATGGACTGGCCGAAGTTCAGGCCGATGGCCTGCCCGACCACGCTCGGCGACTTGATGCCGAGGGCCTTTTTGATCGCACGCTCCATGCCCTTGGCGATCGCGAGCATCTGCTTCTCGATCGCCGTCTGCTGGGACTGGAGCCCCTGCACGAGCCCCTTGGCGCTGTTCACCCCGGCGTCGTACAGCGTCTTGGCACCGGTGCGGCCGAGAGAATCGGCCTCAGTGTCGAGCTGCTTCTGGATCGAGTTGACCTGCTTGAACTCGGTCCCAGTCATGCCAGCCAGGGCAGCAGCGTAGGCGAATCCCTCCTCGGGCCCCATGGCGAGGAGCTGGCGGAGGAGGTTCTTGTTCAGGCCCTTCTTCGCCAGCATCGTGATGTACCGGTTGAACTGCCTGACCTTCACGAGCTTCTGCTGGAGGCCCGCGCGGATCGACCCGGCCGTGACCTCCTTCTGCTCGAGACCGAGGCTGGACAGCGACGACGCGCCCTGGGCGGTGGATCGGACGCTGGCGCGGTAGTTCGCCTGCTCCGAGATCCGGGACTTCAGCAGGTTCTGCGCGTTCGTGATCTTCGAGGCGAGCGCGTCCCGCTTGCTGGCCAGTCTCTGCAGCTTGTCGTGCTCGCGGTTGACCAGCTTGACGAGGTTGCTGTCCTTGGCGGTCTTCTGTCCCTCCCACGCCTTCCAGATGTCGCTGTTGAGGTCTGCCGCCGTGGCCTGGATCTGGGACTTCGAACCGGTCAGACCGCGGATGATGCCGTCCCGGACGTCCTTCATCAGGGACATCATCTTCTTGGAGGGGCTGGCGATCTGCAGCTCCGCCCGGACACCCGCCTCGACGCCGGCAGCCATGCCGCGCGCGGCCTGCTCGACCCCGGCGCGGGAGCCCAGCATGCCGGCCACCAGACCGGCGCCCGCGTCCTGCCCGGCGCCGGCCTGCCCGACCATGCTCATGGACGTGCGGTGGTCGTACACCCGGGCGCCACCGCCGCGGCCGAGCGTCATCAGCTCGGGACCGTCCTCGCCCACCCAGAACGTCTCACCGGGCCGCGGGCTACCGCCGCCGGCGTAGCCGCCGATGGACTTGGTGAAGTCGCTCGCGCCGCTGTGGGACGTCCGGTACTGCACCATGACGGAGACGGTCTTGCCCTGGACGGAGGCGATCGCGCCCTTGGCGCGGGACACCTGCGCTTCGAGCTGGCTGATCTCCGCCCGGATCGCGGCCTTCTTGCTGTCCGGCACCGAAGCCAGGCGCTTCTTCGCGTCGGCCAGCTTGGCCTGCAGATCCTCCAGGTTGCCCTTCAGCATCGCCGTCTTGTTCGGGGTGCGAAGGATCTGGTCGGCCAGCTTCTTGGCCGCCTGCTCGTTGCCGGTCATCTGGGTGGCGAGGGCGACGAGCTGCCCGCGGCCGCGGTCGTAGATGGCCATCGACTGAGACCAGGACCCGGTCTCCTCGTACTTGGCCTCGACCGCCTTCATCGTGGCGTTGGCGAGGTCGTCGAGCGCCTGGTTGTTCGCGCGGCCCTTCGCGGTGTTGTTGTCGAGGGTCGCCCCGTTGTTCTTCACCGCTTCGGACGCCGCGTCGATCGCGGCCTCCATGCCGCGGATCCCGCCCCGGGCGATCAGGTGGGCCTGGTTGAGAGCGTGGATGCTCTGCCTCAGGCCGTCGGCCGCCATCTTCTGGGCGTCCAGCTTCTGCTGCGTCGCCACGGCCTGGTCGCCGAAGAGACCCATCGCCTGGGCCGCGAGCCGCTGCTCGAACGCGGCGTCGGCGATCGCGGCCTCGTAGTCGTCCAGCTGCTGCGTGAACTGCGCGGTGTCCCGGCCACCCTCGCCGTACTGCGCGGTCAGCTCCCGCAGCGCCGCGGCCGCGAGGTCGGCATTGCCGCTGGACACCATGCCGGCCAGCGCCTTGTCGACGGCGTCGAGGTTCTCCTTGCCCTCCTTCACCGGGGTCGAGTCCCAGGAGCCGAGGCCGCCGAGGGTGACGATCCACTGCTGGACCTGGTCGGTGGTGGACGGGTCGGTCAGGGAGCGGACCTTGTCGTACAGGCCGCTGAGGTCGGAGCCGAACGCCCTCGCCGCCTCGCCGGTGACCCTGCCCGTCGAGCCGAGTTCCTTGAGCGAGCCGGTCAGCTTGTCCACGTCCGGCGGCGCTTCCTTGCCGGCCTGCGACAGCTCGGTCAGGGCGATGACCAGCAGACCGATACCGGTGCCCGCCAGAGCAATCTTCGCGGTACGCGACAGCCCGGTGATCGCGGCACCTGCCGCCGCGAGCGGACCCGGTGCACCGGCGGCCGCGGCCCGCATGGTCATGATCTGCGCGCCGAACGCCGCCATCGCGACCTTCGCGGCCGAGGCCCCGGCCACGGCCAGGCTGACCGCCTTGATCGCGATCGCCAGCTGCAGCATCGTCGTGAGCGCCTCCGGCGGTACCGCGGACACCAGACGGCTCAGCACCTGCACGACGTCGAGCATGCCGACGCCGACCTCGGCGCCGGCCTCCAGCACGTTCAGCAGCGCGCGACCCAGATCCTGCAGAGTCGCGGACACGGCCGGGCCCTGCTGCCGGGCCCAGTCCATGAAGTCGCCGAGTCCGCCGCCGTCGCCCTCGCTCGTCACCCGCAGCAGGTGCACCAGCCCGTCCGTGGCCCGGGTGAGAGCGCCTGTCGTCCAGGTGTCGAACTTGGCCATGAAGGCGTCGAAGCCGGGGCTGGCGACGCCGCCGCCCGCGAGGGTGACCACGCGGTCCAGCTGCTCGGACGCCCCCTTCACGCTGGGCGTCAGCTTGGGGAAGATGCCCTGCAGCGTGCCCATGCCCTTGATCAGCGGCGCGGTGGTGTCCGCGGCGAGGGAGTCGGACCAGTCGGCGTAGGCGTCCTTGAACACGGACAGGGCGGCCGCCGCCTCCCGGGTGGCGGGAGGCAGGGTCGCCATGTGCTTGGCGTAGGCGACCTGCGCCTTGGCCGCCTCCTGCGAGCGGGCCCCGGACTGCGCGACGGCGTCCGTGTACTTCTTCTCCGCCTCGGCAGCCTCGGTCATCGCCGCGACCTGGCGGCCGGCGGCGAGCCCGAACACGGCCAGGCCCGCGCCGGCGGCGGCCGTCGACGCTGCGATCGGCGCGATGGCGGCCGCCATGGGGATGGCGGCAGGGAGGAGGCTGATCAGCGAGGCGCGGAGTTCAGCACCGGCACGGCTGGCCTCGTCCGCTACCCGGGACCAGTCGGCGACCGGGCGGGAGGCCTCGCCGGTGCGGTGGCCCATGAGCGCGGCCGCGTCCGCCGTGGAGATGAACCTCCCCTCCAGGTCCCGCAGCCGGCCGTCGGCGTCCTGGGTGAGGGTGAGGATGGCCTGCCCGGATCCGTCGGAGGCGTCCTCCATGGACCGGCGCAGCCGCTCGGCGGAGTCGCCCGCGTGGCCCAGGATCCGGGACAGCTGGTCGCGGCCCTCAAGGGTGAAGGTCAGGCGCTCGGACATCAGTCACCGCCTCCTTGCTGCTGGGCTAGGTGTTGCTCGATCCACTCGATGTAGACCTCGAAGTCGTCGGCCCTCAGGTCGTCGAGTCGGCTTCCGTCGATGTGGAGGAGGTGGGCGAAGAGCCCGAGGTACTCGGCTCGAAGGCGGTCGACGCTGCGTTCTTCGACTTGCCGCCGCCGCTGGTCGTCTCGTCGGGGGCGGGGGGGAATTTTCCCGCCAGCACCCGCTCGATCACGACCTCGGCGTAGTCCCTGTCGTCGGCGGCGTCGAGCACCATGGCCAGGGCCGGCCGGGCCGCTTCGACCGGGCCGTCGAACGTGGTGAGACGCTCGGCCGCGATCTGGGCCCAGATGTCGATCTCCTTGTGGTCCCACTTCGCCTGGAGCTCGTCGGCGACCGGGTCGAAGTCGTCGATGCGCAGCGCCGGCTCGGACCGCTTCTTGATGACGAAGGCGACGGCGCACATGACCTCCGGGTCACCGTCCTCGACCCGGGCCTTGACCTGCGCCCAGGACAGGTCGCCCGAGATCAGGCGGGTGATGATCGAGGCCTCGGACGTGCGGACGCTGCGGACGTCGAACCGCTCGACCTCGCCGCCTTCGGGGGTGTGCACGATGATCAAGGGGAAGCTCCTAGGTGAGGTCGCGCCGGACGTCGGCGAGGACACGTTCGACTTCGGCACGCATGCGGGGGGTGTGGTGGGCCACCGTCTTGTCCCACCACAGGGGGGTGGTCCACTGGTTGACCCAGCGCTTTCGGTTGCCGAAGACCTTGTGACGGATGCGCCCCGTGGGGTTGTTCATCACCAGCGGCATGGACTCCAGGTCGGACGGGAGGGCAGATCGGTCGACCCAGACCCGGGCACCGGGGGTGCTGCTGGTGCGGACCGAGATGCGGACCGCAGCCGCGATCGTTGCCCGAAGCGGTCGGCTCGTCGGCGATGCCCCGCCCCGGCTTCCGGCCTTCCTCGGCTCGGCCCTGATGGGCAGGTTCCTGATGGTCTGCTGCATGTCGCGGTGCAGCGGCTCGGCCGCGCGCCTGACCCGCCGCTGCAGGTTGGCGCGCAGCCGGGGCCCGCCGGCGTGACGCAGCCGGCGGGACAGGTCGAGCAGCTGGCCGGTTCCGGTGATCTGTACGGACCTGACGGCCATCGGGCGCCTCCTACAGAGCGGTGTCGGCGGACACGTACTCGATGGCGACCGGGTTGGTCCCGTCGTACAGGGCGGTCAGGTTGTAGCTGGTCCTGACCACGCTGGGGCCGTCGACCGTCGGAGGCGTGTCGTCGACCTTGGTGGCCGGCAGCTTGACCCGGAACGTCTCGGGGTAGGTCGGCGCGATCTCCGGACCGATGAACTCCCAGACGAGAGACGTCGCGGCGTCGCTGGTGTGCAGGTCGTCGATCGTGGTCGCCACGTAGTCCTGCTCGATCGAGACCGAGACCTTGGTCAGCTCGTTCAGGATCGGCTGGGCCTTCAGCGCGGACCCGTTGGCGTAGTAGCGGTCGGTGGCCTGCGGGCGCTCGAACTTCACGGACACCTTGCGCACGCCGTCGAGCGCGGTCTCCGAGCCGTAGCTGCCGTACTTGAGACCCATCTGCCCGAAGTGGAACGGGCTGGCCGCCGAGTAGCTCGCGACGGCGAGGGTCTTGGTCTCGTCGCAGTCCTTGCCGTCGATCTCGAAGGTGGCGGTCAGCATGCCGCCGACCTCGCAGCTGAACTCCGCCGAGATGACCTTGCAGCCGACGAAGGTCTTGTCGGTGACGGTGCCGGTCGTCATGGGGATGCCGGCCTGGATCGTCAGGCTCTTGCCCCAGGTGTCGGCCAGGATGTGCGTCTGGAGGTAGGCCGCCGTAGCAGCCTGCTGGACGGGGGTGACCGTCGTCCCCATGAGCGCCTGGAGGAACAGGCCCATGCCGCGGTTGGCGACCTCCAGGTCGATGCTGCCCGACACCTCCCGCTGCGTCACCACACGCCGCGACGAGAGGGCCATCAGCCGCCCAGCCGCGACGCCGGCGGACTGCGCCGTCGTCTTCTTCAGGACGAGCGAGTGCTTGGTGAACTCGGGGAACTTCGTCGGCGCCACGTAGGTGCCGTAGGTGACCTCGGGCGCGATACCGATCTGCGCGCCGAGTCCGGATCCGATCGCCATGGATCAGCCCTCCCTCTTCGTGGTGCTCTTCTTCGGGGCGGCCACGGCGTCCTGCGCCGGGCTGAACGAGACCGTCTCCGGGCCGTGCTCGCCTCGGTGGCTGCCGGGCTCCTCGATGGCCTTCCAGTTCGTGGTCTGGCAGACGTAGCCCTCGAAGCGGGCGTCGGGGACCTCGACGACCTCGTCGGGCTGGATCAGTCGTTCGCCGAGCTCGGGCACGGTGACCGGCTCCGGTCCGATGTAGCGCACTCGCGCCATGGCTGTACTCCTGTTCATGGGGGTGGATGCTCAGATGCGGGCGCGGCAGGCCACGGAGAAGTTGAGCCCGACGAGGGTGCCCTCGCTCTGCTCCTGGAACAGGTCGCCCGTGACGATGTGCGCCCACAGGACGGTGTTGTTCAGGGTCGGTGCGGTGGGCGCTGCGTCGGTCGCGCGCAGGGCGTCCTCGACGGCGGCGAGGATCTCGAAGGCCCGGTCGCGGTGGAGTGCGGCCGCGTCCTTGTCGCCGCTGCGGGACTCGATGTACCCGCCGATGACGAAGGTCTCGTCGCGGGTCCGGGCGCCGGCGGCGTTGAAGTCCTGTTCGAGGCTGACGGCGAGGTCGGAGCCCCGCTGCCAGCCGACGTACAGCACCCTGCGTTCGGTGAGGTTGACCGAAGGCGGGCCGTCGACGATCCGGACACCGGCGAGTGCGGGGGCGGCCTTCAGGAGGGCGAGGAGCGCGTTGACGGCCGCGGGGACGCGGGAGGTGGTCGCCATCTCAGGCCGCCGCCGGCGGGACCTTGTACGGCTCCAGGAGCTGGAGCACGCGGTTGGGGATTGCGTAGCCCCAGCCGACGATGGGCTCGTTGACGTCGTAGTCGTCCCCGCCTCCGGACCCGCCCCGGGCGGCGCCGTACTGGGTACGCCACAGGTGCTGGAGGAGGATGAGCGCGGCCAGCTTGATCGTGTCGGGCACGGTGGTCCGGCCGGCGGTGTAGGTGACGGTCCACAGGCCGCCGCGGAAGGTGCCGCCGTTCAGGCGCCGGACGATGCCCGTGGCTCCGTCGAGGTGGACCTCGTTGACCGTGATGGCCTGCCCGGTGCTGAGTACAGGCACGATCGAGGCGATCGACACCGCGGGGATGCTGCTGAGGCACAGGGTGGGCGAGCGGCCCTCGATCACCTCGGCGACCTCGCGGTTCTCCACCGGGCCCACGTACCGCTCGATGGGGGCCGTCAGTGCGTTGATGTACCGCGTGAGCTCGGTGTCGTGATCGTCGCTGTCGAGGTCCAGCTGGTCTTTCGCCTCGGCCAGGGTGATGAGGGCCATGGCTGTACCGCCCTACTTCGTCTGGTTGCGGCGCCGGCCGGTGGGCACGGCCTTCTCCGCTGTGTCGGGCAGGGTGGCCGTCTCGACGGGCGGTTCGTTCTCCTCCGGCGTCTCCGGCGTCTCCGGCGTCTCCGGCGTCTCCGGCGTCTCCGGTGTCTCCGGTGTCTCCGGCGTCTCCGGCTCGTCGGTGGTGACCGGCTCGGTGTGCTCCTCGGCGAGCCCCGCCTTGATGAGGTGCTGGGCCTCGTCCTCGGCGAGGTCGACATGGCCACCTCGCTCCGGCCAGGGCTGGCCGTCGTGGGTGCCGGACAGGGTGGCCTTCATACGCACGCGCATGGTCGTCTCCGTTCGAGTGGGTGGGGGCGGCGCCAGTGGGCGCCGCCCCGCGGGGTGGGATCAGGTGGCAGCGCCGGCGAAGACCTTCAGCGCGCCGGTCTGGTCGACGGTCAGGCCGTCGGCCCGGATGATCGCCCGGTAGGTGACGAGGTCGCTGTTGAAGGCGTAGTCGTCGGAGCGCTCGAACCGGACCCCGCCCGCCATGCGGACGAAGTAGGCGGAGAAGTCACCGAAGATGACCGACTTCGCGGTGGTCGCGACGGCGGCCACGTTCGGGTCGGTGTGGACCGGCTTGCTCAGCAGGGTGTCCGGGGTGCCGAGCTGGATGGACGGCTGCCACAGGTACTGGCCCTGGGAGTCCTTCAGCTTCCGCGCCGCCGCGAGGGTCGCGTCGCGCATCATCCAGCCGCACGAGGTGGAGTTCCGGTACGGCGCGATGACGCTGTAGTACAGGTCGATCAGGTCGTCCGCGGTGAACGCGCCCGCCACACCGGTGCCGCCGGTCTTGCCGGTCGACGCGGAGGTGACGATGCCGGTCGGCTTCGACGAGCCGTCGCCGGTGACCGCGTGGACGCCGAACGCGTTGCCCAGCGCGCGGCCGGCCTGCATGGCGAGGTACCCCTCGAGGTCCACGCCCGTGTCGGAGAGTAGCTCCGAGGAGGCCTGGAGCAGGACGCCGTACTTGTAGGCGCCCAGGGTCCGCTTCGCGAACGCCGGGTCGGACTCCGTGATGGCCGCGGCTTCCGCCGTGAGGGCCGCCGAGGAGTGCGCCGTGGTGACGGGGACCTCGATGGTCTCGCCGCTCGCGGTGTTGAGGACGGTCGGGCCGGCCATCATCACGCCGGACACCTCGATGAGGTGGGCCATGAGCTGGCCGTAGAACGTGGTGGGGACCGTGTTGCCACCCGCGGTGGCCGTGCCCTTGGTCAGGTCACGGAAGCTGACCCCGCTCGGGGCGGCGATGTCGACGCCGCGCATCTCGCCGCGGGCCCAGCGCCGCAGCTCGCTGTCCCGCTTGTCGGCGACCGGGGCGGTCTCCGGTTTGGCCAGCAGGCCGGCGAACGCCGCCTCGGCGTCCTTGGCGCGCTGCTCGGCGTCGGCCATGTCCTTGACGCGCAGGTCGATCGCGTCGAGGTCGGCGTTGAGGCGCTGGTACTTCTGCTCCTCCTCGCCCTCCCATGCTCCGCCCCGCTTCTCGGCGGCGTCGAGGAGCTCCTTGGCCTGCTCCCACACGTTGGCGCGGCGTTCCTGCAGCCGCTTGATCAGATCGGTCACGGTGCCCTCCTGGGCAAGACGACGACACCCGCGACCGTCCGGCCGGGGTGTGTGGTGGGTGGGGTGTCGAGGTGGGGGTCGCCCTGCCTCAGAAGGTGCGGCCCGAGGCGGCGTTCGCCGGCCTGCTGGCCAAACCGGAGACCGCCCCGGTCGCCGACAAGCGGGACAGCGAGCTGCGGCGCTGGGCCCGCGGCGAGATGCGCGGCGTCGACATCGCCGCCCCGAGCGGGGTCAGCTTCCGTGACCTGACCAAGGCGGCGTCGACATCGCCGCCCCGAGCGGGGTCAGCTTCCGTGACCTGACCAAGGGCACGGCCACCGCGCCCATGCTCCGCCCCGCTTCTCGGCGGCGTCGAGGAGCTCCTTGGCCTGCTCCCACACGTTGGCGCGGCGTTCCTGCAGCCGCTTGATCAGATCGGTCACGGTGCCCTCCTGGGCAAGACGACGACACCCGCGACCGTCCGGCCGGGGTGTGTGGTGGGTGGGGTGTCGAGGTGGGGGTCGCCCTGCCTCAGAAGGTGCGGCGCTTCATCAGTTCGGCGCGCCGCTGCCGCAGCGCCAGCRGCGGGTGGGGGTCGCCCTGCCCGCTCGCTGGCGCCAAGTCGATGACGGTGGGCTGCGGCTTCTCCAGGAAGCGGCGCAGCGCGTTCTCGTCGGCCGCGGTCCGGACCTCGTCCAGCTCGGCGCCCGCCTTCGTGGCGAGCGACCTGAGCCCGGTTGAGGTGTCCAGGTACGCGGGGGTGTTCACGGGGGCGACGTCGACCAGGGCGCCGGACAGCAGCGTCCGGACGGGGAACCCCTGGTCGGTCATGCCCCAGTCGTCGGTGAAGGTGTAGAACGCGAAGCTGGACCGGCGGACGTCGCCGCGCTGGACGAGCTCGTAGACGTCCTCGCGGGAGGCGGGCACGTCCACGGCGTAGTCGAGGCCGGTGCCGTCGGTGGCCAGCCGCAGTGTCCCCGCCTCGCTCGTACCGAGGAGCCGGTTGTCGTCGTGGTTGTAGCGGGCCAGGACCTCCGGCCAGCCGTCACCCTCGCTCTTGGCGAAGAACCCAGGGTCGATCCGCTCGACGAACCCGCCCAGGTTCCGCGACAGGGTGTTGTACTTCGCCGCGTACCCGCCGATCGTCCTGCTGCCGCTGGCCGCGCGGACCTCCACGAGGCCGCGCGTGAACCGGCGTTCCTGCTCGGTCATGGTTGTCCCTCCGGGGGCGTGGGGGCCTGGTAGAGGCCGGTGAGTCTGGCGCCGGCGGAGTTGAGGATCGTGCGGGCCTCGTCGGCGGTGAGCATGACGCCCACGCCGGTGCCGACCTTCTGGATCATCTCGACGATGTTGCGGGCGTTGGCCTGCTCGGGGTCGAGGCTGACGGACATCGCCGAGGACAGCGGCAGGTACGTCTGGCCCAGGCCGTTCGGCAGGGGCGCCTCGTTCTCGATGGCGCGGACCTCGTCGCGGTTGCGCCAGCCCTGGTCGAGCGCCATGCCGTGCGCCTCATACCGGGACTTCAGGTCGGTGCGGATCATCGCGTCGGCGTTGAACGTCACCTCCTCGACCGGCGGCCGCAGGAGGGAGAACGCCTGCTCCAGGCGGGCCAGCCAGGGGCGGAACGTCCAGGTGGCGAGGTCGATGCTGTTCTGCTCGACCGTGTTGTAGGTGAGGCTGCCGCCGGTCTCGCCGCCGACCTTCTCGGGCGGTACGCCGTACCAGGCGGCGATCTGGTTGGCGGTGGCCTTGATGGTCTCCAGGAACTGCGACTCGTCGGCCGGCACCGAGATGGGCCGGTACTTCACGCCGCCGCCCAGGGCGACCACGTCGCGCGCGGCTGCGGCCTCCTTGAACCGGGCCTTCAGGACGGTGGCCGCCTCTTTGGAGACCTCCTGATCGGTCTCCAGGACGGCCGCCGGGGTGGAGCCGTTGGCGAACCAGTCCCGGCCGAACTGCTGGGCCAGCAGGCCTGTCTCCGTGGTCACCATCAGGTAGCCGATCGGGGACAGGCCGAGGATCTGCCCGGGCAGCGTGTAGGCCGGGATGTGGAACATCTGCCCGTCCTCGAGGCGCCGGCCCTTGTAGTACCAGACCGGGACCGCGGCGAAGTTGTCCTCGATCGACACATCGTCCGGGTGCAGCCACTCGATCTGCGAGGGCCAGCCCGCGCCGTCCGTGGCGACGATGAGGCCGTAGGCGTTGCCCCGCAGCGTCAGCGAGGTGACCGCGCGGTGCAGCCAGTCGTAGCGCGTGCCGACCGCGGCCGGGCGCCGGAACAGGGCGGGCAGCGGAGTGGGCCTGCGCTCCTCTCCGGCGACGACGAACGTCTTCATGGGCAGGGACGCCACGGAGTCCGCGAGCAGCCGCGTAGCGGCGTACACGGGCGCCAGGCGCAGGGCCCGCTCCTGCGAGCCGCCCCGCAGGACAGCGGGGTCCGCGCCGGAGCCCCAGACGTCCTGATACGTGATCGCGCGCTGCTGCTGCCTGCGGCGGAAGGGCCACCACCAGCTCATGCCGATTCCCCTCTCACCACACGTTGCTCAGGATGTCCTTGGGCTTCTCTTCGACCTCGGCCGTCAGCCCCCACTTGGCGAGCGTGCAGGCGACCAGCGGGCTGATGTCGACGCCGACGTTGCGCCGGGCCCAGGCCCACGCGTCGCCCAGCGGACGGGTCTGTGCACCGGCCAGGGCCACCGCCATGGACGGCTCGTCCAGGTGCGACAGGGACTGGTCGGCGACCGCGTCGTAGAACTGGCCGCAGGCCTGGGCGATCTCCCGGGCCTTGGGCTGCACCACGGTGATCCCCAGCCGGTCCTCGAGCGCGGGGATCAGGGAGCCGGCCGGGCCGCCGCCGTCGATGACCCAGCATCGCGGCGACCACTTGGCGTGCAGCTCGGCCGCACGGTCCACCACCCAGCCCAGTCCGGGCCGGTGCTCGGGTACCTCGACGTGGGTGCCGCCGCGCCACGGGGTGGCCGTGGCGATGGCGGCGTGTGACCGCTCGGGGGTGGCATCGATGGTGAAGACGACCGTGTCGCCGGGCTTGGCGGGGGGCTTGGCGTCCGCCAGCGACCGCCAGGCGTCCTCGCCGATGACCTGCCAGGTGTCGGCCTCGTCGCTCGGGTAGGAGCCGACACCGAGCCGCTCACGCTCGAAGATGCCGCTGGTACCGAGGGAGGCCCGCTCGTTGCGGACGAACTCGTGGCTGATCAGGTAGCCCAGGCTGGGGTTCGACTTCGCCCAGGCCGCCGGGTCGTCGGAGTCGTCGTGCGCCGTGCAGTCGGCCCGGCACTCGTCCACGTGCGGGTCCACCGACCACTCGAAGTACGCCAGTGATGGGTCCGGCACGCCGGCCTCCAGGGCTGCCAGAGCGCGGCGCCGGAGGCGGCCCAGCTGCACCGACGGGGCGCCGATGCCGGCGCTGCCGTGGTACCAGAGCTGGGGGTTCTCGATCGCGGACATGGTCGGCATCAGCGCGCCCATCGCGTCGTCGCCGAGCGCCATGGCCTCGTCGAGGATGTTGCAGTCCCCGGTCCAGCCACGGCCGGACCCGCCGGAGCGGGCGATGAACTGCAAGCTCTGCCCGTTGGTCAGCGTGATGGACGTCTCGGTGGTGTTGTTCAGCATCCGCTTGACGCGTTTCCGCAGGTCAGGGGTGCCGAGGATGAGTGACTGGATCCGCTGGAACGCGACCCGGCTGGTCTTGAACTCGTGCGCGGAGTGGATGATCAGGCGCTCGCCCAGCAGGAACAGGCCCGCCAGCTCGCGCGCCTCGATCACACCGCCCTTGCCGTTCTGGCGCGGGACGTTCACGCAGCACTCGAAGGCGGCCCACTTGCCGTCCTTCCGCTCCCGCATGCCCACGTCCAGGACGTGCTGCTGCCAGGGGAACAGCTCCAGGCCGGCCAGCGCGGCCAACTCCACGGCCTCCTGGGCCGCGGACGACGTGAACGCGGGCGGCGCAGTGAACACGCGGGGCGTCTGGACGCCCTTCGGCTCAGGCTCGGCGGGCGCGGACAAGACCGTCCTCCCGCCTCTTGGCCTTCTTCGCGGCCAGCTCGTCGACCGCGTCCATCTCCAGCGACACCGGGGCCAGCTTCCGCAGCCCCTCCAGCACGGTGCGTAGCTCCCGGGCGGCGTTCGCCTGCGCAGTGACGTTGCCCGGGTTGTCGACGGCGGCGGCGAGCGAGAGGGCGAGTTGGGCCAGGCCGGGCGCCGACTGTCCGATCCGGAGGTGATCGATCTCGGCCTGGGTCGCCTCGACGTTGGTCGCCATGAGCACCCCCGTGACGCAGCGTGACGGTTACGGAGAGTCGCTATTTACCCGATCTGTCAAACCGGGTGATTAGCAGGTATGGAGCCCGTGTAAAAAACTGGGCGAGAAGGGCTTTTGGGTCGCCCGGTCCTCCCCTTAAAGAACGGGCCGGCCCCCGGGGCACCAGCCGGATTCGGGGAGGTCACCACCGGCCAGTGGACTGCGGCATCGCGCTGCGTGACGCGCCCTTGAGGGTGTGCCGCTCCTGGTACCAGCGGCTGGCGACGCGCTTCATCTCGGGTGACCGCATGGCCTCGATACGGGTCATGATGACGTCCTGGCCGGGGTCGACGGTGATGATCCGGGCCTTGAGCCTCTTGTACTTCACCAGTGCTTTCGCGCCGGGGAGGGTGTGGATGAGGTACACGTCAACCTTGTCCAGGTGCTGTTCTGCCTCCTTGATGGCGGCGAACCGTGCACGCTGTGCAACGCGCTGGACGAGCGGGTCGTGGTTCCACTGCGGGGCGCCCGGGCCGGTGAGCGCGACGGCGATCAGGTCGAGGTCGATGACGATGTCACGCGCTGTGGCGTGCGCCTGGATCCACGACGACTTCCCGGCGGCCGGCGGGCCGGTGACGACGTACAGCACGTCACCACCTCCGTGCGGTCCGCTCCTGGGCTCTGGTGCCCGCTCTGTTGCCCTTGGCTGAGTTGCACCGTCGGTGGGCTGAGCGGGCGTTGGCGGGGTCGAGGAGGCTGCCGCCGCGGCTCAGGGGGATGAGGTGGTCGAGGGTGAAGGCCCAGCGTGAGCGTTGCGCGTCCAGTCCCCTGAGCGCGTAGTTGATGTCTCCGCCGCAGAGCCAGCAGGGCAGGTGGAGGGCGCGCTGCCGGGCGGTCAGGTCGCGGTAGGGGCGCCCGTTGCGGGGGTTGCTGGGCACGGGCGCCGCCTCTCTAAGACTTGGGGATGGTCCACTCCACGGGGTTGTCGGAGAGGGACTCGGGGGCGTACATGACGCGCTCAGGCCGGGCGTTGCTCATAACGGGGAAGGGGATCTTGCCCTTGACGCAGCGGCCGGCCTTGATGGGTACGTCCATGGGGAACTCGGGCTTGGGCATATCGCCGCCGCTCGACCCGGTGACCTTGACGACGGTGCCGTCGGCGTAGGCAAGAGACCAGGGGAACTGGCTGACGGTGACAGTCTTGGCCTCGTTGCAGATCTTCGCCTCCACCGTTGCCCAGACATCGCCGCCCTGTGTGGCGGGGTCGGGGGGCTGGGGGCCCTTAGCCGGCTGGGTGTAAGTGATCACTGTGGCGGTGAAGACGACGCCGTTAGTGGTGTCGTTGACCTTCGCGGTCTCGCCGACTGTGTACGTGGTGTCCATCGGTGTGGGGCTGGGGGTACTGGTCGTTGCCACGGGTTCGGGGCTGGTACTGGTCTTGCTGACTGCGGGGGCGGCCGGCTCGCTGCTGCATGCGGTAAGAGAGAGGGCCACGGCGGTGACCGCAAGGGCGGTGGTGGTGAGTCTGCGCATCGGGCCAGCGTGCCGGATCGCGCACAGGCTGTGGGCGGGTGTGGCCGTCTCGTGACATGGCGAAGGCCCGCTCGATGGCGGGCCTTGGGGTCTGCGGCAGTCTGCTTTCGGGCATGGCTGTCTGCCGAAAGCGTGGCGCATTGATCGCTCCAGGTCAAGCGGCCTTGACGGCGCGCTGTCCGGCACGGGTCGGCTTGGCGGCGGCGCGGGCGGCCTGGACGTCCTCGACGCGGTAGACGGGCCGCAAGGGGGTGCCGCCGCAGCGGGTGAGAATCCCGCGGCGGACCCAGTCGCGGATGGTCGCGGGCTGCACGCCCGCAGAGAGGGCAGCGAGGGAGGTGGTGAGGGTGCCAGCGGGCGGCTGCAGGTACTCCATGCGCTCAGTGTGGCGTAGCGCTGTATGAATCGCCCGCTGGCGGCTGACTACTTGTCCGCTGCAGCATCCCAGGGCTCAGCGTGGATGGTGCGGGTGTCGGTCTCGGCGGTGAGCACGGTGTGGCCGGCGTCCAGGAGCGCTCCGTTCACGAGGACGCGCGCCTTGTTTTCGGCGCCTTCCGTGTCGTCAGCGTCGACCTTCACGCGGAAGAGGTGCATCCCCGTGGAGGGGTCGTGGGTGACGAACTCCTGTCGGGAGGCGTCGGGGTTGAACGTGCTCTGCTGGGGGTCGTGCTTGCTGAGCGAGTCGTTCAGGGCGCTGAGGAGGTCGGTGCTGGGCTCATCGGTGAAGTCGACGGGAACGGTCACGAGGTAGGTGCTCATCCGCCCAACGTAGCTGGCCCGGAACGAGGTTGTAGGTCAGTGCCCGCAGTTGGGCTTGGTCCACCAGCCGCACATCATGCAGTAGTCGTGCCGGACGAAGGAGTACAGGGCGCGGCGGAGGTGCTTCATGGACGGTCTCCAGGTGGTCTACGGCCTCTTCTGCGCCTGGTCTACGGTCTCGCCGTCGTCGGTCTGACCTGCGTCTACAGGTTCGGAAGGGGGGTCTACGGGGGCGGGGGAGAG
>NZ_RDBH01000102.1 GCF_008042145.1 Streptomyces sp. adm13(2018)
GTCCGGTACGGCGGGGTGGGCCCTGTACGGCGAGGGGCCGCTAGCCCGCGAGGTCGCCGACCGTGCGGGCCACCGTGCCGAACAGGTCGGTGACCGTCGTCAGGGCGGCGTTCTGGAGGGCCGCCGCGGAGGTGACGGTGCCGTCCGGGCCCTCCAGGGGGCGGGTGGCGGTGGCCTCGGCGACGACGGTGGGGCGGTAGCCCCGGTTGAAGGCGCCCTGCGCGGTGAAGAGGACGCACATGTGGGTCATGAACCCGGCGATGACCAGGTCACCGTCCACACCCAGGTTCTTCAGGGTCTCTTCGAGGTCGGTGGCGTGGAAGGCGTCGGGGAACTGCTTGACGACCACCCGCTCGCCCTCGACCGGGGCGACCTCGTCGCTGATGGCGCCGATCTCGGCCCGGATGTCGTACGGGGTGCCCTCGCCGCCGTCGTTGACGACGTGCACCACGGGCGCACCCGCGGCGCGTGCGGCGGCCAGCAGGCGCGCGCCGGCGGCGACGGCGGCCTCGGCGCCGTCGAGGCCCATGACACCGGCGCGGTAGGTGTTCTGGAAGTCGATCATGATCAGCGCCGAGTCGGCCAGGCGGGGCAGGCCCTGCGGAAGGCCGATCACGTCGCGGAGGGTGGTGGAGGCGGTCATGGGGGTTCCTTTCATGACGGAGACACGGAGGCGGCGTGCCCGACCCCCGAGGTGTTCTCAACGCTAACACACTCCGTAAGCAACGATTACGACGCTGTGTTAGCGCTGTTATCGTGGGGGCATGTCGACGGCACGTACGCGCATCCTGGAAGCCACCGAGGAACTCCTCGCCACCAAGGACGCGCCGGCGATCTCGACCCGCGCCATCTGCGACCGGGCGAAGGTCGGCATGCCCGAGATCTACCGGCAGTTCGGCGACAAGCAGGGGCTGCTCACGGCGGTCGCCGACGTCGGGTTCGCCCGCTTCCTCGCCGAGAAGCGCGCCAACCCCCGCACGGACGATCCGGTGGCGGACCTGCGGACGGCCTGGGACAGCCACGTCGGCTTCGCGCTCCGCAACCCGCACCTCTACCGGCTGATGTTCACGCCGACCGGCGACGCGAAGCCGGCGGCCATCGAGGAGGCGCAGGCGATCCTCCTGAAGGCGGTCGAGCGCTGCCGTGACGCCGGCCGGCTCCGGACCAGCCCGGAGCTCGCCGGGCGCTCGATCCTCTCCGCCAACGTGGGCGTGTGCATGATGGCGCTGTCCTTCCCCGACCTGTTCGGGGACTCCGACACCTCTCCGGCGGTACGGGACGCGGTGATCGGGAAGGTCACCGGCGACGAGCGCGAGGACGACCGGATCGGCACGGCGACCGTCCTCGCCCAGGCCCTGGTCGGCACCCTCACGGGGGCGGCCCGCCCCGACGGCGACGCCATCGACCGGCTCGCCGGCGCCCTGCTGCCGCCCACCACGCCGTAGCGGCCTTATCCGCCGGTCCCTCCCCCGCCACCGGCGTCCCCGTCCTCCCTTGGCCACCGCCCGGGCCGCGGACGGCGCTCCCGGCCCGGGCGGGACCGTCGGCCGCCCCGCCCGCGGCGGCGTCTTCGCAGGTCCCGGCCCCGGCGGCGGAACCGCCGGTCAACTGCCGCCGCAAAGTTCCGGCCACGGCGCTCCACCGGCCTACGCTCGCAACTCCCATACCAGGAGGAGGAGTACGCCATGGAGAACCCGACTCGCAAGGTCGCCGCGGCCGGTGCCGCCGCACTGCTCGCCGCCGGGCTCGTCGTCACCGGTGCCGGTGCGGCGAACGCGGCCGACACCGGCCGGGCCGAGCGCATCACCTCGGTGTCCCAGCTCAAGGACAGCATCCGGCTCGCCGTCGCCCAGGAGGAGCAGTCCGGCGAGCAGGCGCTCAGCCAGAGCGTCGGCGGCCGGGTGACGCAGGTCGCCGGCACCCGCTCCGGAACCTGCTGAGGCCGAGGTGACGACCGTGGGCGAGGGCGGCTCCTCGCAGACCTGGTGCCCCAGCGGAGAGGCGCACGCGCCGGAGTCCGTCGTCCTGGGCGTACGGTCCGGGCAGGACGGGCGCGTGGTGTACCTGGCCGATCCCGTACCGGCCGCCGAGGTGCTCGGCGAGGTGCCGGAGGGCATCGAGCCGCGGCGCGTCCTGCGGTTCGCGTCGCACTGCGTCAGCGACTGCGTGAACCGCAGGGGCGACGACTGCACGCTCGTCGAGCGGGTGCTCGCGCGGCCCGCCGCGCGGGAGGACGGCCCCGTCCCGCGGTGTCACCTCAGGGCCCGGTGCCAGTGGTGGAAGCAGACCGGGGTCGCCGCGTGCGGGCGCTGCCCCGCCGTCTCGACCCGCCATCACGCCGGTGACGGGCTGGCCGACCTGGTGGCCGATCCGGCCACCACGCAGGAGCAGCTCGACGAGTGGATCGCGATGGCCGGCTGAACGGCGGCCGTCGGCCGCTCGGCCGGCACCCGGATACGCGGAAGGTCCCCGGACATCTCGTCCGGGGACCTTCCGCGTATGCGCCGGGGGCTTGCGCGTAGGCGCCGGGGTCTGCCGTGCGGGCGCCGGGGGTCCGCCGTGCGGGCGCCGAAGTGCTTCCACGTAGGCGCTGGGCCCCTACGCGTAGGGGCCGGGGCCGCACGCGTAGGCACCGCGGCCGCACGCGTAGGCACCGCGGCCGCACGCGTAGGCACCGCGGCCGCACGCGTAGGCACCGGCGCCCTTCGCCTGTGCGCCGGTGCCCTTCCGCGTACGCCCCGCCCGCCCTCACCCGCGAACCGGTGGCGCTCCCCCGATGTCCCGCTCCGAGAGGCGGTTCACCCGGGGCGAGAGCGTGGTCAGTTCGCCGTAAACGGCGACCGCCGCCGCGTAGCCGCGGTCGACGGGGATGTCGAGCAGGGTCCAGCCGGCCGGTGGCAGCGGCCCTTCGGGGCCTCCCGATCCCACGTAGTCGGCGGCCGGGTCGCGGCCCAGGCCGGTGCCGAGGCCTTTGAGGTAGGCCTCCTTACGGGTCCACAGCCGGGCCAGCGCCCTGGGTCGGCGCGGCGGCGGCAGCGCCTCGATCTCGCGCTGCTCGGCGGGGTGCAGCATCGCGGCGAGTTCCGCGGCGCCGCCCGGGTCGGCGACGAGGTCGACGTCGACACCGATGGGCGCCACCGCCGTCCCCACGAGGACGAGGTCCCCTCGGTGGGAGAGCGAGAAGTGCAGGCCTCGCGAGGCCCCGAGGACGGTCGGCCGGCCGTGCGGGCCGCCGCAGCACGGGCAGGTCTCCCGGCCGTAGCGGATGTCCTGCGGCAGGGTGTCGAGGTAGGTGCCGAGCAGCCGGCGCAGGGCCAGGTGGGCGGCGGTGAAGCGGACCCGGTCCTCCGCGTGCGCCAGACCCGCGGCGCGCTGCCGCTCGCCGGCGTCCAGGACTCCGGCATCGAGCCCGGCGCCCCGGGCGTCGGAGACGCGGAGCAGCCACAGGTCGAGGGAGCCCGGCCGGGGCAGGGCGCGCGGGGGCGGCAGGGGGCCGAGCAGCAGGGTGCCGCTCGCGGGACTCCGGGGACCGCTTCTGGGATCGCTCACGGGACCCCTCCTGTTCGATGACGGATGCGCGGAGGCGGCCGACCGTCGGGACGGATCAGCCTTGTTCGGGAACGGCGTACCGCACGGACCGCCGATCGGCCGGTGCGGCGGAGTCCGCGGGGCCGGACGCGCCGCCCGGCTCGGCGGGTCCCGCGGGCGGTGGGGCCGGCGGTTCCCCGGCGGGCGGTTCGGTGGGCAGGTCGCGGCGGTTCCGCAGCGGCCCGGCGAGCAGCAGGACGGAGCTGACGGCGAGACCGGCGGTGAGCAGCCACAGCGCGGGCCGCAGCCCGAGCAGGCCGCCCAGCGCTCCGCCGAGGAGCGAACCGACGGGGATGGCACCGAAGTTGGCGACGGAGATGCTCGCGGTGATCCGGCCGAGGAGCTGCGGCGGGCAGTACTGCTGGCGGAACGCGCCCTGGATGACGTTGGCGGACACGACGCCGAGCGCGAGCACGGCCCCGCCGACGGGCAGCAGCGCGACCCGCCAGCCCGGGACGGCCAGCGGGATGAGCAGCCCGAACGGGGCCGTGGCGAACTTGCAGAGCAGCATGCCGCGCGCGGTGCCGAAGCGGCGGGCGACGGGGGTGGCGACGACGGCGCCGAGCAGACCGCCCACGCTGCTGCCCGCGAGCAGCCAGCCGACCGCCGCCGCGCCGACGTGCAGTTCGCGCACGAGGAACACGGTGAGGAGGGCCTGGTAGCCGGTGAGCAGCAGGTTGGTGACGGTGCCGTAGGTGGTCAGGACGCGCAGGTACGGGTCGCGCACGGTGTGCCGCAGTCCCTCCGCGACGTCCTTGCGCAGGCTCGGCGCCCGCTCGGGGCGCTTCGGTGCCGGTTCCCTGCCCCGGATGCCGAGCAGGCACAGGGTGGAGACCAGGAAGGTCGCCGCGTCGGCGAGGAGTCCGTTGACCGCGCCGAACGCGCCGGCCAGGACGCCGCCGCCGCCGAGCCCGGCGAGCTGCGCGGCCGATTCGCTGCCCTGGAGCTTGGCGTTGGCCTCGGTGAGGTGCTCGCGGGGGACGACGAACGGCACGTAGACCCGGTAGGCGATGGAGAAGAAGACGTTCGCGACCCCGGTGAGCAGGGACACCACCACCAGTTGCGTCATGGTCAGCACGTCGAGCCAGGCGGCGGCCGGCACGCTGAGCAGGAGCACCAGGGAGCCGAGGTTGCAGGCGATCATGAGCGGCCGGCGCGGCAGCCGGTCCACCCATGCGCCCGCGGGCAGGCCGAGGAGGAGCCAGGGGAACCAGGCGGCCGCCGCCAGGGCGCCGACCCAGAAGGTGCTCGCGTCCAGGGTGACCACGGCCACCAGCGGCATGGCCACGCCGGTGATGTTGCTGCCGAAGCGGCTCGTGGTCTCGCCCGCCCACAGGAGCCGGAAGTCGCGCTGCCGCAGCAGCCCGTCCCGGCGTCGCGCGGTCATCGGGCGGCCACCGCCTCCGCGGCGGCCTCGGCGGGTGTCGCCGTGTCCGGCGCGGCGGGTCCGCCCGTGTCCGGCGCCGCGGGTGTCGCCGTGTCCGGCGCGGCGGACGCGGCCGTGTCCGACCCGGCTGGTGCCGCGGTGTCCCGCGCGGCGGCCGTCACTCCGGCGGCCTCGGCCGTCAAGCGGGCGGCGGCGTCCGCCCAGCGCCGGTGGCGGGCCTCCGACTCGGCGGTGAGGGCGGCCAGTTCGGTACGTGCCCGGGCCAGCGCCTCGGCCGGTCCGGCGCCGCCGGGTCCGCCGCCGTGGGCGCAGGCGGCGGCCACGGTCTCCGGCTCGAGCCAGTCGGCGGGGTATCCGGCGGCGGCCGCGGCCACGCCGGGGTGGGCGCGGGCCGCGTCGGACAGCGGCGTGCCGCCGTCGAGGGCGCCGAGGACGGTCTCGCCCACCAGGTGGTGGGCGGTGCGGAAGGGGACGCCGTCGACGACGAGGCGTTCGGCGAGGTAGGTGGCCGAGGTGAAGCCCTCCCTGGCGCGGTCGCGCATCCGGTCGCGGTCGGGTTCCGCCCCGTCGACGACGAGCCGGAGGAGGGTGACCGCCTGGGTGGTGTCGGCGAGGCCGGGCCACAGGTGGCGGGCGGCCTCGGTGCCGACGGCGATGGCGTTGGTGTAGCCGGCGGTCGACATGGCCGCCGCGGCGCCGGTGAAGCCGGCGAGGGCGGAGGTCGAGCGGCCCTGGATGTGTTCCAGCAGGAAGGGGTTGCGCTTCTGCGGCATCATCGAGCTGGAGCCGACCAGGTCGTCGGCCATCCTGAGCAGCCCGAACTCCTCCGTCGTCCACCACGTCAGATCGCGGGCGGTACGGGCCAGGAGGACGCCGAGGACCGCGGCTGCGGAGAGCATCCGCAGCACGAAGTCGCGGGAGGCGACGGCGTCGACCGAGTTGGGCGCGGCGGCGGTGAAGCCGAGGAGGTCCGCGGTGCGGGCCGGGTCCACCGGCACCGAGGTGCCGCCGACGGCTCCCGCGCCGAGCGGGTTGACGTCGATCTCCCGGCCCGCGTCGAGCAGTCCGGCGAGCGAGCGCAGGACGCCGCCCGCGATCCCGGTCAGGTAGTGGCCGTAGCTGATGGGCACGGCGGGCTGCCCGTGGGTGTAGGCGGGCATGGTGACGTCCCGGTACGCCTCGCCCTTGTCGAGCAGGACCCGGGCCAGCTCGGCCACCTCGTCCAGGAGCCGGCCGTAGGGGCCGCGCACCCTGAGCCGGACGGTGGTGGCGTTGAGGTCGTTGCGGGAGCGCCCGGTGTGCAGCACTCCGCCGGTCTCCTGGCCGAGCCGGTCGACGAGCCAGCCCTCGTACGCCAGGTACAGGCCGCGGGGCATGGGCCGGGAGCGGAGGGGGGCGAAGTCCTCGGCGCGCAGGGCGTCGACGGTGGTGAGGAGGGCCGCGGCGCGGGCCGGGTCGACGATGCCGCGTTCGGCGAGCATCACCAGATGCGCCCGGTCGACCTCGCTGATCAGCCGCAGTTCGTCGCCGACCGGGTCGCCGTCGTCGGTGCGGTACTGGTCGTAGACGATGCGGTGGGCGCGCGGGTCGAGACCGGTCCGGAGCCGGCCGGTGTGGACACCCGCCTCGGCGCCGCCGCCCGTACCGGTGGCGCCGCCGCCCGTACCGGTGGCATCGCTCATACCGGTGGCACCCCCTCTCGTACCGATGGCACCCCCGCGCGTACCCGTGGCGTCGTCGCTCATACCGGCACCGCCTCCCTCGCGGCCGCTCCCGCCACCGGCGGGCCCGCCGTCACGGGGGTCAGCACGGTGGCGAGGCCGAGGGTCAGGGCGGTGTCGGCCGCGGCGGCGGACTCCTCCGGAGCCGTACCGGTGGCGATCACATGGCCCACCCGTCCCCGGAAGTCCTCGGCGGGCCCGACCTCGGTCCCGGCCGGGCGGTAGAGGGCTGCGTCGACGACGCCGGGGACGGCGCGGGCGGCCGTCCCGGCGGCGGTGACGTCGGCGAGGACGCTGTCGGTGCCGGCGGTCAGGAAGCGGATCGACGCCGCGCCGGAGGCGTCCGGGGTGCCGGCGAGGTCGACGTCCGCGCCGAGCGCGGCCCGTACCTGCGCGCCGACCAGGTCGACCCCGCGGGCCCGGCGTACGAGCTCGGGGATCATCCCGCCGGCCAGCCGCGGGTTGACTTCGATGACCCGGGCGGTGTCGCCGTCGAGCCGCAGTTCGACGTGGGCCGCGCCCCAGCCGAGGCCGAGGGCCCGGACGGCGCGGACGGCGGTGTCGGTGAGCGCGGCGGACCGCGCAGCGGGCAGGACGGCGGGCACGTCGTGGCCGGTCTCGACGAACACAGGGGGCGCGCCGACGTGCTTGGCGACCGTGACGACGGCCTCCTCGCCGAAGACCTCGACCGAGAACTCGCGTCCGGTCAGGTACTGCTCGACGAGGACCACGCCCGGGCTGCGCAGGCCGCGTTCGTTGACGGTGGCGGCCAGCAGGCCGGCGGCGTGCCCGGCCACCTCGTCCCGGTCGCGGCAGAGGCGTACGCCCAGGCTGCCCGAGCCCTGTACCGGCTTGACGACGACCGGGCCGCCGATCCACTGGGCGGCGGCGATCGCCTCGGCGACGTCGCCGGCCGCCGAGAAGAGCGGCACGGGCACCCCCGCCGCGGCGAGGGCGCGGCGCTGGGCGGCCTTGTCGCGGCAGGCGCGGACGGCGTCGGCGGACGGGCCGGGGAGCCCGAGGTCCGCGGCGAGGGCGGCGGCCGTGGCGACGTAGTACTCGGAGCTGGAGAGGACCCCGGCGACCGGTTCGGCGGCGGCCAGGCCGGCCACGGCGGACCGGAGGGCGTCGTCGTCGGAGGTGTCCACGACGACGGTGCGCAGTCCGTCCTCGGCGGCGTACGGGTAGCGGCCGGGGTCGGCGCTCAGCAGGACGGGGACGACGCCGAGGTCACGGGCCCGGGCGGCGAACTGGCGTCCCGTGCCGGTGGTGTTGGACTCGACGAGGAGCAGCAGCGGGGCGGTCACGGCCGGACCTCCGCCACCGGCTCGGCGAGGTCCCCGGCGTCGGGGGCGGCCAGGGCGCCGAGGTCGGGGACCTCGGGCGTCATCACGTCGTCGAAGCCGCGGCGGGCCCACACGAGACGGGTCCAGGCGGAGGGGGCGTCGAGCGGGTGGTCGACGGTGACCGGGCCGCCGGGGGCGGGGGCCGGCTCGATGCCCTGCTCGCGCAGCCACTCGGCGTGGTAGACGGTGGACTGGTAGCGGTAGCCCTCGTCGGGCAGCACCATGACGACCTTGCTGTCCGGGTGCTGCGCGGCCCACCAGGAGGCGACCTGGAAGGAGGCGCCGCTGGTGGGACCCATGAACAGGCCGTGGTTGCGGAAGAGTTCGTGGGTGGCGTGGAAGGCCTCGGGGGCGGTGACCCAGTGCACCTCGTCGTAGGCGCTGTGGCGGACGTTGCCCGGGTGGATGCTGCTGCCGAGGCCGCGCAGGGTGCGCGGGCCGTCGGGCGAGCCGAAGATGATGGACCCGTGGGTGTCCACGCCGACGAGGTGCAGCGCCGGGTCGGCGGGCCGCAGGGCGGCGGCGAGGCCGCCGGTGGAACCGCCGGAGCCGACCGGGCCCACCAGGCAGTCCACGGAGCCGACGGTCTCCCCGATGAGGTCGGCGACGACACCGTACGCGCCGGGGTTGTCGGGGTTGTCGTACTGGCCGGGTACGAAGCTGTCCGGGTGGAGGCGGCGCAGTTCCTCGACACGGGTGAGGCGGGCGCCCTGGATGCCGCCGCTCTGCCCGGCGTACTCGACGATCTCGACGGTGGCGCCGAGCATCTCCAGCCGGTTGCGCAGGTCGCGGTCGATCGCGGAGTCGCCGACGATGGTGAGGTCGTAGCCGCGCAGCCGGCAGACCATCGCCAGGCCGAGGGCGAAGGTGCCGGAGGAGGTCTCGATGATCCTGCTGCCGGGCCGCAGCAGTCCTGCGGCCTCGGCCCGGTCGATGATGTAGCGCGCGGGCAGCAGCTTCATGAGGCTGAACGCCGCCGCGTAGAGGTTGTCGGTCACCTGGATGATGCGGGGCAGTTCGGTGGCGTCCACCACCGAGTCGTGCAGCCGGCCGACGCCCGCGATCGTGGTCGTAGTCATGTCAGTCACCCGTCGTGAAGATCCACTGCTCGTGGATGCCGATGTTGTGCAGGAGTCGCTGGGCGTGTTCGGTGCGGGCCTCGACGTCGGGGTCGTCCCGGTCGTAGAGGAGCCCGGCGATGTCCCCGCTGTGCGCGGCCTGGATGCCGAGGGCGCCGGTCTCCCGCACGATGGAGCGCAGCCCGTCGAGGCGGGGGATGGGCAGGTGCCGCTGGTTGATGTCGGTACTGGCGGTGGCGACGGCCCCGACGAGGGCGACGTCCTTGGTGTGGATGGCCTCGCGCAGCATCACCTGGAGTTCGGCGAAGAGTTCGAGTTCGGCGCCGCCGTACTCGGCGGGCGGGAAGGCCAGGGTGTCGACGCCCCTGCCCTCGTTCTCGGGCCGGGACCCGAAGCCGAGGACACGCACGGCCGGCATGCGGTAGCCGAAGTCCTCGATGACCTTGCCCTCGCGCTGCGCGAACAGCACCGAACTCTCGTTGAACATCAGGGAGTCGGACGCCGTCTCGGCCCGCACCGCGATCCTGGCGATCTCCTCCGGGGGCAGCGGGGACACCAGGGCGTCCTGGACGGCCCAGACCGCGGCGAGCACGTCGCTCGTGGAGGAGCCGAAGCCGCGGCAGAGCGGGACGTCACCGGTGAGTTCGAGGTGCCCGCCCACCGGCCCCTCCCCCGGCGGCAGGCACGCGTCGGCGGTGAGCTGGGCGGCGCGCGCCGCCTTGGTCTTCCAGGTCGGGTAGACGGTCAGCTTCTCGCCCCGCGCGGGGATGAACGTGGCCCGGGTGGTGTGGACGGTGCAGGGCAGGGTGACCAGTCCCCGGGTGGGCTGGCCCTGGTGCGGAAAGACGCCCTGGAGAATTTCGCCGTGATGTATCGGGGCCGAGGCGACGCCGACCCGCCAACCGGAATGATCCACCATGTCCTTGACTTCCTCTGGGGGCCGGACCGCACCGCTCACAAGGCCTGGCCGATCGTGCGGACACCCACACGCTAGGCAGCGCGGGGCCCGGGATCCGGCTGGTCGGGCGGCAGTATGCGGGCAGTTCGGTGCGCGACCCGCGAACGCGCCGGGGCCGAACGGCGGTGATGCGGCCGAACGTGTCCGGCATGTGCGGCGGTTGAGGACCGGGACGCGCCGGGGCCCGTACGGCGTTGGAGCAGCCGTACGGGCCCGTCGTGAGGCGGCGGTTCGGATGCCGGGTGGCGGTCAGATGCGGGCGGGCCTCAGGTGGCGGGCGAGGACCTGTCCGACGGCCTTCAGCGGCTCCGCCTCGGTCATCCGGGCGTGCTCGCAGTCGACGGCGAACTCCTCCACCCGGCCGGTGACGTACGGCGCCCAGGCCTCCGCGCCCGAGGTGGGTGCCGGTGTGCCGGTGGCGTCGAAGAACAGCGCGTCGCCGCCGAACCGGACGTCCGGCACGTACCGGTACCGCATCCGCAGGTTGTCGAGGGTGGCCGCCACGACGGCCGCCGCCTGCGCGTGCTCCAGGGCTCCGAGCACCGGGTCCGACCGGCGCAGGGCGTCGGCGAGTTCGTCGATGTCGGGGGCGGTGTCCGCGCAGCGCACCCGTACCGTCTCGCCGGCGGAGCCGAGGAGGGCGGTCAGCACGTGCCGGCCGTCGATCTCCGGTGCGGTGAAGCCGTCGGGGAGGGGATAGGAGTCGAGCAGGGCAAGGAGGGCCACGTCCTCCCCCGCCGCCTCCAGCCGGGCCGCCACGGCGTGCGCGACGAGACCGCCGAAGGACCAGCCGAGCAGGTGGTACGGGCCCTGGGGCTGGATCCTGCGGATCTCGGCGAGGTAGTCGTCGGCCATCTCCTCCAGGGAGGCCGGTGCGCCGTGCGGGCCGCCGAGCCTGCGGGCCTGGAGCGCGACGACCGGCCGGTCCTGGTCGAGGTGCGGCAGCAGACCCGCGTACCCCCAGCTCACCCCGGACACGGCGTGCACGCAGAACAAGGGCGGTTCGCCGGAGTCCGTGCCCGTGACGGCGCGGATGGGGAGCACGGTGCCGAGCGGGTCGTCGCCGCTGCCCGCCGCGATCTGCTCGGCGAGGAGGGCGGGCGTGGGGCTGCGGAACAGGTCGCTGATGGTGATGCGGGTGTCCCAGACCGCGCGGATGCGGCTGATCAGCCGGGTGGCGCGGAGGGAGTGTCCGCCGCGGTGGAAGAAGTTGTCGTCGATGCCGACGGAGGCGAGGCCGAGGTTGTCGGCGAAGAGACCGCAGAGGATCTCCTCGGCGGGGTTGCGGGGCGCTCGTCCGCCCTCGGAAACGGCACCATCGTCGGGGGCGGGCAGGGCACGGCGGTCGAGCTTGCCGTTGACCGTACGGGGCAGGGCGTCCAGGACCACGAACGCGGAGGGGACGAGGTGCTCGGGCAGCCGGGCGGCGACGTGCCGGCGCAACTCCTCCGGCGCCGGCTCCCCCACCACGTAGGCGACCAGCCGCTTGTCGCCGGGACGGTCCTCGCGGACGACCGCGGCCGCCTGCACCACCGCGGGGTGCGCCATCAGCGCCGCCTCGATCTCGCCCGGCTCGATGCGGAACCCGCGGAGCTTGATCTGTTCGTCGCCACGGCCCAGGTACTCCAGCGCACCCTGCTTGTTCCAGCGGGCGAGATCGCCCGTCCGGTACATCCGCGCCCCGGCCGGACCGTAGGGGTTCGCCACGAACCGGTCCGCGGTGAGCGCCGACTGCCCGATGTAGCCGTGCGCGAGACCGTGCCCGGCGACGTACAACTCCCCCGGCACACCGGGCGCGACCAGTTCCAGGTTCGCGTCGAGGACGTACGCGTGCTTGCCCGCGAGCGGTCCGCCGACCGGGATACTGGCCGCGCCCGCGGCCGCGCCCGGCTCGATCACGAACACCGTCGTGAACCCCATGCTCTCCGCCGGACCGTAATCCGCGCCCCGGCCGGACCGTAGGGGTTCGCCACGAACCGGTCCGCGGTGAGCGCCGACTGCCCGATGTAGCCGTGCGCGAGACCGTGCCCGGCGACGTACAACTCCCCCGGCACACCGGGCGCGACCAGTTCCAGGTTCGCGTCGAGGACGTACGCGTGCTTGCCCGCGAGCGGTCCGCCGACCGGGATACTGGCCGCGCCCGCGGCCGCGCCCGGCTCGATCACGAACACCGTCGTGAACCCCATGCTCTCCGCCGGACCGTAGCCGTTCAGCAGATGCAGCTGCGGATGGCCGGCCAGAGCCCTGGCCGTGTGGCTGGGGGACGCCGCTTCTCCGGCGGTCATGGCCTCCTTGACGTGGGCGAGGGTCAGGGGGTGTTCGTCGAGCATGTGGTTGAAGAGGCTCGCGGACATCTGGAGCGAGGTGATCCCGTGCCGCTCGACGAGTTCCGCGATGAGATGGGGGTCGGTGTGCTGGCCGGGCTGGAGGACGCAGACGCCGCCGTGCAGCAGCGGACCGAACACCTCAAGCGCGAAGGCGTCCCAGGACACCGGCGAGCATTGCAGGAACGTCTGCTCCGGCCCGAAGGCCAGATAGTCCGGACCCACGAACGTCGCGGCCAGCGCCCGGTGCGAGGCCATCACACCCTTCGGCAGACCCGTCGAACCCGACGTGAACATCACGCAGGCGACGGATTCGGGTGAGCCGCCCGTCTCCACGGCGGTCCCGGAGAGCCCGCTGACCTCGGCGACGTCGGCCGTGAGGTCGACGACGACCGCCTCCGTGGCGAGCCGCGGCAGATGCGACTGCGTGACGAGGGCTGCGGGAGCGACCTGCTGAAGCACGCCGTTGAGGCGCTCCACGGGGAACAGCGGGTCCAGCATCGTGTATCCGGCGCCCGCCTTCAGTACGGCGAGCAGCGCGGCCACCATCTGCGGCGAACGCTCCACGTGGACGCCCACCAGGTCACCCGGCCGCACCCCCCGGCCCGTCAGATGACGGGCCAGCCGGTTCGACCACACGTCCAGCTCCCCGTACGACACCACCTGGTCCTCGAAGACCAGCGCCGTCGCCTCCGGCGACCGCGCCGCCTGCCCCGCGAACAGGCCGTCCAGACCGAGTTCCGGTCCTGCGGTCGGCTCGCCGGCCCAGGCGGTGAGCAGGGCCCGCTCGTCCTCGTGGAGGAGCGCCATCGCGCCGACGCGGGAGTCGGGTGCGGTCGCGGCGCACTCCAGGAGGAGCAGCATGCGGTCGAGCAGTCGCCCGATGGTCTCGGGAGCGTAGAGGTCGGTGGCGTACTCGACGGTGATGTCGAGCCCGTCCGGGCTGCCGTCGGCCGCACGCCGCTCACCGAACGCGAACGTCAGGTCGAACTTCGCGATCCGCAGCTCCGGAGCCACGAACTCCGCCCGCAGATCGCCGAGTCCAGGCGCGCCCACCGCCGTGTCACCCACGGTGAGCATCACCTGGAACAACGGATGCCGAGAAGCCGAGCGCTCCGGATTGAGCACCTCGACCAACCGGTCGAACGGAAGGTCCTGATGAGCCCACGCGGAAAGATCCGTTTCCCGCACCCGGCCCAACACCTCACGGAAGGTGGGATCACCACCCACATCCGTCCGCAGGACCAACGTGTTGACGAAGAAGCCCACGAGATCGTCGAGAGCCTGATCCGTCCGCCCCGCGACCGGCGAACCGATCGGGACGTCGGAGCCGGCGCCACACCGGGAGAGGAGAGTGGCGACGGCCGCCTGGGCGACCATGAACAGGGTGGTTCCGGTCTCGCGCGCCAGCCCGGTCAGGGCGGCGTGCGTGGACGCGGGGGCGGTCACCTGGTGGGTGGCCCCGCGGTAGGAGGCGACGGCGGGCCGGGGCCGGTCCGCCGGCAGCGTCGCCTCCTCGGGCAGTTCGGCCAACTGCTGCCGCCAGTAGGCGGCCTGACGCTCCTCGTCGGTGGTGAGGAGACTCCGCTGCCACAGGGTGTAGTCGGCGTACTGGACCGGGAGCGGCGCCCAGTCGGGCGCGGCGCCCGCGCCGCGGGCCGTGTAGGCCGTGGCGAGGTCCCGCAGGAGCGGGCCGTTCGACCAGCCGTCGGAGGCGATGTGGTGCATCACCACCAGAAGCACGTGCTGCTCGGGGGACAGCTCCAGCAGATCCGCGCGGATGGGCAGGTCCGTGGAGAGGTCGAACGTGGTGCCGGACAGTCCGGCCAGCACCTGGGGCAGCGACTCCTCCGTCACCGGGGTCACCGGGAGCGCGAGGTCGGTCGCCGCGAGGGGACGGATCGCCTGGTGCGGCGTTCCGGCCTCGGAGGGGAAGGAGGTCCGAAGGGATTCGTGGCGTCCGACGACGTCGACCAGCGCGCGACGCAGGGCCTCCGCGTCGAGCGCGCCGGTGAGCCGGACGGCCAGCGGGATGTTGTACGTGGGCGAGGGGCCCTCCAGTTGGTCGAGGAACCAGAGGCGCTGCTGGGCCGAGGAGAGCGGGAGCAGTGCGGGGCGCTCGGCCGCGACCAGCGCGGGGCGCTCCTCGTCGCCGCCGCCCCGCGCGATCAGCTCGGCGAGCCGTGCCACGGTCGGGTGCTGGAAGATCTCCCGCACGCCGAGGCGTACGCCGAAGGCGTCGCGGATCCTGGAGGTGAGCTTGGTGGCGCGGAGGGAGTGTCCGCCGCGGTGGAAGAAGTTGTCGTCGATGCCGACGGAGGCGAGGCCGAGGTTGTCGGCGAAGAGACCGCAGAGGATCTCCTCGGCCGGGTTGCGGGGCGCGCGTCCGCCCTCACCGCTGGTGGAGTCGTCGGGGGCGGGCAGGGCACGGCGGTCGAGCTTGCCGTTGACCGTACGGGGCAGGGCGTCCAGGACCACGAACGCGGAGGGGACGAGGTGCTCGGGCAGCCGGGCGGCGACGTGCCGGCGCAGCTCCTCCGGCGCCGTCTCCCCCACCACGTACGCCACGAGCCGCTTGTCGCCGGGACGGTCCTCGCGGACGACCGCGGCCGCCTGCACCACCGCGGGGTGCGCCATCAGCGCCGCCTCGATCTCACCCGGCTCGATGCGGAACCCGCGGAGCTTGATCTGCTCGTCGCCACGGCCCAGGTACTCCAGCGCACCCTGGTTGTTCCAGCGGGCGAGATCGCCCGTCCGGTACATCCGCGCCCCGGCCGGACCGTAGGGGTTCGCCACGAACCGGTCCGCGGTGAGCGCCGACTGCCCGATGTAGCCGTGCGCGAGACCGTGCCCGGCGACGTACAACTCCCCCGGCACACCGGGCGCGACCAGTTCCAGGTTCGCGTCGAGGACGTACGCGTGCTTGCCCGCGAGCGGTCCGCCGACCGGGATACTGGCCGCGCCCGCGGCCGCGCCCGGCTCGATCACGAACACCGTCGTGAACCCCATGCTCTCCGCCGGACCGTA
>NZ_RDBH01000103.1 GCF_008042145.1 Streptomyces sp. adm13(2018)
ACGCCGAGCCGAGCGTGTCGGCGGTGCCGGATCTGGACGCGCTGGAGGATCTGGCCTGGTGAGACGGGCGGCGCCGGCGGCGAGCCTCTCGTGTCGCCGACCGCCGGAGCGGTCGCGCCAGGGTCGTCGCGCCGGAGCCGTCGCCCCGAGGCCGTCGCGCCGGGGTCTGCGAAGATCGGGGAAGCAGGACAGCCACCCGACGGGAGCCACCCCCATGACCGTGCACCTCCCCGCCGCCCGCGGCGCCGCCGCCGTCGGGGACGCCCGTCCGTCCCTGCGGGAGCGGGTCTACGTGGAGCTGCGCGAGCGGATCGTCGAGGCGGAGTACCCGGCGGGCACGCGGCTCGTGGAGCGGGAGGTCGCCGACGAACTGCGGGTCTCCCGGGTGCCGGTGCGCGAGGCGATGCAGCGGCTGGAGTCGGAGGGCCTCCTCTCGGTGCAGCCGCGCCGGGGGTCGGTGGTCGCGGACTTCGGGCCGGAGGACGCCGCGCACCTCTTCGACGTACGGGAGAACCTGGAGGGCCTGGCCGCGCGGCTCGCCGCCCGGCACGCGACCCCGGGCGGGCTGCGGGAGCTGGAGCGGCTCCTGTCGGGGGCCCGGCGGGCGGCGGAGTCCGGGCAGGTCCGCGAGGCCGTCTCCCTCAACGCCGACTTCCACCGGCAGATCGTCGAACTCTCCGGGAACCCGCTGCTGGTGGACCTGATGGCGCCGCTGGACTCCCGGCTGCGGCGGCTCTTCCGGCTCACCTCGGCCCGGTCGGACGGCGAGGCGATGTGCGGGGCGCACGAGCGGCTCCACGAGGCCGTCCGCGACGGCGACGAGGACGGCGCGGAGGCGCTGGCCCGCGCCCATGTGGCGGACACCCGCGCGGCCGCGGCCCGCCTGCTGACCGCGCCTCACACGGCTCCCTGACCGTCCGGACCGGGCCCTGACCGGCGGGTTTCGCCAGGGCCGTGCGGACCGCGGGCGCCTCTTGACGCTCCGTCGGACCGCTCCCTAGCGTGTCCACGGTTGTGCATGCCGCTCAGCCGCATGCCGTTGGCGCGCGGGGCCGCCGCGTGCCGCCCGACGGAGGAGATCCGGTCCATGGCCGCACCCCGCACCGTCCTGCTCACCGGCGCCGCCGGAGGCGTCGGCACGCTGATGCGGGAGCTCCTGCCCCTGCTCGGCCACGAGCTACGGCTCCTGGACGCCGTCCCCGTGCCGGGTGCGCCGGACGCGATCACCGCCGACCTCGCGGACCGCCCGGCGCTGCGCGAGGCCGTCCGGGGCGTCGACGCGATCGTGCACCTGGCGGGCATCTCCCTGGAGTCGACCTTCGACAAGATCATGGCGGCGAACATCGCCGGGACGTGCAACCTCTACGAGGCCGCCCGCGAGGAGGGCGTCCCGCGTGTGGTGTTCGCCTCCAGCAACCACGCCGTCGGCTTCACCCGGGTGCCGCGCGCGGGCGACCCGCCGGTGCCGGTGGAGACCCCGCACCGCCCGGACACCTTCTACGGCCTGTCCAAGTGCTTCGGCGAGGACCTGGCGCAGCTCTACTGGGACCTGCACGGCGTCGAGACCGTCTCGGTCCGCATCGGCACCCTCTTCGCCGAGCCCGCCTCGGTCCGGGAGCTGTCGACGTGGCTGAGCCCGGCCGACGGCGCCCGCCTCCTGCACGCCGCGCTGACCGCCGAGGACGTGGCCCACACCGTCGTGTACGGCTCCTCCGCCAACACGCGCGCGTGGTGGGACCTCTCCTCGGCACGCGCGCTCGGCTACGACCCGCAGGACGATTCCGAGGTCTACGCGGAGCGCATCCTCGCCGAGAAGGGCCTTCCTCCGGCCGACAGCGCCGACGCCCTCTACCTGGGCGGCCTCTTCTGCGTGACGCCGCCCCGGTGGCCGCACTGAACGATGACAGGAGCAGTCCCATGGACCAGCGTCCGCTCGCCCTCGTGACCGGCGTCGGCCGCACGGTCGGCATCGGCGCGGGCGGAGCAGACCCCGCTCGGCCGTCTGGGCACCCCGCGGGACACCGCACACCTGGTCGACTTCCTCTGCTCGGCCGAGGGGCAGTGGATCAACGGGCAGCTGCTGATGAGCAACGGGGGTCTCGCCTGAGCCGGAGAGAGACCCGGACGGGGACGGCCACGGGGAGCAGGAGAGTACGCAGGACCCGGCCGGACTGATACGGGGGAGCCGGCCGGGGCCCGGGTCACGGCGCGCGCTGGCGGCCGGACCTGCTCACCGTAGGCCCGTACGATGATCATCGCGAGCCGCGGAACGCGGCCTCTGTCCGGAATGCGCGGTGGGATCGATGCGGGGAAGCCCGCCGGTCAACGCAAGGTGCGCCCCTTTGTGCGCCCCGGCGCACGCCGGACGGGCCGAACCAGGCCCCCGGCGCACGCCGGACGGGCCGAACCAGGCCCCGGCCGCGCGATGTCGTCGCGGGGCGAGGGCGAGAGGAGGGTCGCGAGGACGTCCGCGCAGGGTCTCTGACGGCGACTCGCCGAACTTCTCGCGGTAGCGCGCCGCGAAGCGGCCCTGGTGGGCGAAGCCCCAGCGCCAGGCCACCTCGCCCACGCCCACCTCGTCCGGTGCGGCCGCCCGCAGCTCCCCGCGGACCCGGTCGAGCCGCACCTCCCGCACGTACGCCATCGGCGACATCCCGACGTACTCGCGGAAGGACTCCTGGAGCCGGCGCACGCTCACCCGGGCCAGGGCGGCCAGCTCGGTCGTGGTGAACGGATGCTCCGGACGCTCCCGCACCGCGTCCATCACCCGCTTGACCGGCGCCGGCCGGCGCGGCTCCCCCGGGTGCGCGAGCGCCTCGCGCCAGGGGTGCTCGGCGGCCAGCAGGAGTCCGTTGAGCAGCGCCTCCTGCAAGGGGCGGGCCACCAGCTCGTGCCGGGCGAGACCCTCTCCCGTCAGGGCCTCCGCGGCGACCTGGCGGGCGAAGCGCACCCAGCTCAGACCGGGACCGCGGGTGATGTCGACCCCGGGCGCGAACACCAGCGGGCCGTGCGCCGGACGGCCGATCAGCTGCTCCAGGCGCTCGCGCAGCGCGGCCGCCCCCACCTTCACCGACAGGGTCCGGCAGTCCCCGCTCCAGCGGTCGAGGCAGGTGTCCCCCGCCGGGTCGAGCAGCAGGGCCTCGGCCTCCGTGGCGACCAGCGGCCTGCCGCTCTGCCGCATCTCCATCCGCCCGCCGAGCGGCGCGTTCAGGTGGTAGGCGCCCAGTTCGCCGAAGCTCATCCGCACATCGGCCCCGCAGCTCAGGTCCCCGATGACCAGCGGGCCGAGCTCGACCGTGTCGAAGCGGGCCGCGAAGGGGCGCCGCTCGCGGTCCACGAGGTCCATCCGGTTCGCGTAGTAGCGGGCGTCGAGCTCCACCCGCGCCTCGTCCACGTCCCGTGTCCGGAAGCGGTTCCCGTCGAACGCGCCCACAACGCCC
>NZ_RDBH01000104.1:0-755 GCF_008042145.1 Streptomyces sp. adm13(2018)
GGAGGGGACGGAGGAGGAGGGGGAGGGCGTGGTCATGACCGGTCGTTCCTTCCGGAGAGTACGGCCGCGGGCAGCGCGGCCAGGGTGAGGGCGGCGCCCGTGAGGAGCACGGCGCCGAGGGGGTACGCGTCGGCCGGCAGCCCGCCGAGGAGGGCGCCGAGCGCGATCGCGAGGTGCCCTCCCGGTAGGGGAGGGCCGCTCGTGTCAGACGTTGGCGAACCAGTGGCGGACGCGCTCGGGCGCGGCCGGCGCCTGGAGTTCGGCCCGCGCCCGGACGTCGTCCAGGGTCTGGGCCACCAGCTCCCGGCGCCAGGCGAGGTCGGCCCGCCCCATGGCCCCGGCGATGGCGCACTCGGCGGCGTACGTCCCCGGCGCGCCCGCGCCCGGCCCCTGCTGCCGGATCTCGGTGCAGCGGAAGGCCTCGTCGGGGCCTTCGACGGCGACGACGACGTCCATCAGCGTGATCCGGTCGAGGCCGCGCGCCAGCCGGAAGCCGCCCTTGGGGCCCGAGACGGAGGTGACGATCCCGGCGCGGGCGAGCGCCTGGAGCTGCTTGTTGAGATACGCGGGAGGCAGCTCGTGATAGGCCGCGAGACGCGCGGCGGTGACCGCCCGGCCGGGCCCGATCCAGGCCAGGTTCAGGCAGCTGTGGAGCGCCCACTCCACGCCCTCGCTCATCTTCATATTCTGGACCCTACATATCTAGAATAGGGGCGGCAAGGGCAACCCGCCCCACGCCTACCACTGCTGGTGGG
>NZ_RDBH01000104.1:855-4158 GCF_008042145.1 Streptomyces sp. adm13(2018)
GCCACCGCCCCGGCCACCGCCGTCCACTGCACGGAGAAGGGCGAGGGCCCGGCACTCCTCCTCGTCCACGGCCACCCTTTCGACCACACCATGTGGCAGCCCCAGATCGACCGCTTCTCGCGCACGCACCGGGTGATCGCCCCCGACCTSCGCGKCTACGGCGCGACACCCCTCCGGACCGCGCCCGACCCCGCCCCCGGCACCGACGGCGCACCCCTGGCGACCGGGCTCGACGTGTTCGCCGACGACCTCGTCGCCGTCCTCGACGCCCTCGGCGTCGACGACTGTGTCGTCGTCGGCCTCTCCATGGGCGGCCAGATCGCCATGGAGCTCTACCGCGGCCACCCGGGCCGTGTCCGGGGACTCGTCCTCGCCGACACCTTCCCCGCCGCCGAGACCGACGAGGGCAGGGCCGCCAGGAACGCCATGGCCGACCGGCTGCTCGCCGGTGGCGCGGCGGCGATGCGCGCGTACGCCGACGAGGTGCTGAACCGCATGGTGGCCCCGTACAACACGCACGCCGCCCCGCACGTGCACCGGATGATGTGCGCGACCGACCCGGCGGGCGCGGCCGCCGCCCTGCGCGGCCGGGCGGAGCGCCCCGACTACCGGAAGACGCTGACGACCGTCCCGTTCCCCGCCCTCGTCGTGGTCGGCCGGGACGACTCGTACACCCCGGTCGCGGACGCGGAGGACATGCACGCGCTCCTCCCGCACGCCACCCTCGCCGTGATCGAGGAGGCCGCGCACCTGCCGAACCTGGAGCGCGCCGACGCGTTCGACGCCGTACTGGAGGAATACCTCCGCTCACTCGGACGGCCCAGCTGAAGGTTCGCGACGGACCGAACGCTCCGACGATGGGGCCATGAGCCAGAACACGGCACCACCGCGCGGACCCGCACCCGGATCCGGATCCGGTCCCGGATCCCCCTCCTCCGCCTCCGCCTCGTGGGCGAGCGGCGGCACGCTCTTCGCGGGCGTCCTCATGCTCGTCACCGGCTTCATGGACGTCTTCCAGGGCATCGCGGGCATCGCCGAGGACGACGTCTACACCCGCGTCGGCGACTACGTCTTCAAGTTCGACCTCACCACGTGGGGCTGGATCCACCTGATCCTCGGCGTGGTCCTCGCGATCGCCGGCTACGGCGTCCTCAAGGGCGCGGAGTGGGGCCGGGTCGCCGGCATCGCGCTCGCGTCCCTGAACATCCTCTTCCAGTTCCTCTTCCTGCCGTACCAGCCGTGGTGGGCGCTGTTCTCGATGGCCATCTCGGTCTTCGTGATCTGGGCGCTGGCGACGGACGAGGCGTACGGCCGCGACGAGACGTTCTGAGAGGCGGCGGACCATGAGACGCACGACGGCGGCGGCCCTGTCCCTGGCCGCCACCAGCGCACTCACCCTCGCGGCCACCGGGTGCGACACCGTCAAGGAGACGGCGGGCACCATCGCCTCCTCCGCCACGGCGGCGGTCGCCTCGGCGGCCGAGCAGAAGATGAACGAGGTCAAGGACGGGGTGAACGCGACCGGCGACGTGAGCGCCGGCCCCACGAGCACCGACGGAGACCGGACGGTCGCGGAGATCACGGCGAAGAACCCGAAGGACAAGAACGCCGACTACACGGTCATGGTCACCTTCCGGGACGGAGACGGGAACTTCCTCGACTCCGTCGTCCTGAGCATCGACGGCGTGGCACCCGGGAAGTCCAAGGCCGGTACGGCACGCAGCAATCGGACGCTGTCGGGCGACCCGAAGGCGGAGATCGGGCAGGCCCTGCGACACTGACGGGGTGGACCGAGTCCAGACCGCGGTGAGCGCGGCGACCGCATCGACCGACGGAACGGCGGCGCACGGGGAGACGGCGAGACCCGTGAACGACAGCACCGCAGAGCCGACCGCAGGACAGACCGTGGGACCGGCCTCGGGACAGACCGCCGGGCCGGCCTCGGGACCGCCCTCCGGGCCGGCCTCCCCGGCGGCCCCCGCGGCGATCCCGCCGCCCCTGCGGCCCAGGCGCCGACTCGCGGCCTGGGCCGCCGGGCTGCTCATGGTGGTCCCCGCCGTGGTCGCGGGCTGCCGCGCCCTGGACACCGACGCGGTGACCCCCGTCCCCCAACTCCTGTCCTTCCTCCCCTGGCTGACGCTCCCCGCCGGCCTCGCCCTGCTGCTCGCCGCCGCGGCCCGCCGCCGGGCCCTGACGTTCGTATCGGTGCTGGTCCTGGGCGGGACCGCGTGGGCCTCCGTGCCGTACATGCCACAGACCGTCATCTCGTACGGCCTGCCGCTGGCGCGGGTCAAGGTGATCGCGGCGAACGTCGAATTCGGCGAGGGAACGGGGTCGTTGGTCGACGCGGTCCGCCGTGAGCGGCCACAGCTGGTGTTCGTGTCGGAATGCGACCGGGCCTGCCGCTCCACGCTCACCGGGACCTTCGCCGACGAGCTGCCGCACTACGCGTCCCTGGAGGGCGAGGGGTCGGTCGGCTCGATCGTGCTCAGCTCGTACCCGCTCCGCGACTGGCGGGAGATCCCGGCGACCATGGGCATGCCGGGGGCCACGGCCGAGATCGCGGGCGTGCCGGTACGGGTCCAGCTGGCGCACCCGATGCCGCCGGTGCCCGGGCAGGTGGCCCTGTGGAAGCGGGAACTGGGCCGGGTGAAGACGGCGGTGGCCGCGGCGCCGAGCGGGCCGATGCTGGTCGCGGGCGACTTCAACGCCTCGCAGGACCACGCGGCGTTCCGCGCGATCCTCGCGGCGGGCGGGCTCCAGGACGCGGCGCGGCGGGCGAACGAGAGCCGGCTGCCGACGTGGCCGGCGGAGGGGCCGGTGCCGCCGTTCGTCCAGATCGACCACGTGCTGGTACGCGACTTCAGCGTCCGCGAGGTGCGCGTGCTGGGCCTTGCGGGCTCCGACCACCGGGCGGTCGTCGCCGACCTCGACCTGCGCGGGCCGCGCTGATCGGCGACGCTGGAGGACATGGAGAACGAGGAGATCCTGGACGACATCGGCGCCCTCGTCGAGGAGGAACGCACGCTGCGGCAGCGCACGGGCGGCCTCCTCCCCGAGGAGCGAACCCGCCTGTCGGAACTGGAGGTCAGACTGGACCAGTGCTGGGACCTGCTGCGGCAGAGAAGAGCGAAATCAGAATTCGGCGAGGACCCGAGCACGGCGACGGTCCGCCCCGCGTCAGAGGTCGAGTCCTACCGCAACTGACGCCACCCCCTTGAGCCCCCCGACACCTCCGGGGTGGTGGGCCCGGAGCCTGCTCGGCCGCGGCCCAGGGAATCGGCGCGGAGGCCGGCCGAAGCC
>NZ_RDBH01000105.1:0-3328 GCF_008042145.1 Streptomyces sp. adm13(2018)
CGCTCGCCTCGATCTGGCTGTCCGGTCCGCTGGTCCTGGGCCTGGGTCCGCTCCACATGGTCCTGCTCGTCCTCACCGGAGTGGTGAGCGCGCTGACCGTGGTGCCCGGACGGGCCAACCTCCTCCAGGGCGGCGTCCACCTCTCGATCTTCGCCGCCTTCGTGTTCCTGTCGTTCAGTCCCTGACGGCCACCGCCCGCGGCGCGGGCGGGCGCCGGATGGCCTCCCCCGTACCGCGGGAAGGACGTCCCGCGCCCGCCCGCGCCGCGGGCGGTGGCCGTCAGGGACTGAACGACAGGAACACGAAGGCGGCGAAGATCGAGAGGTGGACGCCGCCCTGGAGGAGGTTGGCCCGTCCGGGCACCACGGTCAGCGCGCTCACCACTCCGGTGAGGACGAGCAGGACCATGTGGAGCGGACCCAGGCCCAGGACCAGCGGACCGGACAGCCAGATCGAGGCGAGCGCGATGGCCGGGATCGTCAGGCCGATGCTGGCGATCGCGGAGCCGTACGCGAGGTTCAGGCTGGTCTGGACGCGGTCTCTGCGGGCCGCGCGGACGGCGGCGAGGGTCTCGGGAAGCAGCACCATCAGGGCGATGACGACACCGACGACCGCCTTGGGCAGGCCGGCCGACTGGACGCCGTCCTCGATCGTCGGGGAGATCACCTTGGCGTTGCCGACGACGGCGACGAGGGCGACCACGAGCAGTCCGAGGCTGGTCCAGGCGTCACGCCGGGTCGGCGGGTCCGCGTGGTCGTCCTCCGAGTCGTGGCCGGGGCGCGGGACGGGCAGGAAGTAGTCCCGGTGACGGACCGTCTGGACGCCGACGAAGACGCCGTACAGGCAGAGGGAGGCGACGGCGGCGAAGGCGAGCTGCACGCCGGAGAACTCGGGGCCCGGGTGGCTGGTGGTGAAGGTGGGCAGGACGAGCGTCATCGTGGCGAGGGTGCAGACGGTGGCGAGTGCGCCGCCGGACCCCTCGGCGTTGAAGACGGCGACCCGGTTGCGGAGCGCGGCGACGAGCAGGGACAGGCCGACGATGCCGTTGCAGGTGATCATGACGGCGGCGAACACGGTGTCCCGCGCATAGCTCGACGTCTTCTCACCGCCTCCCACCATCAGCGAGACGATGAGCCCGACCTCGATGACGGTGACGGCCACCGCGAGGACGAGCGAGCCGTACGGTTCGCCCACCCGGTGGGCGATGACCTCGGCGTGGTGGACCGCGGCGAGAACGGCGGCGATCAGGCAGAGCGCGATGAGGCCGATGGCGAACCCCGGGAGGTCGCGCCCCCAGGCCGCGACAAGCGCAAGCGCGGCCACCACCGGCCCCCAGGTGGTCCACTGCCGTGTCAATGACGCCGTGCTCGAACTCATGATCCGCATCCTGCCACAAAGGGGGCTTTCGCCCGGTTTCGGTCAATCCAAGGGGTCGCTGAGGCCGCGCTCGTACGCGGTGAGGGTCTCGAGGAACATCGCCCGCTGGGCCGCGTCGAGCGGCGCGAGGGCGGAGCGCCAGGCGTCGGCACTGCGGCCGAGCCAGCCGTCGATCGCGGCTGCGTGCGCCGGCGCGATGGAGACGATCTTGCGCCTGCGGTCGGCGGGGTCCTCGACCCGTTCCAGTACACCCTTCTTCGCCAGGTCGCCCACCATGAGACTCACGGTCGTCGGGGCGATCTCCAGGCGGGCGGCGAGCTCGTTGACGCTCAGCGATCCGTCGAACAGGAGATAGGCGAGCAGGGAGAGGTGACGGGGCGCGAGCGTGAGCGTCTGCAGTTCCTCGGGAATCCTGATGCGCTTCGCCCGCGAGACCATCCGAGGCATGAGCAGCAGCAAGGTGCGCACGGCCTCGTCGAGTTCCGGCCCGGCGGCGGCCTCGTCCCCCTCGTGTGCGGTTGACACCGTGCACCCTCCCTTTTAGCTTTGCTTTCAAAGCAAATAGATCGGTCGGAATCGATGCTACCGGAAGGCACAGCCATGCCCGATCTCAACCGACAGGTCATCGAGGAGTTCCGCGCCAACGGCGGCCGCGTGGGCGGGATGTTCGAGGGGGCGGCCCTGCTCCTGCTCACCACGACGGGAGCGCGCAGCGGACGGGCGCACACCACCCCGGCCGTGTACGCGCGCGACGGGGCCCGGCTGCTCGTCTTCGCGTCGAACGGCGGCGGACCGAAGCACCCCGCCTGGTTCCACAACCTCGGCGCCGACCCGTACGTGACCGTCGAGATCGGCACGCCGGAGGGGACCGTCGAGCGCTTCGGGGCGACGGCGGTGGTGACGGAGGGCGAGGAACGGGACCGGCTGTACGCGGAGCAGGCCGGCCGCGACCCGGGCTTCGCCGCCTACCAGGCCGCCACGGACCGGATCATCCCGGTCGTCGCCCTGCACCGGGTGGAGGACCACTTCGCCCACGAGGAGGCGCAGTCGGGGCCGGCGCCCCGCGGGTAGGGCCCGGGGCGGTGACCCGCGGGCCGGTGGCGGGCGCGGGTGCTACCGGGTGCGGAAGCCGCGGAAGGTCACCGGTCGGCGGGTCACGAAGCCCAGCTTCTCGTACAGGGCGATCGCCCCGGTGTTGGCCTCGGCGACGTGGAGGAAGGCCCCTTCGCCCCGCGCCTCGATGCGCGCGGCGAGCGCGCCCACCAGGCGGGCCGCGTGACCCCGGCCCCGGGCCTCGGGCGCGGTGCAGACCGCGCTGATCTCGGTCCACCCCGGGGGCCGGAGCCGCTCGCCGGCCATGGCCACCAGCTCGCCCTTCTCGCGGATGCCCAGATAGGTGCCGAGTTCGGGGGTGCGGGACCAGAACGGTCCGGGCCTGGTCCGCTCGACGAGTTCCAGCATCTCGGGCACGTGGTCCGCACCGAGTTCGACCACGGGCCCGTCGGCCTCGTCGCCCGGAGACAGGGCGTCGGCGCCCTCCGGGCGGATCATCTGCCGGCCCTCCAGGACGAAGACGGGCTCCCAGTCCGACGGCGGGAGGACCGGGCAGCTGAACATGTCGGCGAACGCGTCCCGGCCGAGGAGTTCCACCAGCTCGGCCCACCGCTCCGGAGCCGGGTCCGCGGACACCGCGGCGAAGGTCGAGACGTCCGGCAGATAGGTGGCGGCCCCGCCGACGCGGCGTGCGAGGTGCGCGTGACGGCCCCGCAGGGACTCCCCCACGGGGTCGTCAAGGACGAAGGGATCGCGATCCGCCATCGTGGGGTGCCTCTCGAGCTCCGTGCCGAACGGGAAAGGCGGCCACCGCGGGCGACCCCCTCGCACACGAAGTCTAGGCCGGACGGGTCGGCGGCCCCGGCCCGGCCCGGCCCGGGGCCGGGCCGGGCCGGGT
>NZ_RDBH01000105.1:3428-6279 GCF_008042145.1 Streptomyces sp. adm13(2018)
CGGTCTTGTCCAGCGGGGTCCCCTCCTCGCCCTGGACCTCGGGCGCGGCGGGCGGTTCCGACACCGGCGGGGTCCGCACCAGGAGTGCGACCAGCACCGCGAGTCCGCCGAGCACCGCGCCGATGCCGAAGCCCCACTGGACACCCGTGGCCAGGGCGTCCGTGGGCGCGGCGCCGTCGGCCGCGGCCGTGGCGGCACGGCCCGACATCACGCTGATGACCAGGGCGGTGCCGGCGGCGGCCGCGACCTGCTGGAGGGACCCCAGGATCGCGGAGCCGTGCGGGTAGAGGTGCGGCGGCAGCACGGACAGGCCGGAGGTGAAGACGGGGGTGAAGACGAACGCCATGCCGGCGCTGAGGGCCACGTGGACGGCGAGCACCAGCCACGGCGAGGTCCGCTCCCCCATCAGGGCGAACAGGCCCAGACAGAGCGCGGTGACCGCCGCGCCGGGGACGACGAGCCGGGGTGCGCCGAGCCGGTCGTACAGCTTGCCGACCTGCGGTCCGAGCAGACCCATGGTGAGACCGCCGGGGATGAGGAGCAGCCCGGTCTGCAGTGAGGTGAGGCCGCACACCTCCTGGAGGTACAGCGGCAGCAGGATGAACGCGCCCATGAGGGCCATGAACGACAGGCACATCAGGGCGAGTGCCACCGAGAAGTGCCGGAACGTGAGGGCGCGCAGGTCGAGCAGCGGGGTCGAGGACCGTTGCAGGGCCAGCTGCCGCCACACGAACAGGGCCACCAGCAGGGCGCCGACGGCGGTGGTGGCCTCCGCGGGCACCACCGCCGTCGTCTCGCCCCCGGCGCCGAGACCGCTCAGGCCGTAGACGAGGGCGCCGAAGCCGGCCGCCGCGAGGGGGACGGAGACCCAGTCGATCGGTCCGGCCTGGGGTTCGCCGATGTTGACCAGTCGGCGCCGGCCGACGATCGCCATGGCGCCGGCGATGGGCAGTACGGCCAGGAACAGCAGGCGCCACGTGCCGAGTTGCAGCAGCACGCCGGACACCGCGGGGCCGAGGGCGGGGGCGACGGAGATGACGAGGGTGATGTTGCCCATGACGCGGCCGCGTTCGTGCGGCGGCACGAGGGTCATCAGGGTCGTCATGAGCAGCGGCATCATGACGGCGGTGCCGCTCGCCTGGATGACGCGGGCGACCAGGAGCACGGGGAAGGCCGGTGCCGCGGCGGCCAGCGTCGTACCGGCCAGGAAGAGCGCCATGGCCAGCCCGTACGCGGTCCGGGTCGTCACGCGCTGGAGGAACCATCCGGTCACCGGGATGACGACGGCCATGGTGAGCATGAAGGCGGTGGACAGCCACCCCGCGGCGGCCGCGGTCACCTCGAACTCGCGCATGAGCCGCGGGATCGCGTTGACCATGATCGTCTCGTTGAGGAGGACGACGAACGTGGACAGCACGAGGATCCGCAGCACGGCGGTGACGCGCGCGGGTGGGAGGAACCTCCCGAACCTCCCGAACCGCCGGAGGAGCCGCCCGAGCCGCCGCCGTTGCCGCCGAACCAGCCGTCGCCGCGGGAGCCGTCCCGGCCCGAGGAGTCCCGGCCCGTACCTCCGCTGCCGCCGCCCTCGCCGAACTGCCAGGACTCGCCCTCCCCCGGGTCGCCGTCGTCGCAGCGGCAGCACTCGTAGCACAACCGGCAGTCGCCGCACAGCCGGCGGTACGCGCGACAGCGCCGGCACGCCTCCTCCGGCGGCCGGCCCGATGCCGTCGGCGCACCGGCCGGGGCCGTACCCGTCAGCGCGCCGACTCCGCAGGCCGGGTCCGCCGGGGCCGCCGGGGGCTGTTCCGTCGACGTACGGAGTCCCAGCCAGGGCAGCATGCGCGGGGCCGCGGCCCGTCGGTCGTGCCGGTGGTGGCGGTGCCGGGGGTCGAAGACCCGGTCGACGGCCCGCTCCAACTCGCCGCCCAGCAGGGCCTGCACCAGCCGCCCGTCGACGAACTCGGCGTCGGAGAGGGCGAGCCGGATCCCGTGGACGGCGTCGTCGCACAGTCTGCGCACCTCGGCACGGTCCGCGCCGGTCACGGCGACCGGGTTCCAGGCGCCCGACGCCTCGTCGGCGTCCAGGTCCTCGACCGCGTCCAGGAGGTGCGCCAGCCGGCCGAAGAGGCGGCCGGCCTCGGCCAGCGGTTCCGTGTTGCCCGGGCGCCCCGTGAGGACGGCGGTGTACGCGAAGGCCGCGGAGGTCGCGGTCTCCGTGGGTTCCGTGACCGTCAGGAGCGAGCCGCCCCGGTGGGTCGACCGCTCGATGTCCGGCTGCCGCTCGACCGCGTCCAGCAGTACGGCGGTGTCGAAGCCGAGGCGTTCGCCGCCCGCGGCTCCGGCGCGGTCCCAGCCCCGGGCGATCCGGCGGGCCGCGAGGGCCACCGGGCGGCGCCCGAGCAGGCCGTCGCCGTCGGCCACGTGGTCGCGTATCTTCGCCGCGGCGAGCACCAGCGACACCGTCGCCGCAAGGCGCGCGCCCTCGCCCTGCGCCACGTCCGCCGACCGCATCCCGCGGAGCGGGCACGGACCGGCCCCCCGGCGCCGGTCGCCGGTCCGCTCCGACTGCGCCTCGGTCAGGACCGAGACGATCAGACCGTCGTAGTTGGTCGCCACCCGGGCGAACTGCCCGTACTCGCCGCGCAGCGCCAGGCACAGCCCGCACAAGTGGGCCATCCACTCGGTACGCAGTCCCTCGCCCAGCCGATGACGGCATGGCCTGATGATTCCGAACACCGCAGATCTCCCCCCGTGGAGCGCCGTCGGGCGCGGTCGTCATCCTAGAGGGGCCGTCCGGGGCACGGAGCCCCGGAGACGGGTCGGGCGGATCCGGGAGGGGACGGCCTAACCG
>NZ_RDBH01000105.1:6379-10022 GCF_008042145.1 Streptomyces sp. adm13(2018)
GCGGTGGGGGTGGCGGGCGGCACGTCGGTGCCGCCCCCGGCACCGTCCTCGGAGGGACCGCACCCGGTGAGGGCCAGCGCCGACAGGGCGCCGAGGACGACGACGGTTCTGCGAACGGTGCTCATGGCGGTGCTCCCCCCGATGACAGCGCTCGAACCGCGCTGTGGTGGACACCAGACTCGCGCCCGTGCTTCACGGTTCGGTGACGGCGGCTTGCCGAATTCACCACGGTTCGCCCCGTCGGCAGGGGGTCAGGGTCAGGTGGCCGGGTCGAGGAGGTGGGCGCCGTTGTTGCGGACGTTGTTGACGGCGGGTGATACGGCCCGGGCGTCGAGCCGGCCGTCCGCGGGGCTCGCGAGCAGCGCGCGCAGGTCGTCGGTGTCCTGGTGGTGGGGGTCGAGCCAGGTGTCGTAGTGCTCGGGCGTGAGCGCGAGCGGCATCCGCGGGTGGACGCGGCCGGCCGCGTCGGTCGCCTCCGTCGTGATGATCGTGCAGGTCGTGAGCCAGGCGTCGGGGTCGTCGTCACCCGCGACGTCGGGATTGCGCCAGAACTCGTACAGCCCCGCCAAGGCCATCAGCTGACCGTCGGACGGGGTGATGAAGTAGGGCTGCTTACGGGTCTTGCCCGTCGTCTCGTCCTTCACCGGGTCCCACTCGTAGAAACCGTCCGCGGGCAGCAGGCAGCGGCGCTTGGCGAAGGCACGCCGGTACGCGGGCTTCTCGTGCACGGTCTCGACCCGGGCGTTGATCATGCGGGCCCCTGACTTCGGATCCTTCGCCCACGACGGCACCAACCCCCACCGCACGGCGCGCAGTTGCCGACGCACGTGCTCCTCGCCACCCCGCTCCGCGCGTTCGAGAACCGCGTAGACCGCGTCGGTGGGCGCGACGTTCCAACTGGGCGCCAGCGTCTCCGCGGGGTCCCAGTCGACGACCTGGAAGAGCCGGTTCAGATCCTCGGGGCCTCGAGTCGAGGCGTATCGACCGCACATGCGACCACTGTGCCACGAGAGGCGGATCGAATCCCCGACGCACCTCTGGGCGCCGTCGTCGACGGGACGTTCCAGCAGCGCGCGAAGCAGGACACCGCCGAAAGCGCCCGCATGGAGGCACGCCTGCTCAGCGTCCGCGGCCGGTTCGACTGGACGGCTCCGTCCGACAATCCGCTGCTCCCGCCGTCAGCACTCCGCAGAGTCCGCTCGGCGCTCCCCGAGGGGGAGAAGCCACCTTCTTGAGGTTCCGGCGCCCGCGGACGGAACTGTCGGCGCGATCGGGATACTTGTTCCATGGGGAGAGCAACCGAACCGACCGAAGCCCGCATCGACGACGCCCGCACCCTGCTGGTCGCGCCCTCGGCGCTCCAGGACGACGACGCGGTCGGGGACTTCTTCGGGCGCCGGATCACACCGGAGGAGCTTGCCTCCGGTGCGCACGACCTCGCGCGGAGGACCGTCTACCTGTGCGGTGACCTCTCCGAGATCGACGGCCGCGTACTGCGGGGCGCCGACCGCGTGTTCGTCGTCCGGGAGCTGTCGCACGGCCGTCCCGAGGACGTCGACGGGTCCTGGACCATGATCGGTCTCGGCCGCGTCCCTCTCGGCGTGCACGGTGTCGGCGTCTCCTACCGGGGGTTCTTCGGAGCCGAGGAGGATCTGTTCCGCCGGATCCGCGCGGAGCACGCGTTCCAGTCCCTGACCGAGTCCACCAAGCCCGGGACGGCCCTCCGCAGCGGTGTCTATCTGACGCCCGTCACGCGGAGCGGTGACGAACTGCACTACCGCCTGCTGCGGTGTTCGACGAACCTCTCCGGCCCCACCGAGGGCTTCCGTCCGGCGGACACGTACATCGTCGACAGTCTGAACCGCGAGGCCGCGACCGTCTTCCGGGACCACGCGCCGCTCAATCACGTGCTGGCCCAGATCTACCACAACACCGGGGCCACGGCGGAGCGGAAGCAGTCCAAGGCCAGGATCTCGGCCCACGCCGACAAGACCAAGGACATGCCCGTCGACGGCATCATGGCCTTCTGCACGTTCTACGACGGGCTCGACGGGCTGCGGCCCATGCCCGAGGACGTGTTCGACCACGGCGTGGGGCGGGCCAGCGGACTGACCAGGCTGTACTTCCGCCGCAAGGATCCGGCCGGGCAGCACGACGGGACCGCGCTTCCGGCGCAGTTCACCGTGCCGCTGTATCCCGGGTCGGTCTTCCTCATGCCGCTCTCCACCAACCGCCTGTACACGCACGAGATCCGGCCCTCGACGCTCGACGCCGACCTGCTCCCCACCCGCCTGGGATACGTGGTGCGCTGTTCGAGCGCGGAGGCCGTGCACAAGGACGGTCACACGTTCCTCAAGAGGGCAGGAGACCTGGTGAGGCTCGCTCCACCGACGGAGGACGGCATGAACAGGCTCCGCGGGCTGTACGCGGAGGAGAACCGGACCACGGGCTTCGTCGACTACGGCGACGAGTTCCTCTTCAGCATGAACGCGGGGGACTACGTTGCTCCCCGAGCCTAGGATCTCCGACGCGGTCCTGTCGTGCGTCCTGCCCACCGAGGAGAACCCCTTCGCGGCGCTGTCCGCGTCGGCGGAGCTGGAGGACACGGGAAAGGGCCGGCAGGGCGCCGTGCTCACCCGGGTCGACGAGACGGGCGCGGTCCCCCTCGTACGGACGACGACGCGGTACCGCCGGCCGCCGCAGCGATTCCGGGCGGTGCACGAGGAACTGGCGGTGCGCGTTCAGGAGTGCGCGGGGGTTCCGGTCGGTTTCAACAACGCGCTGATCGAGCGGTACACCAACGCGTACCGGACCATGGGCGGGCACTCCGACCAGGCCCTCGATCTGGCGGACGGATCGTTCATCGCGGTCTTCTCCTGCTACCGGGACCCCGACGCGGGCCCGCCCAGAAAGCTGGTCCTCGCGTCGAAGGAGTCCGGTGGCGACCCGTTCGAGATCCCGCTCGTCCAGAACAGCGTCGTCACGTTCTCGCTCGCGTCGAACCGGCGTCTCAAGCACCGCATCGTCCTGGACGCACCCGCCCAGGTCGCCGAGAACCCGTGGCTCGGCGTGACCTTCCGGACGTCGAAGACGCTCCTCCGCTTCGGCGACGGTCACGCCCGGCTCCCGGAGGGCGATCGCCTCGCGCCGGCCGACGAGGAGCAGGCGCGGGAGTTCTACCGGCTGCGACGCCGCGAGAACGACGAGACGGACTTCGTGTACCCCCCATTGACGTATACCGTCAGTGAGAGCGACCTCATGCCGCCCGTCTGATCTCCGTGTGTCCCTGTCGCTCCGGGGCTCGGTAGCGTGACCGTCTGCCGCATGGAGTGCCCATGCGCCCGGCCGGTCCCGTACGGGGGCCTCCGGAGGACAGGAACGAGACCGCGATGAGCGAACCCACCAAGCCCGAGGTCCAGGTTCCGGAGGGTGAGGCTCCCACCGAGCTGACCGTCCGGGACCTCGTCGTCGGCGACGGCCCCGAGGCGAAGCCGGGGAACGTCGTCCAGGTCCACTACGTGGGTGTCACCTTCGCGTCCGGACGGGAGTTCGACGCCTCCTGGGACCGCGGACAGCCGTTCAAGTTCGCCGTGGGCGGCGGCCGGGTCATCAAGGGCTGGGACCGGGGGATCAGGGGGATGAG
>NZ_RDBH01000105.1:10122-38112 GCF_008042145.1 Streptomyces sp. adm13(2018)
GAGCATGGGAACGGCGGGCGGGGGGTAGCAGCCGTCCGGAAGATCGGCGGCAGGCGGCCCCACGGAGCCGGTACGGCGGCCGGAGGGTCGACAGGGAGGTACGGAGAGACCATGACCGGTGACGGCTCGTACGAGCGCGACCGCGCCTACATCACCACCCGGATCACGGCCGACGGGCGGGACGGCTACGCCGTGGAGCCCGGGCGCTACCGTCTGATCGTCGCGCGGGCCTGCCCGTGGGCGAACCGGGCGGTCATCGTGCGCCGGCTGATGGGCCTGGAGGACGTCCTCTCCATGGGGCTCGCCGGGCCCCTGCACGACGAGCGCAGCTGGGCCTTCCACCTGGACCCGGGCGGCCGGGACCCCGTCCTCGGCATCGACTGGCTGCGGGAGGCGTACGAACGGCGCGAGCCGGGCTATCCGAAGGGCATCACGGTGCCCGCGATCGTCGACGTCCCCACCGGCCGGGTGGTGACCAACGACTTCGAGCGGATCACGCTCGACCTCGGCAGCCAGTGGACGGCCCATCAGCGCGACGGGGCGCCGGAGCTCTACCCGGAGCGACTGCGCGACGAGATCGACGACGTGGCGGGCAAGGTCTACCGGGACGTCAACAACGGTGTCTACCGGTGCGGCTTCGCCGGCGGCCAGCGGGCGTACGACGAGGCCTACCGGCGCCTCTGGGACCGGCTGGACTGGCTGGAGGAGCGGCTCGCCGGGCAGCGCTACCTGGTCGGCGACACCCTCACCGAGGCGGACGTCCGCCTCTTCCCCACCCTGGTCCGCTTCGACGCCGTCTACCACGGCCACTTCAAGTGCAACCGGCAGCGGCTGACCGAGATGCCGGCCCTGTGGGGCTACGCGCGGGACCTGTTCCAGACCCCCGGGTTCGGGGACACCGTCGACTTCGCGCAGATCAAGGCGCACTACTACGTGGTCCACCACGAGATCAACCCGACCGGGGTCGTGCCCCTGGGCCCGGATCCCCGTTCCTGGCTGTCGCCGCACGGCCGGGAGGAGCTCGGCGGCCGCCCGTTCGGCGACGGGACACCGCCTCCCCCGCCGCCTGCGGCCGAGCGGGTCCCGCTCATCGGCTGACGGCCGGTCGTACTGTTCACGGGCGAAGGGCCTGCCCCGTTCAGGTGAACGGGGCAGGCCCTTCGTCTCGTCGCGATCGCCGCTGGCGGACCGGGTGTGCTCAGGACTGCTGCCCTGGCTGCTGCTCGGTCTGTTCCTCGCGCCCGATCCCGGGGCTCTGGCGCTTGGCGCGGTGGCCGTCGGTGCCCTCGCGGTCGGTGTCGCCCGCGCGGCCCTGGACGGCGTCCTCCGCCTTCTCACGCGCCTCCCGGTCCCCGCTCTCGCCCTCCGCTTCCGCGGGAGTGGTGCGGGACGGGCGGTGGCTCCGCTCGTGCTCGTTCACAGGGAGCTCCTTCCCTCGTGCTCCCGCGGGGCGGGGCACGGTCCGTGGACGGTCCGCCGGGGCCGTCGGAGGCCTCGGCCTCTCCGGCCCGGCGGAGCGCAGTTCGTGGTTCCGGCGGGTCTTCTCAGCGTTCGGGCCGGTCGTCGGGGGCCGTCCACGAGTCGCGGCGCGCCGCGGCGGCCGGGGGCTGGGCGGGCGGCGCGGCGGCGGCCCTTCGCCGGGCCGCGCGCCGGGATCCCCACCAGAAGGCGGCGATCAGCAGCACGGCGACCACGGCACCGACCAGGATCAGCAGCAGCGCGGGGGATCCGGCTGCGGCGAGCGGCACGGTGGAGTCGGTCGGAATGCGCATGGAACGGCCTTCCTGTCGGGGTGGGAGCGGAGTGCCCGGATCCGGCGGCTACCCCGCCTCACGTCATCCATGCGGGCACTCCCGGGGGCGTGCTCAGACCATCGGGCCGCCGTACGGGCTGCCTCCGAGTCCGTAGTGCATGCCCAGCTCGGAGCGGTAGGCGGGGTCCGCGAGGTGCTTCTCGCGGTGGAACTCGGGGGCGTCCTTGATCTGCTCCTTGGTGCGGTCGACGAAGATCCTCTGCTCGTCCAGGTCGATGCTCACCACGGTGGAGGCAGGGAGGAGGACCTCCTTGCCGAAGATCCAGACTCCGGTGTCCACGACCAGGTACGCGTCGTCGGCCTCGTCGGAGTGCTTGTCCACCTTGCCGACGGTGCCGTCGGTCGCCTCGACCTTGTAGCCGGTCAGATCGGTGCCGGCCAGGTACCCGGCGGTCGACTTGTACGCCCACGCGTGCTCGGTCACGAGAAAACAACTCCTCCGGTCGGCGGGGGCGGTCGGCGGATCGCCGTCGCCCTCCTTGTCCGTGTGTCCTGCTCGGCGGGGTGCGTTCCCCGCCTGGGCACCGCCTGCCCAGGGTCGGGCAGGCCAATCACCCGTCGTCCGCGAAGGGGTGACGCGGGCCGTCCGCCGCCCGCGCTCGCGTCCGCGGACGCGGACGCGCGCCTTCCGCGCGGGCAGGCGTGAAATCCCGGTGCGGGGTTACGCGCAGGGACACGGCACCGCTGTCACAGTGGTGCGAGTCCCCACGGAACTGGTCACCATGTCTGAATCGCCCCTGCACAAGGCGACCCCGCCCGGATCGTCGCCGGTCCGGTCGTGGCGCACGACGGCCCGTCAGCTCCGCGGAAGGTTCGGCCGTCCCGTCGAGACCGTCTTCCGCTACGACCCGGACGATCCCTGGGCCGTACGGACCACGTTCCGGCTCCCGCTGGGAGTGGAGATCGAGTGGACGTTCTCCCGGGAGCTGCTGCGTTCCGGGACCCGGGTGCTGAGCGGCGAGGGCGACATCCGGCTCTGTCCGGTGCGCACCGGCGGGAAGGAGGGGGTCGTCCGCATGCGGCTGGGTCCGGTCGAGGCGTTCGCGGCCGTCGACGTGGACCGCGCGGGGCTGCGGAACTGGCTGGCGGAGACGTACGCCGCCGTGGCGGAGGGTGAGGAGGCCGCGCGGATCGACTGGGCGGCCGAGTTCGCGCAGCTCTTCGCTCGTCCGTAGGCCCGTGGGGACGTACGGCGCGCGACCGACCCCGAAGTCCTCCGGTCCGGTCCCGCACGGGCCTCGCGCGGGCCGTCAGGTGCCCGGACCAGGCCCGTCCCGTACCCGGACAGCGGTGTCAGTGCCCTCACGTAGGCTTCCCGCCACCACACACCGACCCGGAGGATCCAGAGAGTTGACCGGCATGTCCGCTTTCCCGCTGCCCTTTCACACCTCGCGTCCGCAGCCGTACGCGACACCGCGGACGCTGCGGGAACTGCAGATGACGCAGTGCAGCGCGCACATCCGGTCCAAGCCGGACTGGTCCGAGAAGAGGAACGACGCCGACATCGTCGCCCGGTGGACGCGGGAGGCCGTCGCGCAGGGTCTCACCGAGGCCCAGGTCCGGTACGTGCTCGACGAGCTCGGGCACTACGCCGCGCTGCGGGACGGCGGGACCGGCGCCGAGGTGTCGGCCGTCGACGGGGTGTGGCAGTCCGACACCCTGGTCGACGAGGCGCTCCGGGAGCGGCTGCGGGAGGCGGTCCGGGTGCTGGAGGAGGTCCCCGAGGCCGAGCGGGACTGGCACCCCGGATCCGACGGCCAGGTGCTCGACCTGGTCCACCCCTCGCTGTTCTGCCTGGTGCGGGAGGCCAGCGGGGCCCCCGAGGAGACCTGGGACAACCCGGCGACGCCCTACACGAAGTACGAGTTCTCGGAGCGGTTCCAGTGGCTGCCGACGGACGTCGACGTCCAGGACGACGGCGCCGTGTCCTTCCGCTCGTACGTCAACAACGTCCACCCGGAGCGGCATCGCGACCTGCTCTCCGTCCTGCCGGAGCTGGTCGGGCGCATGCGCCCGCTCTGGGAGAACGTGCTGACCGACCTGCGCCACCCCCGGCCGCCGAGGATCGAGGCCGACCCCTGGGTCTGGTACGGTCCGGCGCCGACGCGCCCGGAGAAGGCCTCCCACCCCGACGACGCGGCCTTCGCGGAGGCCCGCCGTGTCTGGGACGAGGCCTATGACGCCTGGTGGGAGAACCGCCGCCCGGTCGTGCCGGACGCCCCCGTGTTCACCGCTCCCGCGGTCCCGGGCCGGTCCGAGCGGGTCGACCTGCGCGGCCGCGGCCTCCAGGTCATCGTCAAGCTGGCCACCATCCACCTCACGCCGGAGAAGCCCGAGTACGCGGGCGGATCGTGGCACGTGGAAGGGATGATGAACGAGCGCATCGTGTCGACCGGCATCTACTACTGGGACAACGAGAACATCACCGAGAGCCGGCTGAGCTTCCGGGCGGCCCTCGACGACCCGGACTACGAGCAGAACGACGACGGCGGCCTCCGCGAGGTCTACGGCCTGGAGGACGAGGACGCGCTGAACCAGCTCCTCGGCGCGGCCGCGACGCCGGAGGGCCGCTGTCTGGCCTTCCCCAACGTGCTCCAGCACCGCGTCGGCTCGTTCCGTCTCGCGGATCCCACCCGGCCGGGGCACCGGAAGATCCTGGCGTTGTTCCTGGTCGACCCGTCGGAGAAGATCGTCTCGACCTCCGACGTGCCGCCGCAGCAGCCCTGGGCCGAGACCTCCACCATGACCCGCGAACAGGCCGAGACCTTCCGCGAGGAACTCATGAAGGAACGCAAGTTCTTCGTCGACGAGCACAACGAGCAGCTCTACGAGCGGCAGTTCTCCCTCTGCGAGCACTGACCGGCGCGGATCCCCGACGGGCCCGGCCCGACCCACAGGGCATCCCGCGTGGCGTGCGCCGCTCTCCGCTCATCCGTTCGTACGCCAGCACGGGCGGGAGCGGCGGGCGGCGCGCAGAGTGGGGGCAGACGCCGAGACGGGGAGGTGGCGATGCCCACGCTCACGAGCCGCCGCTGCTCGCGGGGCCGCGCGCCCGGGACGGGCCGTGGCTGAGCCGCCGGGGGCGACGGGGGACGCGGGGCGCTCCGTCGAGCGGGTCGTCCGCCCGCGGCGGGCCCTGCGCGCCGGCCTCGCCCATGCGGTGGCCGTCGGCGTGGCGGTCGTGCTCGGCCTGCTGCTGCCCGCCGTCGACGGCGGTTCGCGGGTCGCCGCGGACCGCGCGGTGGCCGTGCTCAACGTGCTCGGGGTGGGCGTCCTCAGCGTCACCACCCTGATCTTCTCCCTGATGTTCCTCGTCGTGCAGTGGGCCGCGGGCAACTTCAGCCACCGGCTCGCGCTGTTCCGGTCCGACCCGATGGTGTGGCGCGTCTTCGCCTTCGTCCTCGGGGTGCTGGTCTACTCCGTCACCGCGGTGCTCGCCATCGGCTCGCGCCCCACGGTGTCCGTGGCCGTACCGATCGCCGCCCTGGTCATGGCCGCCGCCGCGTTCGTGCTCGTCCGCCGTCTCCAGCTCGTCGCCCTGCGTTCTATCCAGCTCGCCCACGTCCTGGACGAGCTGCGCGACCGGGGTCTCCACGCGCTCGACGTGTACGGGCCGCCGGACGGTACGGCCGCGGCGCGGGATCCAGCCCCGGGACCGGACGCTCCGGGGGTGCCGCCGGCCGGGCCCGCCGCCTCGGTGCTCTGGCGGGGCGCGGCCGTGCTGGTCGAACAGTTCCGGCTGGTTCCGCTGGTGGAGGCGGCACGGCGGGGCGGCGCGACGGTCGTCCTGCGGGTCAAGGTCGGGGACGTCGTCTACGAAGGCGACGTGGTGGCCGACGTCCACCACGGGACCGTCCCGGAGGGCGAGGTCCTGAAGGCGGTCCTGGCCGGTCCCGAGCGCACCTTCCACCAGGATCCCGTGCTCGCCTTCCGGCTGCTGTCCGACATCGGTCTGCGCGCGCTGTCCTCGGCGATCAACGACCCCGCCACCGCCGTGCAGGCACTGGACGCCGTCGAGGATCTCCTGCGTCGTGCCGCCACCGGCCCGGTCGTCCGGACGAGCCGCGCGATCCCCGACGCGTCCGGCGCGGTGCGGGTGGTCCTGCCGGTGGCGGGGTGGGACGACCTCCTGCGGGTCGGGCTGGACGACGTCCTCGTCATCGCTCCCGGCATGCCGATGGTGCTGGCACGCTGCCACAGGCTCCTGACCGGAGTGCTGTCCGTCGCTCCCGCACCCCTCCGGCCGCCCCTGGAGGAGCGCCTCGCGTGGACGGAAGAGCGGCTCTCCGTTTGCCCCTCCTTCCTCCGCGACGGGGCGGGATCCGGCGGCTGAGGCACCCGGGGGCCATGTGGTCGCATCCGGCGCGGGCCGCGGGGCCCGCGCCGGATCGGCTCAGACGCCCGACGGGACCTCGGCCTTCTCCTGGGTCGTCTGCCCGCCTTCTTCCGCCGCCAGCCTGCGGTTGCGGCGGACGGAGGACCAGAAGGACCAGGCGATCAGGACCACGCCGATCAGACCGGTGACGACCTCGGGGATCTGGTAGCGGATGCTGATCATGAGGATCACGGCCAGGGCGCCGATCGCGTAGTGCGCGCCGTGCTCCAGGTAGACGTAGTCGTCGAGGGTGCCCTGGCGGACCAGGTAGACCGTCAGCGAACGGACGTACATGGCGCCGATGCCGAGACCCAGGGACATCAGGACGATGTCGTTGGTGATGGCGAAGGCGGCGATGACACCGTCGAACGAGAAGGAGGCGTCGAGGACCTCCAGGTAGAGGAACATGAAGAAGGCGGCCTTGCCGGCCATGACGACCACGGGCACGTTCTTGCCGGTGCGCCGTGCCTCCTCCTCGGCCTCGTGCTCGCGCTCCTCCTCTTCCTCCAGCTTGTTCTCGAAGAAGCCGGAGAGCCCGCCCACCACCAGGTAGGTGATGAGGCCGAAGACACCGGAGAGCAGGACGGTCGCCGTCTTGTCGACGTGCGCGCCGCCGTGCTGGTGGGCCTGGCCCGCGAAGGTCATGGCGCTGACGGCCAGGACGACCAGGGCGACGCAGACCGACAGCATGTCGACCTTGCCGAGCTTGGCCAGCGGCCGCTCCAGCCAGCCGAGCCACTTGATGTCCCGGTCCTCGAAGATGAAGTCGAGGAAGATCATCAGCAGGAACATCCCGCCGAAGGCCGCGATCGACGGGTGGGCGTCGGTCACGAGCTGCTCGTAGCGCTCGGCGTCGTTGACCGCGAGGTCGACCGCCTCGATGGGGCCGACCTTGGCGCTGATCGCCACGATCACGACGGGGAACACCAGCCGCATGCCGAAGACGGCGATGAGCACACCGATGGTGAGGAAGATCTTCTGCCAGAAGGCACTCATCTTCTTCAGGATCCCGGCGTTGACCACGGCGTTGTCGAACGACACCGAGATCTCCAGGATGGAGAGGATCGCCACGATCCCGAAGGCCGCCCAACCCCCGTAGAACACCGCCGCGACGAGGCCGAGCGCGGTCACCGCGAACGACCAGCCGAACGTCTTCAGAACCACTGGCTACCCAATCGTTTCGAGCGGGGCCTCCCCCGCGCCGTACCTGGCTTTACCAAATGCTGACCAAGTCTAGAGCGAGGCACCGTCGTCCACACGCCGCCCGAGCCGCGAATCCGGTACCCCTCCGGGGTGCGACCCGGGAACGGCCTTTACCCAAGGCGTCGTTCCGGAGGCTGCACGGGACTCCACCGCGGCGCCGCACGCGCGTCCTGCCACTGTCCCCGATGCCCTGTTTCCGTGACATGCCCGAAATCGGCTTCATGGAGCAGCAATTGACCCGGAGGCCGCGCGCGGCCCGGTGAGGCGATGGCCCGGCGGTCAACTGCGCAGGTGCGACGCTCCGTTGAGGTCGAGGATCGTACCGGACGACCATTCCGCCGCGGGGGACGCGAGCCAGAGGACGGCCGCCGCGATCTCGTCCGGCCCGGCCACCCGGCCGAACGGGCTCTGGGCGCGGATCGCCTCGCCCTCCGCCCCTTCGAGGCGGGGCGCGACCCGTTCCGTGGCGAAGAATCCGGGCGCGACCGAGGCGACGGCGATGCCGTACGGGGCGAGGGAGACCGCGAGCGACTGGCCGAGCGCGTGGACGGCGGCCTTGGTGGCGCCGTAGGCGGGGTGGTCGGGTTCGCCGCGGAACGCCCCGCGGGAGCCGATGTTCACGATGCGGCCGCCGGTGCCCTGGTCGATCATCCGGCGGGCCGCGAGATGGCTGAGATTCGCCGTGGCGAGCAGGTTGACGGTGACGTGCCGCTGCCAGACCTCGGCCCACTCTTCGTACGGGGTCTCGGGGAGGGGGTGGCGGACGTTCACGGCCGCGTTGTTGACGAGGACGTCGATCCCGCCGAGCGCCTCGGCCGCCGCGTCGGCCACGGCAGCGGCCCCGGCCGGGTCCCCCAGGTCCCCTCCGACCAGGGAGTGGCCCGTTCCGTCGAGGGAGGCCAGGGTCAGCCGGGCCTCCTCGGCGCGCGAGGCGTAGTGGACGGCGACCCGGTCGCCCTGGGCGGCGAACGCCCGGGCGACGGCACGGCCCAGGCCTCGGGAGGCACCGCTGACGAGGACACGGCGACCGGAAGCGGGCAGGTTCATCAGGGACCTTCCGAGCGGGGACGGGACGCCGGTGCCATTCTGCCCGGCGGCCCCGTCACGCCCGGAGGCGCCTCCGGGGGTGGGCGCTCCGGGCGCCCGGCCCCTCCGGATGCCCGGAGCGCTCTGGATACCCGGGCCCTCCGTACCCTCCGGCCGCCGGGTGCCCGTCGGCGGCGCCCCCGACTCCTCCGCTGCCGCCGGCTCCCCCGTACCCCCGCCCCTCTTCTCAGGCGATCTCGAGGACGATCTTGCCCGTCGTCCGGCCCCGCTCGCCGATCTCGTGGGCCTTCGCCGCCTCCGCGAGGGGTACGACGACCTCGACCACCGGTCGCAGCCGGCCGGCCTCGACCAGGGCGGCGATCTCCCGCAGGCCGAGGTGGTCGGGCTCCACCAGGACCCAGGAGGCCCGTACGCCGTCCCGCGCGGCGGGCACGTCGTCCGGGCCCGGCAGGGTGATCAGCCGGCCGCCGTCGCGCAGCACCTTCAGGGAGCGTTCGGCCGTCTCGCCGCCGATGCCGTCCAGGACCACGTCCACGTCCGCGATCACGTCCTCGAAGCGGGTCTCGCGGTAGTCCACGACCTCGTCCGCGCCCAGCTCCCGCACCAGGTCGTGCTTGGCCGCGCTCGCCGTGCCGATGACGTAGGCGCCGCGAGCCTTGGCGATCTGTACGGCGAGGTGGCCCACGCCGCCGGCCGCCGCGTGCACCAGCACCCGCTCGCCGGGGCGGACGTCCGCCGCGTCGACCAGCGCCTGCCAGGCGGTGAGTGCCGCGAGGGGCAGCGCAGCGGCCTCGACATGGGTCAGCGAGGCGGGCTTGGGGGCGAGGTGCCGGGCCGGGGCGACCACGTACTCGGCGTAGGCGCCCGCCTGCCGGGGGAAGAGCGGCATCCCGAAGACCTCGTCGCCGGGACGGAGGATCCCGACGCCGGGGCCCACGGCCTCCACGGTGCCGGAGACGTCCCAGCCGACGGCCGGGAGCGCGCCCCACTCGATCAGGCCCCCGCTCGCGCGGGTCTTCCAGTCCACCGGATTCACCCCGGCCGCGTGGACCCGCACCAGGACCTCGCCGAGGCCCGGCTCGGGGCGCTCCACCTCGCGCTCGACCAGGTTCTCGGGTCCGCCCCACTGCTCCACGACCACCGCACGCATGCCGTCCGCCTCGTTTCCTTCTCGTTCGGCCGCCGGACCGTTCCGGCGGCGATGCGTCCACGATCCGGTACGAGGGGCCCGTACGGTGTTGGCCGTTTGGCCAGTATGTGACAGGATCTGGCCATGACGGAAACAGCCGACCGGACGAGGCCGACCTCCCCGCAGACCGGCCCGAAGGCGGCCCCCGAGGCGCCGCACCGGGTGGCCGTACTGGCGCTGCCCGGGGTGCCCCCGTTCGAGCTCGGCATCCCCTCCCGGGTCTTCGGCAGCGCCGGGGACGCCGACGGCCGCGCCCTGTACGAGGTCGTGATCTGTACGGCGGACGGCGCCCCCGTACTCAGCGACGCGGGTTTCACGGTGCAGCCCGCGGCCGGTCCCGAGGCCCTCGCCGCCGCCGACACCGTGGTCGTCCCGCCCACGCACGCCATGCCCGAGCTCGGCCTCGGCGGCCCGCTGCCGCCCGAGGTCGCCGCGGCCATCGCCGGAATCCGGCCAGGCACCCGGCTGGTGTCCATCTGCACCGGGTCGTACGTGCTCGCCGCCGCCGGCCTCCTGGACGGCCGGCCCGCCACCACCCACTGGAACCTGGCGCCGGAGTTCCGCCGGGCCTACCCCGGGGTGAAGCTGGACGAGGAGGTGCTCTTCGTCGACGACGGCGACGTGCTGACCTCGGCGGGCGTGGCAGCGGGGGTCGACCTGTGCCTGCACATGATCCGCCGCGACCACGGCGCCTCGGTCGCCAACCGCGCCGCCCGTATGTGCGTGGTGCCGCCCTGGCGGGACGGCGGCCAGGCCCAGTTCATCGACCGGCCCGTGCCGGAACCCACCCTGGCCAGTACCACCGCCACCCGCGCCTGGGCCCTGGAGCACCTCGCCGAGCCCCTCACCCTGGCCCGGCTCGCCGAGCACGCCCGGATGAGCCTGCGGTCCTTCACCCGCCGGTTCCGCGACGAGGTCGGCTCGACCCCGGTGCAGTGGCTGACGGCCCAGCGCCTGGAACTGGCCCGCCAGCTCCTGGAGACGACCGACCTCCCGATCGACCTGGTGGCCCACCGCGCGGGCCTCGGCTCCGGGAACTCGCTGCGCGCGCACATGCGGACGGCCTTCGGGGTCTCGCCCGCCGCCTACCGCCGGGCGTTCGGCACCGACGGTCCCCCGGGAGCCGGAGCGGAGACGCGCCCGTCCGGGTGAGCGGTCCCCCGGCGCACGGCGCTCGCGGCGGGCCGCCGTCGGCGTGCTGGCGCGGGGCGGCCCGGTCTTCGTCCTACGCTGCAACGCCGGGACGAACCCGCCGGGACCGAGCCTCTCCGAAAGCGCGGATGCCTTGTTCGCCGTCACCGTCATCGCGGGCATTCTGTTCACCTGGTGCGTCCTGTCGCGCCGGCTCGCGCTGTGGAGCGTCACCGCACCGATCGCCATGATGGCGACGGGCATCGCCCTCACCAGCGGCTCGGACCCGCCGCTCGTCTTCGACTTCGGCGACCTGGCCGGATTCGAGCACGCGGTGGAGGTCGTCCTCGCGCTCCTGCTCTTCGTCGACGCGACCGAGGTGCCGTCGGGGGCCATCCGGCGCGAGCGGCGGATCGTCACCCGGCTCCTCGGCGTCGCCCTGCCCCTCACCCTCGGCGCCGCCTTCCTGGCCGCGCTGGTCTTCTTCCCGGACCGGCCGGGCTGGGTCCTGGCCACCCTCGCCACGGTCGTCGTCCCGCTCGACCTCGCCCCCGCCACGGCCGTCGTCCGGGACGCGCGCATCCCGGCCCGTCTGCGGGAGCTCCTGAACGTGGAGGGCGGTCTCAGCGACGGGGTCGTCTCCCCTATGTTCCTGGTCTGCGTCGCCGCGGCCGCCGAGTACCGGACGGCGGGCGACGACTACGCCGAGGCACTCCTCGACGCCGTCGGGGCGGCCGGCTGGGCCGTCGGCGCCGGCGCGCTGGTCGGCACGGTGGCCGGCCGGCTGCTGCGCCGGTCCTGGGCTCGGGGCTGGGTGCTGCCCACCGCGACGAGGCTCGCGGTGCTGAGCGTGCCCGTCGCCGCGTACTCCCTGTCCCTCGCCCTGGGCGGCAACGGCTTCGTCGCCGCGTTCGTCGCCGGCCTCTGCGTCGCCCCGGCGCTGCGTCACCTCCCCGAGGACACCCTGAAGATGACGGACGACCTGGCCACCCTGTCGACCCTCGCCCTGTGGTTCCTCTTCGGACAACTCGTCAGCGACGAGTTGTGGGACGGCTTCCACCTCAACGTCGTCCTGTACGCCGTCCTCGCCTGCACCCTGGTGCGCGGGCTGCCGGTGCTGCTGGCCCTCGTCGGGACGGACCTGTCCCTGTCCGACCGCCTGTTCCTGGGGTGGATGGGGCCGCGGGGCGTGGCCTCCGTGGTCTTCGGGCTGCTCGCGGCGATCGAGCTGCGGGCGGCCGGCGGGGGCGACTTCGTCTCCCGGGTGATGGTGATCACCGTCATGGTCAGCATCGTGCTGCACGGTCTGAGCGCCGAGCCCCTGGGCCGGCGGTACGCCCGGGGCCGGCGCAGCGCGCCACTCCCCCGGGCCGGCGAGTGACGGCGGGCGGGCCGGTCTCTGTCCGGCCCGCCCGCCGCCGCTCCGTCAGGCGGGGATCCAGTTCCGCCAGGTGGACTCGTTCCGCTCCACCCAGCGGCGGGCCGCCTCCTCGGGCGAGAGCTTCTGCTCCGCGATCATCAGGGCGACGTCGTTCTGCATGCCGGTCGTCCAGCGGAACTTCTTCAGGAAGGCGGCCGCGTCGCCCCCGCCGTCCGCGAACCGGGCGTTGAGGAACTTCTGCAGGGGCGTGTGCGGGTACGCGCAGGCCACCTTCTCCGGTTCGGCGTCGCAGCCCTCCTTGTGGGCGGGCAGCTTCACCTCCGTCATGGGGACCTTCTCGAACAGCCACTGGGGCTTGTACCAGTAGCTCAGGAAGGGCTTCTTCTCCTTGGCGAACTGCTTGATCTGGGTGATCTGCGCCGCCTCCGAGCCCGCGAACACGACCTGGTAGTCCAGGTCCAGGTTGTCCACCAGCGCCTTGTCGTTCGTCACGTACGACGGGGAGCCGTCGAGGAGCTGACCCTTGCCGCCGCTCTCCGCGGTGCGGAACTCGTCGGCGTACTTGTTCAGGTTCTTCCAGTCGGTGACGTCGGGGTGCCGCTCGGCGAAGTACGTCGGGACGAACCAGCCGATGTGGCCGGTCACCCCGAGGTCGCCGCCGCGCGCGATCGTCCCCTTGTCGTCGATGTACCGCTTCTCCTGGTCGGGGTGTCCCCAGTCCTCCAGGATGGCGTCCACCCGGCCCTGGCTCAGCGCGTCCCAGGCGGGCACCTCGTCGATCTGGACGGTGTCCACCCGGTAGCCGAGCTCCTTCTCCAGCAGGTACTGGGCGACGGCGACGTTGGCCTGCGCGCCGACCCAGGACTGTACGGAGAGGGTGACCGTGCGGGAGCCCTTGGCGTCGGCGTACGGGGAGGCCTGCCGGGTCATGTCGGCGGCTCCGCAGCCGGTCAGACCGGCCGCGAGGACGGCGGCGGTCACCAGCGCGGTACCGCCGAGTGCGATGCGTGTACGAGCCATCTCAGGCCCCCTTTCCCGCGAGGTCACGGCGCTGCGTCGGCTGGGTGACGCGGTCCAGGACGAGGCCGAGGCAGACGATCGCCGCGCCGGCCACGAGACCGGTCGCCAGGTCGCCCTGGGCGAGGCCGAAGACCGCTTCGTAGCCCAGCGCTCCGCCGCCCACGAGGCCGCCGATGACGACGACGGCGAGGACGAGCACCACGCCCTGGTTGACGGCGAGCAGCAGCGCGGGCCGTGCGAGGGGCAGTTGGACCTGGAGCAGTTGCTGGCGTCCGGTCGCGCCCAGCGACCGGGAGGACTCCAGGGCCGCCGGGTCCACCGCGCGGACGCCCTGGGCGGTGATCCGCACGACGGCGGGCAGCGCGTACACCACGGCGGCCGCGACGGCAGGGGCGCGGCCCACGCCGAACAGCGCGACCACGGGGATCAGGTAGACGAACTGCGGCATCGTCTGGAAGACGTCGAGCACCGGGCGCAGCAGGCGTCCCAGGCGGCTGCTGCGGGCCGCGGCGACGCCCAGCGCGACGCCGAGCACCAGGGTCACCGCGACGGCGGCCAGCACCTGCGAGAGGGTGTCGAGGGCCGGGCCCCAGACGCCGAGGACGCCGATGGCGGCCATCGCGAGGACGGCGGTCGCGGCGGTGCGCCAGGTGCCGATGAGCAGGGCGAGGGCGCCGACCACCAGCAGGACCGACCACCAGGGCAGCCACTGCAGGCCGTCGCGCAGGGGGTTGAGGATCCAGGTGGTGAAGTGCCCGGCCCAGTCGGCGGTGCCGCCGACGACGGGCACGCCGGAGTACAGGTGGGCGGTCATCCAGTCGACCGCCCTGTTGACGGGCTCGGCGGTGTCGACCGTCCAGGCCTCGGGCCAGCCGAGACGGTCGGTGAGCCGGCCCGCGACGGCGACGGCGGCGGTCGCGGCGAGGGCGATGATCCAGCCGGTCCGGGAGCCGCGGGCGGGGGGCGTGCCGAGCCGCGCCCCGGCCGCGGCGGTGACGCGGTCCAGGACGACGGCGAGCAACACGATGGGCACGCCGGCGGCGAGCGCGGCGCCGACGTCGACGGAGGCGAGCGCCTGGTAGACGCGGTCGCCGAGACCGCCGGCGCCGATGACGGAGGCGATGACGGCCATGCCGAGGGCCATCATGATCGACTGGTTGAGGCCGAGGAGGAGTTCCTTGCGGGCCAGCGGCAGCCGGGCCGTCAGCAGGCGCTGCCGTCCGGTGGCGCCGAGGGAGGCGGCCGCCTCCATGACGCCGGCGTCCGCGCCGCGCAGTCCGAGCGCGGTGAGCCGGGCCATCGGCGGGGCGGCGTAGACGACGGTGGCGAGGACGGCCGCGGGGACGCCGATGCCGAAGACCAGGACGACGGGCAGCAGGTACGCGAAGGCCGGCAGGACCTGCATGGTGTCGAGGACCGGTCGCAGGACGCGGTCCATCCGGTCCGAGAGGCCGGCGGCCAGGCCGAGGGCGCCGCCGAGCAGGACGGACGCGGCGACGGCGACGACCATCAGGGCGAGCGTCTGCATGGTGGGCACCCACATGCCGAGCAGCCCGCAGGCCGCGAAGGCGGCGACGGACGTCAGGGCCAGCCGGACGCCCGCGACCCGCCAGGCCAGCAGGCCCGCGGCGGCGGTGACGCCGGCCCAGCCGAGGGCGAGCAGCAGCAGGTACACCGCGCGGACGGACACGACCACGGCGTTGAGGTGGAAGCCGTCCCACAACTCGTCGCTGACGAGTTGTCCGAAGAGGAACCACAGGGCGAGGGTCGACAGGGTGGCCAGGTCGTCCGTCATCTTCAGGGTGTCCTCGGGGAGGTGACGCAGCGCCGGGGCGACGCAGAGGCCGGCGACGAACGCGGCGACGAAGCCGTTGCCGCCCAGGGCGAGGGACAGGGAGTACGCGGCGACGGGCACGCTCAGCACCCCCACCACCGCCTCGGGCGGGGGGACGCGGGGGTGACGGTGGCGGTCATCGACCCCACCGCCCAGAGGCGCGGGAGCCGGTCGCGGCGCACGGCGGAACCGGGGTGGCGGGAGGCGTGGTGGTGCCCGCGGCAACCGGCACGCCGGAGGGCGTGGTGCCGACCAGGTGCTGGGCCTCCGCGTCCCTCGTGCCGCCCGGCGGCTGAGTCTCGACAGGCGTCGCGGCGCCCGGCGGTGGCCAGGTCGTGTGGGCGTACATCAGGCCACCGCCTTTCGGGGCGCGGCCGGGACGCCTGCGACGACGCCGAGGAGTCCCGCGTGGTCGACCACGCCGAGGCAGCGGCCGTTCTCGACCACACGCGCGTTGCCGCCGGTGCGGGCGACGGCCTCGATGGCCTCGTGGACGGTGGCGCTCGGGGCGAGCGCGGGCCCCGCCTCGCTCTCGTCGGCGAGCGCGGGACGCATCGCCGCGCGGACGGTGAGCACCTGCTCGCGCGGCACGTCCCGGACGAAGTCCCGGACGTAGTCGTCGGCGGGGGCGCCCACGATCTCCTCCGGGGTGCCGAGCTGCACGATCCGGCCGTCGCGCATGAGCGCGATGCGGTCGCCGAGCTTCAGCGCCTCGCTCAGGTCGTGGGTGATGAAGACCATGGTGCGGCCCTCCTCCCGGTGCAGGCGGACGACCTCCTCCTGCATGTCCCGGCGGATGAGCGGGTCGAGCGCGCTGAACGGCTCGTCGAACAGCAGCACTTCGGGGTCGACGGCGAGCGCGCGGGCCAGCCCGACCCGCTGCTGCTGGCCGCCGGAGAGCTGGCCGGGCCTGCGGTGCTCCATGCCCTCCAGGCCGACCTTGGTGACGAACTCGGCGGCGCGGGAACGGCGTTCGCCGCGTCCGACGCCCTGGATCTCCAGGCCGTACGCGACGTTGTCGAGCACCGTGCGGTGCGGGAGCAGACCGAAGTGCTGGAAGACCATGGCGGCCCGGTGGCGGCGCAGTTCGCGGAGCCGGGCGCCGTCCATGGACAGCACGTCCTCGCCGTCGAGGGCGACGGTGCCGGAGGTCGGCTCGATGAGCCGGGTGAGGCAGCGGACGAGGGTCGACTTGCCCGAGCCGGAGAGGCCCATGACGACGAAGACCTCGCCCTTGCGGACGTCGAAGGAGACGTCGCGGACGGCGGCGGTGCAGCCGGTCCGCTCGCGGAGCTCCGCGGCGTCGAGGGAGGCGAGCTCCGGGTCGGCGGGCACGCGCTCGGCCTTCGGGCCGAAGACCTTCCACAGCTCGCGGACGGAGAAGACGGGTGCGGCGGTGTCCTGCGGCGGGTGGGTCATCGTCGGGCCCCTTCCAGGAGGTCCGCGCATTTCTCGCCGACCATGAGCACCCCGATCATCGGGTTGACGGCGGTCATGGTCGGGAAGACGGACGCGTCGGCGATCCGGATGCCGTCGAGGCCCCGGATGCGCAGGTCGGGGGCGACGACGGCGAGTTCGTCGTCCGCGGAGCCCATCCGGCAGGTGCCGGCGGGGTGGTAGACGGTGTGCGCGACCTTGCGGGCGTAGGCGCTGAGCTCCTCGTCGGAGGTGACCTCCGGGCCCGGGCACACCTCGCGCTTGAGCCAGCCGGCGAGCGGCTCACTGGCGGCGATCTCCCGGGCGATGCGGATGCCGTCGACGAGCGTCCGGCCGTCGTAGTCGTCCTCGTCGGTGAAGTACCGGAAGTCGAGAGCGGGTTTGGTCTCGGGGTCGGCGCTCGTCAGGTAGAGCCGGCCGCGGCTGCGCGGCTTGGGGATGTTGGGGGTCATCGACACGCCGTGCGGGGGCCGTTCGTAGCCGAGCCGCTCGGGGTTGTCGGTGAAGGGGATCTGGTAGAAGTGGAACATCAGGTCGGGCCCCTCGGACTCCGGGTCGCGGCGGACGAAGAGTCCGGCGTCGGAGTCCATGGCGGAGTTCTCCGGGATGGGGCCGTGGGTCTCCCACACGATGACCGACTCGGGGTGGTCGAGCAGGTTCTCGCCGACGCCCGGCAGGTCGTGGACGACGGGGATGCCGAGCTTCTCCAGGTCGGCGCGCGGACCGATGCCGGAGTGCAGGAGCAGCCGCGGGGTGTCCACGGCGCCCGCGCAGACCAGGACCTCGCGCCGGGCGCGTACGACGTGTTCGGCGCCGTCCTGGGTGCGGATGTGGACGCCGGTGGCGCGGGTGCCCTCCAGTTCCAGGCGGAACGCCCAGGTCTCCAGGGCGATGTGCAGGTTGGGCCGGTCCAGGAACGGGTGCAGGTAGGCGACCGAGGCGGACGACCGCTTGTTGTCCTCGGGGTGGTAGGCGAGGTCGAAGAAGCCGACGCCCTCGTGGAAGGGCTGCCGGTTGAAGCCCTCGACGCGGGGGACGCCGAGCGCGGTCTGCGCCGCGTCGACGAAGTCCCGGGCTATCGCGTTCCGGTCGGCCTCGTCGACGGGGACGATGTTGTTGCGCAGCCGGGCGAAGTAGGGGTCCATGGCGGCCGCGTCCCAGCCGTCGGCGCCGGCCTCGGCCCACTCGTCCCAGTCGGAGGGCAGCGGCTTGAAGGCGATGAGGGTGTTGTGCGAGGAGCAGCCGCCGAGGACGCGGGCGCGGCTGTGGCGGATGTGCGAGTTGCCGCGGGGCTGCTCGGTGGTGGGGTAGTCGTAGTCCAGTTCGCCGCCGAGCAGGCCCATCCAGCGGCGCAGGGTGAGGACGTCGTCGCGGCCGACGTCGCTGGGGCCGCCCTCGATGACGGCGACGGTGACGTCCGGGTCCTCGGTCAGCCGGGAGGCGATGACCGAGCCGGCGGTGCCCCCGCCGACGACGACGTAGTCGTACAGGTGGGGGTCGTTCATGCCTGGTCCTTCTCCGTCGTGCCCGCGAACCAGCGCACGGGGCGCGGGGCGAGGTTCTGGTAGATGTGCTTGGCCTCGCGGTACTCGGCGAGGCCGGTGGGGCCCAGTTCGCGGCCGATGCCGGACTTCCCGAAGCCGCCCCACTCCGCCTGCGGCAGATAGGGGTGGAAGTCGTTGATCCAGACGGTGCCGTGGCGGAGCCGGGCGGCGACCCGCCGGGCGCGGTTCTCGTCGGAGGTCCAGACGCCGCCGGCGAGGCCGTACTCGGTGTCGTTGGCGAGGGTGACGGCCTGTTCCTCGGTGCGGAAGGTCTCCACGGTGAGGACGGGGCCGAAGACCTCCTCGCGGACGACCCGCATGCCGCGGTGGCAGCGGTCGAGGACGGTGGGCCGGTAGAAGTAGCCGGGGCCGGCGGGCCGTTCGCCGCCGGCGCGCAGGACCGCGCCCTCGCCCAGGGCGGAGGCCACGTACTCCTCGGTGCGCGCGAGCTGGGCGGCGGAGACCAGGGGGCCGCACTCGACGCCCGGGTCGGTGCCGCGGCCGAGCCTGATCAGCTCGGCCCGGCGGGCGAGTTCGGCGACGAAGCGTTCGCGCAGCGACTCCTCGACGATGAGGCGGGAGCCGGCGGAGCAGACCTGGCCGCTGTGGATGAAGGCGGCGTTGAGCGCCTGGTCGACGGCGGTGTCGAAGCCTTCCGCGGTGGCGCAGGCGTCGGCGAAGACGACGTTGGGGTTCTTGCCGCCCAGTTCGAGGGCGACCTTCTTCACGCTGTCGGCGGCCGCGTGGGCGACCTTGGTGCCGCTGACGAGTCCGCCGGTGAAGGAGACGAGGTCGACGCCGGGGTGCTCGGCGAGCCGGGCGCCGACGGTGTGGCCGGGGCCGGTGACGATGTTGGCCGCGCCGAGGGGCAGTCCGGCCTCCATGAGCAGTTCGACGAGGACGACCGTGGTCAGCGGTGTGATCTCGCTGGGCTTGATGACGAAGGTGTTGCCGGCCGCGAGGGCGGGGGCGATCTTCCAGCTGGCCTGGAGCAGCGGGTAGTTCCAGGGCGTGATCAGGGCGCAGACCCCGACGGGCTCGTGGACGACGACGCTGTGGATGTCGTTCGATCCGGCGTCGACGACCCGTCCGCCGTCCTCCTTCTCGACGAGGTCGGCGAAGTAGAGGAAGGCGTCGCGGACGCAGTCGACGTCGACGCGGCCCTCCTCCAGGGTCTTGCCCGCGTCCTGGCTCTCCAGGGCGCCGATCCGCTCGCGGTCGCGCTCCAGGAGGGCGGCGACACGTCGCAGCAGGGCGGCGCGCTCGGCGACCGGTGTGCGCGGCCAGGATCCGTCGTCGAAGGCGGCCCGGGCCGCGTTCACGGCGTCGTCGGTGTCCGGGACACCGCCTTCCGCCACGATGGCGAAGGCGGTCTCGTCGACGGGGTCGATGATCTCGCGCGTGGCGCCGGACAGGGCCGCGCGCCATTCTCCGCCCACATGGATGGTCTGTTGTGCTGCCGTCACGTCGGGTATGGCCTTTCGTTCCTCTGAAATCCCCCTGCCGGTCTCACCGGCGGTTCGGCCGCCTGCCCGGGGGGCACACTTCCATGCGCGATGACCTGCGCGGAGTGGCCCTAGTCACGCTTCAAGCGGGTGCAATCAGGGCATATCGCCGGTTGGCCGGGATGCCGCCCGGTCCGGCCGGCGGCGGGGCGGGGCGGCGGGCCGGGCGTCGTAGCCTGGGAAGGTCCGCGCGTCGGCGCGGGCGGTACGCCTACGGAAGGAGCGCGGTGTGGACGGCACCGTCTGGCTGGTCGTGGCCGTGGTCCTGCTGCTCGCGACGGCGGGGTGCGCGGCCGTGCTGCTCGTCCGTGTCTTCCGGGCGCGCCGGCTGCTCCTCGACGCGGGGATCCCGCTGCAGTCGAAGGCGCTGTTCTGGGCGGCGGTGGTCTACACCATCTCGCCGATCGACCTGATCCCGGACCCCGTCTACCTGGACGACATCGGCGTGCTCCTGCTCGCCCTGCGGGGGCTGTACGCGGCGGCCGGACGGAGCGGCGCGGACGCCAAGACCCTCCTCTCGGACCCCGGGACCGCGCTCGGCGGGGACGCGGCCCTGTCCCGGGAACCGCGCAGAGGCGCCTGACCGGGGCTCCCGCCCGTCAGACGCCTCTCGGCCCTCGCACTCCCGCACGCGCGTCGCGCCGCGTGCCGTGGGTCACACGTCTCACACGTCTGGCGCGGCACGTCGCGGGGCTCCCGTCGCGCGTGCCGTCCGTCACACGGCGCTTCCCCGCGCCTCGGCGGCCTCCTGCGGGAACAGGGCCCGCGGCGCCTCCCCGTGGAAGTACGTCTCGGCGCGCTTCATGGCCCGTTCGTCGGTGAGCACCTGGCCGGGCCGGGAGCCGTTGCCGAGGAGGACGCCGCCGAAGCCCATGCGGAGGTAGGCGGCGGTGTGGTTGAGGGTGGTGGCCAGGCCGTCGGCGACGGCCTCGTCCTCGTCCGACATGGCCGTCACGGCCCACAGCGTCCGGCCCGCCATCCGCTTCTTGAAGTCCAGGCCGGGTACGCCGAGCCAGCCCGACCAGTAGTCGAGGTAGCGCTTGGTGGGGGCGGAGAGCGTGTACCAGTAGAGGGGCGAGGCGATCACGATGTCGGTGGCCTCCAGGGTGGCCTCCCGCAGGGTGCGCTCGGCCTCGGAGACCGGCCAGTCGCCCTCCTCGTGGCGCCCGTCCTGGAAGTCCGGCAGCGGGAGCCCGTTGAGGTCGATCCACCGCTGGGGGACGTCGGCGGGCAGGGTCTCGGCGGCGGCCCTGGCGAGTATCTCCGTGTTGCCGTCGGCGCGTGAGCTGCCCAGCACGAACAGGAAGGAGCGTTCCGCGGGTCGCGGGGAATGAGTGGTCATGCCCGGACGCTAACGGTTGACACTGGTGTCAAGGTCAACAGACCGATCCACGACGGGGCGGAAGGCGGGCGGGCATGCTGATCGGGGAGCTGTCGCGGCGGACCGGGGTGAGTTCGCGGCTGCTGCGCTACTACGAGGCGCAGGGCCTCCTGGAGGCGCGGCGCGGCCCGAACGGCTACCGGTCGTACGACGAGGACGCGGTGGCGACCGTCCGCAAGGTCCGTGCGCTGCTGGCCGCCGGACTGCCCACCGAGGTGATCCGGGTGGTGCTGCCCTGCACCGGCGGGGACGGGACGGCGTTCGACTGGTGCGCCGACATCCGGGACCTGATGCTCCGTGAACTGGCGGCCGTCGACGCCCGCATCGACGACCTGCACCGGCGCCGCACCACGCTCGCCGGGTATCTGGCCGGGGCGTGACGGAGCCCGCCGGCGGCGGCGCCCCCGGGGTGTGGGGGCGCCGCCGCCGGCGGGCGGGTGCCGGGTCGGTCAGGAGCGGCCGGGCAGGCCCGGGAGGCCCTGGGGCGCGGGCAGCGGGAGGTCCAGACGGTTCTGCGCCTGGGCCGGAGTGGCGACGCAGCGGAGGTCGGAGGCCGGGAGCCGGCCCGTGGTGAGGTAGGCGGTGGCCGTCTTGTCGGCGCAGGACTTGGCACCGTAGACGCCGTGGCCCTGGCCGCCGAGGACGGTGACCATCCGGGCGCCCTTCATGGTGCGGCGCAGTCCCTGCCCGCTGACCAGCGGGGTCTGGGAGTCCCACTCGTTCTGCAGGATCAGCGCCCCGACGGTGTTGTTCACGGTCGTGGCGGGCTCGGCGCCGTTCTTCCAGAAGGCGCACGGCTTGATGTTCGAGGCGAAGTCGCCGTAGAGCGGGTAGCGGGCCTTGTCGCGGATCGCGTCGCGCCGGTACTGCTCGGGGTCGCGGGGCCAGGCGCGGGTGTCGGCGCACGCCACGGCCCAGAAGACCGCGTCCGAGTTGTCCGAGGGGACGGCGCGGCCGAACGACGGCGGCACGTGGCGGGGGGCCTCGGCGCGGCGCGAGGGCGCGGCGGAGGGAGTCCCCTCGGCGGCCTTCTTGAGCTCGGCGACCGCCTCGGCGGCACCCTGTACGTCGAAGAACACGGCCCGTCCGGCGCGGATGTCGTCACCGGTGAGGAGGGTGCCCTGGACCTCGATCGGCTCGCGGTCCGCGCGGGCGACCAGGTCCCAGAAGGTCCGCGAGACCTGGGCCGGGGTGTCTCCGAGGCCGTACGTCGCGTGCCGTGCGGCGGTCCACTTGGTCCAGCGGGTGAACGCGGGCTCCGCGCCCTCGGCCCAGACCTGGATCATGCCGCGCCAGACGCGCTGCGGGTCGACCGCGCTGTCGAGGACGAAGCGGTCGGTGCGCCGGGGGAACATCTGGGTGTAGACGGCGCCCAGGTAGGTGCCGTACGAGTACCCCAGGTAGGAGATCTTCTTCTCGCCGAGCACGGCGCGGACGACGTCCATGTCCCGCGCGCTGTTGCGGGTGGTGAAGTGGGCCAGGGCGTCACCGTTCCTCGCCCGGCACTTGTCGGCCACGGTCCGGGCCCAGCGGACGTCCTTGTCGAACGTCGCGGCCTTGTACGGGCGCTGCCAGTTCAGCTCCTCGTCGTTCAGACCGCAGCCGAGGGGCGAGCTCTGGCCGACGCCTCGGGGGTCGAAGCCGATCAGGTCGTACCGCTCCTTCACGGCGGTCGGCAGTTCGGGTCCCAGCCAGAGGGGCATGTCGAGGCCGGGGCCGCCGGGGCCGCCGGGGTTGAGCAGCAGGACGCCGTGGCGCTTCTGGGGGTTGGTGGCCTTGATGCGGGACACCGCGACGTCGAGCTTCCGGCCGCCCGGCCGGCTGTAGTCGAGTGGCACCTTCAGCGTGGCGCACTGGTAGTTCGCCGGCAGGTCGGCCTCGCAGCGCTTCCAGCGCGGCGTCTGGTGGGTGTACTGCCGGAGGGGATCGTTGACGACCTGACGGGGTGTCGGGGCGGCCGCGGACGCGACGGCGGGTGTGAGAGCGGGCACCAGGGCCGCGACCGCGCTGATGGCCACGAGGGGTGCTATTCGCGTGCTTCGCACAGTGAGTCAGATCCTTGCGGGAGGTGGATTCGTCTCATGCACCTTTGCTCAGACGGGAGTTGTGCGAATCCTTCCGCCGGGCACGACTCGTCAGACCAGAGGAGGAGCGCGCGCGGGAGGAATGGTTCCCGAGGCGGAGAACGCGACCCCCGGTTCTCCCGTCCGGACCGCGCGACAGCGCGGAGGCCCGGCTGCCCGCACACGCCGGTGGTGCCGGCCTGCCCCCCCGGGGGAGGAACCGGCCGGCACCACCGGCGCGGCCGGACGGGCGCCCCTCGACGCCCGTGTCAGGCCAGGACGTTGAGTGCGGCCGGCCGGACCCGGAGGGTCACCGGCAGGACCGCGTCGACCTCGCCGTCCGCGCCGTACGGGAGGGGGCGGTCCGCCTCGATGCGGACCTCCTGGCCCCGCAGGATCTCGACCTCGGGACGCTTCACGTGCGCGCCGGTCTTGAGTTCGTTCATCATCGCGAAGAAGAGACGTTTCGGCGCCTTCTTGATGATCACGACGTCGAGCGTGCCGTCGTCGATCCGCGCGCCCGGGGCGACGTTCCGGCCGAAGCCGTAGTAGCCCGAGTTCGCGACCACCACGGTGTAGCCGGTGCGCTCGTGGCGCACCCCGTCGACGGTGACGCGGTACGCGGCGGGCTTCCAGCCGAGGACCGCCCGCAGGCCGCCCGCGTAGTAGGAGGCCGCGCCGCGCAGCAGCCGGGAGTGGTTGGCGTGGCGGTTGGCGACCGCGTCCACCCCCGCGTACACGCTGCCGAGGACGCAGGTCCGCGCGTGGACGGCGGACTCCACCTCGATCGTGTCGACGGCCCGCGGCTCGGCGTGGAGCAGGGTCTCGACGAGCCGCCGGGGGTCCGAGGGGAGGTCCAGGGCGCGGGCGAAGTCGTTGCCGCGGCCCGCGGGGACGAGGCCGAAGACCGTGTCCGTACCGCTGAGCGCGCCGCCGACGCAGCCGGCCATCCCGTCACCGCCGACGGCGAGCACCACGTGCCCCCGGGCCCCGGCCTCCCGGGCGAGTTCGCGTGCGTGCTCCAGGCTGCGGCTGTAGACGGTGTCGAGCCTCGCGCCCGCCTCCCGCAGCAGACGGGCCAGCGGGAGGAGACCCGCCGTGCCGCTGGAACCCCCTGCGGTGGGGTTGACGACGGCGGTGAACTGTCGCATGGGCATGGCCTCCGGGCGGCAGAAGTAGGGTCAGCGGACGGGGATGAGGACTCCGGGGCTGAGCACACCGGAGGGGTCGACCTCGGCCTTGACGGCCTGGAGCATACGGATGCCGAGCGGGCCGACCTCCCGGGCGTACCAGTCACGGTGGTCGGTGCCGACGCCGTGGTGGTGGCTGATGGTGCCGCCGGCGGCCAGGATCGCGTCGTTGGCCGCCCGCTTCGCCGGCTCCCAGTGCGCGACGGGGTCCTCGCCCTGGGCGGAGACGACGGTGAAGTACAGCGAGGCGCCGTTCTCGTACGTGTGGGAGATGTGGCACATCACGAGCGGCGGGGTGCCGGCCTCGGTGAGCGTGGCGGTCAGCGCGTCCCGCACCGCCGTGTGGAGACCGGGGAGGGCGGACCAGAACGCCGCCGTCTCCAGCGTCTCCGCGAACGCCCCGGCGTCGAGCAGGGCGTCCCGCAGGTAGGGCGCGTTGTACCGGCCGTGCTCCCACTTGTCGCCGGGCTCCTCGCCGATGAGCTCGCCGCCGCAGGCGAGGAGGACCTCGCAGGCCGCGGCGCGCCGGGCCGCCGTCTCCTCGGCGCCGCCCTCGTACCCGACGACGGCCATGCAGCCCGGGTTCTCGGGGAGTGCGGCGCTGCCGATGGCGTCCGGCTGCGCGAGGCCGACGAAGGTCTCCGACTCGTCCGACAGGCGCAGCACCGTGGGCCGGGGGCCGTCCTGGGCGAGCCGGCGCAGCGCGGCGGTGCCGGCCTCGAAGGAGGTGAAGCGCCAGCCCTCGTAGATCCGCTCGGCGGGGAGCGGCCGGATGCGCACGGTCACGGCGGTGATCACGCCGAGGGCGCCCTCGGAGCCGAGGACCAGCTGGCGCAGGTCGGGGCCGGCCGCCGAGCGCGGGGCCCGGCCGGTCTCCAGGGTGCCTTCGGGGGTGGCGACGGTCAGGCCGAGGACCATCTCGTCGAAGCGGCCGTAGCCGGCCGAGGCCTGGCCGCTGGAGCGGGCCGCGGCGAAGCCGCCTACGGTCGCCCACTCGAAGGACTGCGGGAAGTGGCCGAGGGTCCAGCCCCGCTCGTTGAGCAGGGCCTCGCACCGCGGTCCGCGCAGGCCGGGCTGGAGCGTCGCGGTGCGGGAGACCTCGTCGACGGCGATCAGCCGGTCGAGGCGCCGCAGGTCGAGCGCGACGAACGGCCGCTTCGTGGTGGGCGCGAGGCCGCCGACGACGGAGGTGCCGCCGCCGAAGGGCACCGCGGCGACGCCGTGCTCGGCGCAGGCCCGCAGGACGGCGAGGACCTCGTCGTGGTCGCCGGGCAGCAGGACCGCGGCGGGGATGTCGTCGACCTCGCCGGCGCGGATGCGCAGCAGGTCGGGGGTCGACTTGCCGCGGGTGTGCCGGATGCGGCTCTCGGCGTCCTCGCGCAGGGCGTCGGGCGCGCCGAGGGCCGACCGCAGCGCGGCGCGGGCCTCGTCGGGCAGGGCCGCGGCGGGCGGTTCGATGTCGGCGAGGGCGGCCGGGCCGCTCTCCCTCGGCGTGACGCCGAGCAGGTCACGCAGCAGGCCGGTGACCGAGTCGGGCAGGGGTGCCGCCTTGGCCGGGTCGCCCCAACCGCTCCACAACATGTCCACTTCGAGGGGTTCCTTACGGTCTGTTTCACGGATGGCGCTGCCGCACGGCCGACGCTGGCATTACACTGTGACAGATGACGCCCATTCGTCACAACCATGAAGACGCAGATCCCGTGCTCGACGCCGCACGCGACTGCGTGCTCGCCGTCGGCGTACGGCGGACCACCCTCACCGACGTCGCCCGGCGCGCGGGCGTGTCCCGGATGACGATCTACCGGCGCTGGCCCGATGTGCGCAGCCTGGTGGGCGACCTGATGACCCGTGAGTGGATCGCCGTCGCCGCCGGCGCCATGCCGGCCGCCGACGACGACCGCCCCGAGCGGGAGCGGATCGTCGAGGGACTCGTCGCGGGGGCCGCCGCCTTCCGGGCGCACCCGCTCTTCCACAAGATCCTGGACGTCGACCCGGAGCTGCTGCTGCCCTACATCCTCGACCGCCGCGGAGCCAGCCAGGACGCCCTCCTCGGACTCCTCCACTCGGCACTCGAGGACGGCCACGAGGACGGCTCGGTGCGCCGCGTCCGGGCGGACCTGCAGGCGCGGTCGCTGCTGCTCGTCGTCCAGTCCTTCACGCTCTCGCTGCGCACCATGACCGACGACACCGATCCCGAACTGAGCGAAGCCGCCTTCCTCGACGAGCTGCGCACCCTGCTGGAGAGGACCATCGCCCCATGACCCCCACGAGCAGCCCCGCCCTGCCCGGCTCCTCCCTCGGCGCCGAACGCCGCCGGCGCGAACTGGGCCGCCTCGCCGACGGCGGTCCCGACGCCACCGTCGACGTCCTGGTCGTCGGGCTCGGCGCGACCGGCGCCGGGGCCGCGCTCGACGCCGCCACCCGCGGGCTCACCGTCGCCGCGATCGACGCCCACGACCTCGCCTTCGGCACCTCCCGCTGGAGCTCCAAGCTGATCCACGGCGGACTGCGCTACCTGGCGTCGGGACAGCTCGACGTCGCCCACGAGAGCGCGGTCGAGCGGGGCGTCCTCATGGAGCGCACCGCCCCCCACCTGGTGCGCGCCCAGCCCTTCGTCCTGCCGCTCACCCCGCTCGTCAGCCACGGCCAGGCCGCGCTCGCCCGCGCCGGGTTCCTCGCGGGCGACCTGCTCCGCGTCGGCGCCCGCACCGGGCGCGGCACCCTGCCCCGGCCGCGGACGCTGTCCGCCGTCGAGGCCCGGCACCTCGCCCCGGCCCTGCGCCCCACCGGCCTGCGCGGCGGACTGCTCTCCTGGGACGGGCGGCTCTCCGACGACGCCCGTCTGGTGACCGCCATCGCCCGCACCGCCGCCGCGTACGGCGCCCGGATCCTCACCCGGACCCGTGCCCTGGAGCTCGACCGCGACGGCGCCCTGGTCCGCGACGAGACCACCGGCCAGGAGCTGCGGATCCGGGCCCGTACGGTCGTCAACGCGGCCGGGGTCTGGGCCGGCGGCCTCGTCGACGACGTCCGCCTCCGCCCCTCGCGCGGCACCCACCTCGTCCTGCGCTCCGAGGACCTCGGCCGGCTCTCCGCCGGCCTGCACATCCCGATCCCCGGCGAGTCGAACCGCTTCGTGCTGGTCCTGCCCCAGGGCGACGGACGCGTGTACGTCGGCCTCACCGACGAACCCGTCGACGGCGACATCCCCGACGTGCCCGAGGTCCCCGAGACCGACATCGGCTTCCTCCTCGACGTGCTCGGCTCCGCACTGGACGTCACCGTGCACCGCGCCGACGTGGTCGGGGCCTTCGCGGGCCTGCGACCGCTGCTCGACACCCGCGACGCGGCCGGCCGCACCGCCGACATCTCGCGCAAGCACGCGGTGCTCACCTCGCCCTCCGGCGTCGTCACCGTCGTCGGGGGCAAGCTGACCACCTACCGGCGCATGGCCCAGGACGCCGTCGACGCCGCCGTGACCGCCGGGGGCCTCACCGCCGGCCCGTGCCGCACGGCGTCCCTCCCCCTGGTCGGCGCCGCCCGCCCGCAGGTGCTGGCCGGGCTCGACGTCCCGGCGCGCCTCGTGTACCGCTACGGCACCGAGGCACCCGCCGTGCAGGCGCTCGGCGTCGAGGACCCCGCCCTCGCGCGGCCCGTCGTGCCCGGCCACCCGGTCACGGGCGCCGAGCTGGTGTGGGCCGCCCGCCACGAGGGCGCCCTCGACACCGGCGACCTCCTGGACCGCCGTACCCGGATCGGCCTGGTCCCGGAGGACCGCGCCGCGGCCGAGCAGGCGGCCCGGGACGCGCTGGCGCAGACCGCGCCGGTGGGGTGAGGGACGCGCTCCCCTGCGGGGGGCCGTCGCGCGGCCTGACCT
>NZ_RDBH01000106.1:0-4970 GCF_008042145.1 Streptomyces sp. adm13(2018)
CCACCAGCTCGTACCCGGGGCTGATCCTTCGCGGCTCGGACATCGGGCCCCCGCCGAGGCGCTCGACCAGGCGGTCCACGGCGAGGCGGGCGATGGCGTGCTTGTCCGGGGCGACCGTCGTCAGGCTGATCGCGCCGAAGCGGGCCTCCTCGATGTCGTCGAAGCCGACCACCGCGATGTCCTCGGGGACGCGGAGTCCGCGTTCGGTGAGCGTTCGCAGGGCTCCGAGGGCGATGAGGTCGTTGTACGCGAAGACCGCGTCGGGCCGCTCCCCCCGGTCCAGCAGCTCCGCCATCGCGGTCGCGCCGTCGGACCGCCCGTAGCCGTCCGTCGCGACCACGAGCGCCTCGGCCGGGTCCAGGCCCGAGGCGACCAGCTCCTCCCGCCAGCCGCGCAGCCGCAGGTGTGCCGGCTGCCGCTCGCGACCCGTGCGGGAACCGAGGAACGCGATGCGGCGGCGGCCCAGGCCCACGAGGTGGCGGACCGCCTCGCGCGCCGCCGCCACGTTGTCGATGGCGATCTGGTCGTACGGCGCCTCGTACTCCCGCTCGCCGAGCAGCACGAGCGGCGAGGTCTCCTGCCGGGCGACCAGGTCCGCGGTCTCCAGGTGGATGGGGCTCAGGATCAGGCCGTCGATGACGTGGGAGCGGAACTCCTGGCAGACCAGCAGTTCCCGCTCGCGCAGTCCCGCCGTGTGGTCGACGAGGACGGTGTAGTCGTGCTGGGCGGCGGCGTCGATGATGGCGCCCGCCAGTTCGGCGAAGTACGGGTTGCCCAGCTCGGGCACGGCGAAGGCGATGATGCCGGTACGCCCCTTGCGCAGGTGCCGGGCGGTGAGGTTCGGCCGGTACCCGAGCTCGTCGATGGCCTGCTGCACCTTGGCGCGCATCTGCGGCGTGACGTGGGGATAGTTGTTCACGACGTTGGACACGGTCTTGATCGACACGCCCGCCCGCTGCGCGACGTCCTTGAGGCTGACGCCCACGGCACTCCTCTGCTTCGGCTCCGGATCCGCTGGGGATCCGCTCTGGATCGACGATGGGTCTGGCGGGTGGGGCCCGGGACGCCCGGGGCGGGGGTGCGGTCCCGCCCCGGGGACGTGCCCGGACCGTGCCCGGACCGCCGGCGGACCGGGTGGGGCCGAGCAGGATCCGTCCCTCGTCAGACGGTACTTCGGCCCCGCGACAGGTAGCGCTGAGCGACCACCACGAGGATGAGGAATCCACCGCTGACCACCGACTGGTACGAGGAGTTGAGCGTGCCGATCTGGTTGATCAGGTTCTGGATCACCGCCAGCAGCAGGACGCCCCACAGGGTCCCGCTCACCGACCCGGCGCCGCCGACGAGCAGCGTCCCGCCGATGACGACGGCGGCGATCGCGTCCAGCTCCATGCCCGCGCCGATGATCGTGACGCCGGAGGAGAGCCGGGCCGCGTTGATCGCTCCCGCGAGACCCGCGAGCAGTCCGCTCAGCAGGTACACCGTCACCTTGGCGCGGGCCACGGGCAGGCCCATCAGGGTGGCCGCGTCGCTGCTGCCGCCGACCGCGAACAGCGTCTGGCCGAACGACGTGCGCTGGAGCACCAGCCCGCCCACCGCGAACAGCACGAGGGCGACGAGGATCGGGTAGCCGAAGCCCGCCACGCTCCCCTGGCCCAGCTCGGCGAACGCCGAGCCCTTGGGCACCAGGTACGTGGTGGCGCCCTCGTCGGTGAGGGCGAGCAGCAGCCCCCGGGCCCCGAGGAGCGAGGCCAGCGTGACGATGAAGGGTGCCATGCCGGCCCGGGCGATCAGCAGGCCGTTGACCAGCCCGATCGCCCCGCAGACGACGAGCGGGACGAGCAGGGCGGGCAGAATGCCCCACTGCGACGCCCAGGCGGCGAGCACACCGCCCAGGGCGAAGACCGAGCCGACGGACAGGTCGATGCCGCCGGTGATGATCACCAGGGTCATGCCGAGCGCGACGACGGCCAGGAACGAGGCCTGCACCGTCACGCCCCGCGCGTTGTCCAGGGTGGCGAAGGTGGGATAGACGAGGGAGGCGATCACGACGACGAGCAGCAGCACGGCGAGGACGCCCTGGCGCTGTACGAGCGCGGCGAGCCGTTCCCGGCCGGAGACGTCGGCCCGCCCGCGGTCGGCGGCGCCGTTCTTGTGGGGCGCGGAGGGCGCGGTGCCCGTGCCCGGAGCGGCGAGCGAGGAGGTGGGGTTCATCGGGATCGGCGCTCCCGTGCGACGTAGACGGCGGCGATGATGATGACCGCCTGGGCGATCTGGGCGGTGGAGTCGGGCAGGTCGTGCTTGACGAGCGTGGCGCGCAGCAGCTGCATCAGCAGCGCGCCCGCGACGGTGCCGAGCACCCGGATGGAGCCGCCGCTGAGCGGGGTTCCGCCGACGACCACGGCGGTGATGGCGGACAGCTCCATGAGGGTGCCGAGGGACGAGGGGTCGCTCGCGGTCAGGCGCGCGGTGGCCAGGACGCCCGCGAGGGCGGCGAGGACGCCGCACAGGATGTACACCCCGGTCAGCACCCGCTTCACGGGGAGTCCGGAGAGGGCGGCCGCGGACCTGTTCCCGCCGATCGCGACGACCTGGCGTCCGAACGTGGTCCGGTGGACGAGGAAGGCCACCGCGAACGCCAGGACGACGGCGATCAGGACGACCAGTGGTATGCCGAGGACGCTTCCGGTGCCCAGCGACAGCAGGTCCGGGTTGACGATCTGCTTGAGCCGGCCGTCCGCCACCACGAGCGCGAGGCCGCGTCCGCCGACGAACAGCGCCAGCGTGGCGACGATGGGCTGCAGCCCGACGACGGACACGAGGGCGCCGTTCACCGCTCCGACGACGGCGCCGGCGAGCAGCGCGATCAGCAGGGCCGGGACCAGGCCGTAGCCCAGGTACAGCGGCAGCAGAGCCGTCCCGAGGGCCATGACCGACCCCACGGAGAGGTCGACCCCCTCGGTCCCGATCACCAGCGCCATGCCGAGGGCCACGATGACGATCGGGGCGACCTGGATGAGCTGGGTGCGGAGGTTGTCGACGGTGAGGAAGTGCTCGGTGAAGAACGCGTTGAACAGCAGGAGCGCTGCCACCGCCGCGTACACGCCGTACTCCTGGAACCAGGCCGGGGCACTGCGCCGCGCGGCGGCGCCGACCGGGGGCGCGGCGGTCACCTGGGTGGTCATCGGAGGTCCTCCTCGGCGTCTTCGGCGCCATGGGCGGCCTGGGCGGCATGGGCGTGATGGGCCGTCGTGCCGGTGGTCTTGGTCACGGCGGTCCCGGCCGAGACTGTCCTGGTGGCCGGGGCCTCGGTGTTGGTGGGTTCGGTGGCCCCCGTTTCGGCGGCGGGTGGTGCGGGGTCCGGTGAATGGTCCGCGAGTACGGCCAGCAGTTCGCTCTCCGAGACCTGGTCACCGGTCAGTTCACCGGCCGTCGCCCCGTTCCTGAGGACGACGATCCGGTCCGAGCCCTCGACCAGTTCCTCGATGTCGGAAGAGATCAGGAGGACGGCCAGGCCCTCCTGGGCGAGTTCGTCGATGAGGGCCTGGACCTCCGCCTTGGCCCCGACGTCGATCCCGCGGGTGGGCTCGTCGAGCAGCAGCACCTTCGGTTCGAGGCAGAGCCAACGGGCCAGGAGCACCTTCTGCTGGTTTCCGCCGGACAGTTCGCCGACCTTCTGCTCCGGGCTGGAGGCCTTGATCCGCAGCCGCTTCATGAAGATGTCGACGACGCGGTCCTGCTGCGCGCGGGAGACGATGCCCGCCCGCGAGAGACGGGGCAGCGCCGCGAGCACGATGTTCTCGCGCACCGAGAGGCCGGGCACGATGCCCTCCGCCTTGCGGTCCTCGGGCAGCAGGCTGATCCCGGCGCGGATCGCGCTCGCGGAGGAGAACCGTTCCAGCGGCGCGCCGCCGACCGCGATCCGCCCCGCCTCCAGCGGCAGGGCGCCGGCGAGCGCCTTCGCCGTCTCGCTCCGGCCCGAGCCCAGCAGACCGCCCAGACCCAGCACCTCCCCCGGGTGGAGTTCGAGCGAGATGTCGTCGAGCTGGTGCCTCCTGACCATGCCGGTCGCCGTGAGGACGGGCTTGCGGGCGATGTCGTGCCCCTCGGCCGCGAAGCTCGTCGTGCCGTGCCTGCGGACCTCGGACAGCTCCCGGCCCAGCATCATGGAGACCAGTTGCATCCGGTCGAGCGCCGCCAGGTCGCCGGTGTGGATGTGCCTGCCGTCGCGGAGCACCGTCACCCGGTCGCAGATCCGGTAGAGCTCGTCCATCCGGTGGCTCACGTACACGACGGCGATGTTCTGCCGGCGCAGGTCGCCGATCACCCGGAACAGCGTTTCGACCTCGCGCGGTTCCAGGGAGGAGGTGGGCTCGTCCATGACGACGACGTCGGCCCGTACCGACACCGCGCGGGCGAGCGCCACCATCTGCTGCGCGCCGATGCCCAGGGTGTGCAGCGGGCGGCGCGGGTCGACGCGGACGCCGAACCCGTCGAGGAGGGTCGCCGCCTCGGCGTGCATCCGGGAGAAGTCGATCAGCCGGAGGCGGGTCCGGGGTTCGCGGCCGAGGAAGATGTTGCGGGCCACGCTCATCAGCGGAACCAGGTTCACCTCCTGGTAGATCGTGGAGATGCCGGCCTGCTGTGCCTCGAAGGGGCGCGAGAAGTGGACGGGACGGTCCGAGAGCAGCAACGCGCCGCTGTCCGGCCGGTGGACGCCCGTGAGCACCTTGATCAGGGTGGACTTGCCCGCGCCGTTCTCACCGACGAGCGCGTGGGTCTCGCCGGCGCGGAGTGTGAACGACACGTCGTCGAGGGCCACGACGCCGGGGAATCGCTTCCCGACGCCGCGCGCTTCCAGCACCGTCGGCGCGAGCGACGGCTCGGTGCCGTTCGCCGCGGACGGGGCCGCTTCGGGGGGTGCCATGGGCGTGGCCTTCCGGAGTTGTTCGTGAGGGTGGGGTGCGTGG
>NZ_RDBH01000106.1:5070-6922 GCF_008042145.1 Streptomyces sp. adm13(2018)
GTCCACGCCCGTCTGTCGGGGAGTCGTACGCGGGGCGGGCTCGGGCTCCGCGCGCGCCGGCGCATCGGTGGCCAGGGCCCCACGGGCGGGGAGGTCCCGTGGGGCCCGGGCCGACCCGGTCGCGCGTCCCGTCTGCGGTCACCGTTCCGGGAGGCCGGGTGACCGGAAGGGCCGGGCGACCGAGGCGGCCGTCAGCGCCGGGGATTCAGCCTCAGTACGCCCCGCCGAGCGACGCCTTGGCGTTGGACGGGTCGTAGGAGCGGTCCGCGATGATGACGTCCTCGGGGATGCCCTCACCGGCGTAGAACTTCTGGGCGGTGGCGAAGGCCAGCGGGCCGAAGCGCGGGTTGGACTCGATGACGGCGTTGAGCTCGCCGTTGGCGAGGGCCTGGACGGCGTTGCGCGTGCCGTCGATGGAGACGACCTTGACGTCCTTGCCCGGTGCCTTGCCCGCGGCCTTGAGCGCCGTCACGGCGCCCAGGGCCATCTCGTCGTTCTCCGCGTAGACGGCGGTGATGTCGGGCTTCGACTGGATGAGCTGCTCCATGACCTGCTGGCCCTTGTCCCGGGCGAACTCGCCGGTCTGCTGGGCGACGATCTCGATGCCCGGTGCCTCGGCCCTGATCTGGTCGACGAATCCCTTGGTCCGGTCGGTCGTCACGCTGTTGCCGGAGGAGCCGAGGAGGATCGCGACCTTGCCCTTGCCGCCCGTCGCCTTGATCATCGCGTCGGCGGCGCGCTTGCCCTGCTCGACGAAGTCCGAGCCGAGGAAGGCCAGGTAGTCCTTGCAGGCCGTCGCGTTCACCTTGCGGTCGATCGTGAGGACCGGGACCTTCTTCGCGGCCGCCGCCTGGAGCGCGGGCTCCAGGCCGTCGGAGTTGAGGGGGGCGACGATCAGGAACTGCGCCCCCTGGGCCAGCATGTCCTGGATGTCGCTGATCTGCTTGGAGAGCTGCGACTGCGCGTTGGTGGTGAGCAGCTTCTTCACGCCGAGCTTCGCGGCCTCGTCCTTGATCGACTGGGTCTCGGCGATGCGGAACGGGTTGGCCTCCTTCTCCGACTGGGAGAAGCCGACGACCGCGTTCTTGAGGTCCAGCTCGGGGGCGCCGTACGCGGTCAGCGAGCAGCCCGTTCCGGTGGCCGCGGACGCCGTGGGGGTCTGCACGACCTGCGCGCCCTGGCTGCTGTCTCCGCCGGCCTGGTCGGAGGTCTCGGACTTGGCGCAGCCGCTGAGCACCAGCGTGGTGGTGGCGGCCACGAGGCAGGCGAGGGAGAGCGCGCGGGTTCTCTTCGGAAGGGGCATGTCAAGACACTCCTTGGCGGGGACAGCACCGCCCAGTGGCGTGCGGTCGCGCGGGGATGGGAAACGTTGTCGTCCTGCCGGGAGAGGACGTGCCAAACCTGGCCGGTACGAGCCCGAACTGCGGATACGCGGCCTCGATACCCTCGGACGACCGGGCGGCGTCGGCGGCTTTACAACGTTATAACCGCGCCGTGGAGCGCTCGGCAAGGGTTCGGCGCGACGTTTCCTGAACGCGCTCTCACGCCCCGGCCCCGCCGCCGACCCGGGGACCCGGGATCCGCTCGATGGAAGGGCGCGAGGGGTCTGGACAGGCGCCGGGAGGCGTGCTGTCATTCCGCTGCACACCGATTTCCAACGTTGGAATGACGGTCGGCACCGTCGTCGGCCCATCGTCGGCCCCGTCGTCGGCCACCGCTGTCGCCACCACCGACGGCACCGCCGTCGGCGACCCCGCCCCCGCACGGTGTCGCGCTCGGACACCGTCGGTCCCCCGCCACCCGAGCACCGCTGCGGCGCCGCCGCACGACCGCCGTACGACCGTTGTACGGC
>NZ_RDBH01000106.1:7022-11370 GCF_008042145.1 Streptomyces sp. adm13(2018)
GTTCACCGCACTCAACGAGGACCCCCGCCCTCTCGAACACATGGCTTTTGGTCGCGCCGCGCCCCCCGACTCCCGGCGAAAGTCCGTTCGTTCCGGGTACACCGACCCTTGCCCGGTCTGCCGCGGGGTCGGAGGCGCGCCTGGCCGAAACGCCGCTGCCGCGCTCGGCACCCCCGGTGCCGCGAAGTCCTTCGGGTGTCAGTCCCCGGCGCGGCCGACGCTGCGCGCCCACAGGATCAGGGGCAGCTGGAGCGGCAGCCGGCCGTAGGCGATGGCCCGCGCCTTCGGCGAGCGGTTCCGCCAGTCGTACGCCATCTTGACGTTCGCCGGGAAGACCCCGGCGAAGAACAGGGCCGTCGCGCGGGCGCTCGCCCTGCGGGTCGCGGGCAGCGCGAGGCCGGCCGCGAGCGCCAGCTCCGCCACCCCGCTGGCCTGGGTCCAGGTCCGCGGATCGCCCGGGAGGGACTCCGGGACGACGGCGTCGAACTGCTTCGGGGACGCGAAGTGGGCGACACCCGCGGCGGCGAGCAGACCGGCGAGCAGGAGGGCGGAGCGGGTGGACCGTGACATCGGAATCCTTCGGGGGCGAGGGTGCGGCCGACGGTGACGGACGTACCCTACCCGCCAGTAAGTACGGAGGGAACGCCCCCCACCGGGCACGTGGACGGCTCCGCCCGTACGCCCGGCCCGAAAGGCCGAGGACGTACGGGCGGAGCCGCTGATCAGCGCCGCACCCCGGCCGTCACGCCGGTCACGGCTTCTGCTGGGAGTGGAGCGCGGCCACCTCCTCCGACGTGAGTGCCTTGTCGAACGCGCGGACCTCGTCCACCGAGCCCTTCCAGAAGTCGACGTTCCCGCCGCCCCACCTCGCGCGGCCCACGGACAGCGGGCCGGTGCCGACGTCGGCGGGCCCGGGGGTGGCCGTCGCCGCGAGGGCGCCGTCCACGTACAGCCTGATCTCGTTCTTCGCGGTGTCGCGCACCCCGACCAGGTGGTACCAGCGGCCCGTCTCCGGCGTGGCGACGTACCGGGCGCGGATCCCGCCGGGTGTGCTGAAGGCGAAGGCGCCCTGGCCGTACTGGAGGTAGAAGGGATTCTCCTGGCGCCGGCCGTCCTGGCTGACGACGGTCGCGTAGTTGCCCGGCAGGGAGTCCAGGCTCGCCCAGGCCGACACCGAGTAGTCGCCGGTGGTGTCGATCACGGGACCCGCGGTCTCGGCGTACTGCCCCTGGCCGTCGAACTTCAGCGCGCTGCCGCGCACCCCCGGCGCCCAGCTGGTGCCCTCGGAGAGCTTCAGCTCCGCTGCGTTCGGGCCCGCGTCCCGGGCCGTCGTCCCGGTGCCCTCGTCGAGGGCCCAGGAGCCGCCGCCCGTCAGCCGGTCGCGCTCGCCCGCCGCCGCGCCGGCCGCGATGACCTTCCGGTTGATCTCGCGGACCCGCACCGGATCGACCTTGATCTCCCTGCGGTCGTACGTGTACAGGCCGTTCAGCTCGTTCTCCAGGTCGGAGATCTGGGTGTAGATCGAGCCGGAGAGCTCAGCGCCGGCGGCTTCGAGGTAGTACTTCTCCGTGTTCTCCACGTACGTGCGGGTGAGCGCCTCCTTGTCGGCGACACCGCTGTAGATCACGGTCGGCGCGCCGGGCCACATGTGCCCGGGGGCCCGCAGGGTGAAGCCGCCGTGCTCGCCGTCCATGGCCGCGCGCCGGGTGTCGGGGAAGGCCGGGTCGGTGTTGTTGTAGTCGTGGTGGTCGATGATGTCGCCCTTGCCCGAATCACCCTTCGAGTTGCAGCAGTTGACCCCGCTGTGGGCGTTGACGACGCGGGACGGGTCGGCAGCCTTCACGTCCTCGGCGATCCGTCCGGTCTCCTCGCGGTTCCACTCGCCCCAGCCCTCGTTGAAGACGATCCAGCCGATGACGGAGGGGGAGTTGTGGTGCTGGCGCATCATCTCGCGGCCCTGGTCGACGAAGGCCCGGTGCCCGGTGTCGTCGGTGAGGTCGCCCGAGACGAAGTCCTGCCAGACCAGCAGGCCGAGCCGGTCCGCGTGGTAGAACCAGCGCGGTGACTCCACCTTGATGTGCTTGCGCACGGCGTTGAAGCCGAGCCTCTTGTGCGCCTCCAGGTCGAACGCGAGGGCCTTGTCGCTCGGTTGGGTGTAGAGGCCGTCGGGCCAGAACCCCTGGTCGAGGGTGGCGAGGGAGTAGATGGGCTTGCCGTTGAGCACCAGTTTCTGGAAGCCGCCGACCTTCTCCACGGCGATCTTCCGCATGCCGAAGTAGCTCTCGACGGTGTCGGTCGACCGTCCCTGTACCAGTTTCACGTCGAGGTCGTAGAGGTACGGGTCGTCCGGGCTCCAGAGCCGCTGCTTCGCCACCGGCAGCCGGAGCCTGGCGTTGGCCGGCCCGCTGACCCGGCCGACGACCTTCCCGCGGGCGTCCCTGGCGACGGCCTCGACGCGCGCGCCGGAGGTGGCGTCGTCGGACGCGACGGTGACCGCGAGGCTGCTGGTGTCGATGTCGGGTGTGGTGACGACGTCGTCGATGGAGACCGGGGCGACCGGTTCCATCCAGACGGTCTGCCAGATCCCCGAGGACTGGGTGTAGAAGATGCCGCCGGGGTTGGTGGACTGCTTGCCGGTGGGCTGGTTCCGGCCGCCGGTGTCGGTGACCGCGACGACGACCTCCTGGGGGCCGGTGCCCTCGATCGCGTCGGTGACGTCGGCGCTGAACGCGTTGTACCCGCCGGTGTGTTCGGCGACCTGTTTGCCGTTGACCCACACCCGGGCCTGGTAGTCGACGGCCCCGAAGTTGAGCTTCAGACGGTTCTCCTTGCCGCCCTTGCCGTCCTTACCGATCTTCCAGTCCTTCGGCACGGTGACCAGCCGGCGGTAGAACATGTGATCCTCGTGCCGTTCGACGCCGGAGAGCTGCGACTCGACCGGGAACGGCACGACGATCCTCTCGTCGAGGTCCCTGCCGAAGACCGGCTGCTCGCCCGCGTCGGCGCCGGCGAACTGCCAGGGGCCGTTGAGGTTCTTCCACTTGCCGCGCACCTGCTGGGGGCGCGGGTACTCCGGGAGCGGGTTCTTCTCGTCCAGCCGGTCGCCCCACTCGGTGGTGAGCCGGTGCGTGGAGGAGTTCTTCGCCGAGCGGAGGATCTGGGGGACGGTCTCCCCGCCGTTCTTCAGGCCGCCCTTCCCGTCGTAGTCGACCCTGACCCGCTGGCCCTTCTGGATCGGCTCGGAGAGCGTCACGAGGACGGAGTTCCGGTCGCCCGGGGCGACCGCGACCGACCGGATCGGCATGGGCGTGGTGTCGGCCTCGACCGTGAGGTGCTCCTTCACGGCCGCGAGATCGGAGACCCTGCCCTCGAACCTCGCGCGCAGCCTGCGGCCGCTCTCGTCCACGGTCAGCTCGACCGGATAGACCGCGAAGTCGGCGGGCGGGGTGAAGGCCGACTCCGGTACGAGCTGCTTGGCCATCGTCGGCGTCGACCAGCGCAGGAACATGTTGGCGCCGCCGACGTCCTGGAACATCTCCAGTCGGAAGTCGTGCTTCTCGCCGGCCGTGAGCCGGATCGCGGCGCTGGTCTGCTCCCTGTCCCAGTCGGGGACCCAGTGGTCGATGACCGGCTCGCCGTCGACGAAGAGCCGGAAGCCGTTGTCGCCGATGCCGTAGAACGTGTAGTCGCCGGTGACGGGGGCCTCGATCCGGCCGGTCCAGCGGGCCGTGGTGTGCTCGGAGCGGCCGGTGAGGTTCTGGAAGGTGCCCGTCAGGCCGGAGAAGTCGACCTGCGGGTCCAGGGACGTACCGCCGAGCGTGGCGAAGTCCCGGGCGCCCGGGGCGGACATGCTGAAGTACTCGCCCTTCAGGCCGTGGACCTCGATGGCGGCTTTCTCGGCGGGGGAGACGCCGGCGCTCGTGCCGCGGGGCTGTTCGGCGGCCGCGGCGGCGGGGAGCAGGGCGCTGCCGGGCAGCACCAGGGCGGCGGCGGCCAGCAGGGCCCACATCCTGGTGCGAGAGTGTCGTGGTGTCATCGGGTGTCTTTCCTCGTGGCGGAGGGGAATCGGAGCCGCGTCGGGCGACGCGAGCATGCCGGCTGAACCGCCGTGCGGTGCCGTGCCGCGCTGTGGGGCGCGGGGTGCGTGGGTGGTGCGACCCGTGCGGACGGCGTGCGGCGGTGGCGCGGCCCGTAAGGGGGGAGGGCGTACGGCGGTGGTGCGGCCCGTACGGCGGGCGTACGGCGGTGGTGGCTGCCCGTACGGAGGTCGTACGGGGGTGGCGGCTGCCCGTACAGGGGACGTACGGCGGTGGTGCGGGGGCCGTACAACGGTCGTACGGCGGTCGTG
>NZ_RDBH01000107.1 GCF_008042145.1 Streptomyces sp. adm13(2018)
CCGTCGAGGGCTGCGACACCGTCTTCCACCTCGCCGCGCTCATCGGCATCCCCTACAGCTACGACGCCCCGGGCGCCTACGTCCGCACTGGACGTTGTCGGCGCGGTGCCGGGCGGCGCACGCGGACGAGCTGTTCGCCGAGTCGGCGGCGCAGAGCCAGGTCAAGGCGCTGTGTACCGGATGCCCTGTCAGGGTCGAGTGTCTGGCTCATGCTCTGGACGACCGGATCGATCACGGAGTCTGGGGCGGGATGACGGAACGGGAGAGGCGCGCCCTGTTGAAGCGTCGCCCCCTGGTGCGGTCCTGGAGCCGACTCCTGGAGGCCGCCAGGCGTGAGCACGAGGTGGGGGCGTCACCGCGGAAGCGTGAAGTCGCCTGACGCTGACTCTCCTTCGGGAGGCGTAGTCGGGGATGTGCCGTCCTGCCGGGGCGTCCGGCGGTGCCGGGCCGGACGCCCCTGGCAGCGGCCGGTGGCGGATTCTCAGACCTACCGGTGTCCTCAGGCCCGGTGGCGGTGTCTCGGACCCGGTGACGGTGGCTCAGACCTGGTAGCGGTGACTCAGACCTGGTAGCGCCCAGGGGCGAACAGGTGCAGGTGCTCCGCCACCCAGGCCGAGGTCCGCTCCAGGCCTTCCTCCAGGCCGACTTCCGGCTCCCAGGCCGCCCAGGTGCGGGCCCGTGTGTTGTCCGAGAGCAGTCGGTGCACCTCGCTGCCGGAGGGCCGAAGTCGCGTCGGGTCGACGACGATCTCGGCGTCGCGGCCGGAGGCCATGACGAGTGCCTTCGCGAGGTCTCCGATCGAGATCTCGCGACCGGTGCCGAGGTTGACGCTCTCCCCCAGTGCCCGGTCGCAGCCCGCCAGTGCCAGGAACCCGGCCGCGGTGTCGGTGACGTAGGTGAAGTCGCGGGTCGGGGTCAGCGAGCCGAGACGGATCTCTCGGGCTCCGGCGTGCAGTTGGGCGAGGATCGTGGGGATGACGGCGCGGGCCGACTGACGGGGCCCGTAGGTGTTGAAGGGCCGTACGACGGTCACCGGCAGCTCGTAGGCGTGCCAGTGGGACAGGGCCATCATGTCCGCGCCGATCTTCGACGCGGAGTAGGGCGACTGCGGCTGGAGGGGGTGGTCCTCGCTGATGGGGGCCGTGAGCGCGGTCCCGTACACCTCGCTGGTGGAGGTGTGGAGGAGGCGTCGGACGGAGTGGCGGCGGCAGGCCTCGGCGATGTTCTCGGTGCCGACGACGTTCGTACGGACGTAGGCGCCCGGGGCGTCGTAGCTGTAGGGGATGCCGATGAGCGCGGCGAGGTGGAAGACGGTGTCGCAGCCCTCGACGGCGTCCATGACCCGGCCCGCGTCGCCGACGTCACCGGCGATGAACTCGACCGGGCCGTGCGGGTCGTCGAGGTAGCGGGCGAGGTGGCCCTTGTCGGCATACGGCTTGTAGTGGACGAAGGCCTTCACCCGCGCGCCGCGTTGGACGAGCAGGTCGACGAGGGTGGAGCCGATGAAGCCCTCGGCTCCGGTGACGAGGACGGTGCGGCCGGTCCAGTCGATGGTCGTGGTCGTGGTCGTGGTCGCGCTCATGGCCGTGGCCTCGGTCGTGTTCGTGTTCGTGTTCGTGTTCGCGTTCGTGTTCGGGTTCGGGTTCGTCATGGGGTGAGCTCCCTTGCGGTGCTGGGTCGTCCGGCCAGTCGGATGACCGTCTCTGCGAGCAGGTCGGCGGCGTGGGCGTGGTTTCCCGGGTCTGCGGCGCGTCCCATCACCGCGAGCCGGGTGGGGTGTGCGAGCAGCGGGTCGATCAGTTCGGCGAGCCGGTCCGAGGTGGTCTCGGCGTCCGGGAGGAGGTGGGCGGCGCCGGCATCGGACAGGACCCGGGCGTTGTGGGTCTGGTGGTCGCCGGGGGCGTGCGGGTACGGCACGAGGACGGCGGGCACCCCGGTCGTGGCGAGCTCGGCGATCGTGGCCGAGCCGGCGCGACAGACGACGAGGTCGGCGACCGCGTAGGCGAGGTCCATCCGGTCGAGGTAGGGCACCGCCTGGGCGACGGGACCGACACCGGCCTCGATGAGGCCTCTCCGGGTCTCCGCGAGTGCGGCCGGGCCCGTCTTGATCAGGAGGTGGACGTCGCCGCGGCCCCGCCAGCGGGCGGCGAGGCCCACGGCGGCGGCAGTGAGGCGGGCCGCGCCCAGACTGCCGCCGTTGAAGAGGACGACCCGGGCTCCCTGGGGTATCGCGAAGGCGCGCCGGGCCTCCTCGCGCTGGGCCGGCCGGTTCAGGGCAGCCAGGGATGCGGCGATCGGCATGCCCACGGTCTGTGCCCGCTCGCCGCCCGACAGATGGGCGCGGCTGCCGTCGAAGGCGACGGTGAGGTGGGGGGTGAGGCGGGCGGCGAACTGGTTGGCCCGGCCCGGGACCGCGTTGGACTCGTGGATCACGCTGGGCAGTCCCGCCATCTTCGCCCCGACGATCGCCGGGGCACTGGGGTAGCCGCCCATGCCGACGACGATGTGCGCCTTCTGGGTACGCAGGACCTGGCGGGCCTGGGCCCCCGAGCGGAGGAGCGCGGCCGGAAGGAGGAAGCGTTTCGCGCCGAGCGCGGGATCGAAGGGGATCATGTCGACGGTGTGCAGCCGGTATCCGGCCGCCGGGATCAGGGTCGTCTCAAGACCGCGTTCGGTGCCGATGAAGGAGATGACCGTCTCGGGGTCGGCGCGGCGCAGGGCCTCGGCCAGGGCGAGACCGGGGTAGATGTGACCGCCGGTGCCGCCCGCACCGATCACGACGGAGAGTGGTGTGCGCATGGCCGCCACTCTCGATAAGCGGGTTAAGAGGGTTCTAAGAGTCCGGTTTGGCAGGCTTCACGCTATGAGCGGCATGAACGGCGTGACTGGCATGAACGGCGCGGACAGCCCGAACGGCATGAACGGCGCGAACAGCATCCGCGCGGGCGACGCGGGCGCGGGACGCAGCGCGGGCGGTGGGCAGGGCGCGAGCGCGGGTGGTGGCGGGAGCAGCATGCGGAGTACGGGCAGGATCCTGGTGGCCGAGGACGAGCCGGACGTGCGGGCCGCCGTCGAGGACGGGCTCAGCGTGGAGGGGTACGAGGTCCGGGGCGTCGGCGACGGCCTGGAGGCACTGTCGGCGGTGACCGCCTGGCAGCCGGACGCGCTGGTCCTCGACGTGATGATGCCGGTCCTGGACGGTCTCGCGGTCTGCCGGCGGCTGCGGGCGATGGAGGACCGCACACCGGTCCTGGTGCTGACCGCGCTGTCCTCGGTGAGCGAGCGGGTGGACGGTCTGGAGGCCGGCGCGGACGACTACCTGGTGAAACCGTTCGCGCTGGACGAGCTGGTGGCGCGCGTGCGTGCCCTGCTGCGGCGGGCCGCGCCGCCCGCGCCGGGCTCGGACCTGGCCTTCGCCGACCTGACCCTCGATCCCGTGACCCGCACCGGACGGCGGGGCAACCGGCCACTGGAGTTCTCGCGCACGGAGGCCGCCCTGCTGGAACTCCTGCTGCGCCATCCGGGCCAGGTCCTGCCGCGCGAAGTGATCCTGGAGCGGGTCTGGGGCCAGGACTTCGGCCCCGACTCCAACTCGCTCGCGGTGTACGTGGGATACCTGCGGCGGAAACTGGAGGCGGGCGGCGAGCCGCGCCTCGTCCACACCGTGCACGGGCTCGGCTACCGGCTGGATCTGGCGTGAGCGGGGTGCGCGGGCTGGGCGCCCGCTGGCGGCGCAGGCGACCGCTCCGTACCCGTATGGCGCTCGCGGCGTCGGCGGCGGTGGCGCTGGTCGCGGTCGGGGTGTGCACGGCGGCGTTCTTCGTCATCCGCTACGAGCTGCTGCACCAGCTCGACCTGTCCCTCACCCAGTCCGCGACCCGGACCATCCAGGCGAACCGCGGCGAAAGCCCGCAGATCGTGGCGGGCGAGTGCCGCTACCTCTCCGCGCCCGCCTGTGCCCAGATCGTCCCCGCCGACCCGGCGGCGGACCCCGCCGAGCCCTATCTGCTGCCCGTCTCCTCCCCCGTACGGGAGGTCGCGGCGGGCGCGCGGGCCCCGTACTACAGCAACGTCCAACGCTTCGGGCAGCCGCTCCGAATGCTGACCACGCCGTTCGGAGACGGGCAGGCACTCCAGGTGGCCCTGCGCGCCGACCCGGTCGAGAAGAGCGTGCGGCAGGCGGCCGCGCTGCTCGCGGTGGTCGGCGCGGTGGGGGTCCTGCTGGCCGGGCTGCTCGGCTACGCCGTCTCCCGTACGGGCCTGGCCCCGGTGGCCCGGCTGACCGCGACCGCCGAACGGATCGCGGCCACCCGGGATCCGCGCCACCGCATCGAGCTGCCGCCCGGCCCCCCGGGCCGGCAGGACGAGGTGACCCGGCTGGCGGCCAGCTTCAACACGATGCTCGGTGAGCTGGAGCAGTCGGTGACCTCCCAGCGCCGACTGGTCGCGGACGCCTCCCACGAACTACGGACGCCGCTGACCGCGCTGCGCACGAACGCGGAGCTCCTGGCCCGTGGCGACCGGCTGACGCCCGCCCAGCGCGCACGGGCGTCGGGGGCGCTGGAGCGGGGCATCCGGGAAGTCACCGGGCTCGTCAACGACCTCATCGAACTCGCCCGGGACGAGGAACCACTCCCGCTCCTGGAGGACGTACACGTCGCCGAGCTGACGGAACACACGGTCGCCGTCGCCCGGACGCACTGGCCGCACACCCCGTTCCTCCTGGGGGTGGAGACGGGCGCGACACACGAGGTCAGACCGGGGTGCCCGGCGGGCTGAACTTGGCCGCGTTGTCCAGCAGGTTCGTCAGCAGACGGGCCAGTCGCGCCGGGACCCCCGGTCTGACCTCGTGTGTCGCGCCCGTCTCCACCCCCAGGAGGAACGGGGTGTGCGGCCAGTGCGTCCGGGCGACGGCGACCGTGTGTTCCGTCAGCTCGGCGACGTGTACGTCCTCCAGGAGCGGGAGTGGTTCCTCGTCCCGGGCGAGTTCGATGAGGTCGTTGACGAGCCCGGTGACTTCCCGGATGCCCCGCTCCAGCGCGTTCCTCCAGAAGAACGGCGCCGGATTCCACGTGATCGTGCTCCTCGCCACCGGCACCGACGACGGCCCGGGCGGACCTCCCCCATGTCTTCGACCGCTTCTACCGCGCCCAGTCGGCCCGCGCCCTGCCCGGCTCGGGCCTCGGTCTGGCCATGGCCCGGCAGATCGCCCACGCACACGGGGCGGAGCTGACGGCGCGGGCGGCGCCGGGCGGCGGGGCGCTGTTCACGCTGACGTTCGCCCCTGAGGGAGAAAGCCGGTAGCGGCAGGCCGCAGTCGCGATCGGTGAGAGGGGCCGATCCCGTCGATGCGGGACTACGGCCTGCGCGACCGCGCCGCTCGCCGCGCTGGCTACTCGCCGGCCCAGGAGACCGAGGGGAAGGGCTCGGCGGTGTTGACGTAGTACTTCCGGATCAGCGGGCCGAAGCCGTTCGGTTCGGTGCCGAGGAGCATGCGCTTGATGATCGTGACGGCGTCGGCGTGAGTGAGCGCGGGCACCTTCGTGGCGGTCTTCCCGACGGTCTGCTTGGTCGTCCATGCCATCCGGGTCTCCCTCTCGGCGCTGACATCGGGGTCGAAGGCCAGGAAGAAGGGGCGTCCGCCCGGGCCGTCGTCGGTGCCGGTGGCGAGGAGCACGATCACGTGGAATCCGGCGCCGTTCTTCTGGAGGAACAGGCTCTGGGATCCGCCGACATGGTCGGTGGGGCCCTTGACGGTCACGGCACGGTCGATGTGCAGACGGTCGCCGATCGCGGTCCACTTGGCCGAGATGTCCCCGGCCGCCGCCAGATCGGCGGGATGGTAGAGCCCGCCTGCGGCGGCCGAGCTGAGGACGGTCCCCACACGCTGACCGCGGGCCTCGCAGAGCCTGTCCAGCATGCCGGAGAACATCGTGTCGACCGGGAGCTGCAACCAGAAGGAGAGGCGTTCGAGAACGGTTCCCGTGCCTGGTGCGGGGCTGTTGTCGATCGCGGTGCCGATCCGGGCCCGTAAGGACGCGACCGCCGGGTCGGTCACGTCCCCCGGCTTGAAGTACGCCTGTGTGATCACGAAGGATCCCCCCATCCGTCTGTGTTGCTCCCACTATGACGGAGGGAGCGCGCTTCGGGCGGAGTATCCGGAAAAAGACAGTCGGGTTCCGGTCCATCACGAGCAGTACTGGAGAGCCCAGAGTTCATGGCGCCCTAAGACTGGGCAGCGGCCGCCTCCAGGCAACTACATCGGCCCTCGTGTGCCCCCCCGGCCGTAAATCCAGAGTGACTGGTAGTGACCTGTGGGGCGGGCTCGACAATTGTGTAGCTGCACTCGTCGCGGACCTGCGATGGTGTCCGCCATGGATTCCAAGCCGCGCACTGACCTCGGTCGTCACCGCGACTCAGGGGGCTGGTTGGCTCGGTTCGCGGGCCGGATGCTCGTGGTCTGTCCGCGATGCGAGGGCCGTGCTCTCGTGATTCCTCGGCCGGACCTCTCTGATCCCCGATACCTCAGCCAGCTTCTGTTCCTGCCGCGCCGTCTGGCGTGCGGAGGGTGCGGCGCCGTCGCCGACTGGGAACCTGAAGTGCGGGGGGCCGGGCTGGTCGGCGCGGTGCTGGGCGGCAGTGAGGAACCGTTCTTCCAACGGCCTCTGTGGCTGCAGACCCGTTGCGCCGGTCACGTCTTGTGGGCTTATAACGAGGAGCACATCGACGAACTGTCCGCTTACGTCGGGGCGCGCTTGCGAGAGCGCGGCGCAACGCAGCCGACGCTGTCGATGGTCGCTCGGCTACCGGCGTGGATGAAGGTGTCGAACAATCGCACAGAGGTACTGGCCGGCCTGGAGACGCTGCGGACGCTGGCCGAACGAACGGCACCTGCCGACCGCTCCGATGCCGCGCACGGGCGCGGTGACCGTGCGCGAGCGCGCGGGGGTCTGTACTTTCGGGGCGGCCCCTACGAGTCCTGAAGGCCCTGGAAGCGCTGAGCCGGGCCCGTACCGCACTCGTCTCCGAAGGCGAAGGCGAAGGCGGAGGCGCAGGTGGAGGCGGAGGCGCCGGGCCCACCTCGACGGGAGCCCTGGCACGTACCGAAGCACGCCTGCTCAGCCGTACGAGGCCGGCGGAGGCCGCACCCGCCGGGACGATCGACAGTCTCTGGAACCGGGCCGCAGCCGCCTGGGACCGCTCTGTGCCCACCCGGT
>NZ_RDBH01000108.1:0-2660 GCF_008042145.1 Streptomyces sp. adm13(2018)
GGGGGTGAAGAAGAGGGCCACGACGGACGCGCCGGCCAGGATCGCGAGGGCCGCCTTCAGGCCGTCCAGGCGGGCGGTCTCGTTCGCCTCCAGGGCGGCCTGGGACACCTGCTCGCTGGTGCCCGCCTCGTCGAGGGCGGCCGTCAGCTGGGCGTCCGAGAGGAACGGGACGCCGCTCTGCAGCTCGACGGCGGCCTGGCTCTTCACCTCGGCCGGGACGGCCGGGTTCCGCTCCACCGCGCCCAGGAACGACGAGGTGAGCGCGGCGATCATCAGGGAGCCCGCGAGCGCCGTGCCCATCGAGGAGCCGAGGTTGGTGACGGCGTTCTGGATGCCCCCGACCTCCGCGCTCTGCCGGTCCGGGACCGCGGAGACCGTGACCGATCCGAGCTGCGAGGCCAGGGCTCCCATCCCGAACCCGATCAGGAGCAGCGGGACGGTGACGATCTCTGCCCCCGCCTCCACGTCCAGTGCGGCCATCAGCGCGACGGCGCCGGCGAGCAGCGCCACCACCCCGATCCGTACCACCCGGCGCGGCGACACGTCGGGGAGGAAGCGCGGGATGAGGACCGCGGCGGCGAGCAGCGTCAGCGAGAGCGGCAGGATCCGGGCGCCCGTCTGCAGCGCGGACAGACCGAGCGCCACGGACAGGTAGAGCGGGACGACGAAGAAGACGCCCATCTGCACGAGGTACTGGAAGAAGAACATCGTCAGACCGCCGGTGAGCTGCTTGTTCCGCAGCATGGCGGGGTCGACGAGCGGCTCCCGGCCGCGCGCGACGAGCCGGGCCTCCCAGCGGAGGAACAGGTACACCAGGAGCAGACCCGCCAGCATCAGCCACACGGTCAGCGACACCCCGAGCCATGCGGGCGCGTCCGCCTTCGGCTGGACCCAGCCCCATTCGTCCGAGCGCAGGACGCCGTAGACGAAGATCCCGAGCCCGGCGGCGGACAGGGCGGCGCCGACGAGGTCGATGCGCGGGTGCGCCTCCTCGCCGGCATCGGCGATGCGGCGGGCGAACACCAGGATGACGAGCACGACCAGGACCTCGCCTGCGAAGACCCAGCGCCAGGAGAAGTAGGTCGTGGCGATGCCGCCGATCAGCGGTCCGAGCCCGATGGCCACGGCACCCGCGGCCGCCACGATGCCGTACGCCGCGGCCCGGCCCTCGGTGGGGAAGTTGCCGGCCACGAGCGCCACGATCGACGGCAGGATGAGCGCGGCCCCGATGCCTTCGAGGAACGACCAGCCGAAGAGGAGCACGGGCAGGTTCGGCGCGAGGGCCGTGGTCAGCGAGCCGCAGCCGTAGATCACGCAGCCGATCATGAACGCGCGCCGACGTCCGATCAGCACCCCGACCTTGCCTCCGGGGATCATGAACATCGCCATCACCAGGGTGTAGGCGGTGATGGCACCCTGGATGCCGGTCACGGTCGTGCCCACGTCGTCGGCGACGGTCGCGATCGCCACGTTCATGACGGAGCTGTCGAGCGCCATCAGGAACTGGCCCGCCGCGAGCGTCAGCAGGACGAGCCTCGCCCCCGCGGGTGCGCCGCCGGCGCCTGCCATGGATGCCATGACCGTATTGTCACTGTGCGGGATGGTTTCGGCTCGGCGACCACGTCCGCGCCTCCGGCCTCAGCGACCCGCGTCCAAGCCTCCAGCCTCGGCGACCGCGTCCACGCCGCCGGCCCCAGCGGCCGCTCCCCCGCGCGGCCCCACGCACGAGGGCCCGCCATCCCCGGAGGATGGCGGGCCCTCGCGGCAGCGCGTACCGGTCAGGTCGAGCCGACGAAGACCACGAACAGCAGCCACACGACCGGAGCCGTGGGCAGCAGCGAGTCCAGCCGGTCCATGATCCCGCCGTGTCCCGGAAGCAGGGTCCCCATGTCCTTGATGCCGAGGTCCCGCTTGATCATCGACTCGCCGAGGTCGCCGAGCGTCGCACTGATCGCCACGGCGAGGCCCAGCAGCAGGCCCTGCCACCAGAGACCGTCGTCGATCATGAACTGCATGCACAGCGCGCCCGCCGCCATCGCGAAGCCCACCGCCCCGAGCAGACCCTCGCGGGTCTTTCCGGGGCTGATCCTCGGCGCCAGCTTGTGCTTGCCGAAGCGCCAGCCGATCGCGTACGCGCCCGTGTCGCTGACCACCGTCAGCAGCAGGAACGTCAGCACCCGCTGCGGACCGTCGTCGGCGGTGAGCATCAGCGCTACGAACGTCGCCAGGAACGGCACGTAGAACGCCGCGAAGACGCCCGCCGTGACGTCCTTCAGATAGCCCTCGGGAGGCTCCGTCATCCGCCAGACGAGCACCGCGAGCGCCGTGAGTGCCATCGCCACCCAGGCGCCCTCGGGCCCCCGGACGTAACCGGCGACGACCATGGCGGCGCCGCCGACCGCGAGCGGCACGAGCGGAGCCTTGATCCCCTTGCGTTCCTGGAGGCGGGAGGTGAGCTCCCAGAGCCCGACCACCACGGCGACCGCTATCACGCCCACGAACGCCGGAGCCCAGACGTACAGCGAGGCGATGATGACGGCCCCGAGACCGACCCCGACCCCTATGGCCGCGCCCAGATTGCGCCCCGCGGTCTTCTTCTGCCGTGGCGCCGGCGTTCGTGGGCGTGATAGCGGTCGCCGTGGTGGTCGGGCTCTGGGAGC
>NZ_RDBH01000108.1:2760-3624 GCF_008042145.1 Streptomyces sp. adm13(2018)
CCGCACCCCCGTCGCCCCTTTCACTCAGGTCTCTGAGGTGACGTGATGTCGATGCACAGGGAATCCTTTCTGGCCCACGTCCAGCAACGCGGCGAGTACGAGACCCCGGAAGAAGCCGATCGCGTCGCCCGCGTCGTCCTGGCACTGTTGGGCGCGCACTTGGTCGGCACCGTGCGCGCCGACCTGGCTGCCCGGCTCCCCGAGTCCTATGCCCTGATCCTCCTCAACCCGCTGCAGGCGGCGGAACCGCTCTCGCCCGAACGCTTCGTCCGCGCGACCGCGGCCTGGATCGAGGGCGCCACGGAGAAGACCGCCCTGTGGGACATCGGCGCGGTCCTGTCCACCGCGGCCGCCGCCGCGGGCGACGTCCTCACCCGCGAGGTCCTCCTCCAGCTCCCGCCCGGCTACGACCTCCTCTTCGGACACCCTCAGCCCACCTGACCACCACCCGGACGCCGCCCGCGCACGGCGGCGCGTCCTTCGCAGAGAAAGGCACCCGCAGCCATGTACGACCAGCCCCGAGCGAACCGGCCCCAGACAGCCATGACGTTCGACCAGATGCTGGAACGCGTGCGCTACGAAGGCGCTTACCCCACCCGCGAACGCGCCGCGGAATCCGTTCACGARGTCCTGGCCGCCCTCGGCCGACAGCTCACCGGCGACGAACGCGTCGACCTCGCCCAGTGCCTGCCCGTCGAGGCCGCCCTCACCCTCACCGCTCAGATCCCCGACACCGAACCCCTCACCGGCTGGGGCTTCGTCAAGGACCTGGCAGAACGCACCGGCGGCACCCCGGCCACCGCCCGCTGGGACACCGGCGCCGTATTCACCGCCATCACCCCCCTCGCCGGCCCCGACCTCATC
>NZ_RDBH01000109.1:0-2595 GCF_008042145.1 Streptomyces sp. adm13(2018)
GGTGGACGGTGCCCCCGGGGACGGGGGGCCGGTGCGGGGCGCGGCCGGGGAGCCGGAGTGGTCGAGCGTGAAGCCGCCGGTGAGGTCCATGCCCGGACCGTACGCAGTGCGTTCGCTGACGAACCGTTACGGCGAGATGACCTTCCTACGATCGGGGGACGCCGGCGGTCCTGTCGTCCACCATGCTCTCGTCGTCCTCACCCTCCGCGCCCTCGACCTCCGTGCCGGCCGGAGCCAGCAGGAAGACGTTCCGGTCGACGCGGTGCATCCCGCTGCCGAGGCCGAAGACCACGCCGCTGCTGAAGTCGAGGATGCGCTTGGCGACCTCGGTGTCGGCGCTCGTCAGGTCGAGGAGCACCGGGATCTGGGCGATGAGGTACTCGGCGACCTCGCGGGCGTCGGCGAACACCTGCACGCGGAGCACGACCATGCGGCGGTGCTCGGCGGATTCGTACTGCTCGGGGATCGTGCGGTGGTCGACCCTGGACGGCCATTCGTCACGGCCGCGCAGGGGCACGACCTGGGCGAGGCCCTCCCACTGCTCGTCGGTGACGTCGTACCTCTCGTACCTACTCATGGGGACATCCTCCCGCTCCTCACCCGTTCGGCCCAACAACGACACGAGGGGATGCCGTGCCGGCGCAGGTTCTCCTCCTCGTGCCCCGGACCAGGCCCTTCCTGGTCACCCCCGGTCGCCGGTCGGGACCGGCGGCTCCGTCGCGGCGGCGCGGCCGGGTCCCGGTGAGCGTCCCGATGTCCGTCAACTCCGCTCCCCGGCGCACCCGGACGGCTCCGGCAGGGCGTCGCGGAGCCGGTCGAGGAGGGCCCGGGCCGCGGGGCTCGCCGGGCCGGCGGCCTGCCAGGCGAGCGCCAAGCGGCCGCGGATCCCGGGCTCGACGATCCGCAGGGCGCGGAGCCCGTCGCCGGGGGGCGCCCCGTCCTCTCCGGCGGGCAGCACGGCGACGCCGAGGCCGCGCGCGGCGAGCCGGGCCAGGACGTGCGGCGCCGCCGCCTCGAAGGTGACGCGGGGGCGGAATCCGGCCTGGGCGCAGCCGCGTTCGAGGGCGGCGCGGACGCCGGTGCCGCGGGGCAGGCAGATCAGCGGGCGGTCGCGCAGGGCGGCGAGCGGGAGGCCGGTGCCGGCGGCACGGGCGAGCAGCGGATCGCCGGGCGCGACGACTGCGACCAGCGGGACGTCCAGCACCATCCGGAAGGCGGTTCCCGGCGGCGGCACGTCCGAGGCCGTCCCCAGGAGGGCGATGTCGAGCTCGCCCGCGAGGAGCGCGGCCTGCATGCGTTCGGTGGTGTCCTCGGTGAGCGCCACCTCCACCGCCGGGTGGTCCTGGTGGAAGTCCGCGAGGAAGGCGGCGATGTCGAAGGCGTGCCCGGCGGCCCCGGAGACCGTGCCGAGCGTGACCCGGCCGCGCAGCAGGCCCGTGTACGCGTCCACCGTCTCCCGCACCGCGTCCACGGCGGCCAGGGCCGCGCGGGCGTAGGGCAGGACGGCGCGGCCCACCTCGGTCGGTGTCACCGTGCGGCCGGAGCGGTCGAGCAGGGGCTCCCCCACCTCCCGTTCCAGCCGGCGGATCTGGGCGCTGAGTCCGGGCTGGGCCAGGTGCAGCCGGGCCGCGGCACGGGTGAAGCCGCCCTCCTCGACGACGGAGACGAAGTAGCGCAGCTGCCGAAGCTCCATAGGCGGTGATTCCAGAAGGCAGCAGAACCGTCTATTGGCCTTATCCGCCGGGGCGACGCAGGGTGGGTCGCATGGAGAACGCGACGGGCGGCACGAGGAGCACCACCGGGATCAGGGCCGCGATCGCGGCCGAACGCCGGGAACTGGCGGACCTGTTCGACGGTCTGCCGGCCGAGCGGTGGAACGAGCGTTCGCTGTGCGCGGGTTGGCGGGTGCGCGAGGTGGTGGCGCACATGTCGATGGGCTTCCGGCTTTCGCTGCCGGCGACGCTCGGCGAGCTGGTCAGGGCGCGCGGGAACCTCCACCGCATGACCGACCGGGTCGCGCGCCGGGACGCGGGCGCCCATTCCCCGGCCGAGCTCTCCGCGTTCCTGCGGGACAACGCGGACCACCGCTGGTCGCCTCCGGTCGGCGGCGCGGCGGGGGCCCTCGGCCATGACGTGGTGCACGGTCTGGACGTCACCGTCGCCCTCGGCCTGGACCGGCGCGTCCCGGAGGACCGGCTGCGGGTCCTGCTGGACCAGGTCCGGCCAGCCGGTCTGCGGTTCTTCGGCGTCGACCTCGGCGGGGTGCGGCTGTGCGCCGACGACCTCGACTGGTCGTACGGCTCCGGCGCCCCTGTGACCGGCAGCGCGCAGGACCTCCTGCTGCTGGCCTACGGCCGCCGGCTGCCGGTCACAGGGGCGCCGGAGCCGTACGACCAGACGAGGTCGTCGGCGCACAGCTTCGGCGTCGACCTCGGCGGGGTGCGGCTGTGCGCCGACGACCTCGACTGGTCGTACGGCTCCGGCGCCCCTGTGACCGGCAGCGCGCAGGACCTCCTGCTGCTGGCCTACGGCCGCCGGCTGCCGGTCACAGGGGCGCCGGAGCCGTACGACCAGACGAGGTCGTCGGCGCACAGC
>NZ_RDBH01000109.1:2695-15329 GCF_008042145.1 Streptomyces sp. adm13(2018)
CCGCCGGTCAGATCCAGGCGGACTCCGTCGTGGTGAGCTGGCAGCGGGTCACCGGAGCCTCCTGGTACCAGGTGCTCCTGGACGGGCGGCACCTGACGTGGGTCCAGGGCACGACGCTGCGGATCTACAACCTGCGGCCGGGCCGCGGGCTGGTGTGGAAGTAGTCGTCGTGGTTGCAGTCGAGGATGTTCTCGGACGCCCGATTGGTGCAGACGTCGCGCATCTTCGGGTAGTACGGGCTGTCCGAGTAGCACATCACGTCCCACTCGTCCGTACAGTGCGCGCCCCTACTGGTGTTGGGCGCACTGTTGTTCACCGCGCCCAGGTTGTGGCCGAGTTCGTGGGCCGCGGTGTGTCCGCCCCAGCAGCCGCTGTCCGTACGCCCGTACGAAGGGCCGAAGTTGCTCAGGTTGGACTGTCCGGGCCGTTCGTCCCCGGCGAAGGTGCCGATGCCGCAGTACACCTGCGCTTCGGCGAAGATCATGTACTTGCGGTCGCGACGGTCGAGCCCCTTGGCGGCGAGCGCGCGGTTGGTGGCGCTGAACTCCGCCATCGCGGAGTCCGGCAGTTCGATGTTGAGGACGGTGGGCGTGCAGTCGGCCGCCGTCACGTACCGGATGTGGCGGACGCCGCCGGTCTCCTCGGCGCTGGCCGAGTAGATGAGGTCGGCGTCGGCGGCCCACTTGCGGAAGGAGGCGAGGTACTCGGAGTACCGGTCGCGTCCCGGGCCGTGGACGTACACGACCTGGACCCGGTTGCCGGTGCTGCCGTCGCCGTCGCACTGGACGGTCTGCCCGGCTGGACCTGCGGCGGCGGTCGTGGTGCCGCCCGTGGCGGCCGGGGCGGCGGCGGTGGACGGGCTCGGGGCGGCGGTCGACACCTGGGGGGCGCGGGCGTCGACGGCGGGTGCGCCCGGAGACGGGCCCCGGCTCTTGCGGGGCGCGGGCTGCGGCGCGGCAGGCTTGGCCGGATCGGTCGCGGGAGCCTTCGACTTGACCGCGGGCGGAGTGTCCTTCTTGATGTCGACGCCCTTGGGCGGCGCGTCGGGGCCGTGGGTGCACAGACCGGTGGCGGTCGCGTAGACGCCGGCGCAGCGGTCGCCCTTGGGGGCCGCCTTGAGGCCGTCGTACACCATGCCGCGCGCCGGCTGGTTGGCCGGCTTCTTCGGTATCGGCTGAGGTTCCCTGCTCCTGGCGGGAGCGGCGGCGGGGACGGCGATGTCGGTGACGACGGGGGTGTCCAGGCGGGCGAGCGGGGTTCCGTTCGGTTCCGCGCGCCCCGCCTCGTAGACGATTCCCCCGGCCATCACCGCCGCGAGGGCGGTCGCGGCGATGAGCCCCGTGAAGGATCTGCGGGGCCTCGCCTCGCGGGTCCGACGCTCCTTCGGCTTCCTATGTCTAGGCATGCACACCTCAACTCTCTGGTCGGAAGACTGGGTGCGCGGAAGCCTGTCAGAACCCGGTGGTGAAGAATTCGGACAAAGGGGAGAGTGTTCAGAGAATCCATTCCGTTACCTACGTCACCGTATCTGATGAACCATCAAAATACTTAAAAGCAAGGGTAGTTGCGTTCGCGGCGGAGGCTTGGTCCAGGCCTTTTCGGTGGCTCCGTTATGTGATTGAAATAATCGGCGGCGATTATTGACGTGAATTCAGTGAAGGATTCATCTAATTTCTCACCTCGCGAATCCCCTCGATCACCACCCGTGAGCACGGGGCGTCGGGCCGGGCCCGCGACCTGGAACCGGTAGGGACGTACAGGGCCTTCGCCGGGCCGGGCGGGCCGCAGTCGTGTACTCGCAGCCGCGGGGGCGCCCCGCCGACGCCCGCTCGCCACCATGGGGCGGTCGCAGTCGCCTCGGACGCCCGCGTTCCCCTCGACGGTCTTTCCCCGCAGGTGTCTTGACGGGGCACCCGCACCACTGGCTTCATGGCGAGTGGGAGCGCTCCCACTCATTCGTTCCCCTTCATGGAAGGCCCCCACCCTTGCCTGCTGTCATCGTTCGCAGCGCGTTACGCCGCGCCGCCGTCGTACTCACCGGTCTCGCCCTCGCCGCCGGCCCTCTCGCCGGCCTCACCTTCGCGGCGGACCCCGCAGGTGCGACCGGTAGCGCCGCTCTCGCGGCGCCCTCCGTCACCCCCGTCCGCGTCAACCAGCTCGGCTACCTTCCGGACGGGCCGAAGCGGGCCACCCTGGTCAGCTCGGCCACCGCTCCGCTCGCCTGGCAGCTCCGCGACGCCTCCGGCGCGCAGGTCGCATCGGGCGCGACGACGGTGAGAGGCGCCGACCAGGCCTCCGGCCAGTCGACACACCTGGTCGACTTCGGCGGCTACGCCGGCACCGGTACGGGCTTCACCCTGGCCGTCGGCGGCCAGGTCAGCCACGCCTTCGACATCTCCGCCGCGCTCTACGACGGCCTGCGCGCCGACAGCATGTCGTTCTTCTACCAGCAGCGGAGCGGGGTCGCGATCGACGCCGGACTCGCGGGCAGCGCGTACGCCCGCCCCGCCGGACACCTGGGGGTGGCGCCGAACAAGGGCGACACGAGTGTCCCCTGTCAGCCCGGCGTGTGCGACTACCGGCTGGACGTCCGCGGCGGCTGGTACGACGCGGGGGACCAAGGCAAGTACGTGGTCAACGGCGGGATCGCAACCTGGCAGGTGGTCAACTCCTACGAGCGGGCCCGCCGTTCGGGCGGTGCCCAGGCCCTCGGGGACTCGACCCTACGCGTGCCCGAACGGGGCAACGGCGTGCCGGACGTCCTGGACGAGGCCCGCTGGGAGCTGGAGTTCCTGATGCGGATGCAGGTCCCGACCGGAAAGCCGTCTGCGGGCATGGCCTTCCACAAGATGCACGACACCGAGTGGACGGGCCTCCCGACACGTCCCGAACTCGATGACAAGGAACGGGAGTTGCACCGCCCTTCCACCGCGGCCACGCTGAATCTGGCGGCCGTGGGAGCCCAGTGCGCCCGGGTGTACGCGCCCTACGACCGTGCGTTCGCCGACCGCTGCCTGGACAGCGCCCGCCGGGCCTGGACGGCGGCGGTCGCCCGTCCCGACGCGCTCGCCCCGGGGTCGGACAACGCCGGCGGCGGGGCCTACGAAGACGCTGACGTCTCGGACGAGTTCTACTGGGCCGCGGCCGAACTGCTCGCCACGACCGGTGAGAGCCGGTACCGCGACGCCGTGACCTCCTCCGCGCACCACGCGAGGCCCGCGGACTCGTTCTGGTGGGGCGGTACGGCCACCCTCGGGCGGATCACCCTCGCCACGGTCCCCGGTGTGGCGCTGCCCGCCGACGACGTGGCCCGGGTACGCGGCCTGCTGACCGCGGCCGCCGACGGGCACCTTTCCACGATGGCCGCCGGCGGATACGCCGTACCGATCCCCGCGTCCGGCTACGGGTGGGGATCCAACAGCGCGGTCGCCAACAACGCGATCACCCTCGCCGTCGCGTACGAGCTCACCGGCGCGCAGCGCTACCGCGCAGGAGCCCTGGAGGCGATGGACTACCTCCTCGGGCGCAACGCCCTCGACCACTCCTACGTCACGGGCTACGGCGAACGGGCCTCGGAGAACCAGCACCACCGCTTCTGGGCCCGACAGTACGACCCGTCCCTGCCGCACCCGCCGGCAGGCTCCTTCGCGGGCGGCCCGAACGCCGGGCTCGACGACCCGGTGGCGAAGGAGCGGCTGAACGGCTGCGCCCCGGCCGCGTGCTACGTCGACGACATCGGCTCGTACTCCACCAACGAAGTCGCCATCAACTGGAACTCCGCGCTCGCGTGGCTGGCGGCCTTCGCCGCGGAGCGGCGCGGAGCTCCGGGGACACCGGCGGTGCAGGTGACGCCCGCCGCACTGACCGTGCCCGAAGGGGGCACCGCCGCCGCGAGCGTACGACTGACGGCCGCACCCGCGCAGAACGTCACGGTGACCGTGGCGCGCACCTCCGGGGACCAGGACCTCACCGCGTCGGCGGGCGCGACCCTCCTCTTCACGCCCGCCGACTGGGCCACCGCCCAGCGGGTCGTCGTCTCCGCCGCACAGGACGGCGACACGACCTCGGGCAACGCGACCTTCACCGCCGGCGGCCCCGGTGTCTCGGCGGCGACCTTCACCGCGACGGAGGCGGACGACGATGCGCCGTCGCCCGGGGTGTCCTGCACGGTGACATACCGGGTGGAGAGCGCGTGGGGCGACGGCTTCACGGCCACGGTGAACCTGAAGAACACCGGCACCGCGGCGATCTCCGGCTGGACCCTCGGGTGGAGCTTCGCCGGCGACCAGAAGGTCACCAGTGCCTGGAACGCGACGGTGAGCCAGTCGGGCAGCACCGTGACGGCCCGGGACGCCGGGTGGAACGGCGCACTGGCGGCGGGGGCGAGCACGTCCTTCGGATTCCAGGCGACGTACTCGGGCACGAACCCGGCACCCGCGCGGGTCACTCTGAACGGCTCGCTCTGCTCCTGAGCGGTTCCCTGCCGTCGCTCCACGTGCCGGCCGGGACCGACGCGGCACCCCCCGCGTGACCGCGCATTTCGCGCCACACGCGTCGCGGCCGGGCGGGGGAGCGTACGGAGAAGGGCGGGCGGGCCCCAGTCCGAAATGCCCGTCGCGAGGCGGCACTTGGCGCCGCCTGCCCTCGCCCCTGGGAGTCTTCAGGTCTTGTAGGGGGAGCCCCGCACATTCTCGGCTCCCCGTTCCTGCCCGCACTCAGCCTCTCGGCACTCGCCGCGCCCGGCTCCCCACCCCGTGCACCGGGGGTGGGGAGCCGGGTTCTCCTACCCGTGCACCTTCGGCGTCACTTGATGCCGAGCTCGGCGCACTTCTCGGCGAGCTCGTCGGTGCAGAGGTCGTCCGCGGTGTAGATGCCCTCGGAGATGACCGTGCTCTGGATGTTCGTCCTGTCGACGATGACGGGGTCGAGCAGGTGCGAGGGGATGCCGTTCACCTCGCTCTTGGCGCGGAGCGGCAGGTCCATCAGGAGGTCCACCGCGACCTCGGCGGCCTTGGGCGCCAGCTCCAGGGGGCTCTTGTACACGGTGAAGGTCTGGGTACCGGCGATGATGCGCTGAATGGCGGCCTTCTCGGCGTCCTGGCCGCCGACGGGGATGCGCTTGATCCCGGCGTCGTCGAGGGTGGCGATGATGCCGCCGGCCATGCCGTCGTTGGCCGAGTAGACCGCGTCGATCTTCGACTTGCCGAGGTTCGAGATCGCGGCGGACATCTTCTCGCCGGCGATCTTCGGGTCCCACTCGCCGGACGCCTCGTAGGCGATCTTGCCGACCTTGCCGTTGAGGGCGTTGTGCGCGCCCTCCTTGAACTGCCCGGCGTTCGGGTCCTTCTCGTCGCCGTTGATCATCACGATGCTGGCGTCGGAGGCCTTGTCGCCGAGGGCGTCGATGAGCGCCTCGCCCTGGAGCTCGCCGACCTTGGTGTTGTCGTGGCTGACGTAGGCGTCGGCGCCCGCGATCGCGCGGTCGTACGCGACGATCTTGAGGCCCTTGTTCTTCGCCTTGGCTTCCTTCACCCAGCCGGCGGCCTTGGTCGCGTCGACCGGGTCGAGTGCGATGACCCGCACGCCACCGGCGATGAGCTGGTCGAACTGCTGCTTCTGCTTGACGATGTCGGAGACCGCGTTGTTGTAGACGATCTCGCAGTCGAGGCACGTGCCTCTGACGGCCTCCTCGAACTTGGGTCTGTCCAGCGCCTCGTACCGCGAGGTCTTGTTCTCCGGAAGGAGCAGACCGATCTTGGTCGAGCTGCCCTTGTCGGCGCTGTCGCCACTACCTGTCTCGCCGCCGCAGGCGGTGAGCGAAAGCGCCATCGAGGCCGCGGCCGCGGCGACGACGGCGTGACGCGTCATAGCGTTCATCTGAGGGTGCCTCCCTGACGAGGCCGCGACATTGCGGCCGAGGTGGCACGAAGTCAAACTCGACGGGCATATTGTCGTCAAGAAGTAAACGTTTAACGAGATGGCAACGGTGTTCACCGTTATGTGGGTGAATGCAAGGCAGGTGCGTATGCTACGGCGCTCACCGCGCGGCGGAGGGCGTCGTGAGGGTGGTGCACGGGGGAGCCGAATGGCCTCGAAGGGCGTCCCGGAGGTCGGACGAGCTGCCTCGCCCTAGACCCTTTTCCGCCACCTGGCAAAACCCTCCCCGGGTCCGGCCGGACCGCCTCGGATACGCGACGAGGCACCTGGGCGCCGGGGCCAGGGCCCTCGGCGGAGGCGCACCGAGGACCCCGGGCGAATGGCGCTACGCGGTGTACCTCGCCGATCCCGGCAGTGTCCTGGACGGCGTGCCTCCCGACGCCACTGTGGGTCGTGGAGATGTGCCCGTCGGCGGGCAGCCCCGGCGATCCGGCCTACGGGTGCCAGTGCCCGGCCCGCCATGGCGTAGCCGAAGGCCGAGGCGATGACGGTCAGGCCGAGCAGGGCGAGGGCCGACGTGCGGCGGAGGTCGTCCAGGGTCGACTCCCGCCTCTGGCGTACGCACGCGTCGACCACGTCGTCGGCCGGCGCAGCGGACTGTGCCGCATCCGGACCGGAGCACGGGGTGCCGGTCAGCTGGACGGTGCTCCCCGGGGCGAGCGAGAACGCCGGGTCACCGCCCTGTCGGATCGTCTGCGCGCCGAGCGTGGAGACGATGGACAGCAGGAGACCGCCGACGATCAGTAACGTCCCGCCGTACAGCATCGCCAGGCGCAGCCGTATCCGAAGCCGGGGCCAATGTGCCGACCTCTATGGTCTCTGCGTTCTCTCCGTTCTTCCCGTCGTCTCCCCGGCGACGGTGGAGTGCAGGGGGTCGGGGTGAACAGGGCTGCGCACGGTGCTCCTTGACGGCAGGTGGCCACTTCCTCGCCATGGTGCACGGGACGGGGTGTGTCCTCGGTAAGGAGCGTGCGGGAGGCGGTGGCCCGTCGGCCGTAGGGGTGAGGAAGGCGTAGGACCGTCCACAGGTGGCGGTCGTGTCGTCCGCCGCGGACGCGACCTGGTGCGCCCGCACGGGCCTCGCCGCCGGCGGCACGTCGTTCGAGGCGCTCAACCACCCCGGCCGGTACCTCCGGCACTACGCCGACAACGTGTACCTCGCCCGCAGCGGAGGCCCCGACGCCTGGGACACCGCCATGTCCTTCGCCGCCGACGCGACCTGGGCCGCCGACCAGCCGGCGCTCTGGCGCAGCTTCGTGCTGCTCGCCACCGACCGGCGGCAGTCGCTGCGCGTGACCACCTGGGGCCACACCGACCGGTACCTGCGTCACGCCGACAGCCTGGCCTTCACGGAGGTCGTCGGCTCGGGCAGCAGCAGCCTCCTCAAGCAGGACGCGACCTACACCCTGCGGCGCGGCCTCGCCGACTCCTCCTGCTACTCGTTCGAGTCGGTGAACTACCCGGGTCAGTTCCTCCGTCATGCCGACAGCCGGGTGCGCAACGCGCCCGAAGACGGCTCCGCGCTCTTCCGGCAGGACGCCACCTTCTGTGCCCGGCCCGGACTCGGCGGCACCGGCGTCACCTTCGAATCGATCAGCATCCCCGGGGCGTACCTGCGCCACTACGCGTCCCAGGTGTTCATCGCCTCCGGAAACGGTGCGGGCGACCAGTACGACCGACCCCAGAACCTGAGCGCGGACAGCAGCTGGGCCGTCGCCGCCCCGTGGGCGCCGTAACCGGCTGAGGCACGCGCGCCCGCGCCAGCGGGAGGCGAGCGACGAGACGACCGAGGGGCGGCAGCGGTATCGGCCGCCCCTCGGTCGTACGCCGTCATCCGGTGACGTACGCCGTCGAACACCGCCGCACGCCCTTGTGCGCCGCACCATGCTGCCCCCCCGCCCTCGGCCTCCTGTCGCCCTCCCGGAGAACTCCCTCGAACCGAAGTGGTCCAACCAGTTGACCACCAGGGTCCCGTGACTGATTCTGTTCGCCATGCATCAGCGATCCATCCGACGGGAGTCGGTATCCGATCAGCTCTACGCCGTCCTGCGCGACCAGATCCTCGACGGCTCCCTGCCCACCGGCTCCCCGCTGACGGCCGAGCGCGACCTGGCCGCCGAGTTCGGGGTGAACCGCCATGCCGTACGGGAGGCGGTCAAGCGGCTTCAGCAGGCCCGTCTCATCGAGGTCAGCCACGGCGGCAGGACCGTCGTCCTGGACTGGCGGCACACCGCCGGCCTCGACCTCGCCGTGGGCATCGCCCGGGCCGGCGACGGACTCGGCCTGCCCGGGCTCGTCCGCGACGCCATGGAGATGCGCGCCTGCATCGGCGCCGACGCGGCCCGGCTCTGCGCCGCCCGCTGCTCGCGCCGGGAGGCCGAAGCCGTCGTGGAGGCCGCCGGCCGCTACGCGTCCACCGGACCCGACCTCGCCGTCCTGGGCGCGGCGGACATCGCCTGGTGGCGGCTGATCGTGGAGGGGTCGGGGAACCTCGCGTACCTCCTCGCATTCAACAGTCTGGTCGGCGGCACCCTGGAGGTCGCCGACGGGCCCATCGACCTGCGGGCCGCCGAACTCCTCGACGTCGACGCGCACCTCCGCCTGGCCGCGCACATCGCGGCCCGCGAACCCGAGGACGCCGAACGCCTGGCCCGTGACCTGCTGTCCCGCAGCGTTCCGGCGCTCGTCGAGAGGGCGGGGGAGCTGACGTGATACCCGCCGTGATGTACGCGATACCGGCGTTCGTGCTGCTGGTGGCCGTCGAAGCGCTGTCCTACCGGTTCCTCCCGGACGACGACGAGCGGGGCTACGAGGTACGCGACACGGTCACCAGCATGTCCATGGGCGCCGGAAGCCAGGTCGTCGGACTGCCGTGGAAGGCCGTCGCGGTCGTCGCCTACGCGGCCCTCTCCTCCGTCTCGCCCTGGGAGTGGTCGCCGACCTCGGTCTGGACCTGGGTCCTGCTGTTCTTCGCCGACGACCTCGCCTACTACGTGTTCCACCGCGCCCACCACCGGGTGCGGGTGCTCTGGGCGAGCCATGTGGTCCACCACTCCAGCGTGCGCTACAACCTCTCCACCGCCCTGCGGCAGAGCTGGACGCCGATGACGACCCTGCCGTTCTGGCTGCCGCTCGCCCTCCTGGGCATCCCGCCGTGGATGATCCTGCTCCAGCAGTCGTTCAGCCTCGTCTACCAGTTCTTCCTGCACACCGAGCGGGTCGACAAGCTGTGGCGACCCATCGAGTACGTCTTCAACACGCCGTCCCACCACCGCGTCCACCACGGCTCCAACAACGTGTACCTGGACCGCAACTACGGCGGCATCCTCATCGTCTGGGACCGGCTGTTCGGCACCTTCGAGCCGGAGGGCGAACGGGTCGTGTACGGCCTCACCAAGAACATCGCCACGTACAACCCGATGCGGGTCGCCTTCCACGAGTACGCGGCGACCTGGCGCGACGTCCGCGCCGCACGGCGCTGGCGGGACCGGGCCGGCCACCTCTTCGGTCCGCCCGGCTGGTCCCCGAAGGCCGAGGTGTGACATGCCGCCGCTGATCGCGGTCTTCGCCGCCCTCGCCGCCGTCGACATCACGGGCGTGGTGATCGACCTGCCGGTCCTCGAATGGATCGCCAAACCCCTGCTCGCCCCCGTACTCGCGCTGCACCTGTGGCGCGTCACCGGCCGACGCCACCGGCCCGTCCTCCTCGGCCTCGGCTTCGCGACGGCCGGGGACGTGGCCCTGCTCGTCCCCGGAGCGACCGCGTTCGGCATCGGCCTGGCCTGCTTCCTCGGCGCCCAGATCTGCTGGACGACCGCCTTCGCCCGGGCGGGCGCGGTGGCGCACCTGCGTCCCCGGCGGTCGCTCTGCGTCGGCTACCTGGCCGTGTGGACCGTCGCCGTCGTCCTGCTCGCGCCCTCGCTCGACGCGGCGATGGCCGTCGCTCTGTCGCTGTACAGCCTGGCCCTGGTGGTCATGGCGGCCACGGCGCACGTCAAGGGCCCGAGGGCGGCATGGGGCGGCGCCGTGTTCCTCGTCTCCGACATGCTCATCGGACTCGGCGCGGCCGGGATCGACTTCGCCGGCCGCACGATGCTGGTGATGCCCACCTACACGGTCGCCCTGGCCCTCCTCGTGACCGCGTTCACCGCCGACGTCGGAACGGCGGCCGAGGCCGGCCACCACGGGCGGGGCCCCGGCAGCCCGAGCCCCGAACCTGGAGCGCGGGTGGGGTCCGAGCCCTGACGAGCCGCCTGCCCGGCCGCACCCGACCGCCCGGCGCGGGCGGTCGGGTGCGGCCGGCCGGAACGTACGGCCGCCCGATGTCCTCGGGGTCGGCCGTGCACAGCACGGCGTCCTCGTAGGAGACGGCCCCCGCCGTCACGAGGGCGTCGATGCCGGCCTCCAGCGTCTGCATGCCGTCCCGGTGACCGGTCGCGATCATGTTGCGGATCTGACGGGTCTTCCCCTCACGGATCAGGTTCCGGATCGCCGGCGTGCCCACCAGCACCTCGAACGCCGCCGCACGGCCCCCGCCGATCCGCGGGGCGAGCGTCTGGTTGAGGATGCCGACCAGCGTGTGCGCCAACGGGGGAGCCCTGGGCACGCGGCCGAACCCAACAGCGCGCCCCGGCGCGGCGTCACCGGTGGATCATCCAGCGCTCGGCCCGGGCCGCAGGGCTGCGCTGGGTGCTCGTACGACGACGGACCGGCGGGTCGGAAGCCGTGACGCGAGGGTACGGGCGTGGCCTAGAGTGCGGGTGTGGCGTCGTACAGCATCGGGCAGGCCGCGCGGTTGCTCGGAGTGAGTTCGGAGACCGTCCGCCGCTGGGCGGACGGCGGCAAGCTCGGCATGGAGCGGGACGGTGCCGGCCGGCGGGTGATCGAGGGCGTGGCCCTGGCCCGATTCGCGCGGGAGCGCGGTGCCGGGCTCCACGCCGTACCCGAGGGCGACGTCCCCACGTCCGTGCGGAACTCCTTCGTGGGCATCGTGACCCGCGTGCGCGTCGACGACGTGGCGGCCCAGGTCGAGGTGCAGGCGGGCCCGCACCGGCTGGTGTCCCTGGTGACCCGCGAGGCGGTGGAAGATCTCGCCCTCGCCGTCGGGGTCACGGTGACGGCCCGCGTGAAGTCGACCAGCGTGCACATCGACCTGCCCTGACCCGACCCGCCCCCCTCGCGTCGACGGCGTACACCGCCAGGCGGCGCAGCGGCGCGTCCTCCCGCGGCCGTCCCGCCCTGCCAGGGCGATGAAGCACGCCGCGCTGCCGTCTCGTCGGTTCCTCTAAGTGATCTCGCATCCGCGATGGAGGGTCCCACGACGTTGTTGCAAGTGAGATCCAAAGCCGCCTACGGTGTCGCATATGCAGTCCCACACGATCGGGCGGGCCGCCCCTCTGCCCGGCGCAGGTCCGGACACGGCGCGACGCCCGACCGGCGTCGGCCGCCTCGCGACCCGTCGCGAGGAGAGCGGCCGGCCCGTGATCGACGGGAGGCCGTCCGCGGAGCTCCCGGCCGGCGAAGAGCCGGGACTGGAAGTCGGCATGCAGGCCACCGCCCGCGTGAAGTCGACCAGCGTGCACATCGAACGCACCTGACCACCCCTCACGCAGTACGCACCACACCTCGGCCGTCGGCGCGGCCGGTCTGTTCACCCGTTTCCGCTTCCTCACCAAGGAGTTCCGACCCTCATGACCCTCACCTCGACCAGACGCCGGACCGCTGCCGCCGTACTGACCGCCGCCCTCCTCGTCCCGCTCGCCGCCTGCGGCAACGACGACACGAAGAAGGACACCGGCGGCTCGACCGCCTCCGGCTCCGCCAGTGCCGCGCCCGCCGCGAACCTGACGGTCCTCGCCGCCGCGTCCCTCACCGACGTCTTCGAGACCGCGGGCGCCGCGTATGAGAAGGCCCATCCCGGCACCAAGCTGACGTTCTCCTTCGCCGGCTCGCAGGAGCTCGTCGCCCAGGTCTCGCAGGGCTCGCCCGCCGACGTCCTGGTCACCGCCGACACCAAGAGCATGGACAAGGTGAAGGCCGACACGACCACCCCGGCGATCATCGCGACGAACCGGCTCGTGATCGCCACCGGCGAGGGCAACCCCTTCAAGGTCGACGCCCTCAAGGACCTCGCCGACACCAAGCTGAAGGTCGTCCTCGCCGCCCCCGAGGTCCCGGCCGGCAAGTACAGCAAGCAGATCCTCGACAAGCAGAGCATCGCGGTGAAGCCGGTCTCCCAGGAGCCCAACGTGCGCGCCGTCCTCAGCAAGGTCGAGCTGGGCGAGGCCGATGCCGGTCTCGTCTACAAGACCGACGCCGCCAGCGCCGCCGACAAGGTCGACGCCGTCGAGATCCCCGACGACCAGAACGCTGTCGCGAAGTACCCGGCCGCCACGCTGAAGGACTCGAAGAACGCCGAGGCCGCAGAGGCGTTCGTGGTCTGGCTGTCCTCGCCCGAGGGGCAGAAGATCCTGCAGGACGCCGGCTTCCAGAAGCCGTGACCTTCGGGTCGCGCCGACGTGGAGGGGCTGCCCGGTCCCCCGGGCCGGGCAGCCCCTCCACGTCGGCGCGACCCGAAGGTCACGGCTTCTGGAAGCCGGCGTCCTGCAGGATCTTCTGCCCCTCGGGCGAGGACAGCCAGACCACGAACGCCTCTGCGGCCTCGGCGTTCTTCGAGTCCTTCAGCGTGGCGGCCGGG
>NZ_RDBH01000011.1:0-9303 GCF_008042145.1 Streptomyces sp. adm13(2018)
GTCCCCGACCCCGTGCCCCGGGTGGACTGGCGGCGCCTGGCCGACCTCGCCTTCGGCCGCCCCGTACCGGACGTCCCGGGTCGTAGCCACGGGCGGGACGACTGAGCCTCCGCGAAGCCCCGGGGCCCCGTGTCGGCGCGTACGGTACGGCCCGGGACAATGGCCGCCCGGGCGTTCCGCGGACGGGCGCGGGTGTGGTCCGGTCGAGTGGAGAGACGAAGGATCGATGACGCTGACAGTGGGCCGGCGCGTACGGCTGGCGGTGGACCTCGCGTTGACGGGGCAGGTGGCGCCGGTCGGGGAGGACCCCGCGGAGCCCGCGGCCGCCGTGGGGTTCCTGGCCCTGCCGGCGGGTACCGAGGGCACCGTCGAGGAGGTGGCCGAGGACCGCGCGGAGAGCGAGGACGTCCGTGAGTACGCGCGGCTCGCCTCGCTGCTGGACTCCTTCGGCGACCAGATGCCCCCGGCGAGCAGGACACAGCTGGAGGAGCGGGTCTCCTCCCTGGAACCGGCGTGGACCGCGTTCCAGGAGGCGGCGGTGCCCGTGCGGGTGCGCGTCCGGCTCGACAACGGTTTCGTCCTGCGCGACACGGCCGGACACGTCTTCGTCGCCGTCTGACGCCCCGGCGGCCCGGCGGCCCGGCGCAGATGCCGGTACCGGCACCGGGGTCTTGCGGTCTCACCGCTCGCCGGTCGCCGCCGGCCGCCGGATCAGATAGGCGGCCGCGGAGGCGACGAGCACGAGCATGCAGGCGATGAACACCAGCCCCGCCCCCTCCAGGCCGAGCGGGTCGGCCAGCACCCCGACGCCGATCACCGGGATCGAGATCCCGGTGTACGCGACCACGAACAGGGTCGAGATCACCGCCGCCCGCCGGTCCGGCGGCGCCGCGGCGGCGACCGAGGCCAGGGCCGCGCGGAAGGCGAGCCCCTGGCCCACGCCGCCGACCACCGCGGAGAGGAAGACGAACGCCAGGACGTCCGTGTACAGCGCCGCGGCGAGGAGGACCAGCCCGCCGAAGAGCACCGCGCACCCCAGCGGCAGCGAGCGGGCCACCCCTACCCGGTCGACGGCGAGCTGCCCGGCCGTGGACGAGAAGAACGCGAGGGCGACGACGAGCCCGCTCACCGCGTGGTTGTCGATGTGCAGGTAGCGGGCGAGGAACGCGGGGCTCACCGAGGTGAACACCCCGAACAGGGCGAACCCCACGAACGACGCGATCGCCGCCGGTACGAACACCGCCCGCACCTGCGGCGGCAGTGCGGGCAGCCGGGGCCGTACGGCCGCCGGTCCGCGCCGGTCGCGCACGGTCTCGGGGAGCCACACCAGCACGCCCAGGGAGACCGCCACCAGGCCGAGGTGCACGGCGAACGGCAGGACCAGGGGCTCCGGGGCGTACTCCGCGAGCAGTCCGGCGAGCAGCGGCCCACAGCCGAGGCCGCCCATGTTGGCGGCCGTGGCCACGAGGGTCGCCCGGGACCCCCCGCCCTTCGGCGCGAGTTCCATGACGTACGCCGTGGCGGCCCCGGTGAAGAGGCCCGCCGACAGACCGGAGAGGAGCCGGCCCGCGTACAGCCAGCCCAGGGCGTCGGCGAGCAGGAAGCAGACCGCGCTCGCCGCCGCGAACCCCAGGCCGAGGAAGAGCGCCGGGCGTCTGCCGACGGTGTCCGAGGCGTTGCCCGCGAGGAGGAGCACGCCGATGACCCCGAAGGCGTAGACGGCGTAGACGACGGTCACCGTCAGCTCGGAGAACCCGAACTTCGCCTGGTAGAGCGGATACAGCGGGGTCGGCAGCGTGGTGCCGGCCATGCACACGACGAACACGGCCCCGGCGAGCAGACACCGGAGCCACCCCCGGCGGTCCTCCTCCGTGCCCCGGTCGTCCGTCGCACCACGATCGCGCTCCACGTCCCGCTCACCGTCCATGCAGCGGACCGTATCCCCGCCGACCGCCGCCCCGGCGGTGCGAACTGCGGCAATCAGGCGGACGTCACCCGGTCGACGAGACGGCGGGGCGGCGGTCGGCGGGGAGGCCGGGGCTCCCGGCCCGTCGGCTACGGGGCGACCGGCTCGCGCTCGTGCGGGATCCGCTCCCCCGCCTCGACCGCGACCGGCAGCCGGTTCTCGGCCGGCGGCAGCGGGCAGGTCGCGAAGTCGGTGTACGCGCACGGGAGATTGGCGGCGCGGTTGAAGTCGAGCACGACCTCGCCGTCGGGTCCCGGCGCGTCGACCCGCAGGCTGCGGTTGGCCGCGTACGTGGTGACGCCCGAGGTCTCGTCGGTGAAGAGGACCGTGAAGCCACCGGGGGTGTAGCCGTTGAAGGCGATCAGTTCCAGGTCCCGGCCGTCGAGCCGGAAAGTGATGCTGCCCGGTGCGTCGTAGACGTGCTGGAGGCCCTCGACGGAGGCGCCGACCGTGGTCGGCCGGGGCTCGGCGAAGGGCACGTACCGGCCGGCGACGGCCCAGCGGGGGTCGGGCGCGTACGCCGGGGTCCCGGCGAAGGCCACCCGCAGGGGGTGACCGGGGTGCCGCGGCCGGACGATGTCGTGGCCGCCGCGCTTGGCGACCTCGATCACGGCGTCGCCCCAGACGGCGTCGACGCCGCCGCGCTCCGGGATGTCGCCGAAGGCGTACCGCCCCCGGACGACCGCGCCGTCGACGACGAGTTCCTCCCCCTCGTCGAGTTCCACGGTCACGCCGTCGGGTCCGGTCGACCAGAGCCCGGGGGCGTCGGGGAGGCGCTGGGCGTCGCCGGTGAGCCAGTGCAGGCCGGTGATGGCGAGGAAGCCGTGCTCGGCGGCGAGCCGGGCGTCCTTGTCACGGTGCCACTCCTCCCACTCCGCGGCGAAGGCCTCGGTGGTGGGAGCGGGGGCGTCGCTGAGGGTCATGGTGGGTCCTCCTGGTGTCGTCTGCTGCGTCGCGAGCGGGGGCGTGCACCGGGAGGCCCTCGCGCCCGCCCGTGGCGACGGGCCCGGGCGGACCCGACCCCCGCGCCGCTGACCACCGCCGCGAACGCGGTGCCCGGCCAGTACATCGTGACGCTCGACCCGACCATGGACGCGGCGGACGCCGCGAAGAAGCTGGGCCTGGCGCCCACCTTCGTCTACGACAGGGCCATCAACGGATTCGCGGCGCCGCTCTCCGCGGTGCAGCTCGACACCGTCCGGAAGACGCCGGGTGTGGCGTCGGTGGAAGAGGACGCCGTCGTCCTCACGCCGCCCCGTCCGCCCGCGTCGACCACCCCCCGCAGCCCGGCCGCCAGCTGGGGCCTGGACCGGATCGACCAGTGGAACCTGCCGCTCGACAACGACTTCACCACGCGGGGCAACGGGGCCGGCGTGACCGCCTACATCCTCGACACCGGCATCGACTTCGCCCACGCCGAGTTCGGCGGCCGGGCTGCCGCCGGCTTCGACGCGATGGGCGACGGGCGCGCCGGCCAGGACTGCAACGGCCACGGCACCCATGTCGCGGGCACCGTCGCCGGAAACACCTACGGGGTCGCCCGCAAGGCCGGCCTGGTCAGCGTCCGCGTGCTCGGCTGCGACGGCCGCGGCGCGTACTCGGGCATGATCGCCGGACTCGACTGGGTCGCCAAGAACGCCCGCCACCCGGCCGTGCTGAACGGCTCGTTGGGCGGGGCCAGGTCCACGGCCCTCAACAACGCCGCCACCGCCCTGGCGTCCGCCGGGGTCCTGCCCGTCGTCGCCGCCGGCAACGACGCCCAGGACGCCTGCAACGTGTCGCCCGCCTCGGCGACGGGCGTGGTCACCGTCGCGGCCTCCAACCGGTGGGACGAGGAGACGTCCTTCTCCAACCACGGCCCGTGCGTCGAGATCTTCGCGCCCGGCCAGGACATCGTGTCGGCGAAGCTGGGCGGCGGTTCCGTCTCGCTGAACGGTACGTCCATGGCGGCCCCGCACGTCGCCGGTGTCGTCGCCCTCTACAAGGCGGAGCACCCGACGGCCGGCCCCGCCGAGGTCGCCGCGTGGCTCGACAGCAACTCCACCAAGGGCCTTCTGAACAACCTCAGCACCAGCACTCCGAACAAGCTCCTCTACACCGGCGGCCTGTAACCCGGTCCCCGCAGACATCGACACATCGGCTGATCGACACACAGCGGTACGGCGCCCGCACCCCGGTCACCACCAGGGGTACGGGCGCCGTCATCGCATCCCGCGGCCGGAGGCGTCCCGTCCCACCGCCGCGCCGAGTCGCGCGGCGCCGTCCGTCTGCCAGGCTGGGACGGTGAACGCCGACAAGCCTCCCCCCGACCGGACCCCCGACGGGCGGTACGTCGTCATCGACGGCAGACGCTGGCGGGCCACGGACCCCGCGATCCCGGAGGACGTCGCCGCCCGGCTCCGCTCCCACCTCATGGCCGCGCGTCGCGGCGTGGGCGCGGCCCTGCGCGCCCAGGACGCCGAGGCAGAACGCGCCGCCCGGGACCAGGTACAGGCGGCGAAGGTCGCCCTCGGTGAGCGCGGCACGCCCTGGTGGGACCAGTCAGACCCGGAACGCCGCGCCCGCTGGACCCAGGGCCTCGATGCCCTCGACCGGGCCTCGGACCAGGGGGGCACGAGCAAGAGGTGAGCGGGCAGCACCCCCGCTCCGCGCCCTCGCTGCCGTACGGCCGACGTGCGGGTTCGAACCGGCGAAGGGACAGTGGCCAGGCAGGCACCGAAAGGCGGAGCCGGCACGACGGAAGCAGCGGTGATGACGAAGAAGAAGCTGTCCCCCGGAGACGACGTCACCTGGTCGAGCCATGGCCAGACGGTCGACGGCACGGTGAAGAAGAAGATCGACGAACGCACGAAGGCCGCCGGCCGCACGGTGGACGCCTCCACCGAGGACCCTCAGTACGAGGTGGAGAGCGACAAGACCGGCAAGACAGCGGTCCACAAGCCGGAGTCCCTGCGCAAGAAGGGGAACGGAGGCAGCCGGTGAGTGTCTCGACGGCCCCGGCCGTGTCCGGCCGGGACCGCTTCACTCACTGAACCTCGACCGATCCGAGGAGCCGCCGCCCCGGAAGGTCCACCGAGGAACGACGAGCGGTCACGGGACACGGCGAACGATCATGCGCACCGGGCGTCTCAAAGTCGTTGACCCGCCCGAGAGAGCGGTGCTCTACTCCCTTCCCGTGACTACCTCGACAGCACTCTCACCGGCACCGGTCATCGACGAGACGGCCAGACTGGTGGCCGAGCACTACGTCTTCCCCGAAATAGCCGACCAGATCGCCGACCTGCTCCGGCGGCGTCTCGCCGAAGGCTCCTACGACGCCGAGGGCGCCGCGGAACTCAGCCGTCTGGTGACCGCGGACCTGCAGTCCGTCAACGGCGACCGGCACCTGCGTCTCAAGCACCACACGGAGCCCGTGTCCCCGGAACAGGGCGCGGCCACCCTCGCCGCCATGCGCCGGGACTTCGACGCGTCGCTGGGCGGTGTGCCCCGGGTGCAGCTGCTGGACGGAGGAGTCGCCGTCCTGGAACTGGCGCCGATGCTGTTCCCCCTGGACTGGGCGGCCGAGCCGCTGGCCGCGGCGCTCACCCTGGTGTCCCGCGCCCCGTCGCTGATCATCGACCTCCGCGGCAACCGCGGCGGGGACCCCGACGCGGTCGCCTTCGTCTGCGGCTACCTCCTGGACCGCCGCACACACCTCAACACCATGCACTGGCGGCACAGGGAGGGCGGTGAGCAGTCCTGGAGCCTGCCGTACGTCCCCGGCGCACGCTTCGGCGGAAGCAAGCCGCTGTACGTGCTGACCGGCGGCAGCACCTTCTCCGCCGCCGAGGAACTCGCGTACAACCTCCAGCAGCTCGGCCGCGCCACGATCGTCGGTGAGCCCACCCTCGGCGGTGCGCATCCGTGCAAGGGCTGGACGGTGCACCCGCACCTGGAGGTCACCATCCCCGTCGGCCGCGCCGTCAACCCCGTCTCCCGGGCGAACTGGGAGGGCACCGGCGTACAGCCGGACGTCCCGTGCGCCGCCGCCGACGCCCTCGACCAGGCGCACGCGCTGGCGCGCGCCGCCACGACGACGGAGTAGCCCCGCGCCGCTCCCGTACGTCCTCGCCGGTGTCGCGGTCGCAGCGGTTCTCCGGGGTACCCCTTCCTCCGCCCGGGTCACGGACCATACTGGTCGGGCCCTGATCGCCCACCGAACGGTTCCATGGACAAGAACAGCACTTCATCGACCGCCGTCCCCGACACCGCCTGGCTCGGGCGTGGGCGTCACCTCGGGCCGGAGCCCGAGCGGGACGTCCGGCGCAACCTGCTCGCCCTCAAGGCGGCCCGGGTGATCGACGACTTCCTGGACCTCGACCCCGTCGAGGCGGCACGGTCCACCGACCTGTATCCCCGGGACGAGACCGCCGACCCCGGCCCGTCCGCCCGTCGTGTCTTCGAGGCGCGCTGGAGTGTCGCCGACGGCATCACCGTGCGCGCACAGCTGACCACGTTCGACCCCGAGTCCCGCCGTGCGAAGGGCGAGGGTGTCGGCTGGGTTCTCGCCGCCGAGGCGGAGCGGGCGTGGGAGGCGGGCTGGCCCTCGCCGGCCACCGTGTTCTGGCCCGACAGCGACCAGGTCCCCTGGGATCACGAGACGGTGCCGGACGTCCGGCTGCGGACGGCGAACCACCTGCCGAAGGACGACGACGACCTGCGTCGTCTGCTGCGGGCCTGCACCCGGCAGAGCTGGGCCGTGCACGTGGTGATCCACGAGGCGATGACGCCGGACGTCCTGGGGCGCCGGCCGGTCTCGGCGTTCCTGCCGCCCAGCCTGCGCCACCGGGTGGTCGAGCACCGGGCCACGCCGGACCAGGCGCTCATCGCCGACTTCGTGATGAAGCGGGAACTGGGTGTGGGGATTCCGCGCGGCGGCGCCGTCGTGCTGCCCCCGACACCGCGGCTCTTCGAGTACGACGCGGAGCACTTCACGGTCCCGAACGTCTTCCTGGACGGAACGGAGCCCACCGCGCTCCTGGCCAGGATCCAGGAGTTCGCGGCGCTCCCCCAGCACCTGCCGGCCGACGCCGAACAGGCGCTGACCCGGTTGCGCCGGGGATGGCACCTCCTCACGCCCGACGAGGAGCTCGCCCACGCCCGGGCCATGGTCACCCAGTACGCCAAGGCCCTGGAAGCCATGACGGCCTCCTGCGACCTGTACCGCGAGGCCGCCGAGTCGGCGCTCGAAGCCCTCGCCGACGCGTCCCGCGGCGGCGGCGCCCCCCGGCCGGCGTCGCCGACGACATCCAGGGAGGACCCGTCGCCGTGGAAGGCCCTCACCAAGTCGCTCTCCCGCTTCCGCGGCCCGACTCCCCAGGAGCCGGGGTCGGAGTCCCCGCAGCCTCCGCACGGCGCGTGAGACCGACGGGGATCTCCTCGTACCTCAGGCTCGGGGCGTCCTCGCGGCGGTGAACGACGGGGCCGGCCCACGGCGCCCGGCGCCCGCCTCCACCCCACGGTGGGGGCGCGGCCGGGCCCCGGCCGGCCTCAGCCCCTGTCAGGGCAACCGGCCCCGGCTCACGACGGCCACGCGACGACCCCGTCGCGAGCGACCAGCGGTTCCGCCCGGCTCGACTCGTGGAACCGGATCCATCCCAGTTCGACACTGCCGTCGGGCCCCCGGTGTCCGTCGGCGGCCCGGTCCGCGAGCCAGCCGAGCAGCTCGCCCACGAGGTCGAACTCGTCCGGGTGGATCTCCTGCCGACTCGTCAGCGCCCACGTGCCCGCGCCGGTCCGTTCCCGGCGCAGGAGGCCGGAGACGAGCGTGCCCCGCACCTTGTACCCCTCGCCGCGACGACCGAGCAGAGGCTGGGGATCGTCCTCGACGACCGGTACGCCGTCGTCGTCGACGTGGACGCACGGGAACGCGGTCACGATGCCGAGGTTCCCCGGCCGGGGGCCGAGTCCGAGGTGCCACCGCAGCTCGGCGAGCTCGTCCTCGGACAACGCGTCGCGCAGATCCAGCGTGAGCATGAGTTCGAAGATGTCAGCCATAGCCGTACACGCTAACGCCCCGGCGTCCCCTGCCGGATCGGCCGTCATCTGGCCCGGTCGCCCCGGTCCGGATCGTGGGCCTCGGCGGTGACGACGCGGAGCGCCGTGTCCCAGGGGAAGACCACGGGGGTCCCCGGCTGGTTCGGCAGGAACCCGCCCTCCCCGTAGAGGACGGTCGCTCCGGCCGCGCGGAGGGTCTCCACCGACCGCTCGAAGGCGGGGTGCTGTACGTAGTCGGAGTTGGCGCACGGCATGGCCACGAGGGGGATCCGCCGCCCCAGGCTCTCGGCCAGGACGCCGACGACGAACGTGCCCGTGAGTCCGAGCGCCCACTGGTTGATCGTGTGGAAGGTGGCCGGTGCGAGGAGGACGGCGTCCGCCTTCGGCCACGGGTCGGGCCGGCCGGGCAACTCGTAGTCCCAGCGGACGGGATGGCCGGTCAGGACGGCGAGGCCGTCGAGGGAGTCGCCGAGCCAGCGGGCGGCGGTGGGGGTGAGACCGAGGCAGACGTCCCAACCGTCGGCCTGCGCGTCCTCGATGGCATGGGCGATGTCGAAGACGGGCGGGGCGGCGGAGCTGAACAGATACAAGGTCCGATTACGCATGTTCACATCCGATCACATGCGATCGCCTTGTGACGGCCGGGAGTCGGGAGTCCGCCGTCTCAACGAGCGGGCGACGTCTCGCTGTCCGGCCGGGCCTGCCCCTCGTCGGGCCGGAGGGCCGCGGCCGTGGTGACGACGATCAGGACGTCCTCGTGCGACCAGCACCGTACGGCCGTCTTCGGTGGGTTGAGGAGCGGGATCCGGGAGTCACCGGGGCGGTACCCGAGGGCCGTGGCCCCGTGGAGACCGGCCGCCTCGACGAGCGCGGCGAAGGAAGCCTCCGTACCGGCCGGGACGAAGTCGGTGGCGGGCCGGAGCCGGACCGCGTTGCCCACCGGGGAGAAGAGCTCGTCGAAGGCCCCCGCGAGTTCCACCGTCTGCGAGACCTGGGCCATCAGGAGGCCGACGAGCCGCCCTCCGACCACGAGGTCCGTCTGCGGGCCGGCCGGGGCGAGGGGCTGGTGGCGGGCGTCGGTCAGTTCGGCGACCGTCGGGCTCCGCAGGCCCGACTCGCGTTCGGCGGCGCGGAGTCGGAGCAGGGTGACCAGGGTGAACTCGTCGGGGTCGAGGTGGCCGTCGGGGCCGCCGAGGACGAGGAGGCGACGGGACGGGTCGGGGCCAGGGTCGGGGAGCGTCGTCCGGCGCACCGCGTCCCAGCCGTTGCGCGCGAGACCGTCGACGATGTCCGGACCGAGC
>NZ_RDBH01000011.1:9403-13679 GCF_008042145.1 Streptomyces sp. adm13(2018)
CCCCAACACCCAAGCCCCCCACTCACGCCCTCCCATCTCTTCTCCTCCACCCTTGCCCCAAGGACTCGCCATGCTCCGACCCACCGTCCGACACCGGCCGTTCGGCACCGCCCCGAGCGGGGAGGACGTCGACCTCTGGCGGCTGGAGTCCCCCTCCGGCGTGTACGCCGAGGTGCTCACGTACGGGGGTGTCCTGCACGCCCTCGGGGTCCCCGGCACCGGGGGCGGAACGGACAACGTGGTGCTGTCGCTCACCTCTGTGGACCAGTACGCGGAGAAGGGCCCGTACCTCGGTGCGCTGGTGGGCCGGTACGCCAACCGCATCGCGTACGGCCGCTTCACCCTCGACGGCGCTACGTACCAGGTGCCGCTCAACGACCGGGGGCACGCCCTGCACGGCGGTCCCGAGGGCTTCGACGGAAGGGTGTGGGAGGCGCAGCCGCTGACGGACGACGGAGACACGGCCGGACTCCGGCTGTCGCTGCACAGCCCCGACGGGGACATGGGGTTCCCGGGGGCTCTCGACGTGACCGTCACGTACTCCCTGGACGCGGCGGGCACGCTGTCCGTCGACTGCACGGCCACCACCGACCGCCCGACCGTCGTGAGTCTGACCAACCACGCCTACTTCAACCTGGCGGGAGCCGGCGACGTCCTGGACCACACGCTCCAGGTCGACGCCGAGGCCTACCTGCCGGTCGACGAGGGCGGCATTCCCCTCGGCCCCCTGCGCGCGGTGGCGGGCACCCCGTTCGACCTCAGGGCTCCCCGGCTGCTCGGGGACTGCGTCCGGTCGACCGACGGGCAGGTCGCCCGGGCGGGCGGCTTCGACCACTGCTGGGCGCTGGCGGGGCGGGAGCCGGGACCGCTGCGGTACGCCGCACGGCTGGCGGCGCCGGGGGGTACACGTGTCATGGAGGTGTGGACGACGGCGCCGGGCGTGCAGGTCTACACGGCGAACCACCTGGACGGCTCCTTGACGGACGGAACCGGACGCAGCCACGAGCGTCACGGCGCGGTCTGCCTGGAGACCCAGCACTTCCCGGACGCACCCAACCGCCCCGAGTACCCCAGCGCGGTACTCCGCCCCGGAGACACGGCCCACCGACGCACGGAGTTCCGCTTCCCCCACCTCGCGAGCAGCCCGGAACAGCAGCCGAACTGACCTCGGGGGGGGGGCGATCTGGAGGACCGGGCCGCGGAGGCCGGCCATGAACCGTCTCCCCTTCCCTTGGCCCAGCAGGCAGCGCTGGTGACGCTCATGTCCGCCGGTCGTCGACGGCGGAGTCGATCACCGCGCTCAGGGCGTGCAAAGCGTGATGCGGGCCATGAGGGGCCGGCATCCCCACTCGCCGCATTCACAGCCGAGAACGGGTGTCTTCGGCCCCATCGCGTTGGTGGACCGTCCCAGGAAGTGATCCTGCATCGGGCCGAACCGGCAGAACTCCGGTTGTACCAGCGAAGCCGTCCCCTCCGCCTGGGCTCGTCCAGCTGGGGCCAGGCATGGCACGCCGAGGTTGACCGTCGTACTGCCGCGAGCTCCTCGGTCCATGGGGATGAGCCCGTCCTCTCGCAGGTGAGACGGTCCGGTTTTCGCAGTGTGATCGGTCCCCAAGTCGGGAAGAGGTCCGTTGCCATCGCCCCACAGCTCCGCACCGAGGTGTCCGTGCTCGACCACCGCGTACACGTCGACCCCCTGCGCACCAGGCGCCCGTTCCTGCCGTCCTGGCCTGACCGGGCGGTCCGGTGACCTCCATGGCCGTCTGGAAGTGCCCCGACTGCGACACCAACAACGACGCTCGCGATGTCGTCTGCAAGGTCTGCGCCGTGCCGCGCCCCTCGCGCGTCCGGAAGAACCTTCGCCGTTCCGACTGAACAACTCCGCGCCGCCGGCGGTGCGCGTCCGTGTGTGAGCTGTCGGGCAACTGCCTCTGCGTGCGGACCCGTCGACCCATCGCTCACACGACCGGGCCGCGCCCTTCGACCAGTGCCTAGTGGCGTTCCGCGCCAAAGATGTGCGTTTCGCTTGGCGGTTATTGGCCGGGCTCCGCGCTGTCACGGCGGGTGGGGGCACCTAGCATTCGACCATCCCCGCTCGGACCGGCGGGGTCGCCGGACAGAGTTCATACGCATGATAGTTCAACCGTTGTCCGTTGGACTACCCCTCTGTGCGTCCCGGCCCTTTCGATTCCTCGCGCCAGATCTCACCGCGGCGGCTCCACGAGGGGCGCCGCAGCCCGGCCCGTGGCGCGGACGCAGTCGTGCGTCGGCGTTCCTCGGGCAACGAAGCACCGGATGGGAGAAGCATGAGATTTCCCCTGCTCGTGACCGGGGCGGCCGTCGCCCTGTTCGCCTCGGTCCTGCCCGCAGAGGCCGGCCCCTCGTCGATCGTCGACCCGCCGCCGGACCGGATCGTCATCGACATCGCCACGGTCAACGGGTCCGGCTGCCCCCTGGGCACCGCCGCGATCGCCGTCTCCGAGGACAACACCGCCTTCACCGTCACCTACAGCGAGTACCTCGCGCAGGTGGGCGGCGGTTCCTCCCCGACCGCGGCCCGCCGCAACTGCCAGCTGAACCTCCTGGTCCACGTCCCGCAGGGATTCACGTACGCCATCGCCAGCGCCGACTACCGGGGCTACGCCTCGCTCCAACGCGGGGCCAGTAGTACGGAGAAGGCCTCGTACTACTTCCAGGGCTCGCCCAACACGGCCTTCCGCACCCACACCTTCCGGGGCCCGTACGAGGACAACTGGCAGGCGACCGACGACACCGACTGGGCTCAACTCGTCTGGGCGCCCTGCGGCGTGCAGCGCAACTTCAACATCAACACCGAACTCCGGGTGAGCGCCGGTACGTCCACTGCGGGCTCCACCAGCTACATGACGATGGACTCCACGGACGGCGACATCAGCACCGTCTACCACCTGGCGTGGAAGGAGTGCCCGGCCGGCTGACGCACCGGGCGGCCGAGGCGCCCCGCGCGCCCGGCCGCCCCCCGCCTYCCCGAACCGCACGTCGCGCACCGCACCCGCGTCCCTCTCGCTGTGGACTTCCGGGCTCCGCGTCGTACTTGAGGATGACCCGGCCGCCCGTAGGAAGGCGGAGATTGCCGGTGATGCGGAACCCCGCCGCGGTGACACCGTCTTGATCCTCGCGTCGGCTTGATCGTCGAGCCGACCCGAGGAGGTTTCTGATGGCAGGTCAGGTGACGGAGAGGCCGGCGAGGGCGTCGGCGCCGGAGTACCAAGGGGCGCTGGGATCGCTCTCGGTCAACGCCTCACTGCCGGAGGTGCTCGACCGGGGAGTACGGGAACTCCGGGCGGCGGAGGAGGCCGGCGACGCGCGGGAGGCGGCGCGCTGCGGACTGGCCGTGGCCGAGGCGTGCCGCCGGCTCGGACGCGTCGAGGAGGCCGACCGGGCGTGGAAGGCGAGCTACCGGGCGGCGCGCTCCGCGGGCCACGAGGGAGCCATGGCCTGGGCCCTCTGGAGCGGCGGAACGCTGGCCCGCCAGCGCGGCGCGCTCAGGCTCGCGTACCGGCTGCTCGGGCTCGCGGCCGAGGCCGGCGAGCGGGGCGGGGACGTCGTCGTGCGGGGCTACTCGCTGGCGGGACTCGCCGAGACCGGCCGCATCCAGGGCGACTACGAGGCGGTCGGGCGGCTGCACGAGCAGCTGCTCGCCGAGGCGCGCCGCCGGGGCGAGGCCCGGCACACCGTCTGGGCGCTGGAGGGCATCGCGCAGATGCACCGCAACACCGGCTCCTACGACCGGGCCCTGGCCCTCTTCGAGGAGGCCGCCGACACGGCGTCCCGCGCCGAGGACCGACGCGGCTGGGCCTGGGCACTGCGGGGCATCGCCGACGTGGTGTCCGTGCGCGACGGGGACGTGGAGCGGGCCCTGTCCCTCCTGACGCGGGCCGAGGAGGCCTGCCGGGAGGTACGCCTCGCCGGCGCCCTCGCCTACAACCACAAGATGCGGGGCAACGTGCTGTACCGGGCGGGCCGTTACGCGGAGGCCCGCGAGCTGTACGCCCGGGCTCTGGAGGAGTTCCGAGAGATGGAGGAGCCGCGCGGGACGGCCCTGTCGCGGCTGGGACTGGTCAAGGCCGAAGCCCGCCTCGGACGCGACGCCGCACACACCTCCGCCGAACTGGCTTCGCTCCGTACGACGTTGGACCGCATCGGACTCCGGCACGCCCGGGACATGGTCGACAAGGCCGCCGCGGAACTGGGGGTCGGACCGCTGCCGGAGGGGGCGGCCTTGTCGACCATGTCC
>NZ_RDBH01000110.1:0-9756 GCF_008042145.1 Streptomyces sp. adm13(2018)
TCGCAGTGGTCCCCGTCCGCAACTACGGGCGCTGGATCGCCGCCACCGCCTCGATCCTGGCCCTCGTCGGACTGATCGGCTCCCTGGCGAAGAACGACAACCTGCACTGGGACGTCGTCGGCACCTACCTCTTCGCCGACTTGATCTTCGACGGCCTCGCGACGACGCTCTGGCTCACGGCCGCCGCCATGGCACTCGGCCTCGGCCTCGGCACCCTCATCGCGGTCATGAGGCTCTCCACCAGCCCCGTGCTCTACGGTCTTGCCAACGCCTTCGTCTGGGTCTTCCGCGGCACACCGCTCCTCGTCCAGATCATCTTCTGGGGCTACGCGGCGGCGCTCTACCAGTACGTGAAGATCGGCGTCCCGTTCACCGGCATCACCTTCTTCCAGGCCGAGACGAACTCCCTCCTCACCCCCGCCGTCGCCGCCCTGCTCGCACTCGGCCTGAACGAGGCCGCCTACGCCTCCGAGATCGTCCGGGCCGGCATCCAGTCCGTCGACCCCGGCCAGGCCGAAGCCGCACACTCCCTGGGCATGCGGCCCGCGCTCACCATGCGACGGATCGTCCTGCCCCAGGCCATGCGCGTCATCATCCCGCCGATGGGCAACGAGACCATCAACATGCTCAAGATGACCGCACTGGTCTCGGTCATCTCGGCCCACGACCTCATGTCGAACATCCAGGACGTGTACGCGCAGAACTACCAGGTCATCCCGATGCTGGTGGTCGCCAGCCTCTGGTACCTCGCGCTCGTCACCCTGCTCGGCATCCCCCAGGCATGGCTGGAACGCCGGTACGGCCGCGGCACCGCCCAGGCCGGCCGCGTCTCCCCGCTCCGGCGGATGCTGGGCGGAGCGGCGGGGCTGATCGGCGGCAACAACAGGCTCATCGGCGGGAACGACAAGCCGATCGGCGGGAGCAACAACCTGATCGGCGGGAACAGCAAGGAGACGAGCCGATGAACGCCCCCATGGTGCGCGCCGAAGGCGTGCGCAAACACTTCGGGAAGCTGGAGGTGCTCCAGGGGATCGACCTCACCGTCGAACGCGGGCAGGTGTGCTGCCTCCTCGGTCCGTCCGGCTCCGGGAAGTCCACCTTCCTGCGGTGCATCAACCACCTGGAGAAGGTCGACGGCGGCAGACTCACCGTCGACGGAGAACTCGTCGGCTACCGGCAGCACGGGAACAAGCTGCACGAGCTCCGCGAGCGGGAAGTGGCCGAACGGCGCCGCGACATCGGCATGGTCTTCCAGCGCTTCAACCTCTTCCCTCACATGACGGCCGCCGAGAACGTCGTCGAGGCCCCGATCAGGGTGGGCCGGGTGCCCAGGGCCGAAGCCCGCGAACGGGCACGGCAACTCCTCGAGCGGGTCGGCCTCGGCGACCGCGCGGGGCACTACCCCGCACAGCTGTCCGGCGGTCAGCAGCAGCGTGTGGCCATCGCCCGAGCCCTGGCGATGCGGCCCAAGCTCATGCTGTTCGACGAGCCCACCTCCGCCCTCGACCCCGAACTCGTCGGCGACGTCCTGGACGTCATGCGTGACCTCGCCGCCGACGGCATGACCATGGTCGTCGTCACCCACGAGATCGGCTTCGCCCGCGAGGTCGGCGACACCGCCGTCTTCATGGACCAGGGAGTCGTCGTCGAGGCGGGCGACCCGGGACACGTACTCGTCGACCCGGAGCAGGAACGCACCCGCGCCTTCCTGTCCAAGGTCCTGTGAGCGCGCCCCCTCGTGAGCGGCTCGGCGCGAAGCTGCTGACCCTGGCCCACGCACACCGGAACCGGTACCTGACCGATCTGCGGGAACTCGTCTCCATCGACTCCGGCTCCTACAGCCCGGACGGTGTCAACGAGGTCGCCGACTGGGTCCAGGAACGGCTTATCCAGCTCGGGTTCGACGTCGAGCGCGTCCGCTTCCCGGCCGACCACCGCTACCGGGCCGGGGACGCGATCATCGGGCGCAAGCGCGGCCGTCTCGATCTCGCCGGGAACGGGCGCAGGATCCTCCTCGCCGCCCACATGGACACCGTGTTCGACGACGGCACCGCGGCCGAGCGGCCGTTCCACCTGGACGGCGCGATCGCCCACGGCCCCGGCGTCAGCGACGACAAGGGCGGGCTCCTGGCCGGACTCACCGCACTGGAGATCCTCCAGGAGGCCTCCGTCCAGGACTTCGCAGAACTGGTGTTCCTCGCCACGCCCGACGAGGAGATCGGCTCCCAGATCAGCAGGCCGCTCATCGAGCAGACCGCACGCGGCATGCACTACGGCCTCGGCCTCGAATGCGCCCGCGAGAACGGCGACCTCGTCGTCGCCCGCAAGGGCGTCGCCGACTTCCGCCTGACCGTCACCGGCCGCGCCGCGCACGCCGGCATCGAGCCCGAACGCGGAGCCAACGCGGCCCTCGCCGCCGCCCATCTCACCGTCGAACTGCAAGGCCTGAACGGACACTGGGACGACGTCACCCTCAACGTGGGCGTCGTCCGGGCGGGCACCCGCCCCAACATCGTGTGCCCCGAAGCCGAACTGCGGATCGAGGTGCGCGCCGCCACCACGGCCGACATGAGGCGCGCCACCCAGGCCATCCACCACGCCGCGGCCCACCCCGCCGTGCCCGGCACCGCGATCACGGTCGAGCAGATCGACCTCTGCCCGCCGATGGAGGACACCCCCGCCTCACGGCGCATGTTCGAAGCGGCGCGCAGGGCAGCCGCCGACTACGGCGTACGCCTGGGCGCGGCGGCCACCGGGGGAGTCGGCGACGCCAACCTCATCGCCGGCGCGGGAGTGCCCACCCTCGACGGGCTCGGACCGGTCGGAGGCGCCGACCACACGCCCGGCGAATGGCTGGACACCTCCAGCGTCCCGCAGCGCGTCGCGATGCTGGCCGGGCTGATCGCCTCGCTCGGCACCGCCGACCACGACTGAGCGCGTACGCCGAGGGGCACCGCCGTCGTCGGCCGCGCCTCACCTCACCACCCCCGGGCCGCTCTCCCGCCGCCCTGCGCAGACACCACCAGGCCTGACCGCGTACGCCACGCAGCCCTGGCCACCCCACCCACACCGCCCACGGAGGCACCATGCGCGCACACTCCGGTTCCGCCCGCCGCGTCGTCCTTGCCGGCAGCACCGCCCTCGTTCTCGCCCTGCTCACCGCCACGCCCCCGGCACAGGCCAGCCCCGCAGCCTCCCGTCACGCCGGATCCCTCGTCCTCGTGGGCGGCGGGCTCAAGGACGACAACAGCGAGGTGTACGGCGAGATCATCAAGCGCGCCGGCGGCTCCCAGGCCCGTATCGGCGTCATCACCGCAGCCTCGGTGCCCGAGAGCCAGGACCCCGACGCCGGGGATCCGGACCGCTGCAGCAACTCCGCCTGCAACGGCGCCTCCTACGCGAACCTGTTCAAGAGGCACGGAGCCGCCGACGCGCAGTGGATCCCCATCGACCTCGACCACCTCGAGAACGCGGACGCGGACAGCGTGGTCGCCCAGGTCAACGCCATGACGGGCTTCTTCTTCGGCGGCGGCGACCAGTACCGCTACGTCACCACGCTCCTCAACGGCGACCGGCACAAGGACTCCAGAGTCCTCGCCGCCATTCGCGCCAAGCTCGCCCGGGGAGCGGTCGTCGCCGGTTCGTCCGCCGGTGCCCAGATCGTCTCCGGACCCGACATGGTCACCGGCGGAGAGTCCTACGAAGGACTTCGCGACGGCAGCAGCCCCGGCTACTTCGACGACGCGACCCGCCTCGGGTACCTCCCCCGAGGAGGCTTCGGCTTCCTGCGCTCCGGCCTCATCGACACCCACACCGGCGCGTACGGCCGAGAAGGACGTGCGCTTCGCCTCGCCGCCGACACCCACCACGACCGCGTCTACGCGCTGGAGGAGAACACCGCCCTCGTCGTCGACGACCCCGGCACCACCCGCGAGCGACTGTCCGTCCTCGGCCCCAACGGCGTCGCCGTCCTCGACCTGCGCCGGGCGCACGCCCGCACCACCACGGCAGGCTGGTCCCTGGACGACGCCCGCTACTCCTACCTCACCCACGGCGACCGCTACCTCGCCCGCACCTGGTCCGCACGCCCGGCGCCCGACAAGAAGCGGCTGGTTCCCCGCGACACCACCCCCGTACCGGAGAACACCGACGCGTTCTACTCGGCGGCTAACCCCGACGGCCGGCCCTACGCCTTCCGGACCACCGCCCGTGAACTCGCCGCGCGCGTCCAGCACCGGGCCACGGCGACGACCTACGAGACGCGGCCCGGCTTCACCGTCACCCTGACCAAGCCCCGGGGATTCACGGCGTGGTCCGACACCGGGGCCGACGCGCAGACTCTGATCGGTCTGCGGATCGGCATCACGCCGAAGTAGCCGAAGTGGCCGAAGTGGCCGAAGCTACCGACGCCGTGCTCCGCGAGGGCGTGCGAACCGTTCTCGCGGAGCTGCCCTGGAGGTCCGTTCGGCCGGTACGTGTGCTCCCGGGCGCGCGCCTCAGGTCGGGTCACTCCTCGTCGTTCCCTCGCCGCCCCGGCGCGTAGGAGCCGAAGCTCCACTCGTGGCCCTCCGGATCGAGCACGCGGGCCCGCCTGCTGCCCCACGCGGTGTCCTCGGGGGCGAGGACGGAGCGTCCCCCTGCCTGTACGGCCCGGTTGTAGAGGTCGTCCACGTTCTGTGCGGCGAGATAGACCCCACCACCGGTGGAGTCACCCTTGAGCGCGGGAACGTCGTAGGCGGCCTGCGAGGTCGCGAGCAGCACGACCGCCTGCCCGAGGCGCAGCTCGGCATGGATGATCCGGCCGTTGTCGTCGGCCTGCCGCGCGACGGTCTCGAAGCCCAGGCGTTCCAGCCACCGCATCCCCGCGGGTGCGTCGTCGAAGCTCAGATACGCGTGCAGTGTCACATCCGGTTCCATGGCCGAGAGCTCCCATACGTTCGCGTCGCCCGAGCCACCGCCTCCGAGCACCGGCGGTCGCGGACAGCCGGTGCGGTGCTTCCGACGACTCTTCCCCTGACGCCCGCCTATGGATGCACCGCGGCCGAATCCATCCCCCGGGCCTCAGCCAGGCTCGTTCGACGCGGCCGGAACGACGGGACCGGGGGCCGTCAGGGCCGCGAGCTCCAGGGACCGCAGCATCGCCTCCCGGTCCGCCGCCACGTACTCGTCCGCGGCGGCGGCCGCGTCCAGCACCTCGCCGATCTCGACGGCCGTCAGGCTCCGCGCCTCCGCCGCGGCCACCAGACCGTCCGCCCGGTCGCGGGGGAGGCCGCGCTCCGAGGCGATCAGGTCGCGCAGCAGTTCCTCGCGCACCGCGAAACGGCTCATGCCGCAGTCGAGGCCGTCGTCGTCCAGGTCGCCCGGGTAGGGTGCTCGCGCCCAGGCGCCGTCCTCGTACCAGTACACACAGCCCAGCTCCCAGCCCTCCAGCAGCCCGCGCAGGTGCTCGTACGGCAGCCAGTCCGGCGCCTGCGCCAGCATGTCGATCGAGGGTTCGTGCCACTTCACGGCACTCGACTCGTCCTCGCCGTAGAGCAGGTAGCGGCCTGCTCCCAGGTGCTGGAACGTCCACCAGGTGCAGCCGCGGTCGTCGAGGTGCAGACCCCGGTCGTCGATCCAGGTGCCCACGCGGCGCACGCCCTGGGCCTCGGCCATCGCGGTGGCCTCCAGCACGGCGGCCAGGGCCCAGCGCGCCCACAGCACTTCGGCCGCGGGCAGGTTCTCCGGTCGGCCAGGCCTGTCGATCGCCATTCCGTCCCCCAGTCCGTCCCGTACTCGTACAGCGCCGCGTGACGCCAGAACCATGATCGTAGAACAGCGCCGGTCCGTATCAGGAACGGATGTCGGCGGGCCAGGAGGGGACGGCCGGGTGAGGCTGACGCCCGGCGCGCGCTCATGGGCAGGGCTCGTCTCCCGCGCCGACGCGCCGTCGGTCATGGTGCCGTCGGATGAACGGTGCCGTCCCCAGGACGATCGCGGCGAAGACGGTCAGTCCCGGCAGCGATGCCGCAGACCGCTGCGACCGTCCAGCGCGGGGTGTGGCGCATCCAGCTGATCACGCCGCGCATCGTCCCGTCTGCGCGCCCGCCGTCAGGTCGTCCGTCCGCCGACGCTCGTAGCGACAGGCAGGGACAAATCCTCCCCAACCGCATCCATCCGTTCCGGGCAGGCCGAACTAGGGGCGACCCATTCTTTACGGGAGGACGACCGATGATCGTCAAGAAGCTTCATGAGATCGGACTGCGCAGCGAGCACGCCTATGCCGCCGCCCTGGGATCCATCGCGCTGTCCTTCGTGTCCTGGTCGGCCTCCAGCAGGCGCGAGGACATCGAACGTGCGGACCGGTGGGGGATATTCGTCGGAGAGTGGGCGCCGACGTTCTTCGGTCTCGGACTGGCTCTGGCCAACTACGAGCGGAGTGAGACCGAGGCCCCGAGCGGGTTCGACCCGGCCTCCTGACGCGACCGCACGACGAGGGGAGCCGCAGGGATGGAATCGGCACCTCCGGCGATATCGGCCCCGCGCCTCGTACGCCGGTGCTCGAAGCGCTCCGCGGTTCGGCGTCGGAAGCCGCCTCGGACGGCTCGGCCATCGAGACGGTGCGCGCCGCGGCCGTTCCGGCTGGGCGCGGAGACACAGCGAAACGCTCTGCCAGGACTACCAGTTGGGTTCGAGACCGGGCACGTTGGCGGGCAGCGGAAGCTCGGGCGGGTGCACCAGGTAGACCACGCCGCCACCGCCGGACTCCGACAGCCAGACGCGTTCGAACTCGCCGCGCGGGTAGATCCTGCGCACCTCCTCGTCGGTGGCCGACAGCGGGTCGTTGACCACCACATCCCCCTCCGTCGTGAACCCGCAGACGATCTTGATGCTTCCGGCCGGCGAGAAACCCGCGCCCGCGAGTTCGCCGATACGGAAGCTCTGGGCCGTGGCGATCGGGATGCCCGCGCTGATGAAGCGTTCGAGCTCGCTCAGCGAACGCAGTCGCGTGACCATGCCGTCGAGCCCGTAGCGCGCGGGATGGGCGGCGTTGAAGGCCCAGTTGCCGCACCCCTTGTAGGCGTAGTCGTAGACCGCCCGGGCGGTGAAGTCGACCTGGGGCGCGGTGTCCGCCGGGTCGATCCACGTCATCTCCCCGTCGGCCGGGCCGTGCCCGAAGTACTCGACGAGCATCGAGGTGCAGGTCGGCGCCGACCACGCCTCCCCGCCGCCGTCCCACTGCGGACTGTGGCCGGTGTGCAGCTCCTGGGAGCGCCGCGGCACGTCGAGGACCGTGCCCCACGCCCCGGCGGGACCGCTCACCGGCTGTCGGTGGTCGGGGGGCGTCGACGAGGCGGCGACGTGGAAGGCCCGCACGGCGGGCCCCTCCGGGGCGTCCTGGGTCCGCGCGAGCCGGACCTCCAGGTCATAGGCGAGGACGGGCCGGCCGGGGGCCGCCACGAACACGTCGACGTCCACCGCTCCGAAGGGGCCCGTCTGCCCGGGCACGGTGGTGCGGTGCACCACCTCGTCGCCCGAGGCCCAGTGCGCCATGACGTACCAGGGAGAGACGTTCCCGTCCTCGTCGCGTACGCGCAGCCTGACCATCAGCCGCGTTCCGGCGGGTGTGAGCGCCGTCCACGACGGGATCAGCTCCTCGGCCGGAAACGGCAGTTCGCGCCAGCCGGTCGAGCAGGTCGCGTACTGCCATTCGAGCGCGGCGTGGCCGTGCTGGTCCACGAAGGTCTCGTCGCCCTCGACGGACTCCAGGCGCAGGGCACCGTCCGACCACGCCGTACCGCCGAGGACCGCGTCGTCGAAGTGACGGGCTTCCGACCAGCGGTGCAGCACCGCCCGGGGCGCGGTCGGGTCGTCGCTTCGCCCACGGTTCTCGCCTGTCACGGTCTTCCTGCCGCTCTCTCGTAGCTCCGGTACGACCCGGCCGGATGCCGGGCCCGGGGCGGGGCCCACATGGTAGCGGCCCGGTCCTTCCCACCAGCGGCTCCCGGCCGCCCGCGGAGGCCCTACGACCGTCCGCGGAGGGCGTACGGCGGTCCGAGGACGACGGCGACCCGAAGGGACCGTCGCCGTGACGGCGAGACCGCCGGCCAGGCTGGTGCACCACGGTAGGCAGCCGATCGGCGTGAGGACGATCGACACGATGTCCAGGCCCTCCGTGACCAGGTGGACATCGGGTCGTTGCCGCAGGGGGACGACGAGGGCGAGCATGGGCCGCGGCGCGTCCACCGCGCCCCGGGCCGCGCCGCCCTCGTGAGTGCCCGGCTGGAGTGCCCGGCCGGCGACGGCGACCGCGCGGACCAGCCGGTTCGGGAGGACGCCGTACGCCCGTCCCGACGGCACCACGCATCCGGACAGGGCGGCGTTCCTCCCCGCCCCTGTCGCCACCTCGCCCGCGGAGGTCTCCATGTCACCGCACCGCACCGCCGGTTCCCCGCCCCTGTCCGCTCCCGGTCGCCGTACGGTCCTCGCCGCCATCGCGGCGGCCGGCTGCACCACCGCCCTCCCCTCCCAGACGGCCCACGCCGCGACGCCCGCCGCCGATCGACTCGAACTCACCGCCGATCGCGCAGATCCCGTCGATCGCGCCGACGCCACCCCTCGCGTCGAACCCGTCGAGCGGCAGATGCGAGGGATGTGGATCGCGTCGGTGGTCAACATCGACTGGCCCACGCGCCCCGGCCTGGACGCCGCCGCGCAGCGCGCGGAGTTCACGCGGCTGGCGGACGACGCCCTCGCGTGGGGGTTCAACGCCCTGTTCGTCCAGATCCGCCCCACCGCCGACGCCTTCTGGCCCTCGCCCTACGAGCCGTGGTCGCAGTGGCTCACCGGAACGCAGGGACAGGAACCCGGATACGACCCGTTGGCCTTCATGGTCGAGACAGCGCACACCCGTGGTCTCGCGTTCCACGCCTGGTTCAACCCGTACCGCGTCTCGATGCAGCCCGACCCCGCCGCGCTGGTTCCCGGGCATCCGGCCCGCACCCATCCGGAGTGGACCGTCTCCTACGGCGGCAAGCTCTACTACGACCCCGGGGTGCCGGCCGCACGCCGCTTCTGCCAGGAGGCCATGCTCGACGCCGTCAGGCGCTACGACATCGACGGCGTCCACTTCGACGACTACTTCTACCCGTACCCGGTGGCGGGTTCCGACTTTCCCGACGACGAGACGTTCCGTACGTACGGCGCGGGCCACACCGACAAGGCGGCCTGGCGCCGCCACAACGTCGACCTCATGGTCCGTGAGATGCGGGACGCCGTACGCGCCGTGCGTCCCGACGCGCTCTTCGGCATCAGCCCCTTCGGAGTGTGGCGCAACGCGAGCACGGACGCGCGCGGCTCCGCCACCGCCGCCTTCCAGTCCTACGACGGCCTGCACGCGGACACCCGGGGCTGGGTCCGGCAGGGCTGGCTCGACTACATCGCGCCCCAGGTGTACTGGCACATCGGACTGGCCGTCGCCGACTACGCCGTCCTCGCGCCCTGGTGGGCCGAGGTCGTCCGGGACACGGACACGGAACTGTGGATCGGGCAGGCCGTGTACAAGTCGGGAGCGGCGGGGCAGCCCGCTCCCTGGCAGGACGGCAAGGAGCTGACGCGCCACCTGACGCTCAACACCACCCTCCCCGAGGTGGGCGGGGACCTCTTCTTCAGTGCCAAGGACGTCCGCGAGGACCGCGTGGGCGACGTCGCGAACATGCGGCTCGCCCACTGGGGGCAGCCCGTTCTCGGACCGCTCCCGACCCGCCTGGCCACGGG
>NZ_RDBH01000110.1:9856-20422 GCF_008042145.1 Streptomyces sp. adm13(2018)
CACCGAGAGTTCGGCGGACCGGTCCAGCGCCTCGGCCGGGTCCAGCACGGCGGGCTCACCGCCGGCCCCGGGTGCGGACTCCGCCCCGGCACCCGCCCCCGGCCCGCGGGCCGCGCCGGTGGTCTGAGCGGCCGCCCCGGGCCCGCCGCACGGCAGGTCCGGGGCTTCCGTGCGGCGGGTCCGGGACCTCCGTGCGGCGGCCGCCGCTTATTCGGATGCCCGGCGACCGGGGTCCGTGTACCGTCCATCGAGTGGAACCACTGACCGACAAAGAGATCCGCTCGTCCTTCGTGAACTGCACCAAGGGCGAGGCGGCCCGGCTCAAGCTGCCGCTCGACTTCGGCGAACTCCCCTGGCAGGACCTGGACTTCCTGGGCTGGGTCGACCCCGGTGCGCCACTCCGCGCCCATCTGGTCGTCCCCCGGGCGGACGGGCCGGTGGGGGTGAGCCTGCGGGTCCCCGCCGCCGGGCGGACCAGCGCCACGAAGTCGAGCATGTGCCAGGTGTGCCTGACCTCGCACGCGTCCTCGGGCGTCACACTGCTCGTGGCACCCCTCGCCGGCGCGCGCGGCCGCGAGGGGAACACGGTCGGGACCTACCTCTGCGCCGACCTCGCCTGCTCCCTGTACGTGCGGGGCAGGCGGCAGCCGAAGCTGCGCGGCCGGCGCCACGAGGAGTCCCTGACGCTGGACGAGCAGGTCGCCCGGCTCATGGGCAACCTGGACGCCTTCGTCGACCGGGTGACGGCCGGCTGAGACCGCCGCCGGGCCACCTCCGGGCCGCGATCGGGCCGCGATCGGGCCGCCTTTGCGGACGGCTCAGCGGAAGGCCTGCTCGCCGGTGAGCGCCTTGCCGATGACCAGGGAGTGGACCTCGCTCGTGCCCTCGTAGGTGAGCACCGACTCCAGGTTGTTGGCGTGGCGCAGCACCGGGTACTCCAGGGTGATGCCGTTGGCACCGAGGATCGTCCGGCACTCGCGGGCGATCGCGATGGCCTCGCGCACGTTGTTCAGCTTGCCCACGCTGACCTGCTCGGGGGTGAGGGTCCCCGCGTCCTTGAGCCGCCCCAGGTGGAGGGCGAGGAGCATGCCCTTGCCGAGTTCGACGGACATGTCCGCGAGCTTCTGCTGGGTCAGCTGGTAGGAGGCGAGGGACCGGGCGAAGACGATCCGGTCGCGGGCGTACGAGATCGCCGTCTCCAGGCAGTCGCGGGCGGCGCCGAGGGCGCCGAAGACGATGCCGAAGCGGGCCTCGTTGAGGCAGCCGAGCGGGCCGGAGAGGCCCCGGGCCCCGGGCAGCACGGCGTCGGCCGGGAGGCGGACGTCCTCCATGACCAGTTCGCTGGTGACGCTGGCGCGCAGCGACAGCTTCATCGTGATCTCCGGGGCGCTGAACCCGGGGGTGCCGGCCGGGACGAGGAAGCCGCGTACGCCGTCCTCGGTACGGGCCCAGACGACCGCGACGTCGGCCACCGCGCCGTTGGTGATCCACATCTTGGTGCCGTTGAGGATCCAGTCGGAACCGTCGCGCTTGGCGTTGGTCCGCATGGCACCGGGGTCGGAGCCGGCGTCGGGCTCGGTGAGGCCGAAGCAGCCGATGTACTCCCCCGCCGCCATCTTCGGCAGCCACTGCTGCTTCTGCTCCTCGGAGCCGTACTTCCAGATCGCGTACATGGCGAGCGAGCCCTGTACGGAGACCAGCGAGCGCAGGCCCGAGTCGACGGCCTCCAGTTCCAGACAGGCCAGTCCGTACGCGACGGCGTTGGTGCCGGCGCAGCCGTAGCCCTCCAGGTGCATGCCGAGCACGCCGGTGCCGCCGAGGGTGCGGGCGAGCTCGCGGGCCGGGATCCTGCCCTTCTCGAACCACTCGGCGACGTGCGGGCGCAGGTCGCGGTCGGCGACGGCGCGCACGGTGCGGCGGATCTCGCGCTCCTCGTCGGTCAGCAGTCCGTCGACGGCGAGCAGGTCGAAGGGGTGGACCGGGGCGGAGCTGGACTGCGACGACGACTGCGGCTGGGACGACTTCACGGACGGCCTCCTGGCGGCTGTGGCAACTCGGCGAGGCGAAGCGTAGCCCGCTGCCGGATATTGGATCCAGTATTGAAAATCCGATATCCCGGCCGTACGGTCCGATCGGATCCGATCGCCAGTGAGGGAGAACGGGATGCGCGCAGACCAGCCGGGCACGCCGGGGCCGACGCCGGCCGGCGCCCTGTCCGGGATCGTCGTCGCCGACTTCGGCCGGGTCCTCGCGGGGCCGTACATGACGATGCTCCTCGCCGACCTGGGCGCGGACGTGATCAAGATCGAGCGGCCGGGCTCGGGGGACGACACGCGCGCGTGGGGGCCGCCGTTCGCCGGCGGCGAGGCCACCTACTTCCTCGGGGTGAACCGCAACAAGCGCTCGGTCGCGCTCGACCTCACCGACACGGGCGACCTGGCGACGGCGCGCGCGATCGTGGACCGGGCGGACGTCCTGGTGGAGAACTTCCGCCCCGGCACGATGGAGAGGCTGGGCCTCGGCCACGAGACCGTGCGGGCGACCAACCCGGGGCTCGTCTACTGCTCGGTGACCGGCTTCGGCGCCGAGGAGGGCGCCGCGCTGCCCGGCTACGACCTGCTGGTCCAGGCCATGGGCGGCCTCATGAGCGTGACGGGCGAGCCGGACGGGCCGGGGACGAAGGCCGGGGTCGCCCTGGTCGACGTCATCACCGGACTGCACGCGGGCATGGGGGTCCTCGCCGCCCTCCGCCACCGCGAGCGCACCGGCGAGGGGCAGCGGGTCGAGGTGTCCCTGCTGTCCTCCCTCCTGTCGGCACTCACGAACCAGGCCGCCGCCCACCTCGGGGCCGGGGTCGTGCCACGGGCCATGGGCAACCGGCACCCGAGCATCGCCCCCTACGAGGTGTTCGAGGCGCGGGACCGGCCGCTGGTGCTGGCCGTGGGCAACGACCGGCAGTTCCGGGCGCTGTGCGAGCGCCTCGGCCTGCCCGGGCTCGCCGAGGATCCGCGCTTCGCGACCAACACGGCCCGGGTCGCCCACCGGGACGCGCTGGTGGCGGCGCTCGCCGGGCCGCTGGGGACCCGTACCGCCGGCGGCTGGTTCGAGGAGCTGACCGCGGCGGGGGTGCCGTGCGGTCCGATCAACGACCTCGCCGCCGCGTTCGACCTCGCCGACCGGCTGGGGCTCGCGCCACGGGTACCGGAGTCCGCCGCCGGTCCCGGCCAGGTCGCCCATCCGGTCCGGTTCGGCGCGACCCCGGCCGCGTACCGCGCCGCTCCCCCGCGCCTCGGCGAGCACACCGAGGGAGTGCTCGCCCCGCTCGGACGGGCCGCGGCGGGGCGCGCGCCGGACCGTCCGTGACCCCGCGCGCGGGACCGGTCGGCGGGAAGGCGTAGGAAGATGGTCGGCACCGGTGGGGAGATCATCCGGTGCGGTACGAGGAATCGGAAGGTCACAGGCGATGAGCAGCGCGGTGCAGAAGCGGCGGCCGCAGACCGCCCAGCAGTTCGTCCTGGAGGAACTGCGGCGCGCCATCACCAGCGGGGAGCTGCGGCCCGGCGGGCAGATCCGCCAGGACGCCCTCGCCGCCCGGTACGAGGTGAGCCGGGTGCCGCTCCGCGAGGCCCTGAAGGCCCTGGAGGCGGAGGGGCTGGTCGTCCACCACGTCCACCGGGGCTACTTCGTCGCGGAGTTGTCCCTGGCCGACCTGGAGGAGATCTACCGGATCCGCGAGCTCCTGGAGACGGAGGCCGTGCGCAGGGCGGTGCGGCTGATGCCGGACGGCATCGTCGCCGCCCTCGAACGGATCCAGCGCGAGGTGGAGCGGGCGGCCGAGGAGGGTGACGTGCCGGCGATGGCCGCGGCGAACCGCCTCTTCCACTTCACCCTCGTGGAGGCCTCGGAGATGCCCCGCCTGATCCGGCTGATCACGACCCTCTGGGACTCCACCGACGCCTACCGCTCCCTGTACTACGCCGACGCCCCGCACCGGAAGCAGGCGGTCCGCGAGCACCGCGCCGTCATCTCGGCGCTCCGGCACGGCGACGAGGACGCCACGATCCGCCGGCTGGACGAGCACCGGGCGCACGCGGTGGCGGCCCTGCGCGAGGTCCTGACCCCGGAGCGCGACTGAACCCCGGGCCGAGCGCGCGGCGGTGGCGCGGAACGCCCCTGCCGGGCGCCGTCCCCCTTCGCGGGGGGATGTCGATAGGCTCGGCCCATGGATCACGGGGGACTGGTCAACATCGTGGACGTCGAGGCGACCTGCTGGGACGGGCAGCCGCCGCCCGGCGCCGTCAGCGAGATCATCGAGATCGGGCTCACCGTGGTCGATCCGGGCGCGGGCGAGCGGGTCTCGCGGCACCGGATCCTGGTGCGGCCGGTGCGCTCGCGGGTCAGCGCCTTCTGCACCGAACTGACCGGGCTCACGCAGGCCGAGGTCGACACCGGTCTGGACTTCGCCGCCGCCTGCCGGCTCCTCGCGACCACGTACGAGGCGGGAGTGCGGCCCTGGGCGAGCTGGGGCGACTACGACCGCAAGCAGTTCGCCCACCAGTGCCGGGTCTCCGGCACCCCGTACCCTTTCGGGCGCCACCACACCAACGCCAAGGCGGTGTTCACCGAGGCGTACGGCCTGCGCAAGCGCCCCGGCATGGCGCAGGCCCTGGAGGTCGCCGGGCTGCCCCTGGAGGGGCGCCACCACCGGGGCGAGGACGACGCCTGGAACATCGCGGCACTGGTCCTGCGGCTCGCGGAGCGGGGCGCGTGGCCGGTGGACGGCGCCGTGGACGTTCCGTAGGCGGCTTCACGGCCTGCGGTTACCCTGGCGCCGGACGCGAGGAGGAACCATGGGGCGGATGCCGTCGGCCGAACGACGCAGGCAGCTGGTCGACGCGGCGATCAGGGCGATGACCAGGGACGGGGTCGCGCGGACCACCACCCGGTCGATCTGCGCCGAGGCGGGGGTGTCGCTGAGCGTCTTCCACTACTGCTTCGACTCCAAGCAGGCCCTGCTCGAAGCGGCGATCGAGACGATCAACAGCGACTACGTGGCGCTGGTGATGTCGGCGGTCGAGCCGGGCGCCACCCTGCGCGAGACCGTGCGGGGCGCGCTCCAGACGTACTGGGACCACGTCACGGCCCGTCCCGGTGAGCACATGCTGACGTACGACCTCACCCAGTTCGCCCTGCGGGAGCCGGGGTTCGAGCACCTGGCACGGGCCCAGTACGAGCGGTACGTGGCGTCGGCAGGCGCGCTCGTCGAACAGGTCCGCGCGATGCGGGACATCGAGCCGGGCGTGCCGGTGGAGACGATCGCCCGGTACCTGGCGGCGGCGATCGACGGCCTCACCCTCCAGTACCTGGTCGTCGGGGACGAGAAGGCGGCGGCGACCCTGCTCGACCTGACGGCGGATCAACTCGTGGTGCTCATCGCGGGATGAGGGTCGGCGTGCCGACCCCGTGGACGTCCCATGACCATCAACAGGTCATCTGTCCCGGACTATTGACTCGGTCCGTCGGCACCGCGATCCTCGGGGCGCCCGGTACTCCCCCACCGTCCGGAGGCATCGCTGACCATGACCCGACCCAATTCGCGCCGGAACGGCGCCCGGCCCGCCCTCCTCGCGCTGTTCCTGGCCCTGGCCGCCGTCCTCTTCGGCTCCGGACCCGTCCCCGCGGCAGCCGCGGGCGGCGGGTGGTGGGAGCCCACGTCCCGGCCCGCGGCCGACTCGCAGATCAACATCACGGGCACGCCGTTCACCGGGACGGACGCGCAGGGGAAGGTGCGCGGCTTCGTCGACGCCCACAACCACCTGATGTCCAACGAGGGGTTCGGCGGCCGGCTCATCTGCGGTCAGACCTTCTCCCCGGCCGGTGCGGCGGAGGCGCTGAAGGACTGTCCCGAGCACTATCCCGACGGTTCGGGGGCGCTGTTCGAGAACATCACCGGCGGGGCCGACGGCCACCACGACCCGGTCGGCTGGCCCACCTTCAAGGACTGGCCCGCCCACAACTCCCTGACGCACCAGCAGAACTACTACGCGTGGGTGGAGCGCGCCTGGCGCGGCGGCCAGCGGGTGCTCGTCAACGACCTGGTGACGAACGGCCTGATCTGCTCGATCCTGCCCCGGGACCGGAGCTGCGACGAGATGACGTCCATCCGTCTCCAGGCCCGGAAGACGTACGAACTCCAGGACTACGTCGACGGGATGTACGGCGGGCCCGGCAAGGGCTGGTTCCGGATCGTCACCTCAGCCGCGCAGGCCCGCTCGGTGGTCGAGCAGGGCAAGCTCGCGGTCGTCCTGGGCGTCGAGACCTCGGAGCCGTTCGGCTGCAAGCAGATCCTCGACGTCGCCCAGTGCAGCAAGGAGGACATCGACCGCGGACTCGACGAGCTGTACGGGCTCGGGGTCCGCAGCATGTTCCTGTGCCACAAGTTCGACAACGCGCTGTGCGGTGTCCGCTTCGACTCGGGCGCCATCGGCACCGCGGTCAACATCGGCCAGTTCCTGTCGACGGGCACCTTCTGGGCCACGGAGAAGTGCGCGGGCCCGCAGCACGACAACCCGATCGGGCTCGCGGCCGCGCCGGTGATGGCGGCCAAGCTGCCGCCGGGCGTCACCACGCCCTCGTACGCCTCCGATGCGAAGTGCAACACCCGGGGGCTGACCCGGCTCGGTGAGCACGCCCTGCGGGGCATGATCGACCGCGGCATGATGCTGGAGCTCGACCACATGAGCGTCAAGGCCGCCGGGCGGGCGCTCGACATCCTCGCGTCGGAGGAGTACCCGGGCGTCCTGTCCAGCCACAGCTGGATGGACCTGGACTGGACGGAGCGCCTGTACAAGCTGGGCGGTTTCGTCGCCCAGTACATGCACGGCGCGGAGGGCTTCGTCGGCGAGGCGGGCCAGAAGGCCGCACTGCGGGCGAAGTACAAGGTCGGCCTCGGCTACGGCACCGACATGAACGGTGTCGGCGGCTGGCCGGCCCCGGTCGGGAACGGGGCGCCGAACGCGGTGAAGTACCCCTTCCGCAGCTTCGACGGCGGCTCGGTGATCGACCGCCAGGTGACGGGCGACCGCACCTGGGACCTCAACACCGACGGCGCGGCGCACAACGGGCTGGTGCCGGACTGGGTCGAGCAGATCCGGCTCAGCGGCGGGCAGGGCGTCGTCGACGAGCTGTCGCGCGGTGCGGAGTCGTACCTGACGACGTGGAAGGCGACCGAGAACCACGAGCCGGGCGTCAACCTCGCCAGGGGCGCGGCCGGTTCGGCGAGTTCCTCGGAGTGGAACCCGTTCACCAGTTACGCGCCGGGCCGGGCGCTCGACGGCGACACGGGCTCGCGCTGGGCGAGCGACTGGTCGGACGACCAGTGGATCGGCGTGGACCTCGGGGCCGTCCGCCGGGTGGGCCGGGTCACCCTGGACTGGGAGCGGGCGTACGCGCGCCAGTACCGGATCGACGTGTCGGAGAACGGCACCGACTGGCGGACGGTGTGGTCCACGGACGCCGGCGACGGCGGCTACGACACGGCTCAGTTCCCGTCGACGTCCGCCCGGTACGTGCGGATCCACGGCGAGCGGCGGGCGACCAAGTGGGGCTACTCGCTCTACGAGGTGGCGGTGCACCGGGCCTGAGCGGGAGGGCGGGGGCCGGCCGGACCGTCCTGGGTCCGGCCGGCCTTCGGCTGTTCTCGGCCCTTTACCCAGCCATGTACTGAACAACGCTTGTCAGCCCTTGTCGGCCCCCTCGTCCCGCTCCGGCCTCCGGTAGGAGATCATGGACTCCGGAACGCAGAAGGGACGGAACGGACGATGAGGCACCGCAGTGTCGCCGACCTGATGACGCCGACCGCGGTGGCGGTGCAGCCGGGGACGTCGTTCAAGGAGATCGCGCGGCTCCTCGACGAGTACGGCATCACCGCCGTCCCGGTGGTCGACGACGAGAACCGGCCTGTGGGCGTGGTCTCCGAGGCCGACCTGCTGCGGCGCCACACGGCGAAGGGCGGGCCCAGCACCGCGGAGGCGATGATGTCCAGCCCCGTCGTGACGGCCCGGCCCTCCTGGACGGCCGTCGAGGCCGCCCGCCTCATGGAACGGCACCGGGTGAAGCGACTGCCGGTCGTCGACGCGCAGGGGTGCCTGATCGGGGTGCTCAGCCGCAGCGACCTGCTCCAGCTCTTCCTGCGCAGGGACCGCTCCATCCAGGAGGAGATCCGCGAGGACGTGGTCGTCCGCATCCTGGGGCTCTCCCCGTCGGCCGTCCACATCGACGTCGACGAGGGCCGGGTGACCCTGAGCGGCACCGTGGACCGCGCGGGGATCGGCCCCGTCCTCGTCCGGCTGTGCGAGGCGGTGGACGGAGTGGTCGAGGTCGAGGACCGGCTGGCGTACGAGGCCGCGGAGGGCGATCTGACGGTGGCGGACACCCCGTAGGAGGTGCCCGGCGGGACGGCGCGGCAGGTGTCCGGCGGTCGGGGCGCGACCGTATCGCCCAGCGGCAGACGGGCAGACCGCCGGGCTTTCGTGTCGCCGGTTACGCGGGCGGCGGGGCGGTCAGGAGACCGCCTCCGGCCAGCCGTAGCCGGGCCCGGTGCGCCGGGGCACCGTGCCGGCGCCCGCCGCCTCCATCTCCCGGTTGGCCTCGCGCATCATCTTCCCGGCCAGGTCCTTCATCGCGCGGCTCGCGGCCAGCTCGTCGCCGATCGCCGGCACGTCGACGTCCGACGGGTTGCAGCGGGCGGAGCCGTGGCCCGTGAGGGCCGAGTCTCCGGTCAGGAGCCTGGCCTCGGCCTCGGTCCTGCCGTCGTCCTCGACCAGCTCCACGCCGACCGTCCATTCCAGGGTGCGGGCCATGATCTGCCTCCTCGCGCAGCCGGCCCCGCATGACCGGGGCACGGCCCCTTCCGATACCTCCAGGATCCATCGGCGCGGGTCCAGCGGCACGCCGCGGGGCGGGCCGGCCGCCGACGCGCCCGCTACGGCGCGCGGAAGAGGCGCGGGAACCGGGGCGCGAGCCACGGCCTGCGCCCCCAGCCGAGCGCCCTGCCCCGGGCGATGACGGGCCAGGGATCGACCCGGCCCAGACCGAGGAGCAGGAAGGTCACCGGCTCCGTGAGGATGGTGCAGTCCGGGCGGACGGGAGGCTCGTGGGTGACCTCGACGGCGCCGTCCGCCACGAGGACGCCGAAGGCCTGCCCACCGCGCAGCCGCACCGCGAAGCGGGCCGTCAGCCCGGCGACGGCGGCCGGGTCGGTCACCCGGGGCATCGCCTCGATCATGAACGGCAGGGTGAGGCCCACCCGGCGCGCGTCCAGCATGTGGGGGCGGCCGAAGGCGAGCGCCAGGTCGTAGCCGTGCCCCAGCATGTGCGTCAGCAGGTACGAGCCGAGGACCGCCGGGCGCAGGGCGCCGAGCGGGGTGACGACGAGCTGCTCCGGGTCGCGCTCCTCCACGGCCGCGAGGAAGGCCTCGGCCCGGTCGGTGATCATCTCGGCGAGCGGGCCGGGCGCCCGCTCCGGGAAACCGGCGAGCGCGCGTTCGTTGGCGGCGGCGAGGCTCCCGGGGGTGCCGTCGCCGTAGGGGCGCTCGTGCCCGGCGGCCAGGTCGGCCATCAGCGCGTTGGCCTGCGCCAGGTGCGCGGCGGCCTCCCCCAGGGTCCAGGCGGACCGGGGCACGGCGCCGTCTCCGCCGGGGGCGGCGCGCAGCACCGCCGCGATGTCCTCGGCCGTCCCCCGTATCGCCTCGGAGAGCCCCTCGGGCAGCACTCCGACCGCCCCCACGCGTCCCACCGTCACCGCTCACCCCTCCCGACCGGGCAGCCCAGGGAGGCGCCGGTTGGTCAGGGACCGTACCAGCGAGTAGCCCGTTCGGCACCGGTCGGGCGAGGGCTTTCCCGCGGGGCCGCCCGGCGTCGGGCCCTACAGACCGACGTCCCGCGCCCGCAGGTCCTCCGTCGTCTCCCTGCGCACCAGGAGGCGGGCTTGGCCGTCGAGGACGGCGACCACGGGAGGACGGCCCACGAGGTTGTACGAGGAGGCCATCGAGAGGTGGTACGCGCCGGCCACCGGTACCGCGAGCAGGTCGCCCGGGTGGGTGTCGGCGGGCAGCCGTACGTCCTCCGCCAGCACGTCGCCGGCCTCGCAGTGGCGTCCGACGACGGTCACGCTCTCGTCCCCGGCCGTCGAGCGCCGGCCGACCAGGCGGGGCGCGTACCGCACCCCGTACAGCGCGGGGCGCGGGTTGTCGCTCATCCCGCCGTCCACCGCGACGAAGGTCCCGCCGGGGGTGCGCTTGACCGCGAGGACCCGGTAGACGGCGACCCCGGCCGGCCCGGCGACCGCCCGGCCCGGCTCGATGACGAGACGCGGGACGGGGAGGCCGGCGGCGGTGCAGCTCTCCGCGAGCTCGGCCCGGACCCTGCGGGCGCGGGACGTCGGTCTGTAGGGCCCGACGCCGGGCGGCCCCGCGGGAAAGCCCTCGCCCGACCGGTGCCGAACGGGCTACTCGCTGGTACGGTCCCTGACCAACCGGCGCCTCCCTGGGCTGCCCGGTCGGGAGG
>NZ_RDBH01000111.1:0-9018 GCF_008042145.1 Streptomyces sp. adm13(2018)
GGGTGGTGGACCCCCGCCCGGCGGACACCCCGCCGCCGCTCTCCAGCGGCCAGGAACGCCTCTGGTTCATGGACCAGTTCGCCCCCGGTTCCACCGCCTACACGCTGGCTCCGGCCCGCCGCCTCCGCGGCCCGCTCGACCGGGCCGCGCTGGACGCCGCGCTCACCGATCTGGTGGCCCGGCACGAGAGCCTGCGGATGAGCTTTCCCACCACCGATGCCGGTACCGCCGAGGTGCGGGTCGCCGAGCCCGCGCCGTTCACGGTCCGGCACGTGGACGCCACGACCGACCCCGACCCGGAGGCGCGCGCGACCGCCGCACTCGGCGCCCTCATCGCGGAGCCCTTCGACCTCGGCTCCGGCCCGCTGGTGCGCGCCCTGGTGGTCCGGGTCGCCGAGGACGACCACGTCCTCGCCCTGGTGATGCACCACATCATCTGCGACGGCTGGTCCATCGACCTCCTCCACCGCGAGCTCGACACCCGGTACGCCCACCACGCCCACGGCTCACCGGGCGAACTCCCGCTACTCGACGTCCAGTTCGGCGACTACGCGGTCTGGCAGCGGGACCGGCTGGAGAACGGTCCGCTCGCCTCCTCCCGGGCGTACTGGCGTACGGCGCTCGACGGCGTCCCGGCCCTGGAGCTGCCCTCCGACCGGCCGCGCCCGCCGCTGTTCACCTTCGACGGCGCCGCGACCGAGTTCCGCTGGAGCCCGGAGCTGTCCCGCCGCATCGGCGAGGTCGCGCGGGCGTACGGCGCCTCGACGTACATGGTCCTGATGGCCGGGTTCCAGGCCCTGCTGGGCCGGCACGCGGGGCAGCGCGACTTCGCGGTCGGCTCGGCCGTCGCCGGTCGCCTCCACCGTGAACTCGAGAACGTCGTCGGGGCGTTCGTCAACATGCTGCCGATCCGCGCCCGACTCTCCGCCGAACTGGAGTTCGGGCAGTTGATCAGCCGGGTCCGCGAGACCACGCTCGACGCGTACGCGCACCAGGAGGTGCCGTTCGAGCAGATGGTCGGCGACCTGGCGGTGGAGCGCGACGTCAGCCGCGCCGCCGTCTTCCAGACCACCTTCGCCTTCCAGAACTACGGCGACCGTGCGGCCGGCGCCCCGACGGGCCCGGCGGGCCTGGACTCCCGGGGCTTCGGCTACGAGGCCACCACCACCCACGCCGATCTCGCCCTCTACATGCGGGAGGAGGCGGACGGCGGCCTGTACGGACTGCTCACCTACCGCACCGACCTCTTCGACGCCGGGACCGTCGAGCGGCTCGCCGAGCGCTTCGAGCTGCTGATCACGGCGGGCGTCGCCGACCCCGCGCTGCGGGTCGACCGGCTGCCACTGCTGGGCGCGGCGGAGCGCACGAACGTACTGGAGACCTGGGCCGCCGGGCCCGCGCTCCCGGACGGCGGCCCCGCCACGCTCACCGGGGCGCTGGCCGAGGCCGCCGCGCGGACACCCGGGGCGCCGGCGCTGGTCTTCGGGGACCGCACACTGTCCTACGGCGAGCTCGACCGCCGGGCCAACGCCATGGCCCGGCGCCTGCGGGCCCTGGGCGTGGCCGCGGACGACCGGGTGGCCGTCTGCCTGGAGCAGTCCCCCGAGCTGGCGGTCGCCCTGATCGCCGTGCTCAAGGCCGGCGGCGGCTACCTGCCGCTCGACCCCGAACAGCCCCCCGCCCGGCTCGCCCACCTGGTCGCCGACGCCGGGGCCAGGGTCCTCGTCACCGACAGCGTGCTGCGGCCCCGGTTCGGCGACCACCCCGCCGTGGACCTGCTGACCGACCGGGCCCGGGGGACGGACGGGGAGGACGAGTCGCCCCTGGCGGAGGTCTCCGGCGCCGACCACCTGGCGTACGTCATCTACACCTCGGGCTCCACCGGTACGCCCAAGGGCGTGGCGGTGCWGCACCGCCAGTTCCTCAACTACCTGGCGGGGGCGCGCGAGCGGCTCCGGATCGAGCCCGGGGCGTCCTACGGGCTGCTCCAGTCGCTGGCCTTCGACTTCAGCATGACCATGCTCTACCTGGCCCTGACGACGGGCGGCCGGGTGCACCTGCTGCCGCGCCGGATCGCCGGTGTGGAACTGGCCGGCGAGATCGCCCGGGCGGGCATCGACCACCTGAAGATGACGCCCTCCCACCTGGCCGCCCTGACGGCCGACGCGCCGCTCGACGAACTGCTGCCGCGCCGGACGCTGGTCCTCGGCGGCGAGGCCAGCGGCGCGTCCTGGGCGGCGGGCATCGCCGCACTCGGCCGGTGCGCGGTGTTCAACCACTACGGTCCGACCGAGGCGACGGTGGGCATCACCGTCCACGAGGTGACCGCGCGGACCCCGGGCGCACCCGGCAGCACCCCGATCGGAACGCCACTGGCCGGCGGGCGCTGCTATGTCCTCGACGAGAACCGCGCCCCCGTGCCGCCCGGAGTGACCGGAGAGCTGTATGTGGGCGGGGACCGGCTGGCCCGCGGCTACCTCGGACGGCCGGACCTGACCGCCGAACGGTTCCTGCCCGATCCGTACGCACCCGATCCGAACGCACCCGATCCGAACGCGTCCGGCGCGGGCGAGCCCGGGTCCGGTGGCCCGCGGATGTACCGTACCGGCGACCTCGCGCGCTGGCGGGCCGACGGGGCGCTGGAGTACCTGGGCCGCGCCGACGACCAGATCAAGGTCCGTGGCTACCGCGTCGAACCCGGCGAGATCGAGGCCGCGCTCACCGCCCTGCCCGGCATCACCCAGGCGGTGGTCACGACCCGAGGCGAGGGCGTCCGGCAGAACCTCGTCGCCCACCTGGAGCGTCCCGGCGGCGGCGAACCGCCGACCGCGGCCGAACTCCGCGCCGCGCTGGGCGAGGTGCTGCCGGACTACATGGTCCCGGCCCGCTACGTCGTCATGGAACGGCTGCCGCTGCTCGCCCACGGCAAGGTCGACCGGAAGGCGCTGCCCGCCCCCGCGGACGGTCCGGCGGCCGGCGCCCAGGTCGAGCCCGAGGGCGAGACCGAGCAGGTGATCGCCGCCCTCTGGGCGGACCTGCTCGAACTCCCCCGGGTCGGCGCGCTGGACGACTTCTTCGAGCTCGGGGGCCACTCCCTCCTCGCCACCCAGCTCGTCGCGCGGATGCGCCGGGCCTTCCCCGACCTGGCCACCCCGGTCGGTGTGATGGACCTCTTCAAGCACCCGACGGTCCGTCGGCTCGCCGCGCTGGTCACCGCGCCCGAGGGGGACCGCGGCCCGCTCCGGCTGCTGCACCGGCTCACCCCGGAGCGCCGGGAGGTCGCCGGCAGCGTGGTCTGCGCCCCCTACGGCGGAGGCAGCGCGCTGATCTACAAGCCGCTCGCCGACGCCCTTCCGGCGGACTGGGCCCTGCACTCCCTCGCCGTCCCCGGCCACGAGCTGGGCGAGGAGGCGATGGACATCGACGAGGTCGCCCGGCTCTGCGCCGAGGAGATCGTCGCGAACGTCGCCGGACCGCTGGTGCTCTACGGGCACTGCGGCGTCGGTGTCCGGCTGACGGTGGAGATCGCCCGCCGGGTGGAGGCGGCCGGCCGCGCGATCGACGCCGTCCACCTCGGGGGCATCTTCCCGTTCGCCCGCCCCGGGGGCCGCGGCGCCGCACTCGCCGAGCGCTTCGCCGAACTCGCCGCCCGCCTGCGCAGCGACCAGGGCATGATCAACGCCCTGGCCGCCGCGGGGCTCGACGTGGACGAGGTCGACGAGGAGCAGCTGCGGCTGATCGTGCGCAACCGGCGGGTCGGCACCAAGGAGGCCGAGCGCTACTTCGGTGAGCTGTACGAGACCGAGGGCGGGGTCCTCACGGCACCGGTGATCGCCGTGTGCGGCGACCGCGATCCGGCGACCGAGTTCTACGAGGAACGGTTCCGTGAATGGCACCGCATCACCGGGACCGCCGCGGTGGTGGTCCTGGACGAGGCGGGGCACTTCTTCCTCAAGTACCGGGCGCGGGAGCTGGCCGACATCCTGACCGGGGTGCACCGCTCGCTGGCCGCCGGCGAGGAGGCGCGCCACCACCGCACCGACGGCGCGACCTGGTGGCTGGCCGGCCTGTCCCGCGACGGCGCGGGGGCGGAGTCCGTGGCCGGAGTGCCGGAGGACGCCGGGGCGGAGCCCGTCGCCGGGGCGTCGGCGGACGAGAAGGCGGCCGGGCGGCCGCAGCGGCGGGACCGCTCCGGTACTCCGGGAAGGTCCGGGACGCGCCGACCGGTGCGCCCGACCATGGGCCGGTTCCTCGCCATCGCCACCGGCCAGCAGCTCTCGATGATCGGCTCGGCCCTGACCGAGTTCGCCCTGCCGATCTGGGTCTACCTCCAGACCGGTTCGCTGTTCCAGCTCGGGCTGCTCGCCGCCTTCGGCCTGGTGCCGGGCATCGTGGTCGCCCCGCTGGCCGGTGCCGTCGTGGACCGGGGCGACCGCCGTCGGGTGATGCTCTGGGGCGACGTGGCCGCCGGTCTGACCCAGGCCGCCATGCTGGTGCTGTACCTCGGCGGTTCGCTGGAGGTCTGGCACTGCTACGTGATGATCTCCCTGCTCTCCGCCTCGCTCGCCTTCCAGCGGGTCGCCTGGGGCTCGGCGGTCCCGCAGCTGGTGCCCAAGCGCTACCTCGGCCGCGCCAACGGCGTGGTGCAGATGGCGCTCGGCCTGGCCCAGTTCCTCGTCCCGCTCATCGCGGTCGGCATCCTCCATGTGATCGGCCTCGGCGGCATCCTGGTCTTCGACGTCGTCAGCTATCTGATCGCCACCGGTGTCACCCTGGCGGTGCGCTTCCCCGACGCGATGGCCGCCACCCGCCGCGAGAGCGTCGGCGCCGAGATGCGGGCCGGTTTCCAACGGGCCCTCGGCAGCCGCTACTTCCGGGCGATGCTGTTCTGGTTCGCGCTGCTCAACATCTTCCTCTCGCCGCTCTTCCTGCTCGTCACCCCGCTGGTCCTCTCGTTCTCGTCGACCGCCTCGGCGGGCTGGGTCTCCACCGCGGCCGGCCTGGGCGCCGTCCTGGGCGGACTCACCCTGCTGGTCTGGGGAGGGCCGCGCCGGATGCGGCTGCGCGGCGTCCTGTGCGCCACCCTCGGCCTCGCCGCCGCCTGCGTCCTCACCGGACTGCGGCCCTCGGTGGCGGTGGTCGCTGCCGGAGCGTTCGGCATGACCTACGGGCTCGCCCTGCTCAACGGCATCTACGCGACGGTCGTCCAGACCAAGGTCCCGATGCGCTTCCACGGGCGGGTGATCGCGGTGAACACCATGGTCGCCTGGTCCACCCTGCCGATCGGCTTCGCCGTGGTGGCCCCGCTGGGCCCCGGGCTGCTCCAGCCGCTGATGGACGAGGGCGGCGCGCTGGCCTCCAGCGTCGGCGCGCTGATCGGCACCGGTGACGGGCGCGGCATCGGCCTGCTCTACCTGGTGTTCGGCCTCGCCATGGCCGTACTGGCCCTCGTCAGCTTCTTCGTTCCCGTCCTGGCCCGCTTCGACCGGGACGTCCCCGACGCCGAGTCCGACGACCTGATCGGTCTGGAGACCCTCCAGGCCCGAGCGAAAAGCGAGATCACCGCATGACCGCCCCGACCACCCCGGACGTCCGCCATCCGCTGACCGACGAGCAGCGCCGCCTCTGGATGCTGCACCAACTGAACCCGCACGACGCCGGGTTCAACATGTACCTGAACCGCCGCTGGAGCGGCCCGCTCGACCCGCGGGCCCTCAGCACGGCCCTCACCCGGCTGACCGCCCGGCACCAGGTACTGCGCACCCGGTTCGTGCTGGACGGCGAGCGGCCCGTCCAGGTCGTCGAGCCGGTCCGCGAGGTCGCACTCACCCTCGTCACGCTCCCCGACGCGGCGGAGGAGGCGGACTTCACCGCCGCCTGCGCGCCCTTCGCCAACGACCCGTTCGACCTGGGTGAGCAGCCGCCGCTCCGGGCCGTCCTGGTCAGCTCCGGCGCGCACGAGCACGCACTGGGCCTGGTGGTCCATCACATCGTGTCCGACGGCTGGTCGTTCACCGTGCTGTGGCGGGAACTCCTCGCGCTGTACCGCGAGGAGACCGGCGAGGAGGAGGCCGACCTCCCCGAGTTGACGCTTCAGTTCGGCGACTTCGCGCGCGCCGAGCGGACCAGGCTCGACGGCGGCGGCGCCGAGGAGGCCTTCCGGTACTGGAGCGGACGCCTGGCCGGTGTCGGCGCCCTGCGGATGCCCCTGGACCACCCCAGGCCGGCCGAGCCCGCCCGTCCGGCCGGCTTCGCCGACCTCGCCCTGGGGTCCGACCTCGTCACCGGGATCGACGCCCTGGCCCGCGAGCAGCGCTGCACCCCGTTCATGGTGCTGCTCGCCGCCTACCAGATGGTGCTGGCCCGCTGGAGCGGCAGCCTCGACTTCGCCGTCGGCACCCCCCTCGCCGGGCGCACCGAGACCGCCCACGAGGCGCTGCTCGGCTACTTCGCCCGCACCGGGGTGATCCGCGCCGACCTCACGGGGGACCCCGACTTCCGTACCGTGCTGCGCCGGGTCCGTACCGCCACGATGGCCGCGCTGAGCCATCAGGACGTGCCGGTCGAACGGGTGGCCGCCGAACTGGGGCTGCCCGTGCGGCCCGGGGGCGACGCGCTCTACCAGGCGGTGTTCGTCCACCAGAGCCAGCACGATCCGGCCGACGCGGAGGCGGTGCTGCCCGCCGGCGTCCGCACGGCCGACATGGACTCGGGCTTCGACCGGGCCAAGACCGATCTGCTGCTGGACAGTTGGCGTACTCCCGACGGCGGGATGACGCTGTCCTTCTGCTTCGACCGGGAGCTCTTCGAGCGCTCCACGGTCGAGGCCCTCGCCGGCCGGGTCCGCGGGCTGCTCGACCGCGCCGTCCTGGACGTCGGTATCCCGCTGCACGGGGACTGGCTGCTGACCGGCGAGGAGCGCGCCGCGCTGCTCGCCCTCGGTGCCGGGCCCTCCGTCGCCGGGGAGGCGCGACCGATCCTGCGCGGTTTCGCCGACCAGGTCGCCGCCCGCCCCGACGCGCCCGCCCTCGCCTGCGCGGGCGAGGTACTCACGTACGCCGAACTCGACCGCGCTTCGGACGCGTTGGCCCGACGGCTCGGCCCGGTGACCGGACGCCCGGTGGGTGTCCTGATCGAGCCCTCCTTCGCCCTGGTCGTCGCGCTGCTCGCGATCTGGAAGGCCGGGGCGGGCTATCTGCCGCTCGATCCCGCGCATCCCGACGAGCGGCGACGGCTGATGCTCGGCGAGGCGGACGCCGCCCTGCTGGTCACCGGCGGCGACCGGCCCGACCTGGGCGTCCCGGTACTGGCCCTCGACGAGCCGTCCACCGGAACCGGGCGGACCGAGGAGCCGGAGGCCGTGCCCGGAACGGACGGCACCGAGGCCGGGCCCCTGCCCGGGGTCGACCCCGGCGGGCTCGCCTACGTCCTCTACACCTCGGGCTCCACCGGCGCCCCGAAGGGCGTCGCCGTCGAGCACGGCGCCCTCGCCGAGCGCGTCCGGTGGATGGCCGGCCCGGACGGCTACGGGCTCGGGCCCGGCGACCGGATCGTGCAGTTCGCGTCGATCGGGTTCGACACCCACGCCGAGGAGCTCTGGCCCGCCCTCACCGCGGGCGCCTGCGTCGTCCTGCTGCCCGGCGGCGGGCGGATGCTGCCCGACCTGCTGCGAAGCGAGGCGGGGCATTCCGTCACCGTCCTCGACCTGCCCACCGCGTACTGGCAGGAGCTGGTGTCCCCGGGCGAGGGCACTCCCTGGCCGCCGGCGCTGCGCCTGGTGGTCCTCGGCGGCTCCGAGGCACGCGCCGCCACCCTCGCCCAGTGGCGGGAGCGGCACGGCGACCGCGTCCGGCTGGTCAACACCTACGGTCCGACCGAGGCCACCGTCATCGTCACCGCGGGCGACCTCGCCGGCGGCCGCGCCGACACCCCCGCCCTCGGACCGGCCGCCGGACGGCGTCCCCCGCTCGGCCGCCCGCTGCCGGGAGTGCGCCTCTACGTCCTGGACGAGCGCGGGGGTCTGCTGCCCGCCGGGTCCGAGGGCGAGCTGTACATCGGCGGCCGCGGCCTGGCCCGCGGCTACGCGAACCGGCCCGGGCTCACCGCGGAGGCCTTCCTGCCGGACCCGTTCGCCGACGCGCCGGAGGCCCGGATGTACCGCACCGGCGACCGCGTCCGGTGGCGTACCGACGGGCAGCTGGAGTTCCTCGGCCGCGCCGACGACCAGGTGAAGATCCGGGGGTACCGGATCGAGCCGGCCGAGATCGAGGCCGCGCTCACCGCCCATCCGGCCGTCGCCCGGGCGGCCGTACTGGTCCGTGACGGGCGCCGGTTGATCGCCTACGCCGTGCCGCGGCCCGTCGCCGGGGAGGAGGCCGCGCCGGAGGCGGGCGCGCTGCGCGAGCACCTGGCCCGGCGGCTGCCGGCCTTCATGGTGCCGGACGCCGTGGTGCTGCTCGACACCCTCCCGCTCACCCCCAACGGCAAACTCGACACCGCCGCCCTGCCCGATCCGGGCCTCGATCCGGCGGGCGGCCCGGACGGGTACCTGGCACCCCGTACGGAGGCCGAGGGCCTGGTGGTGGAGCTCTGGCAGCAGGTGCTCGGGCTGCCGAAGGTCGGAGTGCTGGACGATCTGCACGCCCTCGGAGCGGACTCGCTCCTGGTCACCCGGGTCGCCGCCCGGATCCGGGCGGACGTCGGCCTCGACGTGTCGATCCGCGACGTCTTCGAAAGCCCGACCCCGGCGGCCCTGGCGGCCCGGGTGGAGGCCCTGCTCATCGCCGAGATCGACGCCCTGAGCGAGGAGGAGGCCGCGGGCCGACTGGCTTGACCAGCCCCCGGGGAGCCCGTACGCCGACCGACCGGCGCGGACTCCCCGGGGCCTACCCGGCACCCTCGGCCGGCCGGCCGTACGGCGGCACTGGCTTGTACCCGCCACCGCACGGCCGGSCGGCCGAGGGTGCCGGGTACGCCTACCGGGGCCGWCACACGCGCCCGGTGGGCGCCCCCTTCCCC
>NZ_RDBH01000111.1:9118-21952 GCF_008042145.1 Streptomyces sp. adm13(2018)
CCACCGCCGGACCCGACCACCCCGCCTATCTCATCTACACCTCCGGCTCCACCGGCCGCCCCAAGGGCGTCGCCGTCACCCACCGCGCCCTCGTGAACCGGCTCGCCTGGATGCAGGACGCGTACGGGCTGACCGCCGACGACCGCGTCCTCCAGAAGACCCCGTCCAGCTTCGACGTGTCGGTGTGGGAGTTCTTCTGGGCGCTCACCCAAGGCGCCACCGTCGTCCTCGCCCGCCCCGACGGCCACCGGGACCCGGAGTACCTGGCCCGCCTCATCGCCGAACGCGCCGTCACCACCACGCACTTCGTCCCCTCCATGCTGGCGGCCTTCGTCCGCGTCATGGAGTCGGTCCCGGACGCCCCCGACTGGTCGGCGAGCCTGCGCCGGGTGTTCTGCAGCGGCGAGGCCCTCCAGGGGCCCGACGCCCGCCGCTGGTGGGAGCTGACCTCGCGCTCCGGGCGCACCCCCGTACCGCTGCACAACCTCTACGGCCCCACCGAGGCCGCCGTCGACGTCACGTACTTCCCGTACGAGGGGGGCACCGAGCAGGCCGTGCCGATCGGCCGGCCCGTCTGGAACACCCGGCTTCACGTCCTGGACCCGTTCCTGCGCCCGGTCCCCGAAGGGGTGCCCGGAGAGCTCTACCTCGCCGGCGTCCAGCTGGCCCGCGGCTACCACGACCGCCCCGCCCTCACCGCCGACCGGTTCGTCGCCGACCCGTTCGGCGGCCCGGGGGAGCGGATGTACCGCACGGGAGACCTGGTCCGACGACGGGCGGACGGCGCGGTCGAGTACCTCGGCCGCACCGACCGGCAGGTCAAGATCCGCGGCAACCGCGTCGAGCCGGGCGAGGTCGAGACCGCCCTGGCCGCACTGACCGGCGTGGCCCGCGCGGCCGTGATCGTCCGCGACGGCGCCCTCGTCGGCGTGCCCGCCCCGCTCGACGGACCGGAACTCACCCCGGAGGAGACCGCCCGCGTCCACGCCGCCGCCGGGCTCCCCGTCGCCGACGTCTGGCCGCTCTCCCCGCTCCAGGAGGGCATGTACTTCCACGCCACCTACGACACGGGCGACGCCCTCGACGTCTACCAGTCGCAGGAGACCCTGGACCTCGACCGCCGGATCGACGCCGACCGGCTGCGCGCGGCCTGCCGCACCCTCCTCGACCGCAACACCGGCCTCCGCGCCGGATTCACCAGCGACGGCCTGCCCGGACCCGTCCAGTTCATCGTCGACGGGGCCGAGATCCCGCTCGTCGAGGCGGACCTCTCCGCACTGCCCGACGAGGAGCGGCGCACCCGCACGGAGGAGCTCCTCGCCGCCGACCGCAGGCAGCGCTTCGACCTCTCCGCCGCACCCCTCTGCCGGCTGCTCCTCATCCGGCTCGGCGACGGCCGCGACAAGCTCGTCGTCACCCACCACCTCATCCTCTGGGACGGCTGGTCCGCCTGGCTCTTCCTGGAGGAGCTGTTCACGCTGTACGAGCGGGCCGGCGACCCCACCGGCCTCCCCGAGCCCGGCTCGTACCGCGACCACCTCGCCTGGCTGGACGCCCAGGACACCGCGGCCGCCTTCGACGCCTGGCGCGGGGCCCTGGCCGGCTTCGACGAGCCGACGCTGCTCGCCCCGTCCGGCCGCGACACCGGCCCCGTCATCCCGGTGGACTTCGACGCGTTCCTCACCCGGGAGGCCGGCGACCGGTTCCGCGCCGTCGCCCGGCAGCACGGGCTGACCCTGAACACCGTCCTCAACGCGGCCTGGGCCCTGGTGCTCTCGGCCATGACGGGCCGCGCCGACGTCGCCTTCGGCACGGCCGTCGCCGGACGCCCCGCCGACGTCCCCCGCGTGGCCGGCATCATCGGCATGTTCCTGAACACGGTCCCCGCCCGGGTCGCCCTCGACCCGGACGAGCCCCTGCTCGCCCTGCTGCGCCGCATGCAGTCCGAGCGCGCCGCCGTCATGCCGTACGAGCACGTGGGCCTGGGCTCGCTCCAGCAGGAGACCGGCCACCGCCGCCTCTTCGACACCCTCTTCGTGCTCCGCTCGGCCGACGGCGAGGACCGCGCCGCCGCCCTCCGCGAACGCCACGGCATCACCGCCGTGTCCAACGTCGACGGCACCCACTTCCCGCTCACCCTGATCGTCACCCCGGGCGCCCGGCTGAAGGTCACCCTGGCCGCCCGCCCCGACCTCTTCGACGCGGACGCCGCCGGCACCCTCCTGGCCCGCTTCACCACCGTCCTCGACCGCCTCGGCGAAGCCCTCGCGGGCCCCGCCGCCGCCTCCGTCCGCACGGTCGGCGTGGACCTGCTGCTCCCGGAGGAGAGCGCCGCCCTGGCCACCGCCCGGCGGTCGGGCCGCGAGCCCGTGCCGGACGAGACCGTCGCGGACATGCTCTCCGCCCAGGTGGCCCGTACCCCGGACGCGGTCGCCCTGGTCTTCGGCGGGCGCGCCCTCACCTACGCCGAACTCGACGCGCAGGTCAACCGGTTCGCCCGGCTGCTGCTCGCCCGCGGCGCCGGCCCCGAGCGGGTCGTGGCGCTCGCCCTGCCCCGGTCCCTCGAGATGGTCGCCGCGCTCTTCGCCGTCCTGCGCACCGGAGCCGCCTACCTCCCGCTCGACCTCGACCACCCCGCCGACCGGCTGCGGCTGATGGCCGAGGACACCGGCCCGCTCTGCCTGGTCTCCACGACCGCCGTCGCCCCGACCCTGCGCGGCCAGGACGGGCCCGTCGCGCCCGAGGTCCTCCTCGACGACCCGGCCGTGCTCGCCGAGCTGGCCGCGCTGTCCGGGGACGCGGTCTCCGACGCCGAGCGGCCCGCGTTCGCCCACGGCGTGCCCGGCCGACTGGAGTTCCCGGCGTACGTCATCTACACCTCCGGCTCCACCGGCCGCCCCAAGGGCGTCGTCACGCCCTACCGGGGCCTGACGAACATGCAGCTCAACCACCAGAAGGAGATCTTCGACCCGGCCATCGCCTCCGCGGGCGGCCGCCGCCTGCGGATCGCGCACACCGTCTCCTTCGCCTTCGACATGTCGTGGGAGGAGCTGCTCTGGCTCGTCGAGGGCCACGAGGTGCACGTCTGCGACGAGGAGCTGCGCCGCGACGCCGAGGCGCTCGTCGCCTACTGCGACGAGCACCGCGTCGACGTCGTCAACGTGACGCCCACCTACGCCCAGCTCCTCATCGAGGAGGGACTCCTCGACCAGGACGAGACCGCGGGCCGGCACCGCCCCGCCCTCGTCCTGCTCGGCGGCGAGGCCGTCTCCGACACCGTCTGGACGCGGCTGCGGCGCACCGAGGGCACCTACGGGTACAACCTCTACGGCCCCACCGAGTACACGATCAACACCCTCGGCGGCTCCACCGCCGAGAGCGCCACCCCGACCGTCGGCCGGCCCATCCGCAACACCCGCGCCCACATCCTGGACACGATGCTGCGGCCCGTCCCGCCGGGCTGCCCCGGCGAGCTGTACATCGCCGGCACCGGACTCGCCCGCGGCTACCACGACCGGCCCGCGCTGAACGCCGAACGGTTCGTGGCCGACCCCTTCGGCGAGCCCGGCGAGCGGATGTACCGCACGGGCGACCTGGTCCGGCTGCGCCCCGACGGCCTGCTCGACTTCCTCGGGCGCACCGACGACCAGGTCAAGATCCGCGGCTACCGCGTCGAACTCGGCGAGATCTCCACCGCCCTGTCCGACCACCCCGAGGTCGCCCACGCGGCCGTGGTCGTCCACGAGTCCGCCGGGACGAAGCGCCTCGCCGGCTACTTCGTACCCGAGGACGCGACCCCCGGCGCCGAGGACGACGACCTCGGCCACCGGCTCCGCGACCACCTCAAGTCCCGCCTCCCCGACTACATGGTCCCGGCCGCCCTGGTCCCCGTCGCGGCCCTGCCGCTGACCGTCAACGGCAAGCTCGACGTGAAGGCGCTGCCCGCCCCCGACCCGGCCGCCGCGGGCCCGGTGCGAACGCCCCGCACCCCGCAGGAGGAGACCCTGTGCGAGCTCTTCGCGGAGGTCCTCGGCCTGGCCGCGGAGAACGTCGGCATCGACAGCGACTTCTTCGACCTCGGCGGGCACTCGCTCCTCGCCACCCGTCTCGTCAGCCGGGCCCGTACCGCCCTCGACGCCGAGCTGGCGATCCGCGACCTGTTCGAGGCGCCGACCGTCGCCGAACTCGTCGAGCGGGCGGCCGCCGCCCGCGGCGCCGCCCGCCCGCCGCTCGTCGCCGCCGAGCGGCCCGCCGAACTGCCGCTGTCCCATGCCCAGCAGCGCCTCTGGGTCATCCAGCAGATCGAGTGCACCTCCGCCGCCTACAACTTCCCCCTGGTCATGCGGCTGCGCGGCACCTTCGACCCCGTCGCGTGGAGCGCCGCCCTCGCCGACGTGACCGACCGCCACGAGGCCCTGCGGACCCTCTTCGCCCCGGGCGAGAGCGACGGCCAGGCCTACCAGCGCATCCTGCCCGCCGGCTCCGCCGCCCCCGTCGTGGAGCGGCTGCGGGCCACCGAGGAGGAGATCCCCGGCCTCGTGGACGCCGCCGTGCGGCGCCCCTTCGACCTCGCCACCGAACTGCCGATCCGCGCCACCGTCGCCGAGGTGGCGTCCGACGACCACGTCGTCGTCCTGCTGCTCCACCACATCACCACCGACGAGTGGTCCGACCGCCCCTTCCTGCGCGACCTGACCACCGCCTACACCGCCCGCCTCGACGGCGCCGCGCCCGACTGGGAGCCGCTCCCCGTCCAGTACGCCGACTACGCCCTCTGGCAGCAGCGGCTCCTGGGCGACCCGGCCGACCCCGGGAGCCTGGCCGCCCGGCAGCTGGAGCACTGGCGCACCGCCCTGGCCGGAGCCCCCGAGGAACTGGAGCTCCCCACCGACCGGCCGCGGCCCGCCCGCCCCGCCTTCACCGGCGCCGAACTCGGCATCGCCTTCGACCGCACCGTCCACGAGAACCTGCGCAGGCTCGCCCGCTCCACCGGCGCCAGCATGTTCATGGTCGCGCACGCCGCCGTGGCCGCCCTGCTCCACCGSCTCGGCGCCGGGACCGACATCCCGCTCGGCGCGCCCATCGCGGGACGCGGCGACGAGGCCCTGGACGAGCTGGTCGGCTTCTTCGTCAACACCCTGGTGCTCCGCACCGATCTCGGCGGGGACCCGACCTTCACCGAACTCCTCGGCCGGGTGCGGGAGACGGACCTCGCCGCGTTCTCCCACGCGGACGTCCCCTTCGAGTCGGTCGTGGAGACGCTCAACCCCACCCGCTCCCTCGCCCGCAACCCGCTGTTCCAGGTGATGGTCGGCTACCACGCGCGCACCGACGACGCCCTGCGGCTGCCGGGCGCCGAGGCCCACTACCTGCCGCACCGCATCGGCACCGCCAAGTTCGACCTGGTGTTCAGCTTCACCGAGCACACCTCGGCCGACGGCACCGGCGACTCGCTCGGCTGCCGCCTGGAGTTCGCCACCGAACTCTTCGACCGGGAGACCGCCGAACGCATCGGCGAACGCCTCGGCCGACTCGTCGGACTCCTGGCGGCGGCCCCCGACCGGCCGCTGTCCGAGGCCGGGATCCTCACCGAGGAGGAGCACCGGCTCGTCCTGGACGGCTTCAACGGCCTGCCCCGCGAGGTCGACGAGGAGACCCTGCCGGGCCTCTTCGCCCGCTGGGTCGCCGAGCGCCCCGACGCGGTCGCCGTCGTCGAGCGCTCCCGCTCGGTGACGTACGCGCAGCTCGACGCCCGCGCCAACCGGATCGCCCGGCTGCTCGCCGCCCGCGGCGTCGGCGCGGAGACCGTCGTCGGCGTGGCCGTGCCGCGCTCGGTCGACATGATCGCCACGGTCGTGGCCGCGCTGAAGCTCGGGGCGGCGTTCCTGCCGCTGGACCTCGTCCACCCCGAGGACCGCCTCCGCTACATGATCGAGAACTCCGGCGCCGCCGTCGTGGTCGGCACCGAGCCCGTCGCCGGGAAGATCCCCGCCGCCGACGGCGTCCCGGTCGTGCTCCTCGACGCCCCCGACATCGCCGCCGCGCTCGACGCGCTGCCCGGAACCGCGCCCTCCGGCGGCCCCGTGGGCCTCGACCAGGCCGCGTACGTGATCTACACCTCCGGTTCGACCGGCCGCCCCAAGGGCGTCGTCGTCCCGCACGAGGGCATCGCCAGCCTCGTCGCCACCGCCGTCGACCGGATGGGCCTGGAGCACGACAGCCGGGTCCTCCAGTTCGCCTCCATCGGCTTCGACGTCTTCGCCTTCGAACTGGCCATGGCCCTCTGCCACGGCGGCCGGCTCGTCCTGATCACCGACGAGGCCCGGGTCGCCGGACCCGCCCTCACCGACTTCCTCGCCGACCAGCGGATCACCCACATGATCCTGCCGCCCTCCCTGGTGTCGGCCCTGCCGCCCGGCTGCCGGCTGCCCGACGGGTCGACGGTCCTCGTCGGCACCGAGACCGTCCCGCCGGACCTCTTCGACCGCTTCGGCGCGACCGCCCACCTGATCTGCGCCTACGGACTCACCGAGGCCACCGTCAACTCCACCCTGTGGCCCGCCCGGGAGCACGGCGGCCGGGCCACCGGCCGGGTGCCCATCGGCCGCCCGGACCCCAACACCCGCTGCTACGTCCTCGACGACCGCCTCCGGCCCGTCCCGCCGGGCGTGATCGGCGAGCTGTACGTGGCCGGCCGCGGCCTCGCCCGGGGCTACCTCGGGCAGGCCGGGCTCAGCTCGGAACGGTTCGTCGCCGACCCGTACGGAACCCCCGGTAGCCGCATGTACCGCACCGGCGACCGGGCCCGCTGGCGCGCCGACGGGAACCTGGACTTCCTCGGCCGGGTCGACACCCAGGTCAAGATCCGTGGCTTCCGCATCGAGCTGGGCGAGATCGAGGCCGCCCTCGCCGGACACCCGTCGGTCGCCCAGGCAGCCGTCCTGCCCGACCGCGACGGCGACATCGTCCGGCTCGTCGGCTACGCCGTCCCCGAGCCGGGCGCCGCCCCCGCCCTCGACCCGCAGGAACTCCGCGCGCACGTCGCCGCGGTACTGCCCGAGTACATGGTCCCCGCCCTCGTCGTCCCGCTCGACGGACCGCTGCCGCTCACCCCGAACGGCAAGCTCGACCACAAGGCGCTGCCCGCCCCCGACTGGTCCGCGATGACCGGCGACGCCGCGCCCGCGACCGGGACACAGGCGCGGATCGCCGACCTGTTCTGCGAGATCCTGAAGCTGGACTCCGTCGGCGTCCACGACAGCTTCTTCGCCCTCGGCGGCCACTCCATGGCCTCCATGCGCCTCCTGGGCCGCATCCGCACCGAGTTCGGCGTCGAGCTGAGCATCCGCGACGTCTTCGACGCCCTCACCGTCGCCGGCATCGCGGGCAAGCTGGAGGGCGCGAGCGCCGCCCGCCCGGCCCTGCTCCCCGGCCGCCCCGGCGACGACGACGGCGCTGAGCCGCCGGCGGCCCCCGCGCAGCGCCGGCAGTGGCAGGCGTACCGGCGCGCCCCCGGCTTCGACCACGCCCTCGTCCTGCGCTCACCCGGCGGCCTCGACACCGAGGCGCTCGCCGCGGCGCTCGCCGACGTCACCGCCCGCCACGAACCCCTCCGCACCGCCTTCGCCGAGGTCGACGGAGTCCTGGTCCACCGGGCCGTCGCGGCGCCGGACCTGGCCGTGGAGGAGTGCGGCGACCTGGACGCCAGGCTCGCCGAACTGGCCGCCGCCGCACCGGACCTGGAGCGCGAGGCCCCGTTGCGGGCCCGGCTGCTCACCGGCGCCGGGGGAGCCCAGGCGGTGCTGCTGACCCTGCACTACCTCGCCGTCGACGAGTGGTCGGTGGTCCCGCTGTTCCGCGACCTCACCACCGCGTACGGCGCGAGGACGGCCGGACGGGCCCCCGACTGGGCCCCGCTGCCGGTCGGTTACGGCGACTACGCCCGCTGGGCCCGCGAGGTGCTCGGTGACCCGGCCGATCCCGACAGCCGCGGCGGGCGCCAGCTGGCCTACTGGCGACGGACGCTCGCCGACGCCCCCCGGGAACTCGCGCTGCCCGCCGAGGCCCCCGCCGTCCCCGCGCAGCGGGGGAGCCGGACCGCCGGAGTCGTCGAGTTCGTACTCGACGAGCGGCTGCACGCGGACGTGGACCGGCTCGCCCGGTCCACCGGCACCAGCCTGTTCATGGTGCTGCACGCGGCCCTCGCGACCCTCCTCACCGGCCACGGGGCGGGCACCGACCTGCCGATCGGCACGATGGTCGCCGGGCGCGGCGACGACCAGCTCGCCGACCTCGTCGGCTGCTTCCTGAACACGGTCGTGCTGCGCACCGACACGGCGGGAGACCCCTCCTTCGCGGAGCTCCTGACCCGGGTGCGGGAGACCACGCTGAGCGCCCTCGACCAGCAGGACGTCCCCTTCGACGAGGTCGTCCGCGCGGCCGGCCTGCGCCCGGAGGGACCCCAGGTGATGGTGGTCCACCACGAGCAGGCCGACCTGGAACGCCTCCAGGGCGGCGTCGGCGACCTGGTCGCCGTGCCGACCGGAGCCACCCGCGCGGAGCTGACCCTCAGCTTCTACGAACCCCGGGGCGAGGGCCCCGTGCACTGCGGCCTGATCCACGCCGCGGACCGGCTCGGCCCGGCGAAGGCCCGCATGCTCGCCGGGGAAATCCAGAGTCTGCTGCGCACCGTCGCGGACGATGCCGGACAGCCCCTGTCCCAGCTGTCCGGAGTGACACACAAGAGGAGTGAGAACGCATGAGCACCAACCCGTTCGAGGACCCGCAGGGCCGCTTCCTGGTCCTGGTCAACGAGGAGAACCAGCACTCGCTGTGGCCCTCCTTCGCCGGGGTCCCCGCCGGATGGCGGACCGTGTTCGGCGAGGACACCCGCGAGGCGTGCCTGGCCTACGTGGAGACCCACTGGACCGACCTGCGCCCGGCGAGCCTCGTCGCGGCCCAGGACTGACCGGCCCGCCGGCAGCACCGAGGGGGCGGTACGACTCTCGTCGTACCGCCCCCTCCGGCGTACCACCCACGTTCTCGGACGGGCCCCGTCCGGGACGGCCCCATCCAGAGCGGCCCCATGCAGGAGAACCCCGTCCGGGACGGCCCATCCAGCGCGGCCGCGTCCGGGACGGCCACGTCCCGGACGGGCCCGCCTCAGACGGCCGGTGAGACCCGGGCGTCCGCGTCCGCCGTCGGGTGCGGCACCTTCTCCCCGGGCTCACGGCGGCTGGCCGACCACGCGGCCCACAGATCGGCGTACCGGCCGCCGGCCGCCACGAGCTCCTCGTGCGTGCCGGTCTCCACGACCCGCCCCTGGTCCAGGACGACGACCCGGTCGGCCGCCGCCGCCTGCGGCAGCCGGTGCGCGACGAGCAGCCCGGTGCGCCCTTCGAGGGCCCGCGCGGCCGCGTCCTCCAGGACCCGCGCACCGGCGCTGCCCGCGTCCGCGGTGGCCTCGTCGAGGATCGCGATCGGCGGATCCGCCAGCACCAGCCGCGCCAGCGCGAGGTGCTGGGCCTGGGTGACCGTCAGCCGGTGCCCGCCCTCGCCGACGACCGTGGCGAGGCCCTCGGGCAGCGCCTCGGCCCACTCCAGCGCGTCGACGCGGTCGAGCGCCGCGCGCAGCCGCTCGTCGTCGGCGTCGGGCCGGGCCAGGCGCAGGTCGTCGGCGAGGGTTCCGGCGAAGACGTGCACCTCCTGGCTGATGAGCGCCACCGCGCGGCGGACCCCGGCCGGGCCCAGCTCCCGGGTGTCCGTCCCGCCGAGGGCGATCGACCCCCCGGTGGGGCTGTGGACGCCGGCGATGAGCTTGGCCAGGGTGGTCTTCCCGGCGCCGCTCGCGCCCACCAGGGCCACCCGTTCCCCGCTCCGCACCCGCAGGTCGACCTCGTGCAGGACCGGCGCGCCGGAGCCGTACGCGTGGCTGAGCCCGGACACCTCGACCGAGCCGTCGGCGACGGCCTGCGCCTCGCTCTCGGCCCGCTCCGCGGGGAGGTTCGACACACCGACGAGGCGGGCGAAGCTCGCTCCCGCCGACTGGGCGTCGTCCAGGAGGTACAGCGTCGCGTTGATCGGGTTGAAGAGGCTGTGGAAGTACAGCGCGGCGGCCGTGGCCGTACCGATGCTGGCCGAGCCGTTGTCGACGAGGAGGAACCCGGTCGCGAGCATCGCGGCGAGACCGATGAACTCGCCGAGGTTGAGGCGGGAGAAGAACCCGGTGACGATGTGGATGCCCCGCAGGCCCAGGTCGCGCGCGGCCGCGGAGCGCTGCTCCAGCAGGTCGGTGTGGGTGCCGTCCAGGCGGAACGCCCGTACGGTCCGGACGCCGCCGACGCTGTCGAGCAGCTGGTGCTGGAGGGCGCCGGTGGCGACGCGGTGCTCGCCGTAGACGGGCGCGGCCCGGCGCATGTACCAGCGCACCGAGAGCACCTGGACCGGGGACGCGAGGAGCGCCGCGATCAGGAACCGCCAGTCGAGGACCGCGAGGCCGACGAAGGTGAGCACGATGGTCAGGGCGGAGCGGCTGAACTCCGGGAGCGCCTGCCGCACCGACTTGCCGATCATCGCCACGTCGCTGGTGACCCGGGAGACGAGGTCGCCCGAGCCGGCCGCCTCGACCCTGTCGAGCGGCAGCCGCAGCGCCCGCTCGATGAACTGCTCCCGCAGCGCGGCCAGGACGGTCTCGCCCAGCCGGGCCACGAGGGTGCTGCCCACGGCCGCGGCGGCGCCCCGGGCGACGGCGACGACGACGAGCAGGACCAGGGGCAGGGTGAGTGCCGCCGCGCCCCTCTTGTCGACCACGAGGTCCACGATGTGTCCGAGCAGGGGAGCGGTGAGGAGCCCGACGGCCGTGCCGGCGACGAGGACACCGAGCGCCGCCGCGGCGAGGAGCCGGTGGCCGTGCAGCATGGTGCGGAGCGCCGCGACGGACTCGGCGCCGGTGGCGGTCGGCAGGAGCACGCGGTCCGGGCTGGTTCCGCTCATGGTCTGTTCCGTCTCTCTCTTCCGTCCTTCGTCCCGTTCCGGACGGCTGTCCGTCCGTGTCTCGTCGGCGAGCGTCATGCGAGCACCGCCGCGCGGTACGTCGCGTCGGCCGCGAGGAGTTCGGTGTGGCGGCCGGTCGCCCGGACGGCGCCGTCCTCCAGGACGATCACGCGGTCGGTCACGGCGAGGAGGGCGGGGCTGGTGGTGACCAGGATCGTGGTGCGGTCCCGGCGGACCTCGCGCAGCCGGGCGGCGATGTGGGACTCGGTGACGGTGTCCACCGCGGTCGTCGGGTCGTGCAGCACGAGGACGGGACGGTCGGCGGCGAGCGCGCGGGCGAGGGCGACGCGCTGGCGCTGGCCTCCGGAGAGCGAGCGGCCGCGTTCGGCGAGGAGGGTGTCCCCGCCGTCCGGCAGGAGCCGGGCGACGTCGTCGGCGGCCGAGGCCCGGAGGGCCCGCTCGACGGCCGAGGTGTCGCCCGCGGCCCCGGCCCGGACGTTGTCGAGGAGGGTGCTCTCGAACAGGTCGGCGTCGTGGTGGGCGACCAGCACGACGCGGCGCAGCGCGTCGGGGTCGAGCGTGGTCAGGGGCGCGCCGTCGAGTTCGACGGCCCCCTCGGCGGGGTCCGCCTCACGGGCCAGGCAGACGAGGAGGTCGTTGGCGGCGGCGGCGTCCCGGGCGACGATCCCGGTCAGGCTGCCGGCCGGGAGGTCGAGGTCGACGCCCCGGAGCGCGCCGAGCGTCACCCCGCGCAGGGCCACGTGCCCCGCGGCCCCGTCGGCGGGCACGTCCCGACCGGTGGCGACGGCCTCGGGCGAGGCGAGGACTTCGGCGATCCGCTTGGCCGAGGCGCGGCCCTGGGCGAGTTCGGCGTTCACGTAGCCGAGGAGCTGGAACGGGCCGAGGAGGAACTGCGCGAGACCGACGGCGGCGACCAGGTCGCCGACGCTGATGCTGCCGTCCATGGCGAGGTAGGCGCCGACCACGCCGATGACGGCGATGAACACGCCGGTCAGGGCGAGGACGGCGCCCTCGTGCCCGGCCCGGCTGCGCGCGGCGCGCAGGGCGGCGGACAGCGAGTCCTGGCTCGTGGTGCGGTAGCGGGCCACGGCCGCCGACTCGGCGCCCATGCCCTTGAGGACGCGGAGTCCGGAGACGAGGTCGGCGGCGACGCCCGAGGCGTGGGCGGCCCGCTCCTGCTCGGCCTCGCTGCGCTGTTCGAGCGGGCGGCTGATGCGGTGCCCGAGCCACAGCAGCGGCGGGATGCCGAGGAGGACGAGCAGGCCGAGGGGGACGGAGATCCTGAGGAGTGCGACGGCGCTGATCACGAGGGCGGCGACGGCCGACACCCCGTACGCGATGACGGTGGCCACCGAGCCCACGCGGCGGGCGTCGTTGGTGGCGATGCTGGTCAGCGCGCCGGGGAGGCGGTTCGCGTCGGCGCCGCCCCGGGGGTCGAGCACCCGGGTGGCCAGGTCGAGCCGCAGCCGGTGCGCGGCGAGTTCGCCGCTGCCCTCGGTGATCCGGGCGCTGATGCGGTAGCAGGTCGACAGGACCAGGAAGAGCACGGCGAGGACGATGAGCAGGCGCAGCAGCGCCGAGGTGGAGCCGGTGGCGACTGCCGTGTCGATGGTGGCGCCGATGACCACCGGCACCAGGGCCTCGCAGCCCTGGTGGGTCATACCGAGCAGAGACGCCGTGATCACTCGGCGGCGTTGTCCTCTGATCGCCTGGCGGAGGACAAGTCCCCCCGTCGGTCCGCCCGTTGGCATGAGACTCCTTCGCGGAGGTGGATGGTTGGTTAGGTGAGCCTACTCTGACTTCGGCGGGGGGCGGGGCGGG
>NZ_RDBH01000112.1:0-1599 GCF_008042145.1 Streptomyces sp. adm13(2018)
GTCCGGTGCACCGTCCCGTCCGACCGCTCGACCCGCGTCACCTCGCCCTCCAGGACGACGGAGACCGGCACCGTCTCACTGCCCCGCACCCCCGGCCGGGTCAGCCGTGGGTCGGAGGTCACCGCCACCTCCAGCTGTGCCCGCGCGTACTCCCGTGCCGGTCCTGGCACGGGAGTACGCGCGGGCACAGCTGGAGGTGGCGGTGACCTCCGACCCACGGCTGACCCGGCCGGGGGTGCGGGGCAGTGAGACGGTGCCGGTCTCCGTCGTCCTGGAGGGCGAGGTGACGCGGGTCGAGCGGTCGGACGGGACGGTGCACCGGACGCGGGCACCGGTGCTGCTGATCGTGCCGCCGGGTGAGGGGAGGGCCGAGTGGCTGCGGTTGCTGCCCTCCACGCGGCTGGAGGTCGGTGCCCGGGTCGCGCTGCCCGCGGATTCCGGGGGGCCCTTCGCCGCGGTGCTCAAGGCGGGCGCGGGGCCGCCTCGGATCATCGGTCCGCCGAGCGCGTTGCAGCGGACGGCGGGGGAGCTGCGCGCCGGGCTGCGGCGCGCGACCGATGGCCTCGACCCGGACGCCCGGGCCCTGCTGCCCGGGCTGGTGGTCGGGGACACCTCGCGGATCGGTCCCGAGCTGCGGGACGCCTTCGTGGCCACCGACCTCACCCACCTGCTGGCCGTATCGGGAAGCAATCTGTCGGTGGTGCTACTCCTGCTGGTCGGGAGGCCCGGACGGGCGCATCTGGTCGAGCGGGGCGGGCTCGCGCCGAGACTGGGGATGTCGCTGCGGGCCACCGCGGTGGCCGGAGGAGCCCTGACGCTCGCCTTCGTGGTGATCTGCCGGCCCGATCCGAGTGTGCTGCGGGCCGCGGCCTGCGGACTCGTGGTGCTGCTCGCGATCGCCACCGGCCGGCGGAGATCGCTGATTCCGGCACTGGCGGCGGCCGTGCTGCTGCTCGTGCTCTACGACCCCTGGCTCGCGCGGAGTTACGGGTTCCTGCTCTCGGTCCTCGCCACCGGGGCGCTGCTGACGGTCGCTCCGCGGTGGAGCGCGGCGCTGCGGCGGCGTGGGGTGCCGGGCGGTCTGTCGGAGGCTCTCGCGGCTTCCCTGGCGGCGCAGGCCGTGTGCGCGCCGGTCGTGGTGGTCTTCGCCGGCCGGGTGAGTCTGGTGGCGATTCCGGCGAACCTGTTCGCCGAGCTGGCGGTGGCGCCCGCGACGGTGTTCGGCTTCGCCGCCCTCGCCGTGGCGGCGGTCTGGACGCCGGGGGCGGAGGCGCTGGCGTGGGTGGCGGGCTGGCCCGCCGGGTGGATCGCCCGGGTGGCCCGGACGGGTGCGGCGCTGCCGGGGGCGGAGATGAGCTGGCCGGGCGGCTGGTGGGGCGGGCTGGCGCTCGCCCTGGTGACCGCGCTGCTGATCGTCGTGGCGCGCAGGCTGCCGTACCGGGGGCCGGTCGCCGGGCTGGTCGTCGTCCTGCTGCTGCTCGCGGTGGTGCGGCCGGCGCCGGTGACGCGGTGGGTCACGGGCTGGCCGCCGCGCGGCTGGGTGTACGCCATGTGCCAGGTGGGGCAGGGGGACGCGACGGTCCTCGCGGCGGCCAGCCC
>NZ_RDBH01000112.1:1699-5924 GCF_008042145.1 Streptomyces sp. adm13(2018)
GGGGGAGGGTGACGGCTCGACGGGGAGGGCGACCGCCCGACGGGTGACGGCCCGACGGGTGACCGTGCGAGCGGCGGCGGTTTCCAGGAGTCAGACGCTTGTAAAGAAGTCTTTCTAAAGATACCTTTTCATCATGCCGGAGGAGATCATCGACCCGCGATCCGGGGGCGAGCAGCCCCGTACTGTCCGACTCACCGACCCGCGAGCCCTGCGGGCCTACGCCCACCCGTTGCGGATGACGCTGGTGGGGCTGCTGCGCAGCAGCGGACCTTTCACCGCCACCCGGGCCGCCGAGCTGACCGGCGAGTCCGTGGCCAGCTGCTCGTACCACCTGCGGATACTCGCCAAGTACGGCCTCGTGGAGGAGGCACCGGGCGGTCGGGGACGCGAGAAGCCCTGGCAGGCCACGGCCCGCTACACGGAGTGGCCGGATTACAGCGAGGACCCCTCGGTCGCCCAGGCCGCCGACGCGCTGAGCGCCGCCGCCGCCGAGCTGTACTTCGAGCGGATCACCCGAGCCATGGAGAAGCGGCATCTGCTGCCGAGGGAGTGGCGCGAGGCCGAGCAGTTCGGCGACTCCCTGCTCCACCTCACCCATGAGGAACTGACCGAACTCGGAGCAGGCATCGACGCCCTGCTCCGGCCGTACGAGGCGCGCGCCTCCGACCCTTCCCTCCGCCCGGAGGGCGCCAGGCCCGTCAGCGTCCTGCGGATCGCCTACCTCGATCCCGACGTCCCCGACAGTGAGAAGGAGTGAACGGAATGGCTCTCGTGGAACGCGTCCCGGCACTGCTCCGCGAGCGGACCTTCCGGAACTACTGGACCGGTCAGACCATCTCCCTCGCCGGGGACCAGATATCCCTCATGGCGATACCGCTCGCCGCCGTCCTCGTGCTCGGCGCCGACGCCGCCGCCATGGGCTGGCTCAAGGCCGCCGAGCTCCTGCCCGCGCTGCTGCTCAACCTGCCGTTCGGCGCCTGGGCCGACCGGCAGGCCAGCCGCAGACGGGCAATGATCGCGGCCGACATCGGGCGGGCGGCGCTCGTCCTGAGCCTTCCCGTGGCCCACCTGCTCGGCCTGCTGACGCTCACCCAGCTGTACGTGGTGGCGTTCGGGATCGGCGCGCTCACCGTGCTCTTCGAGGTCTGCAACACCACGCTGTTCGTCGCACTCGTGCCCACCGAGCGCTATGTGCAGGCGCACTCGCTGGTGAACGGCAGCCGTTCGACGGCCTGGCTGGCGGGACCCGGGATCGGCGGACTGCTCGTGCAGTTCCTCACCGCCCCCTTCGCCCTGGTCGCGGACGCCCTGACCTATCTGGTGTCGGCCGGATACCTGGCCCGGATCAAACCCGTGGAGCCCCCGCCGGCTCCCGTGGCCAAGGGGCACTTCACCGAGGGGCTGCGCTGGGTGGTCCGGGAGCGGTCGATGCGGGCGCTGTTCGCCGCCTCCGGGACGGTCCAGTTCTTCAACTACATGTTCCACACCCTCTTCGTGCTCTACGCGACCACCGACCTCGGCCTCGGCGCCGGACTGCTCGGCCTCGTCCTCGGAGCGGGCGCCGTGGGCGGCCTCCTCGGGGCGGTCGTCAGCGGGGCCGTCGTCCGGCGGATCGGCATCGGGGGCTCGCTGGTCGCGGGCTTCCTCGGGTTCACCCTGCCCCTCGTTCTGATCCCCCTCGCCGACGGACCGTTGCTGCTCGTGGTGCTCGTGCTGTTCGTGGCCGAGTTCCTCTCCTGCGTCGGCGTGATGATCGTCGACATCGCCGCGGGGTCGTTCCAGATGGCGCTGATACCCGACGCCGTGCGGGCCCGGGTGATGGGAGCCTTCCGGACGCTCAACCACGGCTTCCGTCCGCTCGGCGCGCTCGCCGGCGGCTTCCTCGGCACCGCGATCGGGCTGCGGCCGACGCTGTGGGTCGCCACCGTGGGAGCCGTCTTCGCCGTGCTGTGGCTGCTGCCCTCGCCGCTGCCGCGGACGCGGGAACTCCCCTCCCCGAAAGAGGAGTCGGAGTCCGTCGGACAGGCGACGAGAGGGGACGGCTGACCGGGCAGACTGGCCGCATGACCACGCGACCGACGGCTCCCGACCCCTCCGAGCCTGCCGACCCCTCCGGGCACCCGGATCCCTCTGAGCCCTCCGCCTCCACGGCTCCCTCCGCCGCCCCGGCCCCCGGCGAGGACTTCGTCCCCGCGCCCGAGGACGTCCGGGCCTACCTCCGGCGCATCGGCGCGGAGCGGCCGGAGCGCGCGGACGCGGACGCCCTGCGCGACCTGCAGCTGCGTCATCTGCGGACCGTGCCGTTCGAGAACCTCTCCATCCACCTCGGCGAGGACATCGTCCTGGAGGAGAAGGCCCTGCTCGACAAGGTGATCGGCGCGCACCGAGGGGGGTTCTGCTACGAGGTCAACACGGCGTTCGCCGTGCTGCTGCGGGGGCTCGGCTACCGGGTGTCGCTGCTCCAGGCGCGGGTCATCGGGCCGGAGGGGAGGCCGGGCATCCCGTACGACCACATGGCGCTGCTCGTGGAGACGGCGGACGGGAAGCGTCTGCTCGCCGACGTCGGCTTCGGCGACCACAGCCACTTCCCGGTCCGGTACGACGACCGCGAGGACCAGGCCGACCCGGGCGGCGTCTTCCGGCTCGTGGACACCCCCGAGGGTGATGTCGACGTCCTGCGGGACGGCAAGCCCCAGTACCGGATGGAGGTCCGGCCGCGCCGGCTCGCCGACTTCACGGCCGGCGCCTGGTACCACCGGACCTCGCCCGACTCGCACTTCCCGCGGAGTCTCGTCTGCTCCCTGCTGACCGAGGAGGGCCGGATCACGCTCAGCGACCGGAAGCTGATCACGCGGACCGGAAGCGGGCGGGACGAGCGCGTGCTCGACGGCGACGACGAGGTGCGGGGCGCGTACCGGGACCTGTTCGGGATCGAGCTCGACGCGCTGCCGGTCGTTCGCGGCGGAGTGTGACGACAGGCCCTAGGGGGCTTCCAGCCAGCCCTCGTACTCCTCCGCCAGGGAGTCCAGGGCCGAGGGGTCGAGGCGGCCGTCCGGGTCCTCGACGACCACCAGCCACTGGGCGTCCTCGGCGTCGTCCTCCCCGGCCAGGGAGTCCCGGACGAGCTGCGGCTCCTCGGCCACGCCGAAGCGGTCGGGGAGTTCGCCGGCGACCTCCTCGGCGGCGTCGCGGTCGGGGAGTACCAGTACGTGTCGTTCGCTCACCCGGCCATTCTCGGGCATCGCCGCGCTGTCAGTGGTCCGTGGGATGCTGGACCGCGATGGCCACCAGAAAGACATCCCCCGAAGACCTCCTCGGCCCCGTGACGATCGCCGTGGGGCAGGAGGACCTGCTCCTCGACCGTGTCGTCCAGGCGGTGGTGTCGGCCGCGCGGGCCGCCGACGCCGACACGGACGTCCGCGACCTCACGTCCGACCAGCTCCAGCCCGGCTCGCTGGCGGAACTCACCAGTCCGTCCCTGTTCGCCGAGCGCAAGGTGCTGGTCGTGCGGAACGCGCAGGACCTGTCCGCCGACTCGATCAAGGACGTCAAGGCGTACCTCGGCGACCCCGTCGAGGACATCTCGCTCGTCCTGCTCCACGCCGGTGGTGCCAAGGGCAAGGGGCTGCTCGACGCCGCGCGGAAGGCGGGGGCGCGGGAGGTGGCCTGCCCGAAGACGACGAAGCCGGCGGAACGGCTGACGTTCGTGCGGCAGGAGTTCCGGACGCTGGGGCGTTCGGCCACGCCCGAGGCCTGCCAGGCCCTCGTCGACTCCATCGGCAGCGACCTGCGGGAGCTCGCGTCCGCGGTCGCGCAGCTCACGTCCGACGTGGACGGGACGATCGACGAGGCCGTCGTGGGGCGGTACTACACCGGCCGCGCCGAGGCGTCCTCCTTCAACATCGCGGACCGGGCGGTCGAGGGACGCGCGGCGGAGGCCCTGGAGGCCCTGCGGTGGTCGCTCTCGACCGGGGTCGCGCCGGTGCTGATCACGAGCGCGTTGGCGCAGGGCGTGCGGGCGATCGGCAAGCTGTCCTCGGCGCGGGGCGGCCGGCCGGCGGATCTGGCGCGGGAGCTGGGCATGCCGCCGTGGAAGATCGACCGCGTGCGGCAGCAGATGCGGGGCTGGACGCCCGACGGGGTCGCGCTCGCGCTGCGCGCGATCGCGGAGGCCGACGCGGGGGTGAAGGGCGGCGGGGACGACCCGGAGTACGCCCTGGAGAAG
>NZ_RDBH01000113.1:0-953 GCF_008042145.1 Streptomyces sp. adm13(2018)
GTGTCGGGGACCGCGGGCGCAGGGTGGGGGTCCGGTGCGGGGGCGGTCGCGGAGGCCGGGGTGGCCGTCGCGGCTACGGGCTCCGCGGCCGTGGCGGACGACGCCGGACGTACCTGCGGAGGGACAGCGGCGGGCCCGGTGGCCGTGGTGCCCTGGTGCTCGTGCGGGGCGAGGCCCTCGGGGTCGGGTCCGAGGAGGCCCTGCGGGAGCACGAGCACGGCCTGGACGCCGCCGTAGATGTTGGACTGGAGCCGTACGGTGATGCCGTGGCGGCGGGCGAGGGCGGCGACCACGAAGAGTCCGATGCGGCCGTCCTGGAGCAGGTGCGCGACGCTGACCTGGTCGGGGGCGGCGAGCAGGGCGTTCATCCTGTGCTGCTCGGTGAGGGGCATGCCGAGCCCGCGGTCCTCGACCTCGACGGCCAGGCCGGCCGTGACGTACTGGGCGCGGAGCAGCACGGTGGTGTGCGGCGCGGAGAACAGCGTCGCGTTCTCGACGAGCTCGGCGAGGAGGTGGATGACGTCGGCCACGGCGTGCCCGCGGAGGGTGCCCTCGACCGGGGGGACGAGCTTCACCCGCGGGTACTGCTCGACCTCGGCGATCGAGGAGCGCAGCACCTCGGACAGGGTGACCGGGTGGGACCACTGGCGTCGGGAGACGGCGCCGCCGAGCACGGCGAGGTTCTCGGCGTGCCGGCGGATGCGGGTGGCGAGGTGGTCGACGTGGAACAGGCCCTTGAGCAGCTTCGGGTCCTCGGCCTCGTTCTCCAGCTCGTCGAGGAGCTGGATCTCGCGGTGCACCAGGGACTGGAGGCGTCGGGCGAGGTTGACGAAGACCTCGACCTTCTGTTCGTCGCCGGCGCTGCTGGAGAGCCGGGACGCCTGGACGACGGCGGCCACGGCCACCTCGTGGGAGCGGGCCAGTTCCTGGGAGAGCAGGTCGAAGGCGTCTCC
>NZ_RDBH01000113.1:1053-28095 GCF_008042145.1 Streptomyces sp. adm13(2018)
GTCCCGGCCGTCGCGCCCCGCCACGGAGGCACGCCATGACGTACGACCCCGTCGGCCACCTCCTGCTGACGCCCGTCGACAAGGACGCGCCGGACCGCGGGGCGGGTGCGCGAAGTTGAGACATGGGTGTCCTTGGTACGTACGTGCCCAGGAAGCGCTGTACTGCGGTGAGCTGCGGGGGTGGACGACAGGGGGTGCTGCGCGAGGTGGTCCACGGGGTGCGCGACGGGACGCCCGCGTCACCCTGCGATGGTCACCGGCGACACACTGTAGTCGTCAACCGTTCACGTGGGGTGCACAGTTGGCAAATCCACCCCCGGGCGAACCCGTTCCGGTGACGCCCGGCCCGCCGCGGGCCGAGAAGCGTCGGCCGAAACCCGTGGGGAGCGGACGGAGATCGCCGGGGGCGGGAACGCGAGAGGGCGGAGGCGTTCTCACGCCTCCGCCCTCCGCGGAGCTGCCGCCCGACCGGCCGCCCGACCTCCGTCCCGACCGGCCTCCCGACCGGCGGAGTGCGGGCCCGTCCGGCCCGCTCCCGGTCTCAGGGGGTCCGCGCCGCCTCCGGCGCCCCCCGGCCGGTGTCCGTGCCGGGTCCGCCCGAGGACGGGTCCGCGTCGCCGTCGGGCGCGGGTACGGTCCCGGCGTCACCGCCGGCGGGGGCCGGGGCCGCCCAGCCCTCGGAGGGGGCCCGGGCGACGGAGCGCCACCAGGGGTGGTCGGGCAGCCGTTCGGAGCCCGGCTCGAAGGGTTCGCCCGGGATGGGCAGGGCGATCCGCTGGGCGGCTCCGGCGGCGGCCTCGACGGTGCCCTCCCCCGGCTCGGCCCACGGGTGCGGGGCGAGGTTGAAGGTGCCCCAGTGGATCGGCAGCATGACCCCGGCGGGCGCCCCGCCCTGGAGGTCGAGGTGGGCCCGCATGCCCTCGGCGGGGGTCATGTGGATGTCGGTCCAGAACTCGGAGTACGCACCGATCTGGATCATGGTGGCGTCGAAGGGGCCGTGGGTCGCGCCGATGTCCTTGAAGCCGGAGAAGTAGCCGGTGTCGCCGCTGTGGAAGATCCGGTGGGCGGGGCCGGTCACGACCCAGGAGGCCCAGAGCGTCATCTGCCGGTTGCGCAGACCTCGGCCGCAGAAGTGCCGGGCCGGGGTGGCGGTCAGCCGCAGGTCGCCGATCTCGGTGGACTCGTTCCAGTCCAGCTCGCGCAGCCGGGAGGGGGCCACGCCCCAGCGCTCCAGGTGGGCGCCGACGCCGAGCGGCACGGCGAAGACGGTGTCGGTGGTGGCGAGCGCCTTGATCGTCGGCAGGTCGAGGTGGTCGTAGTGGTCGTGGGAGATCACGACGACGTCGACCGGGCCGAGCGCGGCGAGCGTCGCGGGCACCGGGTGGAGCCGCTTGGGTCCGGCGAACGGGAAGGGGGAGCAGCGGTCGCCCCAGACCGGGTCGAAGAGCACCCGGTGGCCGTCGATCTCGGCGAGGACGCCGGAGTGCCCCATCCAGGTCAGCCGCAGCCCGGTGGCCGGGGGCCTGGCCAGGTCGGCGACCGTGGTGGGGTGGACCGGGATCGTGCCGGTGGGAGCGCGGCGCGAGCGGCCCTCTTTGTCGAAGTAGATCTTGGCGAACTCGACGCCGGAGCCCGAGGGGCCCCGCCGGGCGGGCTCGGGGTTCTGGAAGATCCCGTCGGCGAAGTTCGGCGAGCGGTGGATGCGGGCGAGGCGCTCGCCCGTGGGGTCCGCGCCGAAGGACTCGGGGCGCAGCGCGCGCAGCCGGGCGCGCGGCGAACGGTCGGAGCCGGTACCGGTCACTGGACCTCCTGATCTCTGGGTCGTTCCATTATGGGCGGACCGGCCCGCGAACGGTCGGGGCGGTCAGCCGTACTGAACCGCCGTTCAGTAGTATCACCCGGTCGTACCGGTCGGTACGACCGGTCCCCCACCCCCCACGAGGAGCTGTCCGATGCCTTCCGACCCGCTGCTTTCCGTCGGCTGGACCGACCACGTGACCGGTCACCGGGGCCACCTGGTGATCGACCGGCTGGTGCGCGGGGTGGCCAGCGGCGGCCTGCGGATGCGGGAGGGCTGCACGGCCGCGGAGGTCGCCGGGCTCGCCCGCGGGATGACCATGAAGGAGGCGCTGCACTACGACCCGAAGGGCCGGTACGTGCCGCTGGGCGGCGCCAAGGGTGGTATCGACTGCGACCCCCGCTCCCCCGAGGCGTACGGCGTCCTCGTGCGCTACCTGCGGGCGATGCGGCCCTACGTCGAGCGGTTCTGGACCACCGGGGAGGACCTGGGCCTCAGCCAGGACCTGGTGGACCGGGCCGTGGCCGAGGCGGGGCTGGTCTCCTCCGTGCAGGCCGTGTACCCGCTCCTGGACGACGAGGCGGCGGCCCGCGCGCGGCTCGCGGACGCCTTCGCGATCGAGGTCGGCGGCATCGGCCTCGACGAGCTGGTCGGGGGGCTCGGGGTCGCCGAGTCGGTCCTCACCGCCCTCGACCGGGCCGGCCGGGACCACGCCGGGACCCGGGTCGCGGTGCAGGGGCTCGGCACCATGGGCGGGGCCACCGCCCGGTTCCTGGCCCGCGCGGGACTGCGCGTGGTGGCCGTGGCCGACGTCCGCGGCACGATCGTCAACCCGGCCGGCCTGGACGTCGAGGCGCTGCTGGCCGCCCGGGACGGCCACGGCGCCGTCGACCGCTCCGCGCTGCGGCCCGGCGACCGGGAGGAGCCCGGGGACGCCTGGCTCGCGGCCGAGGCGGAGGTGCTGGTCCCGGCGGCCGTCTCGTACGCGATCGACGCCGGGAACCAGGGACGGATCACGGCCCGCTGGATCGCCGAGGCGGCGAACATGCCGGTCCTGCCCGAGGCGGAGGAGTCCCTCGCCGCACGCGGGATCACGGTGCTGCCCGACGTGGTCGTGAACTCGTGCACCAACGCCTGGTGGTGGTGGACCCTCTTCGGCGACATCGAGGCCGACGCCGACCAGGCGTTCTCGCGGGTGCGCGGGGCGATGCGGGGTCTCGTCGGCGACGTCCTCGACCGGGCGGAGGCGGCCGGCACCAGCCCGCGCGCCGCGGCGCACGCGCTGGTGGAGGAACGCCTCCCGCTGATCGCCGAGCGCTACGGCTGGTACTGAACCCCCGGTTCCGCCGACGGCACGGCCGATCATGCCCGCGTCACGTGCTGTGTAAGGTGCGTGACGTGGCAAGAGTGCGGTTGAGCGTGGCCGAGCGGCGGGAGGAGCTGCTGCGGGCCGCCGTCGAGCAGATCGAGGCGCGCGGGGTCGTGGCTGTCCGGATCGCCGACGTGGCCTCGGCCCTCGGGGTGAGCAACGCGCTGGTGCTGTACCACTTCTCCTCCAAGGAGAAGCTGGTCGCCGCGGCCTTCGCCCACGCCGCCGAGGCCGACCTCGCGCATCTGCGGCGGCTCCTCGGGCGCCGCTCCAGCGCCGTGCGCCGCCTGCGCGCCGCCGTCCGCTGGTACGCGCCGACCGGCCAGGCCAAGGGCTGGCGGCTGTGGATCGAGGGCTGGGCGGCCTCCCTGCGCGACCCCGAGCTGCGCCGGGTCGCCGCCTCCCTCGACAAGGAGTGGAAGACGGCGCTGACCCGGGTGATCGCGGAGGGGGCCGAGGCCGGGGAGTTCCGCTGCGCGGACCCGGCGGCCGCCGCGTGGCGGCTCACCGCCTTCCTCGACGGCCTCGCCGTCCAGACGACGGCCTACGCGGGCTCGCTCTCCCGCAGCGCGATGCTCCGCTGGGCCGACGCCGCCCTCACCCGCGAGCTGAACCTTCCCGACGGCGAGCAGACCCCCGGAGACCCCGTGACCCCACTCGGGGACACCGATCCCCCGGCACCCTCAGACACCTGACGCCTGGCCTGACGCCTGACCCCGATCGGGAGGACCGACCCGCGCGCGGAACGCGCGCGGGTCGGTCCTCGTGCGGCGAACCCCCCCGCCCAGGTCAGACCAGTTCGAACACCGCCGAAACCGTCACCTGTTCCTCGATCTCGCCGGGTGCCAGCGGGACGCCCGTCTCGTCGTGGGCGACGCCAGGGGCGGCGCCCGGGCCGGGGCGGGCGGACTCGCCCTCGCTGAGCGAGACCAGCCGGCCCAGCTTGTGACCGCTGAGCCGGGCGTGCTGCGCCGCCTTGTCGTGGGCGTCCCGGTACGCGGCCTCCCGTGCCTTGGCGCGCAGGGCCGACGGGTCGGCGACGTCGAAGACGACGCCGTTGATCCGGCCCGAGTCCCCCGTGGCGTCGTTGACGGCACCGATGACCTGCCCGGCCCGGTCGAGCTCGCGGACCTTCACCGAGAAGGACTGCCCGGCCTGGTAACCGGTCACCTTGCTCTCGCCCTGGGCGTTCTGCGTGTAGACCGGCGAGAGCGAGAGGCTGTCCGTACGGATGTCCCGCTCGGCGATCCCCTGCCGGTCCAGCACGGCGAGCAGCGTCTCGGCCGCCGTGTGCTGTGCGGCCATCGCCTCCTTCGCGGTCGGCCGGCTCGCCTCGACCCCGATGGAGAGGATCGCCAGATCGGGCGCGGCGGACGCGCGGCCCTGGCCGGAGACGGTGACGGTGGCCGGCGCCTCCACCCGGGCGGTACGCGGAACCGTCCGCCCGGGCCCGGCGGCCAGGGCGGGCGCCGCGGTACCGGCGAGCAGGCCGCCGAGGACGGCGGTGGCGGCGAGCAGACGGGCGGTACGGGCGGCGCTGGGCCGGCGGATCGTCACGGGCGGTCCCTTCGAGGGTGGCTGCCGGGGCTCCGGCGGGCACATCCCAGCACCCGTCACCGCGCCCTCCCGCGCGCCACTCCCGGCCGCCCGCGCCCTTCACCTCTCCGTACCAGTCGCGCAGCGAACGGGCCCGCTCTCAGGTCTGGACGAGCGGCTCGTACGCGTCGGGGTGCAGCCCGAAGGTCCAGGCGACGCCCTCCCGCGCGGTCCTGGTCGTGGGCGGGACCCGCAGCCAGTACGTGCGGTGGCTGCCGTCGGGCTCGGGCGTGGAGTTGACCACCTCGACCATCGCCACGTCCTCGTCGTCGTCCAGCTCGATCCGCCACAGCACCCCGGTCTCGTCGCGGTGCTGGTGCCGGGCGCCGGAGACGGCGAGGTAGCGGTCGTAGCCGTAGTACTCCAGCATCACGCGCCGCAGTTCGGCGTTCTCCTCGGCCCGTATCCGCTCGGGCGTCAGGCCGGCGAGCCCGGCGAGGAAGTCGGCGGGCACGGTCATCCCGCGCCAGGCGTACAGGGCGAACCCGTCGGCGAAGGCGAGCGCGGGGCCGTCGCCCCGGTCGAGCCGCCCGGCCTCGTCGCGGTGCAGCTCGACGGGCCGTTCGCAGACCACGGCGACGTGCTCGAACGGCCACCACCAGCCCGCGTGCACGGCGACGGCCGCGAGTCCGGCGAGGCGGTCGCCGTGGCCGTCGAAGGCGGCGAGCCAGGCCGCGTCGTGCTGGCCGAGCACCGCGTCGAGCAGCACGAGCCGCACGGCGGTCACCGCCCGTCGGGACGGCTCAGGACGCGACCCCGCGCCGGAGGACCCGACGGCGCGACCGTCTGCCGCACCGGCCGCCTGACCGGCCGTCGGACCGGTCGTAGGACCGTCTGCCGCACCGGCCGCCTGACCGGCCGTCGGACCCTCTGCCGCGTCGGCAGCCGCACCGGCCGCGGGCCCGGCGGACGCCGCCGGCCCCGTGCCCGTCGCCGCCTCCGTGACCCCGACCCGGATCCGGTCGGCCAGGCCGCGCGTGAGGTCCCACAGCGGGGCCCCGGTCGCCTGCCAGTGGGCCGCCCAGCCGGCCGGACCGAGGGAGTCGTGGAGTCGGCGCCGCTCCTCGGCCCAGGGCCGGGTGCGCACCTCGTCCCGGACCGAGCGGCCCTGACCGCTCAGCCCCCGTACGAGCGCGACGGCCGCGAGCGGCGAGTCCGCCCAGAGCACGCGCGCGGGCTCGGCGAGCCCCGCCGTGCGGTAGGCGAGCCGGACCCCGGCCTCCGCGGCGGCGCGGTCGGCCGGCCCGGTGGCCGCGGCGACGGACCGCCACCTGTCCAGTGCGGTCGTGCGGTTCGGTCCGGCGTCGGTGATGTCGGCGTGGTTCATGTGGAAGCCCCCAGGTCTCTCTCGGTCAGTCCGCGACGATCCGGTACGCCCCGGGCACGTACTCCCGCTGGCGCACCACCCGGTACCAGCCCTTGGGCAGCGGTATCGGGGCGTGCTCCTCGTGCACCACCCGGCCGCCCTCGGGCAGTTCGAGCAGCAGCGGGCCGAAGGGCCCGGGCTCCCGGACGAGCCGGCCGGGCCCGGGGACGGCGTGGGCGTGGCCGGTGACCTCGCCGAGGGCCAGGACCAACCGCCCCCGGCCGTCCCTCGGCTCCCCCGCCGCCGTCTTCGCCCGCGCCGGAACGGCCGTCTCCTCGACGGGCGCGATCAGTACGTCTCCCTGCCGGTACATGCCTCTCCCCTCCCGTCCGGCCCGGTACGGCCGAACACGGGAACGACGCTAGAGGGCGGGTCTGACAACGCCCCGACCACCGGCCGTCCCCGGTCTCCCGGCGGTCCGTTCCGGCCCGGGCCTCCGGGACGGAGACCCGCCGGAGGGCGTTGTCGGTGCCGCTTGGTAGAACTCTCTGCATCAGCCGCACCACACCGTCCGTCGCCGGGAGCTCCAGTCATGACCGTTGGCCAGTACCTCGAGGAATTCCACGGGCTGCCCGTGTTCGCGTTCCCGGACGCGGACACGGACGGCCGGGTCGCGCTGCCCGACGCCGCCGCGGTCGCCTGGCGGCTGTCCTCGCCGACCTACTGCGACGAAGGCGACGAGCAGTGGGGACCGCGGTTCGAGCGGTTCCTGAAGACGGTCGACACCGGCCGGGTGCGGGCCCTCGTCGTCGGCGGCTGGGACGAGGCCTACGAGAACTCGTCGGCGGACATCGTCACCGCCCTCATCGCCGCCAACGACCGGCTGACCTCCCTGGAGGCCGTCTTCCTCGGCGACATGACCGGCGAGGACTGCGAGATCTCCTGGATCATCCAGTCGGACGTGACCCCGCTGCTCGCCGCCTACCCGGCCCTGCGGGAGTTCGGTGTGCGCGGAGGCACCGACCTGGCGTTCCCGGCGATCCGGCACACCGCCCTGGAGACCCTGCTCGTGGAGACCGGCGGCCTGGGGGCCGAGGTCGTGCGCGGGATCGTGGGCAGTGACCTGCCCGCCCTGGAGAACCTGGAACTCTGGCTGGGGACCGACGAGTACGGCGGCGACAGCACCCCCGACGACCTCGCGCCGCTGCTCTCCGGCGCGGCGTTCCCCGCCCTCCGTTCGCTCGGCCTGTGCAACAGCGTGATCCAGGACGCCGTCGCCGCGGCCGTGGCGGGCGCCCCGGTCGTCGCCCGGCTGGAGCGCCTCGACCTGTCCATGGGCGTCCTCACGGACGAGGGCGCGGCGGCGCTCCTGGACGGCCAGCCGCTGACCCACCTCGCCCGCCTCGACCTCTCCCACCACTACCTGTCGGACGCCGTGCGGAAGCGGGTGCTCGCCGCGCTCGCCCCGCACGGCGTGGACGTCGACCTCGACGACGCGCAGGAGGCCGACGAGGAGGAGGACGGCCGGGTCTGGCGCTACGTCGCGGTCGCCGAATGACCGCCCACCCGCGCCTCGTGGTCGTCGGGGTCCCGGCGGGCCGCCGCGTCGCGCTGCTCCAGGGCGCGCTGCGGTCCGCCGGGCTGTCCGAGGCGCGGGTGGTTTCCTGGCCCGAGGTGCTGCGCGGGACGGCGCGGTTCGCCGAGGGCGAGACCGTACGGCTGGACTCGCCCGGCGAGGACCCGGAAGCCGACCGGCTGCTCCGCGGGGTCGACGATCCGGCCCGCGTCGAGGGCACCGGCCGCTGGTACGCGCGGTTCGTCGCGGCCGCCGCCGACCTCGCCCGGTCCGCCGCCGGGGCGGGCGCCGTGCTCGTCGACGATCCCGCCGAACTGGCCGGTCTGTTCGACAAGCGGCTGAGCCACGGGCTGCTCCGCACCGCCGGGGTCCCGGTGCCCGGATCGCCGACCTCCGGGCCCTCGGCGCCCCTCGTGCGGGGCTGGGCGGACGTCCGGGCCCTGACCGCCGAGCCCGGGATGCGCCGGGTCTTCGTGAAGCTCGCCCACGGCTCTTCCGCCTCGGGGGTGCTCGCGGTCGAGACGAACGGCGCGGGACGGGTCCACGCCACCACCTCGGTGGAGCGCGGTCCGGCCGGACACCTCTTCAACTCCCTGAAGGTGCGGCGCTATACGAGCGAGCGCGAGGTCGGGGCGATCGTGGACGCCCTCGCTCCCGACGGGCTGCACGTCGAGCGCTGGCTGCCCAAGGCCGCGCAGGGCGGCCGGGCGGCCGATCTGCGGGTGGTGGTGATCGACGGCCGGGCGACCCACGCCGTGCTGCGCACCAGCCGCTCTCCGCTGACCAATCTCCATCTGGGCGGGGCGCGGGGCGACCTCCCCGCCGCCCGGGCCGCGATCGCTGCGGCGGGCGCGCGGTGGACGGACGCGCTCGGCGTGTGCGAGCGGGCCGCGGGGGCGTTCCCCGGCACCCGCTGCGTGGGCGTCGACCTGCTGCCGACCGCCGGCTGGCGCCGGTTCGCGGTGGGCGAGGTCAACGCGTTCGGGGATCTGCTGCCGGGCCTCACGGGGCTGCCGGGCAGCGGCGCCGAGGGCCTCGACACCTACGCGGCCCAGGTCGCCGCCCTGTTCCCGCCCGCCCACCGCACCCCCCACACCTCCCCATCCCCACCAGCACCAGCACCAGCACCACAGGAACGAGCACCGCGTGAACCAGCCCGACATGAACAGGATCGTCGGGAGCCACGACCTGCTCCTGGTCACCCTCGACACCCTGCGGTTCGACGTGGCGGCCGAGCTCGCCGCCGAGGGCCGCATCCCGAACCTGGCCCGCCACCTCCCCGGTGGCGTCTGGGAGCGGCGGCACGCGCCCGGCAGCTTCACCTACGCCTCCCACCAGGCGATCTTCGCCGGCTTCCTGCCGACCCCGGCCTCCCCCGGGCCGCACCCCCGGCTGTTCGCCGCCCGCTTCGCGGGCAGCGAGACGACCGCCGACGGCACCTGGGTCCACGACACCCCGGACTTCGTCTCCGCCCTCGCGGGCGCGGGCTACCGGACGGTCTGCGTGGGCGGCGTCGGCTTCTTCAACAAGCAGCCGCCGCTCGGCACGGTGCTCCCCGGCCTGTTCCAGGAGAGCCACTGGGACCCGTCGTTCGGCGTGGCCTCCCCCACCTCCTTCGAGTCCCAGGTCACCCGCGCCGAGGAGGTCGTCGCCGGCCTCCCGCGGGAGCGCCGGCTGTTCCTCTTCGTCAACGTGTCCGCGCTGCACCAGCCGAACTGGTTCCACCTGCCGGGCGCCGGCCGCGAGGCCGGCGACTCGCGGGCCACCCACGCGGCGGCCCTGGAGTACGTCGACCGGCACATCGGGCGGCTCTTCGCCGCGATGAGCAGCCGCCGCCCGTGCTTCGCGATCGTCTCCTCCGACCACGGCACCGCCTACGGGGACGACGGGTACACCGGTCACCGCCTCGGCCACGAGGTCGTCTGGACGGTGCCGTACGCGCAGTTCGAGCTCGCCGGGCCGGAGCGGGAGGCCGCCGCATGAGCGACACCGCCGCCCCGCGCCCGTACCGGAGTTACGTCTACGCCTACCCGCACAAGACGGCGTACCGGCCGCTGCCCGCGCCCGCTCCCTCGCTCGCCGCGCTCTGGCGGGACGAGCCGAAGGACGCGCTCTCCCTCTACGCGCACATACCGTTCTGCGAGGTCCGCTGCGGCTTCTGCAACCTGTTCACCCGGATCGGCGCCCCCGACGAGCTGACCACCCGCTACCTCGACGCGCTCGACCGCCAGGCCGCGACCGTCCGCGAGGCCCTCGGGGACCGGGACCCGGTGCGGTTCGCCACGGCCGCGTTCGGCGGAGGCACCCCCACCTTCCTCACCGCCGGCGAGCTGGAGCGGCTCTGCGACATCGCCGAGAAGCGGATGGGGGTGGACCTGCGCGCCGTGCCGCTGTCCGTGGAGACCTCGCCGTCCACCGCGACCGCCGACCGCCTCGCCCTGCTCGCCGAGCGGGGCGCGACCCGGCTCAGCATCGGGGTGCAGAGCTTCGTGGAGGCCGAGGCGCGGGCGGCCGTCCGGCCGCAGCACCGCGCCGACGTCGAGTCGGCCCTCGGCCGGATCAGGGACACCGACGTGCCCGTGCTCAACATCGACCTGATCTACGGCATCGACGGGCAGACGGAGGAGTCGTGGCGCGCCTCGCTGGACGCCGCGCTCGCCTGGCGCCCGGAGGAGCTGTACCTCTATCCGCTGTACGTACGGCCGCTCACCGGCCTCGGCCGGATCTCTCCCGCGGCTGACCGGGAGTGGGACGAGCAGCGGCTGCGCCTCTACCGGTACGGCCGGGACCACCTCCTCGGACATGGCTACGAGCAGGTGTCCATGCGGATGTTCCGCCGGACGGACGCCGCGCCGCTCGGCCCCGACGACTACGCCTGCCAGACCGACGGGATGATCGGCCTCGGCTGCGGAGCCCGCTCGTACACCTCGGCGCTGCACTACTCCTTCGACTACGCCGTCGAGATGCGGGAGATCCGCACGATCATCGACGCCTACACGGAGACCGCGGACTTCTCCCGGGCCGAGGTCGGCCGCTGGGTCGACGCCGGGGAGGCCCGGCGCCGTCATCTGCTCCAGTCCCTGCTCCAGGCCGAGGGCATGCCGGTCGCCGGGTACGAGGAGCGGTTCGGCGCCTCGCCCTTCGCTGACTTCCCCGCGGAGCTGGACCGGTTCGAGGCGCTCGGCTGGCTGGACGCGGCCGCGCCGGCCGGGCTGCTGCGGCTCTCCCCCGAGGGCCTGGCCCACTCGGACGGCCTCGGCCCGGAGCTCTTCTCCCCCTCGGTGCGGGCCGCGATGGCCGCGTACGAGCCGAAGTAGGGGTGGCCGTGGATCTGACACCGCCGGAGTTCCGGCAGCCGGCCGCCCCCGGGGCGCCGCTCCCCCGGGACGGGGGGATGGACCTGACGCTGCTCTACCGCGGGCCGCTGTCCTCCTGCGACTTCGACTGCCCGTACTGCCCGTTCGCCAAGCGCCGGGACAGCCGGGAGCAGCTGCGCGCGGACCGGGCGGCGCTCGAACGGTTCACCGGGTGGGCGGCCGGGCAGACCGGGGACCGGCTGCGCGTCCTCTTCACCCCGTGGGGCGAGGGCCTGGTCCGCTCCTGGTACCGGCGGGCTCTCGTCGAGCTGTCCCGACTGCCGCACGTGGAGCGGGTGGCGATCCAGACGAACCTGAGCTGCCGGACGGACTGGCTGGCGGAGGCGGACCCGGAGGCCGTGGCGCTCTGGTGCACGTACCACCCGGGGCAGACGCCGTACGACCGGTTCCTCGCCAAGTGCGGGGAACTGGCCGGGCGGGGCATCCGGTTCAGCGTCGGGGTGGTCGGGCTCCCCGAGCACGCGGAGGACGCCCGGCGGCTGCGGGCCGCGCTGCCGTCGCACGTCTACCTGTGGGTGAACGCCGCGGAGGGGCGTACGTACACGGACGCGGAGGCCGAGGAGTGGACGCGGATCGATCCGCTGTTCCCGTACAGCCGGCAGCCGCACCGCTCGGCGGGGCTGCCGTGCCGGACGGGCGAGTCGGTGATCTCGGTGGACGGCGAGGGGACCGTACGGCGCTGCCACTTCGTCAAGGCCGAGCTGGGGAACCTGTACGACGGCTCGTACCGTGCCGCCCTGCGCCCCCGCGCCTGCCCCCTCGCCGTCTGCGACTGCCACATCGGGTACGTCCACCTGGAGACGCTGCCGCTGTACGACGTGTTCGCCGGCGGGGTCCTGGAGCGGATCCCCGCCGTCGTAGCGCCGCCGGCCGGCGCCTAGAGGGGCATGAGGTCGGGGCGCTTGGCCTCGACGTGGTCGCCGGAGCTCTCGCCGCGCAGTCGGCGTCCGATCCAGGGCACGAGGTACTCCCTGGCCCAGAGGATGTCGTCGCGGCGCAGCTCCAGCGGGCCGCGCACCGGTACCGGCGGCCACAGCTGGTCCGGGTCGGCCGGCACCGGCAGGCCTAGGACCTGGGCGGCGCGCAGGGCGACGCGGGTGTGGCCGTCGGGCGAGAGGTGCAGCCGGTCGGCGTCCCAGGCGCGCCGGTCCTGGACCGACCGCAGGGACCAGAGGTCGAGGACCGGGCAGCCGTAGCGGTCGGCGATGGCGCGGACGTGTCCGTTGTACGTGGCGATCTTGCCGCGCAGGTGCCTGAGGAGCGTGACGTCGCGGGTGTCGAAGCCGGTGGTCACCATGACGGTGCCGACGGCGGAGGTGAGTCCGGCGACGGCGCGCTCGAAGCGCTCGGCGACCTCGTCGGGGTCGGTGCCGGGGCGGATGATGTCGTTGCCTCCGGCGCAGAAGGTCACCAGGTCGGGGGCGAGTTCCTTCGCCCGGGGGACCTGTTCCGCGACGATCTGGTCGAGGAGGCGCCCGCGTACGGCCAGGTTGGCGTAGCGGAAGGCGTCGTGCTCCGGCAGCTGGTCGGCGAGCAGCACCGCGAAGCGGTCCGCCCAGCCGACGTACGTCCCGGCGGGCCCGGGGTCTCCGACGCCCTCGGTGAAGCTGTCACCGATCGCCGCGTACGACCCGAATGCGTGCTGGTCTCTTGATCTCGAATCGTCTGCCACGGGAGCACATCCTTCCCTTCGGGATGTGACCTACGCGACCGTAAGGAGGGGTTGACGCCGGGTGATATATGCCACCGATAAAGAATTCGCCAAGCCGGAATAGACGCGGTAAGCGCCGGAGGCCCGGCACATGGGTGCCGGGCCTCGTGCGACGACGGTGCGTCAGATGTTCACGCCGTGCTGGCGCAGGGCCGAGATCGGGTCGATGTCGGAGCCGTACTCCGGCCCGGTGCGCATCTCGAAGTGCAGGTGCGGGCCGGTCACGTTGCCGGTCGCGCCGGAGAGGCCGATCTGGTCTCCGCCGTTCACGGTCTGGCCGGCGGAGACGGAGAGGGAGGAGAGGTGGGCGTACTGCGAGAAGGTGCCGTCGGCGTGCTGGATGACGACCTGGTTGCCGTACGCGCCGCCGTCGCCGGCGGAGTAGACGGTGCCGGGGCCGACGGCCACGATCGTGGTGCCGGTGGAGGCCATGAAGTCGACACCGGTGTGGTAGCCGGAGGACCACATGGCGCCGGAGGCGCGGTACGGGGTGGACATGCCGCCGCTGACCGGGGCGACCCAGCCGGAGGAGGAGGTCGAGGCCTTCGACGCGGTCGAGGTGTCCGCGGCGGGGGCGCTGGCGGCCGGAGCGGCGGAGCGCTCGGCGCCGCGGGAGGCGCGCGGGGTGTCGCCGTTCTTGGCGGAGCTCTCGGCGGCCTTGGGCGCGGCGCTCTTGGGGGCTGCCTTGGGCGCGGCGGCCTTGGCGGTGCTCTTGCCGCCGAGGGTGAGCTTCATACCGGGCAGGATGAGCGAGGGGTCCTCGCCGACGACCTGGCGGTTGTCCGCGTACAGCTTCTTCCAGCCGCCCGCGAGGTGGTGGTCGGCGGCGATCTTCGACAGGTAGTCGCCCCGGACGACGGAGTACGTCTTCGGCGCGGCCTTGCCGGTCGCGGCGGCGGCGGGGGCCTCCACGTGCGCGGCGGCGGTGACGGCCTGGCCGGGTGCGGCGGCGCACGTGGAGGCCCCCGCCGCGCCTCCACGTGCGCGGCGGCGGTGACGGCCTGGCCGGGTGCGGCGGCGGGGGCGGCCTGCTCGGCGGCGTGGGCGCCGGTGGCACCGAGGAACGGGAGGGCGACGACGGCGCCTCCGGTACCGGKGGCGGCGATTCCGCGGGTGAGGCGGTTGGACGTGATGCGGCGGTGCTTACCCTTCGCGGGCATGGCGAATTCCTCTCCGGCGCCTGCGAGGTGAGCTGTCGGGTTCGGACTGGAGATGCCCGGCCGCGCTCTCACGCGGCTTCACCCCGAGCCGTCCTGCATCGCGGGACCGGCGTACTTCCTGGGTCCCCCGCTCCTGCCACGCATGGGATGAGTGGAATTCCGGACGGTGGCAGGATTCGGCGGTCCGACCGGATTGACGGTGACGCTAGACGAGCGGGGTCGGCGCGAACAAGCCGGTGATTTCCCCCGGCTTTCCGGGTGCGGTATTCGATCGGGAATTCCGGTCACCCTCCGTGGATGACGGACCCTCGATCTCCTTTTCACGCTGGGCAATTGCTCCGGCCGCCCGGCCACGATCCGTCACTTCTATGACGCTGCTCACGCGCTGTTTCCCATCTCGCCTGCAATCAGGGCGCGTTATACGCAAGGCCCCAATTCGGACAGTTCACCCATTCCCATCCAGGGGGGTGCGTCATCGCGGCCCCGCCTGGATGATTGCCCCTGGAACCGATCTCGCGTCGGACATCCGAACGTCGACCCATCAGGAGCATCCGTGACGCAGCAGCTGCCGCAGGTCCCGCCCGTCGAGGCGAACGAGCCCGAGCTGGCCGAGGTCCGCAACTTCCGGGACGTGGGCGGCCTGCCGACGACGGACGGGCGGGCCGTGCGTCCGGGCCGCCTCTTCCGCAGCGGCCACCTCGCCCACGCCACCGAGGCGGACGTCGCCTTCCTCGACTCGCTGGGGCTGCACACGGTCTTCGACTTCCGGAACCTCGCCGACCGCAAGGTCGAGGGTGCCGACGTCGAGCTGCCGGGCGTGCGGAACGTGAACATCCCGCTCAACGACCCGGCCGAGGGCAAGGAGTTCTGGAGGCTGGTCAGCGAGGGCGACATCGACCAGCTGCACGCCATCCTCGGCGAGGACAGGGCCGCGGCCCGAATGTCCGACTCGTACCGGAAGATGGTGGTCGAGCGGACCGCGGAGCACAGCCGGATCCTGCACGCGCTGGCCGAGGACAGCCTCCCCGCCCTGATGCACTGCGCGGCCGGCAAGGACCGGGCCGGGCTCTCCATCGCGATCACCCTGCTGGCCGTCGGGGTCGAGCGGGAGGCGGTCGAGGCCGACTACGTGAAGTCGAACGACCCGCACCGCCGCTACAAGGTGCGCCGCAGCTCCACCGCCCCGGACGCGATGTCGCCCGCGGTGATGGAGCTGCTGAGCCCGCTGTTCGACGCCCGGATCGAGTACCTGCGCGCCGCCTTCGAGGCGATCGAGGGGACCTGGGGCTCGCTGGACGCCTACTTCTCCGAGGGCCTGAAGCTGTCCCCGGAGACCCGCGAGCTGCTGCGCCTGCGGCTGCTCACGGAGGCGTGAGGGAGGGACCTACTGGTTCTGCCCGCCCATCACGAAGAGCAGGTAGAGGAAGCCGGCGAAGAGGTGCCCGGCGATCAGATAGGCGAAGAGGCGCAGGACGAGCCCCTTGGGGAACTTGCCCTCGCCTCGCTCCTCGCCGGTGGCGGGTCGTGACTTCTCGGACATCTCAGTCCTTTTCTCTCGGAGGAAGTAGGGAAGTACGGAGTCAGCGCCGGTGCGGGGTGCCGCCCCCGAGGCACAGCTCGGCGACGGGACTCTGCAGGAGGGTGTGGACGAAGAGCAGCTCCGCCCCGCCGGGGGTGGCCGCCCCGATCCGGTGCGGGGTCAGCGAGTCGAAGTGCGCGCTGTCCCCGGGATCGAGGACGTGGACGCCCTCGCCGAGCGCGAGCCGCACCCGGCCCTCCAGGACGTGGATCCACTCCTCGCCGGGGTGGACGCGCACGATGTCGCCCCGGGTGGCGTACGGCACGTGGACCCGCAGGCACTGCAGGGCGCGCCCGGCGCCGCCCGCCTGTCGGTAGATCCAGCCGTCGGCCTCGACGGGTTCGGAGCGTCCCGCGCGGACGACGGGGTCGTGTCCGGGGGGCGTCTCGCCGAGGAGCTCGGAGACCGTCGTACCGTAGATGCGGGCGAGGGCGAGCAGCATCGGGAGCGAGGGCTGCCGGTTCCCCGTCTCCAGCCGTGAGAGATGGGCGGGCGAGAGGGCGGCCCGCTGGGCGGCGGCCTCCAGGGTGAGCCCCCGGCGGCGGCGCAGCGCCCGCAGCTGCGGGGCGACGTCGGGCAGGACGTCGGGTCCGGCGGCGCCCGGTGGGCCGGGGGCCGGGACGGCGGGGTCCGGGGAGGTTTCCCCGGGGACGTGGTCCATGGGTCCATTCCGCCAGGAACGTGCCTCTGAGGCAAGTTTCTTGCCTCAGAGGCAAAAGTCCGGAGCGCGGCTCAGCTCTTGGCCACCGCCTGCTTGACCAGGGTCCTCCCGAAGTCCCACAGCAGCCCGCCGCCGCCGTGGGCCTCGTCCATCACCGCGGTGAACGCCGTGACGAACCGGTCCACGTCCGCCTCGTCGACGACCAGCGGCGGGATCAGCTTGATCACCTCCAGATGGTCGCCCGAGACCTGGGTGAGGATCTGGTGGCGCTGGAGCAGCGGGACGACGACCATCTGGGCGAAGAGGCCCTTGCGGGCCGCCTGGAGCATGGTCCAGCGTCCGCGCAGGCCCAGCGAGGACGGCCGGCCGAACTCGATCCCGATCATCAGCCCGCGGCCGCGGATCTCGTGGAGCAGCTCGTACCGGGGCACGAGCTCCTTCAGACGTCCGGAGAGCAGGTCCCCGATCCGGCGGGCGTGCGCGACCGTCCCCTCGGCCTCCATGACCGAGAGGACGGCGAGCCCGGCCGCCATGGCCTGCGCGTTGGATCCGAAGCTCGCCGAGTGGACGAGGACCCGGTCCATGGACGAGTAGACCTTCTTGAAGATCCAGTCCTTGCCGAGGGTGGCGCCGACGGGCACGTAGCCGCCGGAGAGCGCCTTGGCGACGCAGACCAGGTCGGGCTCGACGCCCTCCTCGTGCTGATAGGCGTAGAAGTCCCCGGTCCGGCCCAGGCCCGTCTGCACCTCGTCGGCGATGAGGAGCGCCCCGTGCCGGTGCAGCAGCTCCTGGGCGGCGTACAGGAAGCCCGGCGGGGCCTCGTGGACGCCCTTGCCCTGGATGGGCTCGACGACGAAGGCCGCCACGTCGCCCTTGCGCAGCTCCCGCTCCAGGGCGTCGAGGTCGCCGAGTCCGATCGCGGTGTCCGGCAGCAGTGGGGCGAAGCCGTCCCGGAAGCCGTTCTCCCCGTTGACGGACAGGGAGCCGGTGGTGAGCCCGTGGAAGGCGTGGGTGCAGTAGAGGACCCTGGGCCGTCCGGTGGCGTACCGGGCGAACTTGAGGGCGGTCTCCACGGCCTCCGTGCCGCTGTTGCCGAAGAAGACGCGGTCGAGGTGCGGGCTGTGGGCGAGCAGCCGCTCGGCGAGGAGCCCGGGGAGCGGCTGGCAGTCGAAGCGGGTGAGGTCGGCGAGCTGGGCGTCCAGGACGTCGTGGAGGGCCTGGCGGACGACGGGGTGGTGCCGCCCGAGACCCATGACGCCGAAGCCGGCGAGCATGTCGAGGTGGTCGACCCCGTCGGCGTCCCAGAAGTGGGCGCCCTCGGCCCGCTCGTACACCTTGTCGAAGCCGATGGTGTGGAGCATGCGCGGGAGTTGGTGGTTGAGATGGCGGGCGTGCAGCTCGTAGCGCTCGCCGCCACGCTCGGCGAGCAGCTGCCGCAGGTCGAACTCGCCCGTCATGCGCCCCTCACCCGTTGTTCCCGGAGACCGTCTCCCGGACCGCGCGGAGGGATTCCTTGAGGGAGCCCATGGTGGCGAGGACGGCGGTGGGCTCGTAGCCGCAGTGCGCCATGCAGTTGGCGCAGCGCGGGTCCTTGCCGCGGCCGTACTTGTCCCAGTCGGTGTCCTCGACGAGTTCGCGGTACGTGGGGACGTAGCCGTCGCTCATGAGATAGCAGGGGCGCTGCCAGCCGAAGAGCGAGTAGTTGGGAATGGCCCAGGCGGTGCACGGGAAATCCGCCTTTCCTTCCAGGAAGTCCAGGAAGAGCGGCGAGTGGTTGAGGCGCCAGCGGCGCCTGTTCCCGCCGGCGAAGGCCTTCTTGAAGAGTTCGCGGGTCTGTTCGACGCCGAGGAAGTGCTCCTGGTCGGGGGCCTTCTCGTACGCGTACGCGGGAGAGATCATCATCTCGTCGACCTGGAGGTCGTCGTTGAGGAAATTGAGCACCTCGATGATGGTCTGCGGGGTGTCGGTGTTGAAGAAGGTCGAATTGGTGGTGACGCGGAATCCGCGCCGCTTGGCCTCCTTGATGGCGGCCACCGCCTCGTCGAACACTCCCTCCTTGGCGACGGATTCGTCGTGCCGCTCGCGCAGGCCGTCGATGTGCACGGCGAAGGCGAAGTACGGCGAGGGGGTGAACTTCTCCAGCTTCTTGCGCAGCAGCATCGCGTTGGTGCAGAGGAAGACGTACTTCCGCTTGGCCACCAGCTGGCGCACGATCTCGTGGATCTGGGGGTGCATCAGAGGCTCGCCGCCCGCGATGGACACCATGGGGGCGCCGGACTCGAGGACGGCGCCGACGGCCTGGGCGACCGGCATGCGCTGCTTGAGGACACCCGCCGGGTGCTGGATCTTCCCGCAGCCCTCGCACGCGAGGTTGCAGGCGTAGAGCGGCTCCAGCTCGACGATCAGCGGGAACTTGTCACGCTTGCGGAGCTTCTGTTCGAAGAGGTAGGTCCCGACCCGGATGGACTGACGGAGCGGCATGGCCATAACTCGCTCACCTCCTGGGGAGCAGCAAAGAACGGTGCCATTCGAAGAAAGCGGGAAGGACGGCACGAAGAACGCGGAAGGCCGATATTCCCCCGCGTACCGTGCCGATCCGCACCAGTTCATGTTCTGGAGCGTCCACGACCACCCGGACGGCCGCAACCGGACGGACGTCCGGCCCGGCTCCGCCGCGGGCGGTGCCCAGCGTCGCCGCGGACTCCATGTCGACGGCGATCGCGCCGGTGGCCCGTAGCGCGGCCCGCTCGGGGCCGCGCACCACGTTGTCGGAGCCGGTCAGCGGCCCGGTGTGGACGGCCCGCCCCGGTACGGCCCTGACCAGGGCTTTCACCAGGAGTTCGGTCCCGGTGCAGGAGATCGTGCCGGCGGGCCCGCGCGCTTCGTCGGCGACGACCAGGTCCCCGGGGTGCATCCCTGGGGCGAGGCCGGCGCAGAAGCCGGAGGCGATCACGGCGGCGTCCTGCCATCCGGGGGCGCCGAGGGCGCGGGAGACGGCCCGCCGGGCCCGGTCGGGCCCCATGCCGGTACGGAGCACGGTGACGGGCCCGGGGGCGCCCGTCCGGGCCCCGGTGCGCAGGGCGAGCTGCTCGATGCCGAGGGCGCAGGCGATCAGCAGGGGCGGTGGGGCGCCGGGGCCCGGCTCGCGCCCCATCAGCGGGCCCTGCCGGGCGAGGGCTCGCCGTGCACGTAGCGGCCGAGCGCCGTGAGCGGGAAGACGAGCCGGTAGAGGTGGTAGTTGATCGAGAAGTCCCAGGGGAAGCCGGTGCCGGTGAAGTACGGCTCGTCCCAGGAGCCGTCCTCGCGCTGGGTGCCGGCCAGCCAGGCCACGCCCCGCCGGACGGGTGCGGAGTCCCGCTCGCCGGCCGCGAGGAGGGCGAGCAGCGCCCAGGCGGTCTGGGAGGCGGTGGAGGCGCCCCGGCCGATCCAGGCCTCGTCGTCGTACGAGCGGAGGTCCTCGCCCCAGCCGCCGTCCTCGTTCTGGACGGACCCGAGCCAGTGGACGGCCCGGCGGATCGCCGGGTGGGAGGCGGGCAGCCCGGCCGCGGTGAGCGCGGGGAGGACGGATCCCGTGCCGTACACGTGGTTGACGCCCCAGCGGCCGAACCAGGCCCCGTTCGGCTCCTGGGCGGCGAGCAGCCAGTCGACGCCCCGGCGGGTGCGCGGGTCGTCGGCGAGCCCCTCGAAGGCGAGCATCTCCACCACGTGGGCGGTGACGTCGGCGGAGGGCGGGTCGATCACCTCGCCGAAGTCGCAGAAGGGCAGCTTGTTGGGGAGGGCGCTGGTGTTGTCGGCGTCGAAGGCGCCCCAGGCGCCGCCCTTGGACTGCATGCCGAGCGTCCACCGCGTGCCGCGGGCGACGGCCGCCTCCAGCCGGGCGGGGTCGGGGTGCCGGACCCGGCGGAAGGCGAGCAGGACCTCGGCGGTGTCGTCGATGTCGGGGTAGTTGTCGTTGTGGAACTCGAACGCCCAGCCGCCGCCCGGGGGCAGCCCGGGCCGCCGGACGGCCCAGTCCCCGGTCCGGGTGATCTCCTCGCCGAGCATCCAGTCGGCGGCCTTCACCAGGGCCGGGTGGTCGGGGGCGAGCCCCGCGTCGGCGAGCGCGATGGTGGCGAGGCAGGTGTCCCAGACCGTCGACTGGCAGGCCTCGACCATCCGCGAGCCGTCCTCGCGCCAGACGGCGAAGCGGTCGAGGGAGTCGAGTCCGGCCCGCATGACGGGGTGCCCGAGGTCGTAGCCGAGGAGGTGGAGGGCGATGATCGAGTAGACGGCGGGGGGCTGGATGCCGCCCCAGCAGCCGTCGTTCTCCTGCCGCTCGATGATCCAGCGCGCGGCCTGGTTCATCGCGGTCCTGCGCAGGGCGCGCGGCGCCACCCGGTGGTAGACGTGCAGGGCCTTGTCGAGGCGCTGGAAGAGGCCGTCCCAGCCGGTGGCCGGGGCGAGCGGCCGCGGCGGGGCGGGCCGGGCCGGATCGGTGTGGAGCTCGTCGAGCGGGAAGGGCGCGGGTCTGACCGGGCGCTTCGCCGAGACCACGGTGAGCGGCACGATGGTCTGCCGGGCCCAGCAGCCGAAGTCGTAGATGTTGAGCGGGAACCAGCTGGGCAGGAAGAGGAGTTCCGGGGGCAGCTCGGGCAGGTCCTCCCAGCGCCACCAGCCGAACAGCGCCAGCCAGATCCTGGTGAAGACCCGGGCGGAGGCGACGCCGCCGCGTTCGCGGACCCAGGCGGAGGCGCGGGCCATGTGCGGGGCCTCGGGCGGGTCCCCCGCGAGCCGCAGGGCCACATAGGCCTCGACGGTGGCGGAGAGGTCGCCGGGCCCGCCGTAGAAGGTGGCCCAGGCGCCGTCCTCGCGCTGCTCGCGGCGGATGTGGAGGGCCGCGGCCCGGGTGGTCCCGGCGTCCAGGATGCCCAGGAACTGGCGGAGGAGGAGGTCCTCGGCGTCCATGGTGACGTTGGTCTCCAGGTCGCCCTTCCACCAGCCCTCGGCGTCCTGGAGGGCGAGGAGGTGCTCCGCGGCCCGTTCCGTGGCCCGCGCGGCGGCCTCGTCGAGTCGGGTCGGGTCGGGCGGGGCGGCTCTGCCGCCGGATCCCGGTGCGGCGGCCCCGTCGGGTCGGAGCTCGTCGGTCGTGCTGGCCGCGGTCGCCCGGGGGCCCACGGCCCCGGCGCTTCCGTCGGTCGTCGCTGTCATGGCTTCCCCTTTGCGCAGTCGGTGACTTCTGCTTCTACGGGTCTGCCGTCGGCCGGCGCCGGAGGGCACCGGCCGGCGACCGCGAACTCATATCAGGGTGATGGTGATCATCTCTTCCGTACGACCACGAAGTCGGCCAGCGCGGTGAGCTGGGCCCGCACCCGGGCGGGCATGTCCACCTGGTGGAGGGCGTCGATCGCGATCGTGTGCTGGCGGCGGGCCTCCTGGGAGGTCCACTCGCGTCCTCCGGCCTCCTCGATGAGGGCCGCGCGGGTGGCGAACTCCTCCTCGGAGAAGCTGTCGAAGTCGTTGGACTTGGCGTCCGCCGCGAGCAGCTCGGCGAGCCGCTCGGAGGCGGGGCCGCCGGCCGCCAGGGCGGCGACGACCGGCAGGGACTTCTTGCGCTGGCGCAGGTCGCTCCAGGTCTGCTTGCCGGTGGACTCCGGGTCGCCCCAGATGCCGAGGAGGTCGTCGACGGCCTGGAAGGCGAGCCCGAGGTGGTACCCGTACTCCTCCAGCTTGTCGGCCGTCCGGTCGTCGGCGCCACCCAGGACGGCGCCGATGGAGACCGCGCAGGCGAGCAGGGCGCCGGTCTTGTTGCCCTCCATCTCCAGGCACTCCTCGACGGTGACCCGCTCGCGGTGCTCGTAGGAGATGTCCTGGGCCTGGCCGTCGATGAGCTTGCGGCTGGCGGTGGTGAGCCGGCGGGTCGCCCGCCCGGCCTCCACGGTGCCGATCTCCAGCAGGATCTCGTTGGCCAGGGCGAACAGGGCGTCGCCGACCAGGATGGCCTGCGCGGGGCCGTGCACCTTCCAGACGGTGTCGCGGTGGCGGCGCTGCTCGTCCCCGTCCATGAGGTCGTCGTGCAGCAGCGAGAAGTTGTGGACGAGCTCCACGGCGACGGCGCCGGGGATCCCGACCTCGGGGGCGACGCCCGCGGCCTCCGCGGACAGCAGGGCGAGCGCGGGACGGACGGCCTTGCCGCTGTCGCCCTCCGCGGGGTTGCCCTGCGCGTCGATCCAGCCGAAGTGGTAGGCGGCCACGGTGTCCATGGGCGGCGCGAGGCGGTCGACGGCCGCCCGCAGTACGGGGGTGGACAGCGTCCGCCCCCGCTCCAGCAGTGCGGACACGTCCGCGGTGTCGACGGCCGGATTACCCGGCGGCACAGTCGGCACGGTCTCTCCTCTTGTTCCGGTACTCACACTCATGCCGCCTCCTGCAGCGGATGGTCATGGCGGCGGCCGAGGGCGGAGAGCGCGGCACCCGCGGCGCTGAATCCGCTGCGGACGGCACCCTCCATGGTCGCGGGCCAGCCGGTGGCGGTCCAGGCCCCGGCCAGGAAGAGCCCCGGTGCCTGGGTGCGGGCGCCGGGGCGGAGCCGGCCGACGCCCGGGGTGGGGGCGAACGTGGCCGTCCGCTCCCTGGTCACGAAGAAGTCGCGGATCCCGGCGCCGCGCGCGGTGGGCAGCAGCCGCTCCAGCTCGGGGAGGTACTTCGCGCGCAGGGCGGCGACGGGTTCGTCGATCTCGTCCTGGGCGGCGGACTGCGAGACGGCGAGGTACTGGCCGCCGCCGGTGAGCCCGGAGGAGTCCGTGCGGTCGAAGACCCACTGCACCGGGGAGCCGAGCGCGGTGAAGAACGGCCGCCTGAGTACCTTGCGGTCGTAGACCACGTGCAGGTTGAGGATCGGCGCGGTGGCGATGTCGAGGAGCCGGTCGGGGTCGTCGAGGGCGCCCTCGGGCAGCAGGCCGTGGGTCTCCTCCTGCGGTACGGCGAGGACGACGGCGTCCGCGAGGAGGGTCTCGCCGGGTACGTCGACGGCCCAACGCCCGTCGTCCGTACGGGAGATCCGCTCGGCCTTGGTGCGCAGCGCGGTGCGGACCCCGAGGGCGTCGAGTTCCTTGGCGGCCCGGGTGTCGTGGAGTTCGCCGAGCGGGACGTGGGCCCAGCCGATGTCGGCGGCGCCCGGCTCGGAGAGGAGGCCGGTCTTGAAGACCATGGCGGCGAGGCCCATGGACGCCTGCGGGGCGGGGGCGTTGAGGGTGGGGATGCCGACCAGGTCCCAGAGGGCCTCGACGGTGCGCGGGGACTGCCCGTGCCGGCCGAGCCAGGTGGCGAAGTCGATGCCGTCCAGCGCCGGGTCGGCGGGGTCGAGCCTGCGCAGGGCGAGCGCGGCGCGGCCGACGGAGGCCCGCTCGGCGAGCGAGAGGTGGGGGTACGTCGCGAGGCTGCGCGCCAGGTGCAGCGGTACGGGCAGCTCGTCCCGGCGGATGCGGCCGAGCCGCGGTCCGCGCGGGTGCGCCACGTCGAGGACGGGGACGTCGAGGCGGTCCTGGAGCGGGGCCAGCCGGGCGCCGTCGACCCGGTCGAGGAACCAGCGGTAGGCGGTGCAGCAGCGCAGGTAGACGTGCTGCCCGTTGTCGACGGTGAGTTCGCCCCGGCGGAAGGAGAAGGCGAGGCCGCCGAGCCGGGGCCGGCCCTCCAGGAGGGTGACCGCGACGCCGGCGTCGGCGAGCTGGAGGGCGGCGGTGATCCCGGCGAGACCGCCGCCGACGACGACGGCCTGCGGCTGCCGGGTGTGCTGCCCGGTTCCTTCGTGGGTCACACGGCCTCCGTTCGGTGCGTCGCGGTGGGGAGCGCGCGCGTCGCCGCGGGCGGGTTGCCCGGGGCTCCGGCCGCCCCTCGCAGGGACGTCGGTGCGGCGCCCGGGGTTGCCCGGCGGGCGGGGCACGCGGTGGACGGGAGCATCAGGCACGCCTCCTGACGGTGCGTCGGGCGATCGTGCGGGTGTCGAGGCCGGAGAGCCCGCGCACCGCGACGTACGCCTTCTCGCGGCCCGGCAGCGAGACCCGGCCGCGGAGCACGGCCTCGGGGTCGCGTTCGATCCGGTCGAGGAGCCGGCGGTAGATGCCGGCCATGGCGGCGACGCAGGCGCCGCTGCGCCGGTCGAGCATGGGCAGCAGCCGGTACCCCTCGGCGAACAGGGCGCGGGCGCGGCGCACTTCGAAGTGGACGAGCCCGGCGAAGTCGGAGCCGGCGGGCGGCTGCTCGTCGCCGAAGCCCTCGCCGCAGCCGAACTTGGCGAGGTCGTCGGCGGGGAGATAGGTCCGCCCGTTGCCGGCGTCCTCGCGTACGTCCCGGAGGATGTTGGTGAGTTGGAGCGCGAGGCCGAGGGTGTCGGCGTACTCGGGGGCGCGGTCGGCGCCGGGGGCGCCGGGCTGGGTGCCGAAGACGCCGAGGGAGAGGCGGCCGATCGCCCCGGCGACGCAGCGGCAGTAGGTCTTGAGGTCGTCCCAGGTCTCGTAGGTCGCGCCGTGCACGTCCATGAGGACGCCGTCGATGAGCTCGTCGAGGCCGTCGAGCGGGATCGGGAAGCGGCGGGCCGAGTCGGCGAGGGCGACGGCGACCGGGTCGGTGTCGTCCTCGTCGACCTTGTCCACGCGGATCCGGTCGAGGAGCGCGCGGGTGGCCTCCAGGCGTTCCCGCTTCTCCTCGGGCGCGAGGGTGCCGTCGCCGATGTCGTCGACGCGCCGGGAGAACGCGTAGAGCGCGGACATGGCCTGGCGCTTGTCGGTCGGCAGCAGCCGGATCCCGTAGGCGAAGTTCCGCGCCTGCTGTCCGGTGACCGCCTCGCAGTAGCTGTAGGCGGCCAGTACCGGTGCGGACGGCTGGGGCTGTGCCTCCACGGTCGCGCTCACCCCTCTCTCCGCGCCCGGAGCAGAACCGCTCCCACCTGGCGCATCAGGCTCGGCTTGGTGGCCTTCGGTGGGCCGGTCAGTACGTCGTATCCGGCGTCGGTGATCGCGTCGAGGGCGGCGAGTCCTCCGGCGGTGAAGCCCGCGAGGAGGAGGCGGAGGCGCCCGTGGACGCTGCCGACCAGCGGGGCGCCCGCGTGGAGGAGGTCGCGGGCCCGCTGGGCCTCGAAGGCGATCAGGGCGCGGACGGAGGCTCCGGCGGTGGGCCGGGCGAGGTCGCTCTCGGTGACGTGGAACCGCTTGAGGTCCTCGGCGGGGAGGTAGATCCGGCCGTCGCCGAGGTCCTCGGCGACGTCCTGGAGGTGCTCGACGATCTGGAGGGCGGTGCAGATCTCGTCGGAGCGCCTGATCCGCTCGGGGGTGTCGGTGCCGGTGAGGGCGAGGACGAGCCGCCCGACGGGGTTCGCGGAGAGCACGCAGTACGCGAGGAGGTCGTCGTAGGTCTCGTAGCGGGTGACCTGCTGGTCCTGCCGGTTGGCGGCGATCAGCCCGAGGAAGGGATCGGGGGTGAGCCCGCGGCGGCGCACCGTCGGCTGGAGTCCCTGGAGGAGGGGGTGGTGCGGGGTGCCGTCGAAGACGCGGCGGAGGTCGGCCTCGAAGGCGTCGAGGAAGGCGAGCCGGTCGCCCGCCGCCTCCGGGTCGAGGCCGAGGTGGCGGGCGTCGGCGCCACCGGGGGCGAGGTCGCCGTCGCCGATGTCGTCCACGAGGCGGGCGAAGCCGTAGACCGCCATCAGGTCGTCCCGCCAGGCCCGGGGCAGGAAGAAGGGGGCCACGGGAAAGTTCTCGTCCGCGGCCTTGCCGAGGGTGGCGCGCGAGGAGGCGTCGGTGCGCGCCTGCCGGGTGTCCGTCACAGGTCACTGCCCGACGGAGGGACGGCGAGACCCTCGTGGAGCTGGAGATTCTGCGTCATGGCCGTCACGTCTCCCGTTCTACACTGCCGAGTCAATCCATCCTATTTCGGACACGCCGCCGACCCCTGCCCGGAGAGCCGCCGCCAGGAGGCCCGATGGTCGTGGAGTATCGCCCTACTTGCCGCGAAACAGACCGGTCCAGCTTACGTGGCACGGCGGCAGTCGCCATTCCGGGGTGCCGGGCACCCGGGCCTCCGGCCGCACGGGCCGTCAACAGGCCTGAACTGCGCGGGAGTTCGCGCCCGCGGTGGGGTCAGAGTGCCCGGGTGCCGGAGACGACCATGGCGAGGGTGGTCTCGACGACGGCGTTCCTGCGCTGCGCCGGGAGCCGCCGGAAGGGCCCTTCGAGCAGCAGGAGTGACAGTCCGTGCACGGCCGACCACGCGGCGGCGCCCGCGGCCGGACGGACGACCGGGCGTGAGGTGCCGAGGCGGGCGAGGCCCTCCAGGGCGTCCCGGAGCAGGGTGAACGCGCGGACCTCGGGTTCGGGCGCCCGGCCCTCGGGCATCGGCCCGGGGGTCCCGTCCGGCCGGGGCGCGCAGAACGCGGCCCGGTAGAGGCCCGGCTGGTCGACGGCGAAGCCGACGTAGCCCCGGCAGAGGGCGGCCAGCCGGCGCTCGGCCGCGAGGGCGGGGTCGTCGGCCCCGGGCTCGCGGCCCGCGGCCTGCTCCATGGCGTCGGCGAGCAGGCACCGGGCGTGCGTCCGGACGGTCCGGAGGAGTTCGCCCCGGCCGTCGAAGTGCCGGTAGGCGGCGGTGGGCGAGACGCCCACTCGGCGGGCCGCCTCGCGCAGGACGACCCGCTCGGGGCCGCCCTCGGTCGCGAGGTCGACGGCGGCGCAGATCAGCGCGTTGCGCAGGTCGCCGTGGTGGTAGTTCTTTCCCCCCGAGATCGCTGCCATGGGCTCATCCTGCCCGATGTTGCCAGCATGAACATTCCGGGCGGCGGAACGACGCGCAGGGCAACCCCGCGGAGGGCGACAGCGGCAAGGCCGTCCGTCCCGCGCTCGCCCTGCTGTCCGCGGAGGCCGCGGGCGTCGCCCCCGAGGTCGGGATC
>NZ_RDBH01000113.1:28195-49630 GCF_008042145.1 Streptomyces sp. adm13(2018)
CGTCGGGAGGGAGCGGGGATCAGCGGGCGGTCTCCCGCTCGTACGCCCTGAGGACCTCGTCCGTGGGCCCGTCCATCAGGAGCTGGCCCTTCTCCAGCCAGAGCACCCGGTCGCAGGTGTCCCGGATGGACTTGTTGCTGTGGCTCACCAGGAAGACCGTGCCGGCCTCCTTGCGGAGCTCGCGGATGCGCTCCTCGGAGCGGATCTGGAACTTGCGGTCACCCGTGGCCAGGGCCTCGTCGATGAGGAGGACGTCGTGGTTCTTGGCCGCGGCGATCGCGAAGCGGAGCCGGGCGCCCATGCCGGAGGAGTAGGTGCGCATGGGCAGGCTGATGAAGTCGCCCTTCTCGTTGATGCCGGAGAAGTCGACGATGTCCTCGTAGCGGGAGCGCACCTCCTCGCGGCTCATGCCCATGGCGAGGCCGCCCAGGATCACGTTGCGCTCACCCGTGAGGTCGTTCATGAGGGCCGCGTTGACGCCCAGGAGCGAGGGCTGGCCGTCGGTGTAGACCTTGCCGCTCTCGGTGGGCAGCAGCCCCGCGACGGCGCGCAGGAGGGTGGACTTCCCGGAGCCGTTGGAGCCGATCAGGCCGATGGCCTCGCCGCGGTAGGCGGTGAAGGTGACGCCGCGGACCGCGTGGACCTTGCGGACGCCCCGGCTGACCTCGGCCTTGCCGCGGCCGACGATGCGGCTGAGCGCCGCCGTGGCGCTGCCCTTGCCGCCGCCGCCGGTGTTGACCCGGTAGACGATGTGGACGTCGTCGCAGATGACGGTGGGAACGTCGGAGCGCTTGGCGCTCGTGTCGGTGTCAGCCACGGCCGTACCTCTCCTCGGCCTTCCAGAAGTAGACGAAGCCGCCGATGCCGAATACCAGGGCCCAGGCGAGCGCGGTCATCCAGACGTGCGCCGGCAGGTTCTCGGAGCCGTAGCCGTCGATCAGCGCGTACCGGATCAGGTCCATGTAGACGGCCGCCGGGTTGTACATGAGGATGTCGCCGATCCAGGCCGGCTTGTCGGCCAGCATGGTGCGGAGCGAGAACATCACGCCGGACGCGTACATCCAGGTGCGCATCACGAACGGCATCAGCTGCGCCAGGTCGGGGGTCTTGGAGCCCATCCTGGCCATGATCATGGCCAGTCCGACGTTGAACACGAACTGCAGGAACAGTCCCGGGATCACCAGCAGCCACCGGAGGGAGGGGTAGCTGCCGAACGAGACCACGATCGCCACGAGCACGATCATCGAGTACAGCAGCTGCTGGAGCTGCTGGAGCGAGAAGGAGATCGGCAGGGAGGCCCGGGGGAAGTGCAGGGCCCTCACCAGGCCCAGGTTCCCGGAGATCGCCCGGACGCCGGCCATGACCGAGCTCTGGGTGAAGGTGAACACGAAGATGCCGGTGACCAGGAACGGGATGTACACGTCCTTGGACATCCCCTGGCTCGCGCCCAGGATGAGCCCGAAGATCAGGTAGTAGACCAGGGCGTTCAGGAGCGGGGTCGCCACCTGCCACACCTGGCCGAGCTTGGCCTGGCTGTACTGGGCGGTCAGCTTCGCCGAGGAGAACGCCATGATGAAGTGGCGGCGGCTCCACAGCTCACGGACGTACTCGAACAGGCCGGGCCTGGCGCCGCTGACCGAGAGACCGTACTTCGCGGCCAGGGCGGCCGGCGCGAGGCCCTCGTCGACGGACGGGGGCGCGCTCGTCGCGACCGCCCCGCCCTGCTGTGTGTCACTCACAAGTCGAAACTTTCGTGTTCAAGATGCGCGGCACGTCGGTACCACGATGTCAGACGACCGGGGGGCGACCCAGCCGGGTCAGCCGCCACACCGTACGCCACCTCATGGGGCGGCGCGGTCCGCAGGGGGTCCTCCAGCCTTCGCGGAAACCGCCGGTCCACGCCTTCAGTGCGGAGAGCGAGGGCCGGCGGGCCAGGGTGAGGAGGAGCCAGACGCCGAGATAGGCCGGCACCAGGGGCGCGGGCAGATTGCGGCGTGCCAGCCAGACTCGGTTGCGGGCCACGTTGAAGTGGTACGAGGCGTGCCGGGAGGGTGCTGTGGTGGGGTGCAGGAGCACCATGTCCGCACGGTAGTCGATCATCCAGTCGGCGTCGAGCGCGCGCCAGGCGAGGTCGGTCTCCTCGTGCGCGTAGAAGAACTCGTCGGGCAGACCGCCGACTTCGGCGAACACCTTGGTGCGGACGGCGTTGGCCCCGCCGAGGAAGGTCGTCACCCGCGAGGAGCGCAGCGGATCGGCGGCGCGGAGCCTCGGCACGTGCCGCCGCTGGGTGGCGCCGGTGTCCGGGTCGGCGATCCGGAAGCTGATGATGCCGAGCCGCGGATCGGCGGTGAAGGCCTGCCGGACCAGCTCGGCGGTGTCCGGATGGGCGAGCCGCCCGTCGTCGTCCAGGAAGAGCAGGACGTCGACGTCGGTGCCGCCGGGACCGAAGGCCTCGATGCCGACGTTCCGGCCGGCGGGGATGCCGACGTTCTCCGGGAGGTCGACGGTCCGCACCCAGTCGGGCACCCCGGAGACCGGGGTGCCCTGCCCGACGACGACGACCTCGACCCGGTCGCCGTCCTGCGCGGCGACCGAGTCGATGAGCGCGCGCAGGTCGTCGGGGCGGTCGCCCATCGTGATGACGACGGCTCCCACCCTGAGCGGCGTGCTCACGCCCTGCCTCACTTCAGCCTGCTCGAAACCATGATCGACACGAGGTGCAGCACGGTCTGGAGCAGCGCGATGCCGGCGAGGACGGCGACCCCGAGGCGGGTGAAGAACAGGTCGCCCCTGAGCTGGTCCGCGACCGCCAGGACGACGATCAGCAGCGAGGCCTCGATGCCGAGGACCAGCCGGTGGAACTTCAGCGCGCCGGCGGCCCGGCGGGCCAGCGCCATGCCGGAGGAGCGCGGCTCGGAGGCCGCCTCCTTGACCGGCGGCAGACCGCCCTGGTGCCGGGCGACGCCGACGAGGTCGGTCTCGGCCTTGATCAGGATCGCGCCGAGCGCGGCCAGGGTCCCGAGGAAGGCCCAGAGCCAGTCGATCCGGCCCGAGCCCCACAGGTCGGCGGCCCGGAGGCCGAACCCGACCAGCACCGCGGCGTCGCACAGGTAGGCGCCGACCCGGTCCAGGTAGACGCCGGACAGCGAGAACTGCTTCTTCCAGCGGGCCACCTCGCCGTCGACGCAGTCGAGCAGCAGGTAGAGCTGGACCATGAGCGCGCCGAGCACCGCACCGGGGATCCCGGGCACCAGCAGGGCCGGTGCCGCGAGGACGCCCGCGAGGGTCATCACGTACGTGAGCTGGTTCGGCGTGATCCGGGTGCCGACGAGCCGCCGGGTGATCCGGAGCGAGATCTCCCGCATGTACAGCCGGCCGCCCCAGTGCTCCCCGCTGCGCCGGTCCTTGACGCCCGGGGGGTGGACGACCGGGCGGAGCTCAGCTACCGATGGCTTTGGCATAGTCGGCGTACGCGTCCCTGATCTGGTCGTCGGACAGGTCGAGGTGTTCGAGGATGGTGAAGCGGCCCGGCCGGGTCTGCGGGGCGAAGGACACCGCCTGGACGAACTCGTCCACGCTGAATCCCATCTCCTCCGGCGTGACCGGCAGGCCGTGCCGGCGCAGGGTCTCGACCATCCGGCCGGAGCCCTCGCGGGCGCCGCGCAGGTGCATGGCGAAGGCCGCGCCGAGACCGCACTGCTCGCCGTGGCTGGCGGCGCGGGCCGGGAAGAGCAGGTCGAACGCGTGGCTGATCTCGTGGCAGGCGCCCGAGGAGGGGCGGCTGTCCCCGCTGATCGACATCGCGATGCCGGACATCACCAGGCCCTCGGAGAGGGTGACGAGGAAGTCGTCGTCGCCGACGCCGCCGGGGTGGCGGAGCACGGCCTCTCCGGCGCTGCGGGCCATGGCGGCCGCGAGCCCGTCGACGGGCTCCCCGGTCACCTCGTGGGACAGCTCCCAGTCGGCGATGGCGGAGAGGTTGGAGATCGCGTCGCCGATGCCGGAGCGCACGAAGCGGACCGGCGCGTCCCTGATCACGTCCAGGTCGATGAGCAGGGCGATCGGGGTCGGCACACCGTACGAGCCCCGGCCGTTGTCGTTGTCCAGGGTCGAGATCGGGGAGCAGATCCCGTCGTGCGACAGGTTGGTGGCGATGGCCACCAGCGGCAGCCCGACCCGGGCCGCCGCGTACTTCGTCACGTCGATGATCTTGCCGCCGCCGAGGGCGACCACGGCGTCGTACCGCTTGCCGCGCATGGCGTCGGCGAGCTTGACGGCCTCGTCGATGGTGCCGCCGGAGACCGGGTACCAGTCGGCGCCGGGCAGCTCGGGCGCGAAGTGGTCGCGCAGCTTCAGGCCCGAGCCGCTGCTGATCGCGACGGCGATCTTGCCGTTGCTGGAGATGCGCTGGTCCGCGAGGAGCGCGGACAGGTCGTCCAGCGCTCCCCGGCGGATGTCGACGACGACCGGTGAGGGAATCAGTCGGGTCAGTACTGGCACGCGATCTCACGGCCCTTCGCGAGGTCGTCGTGGTTGTCGATCTCGACCCACGTGACGTCACCGATGGGCTCGACGTCGACGGTGAAGCCGCGGTTGACCAGCTCCTGGTAGCCGTCCTCGTAGTAGAGGTCGGGGTCGCGCTCGAAGGTGGCCTTGAGGGCGTCGGCGAGCTCCTCGGCGGCCTCGGCCTCGATGAGGGTGACACCGATGTACTCGCCGGTGGCGGTGGCCGGGTCCATCAGCTTGGTGATGCGCTGGACGCCCTTGCCCTCGGCGGTGATGACCTTCATCTCCTCGTCGGCGAGGTTCTTCACCGTGTCGAGGGCGAGGATGATCTTCTTGCCGTCGCCACGGGCGGCGAGCAGGGTCCTCTCGACGGAGACCGGGTGGACGGTGTCGCCGTTGGCGAGGATCACACCGCGCTTGAGGACCTCACGGGCGCACCACAGGGAGTAGGCGTTGTTCCACTCCTCGGCCTTGTCGTTGTCGACCAGGGTGATCTTGAGGCCGTACTTCGCCTCCAGGGCCTCCTTGCGGTCGTAGACGGCCTCCTTGCGGTAGCCGACGACGATCGCGACCTCGGTGAGGCCGATCTCGGCGAAGTTCTTCAGCGTCCCGTCGAGGATCGTGGTCTCGCCGTCCACAGGCACGAGGGCCTTCGGAAGCGTGTCGGTGTAGGGGCGCAGACGCCGTCCGGCACCGGCTGCCAGTACGAGACCGATCATGCTGTTTCTCCTTCGTCATGTACGGCGGGTGCTCCGGAGGACACCCAGAAGCGGATGGACTCCACGAGCACCACCAGCGCGATGGTGACCGCCAGGGCGGTGAGCGCCAGGGTGAAGTCGTTGCCACGGCTCGCCAGCAGGGCGGCGAGGACGGTCACCAGCAACGTGCGGCCCTCGTGACCGCCGATCGTGCGCACCAGCCACGTGGGCGGCGCGCCGGTGCCGCCGCGGATGCGGTACACCGTGTCGTAGTGATGGTAGGCGACGGCGGCCACCAGCCCGTAGGCGGCGGGCAAGGCCCCGTTCACCTCGGACCGGGCCGCGAGAATCAGGATCGTGCCGTACTCGGCAGCCCGGAAGAGCGGCGGCAGCAGCCAGTCGAGGGGGCCCTTGAGGGGGCGGGCGACGGCGGCTCCGGCGAACACCACGTAGAGGACGGCGGCGACGACGGTCTGGTCGGAGCCGAAGGGGCGGCCGAGAACGGCGGCGAACAGCGCGCCGGTGGCGATCAGCGCGAGGACCAGCGGCGGCAGCATCAGGATGCCGGTGCGGCCGAGGACGCGGTTGGCGAGCGCGGCCAGCGGTCCGGAGTCCGCGAGGTCGGCCAGGGCCTGGGCGGCCCGGTCGGTGCGCCGCGCCTTGCGGGTCAGGGAGCGCAGGACGCGTCCCGCCGTGGTGTAGCAGGCACCGAAGGCGCAGCCGACGATCAGGGCCCAGAAGACGATCCGCGGGGTGGTGACGGCGGTGAGGACCGCGATCATGGCCCAGCGCTCACCGATCGGCAGGATGATCATCCGGCGGGCCCAGACGGTCCAGCCGAGGCTGTCGAGCCGGCTGGAGACGGCGAGGCTCGTCTTGGCGGTCGCGCCGGTGCTCTCGGCGTTGGCCTCGTTGAACGAGAAGTCGACCACGTGCCGGCAGGTCATCAGGATCATCGCGGCGAGCGCGAGGGCCCAGACGTCGTCGCCGTCGCGGGCCGCGCCGAGGGCGAGGCCGGCGTAGAAGGCGTACTCCTTGGCGCGGTCGAAGGTGGCGTCGAGCCAGGCGCCCATCGTCGAGTACTTCAGCGCGTACCGGGCGAGCTGCCCGTCGGTGCAGTCGAGGACGAAGGAGACGAGGAGGAGGACGCCGGCGGCGATGTAGCCGCCGCGCTCTCCGGTCGCCGCGCAGCCGGCCGCGATCAGGGCGGTGAGCAGCGAGGCGGTTGTGACCTGGTTGGGGGTCAGTCCGCGGCGCGCGCACCAGCGGGCGATGTAGCGCGAGTACGGGCTGATGAAGAAGGTGGTGAAGAAGCCGTCGTGGGCCTTGACCGCGGAGCGGAGGCGGACCGCCTCGTCGTCGACGGCGTCCACGGCGGCGCGGGCCTCGTGGCGGGCCTCGGCGTCGGTGGGCACGGTGGCGACGAGGGTGCCGAGCGGGGGCCGGTGCACGGCGACGCCGTCGGCGTCGAGGGCGTCGGCGAGCGTCCCGGTGAGGTCGTCGGTGACGGGCGCCGCGGCGGCGGTCAGGGCGCGGGCGAGCGCCGGGCGGGCGCCGTTCTGCACGGTGAGCGCGCCGGGTGCGGCGGCCGCCGGGAACCGGGGGTCGGTGAGGGCGAGGCGCAGCGCGTGCACATGGCCGACGAACCGGGGGTCGACGAGCGCGWCGCGCTCACCCGCGGGGACGGCGGCGAGCAGGGCGCCGGTCTCCTCGGGGCCCGCGGCGGTCCGGACGTCGAAGCCGAGCGACCGCAGATCTCCGTCGAGCGAGGATCCGGGTGCCGGCGGGCCGGTGAGGATGGCGGTCGACAGACGAACTCACTCCTTGGAGCTGACGGAGGGGCCGGCGGGACCCATGGCGATCCCGGGCGCGGCGGTGCGGCCCGGCACGGGGCGGCGACACGTCGGCTGAGGCTATCGGATGAAACAGAGCACGAGTTCACCGAGGCTTTGCGGGCCGGACTCCCCCGGGTCCACCCACGTCCGCACGGGCGCGCGTGGTTCCGTGGAGATCGTTCCGGGCGGTCGGCGGTCGGCGGCCGGTCGAGCGGGCGGCACGGCGGTAGGGGGCGTCGGCGGAGCGTCCGTCCGCGGGCCCGGCGGGGGCCCCGGCGGCCCGTTCGCGCCACCGCCGGTCCGGAATGCATCTCCGCAGGTCAGAGCATATGACAACGGTGTTCAGTACCGTGTTGCACATACCCCCCTCCCGTAGTTGACTTGCGACTCGGGGCACCTGCGAACCGACGATCTGGAGGCCATGTCATGGGGGCTGGACACGACCACGGGCACCATCACGGCGGCCCTGCGCCGACGGGTACGGCCGGGGCCGCGTACAAGAACCGGTTGCGCGTCGCGCTCGGCATCACGCTCTCCGTGATGGTGATCGAAATCATCGGCGGCGTGCTCTCCGACTCGCTCGCGCTGATTGCCGACGCGGCCCACATGGCCACCGACGCGGTCGGTCTCGCGATGGCGCTGCTGGCGATCCACTTCGCCAACCGGCCGCCGTCGGGGAACCGCACCTTCGGATTGGCCCGGGCCGAGATCCTCGCGGCGCTCGCCAACTGTCTGCTGCTGCTCGGCGTCGGCGGTTACGTGCTCTACGAGGCGGTCCAGCGCTTCTTCGAGCCGGCCGAGACCAAGGGCGGCCTGGCGATCGCGGTCGCGGCGATCGGCCTGGTCGCGAACATCGTCTCGCTCAGCCTGCTCATGCGGGGCCAGAAGGACAGCCTCAACGTGCGCGGGGCGTATCTGGAGGTGCTCGCGGACGCGCTGGGCTCGGTCACGGTCATCGTCGCGGCCGGCGTCATCCTCGTGACGGGCTGGCAGTACGCCGACCCGATCGCCTCGATCCTGATCGGCCTGATGATCGTCCCCCGTACGGTCAAGCTGCTGCGCGAGACGCTGGACGTCCTCCTGGAGGCGGCCCCCAAGGGCGTCGACATGGCGGAGGTGCGGGCGCACATCCTGGCCCTGCCGGGCGTCGAGGACGTGCACGACCTGCACGCCTGGACGATCACCTCGGGCATGCCGGTGCTCTCCGCGCACGTGGTCGTGGACCAGGGGGCGCTCGACTCGGTCGGGCACGAGAAGATGCTGCACCAGCTCCAGGGATGCCTGGGCTCGCACTTCGACGTGGAGCACTGCACCTTCCAGCTGGAGCCCGCCGGGCACGCCGAACACGAGGCCGGGCTCTGCCTGTGAGGCCGGGCTCTATCTGTGAGGCCTGGATGACTGTGAGGCCTGTGAGGTCTTCGATCCCCGCCAGGCCTGCCATCCCTGCGATCTCTGCGAGAAGAGCGCCCTGCTAGTCTTTTCCTACGAACGTGTGGAGAGAGGAGCTGAGGTTGATGACCGTCGCGATGGAGGCTGCCCCGAGCGGCGGCACCCGGTCCTTCCTCAGCCTCCGGGTCTCCGGCTGACCTGATCCCGGTTCCCACCGGTACGTCACGTCGTCGGCCGGGACCCTCTCACCAAGGGTTTCCCACGTTGTCCGACAACGCTTCGCACGATTCCTTCTTCGCCCTGCACCACGGTCTGCCGCGACAGGGCCCCGGCTCCGACGCCACCACGCGTCGTCTCCTCGCGCTCTGCGGGCCGCTGCCCGAGCGTCCGCGCGTGCTCGACCTGGGCTGCGGCCCCGGTCGGTCCGCGCTGCTCCTGGCGGCCGAGGCGGGTGCCGAGGTGACCGCCGTCGACCTCCACGAACCGTTCCTCGACGAGCTGCGGCGGTCCGCCGCCGACCGCGGGCTCGACGGTTCGATCCACCCCCTCCGCGCCGACATGGGCGCGCTGCCGTTCCCCGACGGTTCCTTCGACCTGGTCTGGGCGGAGAGCTCGGCCTACGCGATCGGCTTCGACCGGGCCCTGGACGAGTGGCGCAGGCTGCTCGCGCCGGGCGGCACCCTGGTGCTCACCGAGTGCGTCTGGACCACCGGGGAGCCGAGCCCGGCGGCCCGCGCCTTCTGGGAGCAGCACTACCCGCTCCGTACCGTCACCGCGCTTTCGTCGGCGGCGGTCGGGGCCGGCTACCACGTCCTGGGGAGCCTCCTCCAGCCCGAGGGCGACTGGGCCGAGTACTACGGTCCGCTCGCCGCGCGCGCCGACGCGGCGGACACCGCCGTGCCCGGCATGGCCGAGGCCGTGGCGGGGGCACGCGCCGAGATCGCGATGCGGCGCGACCACGGCTCCGACTACGGGTACGCCGGATTCGTCCTGCGGCCCGCCGATCCGCGCTGGCGGACCCGCCCGGAGGCCCCCGGGGAGGCGGCGGCGATCCGGCAGCTGGTCGCGGCCGCCTTCGGCTCGGAGGCGGAGGCCGAACTGGTCGACGCGCTGCGCCGGGACCCCGACGCCTGGCTCCCGGGCCTGTCGTACGTGGCGGAGGCCCCGGACGGTTCGATCGCGGCGCACGCCCTGATCACCCGCTGCCGGGTGGACGGCGCCCCGGCGGCGGCGCTCGCGCCGGTCGCGGTGGCGCCCGCGCACCAGCGGACGGGGGCCGGGAGGGCCGTCGTCCGGGCGCTGCTCGACGCGGCGCGACTCCGCGGTGAGTCCCTCGTACTCGTCCTGGGGCATCCGGAGTACTACCCGGCCTTCGGGTTCGCACGGGCGTCCGCATATGGAATCCGGCCAGGTTTCGACGTTCCGGACGAGGCGATGATGGCGCTCGTCCTGGACGAGGACGCGCCCGTGCCGCGGGGCACGATCGCCTATCCGGCGGCTTTCGGGGTCTAGCCGCCCCGTACCGCCGCTCCGCTCCCGCCGCACCGGCCGTACTCCGGTGCGGCGGGAGCGGACACGTCCGGCCGCCGAAGTACGGACAAGCCGCTTTTGTACGGCAGACTGAGGTGGCCCCGCCGGGGCGAGGACCGAAGCGAAGGATGGGTATGCCGACCACACCAGCCACCGCGGCTCAGATCTCGCCGGAGATCATGTCGAACGGTGTCCAGCCGTCCGAAGCCCCGGAGCCGATCATGCTCGAACTGGTCGACGAGGACGGGACGACCATCGGCACGGCGGAGAAGCTCGCCGCCCACCAGGCGCCCGGGCTGCTGCACCGCGCCTTCTCCGTCTTCCTCTTCGACGAGGCGGGCCGGCTGCTGCTCCAGCGCCGGGCCCTGGGGAAGTACCACTCCCCCGGCGTCTGGTCGAACACCTGCTGCGGCCACCCCTACCCGGGCGAGGCGCCGTTCGCGGCCGCCGCCCGGCGGACCTTCGAGGAGCTCGGCGTCTCGCCGACCCTCCTCGCGGAGGCCGGCACCGTCCGGTACAACCACCCGGACCCGGCCTCCGGCCTGGTGGAGCAGGAGTTCAACCACCTCTTCGTCGGCCTGGTGCAGGCCTCGCCGCGCCCGGACCCGGCGGAGATCGACGACACGTCCTTCGTGACCGCGGGCGAGCTGGCCGAGCGCCATGCCGCCGCGCCCTTCTCCGCCTGGTTCATGACGGTGCTGGACGCGGCGCGTCCGGCGATCAGGGAACTGACGGGTCCGTCCGGGGGCTGGTGACGACCGGCTGGTGGAGCGTCGCCCCCGGCCCCGGTGCCATCGGGGCCAGGGGCAGCGCCGCCCAGATGATCTTGCCGCCGCTCGCGGTGTGCTCGACGTCGCACACGCCCCCGGACTCCTGGGCGATCTCGCGGACCAGGAGCAGTCCGCGGCCGCCCGTCTGCCCGTAGTCCGCCTCCAGGGCCTTGGGGCGGTACGGATGGTTGTCCTCGACGGACACCCGGATCCACTCGGGCCCGATGGCCACCTCCACCGCTATCTCCGGGGACAGCAGCGCCGCGTGCCGCACGGCGTTGGTCACCAGCTCGGAGACGATCAGCAGCAGGCCGTCCATGATCTCCTCATGGACGGGGACTCCCTGGCGGACCAGCAGGTCGCGTACGGCGTGCCGGGCCTGCGGGACGGAGACGTCGACCGCGGCAGCGGTGAAGCGCCAGGCTCCTTCGTAGGACGGTTGCCGGGCGGGGCCACCTCCGTGGTCCTCCACGGTACGGTTCCCACCCTCGTGCTCGATTCTCGCCACGGATCGAGTCTTGGCAATCCGCGGAGGCGGACCGACCTACTGACCATAAGTCGACATGTATCGGCCGCTTTCCGATCGGGTGAGGATGCCGATGTCAGTTGTTCGACTGATCGGGCGCGCTTTCTGACTGTTCCGGGGGCGGGCTGGACACAGGGGTCGGCGTCACCATACTGACGATCCGTCGCCCGCCCACCCCGATCGCGATCAGGCCGAGGCCGTCGAAGAGCAGCGCGAGCGAGAAGAAGACCCCGAGGACGTACCGGCTGCTGTCCGGCCAGTCGAACAGGACGAGCAGGCCGAGCAGCAGCCCGAAGGCGCCCTGGAGCAGGGTCCAGCCGAACTGCGGGCCGCGGACCACCACGCTGCCGACCAGCCGGAAGAGGCCGCCCGTCAGGAAGAGCAGCGCGGCGAACATCGTCAGCGCCTCGGCCGAGCCCTCCGGATGGCGGATGACCACGACACCGGCCGCGATGTTCAGGGCGGCCACCACCGCCGCGAGCCAGAAGTAGCTGGTGCCGCGCGACTGGATCGCCTGGAGCAGCCCGACGACCCCACCGATCAGCAGCAGCCAGCCGAAGAGCAGCATCGAGGTCAGGGTGGCGAGGCCGGTGTAGACCAGGCCGACGACCCCGCCGATCACCAGCAGGACGCCGAGCACCGCCAGCCAGCTGAAGTTCCGGTTGAGCCGCTTGCCCTCGCGGGCCATCTCGCGGACGGGGTCCGTCGCCCCGTCCGGCTCGTGGGCGTCCTCGGCCATGCGCTGCCTCCTCGGGACGACCCCTTCCTGATCGTACGTTCGGGTGCGGCGGATAGCATCCGGCCCATGGAGCCGCAGCTGAAGGACAGCGTCACCGACGGGATCGCCACCGTCGTCATCGCCAACCCCGCCAAGCGCAACGCGATGAGCGCCGGGATGTGGCGGGCGCTGCCGGACGTCCTGGACCGGCTGGCCGCCGACCCCGCCGTCCGGGTGCTGGTGCTGACCGGCGAGGGCGACACCTTCTGCGCCGGGGCCGACATCTCGGCGCTCCGGGAGCCCGGTGACGAGCAGCAGGCGCTCGCGGTACGGGCCGAGGAGGCGCTCGCCGCGTTCCCCCGGCCGACCCTGGCGGCCGTCCGCGGCTTCTGCGTCGGCGGCGGCAGCCAGCTCGCCGCCGCCTGCGACCTGCGGTTCGCCGAGGAGGGCGCCCGTTTCGGGGTCACCCCGTCGAAGCTCGGCATCGTCTACTCGTCCTCGTCGACCCGGCGGCTCACCGCGCTGGTGGGCCCCTCGGCCGCGAAGTACCTGCTGTTCTCCGGCGAGTTGATCGACGCCGAGCGCGCGCTGCGGACCGGCCTGGTGGACGAGCTGCACCCGGTGGGCGGGCTGGACAAGCGGGTCGCCGAGTTCGCCCGGATCCTCGCCTCACGCTCGCTGCTGACCCAGGCGGCGGCCAAGGAGTTCGCCGACGGGCGCCTGGACCGGGACGCCCACTGGGCGGAGCAGGCGCGGGGCAGCGGCGACACCGCGGAGGGCGTCGCCGCCTTCCTTGAACGCCGGCCGCCCCGCTTCACGTACGGCGGCTGAGACCCGCCGGAACCCCGCTCAGCCGCCCTGGGGCAGCTCCTCCGTCCGCACGCCGCGCCAGCGGGCGACAATCTCGGCCGGGGCCTTCTCCGGGGAACCCGCGTCGTACGGCGGCTGCGGGTCGTACTCGGTGAGCAGCTGGATCGTCTGCGCGGCCTCGTCGCCGCCGATCCGGCCGAGCAGGTGCAGCGCCATGTCGATGCCCGAGGAGACCCCGGCGGCGGTGACGTACTTGCCGTCGAAGACGACCCGCTCGCCGGTGCTCTCCACGCCGAGCGCCGTCAGCTCGTCGAGGGCGAGCCAGTGGGTGGTGGCCCGGCGGCCGTCCAGGAGGCCCGCCGCGGCCAGGATCAGGGAGCCGGTGCAGACGGAGGTGGTCCAGGTGCTGGTCGCGTCGGCGGTCCGGAGCCAGTCCCGGATCTCCGGGTCGTGCATGGCCGTACGGGCGTCGGGCCCGCCGGGGACCAGGACGATGTCCGGGTGCGGGACCTCGGCGAGGGTCTTGTCGGCGACGAGGGCGAGGCTGCCCTGGTCGTTGCGGACGGGGCCGGCCTCCTTGGCCACGAAGACGGTCTCGGCGCCGGGGAGCCGGGCGAGGAGTTCGTACGGGCCGACGGCGTCGAGCGTGGTGAAGCCCTGGTAGATCAGGACGGCGATCTGCACGGTGCTGCCTGTGGACGCGCGGTCGGTGGACGGGTGCGTGGTCGGTGGGAAAGTGCGTGGTCAGCGGACGGGTGAGTGGAAGCGGCGGCGGTAGTCGGCGGGTGCGGTGCCGAGGGACCTGGTGAAGGCACGGCGCATCGCCTCGGGGGTGCCGTAGCCCGAGGCGCGGGCGACCTCCTCGACGCCGCGGGAGGTCTCCTCCAGGAGGCGGCGGGCGTGTTCGAGGCGCACCCGGTCCACGTAGCGGCCGGGGGTGGTGCCCGTCTCGGCGTGGAAGGCGCGGGCGAAGTGGCGGGGCGAGAGCCGGGCAATGGCGGCGAGGGCCTCCACGGAGAGGTCGTCGGCCGGGTGCTCGGTGATCCACTGCTGGAGGTCGCGCAGCGGCTCCCGGCGGGCGGTCTGGGCGGCGAGCTGGACGCTGAACTGGGCCTGGTTGCCGGGGCGGCGCAGGAAGACGACCAGATGGCGGGCGACGGTCAGCGCGACGTCCCGGCCGAGGTCCTCCTCCACCAGGGCGAGGGCCAGGTCGATGCCGGCCGTGACCCCGGCAGAGGTGGCGAGCCGCCCGTCCCGGACGAAGATCGGGTCCGGGTCCACCTCGACCTCGGGGTAGCAGCGGGCCAGGTGGTCGCAGGCCACCCAGTGGGTCGTCGCCCGGTGTCCGTCGAGGAGCCCGGCCTCGGCGAGGAGCAGGGCCCCCGTGCAGACGGAGACCAGGCGGGAGGCGTCCGGGGCGTGGGCGCGGAGCCAGTCGATCAGGGCCGGATCGGGCATCCGGGTGCCCTCCCCGCCGGGGACGACGAGGGTGTGCGGCGCTCCCCCGGCGACCGCTTCGGCGAGGGTGGTGTCGGGGAGCAGACGCAGACCGCTGTGGGCGCGGACGGGTCCGCCGTCCAGGGAGGCGGTGCGGATCGGGTACGCCTCCGGGTCTCCGGCGGCGCGTGCGGCACCGGCGAACACCTCGTAGGGACCGGTGACGTCGAGGCTCTGCACGCCGTCGAAGAGGACGACGAGGACGGGTCGCTGCGTCATGACTCCATCCTGGGAGGGGGCGGGGACGGCCGCAATGACGCCGATCCCACCTTTCCTGCCATCGCGCGTCGCCTGTCACCTGTCGCCTGTCGCCCGTCGCCTCGGCTCCGGACCGCCGGCCGCCCGCACGAACGGGAGCGGGCTGGAGCGGGCAGGTGGGCGGATTCGGCCGAGTGCCGGGGAGTCCGGGGACGTTCGGAGGTTCCCGTCGTACCGACCAGTCGGTAACATTCGGGCATGACGACGACTTCTCTGCCGCCCCGCGCGGGACGCCGCTGCCACAACGCCCTCAACCCGCTGCACTCGACGCTCTTCTTCTCGCCCGACCTGGACCGCGAGTTCGGCGCGCTGGGCTTCACCGATCCGGCCGCGATGCGGCTCGCCGCGCGCAGCGCCGCCCTGGGCGCGGTCGGCCCGGGCACGGTCGCCGCCACCTTCTTCAACTACAACCACGAGCTGCTCGCCCGGCACCTCCCGGCCGTCTGGGACATCGCCTCCCCCGCCCGGGTCCTCGAGGCGCGCCTGCGGAGCGCCGACGCCACCCTGCGTCGACTGCTCGGCGAGGAGACCGTCGCGTCCGCCGAGATGGCCGAGGCCGCGGAGCTGGCCCTGCGCGCCACCGAGGCCTGCACCCGGCACGCCCGGCCGCTCTACTCGGCCCACGCGGACCTTCCGGTGCCCGAGGAGCCCCACCTCGCCTACTGGCACGCGGCCACCCTGCTGCGCGAGCACCGGGGCGACGGCCACCTCGCGGCCCTGCTCTCGGCCGGGCTCGACCCCGTCGAGGCCCTCGTGTCGCACACCGCCACCGGCAAGGGCATGACCCCGCGCTGGGTGCTCGGCTCCCGGGGCTGGCGGCGCACCGACTGGGAGGCCGCGGTGGAGCGGCTGCGCGGGCGCGGGCTGCTGGACGCCGAGGGAGAGCTGACCGAGGCGGGCACCGCCCTCCGCGCCGAGCTGGAGGAGCACACGGACCGGCTCGACACCGCCCCGTACGAGCACCTCGGCGCCGCCGGGGTCGAGCGGCTCACCGAGCTGGGGCGCGGCTTCCTGGTCACGGCCGCCGGCGCGGGCGCCTTCCCCGCCGATCTCGTCGGCAAGGACTGACCGCGGGGCCCCCGGCGGCGGCCCGGGACGCGCGCGGATCGGGCCGGTTACCGCGTTCGGGTGACCGACCCGGCAGAATGCACTCGCAAGCTTGAGGCACGAGAAGGCGAGTCGGGACACCGTGACGACGTCCATCGAAGCAAGGATCGCCGAGGAGCTCGGCGTACGCGAGCGACAGGTGAAGGCAGCCGTCGAGCTGCTCGACGGCGGTTCGACCGTGCCGTTCATCGCCCGCTACCGCAAGGAAGCGACGGAGATGCTCGACGACGCGCAGCTCCGCACCCTGGAGGAGCGGCTGCGCTACCTGCGCGAGCTGGAGGACCGCCGGTCGGCGGTCCTCGACTCGGTACGCGAGCAGGGGAAGCTGACCGAGGAGCTGGAGGCCAGCATCCGGGCGGCCGACACCAAGGCGCGCCTGGAGGACATCTACCTGCCCTTCAAGCCGAAGCGCCGGACGAAGGCGCAGATCGCCCGCGAGGCCGGTCTGGGGCCGCTCGCGGAGGGACTGCTGGCCGACCCGGGCGTGGAGCCCGCCGCGGCCGCCGCCGCCTTCGTGGACGCGGACAAGGGCGTCGCCGACGCGGCGGCGGCCCTGGAGGGCGCGCGGGCGATCCTCGCCGAGACGTTCTCCGAGGACGCCGACCTCATCGGCGAGCTGCGCGAGCGCATGTGGGGCCGCGGCCGGCTGGTGGCGAAGGTGCGCGAGGGGCAGGAGGAGGCCGGTGCGAAGTTCGCCGACTACTTCGACTTCGCCGAGGCCTTCACCGCCCTGCCCTCGCACCGGGTGCTCGCCATGCTGCGGGGCGAGAAGGAGGACGTGCTCAGCCTCGACCTGGAGCCGGAGGAGCCCTCAGAGACCCCCGGCCCCTCCTCGTACGAGGGGATCGTCGCGCACCGCTTCGGCGTGGCCGACCGCGGGCGTCCCGGCGACAAGTGGCTCCAGGACACGGTCCGCTGGGCCTGGCGCACCCGCATCCTCGTCCACCTCGGGATCGATCTGCGGCTGCGGCTGCGGACGGCCGCCGAGGACGAGGCGGTCCGGGTCTTCGCCACCAACCTGCGCGACCTGCTGCTCGCCGCCCCGGCCGGCACGCGGGCGACGCTCGGGCTCGACCCGGGCTTCCGTACCGGCGTGAAGGTCGCCGTGGTCGACGCGACCGGCAAGGTCGTCGCCACCGACACGATCCACCCGCACGTCCCGGCGAACAAGTGGGACCAGGCGCTGGAGCGGCTGGCCCGCCTCGCCCGGGAGCACGCGGTCGAGCTGGTCGCCATCGGCAACGGCACGGCCTCCCGCGAGACCGACAAGCTGGCGGCCGAACTCCTGGCCAAGCACCCCGAGTTGAAGCTGACGAAGGTGATGGTCTCGGAGGCGGGCGCCTCGGTCTACTCGGCCTCGGCGTTCGCTTCGCAGGAACTCCCGGGTCTCGACGTGACGTTGCGCGGCGCCGTCTCCATCGCGCGGCGGCTCCAGGACCCGCTCGCGGAGCTGGTGAAGATCGACCCGAAGTCCATCGGCGTCGGTCAGTACCAGCACGACCTCGCCGAGGTGAAGCTCTCCCGCTCGCTCGACGCGGTCGTCGAGGACTGCGTGAACGGCGTCGGCGTCGACGTCAACACCGCCTCCGCGCCGCTGCTTTCGCGGGTCTCGGGCATCAGCTCGGGCCTCGCGGAGAACATCGTCGCGCACCGGGACACCAACGGCCCGTTCCGGTCCCGGCGGGCGCTGAAGGACGTGGCCCGCCTCGGCCCGAAGGCGTACGAGCAGTGCGCGGGCTTCCTGCGCATCCGGGGCGGCGACGACCCGCTCGACGCCTCCTCGGTGCACCCGGAGGCCTACCCGGTGGTGCGCCGGATGGTGAAGGCGACGGGCGGCGAGGTCGCGGCGCTCATCGGCGACACCGGGACGCTGCGCTCGCTGCGGGCGGACGACTTCGTCGACGAGACCTTCGGTCTGCCCACCGTGTCGGACATCCTCCGCGAGCTGGAGAAGCCGGGCCGCGACCCGCGTCCGGCGTTCCGGACCGCGACCTTCGCGGAGGGCGTCGAGAAGATCGGCGACCTGGCGTCCGGCATGGTCCTGGAGGGCGTCGTCACCAATGTGGCGGCCTTCGGGGCGTTCGTGGACATCGGTGTGCACCAGGACGGCCTGGTGCACGTGTCCGCGATGTCGAAGACCTTCGTGAAGGACCCGCGCGACGTCGTGAAGTCCGGCGACGTGGTGAAGGTCAAGGTGCTCGACGTCGACATCCCGCGCAAGCGGATCTCGCTGACCCTGCGGCTCGACGACGAGGCCGCTGCTGCGGCGGCCGACGGTGGCTCCGGGCGCGAGCGCGGCGGGCGTCCGCCGCAGCAGCGGCAGGGCGGTGGCGGCGGGCGCAGGTCCGAGCGCGGCGGCCAGGGCGACCGCGGGGGCCAGAGCGGCCGCGGGGGCCAGGGCGACCGCGGCCGCTCGCCAGGGCGACCGCGGGGGCCAGGGCGGCCAGGGCGGCCGCAACGGGCAGTCCGAGCGGGGTGGCCGGGACCGGTCGCCCGCGCCCTCGAACAGCGCGATGGCCGACGCCCTCCGCAAGGCCGGCCTCCTGGGCGAGGGCGGCGGCAAGCGCCGCTGACGGGGGCGACCGGTTGGGGTCGTTCCCGCCGGTCCGCCCGGACCGGCGGGGACGGTCCCGGACTTGCGGGGACGCCCCCAGGCCGGCGGCGCCTATGCGCGCCGCCCGGGCGGCGCGGGTTCGCCGCCGCCCGGGCCGGCCGGACACGCTCGCGGGGACGCCCCAGAACCAGGCGGCGGCAGTTCGCGCGGCCCGGCCGGGCACGCCCCGGGGACGGTCCCGGGGACGGCGGCGCCGGGCCCGACGGGTCACGCCCGCCGGGCCGCAATTCCGCTGCGGCTCCCCGGCCCCCTCCCCTTACGGCAGGAAGCGGAGCGCCCAGTCCGCGCGGTTGGCGACCGCGAGGTCGTCGTCGTGGGTCAGGGGCTGGAGGAGGTCGCGGGACGTCTTCGGGTCGGCCTGGACCAGGTCGACGATCTCGGTGGCCAGTCCGTCCTGGTCGTCGCCGAGGTCGACCGCGGAGGCCCGGATCAGCGCCGGCAGGATCTCCGGGCCGCCGATCGCGGCGAGGACGCCGCCGAGCAGCTCGCGGGCGTAGGCGTTGCGCTCGGCGAGGGCGCGGTCGAGTTCCGCCTGGAGGCGCGGCAGCAGCCCGGCGTCGCCCGAGGCGGCGATCTCGTCGGCGAGGTCGATCGTCTCGTCCACGTCGGAGTCGAGGTCGTCCAGCATCGCGGTCAGCCGGGTCAGTAGGTCGGTCATGGTGCCTCCTGGAATGCGCCGTCCACGAGCACGGGGACGGTCGTCGAGCTGTCGGTCTCGGCGGCCACGGCCACGTCCTGCGGAAAGCCGTACTCGTACAGTTCACGGCCCGAGTCACAGCCCTGCAAGGCGGCGACCGGGTCCTCGGTGGCCGACCACAGCGCGGCCGCCGCGGTCGCCTCCGGGGTGAGGAGGTGCGGGCCGGCGGCCCGCAGCCCGGCGAGGACGGCTCCCGCGCCGAGCAGGTCCTCCAGCGCCGGACGCAGTGAACCGTCCGGCCACCGCTCGCCGGCCGCGACGACCGCGAGCGGGCGTTCGGCGGAGCCGTACCCCCGCTCGGCGAGCCAGCGGGCGACCGCCGTGTGGTTGCGGAGCGAGGCGGCGACGACGGTCGCGCCCGCGGCCTCCGCGGCGATGGTGGAGCCGTTCGGCGAGGGCAGCACGAGCCGCGCCGGCGCGGGTGCGGCGCGCAGGGCCGCCGGGGAGAGCGTCCACGGATGTCCGGGGGTGGCCTCGCGGCGCCCGACGGCGAGGGTCGCGCCGAGGCTCCGCGCGTGGGCGGCGGCCGTCGCGTCCCGCCGCCGGTACGGGTGGACGGCCGTCCCGGCCTCGACGGCCACGCCCACGGCGGTGGTGAAGGACAGGACGTCGACCACGACCACGCAGGCGGCCGAGGGGCCGAGGACTCGTGCTTCGACGGGCCCCCAGCCGAACGAGACCGTCACCGCGGGCCCGGGCCCGCCGGGTGCGAGGACGCCATCAGAGCTCGGTGGCCTTGCCGTCGGCGACCTCGATGCGCCGCGTGGTGCGGACCGCGTCGAGCATCCGCCGGTCGTGGGTGACGAGCAGCAGCGTGCCGGTGTACGAGTCGAGCGCCGCCTCCAGCTGCTCGATGGCCGGCAGGTCCAGGTGGTTCGTCGGCTCGTCGAGGACGAGCAGGTTCACGCCCCGGCCCTGGAGCAGCGCGAGCGCGGCACGGGTCCGCTCCCCCGGGGAGAGCGTGGTAGCGGGCCGCATCACGTGGACGGCCTTGAGACCGAACTTGGCCAGCAGGGTGCGGACCTCGGCGGGCTCGGTCTCGGGCACGGCCGCGCAGAACGCCTCCAGGAGGGACTCCGTGCCGTGGAAGAGCTTGCGGGCCTGATCGACCTCGCCGACGACGACGCCCGAGCCGAGGACCGCGTCCCCGGAGTCCAGCGGCAGCCGGCCGAGCAGGGCCGCGAGCAGGGTCGACTTCCCGGCGCCGTTGGCACCGGTGACGGCGACCCGGTCGGCCCAGTCGATCTGGAGGGTGACGGGGCCGAAGGCGAAGTCGCCCCGACGCACCTCGGCCTCGCGGAGCGTCGCGACGACGGAGCCGGAGCGGGGCGCGGCGGCGATCTCCATGCGCAGCTCCCACTCCTTGCGGGGCTCGTCGACGACGTCGAGGCGCTCGATCATGCGCTGGGTCTGGCGGGCCTTCGAGGCCTGCTTCTCGCTGGCCTCGCTGCGCGCGTTGCGTCCGAGCTTGTCGCCGTCGGTGGCCTTGCGGCGGGCGTTCTTGACGCCCTTGTCCATCCAGGACCGCTGCATGTGGCCGCGGGCTTCGAGGGCGGCCTTCTTGCCGGCGTACTCCTCGTAGTCCTCGCGGGCGTGCCGCCGGGCCCGGTCCCGCTCCTCCAGGTAGGCCTCGTAACCGCCGCCGTACAGGGTGATCTGCTGCTGGGCGAGGTCGAGTTCGAGGACCTTGGTGACCGTGCGGGTGAGGAACTCGCGGTCGTGGCTGATGACGACCGTGCCGGCGCGCAGCCCCTTCACGAACCCTTCGAGGCGCTCCAGGCCGTCGAGGTCGAGGTCGTTGGTGGGCTCGTCGAGCAGGAAGACGTCGTAGCGGGAGAGCAGCAGCGAGGCGAGTCCGGCGCGGGCCGCCTGGCCCCCGGAGAGGGAGGTCATAGGCTGGTCGAGGCCGACGGTGAGGCCGAGGGAGTCGGCGACCTCGTCGGCGCGCTCGTCCAGGTCGGCGCCGCCCAGGTTCAGCCAGCGCTCCAGGGTGGTCGCGTACGCGTCGTCGGCGCCGGGGGTGCCGTCGACGAGGCCCTGGGTGGCCTCGTCCATCGCCGTCTGGGCGGCGGCGACGCCGGTGCGGCGGGCGAGGAACTCCCGCACGGTCTCGCCCGTGCGCCGCTCGGGCTCCTGCGGGAGGTGGCCGACGGAGGCGGTGGGCGGCGAGAGCCGGAGCTCGCCCTCCTCGGGGGTGTCGAGCCCGGCGAGCAGCCTCAGCAGGGTCGACTTGCCGGCGCCGTTGACGCCGACGAGGCCGATGACGTCGCCGGGGGCGACGACGAGGTCGAGCCCGGCGAAGAGGGTGCGTTCGCCGTGGCCGGCGGCGAGGTCCTTGGCGACGAGGGTTGCAGTCATCAGGGTACGAATCCTAGGCGACCCGGGACCCGGCCCGGCCGCTCAGGGGTACGGGACGGCGGGCACCGCGCGGGGACGGGCCGGGAGTCGGCCGCCTCGGGACCGGGCCCGAGGCGGCCGAC
>NZ_RDBH01000113.1:49730-73440 GCF_008042145.1 Streptomyces sp. adm13(2018)
GGGGACGGCGAGGCGAGGCGGGGACGGCCCGGCCCACCGATCTGAGTACCGGTACTCATGGCCGGAGACGAGACCGACCGGAGGATCGCCGCGCTCGCGCGGGAGTTCGAGTCGACGGTGAACCGCCTCACCGACAACGAGGAGATCATCACCGGTCTCAAGGCCTTCCTGCGGCTGCTGCGCGCCACCGACACCCTCGGCGCACCCGGGACGTCAAGCGCACCCAGCGCCCACGGCACACCTGCCGCACCCGACACCTCCGGCGCACCCACCGTGCCCGGGCCCGCCGGAGGCCCAACGCCCCGTGACGTCGCGCCCCGCGGTTCTCACACCGCGCCCGGTGCCGCTGTGTGACCGGTGTTACGGACCAAGATCCGCCCAGGTGACACGGGCGTAACCGCTGCTGCGTACGGTCGGGGCTCGAACGGTTCCACAGAGAGGCGCCCCGGTGACCCCACAGGACACGCCGACCCCCGGTGGCGGTACGGCCGGTACGCCCGACCAGGTGCGGACCGTCTGCTCGTACTGCGGAGTGGGGTGCGGCATGCTCCTCGACATCGGCCTCGGGCCCGACGGGCGTCGCACCGTCCTCAGGGCGACCGGCGACAAGGACCACCCCGCCAACCGCGGCCGCCTGTGCACCAAGGGCGCCACGACCGCCGACCTGCTCGCGGCCCCCGGCCGGCTGACCACCGCGCTGGTCCGCGCGGAGCGCGGCGCGGACCCGCTCCCCACCGACACCGAACAGACCCTCACCGAGACCGGCCACCGGCTGCGCGCCATCGTCGACGAGCACGGGCCGGACGCCGTCGCGCTGTACGTGTCCGGCCAGATGAGCCTGGAGGCGCAGTACCTCGCCAACAAGCTGGCCAAGGGCTTCATCGGCACCCACCGGATCGAGTCCAACTCGCGGCTCTGCATGGCGAGCGCCGGCACCGGCTACAAACTGTCCCTGGGGGCCGACGGCCCGCCGGGCTCGTACGACGACCTCGATCTCGCCGACGTCTTCCTCGTCATCGGCTCCAACATGGCCGACTGCCACCCCATCCTGTTCCTGCGCATGATGGAGCGGGTCAAGGCCGGCGCGAAGCTGATCGTCGTCGACCCCCGCCGCACCGCCACCGCCGAGAAGGCGGACCTCTTCCTGCGCGTCCGGCCGGGCACCGACCTCGCCCTGCTCAACGGGCTCCTGCACCTGCTGCACGAGAACGGCGACACCGACCCCGGGTTCATCGCCGCGCACACCGAGGGCTGGGACGCGATGCCCGCGTTCCTCGCCGACTACCCGCCGGCCGCCGTCGCCGACGTCACCGGCATACCCGAGGCCGACCTCCGCACCGCCGCGGAGTGGATCGGCGCGGCGGGCGAGTGGACCAGCTGCTGGACCATGGGGCTCAACCAGTCGACGCACGGCACCTGGAACACCAACGCCCTGGTCAACCTGCACCTGGCGACCGGCGCGATCTGCCGTCCCGGGTCGGGCCCCTTCTCGCTGACCGGCCAGCCCAACGCGATGGGCGGCCGCGAGATGGGCTACATGGGCCCCGGCCTCCCCGGCCAGCGCTCGGTCCTGGTGGCCGGGGACCGCGCCTTCACCGAGGAACTCTGGGACCTCCCGCCCGGCACGATCCGCGAGGACGGCTCGGGGCAGGGCACGATCGACCTCTTCCGGCGCATGGCGGACGGCGAGATCAAGGCCTGCTGGATCATCTGCACCAACCCGGTCGCCTCCGTCGGCAACCGCGCCACCGTCGTCGAGGCCCTGCGGACCGCCGAACTCGTCATCACCCAGGACGCGTTCGCCGACACCGAGACCAACGCGTACGCGGACGTCGTGCTGCCCGCCGCCCTGTGGACCGAGGCCGAGGGCGTCCTGATCAACAGCGAGCGGAACCTGACCCTCGCCCGGCCGGCGGTCGACCCGCCCGGGGAGGCGCTCGCCGACTGGCGGATCATCGCGCACATCGCCCGCGCGATGGGCTACGAGAAGGCGTTCGCGTACGACAGCGCCGAGGAGGTTTTCGAGGAGATCCGGCGCGCCGGGAACCCGGGGACCGGTTACGACCTGAGCGGGGTGTCGTACGAGCGGCTGCGCGACACCCCCGTCCAATGGCCGGCCGCGAGCGGGGGCCCGGCCCGGAACCCGATCCGGTACGTCGGGGGGAACGGCGACGGCCCGGGCTCGGGTCCGGTGTTCCCGACCCCGAGCGGCCGGGCGGTCTTCCACGCCCGGCCGCATATCGACCCCGCCGAGATGCCGGACGACCGCTTTCCGTTCGTCCTCAACACCGGGCGGCTCCAGCACCAGTGGCACACCCTCACCAAGACCGGCCGGGTCGCCAGGCTGAACAGGCTGAACCCGGCGCCGTTCGTCGAAGTGCACCCCGAGGACGCCGCCCGGCTCGGGATCGCGGCGGGCGACGCGGTGGAGATCGCCTCGCGGCGCGGTAAGGCGGTGCTCCCCGCCGTGGTCACCGATCGGGTGGCGCCGGGGAGCTGCTTCGCGCCGTTCCACTGGAACGACCTCTTCGGCGACGACCTCTGCGTCAACGTCGTCACCAACGACGCCGTCGACCCGCTCTCCTTCCAGCCCGAGCTGAAGGTGTGCGCGGTGGCCCTGACGCGGACGACGGCCCCGGTGCGTATCACGACCGCGCTTCCCGCACCGGCCGCCCAGGAGGCCCCCGCGGCCGCGCAGCCGGTGGTCCCGGGCGGCGCTCTGCCGGCCGGGCCGGCGGCCGCCTTCGGTCTCGACCCCGCCCCGCCGCCCGTCCTCTCCGCCGAGGAGCGGCAGTACCTCGTCGGCTTCCTCGCCGGGCTGGAGTCGGGCGCGCCCGGGGTGCCGGTGCTGCCGGCCGGCGCGCCCTTCCGCGAGGACAACGCCCGTTGGGTGAACGGGGTCCTGGCCGGCCTGTACTCCCGCGCGCCGCTGGCCGCCGCCCCAGTGGTCGGCGAGGGCGCCGGGGTGGCGGGCCGGGAGGTGGTCGTCCTGTGGGCCTCGCAGACCGGGAACGCCGAGGACTTCGCGGCGGCCACCGCCGAGCGGCTGCTGTCGGCGGGCCATCGGGCCGTGCTCTCGGGCATGGAGGGGGCCGACCTCGGGGCGCTGCCGCCCGCCGCCGACCTGCTGCTGATCACGAGCACCTTCGGGGACGGCGACGCGCCGGACAACGGCTCCGGGTTCTGGGACGCGCTGACCACGCCCGGCACCCCGCGCCTCGACGGCCGCCGCTTCGCCGTGCTGGCCCTCGGGGACTCCTCGTACGGCGACTTCTGCGGGCACGGGCGGCGCCTGGACCGGCGGCTGGACGAGCTGGGCGGTGTCCGCCTGGCGCCGCGTACCGACTGCGAACCCGACTACGAGGCCTCCGCGCTGGCCTGGCTCGATCAGGTCTTGGCCGGGCTCGCCGACGGTCCGGAGGGCCCGCCGTCCGCGTCCGCCTGGTCCGGCGTCGGCGTGCCGGGCGCCGCCCCACCGGCTGCCCCACCGGCTGCCCCGCCCCGGCGGTCCGGCCCGGTGAGCGTCCCCGCGCGCCTGGTCGGGAACCGTCTGCTCAGCCTGCCGGGGGCGGGCAAGGAGGTCCGGCGGTTCACCTTCGACACCCGGGAGCACGGGACGCCCCTCGGGTACGAGAGCGGGGACGCGCTCGGCGTCCAGCCTGTCAACTGCCCGGATCTGGTGGCCGAGTGGCTGGCCGTGACGGGGCTCGACGCGGACTCCCCGGTGGACCTGCCCGACCGGGGGGCCGTGCCGTTCGGCGAGGCGCTGCACCGGCACCTCGACATCACCCGTGCCACGCCCGCGCTCCTCGCCTTCGTCACCGAGCGGACCGGCGACCGGGAGCTCAAGCGGCTCCTGCGGCCCGACAACAAGGACGGGTTCGCCCGCTGGGTCTGGGGCCGGCAGGCCGTGGACGTCCTCGCCGAGCACCCCGTCCGCGCCGGCGCGCAGGAGTGGGCCGGGGTCCTGGGCCGGCTCGGGCCCCGGCTGTACTCCATCTCCTCCAGTCCGCTCACCGACCCCCATCTGGTGTCCCTCACCGTCTCGGTGGTCCGCTACGAGAACCGGCGCGGGCGCCCCCGCAAGGGGGTCTGTTCGCCGTTCCTGGCGGACGCCGCGTCCGGTGCGCCCGTCCCCGTGCACGTCCGGCGCGCCCCGCACTTCCGGCCGCCCGCCGACCCGTCGACGCCGATGGTGATGGTGGGGCCGGGCACCGGTGTGGCGCCGTTCGTCGGCTTCCTCGACGAGCGCCGTGCCCTCGGTCACCGGGCGCCGAACTGGCTCTTCTTCGGCGAGCAGCACCGCGCCACGGACTTCTACTACGAGGAGGAGCTGACCGCCCTGCTGGCGGACGGCACGCTCGACCGTCTCGACACCGCGTTCTCCCGCGACCAGCGCGCCAAGGTCTACGTCCAGGACCGGATGCGCGAGCACGGGCCGCAGCTGTGGTCGTGGCTCCGGTCCGGCGCCCACTTCTACGTGTGCGGCGACGCGGCCCGGATGGCGAAGGACGTGGACCGCGCGCTCCGCGACATCGCCGTGACGCACGGGGGCATGGACGAGGCGGCGGCGGGGGCGTACGTCAAGCAGCTGGCCGCCGACCGCCGGTACGTGCGGGACGTGTACTGAGGGTTCGCGGCTCTCCGGTCCCGGCGCTCAGGCGCGGTCCACCGGGGTGCGGTCGCCGCCCGGCCGAGAGCGGTGGGGGTTCACCCGCTTGCCGGACCCCAGCTTGACGCTAATGTCGATATATAGGCCACATGTGCATCCTCCGTCCCGCGCTCATCGGGCGGCGGGAGGGCGGAGTACGGAAGGAGCCTCCCATGACCCGTAGATTGCGGGGAGCCATAGCCCTCGCCGGGGCGACCGCCCTCTGTCTGGGCGCGGTGGCGACCAGCGGGGCGGCCCAGCCCGGCGCGGAGTCGGCGCAGCGGCAGGACGTGCGGATCGGTCTGCTGCTGCCGGAGAGCAAGACCACGCGGTACGAGAAGTTCGACCGGCCGTACATCGAGGCCAAGATCAAGGAACTGGCACCGGGCGCCCAGATCGACTACTACAACGCCGCCGAGAGCGCGACGACCCAGCAGCAGCAGGTGAACACGGCGCTGGCCAAGGGCGACAAGGTCCTCATCCTGGACGCCGTGGACGCCAAGTCGATCCAGTCGTCCGTGCAGAAGGCCCATGACGCGGGCGTGAAGGTCGTCGCGTACGACCGCCTCGCCCAGGGCCCGGTCGACTCGTACGTCTCGTACGACAACCGCAAGGTGGGCGAGCTGCAGGGCCAGGCGCTCCTCGACGCGCTCGGCGACAAGGCCGGGAGCGGCGAGATCGTGATGCACAACGGGTCGCCGACGGACCCGAACGCGGCGGAGTTCAAGGCCGGCGCGCACTCGGTCCTGGACGGCAAGGTGAAGATCGGCAAGGAGTACGACACCCCGAACTGGGACCCGAACAACGCCAACCAGCAGATGTCCGGCGCGATCAGCGCCCTGGGCAAGGACAAGATCGTCGGAGTCTACTCGGCCAACGACGGTCTGGCCGCGGGCATCGCCACCGCCCTCAAGGCGGCGGGCATGAACGTGCCGCTGACCGGCCAGGACGCCCAGCTCGACGCGATCCAGCGGATCCTGCTCGGCACCCAGACGATCACCGTCATGAAGCCGTACAAGCCGGAGGCGGACATCGCGGCCACGATGGCCGTCGACTTCGCCGAGGGCAAGCCCCTGCCGGCCGACCTGGTCCCCACCACCGTCACCAGCGGCAGCGGCCAGAAGGTCCCGGCCAACCTGCTGACGCCGGTCGTGGTCGACAAGACCAACATCAAGGACACCGTCGTCAAGGACGGCCTGTACACGGTGCAGGAGATCTGCACACCGACGTACGCCGCCGCCTGCAAGGAAGCCGGTCTCCAGTAGCCGCGCGCGCGGCGATTCCGTCCCGGCGCGCAGCATGACGCCCGGGCGCACGGCAGGTCCGTCCCGGGCGTCGCGGTCCCGGGCGTTCCATCCCGGCGCGCGGTCCCTCCGTCCCGTGGGGCGGGGCGGTCCGCGCGGCCGGGCGAGCGGAGGAGGCGGTTCCGTTGCCGGAGCCACCCGTGCTCTCCCTTCGGGGGATCTCCAAGCGGTTCGGCGCGGTCCAGGCCCTGAAGGACTTCGACCTGGACGTCCATCCCGGTGAGGTGGTCGCGCTGGTCGGCGACAACGGCGCCGGCAAGTCGACCGCGGTCAAGTCGATCGCGGGGGTGAACCCGCCCGACGAGGGCGTCATCACCTGGGAGGGGCGGCCGGTCTCCATCGGCCGGCCGCACGACGCACAGAATCTCGGGATCGCCACCGTCTACCAGGACCTGGCGCTGTGCGACAACCTCGACGTGGTCGCCAACCTGTTCCTCGGCCGGGAGCTGCGGCGGTTCGGTGTGCTCGACGAGGTCCGCATGGACCAGCGGGCGCGCGAACTCCTCGACACCCTGTCCATCCGCATCCCGAGCGTCCGCATCCCCGTCGCCTCCCTCTCCGGGGGGCAGCGCCAGACGGTGGCGATCGCCCGTTCGCTGATCGGCGCGCCGAAGGTCGTCATCCTGGACGAGCCCACCGCCGCCCTGGGCGTGGAGCAGACGGCCGAGGTGCTCGACCTCGTGGAACGGCTCCGCGAGCAGGGTCTCGGCACCATTCTGATCAGCCACAACATGGTGGACGTGATGGCGGTCGCCGACCGGATCGCGGTGATGCGCCTCGGTCGCAACAACGGCTTCTTCGACAAGCGCTCCACCACCACCGAGGAGATCATCTCGGCGATCACGGGGGCCACCGACAGCGCCGTCACCCGCCGCCAGGCGCGCAAGCGGGAGCAGGAGGAGGAGCGATGAGACGCGACCGTGGCCGCGACCCCTCCGGCGGATCCCCCGACGCGGGCAGCCAGGAACCGGCGTCCGGTGCCGTGCCCGCCGTCGACACCCGGCTCCTCGTCCGCGAGGAGGGCATCAAGGGCTATCTCGGCGAGTTCCGGCGCAGGATGCGCAGCGGCGAGCTGGGCTCGCTGCCCGTCGTCCTCGCCGTGATCATCATCTGGACGGTGTTCGGCAGCCTGAACAGCACGTTCCTGTCGGCGCAGAACCTGTCCGACCTCAGTCAGCAGATCGTCGGCACGGGCATGATCGCCGTCGGGATCGTCTTCGTGCTGCTGCTGGGCGAGATCGACCTCTCCGTGGGCTCGGTCAGCGGTCTGTGTGCCGCGATCTTCGCCGTGCTGAACGTCCTGAACGGCATGAACGAGTGGCTCGCGCTGCTCGTCGCGATCGCGGGCGGCGCCGCCGTCGGGCTCATCCAGGGCTTCTTCTTCGCGAAGGTGGGGGTGCCGGCGTTCGTGGTGACCCTGGCGGGCAACCTCGCCTGGAACGGACTCATGCTCCAGGTGCTCGGCACCAGCGGCACGGTCAACATCCCGAGCGAGAGCATCGTCTCCCGGCTGTACTCGACGATCTACCACAGCCCGGCCGCCGCGTACGTGGCGGCGGCGGTGGGGGTCGGACTGTTCCTGGCGGCCTCGCTCCTGGACGCCCAGCGGCGGCGGGCGGCCCGGGTGCCGTTCCGGCCGCTCTCCGAGATCGTGCTGCGGACGGTCGTGATCGCCGCGCTGGCCTTCGCCACCGCGTACATCCTCAACCAGTACCGGGGGCTGCCACTCGCGCTCCTGATCTTCCTGGTCCTGCTGGTGGTGCTGGACTTCGTGCTGCGGCGCACCACGTACGGCCGCCGGATCTTCGCGGTAGGCGGGAACATCGAGGGGGCGCGCAGGGCGGGCATCAGCGTGCCGTTCGTCCGGATGACGGTCTTCTCCATCGCCGGGACCATGGCGGCGGTCGGCGGTCTCTTCCTCGCCGGGCAGATCCAGTCCGCGAGCCAGACCTCCGGCGGCGGGAACCTGCTGATGAACGTGATCGCCGCGGCCGTCATCGGCGGTACGAGCCTCTTCGGCGGCCGCGGCACGGTGTGGTCGGCGCTGCTCGGTGCCCTGGTGATCGGATCCATCCAGTCGGGCATGAACATCATGGGCGTGAGCAACGCCGTCCAGTTCATGATCACGGGCGCGGTCCTGCTGGCCGCGGTGGTGGTCGACTCCCTGTCCCGCCGCTCCCAGAAGGCGGCGGGCAGGGCGTGAGAAGACGCGAACGGCTCAGGACGGTTCAGGTCTTGTCGGGGTCCCGGGAGGTGCCCCGGGTGTCCTGAGTGGTGTCCTGGGTGCCGGGGCCGATGCGGAGCTCGAAGTCGCCGTCGTACTTCTCGTGGCCCGCGATCACGGCGAGTTCGACGACCTCGGTGCCCACCTCGCCGCGGACGATCAGCGGGTCCTTGCGGAGGTCCCGCATCAGCGCCACGCACATGCCGATCATCACGAGGACGAACGGGGCCGCCACCAGGATCGTGAGGTTCTGCAGGCCCGCGAGGGCGTCGCCCTGGCCGTCGCCGATGAGGAGCATGATGGCGGCGACCGCGCCGGTCACCACGCCCCAGAACACCACCACGGGGCGGGTGGGTTCGAACGCGCCCCGCTGGGAGAGCGTGCCCATGACGATCGAGGCGGCGTCCGCGCCCGACACGAAGAAGATGCCGACGAGGATCATCACGAGCAGGCTCATCGCGCCGGTGATCGGGAACTCCTGGAGCACGCCGAACAGCTGCCCCTCCGGCGTCGTCTCGGCCCCCAGGTCGCCCTGCTCGCGCAGCTTCATCGCCGAGCCGCCGAAGATGGCGAACCACACGAGGCTGACGGTGCTCGGCACCAGGATGACCCCGCCGACGAACTGGCGGATGGTGCGGCCGCGGCTGATCCGGGCGATGAACATGCCGACGAACGGCGTCCAGGAGATCCACCAGGCCCAGTAGAAGACGGTCCAGCTGCCCAGCCAGTCGTGGATCTCCGCGCCGCTGGTCGCCTCCGTCCGCCCGGCGAGCTGCGGCAGCTCGTCGATGTAGGCGGCGATCGAGGTGGGCAGCAGGTCGAGCACGATGATGGTGGGGCCCGCGACGAAGACGAACACGGCGAGCACCGCGGCGAGCACCATGTTGATGTTGGAGAGCCACTGGATGCCCTTCTCCACCCCGGAGATGGCGGAGAAGACGAAGGCCACGGTCAGTACGGCGATGATGACGACGAGCAGCCCCGTACCGGTCTTCTCCATCCAGCCCAGCTCCTCGAAGCCGCTGCCGATCTGGAGCGCGCCCAGACCGAGCGAGGCGGCGGACCCGAACAGGGTGGCGAAGATGGCGAGGATGTCGATGATTCGGCCCGGCCCGCCGTACGCCGCCCGCTCACCGATCAGCGGGACGAACACCGCGCTGATGGTCTGCCGGCGCCGCCTGCGGAACGTGGAGTAGGCGATGGCCAGTCCGACGACCGCGTAGATCGCCCACGGATGGAGCGTCCAGTGGAAGAGCGTGGTGGCCATGGCGGTCTGCATGCGCTCGGCCGAGTCGGCGGGGTGGGTGCCCGGCGGCGGTGTGCCGTAGTGGGCGAGCGGCTCGCTCACGCCGTAGAACATCAGCCCGATGCCCATGCCGGCGCTGAACATCATGGCGATCCACGAGACCGTGCGGAACTCCGGCCCCTCGCTCTCCTGGCCCAGCGTGATCCGGCCGTACCGGCTGATCGCCAGCCAGAGCGCGAACACGACGAAGCCGGACGCGGCCAGCATGAACGCCCAGCCGCCGTTGCGGATCAGCCCGTCGAGCAGGTCGCTCGACACGTTCTCCAGACTGTCGGTGGCGGTGGCGCCCCAGACGACGAACGCCACGGTGAGGACGGCGGTGACGCCGAACACGACCCGGTCGGTACGGGCGCGCTGGTGCTCGGAGGGGTGGCCCGGGACGTCCGCCGTCACCGGCAGCGCCTCCCGCCCGCCCCGTTCCGCGCCTGTTCGGTGGCCGTCCGGCCCCTGGTCTTCCTGCGACACAGATCACACCTTTCACGGGCAGAGCGGCATTTCATACCAAACCTAACGATGTCTCTGTAAGGCAGTACCACAGCCGGGGCCGAACAGCGGGGACCAACAGACCCCGACGGCCCGGCCGGTGAGCGGCGCGCGCCGCCGGGGACCGCTCGCGGGCGTCGTATCCTCGCCCCGGAACACCCCGCGCGCGGGGACGGGCGGGCACGGCGGAGCAGGAAAGAGGGCGGCACGGGTGACGGACGGACGACGGGCCGACTCGACGGCCGCGACCCCGGACGGCGGAGCCGGCGGCCAGGCCGCCGTCCCGATGGGCACGCGCGCGCGTGAGGCGGTCCTCCAGCGCATCGTGGACCGGCGGTACGCCCAGGGCGCCCGACTGGTCGAGCGGGAGGTCGCCGAGGAGCTCGGCATGTCGCGCGTGCCGGTGCGGGAGGCGCTGCGCGCCCTGGTCTCCGAGGGCCTCCTGGAACTGCTCCCGCACAGCGGGGTCCGCGTCCGCCGCCTGGAACGCGCCGACGTGGAGCACCTGTACGAGGTGTGGGAACCTCTCACCATCCAGGCGGCCCGGCTGGCGGCGCGGGCGCGGGCGGCCGGCGACACCGAGGGGCTCGCCACCCTGGAGGCGGCGCTGCACCAGGCCGAGCGGGCGGCGGCCGCGGACGAGGCGACGCGCGAGGTGGCCGCCCACACCGCCTTCCACGAGCGCATGGTCGCCATGGCGGGGAACCCGCTGCTGGCCCGCACCATGGAGCAGCTCAGCTGGCAGCTGCGGCTGGTGTTCGGCCTGCGGGAGGAGCCGGCGCACATGAGGGCGCAGCACGCCGAGATGTACCGGCACATCGCCGCCGGGGACGCCGAGGCGGCCGCGGCGAGCACGCTGCTCCACGTACGGGACAGCCGTGCGGTCGCGCTGCGGTCCCTGTTCGGCGACGTCTGAGGTCCACCGGCGCCGGGGCCGCGGGCCGGGGTCCGGCGTGCGGCGCCCGACGGCGTCTGGCGCCTGACACCTGGCACCTCCGCGCGGCACACTATTCGTATACCAAGAAGGCGTGATCGCGCACCCCTGACATACAAGACCGGGACGAAAGCCGCATGGAATGCGTGTGTCCGATTCCGTGGATCATCTCCCTTGTCCGCCGCCTCCGCCTTGGTATACAAAACGGGGAAGCCCTCGACCACTCCCCCAAGGAGCACCCATGTGTGTCGAAGCCATCCCTCCGCCCTCCCGCTCGGTGACCCGCCGCGGTGTCCTCGCCGGAGCGGCCGCCCTCGCCGGCACCGCGGCCGCGGCGGGGCGGGCGTCCGCCGCCGACGGCCCCGCGGCCGGCTCGGGACGCCGCGCCCCCGGTGCCGCGGCACGCGCCGGTCACCTGGTGATCCGGGGCGGCACCCTCCTGGACCCGGCGACCGGCGAGGTCACCGAGGACGCCGTCGTCGTCATCGAGGACGGCACCGTCCGGGCCGCGGGCCGCCGGGGCACCGTCGCGGCGCCGCACGGCGTCGAGGTGCTCGACGCGCACGGCCGCTGGATCCTGCCCGGTCTGGTGGACGCGCACATCCACCTCAGCACCGCGGCGGAGGCGCGCGACGCGGTGCGCCGGGGCGCGACGAGCGCGCGCAGCGGATCGACCTCGTTCTTCCAGGACATCGCCGTCCGCGAACTCGCCCGGCACAGCCCGGCCCTCGCGCCGCGGCTGCGGGCCGCCGGGGTGTTCGTCACCCCGGACCTCGGCGACACCGTGCTCGCCGACCCGGACCTGACCCCACTGGTCCGCCTCAAGGACGGGGTGCGCTCGGCGGAGGCGCTGCGGCGGGTCGTGGAGGTGAACCTCGCCCGCGGCGCGGACGTCGTCAAGACCCGGGTCAACGAACGGGCCGGGCTCCCGGAGCAGGATCCGCTCGCCCAGGTCTACTCGCGCGAGCAGCTCGCGGAGATCGTCGCGGCGGCCCGCCGGGGCGGCCGGGGCGTGCTCTGCCACAGCTACAGCGAGCAGGGCTGCCACGACGCCGTCATGGCGGGCGTCCGCTCCCTGGAGCACGGCGCGTTCGTCGGCGAGCGGACCCTGCGCGAGATGCGGCGCCGGGGCACGTACTTCACCCCGACCCTCACCGCCATCGCCGGACTGGCGGAGTCCCCGGACCCGGTCCTCGCCGAGCGCGGCCGCAGCTACCTGCCGGTCCTGAAGCGCGCGGTCCTCGCCGCGCACGAACTCGGCGTTCCGCTGGCGGCGGGCACCGACTCCTCCGGCGGGGTGGTGGACCCCATCGGCGGCGAGGTCGCACTCATGCACTCCGCGGGGCTGTCGCCGCTCGACGCGATCCGCACGGCGACGACGGGCGCGGCCCGTCTGCTGGGCCTCGGCGGCACGGTGGGCCGGCTCACCCGCGGCTTCGCGGGCGACGCCCTGCTGCTGTCTGGGGACCCGCTCGCCGACCTGTCGGTCCTCGAGCGGCCCGTGGCGGTGGTACGGGCGGGCGTCGCGGCCTGAGAACGGCCCACTCCCCCTCGTACGCCCGTACGCCCCGCCCCTCCGCCCTCGCGGCACTCCGCAGCCGTCCCCACCACCCTGCGCCCCGCCCCCGGCACGGCCGCCGGGCCCGGCGGCCGTGCCGGGGGCGGGGCGCAGGGTGGTGGGGACGGTGGTGCGCGGCGGCCACTGGCGGTCGGTGGTCCACCGGTCCGGGGCGCGCTCGATGTCGGCGACGGGTTCGCGGTCGATGCCGTTGTCGTAGCCGAGGAGGTGGTGGTCGAACCACCGGTGCAGGGTGCGGACCCATTCGGCGCGCCGGAAGTCGAAGGGGTCGACGTGGCCGGTCTGGGCGAGCCAGATCTTCCGCTCGACGCCGTGGGCGCCGAGGGCGTCCCACCACCGGCCGAACTGGCCGGCGCGCACGTTGAGGTCCTGCTGACCGTGCACGACGAAGACGCTGGCCTTGACCTCGGCGGCGTTCCGGACGTGGTCGCGCTCGGTCCAGGCGGCCGTGCGGTCGCCGCTGTACGGGGTGGCGGCGGTGATGCGGTCCTGGACGGCGGCGCAGCGGGCCCGCGCCCCGGGGCTGTTGACGTAGTCGGAGAGCCAGCTCGGGTTGGCGTCGTAGAGGGGGGCGCCCTGGGAGTGGAAGTAGTCGTACCAGGAGGAGATGGCGCCGATCGGAACGATCGTTTTCAGCCCTTCGACGCCGGTGGCGGCGACGCCGTTGGCGATGGTGCCGTCCCAGCTCTTGCCGATCATGCCGACGTCGCCGGTGCTCCAGGTGGTGGCGCGGGACCGGGTGTCGCCCGTACGGGTGGTGTAGCCCCGGGCGCGGCCGTTCAGCCAGTCGACGACGGCCTTGGCCGACTGGACGTCGGAGCGTCCGCCGACGTCGTCGCAGCCGTCGGAGCGGTTGGTGCCGGCGAGGTCGACGGCGGCGAAGGCGTAGCCGCGCGGGACGAAGAAGTTGTCGTAGAACAGCGGGAGTCCGACGGGGTTCCCGTCGGCGTCGTAGGTCTTCCTCTGGCTCTCGTTGCCGCGTCCGCAGCAGGCGTAGTACGGGCTGGCGTCCATGATGACCGGGATCCGCCGGCCGGCCGCGGCGGTCTCCCGGGGGCGGACGATGTCGACGGCGACCCGGTCCGTGCGCCCGTCGCCGTCGCCGTCGAGCCCGGTGTCGACCCAGACGGACTCACGGACGGCGTCGGCGTAGGAGTGGACGGGCCGCGACTCCCGGACGGGGCGCCCGGCGGAGGCGGCGGCCGGTCCGAACCCGGCGGACGCGGAGAGCGTGGCGGGCCCGGCGACCGGTGCGGTGGCTTCCGGATCGGCGCCGGCGGGCGTGACCAGAGCAGCGAGCAGGGCGGCCGTGGCCGCGGTCACCAGGGTTCCGTACGACAGTCGGGCTCCGCGGGTTCTCCGCATTCGCATCGGCATGGGCGGGAACGTACCCCGGTCAACTCCCGTGCAAAAGAGTGCCGGAGGCGATCGGACGGGATTCCGGTCGATTCAGGAGGCGGACGGGTTGATGTCGGCCGAATGGCGATCGTGTGACAGCGGGTCCTCTGGACGTGACGGTGCGTCGGGGCTCTGAATAGTGTCCTGGCTAAGGACCGACGACCACCCGCGCGTCTTACGTTTCTTATGACTTGGGGAGCACCTGTGCACCGCAGAATCATCGTTCCGAGCGCCCTCGCGGCCTCCCTGCTGCTGGCGATCCCGGCATCGGCGGCCGATTACGTCCCTGGGGCCCCGGGCATCGGCGACTCCTACTATCCGAACAGCGGCAACGGCGGCTACGACGTCTCGCACTACGACCTGCGCCTGACGTACCAGCCCGCCACCGACCTCCTGGAGGGCACGGCGACGATCGTCGCCACCACCAGGCAGAACCTGTCCCGGTTCAACCTCGACCTCGGTCTGAAGGTCAGCGAGGTCCGGGTCAACGGCCGGGTGGCGACGTTCGCCACCTCGGGCTCGCACGAGCTGGAGGTCACCCCGGCGACCCCGCTGGAGAAGAACAAGGCGCTCTCGATCGTCGTCCGCTACGCGGGCAAGCCCTCCGAGGTGAAGATCGACGGCTGGACGGCCTGGGCCCGTACCCCGGACGGCGGTGTCGCCGCGCAGGAGCCGGACTCGGCGGCCTGGTGGTTCCCCTCCAACGACCACCCGCTGGACAAGGCGACCTTCGACGTCTCCGTCGCGGTGCCGGACGGCACCCAGGCCATCAGCAACGGCGTGCTGCAGTCGCAGTCCTCGCGGCTCGGCTGGACCCGCTACAACTGGCGCTCGAACAAGCCGCAGGCGACGTACCTGGCCACGCTCGCCGTCGGGAAGTTCGACATCACGACGGACAGGACGGCGAACGGGCTGCCGGTCCTCAACGCGTACAGCAAGGACCTCGGCGACAACGACGGCGCCGCCCGCGCCTCGATCGAGCGGACGACCGAGGTCGCGGAGTGGCTGGAGGGGGTCTTCGGGCCGTACCCCTTCAACGCCCTCGGCGGTTACGTGCCGAACGTGACCAGCGGCTTCGCCCTGGAGACGCAGACCCGGCCGTTCTACAGCCCGCGGCAGTTCGCCAACGGCGCGAACGTGTCGGTGGTCGTCCACGAGCTGGCGCACCAGTGGTACGGCGACAGCGTGTCCGTCCGCGACTGGAAGGACATCTGGGTCAACGAGGGCTTCGCCCGCTACAGCCAGTGGCTGTGGTCGGAGAAGGAGGGCGAGGGCACGGCCCAGGAGCTGGCGGACTACCTGTACGCCCTGCGGACCGCCGAGGACCCGTTCTGGACGGTGAAGCCGGGCGACCCCGGCCCGGAGAACCAGTTCCACATCGCCGTCTACGACCGGGGCGCGCTGGCCCTCCAGGCGCTGCGCAACGAGATCGGGGACGAGGACTTCTTCGCGATCCTGAAGGGCTGGCCGCAGAAGTTCGCCCACGGCAACGCGCGGGTGGCCGACTTCGTGCGGTACGCGGAGAAGGTCTCCGGCAAGCCCCTGGCCGAGCTGTTCGACACCTGGCTGTACGAGCCGTCGAAGCCGTCCGCGTCGACCGCGGCGGCGGCCGGCCTGTCCGCCCCCGCGGCGGCACCGGCGTCCGGCGGCCCGTCCGCGCGCACGGGCGCGGCGCCGAAGCCGGCGCAGCCGAAGTCGTGGAAGAAGATCGCGGCGACGAACTCGGTCCACGAGTCGGGGCGCCACGGCGACCACTGAGCGGCGCGGTGACCGGGGCCTCGTCGGCCCCAGGTCACCGGTCGGGCCCCGCCTTCGTGCGGGGCCCGACCGCGTGCGGGGCCCGTCTGCGTGGGGCCGGTCGGCTAGCGGGGCCGGTCGGCCCGGGTGCGGGCCGTCTGCTTGCGGGGCTGTCTGCTTGCGGGGCCGTCGCGTGCGCCGGGGGCGGGCCGACCGGTCTCGGCGTACCCCCGCGGGTGTCAGCGCCCGGCTCGGCGGGCCGCCTCGCGGGCCTTTCGCGCCAGGGGCAGGTAGCGCAGCCGCTCCGGCAGGACGGGGACCACCCACCGGACCACCCGGGCGAGGCGGCGCAGCGTCCGCTCCTGGTCATCCGTCCAGGTGAGCCCGATCGCCTCCCGGGCGTCCGGCGGCATCAGGCCGGCGGTGAGGAAGGCGCGCAGCCGCAGGAACGGGCGGCGCAGGACCGGCCAGAGCAGCCGGAGGGCGAGCCGGAGCGGAAGCGGTCCGCGGTCGGGGGCGGGCACGGGCTGTCCGGGGTCGAGCAGCTCCCGGACGACGACGGTCGCCTCCAGCTCGTCCGCGAGGACCTTCCGGTAGTACGGCCAGAACTCCTCGATCGTCTGCGGCATGTCCCGGTCGTGGATGCCGAGGATCCGGCCGACCTGGAGCCACTCGGCGTACAGCTGCCGTTCCTGCGCCTCGGTGAGGGGGCGGGCGAGGAGGCGGAGGCCGTGTGTGTAGACGGGGAAGCCGGTCGCGTGGACCCAGGCGTAGTTGGCGGGGGTCAGTGCGTGGTAGCGGCGGCCGCGGGTGTCCGTGCCCTGGATGTCGCGGTGCAGCCGGCGCAGGCGGCGACCCTCGCGCGCGGCGTCCTCGCCTCCGTAGATCCACAGCTGGAGGGAGCGCAGGGAGCGCTCGCCGCGGCCCCAGGGGTCGGTGCGGAAGACCGAGTGGGCGTCGACGCCGGCGCCGATGGCGGGGTGGGCGACCTGCATCGTGAGGGCGGCCGGGAGCATCAGGAGCGCGCGGACGTCACCGGCGAGGCTCCACAGCACGCCCCCGACGGGCGGCGGCACCGGATCGGCACCGGTGACCCGGTCGCCGGACTTCTGGGTTTCCATGGGCTCTCTCCTCACACTCCAGGCTGCACCCACGACGAAGGGGCCGTCACCCGGGCGTTTCAACCCCTGGTGACGGCCCCTTCCGGGGAGTACGGGTCAGCCGCGGTCGGCGCCGACCGGCTCGCCGACGATGCGGGCGGCGAGGGCGTGGGCCCAGGCGTCGACGTCGGCGTTGAGCTCGCGCTCGGCGGCGGCGCGCTCCTCGGCGATCTTCGCGGAACCGGCGGCGATGATCGACTCGCGCTCGGTGTTGCCCTCGGCGCGGGCGGCGGCGATGGCGACCGAGCCCTCCTCGACGGCCTTGGCGCGGATACGGGCCGCCTCGTGGCGGGCCTCGGCCAGCTCGGCCTCGTACTGCTCGCGGATCTGCGCGGCCTCGGTGCGCAGGTCGTCGGCGCGCCCGGTGCCGCCGTCGATGGCGTCCTCGCGCTCGTCGAGCGTGCGCCGGATCTTCGGCAGGATGCCCTTCGCCAGGATGAGGAAGGTGAGGGCGAACAGCACGAGGCCGAGGATGAGCTCCGCCCAGACAGGGTTGAGCGGACCGAGGTCCATATTGAAGACGGTCGAGTTCGAAGCGAGGGTCATGCGCGCATTCTACCTGCTAGAAAAAGCGACAATTCGGGCTACCCGGCGAGAGTTGTCGCGTTCGTGCGGACTCGGCCAGATTCCCGGCACCCAAAGGCTACCGGAAGGTAACTCCGGCTGATTGTATGTGCCGCGCCAGCACAACCCCCCACACCCTCATGGGAGTTCCTGTGTCGCTTGCACCGCTTCGCCGCGCCCCCGGCGCCGTCCTGTCCCTGGTCCTCGCCGCGGCCACCCTGGCCGTGACCGCGCCGGGCGCGACCGCCGCCCCCGCCGGAGCGGCCGCCGAGGCCCCGCGCCTGAAGGTGCTCACGTACAACGCCTTCCTGTTCTCGAAGACGCTGTACCCGAACTGGGGCCAGGACCACCGGGCCAAGGCGATTCCGGCCGCCCCCTGGTACCAGGGGCAGGACGTCGTGGTGATCCAGGAGGCCTTCGACAACGCCGCCTCGGACGCCCTCAAGGCGAACTCCGCCCGCCCGTACCCGTACCAGACCCCGATCGTGGGCCGCAGCAAGAGCGGCTGGGACGCCACCGGCGGCTCCTACTCCGCGACCACGCCCGAGGACGGCGGAGTGACGATCCTCAGCAAGTGGCCGATCATCCGCAAGGAGCAGCACGTCTACAAGGACGCGTGCGGCGCCGACTGGTGGTCGAACAAGGGCTTCGCCTACGCGGTGCTCGACGTGAACGGCAGCCGGGTGCACGTGCTCGGCACCCACGCGCAGTCCACCGACCCGGGGTGCTCGGCGGGCGAGGCGGCGCAGACGCGCAGCCGCCAGTTCAAGGCGATCGACGCCTTCCTCGACGCGAAGAACATCCCGGCGAACGAGCAGGTGATCGTCGCCGGCGACATGAACGTCGACTCGCACACCCCCGAGTACGGCACGATGCTCGCCGACGCGGGCCTGGCGGGGGCCGACGCGCGCACCGGCCACCCGTACTCCTTCGACACCGACCTCAACTCGATCGCCTCCGAGCGCTACCCGGACGACCCCCGCGAGGACCTGGACCACGTCCTCTACCGCTCGGGGAACGCCCGGCCGGCGAACTGGACCAACCACGTGGTCCTGGAGAAGAGCGCCCCGTGGACGGTCTCCAGCTGGGGCACGAGCTACACGTACACGAACCTCTCCGACCACTACCCGGTCACCGGCTTCTGAGCCCCGGCCGGCCGCTCGGCGGCGGCGGGCGCGGGACTCAGTACCCGTATCCGCCGCCGAAGAGGCTGTAGAGCCAGGCGCCCAGGACCCCGGTGACACAGAGCAGCACCACGAAGGAGCCGAGGCTCGTGTGCCGCTCCCTGCGGGGCCGGGCGGGGCGTGCGGCACGGGCCGCGCGGGGCGGCCTGCCCGGCTTCCCGGAGCCGGCCGCCCGCCCCGCGCGCGCCGGCTGCGCTGCGGCGGGCTCGGCGACCGCCGCGACCTCGGCGAGCATCCGCCGGCAGACCGCCGCGAGCTCGGCCGTCCCGGCCGTCAGGTCGACGACCACCTCGGTGCGGGCGGGCGCGGTGGTGCCCCCGTCGAGGAGCCGCCCGGCACGCAGCAGCGCCTGGTCCTTGCCCCCGGTCGGGCCCAGGCTTATCCAGCGGCGCACGTGCTCGCCCCGGATCACCACACCGCCGCCCCGCTCCCGGTAGACGGTGTGCTCCCGCCACAGGACTCCGGCCAACTGATCAGCCGTCTCCCTGAGTTGCGTGTACATCTGACTCCCCTGTTCCCGTTCCCCCAGTTCGAACAGCGGCAGACTCTAGCCGCAGACACCGACACACCGCGCGACACCCCCGGCCCACCGCCCGTTACGCACCGAAGTCGTACACGGTGACCGGTGTCCCCCGCTCGACATGCGCGACGATCTTGACGCCCCTGCCCCGCGGCGCGGTCGCGTCCCCCCGGACGTACGTGATCCCGTTCATGACGATCACGCTACGACCCGGCACTGACAACGCCCGGCGGTCTTTTACAGCTCTGGTGAGACAGCAATACTGTCCCGGTCGGCCTCAGCGGCCGGATTCGGCAGGGATCGGAAGCGAGGCGGCTCGGATGGACGTCGGGAGCGACGCGGAGGGCGGGGCCAGCTACACCGTCGACGAGCTGGCCGCGCGGGCCGGCGTCACGGTGCGGACCGTGCGGTTCTACGGGACCCGCGGCCTCCTCCCGCCGCCCGTCATCGGGGCGCGGCGCGTCGGGCACTACGGGCAGGGCCATCTGTCGCGGCTCGCGCTCATCGAGGAGCTCCAGCGGCAGGGGATGACGCTGGCCGCGATCGAGCGGTACCTGGAGCAGCTGCCGGCCGACCTCAGCGCCCAGGACCTGGCGATCCACCGGGCCCTGGTGGCCTCGTGGGCGCCGGAGTCCGCCGAGTCCATCACCCGGCGGGAGCTGGAGCGGCGGGCCGGCCGGGAGCTGACCGAGCGGGACGTGGAGCGGCTCGCCGCGATGGGCGTGCTCGACCGGACCGCCGACGACGACACCTTCCGGCTCGACGGGTCGCTGCTCCGGCTCGGCGTCGAGCTGCTCGACGTGCCCATCGAGCACGAGACGATCCTCGCCTCCCGCACCGTCCTCCTGGAGCACGCGCGCGCCGCGGCGCAGGAGCTGTCCCGGCTGTTCCGGGACGAGGTGTGGAGCCCGTACCGGGAGAGCGGCGAGGACCCGGACCACCTGAGCGCGATGAGGTCGCTCTCGGCGCACATGCAGCCGATGGTGGTCCAGGCCCTCCTCACGGCCTTCCAGCGCTCACTGAGCGAGGAGCTGCGGTCGGCGTTCGGGCGGCGGTGAGAAGGGGGAGCCGGGCGGACGTCGGCTCCCCGGGCACCGGCGGTGACGGGAGCCGGCGGTGACGGGAGCCGTCCGGGCGCCGGCTCCCCCCGCCGTCACGCGTCGGTGAAGACCTCGCCCCGCTCCGCCTTCTCCACCAGCAGCGCGGGCGGGGTGAACCGCTCGCCGTACGTCTCCGCCAGCTCGCGGGCGCGGGTCACGAAGCCGGGCAGACCGCCCTCGTAGCCGTTGATGTACTGGAGGATGCCGCCCGTCCAGGCCGGGAAGCCGATGCCCATGATCGAGCCGATGTTGGCGTCGGCGACCGAGGTCAGGACGCCCTCCTCCAGGAGGCGGACGGTGTCCAGGGCCTCGGCGAAGAGCATCCGCTCCTGCATGTCGCGGAACGGGATCTCGTACCCGGGCTTGGCGAAGTGCTCGCGCAGCCCGGGCCAGAGCTTCCCGCGCTTCCCGTCCTCGCCGTACTCGTAGAATCCGGCGCCGCCGCTGCGGCCGGGGCGGCCGAACTCGTCGACCATGCGGTCGATGACGGCCTCGCCCGGGTGGGTGTCCCAGGTCCCGCCGGCCTCCTCGACCGCCCGCTTCGTCTCGTTGCGGATCTTGCGCGGGAGGGTCAGGGTCAGCTCGTCCATCAGGGAGAGGACCTTCGCCGGGTAGCCCGCCTGCGCGGCGGCCTGCTCGACGGAGGCGGGCTCGATGCCCTCGCCGACCATGGCGACGCCCTCGTTGATGAAGTGGCCGATGACCCGGGAGGTGAAGAAGCCCCGCGAGTCGTTGACCACGATCGGCGTCTTGTTGATCTGCCGTACCAGGTCGAAGGCGCGGGCGAGCGCCTCGTCGCCGGTCCGCTCCCCCTTGATGATCTCGACCAGCGGCATCTTGTCGACGGGCGAGAAGAAGTGCAGGCCGATGAAGTCGCCCTGGCGCTCCACGCCCTCGGCGAGCACGGAGATCGGCAGGGTCGAGGTGTTGGAGCAGAGCAGCGCGTCGGGCTCGACGACGTCCTGGATCTCCTGGAACACCTTGTGCTTGAGCGCCGTGTCCTCGAAGACCGCCTCGATGACCGCGTCGCAGCCGGCGAGGTCGCGGGCCTCGGCGGTCGGGGTGATCCGGGCGAGGAGGGCGTCGGCCTTCTCCTGGGTGGTGCGGCCGCGCTTGACGGCCTTGGCGCAGAGGGCCTCGGAGTACGCCTTGCCCTTGGCCGCGGACTCGGCGGAGACGTCCTTGAGGACGACCTCGATGCCGGCGCGGGCGCAGGAGTACGCGATGCCGGCGCCCATCATGCCCGCGCCGAGGACGGCGACCTTGCGGACCGGGCGGGACTCGACGCCCTTCGGACGGCTGGCGCCGGAGTTGACGGCCTGGAGGTCGAAGAAGAACGCCTGGATCATGTTCTTCGCCGTCTGCCCGACGACGAGCTCGGTGAAGTAGCGGCTCTCGATGACGGCCGCGGTCTCGAAGTCGACCTGGGAGCCCTCGACGGCGGCGGCCATGATGGCGCGCGGCGCCGGGTAGGGCGCGCCGTTGAGCTGCTTGCGCAGGTTCGCCGGGAAGGCGGGGAGGTTCGCGGCGAACTTCGGGTTCGACGGGGTGCCGCCGGGGATCCGGTAGCCGGGGACGTCCCAGGGCTGCCGGGACTCGGGGTTCGCGTCGATGAAGGCGATGGCCTTGGCCATCATGTCCTCGGGGGTGGTGGCCAGCTCGTCGACGAGACCACTGTCGAGGGCGCGCTTCGGGGGGTACTGGGTGCCCTGGAGCAGCACCTTCAGCAGGGCGTCGGTGATGCCCATGAGGCGCACGGTACGGGTGACGCCGCCGCCGCCCGGCAGCAGTCCGAGGGTGACCTCGGGGAGGCCGATCTTGGAGCCCGGGGTGTCGAGGGCGACGCGGTGGTGCGAGGCGAGGGCGATCTCGTAGCCGCCGCCCAGCGCGGCGCCGTTGATCGCGGCCACGACGGGCTTGCCGAGGGTCTCGATCCTGCGCAGCGCGTTCTTGATGCCGAGGCCGCCCTCGAAGATGTCCTGGGCGTGCTCGGGGCCCGCCTGGACCATGTCCTTGAGGTCGCCGCCGGCGAAGAAGGTCTTCTTCGCGGAGGTGTAGATGATGCCGCGGATGGAGTCCTTCTCGGCCTCGATGCGGTCGGCGATCGCGACGATCGAGGCCCGGAAGGCCTGGTTCATGGTGTTGGCGGACTGGTTCGGGTCGTCGAGGACGAGGGTGACGATCCCGGTCTCGTCCTGCTCCCAGCGGATGGTGGTGCTCTCGCTCATGTCTCTGCTTCTCCGTGGATCCGTGAAGAGGGGTTCGGACGGGACGGTCAGACGCGCTCGACGACGGTGGCGATGCCCATGCCGCCGCCGACGCAGAGGGTGGCGAGGCCGTAGCGCTTGTCCTGCCGCTCCAGCTCGTCGACGAGGGTGCCGAGGATCATCGCGCCGGTGGCGCCGAGCGGGTGGCCGAGCGCGATGGCGCCGCCGTTGACGTTGACCTTGTCCAGCGTGATGCCCATGTCCTTGACGAAGCGCAGGACGACGGCGGCGAAGGCCTCGTTGATCTCGACGAGGTCGATGTCGTCGATGGTCAGGCCGGCCTTGGCGAGGGCCTTGCGGGCGGCCGGGGCGGGCCCGGTCAGCATGATCGTCGGCTCGGAGCCGGAGACGGCGGCCGAGACGATCCGGGCGCGGGGGGCGAGGCCGTTGCGCTCGCCGGCCTCCTTGGAGCCGATGGCGACGAGCGAGGCGCCGTCGACGATGCCGGAGGAGTTGCCGGCGTGGTGGACGTGGTCGATCTCCTCGATCCAGTGGTACTTCTGCAGGGCGACGGCGTCGAAGCCGCCCAGCTCGCCGATGTCGGCGAAGGAGGGCTTGAGCCGGGCGAGGGAGTCGGCGGTGGTGCCGGGGCGCAGGAACTCGTCGTGGTCGAGGACGGTGAGGCCCGCGCGGTCCTTCACGGGGACGATCGAGCGAGTGAAGCGCCCGTCCTTGACGGCTGCGGCGGCGCGCTCCTGGGAGAGCGCGGCGTACTCGTCGACGTCGCGGCGGGTGAAGCCCTCGATGGTGGCGATGAGGTCGGCGCCGATGCCCTGGGGGACGAAGTCGGTGTCCAGGTTGGTCATCGGGTCGGCGAACCAGGCGCCGCCGTCGGAGGCCATCGGCACCCGGGACATGGACTCGACGCCGCCGGCCAGGACGAGGTCCTCCCAGCCGGAGCGGATCTTCATGGCGGCCATGTTGACCGCTTCGAGGCCGGAGGCACAGAAGCGGTTCTCCTGGACGCCGGCGACGGTGTCGGGGAGTCCGGCGGCGATGGCGGCGATGCGGGCGATGTCGGAGCCCTGGTCGCCGACGGGGCCGACGACGCCGAGGACGATGTCGTCGATGGTGGCCGGGTCGAGGCCGGGGTTGCGGGTCTGGATCTCCCGGATGAGGCCGACGACCAGGTCGATCGGCTTGGTGCCGTGGAGGGAGCCGTTGGCCTTGCCGCGTCCGCGCGGGGTGCGGATCGCGTCGTACACGTACGCTTCGGTGCTCACGGAAAGCCTTTCGCGATGAGGGTTGGGGAGGCGGACGTCCCCGACGCCGGCCGGGCGCTCGACGCCCTGGACGAGC
>NZ_RDBH01000113.1:73540-76003 GCF_008042145.1 Streptomyces sp. adm13(2018)
GGCGGGAGGCGGGAGGTCAGCCGAGGAGGGAACGGCCGATGATCTCCTTCATGATCTCGGTCGTGCCGCCGTAGATGGTCTGGATCCGGCCGTCGGTGTAGGCGCGTGCCACCGGGAACTCGCTCATGTAGCCGTACCCTCCGTGCAGTTGCAGACAGCGGTCGGCGACCCGCTTCTGGAGTTCGGTCGCCCACCACTTGGCCATGGAGGCGTGGACGGCGTCGAGTCCGGCCCCTTCGGGGTCGCTGTGCTCCACGATGCAGCGGTCGATGAACGTGCGGGTGACGGCGCACTCGGTGGCCATCTCGGCGATCTCGAAGCGGATGTGCTGGAGCCGGGAGAGCGGGCGGCCGAAGGCCTCGCGCTCCTTGACGTACGTGGTGGTGATCTCCAGCAGGTGTTCGGCGGCGGCGATGCCGGCGACGGCGATGGCCATCCGTTCCTGGGCGAGGTTGGTCATCAGGTGGACGAAGGCTCCGTTGAGCTCGCCGAGCAGGTTCTCCTTGGGGACGCGTACGTCGTGGAAGAACAGTTCGGCGGTGTCCTGCGACTTCTGGCCGATCTTGTCGAGGTTCCGGCCGCGCTCGAAGCCCTCCGCGCCGCGCTCGACGACGAGGAGGGAGAGGCCGTGGGCGCCGCCCTCGGGGGTGGTGCGGGCGACGACGACCACGAGGTCGGCGAGGATGCCGTTGGAGATGAAGGTCTTGGAGCCGTTGAGGATCCAGTGGTCGCCGTGGTCCTCGGCGGTCGTACGGATGCCCTGGAGATCGGAGCCCGCGCCGGGTTCCGTCATGGCGATGGCGGTGATGGTCTCGCCCGAGCAGAAGCCGGGCAGCCAGCGCCGCTTCTGCTCCTCGGTGCCCAGCGAGGTGAGGTACGGGCCGATGATGTCGTTGTGCAGGCCGATGGCGAGCCCGGGGGTGCCGGCCCGGGTGAACTCCTCGGCGAGCACGGACGCGTAGCGGAAGTCGGGGTTGCCCCCGCCGCCGTACTCCTCGTCGACGGCGAGGCCGAGCAGGCCCTGCCGTCCGGCGGCGAGCCAGGCCTCGCGGGAGACGATGCCGTCCTTCTCCCACTGCTCGTAGTGGGGCAGCACCTCCTTCTCCAGGAAGGTGCGGACGGTGGCCCGGAAGGCCTCGTGGTCGGCGGAGTAGAGCTGGCGCTTCATACGGCGGTCTCCTGGGTCTGGGGCGGGCGGTGCGCGAGTCGGACGCGACGGTCGTGGCCGGTGCGCCCGCGGGTCGGTCCTCCGGGTCCGGTCGGCCGGGTCACGCGTCGGGCTCCGGGGTCCCGGACCGGCGTACGAGGGCGGGTACGGCCCAGTCGGCGGCGACCTCGGCCGTGTCGGCGCCGGGCAGCGCGGGTCCCCGGCGCAGTGCGCCGGGGGTGGCGGAGAAGCGGGGCGCGGGGGCGGGCTGGGCGATGCGGGTGGGACGGCGCCTCGCGCAGGGAGAGGACGGGGGCCACGCAGGCGTCGCTGCCCTCGAAGAGGGCGGTCCACTCCTCGCGGGTCCGGCCGAGGAAGCGGTCGGCGACGGCCTTGCGGAGTTCGGGCCAGCGTCCGAGGTCGTGGCGGGCGGCGGCGGCCTCCTCGATGCCGAGGATCCGGGCGAACTCCGCGTAGAACCGTTCCTCCAGGGCGCCGACCGCCATGTGTCCCCCGTCGGAGGTCTCGTAGACCCCGTAGAACGGGCAGCCGCCGTCCAGCAGGTTGACGCCCCGCCTGTCCTGCCAGCTGCCGGCGGCCAGCATGCCGTGGATCATGGTGGTGAGGTGGGCGGTGCCGTCGACGATCGCCGCGTCGACGACCTGGCCCTCGCCGTGCGCGCGGGCGTGCTGGAGGGCGGCGAGGACGCCGACGACCAGGTAGAGGGAGCCGCCGGCGTAGTCGCCGAGGAGGTTGGCGGGGATGCCGGGCGGGCCGTCGGGGTCGGGTCCGATCATGCCGAGGGCGCCGGTGATCGCGATGTAGCCGATGTCGTGTCCGGCGGTCGCGGCGAGCGGTCCGTGCTGGCCCCAGCCGGTCATCCGGCCGTAGACGAGGCGCGGGTTCCGGGCGAGGCAGGCGTCGGSSCCGACGCCGAGGCGTTCGGCGACGCCGGGGCGGTAGCCCTCGATGAGGATGTCGGCGCGTTCGACGAGGTCGAGCACGGTGGCGGGGCCGTCCGCCGCCTTGAGGTCGACGACGGCCGAGCGCTTGTTGCGGTTGGTGAGGTCGCGGGCCGGGTCGATGCCCAGACCGGGGCCGCCGGGGCGGTCGACGCGGACGACGTCGGCGCCGAGGTCGGCGAGCAGCATGGCGGCGAAGGGGCCGGGGCCGATGCCGGCGAGCTCGACCACGCGTACTCCGGCGAGCGGGCCGTTTCCGGCGGTGTGCGTCGTGCTCATCGAGCCCCCAGACGTGTGTGACACCAATGATGTAACACCGGAGATGCTAGGAACGTGTTCCACTCGGCACAAGCC
>NZ_RDBH01000113.1:76103-78893 GCF_008042145.1 Streptomyces sp. adm13(2018)
GCCGGGGCCGGGGCGAGTGCCGGGGCCGGGGCGAGTGCCGGGGGCGGTCGAGAGGCCGGGGCCGGCGCCGGCACAGAGCAGGAGACCGGGCGGGAGGCCGCAGTCGGGCCTGATCGCCCCTACGACGTGGTTCTCTTCGGGGCCACCGGGTTCGTCGGTGAGCTCACCGCCGGGTACCTCGCCGCCCACGCGCCCGCGGAGTGCCGCTGGGCGCTCGCGGGCCGCAACCGGGCCGGGCTCACGGCGTTGCGTGCCCGGCTCGCCGCCCGGTGGCCGCGCTGCGCCGAGCTGCCGCTGGTCGTCGCGGACGCGGCCGACCCCGGTTCGCTGCGCGAACTCGCCGAGTCCGCACGGGTGGTGGCGACGACGGTCGGCCCGTACGTCTGGTACGGCGACGGGCTCGTCGGCGCGTGCGCCGAGGCGGGCACCGACTATCTGGACCTGACCGGCGAGGCCGAGTTCGTCGACCAGACGTACGTACGGCACGACGCGCGGGCCCGGGAGACCGGCGCCCGCATCGTCCACGCCTGCGGCTTCGACTCCGTCCCGCACGACCTGGGCGCGTACTTCACCGTCCAGCAGCTTCCGGAGGGCGTACCGCTCCGGGTGGACGGCTTCGTACGCGCCGAGGCGCAGTTCTCCGGCGGCACCTTCGCGTCCGCCCTGACCGCCCTCGGCCGGGGGCGGGAGATCCTGCGGGCGGCCCACGAACGACGGCTGCACGAACCGCGGTTGGTGGGGCGCCGGACCCGTGCGCCGCTGTCCGGTCCGCGGTTCAGCCGGGAGACCGGGACCTGGGCCCTGCCGCTCCCGACCCTCGACCCGCAGGTCGTGGCACGGTCGGCCGCGGCCCTCGAACGGTACGGACCCGACTTCCGCTACCGCCACTACGCCTCCGTGAAGACGCTCCCGATGGCCCTCGGCGGCGCGGCGGCCGTCGGCGCGGGTGTGGCGTTCGCCCAACTCCCGCCGGTGCGCGCCTGGCTGATGGACCGTTACCAGGCGGGGCAGGGGCCGTCGGCCGAGCGGCGGGCCCGCAGCTGGTTCTCGGTCCGCTTCGTCGGCGAGGGCGGCGGGCGCCGGGTGTTCACCGAGGTCTCGGGCGGCGACCCGGGCTACGACGAGACGGCGAAGATGCTGGCCGAGGCGGCGCTCAGCCTCGCGTTCGACCCGCTGCCGAAGACATCGGGCCAGGTGACGACGGCGGCGGCAATGGGTGACGCGCTCATCGACCGGCTCCGGGCGGCGGGCATCCGCTTCCGGGTGGCGCACCGGGGCTGAGCCGCGGGCCGCGCCGCCCGGGCCGGCGGTACGGGAGGGGTCAGGGTCGCACGAGGCGGAAGGGGTGACCGGCGGGGTCGGCGTAGATCCGCCAGGCCGCGTCGCCCCCGCCGTCGCCGAGCGGTTCGGCCCCGAGCGCGAGGACGGCCTCGTGGGCGGCGTCGAGGTCGTCCACCCGCACGTCGAGGTGGAACTGCTGCTCGGGCGCGCCCCATACGGGCGGCCGGTGATCGGCCACGCTCTGGAAGGCGAGGACGGGCCCGCCGACGCCCCGCAACACCGCCGAGCCCTCGCCGACCGCCCACCGGGGCTCGGGGCTCTCCACCTCTCCTCCGATCAACCGCCGGTAGAACTCGGCGAGTTCCCAGGCGTCCGGGCAGTCGAGAACGAGGCACCGCAGACGCCCGATCACACCGCGGCCCGAGCGGCGAGAGCGGTCGGAAGGGCGTGGATCGCGGCCGGGGCGAGGGGAACGGCCCCGGCGGAGATCGGGTTCGGGCCGCGTTCCACGGAACGCGACGAGACGGAAGGGGGTGTTGTCATGGCCCCCACTCTGGTGGGCGACCGGACGGCCCGGTATCCGTACAGGTACTCAGGCTACTCAGTCGATCATCGGAGGTACTCGACTCCGCCCGGCGCCCGCTCGCGTCACCGGGGGCCGTCGAGCGCCTCTTTCAGGGCCCGGCGGCACAACGCGTCGGCGTGGCGGGTGGTTTCGGGGATGCGGTAGCGCGGGGCGAGGTGGAGGGTGTGGGCGCAGGCGTTGGCCAGGGAGACCCGGTGACCGGCGGAGACGAAGACCGGCTTCACGCCGGCCCGGGTGCGCAGGGCCCGGCCGACCTCCTCGCCGTCGGCCAGCAGCGGCGCGAAGTCTCCCTGCTCCGGGCCGGGTTGATCGTAGGTGAAGGTGAACGGGTTCTTCGCGACGCCGATCGACGGACGGCCGGTGAGGACTCCCAGGTGGCTGGCGAGGCCGAAGCGGCGGGGGTGGGCTAGGCCGTAGCCGTCGCAGACGAGCAGGCCGGGGTCGGCGGTCAGCCCGTCGAGCGCGGCGAGGACCGTGGGGATCTCGCGGAAGGCGAGCAGCCCGGGGACGTACGGGAAGGAGACCCGGCCGACCGCCGTGGCCTCCTCCACCACGCGCAGGGTCCGCGCGTCCAGGACGACGGCCGCGGCGGCGACGAGATCGCGCTCGTCGTCGTAGGCGACGTCGAGCCCCGTGACGTGCCCCTCGCCGACCGCGGGCCCCTCCTCGTCGAGGACGAGGCGTCCGCTCAGCTCCGCCTGGACGGCCAGGGCGGCGGTCTCGTCGGCGGGCCAGCCCGCCGGAATGTCGATGATCGTCATGATGCGGCCACCCTATGCACGGCCGGGAGGGCGCCGGGGGCCCTCCCGGCCGTGCATAGGGTGGCCGCATCATGACGATCATCGACATTCCGGCGGGCTGGCCCGCCGACGAGACCGCCGCCCTGGCCGTCCAGGCGGAGCTGAGCGGACGCCTCGTCCTCG
>NZ_RDBH01000113.1:78993-88017 GCF_008042145.1 Streptomyces sp. adm13(2018)
ACCCCGGGCTTCCCCGCCCCGTCCGGGGACCCCGGGCTTCCCCGCCCCGTCCGGGGGCTGGGACGGGCCGTCGGGTCCGGGAGACGCCCGGTAGCCTGCCCGTCATGTTCGTACTGGAATTGACCTACACCGCGCCCGTCGAGCGGGTGGACGTGCTCCTCGACGCACACGTCGAGTGGCTCGACGCGCAGTACGCCGCGGGCGTCTTCATCGCCTCGGGGCGCAAGAACCCGCGCGACGGCGGGGTGATCCTGGCCGCCGGGGTCGACCGCACGGAGATCGAGAAGATCGCGGCGGCCGACCCGTTCAGCGTCGAGGGCGTGTGCGCGTACCGGATCACGGAGTTCTACGCGACCAAGACGGCCGAGGAACTCGCCCCGTTCCGGGAGCAGTTGCCCTCCTGACTCCTGGGCCGGCCTAGCGGCGGCCCAGGCGGGCGATCCGGCCCTGCTCCCCCGCCGCCCAGCACGAGCCGTCCGGCGTGCAGTCGACCGTGTCGAACGAGCCGGTGTCGACGGTGCGCCAGGTGCGGCCGCCGTCGGTGGTGAGGTCGGTGCCGGTCGGGCCGACGGCCAGTGCGGCATTCCTGCTGTGCGGGAGCCAGGCGACCCCGGAGCGGTAGGCGGGCGGCGGCGTCTCCGAGGCCCGCCAGCCGCGGCCCCCGTCCCCGGTGACGGCGGCGGCCCGTGGGGACGGCCGGTCCTTGCGGTAGTCGCCGCCGACGGCGATGCCGTGCGTGCGGTCGCGGAAGGCGAGGCCGAAGACGCCGCGGGCCGGGTCCCCCGCCGGGACGGTCGTCGCGGTGGCGGTCCAGGTCAGCCCGCGGTCCGCGGAATGGAGCACGCGCGCGGTGGCACCGCCGCCCGTCGCCAGCCACACATCGCGCGGCCCTGCCGACACCAGGCACTGGCCGCTCGCCGCGAAGCCCGCCTCGCCGGGCAGCGCCTCCGGCATCCCCGCGTTCGGCAGCACCCGCCAGGAGCGGCCGCCGTCGCGGGTGGAGAGGATGCGGTACTTGCCGTCGACCGGGTCGCTCATGGCGAGTCCGTGCCGGCGGTCGAAGAAGGTCATGCAGTCGTAGAAGGCCCCCGGATCGGTGTTCCGGAAGGACTCGGTCCAGGTGGCGCCGCCGTCCTCGGTGCGCAGCACGCGCGAGGCCTCGCCCTCGCCGATGGCGAGGACGACGGCCCGGCGGGTGTCGAAGGCCTCCACGTCGCGGAACTCCAGCTCGGCCGCGCCCGGCGGCGAGACGTTCCGCCAGTGCCGGCCGCCGTCGGTGGTGCGCAGCACCGTCCCCTTGGAGCCCGCGGCCCACGCGGTCCGGCGGTCGACGGGCGCCAGTCCGCGGAACCGGGCGTCGGTACCGGTCGGTGTGAGTTCCCAGTGGGCCGTGGTGCCGCCGGTCGCCGCCGTGGGGGTCTCCCCGGCGCGCGCGGGCGCGGCCAGGGTCAGCGCGAGCGCCGCCCCGATCAGTCCCACCGACATCATTCGTCTCGTGTTCCCCATGGACGTCATGGCGCCGGAAGCTAGCGCCCCCGCCCGCTCCCCGTCCAGGGTGCGTGCCCGCCGGGGCGTTCCCAGGCTGGTGGCATGGCCGACCGTACGGGCGGCCTCCGGAATCCAGCCGTCCTGCGATCACCCGGGCCCGCCCGCCGAGCCGGACGTCGACGGGCCGGAAGCACGCTGACCCGAATCTCACCTCTCTGACCTGCGACGATCCGCCGGGCGCGGGGCGGCGCGCGATCCGGCTCGCCGTCGTGACGCAGCTCACGCGTATCCGGAGTGCACGTTCCGGCCGTTCCGCTCGTCTTCTCAGGTGTCAGGTGCCCCGGTGTCGGGGAGACGCACAGGATCCGAAAGTCCGCGTGAAAGGAGCCGGTCGTGTCCGCCGTCATCGAGCAGGCCGTCCAGGCCCGTCTCGTCGCATCCGCTCCGCGGATGGAGACCGTCCCCGCCACCCTGCGGTACGACCGCGAGGACCCGTACGCCGTGAGCATGGCGTTCCCGCCCCCGGCCACCCTGGAGGGCGTCGAGGTCTCGTGGGCCTTCGCGCGTGAGCTGCTCGTCCAGGGCGTCGAGCGCCCGGCCGGCGTCGGGGACGTCCGCCTCCGGCCGTACGGGTACGACCGCACGGTCGTCGAGTTCCACGCCCCCGAGGGCGTGGCCATGGTCCACGTGCGGACCTCGGAACTGCGCCTCTTCCTGGAGCGCTCGCAGCACCTGGTACCGGCCGGACGCGAGCACCAGTACCTGGACTGGGACCAGGACCTGACGGAGCTGCTGCGCGAGCATCCGTAGCGCGACGTAGGCGTCACCACGGGCCCGCCCGCCGGGCCCGCCTCACGGGCCGCCCCCTCGGGCCGGCCCGTAATTCGTTTGCCGCCCTCCCGCTCCACGGCCTACCGTTCTCCACGTACCAGTCGCCGTCTGATCGGAGAAGGACGTTGCTCGTCTGAGGTTGCGAGACACCGTGCCGCGCGTGCCCCCTGTGCCGCGTGTGCCGTTCTCGACCTCGGCGTACGAGCCGTTCTGACGACAGACCGCCCGCGCCCCGGTGTCTCCACGCGTCGCATCCCCGCACGTCTGCGCCCACGCACGCATCCCGGAGGCCTCCATGGCACATCACCCCACCTTCGTCACCTGCTCCTCGCTCTCCTTCTCCTGGCCCGACGGCACCGAGGTCTTCGACGACTTCCGGCTCACGGTCGGCCCCGGCCGCACCGGGCTCGTCGGCCTCAACGGTTCCGGCAAGTCCACGCTCCTGAAGCTGATCGCCGGTGAGCTGACCCCGTCCTCCGGCAGCGTCCGGGTCACCGGCGAACTCGGCCACCTCCCGCAGAACCTGGTCCTGGACACCTCGCGGCGGGTGGACGAGATCCTCGGCATCGCCGCGAAGCGGGCGGCCCTGCACGCCATCGAGGCGGGTGACCCGGCCGAGGAGCACTTCACCGCCCTCGCCGACGACTGGGACGTCGAGGAGCGGGCCCGAGCCACCCTCGACCAGCTCGGGCTCGGGGCCGTCGGCCTGGACCGGACCGTGGGCGAGGTCTCGGGCGGCGAGTCGGTGCTGCTGCGCCTCGCCGCGCTGCTGCTCGCCCGGCCCGACGTCCTGCTCCTCGACGAGCCGACCAACAACCTCGACCTGCATGCCCGCGCCCGGCTCTACGAGGCCGTGGAGAACTGGTCCGGAGTCCTGGTCGTGGTCAGCCACGACCGCGAACTGCTTGAGCGGGTCGACCAGATCGCGGACCTGCGGGACGGTTCCGTCGCCTGGTACGGGGGCGCCTATGCGGACTACGAGGAGGCGCTCGCGGCCGAACAGGACGCGGCGGAGCGGATGGTGCGGGTCGCCGAGGCCGACGTCCAGCGGCAGAAGCGGGAACTGGCCGACTCCCAGATGAAGTTGGCCCGCCGCCGGCGGTACGGGCAGAAGAGCTTTGAGAACAAGGTCGTCCCGAAGATCGTGGCGAACAACCTCCGAAGCGCGGCCCAGGTTTCCGCCGGCAAGCACAAGGCGCTGCACACCGAGCGCCTCTCGGAGGCCCGGGAGCGGCTGGACGCCGCGGTGGAGGCGGTCAGGGACGACGACGAGATCCGTGTCGAACTCCCGCGGACCTCGGTGCCGCCGGGCCGCGAGGTGCTGTTCCTGCGCAGCCCCCGACTGCGCTACGGAGCCCGCGTGGAGGGCGAGTTCGAGCTGCGCGGGCCGGAGCGGATCGCGCTGGTCGGCCGGAACGGCGCCGGGAAGACCACCCTCCTGCGGACGATCGCGGGGGAGCTCGAACCGCTCTCGGGCGAGACGGAGGCGCGGGTGCCGCTGCGTTTCCTGCCCCAGCGGCTCGACGTCCTCGACGACGGGCTGAGCGTGGTGGAGAACGTGGCCCGGTTCGCACCCGCGGCGACGGGCAACGCGATCAGGGCGCGGCTCGCGCGCTTCCTGTTCCGGGGCGCGCGGGCGGACCAGACCGTCGGCACCCTGTCCGGCGGGGAGCGGTTCCGGGCGACGCTCGCGGCGCTGCTCCTCGCGGAGCCGGCCCCGCAGCTGCTGATGCTGGACGAGCCGACGAACAACCTGGACATGGCGTCGGTGCGGAAGCTGACGGCGGCCCTGGACGCGTACGAGGGGGCGCTGATCGTGGCGAGCCACGACGTGTCGTTCCTGGAGTCGCTGGGGATCACCCGCTGGCTGCTGCTCGACGGCGAGCTGCGCCCGACGACGGCGGAGGAGGTACGGGAGGCGGCGGCGAGTCTCCGGTAGGCCGTATCCGGAAGGCCTTCCGCCTGGGCCGTATCCGAAGGCCTTCGCCGGGGCCGCGCCCGAAGGCCTTCGCCCGGGGCCGCGCCCGAAGGCCTTCGCCCGGGCCGCGCCCGAAGGCCTTCGCCGGGGCCGCGCCCGAAGGCCTTCGCCGGGGCCGCGCCCGGACGGCCGGCATCCGCCGGCCGTCCGGGGGCCGGGCGTCCGCCGGGCCCGATCCGCCCCCGCGCGGGCCCCGGATTCCCATCCGCTTCGGCCATCCACCGACTGCACCACGCCGCCGACCCCCTGCTCTGTGTAGTCGTCCGGGTGACGGATACGGGCCGTCCGGGACGTGACCTGCGTCTCCAGCACCCCGACGGAGCAGCACACATAACGGAACGTAACCGGGCATCGCCGGGACGGGCTTGGCCGATGCCTTACGGAGCCTTAACCTACGGTCTCGTAACCTACGTAGCCGTAGGTATGCCCGTTCGCCCTCCTCCGTCCCCAGGAGTACTCGTGACACTCACCTCTCCCCACCTCGGCAGCTCGGCAGGGTGGACCGACGCCCGGCTGCTCTACGCGCTGGAAGAGGTCGTGGAGAAGGAACTCAACCGGCACCTCAAGGTCACCAAGGACTGGATGCCGCACGAGTACGTGCCGTGGTCCGACGCCCGCAACTTCCCGGGCTTCTTCGAGGACGGGGAGGCCTGGGACCCGTCGCAGTCCAAGGTCACCGAGATCGGCAAGATCGCCCTCATCGTGAACCTGCTCACCGAGGACAACCTCCCGAGCTACCACCACGAGATCGCCAGCCTCTTCGGCCGCGACGGCGCCTGGGGCACCTGGGTGCACCGCTGGACCGCCGAGGAGGGCCGCCACGGCATCGTGATGCGCGACTACCTGCTGGCCTCCCGCGCCGTCGACCCGGACAAGCTGGAGCAGTTCCGGATGGCGCACATGAGCGAGGGCTTCGAGTCCGACAACCGTCACTCGATGCTGCACTCCGTGGCGTACGTCGCCTTCCAGGAGCTCGCGACCCGCATCTCGCACCGGAACACCGGCCACCAGTCCGGCGACCCGGTCTGCGACCGGATGCTGGCCCGGATCGCCACCGACGAGAACCTGCACATGGTCTTCTACCGCAACCTCCTGGGCGCGGCCTTCGAGATCGCCCCCGACCTGACCATGCAGGCCGTGCGGGACGTCGTCGTCAACTTCCGGATGCCCGGACACGGCATGCCCGGCTTCGAGCGGGCCGCGGCGCAGATGGCGATCGGCGAGATCTACAACATGCGCATCCACCACGACGACGTGCTCCAGCCCGTCCTCCGCTTCCTGAAGGTCCTCCAGATCGACGGCCTCGGGCCCGAGGGTCTGCAGGCGCAGGAGGAGCTGGGGCTGTACATGAACGGCCTGGACACCGAGGCGAGCAAGTTCGACGAGAAGCTCGCCGCCCGCAAGGCCCGCATGGCCGCCCGCGCGGCCGGCTGAGCGACCCGAGGCCCACGACCGGGCCGGGCGGCGCCTCGTGCGCCCTTCTGACGGCGGGCCGCCGCTCCTGACGGCGGCGGGCCGCTGACGGCGACGGAACACGGGACGGGCGCGACGGGCCGAGATCGGCCGGCCGCGCCCGCCCGCCGTTCCCCGGTTCCGCCATTCCGCGGTCCCGCCGGACCCCTCGTACCCCCGCGCCGAGGCGTCCGCGTCTCCGCTCACTCAGGCCTGGCGGCGCTTGAGGCGGATCCGCTCCTTCTCGGACAGCCCGCCCCACACGCCGAACCGCTCGTCGTGCCGCAGCGCGTACTCCAGGCACGCCACCCGCCCCTCGCAGGCACCGCAGAGCTGCTTGGCCTCGCGGGTGGACGACCCGGGCGCCGGGAAGAAGAACTCCGGCCCGGCCTGGGCACACAGCGCGTCCTCCTGCCAGGACATGTCGGGCTCCGGAGCGGTCAGTACGGTGGTGTAGGTCTGCATGGCGTACACGCTGCCGGAGGGCCGTAAACGAGCCATCAACATTCGATCAATGCGGCACTCCCCCGCCGACGCAAAGCGGCGCGCCGAAACTCCCTGGCCGCCGTGCCGCGCTCGCGGCCTGCGCCTCAGCGGCTGACCCCCAGGGCGGGGAGGACCGTTTCGGACACTCGGTAGGCCTCCTCCAGGAGGGGGTTGCCCGAGAGGATGAAGGTGTCCACGCCCAACTCCTGGTACTCCTTGAGCCGTTCCACGACCTGGGCCGTCGAGCCGACGACCGCCGTTCCCGGGCCGGGGCGGAAGAGGCTCATGCCGGGCCACAGGTTCGGGTGGGTCTCCAGTTCGCGGGCGCGGGCCGGGACGCGGCCGCCGTGCTGGCGGAACTGACGCTGCCAGCCCACGCCGTCCTCGCCCGACCGCTCACCGAGCTGCCGGGCGTACGTCGCCTCGCTGGTGACGTCCAGGAGCCGGTCGGCGGCCGCCCAGGCCTCGTCCTCGGTGTCGCGGACGATGAGGTGGAGCCGCAGGCCGATGCGGAGGGTGCGGCCGTGGGCGGCGGCCCGCGCCCGTACGTGATCGAGCTTCTGCTTCAGCAGGTGCGGCGGCTCTCCCCAGGTGAGGTAGACGTCGACGTGCTCGGCGGCCATCTCGATCCCGGGCGCCGAGGAGCCGCCGAACCAGAGGGGGACGTGCGGCTCCTGGACGGGCCGCAGGTCGCGGAAGGAGGCGCCCGCGCCCTGGAGGTCGTAGAAGCGGCCCTTGTGGTCGAAGACCTCGCCCGCCGTGAGTCGCTTGACGATCGACCAGTACTCGGCGCTCAGTTCGTACCGCTCGTCGTGCTCGACATGGAGCCCGTACTCGCGGAGGGAGGCGGTCGAGCCGTTGACGACGTTGAAGCGGAGTCGGCCGCCGAAGAGGTTGTCGAAGCTGAGCGCCATCTTGGCGAGCAGGGTCGGTGCGATCAGCCCCGGGTGGACGGCGAGGAGGGGTTTGAAGCGGGTGCTGGTGGCGGCCGCGAGCGCCGAGCCCAGCGGCCACACGTCGTAGAGGTCCGTGGCCAGCAACGCGCCCGTGTAGCCCAAGCGTTCGACCGTTCCGGCGAGCTGCGTGAGATAGCCGAGGTCGACCGGGCGGCGGCCCGCCGGCTCCCACGGGTACGCGCCCTCGCGCGGGATGACGTACCAGAGGACTTCGGGTGCCGGGGAGGTCATCGGGATCCGGCCTTCCGGGGCAGGGCGTCGGCGACGGTGATCGCGCGGTCGATGAACCCGGTCCGGTGGAAGATGTCGGCCGCCTGCTGCTGCTCGGCGACGAAGTCCGCGCCGACCTCCTCGATCGTCCAGGGGAGGGCGCGCAGGGCCGTCTCCCAGTCGTCGACCGTGCCGCCCTGGTCCGCTGCGGCGATCCCGGCGGCCTCGCGGGGGTTCTCCGCGGCCCATGCGTCGGCCCGCCGGAGGGCCCGGGTGAGCGCCTCCACGACCTCGGGGCGCTGTTCGGCCAGGTCGCGCCGGGTGAAGAAGACGGACCGGTCGCTGATGACCTCGCCGGTGCGGATCAGGGTGCGCAGTCCGCCGGTGCGGCGGGCGGCGGCGAGTTCGGCGCCCTGGGCCACCCACGCGGTGACGGCGCCGGCGCGGAGCTTCTCCTCGCTGCCGGCGTCGGCCCGTACGGCGGTGATGTCGGTGGCGTACGAGAGGCCCTCGTCGTCCAGGGCCTTGGCGACGAGGTGGGTCTGCCAGGAGCCGACGGCCAGGTGGACGGTGCCGCCCTTGAGGTCGGCGACGGTGCGGACCGGGCTGTCCTCGGTGACGAGGAGGGCGCCGTGGTCGGGGCGGGGTGCCGAGACGGCGGTGTACACGATGTCGTGTCCGGCGGCCTGCGCGGTGACGGGCGGGGTGGAGCCGGTGCCGCCGAAGTCGATGGTCCCGTCGGCGAGATGGGCGCCGGTGCGGACGCCGTCGGTGTACGGGTGCCAGGTCACGGTCTCGCCGAGGGCAGCGAGTTCCTCCTCCGCGTAGCCGAGCCGGGAGAGGTGGTAGAGGGAAGGGTTGCTGCGGTGGACACCGATGACGACGCTCATGCGGATGCTCCTTCGGGGGTGGCGGAGTGATTGGTGGAGTGGGTGGTGGGGGCCGGGGGTTCCTCGGGTGCGTGGACACCCAGGTCGGCGAGGAGGCGGCGGCGCAGCGCCACGAAGGCCGGGTCGCCGGGGTCCCGGGGGCGGGGGACGGTGACGGGCTCGTCGGTGACCAGCCGGCCGTCCCTCAGGACGGCGACGCGGTCGGCGAGGCGTACGGCCTCGTCGACGTCGTGGGTGACGAGCAGTACGGCCGGGCGGTGGATCCGGCGCAGCTCCTCCACGAGGTCCTGCATCCGGAGCCGGGTCAGTGCGTCGAGCGCGGCGAACGGCTCGTCGAGCAGTAGGAGTTCGGGTTCCCTGACGAGAGCGCGGGCGAGCGCGACCCGTTGGGCCTCGCCGCCGGAGAGGGTGGCGGGCCAGGCGTCGGCGTGCCGTTCGAGTCCGACCTCGGCGAGGGCGCGCAGCCCGGTCGCGCGGGTGGCGGGGCCACGCGGGAGGCCGACGGTCACGTTGGCGAGGACCTTCTTGGACGGGATGAGCCGGGGTTCCTGGAAGACGATCGTGCGGGCCTCGGGGACGAGGGCCTCCCCCGCGTCGGCGCCGTCGAGCGCGCCGAGGATGCGGAGCAGTGTCGTCTTGCCGCTGCCGCTGGCACCGAGCAGGGCCAGGAACTCACCTCGACGGACTCGAACTCACCCTCCGTCGAGGTGAGTTCCTGGCCCTGCTCGGTGCC
>NZ_RDBH01000113.1:88117-125817 GCF_008042145.1 Streptomyces sp. adm13(2018)
GAATCGCGTGGGGGCCGGGGGCATCAGTGGTGGTGGGTGCCCCCGGAGGTCCCCGCGGCGGCCTTCTCCGCCGCCCTCGCCTGCGCCGCCCCGTGGGTTCCGTGGTCGCCGTGGCCGGGCACGGTGCCGTCCGGCTTGGCGACCAGGAAGAGGCCGGCCATGCCCATGTCGGAGTGGCTCTGGACGTGGCAGTGGTACATCCAGGCACCGGCTCCGACGTGCTCGCCGGCGATGATCTGGAAGCCGAACGAGTCCGCGGGTCCGGTGATCTTGTTGTCGACGACCCGGCTGACGTCCTCGGGGCCGGCGAGGAGCCCGGTGCGGTTGTCGGCCCAGCGGTGACCGTGCATGTGGAACGTGTGGTAGTACTCGCCGTGCGTGATCATGACGATCTCCACCCGGTCGCCGACGGTGGCCCGGAAGTCCGGCGGCTCGGCCGCGGGCCGGTTGTTGATGGTCATGTCGTTGAAGACGATGGTGAACTGCTTGTCCGGCAGGATGTCGCCCTTGCGGCGCACCACCAGGCCTCCGTAGAGGCCCTTGCGGATGCCGCCGGTGCCGTGGTCCGTGCCCACGACGTGGTCGTGGTAGTGCCAGTACCCGGCGCTGCCGGGCCGCCAGGTGCCGTCGGGGCGGCGGCCGGGGGCATGGCTCCGCCAGGTGTACGTGCGGGTGGCGCCCGCCTCGACGTGGCTGCCGCTCATCCGGGTGCCGTCGTTGTCGATGTCGTAGTCCACGCCGTGCGCGTGGAGGCTGACCGGGACGTCCATCAGGTTCTCGAACTCGATGTGGAGGGTGTCGCCCTCGTTGAGCTCGATGAGCGGGCCGGGGACGGTGGCCCGGCCCTTCTCCAGGCCGTACCCCATGCGCCCGTCGGCCAACTTCTCGGCGTACAGCTTGAGATGGCGTACCTGGCCGCCGGCCGGGGCAGTCCTCAGCGGGGCCGCCGCGGCGGCGGCGCCGGGCGCGGCGGTGGAGGCGGATGCGAGGGACAACGATGTCACGCCGGTCGCGGCGACGGCCCCGCCCGCGAGCAGGCGACGGTTGAAGCTACGTCTGTCCATGTCGAACTCTCCGGTCTTCAGAGGAGATTGACGGGCTGCGGGGCCGACGGGGGCTCCTGGGGACGGCCCACACCGTAGCGGGGCGACAGCTGTTTATCCACACTCAGGACAAAGTTCGTCCGGTTGCGGTCATAGCCCTTGGCGAACCGTGCAAAGAGGTCTAGCTTCAGCGGCTGTCGTTGTGACCTCAGAGGGATGGGTGACCCATGAAGCGCACACCACATCACCGGTCGAGAGCGAGAACGGGCCTCGTCGTGGCGGCACTCGGGGCGGGAGCCCTGACCGCCTCGCTGCTCGGCGGCCCCGCCGCCGCCAAGCCGTATCCGGAACCGTCGCCTTCCGGCCCGTCGACAACGTTATCCCTGCCGTCGCCGCCGGGCGGCGCCAACGTCCGGGTCCTCGTCTTCCACGGTTCGGCGACGGCCGAGTCCCCGACGGTGGACGCGGGCATCGCGGCCGTCGAGAGCATCGGCCTCACCGGGCCGGCCGCCGGCCGCTACCGCACCGAGGCCACCGACGACCCGGCCGTGTTCACCGACGCCGGACGGCTCGGGAAGTACAACGCCGTGGTGTTCCTGACCGGGGGCGGCGATGTGCTCGACCCCGAGCAGGAGGCGGGCCTGGAGGCCTACATGGAGGCGGGCGGCGGCTTCGTCGGCGTCCACGAGGCCGCCCGCACCGAGCCCTACTCCGGCTGGTTCACCGGCCTGATCGGGGCCCGTCCGACCGGCGCGCCGAGCGGCACGCAGCGCGCGGTGGTGGAGGTCGGCGACCGGCAGCACCCGGCCACGAAGTCCCTTCCGCTGGAGTGGAAGCGGCCCGACCGGTGGTTCAACTGGGACCGTAACCCGTCCGGCACCGTGCACACCGTGGCCCGGGTCCGGGAGTCCTCGTTCCAGCCCGCGGCCAAGCCCAACGGCTGGGACCACCCGGTCTCCTGGTGCCGCGACTACGACGGCGGCCGGTCCTTCTACACCGCGATGGGCGGCACCGTCGACAGCTACGCCGAGGCGGATTTCCGGGACCACCTCCGCGGCGCCATCGCCTGGACCGCGCGGATCTCCCGGGCGGACTGCAAGGCGACCATCGACGGCAACTACACCGCCGAGCGCGTCACCAGGCCCAACCAGCCCGGCCAGAACGACCAGATCGGCGAACCCCACGGTCTCGTCGTCGCTCCCGACGGCCGCGTCCTGTACATCGGCCGCGGAGGCGCCGACGCGAGCGTGCCGGTGGTCACCGACTGGAACGACCCGGACATCGGCAAGGGCAACGGCGAGATCCACGTCTACGACCCGAAGACCAGGCAGGTCACCAGGGCCGGCGCGCTCACCGTGTTCGGCAACAAGGGCGGCGGCGACGAACTGGTCAAGAACGAGGAGGGGTTGCTCGGCATCGAGCTCGACCCCGCCTTCCTGACCAACGGCTGGGTCTACCTCCACTACACACCGCACTCCCGGATCGACCGCGTGGAGCACATGGGCGAGCGACGGGTCTCCCGCTTCACCCTGGACCTCGCGACGAACCGGCTCGACCTGGCGAGCGAGAAGGTGCTGCTGAGCTGGCCGGTCCAGATCCACAGCTGCTGCCACGCGGGCGGCGGGATGGCCTGGGACTCCAAGGGCAACCTGTACATCGCCACCGGGGACACCAACTCGTCCGGATCCAGCGGCGGTTACTCGGGCAACAACCCCGCCCCGAACTTCCGGGGCGTCTCCTTCGCGGACGCCCGCCGCACCGCGGGCAACACCAACAACCTCAACGGCAAGATCCTGCGGATCCACCCCGAGCCCGACGGTACGTACACCCTCCCCGCCGGCAACCTCTTCACCGGCAGCGAGAGCGACGAGGGCGGCGGCAGGACCCGGGGCGAGATCTACGTGATGGGAGTCCGCAACCCCGCCCGGATCTCCGTCGACCGGCAGACCGACATCCTCTACGCGGGCTGGGTCGGCCCCGACGCGGGCGCGCCGTCGACGACCTGGGGCCCGGCCAAGTACGACACGTTCGCCGCGATCACCAAGGCGGGCAACCACGGGTGGCCGTACTGCATGGGCAACAAGCAGCCCTACCGGGACCGCGGTCTGCTCGACCCGGCCAAGCCGCTCGGCTGGTACGACTGCGACGCCCCGAGGAACGAGTCCCCGAACAACGACGGCCTGGTGAAGCTGCCGCCGGTGACCGGGAACACCATCTGGTACTCCCCGCAGGGCGGCGGCGTCGACTACCCGAGGGACGCGAACGGCGTCCCGAGCTACCGGCAGGAGGAGCAGAAGCTGCTGCTCCCCTGGCTCAAGGGCGGCGGGCAGGCGACCATGAACGGCCCGCTGTACCGCTACGACGCGGCGAGCGACTCGACGGTCAAGTGGCCCTCGTACTGGGACGGCAAGTGGTTCGTCGGCGACTTCTACGACGGCAACCAGCCGCGGCACGCCGTGCTCACCGACCCGAAGACCGTCGGCAGGGGCGGGCTCCCGGTGCACGCCGAGTCCCTCAAGAAGATCATCCCGGTCGGGCAGGGCGGCATCCGCAACCTGATGGACTGGAAGTTCGCCCCGGACGGCTCGCTGTACGTCCTGGACTACGGGCGCGGCTTCTTCACCTCCCACCCCGACTCCGCGCTGTGGCGCGTGACCTACAAGGGCGGCGGGCCGACCCCCGCCGCGGACCAGCTGGCCAGGAGGGCTGCGCGGTGACGACGAGACGGAGAGGCGCGAGCCTGTGGGCGGCGCTGGTGGCCGCCGTGGCGATGGTCGTCGGGCTGACCTCGGCCGCCGCCTACGGCAGGGCGGACGACGTCCGCCGCGGCGACGGCGGCCGGACCGCCGCCGCCCAGGTGCTGACCTGGAAGGCCGGCGACCCCATCGACCGCTACCTGGAGTTCCCGACCACGGCGACGGCCGGCCCGACGACCATCGTCTTCGAGAACAGCACGGCCACGGGCAACACGACCGGCATGCCGCACACCCTGACCTTCGACGTCTCCGACCCGGAGTACAACAACGACGTCCCGCTCAACATCCTGGCCAACCCGGGCGACGCGAACGGCGGCCGGCACACGGCCGAGGTGACGCTGACCCCGGGCCGGTACCTCTTCAAGTGCACCATCCCCGGGCACGGCCAGATGCAGGGCATCCTCACCGTCACCGAGGGCGGCGGCGAGGACACCACCGCCCCGGAGACCACCGCGAAGGTCGAGGGCGACCGCGACGCCGACGGCGCCTACGTCGGCCAGGCGACGGTCACCCTTGCTGCGACGGACGCCGGTTCGGGCGTGGAACGGGTCGAGTACGCGCTCGGCGCGGACGGCCCGTGGCAGCCGTACACGGTCCCGGTCGTCGTCGACACGGTCGGCGCGCACACCCTGCGCCACCGGGCCATCGACAAGGCGGGCAACACCTCCGCAGAGAAGTCCGCCGCGTTCTCGGTCGTCGCCCGGCCCACCGACGACACGACGGCGCCGGAGACCTCGGCGACCGTCTCCGGCGAGCGGGACGGCCAGGGCCGCTACCTCGACATGGCGACCGTGACGGTGACCGCGTCCGACACCGGCTCGGGCGTCAACACCATCGAGTACGCGCTCGGCGACGGCGCCTGGCAGCCGTACACGGCTCCCGTGATGGTGCACCAGGTCGGCGACCACACCGTCCGCTACCGGGCGACGGACAAGGCGGGCAACAGCGCCGCGGTGAAGTCCACGGCCTTCACTGTCGTGGCGCAGCCCGATCCCGACACCACCGCCCCCGAGGCGGCCGCGGCCGTCACCGGGACGCGGGACTCCGGCGGCGCGTACCTCACCAGCGCCACGGTCACCCTGTCGGCGTCCGACGCGGACTCGGGCGTCGAGCGGATCGAGTACTCGCTCGACGGCGGCCCGTACCTGGCGTACACCACCCCGGTGATCGTGGACCGCGTCGGCCGCCACACGGTGCTGTACCGGGCGACGGACAAGGCGGGCAACACCTCCGCGGCCCGGAGCACGGCCTTCACCGTGGCCGAGGGCGGCGGGGTGCCGGCGCCGAACTGCCCGGAGTTCGACGAGCGTCCGACGGTCTTCGTCGGGACCGTCGACACCGGCGTCCCGAACCGGATGACGAACCGCCGCTGCGCGGTCAACGAGCTCATCGAGGACGAGAAGGACTGGTCCTCGCACGCCCTGTTCCTCAAGCACGTCGACACGGTGATCGACCGGCTCCTCGCCGACGGCGTCATCGACACGCGGGAGCACCGGAAGATCTACCGCGCGGCCAAGGAGTCGGGCATCGGGAAGCCGGGACAGACCGAGGGGTACCGCGACCTGTTCGACGGCACCGCCGCCAGCTTCTCGAAGTGGCAGCACGTGGGCGGCGGGAGGTTCGGACTGACCTCGGACGGGGCCATGACCAGCAGTACCACGGTGCCGGGCATGGGCATGCTGTGGTTCCCGCAGCGGCAGTACGGCGACTTCTCGCTCAAGCTCCAGTGGCGCGACGACGCCCCGGGCGCCGCCAACGCCAACGGCGGGGTGTTCGTCCGCTTCCCGTACGTCCACGACAACCCCGAGGAGTCCCGCCCCGAGTGGGTCGCCATCAAGTACGGCCATGAGATCCAGGTCCTCGACCGGCCCGACGGCGACCCGTACAAGACCGGCTCGCTGTACGGCTTCGACCGGGTCGGCCTCGCCGGTGCCGGGGTGACGCCCAAGGGCACCTGGAACGACTACGAGATCCGGGTGGAGGGCCAGCACTACTCGGTCTTCCGCAACGGCAGGCTGATCAACGAGTTCGACAACACCGGAGGCCAGGTCTTCGAGCCGCCGCGCGGCGACGACCCGGGCACGGACGGCCGACGGTACGCCTCCGGCTACCTCGGGCTCCAGGTCCACGGCACGACGGACGTGATCTCCTACCGCGACATCCGGATCAAGGAACTGTAGGCACCGCGAGCAGCGACCGCGCTGGGGCCCCTCTTCCGTCCGGAGGAGGGGCCCTTGCGGTGCCGCGTCACGTGGGCAGGTTCTGCTCCGCCCACACGACCTTGCCGGAGACCGTCCGGCAGGAGCCCCACCGGCGGCACAGCATGTTGATCAGCTGGAGGCCCCGGCCCCCCTCGTCGCTGAGATCGGCGTGCTGGATCTGGGGCAGGTCGGGGCCCGTGTCCGACACCTCCACGACGAGGCGCTCCCCGCGGAGCAGCCGGAGGCGGCCGGGGCCGTTGCCGTAGCGCAGGGCGTTGCCGACGAGCTCCGAGACGACGAGTTCGCAGACATCGGCGAGCTCCGCCAGGTTCCAGGCGTCCAGCTGGTCGGTGACCAGTCCGCGGGCGACGGACGCGGCCCGGCCCTCCTGCGGCAGCTGCCATTCGCGCAGCTCGCCGGGGGTGGAACCGCCTGCGGTCGTCGCGACGAGGAGGACGGCCTCGTCGAAGCGGCTGGAGTCGGTCGGGGCGCAGTCCGTCAGCCCGCCGCGTTCGAGGGCCTCGGGGGTGAGGCCGCGGGCCGCCGACCGGAGCAGCTCCAGCTGGTGGTCGAGGTCGGCGTGCCGGGACTTCACGAGGCCGTCGGTGTACATGACGAGATGGCCGCCGGCCGGGACCTCCAGGCGGATCGGGTCGTACGGGATCACGCCCGCGCCGAGGGGCGCGCCGATCGGTACGTCCACGAAGGTCGCGGAGCCCTCCCCGTCGACGAGCAGCGGGGGCAGATGGCCGGCGCTGGCCAGGGTGTAGGTGGAGTCGGCCGGGTCGTGGACCGCGCAGAGGAAGGTGGCGACCTGCTCGTCCTCCAGGTCGCGGGTGGCCAGGTCGAGCCGGGCGAGGACGCGTTCCGGCGCCATGTCGAGGGTCATCAGGGTCCGGGCGACGGCGCGCAGGCGTCCCATGGTGGCGGCGGCGGGCAGTCCGTGGCCCATGACGTCGCCCACCATGAGGGCCGTCCGTCCGCCGGGCAGGGCCATCACGTCGTACCAGTCCCCTCCCACGCCGTGGTGGGCCGTCGACGGGGTGTACTCGGCGTGGATCCGCAGGCCGGGCGTGACCGGGGTCGCGCGGGGCAGGAGGCTGCGCTGGAGGGAGACGACGTGTTCGCGCTCGCGTCCGTACAGCCGGGCGTTGTCGATGTAGACGGCGGCCTGGGAGGCGAGCTGCTCGGCCACGGCGAGGTCCGTCGAGGAGAACGGGGGCGTGCCCCGGCCGCGTACGAAGTCCGCGCTGCCGAGCAGCAGCCCGCGGGCGATCAGCGGCACCGCCAGATAGCTGTGGACTCCCGCGGCGCGCATCTTCGCCGCGGCGCTCTCGGTGGGCGCGACGCGCAGGAAGTCCTCGTGGCGCATGCGGCTGAGCAGGACGGGCCGGCCCTGGCGCAGGCAGTAACGGTGCAGGAGGGTCTCGTGGGCCTGCTCGGTCCGGACGAAGGTCTCGCCGACCGGCGTGGGCTCCAGGGAGGCCAGCTCGTCGACGAAGCTCAGCGCGGTGGCCCGGAGGACCGGGATGCCCGTCCCGGTCCAGCGTGAGCCCTCCTCGCCCCGCAGGACGCTCTCCAGGATGTCGACGGCGGCGCCGTCGGCCAGGACGGGCACGGTGAACTCGGCCAGTTCCCGGGCGGTCCGCTCCAGGTCGAGCGTGGTGCCGATCCTGGCGCCGGCGGAGTTCAGCCAGGCGAGCCGGCCGCGGGTGGTGAGGCGGTCGAGGGGCACCTCGCCGTCGCTGCGGCCGAGCCGGCCGCGGGCGCCGGTCGAGCGGAGGACCGAGGCGCCCTTTCCGGCCGAGGCACGGCGGGCAAGGCTCCGCCTTCCGTTGCCATCGTTCACTCTTGCGGCCTCCAGACAGAAACTCGTCCGCTGTTGGTGCACATCATGCACCCGCCTCCCCCTCCTGGCCGATCAGGGCGACACCTCACGTCACTGTCTTGTGGCGCAAGACAGTGCCCGACTACCATGCGCCGCATGACAATGGGGCTGCCGAACGCCGGTGACCAGCGGCGGAGCCAGCTCCTGCGCGGAGTGCTCGATCTGTGCCTGCTGTCGCTGATCGCCGAACGACCGCGGTACGGCTACGAGTTCGTGGAGGCGCTCACCGAGAGCGGGCTGGAACTCGTCGGTGAGGGCAGCATCTATCCGCTGCTGGCCCGGATGGAGCGGGCGGGGCTCGTCGAGCCGTTCCGCGCCCCGTCGTCCAGCGGCGGGGCCCCGCGCAAGTACTACCGGCTGTCCGAGGCGGGCCGGGCCGAGCTGGAGCACGGCCGGGCCGTGTGGCGGGGATTCACCGCCCAGGCCGACCGGATCCTCACTCGAACGACCCACGGGGGAACGACACCATGACCAACGAGCACGTCCTCGCCGTCTGCCGCAGCAACGGGGAGTACCGGGGCCTCGACGACGCGGCGGTGTGCGAGGTGCCGGCCGCGCTCCGGGCCCACCTGGAGGACGCCGAGGCGGCCGGCCGCACTCCGCACCGCGGCACCCTGACCCGCCGCCGCGCTCACCCGCACGGCCCGGCAGGGATGCCCGACGGTCCCCCAGCATGAACGCTGGAGGCACGGGCCGGGCCGAGAGGTGGGACACGCGATGAACCAGGACGGCAGCGGCGGGACGCGGACGAGGGGATCCGGCACGCGGGCCGCCGCACGGTTCCTGGCCCGGATCGCGGTGCTCGCGGCGGTCGGCTCCCTGGTCCTCCTGGGGTTCGCCATCGGCGACGGCGGCCTCGTGGTCCTCCTGGCCGGCCTGCTGGGGATCGTCCTGTGTGCCGCGGGAGCCTGGTGGTTCGTGGCCCACCGCGGCGCGGTCCGCCTCCTCGGCGCGCTCGTCGCGGTCGCCGCGCCGGTCGGGTTCATGGCGCTCCTCACCCAGGACGGCCTCTGGCGCCCGGCGCTCGCGCTGGTCCTGTGCTGGGGCCTCGCGGTGGCCTGCGCGCGGGCCGCGCTGCGCAAGGCCCGCCGGCCGCGCCGGACCCGCGTCTTCCCGGCCTCCCCGCCCCGCCGGGCCTTCCTCATCATGAACCCGAGGTCCGGGGGCGGGAAGGTCGGCCGCTTCCAGCTCGTCGAGCGCGCCGAGGCCCTGGGAGCCCGGGTGACCGTGCTCGATCCCGACGACCCCGCCGACGTCGCCGAGCTGGCCCGCGAGGCGGTGGCCGGGGGCGCCGACCTGCTCGGCGTCGCGGGCGGCGACGGCACGCAGGCCCTGGTCGCGGCCGTCGCCGCCGAGCACGACCTGCCGTTCCTCGTCATCTCCGCCGGAACCCGCAACCACTTCGCCATGGACCTCGGCCTCGACCGCGACGATCCGGCGCGCTGCCTCGACGCGCTCACGGCCGGCGAGGAGCTGCGGATCGACCTCGGCGACGTCGCGGGCCGGCCGTTCGTCAACACCGTGTCGTTCGGTGTCTACGCCGATGTCGTGCAGCACCCCGAGTACCGCGACGCCAAGGCGGGTACGGCCCTGACCCTCATGCCGGACCTGCTGGTCGGCGAGGGGGTGCGCCGGCTCGACGCGCGGATCGACGACACGCCGCTGACCTCCCAGCAGGCACTCCTCGTCAGCAACAACGCGTACACCTCGCCCGACGTGGTGAGCGGCGGCGGCCGCCGTCCCAGCCTCGACGACGGCGAGCTGGGCGTGCTGGGCATCCGAGTGGAGGGCGCCGCCGAGGCGGCGGACCTCGCGGTGCGCGGTTCGCAGTCCGCCGGACTGACGGTCGCGACCGCCCGCCGCGTCGAGGTGACGGCCACGGTGGCGGTCGACGAGGAGGGGGCGGATGGCGAGGGGTCGGGCGGCGGTGCGTCGGACGCCCCGGCGGCCGACGGTGCCGGTGGGGACGGCCCGGGCGCGGACGGGTCCGGGACGGACGACGTCCCCCGTACGGACGAGATCCCCGTGGCGGTCGACGGCGAGGCCCTGCGCATGCCCACACCGGTCGTCTGCACCCTGCGACCGGGCCGTCCCGTGTTGAGGTAGTCGCCCTTGACGCCCCGCAGCACCTCGTCGGTGAAGGGGTAGGTGAGCAGCACCTGGAGCGAGTCGGGCAGGTCGGCACCGGCGTCCGCGAGTGCCGTGAGGGTGGGGGCGAGGGCCTTGAGGTCGGCGACCATGTCCTTCTTGCTCGCGTCGATGGTGGTGACGGCGACCCCGGAGAGGGTGTCGAGGGCGCGCAGCATGGTCAGGAGCGAGCCCCGCTGGTTCTCCAGGGTGCGGAGGCCGGGCGAGAGGTCGGTGAGGACCGTGTCGACGTCCTTCTTGCGGCCGGCGAGGGTGGCGGAGAGCCGGTTGATGCCGTCGAGGGCGCGGGTGATGTCGCCGCGGTGGCTGTCGAGGGTCTTCACGAGGGTGTTGACCCGCCGGAGCATGGAGCGGACCTCGGGCTCGCGTCCGCCGAGCGCCGCGTTCAGTTCGCGGGTGATCGTCTTGAGCTGGTTGACGCCGCCGCCGTTGAGGAGCAGGGACAGGGCGCCGAAGACCTCTTCGACCTCGGTGTTGCGGCTGGTGCGGGCGAGCGGGATGACGCTGCCGTCGGCGAGCCGTCCGCCGCTGTCCTTGGGCGGGGCGACGAGCTGGATGTACTTCTCGCCGAGGAGGCTGGACTGTTCCAGCCGGGCGCCCGCGTCGGCGGGCAGCCGGACGTCGCCGTTGATCTTCAGGGTGACCCGGGCGGACCAGTTGTCGGACCCGAGCTCGATGGCGGTGACGCGGCCGACGGCGACGTCGTTGACCTTGACCGCGGACTGCGGCACGAGGCTGAGGACGTCGTCGAGTTCCGCGGTGACCGTGTAGGGGTGGGGGCCGAGGTCGGCTCCGCCGGGCAGGGGCAGGTCCTCGATGCCCTCGAAACGGAAGGGGTTCCCGGGGGTCGCCCCGAGGACGAGGGCGAGTCCGACGCCGAGCACGACGGCGCCGACGGCGCCGGCGCCGACGGCCCGCGGGGTGGGGCGGCTCATCGGTCCCCCTCTCCGGCGGCCGGCGAGGAGGCGCCGGGCCCCGGGCCACCCGTGCTGCTCGTGCCGCCGGATCCGCCGGTGGACGCGGAGCCTCCGGCGACCGGCAGCGGGAGCAGGGGGCCGCCCATGCTGATCTCGTTGAGGTTGGCCCGGCCGTCGAGGGTGCGGGTGGCCGGGTTGTAGGCGTTGACGACGTTGGTGGCCGCGAGGGGGGCGACGTCGAGGGCCTCGGCGAGGGAGGCGCGCTGGTCGACGAGGGTCTGGGTGAGGGGGACGAGCCGGTCGACGTTCTTCTTGAGTTCGCCGCGGTTGTCCTTGATGAACGCCTTGACCTGGACGAGCGCCCTGCCGAGTTCCTTGAGGGCGCCGGCGAGGTCGTCCTTGTTCTCCGCGAAGTAGCCGACGACCTCGTCGAGGCGTTCCTGCGCGGTGCGGACGTCGCCGTCCTTGTCCTTGAGCATGGTGGTGAAGGTCTGGAGCTGGCCGAGGGTGGTGAAGAAGTCCTCGCTGCTGCCGTCCAGGGTCTTGGCGGCCTTGCCGAACTCCTTGATGGAGGTGCCGATGGAGGCGCCGTTGCCCTTGAGGTTCTTCGCGCCGGTGTCGAGGAGTTCGGACAGGGCGCCGGCGGAGTTGGCGCCGTTCGGGCCGAGTGCCCGGCTCAGTTCGGTGATGGAGGCGTAGAGCTGGTCGATCTCGACGGGGGTGCGGTTGCGGGCGGCGGGCAGTTCCGCGCCGTCGGAGAGGGCAGGGCCGGTGCTGTACGCCGGGCTGAGCTGCACGTACCGGTCGGCGACGATGCTGGGGGCGACGACGAGGGCCCGGGCGTCGGCGGGGACGCGGACGCCCTCGTCGAGGAGGAGCCGGACGCGCACCCGGGTGCCCCGCGGTTCCACGGACTCGACCTCGCCGACCCGTACGCCGAGGACTCGCAGGTCGGAGCCCGCGTAGATGCCGACCGCGCGGTCGAACCAGGCGGTGATCCGGGTGCCCTCGTCGTCGAGGACCCGGACGGCGACGAGGCCGCAGGCGGCGAGCACCGCGAGGGTCAGGCCGGCGACGAGGGGCTTTCTGGGACTGGTCATCATTCACCGCTCCCCTTGGCCGTCGCCTTCGGTCGCGGCGGCAGGCATCCGGTCGTGGGCTGCGAGGTGTCGGGCAGGTAGGCACGGGGCACCACGCCGCACAGGTAGCTGTCGAACCAGCGGCCGCTGCCGAGGGTGTTGCCGACGAGCCGGTAGTACGGGCCGATCAGCGCGAGGGTCTTGTCGAGCCGGCCGCTGTTGCGCTCCAGGACCCCGGTGACCCGGCTCAGGGCCTTGAGGGTGGGGCCGAGCTGCCGGTCGTTGTCGGCGACGACGCCGCTGAGTTCGGTGCCGAGCGCGCGGCTGCCCTTGAGGAGGGCGCGGATGGCGTCGCGGCGCTTCTGGAGTTCGCCGAGCAGGGAGCCGCCGTCCTCGATGAGGGTCTCGAAGCTGGACTTCTTGTCCTCCAGGGTCTTGGTGAACTTCCGGCTGTTCGAGAGGAGTCGGGCGAGTTCGGTGTCGCGCTTGGAGACCGAACGGGAGAGTTCGGAGAGGCCGGTGGCGGCGTTGCGGACGTGCGGCGGGGAGTTCTTGAAGGTGTCGGAGATCGTCTCGAAGCTCTCCGCGAGCTTGGCGGTGTCGATGTCGTCGACGGTGCCGCTGAGGTCCTGGAAGGCCTGGGTGACGTCGTACGGGGAGGTGGTGCGGGACTGCGGGATGCGGATGCCCGGGTCCTGCCGCTCGGAGCCCAGGGGGTCGAGCGCCAGGTACTTCTCGCCGAGGAGGGTCTTGATGGCGATGGCGGCGGTGGACCGGTCGCCGACCCAGGCGTCCCCGACCTCGAACGCCACCTTGACCTTGGCCCCGTCGAGGGCGACCTCGGTGACCTTGCCGACCTTGACGCCGGCGATGCGCACCTCGTCGCCGGTGTCGAGTCCGGCGGCCTCGGAGAAGTCGGCGCTGTAGGTGGTGTCGCCGCCGACCAGGGGCAGCCGCTCCATGTTGAACGCGAGGGCGGCGATCAGGGCGAGGAGGAGCAGTCCGGCGACGGCGACCGCGATGGGGTTGCGTTCCTTGGCCGGCTTGAACCGGGGGCGGGGGCTCATGCGCGGCACCTCGGTTCGGTCACGGCGATCCCGGTCGGCGGCTTGGAGCCGTCGGAGGTTCCGACGCCGGTCACGCGCGCCTCGCAGAGGTAGAGGTTGAACCACGATCCGTACGAGGACAGCCGGGCCAGGGCGGTCATCTTGGCGGGGGTGTTGGCGAGGAAGGACTCGATGGCGGGGGTGTGTTCGCCGAGGGTGCCGGAGAGCCGGCCGAGTTCCCGGATGTCCTTCTTGAGGGGGGCGCGGGCCTCCTGGAAGAGCCCGGCGGTCGTCGTGGTGAGGGCGCCGATGGCCTGGACGGCCTCGCCGAGGGGTTTGCGGTCGGTGTTGAAGCCGGTGACCAGTTTCCGGAGGGTGACGACGAGGTCGTCGAAGGCGGCCTCGCGGTTGTTGAGGGTGGTGAGGACGGTGTTGAGGTGGGTGACGACCTGGCCGATGACCTTGTCCTTGGCGGCGACCGTGCGGGTCAGGGAGCCGATGTGGCGCATCAGGCTGTCGACGGTGCCGCTCTCGCCCTGGAGGACCTGGACGAGCGATCCGGCGAGGTCGTTGACGTCGGCGGGCGAGAGTCCCTCGAAGAGGGGCTTGAACCCGTTGAAGAGCAGGGTCAGGTCGAGGGCGGGGGTGGTGCGGTCGAGGGGGATGGTGTCCCCGTCGTGCAGGGTGCCGGTGAGGTCGCCGCTGCCGCGGCCGAGGGAGACGTAGCGCTGCCCGACCATGTTGAGGTACTTGACGGCGGCGGTCGCCGAGCGGGGCACGGTGCGGTCCTCGCGGACCGAGAAGGTGACCTGCGCGGTGCGCCGTTCGACGACGCGTACGTCGGTCACCTCGCCGACCTTCACTCCGGCGATGCGCACGGAGTCGCCCTTGACGAGCCCGGTGACGTCGGTGAACAGCGCCTTGTAGGAGCGGGTGGCGGAGCCGACGCCGGTGTTGGCGATGCTGAGGCCGAGGACGGTGGTGGCCAGCGCCGTGACCAGGACGAACGCGAGGGACTTCAGCAGGGTGCCGGTCAGTCCGCGCCGGCGGGTGGGGGCGGATCGCATGCTCATCCGAGGGTCACCTCCGCGCCGCGGAACGCCGGTCCGACGAGCGTGCTGGTCCAGTCCGGGAGGTCGCCGGGCCGCTTCCCCGCCGCGGGGGCGAGGAGTTCGTTGACGAGGTCGTTCTCCTGCGGCGAGTTGGCGGGGCCGAGGTTCTGGTCGGCCGCGGCCGAAGCCCGTGCGGCGGGGGCCACCGGGACGCCGAGGTAGGGCACCGGGTAGCAGCGCGGGCCGCCGCCGGCGCCGTACGAGGGGGTGTCCCGGCCGGGGACGTACGCGCCGCGCGAGGGCACGGTGGTGACGTCGACGTGCAGTCCCGGCTGGTCGGTGCCCTTGCCGAGGGCCTTGTCCATCGCCGGTACGAACTGGGCGAGGGTGCGCAGGGTGCAGGGGAAGGACGGGGAGTACTCGGCGAGCAGTTCCAGGGTGGGCCGGCCGGTGGCGCTGAGCCGGATGATGTTGTCCTTGTTCTGGCGCAGGAAGGCGGTCAGGTCCTGGGCCGTCCTGGTGGTGGCGCCGAGGGTGCCGGCGAGGTCTGCCTCCTTCTCGGCGAGGGTGCCGCTGGTGGTGGTGAAGTCGGTGAGCGCCGTGACGATGTCGGGGGCGGCGTCGGCGTAGAGGTGGCTGACCTTCACGAGTTCTTTCAGGTCGCGGGTGAGGGTGGGCAGCTGGGGGTTGAACTCGCGCAGGTGGGCGTCGAGTTCGGTGAGGGTGTCGCCGAGCGTGTCGCCGCGTCCCTCCAGGGCGCGGGAGACGGCCGACAGGGTCGCCGAGAGCTTCTGCGGCTGGACGGCGGTGAGCAGCGGGAGGACGTTGTCGAGGACCTGCTGGAGTTCGACGGCGTTGCTGGAGCGGTCCTCGGGGATGACGGCGCCGGGTGTGAGCGGTGCCGCGGTGGTGCCGCCGGGGGGGACGAGGGCGACGAACCGTTCGCCGAAGAGGGTGGTGGGGAGCGGTCGGAGTCGGTGAACTCCTTCTCGTAGACGGCGATCGCGAGCCAGGCGAGCAGGGCGGGCACCAGGAGGAAGATCACGCCGGCGAACCGGCGGCGCAGGGTCTCGGCACGTGAGTCGCTCATGTCACCCCGCCACCTTCACGGTCGTGGTCGCGCCCCAGAGGGCCAGCGACAGGAAGAAGTCGGTGACGCTGATCAGCACGATGGCGTTGCGTACGGAGCGGCCGACGGCGATGCCGACGCCGGCCGGGCCGCCGGAGGCGCGGAAGCCGTAGTAGCAGTGGGCGACGATCACCATCACGCTGAAGATCAGCACTTTCAGCACCGAGAGCAGGACGTCGGTCGGTGACAGGAAGAGGTTGAAGTAGTGGTCGTACGTGCCCTGGGACTGGCCGTTGAAGAGGACCGTCACGTAACGGGAGGCCAGGTAGGAGGAGAGGAGGCCGATCGCGTACAGCGGGACGATGGCGACGACTCCGGCGATGATGCGGGTGGTGACGAGGTAGGGCATGGAGCGGATGCCCATGCCTTCGAGGGCGTCGACCTCCTCGTTGATCCGCATGGCGCCGAGCTGTGCGGTGAAGCCGGCGCCGACGGTGGCGGAGAGGGCGAGCCCGGCGACGAGCGGCGCGATCTCGCGGGTGTTGAAGTAGGCGGAGACGAAGCCGGTGAAGGCCGCGGTGCCGATCTGCTCCAGGGCGGCGTAGCCCTGGAGGCCGACGACGGTGCCGGTGAAGAGCGTCATCGCGATCATGACGCCGATGGTGCCGCCGATGACGCCGAGTCCGCCGGAGCCGAAGGCGACCTCGGCGAGGAGGCGTTGTACCTCCCTGAGGTAGCGGCGCAGGGTGCGCGGGACCCAGAGGAGGGCCTTGACGTAGAACAGGAGCTGGTCACCGGACCGGTCGAGCCAGACGAACGGGGAGGCCATCGCGCTCAGCCTCCCTTCGGCGGGACGATCTGCAGGTAGACGCCCGTCAGCACCATGTTCACGAAGAACAGCAGCATGAAGGTGATGACGACGGACTGGTTGACGGCGTCTCCGACCCCCTTGGGGCCGCCGCGCGGGTTGAGGCCCCGGTAGGCGGCGACGATGCCGGCGATGAACCCGAAGATCAGGGCCTTGAGTTCGCTGATGTACAGGTCGGGGAGCTGGGCGAGGGCGGAGAAGCTGGAGAGGTAGGCGCCGGGGGTGCCGCCCTGGAGGATGATGTTGAAGAAGTAGCCGCCGAGCGTACCGACGACGGACACCATTCCGTTGAGCAGGACGGCGACCGCCATGGTGGCGAGGACGCGGGGGACGACCAGGCGCTGCACGGGCGAGACGCCCATGACCTCCATGGCGTCGAGTTCCTCGCGGATCTTGCGGGAGCCGAGGTCGGCGCAGATGGCGGAGCCGCCGGCGCCGGCGATCAGGAGGGCGACGATGAGGGGGCTCGCCTGCTGGATGACGGCGAGGACGCTGGCACCTCCGGTGAACGACTGGGCGCCCAGCTGCTGGGTGAGCGAGCCGACCTGGAGGGCGATCACGGCGCCGAACGGGATGGAGACGAGCGCGGCGGGCAGGATGGTGACGCTGGCGACGAACCAGAACTGCTCGACGAACTCCCGGAACTGGAAAGGGCGTCGGAAGACGGCCCGGGCCACCTCGGCGGCGAGGGCGAAGAGCCGGCCGGTCTGGCGCAGCGCGCCGGTGATCACGAGCCGCTCCCGGTGACGCGTTCCCGCTTGGGCAGGATGTGGACCGTGTCGTCCCTGGCGTAGGTGTCGCGGATGGCGGCCTGGGCGGCGGGCGGCAGCCGGTCGAGCATGCCGAGGACCCGTTCGCGGCGGCGGGTGACCGCGGCGCGCGGCGGGAGACCGGGGGACGGTTCCAGCTGGGGGACGATGGCGCGGGGCGTCGCGGGGCGGCCGTCGGGGTTGTCGAGTTCGGCGGCGAGGAGGGCCGCGTCCTTCTCCTCGGACATGCCGATGGGTCCCTCGCGGCGGCCGGCCAGGAACTGAGTGATGACCGGTTCCTCGCTGGTGAGGAGGACCTCGCGGGGGCCGAAGGTGACGAGGTTGCGCCGGAAGAACATCCCCATGTTGTCGGGGACCGTGGCGGCGATGTCGAGGTTGTGGGTGACGATCAGCATCGTGGCGTCGATGCGGGCGTTGAGGTCGATGAGGAGCTGCGAGAGGTAGGCGGTGCGGACGGGGTCGAGCCCGGAGTCCGGTTCGTCGCAGAGGACGATCTGCGGGTCGAGCACCAGGGCCCGCGCCAGGCCGGCGCGCTTGCGCATGCCGCCGCTGATCTCGCCGGGGAGCTTGCCCTCCGCGCCGAGCAGGCCGACGAGTTCGATCCGCTCCATGACGATGCGGCGGATCTCGGACTCCCGCTTGCGGGTGTGCTCGCGCAGCGGGAAGGCGATGTTGTCGAAGAGGGTCATGGAGCCGAAGAGGGCGCCGTCCTGGAACATGAGGCCGAAGAGTTTCCGGGTCTCGTAGATGTCCCGTTCCGGACTGCTCACCATGTCGACGCCATTGATGAGTACGCGGCCCTGCTGGGGTTTGAGCAGTCCGATGAGCGATTTCAGGAAGACCGTCTTCCCGGTACCGGAGGGGCCGAGCATCACGCTCACCTCTCCGGCCGGCAAGGTCAGGGACACGTCCTGCCAGATATTCTGCTTGCCGAAGGACATGGTCAGCCCCTCAACGACTACTTCGATTCCCATCCCACCTCCAGCAAGCGTGCGTCGGGGGTGCGCCGCGGGCGCACGTTAAGTCGGTGCGGATCACTTGGACAAGAGGCGTGGCGCAAAATCCTTGATCCGCTCCGCTCTTTGTCACCACGGAGACAAAGTCGTGGTTGTGCTTTGTCTGCGAGGAAACACATGACTGTGCCGACCTGCGTCTCCGTTCACCGCCCCGGGAACGTTACGGCCGAGTAACCTCCTCCGGCAATACCGGATCCGGAGTTTTCGGCGACAGGTGGCGAGCGAGCAGGCGTTTGTCATTCGGGAGACAACCCCCATTCCCCGTTTGTCACCGGGGAGAGCAATGCCGATTTCGGCCATCCCTGATCGATCAGAATTGTCGACATTGCGCACCCCGGAACCAAGGAGATTCCGGCCATCGCTCACCCGCTTGACAGGCGAATAGCCTTCTCAAAAGAATCATGGACTGCGCCATTGTTCAGCTAAGTTTCTCGCAAGTAACGTCAGGTTTCGCGGCCGAGAAATACCGGGCCGCCGGCCGCTCGCCCCCACCGCGGTCGCACCCTCAGCTGGTCAATCCACAAGGAGAGTCCGGGACCCATGAAGAAGCAGATCAGAAACTTCGCCGTCGTCGCCGGGGCGGCCACCGCCGCGTTCGCCCTCGCCGCCGGCCCCGCCTCGGCCGTGCCGTCGACGGTCTGGACCGTCACCCCGTCGCCCGCCAGCTTCACCGCGACCAACAGCGGGAACGTCGTCCTCAGCGTCAACGGCATCGCCATGACGTGTACGAACTCGAAGGCCTCGGGCACCATGGCGAGCGCCACCGGCAACCCGGCGACCGTGGCCTCCATCAGCGCCATCGCCTTCGGCGCCACCGGCGCGCCCTGCACCAGCGTCCTGGGCAACGTGACCACCGTCGCGACCACCCCGTGGACCCTGGTGGCGCAGGACTACACCGCCGCGACCGGCGTCACCAAGGGCTACGTCGGCAACGTCGACGCCAAGGTGACGGTCGGCGCCTGCGTCTTCCGCGTCACGGGCAAGGCCTCCGGCTCGTACACCAACTCGACCGGCAAGCTGGCGGTCAACAGCGTCACCGGCGAACTCACCGTCGTCTCCTCGACCAACTGCGGCTCGGCCGTCCCGGTCGGCGCCAAGCCGCTCTTCAAGGGCGACTACCTCGTCAAGGTGGCCAACACGACCACCATCCCGAAGATCGTCGGCTCCAACCCGTAAGCAGCGCGATCCCGCGTCCGCCCGGCCGGCGATCCCGGCCGGGCGGACGCGGGCCGTTCGCGCCCCCTACGGACTTCCCTCCCTTCGCGCCCGCGCACCCGACGCTCGCGCGCACTATCCGAGCGGAGCACCAGATGAGAGGCCAGCGAGCCACCCCGCGGCCCGGCCGCGTCCGCACGCGCGGTGCGGCGATCGCCGCACTCGTGGCACTCGCCCCCCTTCTCCCCGCGGCGGCCGTGGCCCTGGGCTCGCACGAGGTCGACACCCGGCTCCCCTATCTCTGCACCCTGCCCTCGGGCCCGCAGCCGGCGACGGTGCGGATCAGGGCGACCGTGCCCGACCGGGCGTCCGTCGGCGAGACGATCGAGGCGGCCGGCGTCAGCACGACGCTGGAACTCCCGGCCGCCGTCGCGGCCGAACTCACCGCCCTCGAAGCCGCCACCGTACGGGCGGAGACGGCGCTCACGGTCGGCGTCGGCCAGAACGGCGCCACCACCGACGTCACCTGGCTCGGCACGGCCCAGCCCGCCCCCGTCCCCGCTGAGGGACCGCTCACCCTCACCGGCACCGGCGACGTCCCCGCCCTCACGACGGACACCGCCGGCGAGCTGACCCTCCGCGCCGGGAACCTCGCCGTCGGCCTGGCCCCGAGCAAGGCGGACGGCACGCCCACCGGTCCGGCGTCCCTCGCGGTCCGCTGCGTCCCCGAGCCCGACGCCGAGGGCGGGACGCTGCTCGCCTCGATCGACTACCCCTCCCCGTCCGCCTCCTTCCGGGCCCTGCTCGGCTGCACGCGCTTCGGCTCGCCCGGCATCTTCGGGTACTCCGGCGGGTACGGCAGGTCCCCGAGGTCATGGTCCGCCTCGTCGCGCCGGGCCAGTTCGAGCAACGACTCCAGGCTGAACCGCTCGTCGTCCATGTCGGCGTGGACGTCGCCCAGTTCGGCGTACCGGGCCGGCATCGTCCGGATGTCGAAGTCCCGCGGCACGGCGTCGTCGACCTCCTCCCACCGCAGTGGCGCCGACACGGGCGCGTGGGCCCTGGGGCGTACGGAGTAGGCGGAGGCGATCGTGCGGTCCCGGGCCGTCTGGTTGTAGTCGACGAAGATCCGCTCGCCGCGCTCCTCCTTCCACCACTTGATGGTGACCTCCTGCGGCATCCGTCGCTCCAGTTCCCGGCCGCATGCGATGGCCGCCCGCCTGACCTGGGTGAACGTCCAGTTCGGCAGGATCGGGACGAAGACGTGCAGGCCTCGCCCGCCGGAGGTCTTCGGCCAGCCGCGCAGTCCGTGCTCGTCGAGGACGGCCCGCAGTTCGTGGGCGGCGCGGACGGCGTCCGCGTAGTCCGTGCCCGGCTGGGGGTCGAGGTCGATGCGGAGTTCGTCGGGGTGGTCGGTGTCCTCGCGGCGCACCGGCCAGGGGTGGAAGGTGACGGCGCCGAGGTTGGCCGCCCAGAGCACGGCGGCCGGTTCGGTGGGGCACATCTCGTCGGCGGACCGGCCGCTGGGGAAGGTGATGTGGGCGGTCGGGATCCAGTCGGGGAGGTACTTGGGAGCCCGCTTCTGGAAGAACGACTCGCCGGTCACCCCGTCGGGGTAGCGCTCCAGGGTGGTGGGGCGGTCCCGCAGGGCCCGGGTGATGCCGTCGCCGACGGCCAGGTAGTAGCTGACCATGTCGAGCTTGGTGTAGCCGGGTTCGGGGAAGTACACCTTGTCCGGATGGGACACGCGTACGGTCCGGTCGCCGACTTCCAGTTCCACCGCTGCCGCCTTGCCTGCCATGCCGGTCAGCCTAGGGCTCGCCGACAACTCCCGCATACCGGACAATCGCCTCATGGATCTTCCGGTGATGCCGCCCGTGAAACCGATGCTGGCCAAGTCGGTGAAGCGGATCCCGCCCGGGATGCAGTACGAGGCGAAGTGGGACGGCTTCCGCGCGATCGTGCACCGCGACGGGCCGGAGCTCGTCATCGGCAGCCGTACGGGCAAGCCGCTCACCCGCTACTTCCCCGAGCTGGTGGAGGCGCTCGCGGCCCGGCTGCCGGAGCGCTGCGTGGTCGACGGCGAGATCGTCGTCGAGCACGGCGGACGGCTCGACTTCGACCGGCTCAGTGAGCGGATCCATCCGGCGGAGTCCCGGGTCCGCATGCTGGCCGAGAAGACCCCGGCACTGTTCGTGGCCTTCGACCTGCTCGCCCTCGGGGACGCGGCCCTGCTCGACACGCCGCTGGGCGAGCGGCGGGAGGCCCTGGAGCGGGTGCTCGCCGGGGTGGACGCGCCGCTGTACCTCGCGCCCGCGACCCGGGATCCGGAGCTGGCCGCCCGCTGGTTCGAGCAGTACGAGGGAGCGGGTCTCGACGGGGTCGTGGCCAAGCCGCTCGACCTGCCGTACCGGCCGGACGCCCGTCTCATGTACAAGATCAAGCACGAGCGGACGGCGGACGTCGTGGTGGCCGGCTACCGCTTCCACAAGAGCGGGCCGGTGGTCGGCTCGCTGCTCCTGGGCCTGTACGACGACGGGGGCGCCCTCCAGCACGTCGGCGTGTGTGCGGCGTTCACCGCGCAACGGCGGGCCGAGCTGATCGAGGAGCTCGCGCCGCTCACGATGGACCCGCCGGACGGGCACCCCTGGGCGGCCTGGACGGAGGAGTCGGCGCACGCGGGCGCGCGGCTGCCGGGCGCGCCGAGCCGCTGGTCGGGGAAGAAGGACCTGTCCTGGGTGGCGCTGCGGCCCGAGCGGGTCTGCGAGGTCGGGTACGACCACATGGAGGGCGACCGGTTCCGGCACACGGCGCAGTTCAAGCGGTGGCGTCCGGACCGGGCGCCGGAGTCCTGCGGGTACGGACAGCTGGACGAGCCGGTCTCGTACGACCTGTCCGAGATCCTGACATAGTGTCCGGGCGCTGTCCGGAGGACGCCGGTCCGCCGAGTGAGATGCGGCACATTCCCCGGGCCTCCCGACGCCGCCAACCACCGTCGATCGGCCATGCGTTCGTCGCACGTCCGGCCGATACGCAGGGACGGTGCACAATCCGGTGTCCGTGACCCGGGCCCGCACCTGCGGGAACGCACCCGCCGGTGCGACGGGGGCGCACCGGGTCTCCCGCCGGGGTGTCCGTGCGCCCCTCCGGAGCTCGGTCGCGTCGTTGCCCCGCCGCGACATCGCCGTGCCGGAACCCGTACGGCGATCCGGTACGTATGGAGGGCGAAACCCTTCCGTACGCTTCCCGGACCCACTAGGACTGACCCGTGATCACCTCGCCCTCGCGCCTCGTACCCGTCCCGATCCCCGACCGTGTGGCCGCGCTGATCGGTTCCTGCCTGCCGCTGCACGTCCTCCAGGCCGAGATCGACGCGGACTGCGCGGCGCGCGAGGTGTACCGCTTCCGGGGACCGCTCTGCGCGGAGGACCGGGCGGACCGGGAGCACGCGCTCGCCGCGCTCGCGCAGGCCAACAAGATCCTCGCCAAGCACCACCCCAAGCTGCCCGTCACGCCCTGACGGGGCCGGCCGGCGGGCAAGCCGCAGAGCCGGGGCCGGCCGGCSCCGTCCCCGCCGGTCCGCCGTTCCCGCCGGTCCGCCGTTCGGCCGTCCCCCGCATGCACCCGGTCGGGGCCGGTGTGACGCTGCGAGAGTGACCACGACCAGCGACGCAGCGCCCGCACCCCCGGCCGCCACCGAGCCTCCCGTGCTCGACCGCCGCCGCCGCAACATCGTCTTCGGCACGATCATGCTGGGTGTCCTCCTCGCCGCGCTCGACCAGACGATCGTCGGCACCGCTCTGCCCACGATCGTCTCGGACCTCGGTGGCGCCGCCCACATGTCGTGGGTGGTCACCTCCTATCTGCTCGCCGAGACGGTCGCGACCGTGCTGGTCGGCAAGTTCGGCGACCTGTTCGGCCGCAAGGTGATCTTCCAGATCTCGGCGGTCGTCTTCATCACCGGCTCGTTCCTCTGCGGACTCGCCACCAACATGACGCTGCTGATCGTCTGGCGCGGCCTCCAGGGGGTCGGCGCGGGCGGCCTGATGGTCACGTCGATGGCGTTGATCGCCGATGTGATCCCGCTGCGCGAGCGCGGCAAGTACCAGGGCGCGATCGGGGCCGTGTTCGGGGTCTCCACCGTCATCGGCCCGCTGCTCGGCGGCCTGTTCACCGACCATCTCAGCTGGCGCTGGGCCTTCTACGTCAACGTGCCCATCGCGATCCTGGTCGTGATCGCCGCGGCCCGCACGATCCCCTCCGTGCGGTCGGCGAGCAAGCCGGTCATCGACTACGCGGGCATCGCGCTGGTCGCCGCCGGCGCCAGCGCGCTGATCCTGGCGACCAGTTGGGGCGGCAACGAGTACGCCTGGACGTCCGGGGTCATCATCGGGCTGTTCGTCGGCGGTGTCGTCGCGCTCGGCCTGTTCTGCTGGGTGGAGACCCGGGCGGCCGAACCCATGCTGCCCATGCGGCTGTTCGGGAACCCGGTCTTCACCGTCTGCTCGGTGCTGAGCTTCGTCGTCGGCTTCGCGATGCTCGGCGCGATGACGTTCCTGCCGACGTACCTCCAGTACGTCGACGGGGACTCGGCGACCGTGTCCGGCATCCGCACCCTGCCGATGGTCGTCGGTCTGCTCATCGCGTCGATCTTCAGCGGCAACGTGGTCAGCAAGACCGGCCACTACCGGAGCTTCCCGATCGTCGGCTGCCTGGTGATGGGCCTCGGGCTGTATCTGCTGTCGCTGATGGAACCCGGGACCGGCACCTGGCTCGCGTCGCTGTACATGTTCGTGCTCGGCGTCGGCATCGGTCTGTGCATGCAGGTCCTCACCATCGCCGTGCAGAACACCGTCGAGTACGCCGACCTCGGCACCGCCACCTCCGGCGTCACCTTCTTCCGCACCCTCGGCAGCTCGTTCGGGACCGCGGTCTTCGGCACGATCTACGTCAACAGCCTCACCCCCAACCTCGGGGCCGGCGTCGCCGAGGCCTCGGCCGTGGGCGCGAGCCAGGGGCTGGATCCGGCGGCCGTCGCGCGGTCGGCGCAGAGCCCGGACGGGGTGCACGGGCTGCCGGATCAGGTCGCGGAGCCCATCGTCACCGCCTACGCCGACACGCTGCACACCGTCTTCCTCTGGACGGTCCCGGTCGCGGCCGTCGGCTTCGTCGTCGCGCTCTTCCTCAAGCAGGTCACGCTCCGCGACTCGGCCCGGGCCGCCGCGCCCGACATGGGCGAGGGCTTCTCCTCGCCGACCTCGTCGGGCGACTCCGCGCAGCACCTGGAACTGGCCGTGGGCAGGATCATGCGCCGGATCGACCTCGCCACCGCGCGGCGCATCCTCGACACGTCCGACACCCGGCTCGACACGGCCGGTGCGTGGGCGGTCATGCAGGTCGAGCTGTACACGCGGACGGTCGGCCACGCGAGCCTGGGACTCATCTCGGCGGGCCGGCGGGTCCCGCCCGAGGTGCTGCTGCCGGTCTTCGACCGGATGGTCGACGAGGGGTTCCTGACCCGCGACGGGCACCTGCTCTCCCACACCCCGGCCGGCGAGCGCGAGGCGGAGGTCATCACGCACGCGTGGGGCGACTGGCTGTCCGACCGCGTGGAGCAGGAGATCGGCCGTCCCAGCGGACCGGAGCTACGGGTGGCGACGGACGCCATCGCCAAGAAGGTCGTCGCCGAGGACCTCGCGAACGGTCTCCCCGACCGCTCCCTCGCCCGCAGGGACGGACGCACGCTGACCGGGACGACGGGGGCCTGAGCGGGGCCCGCACGACGCCGGACCGCGCCCGGGCCTTCGGTTCCGCGCGGGCCCCGGTCCCGCCCGGCGCGTGGCTACGCGTCGACGTCGCCGTCCACGTACACCCAGGCGCCCTCGTGGCGGGAGAAGCGGCTTCGTTCGTGCATCTCACCGCGTTCGGCGCCGTGGGCGTAGTGGGCGGTGAAGGTGACGGTGCCGTGCTGGTGGAAGGGGGTGCCGTCGGTGGTCGACTCGATCTCCAGGCCCGTCCAGCGCATGCCCGGGTCGAAGTCGACCGTGGCGGGGCGGGTCTCGGGCGCCCAGCTGCGGAGCAGATACGCCTCGTCGCGGACGACGAAGGCGCTGTACCGGGAGCGCATCAGCAGCTCGGCGGTCGGCGCGCCGCCGCCCGTCCCGGAGTGGAACCGGCCGCAGCACGCACCGTACGCGGCGTCGAGGCCGCACGGGCACGGTGACTCCGGAGTGACGGCGGGCGCGGCCTGGCGGGACGGGGCGGTACGGGGGCGGGTCTTGCGTCGGGACATGCCGTCATTGTCGCCCACCGGGTGCGCCGCGTGTCCCCCACGGGGTGTACCGCTTGTCCCCCACCGGATGCGCGCGCCGCCGAGCGGCGGGCGGGCGACGGCGCGCCCGGCATGTGGACGGTCCGGTGGACGCCGGGGCCGGATCCCGCTGCTCGGGGGGCGGGTCCGAGTAGCGTACGGGCATGAAACTGACGATTCTCGGCGGCGGCGGGTTCCGGGTGCCGCTGGTGTACGGCGCTCTCCTCGGCGACCACGCCGAGGGGCGGGTCACCCGGGTCACCCTGTACGACCTCGACGAGGGGCGGCTCTCGGCCATCACCAGGGTCCTCGCGGAGCAGGGCGCGGGGGTGCCGGACGCACCGGACGTCACGGCGACGACCGATCTGGACGAGGCGCTGAGGGGCGCCGACTTCGTGTTCTCCGCGATCCGCGTCGGCGGCCTCGAAGGCCGGGCAGCGGACGAGCGGATCGCGCTGGCCGAGGGGGTGCTGGGGCAGGAGACGGTGGGTGCGGGCGGCATCGCGTACGGGCTGCGGACCGTGCCCGTCGCCGTGCACATCGCGCGCCGGATCGCCGAACTCGCCCCGGACGCCTGGGTCATCAACTTCACCAACCCGGCCGGGCTCGTCACGGAGGCGATGTCGAGGATCCTCGGTGACCGGGTCGTCGGGATCTGCGACTCCCCCGTCGGCCTGGGCCGCCGGGTCGCCCGCATCCTGGGCGCCGACCCGGACCGGGCCTCGATCGACTACGTGGGCCTCAACCACCTCGGCTGGCTGCGGGGCCTGCGGATCGACGGACGGGACGAGCTGCCCCGGCTGCTCGCCGACGAGAAGGCGCTCGGTTCCTTCGAGGAGGGCAGGCTCTTCGGACCGGAGTGGCTGCGCTCCCTGGGCGCGATCCCCAACGAGTACCTGCACTACTACTACTTCAACCGGGAGGCCGTGGCGGCCTACCGGTCGGCCGGACGGACCCGCGGCGCCTACCTCCGCGACCAACAGGGCGCCTTCTACGCGGAGATGGACCGGCCGGACACCCCGGCGCTCGCCGCCTGGCACCGTACGCTCGCCGACCGGGAGGCCACCTACATGGCGGCCAACCGGGAGGCCGCCGGGATCGGGCAGCGCGACGAGGAGGACCTGGAGTCGGGCGGCTACGAGAAGGTGGCGCTGGCGCTGATGCGGGCCATCGCGCGCGGGGAGCGGGCCACGCTCATCCTCAACGTGCGCAACGGCACGACCCTCTCCGCACTCGACGCGGACGCGGTCATCGAGGTCCCCTGCTTCGTGGACGCGAACGGCGCCCATCCGGTCGCGGTGTCCCCGCTGCCGTACCACGCGGTCGGCCTGGTGACGGCCGTGAAGGCGGTGGAGCGGGAGGTCCTCGCGGCGGCGGAGAGCGGTTCGCGGGCGACCGCCGTCAAGGCCTTCGCCCTGCACCCGCTGGTCGACTCGGTGGCGGTGGCCCGCCGTCTGGTGGAGGGGTACACGGCGGAGCACCCGGGCCTGGCCTACCTCCGGCACTGAGAAGGCCCGCGGACTCCGGCGCGGCCGTCGGGGAGGTGTACGGCCGACGGGGAGTCGTACCGGCCGGCGTGGAATCGTACCGGCCGGCGTGGAGTCGTACCGCCGCCGGGAAGGCGTACGGCCGTCCCGGAGGCGTACGGCCGACGGGGAGACGTACGGCCGGCGAACGGCTTTACGCGGGCGGGGGTGCGGCCTAGGCTCGCGCCCCATGACCTCACAGCGCACAGGTGCTCGACGCGAGGTGGCCCGCGTCCTCGCGGTCTGCCTGCTGGCCGCCGGCCTGGTGGGAACGGTGCCGGCGGCCGCCGGGACGCCGACGCCCGCCGACGGTCCGGCCGTCGTCCCCGTGCAGACCACCGGGCCCGCGGACCGGCGGTTCAACCTGGTGTTCATGGGCGACGGTTACACCGCGGCGGAGATGCCGGCGTTCCGGGCGGACCTCGACCGGCACCTGAGCACCCTGTGGAGCATCGAGCCCTTCGCCTCCTACCGCTCGTACATCAACGTCTGGGCGGTGGAGGTCCCTTCGGCCGAGTCGGGGGTGGACTGCGATCCCGGCCTGGACGCCCCCGCCCGCGACACGGCCCTCGACATGGGGTTCTGGGGCGGCTGCGAAGCGGGCAGCGTGCAGCGGCTGCTGACCGTCGACAGCCGGAAGGCCGCCGCGCTCGCCGACCTCGTCCCCGGCACGAGCGCCGCCAACCGACAGGTCGTCGCCCTCGCCCACAGCTCCACCTACGGCGGCGCGGGCGGCGGTTACGCCACCGCGTCCGGCGGCAACGCGCTCTCCTCGCTCATCACCCCGCACGAGATCGGGCATTCGCTCGGCGGTCTCCAGGACGAGTACGACTACTACGCGCGGGGCGTCCCGGGCGACACGTACTCCGGGCCCGAGCCCTCCTCCAGCCACCACACGCTTCTGACGGAACGTCAGATGCGCGACGGGCGGGCCAAGTGGTGGCGCTGGCTCGGCGAGGAGAGCGAGTCCGGCGGCGTCATCGGCCGCCACGAAGGCGGGATGTACCGCACGAAGGGCGTGTGGCGGCCGAGCCGGCACTCCCTGATGAAGACCCTCGGCTACGCCTTCGACCAGGTCGAGCGCGAGGTGATGGTCAGGGCGATCTCCGCCAAGGTGAACCTGATCCAGGACCACACACCGGCCACCGCCCCCATCGGTGCCGACCGGACGGTCTGGGTGGACACCCTCCACCCGGTGGGCGGCGCGCTCGCCGTGACCTGGCGGCTGGACGGGCGGACGCTGCCCACCCGTGGGGCCCGCAGCGTCGACCTACGCCCCCTGCGGCTCTCCCCCGGGCCGCACACGCTCACCGCTACCGTCACGGACCCGACGCCCTTCGTCCGCGACCCGGCGGTCCGCGCCTCGGCGGCGCTCACCCGCACCGTCACCTGGACCGTGGACCCGGCACTCACCACGGCCCGCGACGGGACGGTCCCGGCGTTCACCGGGCACACCCCGGTCGGCGCGCCCGTCGGCGCCCGGTCGGTCGTCCACGCGGACACCACGCATCCGACGGGCCGTGCTCCGGCCGTGCGCTGGCGCCTCGACGGCCGGCTCGTCACGACCGGCCCCAACGACCGCGACCTGGACCTGCGTTCGCTCCCGACGCGCACGGGAACCCACACCCTGACCGCCCGTATCGCGGGCACGGACGAGGAGTTGACCTGGACCGTCGACGCCCGGCCGGCCGCGGTCTCGTACGCGCTCTCCGCGCCGCTGCGCACGGTGGGGCGGCACGGACGGCCCGTGGAGTACGTGTACGACGGGCCGTTCACGATGCGGCTGACCGCGCGGGACGACCAGGAGGGCGCGGTGGTCAGCCAGTTCCGGGTGGACGGCGACGGCTGGTACACGTACTACGGCTGGCCGACGGACGCGGACGCGCCGTTCCGCTTCACGCCCGGCGGCACGGTCATCGACGACCTCGTGTACGGGAAGCTGGGCCGGAGCCGCGCGGTGCCCTGGGACGACGCGACGCCCGACTACGGCACCCACCGGATCGAGTACCGCACGATCGACGCGGCGGGCAACATCGGCCGCCCGCGCGAGTTCCTGGTGACGCTGGTGGAGCCGTGACGCTGGTGGAGCCGTGACGCGCCCGGCGGACGCGGAACACGGGTGAGGCCCCGCCGACACTCGGTCGGCGGGGCCTCACCCGTCGTGGAACGGTCAGGGCTTGCGGGCGACCGCGGCCCAGCCCGGGATGGGCTCGTCACCCGGCACCGGGACCGGCTCGCCCAGCTCCGGGTGCCACTCGGCGGTGAGCGAGACGCCCGGCTCGACGAACTCCAGGCCGTCGAAGAACGCGGCCAGTTCGTCCCGCGACCGGGGCCGCAGGGTCAGCCCCCGCGCCTTGTACATCGCGGCCGCCTCCGCCGCGCCCTCGGGGTTGAAGTCCCCGGTGACGTGGGAGAGGACCAGGTAGCTGCCCGGCGCGAGCTGGTCCACGAGCTTGCGGACCAGGTCGTACGCGTTGTCCTCGTCGCCCACGAAGTGCAGCAGGGCGAGCATCGACAGCGCGATCGGCTGATCGAAGTCAAGGACCTTTCCGGCCCTTTCGAGGATGACCTCGGGCTCGCGGGCGTCCGCCTGGATGTACTCGGTGGCCCCCTCCGGGGTCGAGCGCAGCAGGGCGGCCGCGTGCGCGAGCACGATGGGGTCGTAGTCGCAGTAGACGATGCGGGAGTCCGGGGCGGCCCCCTGCGCGATCTGGTGCAGGTTGGGCTCGGTCGGGATGCCCGTACCGATGTCCAGGTACTGGCGGACGCCGTGGGCGCTGAGCCAGCGGATGGCGCGGTGCATGAAGGCCCGGTTGACGCGGGCCATGTCCCGGCCCCGGGCGTCGACGGTGAGCAGCTGGCGTGCCATCGCCTCGTCGACCGGGTAGTTGTCCTTGCCGCCCAGGAACCAGTCGTACATCCGCGCGGGGTGCGGCGTGCTGGTGTCGATCCGTATCTCACTCCGCGGGGACGCGGGGTCCTGGGTCATCGGCTCTCCTGGTCGGGATGAACGAGTGGCACTACAGCAAGAGTTACGCGACGGTAGGGGTGGTGCGGAAGAGGTCAGGTGAGGAGAAAGTCAGCCTGACCGGATTTCGCCCCCTGGATGAATGCCGCGATCTCCCCGTGGGTGTAGATGAGCGCTGGTCCTTCAGGGTCTGCGGACTGTCGCACGGCGACTCTGCCGTCGGCCAGCTTCATGGCCTCCACGCAGTTGCCCCCGTTCCCGCCGCTCCATGGCTTGTGCCAGCCCTCGACACCTAGCTCAGCGGCGGGCATGCCGTTGTATATGCGATCCATTCACAGCTCCTTGCGGAGATTCCGGAGAACCTCCTTCGTGCGTTGTGCAGTCGCGGCCTGAGCCGCCATGCGGTCCATGACCTCCAGGTGGGATGCCACCTCGGGGCGCGCGTCGAGATAGACGGCGCCGGTCAGGTACTCGCTGTAGACCATGTCCGGGAGTTCGGGCATGGCGAAGCGGAAGAGGACGAACGGTCCGTAGGTGCCGGGGTGGTGGCCGGACGCGAACTCCGCGATCTGCAGGGTGACGTTCGGCAGCTCCGACGCTTCGAGCAGCCGGTCGAGCTGGTCGCGCATCACTTCGGGCCCGGCGCCGACCGGTCGGCGGAACACCGTCTCGTCCATGATCACCCAGAACTTCGGGGCATCCTCCCTGCTCAGCAGGGACTGGCGCTCCATCCGCAGGGCTACATGCCGCTCGGTGTCCTCGTCCTTGGCGGCATCGCTGCCGCCACCGACCGCCCCGCTGCGCAGAATGGCGCGGGCGTAGTCCTCGGTCTGGAGGAGACCGGGGACGAACTGGGGCTCGTACGCCCGGATGAGGCTGGCGGCCCCCTCCAGGCTCACGTACATGGAGAACCAGCCCGGCAGCACGTCGTGGAACCGCTGCCACCAGCCGGGGAGATTGGCCTCCTCCGCGAGGGCGATGAAGCCCTCCGCCTCGGAGTCCGTGATCCCGTACTCCCTCAGGAGGAGCTGCACGTACGGGATCTTCAGTGCGACTTCGGCGGTCTCCATCCGCCGTACGGTGGCGGGGGCCACCCGGAGGACCTTCGCGGCCTCTTCCCTCTTCAGGCCGGCCCGCTCCCGCAGATCCTGCAGGCGCCTGCCGAGAACGACCTGTCCCACCGTCGGTGCGGACCGCGGCTCGCTCACTCTCAGACCTCCCCGACGCACTGTTTCGACGAGTGTGTCACGAAGCCGGGCCAGAGAGAACACGGCACTCTGCAATTTCCAGAGTGCCACTTGCCAAGTGTCCGACTCAGGAGGACAGTGTTCCGATGTGAACCAGTACACGCTGCCGCCGTGCGCCCCCGCGCCACGGCGACAGCTTCGTACGGCACTCCTGCCCACTGTTGTGAGGAACCGGTCGTGGCTTCTGGTAACGCGCAGCCTTCAGGTCTCATGAGTCCCCGAGTCATGGCCCCGCGCCCGCAGCCCCAGACCGATACCGATGGCGTCCGCCGCTTCGCCTTCGAGCTCCCCGCCCTCACGTCCTCGGTCGCACGCGCCCGCAGGCTCGCGGAGGAACGCCTCATCATCTGGGGCTGCGGCCCCGACATCCGCGACACGGTGTCGCTGATCGTCTCCGAGCTCGTCACCAACGCCGTGGTGCACACCGCGAGCGGCCGCTTCATATGCGAGCTCCGTGAGGGCGAGGACACCCTCCGGATATCCGTGCGCGACGAGGGCGGTCCCGCCGACCCCCGGATACGCGACTGCGGCGAGGACGAGCGCGGCCGTGGTCTCCTCATCGTCGACGCGCTCTGCACCGCCTGGGGCGCCGACCGCACCGGACACGGCACCGCCCAGGTCGTCTGGGCCGAGCTGGCCCACGGCATGGGGGAAACGTGCTGAGGTCCAGGGCCACCCGCATGATCCCGCTGCTCCCCGGGACCCCCCGGCTCCTCACCGGCGAGCGCCTGCCGGACCCCCGCCGTGTCCACGAGCTCCGCGGCGCCGCCCGCCCCCGCGGACTGGCGGCGACCCGCCTCGCCGTCCCCGTCGGCCTCCACACCGGCCTCGGCTGCGACGCCGTCGGCGTCCCCGCCCGCTTCGGCTTCAAGATCCTCTCCCGGCTCCCCGCCAAGGGCTGCGTCTACGCGGACACCGACTGGTGGTGGTGGCTGGTCCCGGCCGGCTCCGACCAGGACGTCCGCTGGCCCCTGCCCGCCTGCTACGCGGCCGGCGCCGAGATCCCGGACCGCCGCCCGCGTCTCATCCACCACCCCGACGGCACCTCGCCCTACACCCCGCCCATCCCGCTCTACCTGCTGGTCTGCCAGCTGACGGGCATCGCCCCCTCCTGGGCCGGCCCGCCGGTGAGCAGCGCGCTCTGACCCACCCGGGGACCATGGGGCCGGGCAGGGTCCGCCCCTCCCCGCTGCCGGCCGACGGCGTCCCGGGCTCGGGCGATCCCCGCCCCGGGCGGCTCCCGAGCGCATAGGGTCGGAGGCATGTTCACCCCGCAGGGTCCCAGCCTCCGCGAGCTGACCGCCCAGGCCCTCTCCTCCGTCGAGCACGGCTACGACCTGCTCGCGGACAAGTTCGACGCGACCCCGTTCCGCACCTCCGACCGCCTCCTCGCCGCGGCCTCCGACACCCTGGAGACCCTCGGCCCCTTCGACTCCGGCCTCGACGTCTGCACCGGCACCGGCGCCGGGCTCGGCGTCCTGCGCGCGGTGTGCGCGGGACGGGTCACCGGCGTCGACTTCAGTACGGGCATGCTGACGCGGGCCCGCGAGGCCCACCCCACGGCCGGTCTGGTCCGCGCCGACGTCCTGGCCCTGCCCTTCGGGCCGGTCTTCGACCTCGCCGTCAGCTTCGGCGCCTTCGGCCACTTCCTGCCGGGTGAGCAGCGCACCCTGTTCTCCCAGGTCCACGCCTCCCTGCGGCCGGGCGGCACGTTCGCCTTTCCCGTCGGAGCGCCGCCCCGGGTCGGCTCCCGCCTCTACTGGACGCTGTGGGGCTTCGACGCCACGATGCGGGTCCGCAACGCACTCTGGCGCCCGCCCTTCGTCATGTACTACCGGACCTTCCGGCTCGACGACGTCCGGCGGCGCCTGGAGGACGCGGGCTTCGAGGTCGGGCTCGCTCCCGTGACCGCTCTGGGCAGCCGTGAGGACGGCAGCCCGCGCTGCCGCCTCGTCGTGGCCCGCAAGAGGTAGCGGACGGCGGGGCCGGCGCTCGTCTCCCCGGTCCGCCGCGGCCCCTAGAACGCGAAATGCCGGTCGATACGAGATCGACCGGCACTTCCGCTGGTGTCCGAGGGGGGACTTGAACCCCCACGCCCGATAAAGGGCACTAGCACCTCAAGCTAGCGCGTCTGCCATTCCGCCACCCGGACAAGGTGCCTGTCGCTGCGGGTTCTCCCCGCGGCGACAGAGGTAACTCTACCAGGGGTTCCCGGCGCCTTTCACCAGCGTTTTCCGTGGTCAGTGGGGTGGAGCCGCCCCGCGGTCGCGGATCCCTCCGCCGTGCGCACGGGGCGCCGCCGTCCGCTCACGGGGAGTGCGGAGTCCGGGACCGGCGAGCGGGTCAGCGGCGCCTCTCGCGCAGCGCGTGCAGGTGGGCGCTGGACTTGCGGGCGAAGGCGAGCGAGTCGACGGGGTTGTCGTGCTCGGCCTGCCAGTGGTGCGCGTGCCGGCCGTGGCGGGTGCGGTTGACGGCCGAGATGAAGCGCCGGTAGTCGATGTCCCCGTCGCCCACGTCCGTCATCCGGTAGCCGTAGGGAACGGCCGTGTCGTCCCGGTCGCCGTCCTTCACGTGGAACAGCGGATAGCGGTCGGGCTGGTCGAGGACGTAGTCGAGCGGGTCGAACGGAGCCGGCGTCCCGTCCGGGCGGACCGAGTAGCGGTACTGGCCGACGTACGCCCAGAAGATGTCCATCTCCAGGTGCACCAGGTCGGGGTCGGTCTCGGCGAGGAGCACGTCGTAGAGGCGCACGTCCGGCCGGTCGCTCGCGAAGGAGAACTCCTCCGAGTGGTTGTGCTGGTAGAACTTCATGCCCCGCTTCCTCGCCGCCGCGCCGTACCGGTTGAACTCCTCGGCGCACCGCTTCCACCCGTCGACGGTGGAGCCGTAGCGCCAGGGTCCGGAGGCGGTGCCGATGTGCGGCAGGCCGAGGGCCGCCGCGTCGTCGAGGACGCGGTCGAGGTTCTGCGCGAACGTGTACGCGGCGGGATCGCTCGCGTAGTAGCCGACGTGGCTGCCGATCGGGCGCAGCCCGTGGTCGCGGGTGAGGCGCTTGAGCTGGGAGAGGCTGATGGGGCCGGCGGAACCCTGGGTGTAGCCGGCGTACTCGACCTCGTCGTAGCCGTACTTTCGGAGTTCGGCGAAGACGGCGGCGAAGCCGAGGGTCGAGACCTTGTCGCGCAGGGAGTAGAGCTGGATGCCCAGGCGGCCGGGCGGCAGGACGGGACGGCCGTGGCCGTGCCCGTGGCCGCCTTCCGGCAAGGCGGGGGCAGCGGCCGCGGGGGTCGCTGCCCCGAGGAGCGCGGCGGCGGTCGCGCCGGCGGCGACGCCCAGCATGTTCCGGCGGCTGAGCCGCCGGACGAGCTCTGGGTCGTCGGGGCCCTGGTTGCGGCGGGGGAGACTCATCTGTGGATAACTCCTTGGCTGTCGGAACGGACTGCTTCACTGGATGCGACCGGGGACGTCCGGCCGGGACGCCCCGAGGAGTTCGGGGGGGGGCCGGGGCAGGCGGACCGATCCGGTCGGCTGTACGGGTTCAGCTCGGGGTCTCGGCGATCCCGGCGAGACCGAGCAGCAGCTTCTTCACATCGGTGGCCGCGACGCGGCCGCCCAGGGCGCGGGGGGTGGAACACAGGATGAGCGGACCTTCGTCCTCGTTCGCGGGGAGGCGGCCGTGGCTGCCGCGGAGCGGTGAGGGATCGAGCGGGACGACCGCGAGCCGGTACCGCATACCGAGCTTCTTGCGGGCGATCTCCCGGGCCGCCTTGATCCGCACATAGGGATCGAGCGGGTCCATGAGGAGTTCCGCGGGGTCGTAGCCGGGTTTGCGGTGGATCTCGACCAGCTGCGCGAAGTCGGGGGCGCGGGCGTCGTCGAGCCAGTAGTAGTACGTGAACCAGGCGTCGGGTTCGGCCACGGCGACCAGCTCGCCCGAGCGCGGGTGGTCGAGGCCGTGCTCCTTCTTGCCGACGTCGTCGAGGAGCCGTTCCAGACCGGCCAGCCCGTCGAGGGCCTCCCGGACGGCAGGCAGGTCGGTCGGCCGCCTGACGTAGACGTGGGCGATCTGGTGGTCGGCGACGGCGAACGCCCGGGACGCCATCGGGTCCAGGTACTCCATGCCGTCCTGGGTGTGGACCTCCAGGAGTCCGGCGCGCCGCAGGGCCCGGTTGATGTCGACCGGCCGCTCGACCCGGGTGATGCCGTACTCGGAGAGCACCACGACCGTGCGGCCCTCGGCGCGCGCCTCCGCGAGGAGCGGGGCGAGGACGGTGTCGAGCGCGGCCGCGGCCCGGAAGGAGCGGGGGTCGTCGGGGCCGTAGCGCTGGAGGTCGTAGTCCAGGTGCGGGACGTAGCAGAGGGCGAGGTCGGGGCGGCGGGTGCGGAGGATGTGGCGGGTGGCGTCGACGATCCAGCGGCTGGAGACGAGGTCGGCGCCGGGGCCCCAGAAGTGGAAGAGGGGGAAGGTGCCGAACTTCTCGGTGAGTTCGTCGTGCAGGGCCGGGGGCCGGGTGTAGCAGTCGGGTTCCTTGCGTCCGTCGGCGTAGTAGACGGGGCGGGGGGTGACGGTGATGTCGGTGTCGGCGCCCATCGCGTACCACCAGCAGATGTTGGCGACGGTGTAGCCGGGGTGGCTGCGGCGGGCCGCGTCCCAGAGGCGGTCGCCGGAGACCAGGCCGTTGTGCTGGCGCCACAGCAGGACGTCGCCGAGGTCCCGGAAGTACCAGCCGTTGCCGACGATGCCGTGCTCCGCGGGGAGGGTGCCGGTGAGGAAGGTGGTCTGCGCGGCGCAGGTGACGGCGGGCAGCACGGTGGAGAGCGGGGCGTGCGAGCCGCTGCGGGCGAGGGCGGCCAGGTGCGGCATGTGCGGCAGGAGCCGCGGGGTGAGACCGACGACGTCGAGGACCAGGAGGTCGTGGGTCTTGTGGCGGGGCTGGAGTGGGGGTTCGCGGCCGCGGCCGTGGTGAGGGCGGCGACGGCGTCGGCGACGGTCTCGACGATGCAGCCGGGCTCGGGTTCGAGGCCGATGCGGATGCTCCGGCCGGTGAGCTCCTCCAGGGCGTCGAGGCGTCCGGCGAGGGTCGTCAGGGCGGCGCGGGCGGTGGCGGCGGCCTCGGCGTCGAAGGGGGTGCGCCAGGCGAGGGGCAGGGTGGAGACGGACCCCTCGGTGACGTCCTCGGGGAGGAGTGCGGCGAGGAGGCGGGCGAGGTCGGTGGTGTGCGCGAGGCGGTCGGGGTGGGTCCAGTCGGGCCGGTAGACGCGGTACTTGACCTCGTCGGCGCCGAACCCCTCGTACGGGAAGCCGTTCAGGGTGACCACTTCCAGGCCCCGGCGGTCGAGTTCGGCCCGGAGGGCGCGGAGCGAGGCCGGGTCGGTGGTCAGGGAGCGGGCGGCGTCCCGGGCGAGCCAGAGGCCGATGCCGAGGCGGTCGCGGCCGAGCCTGCGGCGGACGGGCTCGCAGTGGTCGCGGAGCTGGGCGAGGACGCCGTCGAGGGTCTCGGCGGGGTGGACGTTGGTGCAGTAGGCGAGGTGGACGGTGGAGCCGTCGGGGTGCCGGAACCGCATGGCGGCGCCTCATTCCCCGCCGCGGAGTACGGAGTTGCCCTCGTGGAGGTCCGGCGGGGTGGGGACGTCGAGGTGGAGGCGTCCGCTGAGTCCGTAGAAGGCGACGGGGTTGCGCCAGAGGACCTGGTCGACGTCGTCGTGGGTGAAGCCGGACCGAAGCATGACGCGGGCGACGGCGCGGGTCTTGAGGGGGTCGCTGCGGCCCCAGTCGGCGGCGGAGTTCACCAGGACCCGGTCGGTTCCGTACTCCTTGAGGATCGCGACCGTCCGGTCCTCGTCCATCTTGGTGTCGGGGTAGACGGAGAAGCCGAGCCAGGCGCCGCTGTCCGCGGCCTCCTTGACGGTGGTCTCGTTGAGGTGGTCGAGGAGGACGCGGTCCGGGGCGAGCGCGGACTCGCGCACGACGTCGACGGTGCGGCGCAGCCCGGTGAGCTTGTCGCGGTGCGGGGTGTGCACGAGGGCCGGGAGGCCGTGGTCGGCGGCGAGCTGGAGCTGGGTGGCGAGCGCGGTGTCCTCGGCGGGTGTCAGGGAGTCGTAGCCGATCTCGCCGACGGCGACGACACCGTCCTTGGCGAGATAACGGGGCAGGTCGTCGAGGACGGGGAGGCAGCGGGGGTCGTTGGCCTCCTTCGGGTTGAGGGCGAGGGCGCAGTGGTGGGCGATGCCGTGCTGGGCGGCGCGGAAGGGCTCCCAGCCGAGGAGGGAGTCGAAGTAGTCGTGGAAGGACGCGGGCGAGGTGCGCGGCTGGCCGAGCCAGAACGACGGCTCGACGAGGGCACGGACCCCGGCGTCGTACATCGCCCGGTAGTCGTCCGTGGTGCGCGAGGTCATGTGGATGTGGGGGTCGAAGATGCGCATCAGGACTCCTCGGTGGGGGCGGTGAGGGCGAGGACGCGGGTGAGGTCGGCGGGGACGTCGCGGCCGGCCGCGGTCCGTTCGGCGGCGTGGTCGGCGAGCATCCGGGCGAGTTCGTCGTCGCCGGCGGCGCGTTCGGCGAGGGCGGCGACGGCGGTGACGGGGACCTCGGTGAAGAGGCACTTGAGGAGGGCGTGCCGCCAGGCGTGGGGGGTGAGGTGGGA
>NZ_RDBH01000113.1:125917-131689 GCF_008042145.1 Streptomyces sp. adm13(2018)
GCACTGGCCTCCCGCGCCGGCCGCCCGGCCCTCGCGGCGGCCACCGCCAGGGTGACGGCCAGCGCGGCGAGCGGGGTGCGGGTCGAGCCGCCCCGGGTCTCGTGGCGGGAGACGGCGGTGACGGCGTAGGTGTGCGCCCCGAGGAGGGCGGCGGACGGGAGAGCGTCGAGGGCGGCGCGAGTGCTTCCTCTCCCCCGGGTCGAGGCCGTGGCTCCCAGGAGGAGGTCGAGGGCACGGGCCGTGGCCATGGCTCCGGGGCCCGCCGGTGTGCGTTTCAGGCCGAGGTCGTAGGCCCAGACCGTGCCGGCGAGGGCGGTGGCCACCGCGAGGGCCGGGCGGCCGGCGCGGGAGGCCAGTGCCAGACCCGCGGCCGTGAGGGCCGCCGAGGCGGCGAGCGCGGCGCCGGGGGCGATGCGGCCCGAGGGGAGCGGACGGTGGGGGCGTTCGACGGCGTCCTCGGCGCGGTCGGCCCAGTCGTTGAGGGCCATGCCCGCCTCGTAGAGACAGAGCGAGGCGCCGAGGGCGCAGAGCGTGCCCCGGCCGGGGCGGGCCCCGGCCGCGGCCGCGCCCACCAGGGCGTCGCCGGGCACCGAGAACAGCGCCGACACGCGGAGGAGTTCCGCCCAGGCCCGCCCCCGGCCGTTCCGGCGCCCGGTCATCGGGCCGTACCCGTGGCCGTACCCGTGCCCGTCCTCGTGTCCGTACCCGTACCCGCGTCCATGCCCGTGCCTGTGGGCCTCTCCCCCGGTTCCGGGTGGTCGCTCAGGGAGTGGCCGAAGGTCAGGAGGCGGGCGTACTGGGCCGACAGGGAGGCCGGTGGGGTGCCTTCGGGGTCCTTGAAGTAGAAGGCGAGGTCCTCCAGGGGGCCGGTGAGGCCCTTCTCGTGGGCGCGGGCCGTGAGGCGGGCGAGGTCGAGGACGAGGGGGGCGGCGAGGGCGGAGTCGCAGCCCTGCCAGAGGGTCTGGAGGATCATGCGGGTGCCGAGGAAGCCGTCGAAGGCGATGTGGTCCCAGGCGGTCTTCCACTCCCCCAGGGCGGGGACGTCGTCGATGTGGACCTGGCCCTCGACGCCGGGGCCGAGCGTGTCGGTGAGGACGCGTTCCTTGCCGGCGTTCTTGGCCGCGGCCGCGGCCGGGTCGGCGAGGGCGGCTCCGTCGCCGCCGCCGAGGAGGTTGCTGCCGGACCAGGCGCGTACGGTCAGGGCGCGCTGGTGGAACATCGGGGCCAGTACGGCGCGGAGCAGGGTCTGGCCGGTCTTGCCGTCCCGGCCCGCGTGGGGCAGTCCGCCGGCGGCGAGCGGGGCCGCGAGGGCGGGGTGGCGCAGTCCGGTGGACGGGGTGAAGTTGACGTACGGGCACCCCGCGCGGAGGGCGGCGGCCGCGTACAGGGTGCTGGGTGGGAGCCCGACGCCCCCCGACGCCGGCTCCGTGGAGGCCACATTGACGACCACGACACGGTTCAGGCCACAGCGCCGACGAAAGTCCGTCAGGTCGTGGGTGAAGGCGGTGACGAGTTCCTCGGTGGTGCGGGTGTCGCCTGGGGCGGGGCCGCCGGGGCGGATCTCGCGGTCGGCGGCCTCCTTCCTCGGTGGTGCGGGTGTCGCCTGGGGCGGGGCCGCCGGGGCGGATCTCGCGGTCGGCGGCCTCCCGGTGGGCGGGGGGTACGGCGCCGCCCCGCCCACCGTCGTCGGGTGGGCTTCCGCGGCGGTGTGCCGCGGAGGCCGGTGAGGGTCGGGTCAGGTCCGCCGCGACGGCCGGGTCGTCAGGAGGGGAGTTCCCTCAGCCGGATGTCGCGGAAGGCGGCCTTGTCCGTGGCTCCGTGGGTCTGGATGCCGATGTGGCCGCTGGTGAGGCTGCGGGCGGGGTCGGTGTGGGTGAAGTCGTTGATCTTGGTGCCGTTGAGGAAGACCTGGAGGCGTTCGCCCTGGACGCGGATCTCGTAGGTGTTCCACTGGCGTGCACGGGTGTCCTCCGGAGTCGGGCCGGGCGTGCGGGTGGTCCGGGGACCGGCGTGCGCCGTCACGCTGGTCTCATCACGCTGTTACGCCATCTCGCGTTACGTCATGTACACATCAGGGACCGTAGCCGGGTTCGTCCACCACGGAAAGCCCTTGTGCGGCGGTGCGGCCGAACTTCTCCCCGCGAGAGGACAAAGGCGCGCGCGGGCAGCGCGGACCGGCCCGGCGGCACCTCGCCGCCGGGCGCGGACCTGCGCGTTCACCTCAGTCGGCGCTCCCGAAGGCGGCGTCGAAGGAGGTCGCCGGAGGGTCGAAGTCGTACCGCTTCAGGAAGGACAGTGCCTCGGGGGCGCCGGTCAGCCGGTCCATCCCGGCGTCCTCCCACTCCACGGACACGGGTCCCGCGTAGCCGATGGACCGGAGCATCCGGAAGACGTCCTCCCAGGGCACGTCGCCGTGGCCCGCGGAGACGAAGTCCCAGCCGCGCCGCGGATCGCCCCAGGGCAGGTGGGAGCCGAGCCGGCCGTTGCGGCCGTCGAGCCGCCTGCGGGCCTCCTTGCAGTCCACGTGGTAGATCCGGTCGCGGAAGTCCCACAGGAAGCCGACGGGGTCGAGGTCCTGCCACACGAAGTGGCTGGGGTCGAAGTTCAGCCCGAAGGCCGGGCGCCGGTCGACGGCGTCCAGGGCCCGCTGGGTGGTCCAGTAGTCGTAGGCGATCTCGCTGGGGTGGACCTCGTGGGCGAAGCGGACGCCCTCGGCGTCGAAGACGTCGAGGATCGGGTTCCACCGCTCGGCGAAGTCCTCGAAGCCGCGCTCGACCATGCGCTCGGGGACCGGTGGGAACATCGCCACCAGATGCCAGATGGAGGAGCCGGTGAAGCCGATGACGGTGTCGACGCCGAGCGCGGCCGCCGCCCGGGCGGTGTCGGCGAGCTCGCGGGCGGCCCGTCGGCGTACCCCCTCGGCGTCGCCGTCGCCCCAGATCCGGGCGGGCACGATCGCCTGGTGGCGCTCGTCGATCGGGTGGTCGCACACCGCCTGACCCACCAGGTGGTTGGAGATCGCCCAGCACTTCAGTCCGTACGCGTCGAGCAGTTCCCGCCTGCCCTTGAGGTACGCGGGGTCGGCGAGGGCCTTGTCGACCTCGAAGTGGTCGCCCCAGCAGGCGAGTTCGAGGCCGTCGTATCCGAAGTCGCGGGCGAGCCGGCAGACCTCCTCCAGGGGAAGGTCGGCCCACTGACCGGTGAAGAGCGTGAAGGGTCGTGGCACGGTCGGGCGCCTCCTAGCTCGGCAGGGACGGATCGGCGGGACGCCCGCCGGACAGGTCGGCGGGATGGCCGCCGTTCGGATAGGGACGCCCGCCGGACGGGTCGGCGGGCTTGCCGTCGGACAGGGCGGCGGTTCCCCGGGGGGTCGTGTGGACCGGGATGCCGACCGGGGTGTAGACCGCGTTGTTCCGGGCGCTCTCCTCCACCGCGGCCAGGACCCGCTGGACCTGGAGGCCGTCGGCGAAGGAAGGCGCCGGGGCGATGCCGCTCGCGACGGCGTGGACCAGGTCGCGGGCCTGGTGCGCGAAGGTGTGCTCGTAGCCCAGCGCGTGCCCGGGCGGCCACCAGCCCTCCAGGTACGGATGGTCCGGTTCGGTCACCAGGATGCGGCGGAAGCCCGCCGACACCGCCGGCTCGGTGTGGTCGTGGAAGGACAGTTCGTTGAGCCGCTCCAGGTCGAAGGCGAGCGAGCCGCGCTCCCCGTTGAGCTCGAGCCGCAGGGCGTTCTTGCGGCCCGCGGCCATCCGGGTGGCCTCGAAGGAGGCGAGCGCCCCGGAGGCGAGCCGCCCGGTGAACAGGGCCGCGTCGTCGACGGTGACCTGCCCGTACGCCTCCGATCCCGCTCCCCCGGCGAGCCCGCCCGCGGCCACCCCCGTGAGCAGCGGGCGCTTGCGGACGAAGGTCTCGGTGAGGGCCGACACGCCGACGAGCTGCTCGCCCGCCAGGTACTGGGCGAGGTCGACGGCGTGCGCCCCGAGGTCCCCCAGCGCGCCGGAGCCCGCGTGTTCGCGTTCCAGCCGCCAGGTGAGCGGGAAGGCCGGATCGACGAGCCAGTCCTGGAGGTAGGTGACGCGCAGGTGCCGCAGGGCGCCGAGGCGGCCGTCGGCCACGAGCTGTCGGGCGTACGAAAGGGCGGGCACCCGGCGGTAGTTGAAGCCGACCATGGCGATCTGACCGCGGGCCGCGGCGGCTTCGGCGGCGGCCGCCATGGTCTCGGCCTCGGCGACCGAGTTGGCGAGCGGCTTCTCGCACAGCACGTGTTTGCCGGCCTCCAGGGCGGCGACCGCGATCTCCGCATGGCTGTCGCCGGGGGTGCAGACGTCGACGAGCTGGACGTCGTCGCGGGCGATCAGGGCGCGCCAGTCCGTTTCGGCGGCGGCCCAGCCGTGCCGTCGGGCGGCGGTCCGGACGGCGGTGGCGTCGCGGCCGGCGACGGCGGCGAGGACGGGGCGCAGCGGGAGGTCGAAGACCCGGCCCGCGGTGCGCCAGCCCTGTGAGTGGGCGGCTCCCATGAACGCGTAGCCGACCATGCCGATGCCGAGCGTCGGCGGTGCTGCCTCGCTCTCCGTCTGTTCCATACGGTTCCTCCGTTTCGTGGTGCGGCGAGTTGCTGCCCTCGGGGGCGGTCGGGCCGCCGGGGTGCCGGTCCGGCCGGGCGTCCGCGGTGCGGGCGGCCCGGGTGCGGACCGGCGCCCGGGGCGGCCGGGTCGGTCAGCTGAAGCCGGTGGGCAGGTACTCGTCGACGTTCTCCTTGGTGACGACGGCCGAGTAGAGGGTGATCGAGGCGGGGATCTCCAGTTCGGACATGCCGCCGACGCCCTTCTTCTGGCCGAGTGCCCGGGCGAGGTCGATCGCGGAGGCGGCCATGGTGGGCGGGTAGAGGACGGTGGCCTTGAGGACGCCGGTGTCGGCTTTGATGGCGTCCATGGCGGCCTTGGCTCCGGCGCCGCCGACCATGAGGAAGTCCTTGCGGCCGGCCTGGGCGACGGCCCGGAGGGCGCCGACGCCCTGGTCGTCGTCGTGGTTCCACAGGGCGTCGAACTTCGGCTGGGCCTGGAGGAGTTGCGCCATCTTGGCCTGTCCGGACTCGACGGTGAAGTCGGCGGCCTGGCGGGCGACCTTGCGGATGTTCGGGTAGTTCTTGAGGGCGTCGTCGAAGCCCTGGGTGCGCTGCTTGGTGAGTTCGAGGCTGTCCATGCCGGCGAGTTCGACGACGGTGGCGTTCGGCTTGTCCTTGAGTCGTTCGCCGATGAAGTTGCCGGCGTTGAGGCCCATGCCGTAGTTGTCGCCGCCGATCCAGCAGCGGTAGGCCTGCGGGGAGGCGAAGATCCGGTCGAGGTTGATGACGGGGATGCCGGCCTTCATGGCCTGGAGGCCGATCTGGGTGAGGGCCTTGCCGTCGGCGGGGAGGATGACGAGGACGTCGACCTTCTTGTTGATGAGGGTCTGGACCTGGCCGATCTGGGTGGCGGTGTCGTTGGAGCCCTCGGTGATCTCCAGGGTGACGTCGGAGTACTTCTTCGCGCGTCGTTCGGCGTTGTCGTTGATGGCGTTGAGCCAGCCGTGGTCGGCCTGCGGGCCGGCGAAGCCGATGGTGACGGGCTTACCCGGCTTGTCGTCGGCGGCGGGCGCGGCGCTTCCGGCGGGTGCGCCGCCGCTGTTCTTGGGCTCGTTGCTGGTGCAGGCGGTGAGCAGGGCTCCGGCGGAGACGGCCGCGCCGCCGAGGAGGAGGTGTCTGCGGCTGGTTTCGGGCATGGCGGTGGATCC
>NZ_RDBH01000113.1:131789-136258 GCF_008042145.1 Streptomyces sp. adm13(2018)
GGTGCGGGGGGGCGCCGGAAGGCCGGTCAGGTTCCGTCGCGGACGGTACGGCGCTGGAGCAGGACGGCGGCGACGATGATSGCGCCCTTGGCGATCTGCTGGACGTCGCTCTGCAGGTTGTTGAGGGCGAAGATGTTGGTGATCGTCGTGAAGACGAGGACGCCGAGGACGGAGCCGACGATGGTGCCGCGGCCGCCGCTGAGGAGGGTGCCGCCGATGATCGCGGCGGCGATGGCGTCGAGTTCGTACAGGTTGCCGTTGGTGTTCTGCCCGGAGCCGGCGAGGACGACGAGCAGGAAGGCGGCGATGCCGCAGCACAGTCCGGAGAGCAGGTAGAGGTAGAGGCGCTGGCGGCGTACGTCGATGCCGGCGAGGCGGGCGGCCTCGGGGTTGCCGCCGACGGCGAGGGTGCGGCGGCCGAAGGTGGTGCGGTTGAGGAGCAGCCATCCGGCGGCGGTGACGGCCGCGAAGACGAGGACGAGGGGCGGGATCCCGAGGACGTAGGCGTCGGGGAGGCCGAGGTCGAGGACGGAGGGGACGGTGACGATCTGCGTCTTGCCGTCGGTGATCTGGAGGGCGAGGCCGCGGGCCGAGGCCAGCATGGCGAGGGTGGCGATGAAGGGGACCATGCCGCCGTAGGCGACGAGGACGCCGTTGACGAGGCCGCAGCCGAGGCCGACGACGACGGCCGTGAAGAGGATGCCGGCGAAGCCGAACTCCTGGGTGGCGAGGGTGGTGGCCCAGACGGAGGCGAGGGCGACGATCGCGCCGACGGAGAGGTCGATGCCGCCGCTGGTGATGACGAAGGTCATGCCGACGGTGACGACGCCGATCACGGAGGCCTGGGTCAGGACGAGTTGGAGGTTGGAGGTGGCGAGGAACTCGGCGGGCCGGGTGAGGCCGCCGACGACGACGAGGGCGGCGAGTACGCCGAGCAGCGACAGGTTGCGGACGTCGGCCCGGAGGCCGAGCGTGCGCCAACGGCCCTCTCCGGGTGGGGCCTTGGCCGGGGTGGTGAGGGTCATTGCGCGGGGCTCCCTTCCATCACGAGGTCGAGTACGCGGTGTTCGTCGAGGTCGCGGGCGGGTGCCCGGTGGACGACCCGGCCTTCGCGGAGGACCAGGACACGGTCGGCGAGGCCGAGGACCTCGGGGACCTCGCTGGAGACGAGGAGGACGGCGAGGCCGTCGTCGGCGAGCCCCCGGATGACGGCGTACAGCTCGGCGCGGGCGCCGACGTCGACCCCGCGGGTGGGTTCGTCGAGGAGGAGGACGCGGCAGCCCCGCAGGAGCCAGCGGGCGAGGACCGCCTTCTGCTGGTTGCCGCCGGAGAGGGTGCGGACCGGGGCGTCCGGGAGGTCGGGGCGCAGCGAGAGGGTGCGGGTGGCGATCCTCGCGGTCTCGCGTTCGGCGGCGCGGTCGATCCAGCCGGCCCGGGAGAAGCGGGAGAGGGAGGAGACCGACACGTTGCGGGTGACGGATTCGAGGAGGAGCAGGCCTTGGGCCTTGCGTTCCTCGGGGGCGAGGCCGAGTCCGGCGGCGACGGCGGCGCGGACGCTGCCGGGGCGCAGGGGCCGTCCGTCGACGGTGACCCGGCCGGCGGTGGGTTTCCGTGCGCCGTAGACGGTCTCCAGGATCTCGGAGCGGCCCGAGCCGACGAGTCCGGCGAGGCCGACGATCTCGCCGGGGCGGAGTTCGAGGTCGAGGGCCTCGAACTCCCCTTTCCTGGCGAGTCCCTGGACGCGGAGGACGGGTTCGCCGGTGGGCGGCCGGGTGGGTCGCTCGGGGAAGACGTACGGGACGTCCCGGCCGGTCATGAGGGCGACGACCTCGCGGGTCGGGGTGGTCGCGGCGGGTAGTCCGCGGGCGACGGCGCGGCCGTCCTTGAGGACGGTGACGCGGTCGCCGATGCGGCGGATCTCCTCCAGGCGGTGGGAGATGTAGACGACGGCGACGCCCGCGGCGGTGAGGTCCGCGACGATCCGGAAGAGGTTGGCGACCTCGTCGGGGTCGAGTGCGGCGGACGGTTCGTCCATGACGATGAGGCGGACCTCGTGGGACAGCGCGCGGGCCATGGAGACGATCTGCTGTTGGGCGGCGGAGAGTTCGCCGACGCGGCGGGCGGGGTCGATCTCCGGGTGGCCGAGGCGCCGCAGGAGGGCGGAGGCGGTCTCGCGTGCGGCGCGGGCCCTGACGAAGCCCGCGGTGGTGGGTTCGTGGCCGAGGTGGACGTTCTCGGCGACGGAGAGGCCTTCGACGAGGTCGAGTTCCTGGTAGATGGTGGCGATGCCGAGGCGGACGGCGGCGCTCGGGGAGCGGAGCCGTACGGGCTCGCCGTTCCAGGTGATGTGGCCCTCGTCGGGCTGGTGGGCGCCGGCGAGGACCTTGATGAGGGTGGACTTGCCGGCGCCGTTCTGGCCGAGGAGGCAGTGCACCTCGCCGGGGAGGACGTCCAGGTCGACTCCGTCGAGGGCGCGGACGCCGGGGAAGGACTTGGTGATTCCGGACATGGTGAGGAGGGACGGGGGGTGTTCGGGCATGGCGGAGATCCCCTCGGCGAGTGCGGGTGGCCGTCCGGCGGCTACCGGCAGTCCCTGCCGCTGGCCACCGGCAACCTGCCCATCGTCCTCGGCGAACTGGGCCAGACGGCCGGGGTGACGGGCGCGGTTACGCCGGTGAGAAGAGGTGGTCGCTGATGAGGCGGGCCGCGCCCGTCACCCCGGCCGTCTGGCCCAGTTCGCCGAGGACGATGGGCAGGTTGCCGGTGGCCAGCGGCAGGGACTGCCGGTAGACCTGGGTGCGGACGCTGGCGAGCAGGTTGTGACCGAGGCCGGTGACACCGCCCCCGATCACCACCAGACCGGGGTTGAAGAAGCTGACGAGTCCGGCGATGACCTGCCCGACCCGGTTGCCGCCCTCGCGGATGAGGGCGAGTGCGGTGGCGTCTCCGGCGGCGGCCGCCGCGGCGACGTCGACGGCGGTGAGGTGCCCGGCCGCCGCGAGCCGGACGGCGAGCTCCTCCGACCTGCCGCCGCGTGCCGCGTCCTCGGCGTCGCGGGCCAGGGCGGCGCCGCTGAAGTGGGCCTCCAGACAGCCGTTGTTGCCGCAGGCGCAGGGCCGTCCGTCGGGTTCGACCTGGATGTGTCCGATGTCGCCGGCGCTGCCCGTCGTCCCGCGGTAGACCTCACCGCCGACGACGATGCCGCAGCCGATGCCGGTGCCGATCTTGACGCAGAGGAAGTCGCCGACGGAGCGGGCGACACCGGCGTGCTGCTCCCCCATGGCCATGAGGTTCACGTCGTTGTCGACCATGACGGGGCAGCCGAGTTCCTGGCTGAGCGCCTCCCGCACGGGGAAGCCGTCCCAGCCGGGCATGATCGGCGGTGCGACGGGGACGCCCTCGGGGAAGCGGACGGGTCCGGGGACGCCGATGCCCGCGCCGTCGAAGCCTTCGGCGAGTCCGGTGGAGCGCAGCTTCGCCGCCATCGACAGGGCCTGCTCGAAGACGGCGACGGGGCCCTCGCGGACGTCCATCGGGTGGTTGAGGTGCCCGAGCACCTCCAACTCGGCGTTGGTGACGGCGACGTCGATGGAGGTGGCGCCGATGTCGATGCCGAGGAAGCGGAGTTCGGGCGCGAGCCGGATGTTGTGCGAGCGGCGGCCGCCCCGGGAGGCGGCGAAGCCGTCGGCGACGACGAGACCGGTCTCCAGGAGCCGGTCGACCTCGACGGCGAGCTTGGAGCGGGAGAGATCGATCTGATCTCCCAGCTGGGCGCGGGAGTTGGGTCCTCCGTCGCGCAGGAGTCTGAGGAGCCGCGCCTGATGCCGGTTGGCAGGTCGTGCCGTCATGCGTCTCACGCGCCCCTCCCTCTCGTACCCGCTCGTCTTCGCGCTTTCGAGGGGAACGTAGCAGCGGCGTACCGGAGTGGGAAGAAGTTGCGCAGGAATCCGCTACGACTTTTTCCCGGTTGGGGACAAAGACGGGGTGGGGAGAGGGAGAAGGGGCGATCGGCCCGCGCCGGGTCAGCGGACCTCGGACAGGCGGGCCGAGACCACCACGTTGCCGGCGTAGCCGTTCTCCTCGGTGAACGTGCCGCCGCAGGTGATCAGGCGCAGCTCGGGAGCGCCGGAGTCGCCGTAGACCCGCTCGGCGGGGAAGCCCTCCTTGGGGACGACCTCGACGCCGTAGACGGTGAAGACGGCAGTGCGGCCGTCGCGGCGCGCGATCTCCACGCGGTGGCCCTGGCGGAGGGCGCCGAGGTCGTAGAAGACGGCCCGTCCGCCGGGGACGTCGACGTGGCCGACGACGACGGCGGTGCCGCGCTCCCCCGGGGTGACCGCCCCGGTGAACCAGCCGGCGAGCCGGTTCTCCTCGGGCGGCGGGGGCTCGATCCAGCCCTCCGGGTCGAGTCCGACCTCGGTGATCGGCGCGTCGATCCGGACGGCCGGGGCCCGGACCCGGAGCGGGGC
>NZ_RDBH01000113.1:136358-140662 GCF_008042145.1 Streptomyces sp. adm13(2018)
CGGCCCGGAGCTCGTCCGTGCCGCCGCGCACGAGGTGGACGCCGAGGAGGAGGACGACGGCGACGAGGCCCCAGGCACCGCGCCGCCCCGGGCCGTCGGGCCGCGCGGCGCCGTACGGTCCCCCCACGTACGAGCCGCCCGAGCCGTCCCAGCCGCCCGAGCCGTTCGGGCTGTTCGGGCCGTTCGGGCCGTTCGAACCAGTCGGGCCGTCCCAACCGCCCCAGCCGTTCCAGCCGTTCGCGCTGCCCACGCCCGCTCTCCTCCTCGTGCCGCGGGCGCGCCGTCCGCGGCGTCGTCGTGCCGTCCGCGGGGTCCCGTCCGCGTCGCGCCGAGGGCGGCGCCCGTGCGCGGGCGCCGCCGGCGGTGATGGCGCCCCTCCGTCCCGGACCTCGTCACACCGGGTCGGAGGGGCCGTCTCGGGCCCCCTGGGTCCCGGCTGTCAGGCGCCGCCGCCCGAGCCGCGGCGGCGGGTCAGGACGACGGCCGCGCCGAGGGCACCGACGATGAGCAGCACGCCGGTGACGACCTCGGTGACGCCGAGGCCCTCGCCCTCGCCGCCGGACGCGGCGGCGGTGCCGTAGCCGGCCTTCACGCCCTTGTGCGCTCCGGGCGGCACGGTCTCCTGGTGCCCCGGGGTGGTCCCGTCGGGCTTGCCCTGGGCGATGGTCAGGGTGGCGGTGCCGCGCTCGCCCTTGCAGTCGAAGGTGATCTGGTACTGGGCACCGGACTTGGCGTCGATGTCCACGGTGGCGCTGCCGTCGCGGCCCTCGTGGAGGGTCACGGTGTCGAACACGCCGGAGGTGACGGTCACCGTCGGCTCCTCGCAGCCGTCGGACGTGAGCGTCACGGTGCCGCCGGGGGCGACGGTCTCGGGGCTGACGGAGAAGCCGAACGGCGTGACCCCGTGGTCGTCCTCGCCCGCGAAGGCGGCCGGCGCGGTCGTGGCCACGAGGGCTGTGGCGCTCAGCAGGGCGGCGGATGCGGCACGTATCGCACGCATGACGGTCCTCCAGATCACGGGAGGGTCGGTCACGGAGCGATTCCGTGCCCGGAATGCGACAACCCTCACCGCGATCGAAGCTAGGTGCGCCCCCTGCGGGCCGCCACCGGCGGGCCGCCGAACGGGGCATGCCGCCGCCGGGCGTTCCCGGGGGCCGGCCGCCGGCGGTGGCGTACCCCGGGGGCCTACGGCACCCGGACGACCTGGCCCGCGTACGACAGGTTGCCGCCGAAGCCGAAGAGGAGGACCGGGGCGCCGGAGGCGAGTTCGCCGCGTTCAACGAGCTTGGCGAGGGCCAGCGGGATGGAGGCGGCCGAGGTGTTGCCGGAGTCGACGACGTCGCGGGCGACGATCGCGTTGACGGCGCCGATCTTCGCGGCGAGCGGCTCGATGATCCGCAGGTTGGCCTGGTGCAGGACGACGCCCGCGAGGTCCTCGGGGGTGATGCCGGAGCGCTCGCAGGTCTGCCGGGCGAGGGCGGGCAGCTGCTGGGTGGCCCAGCGGTAGACGCTCTGGCCCTCCTGCGCGAAGCGGGGCGGGGTGCCCTCGATGCGGACGGCGTGGCCCATCTCGGGGACCGAGCCCCAGAGGACGGGGCCGATGCCCCGGGCGGCGCCCGGGGTCTCCTCGTCGACGGCCTCGACGATCGCGGCGCCCGCGCCGTCCCCGACGAGGACGCAGGTGGTGCGGTCGGTCCAGTCGGCCACGGCGCTCATCTTGTCGGCGCCGATCACCAGCGCGCGGCGGGATCCGCCGGCCCGTACCGCGTGGTCGGCGGTGGCGAGGGCGTGGGTGAACCCGGCGCAGACCACGTTGAGGTCCATGGTGGCGGGCGAGGTCATGCCGAGGCGGGCGGCGACGCGGGCGGCCGTGTTGGGCGAGCGGTCGATGGCCGTGGAGGTCGCGACGAGGACGAGGTCGATGTCGTCGGGGGTGAGTCCGGCGGTGGCGAGGGCCTTGCCCGCCGCGTGCGCGGCGAGTTCGTCGACGGGTTCGTCGGGGCCGCCGATGTGCCGGGTGCGGATGCCGACCCGGCTGGTGATCCAGGCGTCGTCGGTGTCGACCAACTCCGCGAGGTCGTGGTTGGTGAGCACCTTGGCGGGCTGGTAGTGCCCGAGCGCGGCAATGCGAGTGCCCGTCATCCCGGGACCCCCTCGGTGGTTCGATCGTCCGGCAGGATGTCCCAGTGTTGCCAGCGACTGATGGGTAACCGGTGACGTAAACCACCAAGATTCCCCCGTACCCCTTGGTCGACCGTGACAAGGGCCCGGGCCCCCCACGGGCCCTTGTCACGGTCGACCAAGGGGTACGGGGGAATCTTGGTGGTTTACGTCACCGGTTACCCATCAGTCGCTGGCAACACTGGGACGTACCCCTTGGTCGACCGTGACAAGGGCCCGGGCCCCCCACGGGCCCTTGTCACGGTCGACCAAGGGGTACGGGGGAATCTTGGTGGTTTACGTCACCGGTTACCCATCAGTCGCTGGCAACACTGGGACCCCTCGACGACATCCTCGCCTGGACGGCCGCCGGCGGCCGTCCAGGCGAGGATGTCGTCGAGGGAGTCCTGGTCGAGGGTGAAGGCGACCCAGGCGGCCCGGCCGCCGCGCCGCCGGCCCTCGGTGGAGGGCTGGACGACGACGATGTTGGCCTGGGCGCAGGGGCCGAGGCACTCGCTCGTCCGGACGGCGAGGCGGCCCCCGGAGGCCGCSGCGGCCTCCCGGAGGCGGGCGAGCTGGCCGGCGTGGTCGGTGCCGGGGTTCTTGCGGGCGTCGCCGCAGCAGCAGCCGCGGCAGACGACGAGGGAGCAGGGGCGGGCCCCGTAACGTATCGGGACCGGGGTCACGCGGGGCCGTCCAGGGTGATCTGCGCGACGGGGGCGACGGTGCCGAGGCGCGGGAAGTCGAGGTCGACGGAGGCGCGGTGTTCGTCGGCGGTGAGCGCGCTCATGGCGTCCTCGGCGAAGACCAGGTCGTAGCCGAGGTCGCCGGCGGCGCGGGCGGTGGACTCGACGCCGAGGTTGGTGGCGATGCCGCCGAGGACGAGGGTGGTGGCGCCGAGGCCGCTGAGGAGTTCGTGGAGGCCGGTGTCCTGGAAGCCGCCGATGGTGCGCTTGACGACGACGGGCTCGCCGTCCCGGACGAGGCCGGCGACGAGGTCGCTGCCGGGCGGCTGGGCGTCGACGTTCGGCCGTTCGACCCGGATGTGGACGACGGGCGCGCCGGCGGCCCGGAAGGTGTCGGCGAGCCGGGTGGCGGCGGTGAGGACGTCGGTGCCGGGGCGGGGTGCGAGGGGCAGCGCGACGATGCGGTCCATGAGGTCGACGAGGACGAGCGCGGTGCGGCCGGAATCGAGTGCGGGCATGGGAGCACCGTAGCGGCCGGGATGATCATCCCGTCGTCGGTGTGGGTGTGATCCGGCCTACGGCGGGAGCCACGGGGGTCCCGGGGATCCCGTCCGTCCCGGGGTCCTCCTCCGGGTCGCGGGCGCGGCGCTTCGCGATGACCGCGCAGACCATCAGCTGCATCTGGTGGAAGAGCATGAGGGGGAGGACGGCGAGGGCGGCCTGCGGGCCGAAGAGGACGCTGGCCATCGGGAGTCCCGCCGCCAGGCTCTTCTTGGAGCCGGCGAACTGGATCGCGATGCGGTCGGCCCGGCCGAAGCCGAGGCGTCCGGCGCCGTACCAGGTCAGGGCGAGCATCGCGGCGAGCAGGACGGCCTCGGCGGCGAGGAGGAGGCCGAGCCGGGCCGGGGTCACCAGGTGCCAGATGCCGGCGACCATGCCCTGGCTGAACGCGGTGTAGACGACGAGGAGGATCGAGCCCCGGTCGACGAGGCCGAGGACCTTCTTGTGGCGGACGAGGAGGCCGCCGACCCAGCGGCGCAGGAATTGTCCGGCGAGGAACGGTACGAGGAGCTGGAGGACGATCTTCAGGAGTCCGTCGGCGGAGAGGCCGCCCGCGCTGCCGCCGAGGAGGAGTGCGGCGAGCAGCGGGGTGAGGACGATGCCGGCGAGGGACGAGAAGGAGCCGGCGCAGATCGCGGCGGGGACGTTGCCCCGGGCGATCGAGGTGAAGGCGATGGAGGACTGGATGGTGGAGGGGACGAGGCAGAGGAAGAGGAGGCCGCCGTAGAGCTGGGGGGTGAGGACGGTGGGGACGAGGCCGCGGGCGGCGAGGCCGAGGAGGGGGAAGAGGAGGAAGGTGCAGGCGAGGACGGTGAGGTGGAGGCGCCAGTGCTTGAGGCCGTCGAGTGCCTCGCGGGTGGAGAGCCGGGCCCCGTAGAGGAAGAAGAGGAGGGCGAC
>NZ_RDBH01000113.1:140762-151318 GCF_008042145.1 Streptomyces sp. adm13(2018)
GTCATGGGCTCCACTGCTCTGTGCGGGGGTGTCGCGCCCGTCCATCCTGGCCCAGGGCCCGGTGATCGGGAATCCCGCACAGGCCACTGACTGTCATCGCGTTCCGTGATGAACGGCCGGGCAGGCGCTACGGTCGTCCTGTGTACGAGCCCACACATCTGCGCACCTTCCTCGCCGTGGCCCAGACGCTGAGCTTCACCCGGGCCGCGGAGCGCCTCGGGCTGCGGCAGTCCACGGTGAGCCAGCACGTGCGGCGCCTGGAGGAGGCGACGGGCCGGCCGCTGTTCACCCGGGACACCCACCGGGTGGCGCTGACCGAGGACGGCGAGGCGATGCTCGGCTTCGCGGGCACGATCCTCCAGGCGCACGAGCGGGCGGCGGCGTACTTCGGCGGGACGCGGCTGCGCGGCCGGCTGCGGTTCGGGGCGTCGGAGGACTTCGTGACGACCCGGCTGCCGGAGATCCTGGAGTCGTTCCGGCGCGAGCATCCGGAGGTCGATCTGGAGCTGACGGTGGAGCTGTCCGGCACGCTGCAGGCGCGGCTCGCCGCGGGGCGGCTGGATCTGATCCTGGCCAAGCGGCGGGGCGGCGAGAGCGAGGGGCGGCTGGTCTGGGAGGACTCCCTGATCTGGATCGGGGCGCCGGGGCTGCGGCTGGATCCCGACCGTCCGGTGCCGCTCATCGTGTATCCGCCGCCGGGGATCACCCGGGCGCGGGCGCTGGAGGCCCTGGAGGCGCAGGGCCGGGCGTGGCGGATCGCGTGTACGAGTTCCAGCCTGAGCGCGAACGTGGCGGCGGCGCGGGCGGGGCTCGGGGTGATGGCGCACACGCGGGGTCTGGTGCGCAGCCGGGCTCGTGGGGGCGCGGCAGGGCCACCGTGGAGCCGCGTCCGGGCCGCCGTGGGCCGCGCCCGCGGGCGTCGTGCGGCGCGGGTCCGGGTGCAGGTGCGGTGGTGCGTCGGGTGGCGGGGCGTGCGTGGTCCGTACAGATTCCGTGGAGATTCCCGCCCGGTCGACGTACCGGGCGGTCGGTAACGCACCGGCGGCATCCGTCACTTGGCTCGTCCACCCATCCTGACCTGTGCGAACACGGAATGTCCCGGCTTGGTGAAGGCCCTCCCGCCGGGCAGTCGGGTGGGGTACCGTCACCCGCGCCGTACGGAGCGCTACAACGAGCTTTTCCAGCCATCGAGCCCGTCGAGGAGCAGGTCAGTGCGCGAGTTCACCGTGCCGCCCGTCGAGGCGGCGCCTCAGGTCGGCGGTCTGGCGGACCCCGTGTTCGAGCGTGCCCTGGCGGAGCCGGACCGGGTGACGTTCGGCCGGAAGGGGCCGGACGGCGCATGGCGGGACGTGACGGCCGTACGGTTCCGGGACGAGGTGCTGGGCCTGGCGAAGGGCCTGCTCGCGGAAGGGGTGCGGTTCGGCGACCGGGTCGCCGTGATGTCCCGGACCCGGTACGAGTGGACGCTCTTCGACTTCGCGCTGTGGACCATCGGCGCGCAGCCCGTGCCGATCTACCCGACGTCCTCCGCCGAGCAGGTCTTCTGGATGCTGCACGACTCCGAGGTCACGGCCTGTGTGGTGGAGCACGAGGACCACGCGATGACGATCGGCTCGGTGATCGACCGGCTGCCCCGGCTCCAGCGGCTGTGGCAGCTGGACGCGGGCGCGGTGGCCGAACTGACGGCGGCCGGGGCGGACATCGGCGAGGACGTCGTGCACCGGCACCGGCGGGCGGTGACCCCGGAGACGGTGGCGACCGTCATCTACACCTCGGGGACGACGGGCCGCCCCAAGGGCTGCGTGATCACCCACGCCAACTTCATGTTCGAGACGGACATGCTGGTCGGCCGGTGGGAGTCGGTGTTCCGGTCCCGTCCGGGCGAGGAGGCGTCGACGCTGCTGTTCCTGCCACTGGCGCACGTCTTCGGCCGGATGGTGGAGGTGGCGGCGGTGCGCACCGGGGTGAAGCTGGGGCACCAGCCGGTGATGGCGGCGGCGGAGCTGATCCCGGACCTCGCCGCCTTCCGGCCCAGTTTCGTGCTGGCCGTCCCCTACGTCTTCGAGAAGGTCTTCAACGCGGCGCGCCGCAAGGCCGAGCGGGAGGGGAGGACGGGTCCGTTCGACAAGGCGGTGGAGGTCGCGGTCGCGTACGCGGAGGCCCTCGAACACCGGGCGTTCGGCACCGGTCCGGGGCCTTCTGCGGCCCTGCGGGTGCAGCACCAGTTCTTCGAGAAGACGGTGTACGCGAAGGTCCGCGCGGCCCTCGGCGGCCGGCTCCGGCACGCGATGTCGGGCGGTTCCGCGATGGACCGGCGGCAGGGGCTGTTCTTCGCGGGAGCCGGGGTCACGGTCTTCGAGGGGTACGGCCTGACCGAGTCCTCGGCGGCCGCGACCGCCAATCCGCCGGAGCGGACGCGGTACGGCACGGTGGGCCAGCCGGTGCCGGGGACCACGGTGCACATCGCGGACGACGGGGAGGTGTGGCTGCACGGCGGCCAGGTGTTCTCCGGCTACCTCAACGCCCCCGAGGCGACCGCCGCCGTCCTCAACGACGGCTGGCTGGCCACCGGGGACCTGGGCTCGCTCGACGAGGACGGCTATCTGACGATCACCGGGCGGAAGAAGGAGATCCTGGTGACCTCGGGCGGCAAGAGCGTCGCGCCGACGGCCCTGGAGGAACGCGTGCGGGCGCATCCGCTGATCGCCCAGTGCATCGTCGTCGGCAACGACCGGCCGTACATCGCCGCGCTGGTGACCGTCGACCAGGAGGCGGTGGAGCACTGGCTGGCGATGCAGGGGCGGGCGCCGCTCTCGCCCGCCGAACTCGTCCGCGACCCGTCGCTGGAGACGGAGATCCGGCGGGGCGTGGTGGCGGCGAACACCCTCGTCTCGCAGGCCGAGTCCATCCGCACCTTCCGGATCCTGGCGCACCCGTTCAGCGAGGAGCACGGGCTGCTGACCCCGTCCCTGAAGCTGAAGCGCAAGGCGATCGAGCGGGCGTACGCGGCGGAGGTCGCGGCACTCTACGGCTGAGCCGTGGCCCGGGCCGGTCGGTCACCGTTCGCCGTACGGGCCGGTCCGGGGCGACGTCCGCCGTGCGGCTCGGTCGGGGGGCGCCCGCCGTACGGCTCCGAGGACCCGTCACTGAAGATCGCGAATCGGGGTACGGAATGCACGAGCCTCCCGGATCATTGAAGGTGGGAGTAGCCAGCCACGACCCGCGACAAGACAAGGATCCCCATCCACGTGAGCACGGACAGCAAGGTTCCCCAGGTCACCCTGAACAACGGCGTGCGGATGCCCCAGCTGGGCTTCGGCGTCTGGCAGGTGCCGGACGACGAGGCCGAGACGGCGGTGGCCACGGCCCTGGAGGCCGGCTACCGCTCGATCGACACCGCCGCGGTCTACGGCAACGAGGAGGGCACGGGCCGCGCCCTCGCCGCGTCCGGAGTCCCCCGCGAGGACCTGTTCGTCACGACCAAGCTGTGGAACAGCGACCAGGGCTTCGACTCCACGCTGAAGGCCTTCGACGCCTCGCTCGACAAGCTCGGCCTCGACTACGTCGACCTGTACCTGATCCACTGGCCGGTCCCCTCGAAGGACGCGTACGTCGACACGTACCGCGCGTTCGAGAAGATCGCCGGGGAGGGCCGCGCCAAGGCGATCGGCGTGTCGAACTTCCTCCCGGAGCACCTGGAGCGGCTGATCGGCGAGACCTCGGTCGTGCCGTCGGTCAACCAGATCGAGCTCCACCCGCAGCTCTCCCAGCAGGCCTCGCGGGAGGTGCACGCCCGGCACGGCATCGCGACCGAGGCGTGGTCGCCGCTCGGCTCGGGCAAGGGGCTCCTGGACGTGCCGGCGATCGTCGCGATCGGCCGCAAGCACGGCCGGACCCCGGCGCAGGTCGTACTGCGCTGGCACCTCCAGCTGGGCAACGTGGTGATCCCGAAGTCAGTCACCCCGTCCCGCATCCGGGAGAACATCGACGTCTTCGGCTTCGAGCTGGACGACGAGGACCTGTCGGCGATCGCCGCCCTCGACGAGGACCGCCGGCTGGGCCCGGACCCGGCGGAGTTCGCCGCCTGACCGGTGCGCGGAAGCGCCGCGGCGCCGGGGTCCGTTACGGGCCCCGGCGCCGTTGTCGTACCCCCGGCATAGGGTCGGCGAAAGGACCGTGGAGCCGGCCGGCGCACGGCGGGTCGCGGGTGCGAGCGAGGGAGTCGATGCGGTGAGTGGTGGTTCTCCGGTGCCCGTGGAGGAGGGCCTGTACCGGGTGCGGAACGTGGCCAGCGGGCTGCTCCTGGAGGTCTACGAGGGGTCGGGCCGCAGCGGTGCCAACGTGCAGCAGGGCGCCGAGCGGGGCACGCCCGGCCAGCACTGGCACATCACCGCCGTGCCGAACGGCGGCGGGCTCTACCACCTGGTCAACGCCGCCAGCGGCAAGCGCCTCGACGTCGCCAACGCCTCCACGGAGAACGGCGCCACCATCCAGCAGTGGAAGGCGAACAACTTCGGCGCGCAGGAGTGGATCATCGAGCAGGATCTGGCGTCGCCCGGGACGGTCGCGCTGGTGAGCTTCATCAGCGGTCTGTTCCTGGAGGTGGCCGACGCCTCCGAGGAGGACGGCGGGGACGTGCGGCAGTGGGAGGACACCGACTCCCCGTTCCAGTGGTGGACGTTGGAGCCGGTGTCCTGACCCGCCGGCGGGCGGCGGCGCGCGGCGGGCGGGGTCCGCGCGGTCCTCAGCCCTTGCGGGCGGTGTGGACCGTGCGGGCCGCCAGGTAGAACAGGTCCGTGCGGTGGTGGAGCGACAGGTCGTCCGCCGGGTCGAGGAGGCGGTCGAGCGCCGCGCGGTCCTCCGCGTCGATCCGGTCGTCGAAGCTGTCCCGGACCCGGCCGAAGTGGGCGAGGGCCAGACCGCGCACCACCGGGGACACCGGCGCGGGGACGTCGGTGAGGAAGGTGCGGGTGCCGGCGGGGGTGAGGCCCGCGTCGGCGAGCAGGGCCCGCCAGTCGTCCGGCTCGTCCTTGTGCCCGGGGGTCTCGGCCCGCATCTCGGCGAAGCGGTCGGCGTTGGCGGCGTCGAGGCGGGCCTCCAGGCCGGGCCTGCCGAAGCCGATGTGCCAGGGCAGGTGGCGGGCGGGCAGCCCGCCCTCGACGAGGACCATCAGGCCGCCGGGGTTCAGCAGGCCGACGAACTCGACGAGCGCGGCCCGCTGGTCGCCGATGTGGTGCAGGGAGTTGCCCGCCCAGATCAGGTCGGCCTTCCCCAGCTCGGCGATGCCCGCGGGGAGTTCGGTGTGCAGGGTGGAGACCCGGGCGCCGAGTCCGCGTTCCGCTGCGCGCTCCCGGGCGCGGGCCAGGAGTTCCGGTGAGCCGTCGACGGCGACGGCCTCGGCCGCCGGAAAGGCCTCGGCGAGGACACCGGTGACGACGCCGGGACCGCTGCCGACGTCGAGGACCCGGCGGACGCCCTGCGCCGGGGCGAGGGTGCCGAGCCAGGCGGCGGCGTCCGCGTAGGCCGGGCTCTCGGTCTCCGCCTGCTGCTCCAGGAGCGGGGCGATCTCGTTCCAGTCGAGGGGTGCTCCGCTGTGGTGGGAGCAGGGGCGGTGCTGGTCCCCGGTGCCGTGCGGGTCGCCGGGAGTGTGCTGGTGGCGGTGCCCGTCGCCGTGGGCGAGGCCGTGGTGCGGTGCGGTGTGCTGGCTCATGGGTCCAGCGTGCGTCGAGTCCGGCGCGAGCGCGAGAAGGGTTGCCGATCCGGCAAGAAATTCGATCCTTTGTTGCTCCGATCGTCATACCCGGGGCGGTCGGGCGCCCGCGCCGGGGTGTGCTCGATCCGGGCCGGGGGCCTGCGCGACCCCGGCCCGCTCGCCCCGGCCCGGTCACGCCCCGGCGGCGCGGTGTTCCTGCGGGCTGACGCCCCTGACCCGCTTGAACGCGGCGCTCAGCGCGAAGGCGCCGCTGTAGCCGACCTGCCGGGCGACGGACTCGATCGTGGCGTCGCTGTCGCGCAGCAGGTCCGCGGCGAGCGCGAGCCGCCAGCCGGTGAGGTAGCCCATCGGGGGCTCCCCCACCAGCTCCGTGAAGCGTCGGGCGAGCGCGGCCCGGGACACCCCCGTCTTCGCGGCGAGCGAGGCGACGGTCCAGGGGTGCGCCGGGTCGTCCTGGAGCAGCCGCAGGGCGCGGCCGACGACCGGGTCGCCCATGGCCCGGTACCAGGCGGGGGCCTCGGCCCCCGGCCGGGAGAACCAGGCGCGGACGCCGGAGATGAGCAGCAGGTCCAGAACCCGGTCGAGGACGACGGACTGGCCGGGTTCGTCGCGGGCGATCTCCTCGCCGAGGAACGGCATGAGGGGGCAGTTCCACGCGTCCGCGGGCAGGTGGATCAGCTCGGGCAGGGCGTCGAGGAGCCGGCGGCCGACCTCGCCGTCCATCCGGTAGGTGCCGACGAGGACGGTGGTGCCGCCGTCGGAGGCGTTGCCCCAGGTGCGGACGCCGAGCCGCATGCTGTCGGCGAGCGGCTCGCCGGTGAGGGTGGTGCAGACGCCGTCGGGCCCGATGACCGCGCGGGGCGGGGCGTCGGGGGCGTCGGCGACCGTGTACGCCGCCGGGCCCCGGACGACGGCGATGTCCCCGGGCCGCAGCGGAACGGCCTCCCCGGAGTCGGGGACGACCCAGGCCTCGCCCGCGGTCACGCACATCACGCAGATCGGGGCGCCGTCCTCGATGCGCACCGACCACGGCGGCTCCATGACCATGCGGAGCAGGAAGGCGCCCCTGGCGCGGGGTCCGTCGAGGAGTCCGGCGAGTGCGTCCATGGGGCACAGCGTAGGGGGGCGGTGAGACGGATACGCAGGTGCGCGAGACGGCCGAGCATGGGCGGCGGGCGCCCCGGGCGGGAGTCTTGACCCATGACGAAGACGACGAACGACACGCGGAACGACCAGGGCGCCGACGAGCGGGGCGTCACCGTCCTGGTGACGAGTGCCACGGGAAAGACCGGACGCCGGGTCGCCGAGCGGCTGACGGCGCGCGGGGCGACCGTCCGGGCCGGGTCCCGGAGCGGCGCGACCCGGTTCGACTGGGAGGCCCCCGAGACCTGGGGTCCGGCACTGCGGGGCGCGGACGCCGCGTACGTGGCCTACTACCCGGATCTGGCCGCGCCGGGCGGGGTCGAGGCGATGGAGACGTTCGGCCGGCTGGCCGCCGAGCACGGCGTACGGCGGCTGACGGTGCTGTCCGGCCGGGGCGAGCCGGAGGCGGTCGTGGCGGAGGAGGCACTGCGCGCGGCGGCCGTCGGCGTGGAACTGACGGTGGTACGGGCCGCGTTCTTCGCGCAGAACTTCTCCGAGGGGCTGCTCGCGGAGGGGGTCGCGGAGGGTGCGGTCGTCTTCCCGGCGGGTGACACGGCGGAGCCGTTCATCGATGTGGACGACCTCGCGGACGTGGTCGTCGAGACCCTGCTGACGGACGGTCACGCCGGTCTGGTGCACGAGCTGACGGGGCCCCGTCCGATCGGCTTCGCGGAGGTGGCGGCGGAGATCGGGCGCGCCTCGGGCCGACCGGTGGTCTACGAGCCGGTGTCCCAGGCCGACTACGCGGAGATACTCACCGGGTTCGGGCTGCCGGCTCCGGAGGCGCAGTGGCTCGCGGCCCTGTTCGGCACGCTCCTCGACGGTCACAACTCCTCGGCGACGGACGGGGTGAAGCGGGTCCTGGGCCGTGAGCCGCGCTCCTTCGTGGCGTTCGCGGACGCGACCTGGGCGAGCGGGCGGTCCTGAACGCGGGCGGCGGCGGGTCCGTACGGTCGGGTCCGGACGGTCGGGTCCGTACGGTCGGGTCCGTACGGTCGGATTCGGCCGCGCCGGGGGCGGCGGCGGGCCGTGGGGCTCAGCCCTGCCGGACGAAGCAGGCCAGCCGGTACCGGGGGTCGGGCCTGCGCCGGTCCTGGTCCGGGAGGGCCGCGAGGGCGGCGGCGAGCCGCTCGACGGTGGACGCGTCGCCGGGGAACCAGGAGGCGAAGTACCCCGCGCGCAGCTTCCGTACGGTGTCGCGCGGGGTGGCGCCCTGGCCGTGGCCGGTGAAGCCGGTGCCGGGCGCGGGGGCGAGTCCGTGGGCGGCGGCGTACCGGGTGACCAGGTCGGCCCGGTCGGAGGCGGCCTCGGCCGAGCGGTGCGGGCGGAGGACCGCGTCGATGTCGCTGCCGACGTCGTGGCACGCGTCCTTGTCGACGGTGGCGACGAGGACTCCGCCGGGGCGCAGGACGCGGGCGGTCTCGGCGACGATCTCCGCCGCGAAGGGGACGAGGTGCAGCAGCCAGACGGCGGCGACCGCGTCCAGGGCGGCGTCGGGCAGCGGCAGGCGCCGGGCGTCGGCGCGCAGGACGCGGCCCGGTGCCCGGTCGGCGGCGACCCGCAGCATGGCGTGGGCGGCGTCCGCCCCGAGGACGCGAAGCCCGGGGCGGGTGAGCCGTTCGGTGACGAGGCCGGTGCCGCAGGCGAGGTCGAGCAGGGTCCGGGCGCCGGGCGGTACGAGCCGCAGCACGGCCTCGGCCGCGGCGCCGGCCCGGGGCACCCCGCCCCGGGTCCGGTCGTAGTGCGCCGCTTCGGTCTCGTAGTCGAGCAGGGTCTCCGCCATGCCGACGATCGTACGAGGGCGGACGGTACGACGATCGGGAGGCGGGCGGCCCTCCCCGGCGGGGTTTCCAGGGCGGGGTTTCCAGGGCGGGGGCTCCCCCACCGGTCCTTCCCGGCCGGTCCTCACCGGCCGGTGAGGTGACCGTCGGTCAGGCGGCGCCGTGGCCGGGGGCGATGCCCTCGACGCGTTCGGCGAGTTCGAAGTCCTTCTCGGTCAGGGCGCCGCCGGCGGAGTGGGTCTGCACCGACAGGGCGACGGTGTTGTAGCCGAGGGTCAGGTCCGAGTGGTGGTCGAGCTCCTGCTGGATGCCGGCCACGTGGACGACGAGCGCGGTCGCCGCGAAGTGGTCGCCGAGCCGGTACTCGCGGGTGAGCCGGTCGTCCTCGACGGACCAGCCGGGGAGCTCCCGCAGTCGGTCCTCGATCTCCTTCTGCGACAGCGGCTGTGTGGGCACGGCGGTGCTCCCTCCGGTCGGGTGGCGCGGGTGGCGGACTGGGCCCCCGGGGGAAACTACCCGGGTCCCCCTCTGGGATACCGTCTGGCCATGACAACGGTGGTGAGCGACACGGGAGTGGGTCCGCTGCTGCGCGGTTGGCGGGAGCAGCGGAGGCTGAGCCAGCTGGAGCTGGCGTTGCGCGCGGACTCCTCCGCGCGGCACATCTCGTTCGTGGAGACGGGCCGGTCGCGGCCGAGCGAGGAGATGGTCCTGCGGCTGGCCGAGCACCTGGAGGTGCCGGTCCGGGAGCGGAACGCGCTGCTGCTGGCGGCGGGTTACGCGCCCCGCTACACGGAGTCGGCGCTGGACGCGCCGCGGCTGGAGACGCTGCGGGTGGGCATCGGGCAGCTCCTGGAGGGGTACGAGCCGTATCCGGCGCTCGTGGTGGACGGCTCGTACACGGTGGTGGCGGCGAACCGGGCGCTCGGGCTGCTGCTCGACGGGCTGCCGGAGCACCTGCTGACGCCGCCGCTGAACGCGATGCGGATCACGCTGCATCCGGAGGGTCTCGCGCCGCGGATCAGGAACCTGCCGGAGTGGCGCGGGCACCTGCTGCACCAGATGGAGCGTCAGATCGCGCTGGTCCGCTCGGAGTCGCTGCGCGCGCTGTACGAGGAGGTGGTGGCGTATCCGCTGCCGCCGGGCTCGGAGGAGGGGCCCGGCTCGACCGCCCCGGGGCCGGAGGAGGTGTACCCGTACTTCGCGCTGCCGCTGCGGATCGAGCACGACGGGCGGGTGCTGTCGTTCGTGTCGTCGATCTCGACGTTCAACACCCCGCTGGACGTGACGGTCGCCGAGCTGGCCATCGAGACGTTCCTCCCGGCCGACCCGGCGACGGTGGCGTACCTCAGGTCCCTGCCGGCGTTCGAGGCCTAGGCCCCGCGGGCGACGGCCCGCAGGGACGCCCACTGGGCGAGGGCGAAGCCGCCGACGGTGGCGGCCTGGAGGGGGGTCCAGACGAGTCCGGCGGTGGTCGGCTCCAGCCAGGCGACGAGGGCGACGAGGCTGAGGACGGCCCAGACCGCGTTGATGTCGATGACCAGCTTCACGCCGAGCGCCGGCGGCTGGGGCCGGCTCGCGAGCCGGGCGACCCCGGCGGCGTACACGGCGAGCAGCAGGCCGAGCGCGCGCAGGAGCCCCGCGTCGATCCCGAGGAACTCCCCGAGCGGACCGGAGGCGAGGGCGTAGGCGATGCCGTTGGCCCCGGTGACGACGGCGTCGAGGGCGAGGAACCTGCGCAGGGCGGACTGGGGACGGCTGGTACGGGCGAGACCGGCGAGCAGGGCCTGGGACATGGCGGATCACCCTCCATGGGGGGACGTTCGGGCTGGTGGGGGATCCGGGGCCCGGGCGGAGTGCGCCGCCCGGGCCCCGGTGTTCCCGAGCATGCCGCCGGGGGTGGGCCGGGGTCGATTACGTGC
>NZ_RDBH01000113.1:151418-168603 GCF_008042145.1 Streptomyces sp. adm13(2018)
GGGTGCCTTCCGGCCGGGCGCCCCCGATAGCGGTTCTCGTCCGGCGCGACCGGTCGGGGAGGCCGCTCCGACGGGCCTCCGCCGCCGGAGCGGCCTCCCCGACCGGTGTCCTGCCCGGCCCGCGCCCCCGTCAGCGGCTCTCGTCCCGCGCGACCTGACGGTCGAGCGGCCGGTGGGACGCCGGGACCTCCGCCGCCGGGGCGCCCTTCCTGCTCGGCGCCTTCGTCAGCGGCTCGTCCTGCGCCACCTGTCGGTCGAGCGGCCGCTCGCGTGTCGGGGTCTCCGGCGTCTGGGGTGTCTCCAGGGGGACCTGGGGGCCCGAGCACTCCCGCAGCCAGCGTCTCAGCACCCGGTGCACCTGCTCCGCGCCGACCAGCTCCTCCCCCGCCCCGACCGGCGGCGACAGTTCCGGGGGCGAGAGGAGGAAGGGGCGCGACTGCTCGCCGCCGAGGCCGCCGTGCGAACCGATCTGTTCCTCGAAGGCGTGCACGGTGCCCGTCGCCGGGTCGTACATCGAGTTGACCATGATGTCCGCGACGTGCGGAAACCCGTCCGTGCGGCGTACCGCACTCGCCGCGCCCGGCCCGAAGGCGGCGAGCGGTCCCGTGTCGTCGAGGTCGGCGACCGGGACCTCCGCCCCGTCGCGGGCGAGCACCAGCGAGCCGTGCTCGGCGCTCGCCACGAGGACGAAGCCGACGCCCGGATGGTGGGCGAGGGTGCGGAGCAGGGCCGGGTGGCGCCGGTCGATCTCCTCGCGGGTCATGCGGTGCGGCACGTCGGGGAAGGAGACGAGGCCGAGGTTGCCGGAGGCGAGGACGACCGGCTCGGAGGGCGCGGCGGACAGTTCCTTCGCGGTCTCGCGGGCGCCGCGCGCCGCGCCGGACTCGTCCAGGGGCCGGTGCAGCGCGAGCCGCAGCGCGTCCCGGGCCGCGTCCCGCGCCTCCGAGCCGCTGCGGGTCCGGCGTACCCGGCGCGGCACCGGCAGCCCGCAGCCGGCCCTGACCAGGTCCTTGAGCGTCAGCCCGTACGCGCCCTCGAAGGTCTCGCCGGGGCTCTGCCCGTGGTCGGAGAGCAGCACGATCCGGTACGGGCGGGGGGCGTGCTCGGCGACCGTGGCGATCAGCGCGATCGAGCGGTCGAGGCGGCGCAGGACCTGGTCGGTGTCCCGGCTGTGCGGGCCCGAGTGGTGGGCGACCTCGTCGTAGGCGACGAGGTCGGCGTAGACGGCGGTGCGTCCGGCGAGCATGTCCCCCATGACCGCCGAGACGACGACATCACGCTCCACGACGGTCGCGAAGGCGCGCACGAAGGGGTAGGTGCCGCCGCGCGAGACCCTCGGGGTCTCGCGGCGCAGCCGGGCCCGGGTCGACTGGACGACCTCGCGTCCGCATTCGGCGAGGAGGGCGCCGGCGGTGCGGACGGCGTTGGCCGGGTCGGAGAAGTAGGCGAAGTAGCCGGCGCGGGAGCGGTTGCGGGGGCCGCGCCGGGCGGCCATGGACAGGACGAGGGCGAGCTGGTCGGCCCCGCCGCTGAAGAGGTTGCCGCGGGAGGCCCCGTCGACGGTGAGCAGGCCGCCGTCGCCGGTGCGGTGGACGGCGCGGCGCTGGAGTTCCACGGCGCTCGCCGGGCGGTTGGACACCATGATCCGGCCGGTGTCCTTCTCGTACCAGCGGAAGGCGGGTACGTCCTCGTTGGAGCCGTGCAGGATGCCGAGTTGGCTCGCGCCGGTCTGGCTCGACCAGTCGGTGCGCCAGGGGGTGAGCCGGTGGCCCGCGGCGATCCAGGACGCCACGGTGGGCATGAGGCCGTCGGCGACGGCCTCGCGCAGGACGCGGTGACCGACGCCGTCGAGCTGGAGGAAGACCGTCCCTGGCACCTCTCCGGGTACGTCCTCCGGGGCCCGGGGGCGGGTGCGGCCGGTGAGCCGGTAGAGCCGGCGCCGGTAGGCGTCGTCGTCATGGACGGCGAGGCCGGTGGAGGTGGCGGAGGCGACGGCGGACATGACGGCGGCGACCACGACGGCGGTCTCGGGGTTGGCGGTGCCGCGTCCGTCGGGGATGAGCCAGAGGGCGACGAGGAGCAGCGAGCCGTTGAGGAAGAAGACCAGGACGCCGAGGACGAGGGCGGGCACGAGGAGGAGGGCGCGGACGATCGCGGGCCACACGAGCGCGCCGAGCAGACCGAACGCGCCGGCCGCGGCGGCGGCGGTGAGCGCCGTCCTCGTGAAGGTGTCGCCGCCGGCGGACTGCAGCTCGAAGTCGGGGAGCAGTCCGGCGAGCGCCAGCATCGTGAGCGTCGACACCGCCCAGACGACGATCACCCGCCCCAGGGCCCTGCCCGCGGACCGCCAGCGCTCGGCGCCACCCCATCGCCCGTCACTCACGCCCGCTTCACCTTTCGCCCGTTTCCTGCCTCCAGCGTGGCACAAAGCCCCCGGTCGGCGCGGAGAAGGGGTGGGTGACGGCGACCGGCCCGGGTGTGTCAGGTGCGTACGTGGAGTTGTACGTCACGTCGTACCTCGGGTCGTACGTCAGGTCGTACGTCAGGTGGGTGCGGGAAGTCCGGCCGCCCGGCCGCCGGATCGCCGTACGGGCGGCGACGACGCGGGGTCAGCAGTGAGGCGTCAGCAGCCGTCGTAGCCGGCCGTGGGCATCGACAGGCGCCGGTGGACGCCCGCCTTGGCCGCCGCGTCGTACTCCGGCTCGCCCTCCGGCCCGTCGGCGCAGGCCGTCTCCACCCGTACCCCGCGCCGCGCGCACTCCGCGCGGAAGCCGGACACGGAGGTCAACGCACGGGCGAGGACCCGCTCGTTGGCGGCGACGAACAGGTCGACCGCACCGGCCTCCACGTCCGCCCACAGGGCCTCGTGGTCGGGCCGGATCCCGTAGAACAGCAGCCGGCGGGCGACCACGTACCCCTGGTCGTCGGCCCAGCGGGCGCACACCGCGTGCTGGCCGCGCGTGTCCACGAGGAAGGGGTCGCTGTCCAGCTCTTCGAGCGGGGTGAGGCTGGCGATCGCCGCCACCCGAACGTCGTCCATGGCCCGACCCTACTGCGGGACGGGACGGCCGAACATCCTCCGGGGCCCGCTCCGGACATTACCCTCGATACGGAGTGAGGGTGCGAGCACGTCATCGTGAACGGGCGGTGGACGGCGGACGGGACCCGCGACGAAGGAAGGCGGCATGCCGGTGGAGGTCACCTGGTGGGGTCATGCGACCTGCACGGTCGAGGACTCCGGGGTCCGCTTCCTGACCGATCCCCTGTTCACCCGGCGGCTCGCGCACCTGCGGCGGCGCCGGGGCGCCCTGCCGCCGCCCGAGGCCGCGGCCGCCGAGGCCGTCCTCGTCTCGCACCTGCACTCCGACCATCTGCACCTGCCGTCCCTGGCGCGGCTCGCGCCGGGGACGCGGCTCGTCGTGCCGCGCGGCGCCCCCGCCGCCGTACCGGGACTGCGCCGGCTCGACGCGAACGGGCTGCGGCTCACCGAGGTGGGGCCGGGCGACACGGTGACCGTCGAGGGCGTCACGGTACGGGCCGTGCCGGCGCGCCACGACGGACGGCGGCTGCCGGTGGGGCCGCATCGCTCCCCCGCGCTCGGGTACGTCGTCGAGGGCGAGGCCCGGACCTACTTCGCCGGGGACACCGGGCTCTTCGACGAGATGGCGGAGGAGGTCGGCCCGGTGGACGTGGCGCTGCTGCCGGTCGGCGGCTGGGGTCCGTACCTCGGGCACGGGCATCTCGACGCGGGCCGGGCGGCGGAGGCGCTGGCCGCGCTGTCACCCGCGGCGGCGGTCCCGGTGCACTACGGCACGTACTGGCCGATCGGTCTCGACGGGGTCCGGCCGCACGAGTTCCACGCGCCCGGCGACGAGTTCGTGCGGCACGCCGCCCGGCTGGCCCCGAAGGTGGCGGTCCATCTGCTGGCGCACGGCGAGCGGGTGCGTCCGGAGGTGGCCCGGTGAACCGGCGGAACGCCGCGCGGACCCGGGTGGCCGGGGGCGCGGGGACGACCGGGCCGGGAGGAGCGYTGCGGCGGTCCGCGACCGCGGCGCGGCCGGGGGGCGGCCGGTGATCCACGGGCTCTCCGGGGTCGTGGCGGTGGTGCGGGAACTGCCGACGCAGTCGACGCAGCAGGCGGTCGGCTATCCCTCCCTGTTCCTCCTGGTGGCGCTCGGCGCGCTGGTGCCGGTCGTGCCCACCGGCGCGATCGTCAGTTCGGCGGCGGTCGTCGCCTTCCACCAGACCTCGCCGCTGTCGCTGCTCTACGTCTTCCTGGTGTCGGCGTTCGCCGCCCTGCTCGGCGACATGGTCCTGTACTGGCTGGGGCGGCGCGGGGTGCACTCGCGCAACGGCTCGCGGTGGCTCGCCGCCCTGCGCCGCCGGGTGACGCCGGATCGGCTCGCGCACGCGCAGGAGCGGCTCGACACCCATCAGGTGTCGATGCTCGTGTTGTCCCGGCTCGTGCCGGCGGGGCGGATCCCGGTGATGCTGGCGTGTCTGCTGGCGGAGATGCCGTGGCGGCGGTTCGTCCGCGGTGACACGGCGGCCTGCCTGGCGTGGGCGGCGACGTACCAGCTGATCGGGATCCTGGGGGGTTCGCTGTTCCCGGAGCCCTGGCAGGGGGTCGTGGCCGCGGTGGGCCTGACGGTGCTGGTCAGCGCGGTGCCGGGGCTGTGGCGGCGGCTGCGGGGACGCGAACGGCGTACGCAGGTGGGCGGCGGCGCGGGCTGACGGAGGCGCGGCCCGGAGGGGGCCCTGACCGGCGGGGGCGTGGACCGACGGAGTCGCGAGCCGGTGGAGCCGCGTTCGGTCAGGGCGTGAGGACGCGCGAGCCGCCGACCGGGAGGTCCCACAGGTCCTCGCGGCGCAGCCCCGCCTGCTCCCAGGCGGCCCTGACCCGGGTGAGGGGTTCGAGGACGGGCTCCGAGGACAGCACGAAGGTCGCCCAGTGCATGGGTGCCATCCGCCGCGCCCCGAGGTCCTGATGGGCGCGGACCGCCTCCTCCGGGTCGGTGTGGACGTCGCTGAGCCACCAGCGGGGCTCGTAGGCCCCGATCGGCAGCAGGGCCAGGTCGATGCCGGGGTAGCGGCGGCCGATCTCGGCGAACCAGTGGCCGTACCCGGTGTCGCCGGCGAAGTGGACGCGCCGCCCCGAGCGGTCGGTGAGCACCCAGCCGCCCCACAGGGAGCGGCAGGTGTCCAGGAGGGTGCGCTTGGACCAGTGGTGCGCGGGCACGAAGTCGAAGCGCACGCCGTCGAGTTCGGCCGCCTCCCACCAGTCGAGCTCGGTGACCCGGGTGAACCGGCGCCGGGTGAACCAGCGGCCGAGGCCGGCGGGGACGAAGACCGGGGTGTCCCGGGGAAGACGTCTCAGGGTCGGGGCGTCGAGGTGGTCGAAGTGGTTGTGGCTGATGACGACGGCGTCGACGGGCGGCAGGTCGTCCCAGCGGACTCCGACGGGGGTGAGCCGGGCCGGGGTGCCGAAGATGCGCCGGGACCAGACCGGGTCGGTGAGGACGGCGAGCCCGCCGATGCGCAGCAGCCAACTGGCGTGCCCGGCCCAGGTGACGGCGAGGGTGTCGGGGCCGGCGGGCGGCAGCGGACCCGGCTCGAAGGGCAGCAGCGGGATGTCCCGGAGGCCCTCGGGGCGGGGGCGTACGGGGACCCGCAGAGGCAGGCCCCGCACGTTCCCTCGAAGCGCGGCTCCCCGTGACGGAAGCGCGGGTGCCCGCACCGGCACTCCTGGGTCGCCCATGCCGCCATCCCCGGACCTCCGCTCCCCCACGGTCTCCGCCTCCTCCAGCGTAGCGACCGCGACCCGGGAACGCTCCTGTCCTCAGTTCGGGCGCATCCTGAACTCGTAGGCGTCCGGCAGGGGTTCGTCGGTGACACGGGCCCAGAGCTCCCCCAGGGTCTCGGCGCCCTCGCGCAGGTCGGCCACTTCGAAACCCGTGTCGAAGACGGCCCGGGCCTCGTCCCGCCGGCCCTCGGCGAGCAGCAGCCGGATGTCGAGCAGCCGGAAGGCCCCCTGCTGTCGGACGGCGGCCGGCAGCCGGTCCCAGAGGGCCCGGGCGCGGTCGGGCCGGTCGACCGCGAGGAGCGCGTCGAGGGTCTCCCGGCCGAGGGCGGTGGCGACGGCCCCCGCCCCGGCGCGAACCGGGGCGGCGTCGGTGCCGCCCTCGCCCGCCGGAGCCCCGGCAGCGCCGTCCGAGGCCGCGTGGTCGGCGAACGCCTCGGCGAAGTGCTCTGCGGCCCGTTCCGGGTGGCCCTCCTCGCGGTCGGCGACGGCCAGGCAGTACAGCAGCGGCCAGCGGACGGTCGCCTCCTTGAGGCCCCGTTCCCAGCTCCGTACGGCCTGGGCCCGGTCGCCGGCGTGCCACTGGGCGATGCCGAGCTGGTACTCGGTCGCCGGGTCGGCCGGGGCCGTCTCCAGCATGTCCCGCCAGGGGGTCGCGACCACGGGCGCGATCAGCGGGGCGCCCGGGGCGGCTCCGCGCGCCGGGGCCTTCGCCGGGGGCGGCAGGACGCCGGTGCGGAGCAGCTCCCGCCAGGGTTCCTGCTCGGGTCCGAGGGTCGACTCGGGGAACGGCGTGCCGGGCAACGCGTATCCGCCGCGCAGGACTTCGAGCGCTCCCCAGCCGGATCCCGTCGCGAGGACCTCCTCCGGCTCCCGGTCGGCCGCGGTCTCCCGCCAGGCCGTGTACGCGGCGTCGACCGTGCCGCGGGGCAGGGCGGCCGACAGACTGCGTTCGACGTCGGCGCGGGCGGCCGCCCAGTCCTCGCCGAGCGCCGCCGCGGGGTCGGCGGCGAGCGGCCCGTAGGCCTCCAGCCAGCTGAACTCCCCGCCGCCCGGGAGTTCCAGGTGTTCGAGCTGGGTGCGGGCGAGCCCGGCCTGGATCTCGGCGTAGCCGGGGGTGCCGGGTTCCGTCAGCCACTCCTGCCAGCGGCGGCCGCCGCGCCCGGTGCCCCAGACGAAGAGCTTGCGGCCGCGCAGCGGGTCGGTGGAGGTCTGGACGAGGCCGGTGCCGTCCGTGTCGAGGGCGGCGATCCAGCGGCGCTGCCCGTCGGGCAGGTCGTAGAACCAGTCGGCGGCGTGGGTGCTGTTCCGCGGGTACGTGCGGTCCGTGCCGTCCTCGGTGACCGGCACCGCGACGCGGTCGAGGCCGCGGTCGTAGCCGTGGTGCCACGCGGCGTCGGCGGGCGCGAGGACGCGGCGGTCCTCGGGTACGGCGATGTTGGACCACCAGTAGACGGGGGCGGTGCGCTCGTGGGGGTTGCGTATCCGGACGGCGACGTACAGGAAGTCGGAGTCCTCCGGGAGCCAGAGGTCGACCTGGAAGGGCAGGTCGCGCAGGCGCTCCCACTCCCAGAGGCGGAGCATCGGCCCGCCGTCGGGCGCGCGGACGACGGCCGCGTGGAGGGGGGAGCAGGAGAGCGCGGTGTGGCCGGTGGCCCCGATGTTCCACTCGACGCCGCCGGAGAACCAGGCGCCGTTGAGGGCGAACGCGGCGGGCTGGAACACCGGGTTGCGGTAGAGGAGTTCGCGGCCGGTCGGCTTGTGGTGGAGGGAGTGGAGCCGGCCGCCGAGGCCGGGCAGCACGGTGGCCCGGAGCCGGTCGTTCTCGATCACGAGCGCGTCGAGGTCGGCGGGGGTGCGCTCGCGTCCGTAGCCGTCGCGGACGGGGGCGGGGAGCAGGCTGCGCAGCGGGTCCCGGCCGATGCCCCGGGCCATGTCCCGCGGGAGGTCCGCGAGGGTCCGCGGGTCGACCGCGTGGGCCCCGGCGGGGGCCCGCAGTGCGGGAAGGGGGTTGTCCGGGCCCAACAGGGCGGCGGGCAGCGTCAGTACGGCACGTCGTACGGTCGTCATCGCCCCATGGAACACGCCCGGGGCCCTCCTGACCAGGGGTTCTCAACCCCGGGCTTCGGCCGTCCGGGGCCCCGGGGCGGCCGGAAACTCCCGGCGGATCGGGCGCGCGGCGCCTTAGGGTGGGCGGTCGGCACGCCACCGGGCGGCCGTGGAACCGGGGCAGCGAGGGGTACGAGAAATGGGCACGCAGCACACCTACCGGGTCATCGTGCGCGGCACGTTCGACGGTCTGTCGGAGGAGAGCCGGGCACGGCTGCTCGCCGAGGCGGACGCGCACGGGCTGACCGCGATGCAGTTCACGGAGGAGGGCTCGCTGGCCTACGACCGGACGCTGAAGCACTTCTCGTACCGCCTGGTCGTCGTCTCCGACGCGGCGGACGGCGACGAGATGGCGGGCGCGCTCGCCGAGGACCGGGTGGAGACGGCTCTGGCGGCGCTCGGGCACGGGTACCGGGGGCTGCGGTCGACGGTGACCGACCTCGACACGATGAAGATCAACTACAAGCGCTGAGCGGGGCGGGTGCCTCGCCCCCGGGCCGGATGGCGGGCGAGGAGTGTCTCCTCCGTGCCGAAGGAGCCCGGCCGCCGAAGCTCAGCGGCGTGCCGTGGCGACGCGGGGCGGGCAGCTCTCCCCCTTGCGGACGACTCCGATCATGACCGTGGTGCGGCGGTCGAGGCCCGTGCCCGCCTCCGGGTACTGGGTGACGACCTGCCACCGGGGCGGCCAGAGCACCCGTCGGTCGCGCCCGCTCACGTCGTGGACGTCGAGGCGGGTCCGCGGGTCGAGGCGGGTGAAGACGCGCCACAGCCCGCGGCCGAGGAAGTCGGGCACCGGACGGGTCCCGGAGCCGTCGTCGGCGGTGGCGGTCTCCTCCGTCGAGCTGACCGCGACCGCGGCGAGGGCGAGTACGGCGCCCGCCCCCACCACGGCGCGGCGCCTCATTTCCGCCTCCGCGCCGCGAAGTAGAAGCCGCAGGCGGCGCCGATGACCGCGGTGGCGAGCAGGGCCAGGTAGAGCGGCATCGTCACTTCGGGGACCAGGATCCTGATCTTGACCTCGCGGGTGTTCTGGAAGATGAAGACGAGGGTGACGACGGCGAGCACGGCCATCGCGATCCGCCCCGGAGTCAGGGCCTCGGTGAACCGGGACCCGCCACCGCGCGATGTCCGTGGCGCCTCTTTGGGACTCATGCCCGGCCCTCTCCTCCGTCGTACCGTCGGTCGTACCCCGGCCGCAGCCATGGGTCCAGAATGAGGCGAACGGAGCCTCACCGTGATGGCGAGCAGAGCCGTCCGGGTGACTTGTCAGACAACGTGGGCCGACTACGGTGGTGCCGGACCCCGTCGGACACGGGGTACGGCACCACCCGCCGGAACGCGGCGGGCCCACCGGATCCGACCGAGCCCGGACGGATTCCACCGGATCCCACCGGATCCCACCGGATCCCACCGGTATCGAGACGAGGAGCGGCCGTGGCGGTCAGCGGGCAGCGGCGGCGACCGGTCGTGGCGCTCTACGAGCGGATCGCGGACGCCGTCCACGACGGCACCTACCCACCCGGCTCCACGCTCCCCTCCGAGCCGAAGCTCGCCGCCGAGCTGGGCGTGAGCCGGCCCGCCCTGCGCGAGGCCCTGCTGCTGCTCCAGGAGGACGGCCTGCTGACCGTGCGGCGCGGGGTGGGCCGTACGGTCAACGACCGGCCGCCCCGGCGCGGGTTCGAACACGTCCGGCCCATCGAGGAGCTCATCGGCGTGGGCACGCCGTTGCGGGTGCGCGCGCTGCTGCGGACGGTCGAGGAGCCGACGGACTTCACCACCCAGCACCTGCTCGCCCCGGCCCGCGCGGAGTTGCGCTTCTGGGAGTCGCTGCTGACCGGGGAGGGTACGGCGGCGGCGCTGAGCCACGAGTGGGCGGCGGCCGACGAGCTGCTCGACCGGGTGCACCCCGAGTTCGCCCGGGCCCTGCGGGCGGCGGAGGCGCGGGCCGGGCAGGGGGCCGCCTCGATGCTCTCGGTCCTGCTGGGCGCCTCGCGGGAGACCGCGCTCACCGCGCACAGCGGCATCACGGCGACCCTGCTGGGGCGGCGGCGCGGGGACCAGCTGGGGCGCCCGGCGGACACCCCCGCCGTCCTGGTCACCCAGGTCGTCCGGGTCGGCGAGACCCCGGTCCTGGCCGCCAAGCACATGCTCCCGACGGGCGCCCCCGCCCTGCCCGTCCTCCAGTCGCACTGAGGCGACCGAGGCACCCGTACCGGGCCAGGAGGGCGCGCTCCGGGCCGACCCTGGTCCGGTTCGTCGCGCGCGGGGCGTACGCCCGGAGCACCGGGGCGCGCATCCACGAGCGCACCCCGTCCGAGGCCCCGCCGACGGGCCGCCGGGGCGCCGACGCGGCCTCCGGAGCACCCCTGTCGGTCCAATCACAGCGGCCCCCTCCCCCGTGGCGTACACTTCCCCGCCATGCACTTGTCTGACAACCCTGCCACGCCTGCCGCCGCCACCGTCTCCGAGTGGATCCGCCGGGCCCCCAAGGCCGTCCTCCACGACCACCTCGACGGCGGGCTGCGTGCCTCGACCATCGTCGAGCTGGCCCGGGAACGCGGCTACACCGCGCTGCCCACCGAGGACCCGGCGGCGCTCGCGGTCTGGTTCCGGGACGCAGCCGACTCCGGTTCGCTGGAGCGCTACCTGGAGACCTTCGCCCACACCTGCGCGGTGATGCAGACCCGTGAGGCGCTCACGCGCATCGCGGCCGAGTGCGCCGAGGACCTCGCGGCGGACGGCGTCGTCTACGCCGAGATCCGCTACGCCCCCGAGCAGCACCTGGAGGGCGGTCTGACCCTCGACGAGGTCGTCGAGGCCGTCAACGACGGCTTCCGCGAGGGCGAACGCCGCGCCGGCGGCCGGATCACCGTCCGCACCCTCCTCACGGGCATGCGCCACACGGACCGCTCGCTGGAGATCGCGCAGCTCACCGTCGCGCACCGGGACAACGGCGTGGCCGGCTTCGACATCGCCGGCGGCGAGATCGGCAACCCGCCGGCCCGTCACCTGCCCGCCTTCCAGCACCTGAAGCGGGAGAACTGCCACTACACGATCCACGCGGGCGAGGCCGTCGGCGCGGAGTCGATCCACGAGGCCGTGCAGGTCTGCGGCACCGAGCGGATCGGCCACGGCGTGCGGATCACCGACGACATCGGCGAGGACGGCACGCTCGGCCGGCTCGCCTCGTACGTCCGGGACAACCGCATCGCCCTGGAGGTCTGCCCGACCTCCAACCTCCAGACGGGTGCCGCGAAGGACTACGCCTCGCACCCGATCGACGAGCTGCGCCGCCTCGGCTTCCGCATCACGCTCAACACGGACAACCGGCTGGTCTCCGGCACCACCATGAGCGAGGAGTTCCAGCACATGGTGGACGCCTTCGGCTACGGCCCGGAGGTCTTCGAGGAGTTCACGGTCGCCGCGCTGGAGGCCGCCTTCCTGCCGCTCCCGGAGCGGCAGCGGCTGATCGACGAGGTCGTCCGCCCGGGGTACGCGACCCTGCGCACCGTCTCGGCCTGACCCACCGGCCCCGGACCGGGGGCCTCCGGTCTCCCGGCCTCGCCGGAGTCGCGGCCCCTGCGGTCGTACGGTGCTCCGGAAGGGCCGGGACCGGACGGGGGCCCCGCGTCCCCGCCCTCAGCGCAGGGCCGGGGCGTCCAGGGTGAGGGTGTTCCCGTCCGTGTCCAGCACGGCCGGGACGCCGAGCGGCAGGGTCAGGGCCGTCTCGCCGTGGCCGAAGCCCAGCTCCTCCACCACGGGGACGCCGAGGCCGCCGAGGCGGTCCGCCAGGACCGCCCGGATCCCCTCGTACGGTCCGCACTCCGCCCAGGAGCCGAGGGCGATGCCCGCGACACCGTCCAGCCACCCGGACCGGAGGAGCTGGGTGAGGATGCGGTCCAGCCGGTACGGCTCCTCCCCCACGTCCTCGACGAGCAGCAGGCCCCCGCGGGCCGAGGGGCGGGCACCGGGGGTGCCGAGGTCCGCGGCGAGGAGACTGACGCAGCCGCCGAGCGTCACGCCCCGGGCCCGGCCCGGCACCAGGGTCCGTGCCGTGTCCAGGCCGAGTCTGCGCACCGATTCGGGCTCGAACAGCGTGGCGCGCAGGGACTCCTGGGTGCGCGCGTCGGACAGGAAGGTGCCCGCGGCGACCATCGGGCCGTGCAGGGTCGCGAAGCCGGCCCGGACGGCGAACGCCTCGTGCAGGACGGTGATGTCGCTGTAGCCCACGAACGCCTTGGGCCCGGCCTCCCGGATCGCCCGCCAGTCGACGAGGTCGACCATGCGCTGCGCGCCGAACCCGCCGCGGGCGCAGAGGACGGCGGACACCTCGGGGTCGCAGTAGGCCTCGGTCAGGTCCCGGGCCCTGTCCCGGTCGGCGCCCGCGAGGTGGTCGAGCGTCGGGTGGGTGTCCAGGACGTGCGGGGCGACGACCGGGTCGAGGCCCCAGCCGCGGAGGATGTCCAGCCCGGCCCGCAGCCGCTCCTCGGGGACCGGTCCGCTGGGGGCGACGACGGCGACCCGGGCGCCGGGCCGCAGCCGCTCCGGGCGGGCCGGCGCGTCGACCGGCGGCCGGGACCCGGGCGGCGGGGCGAAGAGAGCGGGGTCGGAAGCCGTCACGTGCGGTACTCCAGGTCGGGGACGTCGGTCCGCCGGATGCCGAAGGTCCGGGCGTACAGGGAGAGTTCGGCCTCCAGTGCGCGGACCATCGTGTCGGCCCGGCGGAAGCCGTGGCCCTCCCCCTCGAAGGCGAGGTAGGCGTGCGGGACGCCTCGGCCGGCGGTGCGGGCGAGGAAGCGCTCGGCCTGCGCGGGCGGGCAGATGACGTCGTCGAGGCCCTGGAGCAGCAGGAAGGGCGCGGTGACGCGGTCGACGTGCTCGATGGGCGAGCGCTCCTTGTACCGGGCGGGCACCTCGTCGACGGATCCGATCAGGCCGTGGAGGTACTGGGACTCGAAGTCGTGGGTCTCGTCGGTGGCCCAGCCCCGCAGGTCGAGGATGGGGTAGATGATCGTGCCGCACGCGTACACGTCGGTGGAGACCAGGGAGGCGGCGGCCGTCCAGCCGCCGGCGCTGCCGCCGCGGACGGCCAGCCGGGCGGGGTCGGCGGTGCCCTCGGCGGCGAGTTCGCGGGCGACGGCCGCGCAGTCCTCGACGTCGACGACGCCCCACTGCTCGCGCAGCCGCTCGCGGTACTCGCGGCCGTAGCCGGTGGAGCCGCCGTAGTTGACCTCGGCGACGCCGATGCCGCGCGAGGTGAAGTAGGTGATCTCCAGGTCGAGGACGAGCGGCGCGTGGCCGGTGGGACCACCGTGGGCCCAGATGACGTAGGGCGGGAGTTCGCCCTCGGGGCCGGTGAAGCCGGGGTGGTGGGGCGGGTAGACCTGTGCGTGGATCTCGCGTCCGCCGGGGCCGGTGAAGGTGCGCACGCGGGGTTCGGGGTGGTGGGCGGGGTCGACGGCGTCGGTGTGGGCGGCTCCGACGACCCGGGTGCGGCCGGTCCGGGTGTCGAGTTCGACGAGTTCGTAGGAGCGGTGCGGGGAGGCGGCGACGCCGACCACGCGGGTGCCGTGGGCGGCCAGGGTGGGGGCCCACTCGGTCCAGGGTCCGGCGACGTCGGCGAGGGTGCCGCGGTCGGGGTCGAGGACGCCGAGGGCGGTGGTGCCCTTGCCGTGGACCACGGCGACCAGGCCGTTCTCCAGGGGCGTGAACCAGTTCAGGCCGATCTTCCAGAGCGGTCCGCCGAACTCCTCGGCGCGGGGGCAGAGCGCCGTCGGCTCGCCGAGGCCGCCGTCGCCGTCGACCTCCGCCCGGTAGAGGTTCCACCAGCCGGTGCGGTCGCTGACGAGGAGCAGCCGTCCGGCCGCGTCCCAGTCGACCTGGGGGATCGACTCGGCGGGTCCGCCTGCCACCGTCCGGGCGGGGCGGAAGGTGCCGTCGGGGGCGATCTCGGCGAGCTGGACCTCGGTGCCGTCCCAGGGCATCCGGGGGTGGTCCCAGCCGATCCAGGCGGCCCGGCCGCCGTCCGGGGAGAGCCGGGGGCCGGTGACGAAGCGGTGGCTTCCGTCGGAGAGTTCGCGCACGGCCGTGCGGTCGTCGGCCGCGGAGCCGTCGAGGGGGACGGCGGCGAGCACCCGGCGCACGTCGGTCGGGGCGGGGCCGGTGAACTCCTCCAGGACGCACCACACCTCGTCCCGGTCGGGGTGGACGACCGGGTCCACCCAGCGCAGTCCGCCGCCGGTCCCGGAGACGGGGGTCAGGGGCCGGGGCTCCGCGCCGGGGGCGGCGTCGGGTTCGTACGCGTAGAGGCGCTGGTCCGGGAAGTGGCAGAAGACGGCGAGCGGGCCGCCGGCCGGCCGCGGGACGGCGGCCCAGGGCACCCCGCCGTACTCCACGACCCGGCTGCGCACGTTCCACGGGTCGGGCAGCAGGCTCTCCTCGGTGCCGTCGGCGCGCCGGCGGACCAGGGCGCGCCGGCCCCCCTCGGCGGGGCGCGGCGCGGTCCACCACAGCTCGTCGCCGACGACGCCGGGGTACTCGGGCCGCCCGTCGTGGGCGGCGGCGAGCGCCGCGTCGACGGGTGACGGCCAACTGCCGTGGGCGGCGATCGTTTTCATCCCTGCTCCCCCTGTCACGGTGGTACGCGATCGGTCCCGGTCGGCCCTACGCCGACCTCAGGTAGTGGTCGAGGACCCGGACGCCGAAGTGCAGGGCGTCTACGGGGACGCGCTCGTCGACGCCGTGGAAGAGGGCCCCGTAGTCGAGGTCCGGCGGCAGCCGGAGGGGCGAGAAGCCGTAGCCGGTGATGCCGAGCCGGGAGAACTGCTTGGCGTCGGTGCCGCCGGACATGGTGAACGGCACGACGTGCCCGTCCGGGTCGAAGCGCTCGACGGCGGCCCGCAGCTTGGCGAAGGTCGGCGAGTCGACGGGGGCTTCGAGGGCGACCTCGCGGTGGTGGTACTCCCACTCCACGTCGGGGCCGGTCAGCTCGTCCATGGTGCGGGCGAACTCCTCCTCGGTGCCGGGCAGCGTCCGCCCGTCGATGTGGGCGACGGCCTGGCCCGGAATGACGTTGACCTTGTATCCGGCGGCGAGCATCGTCGGGTTGGTGCTGTTGCGGACGGTCGGGGCGACGAGCGCGGCGGCCGGTCCGAGCTTGTCGAGGAGGACGTCCACGTCGAAGTGGGGCGCGTGGGTGTCGATCTCGATGCCCTGGAGCGCGGCGAGTTCGGTGAGGGCCGCGCGGACGGTGGGGGTGAGCCGGACGGGCCAGCGGTGCGCGCCGATCCGGGAGACGGCGTCGGCGAGGCGGGTGACGGCGTTGGCCGTGTTGACCTTGGAGCCGTGGCCGGCCCGGCCGTGGGCGGTGAGCGTGAGCCAGGCGGTCCCGCGCTCGCCCGCCGCGATCGGGTAGAGGGTCGTGCCGGGCTGCGGGTGGAAGCTGAAGGCCCCGGACTCGCTGATGCCCTCCGTGCAGCCCTCGAAGAGGTCGGCGTGCCGGTATGCGAGGAAGCCGGAGCCGTCCTCGGCGCTGGCCTCCTCGTCGGCCGTGTAGGCGAGGACGATGTCGCGGCGCGGCCGGATGCCCTGCCGGGCCCAGGAGCGGACGACGGCGAGGACCATCGCGTCCATGTTCTTCATGTCGACGGCGCCCCGGCCCCACACGACACCGTCGCGGACCTCGCCGGAGAAGGGGTGGGTGGTCCACTCGGCGGGGTCGGCGGGGACGACGTCCAGATGGCCGTGGACGAGGAGCGCCTCGGCGGTGGGGTCGGTGCCGGGGATGCGCGCCACGACGTTGGTGCGGCCGGGGGTCCGCTCCAGGAGGGTGGGTTCGATGCCGGCGGCGGCGAGACGCTCGGCGACGTACTCGGCGGCGGGCCGTTCGCGGCAGTCGCCGCCACCGCGGTTGGTGGTGTCGATGCGGATCAGCTCGGAGGTGAAGGTGACCACCTCGTCGAGCGCCGTGGTGTCCGGGCCCCGGACCTCGTCAGCCATACTGCTCCTCCACCGCGGCCGAGACGATGGTCGTGACCGCCTTGAACGTGCGAATTGCCTCGTACATCGTCCCGCTGGTGTACGCGACGCGCCGCTCCACGGTGCGCGCCACGCCGGGAACCACCGTGGCGGCGGCGCCGAGGTGCTCGGCGTCGAACTCCAGCTCCACGGTGAAGGGGCCGCCGCGGACCGGTTCGTGGCGGACGGCGAGGGCGGCCGCGGTCTTCGCCGCGGCGCGGATGTCGGCGGCGGTCCTGGCGGGGGTCCGGCAGACCGCCGCGTACCGCGAGACGTAGTCCTTGACGGCGACCTTGGGTGCCCCCGGCGCGTACCCGAGGGCGTCTTCGCAGGTGAGGTCGTCGCCGGTGACGAGCACGACGGGCACGCCGTACTCCGCGGCCACGTGGGCGTTGAGCAGTCCCTCGCTCGCCCGCTCGCCGTTGAGCCAGACGCCGGTGATCGAGTTGGCGAGGTAGGTGTGGGCGAGGACCCCCTCGGTGCCCGCCCCGGTGTGGTAGCCGACGAAGGCGATGCCGTCGACGTCCCCGTGCTGCACGCCCTCGACCATGGAGAGGGTCTTGTGCCGCCCGGTGATCATCTCGGCGCGGTCGTCGAGCCGCTCCAGGAGCAGGTTCCGCATGGACCAGTGCGCTTCGTTGATGAGGACCTCGTCCGCGCCGCCGTCGAGGAAGCCGAGCACCGCGGCGTTCACGTCGGAGGTGAACATCGTGCGGCAGCGCTCCCACTGCGGTGTGCCGGGCAGCACGTCGGCGGGCCAGGTCACACCGGTGGCGCCCTCCATGTCGGCGCTGATGAGGATCTTCATGTCTGGCACCGTACGCGCCGCCCGGCGGCCGTACCACCCCTGTGGATAACGTCATTGGCCTGGGCCATTGATGCCCCTCGGACGGCCCCGCGGGCGTCGGGCGGGGGTTCCTCCGAAGACGGGCCTTCTCGCTCCGGGGGGACGTATAGGCTGCTTTGGAAGCATCCGTCCCCACGCGCCTCAGGAGAATCCTCGGTGACCGTCACGCTCGCCCAGTTCGAGACCTCCCCCCAGCCCGAGCACGGGGACGCCGCCGACGCTCCCCGGGTCACAACCGTCCCGGAACCGGCCTCCGGCGCGGACACCCCGGCCCCGGCGGAGGACGGCACGGCCGAGGCCCCGGCCCCGGCGGAAGCCCTCGACGTCCCCGAGCCTGCCGCCGCCCTCGGCGCCGAGGGGCAGGATCTCCTGGACGGTGCGGACTGGGTCGAGCAGGGCCCCGCCGACGACCC
>NZ_RDBH01000113.1:168703-173343 GCF_008042145.1 Streptomyces sp. adm13(2018)
TCCCCCGTCACCGCGCCCGGCCGCTCCGCCCCTCGGCCGGGCCCCGGAGCTCAGTCCTGGTGGCCCAGCTGGAGGTCGCGCTCGGTCCGGCCGCCGCCGGCCATCTGGAGGACGGTCGCGACGGGCGGGTAGCCCGCGGCGATGACCGTGTACTCGCCGGAGGACAGGTCCACGAAGCGGAAGGTGCCGTCGCCGCCGGTGGTGAGGGTGTCGACGACGTTCCCGGCCGCGTCGAGCAGGGTCACCCGGGCGTCCTCCACCGGGCGCCCGCCCCCGGCCCGTACCGTTCCGCGCAGCACGGCCCCGCCGGCGAGCTCGATGTCCTGGCGGGTCTCGCGGGAGGCCTGGACGCTCACCGGGAGCGCGGCGGGCCGGAAGGCGGGGGCGCTGGCGGCGAGCGTGTACTCGCCGGCGACCAGTTCGGAGATCACGTACCCGCCCTCGCGTCCGCTCCGGGTGGAGGCGACGACCTCGCCGCGCACGTCGGTGAGGGTGACGGCCGCGTCCCGGACGGGTGTCCCGTCGGCGGTGACGACGCTGCCCGCGAGCCGGCCGGCGCCGCCGAGGACCACGTCGAGTTCGACGGGCCGGTCGCCGACGGTGACGGAGACGGCCTGCGGCTGGTGCCCGCCGGCCGCCGCGATCAGGACGTACGCGCCGCTGCCGGGGACGCTGAGCGCGTACCGCCCGTCCTCGCCGCTGGCGCCCCGGCCGACCTGCCGCCCCTGGACGTCGATGAGGGTGAGGGCGGCCCGGGGGACGCGGCTGCCGTCGTGGTGCTGGACGGTGCCGCAGACGGGGAACCCGGAGTGCGGGGCGGCGGGTGCGGCGGGGGCCGCGTGCCGGGCGTGCGGGACGGCCTGGACGCCGCCGAACTCGTCGGCTCCGGTGGCCTCGGTGGCGGGGCTGTGGTGGGACACCAGCGGTTTCTCCTTGAGGAAGAAGGCGAGGACGAGGCCGAGCACGAGGACCGGCACGAGGTAGAGGAAGATCCGCGGCATCGCGTCCGCGTAGGCCTGGATGTAGGCGTCGCGCACGGCGGGCGGCAGGGTGTGCACCGTCTGCGGGGTGATCGACTCCGCGGGCGGCAGGGCGGTGGCGCCGCCGGCGAGGACGCCGCCGAGCCGCTCGGCGAGGGCGTCGTCGAGCCGGGAGGCGAAGAGGGTGCCGAAGACGGCGGCGCCGACGCTGCCGCCGATCTGACGGAAGTAGTTGTGGGCGCTGGTGGCGGAGCCGAGGTCGGCGGGGCGTACGGAGTTCTGCACGGCGAGGATGAGCACCGGCATGACGAGACCGATGCCGGTGCCGAGGACGGCCTGCCAGAGGCTGTGCTGGAGGCGCGGGGTGTCGGCGTCCATGCGGGACAGCAGCCACATGCCGAGGACCGAGAGGGCGCCGCCGAGCAGCGGGTAGATCTTGTAGTGGCCGGTGCGGCTGATGAGCTGGCCGGAGACGACGGAGGCGATGACGATGCCGCCCATGAGGGGCAGCATCAGGAGGCCGGACTCGGTGGCGGTGGCGCCCTCGACCATCTGCAGGAAGCTGGGGAGGTAGCTGGCCGCCCCGAAGAGCGCGATGCCGATCACGGCGCCGACGAGTGCGGTCACCGTGAACACGGAGTCGCGGAACAGCCGCAGCGGGATGAGGGGTTCGGGCGCGAAGTGCTCGACGACGAGGAAGAGCAGGGTGGCTCCGGCGGCGCCGCAGGCGAGGCCGATGACGACGCGGGAGTCCCAGGCGTACTCGGTGCCGCCCCAGCTCGTGAGCAGGACCAGGCAGGTGGAGGCGGCGGCGAGGAGGAGGGCGCCGAGGACGTCGAAGCGGGCGCGGGCCGCGGGCTTGGGGAGCTTGAGGACGACGGCGACGACGGCGAGGGTGACGAGCCCGAACGGGACGTTGAAGTAGAAGCACCAGCGCCAGGAGACGTGGTCGGTGAAGAAGCCGCCGAGGAGCGGTCCGGCGACGGAGGCGAGGCCGAAGGCGGCCCCGATGAGGCCCATGTAGCGGCCGCGTTCCCGGGCGGGGACGATGTCGGCGATGATCGCCTGGACGCCGATCATCAGGCCGCCGGCGCCGATGCCCTGGACGGCGCGGAAGGCGATGAGTTCGTCCATGCTGCGTGACCAGCCGGCGAGGGCCGAGCCGATGACGAAGACGACGATGGCGAAGAGGAAGACGCCCTTGCGGCCGAGGAGGTCGCCGAGCTTGCCGTAGATCGGCAGGCCGATGGTGGCGGTCAGCAGATAGGCGGTGATCGCCCAGGACATCCGGTCGAGGCCCTGGAGTTCGCCGACGATCTTCGGCAGGGCGGTGGCGACGATCATCTGCTCGAGCGCGGCGAGGAGCAGCGCGAGCATCAGTCCGCAGAAGACGAGCCGGACGCGGCGGGGGTCCTGGTGGTCGGCCCGGGCGGGGTGCGGCGGTGGGACGGGGCCGGTGGGCGGGTCGCCTTCGGCGAGCGGTTCCGCGTTCGCCGCGTCCGCCGGGACGTCTCCGTCCTCGGCGGATTTCACGATCGTGATCGCACCCACGTACCTGCTCCCCTCGTCACGGCGTCTGCGCCGCGCCATTCTTCGCATTGCGCGCGAAGGGGGAGCAAGTCGGGCGGTACGGGCCGTTCGTGGCGATCGAGGGGCCGAACGACCCTGCCGTACGGCGCACTTGGGTCGCTCATCAGCGCGTTTACGAGGGAGCCCGCGCCCCCGGCGCTCAGGTGGCGTCGTTACGGGGGCGCGGGCGATCCACTCGAATCGGTGAACGCTCCGGGCGTCCTACTTCTCGACCTCGTCCGCCAGCTTGGCGAGGACGGCGTCGTAGATGCGGCCGAGGCCCTTGGGCGCGAAGGTGCGCTCGAAGAAGCCGCCGACGCCGCTCGCCCCGTCCCAGACGGTGGTGACGACGGCGCGGGACTTGCCCTCACCGGCGGGGGTCACGACCCAGGTGGTGACCATCGAGGAGTTGCGGTCCTTCTCGACGAGCTGCCCGTCGGTGGGCTCGGTGACCTCCAGGAGGCAGTCGCGGACGCGCTTGCTGGTGGCCTGCAGCTTCCAGTGGACGAGGGTGCCCTCGCCGTCGCCGCCCTCACGCACCTCGTACTCGCTGAAGTGCTCGGGGAGCAGCTTCGCGCGCGTGCCGCTGTAGTCGGCCAGCGCGTCGAACACCGTCTCCGCGTCGGCGGCGATGATCCGTTCCGTGGTGGCCTCGACCTGCGCCATGGATTCCTCCAGCTCGTGGTTGCTCAGCGGTGTGGGCCAAGCGAACCACGTGGGCTCCGGGGCGCGAAATCCGGGTTGCAACGATCAAGGGAACAGGTGTTCTATTCTGGGCGGACGGTCGACGCACAGCCACCGAGGAGGCGTCCATGCGCTGGGACAATCTGGGCGAATCCCCCGCCGCGCCCGCCGATATCGCCCTGTTCGGCACGGACGCGGTGACCACCCGGACCTTCGACACCCCCGAGTTCCGGGGCATCACCTTCCACGAGGTGCGGGCCCGCTCGATCCTCAACCGGGTGCCCGGTGCGTCCCGGATGCCGTTCGAGTGGACGGTCAACCCGTACCGCGGCTGCACGCACGCGTGCGTCTACTGTTTCGCGCGCAAGACCCACGGCTATCTGGACCTCGACACCGGCCTCGGCTTCGACTCCCAGATCGTCGTCAAGGTCAACGCCCCGGAGCTGCTGGCCCGCCAGCTCGCCTCCGCCCGCTGGCAGGGCGCGCACATCGCGATGGGCACCAACGTCGACTGCTACCAGCGGGCCGAGGGCCGGTACGGGCTGATGCCCGGCATCCTCACCGCGCTGCGCGACCGCGCCAACCCCTTCTCCATCCTCACCAAGGGGACCCTGATCCTGCGCGACCTGGAGCTGCTCACCCAGGCCGCCCGGGTCACCGAGGTCGGCATCTCCGTCTCCGTCGGCTTCACCGACCGGGAGCTCTGGCGCACGGTCGAGCCCGGCACGCCCTCCCCGCAGCGACGCCTGGACGTGGTCAGGACACTGGGCGCGCACGGCATCGACTGCGGGGTCCTGATGGCCCCTGTGGTGCCCTTCCTCGGCGACCGGCCCGAGCAGCTGCGGGAGACGGTCCGCGCGATCGCCGAGGCGGGGGCGAGCTCGGTCACCCCGCTCGTCCTGCACCTGCGGCCCGGCGCCCGCGAGTGGTTCATGCAGTGGCTGCGCCGCCACCACCCCGGTCTGGTGGGACGGTACGAGCGGATGTACGCGGACGGGGCCTACGCGCCCACGTGGTACCAGCGGCGGATCACCCGTCAGGTGCACGAGTTGGCGGCCGAGTTCGGCATCGGACCGTCCCAGCGGGGGGCCGCGCGCCGGATCGCCGTGCCGGAGGAGCCGTCCCTCGCGGCCGCGCCCGAGCAGCTCACCCTGCTCTGAGCACCCTCATCTGCTTTGAGCGCTCTCACCGCGTTCCGGGCGCTCCTCGGATCATCGGACCGGTCGTCTGACACGCCGTCGGATCCCCCTCCGTTCGGGTCAACTCTCGCCGAAACAGGTCCCCTCCGGTCCGGTACGGGACACAAACGCCCTATGACCCCACGCGCAGGAATGCTGATCGCCGCAGGAGCGCTGGTCGCCGGGACGGTCACCGTCCTGCCCGCCGCCCCCGCGGGCGCCGGTGAGC
>NZ_RDBH01000113.1:173443-187243 GCF_008042145.1 Streptomyces sp. adm13(2018)
GGCCCGGAGGGACGTGAGCAGCCGGACCGGCAGCAGGGCGTAGGCGGCGCGGAGTTCGTTGGTCGCGAGGGCGGCGGCCGCGCGGGCGGTGCGGGGGTCGCCGAGCCGGGTCAGGGCGTGGGCGGCGGTGACGCAGCGCTCCGGGTCGCGGTGGTTGAGCAGGAGCACCAGGGCCTCGAAGGCCCGGGGGTCGCCGGTGACGCCGAGGGCGTAGGCCGCGATCTCGCGGGCCCAGAGCGGGCGGCCGGGTGCGGTGAGGACCCGGTGCAGTTCCTCGGGATCCGTGGTTTCCGAGAGTTGTTCGAATGCCGCCGGGACGGTTCCCCCGTCCTTCTCGATCTCGTCCCGCAATCGATCGATCATCGAGCAGAATTCCGGATCCTCGGCGTATTCCATGAATCCGAGCCTATCCGCGATCCAGATCACATTTTCCTCAACTTCCCAGGACTGGCGTGCTCGTTACCCGCCGGTTAGTCTCAGGTGAGCGGGCCACCCCCCGCGCTTCCCACGACGGCCTGGTGACGCAGCCGTTGTGGGTGTTCGTCGGTTCGGCAGTTTCGACGCGATTCCGGGACAGAGTCCGTCGCCCCTTTCTCCAGGGCATCGCCCTTTTCTCCAGGGCAGAGCCCTCGCTCTTTCCGCGCCCTTTCGTGCGCGCACTGCCCTCAGTCGTCACTCTTCCTCTCAGGAGTCCCCTGATGGACACCCCTCTCTCCACCATCGCCGTCGTCGGCCTCGGCACCATGGGCACCGGAATCGCCGATGTCCTGGTCCGCGCCGGCCGCGAGGTCATCGGCATCGACATCAGCGACACCGCCGCCGCCCAGGCCGTCGCCGCCCTGGAGGCCTCCACCGCCCGCGCGGTGGCCCGTGAGCGGATCACCGAGGAGGAGCGGCAGGACGTCCTGGCCCGCTTCCGTACCTTCTCCGACCTCCAGGCTGCCGCCGAGGCCGACCTCGTGATCGAGGTCGTCCCCGAGTCGTACGAGGCGAAGCAGGAGGTGTTCCGGGCGCTCGACGGCGTCGTCCGCCCCGGCACGATCATCGCCACCGGCACGAACGCGCTCTCCGTCACCCGGCTCGCCGCCGACTCGGCCCACCCGGAGCGGGTCCTCGGCCTGCACTTCTTCACCCCGGTCCAGGCCATGAAGCTGGTCGAGGTGGTCTCCTCCGTGCTGACCGACCCGCGGGCCGTCGAGGCGGTCACGCGGCTCGCCCTCGACCTCGGCAAGGAGCCGGTGGCGGTCGGCGACCGGGCCGGCTTCATCGCGGACGGGCTGCTCTTCGGCTACCTGAACCAGGCCGCCGCCATGTACGAGGCCAAGTACGCCTCCCGCGAGGACATCGACGCCGCCATGAAGCTGGGCTGCGGCCTGCCGATGGGCCCGCTGGCGCTGCTCGACCTGATCGGCGTCGACACGGCCCGTACGGTCCTGGAGGCCATGTACGCGGACTCCCACGACCGGCTGCACGCCCCCGCCCCGATCCTCAAGCAGCTCAGCGAGGCGGGACTGACCGGCCGCAAGTCGGGCCGCGGCTTCTACACGTACGCGGCGCCGGGCTCCGGCGAGGTGGTGCGGGACGCACTGACGCCGCTGGGCTCCGCCGAGGCCTCCGCGGGCCGCGAGATCCGCTCGGTCGGCGTCGCCGGCTCGGGCACCATGGCCTCCGGCATCGCCGAGGTCTTCGCCAAGGCCGGCTACCAGGTCGTCCTCGCCGCCCGCTCCCAGGAGAAGGCGGACACGGCGAAGGCCCGCATCGCCACGTCGCTGGCCCGCTCCGTCGACAAGGGCCGTATGACGGGCGAGGCGCGCGACGCCACGCTGGCCCTGATCACCCCCGCGGGCACGCTGGACGCCTTCGCCGACGTCGACCTGGCCCTGGAGGCGGTCGCCGAGGACCTGGAGGTCAAGCAGGAGCTGTTCGCGCGGCTCGACAAGATCTGCAAGCCGGGCGCGGTACTCGCCACCACGACCTCCTCGCTGCCGGTCGTGGCCTGCGCCCGCGCCACCTCGCGCCCGCAGGACGTCATCGGGATGCACTTCTTCAACCCGGCGCCGGCCATGAAGCTGGTCGAGATCGTCCGTACCGTGCTGACCGGCGACGACGTCCACGCCACCGTCCGCGAGGTCACCACGAGGATCCGCAAGCACCCGGTGGACTGCGGCGACCGGGCCGGCTTCATCGTGAACGCGCTGCTCTTCCCGTACCTGAACAACGCGATCAAGATGGTCCAGGAGCACTACGCGACGCTGGACGACATCGACGCCGCGATGAAGCTGGGCGGCGGCTACCCCATGGGGCCGTTCGAACTCCTCGACGTGGTCGGCCTGGACGTGTCGCTCGCGATCGAGCAGGTGCTGCACCGGGAGTTCCGCGACCCGGGCCTGGCCCCGGCCCCGCTCCTGGAGCACCTGGTGGCGGCGGGCTGCCTGGGCCGCAAGACGGGGCGCGGCTTCCGCGAATATGCCCGACGCTGAGCCGGGAGCGGCCGGCTGGGGCGGTCTGCTGAGCCCTCCGGGCACCGTCGGTGTCCCGGGGGGCTCCCCGCCCCCACCTGGGCACACTCCCCCTCCGATGCAGTACGTTCGGACCATGCCCAAGGCCGCGAAGACACCCCGTGCCACGTCCCCGTCCGACGCTCCGGAGAGCGCGGCGGGCACTCGTGCCGCCGCGCAGCGGCTCAAGATGCGCCGGGAACTCGCCACGGCCGCGATGGAGCTCTTCGCGAGCAAGGGGTACGAGGCCACGACGGTCGACGAGATCGCGGCCCGGGCCGGGGTCGCGCGGCGGACCTTCTTCCGGCACTTCCGGTCCAAGGAAGAGGCGATCTTCCCCGACCACGACGACACCCTGGTGCGTGCGGAGGCCGTGCTGAACGCGGCCCCGCCGCACGAGCACCCGCTCGACACGGTGTGCCGGGGCATCAAGGAGGTCATGAAGATGTACGCGGGGTCGCCCGCGGTCTCCGTGGAGCGCTACCGGCTCACGCGTGAGGTGCCGACCCTACGGGAGCGGGAGATCGCCTCGGTGGCCCGCTACGAGCGGCTGTTCACCCGCTATCTCCTGGGCCACTTCGACGAGCGCGACCACCACGACGGCAACGACGACCCGCTGCTCGCCGAGGTGGCGGCCTCCGCGGTCGTCACGGCCCACAACCACGTGCTGCGCCGCTGGCTGCGGGCGGGCGGCCGGGGCGACGTGGAGGCCCAGCTGGACCACGCCTTCGCGATCGTCCGGGAGACCTTCGGCTCGGGCATAGGCGCGGGCCGCCCGGCCCCCTCCTCGTCCTCCTCGTCGTCGTCCCCCGCGGCCCCGGAGCCGGCGCCGGTCGTCCGGTCCTCGACCGCGGGCGACGTGGTGGTCGCCGTGGCACGGACGGACGCACCGCTCGACGAGGTCATGCGCACGATCCAGCAGGCCCTGACGAAGGGCTGACCGGAAGTCCGGTCCCCCCGGGGGTCCGCCCCCTCATGTGCGACCCGCACTCCGCACGACGAAGGCCGCCCCTCTTCCGGGGCGGCCTTCGTCGTGTCGTCCGAGGCGGTCTTCGACCGTTTTGACCTGCGATTCGATCGATCATCGCTCACATGTGACCGGCAGATTGCATATGAGTGAAATTGTTGGCACCCAGTGCCTTGTCACGTGACACGGCGTGCCATACGTTGAAGGTGTCCGGGCGGTCGGCGCGCAGAGGTCTCCTCGTGCGCCGGCTGTCCCCACAAGCGATCGTGATTGTGCGCCCGGACGCCTGCGTCACAGGCACCCACCGCGCCCACCCGGCGCAGCCGCACCACCCCCGCCGAACCGACGGCACACCTCCACAGCAGCAGCCCCAGACGTAACCCCCAGCGCGTCCCCCTCAGACGCCGCACCGCCGGAGGCAACCCCGTGAAGGACATCCTGGACGCGATCCAGTCCTCGGACTCCACGTCCGCCGACTTCGCGAACATCCCGCTCCCCGAGTCGTACCGCGCCATCACCGTCCACAAGGACGAGGCGGAGATGTTCGCCGGGCTCGAGAGCCGCGACAAGGACCCGCGCAAGTCGCTGCACCTCGACAACGTGCCGCTGCCCGAGCTCGGCCCGGGCGAGGCCCTGGTCGCGGTCATGGCCAGCTCCGTGAACTACAACTCGGTCTGGACCTCGATCTTCGAGCCGGTCTCCACCTTCGGCTTCCTGGAGCGCTACGGCCGGCTCAGCGACCTCAGCAAGCGCCACGACCTCCCGTACCACGTCATCGGCTCCGACCTCGCGGGCGTCGTGCTCCGCACCGGCCCCGGCGTGAACTCGTGGAAGCCCGGCGACGAGGTCGTCGCCCACTGCCTCTCGGTCGAGCTGGAGTCCTCGGACGGCCACAACGACACGATGCTCGACCCCGAGCAGCGCATCTGGGGCTTCGAGACCAACTTCGGCGGCCTCGCGGAGATCGCGCTCGTCAAGTCGAACCAGCTGATGCCGAAGCCCGACCACCTGAGCTGGGAGGAGGCGGCGTCCCCGGGCCTCGTCAACTCCACCGCCTACCGCCAGCTGGTCTCCCGCAACGGCGCCGGCATGAAGCAGGGCGACAACGTCCTCATCTGGGGCGCGAGCGGCGGCCTCGGCTCGTACGCCACGCAGTTCGCCCTGGCCGGCGGCGCCAACCCGATCTGTGTCGTCTCCTCCCCGGAGAAGGCCGACATCTGCCGGGCGATGGGCGCCGACGCGGTCATCGACCGCAACGCCGAGGGCTACAGGTTCTGGAAGGACGAGCAGACCCAGGACCCGAAGGAGTGGAAGCGCTTCGGCAAGCGCATCCGCGAGCTCACCGGCGGCGAGGACATCGACATCGTCTTCGAGCACCCGGGCCGCGAGACCTTCGGCGCCAGCGTCTACGTCACCCGCAAGGGCGGCACCATCACCACCTGCGCCTCCACCTCGGGCTACATGCACGAGTACGACAACCGCTACCTGTGGATGTCCCTCAAGCGCATCATCGGCTCCCACTTCGCCAACTACCGCGAGGCCTGGGAGGCCAACCGCCTCATCGCCAAGGGCAAGATCCACCCCACCCTGTCGAAGGTGTACTCCCTGGAGGACACGGGCCAGGCCGCCTACGACGTCCACCGCAACCTGCACCAGGGCAAGGTCGGCGTCCTCGCGCTCGCTCCCGAGGAGGGCCTCGGCGTCCGCAACCCGGAGCTGCGCGCCCAGCACATCGACGCCATCAACCGCTTCCGCAACATCTGAACCCGGGACGACAGATGACTGAGCGCCAGAAGGACCGGCCGTGGCTCATGCGGACGTACGCCGGTCACTCGACCGCCGAAGCGTCCAACGAGCTGTACCGGCGCAACCTCGCCAAGGGTCAGACCGGCCTCTCGGTCGCGTTCGACCTGCCGACGCAGACCGGGTACGACCCCGACCACATCCTCGCCCGCGGCGAGGTCGGCCGGGTCGGCGTCCCCGTCTCGCACCTCGGCGACATGCGCCGGCTGTTCCAGGACATCCCCCTGGACCAGATGAACACCTCGATGACCATCAACGCGACGGCGATGTGGCTCCTGGCGCTCTACCAGGTGGTCGCCGAGGAGCAGGGGGCGGACGTCACCCGGCTCCAGGGCACCACCCAGAACGACATCGTGAAGGAGTACCTGTCGCGCGGGACGCACGTCTTCCCGCCCGGCCCCTCCCTCCGCCTCACGACGGACATGATCACCTACACGGTGAACAACATCCCGAAGTGGAACCCGATCAACATCTGCAGCTACCACCTGCAGGAGGCCGGGGCCACTCCGGTCCAGGAGATCTCGTACGCGATGTCCACCGCGATCGCCGTGCTCGACGCGGTGTTCGCCTCGGGCCAGGTCCCCGAGGACCGGAAGGGCGAGGTCGTCGCCCGCATCTCCTTCTTCGTGAACGCGGGCGTCCGCTTCATCGAGGAGATGTGCAAGATGCGCGCCTTCGGCCGCATCTGGGACCAGATCACCCGCGAGCGGTACGGCATCGAGAACGAGAAGCAGCGCCGGTTCCGCTACGGCGTGCAGGTCAACTCGCTCGGCCTCACCGAGGCCCAGCCGGAGAACAACGTCCAGCGGATCGTCCTGGAGATGCTGGCCGTCACCCTCTCCAAGGACGCCCGCGCCCGCGCCGTGCAGCTGCCCGCCTGGAACGAGGCCCTCGGCCTGCCCCGGCCGTGGGACCAGCAGTGGTCGCTCCGCATCCAGCAGGTGCTCGCCCACGAGTCCGACCTGCTGGAGTACGAGGACATCTTCGCCGGTTCGCACGTCATCGAGGCCAAGGTCGACTCGCTCGTCGAGGAGTGCCTGGCCGAGATCGCGCGGATCCAGGAGATGGGCGGCGCGATGGCCGCCGTCGAGTCCGGCTACCTCAAGTCGCAGCTCGTCTCCTCCCACGCCGAGCGGCGCGCCCGGATCGAGGCCGGCGACGAGAAGATCATCGGCGTCAACATCTTCGAGGCGACCGAGGAGAACCCCCTCACCGCCGATCTGGACACCGCCATCATGACGGTGGACCCGGCGAACGAGGCGCGCGTGGTCGACGCCCTCCACCAGTGGCGCGACAACCGCGACGAGACCCGCGCCCAGGAATCCCTGGCGACGCTGAAGGCGACGGCTGCCGGCGACGGCAACCTCTTCGCCGCCACCCTGGAGTGCGCGCGTGCGGGCGTCACCACCGGGGAGTGGTCCTGGGCGCTGCGGGACGTCTTCGGCGAGTTCCGCGCCCCCACGGGCGTGTCCTCGGCTCCGGTCGCGGTCACGGCCGAGGCGGGCACCCCGCTTGCCCTGGTACGGGACAAGGTGGCGCGGACCGCCGAGGAGATGGGCGTCGGGCGGCTGCGGCTGCTCGTCGGGAAGCCGGGCCTGGACGGCCACTCCAACGGGGCCGAGCAGATCGCGGTACGCGCGCGTGACGCCGGTTTCGAGGTGGTCTACCAGGGCATCCGGCTGACGCCCGAGCAGATCGTGAGCGCGGCCCTCGCGGAGGACGTGCACTGCGTGGGCCTGTCGATCCTCTCCGGTTCGCACGCCGAGCTGGTGCCGGACGTCCTCGACCGGCTGCGCGAGGCGGGTGCGAACGACGTGCCGGTCATCGTCGGCGGGATCATCCCGAACGCCGACGCCGCAGAACTGAAGCGTGCGGGTGTGGCCGCCGTCTTCACGCCGAAGGACTTCGGCATCACGGAGATCATCGGACGTATCGTCGACGAGATCCGGACAGCGAACAAGCTCCACCCCCTCGAAAGTACGGAGGTCCCCGCATGACCGCCCACCCGTCGCCCACCACCCTTGCCGGAAGCGGCTCCGCCGCAGCAGCTTCCTTCAACCGGCTCCGGCCCCGCCGCTCCTGCCTCGCGGTTCCCGGTTCCAACCCGCGCTTCCTGGAGAAGGCCCAGGGCCTCGCGGCCGACCAGGTCTTCCTGGACCTGGAGGACGCGTGCGCCCCGCTGGCCAAGCCCGAGGCCCGGCACACCATCGTGAAGTTCCTGAACGAGGGCGACTGGACCGGCAAGACCCGTGTCGTCCGCGTCAACGACTGGACGACCCACTGGACGTACCGCGACGTCGTCACGGTCGTCGAGGGCGCCGGCCAGAACCTCGACTGCATCATGCTGCCGAAGGTCCAGGACGCCCAGCAGATCGTGGCGCTCGACCTGCTGCTGACGCAGATCGAGAAGACGATGGGCTTCGAGGTCGGCAAGATCGGCATCGAGGCGCAGATCGAGAACGCCCAGGGGCTGACCCAGGTCAACGCGATCGCGCAGGCCTCCCAGCGCGTCGAGACGATCATCTTCGGCCCGGCCGACTTCATGGCCTCCATCAACATGAAGTCGCTGGTCGTGGGCGAGCAGCCGCCCGGCTACCCGGCGGACGCGTACCACCACATCCTGATGAGCATCCTGATGGCCGCCCGCGCCAACAACCTCCAGGCGATCGACGGCCCGTACCTCCAGATCCGCAACCAGGAGGGCTACAAGGCCGTCGCGCAGCGCGCCGCCGCCCTCGGTTTCGACGGCAAGTGGGTGCTGCACCCGGACCAGGTCGCCGCCGCGAACGAGATCTTCTCGCCCTCGCAGGAGGACTACGACCACGCCGAGCTGATCCTCGACGCGTACGACTACTACACGTCCGAGGCCGGCGGGAAGAAGGGCTCCGCGATGCTCGGCGACGAGATGATCGACGAGGCCTCCCGCAAGATGGCCCTGGTCATCTCCGGCAAGGGCCGCGCCGCCGGCATGCAGCGCACCAGCAAGTTCGAGATCCCGGAGGCCTGATCCCGATGCAGTTCGGCCGAACCTACGAAGAGTTCGAAGTCGGTGCCGTGTACAAGCACTGGCCCGGGAAGACGGTCACCGAGTACGACGACCACCTCTTCTGTCTGCTGACGATGAACCACCATCCGCTGCACATGGATGTGAACTACGCCGAGAACACGACGGACTTCGGCAAGAACGTCGTCGTCGGCAACTACATCTACTCCCTCCTGCTCGGCATGTCCGTGCCGGACGTCTCCGGCAAGGCCATCGCCAACCTGGAGATCGAGTCGCTGCGGCACGTGGCGCCGACCTTCCACGGCGACACGATCTACGGCGAGACCACGGTCCTCGACAAGACCCCGTCGAGGTCGAAGAACGACCGCGGCATCGTCCACGTCGAGACCAAGGGCTACAAGCAGGACGGCACCCTCGTGTGCGTCTTCCGCCGCAAGGTGATGGTCCCCACCGAGACGTACATCAAGGAGCGCGGCGGCGAGCAGCCCGGCCGCCCCCAGCTGATCGAGCCCGCCAAGAAGACGGAGAAGTAGCCATGGCCCGACTCGCCCAGACCGCCGGGCTCACGGACGTCCAGCAGGAGATCCTCAAGACCGTCCGGGAGTTCGTCGACAAGGAGATCATTCCGGTCGCGACCGAGCTGGAGCACCGCGACGAGTACCCCCAGCAGATCGTCGACGGGCTCAAGGAGCTCGGCCTCTTCGGTCTGATGATCCCCGAGGAGTACGGGGGCCTGGGCGAGTCGCTCCTCACCTACGCGCTGTGCGTGGAGGAGATCGCCCGTGGCTGGATGTCGGTCTCCGGCATCATCAACACGCACTTCATCGTGGCGTACATGCTGAAGCAGCACGGCACGCAGGAGCAGAAGGACTACTTCCTGCCGCGGATGGCGGCCGGCGAGACGCGCGGCGCGTTCTCGATGTCGGAGCCGGCGCTCGGCTCGGACGTGTCGGCCATCACCTCCAAGGCGGTGCGGGACGGCGAGGAGTACGTCCTCAACGGCCAGAAGATGTGGCTGACGAACGGCGGGACGTCGACGCTGGTGGCCGTTCTCGTCCGAAGTGACGAAGGACACCCGGAGGGCACCGCCCCCCACAAGTCGATGACGACCTTCCTCGTCGAGAAGGAGCCCGGTTTCGGAGAGGTCCGCCCCGGCCTCACCATCCCCGGGAAGATCGACAAGATGGGGTACAAGGGCGTCGACACGACCGAACTCATCATGGACGGACTACGCATTCCGGCCAATCGGGTCCTCGGCGGCGTCACCGGCCGAGGGTTTTACCAAATGATGGACGGCGTCGAGGTGGGCCGCGTCAATGTGGCGGCCCGTGGTTGCGGCGTCGCGCAGCGTGCTTTCGAACTCGGTGTCTCGTACGCCCAGCAACGCCACACTTTCGGCAAGGCGATCGCCCAGCACCAGGCGATTCAGTTCAAGCTGGCCGAGATGGCTACCAAGGTCGAGGCCGCTCATGCCATGATGGTGAACGCGGCACGCAAAAAGGACTCCGGGGAACGAAACGACCTCGAAGCAGGGATGGCGAAGTACCTCGCCTCCGAGTACTGCAAGGAGGTCGTCGAGGACGCCTTCCGCATTCACGGCGGGTACGGCTTCTCCAAGGAGTACGAGATCGAGCGTCTCTACCGCGAGGCGCCGATGCTGCTCATCGGTGAAGGTACCGCCGAGATCCAGAAAATGATCATTGGTCGCCGGCTGCTCGAGGAGTACCGGTTCCAGGGTTGATTGTCGGATTTGGGCCGATTCGGCCGCGAAGAAGATCACACCCTGTGTTCGTCTTCCGGCCGTCGACTCGGTTCCTGGCTTACCCAGTTGCGCCCCGCAACCGATAGCATCGAGGGAAAGCCGCCGTCCCCCGTTGCCAGTGCGGCATCATCCGCTACGAAGGTCATCCATGCCCCACAGCCAAACCTCTGCACACCGCGACAGCCTCCAGGGCGTACGCCTCGCGCGCGGAGCATCGCCGTGGCTTCTGCCGACCGTCGCCACCGCGGCGCTCAGCCTCGTGCGCGCGCGCAAGTCGAGGCGGGCCGCGGCCATCGCCGTGCCGACCACCGCGCTCGCGGCCGGCATGCTGTGGTTCTTCCGCGACCCCGAACGCGAGATCGCTCCGGGCCGGGTCATCTCCCCCGCCGACGGTGTGGTGCAGAGCATCATGCCGTGGAAGGACGGGCGCACCCGGGTCGCGATCTTCATGAGCCCGCTGAACGTCCACGTCAACCGCGCGCCGCTGGCCGGCACCGTGACGTCCGTGGAGCACGTTCCCGGCGGGTTCGTGCCGGCGTTCAACAAGGAGAGCGAGAACAACGAGCGCGTTGTCTGGCACTTCGACACCGAGCTCGGTGACATCGAGATGGTCCAGATCGCGGGCGCCGTCGCCCGGCGGATCGTGCCGTACATCCCGCAGGGGACGAAGGTCGAGCAGGGTGACCGTATCGGTCTGATCCGCTTCGGCTCGCGCGTCGACATCTATCTCCCCGAGGGTGTCGAGGTCGCCGTCGAGGTCGGCCAGGCCACCACAGCGGGGGTGACTCGCATTGACCGTGATTGATCCCGACACACATGCCGGCGACTGGGTCGCCGGCGACGACACGGACGCGGCCGACGAGGCCGAGGACATGCCGCTGTCGCTGAGGCTGTCCATAGCGGACGCCCTGACGCTCGGTAACGCCACGTGCGGATTCATGGCGGTGTACTTCACCACCACGGGCATCCTCATCCCGCACCTGACGGGCAGCACGGAGACCGGCATGGCGCGCAACAGCGCCGCCACCGCCGTCATCCTGATGCTCGCCGCGGCGATCTTCGACCTCTTCGACGGGATCGTGGCGCGCAAGCTGCGCTCGTCGCCGATGGGCGCCGAGCTCGACAACCTCTCGGACCTGATCAGCTTCGGTCTGGCCCCGGCCTACTTCGTGCTCGTGTACGGGATGGTCGCGGACGACGCGCAGCAGAAGGTCTCGGCGGTGGCCGCGATCGTGGTGCTGCTCGCGGTGGTGCTGCGGCTTGCCAGGTTCTCCTGCGTGACCATGAAGGACGGCATGTTCCAGGGCATGCCGAGCCCCTTCGGCGCGCTGACGGTCGTCTCGATCGTGCTTCTGGAGCTGCCGTTCATCCCGACGCTCCTGGCGATCATCGGGGTCGCCTGGCTGATGGTGAGCCGGGTCGAGTACCCCAAGCCGCGGGGCGTCCTCGCGGTGGCGATGCTCAGCTGGATCGTCGGCGCGATGGGCATGCTGGCGGCCTGGGCGTTCGATGCCCCGGGCGGCCAGTTCCTGCTCCAGACCGGGTGCGCGCTCCAGGTCGTGATGGGCGCCGTGATCCCCCTCTTCGCGACGGCCCGCCGGGTGAACACCTTCCGCGGCAACCGGCGCGAGAGCCGGGAGGCGCGGGCGGCGCAGACGCCGTAGCGCGGGACACGTACAGCACGGGAAGGGCCCCGGAGGCGATCGCCTCCGGGGCCCTTCCCGTTCCCCTCAGCCGAGGCGCTTGTAGTAGAGCGTGGTGGCGCGCAGGACGCCGGACGGGTCGGCCGCGTAGTCCGGGACGGTGCCGGCGGCCGTCCAGCCCGTGGCCCGGTAGAGGCGCTCGGCTGGGCTGCCGGTCTGGGTGTCCAGGACGAGCAGGCCGAGGCCGGTGGCGGCGGCCCGGGCCTCGGCCGCGCCCAGCAGCCGGCGGGCGAGGCCGCGGCCCCGGGCCGAGCGGTGCACCAGGAGGCGGGCGATCTCACCGCGGTGCCTGCCGTTGGCGGCGCCGGCGCGGACCAGGGTGACGACACCCGTGAGGCTCCCGTCGGGTCCGTGGGCCGCCCAGACGTCCCGTACGCCCCGGTCGGCCTCCTCGGCGACGCCCGTCCACCAGGCGGCCGCCTCGTCGGCCGCCAGGGGGCTCAGGAAGCCGACGGAGGCGCCGGAGTCGACGGCGTCGAGGAGGAGGGCGCTGAGGCCGCCGGCGGCGTGCGCGCGGACCGCGTCGGGGGTGAGCAGCTCGATCGGGTCGTCGGCAGTCGGGCGCGCGGCCCGCTCCGGACGGTCCCGCAGCGGCTTCTCCAGGCAGAGGAGGTCGGGCCGCGCGTCCCAGGTGGCGACGGTCTCGAAGCCGAGGCTGCGGTAGAGGGCGAGCGGCTCCTGCCGCCAGTTCCACACGGTGAGGCGTACGGCGGGGGCGCCGGAGGCCGCCGCCCGGCGCAGCGCCTCGGCCATGAGGGCCCTCGCGAGCCCCTGGCGGCGGGCCTCGGGCGTGACCCAGAGCCGCTTGATCTCGGGGGCCCGGTCCCCGTGCGCGGCCTTGAGGACGACACAGGCGGCCGGGAGGGCGTGGCCGGGCGGGGTGGCGAGCAGGACCGTGTCGGCGGTGAAGGCGGCGGCCGGGTCGTCGACCTCGCCGCGGTATACGGCCGGCAGTCCGGCGACGGCCGCCGCGGGCGTGCCCTTCTCGGCCTGGTTGGCCAGGTGGTAGGCCCCCAGCAGGTCGGGGAGACGCGGGTGGGAGCGGTCCTCCACGATCGATGCGTTCATGGGACCGAGCTTCACACCACGTTGTTTCGTCGGTGTGACGTTCTGGGACGAGGCCCCGGGTCGACGTCCTAGGCTGTGGATCATGCGTGTACTCGTCGCGGGCGCCACGGGCGCCGTGGGCCGTCAGCTGGTGCCGCTCCTGGAGGGGGCCGGGCACGAGGTGGTGGGGATCTCGCGGCGCGGGCCGCGTCCGGTGGACGTGCTGGACGCCGGGGCCGTGCGCCGGGCGGTGGCCGAGGCCGCGCCGGACGCGGTGGTCCACCAGCTGACGGACCTCGGGGACGCCGACGGCGCCGCGAACAACCGGATCAGGACCGAGGGCACGCGGAACCTGGTGGACGCGGCGCGGGCGGCCGGGGTGCGGCGGATCGTCGCGCAGTCGATCAGCTGGGCGTACGCCCCCGGGGAGGGTCCGGCGGACGAGTCCGTGCCGCTCGATCCGACCCGGGAGGAGCCGAGGTCCCGGATCGTCGCGGGCGTGCGGGCCCTGGAGTCCGCGGTGGCCGAGCTGCCGGAGGCCGTGGTCCTGCGGTACGGGATCCTCTACGGCCCCGGCACCTGGTACGCCCCCGGGGGCGCCGTGGCCGCGGCGCTCGCCGGGGATCCGGCGGCCCGGTTCCTCGGGAGCCTGGCGGCCGACGACGCGGTGAGCTCCTTCGTACACGTCGCCGATGCCGCCGAGGCGGCCGTACGGGCTCTCGCGTGGCCCCCGGGCGCGTACAACGTGGTCGACGACGAGACCGGCAGCCCGGCCGGACCTGGCTGCCGGTCCTCGCGGAGGCCCTGGGCGTCCCGGCCCCGGCGTCGGGCACGGGTGGGGCGCCCTGGGCCCGGGGCGCGGCGAACGGCCGGGCCCGGGCCCTGGGCTGGATCCCGGCCCGCCCGTCCTGGCGGACGGGCTTCGGGGGCCGGGATCCAGCCCAGGGCCCCTGGGCTGGATCCCGGCCCGCCCGTCCTGGCGGACGGGCTTCGGGGGCCGGGATCCAGCCCAGGGC
>NZ_RDBH01000113.1:187343-189149 GCF_008042145.1 Streptomyces sp. adm13(2018)
CAGGCGCTGCTTGCGGTCGAGCCCGCCGCCGTAGCCGGTGAGGCCGCCGCCCGCGCCGATCACCCGGTGGCAGGGGACGATCACGCCGACGGGGTTCTTGCCGTTGGCGAGGCCCACGGCCCGGGAGGCGGCCGGGTTGCCCAGGACCTCGGCGAGTTCGCCGTAGGTGCGCGTCTCCCCGTACGGGATGCGGCGCAGCTCGGCCCAGACCCGGAGCTGGAAGTCGGTGCCGACCAGGTGCAGGGGCAGGTCGAACTCGGTCAGCTCGCCGGCGAAGTAGGCGTCGAGCTGGCGGATCGCCTCCCGGAAGGGGCGCGGGTCGGGCTCGCCGAAGGTCTCCTCCGGGGGGCGGTGGCGCTGCCCCGTCATGTGGAGGCGGCTGAGGACGCCGTCGACGGCGACGAGGGTCAGCGGTTCGTACGGGCTGTCCACGACGGTGTGCCGGACGAGGGGGGCCATGGCGGTCAGTGTCCTTCGCTGGGCAGGTGGTTGATCGGGTGGTCGTCGGTCGCCCAGAGGTACTGGACGGCGTAGGCGCGCCAGGGGCGCCAGCGCGCGGCGCGGGCGGTGAGCGCGGCCGGGGTGCCGGGGAGTCCGAGGCCCTCGGCGGCGCGGCGGACGCCGAGGTCGCCGGGGAGGAAGGCGTCGGGGTCGCCGAGGGCGCGCATGGCGATGATCTCGGTGGTCCAGGGGCCGAAGCCGGGCAGGGCGAGCAGCCGGGCGCGGGCCTCCTCGCGGTCGTCCGCGGGGCCGAGGGTGAGCGAGCCGTCGGCGAGCGCGCGGACCAGGGTGAGGAGGGTGGTGCGGCGGCTGCGGGGCAGGGCCAGGCTCTCGGGGTCGAGGGCGGCCAGCGCCCCGGGGCTCGGGAAGAGGTGGGTGAGTCCGCCCTCGGGGTCGTCGACGGGTGTGCCGTGCGCGGTGACGAGGCGGGCGGCGTGGGTGCGGGCGGCGGCGGTGGAGACCTGCTGGCCGAGGACGGCCCGGACGGCGAACTCGGCGGGGTCGACGGTGCCGGGCACCCGGCGGCCGGGGGCGGCGTCGACGAGCGGGGCGAACAGCGGGTCGGCGCGGAGCCGCTCGTCGACGGCGACGGGGTCGGCGTCGAGGTCGAGGAGGGCGCGCAGTTCGCCGGGGGTGCGGGCGAAGACCTCGCGGATGGTGTCGTTGAAGGTGCGGATCGAGGAGAAGCCGGCCGCGAAGGCGATCTCGCCGAGCGGCATCGGGGTCGTTTCGATGAGGATCCGCGCGGTCTGGGCGCGCTGGGCGCGGGCCAGGGCGAGCGGTCCGGCGCCCAGCTCGGCGAGGAGCTGGCGTTCGATCTGGCGGGTGGACCAGCCGAGGCGGCGGGCGAGTCCGGGGACGCCCTCCCGGTCGACGACGCCGTCCTGGATGAGGCGTACGGCGCGGGCGACGGCGTCGGCGCGGACGTTCCACTCGGGCGAGCCGGGGCTGGTGTCGGGCCGGCAGCGCTTGCAGGCCCGGAATCCGGCGCGCTGGCAGGAGGCGGCGCTGGCGTGGAACTCCATGTTCTCGGGCTTGGGCGGGACGACCGGGCAGCTGGGCCGGCAGTAGATCCGGGTGGTGCGGACGGCGGTGAAGAACACGCCGTCGAAGCGGGCGTCCTTCGACTGGACGGCCCGTACGCAGCGCTCGGTGTCGGTGTGCATGGGTCCAGGATCGGGGACGGGAGCCGCCCGGGCTGGCGAGAAAACGACATGGACGTCGCGGCGGCGGGCTCCGGCCCGTCGGCTCGGTCACCGGCCTGGACCGGGCGGCTCCCGTCCCCGATCCTGGACCCATGCACAC
>NZ_RDBH01000113.1:189249-207312 GCF_008042145.1 Streptomyces sp. adm13(2018)
ACCCCCGGGTGCGGCGGCGGCCCCCTCGGTTCCTACTCGAAGCGCGCGGTGTCGCCCGCCCCGCGGCGCAGGATCTCGGGCTCCCCGCCGGAGAAGTCGATGACGGTGGTGGGCTCGGTGCCGCAGTCGCCGGAGTCCAGGACCGCGTCGACCAGGTGGTCGAGCCGCTCCTTGATCTCCCAGCCCTGGGTCAGCGGCTCCGCCTCGTCGGGGAGCAGCAGGGTGCTGGAGAGCAGCGGCTCGCCGAGTTCGGCGAGGAGGGCCTGGGTGACGACGTGGTCGGGGATGCGGACGCCGACCGTCTTCTTCTTGGGGTGCAGCAGGGCGCGGGGGACCTCCTTCGTCGCGGGCATGATGAAGGTGTAGGGGCCGGGGGTGGCCGCCTTGACCGCGCGGAACACGTCGTTGTCGATGTGCACGAGCTGGCCCAGCTGGGCGAAGTTCTGGCACATGAGCGTGAAGTGGTGCCGGTCGTCGAGGTCGCGGATGGTCCGGATGCGGCTGATGCCGTCCCGGCTTCCGAGTCGGGTGCCCAGCGCGTAGCAGGAGTCGGTCGGGTACGCGACGAGCGCGCCGTTCCGGATGCTGTCGGCCACCGTGCCGATGGTGCGCGGCTGGGGGTTGTCGGGGTGCACGTCGAAGTACTTGGCCATGCGGGCAGTCTAATTTTCCCGGGCGGAGGTGCGCAGCAGGCGCCAAACCGCCTTCGCCGCGTTGTGCCCGGACATGCCGTGGACGCCGGGGCCGGGCGGGGTGGCGGAGGAGCAGAGGAAGACCGCCGGGTGCGGGGTGGCGTAGGGGCGGAGCGAGAGCGTGGGGCGGAGCAGGAGCTGGAGTCCGCGGGCGGCGCCGCAGGCGATGTCGCCGCCGATGTAGTTGGCGTTGCGCTCGGCGAGTTGGGGCGGTCCGGCGGTGGCGCGGGCCAGGACGAGGTCGCGGAAGCCGGGGGCGAAGCGCTCGATCTGCCGCTCGATCGCGTCGGTGAGGTCGCCCTGCCAGCCGTGGGGCACATGGCCGTAGGCCCAGAAGACCTGCTTGCCCTCGGGGGCGCGGCCGGGGTCGACGACGCCGGGCTGGGCGGTGATGAGGAAGGGGGTGTCGGGCGGGCTGCCGCCGGAGGCCTGGCGCAGGGCGGTGTCGATCTCGCCCGCGGTGGGGCCGATCTGGACGGTTCCGGCGCGTCGGGCCGCTTCGGCGGTCCACGGGACGGGCCCGTCGAGGGCGTAGTCGATCTTGAAGGCGGCGGCGCCGTACCGGTAGTGGTCGAAGAGGTTGCCGAAGCCGGCGATCCGGGCGAGGGCGGTGGGCGAGGTGTCGAAGACGTAGGCGCGGGCCGGCGGGAGGTCGTCGAGCCGCTTGACCTCGTAGTCGGTGTGCACGGCGCCCCCGAGGTCCCGGAGGTACGCGGTGAGGGCGTCGGAGAGGGACTGCGAGCCGCCCCGGGGCACGGGCCAGCCGCCGGCATGGGCGGCGAGCGCGAAGACCAGGCCGACGGCGCCGGTGGCGAAGCCGCCGAGCGGGGCGATGACATGGGCGACGAGGCCGGCGAACAGCGCCTTCGCCTTCTCGTCCTGGAAGCGGCGCATCAGCCAGGTGGCCGGCGGCAGTCCCGTCACACCGAAGCGGGCCAGTGTGACCGGGTCGCGGGGCAGCGCGGTGAGCGGCAGCTGCATGAAGTCCCGTGCGAGGGTGTCCCACTTGCCGACGTAGGGGGCGACGAGCCTGCGGTACGCGCCCGCGTCGCGCGGTCCGAGGGAGGCCGCGGTCTCGGCGACCGAGCGGGCGAGCACGGCGGCGGTGCCGTCCTCCCACGGGTGGGCCATGGGCAGTTCGGGGTGGAGCCAGTCGAGTCCGTACCGGTCGAGGGGCATCGTCTTGAAGACCGGGGAGCCGGCCCCGAGGGGGTGGACCGCGGAGCAGGGGTCGTGGCGGAAGCCGGGGAGGGTGAGCTCCTCCGTCCTCGCTCCCCCGCCGACGGTGGACTTCGCCTCGAAGACGGCCACGGAGAAGCCGCGGCGGGCCAACTCGACGGCGGCGGTGAGTCCGTTGGGCCCCGCCCCCACGACGACGGCATCGAGCATCGACGTCATCTTCGGCACCTTCGGACTCCTTCGTCAGCCGATGGCCAGGGCTCCCAGGATAGGACGGTGGTCCCGCGGGCCTCACGTCCCCCCGAGGAGGCTCCGGATCCGGTCGGCGGTCGCCGCGTCGCGGGCCGCGGTGAACGGCAGCGCGTTCCCGCCGGTGATCCGGAAGGGTTCGCCGGCGAGGGTCGTGTGCGCCCCGCCCGCCTCGGTCACGAGGAGGAGTCCGGCCGCGTGGTCCCAGGCGTACTCCCACCCGAAGGCGGTGGCGGCCAGCGTCCCGCGTGCGACAGCCAGGTACTCCAGTCCGGCGGAGCCGCACGGCCGGGGGGCGACGCCGTCGGTGACCAGGCCGAGGAGGGCGCGCTTCTGCTCCGGGGTGGTGTAGTCCGGGTGCGAGGTGGCGACCTCGAGGATCTCGCCGGGGCGCGGCGAACCGGAGTGCAGCGGCTGCCCGTTGAGCGTGGCGCCGCGGCCGCGCACGGCCACGGCGAACTCGTCGAGGGCGGGGGCGTACGTCCAGGAGGCGAGCACCTCGCCGTGCCGGGCGAGGGCGACGAGGGTGCAGAACGCGGGGTCGCCGTGGACGAACTGGCGGGTGCCGTCGACGGGGTCGACGATCCAGACGGGGGCGTCGCCGCGGAGGGCGTCGTAGACGGCGGGGTCGGCGTGGACCGCCTCCTCGCCGACCACCACCGAGCCGGGGAGCAGGGCGGTCAGGGACTCCGTGAGGTGGGCCTCGGCGGCCCGGTCGGCGACGGTGACCAGGTCGTGCGGGCCGTTCTTCTCGACGATGTCGTCGGCGGCGAGCTGCCGGAAGCGCGGCATGATCTCGGCGGCGGCGGCCTTGCGGACCGCCTCCTCCACCTCGGTCGTACGGCCGGCCAGGACGAGGTCAAGGAACTCTTCACTCATGGCTCCAGCTAAGCACGGGGCGCTGACAACCGGATCGTACGATTCGTCACCCTGCGTTTCCCCGGGGAGTACCCTTTGGCCGATTTCATCCCTTACTCGGGGGCGAGCACTCCAGGATCCGGCCGTCGACGGTCCCGATGAGCAGGTGCCCCTGCGGTGCGACGGCGAGGGACAGCGCGGTGGTCGGTGCTCCCCCGACCTCGAGCCGGGTGTTCCATCGCACCGAGCCGTCGGCGGCGTCCAGTGCTGTCAGGGCGCCCGAGTTGTCGGCCACGTAGACCGTGTCCCCGTCGGTGTCGAGGGCGGTGGCGGGATGATCGGCGCGGTGCTGCCATTGCACTGCCCCGTTCAGGGATCGGCGCACGGTGTAGGCCCCGCCGGGTTGGAGCCCGTGGCCGTGGTGGACCGTGCCGGCATGGACCAGGGACTGTCCGATCTCGACCGCGGGACCGCCGAAGTGGTGCTCCGACGGTACCCAGGAGTGCGGGAAGAGCGGCCGCGACGTCCCGTCGGCCCCCAGGGCGGTGACCCATTTCCCCCGGTGCGGCTCGTCCGGGTCGGTGCCGACCAGGACGTACGGGCGGCTCGCGCGGCGGACCGGGAAGGAATGGTTGAACAGGTCGAAGTGACCGATCTCCGGACCTTCCACCGGACCGTCCAGGTCGAGCATCACCAGCCGTTCCGGACGCTTGCGGTGGCCGTCCGACGGTCTCAGGATCACCCTCTGGCCGCCTGCGACGAGAACCGTGGACACACCCGGGCTCAGGGTCTCCAGCACCTGCCCCGTGTCGACGGCGATCCGGGCGACCCGGGGTGCGGAGGTCTCCCAGCGCCCACCCCTGCGGCGGCTGCGGCGCTCGGCGTTGGTCCAGACGGAGGTGCCGTCGGAGGCCGGAACCAGCTGCCGGCCGCCCTCCTCGTCCTCGACCGCCCATTGCCGCTCTCCCGACGGCAGCCACGACTCCACCAGGATTCCGTCCAGAGCGGCCAGCACCCGGCCGTCCTCCGTACCTTCGACAGCCCACACCCGCCGCCGCACGGACCACCGCCGGCCGGCCGAGACCGCGAGCTCCGCGAGGGTGCGGCGGGCCTCCGCCCTGTGGTCCGGCCGGACGACCGGCTCCGCGGGGGCGGCCAGCTCCTCGTCACCGATCGCCCCCCGCCCGACGGCACCCCAGTCCGGACGAGCGACGACGACCGTATGCCCCTGCTCGTGCGCCTGAGGGTTCTCCCAGTCGTCACACGGCGCCAGAACCAGGCGAAGAGCCGTCTCGCCGCGCCATTCCACGCCGAGCACCTCGCGCGGGTACGGCAACGCGGACACGACGTCGCCGGAGTCCAGCCGGACCAGCAGCAGTTCACCGTTGAAGGAATAGCCGCCGTCGTAACTCCCGGTACCCACGGCCAACAGAGGGAGAACGGGGTGAAGGGCGAGCGACCGAACGGGATACCGGGACCGGACCAACTGCCGACACCGCAGCCCGTCCTGCTCATAGACACCGATCCGATGCCCCGTCCACCGGGAGTCCGCGGTCCCGCTGCCACTCCACTGGACATGCCCGAGGTCCCCACCGACGACGACCGTCCGCGAACGCTCGTCGACGACGACGAGAGCAGGCTCCCCGATCTCGGCGAACGGCCCGTCGCCGAACACGCGTCGGACTGTCGGCACGAGGGTCATACGGGGTTCCTCCCAGGGCGACACATGAACGACCGCCGCCGCAGGCACGGCACGGCAGCAGCCCATGATCCCGCGGGGCGACGGGGCACACCATGGGATGACGACCGGGCGAAGCTGCGCACGCTCCTGAAACGGTGCGGGGCGTGGGGTCGGGAGCGAGTGCGGCTGTGCCGCGTGGACCGGCCTGGAGCGCGATGCACAATATGCACATCTCTGTCCGATTCTCTTGGGCGGCTAGGACCAAGGTCCCCGCACCTCCCCACTGGAAGGGAACGAAGCGGTGCACGGTGAGTACAAGGCGCCCGGTGGCAAGCTCGTCGTTGTCGATCTGGACGTCGAGGGCGGGGTACTCCGCGACGTGCGGGTGGCCGGGGACTTCTTCCTGGAGCCCGACGAGGCCATCCTCGCGATCAACAGCGCCCTGGAAGGCGCTCCTTCCTCCGCCGACGCCACGGAGCTGGCGGCCCGGATCACCGCGGCCCTGCCCGAGTCGACCGTGATGTTCGGGCTGACCGCGGAGGGGATCGGCATCGCCGTCCGGCGGGCCCTCGCCCACGCGACCGAGTGGAGCGACTACGACTGGCAACTGGTGCACACCGGGCCTCAGGCTCCCGCCCTGCACATGGCGTTGGACGAGGTGCTGACCACCGAGGTCGCCGCCGGGCGGCGGGCCCCCACCCTGCGGGTCTGGGAGTGGGCCTCGCCCGCCGTCGTGATCGGCAGCTTCCAGTCGCTGCGGAACGAGGTGGACCCCGACGGGGCGGCGAAGCACGGCATGACCGTGGTACGTCGCATCTCCGGCGGCGGCGCCATGTTCGTGGAACCCATGAGCACGATCACCTACTCCCTGTCCGTGCCCGAGTCCCTGGTGTCGGGCCTCTCCTTCGCCGACAGCTACGCCTACCTCGACGACTGGGTCCTGGGCGCCCTCGGCGACATGGGGATCAAGGCCTGGTACCAGCCGCTCAACGACATCGCCACGGACGCGGGCAAGATCGCGGGCGCCGCGCAGAAGCGGGTGGTCGGCCCGGACGGCCGGCCCGGGGCCGTCCTGCACCACGTGACCATGTCGTACGACATCGACGCCGACAAGATGCTGGAGGTGCTGCGCATCGGCAGGGAGAAGATGTCCGACAAGGGCACCAGGAGCGCCAAGAAGCGCGTCGACCCGCTGCGTCGGCAGACCGGCCTTGCCCGCGAGCAGGTGATCGAGAACATGATCACCTCCTTCCGTGACCGCTACGGGCTGACCACCGGGGAGGTCACCGAGGAGGAGCTGGTCCGGGCGGAGGAACTGGTGCGGACGAAGTTCGCCACCGAGGAGTGGACCGCGCGGGTGCCGTAGCCGACGTGGCCGGGTGCCGTAGCCGATGCGGGCGAGCCGGCGACGCAGCGGGCGTGGCCGGGCGGCGTCCCGTCACCGGTCCTGACCCGGGCGTCGCCGACGGCCGTAGCCGGCGGGCCCTGGGGCCGTGGCCGGCGCGCCCGCGCGGCGTGACGTCACCGGTCCGGACCCCGCCTCGGGTGACCCCGTCCCGCTCTCGTCGTTGAGCCCGTGCGGGCCGGATCGCTGTGCGGCGGACGTGCGGAAACGTCTCCTCACTCCCCCGGTCCGGGAACGCGTCGTCGACGGTACGGAGATCAGGTGGCACGGGCGAAGAGGTTGCTGGCTGCGGTGGCGGGTGCGCTGCTCTCGGTGGGGCCCCTCGGGGTCGCCCCGCCCGCGGGGGCGGTGGTCGGCGGGCAGGAGGCGCGGCCCCATCAGTACCCGTTCATGGCKGGGCTGGTGGACGTCCTGGAGCGGCGCGTGATGTGCGGCGGGGCGCTGATCGGCGACCGGTACGTCCTCACCGCCGCCCACTGTCTGACGGGTTCGTACAGCGATCCCGCGCGGGTGGGGGTGCTGCTGGGCGACCACGACCTGGCGTCCGGCTCGGACAGCCCCCACGCCGTCGTGGCCCGGCCCGCCCGCTTCGTCCCGCACCCGGAATACGATCCGGGCACCCAGCGGAACGACATCGCCCTGGTCGAGCTCGATCGGCCGCTCGCCCTCAACCGCGACGTCCGCCCGGTCGAGCTGCCCGGGCCGGCCGCGCCCGGCAGCACCGACGGCGCGCGGGTCGAGGCGCCGGGCTGGGGCACCACCTCGTTCGGCGGCCGGACCTCCGACGTGCTGCGGACCGTCGACCTCACGGCGCTGAGCAACGCGGTCTGCGCGAGCCGGGGCATGGCCCAGGTCGCGCCCACCCAGCTCTGCACGTACGCGCCGGGGCGGGACACCTGCCAGTACGACTCCGGCGGCCCCCTGGTCCGGGTGCTCCGGGGGCGGCCGTACGTCGTCGGCCTGGTGTCCTACGGCCGGGAGTGCGCCACCGACACGCCCGCCGTGAACACCCGGGTGCGGTCCTACCTCAGCTGGATCGAGCGGGTGACCGGCCGGCCGGCCGGCGCCTCATGAGGGCGGTGTAGAGGAGCAGGGAGGCGGCGAGGCCGACGGCCCAGCCGTAGTCGGCCAGCGGTTTCAGGAAGGGGATCAGGCCGTCCTCGGGGAAGGGCCCGGCGCCCGGGGCCGAGTGGGAGCCGCCGACGGCCAGGACGCCGCCGACCGTGAAGGCGAGCACCGCCGCCGGGTTCCAGCCGCCCCGGTACCAGTAGGGCCCATCGGCCCGGTAGAGGCCGGCGAGGTCGAGGACGGTGCGGCGGACGAGCCAGTAGTCGGCGATCAGGATGCCCGCGACCGTACCGAGGAGACCGCCGACCAGGCCGAGCCAGGTGAAGATGTACAGCTCGGGGGTGGCGGTGAGCTTCCACGGCATGATGACCACGCCGACGACGCCGGTGATCAGCGCGCCCCTGCGGAAGTCGATGTGCTTCGGGGCGAGGTTGGCGAGGTCGTACGCCGGGGAGACGACGTTCGCCGCGATGTTCACGGAGAGCGTCGCCACCAGCACGGTCACCAGGGCGAAGAGCAGGCCGAAGACGTTGTCGGTCTTGGCCGCGAGGGCGACCGGGTCCCAGACGGGCGCCCCGTACACGGCCTGCGAGCCCGAGGTGACGAGCACCGAGAGCAGCGCGAACAGGGTCATGGTGGTGGGCAGTCCGAGGGACTGGCCGAGGACCTGGGAGCGCTGGCCCGCGCCGAAGCGGGTGAAGTCGGGGATGTTGAGGCTGAGGGTCGCCCAGAAGGCGATCATGCCCATGAGGGCGGGGAAGAAGACGGGCCAGAAGTCGGCGCCCCAGCCCAGCTCGGACGGTTGGTCGAGCAGCGGTCCGAGGCCGCCGGCCTGGTACGCGACCCAGCCGAGGAGGACCAGCGCTCCGACGATGACGAACGGCGCCGCCCAGTTCTCGAAGCGGCGCAGCGCCTCCATCCCCCGGTAGATGATGGCGAGTTCGAGGGCCCAGAAGAGGACGAAGCAGAGCCAGAGGGTCCACGGCTGGCCGCCGATCCGCGACGCGTCCGCCCAGCCCCCGCCGAAGGCCTTGTCGAGCAGGACGAAGATGCCCTGGCCGCCGATCCAGGTCTGGATGCCGAACCAGGCGCAGGCGACCGCGGCGCGGACGAGGGCGGGCAGGTTTGCCCCGCGCAGGCCGAAGGAGGCGCGGGCGAGGACGGGGAAGGGGATGCCGTACTTGGGTCCGGCGTGCCCGGTGAGCAGCATCGGCAGCAGGACGACGACGTTGGCGAGGGCGATGGTGAGCACCGCCTGCTTCCAGTCCATGCCGAGGGCGACGAGACCGGAGGCGAGCAGCCAGGACGGGATGTTGTGGGCCATGCCGACCCAGAGCGCGGCGAAGTTGTAGGTGGTCCAGCGACGTTGGGCGACCGGGACGGGCAGCAGGTCGTCGTTGACGAAGCGGGGGTCGACGGGTGCGGCGCCGGGGGCGAGTTCGACCGGGTTCGGGCGCGGGGAACAGGCCCGGAGGTCGGGCGCCGCGGTCAGCGGAGGGCGGGGATGATCTCGGCGCCGTACGCGTCGATCGTCGTCTCCTTCGCGTCGTGCATGTCGTAGACGGCGAACTGGTCGACGCCCAGCTCCTTGAGGTGGCGCAGCTTCTCGACGTGGGTGGCGGCCGGGCCGAGGAGGCAGAAGCGGTCGACGATCTCGTCGGGGACGAAGGCGGTGTCGGGGTTCCCGGCGCGGCCGTGGTGGGAGTAGTCGTAGCCGTGCCGGTCCTTGATGTACGCCGTCAGCTCCTCCGGCACCATCGAGGAGTGCTCGCCGTACTTGTCGACGAGGTCGGCGACGTGGTTGCCGACCATGCCGCCGAACCAGCGGCACTGGTCGCGGGCGTGGGCCAGGGCCTCGGGCGAGTCGTCGGCCGTGACGTACGCGGGGGCGGCGACGCAGATCGTCAGGGCGTCGGGGTCGCGGCCGGCGTCCGTGGCGGCCTGGCGGACCGCCTTGACCATCCACTCGGTCAGGAAGGGGTCGGCGAGCTGGAGGATGAAGCCGTCGGCCTTCTGCCCGGCGAGCGCGAGGGCCTTGGGCCCGTACGCCGCCATCCAGACGGGCAGCTTCCCGTCCTTGATCCACGGGATGCGGACGGGGTTGCCGTCCACCAGGGCCTCGCGGCCCTCGGCGAGGTCGCGGATGACGTCGATGGCCTCGCCCAGCCGGGCCAGGGTGTTCGGCCGGCGCCCCGCGACGCGCATGGCCGAGTCGCCGCGGCCGATGCCGCAGACGGTCCGGTTGCCGAACATGTCGTTGAGCGTGGCGAAGGTGGAGGCGGTCACCTCCCACGTACGGGTCCCCGGGTTGGTGACCATCGGGCCCACGTGGAGCCGGGTGGTGTGTTCGAGGATCTGGCTGTAGATGACGAAGGGTTCCTGCCACAGGACGGCGGAGTCGAAGGTCCAGCCGTAGCGGAAGCCGTTGCGCTCCGCCCGGCGCATCAGCCCGACGACCTGCGACGCCGGCGGGTCGGTCTGTAGGACGAGTCCAAAATCCAACGTCGCTCTCCTAGTTCAGGTACTGGCAGGTGGAACGGGGCACGAAGGTGCCGTGGCCGGCGTGGCCGACGTACTTGCGGTGGTCGATCACGACCTCGCCCCGCGAGAGGACGGTCTCGACCTGGCCGGTGACCGTCCTCCCCTCGTACGCCGAGTAGTCGACGTTCATGTGGTGGGTCTCCGCGGAGAGGGTCTGCACCGTGTGCGGGTCGTAGATGACGACGTCGGCGTCGGCGCCGGGGGCGATGGTCCCCTTCTGCGGGTACAGGCCGAACATCCGGGCGGGGGTGGCGCAGGCGATCTCGATCCAGCGGCGCCGCGAGATGTGCCCGTCGACGACGGCCTGGTGCAGCAGGTCCATGCGGTTCTCGACGCCCGGCAGGCCGTTGGGGATCTTCGAGAAGTCGCCGCGGCCGAGGTCCTTCTGCCCGACGAAGCAGAACGGGCAGTGGTCGGTGGAGACCACCTGGAGGTCGTTCGTGCGCAGGCCGCGCCAGAGCGCCGCCTGGTGCTCCTTCGGCCGGAGCGGGGTGCTGCAGACGTACTTCGCGCCCTCGAAGCCGGGCTCCGCGAGGTTGTCGGTGGAGAGGAACAGGTACTGGGGGCAGGTCTCGCCGAAGACGGGCAGGCCCTTGTCCCGGGCGGTGGCGATCTCGGCGACCGCCTCCTCGGCCGAAACGTGCACCACGTACAGCGGTGCTCCCGCGACCCGGGCGAGCTGGATCGCGCGGTGGGTGGCCTCCGCCTCCAGGAGGGTCTTGCGGACCTCCCCGTGGTAGCGGGGGTCGGTCTCGCCGCGTGCGAGGGCCTGCTCGACGAGGACGTCGATGGCGATGCCGTTCTCCGCGTGCATCATGATCAGCCCGCCGTTGTCGGCGGAGCGCTGCATGGCGCGCAGGATCTTGCCGTCGTCGCTGTAGAAGACGCCGGGGTAGGCCATGAAGAGCTTGAAGGAGGTGATGCCCTCCTGGACGAGCCGGTCCATCTCCTTGAGCGTGTGCGCGTTGACGTCGGAGAGGATCATGTGGAACGCGTAGTCGATCGCGCAGTTCCCGTCGGCCTTGGCGTACCAGGTGTCGAGTCCCTCGCGCAGGCTGTGGCCGACGCTCTGGACGGCGAAGTCGACGATGGTGGTGGTGCCGCCCCAGGCGGCGGCGCGGGTGCCGGTCTCGAAGGAGTCGGAGGCGGCGGTGCCGCCGAAGGGCAGCTCCATGTGGGTGTGGGCGTCGACGCCACCGGGCAGCACGTAGCGGTCGGTGGCGTCGATCGTCCGGTCGGCGGTCCAGGCGCCCGCTGCGTCGGAGCCGTGGGCCGCGAGGGCGACCACGCGGCCGTCCTCGATCAGCACGTCGGCGTGGAGTTCGTCGGCGGCGGTGACGACGAGGCCGCCCCGGATGACGGTTCGGATGCTCACGGGACTCTCCCTGCTCGATGCGGCGGGCCGATCTCGGTACGGAGGGACGGGGTGGCTACAGCTCGCGCAGTGCCGCTTCGAGCAGGGCCGCGCCCTCCTCGGCCTCGGCGACCGTGAGCGAGAGCGGCGGGGCGATGCGGAGGGTGCTGGTGTTGTGGCCGCCGCCCTTGCCGATGAGCAGGCCGTGCTCGCGGGCGGCCTCCAGGACCGTGGCGGCCGCGTCCGGGTTCGCCCGGTCGGAGCCCGGCTCGGTGAGCTCGATGCCGATCATGAGTCCGCGGCCGCGGACCTCCCGTACCGCGTCGACTCCGGCGCAGGCCGCCCTGATCCGCTCGATGAGCAGCCCGCCGACCCGGCGCGCGTTGCCCTGGAGGTCGTGCTCCAGGAGGTACGAGAGGTTGGCGAGGCCGGCGGCCATCGTGACGGGTGAACCGCCGAAGGTGGAGATCGAGTTGGCGTCGACGCAGTTCATGACGTCGGCGCGGGCGACGACCCCGCCGATGGACATGCCGTTGCCGATGCCCTTGGCGAAGGTGAGGATGTCGGGCGGACCGGCCTGGTCGTGCGCCTGCCAGCCCCAGAAGTGCTCGCCGGTGCGGCCCCAGCCGGTCTGCACCTCGTCGGAGATCCACAGGATGCCGTGCCGGTCGAGGACCCGGCGGAAGGCGGCGTAGAGGCCGTCCGGCGGGGCGGTGAAGCCGCCGACGCCCTGGACGGGTTCGGCGATGAGGGCGGCGACGTCCCGGGTGTGGCCGAGGAGGTCCTCCAGGTCGGCGACGCAGGCCTCGATGAACCGCTCGTCGGTGAGGTCGGCGTACGGGCCGCGGCTGCGGACGGCGCCGTGGACGTAGAGCGTCTGCAGCGGCGAGAGGCTGGTGGGCGACCAGGCGCGGTTGCCGGTGATCCCGACGGTGGAGAAGGAGCGGCCGTGGTAGCTGTTCCGCATGGCGAGGATCTGGTTCGACCGGCGGTACGCGGTCGCGAGGAGCAGCGCCGTGTCGTTGGCCTCGGTGCCGGATGTGGTGAAGAAGACGCGGGCGTCCGGGATGCCGGAGAGCCCCGCGATCCGCTCGGCGAGTTCCACCATCGGCCGGTTGAGGTAGAGCGTCGAGGAGTGGATGATCCGGCCGGCCTGCTCGGCGACGGCCTTGGTGACCTCGGGCAGGGCGTGGGCGGTCATGGTGGTGAGGATGCCGCCGAAGAAGTCGAGGTAGCGGCGTCCGTCGGCGTCCCAGACGTGGCGTCCCTCGCCGTGGGTGATCTCGAGGGGGTCCTTGTAGTAGAGGGCGACCCAGTCGGGGATGACGGCCTTGTGCCGGTCGAAGAGGCTGCTCACGGCTGCACCAGCCCGTCGTACGCGTCGGGGCGCCGGTCGCGGTAGAACGCCCACTGCTGGCGCACCTCCTCGATCAGCCCGAAGTCGAGGTCGCGGACCAGGAGTTCCTCGGTCTTGTCGGAGGCGACGTCGCCGACGAACCGGCCGCGCGGGTCGACGAAGTAGCTGGTGCCGTAGAAGTCGTTGTCGCCGTACTCCTCGACGCCGACGCGGTTGATCGCGGCGACGAAGTACTCGTTGGCGACGGCCGCGGCGGGCTGCTCCAGCTGCCAGAGGTAGGAGGAGAGTCCGCGGTGGGTGGCCGAGGGGTTGTAGACCAGCTGGGCGCCGTTCAGGCCGAGTTGGCGCCAGCCCTCCGGGAAGTGCCGGTCGTAGCAGATGTAGACGCCGACGCGTCCCACGGCCGTGTCGAAGACCGGCCAGCCGGCGTTGCCCGGTCGGAAGTAGTACTTCTCCCAGAAGCCCTTGACCTGCGGGATGTGGTGCTTGCGGTACTTGCCGAGGTAGCTGCCGTCGGCGTCGATCACGGCGGCGGTGTTGTAGTAGAAGCCCTCGCCCTCGCGCTCGAAGACGGGCACCACGATCACCATCCCGGTCTCCCGGGCGAGGTCCCGCATCCGGCTGACGGTGGGGCCGTCGGGGACGGGTTCGGCCCACCGGTAGTGCTCCGGCTCCTGGACCTGGCAGAAGTAGGGGGCGTTGAACACCTCCTGGAAGCCGATCACCTTGGCACCCTGCCGGGCGGCCTCCCGGGCGTACTCCTCGTGTTTGGCGATCATGGATTCGGTGTCGCCGGTCCAGGTCGCCTGGACGAGTGCGGCGCGTACGACGTCGGTCATGATCTGCTCCTTCGGCACGGCGTCAGAGAGCCTCTACGCACGTAGACGCGATGCGTAGGAGGAGAACCTAAGCCCCGTCACACCCCGGAGCAAGACCGCCGCCGGGAAGCGGCGGGGTCGATCATGTTTCATACCCGAGTGGTCCACGTCGGACACGTACCGACACGTGCCGGGACGTCCGGGCCCGTCCGGGCATGACGGAGACGTACGGTCCCGGGCGGGCGCGCGGGACCGTACGGGCCACCAGCCCGCCCGCCGCGACCCCCGGGAGGCACGGAAGACCTCCCGGGGGTCGCGGCGGGCGGGCTGGTGGCCGGTGCGGGAGGTGCCGCAGGCGGGTCGCCGCCGAGTCGGGCGAGGCGGGTCGTGAGGTCCGTGACCCGGGCCGTCGCCCTCGCGTGGTCGTCGCGTGTCCAGGCGAGGTCGTGCTCCAGGCGGGCCGTGTCGTCCGGTCCGGGCGCCGGGGTCGCGCCGAGCCGGTCGGACAGGGCGCGGACCCGGGATGCGGCGTACCGGCGCTCCCGTTCCATGAGCTCCCGGCGTTCGGCGAGGGCCTCGGCCCCGCCCGGGCGCCGGTCGTGCGCGCCGGTGGCCGCCGCGTACAGCGCCCTGCCCCGGAGGGCGAGCGGCCCCCCGCCGGGTTCGCCGGCGTCCTGGAGCAGGGACTCGACGATGTCCCAGGGCAGGATCTCCGTCCCGTCGAAGCAGGCGCGCAGTCCGTCCGGGTCGCGCTCGGCGAAGACTCCGTACCAGCCGCCGCCCGACGGCACCCGGCGTACGAGTTCCGTCAACCAGTGCCTGAACGTGGCCACCTGCACCGGGAGTTGATACACCGTCATGCGCTACGCACCTGCCCCGCCGTCGACTGGAACCTTCCGGTCCGCGGGTATTGGACCGCAGTCGTGTTACGGGACGACTACGGTCCGTTTTCCTTCGCGTGCTCCGCGTTCCCGTTCACCCGAAACGGACGACGATTCCGGTGTGCGGGCGCTTGCCGCGCCGGGCGATCATGGCGGGGACGTCGGTCAGCCAGTACTGCCAGGTGTACTTGCGCGAGAGCAGGCCGCGGATCCGGCGCAGCTCCTCCCCCGTCACCAGCCGGCCCTCGCCGGTGAAGCGCGCGGCGCCCTCGGCGATGTTGCCGCGCAGGTCGCAGAGGGCGACCTCGACCCGGGGGTCGTTCGCCAGCCGCTTGACCTTCCAGGAGTCCGTGCGGGTCCAGACGTACAGCTCGTCGCCCTCCACGGCGTACCAGACGGGTGTCGCGACCCCCGTGCCGTTCCTGCGGTAGGTGGTCAGGCTGACGTAGCGGCCGCGCCGCAGCTCTTCGGGCATCATGCCCGGGAGCCTATGCCGGGGCGGGCCGGGGCGCCCTACTGCCCCACCCGGCCGTCGACGCACTCGCGCAGCAGGTCGGCGTGGCCGCAGTGGCGGGCGTACTCGTCGATGCGGTGGACCATCAGCTCGCGGACGGCGATCCGCTCGCGCCCCACCCGCACTCCCAGGTCCTGGTACTCGGCCAGTTCGGCGTCGAGCGCCGCCTGCTCGCGCTCCAGGTCGGCGAACGCCGTGTCGACCACGGTCTGTTCGGCGACGGCTCCGTGGAAGTCCGCGTCCTTCGGTCCGTACAGCCTCGGCAGCGGCTCGCCCTCGCCGATCCAGTTGCGCCAGTCCCGCTCGACCTCGACGAGGTGCCGGACCAGGCCGAGCAGCGACATGGTGGACGGCGGTACGGAGCGGCGGGCGAGCTGTCCGGCGTCCAGCCCCTCGCACTTCATCCGGAGGGTGAGCCGGAAGTCGCGGAGGCCGTCCTGAAGGGTGGCGAGCTCGCCCTCCGAGGCGGTGCCCCCGTTGTTGTTGCGGGGGTCGTCGTCCGGGTCCGCCCACATGTCGGGGTACACGGTCGCGGTGGTCCATCGTGCGGGCTGCTCACTCATGGACCGCATGATCGTCCGCGCCGGCCCCGGGCGCCAGCGATTTCCCTCGGACCCGACCGCCCGCGTGCCCGCGGCTCCGGCCGTCAGACGGGTGCGAGCGCGCAGCGGACGACGAGTTCGTCCATGGAGAGCCCGAGGACCCGGGCGAGGGCCGCGACGGTGAAGAACGCCGGGGTCGGGGCCCGGCCGGTCTCGATCTTGCGCAGGGTCTCGGCGGACAGGCCGGCGGCCGCGGCGATCTCGACCATGGACCGCTCGCCGCGCGCCTCGCGCAGGAACAGGCCGAGCCGCTCGCCGCGCTCGCGCTCTTCGGGGGTCAGGGGTGTGCGCACCATGAGGCCATACTAATACCGGTATAGTAATTGGCATGGTGGAGATCAAGACGAACGAGAACCTGGCCGCGATGCGTGAGGCGGGGCGGGTGGTGGCCCGCGCCCTGACGGCCGTACGGGAGACGGCGGCGCCCGGCGTGCCGCTGACCGAGCTCGACCGGGCCGCGCGGGAGGTCCTCGCCGACGCGGGGGCCGGCTCGCCGTTCCTCGGCTACCGGCCCGACTGGGCGCCGGTGCCCTTCCCCGCGGTCGTGTGCGTCTCGGTGAACGACGCGATCGTCCACGGCATCCCGGACGACACCCGGCTCGCGCCGGGCGACCTCGTCTCCGCGGACTGCGGGGCGCTGCTGGGCGGCTGGGCGGGCGACTCCGCGATCAGCTTCACCGTCGGCCCGGCCCGGCCGGAGGACACCCGGCTGATCGGCGCGGCGGAGGAGGCCCTGGAGGCCGGCATCGCGGCCGCCGTCGTCGGCAACCGCGTCGGCGACATCGCGCACGCGATCGGCCGGGTGTGCCGGGCCGCCGGGTACGGCGTCCCGGACGGCTTCGGCGGCCACGGCATCGGGCGGGCCATGCACGAGGACCCGGGCGTCCCCAACGAGGGCCGTCCGGGCCGGGGCATGAAGCTGCGTCACGGCATGGTGCTGGCCATCGAGCCGATGCTCATCGGGGGCGGCACCGACGACCACTACACGGCGCGCGACGGCTGGACCATCCGTACGCTGGACGGTTCGCGCGCCTCGCACGCCGAGCACACGGTGGCGATCACCGACGAGGGCCCGCGGGTGCTGACGGCCCTCTAGCGGAGGAAGCAGCCCGCTCCCCCGGGGCTACCTCCCTGCGGGCCGGACCACCATCGCCGATCCGCCGCCGCGGCGGACCGTCTCGGCGGCGGCCACCCACCGGCCGTCCGGCAGGCGCTGGACCCCCGTCGCCGCGCCGATCTCCGGGTTCTGCCGGAAGCCGTGCCCGATCGCCTCCAGTTCGGCCCTGACCGGGCTGTTCCAGAGACCGGGTTCGAGTTCGGTGGTGGTCTGGTTGCGCTGGCTGGCCCGCGGCGCGGCGATGGCGTCGACGAGCGGCAGGCCCCGGTCCACGACCCCGGTGAGGGTCTGGAGGACCGTCGTGATGATGGTCGCACCGCCCGGCGAGCCGAGCGCGAGGACCGGCCGGTCGTGCCGGTCGAGGACGATCGTCGGCGAGATCGAGGAGCGCGGGCGCTTGCCCGGTCCGGGCAGGTTCGGGTCGTGGACGGCCGGGTTCGCCGGGGCGAAGGAGAAGTCGGTCAGCTCGTTGTTGAGCAGGAAGCCACGGCCGGGCACGGTGATCCCGCTGCCGCCGGTGGACTCGATGGTCAGGGTGTACGCGACGACGTTGCCCCACTTGTCGGCCACCGTGAGGTGCGTCGTGTTCTCCCCCTCGTACGTGGTCGGGGCCGCCGTGCCGCCGCTCGCGCACGGCACCGGGCTGTTCGGGTCGCCGGGCGCGAGCGGACTCGTCAGGACCGCGTCGTCGCGGACCAGGCAGGCGCGCGAGTCGGCGAACCGCTGGGAGAGCAGCCCGCGCGTCGGAACGGACTCGAAGGCGGGGTCGCCGACCCAGCGGCCCCGGTCCGCGAAGGCGATGCGGCTCGACTCGATGAAGCGGTGCAGGTAGCGGGCCTGCGAGGCGCGCCGGAGGTCGGTGCCCTCCAGGATGTTGAGCGCCTCGCCGACGCTCGTGCCGCCGGAGGAGGAGGGGGCCATGCCGTAGACGTCGAGTCCCCGGTACTCGATCCGCGTGGGCCGGCGGGACTCCGTCCGGTAGCCGGCGAGGTCGCGTTCGGTCAGGTCGCCGGACCGGACCTTGCGGGTGGCGCCCTCCCGGACCGGGGGTGTCCGGACGGTGTGCACGATGTCCCGGGCGAGCGGCCCCCGGTAGAGCGCGCCGACGCCCTCCCGGCCGAGCTTCTCGTACGTACGGGCCAGGTCGGGGTTCTTGAAGACCGAGCCGACGACGGGCAGTTCGCCGCCCGGCAGGAAGAGCGCGGAGCTGGCGGGGAAGTCGCGGAACCGGGCCTCGTTCCCCGCGGTCTGGGCGCGGAAGGTGGCGTCGACGGTGAACCCCTCGCGGGCCAGCCGTTCGGCGGGGGCGAGCAGGGTCCCGAGCCGCTTGCTGCCCCACGCGTCGAGGGCGGTCCGCCAGGTCGCCGGGGTGCCGGGGGTGCCGACGCCCCGGCCGCTGGTCATCCCCTCCTCGAAGGGGATCGGCACGCCGTTCTCCACGAAGAGGTTCGCGTCGGCGGACCTCGGGGCGGTCTCGCGGCCGTCGACGGTGTGCACCGTACGGCTCTTCGCGTCGTAGTAGACGAAGTAGCCGCCCCCGCCGATGCCGGCCGAGTAGGGCTCGGTGACCCCGAGGGCGGCGGCGACGGCGACGGCGGCGTCCACCGCGTTGCCCCCCTTGCGGAGGATCTCCACGCCGGCCGCCGAGGCGTCGGCGTCGACACTGGCCACGGCGCCGCCGTGGCCGACGGCGACGGGCTGCTTGACCGGGGGCGGCGGGGCCGCCCCCGGTCAAGCAGCCCGTCGC
>NZ_RDBH01000113.1:207412-214838 GCF_008042145.1 Streptomyces sp. adm13(2018)
GTCTCCGTTCTCACCGTCGCCGCGACGGCGAGAACGGAGACCTTCCCAGCGGTGGAGCGACGCATTCCCTACCTCCAGTCAACGACCGTCCGCGCAGCGTAACTTCCCCCGGAGCCTTCCGTCAGGACCGCCTCGAACGGAGTGGCGCTTCCCCGCTAGCATGCGCGCCCATGAACGAAGACCTGCGCAACATCGTGCTCGGGGTCCTCGCGACGGGGGTCAGCGCGTCGCTCGGCTGGCTCGGCCGCTCGTCCCTCTGGCGGCGGGCCCTCCGCCGCAAGCAGGAGTTCTTCGGCCTGCCGGGGAGTTCCGAATGCCTGCTCGTGGTGAACAAGGAGGCCGGCGGGAACGGCGCCGTGCACCGCTTCGACGTGTTCGCGCTCCTCGAACTCTCCACGCTCATCAAGGAGTGCGGGGCGCACGCCCGCATCCTGCCGCACGACCAGGCGCACCAGGGCTTCGGCGACCGCACGGAGTTCTGTGTCGGCGGCCCGGGGTCGAACCGGCGCACGGCGGCCCATCTGACCACCCTGCTGCCCGGTCTGACGGTGAACACGGACGCGGAACGGGGCCCGGACCAAGGGTCGTTCCGGATCGGCACGGAGCACTACCGCATGGAGCCGGGCGTCGAGGAGTACGTGCTCCTGGCCCGGCTCATGGCGGGCGAGGACCGGCGTCCGGTGTTCCTGTTCTGCGGCCAGCGGGCCATCACCAACCAGGCGGCGACCCGCTATCTGGCCAAGCACTTCCCGGTGTTGGCGCGCCGCCACCGGCACCGCTCCTTCGTCCTGCTGCTGAAGGTGGTCAACTCCCAGGCGTACGGCCCGGACGTGGTGGAGCTGGTGGCCGATGTCACGGAGGCGGCGCGGACGGCTCCCGCAGCCGAAGCGGCAGCGACTTGACGCCGTTGATGAAGTTCGAGACGAGGCGCCGGGGCTCTCCGGCGAGTTCGATGCCGCCGCAGGTCCGGCGCAGTTCCTCGTGGAGGATCCGGAGCTGAAGCCGGGCGAAGTGCGCGCCGAGGCAGACGTGCGGTCCGTCGCCGAAGGAGACGTGCGGGTTGGGGGCGCGGCCGAGGTCCAGGCGGTGCGGTGCGGCGAAGACGCGTTCGTCGTGGTTGGCGGAGGCGTGGAAGACGACGACCTTGTCCCCGCGGCGGATCGCCTGTCCGGCCAGCTCGGTGTCGGTGGCGGCGGTGCGCCGGAAGGAGAGCACGGGCGGGTGCACGCGCAGCAGTTCGTCGACTGCCGTGTCGGTGCCGACCTCGCCGTTCCAGAGCCTGCGTTGTTCGCCGGGGTGCTCGGCGAGGGCGAGGAGGCCGCCGGGGGCGGCGCTGCGGACGGTGTCGTTGCCGGCGACGGTGAGCAGGAAGAAGAACATCTCCAGTTCGGCGTCGGCGAGTTCGGAGGCGGCGAGCACGCTCATGACGTCGTCTGCGGGATGGTCGCGCTTGTACGCGGCGAGCGACTGGGCGTAGTCGAACATCTCGGCCAGTCGGGCGGGTGAGCGCGGGTTGACCGGGCGGCCCTCTGCGTCGAGGAGGGGCGGTTCGTCGGGGTCCTGGTAGGCGATGATCCGTTCGGTCCAGGCGTGCAGCAGGCCCCGGTCGCCCGGGGGCACTCCGAGCAGGTCGGTGAGGTTGAGCAGGGCGTAGTCGTCGGTGACGGCGCGGACGGCGTCCACATCGCCCCCGGCGTCGACCGCCGCGGCGAGCAGCTGCCGGGCCCGCTCGCGGGCGGTGGCCGCGAAGCGGTCGATCCGCCCGGGTGTGAAGGCCCTGCTGACCAGGCGCCGGAGCCGGCCGTGGTCGTTGGGGTCTCCCCGGCCCGTGGGCGGTCGAGAGCCGGGGGCAGGGTCCTGGTTGAGCATCATCCGGCGGATGAAGGGCAGGTCGGCCGGGTCGGGGTCGCGGATCTGGGTGGCGCCGAGGCAGGAGGAGTAGGTGCGGGAGTCCTTCAGGACCCGGACGACGTCGGCGTGCCGGGTCACGGCCCAGAACCCGGGGCCGGCCGGCCAGCCCAGGATCCCGGGCTCCTCCTGCCGGGCGACGGGCGCGCGGTCGCGCAGCGCCCGGAAGCGGTCGTGCGGGATCCCGGTCGCGTAGATCCGCGGGTCGAAGACGTCGGGGACGCCGTCCGGTTCCTGCACCGCACCTCCCGGCAGGTGTGAAGACGGAGCCATCATGGCAGCGCGGGGGCACCTTCCGCAGGACCGGCGGCACCGTCCGGGCGTCCGGCCGGGCGCTTCCCGGTGCGTGGGCCCCGCTTCGGGGCGGGCCGGGCGGCGCGCGCCACAATCGTTACCCGCACGTAACTTACCGACCGGTTACCACGGGTAAGGACTCCCGGTTACCGTCGGGTCACTTTCACTGCCCCCCATCAGCGCCTCGTACTGCGTCCCCAGCAGTACCCAGTGAGGAGTGACCCGTGCGACGCACACCCCTGGCCCTCGCCACCACGGCCGCCCTCGTGGCCGGGGCGGCCCTCGGGCTCGCACCCGCCGCCCAGGCCGACGAGTCCGCCGGAACCCTCCGCTTCGTCGACATCGTCGGAGAGGGCGGCACCGTCCTCAAGGCGAACGTCGCCACCCCCGACGGGTCCACGGACACCACCCGCCACCCCCTGATCGTGCTGCCCACCAGCTGGGCCATGCCCCAGGTCGAGTACCTCGTCCAGGCCAAGATGCTCGCGAACTCCGGCTACATCGTCGTCAGTTACAACTCCCGCGGCTTCTGGCAGTCCGGCGGCGAGATCGAGACCGCCGGACCCAAGGACATCGCCGACGCCTCCAAGGTGATCGACTGGGCCCTCGCGCACACCAAGGCCGACCCCGCCCGGGTCGGCATGGCGGGCGTCTCGTACGGCGCCGGGATCAGCCTGCTCGCCGCCGCCCACGACCCGCGGATCAAGGCCGTCGCCGCGCTCAGCGGCTGGGCCGACCTCATCGAGTCCATCTACAGCGGCCGCACCCAGCACGTCCAGGCCGCGGGGCTGCTCGGCGGCGCCGGGTACCTCACCGGCCGCCCCGGACCCGAACTCAAGCAGGTCCTGGACGACTTCCTCTCCTCCAACCTGGACAAGGAGGAGGACATGATCGCCTGGGGCCGCAAGCGCTCCCCCGTCGAGCAGCTGGACCGCATCAACGCGAACGGCGCCGCGATCATGCTGGGCAACGCCTGGGGCGACACCATCTTCCCGCCCAACCAGTACGCGAGCTTCTTCGAGAAGCTCACCGGCCCCAAGCGGCTCGAGTTCCGCCCCGGCGACCACGCCACGGCCGAGGCCACCGGTCTGTTCGGGCTGCCCAACGACACCTGGACCAGCGCCCACCGCTGGTTCGACCGCTACCTGAAGGGCGTCGACAACGGCATCGACCGGGAGCAGCCCGTCCAGCTCACGTCCCGGTCCACCGGCGGATACGAGGGCTACCCCGACTGGAAGTCCGTGCACGCGAACCAGCGGAAGTTCGACCTCGGCGGCACCCAGCGGATCCGGGCGAACGTGGACTCCGGGGCCAACGGCGGCATCACCCTGCTCACCAACGCCCTCGACCAGTTCCTCCGCGTCCCGCCGATGGTCTCCGTCCCCCTCCTCCCCCGCCCCTTCGCCGGCGTCTGGCAGTCGGAGCGGTACGACACCCCGCAGCGGGTGCGCGGCACCGTGAAGGTGCACACCACCGTCACCTCCACCGAGTCGAGCGGCACTCTGGTCGCCTACCTGTACGACGTGGGCCCGCTCGGTGTCGGGAAGCTCGTCAGCAACGCCCCGTACACCTTCCACGACAGGACCCCGGGCAAGTCCTTCGGCGTCGACCTGGAGCTGTTCTCCACGGCGTACGACGTTCCCGCGGGGCACCGCCTAGCCCTCGTCGTCGACACCGTCGACCCGCTCTACATCGAGCACAACCCGACCGGCGCGCAGCTGACCTTCTCCTCCCCCTCGGCCGACCCGTCGTACGTGTCGGTACCGCTGCGAACGGAGTGATCACCGGCTGCTGCCGGGCGGGTGCGGCTCTCGCTCGCTACCGCGGTCCCGGCAGCGGCGTCTCGGGTTCGGCCGGACCGACGTCCACGGCCTTCGTCTTCGGGTTGCGGCGCTCCCTGCGGGCCACCCAGGTGGCGAACCAGGAGAGCAGCATGCACATCCCGATGTAGATCGGTGAGATCACCAGGACGACCGGGATGAACGGCAGGTCGTAGTCCAGGTTGGAGGCGATCAGCTTGCCCGCGTGCAGGAACTCCTCGTAGGTGATGAGGAATCCGAGCGAGGTGTCCTTGAGGGCGACCACCAGCTGGCTGATGATGGCCGGGAGCATGGCGCGGACGGCCTGCGGTACCAGGACGTAGGTCATGACCTGCGTCTTGCGCATGCCGAGGGCGTACGCCGCCTCGCCCTGGCCGCGGGCGACGGCGTGGATGCCGGTGCGGAAGACCTCCGCGAGGACGGAGCCGTTGTAGAGGGTCAGTCCCGCGACGAGCGCCGGCAGCGCCTGCACCTGGAGCGCCACGAAGATGAAGAAGATCATCACGAGGACGGGCATGGCGCGGAAGAACTCGACGAGCACGGTCGCGGTCCAGCGGAGCACCCGGTGCTCGGAGAGGCGTCCGATGGCGAGGACCGCGCCCAGGACCAGTGACAGCACGGCGGCGTAGGCGAAGGCCTTCAGGGTGTTGCCGAGGCCTTCGAGCAGCAGCCGCTGGATGCCCTCGTAGAGGAAGGGCGACCACTTGGTGGCGGTGAACTGGTCGTTGGCGAAGAGGAGATAGAGGATCCAGGCGGCCAGCGCGAGGATCACGACGGTGGAGGCGAGGCCGTAGAGGAGGTGGCGCCGCCTGGCGTGCGGGCCTGGGATGTCGTAGAGGGCGGTGGAATCGGTCATCGGGCGACTCCCCAGCGCTTCTCGAGGACGTTGAAGACGGCGCTGATGGTGAGGGTGATGAGCAGGTATCCGGCGGCGATCCAGACGAAGGTCCAGACGATGTTGTAGCCGAGTTCGCTCAGGGTCTTGTAGGTGCCCAGGAGTTCGGTGACGCTGAACGCGCCGGCGATGGCCGAGTTCTTGGCGAGGGCGATCAGGGTGGAGCCGATCGGCGGGATGACCGTGCGGAAGGCCTGCGGCAGGACGACCGAGCCGAGGGACTGGGTGAAGCTCATCCCCAGGCTGCGGGCGGCCTCGCCCTGGCCCCGCGGCACCGTGTTGATGCCGGAGCGCAGCACCTCGCAGATGAAGGCCGAGGTGTAGCAGCCGAGCGCGAGGACCGCGAAGAGCTTGAAGGGCAGCACGAGTCCGAACCGGGGCAGGCCCAGCATGACGGCGAAGAAGAGCAGGGTCAGCGGGGTGTTGCGCAGGACGGTGACCCAGACCGTGCCGAAGACCCGGAAGGAGCCCACGGGGGCGACCCGGAACGAGGCCATGAGGAAGCCCAGGACCAGGGCCAGCGCCGAGGCGTAGACGGTGAGTTCGACGGTGCCGAGGAATCCCTCGGCGTACAGCGAGAAGTTGTCCGTCAGGACGTCCATGTCGGGTGGCTCCTCTCGTCAGTTCGCCGGGTTGTGCTCGATGTAGAGCGGGTCGACGGTGTCGACGACGAGGGCTAGGCGGTGCCCCGCGGGAACGTCGTACGCCGTGGAGAACAGCTCCAGGTCGACGCCGAAGGACTTGCCCGGGTCGGGGCGGGCACTCCGGAGAGGCCGAGGGTGGCGTCGTAGGCCTTCTTCCAGTCGCCGTTCTTCTCGTGGAAGGCGAGGGCGTCGTCGAGGGCGAACCGCAGGGCGTTGTCGTTGCGGGGGACGCCGATGCCGTACGGCTCCTCGGAGAACGGCTTGCCGACCACCTTGAGTTCGTCCGGGACCTTGGCCGCGTAGCCCAGCAGGATCGTGTCGTCCGTGGTGACCGCGTCGACCTGGTAGGTCAGCAGGTTGTCCACGCAGGCGGAGTAGGTGTCGTAGGCGACGAGTTCGGCCCGCGGGTAGTCCTTCTCGATGCGCTGGTACGGGGTCGAGCCCGCGGCCGAGCAGACCCGTTTGCCGGCCAGGTCCTGCGGCCCGTGGATGTCGTCCTCGTCGGCGCGGACCAGGAGGGACTGGCCGGCCAGGTAGTAGGGCCCGGCGAAGCCGACGAGCTTCTTGCGGTTGTCGTTGATGGTGTAGGTGCCGACGTAGTAGTCGATCTGGCCGTTCTGCAGGGCGGTCTCGCGGTTGGCGGAGGCGATGGTGCGGAAGTCGATCTGGTCCGGCTCGAAGCCGAGGGAGGCCGCCATCATCTTGGCGATCTCGATGTCGAAGCCGGAGTACCGGCCGGTGGCCGGGTCCCTCTCCCCCATGTACGGCTGGTCCTCCTTGACACCGACGACGAGCCGGCCGCGCTTCTTCGCCCGGGTCCAGGTGCTGGACTCCGGAAGCGTGAAGTCCGACTGGACCTGGTAGACCGGGAGTTCGCCGGGCTGTGGGCCCTTGACGGGTGGGCTGCCCTCCCGGCCGCAGCCGGCGAGCGCCGCCGTCAGGGCGAGCAGCAGGGCGAGGACGGCCCGGGCGCGGTGCGTACGCTGCATGGTCGCCACCCGCTCAGTGCTTGAGGATCTTGGAGAGGAAGTCCTTGGCCCGTTCGCTGCGCGGGGCGGTGAAGAAGTCCTCCGGGACGCGGTCCTCGACGATCTTGCCGTCGGCCATGAAGACGACCCGGTCGGCCGCCGAGCGGGCGAAGCCCATCTCGTGGGTGACGACCACCATCGTCATCCCCTCGTGGGCGAGTTGCTGCATCACGTCGAGGACCTCGTTGATCATCTCCGGGTCGAGGGCCGAGGTCGGCTCGTCGAAGAGGAGCGCCTTGGGGTCCATGGCGAGGGCGCGGGCGATGGCCACGCGCTGCTGCTGGCCGCCGGAGAGCTGGGCCGGGTACTTCTCGGCGTGGGCGGCGAGTCCGACCCGGTCGAGGAGTTCGCGCGAACGCCGGTCCGCCTCCTCCTTCTTGCGCTTGCGGACCTTGACCTGGGCGAGGGACACGTTGGCCAGGACGGTCTTGTGCTGGAAGAGGTTGAACGACTGGAACACCATGCCGACCTCGGCGCGGAGGCGGGCGAGGGCCCTGCCCTCCTCGGGGATCGGCGTCCCGTCGATGACGATCTCGCCCGACTCCACGCTCTCCAGGCGGTTCATCGCACGGCAGAGGGTGGATTTGCCCGATCCCGAGGGGCCGATGACGACGACCACCTCCCCCCGGCCGACGGTGAGGTCGATGGACTGGAGGACGTGCAACGAGCCGTAGTACTTGTTCACGCCACGCAGTTCGATCAGCGGATCGGCGACGGCCATACGCTGCCCTGCCCCATTTCTCAGCGGTGTCGAGTCAGCGCAAGCTATCCACCGGAAAAGGGACTTCACGCCCGACACGCATGAAACCTCGATAAGCCGTATTTACTGCGAGAGGG
>NZ_RDBH01000113.1:214938-236664 GCF_008042145.1 Streptomyces sp. adm13(2018)
GTGTGGCCCGGGCGGGGTCCCGGGATCAGAACTCGGCGGCCTCGGCGTAGGTCTGGGACAGCTCCGGCGAGCCCGTCATCGCCCAGTCCAGACCGGCCTCGACGACCTGGATCTCACGGCCGGAGGCGAGCCGGACCACCGGACCGCCGCCGGGCCACACCTGCCAGCGCGCGCCGGGGACGTTCCGCACGATCACGGTGCCGAGGTAGAGCCCGGCGTCGTTCCCGACCCAGGGCAGCTCCTCCGGATCGTCCCGCCAGCGGGGCGGCAGCTGGTCGAGCTCCTGGAGGGAGCGCGGGGTGTCGTCGAGGGCCACCCCGGACTGCGCCACCCGGGCGCGCAGCAGCTCGCACTCGGCGAGCAGCTCGGCCACGCCGTCGGGGTCGCGGTCGAAGGCCTCGGCCAGCGGCGACTCGGCCGGCTCGGCCGTGTGGCGCTTGAGCCAGTTGTCCAGGAATGGAATGTTCATCCGAACAGCCTCGCACCGTCACCTCCCGGTCGACCACCCGGCGCGCGGGGTTCGTTCCCGCCGCCGGGTGGTTGCCGGTCCGGAGGAGACGGCCTAGACGTCGAGGTCGACGACGACGGGCGCGTGGTCCGACGCGCCCTTGCCCTTGCGCTCCTCGCGGTCGACGTAGCTGTCGGTGACGGCCTCGGCGAAGGCCTTGTTGCCGTAGACCAGGTCGATGCGCATGCCCCGGTTCTTCGGGAAGGCGAGCTGGCGGTAGTCCCAGTACGTGTAGGGGTGGTCGTACTTGAGGGGGCGCGGGACCACGTCGGACAGACCCGTCTCGCGGAGGCCCGCGAGCGCGGCGCGCTCCGGCTCCGTGACGTGCGTCAGGCCCTCGAAGACCGACCGGTCCCAGACGTCGTCGTCGGTCGGCGCGATGTTGTAGTCGCCGAGGACGGCGAAGGGCCGGTCCCCCGCCGCGTCGCCGGCGACGGCCGCCTTCAGGGCGTCGAGCCAGCGCAGCTTGTACGCGTAGTGCTCGTGCGCGACCTCCCGGCCGTTGGGCACGTACACCGACCAGACGCGGACCGGGCCGCAGGTCGCGGAGATCGCGCGGGGCTCGTCGACGGCGTCGTACTCCGGGCCGCCGGGCAGCCCCGTGACCACGTCGGCGAGTCCGACCCGGGAGACCAGCGCCACGCCGTTCCACCGGCCCGTGGCGTGGACCACGGACTCGTACCCGAGGGCGCGCAGCTCCTCGGTGGGGAACTGCTCGACGGTGCACTTGGTCTCCTGGACGCACAGCACGTCCGTGCCGCTGCTCTCCAGCCAGGCGAGGAGCCGGGGCAGCCGGGCGGTGATCGAATTGACGTTCCAGGTGGCGATGCGCATGTGCGCAAGCCTACGTGCGGGGTCCGACAATCGATGCCGGGCCGGGCGGGGAGCGGGTCCCGCGCCCGGCGGCCCGCTCAGAGCTCGGTGGAGCCGCCCGGTGCGAGGCGCTGGTGGTCGGTGCCGCCGAGTTCGCCGATCTGGCGGTCGTAGATGGGCCGCGCCAGATCGGTGAGGAGCGCGTCGTGGATGTCGTACGCCCGGCGCGGGCGCACCTCCCGTACGTAGTCGATGACCTCCGAGATCTTGTTCCACGGGGCCATGACGGGGAGCAGCAGCGTCTCCACGGGGTGGTCGGGCACGGTGAGCGCGTCTCCGGGGTGGAAGAGGGCGCCGCCGTCCACCAGGTACCCCACGTTGGTGACGCGGGGCATGTCGGGGTGGATCACGGCGTGCAGCTCGCCGTGCACCTGGACGTCGAACCCGGCGGCGGTGAACGCGTCGCCGTGGCCGACGGTGTGCACGCGGCCGGGGAACGCCGCCGACAGCTGGTCGGCGACGCTCCGCAGCGTCCAGATCTCGGCGTCCGGGTTCGCCTCCAGGGCGGCCCGCAGGCGCCCCTCGTCGAAGTGGTCGGGGTGCTCGTGCGTCACCAGCAGGGCGTCGGCCCCGAGGACCGCGTCCTCCTCGGTGAACACGCCGGGGTCGAGGACGAGCGTCCGCCCGTCCTTCTCCAGCCGCACGCACGCGTGGGACTTCTTCGTCAGCTTCACGGGGCCCAGGCTACGCCGGGGGCCTCGTCTCCTCCTCGACGACGCGGGCGACCACCCGCAGCGCGGTCTCGGCGGCGGGGAAGCCGCAGTACACGCCCGCGTGGAGCACGATCTCGCGGAGTTCCTCGGCGGACAGCCCGTTTCGGAGGGCCGCGCGGGTGTGGTCGGCGAGGGCGTCCTGGTGGCCGCCGGCGATCAGGGCCGTGAGCGTCACGACGCTCCGGGTGCGCCGGTCCAGGCCGTCCCGGCTCCACACCTCGCCCCAGGCGTACCGGGTGACGAGTTCCTGGAAGGCCCCGCCGGCACCGTCGGCGTCGGCGGCGAGGGCCCGGTCCACATGGGCGTCGCCGAGGACCTCGCGGCGCAGCGCGAGCCCCCTCGGGTACGGGTCGGGGCGGCCGGCCTCGGCGACGCCCATGTGGACCGGGCCCTCGCCGCCGACGCCGACGGTGCCGGCGGGGCCTGCCAGGAACGGGGGTACGGGGGTCCGTCGGCCTTGGACCACCGGTAGCCGGAGCGGGTGGCGGTGGAGCGTTCCAGCCGGACGAGGACGGCGACGGGGTCGCCGTCCCGGGCGAACTCCTCGGCGAGGGTCCGGTCGCCGAGGAAGCCGCTGATCCGCGCGGGGGTCTGGGGGGCGCGGCCGACCGCCTCGACCCGTCCGCGGAGCACGCCGAACCGCTGACGGGGGGCGGACTGGACGGCGAGGTCGACCTGGGCGCCGACGGGGATCGCCGCGCCGCTGCCGCCGGGCACGTAGACCATGGCGACCAGCGGGTCGTCCGGGTCCTTCACGCGCTCCACGGTCGCGACGTCGGCGCCGGTGGTGACGACGAGTCCGGTCTTGGCGAGGAGAGTGGTGACCCGTCCGCCGTCGATCGCGCGCACGTCCCGGTCGCCCTGGGGTGTCCGGACGGTGAGCAGCGGGGCGCCGGCGGCGACGGTCCGGCCCTCCTCGGCGCGGACGGCGGTGACCTGTCCGGCGAAGGGGCTCTGCAGGAGGTAGCTGCCCTCGGCCCGGGTGAGGACGCCGGGCGCGGTCAGTTTGGTGTGCACGGATCCGGTGAAGGCCCAGAAGGTCGCGGCGGCCATCACGACGACGGTGACGGCCAGGACGAGCCGCCCCTGCGGGCGGGCCAGCCGTACCGGCAGATCGAGTTCTTCGGGCGATTGCAGCTTGGAAAGCGCCTTCTGGCGGAACTGCACGGAACCTTCCTCCGACTGCGATTCTCACGGGCCTGCAGAATTCCCGGCGGATTCCCTAAGGATTCCCGGCGCATTCCCGGGGGATTCCCGCCGCCGAGGGTCGGGAATGGCAGCCGTGAACCCCGGAACGGGAATGCGTTCCGGGGTTCACGGAGGTGTCGCTCAGAGGCCGGCGACACCGACGTTGACACCGGCGAGACCGGTGACGACGCCCGGCAGGGCCTGCACGCCCTGGACGGTCTGGAGCGAGGTCACGGTGCCGAGCACGGTGCTGACGTCGCCGACCACGGCGCCGGCGAGGCCGCCGGAGATGCCGAGGCCGCCGGAGACGGCGTCCAGCTCGGCGTCGGCGATCTCACGGGTCTCGATGTCGTTACGCATGGGGGCGCACCCTTCAATTCGGGGGAGTTTCCTTGCCGCGGCCGGAATCAGGCACCGTTCGCACGGCGGCCGCGATGTGCAGATGTAAGCACGCGAACGGGTTTCCCGGCCAACCGAGTTGACGGGTCGTGGCACACGGATTCGTCACCGGAACGGAGTGCGTTTCGATCCTTTCCTCGGATCGCCCGGGGATCGTCACACCTTCTCCGCAGGATCGAGTAACAGAAATCGGCCCTCCGGCGACCCCCGGGAACGCAAGGGGACATAGGCCCCTCAAACGACGGGCGCGGGGCCGGAAGGCCGATGGACGAGACAAGGGGAGGGATCCCCTCCACTCGCACGCTGTGAAGATTCGCCGGAGCGACGCGGGGTGAGGCCGCCGACACGGAGGGTGCCGGCGGATCCTCGGGGGCTCCCTAGGACACCACCGCCTTCTCGGGGGTGGCGGTTTCGGCCGGGGTGGCGACCCCGGCGGCCTGTCCCTGCGGCTCCCCGACGGCCTGTCCCTGCGGCTCCCCGGCCGCCCGTGCGCGCAGGCCGAGGCCCGCGATGGCCGCGACCGGGGCGAACGCCGCGGCACCGATCCAGAAGGTCAGGGTGAAGCCCGACTCCGCGGGCAGCGTCGGGACTCCGGCCGGGAGGTGGGCGACGGTCCCCGAGGCGAGGATCGTCGTGACGACCGCGCTGCCGATCGCGCTGCCCGTGGAGCGGGAGATGGAGTTGATGCCGTTCGCGATGCCGCTCTGGTGGTGCGGGACGCTCGCCATGATGACGACCGGCATGGCGGCGTAACCGAAGCTGACGGCCGCGCCGACGACGATCCCCGCGCCGATCACCGAGAGGGTGTGGCCGTGGTCGAGGGCGAGCCAGCCGAAGCCGACGGCGCCGAGCCCCGCGGCCAGGGCGAGGGCGGCGCGCGGGACGCGGTGGCGGACCAGCTGACCGCCCATCGGGGAGGCGAGCAGCGAGACGATCGCGCCGGGCAGCAGGATGGACGGAGGCGCGGAGGATGGACGCGTCGAAGCCGTAGCCGGTGAGGGCCTCGGGCATCTGGACCAGGTAGGAGACGCCCAGGAAGTTCGCGAACATGCCGAAGCCGACGAGGATGCCGGCCAGGTTGGCCATGAGGACCGGGCGGTGGACGAACATCCTCATGTCGACGAGCGGTTCGCGGACCCTTCGCTCGGCCTGACCTCCACCCAGGCGAAGGTCCTCGCCCAGCTCGACGGCCCGCTGCCGATGCGTGCCCTCGCCACCCTGCTGGTCTGCGACGCCTCCAACGTCACCGGGATCGTCGACCGCCTGGAGGCCCGCGCCCTGGTCCGCCGCGAGCCCGACCCCTCCGACCGGCGCGTCAAGAACGTCGTGGCGACCGACGAGGGCCGCGACGTCATCCGCCGCGTCCGCGAGGAGATGCAGGCCACGAGCGGCGCACTCGACACCCTCGACGCCACCGAGAGCGCGACCCTCTACGAGCTGCTCGCCCGGCTGCGCCCGGGCATGGAGAAGAACGCCTGACCTCAGGGGCAGGCCGTTCCGTACCGGCGCCGGGTCTTCGAGGTCCCGATCCCCGCGGGCCCGGAGCCGCTCAGGGGCTCGTCGCCGAGACCGCGTACACCCGGGGGAACGCCGGCTCCGTCAGATCGACCGTCAGGTCCGTCGCCGGGCGGGGGTCCTCGCGCCGCACCGTCGTACCCGCCCAGCTCATGCCCTCGACGAAGCGCCAGCCCGCGATGTCGGCGTCGCGGTCGCCCACCGTGATCCGGCCCGGGGTGAGCGCCGCGCGGCTCGTGCCGGACTCGGCCAGGAACGCGTCCAGACCCGCGGCGGTGGTCGAGAACTGGACGTACAGCCGGCTGGTCTTCCAGTTGCTCGTCTCGTAGTACGCGACGTCCCACGCCCCCGCGGGGATCGGGACCTCGAAGATCCTGCGCTTCATGAGCGAGGGCCAGTTGTCCTGGAGCCCCGCCGCCGAGGACTCGCGCTCCTTGTCGCGTCCGCTGTCGCGGCTCTGGCCCGCGGAGATGACGAGGTAGCCGGCCGGGATGCCCACGAGCAGGACGATGATGACGGCGGTCAGCCAGCGGCGGCGGATCATGTGCCGGTGGTCCTCGGGGAGCCTGCCCCCGGGGTCGCGCGGCGGGGTGGACTGGTGGGGCAGGGTCATGAAGGCGGATCCTCGGGGGTACGCGGGGCCCGGGCCGAGGTCCCGCTGCGCAGGGCCTGGGCGTAGCGCTCGTACCGTTCGTACCGCTCCACCCGGCGCCGGTTGGCGCGGCGGAAGCGGCGGGCGACGAGTCGGGCGAGGTCGGCGGCGCCGACCATCCCCGCCTCGGGGCCGAGCTGGGCGCGGGTGATGCGGGCCTCGGGACGGTAGCCGCGGCCGGTGAGATGGCGGCGGAAGGAGTCCCTGGCGGGTCCGATGAGCAGGTCGTCGGCGGCCGAGACGCCGCCGCCGATGACGAAGCAGGAGGGGTCGAGGGCGGCGGCGAGGTTGGCGATGCCGACGCCGAGCCACTGCCCGATGTCCTGGAACAGCTCCACGCACATGGCGTCGCCCTCGCGGGCGAGCTCGGTGATGAGCGGTCCGGTGATCTCGGGGACGTTGCCCTTGACCCGCTCGATGATCCCGTACGCGACCGGGGAGTCGGCGGCGGCCAGCTCGCGGGCCTCGCGGACCAGCGCGTTGCCCGAGCTGTACTGCTCCCAGCAGCCGCGGTTGCCGCAGGGGCAGCGGTGGCCGCCCGGCACGACCTGCATGTGTCCGAACTCGCCGGCCACCCCGAACCTGCCGCGCTTGACCTGGCCGTCCTCCAGGATGGCGCCGCCGATGCCGGTGCCGAGGGTGATCATGACCAGGTGGTCCTCGCCGCGTCCGGCGCCGAAGCGCCACTCGGCCCAGGCGGCGGTGTTGGCGTCGTTGTCCACCATGACGGGGACGGCGAGGCGGCTCTGGAGGGCGTCCCTGAGGGGCTCGTTGCGCCAGGCGAGGTGCGGGGCGAACAGCACCGTGGCCCGGTCGGCGTCGACCCAGCCGGCCGCGCCGATGCCCACGGCGTGCACGTCGTGCCGGTCGGAGAGGTCCAGGACCAGCTCGACGATGGTGTCCTCGACGACCTTGGCGCTCTTGGACTTGTCCGGGGTCTCCGTGCGGAGCTTCTCCAGGATGTTGCCGTCGGCGTCGACGACGCCGGCCATCACCTTCGTGCCGCCGATGTCGATGCCGACGGTCGGCACCCGCGGCGCGGTCAGGTGGGAGCGCCGCTCCCGGGTGCCGACGGTCCGCAGCACGGTGCCCCGGGCCGATCCCCGGTGCGCGAGGTCACGGTAGGTACTCATCGGCTCCGATTCTGCCAGGTGGGGGGTGAAGGGGCCGTTACATCGGAGGAGGGGCCGTCACGTCGCGGACGGCCGCTCCAGTTCGTGCCGCAGGTCCTCCAGCTCGGTGCCGCCGGCCATCTGCCGGGTCAACTCGTCGAGCGTGATGGCGCCCTTGGTGTGGCTGCCGGCCATCACGCCCCGCTTGAGCAGGACGAACCGGTCGCCCACGAGGTACGCGTGGTGCGGGTTGTGGGTGATGAGGACCACGCCGAGGCCCTGGTCGCGGGCGGCGGCCACGTACTTCAGGACGACGCCGGACTGCTTGACGCCGAGGGCGGCGGTCGGCTCGTCGAGGACGAGGACCTTCGCGCCGAAGTGGACCGCCCGGGCGATGGCCACGCACTGCCGCTCGCCGCCGGACAGGGTGCCGATCGGCTGGTCGACGTCGCGCAGGTCGATGCCCATGCGGAGCAGCGCCTCGCGGGTGGTGGTCCGCATCAGGCCGACGTCGAGCCGCTTGAAGGGGCCGGAGCCCCTCGTGGGCTCGGAGCCGAGGAAGAAGTTCCGCCAGACCGGCATGAGCGGGACGACGGCGAGGTCCTGGTAGACGGTGGCGATGCCCCGGTCGAGGGCGTCGCGCGGGTTGGCGAGGGTGACCTCCTCGCCCTCGATGCGGAAGGACCCGGTGTCGTGCCGGTGCAGCCCGGCGATGATCTTGATGAGGGTGGACTTGCCGGCGCCGTTGTCGCCGAGGACGCAGGAGATCTCACCGGCCCGGACCTCCAGGGAGACCCCTTCGAGGGCGCGGATGTTGCCGTAGTACTTGCTGACCTCGTCGAGCTCGACGAGGGGCGTGGTCGTCTCCGTCACTTGGTGGCCTCCACGCGCTTGCGGATCCAGGCGTTCAGCAGGGTCGCCAGGAGGAGCATCGCTCCCAGGAAGAACTTGAACCAGTCCGGGTTCCACTCGGCGTACACGATGCCCTTGCTCGTCATGCCGAAGATGAGGGCGCCGATCGCGGAGCCGATGGCCGAGCCGTAGCCGCCGGTGATCAGACAGCCGCCGATGACGGCCGCGATGATGAAGATCAGCTCGTTGCCCACGCCCTCGCCCGACTGGACGACGTCGAAGGAGAAGAGCAGGTGCTGGCCGGAGATCCAGGCGCAGAACGCCACGCCCATGTAGAGGCCGATCTTCGTCCGGTGGACCGGGACGCCGACCGCGCGGGCCGCGTCGGCGCTGCCGCCGACCGCGAAGATCCAGTTGCCGAAGCGGGTGCGGAGCAGGATCCAGGTGGCGAGCGCGATCAGGCCGAACCACCAGAGGATGGTCACCTTGAACTCGACGCCGCCGATGGTCAGCTGCGAGGCGAAGAGCGCGCGGGCGGAGGAGAAGCCCTCCATGTCGGCGATGCTCTTGGTGGAGACGGTGCCGCTGATGAGCTTGGTGAGGCCGAGGTTCAGGCCGGTCAGCATGAGGAAGGTGCCGAGCGTGATGATGAAGCTGGGCAGCTTCGTACGGGTCAGCATGACGCCGTTGAAGACGCCGATGGCCAGGGTGACGAGCAGCGAGACGCCGACGCCGACCCAGACGTTCGCCGTCATCTGGTAGCTGAACATCGACGAGACCAGGGCCGAGCTGGTCACCAGCACGCCGGCGGACAGGTCGAACTCGCCGCCGATCATGAGCAGCGCGACGGGCACCGCCATGATGCCGAGGGTGGACGCGGCGTAGAGCACGGTGCCGAGGCTGGACGGGTTCAGGAAGCTGTCGGCGGCGAGGGAGAAGAAGACGAAGACGGCGATCGCGCCGACGACCGAGCCGAGCTCGGGGCGGGCGAGCAGCTTCTTCAGCGGGGTGGTGCGCAGCAGTCTCTCGTCGACGTGGTCGAGCCCGTCCGACGGGGGTGCGGTGGAGCTCATCGGGTGCCCCGATCGGCGTACTCGACGAGCTTCCCGGCGTCGTCCTCGGTGATGACCTGCGGGCCGGTGAGGACCGGCTTGCCGCCGCCGAGGACGTTGGCGTTGTAGCGGTACAGCCAGAGCAGGTCGACGGCCTCGTAGCCCTGGAGGTAGGGCTGCTGGTCGACGGCGAAGCCGAGGGTGCCGGCCTTGAGGGAGGCGGCGACCTTGGCGTTGAGGTCGAAGGTGTCGATCTCGGCCTTGCTCCCGGCGCTCTTCGCGGCCTGGACGGCGGCGTCGGCGAAGGGGGCGCCGAGCGTGACGACGGCGTCCACGTCCTTGTCGGACTGGAGCTTGGCCTCGATGGAGGCCTTGACGTCCGGCATGTTGGTGCCGTCGACGTAGAGGTTGACCAGTTCCCCGCCGAACGTCTTCCTGGTGCCTGCGCAGCGCTGCTCGTGGCCGACGTTGCCCTGCTCGTGCAGGACGCAGAGGGCCTTCTTCTTCCCCCGCTTGTCGAGTTCCTCGCCGACGGCCTCGCCGGCGACGGTCTCGTCCTGGCCGATGTGGGTGAGCGCTCCGTACGCCTTGGACTGCTCGGCGCCCGAGTTCACGGTGATGACCGGGATGCCGGCCTTGACGGCCTTCTCGACGGCGCTCTTCATGGCGTCGGGCTTCGCGAGCGAGACGATCAGGCCGTCGACGCCCTTGGCCACGTACGAGTCGATCAGCTGGGCCTGCTGCTGGGCCTCGTCGCTGTGGGCGTACAGGAAGTTGATGTTGTCCTTGGCGGCGGCCTGCTTGGCGCCCTTCTGGACGATGTCCCAGAAGGTGTCGCCGTCGCCCGAGTGGGTCACCATGGCGAAGGTCCAGCGGGGGGTGTCCACGACCGCCCTGCCCTGGGCCTCGGCGGCCTTGCGGGCGTCCTCCGCGCGCTTTCCGCCGGTGCTGCTGCATCCGGCGAGCGCCCCGGTGAGCGCGAGCGCGAGCACGGCGCCGACTGCGGCGCGTACCCCTCCTGTCCGAAGCCTGGTCACGAGGCCGTGCCCTCCTTTGTGTCCTTTGCGTGCATTGCAGTATCGGTCATGCGGGTCGTGGCGTTCGCCAGGGGGCGGGTGTCCGGCCCGTCCGCCGGTGGGGTACGGCCTACGGACGGACCATCAGCTGGAACTCGAAGGTGTAGCGGTCGGCCCGGTAGAGGTGGGAGCCGTACTCGACGGCGCGGCCGGTGTCGTCGAAGGTGACGCGCTCCATCGTGAGCAGCGGGGCGCCCTCCCGCTCGTCAAGCAGGGCGGCCTCGGCGGCGGTCGCGGCGCGGGCGCCGACGGCCTGGCGGGCGCTGTGCAGGGTGAGCGCGGCGGAGCGGAGCAGCCGGTAGAGGCCGGTGGCCTCCAGGTGCGCGGTGTCCGGTCCGCCGGGCCCGAGCAGTGCGGCGGGCAGGTGGTTGCGCAGATAGGCCATGGGCGCGCCGTGGGCGGTGCGGAGCCGTTCGAGGTAGACGACCTCGCTGCCCTCGGGCAGCCGGAGAGCGGCGGCGACCGGGCCGGTGGCGGGCTCGACGCGGTTGACCAGGACCTTGGTGGCGGGGAGCTGGCCGGCGGCGTCGAGGTCGTCGTAGAGGCTGCTGAGTTCCAACGGGCGGCGGACCGTGCTGTGCACGACCTGGGTGCCGACGCCCCGGCGGCGGACCAGGAGGCCCTTGTCGACGAGCGTCTGGATGGCCTGCCGGACGGTGGGGCGGGAGAGGCCGAGGCGGGTGGCGAGGTCGATCTCGTTGCCGAGGAGGGTGCCCGGGGTCAGCGTGCCGTTCTCCACGGCGCTCTCCAGTTGCCGGGCCAGCTGGAAGTACAGCGGGACCGGGCTGCTGCGGTCCACGGAGAGCGGGGGCAGGGCGGAGCCGGACTGCTTGGACACGGGGGGAGCGTAGCCCGGGGCGTGGATGACGGGAAGTCGTGACGTCCGGTTGTCCTGACAAATCCTTGACACCGGAGGCGGACGGCTCCACGGTGGGGCCATGCGCATCGGACTCATCGGTACGGGCCGGATCGGGAGCTTCCACGCGGGTGTGCTGGCCCGCCACCCGGAGGTCGGGTCGCTGGTCGTGGCGGACGCGGACCCCACGCGGGCGGCCGGGGTCGCGGGCGCACTGGGGGCCGAGGCGGCCCCCGACGTCTCCTCGCTGTTCACGCACCCGCTGGACGCCGTGGTGATCGCCTCGGCGACAGCCGCGCACGCGGAGCTGATCGCCCGCGCGGCGGCCGCGGGGCTGCCGGCCTTCTGCGAGAAGCCGATCGCGCTGGACGTGCCGGGGACGGCGACCGCGCTCGCGGCGGTGGCCGCGGCGGGTACGGAGCTCCAGCTCGGCTTCATGCGGCGGTTCGACGCCGGGTACCGGGCGGCGCGCGAGGCGGTCCGCTCGGGTCGGCTCGGCCGGCTGCACACCGTACGGGCGGCGACCTCCGACCCGGCGCCGCCGCCGGCCGCGTACCTGCCCCTCTCCGGCGGCCTCTTCCGGGACTGCCTGGTGCACGACTTCGACATCGTGCGCTGGGTGACCGGGCGGGAGGTCGTGGAGGTGTACGCGACGGGGTCGGACGCCGGGCCCGCGATGTTCCGGGAGACCGGCGACGTGTCGACGGCCGCCGCGCTGCTCACCCTGGACGACGGCACGCTCGTCACGGCGACGGCGACCCGGCGCAACGGCGCCGGGTACGACGTCCGCATGGAGCTGGCGGGCGAGCTGGACCAGATCGCGGTCGGCCTGGACGACCGGACCCCCCTCGCCTCGGTGGAACCCTGGGCGCCGGCTCCGCCGGGGAAGCCCTGGTCCGGGTTCCTGGAGCGGTTCGCCCCCGCGTACGAGGCGGAGCTGGACGCCTTCGTACGCCTGGTCCGCGGCGAGGCGCCCAATCCCTGCGACGGCCGGGAGGCGCTGGCGGCGCTCCTGGTCGCGGAGGCGTGCGAGCGGTCGCGGCGGGAGCGGCGGCCGGTACGGGTCGACGAGATCGGCTAGCGGACGCCCGGGCCCGCGTCCGCCGCGCGCGTCCCATAGGTCAGGGGCGCGTCACCAGCGGACCGGGAGGTGGCGGGTGCCGCGCATCAGGAGGCCGGGGATCCATTCCCAGGCCTCGCCGTCGGGGTCGAGCTCCAGCTTCGGGAAGCGGTCGAGGAGGGTCCGGAGCGCGATGCGGCCCTCCAGGCGGGCGAGCGGGGCGCCCAGGCAGTAGTGGATGCCGTGCCCGAAGGCCAGGTGGCCCCGCGTGTCGCGGTGGATGTCGAAGCGGTCGGGTGCCGGGAAGCGGGCCGGGTCGCGGTCGAGCGCCCCGATGGCGACGAGGACGTACTGACGCGCCGGGATCTCGGTGCCGCCGAGGGTGACGGGCTCCCGGCTGAACCGGTAGGTGCTGGTCTCCACCGGCCCGTCGTACCGCAGGGACTCCTCGATCGTGGCGTCCAGGAGCCCCGGGTCGGCGCGCAGGGCGGCGAGCTGGTCGGGATGGGTGAGCAGGTTGCGGACGGTGTTGGCGATCAGGTTGACGGTGGTCTCGTGGCCCGCGATGAGCAGCAGGTAGGCCATGGCGCGGAGTTCGGGTCCGGAGAGCCGGTCGCCGTCCTCGGCGCGGGAGGCGATGAGGCCGGAGAGCAGGTCGTCGGCGGGGCCCGCGGCCCGTTTGTCCTCGATCAGCGCGTCGAGGTAGGCGCCGAAGTCCACCATGCTGCGGGTGAAGTCCTCCTCGCCGGTGGGGCTGACCAGCTCCGTGGACCAGCGGCGGAAGGTGTCGCGGTCCTTGCTGGGGACGCCGAGGAGCTCGCAGATGACGGTGATCGGCAGCGGGTAGGCGAAGGCGTCGACGAGGTCGGCGCGGCCGGCCGGTTCCATCGCGTCGATGAGGTCGGCGGTGAGCCGCTCGATGCGGGGCCGCAGGTTCTCCACCCTGCGGCCGGTGAACTCGCCCGTGACCAGGCGGCGCAGTCGGGTGTGGTCGGGCGGGTCGGCCGCGAGCAGGTGGACGCCGATGACGTCCTCCTCCGGCGGCCGTACGCCGATCACGGACGGGGACTTGGCGAGCCGGGGGTCGGCGAGGGCCGCCCGGCCCTCCTCGTGGCCGACGACCAGCCAGAACCGGAAGCCGTCGGGCATCCGGATCTCGTGGACGGGACCGGTTTCCCGGAGTCGTGCGTAGAAGGGGTACGGATCCGCGGTGAAGTCCGCTCCGTACTCCCCCAGTTCGATGACGGGCATCGACGCAGAGTAGCCCAGCGGGCCGAGGGCGAGACGATCACTTCCGGCCGTCCTCGTCGAGCAGGCCCGCGTCGTGGACGAGGAGCGCGATCTGGACGCGGTTGTTGAGGCCCAGCTTGGCGAGGACGCGCGAGACGTGGGTCTTGACGGTGGGGACGCTCATGTAGAGCTCGGCCGCGATCTCCGCGTTGGCGAGGCCGCGTCCGACGGCGACGGCCACCTCCCGTTCGCGGTCGGCGAGTGCGGCGAGCCGGCCGGTGGCCGCGGCGCGCGGGGACCGTTCGGGTCCGCCCGCGACGTGGGTCATGAGCTGGCGGGTGACCGCCGGGGACAGCACCGGGTCCCCGGCGGCGACCCGGCGGACGGCGGCGAGGATCTCGGCGGGGGGCGTGTCCTTGAGGACGAAGCCGGCCGCGCCGGCCCGCAGGGCGCGCAGCACCTGCTCGTCGGCGTGGAAGGTGGTGAGGACGACGACCTCGGGTGCGCCGGGCTCGGCGCGCAGCCGTTCGGTGGCGGTGAGCCCGTCCACCTGCGGCATGCGGATGTCCATGAGGACGACGTCCGGGGCGTAGCGGGAGACGAGTTCGGGGACCTCGCGGCCGTCGGCGCCCTCGCCGACGATGTCCAGGTCCTCGGCGCCGCCGAGCATCAGGGTGAGGCCCGCGCGGACCAGGGGGTCGTCGTCGACGATGAGCAGCCGGATGGTCATGCGGGCCACGGTAGCCAGGCGTGGAGGGAGAATCCGCCGTCGGGGGCGGGTCCGTGCTCCATCCGGCCGCCGGCGAGCACGGCGCGTTCGGTGAGTCCGATCAGGCCCTGGCCGGAGCCGGGGACGGGTGGGACGGGGCCGTCGGGTGCCGGGTTGTGGATGTCGACGGTGAGGCCCTCGCCGGGGCGGCCGCGGACGGTGACGGTGACGGTGGTTCCCGGGGCGTGCTTGCGGGCGTTGGTGAGCCCTTCCTGGGCAATGCGGTAGACCGTACGGCCGGTGGCGGCGGGCACGGTGGACGGTTCGTCGACGGTGGTGTCGAGGACGACGTCGGCGCCGGCCTCGCGGGACTCCTCGATCAGCGCGCCGAGGGTGGCGAGGGTGGGTTGCGGCCGGTCGCCGCCGTCGCCGTTCTCGCCGGGGGCGCGGAGGACGCCGATGATCTCGCGGAGGTCCTGGAGGGCTTCGTGGGCACTGTCGCGGATGACGCCGGCGGCGCGGGCGACCTGCTCGGGCGGGGCGTCGGGGCGGAACTCCAGGGCTCCGGCGTGCACGCTGAGCAGGGTGAGGCGGTGGGCGAGGACGTCGTGCATCTCGCGGGCGATGGCCTCGCGGGCGAGCCGCTGGGCCTGGGCGGCGCGCAGTTCGGCCTCGGCCTCGGCGCGGCGGGCGCGTTCCCGGAGGGCCTCGACGAGCTGTCGTCGGGAGCGGACGAGCATGCCCCAGGCGGTGACGAGCAGGATGAGGGTGAAGCCGAGGGCGATGCTGAGTCCGGTGTTGGTGGTGGGGTCGGGCCGGATGAAGGCCTGTGCGGTGGAGGCGGCGACGGCGAGCGCGCCGATCCCGGCGACCTCGCGGAAGGGTCTGCGGACGGCGACGCTGAAGAGGCTCGCGAGGAGGGCTCCGGCGGCGACCGGGGCCACCAGGTTGAGCACCGAGAGGCCGATCGCGAGCCCGGCGGGCCAGCGGCGGCGCAGCCAGAGGGCGCAGCAGCCCGCGGCGCCGAGGAGCTGGTCGACGACGGTGACGGCCCCGCTGGTGTACTGCGCGCTGGTGTCGGCGGCGATCAGGCCGACGAGGGCCGCGAGGAGGAAGATCGAGGTGTCCACGATCCAGTCGCGGACGGTACGGCGGGGCCTGCCCTCCCCGTTCCCACCGGGTCCGGCCAGGTGGGAGGGGAGCAGCCAGCGCTGCCGGTCCGGGCGGTTCATAGCGGCAATGTACGCAGCCGGAGGCGCCGGGCGGGGCAGCGGCGGCCGGGCCGCTACCGAAGTCGCGGAGGTCGATACTTCGGTCGCGGAGCCGGTGGCCCGGAGGCGGACGCGGGCGGAGACCCGGCCCCGCCATGATCACCTCATGAAGAAGTTTCTCGAGGTCGCCGGTTTCCTGCTCGCTCTCTTCGGTGTGGCCGGGGTGGTGCGCGAGCTGACGGACGGTTGGTTCCGTCTGCTCGGCGTGACCCGGTTCCTCACGGAGAACGTGGGGTTCCTGGAGGGCCGTGAGCTGTTCGCCAACATCGTGATCGCGGTGCTGGGCCTGGTCCTCATGATCGTGTCGGACCGGGTGGCGAAGTCCTGACCGCGCCCTGCCGGAGGGTTCAGCTCCGCGGGGTGCCCGCCGTGTCGAGCCGGGTCACCTCTGCGAGGTGCTCGGCCATCCGGTGGGAGACGGAGCCGCTGGTGTAGAGGGCTCCGCCGACGACGGCGAAGGGGACGGAGATCCCGAGGAGGGCGAGGGTGCCGGGCCAGTCCCGGCTCTCCACGCACTGCTTGTCGTGGACGTACTCGCTGGTGAGCAGGGCGGGGCAGGGGCTGCCGCCGCCGTCGGCGTCCTCGTACGGGGTGAGGAGCGTGACGCCGAGCCAGACCCAGCACAGGGCGGCGAGCGTGAAGAGCCCGAGGCCCCAGCCCTGGGTGCGGCGGGCCTTGGCGCGGAACTCGTTGTCGTAGACCAGTGAACGCATGATCGGACAACCTACCCGGCACCGTTGTCGGCGGCCCGGCGGCCCCAACTGGTGCCCGCCAGCACGAGGATCGCACCGGCGATGCCGAGGAGCCCGGGGCGGTCGCCGGCGAGGGCGATGCCTGCGGCGGCGGCCCAGAGGGGTTCCGTGCCGAGGAGGAGGCTGACCCGGGACGGGGAGGTCCGGCGGACGGCCCACATCTGCACGAAGAACGCGAAGAGCGTGCAGAAGACGGAGAGGAAGAGCAGTCCGGCCCACTCGCGCGGGCCGAAGTCCAGGGCGACCGCCCAGGGGGTGGCGCCGGTGCCGGGGAAGGCCGCGATGACGGCGAAGACGGCGACGGCGGAGCCGAGTTGCACGGTGGTGAGGGAGAGCGAGTCGGCCGTCCGGACGGCCTTGATCCGGGACATCGCCAGGACGTGGACGGTACGGGCGAGGGCGGCGAGCAGCATGAGCAGGTCGCCGGCGGAGGGGGTGGTGAAGCCGCCCCCCTGGGTGAGGAGCACCACGCCGAGGACGGAGAGCGCGGCGGCGCCGAGGAAGGCGCGGGGCGGTCGGATCCGGGTCGTGGCGGCTTCGGCGAGCGGGGTGAGGATCATGGTGAGGCTGATGATCAGGCCCGCGTTGGTGGCGGAGGTGTGGACGACGCCGTAGGTCTCCAGGAGGAAGATCCCGCCGAGGATCAGCCCGAGGGCCCCGGCGCCGCGCCACTGGGCGGCGTTCAGGGCACGGAGCCGGGTCCAGCCGGCGACGACGAGGACGGGCAGCACCACGGCGAACCGCAGCACGAGGACCGCGATCACGGTGTGGGTGGTGGTGATGCCCTTGGCCGCGAGGTAGCTGGTGCCCCAGACGACGGCGACGAGCAGGACGGGCAGATCGGTGAGCCAGGCGGGGCGGGGGGCTCCGAGGGACAGCGGGGCGGCGGTCGAGGCTGACATGGCGGCCGGGTCTCCAACTCTGCCGGTGGGGTGGAGACTTCGACGGCTCGCACGTGGAGCGATCACCGTACCGGGAGGGGCGCGTGGTGGCTACACCTTTCCGGGCGGAGGGTGCGGCCGGGGTCACCGTCCGATTCCCGCCAGCCTCCCGGGGCCCCGGGGACTTTCATTGAACCCGCAACCACTTATGGCTTCTTGGCTACGGAGGAATCGGGATGTCCACGAGGAACGGCACGGCGGTACTGGTGACGGGCGGCAGCCGCGGGATCGGCGCGGCGACGGCCGTGCGGCTGGCCGAGGAGGGCGCCGACGTCGCCTTCACCTACGTACGGGACGAGGTACGGGCCAAGGAGGTGGCCGCGCGCATCGAGGCGACCGGGCGCAGGGCGCTGCCGCTGCGGGCCGACGCGGCCGACCCGGGGGACGCGGCGGGCGCGGTGAACTGGGCGGCGGACGCCCTGGGCCGGCTCGACGTGCTGGTGAACAACGCGGGGATCGGCGTCCTCGGACCGCTGGGCTCCCTGGCCCTCACGGACGTGGACCGGGTCCTGGCCGTGAACGTGCGGGCGGCGTTCCTGGCCGCGCAGGCGGCGGCCGGGCGGCTTCCGGACGGCGGCCGGATCATCACGGTCGGCAGTTGCATGGCCCAGCGGGTGCCGGGCCCCGGCGGGGTGCTGTACGCGCTGTCCAAGACGGCGCTGATCGGTCTGACGAAGGGCCTGGCGCGGGAACTGGGCGGCCGCGGGATCACGGCGAACCTGGTGCACCCGGGCCCCATCGACACGGACATGAACCCGGCGGACGGCCCGTACGCGGCGGACCAGGCGGCCCAGACGGCACTCGGCCGCTTCGGCACGGCGGAGGAGGTGGCCGCGACGATCGCGTTCCTGGCGGGCCCGGAGGGCCGGTACGTGACGGGAGCGGAGTTCACGGTGGACGGCGGGCACGCGGCGTGACGTGACGGGGAGGTGCGGGGCGGGCCGTAGGACCGGCGAGTGAGCCGAAGGGCGCCGCCGGGGGAACGACCCCGGGCGCGCGCAGGCCCCCCGAGGAACGAGGGGGGCCGAGCACGGTCGGGGTCGTGAGTCCGGCTCCGGGCGCCCGGAGGCGAACCGAGCCCTGAAGAGGGGGGCGAGTGAGCCGGGGCGCCGCCGGGGGAACGACCCCGGGCGCGCGCAGGCCCCCCGAGGAACGAGGAGGGCCGAGCACGGTCGGGGTCGTGAGTCCGGCTCCGGGCGCCCGGAGGCGAACCGAGCCCCGGAAAAGGGGTGTGCGCGAGGGCGCACCGGTGCTGTCGGGCCGGTGTGCCCTCGCGGGCCGGGCGGGGTGTCGTACCCGCCCAGTTCATGGGGCGGGCCGGGGGCGTACCCCGGCCTGCCGTTGCGTACGGGTCGTGGTCAGCCGCCCAGTTCCTGGTGGCGGGCCGTCAGGCGGGCCGTACCGGCGTCCGTGAGGGAGCCGAAGAGGCGGAGGCGGGAGATGCCGCCGTCCGGGTAGATGTCGATGCGGACGCGGGAGCCGACCGCCGGGGCGTCGAGGACGAACCGGTGGTTGGTGTCGGGCTGGAGGCGGGTGCGGGGGAGGATCTCGGTCCAGTCCTCGGAGCCTTCGGCGGCGACGGAGAGCGCGGCCCAGCCGGCGCTGTTGCCCTTGAGGTACGCGGTGTCGATCTCGACGGCGCGGATCTCGGACTCGGCGACGAGCTGGTAGCGGATCCAGTCGTTGCCCTTGTCGCGGCGGCGGCGGGTCTCCCAGCCGTCGTCCATCTTGCGGGATCGGCCGGGCTGGATGGTGTTGGTGGCCGGGGAGTAGAAGCGGTCGGAGGCGTCCTCGACCTGGCCGCCGTTCTCCAGGGCCGCGAGGTCGAAGGTGCCGAGTACGCCGAGCCACCGCGGGTCGGGGGCGACTTCGCCGTACACGCGGAGGCGGGCGATACCGCCGTCGGGGTGCTGGTTGACGCGGAGGTGGGTGAAGCGCTGCTCGACGTCGACGGCGAAGCCGTTGGCCGCGTGGCCGCCGACGGCGGTGCGCGGGACGAGGACCGTCCACTTCACGTCGTCGGCGAGGAGTTCCTCGGGCGAGGGCGAGCCGGGGACGGAGGCGGCCTCGACGGAGACGGCCTGCGGGTAGTTGCCGCGGAAGTGGGCGGTGTCGAGGACGATGCCGCGGACGACGCCGGGCGCGCCGAGCCGTACGAGGGCCCAGTCGTGGTCGTCGTCGGTGGGGTGGGGCTGCTGGGCGGAGACGCCGCGGCGGCGGCGGGTCTCCCAGCCGTCCATGATCTTGCCCTTGTGGCCGAAGTGCTCGGGGTCGAACTCGGCCGCCTCGGGCTTGAGCAGGTTCTCGCGCTCGGCGAAGAACTCGTCGTTGGCGGCGATGACGCCCGCGCCGAGGCGGCGGTCGGCGAGGTCGGCGTACTGGGTGAAGGGGAAGTCGGCCGTCCGGTAGTCGGCGTACGGGTCGCCGCCGCCGTAGGGGCTGGCGTCGCCGGTGAAGGAGGGTATGCCGGTGCTCACGGGTCAGTTGTTCCTTTCGAGGAGGCGGCCGGAGGGCTCGGCGAGGGTGCCGTGGTCGGCGATGCGCTCGCCGCGCAGCCAGGTGGAGGTGACGACGCCGTGGAGGGTGCGGCCCGCGTAGGCGGTGATGCGGTTGCGGTGCTGGAGCTCGGCCGGGTCGACGGTGAAGGTGGCTTCCGGGTCGAGGACGGCGAAGTCGGCGTCGCGGCCGGCCTCGATGGCGCCCTTGCGGGTGAGGCCGGCGAGCCGGGCCGGGCCCTCGGACATCCAGCGGACGACGTCGGTCAGGTCGAAGCCGCGGCGGCGGGCCTCGGTCCAGATGGCGGGCAGGCCGAGCTGGAGGGAGGAGATGCCGCCCCAGGCGGACGCGAAGTCGGGCGTCTTGAGGTCGGTGGTGGACGGGGAGTGGTCGGAGACGATGCAGTCGATCGTGCCGTCCGCGAGCCCCTGCCACAGCGCGTCCTGGTTGACCGCCTCGCGGATGGGCGGGCAGCACTTGAACTCGGTGGCCCCGTCCGGGATCTCCTCGGCGGTGAGCGTGAGGAAGTGCGGGCAGGACTCGACGGTGACCTTGACGCCCTCGGCCTTCGCGGCGGCGAGGACCGGTAGCGCGTCGGAGGAGGAGAGGTGCAGGACGTGGACGCGGGCGTCGAGCCGGCGGGCCTGGTTGATCAGGTTCTCGATGGCCGTGTTCTCGGCGTCGCGGGGACGCGAGGCGAGGAAGTCGGCGTACGCGCCGCCGGTGCGCTGGGGCGCGGCGGCGAGGTGGTGGGGGTCCTCGGCGTGGACGATCATCAGCCCGTCGAAGCCGGAGATCTCCGCGAGGGAGGTCGCCAGCTGCTCCTGGTCGAGCTCGGGGAACTCCTCGACGCCGGAGGGCGACAGGAAGCACTTGAAGCCGAAGACGCCGGCGTCGTGCAGGGGGCGCAGGTCCTTGACGTTGTCGGGCAGGGCGCCGCCCCAGAAGCCGACGTCGACGTGCGCCTTCGTGCGGGCGACGTCCTGCTTGACGCGCAGGTTCTGCACGGTGGTGGTGGGCGGCAGCGAGTTGAGCGGCATGTCGAGGAGGGTGGTGATGCCACCGGCGGCGGCCGCGCGGGTGGCGGTCCAGAAGCCCTCCCACTCGGTGCGGCCGGGGTCGTTCACGTGCACGTGGGTGTCGACGAGTCCGGGCAGGACGACGTCGTCGCCGACGTCTTCGAGCCGGGCACCGGCCGGTACCTCGGCGTCGTACGGCAGCACGGCCGCGATCGTCCCTCCGGCAACGGCGATCGACGCCGGGCGTGTCCCCTCGGGGGTGATGACACGCGTCGAGCGCAGGACCAGGTTGACGTCCACCCGTACCCCTCTTCCAGTGGTTCAAGAAGAAATTCAACGAACTGTTGAAGGAGTCTTCACTTCCGGACGACATGTCGTCAAGGGCACACTTCCAGCATCGGCGAGGATGCCGGGCGCCGCCGCGGGCCGCTTGGATGTTTCCACCAAGTGGAATGCAGATTCCGTACAGTAGAACGTAGCTCCGTACAGCCGGGGCCGACCCGGACGGCTCCGGGCCGCCGCCGACACCGGACAAACACGTCCTGACCGGCGCGGACGCCGTCACCAGGACCATGTACCCCGGCCGATGGGCCGGTAGGCTGCAGCCTTGCCCGCCTGCCCCGAAAGGACCGTTGACGTGCCGACGTCCAGCGCCAGCACCACCGACGCCGCCAAGCCCGCCGCGAGCGGGGGCGTCCAGTCCCTTGAGCGTGCCTTCGACCTCCTGGAGCGGATGGCCGACGCCGGGGGCGAGGTCGGGCTGAGCGAGCTCTCCGCCAGCAGCGGACTCCCGCTCCCGACCATCCACCGCCTGATGCGCACACTGGTCGCCTGCGGGTACGTGCGCCAGCAGCCGAACCGACGGTACGCGCTCGGCCCCCGCCTCATCCGGCTCGGCGAGTCCGCCTCCCGGCTCCTCGGCACCTGGGCGCGCCCGTACCTGGCGCGGCTCGTCGAGGAGACCGGCGAGACGGCGAACATGGCGCTGCTCGACGGCGACGAGATCGTGTACGTGGCGCAGGTGCCGTCCAAGCACTCGATGCGGATGTTCACCGAGGTCGGCCGGCGCGTGCTGCCGCACTCGACGGGTGTCGGCAAGGCGCTGCTGGCGCACACCCCGGCGGAGGAGGTCCGCGCGCTGCTGGCCCGCACCGGGATGCCGGCGGCGACGGAGAAGACGATCACGACCCCGGAGGGCTTCCTCGACGCGCTCGTCGCGGTCCGCGAGACGGGGTACGCGGTCGACGACAACGAGCAGGAGATAGGAGTCCGCTGCCTCGCGGTCCCGGTCCCCGACTCCCCCACGGCGGCGGCGATCTCGATCTCGGGCCCGGCGGGCCGGGTGACGGAGGCGGCAACGGAGAAGATCGTCCCGATCCTCCAGGAAGTGGCCCGCGAACTGTCGACGGCCCTGGCGAACACGACGGGGAACGGGGGGGCGTAGCTCTGGGG
>NZ_RDBH01000113.1:236764-249605 GCF_008042145.1 Streptomyces sp. adm13(2018)
GGTCGCTGGCGGCGGCCTCGTACGACGGGCAGCGGGGGCATCCGGTGCTCTTCGGCGCGGCACACTGGGCGGGGATCACGGAGCTCGCGGTGGGCGACCGGGGCGCGCGGGACTATCTGGCGGCGCACCGGGATGCGATCACCCCGGTGGACTGTTCGGATGTGGCCGAGCCCTACGACATCGATACCGAGGAGGATCTGGGGCACTTGGAGTGAACGGCGTGGCACCCGGCGCCATGGTCTGTCGATCCGGAGAATCTCGACATCAACAAACCATTGAACTTCCACCATGAGGAAACTAGTATCCACTGTTCAGAAGCGCCTGTCCGTTCAGAAGGCGCTTGCGGCCGTATCTCGGCGTCGGCGGCACTGCGTGCCGTCCCGTGACGCCCGGCGGCCGTCTGGCACCGCCCGCGAAGTCCGCTGAAGGAAGTGACAGTTCATGTCCGCACCAGCGCCGTCCCCCCTGGCCGTCGTCGATGCCGAGCCCCTGCCGCGTCAGGAGGAGGTGCTCACCGAGGCCGCCCTGGCCTTCGTCGCCGAACTGCACCGGCGGTTCACCCCGCGCCGGGACGAGCTCCTCACCCGCCGGGCGGAGCGCCGCGCCGAGATCGCCCGCACGTCGACCCTCGACTTCCTGCCGGAGACCGCGGCGGTCCGCGCCGACGACTCCTGGAAGGTCGCGCCGGCCCCGGCGGCCCTGAACGACCGCCGTGTCGAGATCACCGGTCCGACCGACCGCAAGATGACGATCAACGCGCTGAACTCGGGCGCCCGGGTCTGGCTCGCGGACTTCGAGGACGCCTCCGCGCCGACCTGGGAGAACGTGGTCCTCGGCCAGCTCAACCTGATCGACGCGTACACCCGGAAGATCGACTTCACGGACCCGCGCTCGGGCAAGTCGTACGCCCTCAAGCCGGCCGACGAGCTGGCCACGGTCGTCATGCGGCCCCGCGGCTGGCACCTGGAGGAGCGTCACCTCGTCTTCGACGGCCGCCCCGTGCCCGGCGCGCTCGTCGACTTCGGCCTGTACTTCTTCCACAACGCGCAGCGCCTGATCGACCTCGGCAAGGGCCCGTACTTCTACCTGCCGAAGACCGAGTCGCACCTGGAGGCCCGCCTCTGGAACGAGATCTTCGTCTTCGCCCAGGACTACGTCGGCATCCCGCAGGGCACCGTCCGCGCCACGGTCCTCATCGAGACCATCACGGCCGCGTACGAGATGGAGGAGATCCTCTACGAACTCCGCGACCACGCCGCCGGATTGAACGCGGGCCGCTGGGACTACCTGTTCTCCATCGTCAAGAACTTCCGTGACGGCGGGGCCAAGTTCGTCCTTCCGGACCGCAACGCGGTCACGATGACGGCCCCGTTCATGCGCGCGTACACCGAACTCCTCGTGCGCACCTGCCACAAGCGCGGCGCGCACGCGATCGGCGGCATGGCGGCCTTCATCCCGTCCCGCAAGGACGCCGAGGTCAACAAGGTGGCGTTCGAGAAGGTCAAGGCGGACAAGGACCGCGAGGCCGGCGACGGCTTCGACGGCTCCTGGGTCGCCCACCCCGACCTGGTCCCGATCGCGATGGCCTCCTTCGACGCCGTCCTCGGCGAGAAGCCGAACCAGAAGGACCGCCTCCGCGAGGACGTCTCCGTCGCCGCCGGCGACCTGATCGCCATCGACTCCCTCGACGCCAGGCCCACGTACGCGGGCCTGGTCAGCGCGGTGCAGGTCGGCACCCGCTACATCGAGGCGTGGCTGCGCGGCCTCGGCGCCGTCGCCATCTTCAACCTGATGGAGGACGCGGCCACCGCCGAGATCTCCCGCTCGCAGATCTGGCAGTGGATCAACGCGGGTGTCGTCTTCGAGAACGGCGAGAAGGCGACGCCGGAGCTGGCCCGCAAGGTCGCCGCCGAGGAACTGGCCGCGATCCGCGAGGAGATCGGCGAGGAGGCCTTCGCGGCCGGCAAGTGGCAGCAGGCCCACGACCTCCTCCTCCACGTCTCCCTCGACGCGGACTACGCGGACTTCCTGACGCTCCCCGCGTACGAGCAGCTGGTCGGCTGACCCAGCCCCCGCACAACTGCCCCGACGGCCCGCACAGCGGTCGGACAGCATCCGAACAGGGCCCCGCCCCGGTGTCGCACAGCACCGGGGCGGGGCCCTGTGTCCGTTCCTGGCACCGCCGTCGGGGCGGACGGGAGGGGCGGAAGGCAGGACCTACGGCGCCAGGCCGAGTGGGCCCAGCACGCGGTCGGTCTCGTGGCGGTCCGCCGCTCGCATCGCCCGGACCAGGGCGGCGGAGCCGCCGGGCCAGGCGGAGGCCGCCTTGTCGAACGCGGCCCGGCGGGACTCCAGGGGGCCCTTCTTGGCCGGGAGGGCGTCGAGGACGAACAGGGCGCGGGCCGAGATTCCCACCTGGATCAGGTCGGAGGCCTCTCCACGCGCGCGGAGGGCCTGATGGGCGTACGCGCCGACCACCGGGTCGCGGAGGGCGGCGCGCAGTGCCTCGGGTGGGGCCTCGGTGGTGTCGAGAGTGGTGAAGAGCCCGCGGGTGGCGGCGGCGTCGGGGGTGCCGGCGTGGACGGTGCCGAGGGCGGCGAGCAGCCGGGACCAGGCGTCGGCGGCGTTCCCGCGCGCGTGGAGCCAGTCGGCGAGCACCCGTGCGGCCACGCAGCCGGGCCAGCCCACGGCCGCGGCCACCACCTCGGACGCGGACCACGCGCGCACCTCGGCGGCGTCGGGGGCGGCGATCCCGCGGACCCCGAGGAGGTAGCGCACGACGCCGGCGCCGCGCGGGGTGAGGCCGAAGGCGTCGCCGGCGCGGAAGACGAGGCCCGTGGCGGCGAGCCGGTCGAGGACGGTGGCGAGGTCCCGGGCGGGGGCCTCAAGGCCGGCCCGGTCGGCCTCCGTCAGGTCGGCCGTGCCGAGCAGTCGCGCGAGTTCGGGGACGGACGGGACGGTGTGCGAGGGCCCGGCCTCGCCCGTCTCCTCCGGCGGGTCCGCCGGGACGGCCACCGGCAGGTCCTCCACGGCCGGGTCGACGGCCCAGTCCTCGTACTCGGCGGCCTTGCGGGCGACGGACTCGGCCGAGCAGCCGCGCCGGTAGACCACGTACAGCAGGTGCGGGGCCTCGCCCCCGTAGGGCTCGAACTCCTCCTCGGACAGCTGCTCGACGGCGGTGAGGAGGGTGTCCGCGTCCTCCTCGAACGGCCCCGGCTCGATCGCGGGCGGCGGGGGTACGGGGGCGGCGATGTCCCCGTAGTGGTCGAGGTGTTCGTCCAGGAGGGCGTCGGCCAGCATGAGGTGGGGGAAGGCGTCGGGTCCGGGGGCGAAGCGCGCGTACGGCCCGGCGAGCTGCTCGGAGAGTCCGGCGGCGGTCCACCGGTCCCGCAGCGCGGCGGCGACGTGTCCGACGCCGGTCGCGACGTCGTGGTCGGTGAGCAGCGGCCCGGCGGCGGGGGACGTCTCGGCGTCCCGGACGTACGCGCGCGTGAGGGCCTCGGTGAGCAGGACGTCGGCGAGGGCGGTGCGCCCCATCAGGTCGGCGCGGTGCACCCCGTCGGGCAGCGGCGCCCCGTCGAGGGCGGCGAGCCGGCGGCGGACGTCCTCGGGGTCGGCGAGGTCGGCACCACAGGCGCGCAGGAGCGAGGCGTACCAGCGGTGCCAGGTCAGGTTCCCGGGGTCGGTCATCGCCCGTTCGAAGTCCCCGGCCGCCTCCCGTACGGCCTCGGCGACCTGCTCGCGCCGGCCCCCGTCGAAGCGGGCCGCGAGCCGCCCGAGCACGGCGGGATAGGCGGCGAGTGCTCCGGGCGGCGCGTACACGAAGGCTGGCAGGTCCTCGACGAGGAGCCGGCGGACGAGGGCGGGCGTCGGTTCCGGCACCCCCGTGTCCCGGTCGGCCCCGCGGAGGGCGAGCAGTCCGAGCACCGCCTCGGCGGCACGTACGAAAACGGGGTCGCGGCGCTCGGGTGCTCCGTCGAGGAAGCCGTCGAGCCCGGTGTTGGTGAGAACGGTCTCGGCCACGCTTCCCAGGGTAGTTCGGCGGGGGACGAATCGGACGGAGGGCGCGGGCGTCGGGGCGTCAGCGGACCACGACGGTCCGGGAGACCGAGAAGTCGCCCCAGGTGCCGTCGGGGAGCCGGGCGCGGAGGGTGACGGTGTAGCGGGTGCCGGGCGGGTCCTGGACGGGGAAGGTGTAGGTGGCGCGGCCGGGGGGCGGTTCGTTGCCCCAGATGATGGTGGTGGCGAACCTGCCGTTGAGGTGGAGTTCGTGGTGGGTCACGGGGGCGCCGGTGTCCGGCGGGGTCCAGGTGACGGTGATCTCGCCCTTCGCCGCGGTCGCGGTGAGCCCGGTGGGCGCGGTGTTCTCGGGCGCGCCGGGGGGCGGTGGGTCGTGTCCTCACGCCACGCGTCCGCCCCGCCCCCCGCGGGGTGCGCGGGGGGCGGGGCGGACGGCGGGGTGTCGGGCGGGTTCAGTGGACGTGCGCCGCCTTCGCCGTACGGCTCCCGGAGATCTCGTCTCCGGGCTCCATGGGCGCGGTGACCTCGTCGTCGTCCCGGCCCTTGCCGAGGTGGTTGAAGACCACGTTGAGCAGGACGGCCGCGACGCAGCCGGTCGAGATGCCCGAGTCCAGGATGATCTTCGCGGTCTCCGGGAAGGCGTGGTAGAACTCCGGCGCGGTGATCGGGATGATGCCGACGGCCAGCGAGACCGCGACGATCAGGACGTTGTTGTCCTTCTCCAGGCCGGCCTTGACCAGGGTCTGGATGCCGCTCGCGGCGACCGAGCCGAAGAGGACGACGCCCGCTCCGCCGAGGACCGGCCGGGGGACGACCGAGATCAGCGAGGCGGCGACCGGCGAGAGGCCCATCAGGACCAGGAATCCGCCGCCGGCGGCGACGACGAAGCGGCTGCGGATCCGGGTCATGGCGACCAGGCCGATGTTCTGCGCGAAGGCGCTGCACATGAAGCCGTTGAAGAGGGGGCTGATCGCGGAGCCGAGAGTGTCGGCGCGCAGTCCGGCCGCGATGGTCTTCTCGTCGGCCGGCCGTTCGACGATCTCGCCGAGGGCGAGCATGTCGGCGGTCGACTCCGTCATGGAGACCAGCATGACCACGCACATCGAGATGATCGCGGCGAGGGCGAACTGCGGGCCGCCGAAGTGGAACGGCGTCGGGAAGCCGACGATGTCCGCCTCGGTCACCGGCGAGAAGTCGGTGACGCCGAACGGGATGGCGATGACGGTGCCGATGACGAGGCCCAGGAGGACCGCGATCTGCTTGACGAAGCCGCGGGTGAAGCGGCGGAGCAGCAGGACGACGACGAGCGTGACGGCGGCGAGCGAGAGGTACGTCGTCGAACCGTAGTCCTTGGCCGCGGGGTTGGGTCCCTGCGCCCAGCCGAAGGCGACCGGGAGGAGGGACACGCCTATGAGGGTGATGACGGTGCCGGTGACGACCGGCGGGAAGAACCGGACGAGCCGGGAGAACCAGGGGGCGGCGAGGAAGCCGAGGAGTCCGGCGACGATGATCGCGCCGAAGATCACGGGGAGCGCGTCGGCCTTGTCGTCGGTGGTGTCGACGATGGCGAGCATCGGCGCGACACCGGCGAAGGTGACGCCGTTGACGAAGGGGAGCCGGGCGCCGATCTTCCAGACCCCGAGCGTCTGGAGGAAGGTCGCGAGGCCGGCGGTGAAGAGGCTGGCTCCGGTCAGGAAGGTGAGTTCGGTGCCGGAGAGGCCGACGGCCGCTCCGACGATCAGGGGCGGGGCGACCACCCCGGCGTACATGGCGGCGACGTGCTGGAGGCCGCTGGTGAGCATCTTGAGTGGGGGCAGCGTCTCGTCGACCGGATGGGTCTCGCGGTCGTCGGGGGCGGAGCCTGCGGCTTGTGCATTGCGAACCTGGGGCTTGGCGGCCACGGCGGTTCCTCCGGTCGGTTACGCGTCGGCGGCGACGCGGGGTTCAGGGAGGTGGTGCGATGCGGTGCGGGGTGCAGGAGGTGCGGCTCGTTGCGGGTGGTGCGGGTGCGCGCGGTGAGTACGCGGCGCGGGTGGTGCGGGGGCGGTGCGGTGCGCGCGGGGAGTACGCGGCGCGGGAGCGGGTGCCCGGTGGGGGATCGGGCGGATGTCACCGTCCCAGGAGGTGCCGTACGTCTTCTGCGTACGGCACCTCCCGGTCGGGCTGCCGCGGACCCCGCTCGGGTCCGCGGCGACCTGCCGAGGGCCGTCCCCCTCGGCAGGACTCCGTGGGGAGGGTCAGCCCTGGGCCGCGATGCGGGCCAGGCGCTGCGCCTCCGTGCGCGCGTCGCGCGCGATGGCGTCCTCGTCGACGGTCAGCAGGCGGTCGTTCTCGACGATCTGCTTGCCGTTGACGAAGGAGGCCGTGACCGGGGCCGCCGCGCCGAAGACGATGGCGGTGACCGGGTCGGCGATGGTCGAGTGGCCGAGGCCGTCGATCTTCCACAGGACGAAGTCGGCGAGCTTGCCGGCTTCGAGGGAGCCGATGTTGTCGGCGCGGCCGAGGACCTGCGCGCCGCCGTAGGTGCCGAGGCGCAGGGCCTGGCGGGCGTTGAGCGCGGCCTCGCGGTGGGCGCCGAGCCGGTTGATGAGGAGCGCGTTGCGCAGCTCGGTGTGGAGTTCACCGGACTCGTTGGAGGCGGTGCCGTCGACGCCGAGGCCGACGGGGACGCCCGCCTTCAGCATGTCGGGGACGCGGGCGATGCCGGCGGCAAGGCGCGCGTTGGAGGAGGGGCAGTGCGCCACGCCGGTCTTGGTGCGGGCGAAGGCGGCGATGTCGGAGTCGTTCATGTGGACGCAGTGCGCCATCCACACGTCCTCGCCGAGGAAGCCGGTGGACTCGAAGTAGTCCGTCGGGCCCATGCCGAAGAGCTCGTGGCAGAACTTCTCCTCCTCCACGGTCTCCGAGCCGTGCGTGTGCATCCGCACGCCGAGGCGGCGGCCGAGGGCGGCGCCCTCGCGGAGGAGTTCGGTGGAGATCGAGAAGGGGGAGCAGGGAGCGACGGCGATCTGGGTCATCGCGTCGAAGGAGGCGTCGTGGTACTTCTTCACCGTCTCCTCGGTCGCGGCGAGCGCGCCCTCGGTCGTCTCGACGGCGAAGTCCGGCGGCAGGCCGCCGTCCTTCTCGCTGCGGTCCATGGAACCGCGGGCGAGGGTGAAGCGGACGCCCATCTCGGAGGCGGCGCCGATGATGGCGCCCGACAGGTCGCCGGAGTTCACCGGGTACACGTAGTGGTGGTCCATGGCGGTGGTGACACCGCCGCGGGCCATCATGGCAAGCGAGCCCTGCGCCGCGGCGCGCACCATCTGCTCGTCGATCCGCGCCCAGGTCGGGTAGAGGGCGACGAGCCAGTTGAAGAGGTTGTGGTCGGTCGCCAGGCCCCGGGTGATCCACTGGTAGAAGTGGTGGTGGGTGTTGACGAGACCGGGCGTGACGAGATGGCCGGTGGCGTCGATGCGCCGAACCACGTTCTCCAGGCCCTCGGGAGCCTTCCCGGCGCCGATGGACTCGATCTTGTTGTCCGCGACGACGAGGTAGCCGGAGGCGTACTCGGTGTCGTTCGCGTCGACGGTCGCGATCGCCGCGTTCTCGATGACGATGCGCTGGGCTGCCGAAGGTGCTGCCATGGCGGTGCTTCCTTCATTCCTCGGGGGTGGTGTGGGCACGGCAGGACCCTAGGAGGATTTGAGTGCCGGGGCCGTGTGACGGCTCCGGGTGCCGAGATGGTGGAAGAACAGGTTCAGCAGGACGGCGACGAGTGCGCCGGCGCTGATGCCGGAGCCGAGCACGGTCTGCGCCCAGGCGGGGAAGTCGGCGTAGAAGGTGGGTGCGGCGAGCGGGATGATGCCCGCTCCGAGCGCGACCGCCACCAGGATGATGTTGGAGCTGTCGTCGAGGCCGGCTTCCGAGAGGGTACGGATGCCGCTGACCGCGATGGAGCCGAAGAGGACGATGCCGGCGCCGCCGAGGACGGGCATCGGGACCATGGAGACCACCGCGCCGAGGACCGGGAAGGCGCCGAGGACCAGCAGGGCGCCGCCGGCGACGGCGACCACGTACCGGGAGCGCACCCGGGTCAGCGAGACGACGCCGACGTTCTGGGCGAAGGCCGAGGTCGGGAAGCCGCCGAAGACGGGGCCGATCAGGGTCGCGATGCCGTCGGTGCGCAGTCCGCGGGTGATGGTCCGGCCGTCGCTGCGCCGGTCGCAGATCTCGCCGAGGGCGAGCATGCCGGCGCTGGACTCGGTCATCAGGACCAGCATCACGATGCACAGGGAGAGGATCGCGGCGGGCTGGAACTCGGGGGTGCCGAAGGCGAAGGGGGCGGGCCTCGCGCAGGGCGGTGAAGTCGGCCATCCCGAAGGGGATCGCGGCGAGGGTGCCGATGAAGAGGCCGAGCAGCAGGGCGATCTGCTTGACGAAGCCCTTGCCGAAGCGCTGGAAGAGCAGGATGACGACGAGGGTGAAGGCGGCGAGCGCCAGGTACTTCATGGCGCCGAAGTCGGCGGCGGTCCGGTCGCCGCCCTGGGCCCAGCCGACGGGCACGGGCATCAGGGTGACCCCGATGAGGGTGATGACGACGCCGGTGACGAGCGGCGGGAAGAAGCGCAGGAGCCGGCCGAAGAAGGGGCCGACGGCGAGGCAGAACACTCCGGCGACCATCACCGCGCCGTAGATGGCGGGGAGTTCGTGCCCGGGGGCGCTGGTCTCGGCGATGGCGAGCATCGGTGCGATGCCGGCGGAGGAGGCGGCGTTGACGAAGGGGAGCCGGTTGCCGGCGAAGCCCGCGACGCCGAGGGTCTGCAGGATGGTGGCACAGCCGGCGATGAGCAGGCTGGCGGCGATGAGCCGGGTCATCCCGGCGGCGTCGAGGCCGACGGCCTGGCCGATGATGAGCGGAGGGGTGACGACGCCGGCGTACATGGCGGCGATGTGCTGGAGCGCCGCGGGGACGAGTCGCGAGGCGGGAAGCTTTTCGTCCACCGGGTGGACCCCGGGGGTCGTGTCCGGCGGGGTGGAACACGGGCCTTCGGCGGATGCCGGCCCCGTTGCGGGCTGTGCCATGAGAATCCCTCCGGTCCGGTCCGGCCCCCGCCCGACTGCGGGCGGGCGGGGGCCGGTCACGCGGACGCCGCTTAGAGGTTGGTCATGTCGACCGGGATCTGCGCCGTGGCGCCGTCGCGGAGGACGGTGGCCTCGATGAGGCCGTACATGCGGTCGGCGGCGTAGTAGACCTCGTTGTCGTTCTTGAGGCCGAAGGGCTCGAGGTCGACCAGGAAGTGGTGCTTGTTCGGGAGCGAGAAGCGGACTTCGTCGATCTCCGAGCGGTGGTTGATGATCCGCGTGGCCATCTGGTACAGCGTCTGCTGGAGGGAGTACGAGTACGTCTCCGAGAAGGCCTCGAGCATGTGCTTCTTGGTCTGCTCGTAGGACCGCTCCCAGTTGGGCATGCGCTGCTCGTCGTCGGTCCAGTTGAACCGCCAGCGGGCGGACACCTGCGTGGCCAGGATGCGGTCGTACGCCTCCTGGAGCGTCGTGTACTGGTCCTTGATGTAGCCCCAGAACTCCGAGTTGGTGGAGTTCATGACGACGAGGTCCTTGAGGCCGGAGATGATCTCCCAGCTGGAGCCGTCGTACGTGATCTGGGTGACGCGGGTCTCCTGGCCCTTGCGGGCGAAGGAGTGGTTGACCTCGTCGGCGCCGATGAACTTGGAGTTCGCCTGGGAGGACGCGATGCGCTCCCAGGAGTACTCCTCGATCCGGATGCGCGCCGTCTTGATCGGCTCCTGGCTCGACACGAAGTGGCGGGCGAGGTGGATGCCGAACTGCTCGGCGGACTCGATGCCGTGCTCCTTGGCGAACGCGAAGACGGTGTTCTTCGTCGTGTCGGTGGGGAGGCAGTGGGCGTTGGAGCCGGTGAGGTGGACGTCGTCGAGGTCGCCGGAGAGGGCGACGGAGACGTTGAGGTCCTTGATGTGGTGGGTGTCGCCGTCCCGCGTGATCTTGACGACGCGGTTCTCTGCTTTGCCGTACTGGTTCTGGCCGAGAATCGTGGGCATGTCTGCTAGCTCCCTCGGTATACGGAGTAGCCGAACGGGTTGAGCAGCAGCGGTACGTGGTAGTGCTCGCCCGGCGTGACGGCGAACGTGATCGCCACCTCCGGGAAGAACGCACCGCTGTCCCTTACGCGGGGGGCGTCCTGCTGCGCCTCGGCTTGCTTCTTGGAGAAGTACTGCTCGACCTCGAAGTCGAGACGTACGTGGGTGGTGCCCTCCGGCAGTGCCGGCAGGTCCTTGCAGCGCCCGTCCGCGTCGGTGGCGGAGCCGCCGAGCGCGACCCACTCCGCGTCGAAGCCGCTGCGGGCCGCGAGCGTGATGGCGACGCCCTCGGCGGGGCGGCCGATGCTGGTGTCCAGGATGTGGGTGGACACCGAGGCCGTGGTGTCGGTGCTCATGCGGAGCTCTCTTCCTCGGAGGTCTCTACGAGACGGGTCAGCCGGATGCGGTTGATCTTGCCCAGTTCGGTGCGGACGATCTCCCGCTCCGCCTCGGGTGCGTTCCCGATCCGCTTCCGGAGCGCGTCGCGCATCTGCTCGCCGGTCAGGCCGGTGGCGCAGATGAGGAAGACGTGTCCGAACGAGTCCTGGTAGGCCAGGTTGAGTTCGAGCATCTCGGCCTTGAGCTCCGCGGAGGCGCCGGCCATCCCGCTCTGTTCGCGGGAGGAGGTCGGGTCCCCGGCCTTCGGACGACCGATCGGCGGGTGCCCCGCCATCGCCTCGGCAAGGTCCTCGGCGGTCAGCTCGGCCATGGCGGCGTCGCTGGCGAGGAAGAGAGCGTCGGCGGTGGTGTACGGGCGCTGGGCGAGGATCTTGTTCCCCCACGCCGAACTGGAACACACCTCGTGGAGCGCGGCGAGGGCCTCGCTGTCCGCGGAGGTGTTGAACCGGGTGAGGCCCGGTGTCGTACCTGAAGTCACGGGAAGCCTCCGTGGCTGTTTTTCGCTGTGCGTCGGACGGGCTGCGGATAGCTAACGCCCTCCGCAACACAACGTCAACACTTTGTTGAAAACTCGGCCACGCAAAAGCCGTCGTCCCGACATCCGGACGACGGCTTTGGGTCACACATGATCAACTACTCGGCCTTGGTGGCCTTTTCCCTGCTCAGGGCGGTTTCCCTGTTGAGGTAGTTGTACACGGTGAAGCGACTGACACCGAGTGCACCCGCGACGGTCTCCACTCCGTGACGTACCGCGAAGGCCCCGCGCGCCTCCAGCAGGCGGACCGCCTCCTGCTTGGCCTTGCGGTCCAGTTCGGCCAGCGGCATCCCGTGCCGCCGCTCCATCGCCGCGAGGATGTGGTCGAGGGAGTCGGACAGCTGGGGAAGCCGGACGGCGAGCACATCCTCCCCCTCCCAGGACAGGACGACATCGTCCGCCTCCGCCTGGGCGGGGACGAGCAGCTCGGCGCCCATGGCGTCGACCAGCGGCTTCACGGCAGCGACCAGCGGGTGATCGTTCACTTCTCGCCCTCCCCGAGCACATTGACCTGGAGCGAGACCCGGGTGGCGCCGGCCGCGAGGGACTGGCGCAGCAGGGCGTCGACGGCGGTGAGGACCGCGTCGGCACCCCCCTCCGCCGTGTTGCCGAAGGGGCCGACGTCCACCGCGTCGAGCTCCGCCGACTGGATGACCTCACGGGCCACGACCGCGTGCGCCGGCGCCTCGTCGAGGTCGAACGGCTCGGTCGTGAACTCCACTCTCAAACGCACCATGGCCCCACGCTACGGCCCCACCGGGGTCTACGGGAGCCCCGGACCTGCGGGGACCTCTTGACAAGCGGCTCCCACGCCTTGCAACATTCCGTCAGACAGAAACTTACTTCCGCGATACGGAAGGAGCGCCGCCCCTCATGGCCCGCTTCTCAGTAGGCGCAGGCACGGACCAGCGCTTCGATGTGAACCTGTCGATCCTCTTCACGGAACTCCCGCTCCTGGAGCGCCCCGCGGCCGCCGCCGCGGCGGGCTTCACCGCGGTCGAGCTGTGGTGGCCCTGGATCGACACCGCCACCCCCGAGCAGAGCGAGCTCGACGCCCTCAAGAAGGCCCTCGAGGACGCCGGCACCCAGCTGGTGGGACTGAACTTCTACGCCGGACAGCTCCCCGGCCCCGACCGCGGAGCCCTCTCCGTACCCGGGGACGAGTCGGACCGCTTCCGCGCCAACATCGAGGTGGCCGCCGACTTCGCCGCCTCGGTCGGCTGCAAGGCGCTCAACGCGCTCTACGGCAATCGCGTGGAGGGCGTCGACCCCCAGGTCCAGGACGCCCTCGCCCTGGAGAACCTGGTACTGGCCGCCCGCGCGGCCGACCGGATCGGCGCGATCCTCCTCGTCGAGACCCTCAACAAGCCGGAGTCGCCGCTCTACCCGCTGGTGAGCGCCCCCTCCGCGATCGAGGTCATCGACAAGGTCAACGAGGCGACCGGGCTCGGCAACGCCAAGTTCCTCCTCGACATCTACCACCTGTCGATGAACGGTGAGGACGTCAGCCAGGTCATCGCGGAGTACGCGGCCAAGACCGGCCACGTCCAGATCGCGGACAACCCGGGCCGCGGCGCGCCGGGCACCGGCGACCTGCCGCTGGAGCAGCTCCTCGGCGAGCTGAAGAAGGCCGGGTACGAGGGCTGGATCGGCCTGGAGTACAAGGCCGCCGACGCCGCCGCGTCCTTCGAGTGGCTCCCGGCCGAGGCCCGCCCGGCCCGCTGAGCGGACACCCCCGAGCGCCGGCCCCCGGGCCGGGCGGGCCTCGGCCGGGAGCCACTCGAAGGAC
>NZ_RDBH01000113.1:249705-263831 GCF_008042145.1 Streptomyces sp. adm13(2018)
GCCCCCGGGCCGGCGACCCTCCCGCTCCGCGACCCTCCCCCGTACGACCAGCTTTCGAGAGGCACCCTCATGAGCAACCTTCCCAAGATCGCCTGGATCGGCCTCGGCATCATGGGCTCCCCCATGTCCGAGAACCTGATCAAGGCCGGCTACCAGGTCACCGGCTTCACCCTGGAGCAGGACAAGCTGGACCGGCTCGCCAAGGCCGGCGGCACCTCCGCCGCCTCGATCGCCGAGGCCGTCAAGGACGCCGACGTCATCGTCACGATGGTGCCCGCCTCCCCGCAGGTCGAGGCAATCGCCTACGGCCCGGACGGCATCCTGGAGAACGCCAAGCAGGGCGCGCTGATCGTCGACATGTCGTCGATCACCCCGCAGACCTCCGTCGACCTGGCGAAGAACGCCAAGGAGAAGGGCATCCGCGTCATCGACGCGCCCGTCTCCGGTGGCGAGGCCGGCGCCATCGAGGCCGTGCTCTCGATCATGGTCGGCGGCGAGCAGGCCGACTTCGACGAGGCCCTCCCGGTCCTGGAGGCCCTCGGCAAGACCATCGTGCTCTGCGGGCCGCACGGCTCCGGCCAGACGGTGAAGGCCGCCAACCAGCTGATCGTCGCGGTCAACATCCAGGCCTGCGCCGAGGCCGTGGTCTTCCTGGAGAAGTCGGGTGTGGACCTCCAGGCCGCCCTCGACGTCCTCAACGGCGGTCTGGCCGGCTCGACCGTGCTGACCCGCAAGAAGGACAACTTCCTGAACCGCGACTTCAAGCCCGGCTTCCGGATCGACCTGCACCACAAGGACATGGGCATCGTGACCGACGCCGCCCGCAACGTCGGCGCGGCCCTCCCGGTCGGCGCGGTCGTCGCCCAGCTCGTGGCCTCGCTGCGCGCCCAGGGTGACGGCGGCCTGGACCACTCGGCCCTGCTGCGCGCCGTCGAGCGCCTCTCCGGCCAGCAGGTCTGACCCCGCGCCCCCGCGTACGGGGGCCCCAGATTTCCGGTCGGCGGCGGCGCTGACAACTGTCCTGTCGCGCCCAGGCGCCGCCGCCGACCGGAACACCACACTTCATTTTCAACAAACTGTTGACGTCACGTTCGAGCCGTATTTACGCTCCTCGCACCGTCACCAGAGCTCCCGTACGGAAGGTCACGATGTCGAAGCGCGTGCTTACGACCGAGTCCGGCGCCCCCGTCGCCGACAACCAGAACTCCGCCACCGCCGGCGTCGGTGGCCCTCTCCTCCTCCAGGACCAGCACCTGCTGGAGAAGCTCGCGCGCTTCAACCGTGAGCGGATCCCGGAGCGCGTGGTGCACGCCCGCGGCTCCGGCGCGTACGGGTACTTCGAGGTGACCGACGACGTCACGGGCTTCACCAAGGCGAAGTTCCTCGGTGAGGTCGGCAGGAAGACCGAGACGTTCATCCGCTTCTCCACCGTGGCCGACTCGCTCGGCGGCGCGGACGCCGTCCGTGACCCCCGCGGCTTCGCCCTGAAGTTCTACACCGAAGAGGGCAACTACGACCTCGTCGGCAACAACACCCCGGTGTTCTTCATCAAGGACCCGATCAAGTTCCCCGACTTCATCCACTCCCAGAAGCGCGACCCCTTCACGGGCAAGCAGGAGCCGGACAACGTCTGGGACTTCTGGGCGCACGCCCCCGAGGCCACCCACCAGGTCACCTGGCTCATGGGCGACCGCGGCATCCCGGCCTCGTACCGTCACATGAACGGCTACGGCTCGCACACCTACCAGTGGACCAACGAGGCGGGCGAGGCCTTCTTCGTCAAGTACCACTTCAAGACGAACCAGGGCATCCGCAGCCTCTCCGCCGACCAGGCCGCCGAGCTCGTCGGCCAGGACGCCAACTCGCACCAGACGGACCTGCTCCAGGCCATCGAGCGGGGCGTGAACCCCTCCTGGACCCTGTACGTCCAGGTGATGCCGGCCGCCGAGGCCGCGGACTACCGCTTCAACCCGTTCGACCTCACCAAGGTGTGGCCCCACAGCGACTACCCGCTCCAGCGCGTGGGCCGTCTGGTCCTCGACCGCAACCCGGACAACGTCTTCGCCGAGGTCGAGCAGGCCGCGTTCTCCCCGAACAACTTCGTCCCGGGCATCGGCCCCTCGCCGGACAAGATGCTCCAGGGCCGCCTCTTCGCCTACGCCGACGCCCACCGCTACCGTCTCGGTGTCAACCACACCCAGCTCGCGGTGAACGCCCCGAAGGCGACCGTCGCGGAGAACTACGGCCGGGACGGCGCCATGGCCACCCGCCAGGGCTCCCGCTACGACAAGAACTACGAGCCCAACTCGTACCAGGGCCCGGCCCAGACCGACGCGGCGCTCTCCGCCCCGCTCGCGATCCACGGCTGGACCGGCACCCACGAGGCGCCGCAGCACACCAAGGACGACGACTTCTTCCAGGCCGGCGAGCTCTACCGCCTGATGTCCGAGGACGAGAAGAAGCGCCTGATCGCCAACATCGCCGGCGGTCTGTCCCAGGTGTCCCGCGACGACGTCATCGAGAAGAACCTCGCGCACTTCGCCGCCGCCGACGCGGACTACGGCAAGCGCGTGGCCGAGGCCGTCGAAGCCCTGCGCCAGGACTGACGGCCTACAGCACCCAGACTGCGTACGGCACCTGACGGGAGGTCAGTGCCGTACGTGGTCCGGATCGCCGACCCGGATGAGGGGTGGCCGGTGATCCGGACAAGCGTGAGGACCGCGGCGGCGCCGAGCCAGTGCGGTGGTAAGGGCGCCGGTCCCCCTTCTTGACCTGAAAGAAGGGGACCACCGGCCGCCCGTCGGCACCGCCGCGGTCCCAACGCCCCCCGGGGGATCCCCGAACGGATCCCTCCCGGGGAACCTCCAGACTCCGCCCGGCGGCGCGAACGTCCTGTCGCGCCAGCCTCGTGCCGTCGGGCGGGCACAAGCCGGAGAGCGCGGAACCAGGTTTACGGTCCCTGGTTCCGCGCTCTTCTTCGTTTCCGCGCCCTGCTTCGATATCGTGCCCGCCCTCCATACGCGGCCGCGCTGGGGCCTTCAGGCCGACGGGGACGAGGTGGAGACGCTCTCGGCCCGCGCCAGCAGGAACGTGACGGCCAGCGAGCCGAGGGCCAGGAGCACCATCCCGGTGCGCGGCGACGTGTACGGGGCGATCGTGCCGGCCAGCGCCGCACTCACCCCTTGCAGCGCGAGCATCCCCGAGGTGTGGAGCCCGAGGGCGTGACCGGCCAGTTCGTCCGGCACCAGGGCCATCAGCCGCTCCTGGTGCAGGAGGCTCGCCGCGTACCCGCTCGCCGAGACCGTCACCGCCAGGAGCGCGAGCGGGAGGGGCGGGTCCAGCAGGAAGAGCAGGAACGGGGCCGCCAGCAGGGACTGGAGCGGGAAGCGGACCGGCTCGCGCAGCCGGGCCGGCAGGAAGCGCCCGACGACCGTGTCCCCGACCAGCATCCCGAGGGCCCCGCAGGCGAAGAGGAGCCCGGCGCGCTCGGGGTCGTACGGCACGAAGAGGGACTCGCAGCCCACGACCAGACCGTTGGGCACCCAGAGGGCCAGGTAGGCGCGGCGGCGCGCGGGCGGGGCCAGCAGCAGACGGTTGGTGCGCCAGGTCTCGCCGACCGAGGGCCCGCCCTCGGCGCGGGGCGGGCGCGCCCCGAGGCCCGTCCGGGCGAGGACCGCGGCCGCGAGGTAGAGGCCCGCACCGGCGAGGACCGCGCCGCGCGGGGACAGCAGGGCGATCAGGGCGCCGCCGGTCGCGAACCCGGCGATCTGACAGACGCCGACGGACATGTTCACGACCGACCGGCCGAGCAGGAAGTCCTCCCGGGCGAGGATCTCGTTCAGGAGGCCGTACCGGACGCCGCCGCCGAGCGAGGCCGCGAGCCCCTCGGCGAACAGGACGGCGAGGACCGCCCAGACCGGCAGCCCGGGGACGGCGAGGACGGCGGTGCCCAGGGCGAAGAAGAGCGCGATCCCGGAGATCGCCGCGCGCGGCGGCAGCCGGTCGGCGGCCGAGAGCAGGGTGGTCGCGCCGACCAGCTGGGCCAGCGAGGGGCCGAAGAGCGCCAGGGCGGAGAGCAGCGGGGAGCCGGTCGCGCGGTACACGAGCGTGGCGAGGCCGAGCCCTGCGATCGTCTGGGCGCCGATCTGCGCGGCACCGGTGAGGAAGAGCGGGGTGAACTCGGGCGTGCGGAGGAGGGCGCGGTAGCGGGGCATGCGGGGAGTCTCCGCGAGCCCTCCGGCGCTCGGTAATGTTTCGCGGGGAGGCGAAACATGGGCTGGTGGCGGATCGGCGCGGACACCCTGGCGGGCAGCGCGTTCGTGCTCTCGCCGCTCGCCGAGACGGTCGCGTCGCTCAAGACGCTGCACACGGGGGCGTCCACGCACCCGGGTGAGCGGGTCTGGCTCCGGCACCATCTGCCCGCGTACCGGGGGCGGTTGGCGTCCGAGCCGCTCGACGCACTTCTGGTAGGGGCGGCCCTCGGACGGACGTGGAACGCCGACTTCCTCACGCCCACCCCGCCGGGCGACCGGGAGCGGACCTTCGAGGAGGAGGTCGCGGCCGTCCTCGCGACCGAACCGGGCGCCGCGGTCGACCAGCTGGCGGTGGCGGTCGGCGGGCCGGTGCCGGAGCCGCTGTGCTCGGCACGCGATCTGCCGGAGCGGCTCGCGGCCGTGCTCCGCTGGGTGTGGCGGGAGACGGTGCTGCCGGAGTGGGCGCGCCGACGGCGGATCCTGGAGGCCGATGTGACGGCGCGGACGGCGCGGTTGAGCCGGGACGGCTGGGCCGCGGCGCTCGACGAGCTGTGCCCGGGCAAGATGCGCTGGCTGGGCGACGGGCGGCTCCAGGTCAACACCCGCGACTATCCCGCGCGTTCCTTCGAGAAGGGGCGCCTGCTGCTCGTCCCGGTGACGCCTGCCACCGGCTGGGTGTCCTGGGAGGGGACGGAGCGGAGCGCGATCGTCTATCCCTGTGCGGGAGTTCTGGCGGACGCGGCCGGGCCGGTCGTGCCCGACGCGCTCGCGACCCTGCTCGGAGCTGCACGGGCGGGTGTACTCGTCCGTCTCGGATCGCCGCTCTCCACCAGCCAGTTGGTGACGCTGACCGGGCAGGGCCTCGGCTCGGTGGGCCGGCATCTGAGGGTGCTGCTCGACGCCGGGCTCGTACGCCGGGGCCGGGCGGGCCGGTCCGTGCTGTACGAGTGGACGGAGGCGGGCGCGGTGCTGGTGCGGGCGCAGGACCGACACGCGGGAGACCCCCGCCCCGGTGCTCTTCGGGGCGGGGGTCGGTCCCTCTGACGAGGGGGACGATCAGACCTGGAGGGCCTTGATCGCGGTCGGCGCGTGGCCGGGCTCGGTGGCCAGGTCCTCGAACTCGGTGACGTCGCTCATGTCGACCGTCTTGCTCATCGCGATGTTGGTGATGCGCTCCAGGATGGCCTCGACGACGACCGGGACCTGGTGCTCGACGGCAAGCTTCTTGGCCTGCTCGAACGCCTCGCCCAGCTTGTCGGGGTCGGTGACGCGGATCGCCTTGACGCCCAGGCCCTCGGCGACCTTGACGTGGTCGACGCCGTAGACGCCGAGCTCCGGGGTGTTGATGTTCTCGAACTCGAGGTTGACCTCGAAGTTGATGCCCAGGCCGCCCTGCGCCTGGCGGATCAGGCCCAGGTAGGCGTTGTTCACGAGGACGTGGACGTAGGGGACCTTGTGCTGGGCGGCGACCGCCAGCTCCTCGATCATGAACTGGAAGTCGTAGTCGCCGGAGAGGGCGACGACCGGGGTGTCCGGCTGCGCGGTGGCGGCGCCGATGGCGGCCGGGATGGTCCAGCCGAGCGGGCCGGCCTGGCCGCAGTTGATCCAGTGGCGCGGCCGGTAGACGTGCAGGAACTGGGCCGCGGCGATCTGCGAGAGGCCGATGGTGGTGACGTAGCGGGTCTCCGGGCCGAAGGCCTTGTTCATCTCCTCGTAGACGCGCTGCGGCTTCAGGGGGATGTTGTCGAAGTGCGTGCGGCGCTGGAGCGTCGCCTTGCGCTCCTGCGCGGACGCGGCCCAGGCGGTGAAGTCGGGGAGCCGGCCCGCGGCCTTCCACTCCTTGGCGATCTCGACGAAGAGCTCCAGGGCGGCCTTGGCGTCGGAGGCGATGCCGTAGTCCGGGGCGAAGATCTTGCCGAGCTGCGTGGGCTCGATGTCGACGTGGACGAACTTCCGGCCCTTGGTGTAGGCGTCCAGGTTGTAGCCGGTGTGGCGGTTGGCCCAGCGGTTGCCGATGCCGATGACGGTGTCGGACTCCAGGAAGGTCGCGTTGCCGTAGCGGTGCGCCGTCTGGACGCCGACCATGCCCGCGGCCAGCTCGTGGTCGTCCGGGATGGTGCCCCAGCCCATCAGGGTGGAGATGACCGGGATGCCGGTCAGCTCGGCGAACTCGACCAGCAGGTCGGTCGCGTCGGCGTTGATGATGCCGCCACCGGCGACGATCAGCGGGCGCTCGGCCTCCAGGAGGAAGCCCAGCGCCTTCTCGGCCTGGGCGCGGGTGGCGCGCGGCTTGTAGACCGGCAGCGGCTCGTAGGTCTCCGGGTCGAACTCGATCTCGGTCAGCTGGACGTCGATCGGCAGGTCGATGAGGACCGGGCCGGGACGGCCGGAGCGCATCAGGTGGAAGGCCTGCTGGAAGACGCCGGGGACCTGCGCGGCCTCCAGGACGGTGGTCGCGGCCTTGGTGACCGGCTTGGCGATCGAGGCGATGTCGACGGCCTGGAAGTCCTCCTTGTGGAGCTTCGAGACCGGGGCCTGGCCGGTGATGCACAGGATCGGGATCGAGTCGGCGATCGCCGAGTACAGGCCGGTGATCATGTCGGTGCCGGCCGGGCCGGAGGTACCGATGCAGACGCCGATGTTGCCGGCCTGGGCGCGGGTGTAGCCCTCGGCCATGTGGGACGCGCCCTCGACGTGGCGGGCCAGCGTGTGGCCGATGCCGCCCACGTTCTTGAGCTCGCGGTAGAAGGGGTTGATCGCCGCGCCGGGCACGCCGAACGCGGTGGTGACGCCTTCGCGCTTGAGGATCTCAACGGCCGCTGCGGCGGCGGTCATACGAGGCATGGGAGTGCTCCTGCTTCGGCCGGGCGGATCCAAGCCCACCGGTCGGCTCGAAAGCCCGGAGCGGCTTGTTTCCGTAATGCGGAAATGCTGTTCTGCTATACGGAAGCAATGTAGGTCGGGGTCCGGAGAGCCGTCAAGAGAAGTCCGACCGGCGGGATACGGGGAAGTGGCCGAACAGCTCCCCCTGCTACGTCCGTCGGGTGGACGATGGGACGGAACGACAGGGGGTTGGTTGTGGGCGAGTCGGTACCGGTGCACTGCCCGGAGTGCCTGCGCACGCAGGCGTACGCGGCACCCGTGTTCCCCTGCGCGTGCGGGAGCCCGGTGGCGCCTCCCCTCAGGGCGGGCGCGACGGCGGAACCCCTCACGCGCCGGAACTGGGCGGACGAGTGGGTCACCGTCCGCTGCGGAGCCTGCGGCCGCGACAACGACTGGCCGCACCCGGAACTGGGCTGCACGTGCGGGGCGCTCCTGCGGATACCCGTACGACCGCTGACCTCGGAACCTTCGGAGCCCTCGGACCCCACGGATCCCACGGCACCCACGACGGCCGGCGGCCCGACGGAGGGCGCCGTCGCCGGCCCGGGCCCTTGGCCGGAGGCCGGGCGCGGCAGCCGGGCGCGCCTCCGGCCGGGCGGCGGATCGGACGGTCGTACGGACTCGGGTGCGGACGCTCGTACGGAATCGGGCGCGGGCGCTCGTACGGCTGCGGGATCGGGTGCGGACGCGGGCGCGTCCGGATCGTGACCGGCCGGAAGTCCCCGCGCGCGGGGACTTCCGGCCGGTCACGATCCGGACCGCGCGGGACGCCGTCGCCGCGGCCGCCGGCTATCTGCGCTGGCTGGGCTTCCGCGACGTGGTCCAGCCCGAGGAGCGCCCCGCCTCGGGGGTGGATCTGCGGGCGCCCGGGCTCATCGCCCAGGTCGACCCGAGCACCCGGCCCACCGGACTCCGGGCCGTCGAGTGCCTCTGGCTCAACGGACTGAGCGCCTCCACCGTGAGCGTGTTCTTCTCGCTCGCGGGCTACACGCCCGAGGCCCGCGCCCGAGCCGTCGAGATCGGCCTCCCGCTGTTCGTGCTCGACCTCACCGGCACGCCCCAGCCGGTGAACGGCGCCGCCGTCCAGCTGACGTCCGGCGCCGCCTGAGGGGACGTACCGCCACAGCATCTCGGCATCCGAAACCGGCCATTCACGCGTGACGATCATGCTCCCCCGGGCACAACACCCTCGGGGGGTGGGCCTCATGCCGACGGGGATGTGGTGGTTCATAGGAGCGGCCTGGGGTCAACTGCTGCTTGTCGCCGCGCTGTTGCGAACCCGCAGCAAGGAAAGCGACGGGCCGCGCCCGGACGACGTACCGCCGCCGCAGGCCCTCGCGCTGCTGCGCGGCGGCCGGCGGGCGGCGGTCACCGTGGCGCTGGTGGCCCTGCACCAGCGCGGAGCGGTCGCCGCAGGCCGCAAACATACGATTCGGGCCAACGGCGGCCCCGGCCGCACCCGGGACCCCGTCCAGCTCGGCGTGCACGGGGCGCTCCACCGGGCCTTCGCGCTGAGCGACCTCACGGTGCGCCCCGAGGCGCGCCGGGCGCTGGACGCGCTCCGCCGCGAGCTGCGCGGGGCGGGACTGCTGCGGCCACCGGCCCGGCTGTGGGCCGTCAGAGCCCTCCTCGGCTGCGTACCGCTGACGGTCGCGGTGGGGGCGTACGCGACGGGGGCGTCCGGCGCCGGTCTGGCCGGGGCGCTCGCGGCGGGGGCGCCGCCCGTCCTCCTCGCGGCGGCCGTGCTGCTGCGGCTGCCGCCGGTGACCCGCGCGGCGCGGCGGCTGCTCACCGGGCTGCGGGAGCGGTACCCACTGCCGGAGCACCGGCGCGAGGTCACGGACGGGGGGCTGGTCCAGCTGTACGTGGCGCTGTACGGCGACCCGGCGCTCGCGCTGTTCCTGCCGCACTTCTCGCGGGACGGCGGGCTGCTGGACCGGCCCGGCGAGATGGACCGGAACCGGCCGCCGCAGGAACGCGGTCCGGTTCCGGACGACCGCCCGGGGTGAGGCCGCGCCATACTGTCGTATGCGCATCAGAGCGGCCGCTCCGGCCGAACTCCCGCTGCTCCAGGACATCGAACGGGCGGCGGGCGAGCCGTTCCGCACCCTCGGCATGGCGGCGATCGCCGACGACGACCCGCTGCCCCTCGACGTCCTGGACTCCTACCGCCGGGCGGGCCGGGCGTGGGTCGCGGTGGACGCCGCGGACCGCCCGGTCGCGTACCTGCTGACCGACACGGTCGACGGCTCCGCCCACATCGAGCAGGTGTCCGTGCATCCGGACGCCGCCCGCCGGGGCGTCGGCCGGGCGCTGATCGAGCACCTCGCGGCGACCGCCGGGGAGCAGGGGCTGACGGCCCTGACCCTGACCACGTTCGCCGAGGTGCCGTGGAACGCCCCGTACTACGCGCGGCTCGGTTTCCGTGCGCTCGCCGACTCCGACCCGGCCCTGACGGAGGGGCTGCGCGCCATCAGCCGCGCGGAGGCGGCCCACGGCCTCTCGGCCTGGCCCCGGGTGTGCATGCGCCGCGAGGTGCGGCCCGCCGCGGCGGACCGGGGCACTCCGGAGGCCCGGGAAGGCGGCCTGGGCGCCCCGAGCCCCGCCGGTCACGCGGGGCTCACGGCGCCCGGCACCCCTTAGGGCGCGGCGACCGGGCCTGCCGGGGACGCGCCGCCCGGCACCCCCTGGGACGCGCCGCCCGGGTCTCCGTACCGCTGTCGCAGTTCGACCTTCCGCACCTTTCCGCTCACCGTCATCGGGAACTCGGTGAGGACCTCCACCCGGCGCGGGATCTTGTAGTGGGCGAGACGGTCGCGGCAGTAGGCGGTGACGTCCTCCAGGGTGGGCGGGTCGGCCGGGTCGCGGGCGATCACACAGGCGAGGATCTCCTCGCCGTAGCGCTCGTCGGGCACGCCCACGACCTGGACGTCGGCGATCTTCGCGTACCCGTAGAGGAACTCCTCGATCTCGCGCGGGTACACGTTCTCGCCGCCCCGGATGATCATGTCCTTGATGCGTCCGACGATCTGGACGTAGCCGTCGTCGCGCATCACCGCCAGGTCGCCGGTGTGCATCCAGCGACCGGTGTCGATCGCCTCGGCGGTCTTCTCCGGTTCGTCCCAGTAGCCGAGCATCACGCTGTAGCCGCGGGTGCACAGCTCCCCCGCCGCGCCGCGGCCGACGGTGAGGCCGGTCGCCGGGTCGACGACCTTCACCTCGACATGCGGCATGACCCGGCCGACCGTGCCCGTCCGGCGTTCCAGGTCGTCGTCGCGGCGGGTCTGGGTGGAGACCGGTGAGGTCTCGGTCATGCCGTAACAGATCGACACCTCCGCCATGTTCATCTCGGCGACGACCCGCTTCATCACCTCGACCGGACACGGCGAGCCGGCCATGATGCCGGTGCGCAGGCTCGACAGGTCGTAGTCGGCGAAGTCGGGGAGGTTCAGCTCGGCGATGAACATCGTCGGCACCCCGTACAGCGAGGTGCAGCGCTCCTCCTGCACGGCCCGGAGGGTGGCGGCCGGGTCGAAGGAGGGCGCCGGGATCACCATGCAGGCGCCGTGCGAGGTGGCCGCCAGGTTGCCCATCACCATGCCGAAGCAGTGGTAGAAGGGCACCGGCAGACAGATCCGGTCCTGCTTCGTGTAGGCGATCATCTCGCCCACGAAGTAACCGTTGTTGAGGATGTTGTGGTGGGAGAGCGTGGCTCCCTTCGGGAAGCCCGTGGTCCCCGAGGTGTACTGGATGTTGACGGGTTCGTCGCAGGACAGCGGCTCGGGGCGCGACTCCCCCGGCGTACGGGTGAGGAACTCGTCCCAGCCCGGGTCGCCGAAGTACACCGCCTCGCGCAACTCCGGGCACTCGGAGCGGACTTCCTCGACCATCGCCCGGTAGTCGCTGGTCTTGTGCGCGCGCGAGGCGAACAGCAGGGTGATCCCGGCCTGGTTGAGCACATACGCCAACTCGTGCGGCCGGTAGGCGGGGTTGATGTTCACCATGATCGCGCCGATCCGGGCGGTCGCGTACTGCACGAACACCCACTCGGCGCAGTTCACCGCCCAGATGCCGACCCGGTCGCCCTTGCGCACCCCGCTGCCGAGCAGGGAGCCGGCCAGCCGGTCGACGTCGGCACCGAACCGGGCGTACGTCCAGCGGCGTCCGGTGGCGACGTCGACGAGCGCCTCCCGCTCCGGCCAGGCGGCGACGGCCCGGTCCAGGTTGGCGCCGATGGTGTCGCCGAGGAGCGGGGTCTCCGACACCCCGTGGGCGTAGGAGAGTTCGGCGGTCCCCGACCCGTGGGCGTGGGAGGGGTCGGCGGTCCCGGACGGGTTGGCGTGGGAGTGGGCGGCCGTCCCGGGCCCGTGGTCGGTGGCCTCCGTGCGGGGCGTGCTCATGCGAGGTCCCCCTCCGTGTACTCCTTGCCGCCGCCCTCGGCGGTGAGCCGCCGCAGTTCGACCCGTCGGATCTTGCCGGAGACCGTCTTGGGCAGGTCGGCGAACTCGATGCGGCGGACCCGCTTGTACGGGGCGAGCACCGCGCGGGAGTGCGCGAACAGCACCTTCGCGGTCTCCTCGTCCGGCTCCCAGCCCGCCGCGAGGACGACGTACGCCTTGGGGACGGCGAGCCGCAGCGGGTCGGGGGCGGGGACGACCGCCGCCTCGGCAACGGCTTCGTGCTCCAGGAGCGCGCTCTCCAGCTCGAAGGGGCTGATCTTGTAGTCGGAGGCCTTGAAGACGTCGTCGGCGCGCCCCACGTAGGTGATGTACCCCTCGGCGTCCCGCGAGCCGATGTCGCCGGTGCGGTAGTAGCCGCCGGCCATCGCCTCGGCCGTCCGCTCCGGGTCGCCGTGGTAGCCGGTCATGAGGCCCACCGGGCGGTCGGACAGGTCGAGGCAGATCTCGCCCTCCGGCACGTCCGCCGCTCCGCTCACCGGGTCGACCAGAGTGACCCGGAAGCCGGGGCTCGGGCGTCCCATGGAGCCCTCCTTGAGCCGCTGACCGGGGCTGTTGGAGACCTGGACGGCGGTCTCGGTCTGGCCGAAGCCGTCCCGGACGGTGACGCCCCAGGCACGCCGTACCGACTCGATGACCTCGGGGTTCAGCGGCTCCCCGGCGGCCACCACCTCACGCGGCGGGGTCGTCAGCCGGCCGAGGTCCGCCTGCACGAGCATCCGCCAGACAGTCGGGGGGGCGCAGAAGCTGGTCACCCCGTGGCGGTCCATCTCGTCCATCAGCCGGGCGGGGTCGAAGCGCGTGTAGTTGTGGATGAAGACGGTCGCCTCGGCGTTCCAGGGGGCGAAGAGGTTCGACCAGGCGTGCTTGGCCCAGCCGGGCGAGGAGATGTTGAGGTGCACGTCACCGGGCCGGAGGCCGATCCAGTACATCGTCGAGAGGTGCCCGACCGGGTACGAGGTGTGGGTGTGCTCGACCAGTTTGGGGCGGGCGGTCGTGCCCGACGTGAAGTACAGCATGAGGGTGTCGTCGGCGAGGGTGACGCCCTCGGCCTCGAAGCCGGCGGGCGCCCCGGCGGCGTCCGTGTAGTCCAGCCAGCCCGCCCCGGCGCCGCCGACCGCGATCCGCGTGTAGTCGCCGGGCACGTCGTCGAACTTGGCCGTGTCCCCGGCGCGCACGATCACGTGCCGGGCGCGGCCCCGGTCCACCCGGTCGCGCAGGTCGGCGGGGCCGAGGAGCGGGGTGGCGGGGATGACGACGGCCCGCAGCTTCATGGCGGCGAGCACGGTCTCCCACAGCTCGACCTGGTTGCCCAGCATCACGATGATCCGGTCGCCGGCCCGGACGCCCCGGGCGCGCAGCCAGTTCGCGACGCGGTCGGAGCGGGCGGACATCGCGGCGAAGGACACCTTCGCCTCGGAGCCGTCCTCCTCGACGATGTGGAGGGCGGTCCGGTCGTTGCCTTCGGCGATGACGTCGAACCAGTCGAGCGCCCAGTTGAACCGTTCGGGCCGGGGCCACGCGAAGCCCTGGTAGGCCGTCTCGTAGTCCTCGCGGTGCTGGAGCAGGAAGTCCCGGGCGGCCCGGAATTCCTCCGTGGCACTGGTCGCGCTCTGCGCCGTCATTCGTCCTCCTCGTTGCGGGACCGGTCCAGGACATCGTGTAATCGGTGACCCAGGTCTCACTACCCCCGTTCGGGGGTGAAGGAGTGGTCCCGTGTCCGAGCAGAGGGAAACGGCGGCGCTGCGCGCCGCGCTGCTGCGGCTGCGCCGGGGCAGCGGACTGCCGGTGGTCTTCGGCGGGCTGCTCCAGGACGGGCGGGCGATGCGGATCGGCGAGACCTGCGGGGCGGTGACGCCGGCGCTGCACGGCCTGGCGATCTCGACCGGTTCGGGCCTGGGCGGCAAGTGCCTGGCCCTGTCGCGGCCGTGCGCGGTCACGGACTACCCGTCGGCCCGGCACATCACCCACGAGTACGACGGACCGGTCGCCGCCGAGGGCCTGCGCTCGGTGATCGCGGTCCCCGTCGTCGTACGCCGGAAGGTGCGCGGTGTCCTGTACGGGGCGCTGCGCGACGCCCTTCCGATCGGCGAGCGGGTCTTCGACGCGGCGGTCGCGGCGGCCCGCGACGTGGAGCAGGCGCTCGCCGTCCGGGACGAGGTGGAGCGGCTTGAGGCCCCGCCCGCCGGGGGGCCGTCCTGGGAGGAGGTCCGCCAGGCATACGGGGAACTGCGCGAGCTGGCGCCGCGGGTGCCGGACCCGGAGCTGCGGGCGCGGCTGCTCGCGGTCTGCGGCCGCCTGGAGACGGCCTCGGGGAGGACCGGCGGGGTGCCGGGGGTGGCGCTGACCCCCCGGGAGACGGACGTCCTCGCGGCGGTGGCCTCGGGCGCGACGAACGCGACGGCGGCGACGCGGCTCGGCCTGCGCCCGGAGACCGTCAAGGGGTATCTGCGCTCGGCGATGCGCAAACTGGGCGCGCACACCCGCCTGGAGGCGGTGGTGGCGGCCCGGCGGGCGGGGGTGTTGCCGTAGG
>NZ_RDBH01000113.1:263931-290430 GCF_008042145.1 Streptomyces sp. adm13(2018)
GCCGACATGGCCATGAAGCTCGAAGCCGCCCGCCAGCTCACCTACGCCGCCGCAGCCAGGTCCGAACGCGTCTCCGCCGGCGGCACCAAGGAAGACCTCACCTTCTTCGGCGCCGCCGCCAAGTGCTTCGCCTCCGACGTCGCCATGGAGGTCACCACCGACGCCGTCCAGCTCCTCGGCGGCTACGGCTACACCCGCGACTACCCCGTCGAACGCATGATGCGCGACGCCAAGATCACCCAGATCTACGAGGGCACCAACCAGGTCCAGCGCATCGTCATGGCCCGCAACCTCCCGTAACCGCCCGTCAACCGACCGCATGACCGCTTGAAAGGAGCCAGGCCGTGACCCTGAGGATCGCTGTCTGTGTGAAGTACGTACCCGACGCGACCGGTGACCGCGGCTTCGCCGACGACCTGACGGTCGACCGCGACGAGGTCGACGGCCTGCTGTCGGAGCTCGACGAGTACGCCGTCGAGCAGGCGCTGCGGATCTCGGAGGAGTCCGACGACGCCGAGGTCACCGTGGTCACGGTCGGACCGGACGACGCCAAGGACGCGCTGCGCAAGGCGCTGTCGATGGGCGCCGACAAGGCCGTCCACGTCAACGACGAGGACATCCACGGCTCCGACGTCTTCGCGACCTCCGCGATCCTCGCGAAGGCACTGGAGAAGACCGGCTTCGACCTGGTCGTCTGCGGCATGGCCTCGACCGACGGCGCGATGGGCGTGCTGCCCGCGCTGCTCGCCGAGCGGCTGAACCTCCCGCAGGTCACCCTGCTCTCCGAGGTCTCCGTCGAGGACGGCACGGTGAAGGGCCGCCGGGACGGCGACGCCGCCACCGAGCTCCTGGAGGCCCCGCTGCCCGCCGTCGTCTCGGTCACCGACCAGTCCGGCGAGGCCCGCTACCCCTCCTTCAAGGGGATCATGGCCGCGAAGAAGAAGCCGGTCGAGGAGCTGGACCTGGACGACCTGGACATCGACGCCGACGACGTCGGTCTCGCCGGTGCCTGGACCCTGGTCGACGCCGTGGCCGCCCGCCCGGCCCGTACGCAGGGCACGATCGTCACGGACGAGGGCGACGGCGGCAAGCAGCTCGCCGCCTTCCTCGCCACCCAGAAGTTCATCTGACCCACCGTCAGCCTGACACGAACAGGAGCAACGAACCATGGCTGAGATCCTGGTTCTCGTGGACCACGCCGACGGTGCGGTCCGCAAGCCGGCCCTCGAACTGCTGACCCTGGCCCGCCGGATCGGCGAGCCCTCGGCGGTCGTGCTCGGCGCCGGCGAGGCCGCGGCCTCGATCGCCGCCACCGCCGGCGAGTACGGCGCGGCCACCGTGTACGTCGCGGACGGCGCCGAGTTCGCCGACCAGCTCGTCGTGCCGAAGGTCGACGCGCTGACCCAGCTCGCGCAGGAGAAGGGGGCCGCCGCCGTCCTGGTGACCTCCTCCGGCGAGGGCAAGGAGATCGCGGCCCGCGTCGCGCTCCGGCTCGGCTCCGGTCTGATCACCGACGCCGTGGAGCTGGAGGCCGGCGAGAACGGCCCGGTCGCCACCCAGTCCGTCTTCGCCGCCTCGTACCAGGTGCGCTCGACGGTCACGCACGGCGCGCCGGTCATCACCGTCAAGCCGAACTCCGCCGCCCCGGAGGCCTCTTCGGCCACCGGTACGGTCGAGAACATCACCGTCTCCTTCACCGGCAACGCCGCGAAGGTCGTCTCGCGCACCCCGCGCGTCTCGACCGGCCGTCCCGAGCTGACCGAGTCCGCGATCGTGGTCTCCGGCGGCCGCGGTGTCGGCGCGGCCGAGGGCTTCGGGGTCGTCGAGAAGCTGGCCGACTCGCTCGGCGCGGCCGTCGGCGCCTCCCGCGCCGCCGTGGACGCCGGCTGGTACCCGCACTCCAACCAGGTCGGTCAGACCGGCAAGCAGGTCTCGCCGCAGCTGTACGTCGCGGCGGGCATCTCCGGCGCGATCCAGCACCGGGCCGGCATGCAGACGTCGAAGACGATCGTCGCGGTCAACAAGGACCCCGAGGCCCCGATCTTCGACCTGGTGGACTACGGCGTGGTCGGCGACCTCTTCGAGGTCCTGCCGCAGCTCACGGACGAGATCGGCGCCCGCTGAACCGTTCGCGCCCGGTGACCTGAAAGGGGCGGGTGGTGGCACTCTGTGCCACCACCCGCCCCTTTCGCGTCTCCCGCACCGGCTCCGGCGATCAGATCCACCCGTCGAGGGGGACCTCCTCGCAGAGCCGGACGACCGGCCTGCGAGCGGTCACGCCGACCCCCGAGGAGACCTTGACCCGGACCCCGGGGCGCACCGCGTGCAGCGGCCCGTCGACCCGGCAGCGGACGGTGAAGCCCTCCGCCATGTAGACCGGCCAGAGGTCGGCATCGGCCGCGGCGACCCCGCGCCGTACGGAGATCACGCCCTCGCCCTCGCTGAGTTCGGGGGTGAGATCGGTCGACCCGCAGGTCGGACAGAGCAGTCGCTGGAACGTCGTGGTGTGGCACCAGCGGCAGCGCTGGAAGTAGAGCTCGGCGTCGGGGCCCGCCTCCTCGGCGGCCTGGACGGCGGTCCCGCTCCTCAGTCCCGTGTGGAACACGATGCCTTCTCCTCGCACTCGGCGGCTCGACCGTGCATGAAGCAAAGATATGGCACTGAGTGCCATCAAATAAAGACCTGAGTTCCCCGAATTGGAGATACCGCGAACCCCGGTGCCGCCGTCAGCCCTCGCCGAGGCTCGATTCCACCTCGCGCACCACGCGCCACATGGGGGTGGACCGCTTGGTGATCACCACGACGACGTCCTCCGCCTCCTCGGCGGGTGCGGCCACCACCGCGTCCGGGCTCCAGGTGGCGCGGACGAACTCCAGGGCGGTGTCCACCTCGGCCAGCGGGTCGCCCTCACCGCCCGAGCGCAGCCAGTGCCGCAGGGCGTGGTTGTGGGCGGCCACCACGGCCGCCGCGGCCACGTTGGCGCGCAGGGTGCCGTCCCGGCGGTCGGCCCAGCGGGTGCGCAGGTAGTCGCCGAGGGTCTTCTCGTACCGCCAGACCACCGACAGCTCGTACGTGCGCAGCCCGGTCACCTCGCGGGTGAGCCGGTAGCGCTGGACGGAGAAGGTCGGGTTCTCGGCGTACATCCGCATGACCAGCCGGGCCGCCCCGCAGACCCGGACCATCGGGTCGTCGGAGTCGGCGCTCGCCGCGAGGAAGCGGGTCATGTCGGCGAGGCACTGCTCGTGGTCGGGGAAGACCACGTCCTCCTTGGAGGGGAAGTACCGGAAGAAGGACCGCCGGCCGACCCCGGCGAGGGTGACGATGTCGTCGACCGTGGTCTGCTCGTAGCCCCGCTCCAGGAAGAGCTGGAAGGCCGCGGCGATGAGGGAGTCCCGCATCGCGGGCTTCGTGGAGTTCGACGACGCTGATCCGGCTGTTCCCATGGGCCGAACCTAACACCCGCGACTCCTTTGCGCGGCACTAGGTGCCGGGAGGAACCGGCACCGAGTGCTTTCGCGAGGGTACGGAGGCCCGGAACGTGCCGGGGTCGGTGGTCAGCGGGTACGGAGGCCCGGAACCGGCCGGGCGCCGGGGTCAGCGGGCGGCCATCCGGAGCGCGCCGTCCATGCGGATCGTCTCGCCGTTGAGGTAGTCGTGCTCCGCGACCATCGTCACCAGGCGGGCGTACTCCTCCGGACGCGCGAGGCGCTGGGGGAAGGTGACGCTCGCGGCGAGACCGGCCCGGACGTCCTCCCCGAACCCCGCCATCATCGGGGTGTCGACGATGCCGGGGGCGACCGTGACGACCCGGATGCCGAACTGGGCGAGGTCGCGGGCGGCGGTGACGGTCATACCGGCGACGCCCGCCTTGGAGGCGGCGTAGGCGATCTGACCGACCTGGCCCTCGAAGGCGGCGATCGAGGCGGTGTTGACGACGAGTCCGCGCTGGCCGTGCTCGTCGGGCTCGTGCCGGGCGATGGCCTCGGCGGCGAGCCGCATCACGTTGAACGTACCGATCAGGTTCACGTCGACGACGGCCCGGAACAGGTCGAGGTCGTGCGGGCCCTTGCGGCCCAGGATGCGGGCCGAGGGCGCGATGCCGGCGCAGTTGACGGCGAGCCGCAGCTCGGCGCCGTCGGCCTCGACCGCCGCGAGGGCCGCGCGGACCTGCTGCTCGTCGGTGACGTCCGCGGGGAGCAGCCGGACGCCCTCGGGCTGCTGTCCGGCGGCGGCCACGGCCTTGTCCAGGTCGAGGCCGTAGACCGTGGCGCCCCGGGCGGCGAGGGCCGCCGCGGTGGCGGCGCCGAGACCGGAGGCGGCACCGGTGACGAGAGCGGCGGAGCCGGCGATGTCCATGGAACTCCTCGTTCGTGTCGTGCGGGGGCGACCCTGCCGCCGGGTCGGCCGCCGGATCGGGCGCGTGCCCGCGGAGGACCGCGCGGTCCGCGCGATCTGCGCCGCCCACCATAGAACCGCAGGCCGCGTCCCCGGAAACGGAGCCGGGCCGGGCCGGAGCGGGCCGCGGACGGCGCGGCGGAGCCCGGCCGGACGGCGAGCGGTCGGACGGCGAACGGCCGGGCGGACGCGGGCCGGTGGGATCCCGCGGCGCTCGTCCGGCCGAGCATCGTTACGGCTGTGCGAGTCCCCGGCTGATCACGAGGCGCTGGATCTGGTTGGTGCCCTCGAAGATCTGGGTGATCTTGGCTTCGCGCATGTAGCGCTCGACCGGGAAGTCCCGGGTGTAGCCGTAGCCGCCGAGCACCTGCACGGCGTCGGTGGTGACCTTCATCGCCGTGTCCGTGGCGATGAGCTTGGCCGCGCTGGCCTGGCGGCTGAAGGGGCGGCCGAGGTCACGGCGGCGGGCCGCGTCCAGGTAGGTGGCGCGGGCCGCGTCGACGGCGGCGGCCATGTCGGCGAGGAGGAAGCCGAGGCCCTGGTGGTCGATGATCCGCCGGCCGAACGTGGTGCGCTCGTTGGCGTACGCCACGGCCGCGTCGAGGGCGGCCTGGGCGAGGCCGGTGGCGCAGGCGGCGATGCCGAGGCGGCCGCTGTCGAGGGCGCTGAAGGCGATCTGGAGGCCCTGGCCCTCGTCGCCGACGAGCCGGTCGGCGTCGAGCAGGGCGCCGTCCCAGTAGGCGGAGGTGGTGGGCACGGCCTGGAGGCCCATCTTGCGCTCGGGGGCGCCGAAGCCGAGGCCCTCGGCGGTCCCGGGGGCGAGGAAGCAGGAGATGCCGTGGCTGCCGGGGGCCGTCCGGGCGAAGAGGGCGTAGAAGTCGGCCTTGCCGCCGTGGGTGATCCACGCCTTGGTGCCGGTGATCCGGTACCCGCTGCCGTCCTCCTGCCGCTCGGCCTTGCAGGCGAGGGCGGCCGCGTCGGATCCGGCCTGCGGCTCGGAGAGGCTGTAGCCGCCGATGGTGCGGCCCTCCAGCATCTCGGGGAGCCAGCGCTCCTTCTGCCCGGCGGTGCCGAAGGCGTGGAGCGGGTGGCAGGCGAGGGTGTGGACGCTGGTGGCGACGGCTACGGCGGCCCAGCGCGCGGCGAGCTCCTCCAGGACCTGGAGGTAGACCTCGTACGGCTGGCCGCCGCCCCCGTACTCCTCGGGGTAGGGCAGGCCGAGCAGCCCGGCCTCGCCGAGGGTGGCGAACAGCCCCTCGGGGTACTTCTCGGCGGCCTCGTACTCGTCGACCCGGGGAGCGAGCTCCTTGTCGGCGATCTCCCGGGTGAGGGCGATGAGGTCCGCCGCCTCGGGGGTGGGAAGCAGGCGGTCGACATCCATGGCGACTCCAGCGGCGCGCAAAGTGGTACTGGGACGGGTACTTCAGTACCGCTTAGAGTAGCGCAGAAGGGTGTCGGTGTAACCCCGAGGAGAGACGGCCTGGAATACTGGGCGGGTGATCGAGACCTCAGCCGCCGACAGCCCGAAGCTGACGGGTCGCGGTGCGGCCCGCCGCTCCGCCCTCTTCGAGGAGCTCGTCGCCCTGCTCGTCGGCGAGGGGTTCGCCCGGCTCACGCTCGACGACCTCGCCGCCCGGCTGCGCTGCTCCAAGCGGACCCTGTACGGCCTGGCCGGCAGCAAGGAGCAGCTGGTCCGGGCGGCGGTCGTGCACTTCTTCCGGCGCGCCACCGCGCGGGTCGAGGCGGTCCTGGCCGCCGCGACCGATCCCGCCGAGCGGCTGGCCGCCTACCTGCGGGCGGTCTCGGCCGAACTGGCCCCGGTCTCCCCGCAGTTCTTCGACGACGTCGCGGCCTTCGAGCCGGCGGCGGAGGTGTACGAGCGGAACACGCGCGCGGCGGCCGGGCGGGTCCAGCAGCTCATCGAGGAGGGCGTCCGGGCCGGGGTCTTCCGCGAGGTGCACGTGACCTTCGCGGCCGACGTCATCTCCTCGGTGATGGTGCGCATCCAGCGCCGCCAGGTCGCCTCGGCGACCGGCCTGGCCGACGCGGAGGCGTACGAGCAGCTGGCGGAACTCCTCCTCAGCGGCCTCCGCAAGGCTTGAGTCGTGCCGCGCCGGGGCGGGCGCCGCGCGTTCGGCGCCCGGCCGCCCCGCGTTCAGGCTGTGAAGGCTTCGTCCGCTTAATTCAGGATATGAGTCAAACCTCAAGAGAAGAGCGCGTCCGGGGCACTCGCAGCGGTATGTTGCGGTGGAAGACTCTTCCACCTGGGGGCCCGAGTGACCAAGCGGAACGGCCGCACCGTGCGTGACCTTCGACGCGAGAACCGCACCGCCGTCCTGCAGCGCCTCTACTTCGACGGGCCGCTGAGCCGCTACTCGCTCGGCCCCGCGACCGGCCTCAGCTCGGGCTCCGTCAGCAACGTGGTGGCGGAGCTGGTCGCGGAGGGCCTCGTCGAGGAGGCGGGCAGCGTCGACTCGGCCGGCGGACGCCCCCGTACCCTCCTGCGCATCTCCCCCGACAGCGGCTGCATGATCGGCGTCGACGTCGGCGAGACCCGGGTCAGGATCGAGCTGTTCGACCTCGCGCTGACCGAACTCGCGCGCGCCGAGCGCCCGTTGGCCGTCGACGGTCCGAATCCCCACGAGCGGTACGAGGTCGGGGTCGTCGTCGGGCACGTCCGCGAGGGCATCGCGGAGGTGCTGCGGAGCGCGGACGTGTCCACGGATCGGCTCCTCGGCGTCGGCGTCGGGGTCCCCGGCATCGTGGCCCGGGACACCGGGGACGGCGCGGTCGTCCACGGGCAGACCATCGGCTGGGACGCGGTACCGCTGGAACGGCTGCTGCGGGAGAGCGTGGACCTGCCGGACACGGTGCCGTACTGGATCGACAACGGGGCCAAGACCCTCGGGCAGGCCGAGATGTGGTTCGGCGCCGGACGCGGGGCGCACAGCGCCGTGGTGGTGCTGTTCGGTTCGGGTGTCGGCGCGTGCGTGGTCACCGATCCGATGGGGCCGGGCCGGGCCATCGAGTGGGGCCATCTGACCGTCCGCGTGCGGGGGCGGCGCTGCCGCTGCGGCGCGCAGGGCTGCCTGGAGGCGTACGCGGGAGCGGAGGCGCTGCTCGAACGGTGGCGGGAGGCGGGCGGGGTGCCGCCCGCGGGCGCCGACGAGGAGACGGCGCTCACCGCGATGCTCGCCGCGGCCTACCCCGCCGACCCGGACACGGAACCCGACGCGACCGCGCTCGCCGTCCTGGCCGAGACCGCCGAGTACCTCGGCGCCGGCTTCGCCGACCTCATCAACCTCTTCCAGCCCGAACGGATCCTCGTCGGCGGCTGGGCCGGCCTCCAGCTCGGCCCCCGCTTCCTGGAGACGGTCGAGGGCTACGCCCTGCGGTACGCGCTGGCCTACCCGGCGGCCCGGGTCGAGATCGGGATGGGCACGCTCGGCCCGGACGCGGTCACCGTCGGGGCGGCGATCCTGCCGCTCGCGGACTTCTTCGGCCGGGGCGGCCGGCGGGACGAGGGCGGGACCGCCGAGGAGCAGCCGGCCTGGGCGTCGACGCTCAGGGAGCGCGCGGCGCAGTGAACGCGCGGGACGTCAGGCCGAGCCGGTCCGCCGCGCGGGCCGTCGGGCCACGGGCCCGTTCCGGCACGCCGGCCGGTCGGGCCGCTGACCCGGGCCGCCGCGCCCGCCGTCAGGCCCCGAAGCCGATCCGCCGTACGGGCAGCCGTCAGGCCACGGAGCCGATCCGTCGTGCGGGTTCGGCCGGGGCGTCGTGGTGGATCGGGGTGTGGGCGCCGGTGAGGGAGCGGCCGGTGCCGCCCCGGCGGTTGGCGACGATCTCGGCGCCGATCGACAGGGCCGTCTCCTCGGGCGTACGGGCCCCGAGGTCGAGGCCGATCGGCGAGCGCAGCCGGGCGAGTTCGATTTCGGTGACGCCGACCTCGCGGAGCCGCTCGTTGCGGTCCACGTGGGTGCGGCGGGAGCCCATCGCGCCGACGTAGGCGACGGGCAGTGTGAGGGCGGCCTTGAGCAGCGGCACGTCGAACTTGGCGTCGTGGGTGAGGACGCAGAGCACCGTGCGGCCGTCGACCTCGGTGGACTCCAGGTAGCGGTGCGGCCATTCGACGACGATCTCGTCGGCCTCGGGGAAGCGGGCCGGCGTCGCGAAGACGGGCCGCGCGTCGCACACGGTCACGTGGTAGCCGAGGAACTTGCCGACCCTGACGAGGGCGGCCGCGAAGTCGATGGCACCGAAGACGATCATGCGGGGCGCCGGGACCGAGGACTCGACGAGGAGGGTCAGCGGCTGTCCGCAGCGGCTGCCGTCCTCGCCGATCTCCGCGGTGCCGGTGCGTCCCGCGTCGAGCATCGCGCGGGCCTCGCCGGCCGCCGTGCGGTCCAGCTCGGGGTGACCGCCGAGCTTCCCCTCGTACGAGCCGTCGGGGCGGACCAGGAGCGCCCGGCCCATCAGGTCCTCGGGGCCGGAGACGATCCGGGCCAGGGCCGCCGCCTCGCCCGAGGCGGCGGCGGCGAGCGCGGCGGGGAAGACCCCGCCGCGGACCGGGGTGACGAGGATGTCGATGATGCCGCCGCAGGTCAGACCGACCGCGAAGGCGTCCTCGTCGCTGTAGCCGAAGCGCTCGACGACGGTCCTGCCGTCGTCGAGGGCCTGCTGGCAGAGGTCGTAGACCGCGCCCTCCACACACCCGCCGGAGACCGAGCCGATCGCCGTGCCGTCGCTGTCGACGGCGAGTGCGGCGCCCGGCTGCCGGGGCGCGCTCCCGCCGACCGCCACGACCGTGGCGACGGCGAACTCGCGTCCCTGCTCGACCCACCGGTGCAGCTCCTCGGCGATGTCCAGCATCTCGAACTCCTCGATGTCTGTGTGGGGAGGGCGGCGGTCGGCGTCAGCTGACGCCCAGCCAGCTCTCGATCGGATGGATCGCGAAGAACACGATGAAGATCGCGGTCAGGCCCCACATGAAGGCGCCCACTTCGCGTGCCTTGCCCTGCGCCGTCTTGATGACGGCGTAGGAGATGACGCCGGCCGCGACACCCGTGGTGATGGTGTACGTGAACGGCATCAGGACCACGGTGAGGAACACCGGGATCGCGACGGAGCGGTCGCTCCAGTCGACGTGCTTGGCGTTCTGCATCATCATCGCGCCGATGACGACCAGGGCGGCGGAGGCGACCTCGGCCGGCACGATCGCGGTGATCGGGGTGAAGAAGAGGCAGGCCGCGAAGAACGCGCCGGTGACGACGGAGGAGAGACCCGTGCGGGCTCCCTCGCCGACGCCGGTCGCCGACTCGACGAAGACCGTCTGGCCGGAGCCGCCGACGCCGCCGCCGATGACACCGCCGGCACCGTCGATGAACAGCGCCTTGGAGAGGCCGGGCATCCGGCCCTGGGAGTCGGCGAGCTTGGCCTCGGAGCCGACGCCGATGATGGTGGCCATCGCGTCGAAGAAACCGGCGAGCACCAGGGTGAAGATGATCATGGTGATCGTGATGTAGCCGACGTCGCCCCAGCCGCTGAAGGACACCTCGCCGATGAGCGAGAAGTCGGGCGTGGAGACCGCGCTGCCGCTGAGCTCCGGCGGACCGGAGAACCAGGCCTTGGCCGGCAGGTCGCCGACGGCGTTGACGATGGCGGCGATGACCGTGCCCGCCACGATGCCGATCAGGATGGCGCCGGGCACGTTGCGGGCCTGGAGCGCGAAGATCAGCAGCAGGGTGAAGGCGAAGATCAGGACCGGCCAGCCGGCCAGCTCACCGGCCGGGCCGAGGACGACCGGGCCGCCGCCGGGCGAGGGGTTCTCGTGGACGAAGCCGGCCTTGACGAAGCCGATCAGCGCGATGAAGAGGCCGATGCCGATGGTGATCGCGTGCTTGATCGCCAGCGGGATCGCGTTCATGATCATCTCGCGGAGGCCGGTGACCACCAGGAGACAGATCACCACACCGTAGGCCACACACATGGCCATGGCCTGCGGCCAGGTCATGACGGCGATGACCTGCGAGGACAGCACGCCGGAGACGCTGAGACCGGCCGCGAGGGCGAGCGGGACCTTGCCCCAGAAGCCCATGAGCAGGGTGGTCACGGCGGCGGCGAGCGCGGTCGCGGTGATGAGGGCGGGCTGGCTGAGGACGTTGCCGTCCACGTCCTTGCCGCCGAGGATCAGGGGGTTGAGCAGGAGAATGTACGCCATCGCCATGAAGGTGGTGACGCCGCCGCGGATCTCCGTCGCGACGGTGGATCCTCTCTCCGAGATGTGAAAGTACCGGTCGAGCCAAGAGCGGCCGGCGGGGACGTTCGAGCCGGAGCCCGCGTCCTCCGAAGCGGTCTTGGGCTCCACAGACGACTGGGTCATGGGGCCTACTCCCAAGGTTCAAAGGGGCACCCGCGTCAGACTTCGAAGGACTTCGGATCTGCTGAAGTTGCGGGATTTGGGATGCTGCGTGGGCTGCACGACCCGGGGGACGGCCCGAGACGAACGGGATGTTTCGGTACTGCTGGTCCTGCTGGTGGAGCGGGTCCTGCTGGGGGTTACTCCGGGCGGTGCGGGCGGGGAAGTGTGACGTTCCTGGGAGGCACACACCGCCCGGAGAGTCCTAGAGGGTGCCGGTGAGCGCCTCGGGGCGGACCGGCGTCTTGTTGAGCTCGAGACCCGTCGCGTTCCGGATCGCCGCGAGGACGGCCGGGGTGGACGACAGGGTCGGGGCCTCGCCGAGTCCCCGCAGGCCGTACGGCGCGTTGGGGTCGGCCAGTTCGAGTACGTCGACCGGGATGGTCGGCGTGTCGAGGATCGTCGGGATCAGGTAGTCCGTGAAGGAGGGGTTGCGCACCTTCGCGGTCTTCGGGTCCACGATGATCTCTTCCATCACCGCGACGCCCAGGCCCTGGGTGGTGCCACCCTGGATCTGGCCGACCACGGAGAGCATGTTGAGCGCCTTGCCGACGTCCTGGGCGGTCGCGAGCTCGATGACCTTGACCAGGCCGAGCTCGGTGTCCACCTCCACGACCGCGCGGTGCGCGGCGAAGGTGTACTGGACGTGGCCGTCGCCCTGGCCGGTGACCAGGTCGAACGCGGCGGTCGGGCGGTGCCGGAACTCGTGCTCCTGGTCGACGGCCTCGCCTTCCAGGACGTCCGCCAGGTCCGCCAGGACCTCGCCGCCGTCGGTGACGACCTTGCCGTTCTCCAGCAGGAGCTCGGCGGTGGCCCACGCCGGGTGGTACGAGCCGAACTTGCGGCGGCCGATCTCGAGGACGGCCTCGCGCACCTTCTCGCAGGTGTTCTTCACCGCGCCACCGGTCATGTACGTCTGCCGGGAGGCGGACGTCGAGCCGGCGGAACCGACCTGGGTGTCGGCCGGGTGGATGGTCACCTGGGTGACGCCGAGCTCCGTGCGGGCGATCTGCGCGTGGACGGTGACACCGCCCTGGCCGACCTCCGCCATGGCCGTGTGGACCATGGCGACGGGCTCGCCGTTGATGACCTCGAGGCGCACCCGGGCGGTCGAGTAGTCGTCGAAGCCCTCGGAGAAGCCGACGTTCTTGATGCCGACCGCGTAGCCGACGCCGCGGACGACCCCCTCGCCGTGCGTGGTGTTGGACAGACCGCCCGGCAGAGCGCGGACGTCCGCCTGCTCACCGGCGGCGAGCCACTGCTGCTCCGGCGGCATCGGGCGGGCCTTGACCCGGCGGAGCAGCTCGGCGACCGGGGCCGGCGAGTCCACGACCTGGCCGGTCGGCATGATCGTGCCCTGCTCCATCGCGTTCAGCTGGCGGAACTCGACCGGGTCCATGCCCAGCTTCGCCGCGAGCTTGTCCATCTGCGCCTCGTAGGCGAAGCACGCCTGGACCGCGCCGAAGCCGCGCATCGCGCCGCAGGGCGGGTTGTTCGTGTAGAGCGCGACGGCCTCGATCTCGACGTCGTCGATGACGTACGGGCCGACCGAGAGGGAGGAGGCGTTGCCGACGACGGCCGGGGAGGCCGAGGCGTAGGCGCCGCCGTCCAGCACGATCCGGCACTTCATGTGCGTGATCTTGCCGTCCTTGGTGGCCCCGTGCTCGTACCAGAGCTTCGCCGGGTGACGGTGCACGTGGCCGAAGAAGGACTCGAAGCGGTTGTAGACGATCTTGACCGGCTTGCCGGTGCGCAGCGCCAGCAGGCAGGCGTGGATCTGCATCGAGATGTCCTCGCGACCGCCGAAGGCACCGCCGACGCCGGAGAGCGTCATGCGCACCTTCTCCTCGGGCAGGCCGAGGACGGGGGCGATCTGCTTGAGGTCCGAGTGCAGCCACTGGGTGGCGACGTAGAGGTCGACACCGCCGTCCTCGGAGGGCACGGCGAGGCCGGACTCCGGGCCGAGGAAGGCCTGGTCCTGCATGCCGAAGGTGTACTCGCCGGTGACGATGACGTCGGCCTTCTTGGCGGCCTCGTCCGCGTTGCCGCGGATGATCGGCTGGCGGTGCACGATGTTCGGGTGCGGGACGTGACCGGAGTGGTGGTCGTCGCGGCCCTCGTGGATCAGCGGCGCGTCCTCGGCGAGGGCGGACGCCTCGTCGGTGACGAGCGGCAGCTCCCGGTACTCGATCTTGATCTTGGCGGCCGCGCGGCGCGCGGTCTCCGGGTGGTCGGCGGCGACCAGGGCCACCGGCTCGCCGTGGTGGCGTACCCGGCCGTTGGCCAGGACGGGGGTGTCCTGGATCTCCAGGCCGTAGTTCTTCATCTCGGCCGGCAGGTCGTCATACGTGAGGACGGCGTACACGCCGCCCATCGCGAGGGCCTCGGAGATGTCGATGGAGACGATCTCGGCGTGCGCGACGGTGGAGCGGAGCGTCTGGCCCCACAGCATGTCCTCGTGCCACATGTCCGAGGAGTACGCGAACTCACCGGTGACCTTGAGGGTGCCGTCGGGGCGGAGCGTGGACTCGCCGATGCCGCCCTTGGTGTGGTTCTGGGTGACGTTGGTGGGGGTGCCCGCCGGAGCGGTGCGCGTGTTCTGGGCCATCGTCAGACCGCCTCTCCCTGACGGGCGGCCGCGAGGCGGACCGCGTCGAGGATCTTCTCGTAGCCCGTGCACCGGCAGAGGTTGCCGGAGAGGGCCTCACGGATGTCCTGGTCGGACGGGTCGCTCTGGCGCTCCAGGAGCTCGTCGGCCGCGACCAGGAGACCCGGGGTGCAGAAGCCGCACTGGACGGCGCCCGCGTCGATGAACGCCTGCTGGATCGGGGAGAGCCGGACGCCCTCACCGGTCTGCGAGTCGGCCGGCTTGGCCTGCCACTTCTTCGCGGAGTCGAGGCTGGTGCCGCAGCCGCCGGTGCCACAGGCACCGCCGGGGTGGGCGTCCTCGCGGTGCTGGGAGTAGTCCGCCAGACCCTCGACGGTGACGACCTCGCGGCCCTCGACCTGGCCGGCGGCGACCAGACAGGAGCAGACCGGCACGCCGTCGAGGCGGACCGTGCAGGAGCCGCACTCGCCCTGCTCGCAGGCGTTCTTGGAGCCGGGGAGCCCCATCCGCTCACGCAGGACATAGAGGAGCGACTCGCCCTCCCAGACGTCGTCGGCTTCCTGCGGACGACCGTTGACCGTGAAATTGACGCGCATGGTTATGCAGCTCCCTCAAGCGGGCGGCCGGTGCCGCGGTACTGCTCCCAGGTCCAGCCGAGCTGGCGGCGGGCCATGATGCCGACGGCGTGGCGGCGGTACTTGGCGGTGCCTCGGACGTCGTCGATCGGGTTGGCGGCGCCCGAGCACAGGTCGGCGAACTGCTTCGCGATCGACGGGGTGATGATCTTGCCGTTGTCCCAGAAGCCGCCCTCTTCGAGCGCCGCGTTGAGGAAGGCCTCGGCCTCCTTGGCGCGGATCGGGGTGGGTGCGGCGGAGCCGATGCCGGTGCGCACGGTCCGGGTCTCCGGGTGCAGGGCCAGGCCGAAGGCGCAGACGGCGATGACCATCGCGTTGCGGGTGCCGACCTTGGAGTACTGCTGGGGGCCGTCCGCCTTCTTGATGTGGACGGTCTTGATGAGCTCGTCGGGCTCCAGCGCGTTGCGCTTCACGCCCGTGTAGAACGCGTCGATGGGGATGAAGCGGCTGCCGCGCACCGACTCGACCTCGACCTCGGCGCCCGCGGCGAGCAGGGCGGGGTGGGCGTCGCCGGCGGGCGAGGCGGTGCCGAGGTTGCCTCCGACGCCGCCGCGGTTGCGGATCTGCGGGGAGGCGACGGTGTGCGAGGCGAGCGCCAGGCCGGGCAGCTCGGCCCGCAGGTTCTCCATGATCTGGGTGTACGGAACGGCGGCGCCGAGGCGGACGTTCTCCTCGCCCACCTCCCACTCGCGCAGCAGCTCGATGCGGTTCAGGTCCAGGAGGTACTCGGGCCGCCGGTGGTCGAAGTTGATCTCGACCATGACGTCCGTGCCACCCGAAAGGGGCACGGCCGTGGGGTGCTCTGCCTTGGCGGCGAGCGCCTCCTCCCAGCTGGCGGGGCGAAGGAAGTCCATGGTGGCTCTCTTCTAGTGATTCTGGTGATCGGGGTTCGTGCGCAGGGTTCCGGGGGGACGGCCGGTCCTCGACTTCACGTTCATGTGCTGTTCACGCGGTGTGTGGCCTAGTACACAAGCCCGGGATCGCCCGGTGCAGTCACCGAAGACATGAAGGAGTTGGCTGGGTCCCGCCGTCGTCTTGTAGATTCGAACGAAAGGCGGGAAACAGTCACCTCACTGTTTTCCCCTGGAAACGGTGGCACCACGCCACCGTCGACAACGCGACACCTCCACCATCCACTGACGAAGGAACGGCGGCGACACGATGCGGCTGCGCGCACTGCTGGAACACGACGCGCTGGGGCTGCGCCTGCTCGGCGGCGACGACGAGCTGGACCGCACCGTCCGCGGCGTGATGACCACGGACCTCAAGGACCCCACCCGGTATCTGTCCGGCGGCGAGCTGGTGCTCACCGGGCTCGCCTGGCTGCGGGAGCCGGCCGACGCGGAGCCCTTCGTACGGATCCTGGCCTCGGCCGGGGTCGCCGGGCTGGCGGCGGGCGAGGCGGAGCTCGGCGACATTCCCGACGATCTCGTAGAGGCGTGTTCGCGCCATCGTCTGCCGCTCTTCGCGGTGAACGAGACCGTTGCTTTCGCGACGATCACCGAACACGTTGTTCGACAGGTCTCCGGCGAGCGGGCGGGTGACCTGGCGGCCGTCGTCGACCGGCACCGGCGGCTCATGACCTCGGGGCCCGCGGGCGGCGGGCCCGAGGTGGTCCTCGACCTGCTGGGCTCCGACCTGGACCTGCGGGCCTGGGTCCTGTCCCCCACCGGCCGCCAGATCGCGGGGGCGGGCGAGCCCCTCCCGGCCCCGCTGGCCGCCTCGCTGGCCGGTGAGCACCTGGCCGCCACCCGGACCGGCCGGCGCGGCCCGCACCGGCTCAGCACGGGCGGGACGGCGTACTCGCTGTTCCCGATCCGCAACACCGGCCGGGGCGCCGCCCCCGCGTCCCGCGATGTGCGCGAGACGGTCCTCTCGGACTGGCTGCTGGCCGTCGAGGCGGACGCCGGGGACTGGCCGGCCGCCCGGCTCGACCTGCTCCAGGGCGTCACCCAGCTGATCGCCGTGGAGCGGGACCGGCGCGACGCGGCCCGTACGGTCCGGCGCCGGCTCGCGCAGGAGGTCCTGGAGCTGGTGCAGACGGGCGCCGCGCCCGCCGAGATCGCGGCCAGGCTCCGGGTGGCCGCCCCGGTGCTGCTGCCCGGGCTGGGTACGGCCCCGCACTGGCAGGTGGTCGTCGCCCGGGTGGAGTGGGAGCAGGAGGCCGGTCAGGGCACGGCCGTGGATGCCGGGCCGGTCGCCCAGGCGCTCCTGGAGGAGATCCTCGTCGACCCGGCGACCGTGGGCGCCGAGTCCGCCGACCGGATCGCCGTCGCGCATACCGGGGACGAGGCCATCGCGCTGGTGCCGCTGGCCTCGGGCCCGCTGCCGGACAGCGAGGACGAGGCTCCGGCCACCGCGCTGGGCCTGCACGCGGACGCCCTGCTCGCGGCCGTACGCGCTCCGCTGTCGGCGGGTCTCGCGGACGACGGGCGGCTCACCCTCGGGGTCAGCGCCGCCGTGCACTCGGCGGAGGGCCTGCGCGGGGCCCTGGAGGAGGCGCGGCACGCCCGCCGGGTGGCCGCGGCCCGTCCGGGCCGGGTCTGCGCGGCCGGCCACCACGAGCTGGCCTCGCACGTGCTGCTGCTGCCGTTCGTCCCGGACGACGTCCGGCGCGCGTTCACGGCCCGGCTGCTCGACCCGCTGCGGGACTACGACCGGCGGCACCGCGCGGAGCTGATCCCGACCCTGGAGGCCTTCCTGGACTGCGACGGCTCCTGGACGCGCTGTGCGACCCGGCTGCACCTGCACGTGAACACGCTGCGGTACCGGGTGGGGCGGATCGAGCAGCTCACCGGCCGTGACCTGTCCCGCCTGGAGGACAAGCTCGACTTCTTCCTCGCGCTGCGGATGAGCTGATCGGACGACCCCGGCGGCCGCACGCGGATTCATCCCTTCGGGCGAGTCCGGTGGAGTGACGTCCGGGCCGGTGGTGCCCTCGGCCGTGCGGCCGGCGGGCTCCCTCCGGGGCCTGATCACGGGCCCCGGAGCGATCTGACGGCCCGTCGTTCGCGGTCGGGACGGCGGTGCCCCGGGGTACCGGTGTCTTGTGAAATCTTTCACCTGACCCCTTGGCCAGGTACTCCCCTTCGTGCTGAGATGCGGGTCTCACTCAACAGCTCAATGGCGCGCTCGGGGAGGGCAACGTGGCGGATACCGCCATGTCTGGTTCCGAATCAAGGGGCGGCGGAGATCCGTCCCTCGCCTACGGCAAGGAGACTCCCGTGGAGACCGCCATATGGCGGCTCCGCTCCCGGGGTTGCTGGACGGACGCGGCCGCGCTCCTCGCGCCCCACGCCACCGAACCCGCCGCCGCACTCGAACGGGCCGCGCTGCTGATCGAGCGCTGCCTCTACACGGAACAGGGCTGGGCCGACGCGGAGGAGGCGCTCCGGGCGGCCGAGGCGGTGGCCGGCACCGACGAGGAGCGCGGGGCCGCCGCCTGCGAACGCGGTTATCTGGCCTACGCGTCGACGCTCCTGGGGGTCCGCGACCGGGCCGACGAGGCGCGGATGGCCCTGGGGCGGGCGGCCGCGCTGATCTCCCCGTCCGCCATGGGCCGACCACTGCTCGACCTGCGCCGGGGGCTCATCGCGCAGAACCTCGGCGACTCCCCGCAGGCCGCCCATGCCGCGTACCGCAGGGCGCACGCCGGGGCGACCGCGCAGGGGGACTCGCTGCTGCTCTCCTCCACCTGGCGGCATCTGGCCGGACTCGCCCTGCGCGAGGGCGAGTTGGCGGAGGCGCGGCACGGTTTCGCCGAGTCGCTGCGCATCCGGGAGGAGTTGGGCTATCTGGTCGGCACGGCCCCGGCCCTCACCGCCCTCGCCACCACCGAGACGGAGCCGGAGGCGGGTCGGCTGCGCGCCGAGGCACGGCGGCTCTTCCGCCTCCTGGGCGGGGTGCCGACCTGGCTCGCGAGCCAGCTGGCTCCGCAGCCGGCCACCTGAAGGCCGGTGTCCCGAGAGTCTGATGACGACCCCTCAGGTCCGGGGACGGCGCGGGGACAGGCACACCAGGCTCTCGTCGGTTCCGACGAGCAGTGAGCCGGTGCCGGTGACGGCGACCGCGCGGACCGGGGGGCCCGGGCGGAACGAGAGGGTCGGGCCGCCGTCCGGGCGGCGCAGCTGGACGAGGCCGTCGCCCCAGGCGACGGCGACCAGCGGGCCGTGCGGGGTCTCCGTCGCGTGCAGCGAGACCACCGGCGAGGGCCGTTCGGCGAGGGGCTCGGGGCGCGGGTCGCGGCCCGGTGTCCAGAGCCGTACGGTCCCGTCGACGCCGCCGGAGCAGACGAACGGGGTCTCGGAGTCCACCGCCGCGACCGCCGCCACCCGGCCGCTGTGCGAGGCGGCCTGGTGCAGACCCCGCAGACCGAACGCGTGCACGGAGCCGAGCCGGTCCCCCACCACCACCGAACCGGCGATCGCCGCGAGGGCCGTGCCGGGGTGCCGGGCCAGGGTCGCCGAGACGGCCTCGGTCAGCCGCTCCAGGTACGGGGCCCGCGGCGCCGTCCCCCGTACGGTGTGCAGCCTGCCGCGGTCGTCCAGGAGCAGCACCGTGCCGTCCGGTGCGGGGGCGAGCGCGGTGACCCGGCCGGGCACGGTGTGGGCGAGGCGGCCCGCGGGGCTCGCGTCGGCCTCGTGCAGCAGCCGGACGGCGCCGGTGCGGTCGCCCACCAGGAGCGTCCCCTCCAGCGGTCCGCCCGCCGCACCGAGGACGGTGACCGGGCCCGGCCAGGGCGGGGTGAGGTCGCCGCGGTGCCGGGCCCAGCGGAGCCGCCAGGGCGAGCCCTGCGCGAGGTCCGCGAGCGCGGGGCGCAGTCGGGGGTCGGCCCCGTCGCCGAGGGCCGACAGCAGCACCAACGCCCGGTCCGCCGGATCCTGTTCGCGGCAGAGGGACTGACCGGCCCGCATCCAGGCGGCCCGCAGCCCACCGTGGTCCTCGGCGGCGCTCTCGCCGGGCCGGGCGGGTTCCTCGGGTCCGTCGAGGGTTCCCGGGAGTCCGGCGGCGGCCGCTCCGGTGACGTACGCCGTGGTGACGAGCAACGGGTCGGCCGTGCAGACCGCCACCGGGTCGGAGAGGTCGGGCAGCGGGCGGGACGGCCCGGGGGCGTCGGCGCCGGGGGCGTCGGTGTCGCCGTCGAGGTCCACGACGGCGACCCGCCGGTCGTTGCGCAGGGCCGCGGGGGCGGGGGTGCCACTGCGGGCCTCGACCACGAGACGGACCCGGCCGACGCCGGCGAGCTCGGCGATCAGGTCGGTGAGCGCGGCGGGTTCGGCGGCGGCGTGCAGATCAGTGAGGAGCAGGACGGCGCGCCCGGCGGGGCGGGTCTCGCTGGTGGCGAGGGCGTGCACCAGGTCGCCGGGCGACCGCGCCACCACGCCGAGGTGGTCGGCGATCGTCCAGGTCGCGCCGAGGGCGCTCTGTCCGGCCAGCGGGACGAGGACCCGGGCCGTGCGGCGGCGCGGCCGGCCGGCCCGCGGGCCGTGCTTGGCGAACCAGCCGAGCAGAGCCGTCTTGCCGCTGCCGGGGGCTCCGGTGACCAGGCAGAGCCGCGGTGCCTCGGGGTCGGTGAGCCAGCCGAGCAGGGCGGTGGCCTCGGTCTCCGTACCGGTGACGGGTCGGCCTCCGTCCGCAGGGGACGGGGTCGCGGACGGCATGGGGCACCTCACGGGCGACGCGGTACGGGCGGCTGTCGCCCTCGACCTTAGTGGGCGAGGGGCCCCCGGGACCGCCCCTCGCGAGGACGGCCTTCCGGGAGCCTCCGCGGGGCTGTTCCAGGCGGTGGGCGTCAGTCGTTCAGGCCGGTGAAGTGCTCGCGGACGAGGGACTCGACGACCGTGAGGTCCTGGGCGATCAGGGCGTCCAGCAGGGCGGTGTGCTCGGCGGCGTCGGCCACGAGCACGCCGTGGCGGACCACGGGCGCGCTGATCAGCGGCCACTGGGAGCGGCGGTGGAGGTCGTCGGCCACGGTGAGCAGCTGCTCGTTGCCCGCGAGGGAGAGGACGGCCCGGTGGAACGCCCGGTCGGCCTCGGCGTAGTGGGCGCGGTCGCCGCGGGCCGCGGCGACCGAGGTGGCCTCGGCGACCGGGCGGAGCTCGGCCCAGCGGGCGGCCGGGACCGTGCGGGCGAGCCGCAGCATGACGGGGACCTCGATGAGCGCGCGGACCTCGGCGAGTTCGGCGAGTTCGCGGGGGGTCCGCTCGGTGACGCGGAAGCCGCGGTTGGGCACGACCTCGACGGCGCCCTCGACGGCCAGGCGCTGCATGGCCTCGCGGACCGGGGTGGCCGAGACGCCGAACCGCTCGCCGAGGGCGGGCGCGGAGTACACCTCGCCGGGGACGAGCTCGCCGCCCACGAGGGCGGTACGGAGCGCGTCGAGGATCTGCCCGCGCACGGAATGCCGGACGACACGGGGGCCGGCGGCGGGGGCGGGGAGGGAGGCATGGCCTCGCGGACCGGGGTGGCCGAGACGCCGAACCGCTCGCCGCGGGCGCGGTCGGGGCGGTCGGCGCCGTCGGCGCGACGGTCGGCCCCCCCGGACGGACGTTCGGCGCCGCGGGTCTGTTCGGGCACCCGCGCGGACTCCGACGGCATCCGCGCGGGCTCCGCCTGCGCTGCCCCGGCGGGCTCCGTCGGCGTCCGGGAAGGGTCGCCGAGGGGTGGTGACGGGTCCTCCGCCGCCCGCTCGCGCGCTGCGCCCTGCTCCACCCGGGTCCTCCTGCGGCCTCGTGCCGGGCCCGGCTCGCGTCGCGCGGGTCCCCTGTGCACCATAGGCGAACGGGGCCGTGTCAGGGGTGTGAGGACTGCCTCCCTGGTGAGGGGCCCGTGGCCGGTGGTGAGAGGTGAACCCGAATCGGGTAAGGTAAGGCTAACCTGCCAACGCTCGCGATTCGGTGGTCCGCATGACCGTCCCCGCCCTGTTGCCCGCCGCCTCGACCTCGCCCGTCGCGGCCTCCTACGCCCGGCTCGCCGAGGTCTTCCCCCATCTGCGGATAGAGGAACACGTCCACGGCGAGCAGCTGCCGCGCGGCGCGGGCTGGGTCGGCGCGGAGGATCTCGCGGCCGGCGGCCCCGACCTCGACGCCTTCCTGGCCTGGGACAACGCGCAGGTGCTGCGCGACTACGGCACCCAGGCCCGGCCCGACGTCGTCGCCAGCTTCGGACTGCACCGGTACGCCTGGCCCGCCTGCCTGCTCGTCACCGTCCCCTGGTTCCTGGACCGCCGGGTGCCCCGCCTGCCCGCACGGAACGTGTCGTTCCAGCGCGCGCTCGGCCGGCTGGCCGTCCGGGTGGAGGAGTTCGCCTGCCTGCCCGACGACCCCGCCGCGGCCCTGCCGGGCGCCCGGGTGGTCGCCGACGAGGACGCGCTGCGGGCCGAGGTGCGCGCCTCGCTCGCCGAGCACTTCGAGGCGATCCTCGACGGCTTCGGCTCCCGGATGCGGCGTGGCCGCCGCGCCCTGTGGGGGATGGCGACGGACGAGATCGTCGAAGGCCTGTGGTACGTCGGGACGCTGTTCGACGAGGAGCGGCGGGCGATGGCGGAGCTCGACCTGCTGATGCCGGGCACGGCCAAGCCGTACAAGCCCTACGCGGGCGCGGCGGGCTTCCGCGAACTGCCCGGCACCGAGGGCGCGGACGGCGCTCCGCGCGCCACGCGCGACCGGGCGACCTGCTGCTTCTTCTACACGCTGCGCCCCGAGGACACCTGTCTGACCTGTCCGCGCACCTGCGACGCCGAGCGGGTCCGGCGGCTCGCGGCGACGGCCTGACGGTCCCGGGCGATTACGCCACCCGGAAGGGTGGCGTAAATCGAACCCAACCCCTGTTCCCTGCAAGGGCGTTCGACCAGAACGTACCTATTCGTATGTCGTGGCTCCCCGATGGCGTGCTCTTGCCCGGAAACCCCTTGAGCGCCCCGCGAGGTCGGCCAGTATGGGCCGCTGAACGCCCTACTGCGATGCAAGGGACACCGCATGAGACTGACCGACATATCGCTTGACTGGCTGCTTCCGGGCGGCGTCATGGTGGCCGGAGTCCTGACGGCGGTGGCGGTGCTCGCGCGCGGGAAGCGCGCCGGTGACCAGGCCGCGGCCGAGGACTCCTGGGAACGCAGCGAGGAGCGCCGCAGACGCAAGGAGGCGGTGTACGGCACCGCTTCCTACGTCCTCCTCTTCTGCTGTGCCGCGGTCGCCGCGGCGCTCTCCTTCCACGGCCTGGTCGGCTTCGGCCGGCAGAACCTCAACCTCACCGGGGGCTGGGAGTACCTCGTCCCGTTCGGCCTCGACGGCGCCGCGATGTTCTGTTCGGTGCTCGCGGTCCGCGAGGCCAGTCACGGCGACGCGGCCCTCGGCTCCCGCCTGCTCGTCTGGCTGTTCGCGGGCGCGGCGGCCTGGTTCAACTGGGTGCACGCTCCGCGCGGTATGGGCCACGACGGGGCACCGCAGTTCTTCGCGGGCATGTCCCTCTCGGCCGCGGTCCTGTTCGACCGGGCGCTCAAGCAGACCCGCAGGGCCGCGCTGCGCGAGCAGGGCCTGGTGCCCCGCCCGCTGCCGCAGATCCGGATGGTGCGGTGGATGCGGGCGCCCCGGGAGACGTTCGCCGCCTGGTCGCTGATGCTGCTGGAGGGCGTACGGACCCTGGACGAGGCCGTGGACGAGGTGCGCGAGGACCGGCGGGAGAAGGAGCAGAACCGGATCCGCCGGCGCGACCAGGTCAAGCTGGACCGGGCCCGGTTGAAGGCGATCAACCGCCAGCACCGCGCCTTCGGGCTCGGCAGGGGCGGCGGCCGCCAGGTGGAGATGGCGGCGCTCAACGCCACCTCGGGCGCCGGTACGGGCCCGGGGCCGGGGTCGGGCACCGGCTCGGGCACGGGTTCCGCGACGGCGTCGGTACCGGCCGCCGTCGCGGAACCGGCCATAGCGGATCCGGGACAACTGCCGCTTCGACCCCGGCCATCCCTCCAGGCCGTCCGCGGCCGTGACACCGCGACCGGGGAGTCCCGGACGGTGGACCTCACCGCGGAGGACGACACCCAGACGCTGCCCCGTCTGGACTCCCTGGAGCGCAAGCTCAAGGAGATGGAGCAGCAGTTCGGCTGAACCGCCGCACCGTCCTCCGCACACGTCGGCGGGGCCGCCTCTCAGGCGGCCCCGCCGTTCAGTTCGAACCAGACCACCTTGCCGGGCTCGTGGTCGTCGACTCCCCAGGAGTCGGCCAGGGCGTCCACCAGGATCAAACCCCTGCCGTGCGTGCCGTCGTCGGCGGGCGGTGCGTCCGGCGGTGCCAGACCGGGGACGAAGTCGCGTACCTCGACCCTCAGTTGCTCGGGCACGACCGTGGCCGTGACGACCGCCCCGTGCTCGGTGTGGACGAGGGCGTTGGTCACCAGTTCGCTGGTGAGCAGTTCCGCCACGTCCGAGGCCCCGGGCCCGCCCCAGTGCCCCAGCAGTTCGCGTAACGCGTGCCGTACCTCCGGCACCGCGGTGAGATCCGCGCATCCCAGCCTTCTCAGCAGTTGAGTCGGCTGTCGTGCCTCCCCGGCCATATCCCCCACCCACAGATCGCGTCGAACAGGCTCCCGGGATGCATGCCCCGCCACATCCCCCGCATGCCCTCAGGGCCGGGGGACGTTGCGCAGGTTGGAGCGGGCCATCTGGAGCATCCGGCCCACCCCGCCGTCCAGGACGATCTTCCCCGCGGAGAGGGCGAAGCCGGCCACCATGTCGGCGCTGATCTTCGGCGGGATCGACAGCGCGTTGGGGTCGGTGACGACGTCCACCAGGGCGGGGCCCTTGTGCCGGAAGGCGTCCTTCAGGGCGCTCGTCAGCTGCTTGGGCTTCTCGACCCGTACGCCGAAGGCTCCGGCGGCGCGGGCGATGGCCGCGAAGTCCGGGTTCTTGTTCGTCGTTCCGTACGAGGGCATTCCGGAGACCAGCATCTCCAGCTCGACCATGCCGAGCGAGGAGTTGTTGAAGACGATCACCTTGACCGGCAGGTCGTACTGCACGAGCGTGAGGAAGTCGCCCATCAGCATGGAGAACCCGCCGTCGCCGGAGAGCGAGACGACCTGGCGGTTCCGGTCGGTGAACTGCGCGCCGATGGCCTGCGGCAGCGCGTTCGCCATCGAGCCGTGGCTGAAGGAGCCGATGATCCTGCGGTGCCCGTTGGGGGTGAGGTAGCGGGCCGCCCAGACGTTGCACATCCCGGTGTCGACGGTGAACACGGCGTCCTCGTCGGCGAGTTCGTCGATCACGGAGGCGACGTACTCGGGGTGGACGGGGACGTGCTTCTCGACCTTGCGGGTGTAGGCCCGGACGACGCCTTCGAGGGCGTCCGCGTGCTTCTTGAGCATCTTGTCGAGGAAGCGCCGGTCGGCCTTGGGCCGGACGCGGGGGGCCACGCAGCGCAGGGTCTCCCGGACGTCGCCCCAGACCGCGAGGTCGAGCCGGGAGCGGCGCCCGAGGTGCTCGGGCCGGACGTCCACCTGCACGATCTTCACGTCGTCGGGCAGGAAGGCGTTGTACGGGAAGTCGGTGCCGAGCAGGATCAGCAGATCGCACTCGTGGGTGGCCTCGTACGCGGCGCCGTATCCGAGCAGTCCGCTCATGCCGACGTCGTACGGATTGTCGTACTGGATCCATTCCTTGCCGCGCAGGGCGTGGCCGACCGGGGACTTGATCCGCTCGGCGAACTGCATGACCTCGGCGTGCGCCCCGGCGGTCCCGCTGCCGCAGAAGAGCGTCACCCGCTCGGCCTGGTCGATCATCTTGACGAGGGCGTCGACCTCGGCGTCCCCCGGGCGGACGGTCGGCCGGGAGGTGACGAGCGCGGTCTGCGCGGCCTTCGCGGGGGCGGGCCGGGAGGCGATGTCGCCGGGCAGCGCGACCACGCCGACGCCTCCGCGGCCGACGGCGTGCTGGATCGCGGTGTGCAGCAGCCGGGGCATCTGCTCCGGGTTGGAGATGAGTTCGCTGTAGTGGCTGCACTCTCGGAACAGCCGGTCCGGGTGCGTCTCCTGGAAGTAGCCCAGGCCGATCTCACTGGACGGGATGTGCGAGGCGAGAGCCAGGACCGGGGCCATCGAGCGGTGCGCGTCGTACAGGCCGTTGATCAGGTGCAGGTTGCCCGGGCCGCAGGAGCCGGCGCAGGCGGCCAGCTCTCCGGTGATCTGGGCCTCGGCGCCGGCGGCGAAGGCGGCGACCTCCTCGTGCCGCACCTGGATCCAGTCGAGCGAGGGGGTGCGGCGGATCGCGTCGACGACCGGGTTCAGGCTGTCGCCGACGACGCCGTACATGCGCCGGACTCCCGCGCGGACGAGGATGTCGACGAACTGCTCCGCCACGTTCTGTTTGGCCATGGGTCCATCAACCCACGACCCGGCGGGTCCCGCCCGGTGGACTAGGCCGTCTCCGAGGAGGAGGGCTACGCCTCCCAGACACCCACCCCCGTGCGGTCGTCGGCGTAGCCGGTCACCCGCAGCTGGGTGTCGGCGAGGAACGCGGCCAGTCCGGGCGCCTCGGCGCCGGCCCAGCGGGTGGCGAGTTCGCGGGCGAGGTCGGGTTCCCCGCGCATCGGCTCGGCGAGGCCGGGCGAGGCGAGGAGCAGGGTGTCGCCGGGGCGGGCGACGGAGGCGCGGAACCGGAACGGCTCGGCGGGCGGCGGCACGGGCTCCTCGACGAGGGGCCCCGGCGCGGTGGTGATGCCGAGGTCCATGGTGAGCCGGTCGCCCTCCTCGGTCTCGGAGGCGGTGTCCGGCGGGGGCGGCGAGCCGAAGCCCAGGACGGGGGCGCCGGTGACGGCGGCCGGTTCGGGCAGCAGCGGTTCGATGTCCTGCCAGGCGCCGTCGCGGAGCCGGAAGAGTCCGCCGCCGCCGATGCCGAAGAAGACCCGGGTGCGGCAGTCGGGGTCGGCCGGGACGAGCAGGCAGCGGAGCGTCGCCGTGTACTCGTCGGGGGCGAGGCCGCGCTCGGCCGCGCGGGCCCGGAGCCTGCCGTAGGTGCGGTCGGTGAGTCGGTGCAGTCCCGACTTGAGGTCGCCGCGGCGGCCGGACCGGATGTCGTCGGAGAGCCGGGCGTGGCTGCGGCAGACGGCCTCCGCGATCCACCGGCAGGCGTCGGCGGCGGCGAGGTGGGCGTCCTCGGCGGCGCGCGAGCCGGCGGCGACGGCGACGAGGACGAGCGCGGTCTCGTCGTGGCCGAAGCGGGCGGTGAGCAGGGCGTCGCGGCGGGGCTCGCCCCGGTAGCGGGCGGAGTCGCCGCGGACGGAGGCGGCCCGCAGGGTGCAGGCGCCGTAGCGCGCGCCGTCGAGCACGGTGTCGGCGACCAGCTCGCCGAGCTCGCCGGGCCGGGCGACGGGCAGGGCGGTCGGCTCGGCCTCGTAGGTGGGCGGCCGGCTCCCGACGTATCCGGTACGGGGCCGGGGGACCGAGACGTGAGCGGTGGGGC
>NZ_RDBH01000113.1:290530-292088 GCF_008042145.1 Streptomyces sp. adm13(2018)
GGGGCATCCATGCTGGGAGCGATAGGACTCGACGAACGCCAGGAGTCCGCGTACCGGGCGCTGGTGGCGCTGGGCGCGGCCGAGGTGACGGATCTCGCGCACCGGCTCGCCCTGCCCGAACTCGACACCGAGCGGGCCCTGCGCCGCCTGGAGTCCCAGGGGCTCGCGGCGCAGTCCTCGGCCAGGACCGGCCGGTGGGTGGCGGCGCCGCCGGGGGTGGCCCTGGGCGCCCTGCTCACCCAGCAGCGGCACGAGCTGGAGCAGGCGGAGCTGGCGGCGGCGCTGCTGGCCGAGGAGTACCGGGCGGAGGCCGCGGACGCGGCGGTGCACGACCTGGTGGAGGTGGTGACCGGCGCGAGCGCGGTCACCCACCGCTTCCTCCAGCTCCAGCTGGGCGCGCAGGAGGAGGTCTGCGCGCTGGTGACGGGCAAGCCGATCGCGGTCTCGGGCATGGAGAACGAAGCGGAGGAGCAGGCGGCCGGGCGGGGGGTGCGCTACCGGGTGGTGCTGGAGCGCGAGGTGCTGACCCTGCCGACCGGTCTGCTCGAACTCTCGGCGGCGCTCGGCCGCGAGGAACGGGTACGGGTCGCGGACCGGGTCCCGACCAAGCTGGTCGTCGCGGACCGCTCCCTGGCCATGGTGCCGCTGACCGGGCGGGGTGCGGAGCCGGCCGCGATCGTCGTGCACGCGAGCGGGCTCCTCGAATCCCTGATGGGCCTGTTCGAGTCGGTGTGGCGGGACGCGCTGCCGCTGAGGCTCGGGGCGGGCGCGCAGATCACCGAGGAGGAGGCGCCCGGTCCGGACGTGATGGACCTGGAGATCCTCTCGCTGCTGCTCGCCGGGATGACGGACGCGAGTGTGGCGAAGCAGCTGGATCTGGGGCTCAGGACGGTACAGCGGCGGGTGAAGGGCCTGATGGAGCTGACCGGGGTGACGACACGGCTGCAGCTGGGCTGGCACGCGTACGAGAAGGGGTGGGTGGCCCGCGGCTGAGCGGTCGGGGGGGCCCTGGGACCCGGATGCCCGTCGCACCGGGGTGCCCCCTGTACCCGGACGCCCTCCGCGACCTGCGCGGACGCCGGTTCTGGGGGACGCTGGGCGCGTGGGTGTGTGGCAGCTCCTGATGGTCGCGACGGTCATGCTGCTCGGCCTGTCCGGGGTGCTGGCCCCCGGCGTGCCGGGGACGTGGCTGGTGTGGGCCGCGATGCTCTGGTGGTCGCTGCACGTACGGACCGACCTCGCGTGGATCCTGCTCGCCGCCGCGACCGGTCTGCTGCTGCTCACCCAGGTGGTGGTCTGGCAGCTGCCGCCCCGGCGTCTCCGGGGCGTGGGCATCACCCGGCGGATGGTGACGTTCGCGGGCGCGGGCGCGCTGCTCGGCTTCGTCCTGGTTCCGGTGCTCGGCGCGATCCCCGGTTTCGTGGGCGGGATCTACCTGTCCGAACGGCTCCGCCTGGGCGGCCACGGCCAGGCCAGGGCGGCGACCCGGGCGGTGATGCGGGCGGCGGGCACGAGCGTGCTCGTGGAGCTGTTCGCCTGTCTGCTGATCGTGGGGGCG
>NZ_RDBH01000113.1:292188-319524 GCF_008042145.1 Streptomyces sp. adm13(2018)
CGGTCCCCGGGGACGGCCGAGCCGGAGGAGTTCGCCCTCCGGACGCTGCTCGGCGCGGCCGAGTCCGCCCGGGTCGCCCTGGCCCACGGCACCCCGCTGGCCACCGGCTGCGGCGGCCTCACCCCTGAGGTACGGGGTGCGGGGTCGTGAGGTAGCGGGCGGCGTACGAGCGCCAGGGCCGCCACTCCTCCGCGGCGGGGACACCCGCCGGGGGGACGTCCGGGTCGCCGAGGGCTCGCATCCGGATCAGCGCGGCGGCCTCGGCCGTCACGCCGGGGACCTCTCCGAGGGCGGCCTCGGCCTCGTCGCGGTCGGCGCCGGGGTCGAGGCGTACGGCTCCGTCGGCCAGGGCCCGGGCCAGCGGGCCCGCGACGGGGTGGCCGGTCAGCGCCCGGGGCTCCGGGAAGAGGTGGGTGAGGCCGCCGCAGCCGGTGGCCAGCGGGGTGCCGTGGGCCAGGGCGACCCGGGCGGACTCGGCCGCGCCGAGCAGCGTCCGGAGGGCGAACTCCTCCGGCTCGGCCGTCCCCGGGGACCGTACGCCGGGCCGGGCGGCCACCTCGGCGGCGAGCCCGGGCGCCGCGCCGAGCCGTTCGGCGACGGCGTACGGGTCGGCGTCCAGGTCGAAGAGCCGGCGGAGCCGGTGCACGGCGGTGGTCAGGTCGCGCAGCTCGGTGAGGTGGATCCGGGCCTCCAGCCAGCGCCCGGCGGAGCGCTCGTCGACGGAGACGATCCCGGTGCCGTACGGGAGGCGGAGGGTGCGCCGGTAGGTGCGGGCGCCGGTGGCGCCGACGACCTCCTCCACCCGGGGCAGGGCCTCGGCGGCAAGTAGGTCGAAGACCTCGCCCACCGCGTACGGGCCCCGGTGGGCGAGGCGCAGCGGCACCCCGGCGGCGAGCGCGGTGCGGGCGCCGGCCCCGCTGCCCGCCTCGGCGCGCAGGGCGCTGGGGGTGCGGGCGTAGACGGCGCGGATGGTCTCGTTGAACTGGCGGACGCTGGCGAAGCCGGCGGCGAAGGCGATCTCGGTCACCGGCAGCCCGGTGGTCTGGAGGAGCAGCCGGGCGGTGTGGGCGCGCTGGGCGCGGGCGAGGGCGACGGGCCCGGCGCCGAGTTCGGCGGTGAGCTGGCGCTGCACCTGGCGGGTGCTGTAGCCGAGGCGTCCGGCGAGTCCGGGGACGCCCTCGCGGTCGACGACGCCGTCGCCGATCATCCGTACGGCGCGTCCCACGACGTCGGCGCGCACGTTCCAGGCCGCGGAGCCGGGCACGGCGTCGGGGCGGCAGCGGCGGCAGGCCCGGAAGCCGTGGCCCTGGGCCGCCGCGGCGGTGGGGAAGAACGCGACGTTCTGCCGTTTGGGGGTGACGGCGGGGCAGCTGGGACGGCAGTAGATGCCGGTGGTGCGGACGGCGAAGAAGAACTCTCCGTCGAACCGCGCGTCCCTGCTGCTGACCGCTTCGTAGCGGGTGTCGTCGTCCGTCACGTCTTCCAGTGTGCGACGGCCGACGACCCCCGGCTCGCGGTTTTCGGACACGGCGCTCGCGCGGGGAGGGACGGCCCTCCCCGCGCCGCACCGGCTACCGCGTGCGGCCGCGCTTCAGCTCCAGGTTGCGGCGGCCTTCGGCGCCCTTGCGCTTCCAGTCCTTGAGGATCTCGCTGCGCAGCCGGGCGTCGGTCTTGGCGACGAGCCGCTGGTTCTCGCGGAGCAGCTTGCGGTAGCTCTCCAGACGGCGCACCGGCAGCGAACCGTCCTCGATCGCCACGGCCACCGCACAGCCGGGCTCGGACTCGTGGGCGCAGTCGTGGAAGCGGCAGTCCGCGGCCAGTTCCTCGATCTCAGAGAAGACCTGGCCGACGCCGGTCTCCGCGTCCCAGAGGCCGACTCCGCGCAGCCCGGGGGTGTCGATGAGGACTCCCCCGGTCGGCAGGACGAAGAGGTTGCGGGTGGTGGTGGTGTGCCGGCCCTTGCCGTCGATGTCACGGGCGGCCTGGACGTCCATGACGTCCTCGCCGACGAGGGCGTTGGCGAGGGTCGACTTGCCGGCGCCGGAGACGCCGAGCAGCACGGTCGTGCCGCCCGCGACGACCGCGGAGAGGACGTCGAGCCCCTCCCCCGTGGTCGAGCTGAGGGGCACGACCTGGACGCCGGGGGCGACCGTCTCGACGTCCTCGACGAGGTACGAGAGCCCGACGGGGTCGGGTACCAGGTCGGCCTTGCTGAGGACGACTGTCGGCTGGGCGCCGGACTCCCAGGCCAGGGCGAGGAAGCGTTCGATGCGGCCGAGGTCGAGTTCGACGGCGAGGGAGACGGTGATGACGGCGTGGTCGACGTTGGCCGCGAGGATCTGGCCCTCGGAGCGCTTGGAGGAGGTGGAGCGCGCGAAGGCGGTGCGGCGCGGCAGGCAGGCGCGCACGTAGCGGGGATCGCTCGCGCCCTCGGGGTCGACGGCGGCCCAGTCGCCGGTGCAGACGACCCGGAGCGGGTCGTGCGGGGTCACGAACGCGGTGTCGGCGCGGACGAGTCCGTCGGCGGTGGCGACGTCGCACTGCCCCCGGTCGACCCGGACGACCCGCCCGGGAACGAGCCCCTGAGCGGCGTACGGAGCGAAGCCGGCGGCCCAGCCGGAGTCCCAGCCGTGGGCGTCGAGCAGCGGGGAGGAGGCGGAGAAAGAGGAGACGGAAGAAGACGGAGAAGACAAGGGGGACCCTTCACAGGGGTGGCCCCGGCACGGTGGGTGAGAGCTGTGAGGTCAGCCGCCGGCGGCCACGGAGGTGGTGTGGATGAACTTCTGCGTGAGGGCAGGGCCCTGCGTGACGACAGCCATCGTTCACACCTCCTGTGGATCTTCTCGCGTGGATCTTCGCGCGCGGATCGTCGGGATCTTCGCGCTCGTGTACGGGGAACACGGTAGCCGCACCGCTTCGGCGGGCGCCACCGGTTTTTCGGTGGGGGGTCGGCGGGGGCGGTCGGCCGCCCCCGCCGGGTCCCGTGGGGAGGGTCAGCAGGCGCGGTAGCGGTACGAGCCGCCCGGGGCGCTCACGTCGAGGTCGCGCTGGACGACCGAGAGCTTGCCGCCCCAGCCCGAGCACGCCCTGCCGTAGCCGGTGTCGGTGTACTCGATGACGTAGACGCGGTTCTCGTACGCCGCCGCGTACTCCTCGCATTCCTCGTACTGGCCGCATTCCTCGGCCACCGCGAAGTCGAAGCCGATCGTCCCGCGCTCCGGCAGCAGCGCCGTGGTGTTCTTCTGGCCGATCGCCAGTCCGGCGGCGTGCGACCGCTGGGCCAGGAGCCGGGCGAACGCGGCGTTGTGCTGCTTCGTCAGCAGGCCGTCCGAGCGCTCGTAGGAGTCGAGGTTGTCGGGCTCCACCGCCTGGAAGCCGCTCTTCGCGCAGCCGTCGATCCATCCGCCGACGATCTGCGCGAGCCGCTCGCGCTTGCCCGCGGTCGAGGTGTCCAGCAGCACCTCGCCCCAGTCCTCGTCCTGCACGGGCGCCCCGGAGCCGTCGCGGAGCAGCAGGTCCGGCTGGTTCTTCTCCCACCAGTCCAGCGCGTCCGGCTGGGTCTGGAAGGCGTTGACGTAGCAGATGTTGTAGAGCCCGGCGGCGGGCTTCGCCGTACGGTCGCGGGAGACGACCTTGACGTTCTTCGGCGGGGTGTAGGCGCTGCCGATCTGGTAGTCGAACTGCTCGTTCGCGGTCGGCAGCGTCACCGTCGCGGTCGCCGGCCCGGCGGGGGCGGTCGGCTTCGGAGCGGTGGTCTTCCTCGGAGTGGTGGTCGGCTTCGGAGCCGTGGTCTTCCTCGGAGCCGTGGTCCTCCTCGGACTCGGCTTCGCCGTGGTGGAGGGCGTCGGCTTCGCGGCGGTGGTCGGCTTCGCCTTCGCGGGGGTCGTCGTGTTCTGCGCGGCGCGCGGTCGCGGGTCGCCCTGTGACGCGTTGGCCTGGGTGAACAGGACACCGGCGCCGAGCGCCGCGACGACGCCCGCGGCCAGCGCCGCCCGCGTCGACCTCCTGCGGCGGAACGGGGTGGGGGCATGCTTCGGCACACGTTCTCCAGTACGAGGGGGGAAAGGATGTGCGTAGCCTCCTCGTTCGACCGTGAGGAATTCATGAGGCGCCCGCCCGCGCGTGCCGCGCCTGCCCCGCCGGTCCGAGCGCGAGCAGGAACACCCCCCGGCCCCACCCCCGACCGGGTCCTCAAGGGAGCGACGGCGCGCCCCCCCGGCCCCACCCCCGACCGGGTCCTCAAGGGAGCGACGGCGCGCCGTGGCACCTTCCTTCGTCGCTTCCCTCCTTCTCCGCCCCTGCCGGCGCCGAACCAGTGAAGTCGGTTACAGGCCGGGCCCGTTGTAGGCGCCGCGGTGCGGCTTGGCGGTTGTCGACACCGGGTTGCCCCAGTAGTCGAGGCCCCCGCTGCCGCTGATCACGGAGCCGTTGCCCAGCGCCGGGGAGGTCGCCCGGAGCTTGTAGCCGTCGGCGGACGCGAGCGAGTCACCGCCCGTACCCGGGTTCACGAAGCGCGGGTCGCCCACGATGCCGTTCGCGGTCGGCCGGGGCACGCCCTGGAAGACGTTCCAGAGCCAGGAGATCCCCGCGGCGGTCGGCAGGCGCGAGTCGGCGGTGCCGACCCAGATGTTGTTCTCGACGACGCTCTCGTCGGGCAGGGTGATGCTGAACTTCCGGTCCGTGCAGTACAGGACGTTGTTGTACATGCGCAGCGCCGACCGGCCCGCGCTGACGCTGCTCATCCGGCAGTCGTTCTCGGAGACGTTGTAGCGGACGACCTGCTGGGCGCCGCCGATGGTGCCGCAGCCGTCGCAGTCGAGGAAGAAGCCCCCGATGTTGTCACGGCTGAAGTTGTACTGGATCAGACAGGTGCCGGTGTTGCCCCAGTCGCAGTCGAAGGCCTGGCTGTCGGCCACGGACATCCGGGTGATGCCGTACACGGCGTTCTTCTGGATGGTCGGGTTGTGGTCGCCGAGCACCCAGATCCCGGCGAAGTTGCCGCCGGAGAAGGGGTACACGCCGTTGCCGACGCCGGAGGCGTTGTTGTACTGGATCATCGGGGAGTCGGCGTAGCTGGCGATGATGCCGTCGCCCCCGACGTCCTTGACGACGTTGTGCTCGATCAGGACCCCGGAGCCCTTCACCGCCATGGCCCCGACCCGGATCTTGAGGCCGCCCCCGCCGGTGTCGGTGATCCGGTTGTCGTGGACGTGCACGTCGTGGAGGGTCGAGCCGGTGCCGCTCGCCCCGGTGACGATGCCCGCGGACTGGACGTAGTCCTCGGTCGTCGGGCTGTTCTTGTTCGTCTGGCCGGCGACGCGGTCGACGAGCACGCGGCCGATGTCGAAGCCGCGGTGCGCCCGGCCGTCGGTCGCGGAGATCCGGATCCCCGTGCGGCGCGCGAGGGCGGCGGCCGGGTTGGTCACGCGGAGGTCGCTGATCCGCCAGTGGTCCTGGTTGGTCAGGGACACGGCGTCCGGAGCGCCGCCACCGTCGATCACGGGCAGGGCGCCGGTGCCGTAGCGGGTGAGCGTGATGGGGGCGGCCGCGGTGCCGCTGCCCTTCGGGGCGAGGGAACCGGTGCAGGTGGTGCCGGACGCGAAGGCGAGGGTGTCCCCGGCCGCGTACGTCCGCGCGTTGGCCTGGGCGATGCTGTTCAGCGGCGAGGCCTGACCGCCGTCGCCGGGGGTCGTACGCGAGCAGTCCACGTACGTGGTGCTCCCGGCGGCCGAGGCGGGCGCGGCGGGGAGGGCGACGCTGCCGGCGAGGGCGAGGACGACGGCGAGCAGCCCGCCAACGGCCCTACGCCGCCCGGGAATTGCCTCCATGGTCATGACGCGACACCTTTCTCGAGGTCTGGTGCCGCCAGAAGCTAGGCGCGGGCCGATGAGCGAGTCAATGCCGAAGTGTCGAATGATCGAATATCGATCAGGATGCGGTTGATTGGTCGACTTCGGTCGCCGGCCCGCCGCCCCGCCCCGGGGGGAGGAGGCCGTCGGCGGCGCGCTCGTGCGGCGCGAGCGAGGCCTGGCCCGAGGTGGACGAGGAGTCCCGAGGGCTCGCGGTCGAGGTGGTCGTGCGGCTCACCGTCAGCCACATCGTGCAGCCGGTGGCGCCCCCGGAGGAGTCGGCCCGGCGCATCGCCGCGATCACGGAACGGATCGCGTACCCGGGCGGCGGGGCCTGACGGGGCACGGCGGGGCCTGACGGAGGGTAGGGCGAGGCCCGGTGCCGGACACGGGGGATCGCCGGCACCGGGCCTCTGTTGAAGATTCTACGAGATGTGGGGGAGTGGTCCACGCCACCGGCCGCGCCACCCCACTCCCCGCCGGGTCCGGGGCCCCGGACCGCCACCGACCGGCCCTCCACCGCGGGCGAACGGCGGGCGCACGGGGTACAAGTCGACTGAGGCGCGGATGCGGCCGGGCGGGCTTCCCCCGCCCCGGCCCGCCTCGCCGGTGCCGACGAGGAGGTGGCCGTGGAAGGCAGAAGCATAGGGTTCGTGCATTCCTTCAACCGTGCCGGCGGGTACGGCTTCGTCGTCCCGCTGAACTCCGAGGAGCAGGTCTGGTTCAGCGCGGAGGACATCGAGGGTGAGGTCCGCACCGTCTCCGAGGGCCAGCAGGTCTCCTTCGTCCTGTCCCTCGGCGACGGCCGCTTCGAGGCGAAGGAACTGCGGATCTGAGGGGCGCCGCGGTGACCTGGGCGGCGGACGTCGTGTCCGCCATGCCCGTGGGGCGCGGGGCCGCGGGGGCCGTGGGCGCGGCGCGCACCTGGCCGGGCCGGCCCCCGCTCCCCGCTACTCGCCCGGAGCCGGAGGCAGCGCGTCCATGAACGAGCTCACCGAGAACACCGCGTTCCCCGGACCGGCCGGCCCGTACCCGGGCGGGGCGGTCAGCCCGTACTCCTCCAGCGTCGCCGTGTACGCCTCCAGGAGCCGCAGGTGGTACTCCAGCGGCGCCCCGTCCGGGTTCTCGCGGCCCAGCGGAGTCGTCGGCTCCGGGCACCAGGTGGTGAACCGGGGGGTGATCCCGCGCGACATGAAGAACCGCAGGCCCTCCCGGGTGGAGGCGATCGCCTCGGCCACGGTGAGGAAGCCGGACGGGCGAGCCATCTCGACACCGGCCACGAAGTTCGGGATGACGTTACGCGGCCCGAAGACCTCGGCGGAGTCCAGGATCCGGCGGTGCCACTCGTCCCGGCCGATGTAGCGCTCCTTGCCGGGGCAGTACAGCTCGAACAGCCGGCGGTCCCACACCTCGTAGTTCGGGTGGTAGATCCGGATCCCGTAGTCGTGGAAGCGCTGCACGTCCTCCTTCGGCAGGGCCTGCGCGACGACCTTGCCGATCCAGCGGCCGGGGAAACGCTCCTCGATAGCGCGCGCGTACTGCCCGTAGAAGTCCGCCTCGTCCTTCCCGCCGACCTGCGAGGTCACCGCGCCGCCGGTGAGGGTGTACGCCGTCGAGGTGCGGGCCGTGTCGTGGCGGTCGATGATCTCCAGCGCCTCCAGGACCTCGTCGACCGGCTTCACCCCGGTGTACGGGCGGCCCGCCGCCTTGTGCTGGCGCCAGTTGTGGTTGATGTCGCAGTACTGGCACTCCTCCTTGGCGCCGAAGTACTGGCAGACCCGGAAGACCGTCAGATAGATCAGGTAGCCCCACTGGATGGTGGGCGCGACCTCCATCACCGACTTCCCGTTCGTCAGCGGGTGCCGGTAGTACTCCGGCATCGGCGGCAGCCCGACGTCGGCGATCCTGGTCCCGTCGAGGAACAGCGCGAGCGCCCCGTCGGCGTCCGGCGCCACCCGGTAGGGCGACGAGGGGTTGACCCGTACGGACACGACCGTGCGGCGGAGCCCGTACGGTCCGCCCGTGAGCACGATCTCCTCCGGCGGCCGGTTCAGCGCCGCCTCCCCGAGCTCCGGCAGCGTGCGGTGGTCGAAGGAGAAGATGAAGTACGACTTCGGCTTCACCTCGCCCCCCTCGTTCCCGGACAGCGCGGACGGGTCGAAGGCGAGCCCGCCGCGCAGCAGGTCCTCCTTGAACACCGCCTCCGCCGGGACTCCGGGGAAGCGCTCCATGAGGGACTCGACGACGGCGGTACGGGTCGGGGCGGCGCTGGACAAGGCGGATCTCCAGGTGAGAGACGACGGAGCCGACACACCTCACGCTACGCGCGCCCACCCCGGCCTCGTCGACCGGGACCCGCCGAGCCCTCGCCTCCCACCCGCCCGCCGGGGCGCCCGGCCCCATGCCCGAGGCGGTGCCGCGACCCGGTCCGGGAACGCCGACGGGCGGCGTCCTCCGAACCGGCCGGAGGGCGCCGCCCGCGGGGCGGACCGCATCAGAGGCTGCGGGCGGTGATGTCGCCGTAGGAGGTGGTGGCGTGCACGGTCAGGTCGGCCGTGCCGGTGTTCAGCAGGGCGTTGTGCACGCGGCCGTAGCTCGTACCGGCGTCGAGGGAGGCGGAGACGCCGCGGGCGGCGCCGACCGTGATGTCACCGGCCGCGGTGCGCAGGACGACCGTGCCGCCCTTGGCCTCGGCGATCCGGAGGTCGCCCTTCTGGGTGCTGATCTCGGCGGAGCCGCCGAGGCGGCCGACCGTGATGTCGCCCGCGAGCAGGGTGAGCCGGGCGCTCGCGGCCTCGTCGAGCTTGACCGGGCCCTGCGCCCCCTCGAAGACCACGTCGCCGAGTCGCCCGACGCCCCGGAGTTCGGCGGCGGCCGTCCTCGCCTCGACGGCGGAGCCGGCCGGGAGCTGGACGGTCACCTCGACGGCGCCGGAGTCGCCCAGGATCCGGTTCCTGGCGGGGGCGGCGGCGATCCGCAGCACACCGTCGGCGAACTCGACCGAGACCTGGCCGACGGCCTTCACGTCGGCGCTCTTCGCGGGGTTCGCGGGACGGACGTCGACGGTGGCGTCGGCGCGGTCGGCGGCGATCAACTGGACGCGGCCGGCGGGGATGTCGAGGACGGCGGTGACGGCGGCGGTGGTGGCGAACGTCTGCATGGTGCTTCTCCTTCGGTCCGGTGCGCCGCCCTGATGGCGACTCGTTGTTTCCGATGAGTGAAAAGCTACGTTGCGTTCACGATGCTGGCAACACCTTCGTTGCGTGTGATGCCTGTCAATGCAGGTCAGGAGAGATAATTCATTGCAATGAAGCTGGGCTTAACGCAACAGGAAGGGGATGGGCTCGTTGCAATGGTCTATGCGTGAAAGCTATGGTGGGGCTCTCAGGACCACGAAGGAGGCCCGATGCCGGGAGGCAGGCTCACCCAGCAGGAACGTCAGCAGATCGCGCTGGGACTGGCCGACGGCCTCGCCTACGCCGAGATCGCCCGGCGCCTCGACCGCCCGACGTCGACGGTCACCCGTGAGGTCATGCGGAACGGCGGTCCCACCGCCTACCGCTCCGACCTCGCCCACCGGGCCACCGGGCACCGGGCGCGGCGCAAGCAGGCCGTGCCCCGCGACCCGAAGACGCCCGTCACGTCCCACGGCCGCGACGCGGAGGCGGTGCGCGCGTACGAGGAGATCTTCACGACCGTCCTCATACAGTCGGGGACGCCCCGGATGATGGCCCGGGTGATGGCCTGTCTCTGCCTCACCGACTCGGGCAGCCTCACCGCCGCCGAGCTCGCCCAGCACCTCCAGGTCAGCCCGGCGTCCGTCTCCAAGGCGATCGCGTTCCTGGACGGCCAGGGGCTGGTACGCCGGGAGCGCGACGAACGCCGCCGCGAGCGGTACGTCGTCGACGACGACATCTGGTACCAGTCGATGATGGCGAGCGCCCGCGCCACCCTCCACATCGTCGAGACCGCACGCCAGGGCGTCGGCGTCCTCGGATCCGGCACGCCGGCCGGCGACCGCATGGAAGGGATCGCCCGCTTCCTGGAATTCGTCTCCGAGAGCACCGCCCGCGCCGCGGAACAGGCCCGCGCGATCCTCTCGACGAGATCCGAGACGGCGACGGCGCCGGATACGCCGGACGCGGAGGCGAACGCGGACCGGCCCGCGACGCCGTAAGGGCCGCGGCGGGGAGAGGCTGCGGCAGCGCCCGGCCCGAGTCCGGTGACGGCTCCCGGCCGCCGGAGGCCCCGGCCCGCGCCGCCCGAGCGGGGGGCGCGGACCCCCCCCGCGCCCCGGCTTCCGCGCCCGGCCGGACACGTCGGCCGGGCACGTCGGCCGGGCACGTCCGCCGGTGCGTTCCGCGGGCCACGCGTGCGCGGCCCGGTCGGCGATCGCCCCGAGGTGCCGGGGACCCCCGGTCTGGCTACGCTGCGCAAGAGCGGCACGTAGCGGTTCCGCCCGGGCGGACGGCGCGACCCGGCCCGCTCGCCGCAGCGGCCGCACGAAGCGAGGAGCCCGATGACGATCCCCGCGACCCCTATGGACACCGTCACCCTGGAGCGGCACATCAGCGCCGGCCCCGAGGCCGTCTTCGGCCTCTTCGTCGACCGGGCGAGGTGGCTGTCGTGGATGGGGGCCGACGGGACGTTCGTCTTCGAGCCGGGCGGTTCCTACCGCGTCCAGGTCACGGCGGAGGACGTCGCCGCCGGCCGTTTCATCTCCGTCGACCCGCCCCGGCGGATCGTCTTCAGCTGGGGCTGGGAGACGGGCGCCGTGCCCGCCCCGCCGCCCTCCGAGCCCGTCCCGCCGGGCACCAGCACCGTCGAGATCACCCTCGAACCCGCCCCGGACGGCACCCTCCTCCACCTGATCCACAGCGGCCTGCCCTCCTCGGAGGCCTGCGAGGCCCACGCGGAGGGCTGGCAGCACTACGTCGACCGGCTCGCGATCCGGGCCGAGGGCGGCGACCCGGGCCCGGACACCTGGCGGCGGGGCGAACCGGAGGACGGCCGCCAAGCCCCCCGAGAAGGCTGAGCCGCTCCCCGTCCCCTCCCCGAGCGGGCCGGGACCGGTCAGGCGCTCACCGGCAGCGCCGCCCGTCCCTGGGCCGCGGCGCCGGGTTCGCGTACCTGGTGGAGACCGAGCCGCAGATACGCGGCGAGATCCGCCCGCGGCGCCTTGCGGACGAGCTGGCGGATCGCCTGCATGGCCTCCCAGGCCGAGGTGTGCGCCAGGGACGCGCCCCACGCCTCGCCGAGACCGTCCGACAGATACGCGCTGAAGCCGAGCTGGAGGGCCCCCGCCCTGCGCCGCTCCTCCTCGTCCGCGTCCAGAGCCCGTACGAAGAATCGTTCCGCCTCCTCCTGGGGAAGCGCGGCGCGGATGATGCGCAGATACGGCGCGACCAGCGACGCGACCTCGGGGCACTCCCCGCCGGGAACGACCTGGTCGTCGGGAACGGGAGTGACGTGTGCGCGAGTCTCAGTCATGCACCTATCGATACGTCATCTCATCTCAGGAACGTCCGTGGCGCGCCCACGCGCGACACCGGTTCGCCCCACGGAGGCAGGGCCCGCCCCGGACGGCACCCGCCCAGGTGCCGAACGGTACGGGCCGACCGCGCCTCCGCCCCCCGTCACGCGCTCGTCAGGACCACGAGCTGCCCGGTCGCGCGGGTCATCGCCACATAGCGGTCGACCGCCCCCGCGACGCCCGTGCCGAACGCCTCCGGGTCGACGAGGACCACCAGGTCGAACTCCAGGCCCTTCGCCAGGCTCGGCGTGAGCGACCGCACGCGCGGCCGCGGCCGGAACCGGGGGTCGCCGATGACGCACGCGGTCCCGTCGGCGTGGGCGTCGAGCCACGCGTCGACGACCGCCTCAAGCTCCGCCACCGCCCCGCGGACGACGGGGACACCGCTGCTGCGGACCGAGGTCGGCACGTTCGCGTCCGGCAGTGCGGCCCGGATCGCCGGCTCGGCCTCCGCCATGACCTCCTCCGGCGTCCGGTAGTTGATGCTCAGCGACGCCACGGTGATCCGGTCGAGCCCGACCCGCTCGAGACGCTCCTCCCACGACTCCGTGAAGCCCTCCCTCGCCTGGGCGCGGTCGCCGACGACGGTGAAGCTGCGGGACGGGCAGCGCAGCAGCAGCATCTGCCACTCGGCGTCCGTCAGTTCCTGCGCCTCGTCCACCACGATGTGCGCGAACGGACCGGCGAGCAGGTCCGGTTCCGTGCCGGGCAGCGCGGCCTCGTCGACCAAGCTGTCCTTGAGGTCCTGTCCGTGCAGCATCGTCACCGCGCCCTCGCCGTCGACGTCCGCCGCGATGACGTCGGCGATGACGTCGGCCATCCGCGCCCGCTCCGCCGCCACGGTGGCCCGGCGGCGCCGCTCGCGCCGTGCCGCCCGAGGGTCGCCGAGCCGGTGCCGCGCCGCGTCCAGGAGCGGCAGGTCGGACACCGTCCAGGCCTGCGCGTCCGCCCGGCGGAGCGCCCGGACCTCCTCGCCGTCGAGCCACGGGGCGCACGTGCGCAGATAGGCGGGGACCGACCACAGGTCGCCGACCAGATCGGCCGCCTCGATCAGCGGCCACGCACCGTGGAGCGCCCCGGCCACCTCCTCGTCCTGCCGCAGCGCCCGCCGGAACTCGTCCTCCGGCACCTCGTCGCCGAGCTTGCCCAGGAGGATCGAGCCCAGCTCCTCCCAGATCTGCTCGCGCGCCTCGTTGTGCGGGGTCCCCGGCTCCGGCGCCTCGAACGCCTCGGCCCAGTCGCCCGCGGTCAGCCGGACGTCGGCCCAGTCGGTCGACACCGTCATCCCGTGGGCGGGCGGCTCCTCGTAGAACCGTACGGCGGCCTCGATCGCCCGCACCATGCCGACGGACGACTTCAGCCGCGCCGCCTCGGGGTCGCGCTCGGCCGCCGCCGCCGCGCCCTCGGCGACGAGATCCCGCACGGTGCAGGTCCGCACGCCCTCCTCGCCGAGGCTGGGGAGGACGTCCGAGACGTACGCCAGGTACGGCTGGTGGGGGCCCACGAACAGGACGCCGCCGCGCCGGTGGCCCAGGCGCGGGTCGGCGTACAGCAGGTGCGCGGAGCGGTGCAGCGCGACGACGGTCTTCCCCGTACCGGGGCCGCCGTCGACGACCAGGGTGCCGCGCGAGCCCGCCCGGATGACGGCGTCCTGGTCGGCCTGGATGGTGGCCAGCACATCGCGCATGCGGGGCGAACGGCTCCCGCCCAGACCGGCGATGAACGCCGACTGGTCGTCGAGCGCCGCGTGTCCCTCCAGGCCGTCGGCGGTGAACACCTCGTCCCAGTAGTCGCCGATCCGGCCGTCGTGCCAGCGGTACCTGCGGCGGCTCGCCAGCCCCATCGGGTCGGCGTGGGTGGCCGCGAAGAACGGTTCGGCCGCGGGCGAGCGCCAGTCGACGAGCAGACGGCGGCCCGAGCCGTCGGTGAGACCGAGCCGCCCGATGTACACGGGCTCCCCACCGCCGCCGTCCGTGGCCGAGGGGTCCGCCGTGCCGACGATCCGTCCGAGGCACAGGTCGAGGCCGAAGCGGCGCAGGGTGCGCAGGCGGCCCGTCAGCCGGTGGACCTCCGCGTCGCGGTCCATCGCCTCCCGGCCCACGCCGCCCGGCGCCCTGCGCGCGGCGTCGAGCCGGTCGGAGAGTTCGGCGATGGTCTCGTCGAGACAGCGCGCGACGGCCGCGAAGTGCCGCTCGTCGCCGGCGATCAGTGCCGGGTCGGACTTGGCGGAGAGGCGGTCGGGAAGAGCGAAGGCACTGGCGTCGTACGACGGGTCGACCGACGAAAGCACACGCACGAGGTGAGTCTCATTTCTGCAGGTCCGTGAGGGAGAAGTGCGATTGTGCGGTACGACGGGGGCCTTGCCACAAGCCCCCCTGTGCGCTATACGTTGTAAGTGGCGAGAGGTGGGTTCCCCCTCTTGCCCTTCCTTCTTCGGCCCCGCAGCCGGTGGAATGGCGCCATGGCAGACACGGCTCCCCGCACCCGCCCGGCCACCCGTCCCCGTCCTCCCGGCGCCGAGCTGACGACCGACCTGATCGTCGTCGGCGGGGGTCCGGCCGGCTGCGCGGCCGTCCGCACGGCGGCGGGCGTGGGCCTGCGCACGATCCTGATCGAGGCCGACGCGCTGTGCGGCACCCTCCACCGGATCCCCGTCCTGGACAACGTCCTCGGCGGCTGGACCGGCGGACCGGAACTGGCCGCCTCCATCGCGGCGGAGGTCACGGGCACGCCGCTCTGCCGTCTCGAACTGGGCAGCCGCGTCACGGAGGTGCACGCCGACGACGACCGGGTGACCGTCACGGTCGCTCCGGCGGGGGCCACCGCGGCTCCCGCGGCCGCGGCGCCGGGCACACACCGGGAGTCCGACGAGGTGCCGGACCCGCCCCGGGAGTCCGACGGGGTGGCGGACCCGCCCCGGGAGTCCGGCGAGGCGCCGGACACGCCCCGGGCGGCGCCCGCCCCGCGGACGTTCTCGGCCCCGTACGCCGTCCTCGCCACCGGCGTCGTCCTTCTCGGGCCAGGCGACGTCCCCTGGATCACCTGGATCACCGGCCCGGCCGGGCCCCCGCCGCTCCCGCTGCGGCAGACCGACGCGACGGTCCGCACGATCCTCGTCCTGGGCGGCGACCGGCCCGTCGGCACCTTCCTCCGCGCCCACCCCGACGCCCGGACCCGTCTCCTCGTCGCGTACCCGCCGCCCGACGCGTACAAGACCGACGAGGTCCGCGGCGACCCGCGCGTCACCCTGCTCCCCGTCGAGCACGTCAGGCTGATCCGGAACGGCCCGGGCGGGGTGACGGCGGAGCTGACGTGCCGCGACGGGGAACGGCGTACGGTCACCGCGGACGCCGTCCGCACCAGCATCGGGAGCGCGCCCCGGCCCCCCGGCGGCGCCCTCGTCCGGGCCGCGGACGGGTACTGCCCGCCGGGGGACCAGCATCCCCGCGTCCTCGTCGCCGGAGACCTGCGCGCCGCCCGCTACCAGCGGATCATGACCGCCATGGGTTCCGGCGGCGAGGCGGCGCTACGGGCGTACTACGCCTCGCTCACCCCCTGGCGGGGGAGACCGCGCCGTCGTAGACGTGGTCCGGGGTGATCACCGAGGTGATCGCGCGGGCGAGCAGGGTGGACGGCTCCTGGCCCCCCACCTGCGAGTCGGTGGTGAGCATGAGGACCATGGTGGCCTTCTCCGACGGCAGGTACACCGTCACGGTCTCGTAGCCGGGGATGGATCCGTTGTGGCCGATCCAGCCGTTGGCGTCGAAGATCCCGAGGCCGTAGCTCAGGCCGGGGAAGCCGGTGGGCAGCGTCGTGAGGCGCTGCGCCTGCGTCTCGGGGCTCAGCAGTTCACCGGTGGCGAGAACGGGGGCCCAGCGGCGCAGGTCGTGCAGGTTGGAGATCATCGCGCCGGCCGCCCACGCCCAGCTGGGGTTCCAGTCGGTGGCGTCCGCGGTCGTGCCGTCGAGCGTCTGGTCGGTGTAGCCGTGGGCGTGCGGCTCGGGGAACTCGGCGCCCTCGGGGAGGAACGTGTGCCGCAGGTGCGCCGGGCGGAGCACCCGCCGCTCGATGACGTCGGCGAGCCGCTGACCGGTGACCTTCTCGATCACGAGGCCGAGGAGGACCAGGTTGGTGTTGGAGTACTGGAACTGCGCGCCGGGCGCGAAGGTGTTCTTGTGCTTGAAGCCGTACGCGAGCGACTCCCGCGGGGTGAACGAGCGCTGCGGGTCGCTCAGCAGGTCGCGCACGAAGTCCGCGTCCGCGGTGTACGGGAAGAGGCCGCTGCGCATCCCCGCGAGCTGGCGCAGGGTGATCCGCCGGCCGTCGGGAACGCCGTGGACGTACCGGGCGATGGGGTCGTCGAGACCGACGCGGCCCTCGTCGACGAGCTTGAGCAGCGCGGTGACCGTGAAGGTCTTCGTCTCGCTGCCGATCCGTACGTAGGAGTCGGTGAACATCGGCCGGCCGGTGGCCTTGTCGGCCACCCCCGAGGCGCGGACGTAACTCCCCTTGCCCGGCAGCCAGATCCCGACCACCACACCGGGGATGCCGGCCTGCTCGCGGACCTCCGCGATCGTCCGGTCGAGCCGGGCGGTCAGCTCGGGACCCAGATCGCCGGGCGGGCAGTCGTCGCCGTGCCGGTCGGCGACGGCCGCGGCGGCGACGGTCGTGGCGGGAGCCGCCGTCATCGGCGCGAGCACGGAGGCCACGAGGACCGTCGCGGCGAACAATCGGCGAAAGCGGGTACGGCGCATCTCGGGGGCCTCTTCCAGGGGGCGCGGTCAGGGACGGCCACATCACCACCGCCGCCCCGCACGGCGGGCGCCCGGCCGCCCGCCGCCCACCGAGTCCACTCGTTCGGCGCCACCGGGGTCACCGGGCCGGCCCTGGGCGTGGTGACCTCGGCTGCCGGACACCGTGCCGGGCGTCCGGCTCCCTCGTCGCCGCCCGTGCGTGCCCCAGGAGGTCCGGGTCCGGCGGCCGACGGGCGGCCCGGACCGCCCGGAGCCGGGGAGAACTCCCCGACGGGCCCGGATTCTCGGGGAATTCCACCCCGGGAACGGGCCCGGGCCTGGCACGCTTGCCGACGTGAGTTACGTCGTAACAGTGGAAGCGTGTCTGCCCGACGACGCCGACGAGTTGGACGCGCTGCAACAGGTCGGGGCCTCCGCGCTCCTGGAGCACGGCTTCGACGCGGTGGAGGGGATCGAGGGCCCCGACGGGATCGAGGTCGACATCCTGGAGGCGCTCGTCGCCGTCCACCCGCGAGGAGCGGTCGTCAAGGTGTTCGTCCACGCCCCGACCCTGGAGACCGCGGAGGACGCCGTGGGCTCCGTCGCCGCGGAGGTACTCGAACGCTCCGAACTCCTCGCCGACTGGCTGGTGGAGAGCAGCGAGGTCAAACTCCCCCTCGACCTGACGAGGGAGAGCCTGGAGGCAGCCGACGGCCCGGACGCGCCGCCCAGCGACCTCCGGGTCCGCCGCGCCCGCCACACGGCCGGAGCGGACCCCGCGGGCACCGCCCCCTCCGTCGGCCTCGCCGGAGCCCCCGGGACCGACGCCGCCACGGGGACGGACGAGGACGACGAGGACCGGGACCGGGCCGACCTGGACGCCCAGCTCCGCGCCCTCGCCCCGCGCCTGGCGTCCTTCGGGGCCCACTCCTTCGGCGCACCCGGCCCCGTGGAGCGGGAGACACGGGCCGAGGAGCCGTCGGGAGGGAGCGGGCGGACGGACGGCGGGCGACCGGCCGGCTTCGGCTCCCCGGCCGCCGAACTGGCCGCCGGAGCACTGGTGTACGCCTCCGAGGTCCTCATAGACGAGCTGTACGACGACGTCCGGACCCTCGCCGACGAGGAGACCACCGTCGCGGAGTGCCGGGCCGAACTGTGGCACCTCTCCCGGCTGCCGTCGCGGTTCGGCCTGGCGTACGACGAACTCTTCGCGCGCCGACTCCTCGTGACCGCCATAGCCCTCACCACCCGGTTCACCGACGGGAGCTTCCGCCGCCTCGGCTGCCTCGCGGAGGAGCTCGCCCTCAACCTCCTCCTCCAGCAGGCGCGTTCCACCCTCGACCTGTACGGGCTCCTCGGCGAGGAGGTCGCGGCGTCCCTGGACCGCTTCGCCCACGAGGTCTCCAAGGACATGGACCTCGCGTGGCTCTACGACGACGAGGGGGACGGCGCCGAGCCGCGTGAGGCCGGCACTCCGGAGGACGGCGCCGACCCGGAGGACGGAACCGCCGGGCACCCCGCCGCCCCCGGCGTCACCGCGTGGACGATCGGCACGTGGTTCACCCCGTTCGACGCCGAGCGGTACGTCCACCCGTACGCCGTCGACGAGGAGGCCGGCCGGCCGAGTACCCACGACTGACACACCCCCCGGCGCGGGACGTCGGGCGCCCGCTCACTCGATGGTGTGAACCCCGGGTGCGCACGTCCGCGCGCGCAGGCGTGCACTCGGGCGGCCGGGGCGGAATCCGGGCCCCGTGCGCCCGGAGCCGTACAGGGCGGGGCCCTGGAGCGCTACGGGCAACCGCCCCCGCCGTGGGCTTCGTCGGTGTGCAGGACGCGGAAGCGTCCGGGCGCCGCCGGGTCGCGGTCGACGACCTGGACGGGCGGCCACGCCCACTGCCGGACGCCGACGCCCGGGACGCGGGAGAAGCGGATCCGCCCGCGGGTGCCCTCGACGTCGACGGACGGCCAGGAGCGCGCGACGGCCTCCCGGTCCGTGCCGTGCGCGCGCAGCACGTCGGCGAGGACGGCGATGCTGTCGTAGCCCTCGAAGGCGACGAAGGAGGGCGCCTCGCCCAGCCGTTCACGCAGGTCGGCCGCGACGCGGGTGCCGAGCGGGCCGAGCCGCCCGGGCAGATAGCGCAGGAACGGGACGGCGGCGCCGTCGTCACCGAGGAGGTCCGCCCAGCCGGCGAACTCCGGCTGGCCGGCCGGGGCGCCGATCAGCATCCCGGCGAGGCGCCGGTCGCGGCGGACGGCCCGGACGATCGGCACGGCCGGCTCCGGGTGTCCGACCAGCAGGAGCAGGGCGGTGGCGCCGTCGTCCGCGAGCGCGTCGCAGACCGCGGCGGGCGTCAGCGCGCCCGCGTCGAGCGGGACGACGGTGCCGCCGCGGGCAGCGAGGTGCTCCCGCAGGATGCCCGTTCCGGCCGCCCAGTAGACGCTCTCCTGGGCTGCGACGGCGACCCGGCGGTGCCCCGAGGCCAGCAGGAAGTCCGCGTAGATCCGCCAGCCGTGGGACTGCGCCGGGGCGAGGCGCGCGACCCGGTCCGCCGGCCCGTCGGTCAGCGCGTCGAGGACGGCCGACGAGCACAGGTACGGCAGGCCGAGCGCGTCGGCCCGCGCGGCGGCGGAGCGGGCGACGACGCTGTGGTACTCCCCGGTCAGGCCGGCCACCCCGAGGTCGGACAGCTCCTCCACCGCGGCCGCGGCCCGCCGCGGATCGGCCGCCGTGTCCCGGACGACGAGTTCGAGCGGCCGGCCGACGCCCGGCCCGGACCCGCAGGGCCCGCCCGGGCGGACCCCACCGGCGTCGTTGACGTCGCGCACCGCCAGTTCGAGACCGGCGAGCAGGTGCCGCCCCGCCTCGACCCAGCCGGGCGGCGACAGCGGGACGAGGGCGCCGATCCGTACGGGCGAGGGGCCGGTCTGCGCCGCACCGGGCGCCGGGGATGCCGTCATGGCGGCCATTGCACCCAGCGGCGCGAGCGGGGGCAAGCGATTATGCGAGCCGGGCGGGCGAAGGGCCGTGAGGCGCCGGGCGGCCCGGCGAAGGGGGCGCGGCCGCCGCCGGGGGGCGTCGAGCCCGCCGGGCGGCGTCGAGACCGGTGCGCGGGCGCCGCCGGTAGGGTGGCCGATCATGACCGTCGCTCGTTCCCTCGCCCTGTTCGTGGTCGCCGCCCTCTTCGAGATCGGTGGCGCCTGGCTCGTCTGGCAGGGCATCCGCGAGCACAAGGGGTGGATCTGGATCGGCGCCGGCGTCGTCGCCCTCGGTCTGTACGGGGTGGTGGCCACGCTCCAGTCCGACGAGAACTTCGGGCGGGTGCTCGCCGCGTACGGCGGGATCTTCGTGGCCGGGTCGATCGCCTGGGCGATGGCCGCGGACGGCTACCGACCGGACCGCTACGACGTCATCGGCGCACTGGTCTGCCTCGCCGGGATGGCCGTCATCATGTACGCGCCGCGCGGCAACTGACCTGGGCCGTCTCTTCCGGATCCTGCCTGACCCGCGCCGCCCGGCACCGCACCTCGCCGCGTTGTCGAGGCACCCGGGTACGTCCCGTACGCGGGTACCTCTCCGCCGTGCGATGCACGGCACCGGACGACGCGGGCCCGACCGGCAAGATCCGGAAGAGACGGCCCAGCGGCCCCCGTAGGTCCAGAGGAGGGCCGCCCCGGTCACAGCGGCACGATCGTCGCCTCGGTCGCCTTGACGCTCGTCCAGACGGACACCCCCTCGGCCAGGCCGAGTTCGGCGGCCGACTGCGGCGTGATCTCGGCGACGAGGTCGGGGGCCCGGTCGGAGGTGATCAGGACCCGGAGCCGGCTGCCGCTCGCGACGATCTCGCGTACTGCGCCCGGCCAGACGTTGCGGGGGCTGCCGGCGGGCTTCTCGCGGTGCACGGACACGGCCTCGGGCGCGACGATCGCCAGCGCGGGAGTGCCCGGCGGCGGCGGGTCGGTCGCGACCAGGGTGCCGCCCCCTTCGAACGCGAGCCCCTCCGGGGTCGCCGTGCCCGGCCAGGCGTTGCGGCCGAGCATCCGGGCGACCCACGGGGACCGGGGGTGCCGGGTGACCTCGGCGGGTGCCGCGTCCTGGAGGGCCAGACCCTCGTCGAGGACCAGGACGCGGTCGGCGAGCGAGACCGCCTCGACCGGGTCGTGGGTGACGATCAGGCAGACGCCGCCGAAGGCGCCGAGGTGGGTGCGCAGGGTGTGCCGTACGTGGGCGCGGGTGGTCTGGTCGAGTGCGGCGAGCGGCTCGTCGAGGACGAGCAGCCGGGGGCGGGCGGCCAGCGCCCGGGCCAGGGCGACGCGCTGGGCCTGCCCGCCGGAGAGCTGGGTGGGACGGCGGTGGGCGAGGTGGCCGACGCCGAGCCGGTCGAGCCAGGTCCGGGCGGCGCGCCGGGCCTCGGCGCGCGGGACGCCCTGGGCGCGGAGCCCGTACGCGGTGTTGGCGAGGGCGCTCAGGTGCGGGAACAGCGCGCCGTCCTGCGGGACCCAGGCGACGTGCCGGCGGTGCGGGGGCAGGGCGGTGACGTCCTCGTCGCCGAGCCGCAGGTCGGCGTGGGCCCGGGGGGTGAGGCCGAGGAGGGCGCGGAGCAGGGTGGTCTTGCCGGCCCCGTTCGGGCCGACGACCGCGATGGTGGTGCCCGGGTCTGCGTCCAGCGTGAGCCGGGTGAAGCCCGTGACCTCGGCGTGCAGCGCCCAGCGTCCGGCCTCCGCGGCGGCGGGCGCCGACGGGTCCTTCGGTACGGGTACGGCGGGCGGGTCCTCGGGTCCGGCCTCCGGCGTGGGACGGGGGCGACGGTCCGAGGGGGTCCCCGTCCAGCGGCCGCGGAGGGCGATCAGCACCCCCATGGCGATGGCGAGGAGCAGCAGCGAGACGGAGGTGGCGGCCTCGGGCTCCTCCTGGAGCAGCAGGTACACCTGGAGCGGCAGCGTCTGCGTCGTCCCGGGCAGGTTCCCGGCGAAGGTGATCGTGGCACCGAACTCGCCCAGCGCCCGCGCCCAGGTGAGGGCCGCGCCCGCGACCAGACCGGGCGCGACCATCGGCAGCGTCACGGTGAAGAAGACCCGCACCGGCGAGGCGCCGAGGGAGGCCGCCGTCTCCTCGTACCGCGGTCGCAGTCCGCCGAGGGCGCCCTCCAGGCTGATGACGAGGAACGGCATCGCGACGAAGGTGGCCGCCACGACGGCCCCCGAGGTGTGGAACGGGAGGGTGATCCCCAGGGTGCGGTCGAGCCACGGCCCCAGGAGCCCGCGCCGGCCGAACGCGAGCAGCAGGGCGACACCGCCGACCGTCGGCGGCAGCACCATCGGCAGCAGGACGAGGGAGCGTACGAGGGCCTTGCCGGGGAACGGCACGCGGGCCAGCAGCCAGGCGAGCGGTACCCCGAGGAGCAGGGAGAGCCCCAGCGCCCAGAACGACACGAGCAGGGAGAGCTTCAGGGCCTGCACGGTGCCGGGGGAGCGCAGGTGGTCGACGAGCTCGCCCCACTCCGTCCGGACGAGGATGCCGAGCAGCGGCAGCGTCAGGAACGCCACCGCAAGGAGCGCGGGCAGCGCCAGCGCGAGGGGCGGCCGGGTGCCGGAGGCTCGTGCGGCTCGTTTCATCGATGACACCCCGCGGAGAAGAGGAAGAAGGGCCGCCCGTTCGCCGGGGACGGACGGCCCCGAGTGAGCTGTGCGGCAGGCGGCGGCGACAGGCGACGGTGACATGGCGGGCGGCCGGTGCGGTCCACCGACGTGGCCGGCGGGGATCAGGTGCGGTCGATGTGCACGCTGGTCGACTTCACGCGGGCGGTGGCCTGCATGCCGACCTCGAGTCCCAGCTCCTCCACGGCCTCACGGGTGAGGAGGGAGACCAGGCGGTGCGGCCCGGCCTGGATGGTGACCTGAGCCGCGATGTCGCCGAGCTTGATCCCGGTGACGATCCCCGGGAACGCGTTGCGCGCCGAGGTGTACGACGGCTCGTCGTCGTCATCGCCCTGCGCGATCTCCACGGAGAACTCCGCGAGCGACTTCCCGTCGATCACGCGGCGGCCGCTCTCGTCGCGGTGGGTCGCCACCCTGCCCGCGTCCGCCCAGCGTCGCGCGGTGTCCGGGCTGACGCCCAGCAGACGGGCGGCCTGCCCGATGGTGTAGGACTGCATGTGCGACACCGTAGGTCGTGCCTCTTCTCATCTGCAACAACGTCGTCGGTCTCTCCATCGTGAATGCGAGGCGCATTGGAGGATGCGACGACAGGTGCACGGGTACGACCGTCCTACGCGTCAGGCGTCGTGGGCGGGAAGCCGGGCGCAGGTCCGGCAGGCGCGGGCGGAGGCGGCCACCCGGGCGTGGAGGGCGATGACGACGGCGCCCGCGGCCACGGACAGCGGCCAGTCGGCGGCGAGGGCCGAGGCGAAGGCCAGGGTGAGGGCGCTGACGCCGAGGGCGGCCGCGGTGGCGGTCCCGGTCCAGGCCACCACCAGGGGCAGCCGGTCCGGGGTGGGCAGCCGGCGGGCGAGCACACCGGTCGCGAGGAGCGCCGCCCCGCCCACCAGAGCGGCCGAGGCGGCGACGCCGCTGAGATGGGCGACCAGCACCGCGACCGGGCCGGGGGGCTGGTGCCCGGACGAGCCGTTCCAGGCCCCTACGAGGTACCAGCACACGAGCAGCAGCGGGGCGACGAGCAGCACCGTGCGGGCGGTGTGCCGGGCCTGCGCGACGGTCAGCTCGTACTGGAAGCCCGGAGCGAGCTCGACCACGCTGCCGAAGTCCCGCACGGCCTCACGCGCGGCCCGCTCACCCGCCTCCCGACCGTACGGGCCGTCGTCCGCGAGGTCCCGGGCGGCGTCGATGAGGCCCTCGCGAAACTCGTGCAGCAGGCGCGCCTTGACCCGCGCGGGACCGTGGAGCGCCGCCGCGAGCTCCGCGACGTGGGCCTCGATGGGAGCGGCCGCGAGCCCGGAGGGCGACGTCATCAGGCGTGCCGCGGAGCGGCGCCGGGCGCCGGATTCAGGACGGCGCCGATGGCGGCCGTGAACTCCTGCCACCCGGACCGCTCCTCGGCGAGACTCCGGCGCCCGGCGTCGGTCAACTCGTAACAACGCCGCCGCCGCTCACCGTCCGCCTCCCACACACTGCGCAGCAGCCCCAGCCGCTCCAACTTGTTGAGAGCGGGATAGATGGTGCCCTTACGCAGTTCGAGCACCCCGTTGCTGCGCTCCTGAACGGCGATGATCACCGCGTACCCGTGCAACGGCCCGGCTTCGAGCACGGACAACAGCAGCCCGTCGAGATGTCCACGCACCGCACTGGCCTTCATGGTCAGGCAGCCTACCCAAGGGTGGTTCACCCGTGCTACTTATAGGTCGACAGCCAACCTATTGGCTGGCGATCCATGCCCGAGCGGTGCTCGGACTCCCCGGTGTCCCCGGTGTCTCCGGAGTCGTCCGGGCGTGGGGTCGTCGGTCGGTCCAGAAGGGCACCTCGGTGACCACGTTCCTGCTCTCCGTGCACGTCCTCGCCGCGATCCTGGCGATCGGGCCGATCACGGTCGCGGCCTCGATGTTCCCCCGCTTCGTCCGGACGCCTGACGTCGACGGTGACGGTCCGCCGGGGCAGAACCTCCGTACCGCCGGACTCCTGCACCGGGTCTGTCGCGGGTACACCGTGCTCGGCGCCGCGGTGCCGGTCTTCGGTGTGGCCACCGGCGCCCGGCTCGGGGTCCTCACCGACGCGTGGCTGCTCGCCTCGATCGTCCTCACCGCCGCGGCCGCGGCCCTGCTGCTCCTCGTGATCCTGCCGGGCCAGGAGCGCCTGCTTCCCGAGCCCGCGGGCGGTGTCGTGCCCGGCTCCGTGGAGGCCCGTCGCGCGGGCGCCGCCCGGCTCGCGATGGTCACCGGGGTCTTCAACCTGCTCTGGGCGGTCGTCGTCGTGCTGATGATCGTGCGCCCCGGCTCCACGGCGGGGGCATGAGCGCCCCGCGGACCCGGTACGGGACTAGCGCCGGAGCGGACGGAGTGCGGGCGCGCCGTCCCCCGGCCCCGCGAGTGCGTCCCGGGCGCGGGTGCGGAAGGTGCGGCGGTAGGTGTCCGGGGGGACGCCGACCGCGCGGGCGAAGTGGCGGCGCAGGGTCGTCGCGGTGCCCATGCCCGTCGCCGTCGCGATCGTGTCGACGGTGTCGTCCGTGGTCTCCAGCAACACCTGCGCGTACCGGATGCGTTGGGTCAGCAGCCACTGCAACGGCGTCGTGCCCGTGACCGCCCTGAAGTGGCGCCCCAGATGGCGTGAGCTCATCCCGGCCCGACGGGCGAGGTCCTCCACGGTGAGCGGCCGGTCCAGCCGCTCCAGCACCCACGGGAACAGCGCGGCCAGCGGATGGTTGCCCGGTGCGGGTACGGGTGAGGTCACGAACTGCGCCTGGCCGCCGTCCCGGTGGGGAGGGACGACCAGGCGTCGCGCGACCGTGTTGGCGACCGCCGCACCGTGGTCGAGGCGCACCAGGTGCAGGCAGAGGTCCATGGCGGCGGCCTTGCCCGCGGAGGTGAGCACGCTGTCGCTGTCCACGTAGAGGACGTCGGGGTCCACCGTGATCCGGGGATGGCGGCCGGTCAGCACGTCGGTGTGCGCCCAGTGCGTGGTCGCGCGCCGGCCGTCCAGGAGGCCCGCGGCGGCGAGTACGAAGGCGCCCGTACACAGGGAGGCGACGCGGGCCCCGGCCTCGTGGGCCGCCCGTACGGCGTCGACGAGTTCGGCCGGCGGGTCCCGGTCGACGTCGGCCCAGCCGGGGACGATCACCGTGTCGGCCCGTACGAGGTGGTCGAGTCCCCGGTCGGGCTCCAGCAGGAAGCGGCCGACCCGGACGGGACCGGGACCGCACAGGGCGAAGTCGTACCAGGGGTCGACGAGATGGGTCAGGTCCGAACCGAAGACCTCTACGGCCAGGGCCAGTTCGAAGTGCAGCATGCCGTCGGTGAGGGCCAGCGCCACAGTGGTCACGTCCGGAAGTGTACGCGTCGCGTCGTTCCGGACACTCGTGCGGACGGATCCGGCACGCCAGGATCGTTCCGACGGAGCGCGGCGCCCCAACCGGGGGCCGGCCGCGGCGGAGCACTCGGCGTGGAGGAGCGGTCTCATGGGTTCGGGTCGGCAGGTGGCGGTCTTCGGTGCGTACGGACACACCGGCAGGTTCGTGGTGGCGGAGCTGGTGGAACGGGGCTTCGTCCCCGTACTGTCCGGCCGCGACGCCGACCGGCTGAAGGAACTGGCGGCCGGGACCGGCCTGGAGGCCCGGCCGGCCACGGTGGACGACCCGGCCGCCCTCGACCGCGCGCTGGCCGGCACGGTCGCCGTCGTCAACTGCGCCGGCCCCTTCGCCTCGACCACCGCCCCCGTGATCGAGGCCGCCCTGCGGGCCGGCGTCCCCTACCTGGACGTGGCCGCCGAACTGGAGGCCAACATCGACACCTTCGCCCACTTCGCCGACCGGGCGCGGGAGTCGGGCGCCGTCGTCGTCCCCGCGATGGCCTTCTTCGGCGGCCTCGGCGACCTGCTCGCCACCGCCGCCATGGGCGACTGGAAGGAGGCCGACGAGGTGCACATCGCCTACGGACTGAGCAGCTGGCACCCCACCGCGGGCACCCGGCTGTCGGGGGCCGTCTCCCGGGAGCGGCGCGGCGACCGGCGCCTGCGCTACACCGGCGGTGAGTGGGAGTACCGTACGGACGCCCCGCCCACCCTGACCTGGGACTTCCCGCAGCCGCTGGGCCCGCGGCCGGTGATCGGGGAGTTCACGATGGCCGACGTGGTGACCGTACCCAGCCACCTGTCCGTCCCGGAGGTCACCACCTACATGACGGCCGACGCCGTCCGGGACATCGCGGACCCGGACACCCCGGCGCCGTCCGCCGCCGACGGCGGCGGACGGTCCGACCAGACGTTCCTCGTCGACGCGGTGGTCCGGCGGGGAGGCGTCGAACGGCGCGCGGTGGCGCACGGCCAGGACATCTACGCCGTCACCGCGCCCCTGGTCGTCGAGGCCCTCGACCGCGTCCTCGCCGGCCGCACCCGTACGACCGGCGTCGCCGCCGCGGGCGAGATCTTCGACGCCCCCGACTTCCTCCGCGCCCTCGCCCCGCACGTCACCCTGGCCCTGCACCCGTAGCTCCGGGGCCGCGCGGCGGCCTGCCCGGGCCCGGGACCCCTCAGGCCGTCCCGGCCAGCCGTGCCTCGAAACCGTCCAGGATCGTGTCCAGGCCGAACTCGAAGGTGCGGTCGGGGGCCGCGGTGTACTCGGCGGCGGCGCTGCCGTCGATGCGTTCGCGCAGGCGGGGGAAGCCCATGGCCACCTCGGTCGCCGCCGCCATCGTGTCCGCCAGCTCCTTCTCCGGATCGCCGCTCCGGCTCAGCCGCCGGGTCAGCGAGACCCGGGCGGCGGCGCCGAGGGCGCTGCCGAGGACGTAGACGAAGACGGTGGCGGCCGCCCGGTCGGCGTCCGCCGGGCTGAATCCTGCCCGCTCGTACAGGGCGAGCGTGCGGTCGTCGAGACGGGACTTGCCCGGCCCGTACAGCAGATGGCTGCCGAAGGCCTGGCCGAGCCACGGGTGCCGCGTCAGCACCGTGTGCATGCTGCCGGCCAGCGCGGCGGCGGCCGGCCGCCACTCCGTCGCGTCGAGGTCGGGCAGCGACACCTCGCCCCAGACACCGTCCCCGGCCAGCCGTACCAGCTCGTCCTTGGTCTTGATGTGCCAGTAGACGGCGGTGGCGGCCGTCCCGAGGCGCGCGCCGAGGCTGCGCATGTTGAGACCGTCGAGCCCCTCGTCGTCGAGGAGCTCGATCGCGGCGCGGACGATCTGGTCGGCGGTGAGGGTGCTCCTGGCCATGCCGGGGACCCTACGTGAACTCCGTACGCACGCGAACGCGGGGAAGGCGACGGGAGCCCGGCCTCACACGGCCTCGACCAGGGTGGAGCGGTCCGTGCCGGTCGGGCGTACGGTCGGCGTCACCCGGCCGCCGCCGCCCGGGGTTCGGTCGGGGTGATGACCAGTGCCATGCCGACGCCGATCACGCTCCAGACGATCGCCGTGCCGGTCCAGGTGAGGAGAGCGGTCGCGATGAGCACGACGGCGGCGGTCGTGCCGCCGGTGAGGACTCCGGCGCCGGTGACCATCACCGTACGGGCGGCGACGCCGGTCGTACGGGTGCGGCCGGCGAGGACGCGGTCGAGGGCCTC
>NZ_RDBH01000113.1:319624-347867 GCF_008042145.1 Streptomyces sp. adm13(2018)
CGATGGGGGCCGGCCCCACGCGTCCGTCAGCCCGGCCCCCACCGCCTTCCCGAGGAGCCGGTGCCAGGCCGGATCGAACGCGACCTCGTCGATCCGGTGGCCGTACCGGTCGTGGGTCCGCAGCCGCGGCGGATTCGCGTCCGCCCGCTCCCCCCACTCCCGGACCTGCGCCGATCCCGCCGCCCGGCCCAGCACGACGAGGTCCTCGCGGACCTCCGCGCGGAGGTCCGGCGGCAGGTGGCGGTCGACCGCCTCCGTCAGGACGCGATCGGTCGTGAAGACGTCGTACCCGACCAGGGGCGGAGCCTGGTTGGTCACGGTGTGGGAGCGCGGTGCCATGCCGATACGGTAAGCAGGTGCAGGCAGCAAGCGAAACACCCGAACGGCCCGAGCGGCGGCCCTGGAGCAGGCTCCACCGCGCGCGGGTCCTCTACCGCAACGTCTCGAAGCGGAAGATGGCCTGGCTGCTCCTGAAGGACACCGTCAACTCGTGCATCGAGTACCGGATCCTCGGCCTCGCCGCCGAGGCCGCGTTCTTCACCCTGCTGTCGCTGCCGCCGCTGCTCCTCGGCCTGATCGCCCTCCTCGGCTACGCCGACGACTGGACCAACACGGACACCGTGACGAGCATCCAGGAGAACATCCTGCGCGCCGCCGGAACGGTCCTCTCCGACCGGGGCGTGGAGGACATCGCCAAACCGATCCTGGACGACGTGACCCAGGGCAAACGGCCCGACCTGATCTCCCTCGGCTTCGCCATCGCCCTCTGGTCCGGCTCGCGCGCCGTGAACGTCTTCATCGACACCATCACCGTCATGTACGGGCTGGACGGCCACCGCGGCATCGTGAAGACCCGCCTCCTGGCCTTCCTGCTCTACATCGTGGCCCTGTTGATCGGCGCGGTGGTGCTGCCCCTCGCGGTCGTCGGCCCCGACCGGGTCGTCGAACTCGTCCCCTGGGGCACCGAGGTCGTCTCGGTGCTCTACTGGCCGGCCGTCATCCTGCTCTCCATCGCCTTCCTCACCACGCTCTACCACGTGTCCGTGCCCGTCAGATCGCCCTGGATCGAGGACATCCCGGGCGCCCTCGTGGCCCTCGGGATGTGGGTCCTGGGCAGCTTCCTGCTGCGCATCTACCTCACCAGCCAGGTCGAGGGCCCGACGATCTACGGCTCCCTCGCCGCCCCCATCGCCGTCCTCCTCTGGATCGGCATCTCGGCCTTCGCCGTCCTCGTCGGCGCCGCCGTGAACGCCGCCATCGACCGCGTCTGGCCCTCCGTCGCCACCGCCGCGGCCCGCGAGGCCAATGAGCGGGCCCGCGCCTTCCAGGCGGCGGAACTCGTCGCACGCGTGCGTGCGGAGGCCGAGGAGGTCGACGAGGACGACCCCGACATGCCGTCCGAGTTCCCCGAGCGCTGGTCCCGGTTCCTGCCCCCGGACGACGTGAAGTCCCGCCTCCACTCCGGCTGGGAGAAGGACTGACCCACCGGCGGGGGACTACGTTGGCGGGGTGTACGAGGAACGCGCCGCCCTGCTCGACGGAGCCGTCCTGTGGACCGTGACGGCCCGCCCCGCCGCGCGGCCGCCCCGGCCCGTGCTGCCCGACGGCTGCATGGACCTGATCTGGGCCGACGGACACCTCCTCGTCGCCGGACCCGACACACGCGCGCACGTACCGGGCGAGAGCGCGGCGCGGTACGCGGGCCTCCGCTTCGCCCCCGGCGACGCGCCCGCCGTCCTCGGCGTACCGGCCCGTGAACTCCGCGACCGGCGGATCGCCCTCGACGACCTGTGGGGCGCGGCCGAGGCCCGGCGGCTCGCCGAACGGATCACGGCGGCCCCCGACCCGGCGCGCGCCCTCGACGCCCTCGTCCGGCGCCGGGCCGCCGACACGGAGCCGCCCGACCCGCTGATGCGGGCCGTCGCGGCGCGGCTCGCCGCGGGCCGGACGGTCGCCGACACGGCCGAGGCGGTCGGACTCGGCGCCCGCCAGCTGCACCGGCGCTCCCTGGACGCCTTCGGCTACGGCCCCAAGACCCTCGCCCGTATCCTCCGGCTGCGGCGCGCCCTCGACCTCGTCCTGGCCGGAGTTCCCCAGGCGGAGGCCGCCGTCCGCGCGGGCTGCGCCGACCAGGCCCACCTCGCCCGCGAGACCCGCGCGCTGGCCGGCACGACGGTGGGGGACTACAGCGCGTCGGTGTCGGCGAACAGCGAGACGCCCGACCCGTCGGGGTCGAGGACCACGGCGTAGCGCTGTCCCCAGAAGGCGTCCCAGGGCTTCAGATGCCCCCGGTACCCGGCGGCGACCAGCTCCTCGTACACCTCGTCCACGGCCCCGGGCGCGGCGCACCGGAAGGCCAGCTCGATCCGGTTGCCGCCCTCGGGCCGCCGCCACCCCGGATCCAGGGAGCGCACGACCTCCTCCGTGTCCCAGGCGATCCGCAGCCCGCCGGGCAGCGCGGCCTCCACGTGCGGGGACGACTCGGCGCCCTCCGGGATCTCCAGGCCGAGACGGCGGTAGAAGGCGAGCGAGGCGGCCATGTCGGAGACGACGACGCCGATGACGTCGAGACGGGGGGCGATACGGGGGATGAGGTCGGGTGCTGTGTCCATGCCGCCACGGTAGGCGGGGCCCTCCCCACGGGTCTTGTACGAATCGGACGCCGCCCCCGCTCCGGGCGGGGCGACCTCCGGAAGATCGTCCGACGGGATCCGGCCACTCGCCGTCGAGATCCGCCCGACTGGCCTGATTAATATGACTTCCCGTCCCGCTGCTCACGGCCGTCGAGGCCGCCCCACCGCGGGGCCCCTCCTCCTGTCCGCGCCCCGGGGCGCCGGCGCGACACCGCAAGGCGGCACCAGATGCGCGTACTCCTCGTCGAGGACGAGACCGACCTCCGTGAACTCATCGAGGCGGGTCTGAAGGACGCCGGGTACGCCGTCGACGCGGTCGCCGACTGGCCCCAGGCGGACTACCTGCTCGACCTCACCCCGTACGACTGCGTCGTCCTGGACCGGATGGTCCCCTCCGGCGACACCCTCCGCGCGCTCGACGGCCGCCGCCGCGCGGGCTGGTCCACACCCGTCCTCTGCCTGACCGCCCTCCACGCCCTGCCCGACCGGGTCGAGGGCTTCCGCGCCGGGGCCGACGACTACCTCGCGAAGCCCTTCGCCATGGTCGAACTGGTCATGCGGGTCGGCAGCCTCACCCGGCGCGCCCCGGGCCGGCTGCCCGTCCATCTGGCGCACGCGGACGTCGAACTCGACGGGGCCCGCAGGGAGGTCCGCCGGGGCGGCGTGCTGCTCTCGCTGACGCCCAAGGAGTACGCCGTCCTGCACCACCTCCTGGTCCACCGGGAGAGCGTCGTCACCCGGACCGCGCTCGTCGAGCACTGCTGGGACGAGATGGCCGACCCGATGTCCAACGTGGTCGACGCCGTGATGGCCGGACTCCGCCGCAAGCTCGGCTCGCCGCAGCTGATCCGCACCGTGCGCGGCCACGGATTCCTGCTGGGCGGCCCGGCCGGGGACGGCGCGTGACCGACCGGGACCGCGCCGCCGGACCGCGCCGCCGACTGCGCCGGCTCCAGCTGCGGCTCACCCTCGCGTACACGCTCACCACGCTGGTCGGGGTGAGCGTGCTCTCCTGGCTGGTGATCCGCACGGACGGCCGCTCCTGGCGGAACGCGGAGTTCGACGAGATGCGCCGGCACGCGGCGGTCAGCACCTCGCTCATCTACTACACGGACGCGTGGGGCCGGCCGGGCGGCCATGTGCGGCGGGCCGCCGGGTTCCTGGTGGCGTCGCAGCCGGAGGCGGGGCACGGCTGCCCGGTGTCGATGACGCACGCGTCGGTGCCCGCGCTGCGCGCCGAGCCGGAGCTTGCCGAGGTCTGGGTGCCGGCGGCGACCTCGCACGTGTACGAGCGGGAGCTCCGCCCGGTGGCGGAGAAGCCCGGCGCGCTGCTCGGGATGGCGATGACGGAGAAGCAGGGCGGCAGCGACGTCCGGGCGAACACGACGGAGGCGCGTCCGCTGGCCGCCGACGGCGAGTACGTCCTGACGGGGCACAAGTGGTTCTGCTCGGCGCCGATGTCGGACGCCTTCCTGGTCCTCGCCCAGGCGCCGGCGGGGCTGACCTGCTTCCTGGTGCCGCGGGTGCTGGCGGACGGCTCGCGGAACGCGTTCTCGCTGATGCGGCTGAAGGACAAACTGGGCAACCGTTCGAACGCCTCCGCGGAGGTGGAGTTCGACGGGACGACCTGGGCGCGCCGGGTGGGCGAGGAGGGGCGCGGGCTCGCCACGATCATGGGGACGGTCGCGGCGACCCGGGTGGACTGCGTCCTCGGCTCGGCGGCGCTGATGCGGCAGGCGGTCGCCCAGGCCGTGCACCACTGCACGTACCGGGAGGCCTTCGGCGGGCCGCTGGCCGAGAAGCCGCTGATGCGGAACGTGCTCGCGGACCTGGCGCTGGAGTCGGAGGCGGCCACGGTCCTGGGCGTGCGTCTCGCGGCGGCCCACGACGCGGCCGACGCGGAGGGCGGCGAGGCCGAGCGGGAGCGGGCCCTGCTCCGCATCGCCGTTCCGGCGGCGAAGTACTGGGTCACCAAGCGGTGTACGCCGGTGGTGGCGGAGGCGCTGGAGTGTCTGGGCGGCAACGGCTACGTGGAGGAGTCCGGGATGCCCCGGCTGCTGCGGGAGTCGCCGGTCAACTCCGTCTGGGAGGGCTCGGGGAACGTCCAGGCCCTGGACGTGGTCCGGGCGCTGCGGACGGAGCCGGCCGCGCTGGACGCGCTCCTGCGGGAGGTCGGGGCGGCGCGGGGCGCGGACCACCGGCTCGACCGGGCGATCCGGGGGCTGCTCGTGGAACTGGCGGACCTGGACGGGATCGAGGCGCGGGCCCGGCGGCTCACGGAGCGGCTCGCGCTGGTCCTCCAGGGGGCCCTGCTGGTGCGGTGGGCGCCGCCGGAGGTCGCCGACGCGTTCTGCGCGGCGCGGCTGGGCGGGGACGGGGGCGCGGCGTTCGGGACGCTGCCGCACACGCTGGACCTGCGGGCCCGCCCGGAAGTCTGCCGCGCGCGCCAGGGGTGGACCCGTGCGGGTCGGCGCGCGCGGAAAAGCGGGGGTGGTGCTGCGCCGACACGGCACCACCCGCCGCTCGCACCAGCTTCGCCCAGGGGCCGGTCGCCGACCAGAGTTGCAAAGGGTTGCAGGATTACCCGAACCGGGCCTCGCGGGGCGGTCCCGAACGGCACGATGGGCACCGACACTCCGGACATCTGCCCCGTGCAGAACCGATACAGCACCCGGGTGGCTGGGAGACCGATGAAGAACACGCAGCTCGACATGAAGCGGCTCGCCGCCATGGACGCCGCCCGGGCCACCCGGCTGCTCCACCGGGTCCGCGAGGAGACGCTCGCCGGGCGGACGCCCCCGATCGCGCCCCGCCCGGTGATCGACGCCTCGTGGCGGCGGATGGCCCGGCTGGGGCTCGACCCCGACCGGGGGACGAGCACGGTGCTGCTGCCGCCGGACGAGCTGGAGGAGCGGCGCAGGAGCACCCTCCTCTCCGAGGTCATGCGGACGCTCAGCGACGGCCTCGCCGGCATCGCCGACACCTCGCTCCAGATCATGGTCGTCACCGACGAGTACGGCCGGGTGCTGTGGCGGCAGGGGAACCCGGCGGTGATGCGGCAGGCGAACGGCATCTGCCTGGAGGAGGGGGCGTCCTGGGCCGAGCCCACCACCGGGACGAACGCGGTCGGCACGGCCCTCGCCATGGGCCGGGCGGTCCAGGTGCACTCCGCCGAGCACTACGTCCAGGCGCTCCACAACTGGACCTGCGCCGCCGCGCCCGTGCACGACCCGCGCGACCGGCGGCTGCTCGGCATCCTGGACGTGAGCGGTCCCGCGTCCACCTTCCATCCGGCGATGCTGGCCCTGGTCGGTTCGGTGGCCCGGCTCGCCGAGGCGGAGATGCGGGAGCGGCACCACCGCTCGGTCGAGCGGCTGCGGGCGGTGGCCGCGCCGATCCTGTGCCGGGTGGGCGGCCGGGCCGTCGCGGTGGACGGCCACGGCTGGACGGCGGCGGTGACGGGGCTCGCGCCGGTGGACCGGATCGCGCTGCCGAAGTCGTTCCGGGTGGGCCGGATGTGGCTGCCCTCGCTCGGAGTCTGCACGGTGGAGCCGCTGCCCGGCGGCTGGCTGCTGCGGGTCGAGGAGGAGACGCCGGCGGAGGAGCCGGGCGCGGCGGCGGCGAGCCGGGTGGTCCTCGACCTGAGCAGGCCCCGCCGGTGGACGGTGTCCGTCTCGGGGGCCGCGGGCAGCTGGCAACAGGAGCTCAGCCCCCGGCACGCGGAACTCCTCTACGTCCTGGCGCTGCACCGGGACGGCCGGACGGCCGCGGAGCTGGCGGACGACGTCTTCGGCGACCGTACGCGGACGGTGACCGTACGGGCGGAGATGTCCCGGGTACGCCGGAACCTGGCCGGGGTGCTGGCGCACCGCCCGTACCGCTTCCGCGAGGAGGTCGCGGTGGAGGTGCTGCGCCCGGAACGCCCGGCGGACCTGCTGCCGCACTCCCTGGCGCCCGCGGTACGGGGCCCGGGCCGGGGGACGCCGGTCGGGGGCGCCTAGCCCGACTCGGCCTCCGTACTCCCTCGGTACTCCCTCCGTACTCCCTCCGTACTCCCTCGGTACTCCCTCCGGATCCTGCCGACCCCGCCGACTCTCCCTCGCCCCGCCCTGTCCAGCATGCGGACACCGCAGGCCGGGCCGCAGGCGGCGCCGCCCCCGGTCGCCGCGCCGGACGGGGGCGTGATGCGATGAGTCCATGCGCATCACTCTCACCACCTGGTCCCTCGAACAGACCTCGCCGTCCGATCTCCGTCCCTCCCCCGCCCCGGAGGGCGACGACATCACGGTCGCGCGGGCCGCGGTCCCGTCCCCGGAGTACAGCCGCTTCCTCTATACGGCGGTCGGCGGCGACATCCGCTGGAACGACCGGCTGTCGCTCACGTACAAGCAGTGGCAGGAGATCGTCGACAAGCCGGGCGCCGAGATCTGGGTGGCGTACGACAAGGGGACGCCCGCCGGGTACGTGGAGCTGGACCCGCAGGACGACGGGGTCGTGGAGATCGTCTACTTCGGTCTGATCCCGGCCTTCCGGGGGCGCCGGATCGGCGGCCACCTCCTCTCCTTCGGGACGGCGCGGGCCTGGGACCTGGCCGACCGCTGGCCGGGGCGGGAGGCCACCCGGCGCGTCTGGCTGCACACCTGCTCGCTGGACGGCCCGCACGCGATGGCGAACTACGAGCGCCGTGGCTTCCGGCTCTTCGACACCAAGGTGGAGGAGGTCGACGAGAGTGAGACCCCGGGCCCCTGGCCGGGCGCCCACGCCTGACGATCCGGGGCATCGGGGACACGTCGGGAGACGCGTCACGGAACACGTCACCGGACGCACGGCGTCGGGGACCGGCGAAGGGGCCCTGATCAGGGCCCCTTTCGCGTGACCCAGACCACACCGTCTCGACAAGCGAGACGACTATGTCCGCATTCTGGACGATGCTGGACTGGGTCCAAAGTCCCGTGACACGCTTCCGTCATGTCTGGAACTGGAATTGCCTTGGTGAGTCGGCGGCACGTCGACCTGGGCCGCATGTCCAGCGCCATCTGTCCGGCGCGCTGAGAGAACCAGCACCGCCGCGATCACTTTTCAGCACGACTCTGCCCGACCCTGCTGCGCACTGACGCGCCACCCTCCGACCTGCGCGCCAGTGTGCAGGTCAGAGCCGCCCTCTCGCAGTCCCGAAGGACAAGACGCCATGGCCGCCACCCCGGAAAACCCCACTCCCGCCGCCGCACGCCGCAAGACCGGGCGCCACCGTGGCGAGGGTCAGTGGGCCGTGGGGCACTTCACCCCGCTGAACGGCAATGAGCAGTTCAAGAAGGACGACGACGGTCTCAACGTACGGACACGTATTGAGACGGTCTACTCGAAGCGCGGATTCGACTCCATCGACCCCAACGACCTGCGCGGACGCATGCGCTGGTGGGGCCTCTACACCCAGCGCAAGCAGGGTCTGGACGGCACCAAGACGGGTGTCCTGGAGCCGGAGGAGCTGGACGACGAGTACTTCATGCTCCGCGTCCGCATCGACGGCGGCCGGCTGACGACCGAGCAGCTCCGGGTGATCGGCGAGATCTCCGAGGAGTTCGCCCGGGGCACCGCCGACATCACGGACCGGCAGAACGTCCAGTACCACTGGATCCGCATCGAGGACGTCCCCGAGATCTGGAACCGCCTGGAGGCGGTCGGCCTGTCCACCACCGAGGCCTGCGGCGACACCCCGCGTGTCATCCTCGGCTCCCCGGTGGCCGGCATCGCGGCCGACGAGATCATCGACGGCACGCCCGCCATCGACGAGATCTACCGCCGCATCGTCGGCAACAAGGACTTCTCCAACCTGCCCCGCAAGTTCAAGTCCGCGGTCTCCGGCTCGCCGCAGCTCGACGTGGCGCACGAGATCAACGACATCGCCTTCGTCGGCGTGCACCACCCGGAGCACGGCCCCGGCTTCGACGTCTGGGTCGGCGGCGGCCTCTCCACCAACCCCAAGCTGGGCGTCCGCCTCGGCACCTGGGTCTCCCTCGACGAGGTCCCGGACGTCTACGAGGGCGTCATCTCGATCTTCCGCGACTACGGCTACCGCCGGCTGCGCAACCGCGCCCGCCTGAAGTTCCTCGTCGCCGACTGGGGCCCGGAGAAGTTCCGCAAGGTCCTGGAGGACGAGTACCTCAAGCGCACGCTGACCGACGGCCCCGCCCCCGAGCAGCCCGCCGGCCAGTGGCGCGACCACATGGGCGTGCACCGGCAGAACGACGGCCGGTTCTACATCGGCTTCGCCCCGCGGGTGGGCCGGGTCGACGGCGCCACGCTGACCAAGATCGCCGGCCTGGCCGAGCAGCACGGCTCCGGCCGCCTGCGCACCACCGCGGACCAGAAGATGATCCTCCTCGACGTCGAGGAGGCCCAGCTCGACTCGGCGGTCGCCGCGCTGGAGGCCCTCGACCTGCGGGTGAACCCGACGCCGTTCCGGCGCGGCACCATGGCCTGCACCGGCATCGAGTTCTGCAAGCTCGCGATCGTCGAGACCAAGGCCCGCGGCGCCTCGCTCATCGACGAACTGGAGCGCCGCGTCCCGGACTTCGACGAGCCGCTGACAATCAACATCAACGGCTGCCCGAACGCCTGCGCCCGCATCCAGGTCGCCGACATCGGCCTCAAGGGCCAGCTGGTCCTGGACGACGACGGCAACCGCGTCGAGGGCTACCAGGTGCACCTCGGCGGCGCACTCGGCCTGGAGCCCGGCTTCGGCCGCAAGGTCCGCGGCCTCAAGGTCACCGCGGCCGAGCTCCCCGACTACGTGGAGCGAGTCCTCAAGCGCTTCCAGGCGGAGCGCGAGACCGGCGAGCGCTTCGCCACCTGGGCCGCCCGCGCCTCCGAGGAGGCCCTGTCATGAGCGAGCGTGCCGCCCCCTTCCACTGCCCCTACTGCGGCGACGAGGACCTGCGTCCCAACGAGCAGGGCCACGGCGCCTGGGAATGCGCCGCGTGCAGTCGAGCCTTCCAGTTGAAGTTCCTGGGGCTGCTCGCCCCCGGATCTTCGGGCAAAGCCCCTGGAGGGAAAGAGATATGACGCTCACTCAGCACGCCACCGCGGCCGACCTCAAGGCACTCGCCGAGCAGGCCGGCCGCGATCTGGAGGACGCCTCCGCACTGGAGATCCTCCGCTGGGCCGTCGACACCTTCGGCGACCGCTTCTGCGTGACCTCCTCCATGGAGGACGCGGTCGTCGCCCACCTCGCCTCGCGGGTCCGGCCCGGCGTCGACGTCGTCTTCCTCGACACCGGCTACCACTTCGAGGAGACCATCGGCACCCGTGACGCCGTGGACGCCGTCATGGACGTCCGCGTGATCACCCTGACCCCGCGCCAGACGGTGGCCGAGCAGGACGCCGAGCACGGCCCCAGGCTGCACGACCGCGACCCCGACCTGTGCTGCGCGCTGCGCAAGGTCAAGCCCCTGGAGGACGGCCTCACCGGCTACGGCGCGTGGGCCACCGGCCTGCGCCGCGACGAGTCCCCCACCCGGGCGAACACCCCGGTCGTCGGCTGGGACGAGAAGCGCCAGAAGGTCAAGGTCTCCCCCATCGCCCGCTGGACGCAGGACGACGTCGACGCGTACGTCACGGAGCACGGCGTCCTCACCAACCCGCTCCTGATGGACGGTTACGCCTCCGTCGGCTGCGCCCCCTGCACCCGCCGCGTCCTGGAGGGCGAGGACGCCCGCGCCGGACGCTGGGCGGGACGCGGCAAGACCGAATGCGGGCTGCACGGATGACGGACACTCAGGAAGTTCAGGAGAAGCACGTGACGGGTGCCACCATCTGGCTCACCGGCCTGCCGAGCGCCGGCAAGACCACCATCGCGTACGAGCTGGCCGGCCGGCTCCGCGAGGAGGGCCACCGGGTCGAGGTGCTCGACGGCGACGAGATCCGCGAGTTCCTCTCCGCGGGCCTCGGCTTCAGCCGCGAGGACCGGCACACCAACGTGCAGCGGATCGGGTTCGTCGCGGAACTCCTCGCCTCCAACGGCGTGAAGGCCCTCGTGCCCGTCATCGCCCCCTACGAGGACAGCCGCGAGGCGGTCCGCAAGCGCCACGCCACCGAAGGCACCCCCTACGTCGAGGTGCACGTCGCCACCCCCGTCGACGTCTGCTCCGTCCGCGACGTGAAGGGCCTCTACGCCAAGCAGGCCGCCGGCGAGATCAGCGGCCTCACCGGCGTCGACGACCCGTACGACGAGCCGCGCGACCCGGATCTCCGGATCGAGTCCCACACCCAGACCGTGCAGGAGTCCGCGGCGCAGCTCCACGCGCTGCTCACCGAGAGGGGTCTGCTGTGACCACCGTCGCCCATGTACACGACAGCACCGACAACCCGTTCGCGCTGTCGCACCTGGACTCCCTGGAGTCCGAGGCCGTCCACATCTTCCGTGAGGTGGCGGGCGAGTTCGAGCGGCCGGTGATCCTCTTCTCCGGCGGCAAGGACTCCATCGTCATGCTGCACCTGGCGCTGAAGGCCTTCGCCCCCGCGGCGATCCCCTTCACGCTGCTGCACGTCGACACCGGGCACAACTTCCCCGAGGTCCTGGAGTACCGCGACCGCACCGTCGCCGAGCACGGCCTGCGGCTGCACGTCGCCTCCGTGCAGGACTACATCGACGCCGGGAAGCTCCGCGAGCGCCCCGACGGCACCCGCAACCCGCTCCAGACGGTGCCGCTCACCGAGGCGATCCAGCAGCACCGCTTCGACGCCGTGTTCGGCGGCGGCCGCCGCGACGAGGAGAAGGCCCGCGCCAAGGAGCGGGTCTTCTCGCTCCGCGACGAGTTCTCGCAGTGGGACCCGCGCCGGCAGCGCCCCGAGCTCTGGCAGCTCTACAACGGCCGGCACGCCCCCGGCGAGCACGTCCGCGTCTTCCCGCTGTCCAACTGGACCGAGCTGGACGTCTGGCAGTACATCCAGCGCGAGAAGATCGAGCTCCCGGGCATCTACTTCGCGCACGAGCGCGAGGTCTTCGCCCGCAACGGGATGTGGCTGACGGCCGGCGACTGGGGCGGCCCGAAGGAGTCCGAGACCACGGAGAAGCGGCTGATCCGCTACCGCACCGTCGGCGACATGTCCTGCACCGGCGCCGTCGACTCCGACGCCACCACGCTGGACGCCGTCATCGCCGAGATCGCCGCCTCCCGGCTCACCGAGCGGGGCGCCACCCGCGCCGACGACAAGATGTCCGAGGCCGCGATGGAAGACCGCAAGCGCGAAGGGTACTTCTAATGAGCACGTCCACCGAGCAGCTGACCGAGCAGCTGGCGGCCACCACCCTGCTGCGCTTCGCCACCGCCGGCTCCGTCGACGACGGCAAGTCCACCCTGGTGGGCCGGCTCCTCCACGACTCCAAGTCGGTCCTGGCCGACCAGCTGGAGGCCGTGGAGCACGCCTCGCGCTCCCGCGGCCAGGAGGCCCCCGACCTGGCGCTCCTCACCGACGGACTGCGGGCCGAACGCGAGCAGGGCATCACCATCGACGTGGCCTACCGCTACTTCGCCACGCCCCGCCGCCGCTTCATCCTCGCCGACACCCCCGGGCACGTGCAGTACACCCGGAACATGGTGACCGGCGCCTCCACCGCCGAGCTGGCCGTGGTCCTCGTCGACGCCCGCAACGGCGTCGTCGAGCAGACCCGCCGGCACGCCGCCGTCGCCGCCCTCCTCCGCGTCCCGCACGTGGTCCTGGCCGTGAACAAGATGGACCTGGTCGACTACCGGGAGCCCGTCTTCGCCGCGATCGCCGAGGAGTTCACGACGTACGCCTCCGAGCTCGGCGTCCCGGAGATCACCGCGATCCCGATCTCCGCGCTGGCCGGCGACAACGTCGTGGAGCCGTCCGCGAACATGGACTGGTACGGCGGCCCGACGGTCCTGGAGCACCTGGAGACCGTCCCGGTCAGCCACGACCTGACGGCCTGCCACGCCCGGTTCCCGGTGCAGTACGTGATCCGGCCGCAGACCGCCGAGCACCCCGACTACCGGGGCTACGCGGGCCAGATCGCCGCCGGCGCCTTCCGGGTGGGCGAGGAGGTCACCGTCCTGCCCTCCGGGAGGACCTCCACCATCGCCGGGATCGACGCCTTGGGCGAGCCCGTGGACATCGCCTGGGCCCCGCAGTCCGTCACCATCCGGCTCGCCGACGACATCGACATCTCGCGCGGCGACCTGCTCGCCCCGAGCGGTGACGCCCCGGCGACCACGCAGGACGTCGAGGCGACCGTCTGCCACGTGGCGGACCGGGCGCTCGCCGTCGGCCAGCGGGTGCTGCTCAAGCACACCACCCGCACGGTCAAGGCGATCGTCAAGGAGATCCCCTCGCGGCTGACCCTGGACGACCTCTCGCAGCACCCGAACCCGGGGCAGCTGGTCACCAACGACATCGGCCGGGTCGTGGTGCGCACCGCCGAGCCGCTCGCGCTCGACACGTACGCCGACTCGCGCCGCACCGGTTCGTTCCTGCTGATCGACCCGGCGGACGGCACCACGCTCGCGGCGGGCATGGCGGGCGACTCCTTCGCCACCGCCAAGGCCGTCGTGGTCGACGGAAGCGCCGAGAACCACAACGCCGACGAGGAAGGGTGGGACTTCTGACATGAGCGAGAACGTCTACGCGACCTTCGCGAAGGAAGGCGGCCGGGTGGGCTCCGGCGCCCTCGGCGCGGGCATGGGAGGCGTCGCGCGATGTGCGTGCTGACCTCGACGCGCCGCCCGTGCGGCGCGACCCCGCTCCACCCGCTCCACCCCGAACGACATAGACGCAGACTTCGAAAACGCTGAATCGAGGGGAACACCTCCCGTGCCTGCCACCACCCGTACCACCCTGCGCCGCGGCCTCGCCGCCGCCGCCGCTCTGCCGCTGCTGATCGGCGCTCTCGCCTCCTGCGGCTACGGCTCCGACGCCAAGAACGACGAGAAGAAGGTGGCAGCCGAGGGCAAGAAGCTCTCCGCCGACACCGTACGGCTCGGGTACTTCCCCAACCTCACGCACGCGACGGCGCTGATCGGCGTCAAGGACGGCCTGATCCAGAAGGAGCTGGGCGGCACCGAGCTCAAGCCGCAGACCTTCAACGCCGGCCCGTCCGAGATCGAGGCGCTCAACGGCGGCTCGCTCGACATCGGCTTCATCGGCCCCTCGCCGTCCATCAACGCGTACGTCAAGTCCAAGGGCAAGAACCTGCGGATCATCTCCGGCTCCGCCTCCGGCGGCGTCAAGCTGGTCGTGAACCCGGACAAGATCAAGACCCTGGACGACCTCAAGGGCAAGCGGATCGCCACCCCCCAGAAGGGGAACACGCAGGACGTCGCGCTCCTCAACTGGATCGCGGAGAAGGGCTGGAAGGTCGACCCGGAGTCCGGCAAGGGTGACGTCTCCGTCGTCCGCACGGACAACAAGGTGACCCCGGACGCCTTCAAGTCCGGTTCCATCGACGGCGCCTGGGTGCCCGAGCCGACCGCCTCCAAGCTGGTCGCCCAGGGCGGTTCCGTCCTCCTCGACGAGACCACTCTGTGGCCCGAGAAGAAGTTCGTGATCACGAACATCATCGTGTCGCAGAAGTTCCTCACGGAGCACCCGGACGTGGTCGAGGCCGTGCTGACGGGCACGGTGAAGACGAACGAGTGGATCAACGCCAACCCGGACAAGGCGAAGGCGTCCGCCAACGCGGCGCTGAAGTCCCTCGGCGGGAAGGCGCTGGACGCCAAGGTCATCGACCCGGCGTGGCCGAGCATCGCGATCACCGACGACCCGCTGGCCGCGACGCTGAAGACCCAGTCCGAGTGGGCGGTCAAGGCGCAGCTCATCAAGCAGCCCGACCTGGCCGGCATCTACGACCTGAAGCTCCTCAACAAGGTGCTGAAGGCCGCCGGCAAGCCCGAGGTCGCCGACGCCGGTCTCGGCGTCAAGTAACCGCCGAGCCGACGAACCAGACCGCGAATCCGTAACCCCAGGAGGTGACGACCATGGCCACGACGTTCGCCAAGGCTGCCGAGGGCACCGTAGCGGAGCAGACGCACGCCGCCCGGATCGAGCACGTCTCGAAGTCCTTCTCCGGCCCGGCCGGTACCCAGCTCGTCCTGGACGACGTCACTCTCGACGTCGCGCCCGGCGAGTTCGTCACCATCCTGGGGGCATCGGGGTGCGGCAAGTCCACCCTGCTCAACCTGGTCGCGGGGCTCGACCGGCCGACCCAGGGGTCCATCGAGACCCCGGGCGGCCGGCCGGCCCTGATGTTCCAGGAGCACGCCCTGTTCCCGTGGCTGACCGCGGGCAAGAACATCGAACTGGCCCTGCGGCTGCGCGGGGTGTCCAAGGCCGAGCGGAGGCCGGAGGCCGAGCGGCTGCTCGAACTGGTCCGGCTCGGCGGTGCGTACGGCAAGCGGGTGCACGAGCTGTCCGGCGGCATGCGGCAGCGCGTGGCGCTCGCCCGGGCGCTGGCCCAGGACAGCCAACTGCTGCTGATGGACGAGCCGTTCGCGGCCCTGGACGCCATCACCCGGGACGTCCTGCACGGCGAGCTCACCCGCATCTGGGAGGAGACCAACCTCTCCGTCCTCTTCGTCACCCACAACGTGCGCGAGGCCGTACGGCTCGCGCAGCGGGTCGTACTGCTCTCCTCCCGTCCCGGCCGGGTCGCGAAGGAATGGACCGTGGGCATCCCGCAGCCGCGCCGCATCGAGGACGCGGACGTGGCCGAGCTGTCCCTTGAGATCACTGAACACCTGCGTGGGGAGATCCGCCGCCATGGCCAGCACTGACACCGCAGCGACGGTCAAGAAGGACGACCTCGCCGGTCTGGAGGCAGGTCTCGACGCCCTGGACGCGGTCGAGATCCGCCGCACCCCGGTCCGGGAGGTTCTCCTCAAGAAGGTCTTCCCGCCCACCCTCGCCGTCGTCCTCGTCCTCGCCGTCTGGCAGATCCTCGTCTCCGCGAAGATCACCGACGAGACGAAGCTGCCCGCCCCGTCCGCGGTCTGGGACGGCCTGACCGACATGTGGCTCCAGGGCACCCTCCTGGAGGTCATCTGGACCAGCGTGTCCCGGGGCCTGGCCGGCTTCCTGCTGGCCCTGGCCATCGGCACCCCGCTGGGCCTGCTCGTGGCCCGGGTGAAGTTCGTGCGCGCCGCGATCGGCCCGATCCTGTCGGGTCTCCAGTCGCTCCCCTCGGTGGCGTGGGTGCCGCCGGCGGTGCTCTGGTTCGGCCTGAACGACGCGATGATGTTCACGGTGATCCTGCTGGGCGCCGTCCCGTCCATCGCCAACGGTCTGGTCTCCGGCGTGGACCAGGTCCCGCCGCTCTTCCTGCGGGCCGGCCGCACCATGGGCGCCACCGGACTGCGGGGCACCTGGCACGTGACGCTGCCCGCCGCGCTCCCCGGCTACCTGGCCGGTCTGAAGCAGGGCTGGGCGTTCTCCTGGCGCTCGCTGATGGCCGCCGAGATCATCGCCTCCTCCCCCGACCTGGGCCTCGGCCTCGGCCAGTTGCTGGAGAACGGCCGGAACAACATCGACCTGCCCGGCGTGTTCCTGGCGATCCTGCTGATCCTGGTCGTCGGCATCGCCATCGACCTGCTGATCTTCAGCCCGCTGGAGCGCTGGGTGCTCCGCAGCCGCGGTCTGCTGGTGAAGTGAGCCGATCCCCCATGAACCGACCCGTCCTCCTCGTGATCGCCCACGGCAGCCGCGACCCGCGGCACGCGGCGACCGTCCAGACGCTGGTGCGCCGGGCCGCCGCGCTGCGGCCGGGGCTGCGCGTGGAGACGGCGTTCCTGGACTTCAACCTGCCGTCGGTGCCCGGGGTGCTCGACCGGCTCGCCGCCGAGGGCGTCCGGGACGTGGTGGCGCTGCCGTTGCTGCTGACCCGGGCGTTCCACGCGAAGGCCGACATCCCCGCCGTACTGCGCCAGGCGCCGCCGTCCCTGCGGATCCGCCAGACGGAGGTGCTCGGCCCCTCGCCGCTGCTCGTCGCGGCGGTGGAACGGCGGCTGTACGAGGCCGGGCTCGGGCCCGGCGACAAGAGCGCGACCGGGGTCGTCCTGGCCTCGGCGGGCTCCACAGACCCGGAGGCGATCGCGGTGATCGCAGAAACGGCGCGGGAGCTGCGGCGCACCGGTTGGTGCTCCGTGCGGCCCGCGTTCGCCTCCGCATCCCTTCCGCGCACCGAGGACGCCGTGCGCGCCCTGCGCGGGGAGCCGGGCGTGCGGCGGGTGGCCGTCGCCCCGTACGTGATCGCCCCCGGCCGCCTCCCGGACCGCATCGCGGCGGGCGCGGCGGAGGCGGACGTCCTCGCGGATGTCCTGGGTCCCTCCCCGGAGTTGGCCCGGCTGCTGCTGGAGCGCTACGACGCCGCGCACGCGCCGCGCGTCGCCGTGGCGCACTCGGCCTGACCGGCGGGGCGCTCCCGGGGTCTGCCTTTCGGACGATTCGGCCGGTCGAATGGATGCGACGAACCTCATGGGGTGAACCGTGCATCCTTCACCCCCCTTCGAGCGTCTTCTGTGCACCGGGTCTTTTGCGGCCCGGGATGACATCGGTTCCTACCAAGGGCAGAAGACTTTGATCACTTCGACACTCGGCGTGCGCAGAGCCGTGACCGTCACGGTCACGGCCTCGGCCGTGCTGGCCGGCGGCCTCTTCACCGGTCAGGCGTACGCCGCGCCGCCCACCCCGTCGATCACCGCCCAGGGCGGTTTCGTCATGAACAACGGGACGGGGGCGACGCTGTTCGGGAAGGCCGCCGACACGCGCCGGTCGACCGGCTCGACCACGAAGATCATGACCGCGAAGGTGGTCCTGGCCCAGCGCGGCCTGAACCTCGACGCCAAGGTCACCGTCCAGAAGGCCTACAGCGACTACATCGTCTCCAAGAACGCCTCGTCCGCGCGGCTCATCGTCGGGGACAAGGTGACGGTCCGCCAGCTCCTCTACGGTCTGATGCTGCCGTCGGGCTGCGACGCGGCCTACGCGCTGGCCGACAAGTTCGGCACCGGCACCACGCGGGACGCGCGGATCAAGTCGTTCATCGGCAAGATGAACACCGAGGCCAGGAACCTCGGGATGCGCAATACCCACTTCGACTCGTTCGACGGAATAAGCAATGGGAGCAACTACTCCACGCCCCGCGACCTGACGAAGCTCGCGAGCAGTGCGATGAAGAACTCCACCTTCCGCACCGTGGTCAAGACCAAGTCCACGAAGCAGAAGGTGACCACGAAGACCGGTGGGTACCGGTACATGTCGTGGACCAACACGAACAAGCTGCTGAGCACGTACAGCGGCGCGATCGGCGTGAAGACCGGTTCGGGTCCGCAGGCCAAGTACTGCCTGGTGTTCGCGGCGACCCGCGGCAGCAAGACGGTCATCGGCACGGTGCTCGCCTCGTCGAACGAGACGAACCGGGCGAACGACGTCAAGAAGCTGCTGGACTACGGCTTCGCCAGGTAGGCGACCGTACGGAGGGACCGGCCGTCGAACCGCCGGTCCGCCCCGGGGCCTGTCTCCCGCTCGTCGGGAGACGGGCCCTTCCCCGTGCCCGGCGCGGTCGGCAGATGCGCGGAGGCGTCGAACACGAAGGCGTCAGGGGATGAAGACCTTCACGGAGTCGTCCGCGCCGTCGTTGCGGTTGACGCCGACGAAGAAGTCGCTTCCGACGTGGGTGATGTCCTCGATCTCGTCGAGCAGGTTCCTGCCCGGGATGCCGATGTCGCTCTCCACGTCACCGCCGGACCAGTTGTACTGGTACACCCAGTTCCATCCGGTCTCGGGCGTCGAGGTGTTGATGGACCTGGTGTTCCAGATGTAGTTCTCGGAGCAGTCGATGCCCTGGTCGGAGCGGTTGTCGTGGCTCGTCAGGTTGCTCTTCACCAGAGTCCAGCCGCTCGTCAGCGCACCGGTGCCGGGGTGGGTCCACAGGTTGCCCGCGCGGCGGGCGGCGTACTTGCCGGCCCCGCCGGCCGCCGTGGCGCTGTAGCAGAGGCCGCTGATGTCGCCGATGGGCAGGTGGACGACCTCGGTCGCGCCGATCGCTCCCGACGCGTCCAGGTGGACGATCGCCACGTCGTCGCTCGGAAACGCCGACTGGCTGCCCTGGGTCGCGATCACGGCGGGGCCCTGGCCCTGGTAGTTCGGGTGGTAGGCGAGATCGTTGCCGTGGCCGAGCGTGGGGATGGAGGTCGGCGCCCCGGCGCAGGTCCAGCTGGTGCCGTCCCAGGCAGAGCCGTCGCGCAGCCACCTGGAGAGGACCGGCGCCTCCCCGCCCGCCTTGGTGAAGACGATGTAGAGCTGGCCGCCGGCCCCCGCGACCATGCCCTGCATGACGGTGCGGCCCGCCCTGCACGCGCTGCTGGTCGGGATGGTGAGGCGCTCCGCGCCGCTCCGGTCCTCGGCGGCGTGGGCGGGCGTCGTCGCGGTGACGGCGATGCCGGTCATGACCGCGAGTGCGGACGCGAAACTCAGAAACTTCCTCATTGGGTCCCCCCTGGTGGCTGGGGAGGAGGCTAGCACCATGGATGTACCGTGCATCCGGGCGGGCGTCGACTCCTCCCCTGAGCCGTCGTCAGGAGAAGTCGAGGCCCCCGGTGCGGGTCCGCTTCAGCTCGAAGAAGTCCGGGTGGTTGGCCAGGACCCGGAAGCCGTCGAAGAGTTCGGCGGCGCGCTCGCCGCGCGGGATGGCCCGCAGGACCGGGCCGAACCAGACGGTGCCGTCGACGTGGATCGTGGGGGTGCCGACGTAGCCGTCGACTTCGGGGTCCTTGCCGGCGTCGTGGCTGCGGCGGACGGCCTCGTCGAAGGCCGGGTCGTGGGCGGCCTCGGCGAGCGCGGCGGGGAGGCCGAGTTCGGCCAGCGCTTCGGCGATGACGGCGTCGAGGTCCTCCCGCTTCTGCTCGTGGATGCGGGTGCCGTACGCGGTGTAGAGGGGGCGCAGGATCTCCTCGCCGTGCTGCTCGGCGGCGGCCGCCGCGACGCGGACGGGGCCGATCGAGGCGTCGATGAGGGCGCGGTACTCGTCGGGCAGGGTGTTGCCCTCGTTGTGGAAGTAGAGGCTCATGACCCGGAAGCGGAGGTCGAGGTCCCGCTCGCGCTCGACCTCGAGGATCCACCGGGAGGTGATCCAGGCGAAGGGACAGGCGGGGTCGAAGTAGGTGCGGGGGGCGGCGGCGGGATGGTTCTCGTCCTGCGGCTGGATCTCGTGGGTCGTCATGGAACAAATCTAGCCAACCTTTGGCCTGTCACTCTGGTCCACTCGGCCTCCTTCCTCGTGGGCCATTCCCTCAGGCCCCGCGGGTCATCTCCACCAGCTTGACCACCGTGTTCCAGTTCCGGGCGGTGACCACCAGCCCCTTGACGGTCTTCGGCCGCGTCAGGACGTCGCTCAGCCGGGACCCGCCCAGGCCCTCGGGGACGTACAGGTAGACGACCCGGTCGCCGAGGGCGAAGTCCTCGGGCGCGAACGCCGCCCGGTCGATCGCGGCGAAGCGCTCGGGGTCGGCCCTGCCGGAGAGGTAGAGGGCGTGGAGCTGCTTCCCGTCCAGGGCGGCCGCCGGGAAGGGGCAGTCCTCGACCACCGAGGCCAGGTAGTCGGCGTCCCGGACGAGGCAGTCGACGCGGAAGCCGAAGCGGTCCTCGATCGCCTCCTCGAGCGCGCCGGTGAGCGCCTCCGGGTCGGCGCCGGGGCCGGTGGTGAAGACAGCGTTGCCGCTCTGCAGATGGGTGCGGACGTCCTGGTGTCCGAGGCCCTCCAGGACGGAGCGGAGCTCCGGCATGGGGACCTTGCGGTGGCCGCCGACGTTGATGCCGCGGAGCAGGAGCGCGTAGGTCTGCGTCATGGGTTCAGAGTAGGGCGGGCCACCGCGCCTCGTGGGGGGCGGCACGGTGGCCGGTTCGACCCTGTCCGATCAGGGGGAGCCGCGAGAAGACCCGTCACCCATCTGTGACTTGTTCAACAAACTTTCGTAATGCTGAAACCCTGCCGACCCGCTCATTTGCGTTGATAGCGGGCGAGCACCCGGTTGCCGTCCTCCACCAGGCGCCGGGCGAGTTCGGCGCCGTCGATGGCCCCGCTGTAGTACTCCTGGAAGGCGGGGGTGGCGACCTTGTCCTTCCACTCCGGGTAGCCGCGCACCGACTGCGCGGGGGCCGGCCGCAGCCGTTCGGCCAGGGCGGTCCCGGTGGCCCAGCCGTCCCGGGCCGTGCGCAGCGAGGGGTCGGCGAGTGCGGTCGTTCCGGTGGGCAGCATCCAGTCGCCGCGGGCGAGCCGCACCATGTTCTCCGGGCGGAGGAAGAAGTCGAGGAACGCGGCCGCCTCCTTCTTGTGCGGGCTGTCCTCGGCGATGGACAGGGTCTGCGGGGAGACGCCCTGGGTGAGCCCGGCGTCGCCGGCGGGGGCGGGCAGGACCGTCCACGCGAATCCCGCGGGGGCCTGCTGGGCGATCTGCTGCCGGTAGGCGAACCCGAGCGGGACCATGGCGTACTTCCCGGCGAAGAAGCCGGGGAGCGTGTCGGAGCCGCCGCTGCCGAGCGTGGTGCGCGGGGCGGTGCGGTCGGTGACGACCTGGTCGTGGATGGTGCCGGGGACGACGGCGTCGGCCTCGGTGAAGCGGACGGTCACCCGGCCGTCCGCGGCCCGGTGGAAGAGCTGCCCGCCGGCGGAGAGTCCCAGGTTGAGGCTGACGGAGACGGGCTCCTTGAGCGGCCAGGCGACGGCGTGCCGGCCGGGGCCCATGGTGCGGGTGAGGTCCTGGGTGATCCGGCGGAACTCGGGCCAGGTCCAGGGGTGCGCCGGGGTGGGGAGGCGGACGCCGGCGGCTTCCAGGATCGTCCGGTTGGCGATGATCACCCGTGGCTCCTGGAGGAACGGCACGCCGTAGACCCCCTCGCCGAAGGTGGTGGTCTGCCAGCCGCGGGCGGGGATGTCGGCGCGGAGCCGCTCGGACAGCAGCGGGCGGAGGTCGGCGAGGTCGCCGCCGTAGGCGAAGTCCGCGAGGTCGTCGGAGGCGTCGTGGATGATGTCGGGCGCCTCGCCGCCCTCGAAGGAGGTGAGGAGCTGGTCGTGGACGGAGTCCCAGCTGCCCTGGACGTACTCGATCTGTACGTCGGGGTGGGCGGCGTTCCACTCCCGGACCAGCTCGCGGTTGGCGTCGACGGACTCCTTCTGCCAGGCGAGGGACTGGAAGCGGAGCCTTACGACCCCGTCGCCGGAGGTGTCGTCCCCGGCGGTGCAGCCGGTGAGGAGCAGGGCGAGGGCGGCGGCGAGGGCGAGGGTCCGTCGTCTCATGACTTCACCGCCCCGGCCAGGGTGCCGCCGGTGATCCGCCGCTGGAGGAGGCCGAAGACGACGAGGGAGGGCAGGGTGGCGAGGAAGGCCGCGGCCGCCAGCGGGCCCAGGTCGGCGACGCCCTCGGCGCCGAGGAAGTGGGTGAGGACGACCGGCAGGGTCTGCTTCTCGGGGGACTTGAGCAGGACGAGCGCGAAGAAGAACTCGTTCCAGGCGGTGACGAAGGCGAAGAGGGCCGTGGCGACGACGCCGGGGGCGAGCAGCGGGCCGGTGACCGAGACCAGGGTGCGGAGCCGGCCCGCGCCGTCGACCGCGGCGGCCTCCTCCAGTTCGGCGGGGACGGCCCGGACGTAGCCGGTCAGCATCCACAGGGCGAAGGGCAGCGACCAGACCACGTAGACCAGGACGAGGCCGAGGACGCTGTTCACCAGGTGCAGGTTCTTCAGGATCAGGAAGAGCGGGATGATCACGAGGACGAACGGGAAGGCCTGGCTGATCACCACCCAGCCGGTCGCGGCCGAGGCGAGCCTGCCCCGGTGGCGGGCCGTCACGTAGGCCAGCGGGGTCGCGACGGCCACCGCGATGACGGCGGCGGCGACCGCGGCGACCAGGCTGTTCCCGGCGGCCCTGAGCAGCGGCTGCTCGTCGAAGGCCTGCCGGAAGTTGCCGAGGGTGGGGTCCTTCGGGATCCAGGTGGGGTGCAGCGAGGCGAGTTCGGGGGCGGGCTTGAAGGCGGTGGAGACCAGCCAGAGGAAGGGGAAGGCGAGGAAGACGAGATACGCGAGGAGGGCCGCGTACTGGCCGGCCCGCGCGGCTCTGCTCGTCCGGAAGGCGCTCACCGGTCCTGGTCCCCTTTCAGCCGTCGTACGAGGGAGAGGGCGACGAGCACCGAGACGGCGGCGACCATCACGCAGCCCATCGCGGCGGCGTAGCCGAACTGTCCGTAGCGAAAGGCCTCTTCGTAGGCGAAGAGCATGGGGAGCCGGGTGCGGCCGCCCGGTCCGCCGCTGGTCAGCACGTAGACCAGGGCGAAGGAGTTGAAGTTCCAGATGAGGTTGAGGGCGGTGATGGCGAGGGCGACCGGCCGGAGGGCGGGCCAGGTGACGGTGCGGAAGCGGCGCCAGGCCCCGGCTCCGTCGAGGGCGGCGGCCTCGTGGAGTTCCCGCGGGGTGTTCTGGAGTCCGGCGAGGAGGGCGACGGTGGTCTGCGGCATGCCCGCCCAGACGCCGACGACGATGACGGCGGGGAGGGCGGTGGCGAGTCCGGAGAGCCAGTCGCGGCCGTCGCCGAGGCCGAGGTTCCGGACGGTCTCGTTGAGGATGCCGGCGTCGGGGTTGTAGACGAGCCGCCACATGATGCCGACGACGACCTCCGGCATGGCCCAGGGGACGATGGCGAGAGCGCGCGCGAGCCAGCGGAGGCGGAGTTTCTGGTCGAGCAGGAGCGCGAGGCCGAGGGCGAGGAGGAACTGGGGGACGGTGACGCCGACGGCCCAGACCGCGCCGATGCGGAACGAGTCCCAGAAGAGGGTGTCGTGCAGCAGGTCCTGGAAGTTGAGCGTGCCCACCCAGCCGGTGGCCGTGGTGCGGCCCGACTGGGCGTCCGTGAAGGCGAGCGCGATGCCGTAGAGCAGGGGGCCGACGCTGAGGACGAGGATCGGCAGCAGGGCGGGGAGCACCAGGAACCAGGCGCCGAGGTCGGGGCCGCGCGGGCGTCCGTCGCGGGCGCCGCGCGGGGGGCGCGTCCGGCCGGGCCGCTTCGTCGCGGTCAGTGCGCTCACCGGTCTGACCCCCGTCCGCCCGCCCCCGGCGGGCGCCGCGGGAATCCCGCCATGGTCCTGACGGTGCCGGGGACCGTCAAGGCGATCTCCGCGGTGAGCAGCGCGGATGGGACACTTTGGCGCAATCACACGGGTCGCCGTCGTACGGACCGCGACCGCACGGGTACGGGAGAGGTCGATGGACGAGGCGCGGGCGCGGGAGATCCTGGCCGCCGCGGGGCTGCCGGTGGCGGAGGCGCGGCTGCTGGCCCTGGGGGAGAACGCGGTCTTCGCCGTGGGCGGGCTGGTCGTGAAGGTGGGCCGGGACGCGGAGCTGTGGGAGCGGGCGGAGCGGGAGATGGCGCTGGCCGGCTGGCTGGCCGGGGCGGACATCCCGGCGGTGCGGGCCGCGGAGGAGCGGCCGCGGCTGGTGGAGGGGCATCCGGTGACCCTGTGGCACCGGCTGCCCGATGCCGTGCGGCCCGCGGAGCCCCGTGATCTGGCGCCGCTGCTGCGGCGGGTCCACGCCCTGCCGGAGCCCGGCGGGTTCACGCTGCCGCGCCGTGAGCTGCTGGGCGGGGTCGAGCGGTGGCTGCGGCTCGCGGGGGACGCGATCGATCCGGCGGACGCGGCGTTCCTCCGGGAGCGGCGGGACGCTTTCGCCCCGGCGGCGGCGGCGCTGACGCCGCGTCTGGCGCCGGGTCCGATCCACGGCGACGCCCTCCCCCGGAACGTCCATGTCGGCCCCGACGGCCCGGTCCTGGTGGACCTGGAGACCTTCTCCTCGGATCTGCGCGAGCACGATCTGGTGGTGCTCGCCCTGTCCCGTGACCGGTACGGTCTGGACCCGGCGGCCTACGAGGCGTTCACCGGGGCGTACGGCTGGGACGTGCGGGAGTGGGAGGGGTGCGCGGTGCTGCGCGGGGCGCGGGAGACCGCGAGCTGTGCGTGGGTGGCGCAGCACGCGCCGACGAACCCGAAGGCGCTGGCCGAGTTCGAGCGGCGGGTGGCCTCGCTGCGGGACGGCGATCCCGAGGTCCGCTGGTACCCGTTCTGACGTGACGGGCCTGGCATGCCGGACCGGTCGGGCGGTCGGACGGGAACGGCTAGCCGGCGACGGCGACGGCCTCGCGCAGGGGCCAGCTGGATTCGACGACGGCCTGCTCGTCGCCCTTGCGGCGCAGGAAGGCCTGGAAGTTCTCGGCCCAGGCGCGGTACCAGCCGATCTGGCGCTCGTGGAGTTCGGCCGGGTCAAGTTCGGCGACCTGGCGGTGCCGCTCGGCTATCGCGACGGCGACCCGGACGGCGGCGAGCGCGTCGGCGGCGGCCTGGTGGGCGGCTTCGAGGACCACCCCGTACTCCCCGCAGACCGCTTCCAGGTTCCGCTTGCCGCGCCGGTAGCGGTCGACGGCGCGGTCGATGGTGTAGGGGTCGACGACGGGTCCGATGGGGACGCCGCCGAGGCGCTCGCTGAGCGAGGGCAGTCCGTGCCGGCGCAGTTCGGCCGAGAGCAGCGTGAGGTCGAAGGAGGCGTTGTACGCGACGACCGGGACGCCGTCCTCCCAGTAGGCGGCGAGGGCGGTGGCGATCTCGTCGGCGACCTCGCGCGCCGGGCGGCCCTCGGCGGCCGCGCGCTCGGTGCTGATGCCGTGGATCGCGGAGGCCTGCTCCGGGATGCGGATGCCCGGGTCGGCGAGCCAGTCCCGCCGCCGTGCGATGTGTCCCCCGCCGTCGACCTCGATGATCGAGGCCGTCACGATCCGTGCCTCCAGCGGTTCGGTGCCGGTCGTCTCCAGGTCGAAGCCGACCAGCGTCTCGCCGTGCCAAGCCATCGGGTCCTCCTTACGTGATCTCCCCCGTGGTGCTAGCCACCCTCGCACGCACCACTGACAACGCCCTCCGCCTCCCCCGTCGTCGGGTCAGGAAACAGGCCGGGAATCGAGCCAGACGGACTCGAACTCCTCCCGGTATGTCTCGAAAAGTCCGTGATCGCCGTCACGCATGCCCTGCCCGTGACGCACCACGTTCCGCCCGCCGCCGCGCAGGACGAGGACCGGCGCCTCCATGCCCCGGGCCCGGCGCAGATAGGACTGCACGACCCCGACCCCGTCGGGTCCGTCGCCGTCGACCAGGTAGGCGGTGAAGCGGGGCGTCTCGTCGAAGACGTGGATCTGGAAGGCGCCCGGGTCGCGGAGCTTGGAGCGGACCCGGCGCATGTGCAGGATGTTCATCTCGACCGAGCGGCTCAGCTCGCCCTTCTTCAGGCCGAGTTCCCGCTCGCGCCGTTTGACCGCGCTGCTCGCCGGGTTGAGGAAGAGGAGCCGGGTGCGGCAGCCGGACTCGGCGAGCCGGACCATGCGTCGGCCGGAGAAGTTCTGCACGAGGAGGTTCAGGCCTATGCCGGTGGCGTCGAGGCGCCGCGCCCCGCCGAAGAGGTCCTCGGCAGGCAGCTGCCGCTGGAGCCTGACCCGGTCGGGGTGGACGGAGACCACGTCGGCGTACCGGTCCCCGACGAGGTCCTCGACCGCGTCGACGGGCAGCCGGTCGGCGGAGGGCACCCCGGCGCCGCCGCCGAGGATCTCCAGGATGCGGGCCGAGGCCCGTTCGGACTGGGCGAGGACGGTCAGCGAGAGGGCCCGGTTGCGGGAGACCACGTTCCGCGTGACCTCCAGCTCGTCCAGGGCGAGCTCGACCTCGCGCCGGTCGTCGAAGTACGGCTCGAAGCAGGGCCAGTGCTGCACCATCAGCTCGCGCAGCTGGGGCAGGGTGAGGAAGCTGAGGACGTTGTCGTCGGCCGGGTCGAGGAGGTAGCCCTTGCGGCGGGACACCTCGCGCACGGCGACCGCCCGCTGGACCCACTCCTGGCCCGCCGGGCCGGCCGCGGCGACCACCCAGTCCTCGCCGTGCACGGGCTCGTACACGGGCCGCAGGACGGCGGCGACCACGGCGCGCAGCCGCTGCTCGACGAGATTGAGCCAGATGTAGGCCCGTCCGGCGCGCTGGGCGCGGGTGCGGACCTCGCTCCAGGCCTCGGCGTCCCAGTCGAGTTCGGCCCCGATCTCCACCGGGCGGGCCACGGTGACCGTGCCGGGCGGCACGGCTCCCGGCGGCGCGACGGCGCCGGGCGGGGCCTCGGCGGGACCGGCGGGGCCCTTCTCCTGACCCGGATCCCCTGGGGGCAGCTCCAGACCTCCCGAGCTCACCCGCGCACCGCCTTCTGCTCCTGGACGCCCGTGTCGACCGGTCCGACAACGATCAAGGAAGGGTACTCCGGGAGCGGGAGGCGGTGCAGCAGGATCGTCAGGCTGCTTGCTCAACTCCCCAGATCGGGTTGTCCGTTCTGGGAGGCGAGTTCGGGCGGAGTGAGCGGATTCATAGCGGTTACGTCCCGGGGGGCGAGCTGGAAGCCCTGCCAGTGCACCGGCATGGGCTGCTGGTCCTCGTCCCGGGCGACGTGGTGGAACCCGATGTTGACCCAGACGGTCGGCTTGGTCAGGGTCTCGCCGTTGACCCACTTGTCCACGCTGTCACCGGCGTTGGGCGGGCAGCCGCCGATGTTGTCGCTGGCGAACTTCTCGCAGGCGCGGGCCTGCGTGAAGTACACGTCGTGCTTGGTGAAGCCGCGTCCCGCGTGGGTGTCGGTGTGGCCGGGCACGATCTCGTAGGAGCGGGCGTGGCCGTCGGCGTTCTTGCCGGTGCCGCTGACCACCCGCCACCAGCGCATGTTCTTCGCGTCCCCGGCGAGTTCCTTGGTGACCGGGGTGCGCACGGTCTTCACGGTGGGCCCGCCGCCGCCCGGGGCGGGCGCGGTGACGGTGGAGTCGAACTGCTCGACGCGGTCGTTGGTGGAGCCGTCGAGGCCGAAGTCGAGCTTCCAGAAGACGTTGTGGGCGTGGCTGGTGGCGTAGGAGCGGGCGCCCTTGCCGATGGGCCAGCCGCGGCCGTCGGTGGCGTTGTAGTCGACCGGCGAGAGGCTGCCGGTGGCGCCGACGTTGGCGCCGATGGTGCCGTCCGCGGAGAAGCGCCATTCGGAAATGTACTCGTACCAGCCGACCTTGTTCACCGTGTAGACGAGGAGGTCCTTCGCCTGGGCCTGGTAGACCTTGCCGCCGTTTTCGCTGGCCATCCGGTAGGCGTGGCCGCGCGCCCGGGTGGTGGTGCACAGTCCGGTGACCTGGCCGACCTCGGGGACCTTGACGGTGGTGAGGGTGCCGCCCGGGCACTCGGCGGGCTTGAGGTTCTGGAGGCCCCACCCGAAGCCGGCGCCGGTGAGGTCGTCGTACTCGGCGCCGCCGTCGTCGTAGGGCACGTGGATCTGGGCGAGCCGGGCGCTGGCGAGGACCTTGATCGGGGCGGCCGCGCCGGGCGGCTGGTACGTCACCTTGTCGAGGGTGAGTCCGGCGTCGGTGTCGTAGCGCCAGCACATGCGCCAGGTGGCGCCGCCGTCGAGCTTCTGGGTGATGCGGTAGGCGTCGGAGCAGGCGGCCTCGGGGACGACGGGCGTGCGCGTCGGGGACGGCAGCGGCACCGCGGGGGTGCGCGTGGGGC
>NZ_RDBH01000113.1:347967-383056 GCF_008042145.1 Streptomyces sp. adm13(2018)
GTACGAGGGAGTACGTCCCCATGCCCACCCCGCTCAGCCCGCCCGACCCGCGCGGCCGGCGCCCCGGGACCCGGGGCGCCGGCCGCGCGGGTCGGGCGGGCTGAGCGGGGTGGGCATGGGGACGTACTCCCTCGTACGGAGATCGGCCCGCCGTCCGCGGGGGGCGGCGGGAGAGGACCGGCGGCGGTGGTCAGCCGACGCGGGTGACGGTCCTCGCGGAGAGGTCGACGATCAGGTCGCGGGTGTCGATCCAGGCCCCGTTCAGGACCTTGGTGACGAGCCGTACGCACCGGTGCTCGCCGCAACGGCTCAGCGGAGCGGGCACGTTCGCCTCGCGGTAGGGCCGGTAGACGTCGCCGTTGAACCACAGCTGGGCGGTGGAGGCGAGTTCCTTGCCGGTGGCGTCCCGGTAGTCCTCCTTGACGCCCTTGCCGAGGGGGCTCGCGAGGATCAGTCCGAGGGCCTCGCGCAGTTCCTCGGGATGGGCGGAGGGCTGGACCCCGCGCTGCGCGGCCGACGTCTCGACCGTGCCGGTGGCGAGGTTGACGGTCCGGGTGATGAGTTCGTCGCGCCCGTAGTCGTAGAGCCGGACCTCGGCGCGGCGCGTGCCGTCCCCCGGCCGGGGGTCGGCGAGGCCGGTGCCCAGGTGCTGGGGTCCCCGGCCGCCCTCGACGTCCCGCTGGGCGGAGGCGCCCGGCGGGGTCAGCGCGAGCGCCTCGGCGCGGGCGAGCTCGTCGTCGGTGAGCGGGTCGCTGCCCACGCCCTTCTTCCCCTCGGCGGCCGCGGGGGCCACCGTCGCGGGCGGCACGGCGCCCTGCGCCTGCCCCCCGGCCCCCGTCCCGGCGGCTCCGGCGCCGTCAGCCGCTCCGGCTCCCCCGAGGTCCGCCGCGCCGCCCGGCGCGGCGGCTCCGGCCGGCCGGGGCGTGTCCTGTCCCGCGGAGACGCCCGGCATTCCGACGGCGACCGCGACCGCGGTCCCCGTCACCGCCATGGCCGCCCCGGCCACCACCTTCCCCAAGTGGCGGCGTGCTATTTCGTACACACTTCCCCCTCATTCCCCCTCCAGGACCGCGGTCACCCGGTAGGACGGGGCGAAGTCCTAGGAGGTTGCGCCTCTTTCGGGCAGGATTCGGCCGAAGAACGTCCACAGGACCCCGGACTGATGAGGAAGAGTCATATCCATGCAGGTCTGGCCGGGACAGGCGTACCCCTTGGGCGCCACCTATGACGGTGCGGGAACCAACTTCGCGGTCTTCTCGGAGGCCGCCCACAGGATCGAGCTGTGTCTGCTCCATGACGACGGCTCGGAGACGGCGGTGGAGCTCCGCGAGACCGACGCGTTCGTGCGGCATGCCTATCTGCCGGGCGTGATGCCCGGCCAGCGGTACGGGTTCCGTGTGCACGGCCCGTACGCGCCGGAGCAGGGGCTGCGCTGCAACGCGGCGAAGCTGCTGCTCGACCCCTACGCGCGCGCGGTGTCGGGGCGGGTCGACTGGGGCGAGGCGGTGTACGGGTACCACTTCGGGAAGCCGGACGCGCGCAACGACCTGGACTCGGGGCCGCACACGATGGCCTCGGTCGTGGTCAACCCGTACTTCGACTGGGGCGACGACCGGCGGCCGCGGACCGAGTACCACCACACGGTGATCTACGAGGCCCATGTGAAGGGCCTGACGATGCTCCACCCGGACCTCCCGGAGGAGCTGCGCGGGACGTACGCGGGACTCGCGCACCCGTCGGTGATCGGGCACCTCAAGGAGCTGGGGGTGACGGCGCTCGAACTGATGCCCGTCCACCAGTTCGTGAACGACCACCGGCTCGTGGACGCGGGGCTCGCCAACTACTGGGGCTACAACACGATCGGGTTCTTCGCCCCGCACAACGCCTACGCGTCCTGGGGCGACCGGGGCCAGCAGGTCCTGGAGTTCAAGTCGGCGGTACGCGCCCTGCACCAGGCGGGCATCGAGGTCATCCTCGACGTGGTGTACAACCACACCGCGGAGGGCAACCACCTGGGTCCCACGCTCTCCATGCGGGGCCTGGACAACCCCTCGTACTACCGGCTCGCGGACGACCCCCGCTACTACATGGACACCACGGGCACCGGGAACTCGCTGCTGATGCGCTCCCCGCACGTGCTCCAGCTGATCATGGACAGCCTGCGGTACTGGGTGACCGAGATGCACGTGGACGGCTTCCGCTTCGACCTGGCGGCCACCCTGGCCCGGCAGTTCCACGAGGTGGACCGGCTGTCCTCGTTCTTCGACCTCGTGCAGCAGGACCCGGTGGTCAGCCAGGTGAAGCTGATCGCCGAGCCCTGGGACGTCGGCGAGGGCGGCTACCAGGTGGGCAACTTCCCGCCGCTGTGGACCGAGTGGAACGGCAAGTACCGGGACTGCGTGCGGGACCTGTGGCGGGGCGAGCCGCGCACCCTCGCCGAGTTCGCCTCCCGGCTGACCGGGTCCTCCGACCTCTACCAGGACGACGGGAGGCGGCCGCTGGCCTCGGTCAACTTCGTGACCTGCCACGACGGCTTCACGCTCCGCGACCTCGTCTCGTACAACGACAAGCACAACGAGGCGAACGGCGAGGGCAACCGGGACGGCGAGAGCCACAACCGGTCCTGGAACTGCGGGGCCGAGGGCGACAGCGAGGACGTCGGCATCGCGGAGTTGCGCGCCCGTCAGATGCGCAACTTCCTGGCCACCCTGATGCTCTCGCAGGGCGTGCCGATGCTCAGCCACGGCGACGAGTTCGGGCGCACCCAGGGCGGCAACAACAACGCGTACTGCCAGGACAACGAGGTGTCCTGGGTGCGCTGGCCGAAGGAGAACAGCGAGGCGGAGGCGACGCTGCTCCGTTTCACCCGGGCGATGGTGCGGCTGCGCCGGGAGCACCCGGTCTTCCGCCGCCGCCGCTTCTTCCACGGCCGGCCGGTGGAGGGCACCCACGACGAGCTCACCGACATCGCCTGGTTCACGCCGGAGGGCGAGGAGATGACGTCCCGCGACTGGCAGGCGGCGCACGCGCAGGCGCTGACCGTCTTCCTGAACGGGAACGCCATCTCGGAGCCGGGCACCCAGGGCGAGCGGATCGCCGACGACTCCTTCCTGTTGATGTTCAACGCCTCGTCGAAGGAGTTGGAGTTCGCCGTGCCGGACAGCCACGGGACCCGCTGGCGCACGGTGGTGGACACCTCCGACCCGGAGGGCATGCCGCCGCAGGAGGGTCCGGAGCTCGCGGGCGGTGAGCGGGTGACCCTCGCCCCGCTCAGCCTGACCGTTCTGCGCCGGCCGGCCTGAGGTCCCGTACGGGACGGGTCGCCGCCGCCCGGACCGTCCAGGACAGCAGCGCGCAGGCCGCGGCCGCCCCCACCGCCACCGCGAAGGCGGCGGGGGCGCCGTGGCCTTCGGCGAGCCGGCCCGAGACGGCCAGCGCGAGGGCCTGCCCCGCCACGATCCCGCTGGTGAGGAAGGCCATGGACTCGGCGAGCCGGGCGGCCGGCACGGTCCGCTCGGTGAGCCCGAAGACGGTGATCAGGTGCGGGGCGTAGGCGGCGCCCAGGACGACCACGACGGCGTACAGGGCGCCGAGCGAGCCGACGAACAGCAGCGGCACGGAGAGCACGACGAGCGCCGCGGTCGCCGCGCGCCAGCGGGTCACGAGCCCGATCCGGTCGGGCACGGCCGCCATGGAGAGGCCGACGGCGGCGCTCATCACCCCCATCGCCGCGTAGACGAGCCCGGCCTGGGCGGGCGCGCCGAGCTGCTCGGTGAGGGCGGTGATGCCGGCCTGTGAGGCGCCGAACATGGCGCCCTGGAGGACCATCGCGCCGCGCAGGGCGTACGCGGATCCCGGCAGCCGCGTCCGTTCGGCGGCGCCCGTACGGGTGGTCGCCGACGGCTCCGGACGGGTGGCCCGCGCCGAGGGGTGGAGGGCGAAGGCGGTGCCGAAGACCGCGAGCAGGAGGGCCGCGAGGAGCAGCGCGGCGGCCGGATGGGCGAGGGCGGCGGCGAGGCCGACGAACGCCGGGCCGAGGACGAAGGACACCTCGTCGAGGGTGCCCTCGAAGGAGAGCACGGTGCCCACGGTCCGGTCGTCGGCGCCGGAGCGGCGGGCGAGGGCCACCGACCGGGTCCGGGCGAGCGGCCCCACCTGGGGGACGGTCGCCCCGGCGAGCGCGCCGAGGACCATCAGCCAGCCGGTCGGGGCGTGCGCGAGCGCGGCCAGGACCAGGGCGGTGACGGCGACCGCGTTGGCGAGGGAGGCCGCGAGGACGGTCCCGCGCTGGCCGTGCCGGTCGCTGAGCCGTCCGACGACGGGCCCTCCGAGGGTCTGTCCGGCCGCGAGCGCGCCGCCGGCCAGCCCGGCCGTGGCGAGGGAGCCACTCGTCTCGGCGACGAGGAGCAGACTGCCCAGCTGGCACATCGCGGTGGGCAGCCGGCCGAGGAAGGAGAGGACCGGCAGCGCGGGGCCGAGCAGGGAGAGGGTGTCGCGATACATCCGGAGCATCGGGCGAACGTAACGCGATGTACACGAACGGGTGCATGAGGCGATGACACAGAAGGCCTCCGGCGGGGTACGTACGTTCGCATGACCTCCCTCCCGTCCGGCTCCGTCCCGCCCCTTCCCGCGTTCCCCACCGCCACCTACCGGCTCCAGCTCCAGCCGGACTTCCCGTTCTCGGCGGCCGAGCGGGCCGCTCCGCACCTCGCGGCCCTCGGGATCTCCCACCTCCACCTCTCCCCGGTCCTGGAGGCCGTCCCCGGCTCGACCCACGGGTACGACGTCACGGACCACCGGTCCGTGCGCGCCGAGCTGGGCGGCGAGGAGGGGCTGCGGTCCCTCGCCGCGACGGCCGCGTCGCACGGTCTCGGCCTCGTCGTCGACCTGGTGCCCAACCACATGGCGGCCTCCGCCCGGCACAACCACGCGCTGCGGGCCGTGCTCCGCGACGGTCCCGACTCGCCGTACGCCCGCTGGTTCGACGTCGACCGCTCCGCGGGGGACGGCCGGCTGCTGCTGCCGGTACTGCCCGCGCGGCTCCCCGAGGTGCGGGACCGGCTGGAGGTGGTGGACGGCTCGCTGCGGCTGGACGGCCAGGACTTCCCGCTGCGGCCGGGCACGGAGGGGCTGCCGCTCGACGAACTGCTGGACGCCCAGTGGTACCGGCTCGCCTGGTGGCGGCTGGCCCGCACCGAACTCAACTACCGCCGGTTCTTCACGATCTCGGAGCTGATCGGGGTACGGGTGGAGGACCCCGAGGTGTTCACGGCGACCCACGCGAAGATCGTCGAGCTGGTCGGGGACGGGGTGATCCAGGGGCTGCGGATCGACCACCCGGACGGTCTGGCCGACCCGCAGGGCTATCTGGAGCGGCTCTCCGCGGCCACCGGCGGGCGCTGCTGGACGGTGGTCGAGAAGATCCTCACCGGCCCGGAGGTGCTGCCCGCCGGCTGGCCGGTGGCCGGCACCACCGGGTACGACGCCCTGCGACACGTCGACGGGGTGTTCACCGATCCGGTCGGTGCGGACGAACTGGCCGACCTGTACCGGGAGTCGGTGTCCCGGGCCGGGGACCGGGGCGGCCGCTGGGAGGCGACCGAGCGGCGGGCCGCGTACGAGGTGGTGGGCCACGACCTGGCCGCCGAGACCGCCGTCCTGACCCGGATCGCGGAGCGGGTCTGCGCCGCCGACCCCGCCCTGCGGGACCACGCGCCCTGGGCACTGCGCACGGCCGTCCGCGAGCTCCTGGTCCGGATGCCGGTGTACCGGCCGTACCGCACCGGCGGTGAGGAGGTGCTGACCCCGGAGGCGGCGCGGGGCGCGAAGGCGGCGTTCGCGGTGCCGGAGGAGGCCGCGGCGGTCGACGTCGTACGGGCCCTGGCGCTCGGGACGCTCGGCGACGGGCCCGAACACCGGGCCTTCCGGGCCCGGTTCGCCCAGACCTCCTCGGCGCTGCGGGCCAAGTCCGTGGAGGACACGGCCTTCTACCGGTACACCCCGCTGCTCTCGGCGAACGAGGTGGGCGGCGACGCGGGGCGCCCGGCGGTGTCGGTGGAGGAGTTCCACGCGTACTGCGGGCGGATCTCGCGGGACTGGCCGGGCACCGGCACCGTGCTGTCCACCCACGACACCAAGCGCAGCGCGGACGTCCGCGCGGCGATCGCGGTCCTCTCGCAGTGCCCCCAGGTGTGGGCGGACCTGCTGGGCGAGGTCGCGGGGGTGCCGGCGCCGGACCCGCACGTGGCCTGGACGGCGTGGCAGACCGCCTTCGGCTTCGGCGCGCCGGACGCGGACCGGCTCGGGCCCGCGATCCTCAAGTCCGTGCGGGAGGCGGGCCTCCGGACCAGCTGGACGGAGCCGGACGCGGAGTACGAGCGGGCGGTGGAGGAGTTCGCGGCGGCCGGTCCGGGGCGCATCCCGCTGCGGGCGGCCTCGGAGGCGGCCTTCGCGCTGGAGCCGCACATCCGGGCGCACGCGCTGGGCGCGCTGCTCGTCCAGCTGACGATGCCGGGGGTGCCGGAGCTGTACCAGAACACGGAGCGCGAGTACCGGGCGCTGGTCGATCCGGACAACCGGGCGCCGTTCGCCGTCGGCGCGGACGACGACCACACGGCCCTGGTACGGGCGGCGCTGCGGCTGCGCCGTGAGCGTCCCGCGGCCTTCGGGACCCGCGACGGGTACGCCCCGCTGGCGGCCGAGGGGCCCGCGGCGGCCCACTGCCTGGCCTTCGGCCGGTCGGACGAGGTGATCACGGCGGTGACCCGGCTGCCGCTGCGCCTCGCGGAGGCGGGCGGCTGGCAGGACACGGAGCTGGTCCTCCCGGAGGGCCGGTGGGCCGACACCCTGGACGGGGTACGGGAGTTCATCGGCGGTCCGGCGACGGAGCTGAAGCTGGCGGAGCTGTTCGCGGAGCGGCCCGTGGCACTGCTGGCGCGCGTGCGCGACTGAGGCGCGCGGACGCGGCCGAGGGCCCCGGGGAGTGTCCCGGGGGCCCTCGCCCGAAGACGACGATCAGGAGCGGGAGGCTCGCGAGACCTCGCACTTGGTGTACTCGGAACCGTCGCCGGAGCCCGGGTAGGCCGTGGTCAGCTCGGCGCTCTGGGAGGCGCCGGAGGCGACCGCGACGGCGGTCTTCGTCGCGGTCGCCGGGACCGCGGTGCCGCCCGCGTCGCCCTTGAACCTCACGGTGACGCTGTAGTCGTAGTCGAGGGCGTTGTCGTTCTTGACGGTGACCCGGGCGACGAGGTTCTTGGTCGCCGCGTCGTAGGTGCAGTCGTTGATGGTCACGTCGCGGATCGCCTTGTCGGCGCTGCTGGAGCCGCCGGAGACGGAACCGCCGGAGGTGCCACCGGAGGTGCTGTCGTTGTCGCTGTTGTGGTTGCTGCTGCTGGAACCGCTGGAGCTGCTGCCGCCGCAGCCGCCGCCGTGCGAGCCGCGAGCACCGGTCAGGGCGACGACCGCGATGCCGAAGACGGCGATCGCTCGAACATGACGCTTCTTCACGTGTGAATCCCCGTTGAAAGTGGTACTGAAATGGGCGCTCCTTGACGAGCGCACGTCACCCTAACAGCGGTCGGGGGCGCGGTTCAGCCGCCCGGACGGACGATCAGGCTCCGCGGCGCCCGGGTGATGAGCCCGGTCCACACCGGGCGGAAGCCGTCGGCGAGCCGGAGCCGCGGCATCGCCGTGAACAGTGCCCGCAGGGCGTACTCGGCCTCCAGGCCGGCCAGGATCACGGCCGGGCAGAAGCCGCTGCCGTAGGTGAGTTGGCCCGGGTCGTCGCGGAACGGATCGAACCGGTCGGGCTCGCGGAAGCGCTCCGGGTCGCGGCCGGCCGAGCCGACCAACAGGGCGACGGGGGCGCCCGCCGGGACGGTGCCGCCGCCGACCGCGACCTCGGCGGAGGTGCGGCGCACAGCGATCTGCACGGGCGGATCGCGGCGCAGGGACTCGGCCCAGGCCTTGCCCACGAGTCCGGCGGGGGCGTCGCGGAGGGCGGCGACCTGGTCCGGGTCCGACAGGACGTTGCCGAGGAAGGAGGCGAGGGCCTTCTCCCGTACGGCGATCTGCCCGCCGCACTCGCCCGCGAGGGCGCCCGCGGCCCGGCCGCGGACGAGCCGCATCATGTCGCGGTAGGGCACCCCGACGGCGGCGGCGACGGTCCCGGCGGGCAGCCAGTGGCAGAACTCGGCGACCAGGTCGGCCTGCGGCCGCTCGGCGATCCGGCGGGCCAGGACGTACGCCGTCCGCTCGGTGACCGCGCGCAGGGCCGCCACGTCGACGTCGACGTGGGCCCGCGCGCAGGGCGGGTCGCCGGGGCGGTGCCCGTGCGTGAACCGGCTGTCGGTCAGGGCGGTGGCCACGTCCGCGTACCGGCTGAGGACCCAGGCCCGCAGGAGCGGGTCGTACGTGAGCGGGAACTGCTCGCGCAGGGTCCGGTGGATCGCGTGCGGGTCCCGTGAGGCGCCGGGGTCGAGGGGGCTCGGTGCGACGACTCCGGCGCCGCGCGGGCCGCCGGTGCGGTGCGCGGTGGGCACCCGCCCGGGCAGGGACGCGGGGCCGGTCCGGAGCACGCCGCCCGGGCGTCCCGTGGTCGCGCGGCCGTCGGCCGGGGGCGTCGCCGGTGCCATGGACGGCAGCCGGGTCCAGGGGTCCGCGGGCGGTGCCTCCGGCAGGTCGTTCCCGGTGCCCCGGCCCGGCTCGCGGTGCTGGTCGTGGCTCATCGCGCCCCCTGTCGTTCGGCGGTGGGTGCCGCGGCCGAAGACGGTGGCGCGCGTCCCTCCAGCCCACCACCGGCCGCGCCCCACCGCCCGCCGCATACCGCCGAACGGGTGAAGAAGGGGCGGTGACGGCGACTAGCCGTGCGAGAGGCGGAAGGACATCTGGCCGAAGCCGACCACGTCGCCGGAGCGGACGACCACCGCGCCCGTGACCCGTCGTCCGTTGACGGTGGTGCCGTTCGTCGAGCCGAGGTCGCGGAGGATCCACATGCCGCTCTGCAGGGACAGTTCGGCGTGCAGCCGGGAGGTCGTCTCGTGGCTGAGGCGGAGGCCGTTGACCGGGTCGCGGCCGATGCGCAGCGGGTGCGGGCCGGGCAGCGGGAGCAGCAGCTTCGGCAGGCGCTCCGCGGACCAGGCGCGTCCCAGCCGGGCGGTGAACGCCGACATCCGCTCGACCGCGCCCACCGCCCGGCGGGTCCAGGTGCCCTCGGTCCTCAGGTCGGCGGTGAGCAGGGCGAGTTCGTCGGGGCGCCGGGCCTGGAGCGCGCGCTCCATGCGGTAGAGGAACGTGTCGTGGGAGAGGCGGCCCTGGGCGGCGCCCTCACGGAGCAGCACCAGCGCGCGGTCCCGCTCGGCGTCGGTCAGCCGAGGGGTGTTCGCCGGAAGCTCGAAAGGGGTCGTCACCTCTCGATTGTCCTTCCGACGGGCCCGCAGTGTCCAGAAGGGTCCCTCGGAGGAAACTCCGTACCCCGTCGGCGGTGTCCGCTGCTACGGTCTGCCGACTCCACCGCACCCGTCCCCAGGGAGAAACACGACGTGACCACGTCTCCGTCGAGCACCACCAGCACCACCAGCACCACCGACAGCGCGGCTCTCGTGCCCGGGCTCGTCATACGTCCGCTCGCCGGGCCCGAGGAACTCGACCTGTTCCTCCGCCTCAGCTACTCGCTCGACCACGAGGTCGCCGACGACCTCGCCACCGGCCGCCGCGTCCCCGGGTGGATGTGGGTCGCCCTCGACGGCGACCGGCTCCTCGGCCGGCTCTCCTGGTGGACGAACGCGGCCGGCGGGGCGCCGCAGGTCCTCGACTTCCTGGACCTCGCCCCGGAGCTGTCGGAGGCGGAGCGCGCCGAGGTGGGCCTGCGGCTCCTGGAGACCGCGAGCGCGGCCGTCGTCCCGGCGGGCACGCAGCCCCCGGAGTTCGGCCGCTTCATGCCGGCGGACTGGCGCGAGCGGCCGGAGACCCGCTCCCTCCTGGAGTCCGTCTTCGGTGTCCTGGTGGCGGCGGGCGCCCGCCCGCTCGTGGAGCGGCTGCGCCTGGAGTGGCGCCCCGGCACTCCCGTGCCGGAGCCGAAGGGCCGGCTGAAGTTCCGCCCGGTGCGGGACCGTGAGGACCTGGTGGCGCTGATGACCCCGGTCATGGAGGGCACGCTCGACGCGCACGGCCAAGCCGATCTGGCGTCCGGTCTCTCCGCCCGCGAGGCCGCGGAGCAGCACTACGACGAGGAGTTGGCGCGGTACGCCTCGCCGCGGGAGTGGTGGCGGGTGGCGCAGCTCCCGGAGACCGGCGAACCGGTCGGCTTCGTCGTGCCCGCGCGGAACAACTACCACCACACGATCGCGTACGTCGGCGTGCTGCCCGCCCACCGCGGCCACGGCTACATCGACGACGTCCTGGCGGAGGGCACGCGCGTCCTCGCCGCCGTCGACGTCCCGCGGATCCGGGCGGCGACGGACCTGGGCAACGTCCCGATGGCGGCCGCGTTCGCCCGGGCGGGCTACGTCACCTTCGAGCGGGCCGTCAACTACGTGTGGGACACACCGGGCGTGGCGGGGTCCTGACTGCCAGGATGGTCGCGGTAGCCGGCCGTGCCGCGGCCGGTCCGTCGACGAGGGGATCCCCGTGCTCTTCGAGGTGTGGGCGCCGAACGCCCGTGACCGGGTGACGCTGGAGCTGAACGGCTCCTCGCACCCCCTGGAGCGGGACGCCGAGCGGGAAGGCTGGTGGACGGGCGTCGTCCCCGCCGAGGACGGCGACCGGTACGGCTTCGCGCTCGACGGCGGGCCGCTGCTGCCCGACCCGCGCTCCCGGCGGCAGCCCGACGGTCCCGACGGGCTGAGCGCGGTCGTGGACCACTCGGCGTACGTCTGGCGGAACGAGTCGCCGAAGCTGCGGCTCCGCGGCGCCGTCCTGTACGAGCTGCACGTCGGCACCTTCACTCCCGAGGGCACCCTGGACGCGGCCGCCGCGCACCTGGGGGAGCTCGCGGGCCTCGGCATCACCCATGTGGAGCTGATGCCGCTGTGCCCGTTCCCCGGGGTGTGGGGCTGGGGCTACGACGGGGTGGCGCCGTGGGCGGTGCACGAGCCGTACGGCGGTCCGGAGGCGCTGAAGCGGTTCGTGGACACGGCGCACGGCCTCGGCATGGGCGTCGTCCTGGACGTCGTGCACAACCACCTCGGTCCTGACGGCAACCATCTCCCTTCCTTCGGGCCGTACTTCACGGAGACCCACCACACGCCGTGGGGCGCGGCGGTGAACCTGGACGCGCCCGGCTCGGACGAGGTCCGCGCGTACTTCCGGGACAGCGCGCTCGCCTGGCTGCGGGACCACCGGATCGACGGGCTGCGGCTCGACGCGGTGCACGCGCTCGCGGACACCCGGGCGCTGACCTTCCTGGAGGAGCTGTCGGCGGCCGTCGACGAGCTGGCGAGGGAGCAGGGCCGCCCGCACTTCCTGATCGCCGAGTCCGACCAGGGCGACCCGCGGACGACGACCCCGCGGGGGCTCGGCGGGCTCGGTGTCCACGCCCAGTGGAACGACGACTTCCACCACTCCCTGCACACGGCGCTGACCGGTGAGGCCCAGGGCTACTACGCGGACTTCGCGCGGGCGCCGATGGCCGCGCTCGCGAAGACCCTCACCCATGTCTTCTTCCACGACGGCACCTGGTCGGCGTTCCGGGGGCGCCGGCACGGGCGTCCGGTGGACCGCGAGCGGACCCCCGCCCACCGCTTCCTCGGGTACGCGCAGACCCACGACCAGATCGGGAACCGAGCGCTGGGCGACCGCCTCTCGGCCTCCCTCTCCCCCGGGCTGCTGGCCTGCGCGGCGACCCTGGTCCTGACCGGGCCGTCGGTGCCGATGCTCTTCATGGGCGAGGAGTGGGGGGCGGGCACCCCCTGGCAGTACTTCACCGACCACACCGACCCGGAGCTGGCGGAGGCCGTACGGCGGGGCAGGCGGCGGGAGTTCGCGGAGCACGGCTGGGACGAGAACGAGGTCCCCGACCCGCAGGAGGCCGCCACCCGCGACCGTTCCGTCCTCGACCGGTCCGAGCGTGAGCGGGACCCGCACCGGCGGCTGCTCACCTGGCACCGCGAGCTCATCGCGCTCCGCCGCACGCTGCCGGACCTGACGGACCCGGACCTGGCGGGGGTGAAGGCCGCCTTCGACGAGGAGGCCCGCTGGCTGGTGTTCCGGCGCGGGGTCCTGCGGGTGGCGGTCAACCTGGGCAAGGAGCCCGCGGTGATCCCGCTCGGCTCCAACGGCCGCGACAAGGTGCTGGCCGCCTGGGAGCCGGTCGAGGCCCCGGCGGCGGACGGGATCCTGCGGCTCCCCGCCGAGTCGGCCGTCGTCCTGACGGACGGCTGACCGGGGCGGCGGGGGCGGCGGGGGCGGCCCCGGCTCCTTACTCCACGATCGCCATCGCGTGCGGGGTGTTGTTGAAGCGGTGCCCCGCGCCGTCCTCGGTCGCCGTGACGATGTCCTCGATGCGGACGCCGAAGCGGCCGGGGAGGTAGACGCCGGGCTCGATGGAGAAGCACATGCCGGGCACGATCGGGAGTTCCTCGCCCTCGATCATGTAGGGCGGTTCGTGGGTGGTGACGCCGATGCCGTGGCCGGTGCGGTGGATGAAGTACTCGCCGTAGCCGGCGTCCGTGATGACCTTGCGGGCCGCCCGGTCGACGTCCTGGCACGCCACCCCGGGCCGTACGGCCTCGAACCCGGCCTGCTGGGCCTCGCGGACGAGCTCGTGGATCCGCCGCTCCTCGTCGGTCGGCGGGCCGACGTGGACCGTGCGGGTGGTGTCGGAGCCGTAGCCGTGCTTGAGGCCGCCGAAATCGAGGACGACCATGTCGCCGCGCTCGATGACCCGGTCCCCGGCCTCGTGGTGCGGGTTGGCGCCGTTGGGGCCCGAGCCGACGACGGTGAAGTCGACCTGGGAGTGCCCGAAGCGCAGCAGCAGGGCGGCCAGGTCGGCGGCGACGTCGGTCTCCCGGCGTCCGGCGAAGCGGACCCCGAGGATCTCGCCGTACGCCCGGTCGGCGGCGGCCCCGGCGGCCGCGATCCGGGCGAGTTCGTGGGCGTCCTTGACGCCGCGGAGCATCGGCAGGGCCTCGGTGAGGGAGACGTACGTGGTTCCCGGGAGGGCCTGCTGGAGGCCGAGGAGGTGCATGGCCCAGGCGTTGTCGCTGACGCCGAACCGGCCGTCGGCGTCGAGGAGGGGCGCGGTGACGGCGTACGGGTCCTTGCCGTCGGTCCAGTCCCGCAGGGTGAGCGCGGCGGCTCCGGCGGCCCGCTCGGCGTCGGGGGCCTCCAGGGTGGGGACGACGAGGACGGGGTCCCGGCCGGGGGCGATCACGAGGGCGGTGAGCCGTTCGGTGATGGCGGTGGGCTGGTATCCGGTGAGGTAGACGAGGTCGGGGCCGGGGGCGACGATCACGCCCGCGAGTCCAGCGTCGGCGGCGGAAGCGGCGGCGCGGGCCATGCGGGCCCGGTAGTCGTCCGCGGTGAACGGCACGGGGGCGTCGCCCCGCGCGTCGGCCGCTTCGGGTGCGGGGCTGCTGGGCATGGGGGTCTCCTTCGGGGCGTCCGCGGCGTCCTCGGCGTACCGCAATCCTGCCGGGGCCGGTCTCCGGCCGCGACCGCTCAGCGGAGGTCGGGGCCCTGCGCGATGAGCCGTTCCAGGAGTTCCTGGAAGTCGTCGCCGACGACGATCCGCAGGTCCCCCCGTTCCTCGTCGTGCTCGCTGAGCTGGGTGAGGGTGCCGCCGTGCCACCAGAAGACGTACGGGCTGATGGCGCCCGGCGTGTCCTCGTACCCGGAGGCGGCGAAGGAGGCCATCGCGCCGAGGGCGGGGATGATCGTGGTGTCGCGGATGGGGTGGAAGGCGAGCTGGTGCCGGAAGGGCATCGCGACGAGGGCGCCGTGTTCGCCGAGCGGCAGCCCGGTGACCCGGCGGGCCACGCCCTCCAGGTCGAGGACGCGGCTCGCGGTGTAGAAGGAGTCGCCGAGGATGATCTCGAAGCACATGCCGTCGGCGTCGCGGACGGTCTCGTGCTCCTCGACGGGCAGCCCGCGCAGGTTGCGCAGGGCCCGGTCGCGCAGCTGGGCGTGGTCGCCGAGCCGTTCCAGCGCCTCGTCGGTGAGCATCATGACGCTCTCCGGCAGGTCGAGGGCGAGGATCTCGTACAGGCCGGGGGCGACGGTACGGGCGTACCCGAAGGCGGCGGCGTCGATGCCGTCGCCGCTGACGACCCGCGGGTACAGCTGGGAGCGGATCTGCTCGGGCGGCAGGGTGTCGAGGGCGGAGGGGCCGTCCATGGCGCGGACGACCAGTCCGATGTGGCGGTCGATCATGCCGGGCCAGACGCGGGGGCCGCGGCGGTCCTGGTGGCAGACGGCGGCGAGGTTCCCGAGGCCGAAGCGGCGGCCCTTGTCGTCGACGACGTGGTCGGCGTAGACGCTGACCTCCAGGCCGAGTTCGGCGAAGGTCTCCCGGACGCGTCCCCGGAAGATCGCGGCCTCACGCTGCGAGAAGTACGTGAACCCGGGGTCCCTCGGTGCGTCGTCGCCGTCCCGCCTGGGTCCTCGTCGCAACCACGCCACGCCCGCCCGCCTTCCGTCGCCGTTGCGCTCAGGGTAGCGACTGCGGGTGTCCGCTCTTGAGCCGTCGGGTGAACTCGGCCACCGGGCTTCCCGGTTCGGCCCGTGGGCCGGTCGGGCGGGAGCCCGGCGTCAGGACCCGTCGGGGGCGGTGAGGAGGGCCTGCGCGTAGTGGGCGAGGGAGCGGTTGTACCGGGGCAGCAGGGGCGCGAGGGCGCCGAGGGCGAGGGAGGCGGCCTCGCGGTCGCGGCCGGTGTCGGCGAGGGCCAGGGCGAGGAAGGCGTCGACGGCGCCGGAGAGCGCGGTCTCGTCGGCGTCGAGCCGGTCGGCGGGGATGGCCCGCTCGGCGGTGAGGAGTTCGACGCTGCGGTCGGGGCGGCCGAGGTTGCGCAGGCTGCTGGCGAGCTGGATGACGGCCCGCCGGCGGCGCAGCCCGGTGAGGCCCTGGTCGAGGGCCTGCCGGTAGAGGCGGACGGCCTCGTCCGGCTGCCCGGTGGAGTCGTGGGCGGCGCCCAGCTCGAAGAGGGCGGCCGCGTCGTCGGCGGGGCGCTCGGCGGCGAGGGCGGCCGCCCGGGCCCGGAAGTCGGCGGGCTCGTGCGCGTCGAGCCGCTCCCACAGGGCGGCGACGCGCCGCTCCCAGTCGGGCAGTTCCTGAGGGGTGGTCATGGCGGCAGCCTATCCAGCGCGGCCCGCGGCATGCGGGGGCGGTGTCAGGTCATCGGGACGACGAGGTGGGCGCGGTCGCGGCCGCGGGCGATCAGGCGGGCGTTGGGCTCGTCGGAGTCGTGGACCCAGCGTTCGGCGCGGCCGCGGTCCTTGCCGTGGCGGACGTGGCGGTCGACGAGCCGGGGGACGCGGTGCCGGGCGTCCAGGTCGAGGTACCAGGCCTCGTCGAGGAGCGGCAGGACGCCGGCCCAGTCGCCCTCGTCGTGGAGGAGGTAGTTGCCCTCGGTGACGACGAGCGGGACCTCGGGGCCCACGGGTACCGCCCCGGCCACCGGCTCCTCCAGGGTGCGGTCGAACGCGGGGGCGTAGACGGTGGTGCCGGGCGCGGGGGCGCGCAGGCGGGCGAGGAGCGCGAGGTAGCCGGCGGTGTCGAAGGTGTCGGGCGCGCCCTTCCTGGCCGCCCGGCCGAGGCGTTCCAGTTCGGCCTGGGCGAGGTGGAAGCCGTCCATGGGGACGAGGACGGCGAGCCCGTCGAGCCCGTCGACGAGCCGGGCGGCGAGGGTGGACTTCCCCGCACCGGGCGGCCCGGCGAGCCCCAGGATCCGACGGGCGGGCGGCGCGACGAGCCCTCGCGCCCGGGCGAGGAGCCGGTCGAACTGCTGCGCGTCCATGCAGGGCATTGTCACACCCCACGGACGGGCCGTGCGGGGCCCGGCCCACCGCATCGCCGGGCCCGGCGCCCGCGAGCCGCCCCCTCCGGGCCGGCGCTGCCCGGGCCCGGGCAGGTAGGCCCCGGTTCGGGCCCGGCCCGGGGGCTCCGGCCCCCGTTCCCGACCCTCGTCCGGCCCTCTCCGGACCCTCGTTCGGGGCCTTCCACGGCAAGGGTCGTGCACGGGTCGACACGGGTCGACGCGGATAGATTCCTGCCCCTTCCACGTATTACTTTGGGGTAATGCCGTCCATCGCACTCGTGACCCTCGTCGTCCGTGACTACGACGAGGCCATCGCCTTCTACACCGACGCCCTCGGCTTCGACCTCGTCGAGGACACCGACCGGGGCAACGGCAACCGCTGGGTCGTCGTCCGCCCGCCCGCCGACGCGGGCGGCGTCGGGGGGCTCGGGAACGTGGGCCTGCTGCTTGCCCGCGCCAAGAACGACACCGAGGAGGCCTCCGTCGGCAACCAGACGGGCGGCCGCGTCGGCTTCTTCCTGCACACCGAGGACTTCGCCCGCGACCACGCGCGGATGACGGAGGCGGGCGTCACCTTCCTGGAGGACCCCCGCCACGAGCCCTACGGCTCCGTCGCCGTCTTCGAGGACCTGTACGGCAACCGCTGGGACCTCCTCCAGCCCGCCTAGGCCGTCTCTTCCGGATCTTGACTGACCTGCGGCACCCGGCACCGCACCTCGCCACGTCGCCGAGGCACTCGGGTCTGGCGGCAGTCGCGCAGGATCTTCCCGTTCTTCATCTGGGCGAGGGTGCGCTCGACGCAGGCACGGACGCGTCGGTGTTCGGCGTTGTCCTCCTCCTGCCCGCAGGAGGGGGCGGCCGGCTCTCTTGCGGTGCGGGACCATCAGGCCGGTGCCGAGGTAGGCGCCGTCCCCGATCACCGTCGTGCCCGCTGCCAGAGCGGGCACCGCGACTGCCGGTTCCCGGCGAACGTTCAGATCATCATCGCCGCAGAGACCCGCCTGATCATCGCCTGGGCCCGCCCTCGGCTCTGCCCGGGAGCGCAGGGGCCAAGCCCGGTTCCACTGCCACCCGGGCCCGGCGGCGGCATCTGCTCCACGGACGGGCACCGCCGGGCGGGATTCAGTCGGAGCGGCTCCGAAAGCCCCGACACCGGTTGGTGCCACGTGGCCTGAGCTGCTTGGGCGGGATGTTCTGCCAGTGTGGTCCGTGGGCGGCCATGCATTCTCTGGTCCATTCCGCCAGCAGGTGAGCGTCCTCCCGGACGCGGCTCGCGTCGTTGTCACCGCCGTCGGCACAGCTCCAGGTGGATCGGACGCACAGGATCCTGTCCTGGTAGATCAGAGCGGGCTCTCCAGCCCCGCCCTCACACACTCCGCGAGGACGGCAACCACGCCGATTTCTCGCCGCCTACGCCTGGCCGGCCCTCACCCTGTGCTGACTGCGTCTCAACCAACTACGACACATCGAGGTCGGCGGGAGCGAAAGCATGGATCATTCGCTCATCAGGCTGGAGGCCAACGAAGGTGTAGCCCGATCGATACGGCGCAGATTGCCCCCTAGGGGGTTATATGTCCGCCTATTCAGCAGCTAAATCTTGACAGTTAACGCGAGTATGCCGAGTTGCGCCGACGACAGGCAGAGGAGGCGGAATGTTGCCCATCACTTTCGGCGGCGCCAAGGATTCTCGGTACAAGCGCCTGCATGCTATCTCTTGAATGTGCGGCAAATGACCTAGATGCACCTGGCTCATTCGAACCATGGCAGTCTCAGATGAACCTCAATTCGCTTTCGCCGCCGACTAGGTGGTGATTCCCTCTGGAGGACGCATTCGTCCAGCAGGGCGAAGGCGAAACGGGAGGGCAAAATCGTGCATATGTCTGTCCGCGGGGGAGCGATCGTCGGCTCGCTGACGCTCGGCCTCGGTCTGCTGCTGGCGCCCAGTGCATCTGCTGACGCCCGGGGTCCGGAGGCTTGCCCTCCGGACGTCTGGAACAAGGTCGTCTCATTCGCACCCACGTACGAGTCGATCGGCAACACCGCCGGCAAGCGCAACGCCAGCTCGACAACGGCGATTCTGCGCTACGACTTGACGACGACGACGACGAAGCAGACCACGTGGGGAGTCGAGCTGGGCGGGAGCCTCAGCTTCGGCATCGCAGAGGTCGAAGCCAAGACCAGCTACGAGATCACCAACTCGACAGCGAAGGGAGTGGGCTTCGCCAACACGATGAACGTTCCGGGCGGCAAGTACGGGTACACCACTCCGAAGATCGAGCGGCGAAAGTTCGTCGTGGAGAGGTGGCAGGACACGGCGAGCTGCGGGGCCAGGAAGCTCGGCAACGTCGGGACGCTGTGGGGCATCACCGCCTACCCGTTCTACTCGGAATGCGTCGCCAGCAGCGCCTGTACGCCGAAGCCCTGACAGACTGCGGTGGGGACGGCGTGACCAGCCGTTCCCACCGCACGGCCAGAACATCAACTACCAACCATCCGGGGGATGTGCGATGACTCCAACCCAGCGCATTGTGCGGGATGCCCGCTATGGACGTACTGCGGCAGTTTCCGCACTCACCTTGCTGACGCTTGTCGCCGCTACCGGCTGTTCGCAAGACAGCCCCGACGAGAAGCCAGCCAAGGGCATTGTGCTAGACCTCGGCGGCGAAATCGCGGTCCTCGAAGAGTTCGACTCCAAGCCCGAGATTGTCGGATATCGACCGGAAGGCACTGAGACACTCGACACCTACCGGCTCACATCCCCGAGTCAGCTGCAGTCCGGTGACATAGTAGGCATCCGCGATGGCGGCGCCGTTGCCATCTCGCCCGCTGAGCCCGGTAAAGCCACTCTCCTCGCCCAGGCGACCGCGTGGTTCCCCAGCGTCGACGCCGCCAAGGTGTGGACGGTTACGGAACAGGCTAGGGCAATAGCCTGCCCGGGCGATGAAGTGCCCACAACGGTTCGGGCCAGGTACACCATCACCGAACATGAAACGTCGGGCCGTCCCGCGCGCCGAGTCCTCCCTCTGCCCTGCGGCGTGCAGCCCGTCGCTCAAACGACTGGCGGCATCGTCGCCCAGCAGACTACGCATGATGAAGCGGTTTCGGGGACTGCTACCCGGGCGCGAACCTCGGTCGTCATTCTCGACAAGAGTGGAGCCGTCGGCTCGATTGTCGCAAAGAATTCCACCGTTGTCGCAGCCCTTGCAGATCGGATTATCTGGCGGCCCGACGACTGCGCCGGTGGATCCTGCACGAAGGTCTACAACACGCAGACCAAGAAGTCGCAGAACGCACCGGCCTGCGAAGCAGGAGACTCCGTTGGAACAGGCCTCCTCGCAGCCGGTGGTCGCTGGTACGCCACCACCATCCGTACCGGCAGTGGAAACCGCCTGGGAGTACTGGACCTCGAGAAGAGCACCTGCCGCGACCTCGGAATTTTCTCCGCCCTCGAGCAGACCGCAGACGTGGACCAGGAACTCGGCGCTATGTGGTCCGGCTCCAACCTGTTCCTGCTCGACCAGCGGACAGGCGAACTCGTGGAACACAACGCCCCGACCGGACGGGTCGAGCGGAGGCGTCAGCCGCTCACTGTGACCAACGGAGCGCAAGTCTGGGGGGCCCTCAAGGCCTGAAGGGTGTTGCAGAAGGCTCAGTTCTTTGCATTCTGCTTGTATGGGTGGGGTGTTGAGGGCTGGGCCGGTGTGGGTGGAGACGTTCACGGGCTTGCGGATGGATCGGTTCGCGAGGCTGGAAGGTCGTGAGGGAGCGGGGCGGGAACGGGCCTGGTAGTGGCCGGCCGTGGCGTCTGCCGCTGGCCCACCGGGTCCTGCTGGTGGCTGTCTGCTACCGGATGAGCCTCACCATGCGGCAGCTCGCTCCGCTCTTCGGGATCTCCCCGGCCACCGTCTGCCGGGTCATCCAGCGGCTCCGTCCGCTGCTGGCGTTCGAGCGGCCCCGCGGCCGGTGGTGGACACCGAACGGTTGTGGATCGTGGGCGGCACCCTCATTCCGGTCCACGACCGGACGGTCGGCACCTCGTCCCGCGACTGCCGGTTCCCGGCGAACGTTCAGATCATCATCGCCGCAGACACCCGCCTGATCATCGCCTGGGCCCGCCCGGCGCCAGGCAACGAGGCCGACGCCCACGTGTGGCGCGGGTCGGATCTGCCCGCTCTGGCGGCGGGCACGAGGGTGATCGGGGACGGCGCCTACCTCGGCACCGGCCTGATGGTCCCGCACCGCAAGAGAGCCGGCCGCCCCCTCCTGCGGGCAGGAGGAGGACAACGCCGAACACCGACGCGTCCGTGCCCGCGTCGAGCGCACCCTCGCCCAGATGAAGAACGGGAAGATCCTGCGCGACTGCCGCCAGAGCGGAGACGGACTTCACCATGCCGTCCAGGCCGTCGCCACCATGTACACCCTCGCCATGACACGGTGAAACAACACGTCAGAAGCCCACTTCGGCCTGCCGAAACCAGACCTCTGCAACACCTTTTAGGCGAGCAGCGCGATCAGCCGGCCCAGCGCGTCCACCACGGGCTGGCCCACGGTGCCGACGGCCGCGGCGATCTGCGCGACCGACGCCAGGACGAGACCGCGCTGCCGCAGGGCGGCGCGGTCGGGGGTCAGCTCGGGCAGCGCCTCGTCGACCGTCTGCGCCTGCTCCGGGCTGAGGTGCGGGCGCAGGCCCTGGAGCAGCCGGGTGAGTTCCTCGACGGCGACCCGGAGCCGGTCGTCCGGGGTGCCGACCGTGCCGTAGTTGATGCCGACGTTGCCCTGGCCGCCCGCCATGTTGACCATGGTGCCGTGGTTGTTGTTCGTCGTGTCGCCGCTCACAGGCTGATCCCCCTGTTGTTCCGGCCGCCGATCATGTTGACCACGGTGCCGTTGTTGTTGTTCGTGGTGTTGAACTGCTGCACGATCCGGCTGAACTCGGCCGCCGGGTTGTCGATCGCGTGGGCGATCAGTCCGGCGATGTCCCTCAGCTCCTCCATGCTCGGCAGCGTCACGACCACCGCGGAGCCGCTGGACATCTCGACCAGCAGCACCGGCTTCGCCGTCGCGAACAGCTCCCTGCCGAGGTAGACGGCCAGGGCGATCAGGACGACGAGGAGCAGCGGGCCGCTCTCCCCGATGGCCTCGTCGCCGTCGCCCACGCTGTTGATCACCGCGTAGATCACGAGGGCGACGACCAGCCACTTCAGGAAGCGGAGGAGCGCCGCGCCCCGGTCGGGCCTGAGCCGGAAGGCCTCGACGCGGGTGATGTTGTGCAGGGGCAGGGCGGCGGCGCCCACCCACAGCATCCGGCGGCTGACCCGGAGCTGGAGGACTCCTCCCCAGCCGGTGCCCGGAGGCGGCGCGGCGGGCGGCTCCGGAGGATCCGACGGGGACCGGGGCGGCGGAGGCCCGGAGGGCGGACCCGTCGGTGGGCCGGTCGGCGGCCCGGACGGCGGCCCGAGCGGCAGACCCGTCGGCGGCCCGGAAGCCGAACCGGACGGCGGGCCCGGCGTCGGAGCGGACGGCGGTCTGGGCGGCGGTCCGGGGTCCCCGGTGACGGCCATGCGTTCCCCCGTGTTCTCGTCACTCTCTTCCCCGCACCCTGCGGGAGCACCATTAAGCGCCCGGGGACGATCCCGAGGCAGCAGAGATACGGCCAACCCGTCTACTTTGGCCAAGAGTTGACTGTTCATCAGTCCACCTGCGCGCTGCCGGACGGCGCTCCCCGCGCTCCGCGAAAACCACTGTCGCGCCGCCCGTCCCCCTCCCTACACTCACGTCTCGCGGCGCACCGACCGATGCGCCGCCGACGTCCGACCGAGGGGAGACGACCGTGCGCTGCCGCAACACCACCGCCGCCGTGTCGTCCGCCCGTGCCCGGTACGACGTGATCCTCGCCTCTCCCTCCGGCCGGTGGCGGCTGCGCGCCCGCCATCGCCGACCCGTGACGCCCCCGCCGTCCTCCTGACGGCCCGCGTACGGGAATCGCGCTGCCCTGTCTCGTTCCAGCAGCAGCGAAAGGCACGACACCGTGCGTACCCACCTCGTCGACCGCGTCCGCAACCTCGGCATCCTGGCCCACGTCGACGCCGGCAAGACCACCGTCACCGAGCGGATCCTGTTCCTCACCGGCGCCATCCACAAGCGCGGCGAGGTCCACGACGGCACCACCGTCACCGACTTCGACCCGCAGGAGCGGGACCGCGGCATCACGATCTTCGCCGCGGCCGTCAGCTGCGACTGGGCCGGGCACCGGATCAACCTGATCGACACGCCCGGGCACGTCGACTTCTCCGACGAGGTCGAGCGCTCGCTCCGCGTCCTGGACGGCGCCGTCGCCGTCTTCGACGCCGTCGCGGGCGTGGAGCCGCAGAGCGAGACGGTGTGGCGGCAGGCCGACCGGCACGGCGTCCCGCGCATCGCGTTCGTCAACAAACTGGACCGCGCGGGCGCGGAGCTCGACGCCGCCGTGGAGTCGATCCGCACCCGCCTCGGCACCGTCCCGCTGCCCGTCCAGCTTCCCATCGGCCGCGAGGACGGCTTCACGGGCGTCGTGGACCTGGTCGCGATGCGGGCGTACGTGTGGGCCGACGGCGCCGACACGTTCACCGACCTGCCCGTCCCCGACGACCTCCGGGACGAGGCCGGGCGGCGCAGGCGGCAGCTGGAGGAGACCGTCGCCGAGCTGCACCCGGGCGCCCTGGAGGAGTTCTGCGGCGAGGGCGCGCTCGCGGCGGACACCCTCAGGGGAGCGCTCCGCGACCTGACCCTCACGGGCGAGGCAGTCGTCGTGCTCTGCGGCTCGGCGTACCGCAACCGCGGGATCGAACCGCTGCTCGACGCCGTGGTCGCCTACCTCCCGGCACCGTCGGACCTGCCTCCGGTACGCGGGGAGGTGCCGGCGGACCCGGCGGCGCCGTTCACCGCGCTCGCGTTCAAGGTGAACGCGACGGCCACCGGCCGGCTGACCTACGTCCGCGTCTACGCGGGCACGATCGGAAAGGGGGACACCGTGCTCGACACCACCGGCGGACGCACCGAGCGGATCGCCCGCATCCTCCGGGTCCAGGCCGACCGGGCGACCGAGGTCGACGCGGCGCGCGCCGGGGACATCGTCGCCGTCGTGGGCCCGAAGGGCACCCGCGCCGGGGCGACCCTCTGCGCCCGGGACGCGCCGGTCGTCCTCGAACCGCCGACGACCGCCGACCCCGTGGTCTCCGCCGCGGTCGAGGCGCGCCGGAGCACGGACACCGGCCGCCTGGCGACGGCCCTCGCCCGGCTCTCCGAGGAGGACCCGTCGCTCGTCGTGCGCTCCGACCCGGAGACGGGCCAGACCGTCCTGTCGGGTCTGGGCGAACTGCACCTGGAGGTCGCGGTGGAGAAGCTGCGGCGGGACCGGGGCCTGGAGGTCACGGTCGGCCGTCCGCAGGTCGCGTACCGGGAGACGGTGGCGAAGGGCGTCACCGGACTGCTCCACCGTCATGTCAAACAGGACGGCGGCGCGGGCCAGTTCGCCCATGTCGTCATCGACGTCGAGCGCGCGCCGGAGGGCGAGGACTTCGTCTTCGCCTCCACCGTCACGGGCGGCCGGGTCCCGCAGGAGTACGTCCGCGCCGTCGAGGCCGGCTGCCGGGACGCGCTCCTGGAGGGCCCCCTCGGCGGCCACCCGGTGACGGGCGTCCGGGTCACGCTCACCGACGGCGCGACGCATCCGAAGGACTCCTCGGAGCTAGCGTTCCGCACGGCGGGCCGGTTCGCGCTGCGCGAGGCGCTCCGCGCGAGCGTCATGACGCTCCTGGAGCCGGTGGCCGACGTGACGGTCACCGTCCCCGCCGAGTCCGTCGGCGCGGTCCTCGGCGACCTCGCGGCCCGCCGCGGCCGGGTCACGGACCAGACGGCCCGCGGGGGTACGGCGGTGGTGACGGCGACGGTGCCGCTGGCCGAACTCTTCGGCTACGCGTCCCGCCTGCGCGGCCGCACCCAGGGCCGCGGCACGTTCACGACCCGCCCGGCGGGCTACGCCCCGGCGCCGGGCGGACAGGCGGGCTGAGTGCGGGGTGTCCGGCCCGTGCGGTCCCCACGGGTCGGACACCCGGTCAGGATCCCAGGTCGAGTTCAGCCCGCACGGTCTTCCCGACCGGTACGCGGTCGAGCACCGACCACCGCGAGGCCAGCGCCTCCACGAGCATGAGTCCCCGGCCGCCCTCGTCGAGGGCGCCCCGCGCCGTGGTGACGGGCCGCCGCTCGCCCCGGGTGTCGGACACGTCGATCCGCAGCAGCAGGCCGGGGGTGTACGCGAGCGACAGCTCGAAGTCCCGCCCGGGGACACGGCCGTGGGTGACGGCGTTCGCGGCGAGCTCGGCGACGAGGAGCGCGACGGCTTCGGAGGTCTCGGAGCCGTAGGGGACGCGCCACCGGTCGAGCTGATGGAGCGCCAGACGACGGGCGAGGCGCGCTCCACGCGGGGTCGAGCTGAAGCGCTGGGTGAACACACGTACGGTGACGGCCGCTTGGCGGGTCGCGGGGGTGGTCATGGGGCCAATGTGGCGACGCCAGGGACCTGTTGCCAGCTCAGCAACCCGTACGCTGCGCAGCGTACGGGTTCACGCTCTGGACCGTACCGGTGACGATCCGTGAGCATGGACTCGTTCCGCGCGAGCACATGGGTACGGGAGGTGGCGGGGTGACGGAGGACGTTCCGAAGGGGAGCGAACCGGAGACGTCGGAGAGCCTGAAGGCTTTCGGGGAAGTGGTCAAGGTCTTCCGCAGACGAGCGGCCCTGACGCAAGAGCAGTTCGCTCCGCGCGTGGGCTACTCGGTCCCGACGATCGCCTCGATCGAGCAGGGCAGACGGCTGCCGTCCAAGGAGTTCGTGGGGCGCGCGGAGGAGGTGCTCGACGCGTTCGGCGCGCTCAAGGCGGCGGCGAAGCACCTGACGCGCAAGGCGGGACTCGCGAAGTGGTTCGAGCGCTGGGCGGAACTGGAGCCACTGGCGGTGACGCTGTACACGTACGAACCTCGGCTCGCACCAGGGCTTCTCCAGACAAGCAGGTACGCTCGAACGCTCTTCGAGAAGCAACTCCCGACGATGAACGACGACAAGATCGAGTCGAGCCTTGTCGCGCGAATGGAGCGCACGCGCATCCTCACGGAATGCCCGGAGACGGTCTTCAGCTTCATCGTCGAAGAGCACGCATTGCGCCGCCAAGTGGCCACTCCCGAAGTGATGCGTGAGCAGATCGACCACATCATCGAACTCAGCGAGCGACGCAACATCGACATCCAGATCATGCCGCTGTCACGCGGACACCATGCCGGACTCGATGGACCCTTGTGTCTCTTGGAGACCAAGGAAAACACCTGGTACGCGTACAGCGAGGGCCAGGGCACAGGCCAGCTCGCCACCGAGTCGAAAGAGGTCAGCATTCTCCAGCAGCGATATGCCAGGATGCGGGCACAGGCTCTGTCCGTAGAGGCGACCGCGAGCCTGCTGCGGGAGATCCGAGGAGCACTATGAGCACCACTGCACTGGCCTGGTTCAAGAGCAGCTACAGCACCGGCGACGGCGGAAACTGCGTCGAAGTCGCCCTCACCTGGCACAAGTCCAGTTACAGCGGCGGTAGCGGTGACGACTGCGTCGAAGTCGCCTCCTGCCCCTCCACCGTCCACGTCCGTGACTCCAAGAACCCCACCGGACCGCAGCTCGCACTCTCCCCCGCCACCTGGACGGAGTTCCTCTCCGACCTCGGCTGAATCGCGTCTGACAGGATGCGTGTACCTGCCCGCCACCGCACCCGGACGGGCGGGTGCACGCACGACGCGAGGAGCGCAGACCAGATGAGCACGACGCCCGGCGGGTACCTCTCCGAACTCTTCTCCCTCGACGGCCGCACCGCCCTCGTCACCGGCGGCAGTTCCGGCATCGGGCGGGCCATCGCCGGGGCGCTGGCCCGGGCCGGGGCGAGCGTGGTCGTCGTGGCGCGCAAGGAGGCGGAACTGGCCACCACCGTGGGCGAGCTGACCGCCGCCGGCTGCCGGGCCGCATGGGTGAGCGCCGATCTGGGCACGCGCGAGGGCGTCAAGGCCGGTGCGGAGGAGGCCGCGGAGGTCTTCGGCGAGCCCGACATCCTCGTCAACTCGGCCGGTGTCAACCTCCGTCCTCCGCTGGGCGAGCTGGCCGAGGACGTGTGGGACACGACGATGACGGTGAACCTGGAGGCGCCGTTCCTGCTCGGGCAGCGCTTCGGTCCCGGGATGGCCGAGCGGGGCTTCGGCCGGATCATCCACATCACGTCCCAGCAGGCGCACCGCGCCTTCGTGCAGAGCGGGGCGTACGGCGTGTCCAAGGGCGCCCTGGAGTCGCTGGCCCGCTCGCAGGCCGAGGCCTGGTCGCCGTACGGGGTGACCGCGAACACCCTGGTCCCGGGCTTCGTGATGACCCCGCTCAACCAGCGCCTGTCGTCCGACCCGGAGAGGGTCGCCGCACTGGCCGCCCGGACGATGGTCGGCCGCAACGGTCTTGCCGAGGACTTCGCGGGCGCGGCCGTGTTCCTGGCGAGCGCCTCCTCCGCGTACGTCACGGGGCAGTCCCTCTTCGTCGACGGCGGCTTCTCCGTCCACTGACGGCTCCCCCGTCCCCGTACGAGATCCGGCCATCACCCGCCCCTTCGGGACGTCGGGTTTCAGTCATAGTTCACCGAAACCCTGGCGGCCCTCACGGTGCGTACTTGAATGGCCTCACCTGTTTGCGGGTGAGCACGGAACAACCGGGGGAACACATGGAGCCACTGACGGCCATCGCGGCTGCGGGCGTGGCGCTCGTGGTCAAGGGCGCTCTGGAGGCCACGGGTCAGGAGGCGGGGCGGAGCGGCTGGACCGGCGGGTCCCGGCTGGTCGCCCGGATCAGGGAGAGGTTCCGGGGGGACGGCGATGCCGAGGCCGCGCTGGAGCGGGTGACCGACACGCCGGACGACGAAACCGGCCGCCAGGACCTGGAACGGATGCTCTCGGCGCACATGCTGCGCGACCGGGACTTCGAGGGCGACATGCGGCGGCTCGTCGACGAGGCCGTCGCCGCCTCCGGGCGCGGCGGGCCGCAGGTCAGCGCGGCGCTGATCAAGAACGCCCAGGTCTTCAACAACAAGGTCGAGATCCAGGGCGACTGGAACGTCTCCTGAGGACGGTCGCACCTCCCCGGTACGACGTCCGCACGCGCCCGGAACGACATCCGAACGTCCCCGGTCGCCGAGGACCGCGCGTCCCCGCCGGCCGGGGGAGGTCGTTCCTCCCCGCCGGTCGGGGAGGGCCGCGCGTCCCCGCCCCAGGGGGCGGCCGTCACCGCTCCCGTCCTCTTCGCCGAACCACCCCGGAAGACCTGTGCCATGAGCGAGGAACCCACCGCCGCGCCGTCCGCCGGCGGCCCGACCGACCGCTCCGAACCGGCCCCCGCCTCGACCTCCGCGCCCGACACCACGGGCGGCGCCCCGACGGGCGCGCCGGAGGGCGGGTCGCGCGGGCCCGGGCCGGAGCAGGACGGCCCCGTCAGCGAGGACGCGGCCATGCGCTCCCTCCAGGAGGGGACGGCCGCGGACGACGCCGACCGGTCCGACGCGCAGCGCGCGGGCGCCATCGCGGACCTGATCGCGCGGCGGCTGAACGACGACGCCTCCGGCACCCGGATCGGCACCCTGGCGCTCTTCAACGACACCGTCAGCTTCGGCGGCGGGTTCAACGCCGGGGGCGAGCGGCACCCGCGCGGCGCCCCTCGCGGCGGGACCGTGCTGCCCCTCGGGGCCGCCGAACTCGCCGACCACACCGAGCTGTTCGTCCAGCCAGAGGGGTACGGCTCCGCGCTGTCGGCGCTCAGCGAGCGGCGGCTCCTCGTGCTGACCGGACCGTCCGGCAGCGGCCGCGAGGCCACCGCCGTCAATCTGCTCGCCGAGGCCCTCGCGCTGGGCGGTGCCGACGGCGGCGGCGTCTGCCACCGTCTCCTCGACCCGGCGGCCGTCCTCGCGGCCGACTGGGAACCCCCCGTCAAGGACAGCGGATACCTGCTCGCCGTCGAGGACGGCCGGGCCGGCGCCCGGGACTTCGAGGCGCTCCCCCGCAGGCTTCCGGCCGTCGTGGCGGCGCTGCGCCACCACGGCTGCCATCTGGTCCTGACCGGCGGCCAGGACCTGGCCGTCACCGTCCGGGCCGACGGCACCGAGGCGGTGGCCGTCCACGTCCTGACGCCCGTGGACCCGCTGGCCGTCCTCGAACGGCGGGCGCTCGGACACGGCGGTGCGCCGTCGGCCCGGGCCGCGCTGCGCGCGGCGCTCGCCTCCGGCGGAGTCGCCGACACGCTCCGCGAGATGCCCGCCGCACGGCACGCCGCGCGCCTCGCCGCCGACGTCCGGGCCGGCCGGGACGTGGTGGCCGCCGCGGCCACGCTGCGCGACCCGAGCGACCAGGTGCGGACCTGGTTCGACCGGCACCGGAACCCGGAGGCGGTGGCGTTCGCGCTCGCCGCCGCCGTCCTGGAGGACAGCGGCTACCTCACCGTCGCCGAGGCGGCCGTACGCCTCCGGGCGGCGCTCGCGGCCCCCGAACCCGCGCCGCCGGACGTACGGTTCAGGGACCGGCTCGGCGACGAGCAGCAGTGGATACGCCTCGACGCCGACGCCTCCGGGCCGCCCCGGGTGCGCTTCCGGAGCCCGCTCCTCGGCCAGGTCGTCCTGATCTACGCCTGGACCGGCCTCGACGGCTGGCGCGAACCCCTCCTCAGCTGGCTGCGCCGGCTCCTCGACCACCACGACCTGGAGGTCCGCGCCCGGGCCGCCGTCGCCGCCGGGATCCTCGCCTGGGCCGACCACCACTACGCGGTGCACCGGTTCCTCACCGCCTGGGCCGCCGCCGACTCCTGGCAGCTCCGCCAGGCCGCCGCCACCGCACTCGGCGTGGCGGGCAGCCGGGAGGACTCGGCCGAGGCCGTGTGGGAGCTGCTGCACGGCTGGGCGCGCGGCGGCAGTTCGGTCCGGCAGCGGCGGCTCGCCGGGACCGCGGCCAACACGGCGGGCGGACTCCTCGGCCGGGAGGCGCCCGCGCGGGCGGTGGCCGTCCTGCACGACGCCCTCGACCGCGACGACGACTGGGGCACCCTGCCGTCCGTGGCCTGGGGCGGGGTCCACCTCGTACACCGGGGGCGGGTGACGGAACTGCTCGACGCCTACCTGGACTGGTCCGCACCGCAGGACCAGTCCCCCATGGTCGTCAAGTCGCTGTCGGCCTTCCTCTTCGCCACCGGCCGCCCGTACGAACCGGTGACCGGCGGTCCCGCGGAGGGCGTCTCCGGCGTCCCCCTGCTGCTCAGCGCCCTCCCCGCACACGAGGAGCGGATGGCGGAGCTGTGGGCCCGGTCGCTGGCCTGCCGCCCGCTGCGGGACCGGGCACTGGCCGCGCTCCGCGAGTGGATCGACGTCCACGCCGAACGCGGCGGCCGGCCCGCCCTCGAAGCACTGAACCGCCTCCTGTGGGACGTCTCGCGGACCTCGAAGTCCCACCGCGAGCGGCTGCTGTGGTGGCTGGGGGCCTGGGCGGAGGACCGCGAACGCCCGTCCCGGAACGCCGCGCTGCTGCGGGACGCGCTGGCCCGTACGACCTGACACGGACGACCCGTAAGGGGCCGGACGCCCCGAGGAAGTGGAAGGAGGTCCCCCGTGGGAGAACAGCAGACCTACGACCCCGTGCTGTCCTACGAGGAACTGCCCAAGTGGCGGCTGACGAGCCCGGTACGTTCCCCGCAGCCCGGGCGCGCGCTGGTCCTGGTCCGGGAGAGCGGCCCGTCCCTGACGGTCCGCAACGGGGAGGAGATCCCGTCCTCCCGCTTCGGCGCGTACAGCGGGATGTTCACCGTCGACCTGACCGAGCACCGTCTCGTCCTCGACATCCCGCTGCTCAGCCGCGACCACACGTTCTCCTTCCGCAGCCGGGTCGACCTCGTGTGCCGGGTCGCGGACCCGGCGCAGGTCGTGGACCGCGGCATCCGGGACATGAGCGAGACCCTCTTCGACTACCTGCGGAAGACGCTGCGCGAGGTCTCCCGGGAGTACGACATCGCCCAGTTCCACCAGGCGGAGGTGGCGCTGAACGCCACCGTGGCCGGATTCACCGGCGACGACGCGGTCCGGCTGCGCGCCGTCCACGTCGAACTCCTCGTCGACGACGACGAGATCGCCACCAGCGGCCGCGACTTCCGGGACGTCGTCCGGGAGACCCGGCTCGCCGGGATGCGCCGCACGCGGCACGTGGACATGATCCGCGAGGAGGGCCTCGACGGCCTGATCGCCGAGATCATGGAGAAGGAGGGCCCCCGCGCCGCCCTCACCTGGATCGAGAAGAACGAGGCCGAGAAGCGCGAGGTCCGGCAGACGATCATGCGCCTCGTCCTGGAGCGCGGCGACGCGGACCGGGAGCCCTTCGAACAGGCCGAGCTGGAACGGACCATCCTGGAGGAGGTCCTCCGCGAGGGCGACGGGCTCTTCGACGGGGCCGCCCGGCGCGGACGGCTGCGCGGCTCCCTCGCTCGCCCCGTCGACCCGCCGGCCCTCGGCCCGGGCCACGGGCCGGAGGACGAACCCCGGCCGCGGGGGGCGCTGCGCGGCGAGGTGCCTGCGCGGGGAGGTGGAGGAAGTCGGTCTCCTCGATGGCGTCCGAGCGGCTTCCGGCCGCCACCGGGACCCCGGCACCCGCCCCGGAACCGGGCAGGTCCCGCGTCCGCATCAACCTCGGCGGCCGCGACGGCGACCGCCGCACCCCCTGACGACCGCCGCCGCACCCCTGACAAGGAGAACGTCCCCATGAACGACGCCCGCGGGCAGTACCAGGGCAATCTGCAGTACGCCGTCGACATCGCGCTGTGCATCGACGCGACCGGCAGCATGCACCCCGTCCTCGGCACGGTGAAGTCGAGCGCCCTCCAGTTCCACCAGCGCCTCGACGACGTGATGGCCAAGAAGGGCAAGTCCATCAGCCAGCTGCGGCTGAAGGTGATCGCGTTCCGCGACTTCGGCGACAACCCCTCGGACGCCATCGAGGAGACCGACTTCCTCCACCTCCCCGCGCAGGCCGCGGACTTCCAGCGGTTCGTCGGCGGCATCGAGGCGGGCGGCGGCGGCGACATCCCGGAGTCCGGCCTGGAGGCGCTCGCCCTGGCGATCAACTCCCCCTGGGAGACCGGCCTCGACCGCAGGCGCCATGTGATCGTGATGTTCACCGACGCCCCCGCGCACGCCCTCGGCACGGTCGGCGCCGACGCGCCCACCTACCCGCGGCACATCCCGCGCAGCCTCGACGACCTCTTCGAGCAGTGGGGCTACGCCCGCAGCCAGAACTCGGTCATGGAGCAGTCCGCCAAGCGGCTCGTGCTGTTCGCGCCCGAGGAGGCCCCGTGGTCGGACCCGATCGCCGAGGAGTGGGACCTCACCCTGCACTTCGCCTCCAAGGCGGGCGAGGGCCTGGAGGAGTTCGAGATGGACGAGATCATCGAGACGATCGCGAACAGCCTGTGAGGTTGGAGTGGGACGGCTTCCGGCTGTCCCTGACCGCCGAGGGCCTGCTGGAGTTGCAGTGGATCGGCGCGGGCGTCCTGGAGGCCCGGCCGTCGCACTGCGCCTCCGCCTCGCTCCGGGCCCCCTCGGCGACCCGGCCCGGCCACGAGCTGGAGTTCCGGTTCCGGTTCCCGGGCGGCGCCACCGGGACCAAGTCGGTCTGGGTGCGCGTGGACGTCCCGCTCGCCCTGGTGGACCTGGTCGGGCGGTTCATGGCCGTGCTCTGGCGTGACTACTCGGTGCCGGACCTGCCGGAGGAGACCGGACCCTCGGCGGAGGTCCGGGGCGCGGGCGCGGCTGCTCCCGGGCCCGCCGCCGCCGCGCCGCCGTCACCGGCCGTGACCGAGGCCGCGGACCCGGCGCCGGGGGCGGCGGAGCCCGCGGAGCTGGAGCGCGTGCCCGAGGGCAGCGTCGAGTGGATCCTCAGCCCCGCCGGGGAGAGGTCGGAAGAACTGTTCGCGGACGTGATGGAACGTCTCGCGAGCAGCGATCGCTGAGAAGGGACGACAGGGGTGGCGGGCTCGGCCGGCTGGAAGTGCGCGGACTGCGACAGCAACAACGGACCCAAGGACACGGCCTGCAGCATCTGCGGGTCCACCCGGCGGACTCCGATGCCGCGGCCCGCCGCCCCCGCGCGCCCGGCGCCCAAGCGCCCGTCGCCCGCGCGTCCCTCGGGCGACTGGCAGTGCCGGGTGTGCCGGGCCACCAACCCGGCGCGGCGGAGCACCTGTTCCGGCTGCGCCAAGAGCCGGGAGGAGACCGGCGGCCCGGCCTCCCGGGCGACGCCGCCGAAGAGCACGCCGCCGAGGACCACGACCTCGCGCGTCACCTCCACCGGGACGGGCGGGAAGGGGGCGGCGAAGAAGGCGGCCCCGAAGAAGGCGGCGCCGTCGCGGCCGACGCCCCGGCGGACGACCTCGCCCCCGCGGTCGGGCGGTTCGACGGGGAGCGGCTCGACAACGACGGGGCTCCTGTTCCCGCCGCCGAGCGGTACCGGCTACACGCCGCCGCGCCGGACGCCGGCTCCGGCGCCCGCCCCTCCGACGTACACCGACCCGGGCCCGTACGCCCCGCCCGCCTCGTACCGGCCGCCGGTGAAGGAGAAGAAGTCGCGCGGCTGCCTGTTCTTCTTCCTGCTGATCGCCGTGCTCGTGGTGGTCGGGATCCAGAAGGGCTGGTTCGCCCAGCTCGGCGACGCCATCGAGGACGCCGGCACGGAGCCGGCGACGGGCACCCCGCGCCCCACGGCCGCCGCGTGCCCGTCCCGGATCGCGGACGAACTCCGGGGCGGCGACGGGGCCACGCTGGTCGAGGCCTTCCGCACGGAGAACAAGCAGATCACCCTCTGCCGCACGCGGGCCGGGACGCTCTACTACTTCGGCGAGTTCAGCGACCGGCGCGAGCCGGGCATCGCCATGAGGGCCACGAGGACCGAGGACGGGTACGAGGCGACGAACAGCCCGTACCGCTATGTGATCCGCGGGAGCACCGTCTCCGTCTACAAGTCGGGCACCCGCATCGGCCGCGAGGAGCTCGTCCCGGAACCGTCCCCGAGCTGAGCCCCCCGCCCGCCCGTCCCCGCTACTCGGTGGGCTCCAGCCGCAGCGAGATCGAGTTGATGCAGTACCGCTGGTCCGTGGGCGTCGGGTAGCCCTCGCCCTCGAAGACGTGGCCCAGGTGTGAGCCACAGCGGGAGCAGCGGACCTCGGTGCGGACCATGCCGTGGGTGCGGTCCTCGATCAGCTCGACGGCGGAGCTGTCCTTCGGGTCGAAGAAGGACGGCCAGCCGCAGTGCGAGGAGAACTTCTCGTTCGACGTGAACAGCTCCGCGCCACAGGCCCGGCAGGAGTACACGCCCTGCGTGGTGGTGTCCGTGTACTCACCGCGGAAGGCGGGCTCGGTGCCCGCCTGGCGCAGCACCTGGTACTCCGCCGGGCTCAGCTCCGCACGCCACTGCTCGTCCGGCTTCTCGACGTCGTACGCCATGGGCTCGCTCCCTCTGCTGCTTGCCGCTACTTCGACTACTTCGACAGGTGGTCCAGGATGCGCGGTCCGAGGTCCGTGACGTCGCCCGCGCCCATGGTGAGAACGAGATCACCGGGTCCGGCCATTCCCTCGATGATCTCGGGGACGGCGCCCTTGTTGTGGACCGGGGTCACGTCGGCCCCGGCCTTCCGGGCCGCCTCGATGATCAGCTCGCTGGTGACGCCCGGGATCGGGTCCTCGCGGGCCGGGTAGATGTCGAGGACGACCGAGGCGTCGGCGAGGGCCAGCGCGTCGCCCATCTCCCTGCCCAGCTCCTGGGTGCGGGAGAAGAGGTGCGGCTGGAAGACGACGAGGAGGCGGGCGTCCCCGGCGGCGCCGCGCATGGCCTCCAGGTCGGCGGTCATCTCGGTGGGGTGGTGCGCGTACGAGTCGATGACCTGGACGCCCTTGGCCTCGCCCTTGAGCTGGAGGCGGCGGCCGACACCGGTGTAGGCGGTGAGGGCGCGGGCGAGGTCGGCCGGGTCGATGCCGACGCGGGCGCCGGCGGCGAGGGCCGCGGCGGCGTTGTGCGCGTAGTGGCGCCCGGGGACGGAGACGGTGAAGACGTGCTCGACGCCGTCGAGGGCGACCGTCACCTCGCTCTTCATCCCGTTCGGGACGATCTTGAGGATGTGGGCGTCGGAGTCCTCGGTCTCGCCGACCGTGACGATGCGCAGGCCGTCGCGGTCCGCGACGCGGCGGGCCAGCTCGCGGGCGCCCGCGTGCTCGCCGACGACCAGGGTGCCGCCGGGGCGGATCTTGGCGGTGAAGGCCTCGAAGGACTCGTAGATCTCGTCCATGGAGGCGTAGTTCGCGTGGTGGTCCAGCTCGACGTTGAGGACGATCGCGACCTCGGGGTCGTACTTCTGGAAGCTGCGGTCGCTCTCGTCCGCCTCGGCGACGAAGACCTCGCCGTCGCCGTGCAGCGCGTTGGTGCCGGGGCCCGCGAGGTCGCCGCCGATGGCGTACGAGGGGTCGAGGCCCAGCTCGGTGAGGGCGACGGCCAGCATGGAGGTGGTCGTCGTCTTGCCGTGGGTGCCGGCGACGGCGATCGCGCGCAGGCCGTCCATGAGGGAGGCGAGGGCGTCGGAGCGGTGCACGACGGGGATGCCGAGCTCGGCGGCGCGGGCCAGCTCGGGGTTGTCGGCGCGGATGGCGCTGGAGACGACCACGGCGGAGGCGTCGTCGGCGAGGTGCTCGGCGGCGTGCCCGAGGTGCACGGTGACCCCGAGGGCGCGCAGCGACTGGGCGGTCGCGGAGTCCTTGGCGTCGCTGCCGGCCACCTTGGCGCCGCGCTGGGCGAGGATCTTCGCGATGCCCGACATTCCGGCACCGCCGATGCCGATGAAGTGCGGCCGTTCCATGGCGGCGGGAATGGCGGGTGCCATGTGGATCTCTCCCCGGAGTGCGTCTCGTGGCTACTCCCTGTCGCATGCGCGACAGACAGTGGTGGAAACCCCCAGCCTAGTGGCTCCGGCCGGGTGGGCCCGGCCGGAGCCACTAGGC
>NZ_RDBH01000113.1:383156-414991 GCF_008042145.1 Streptomyces sp. adm13(2018)
GGGCCTCCCGGGCCCGCCACAAGGTGGGCGTCCCGGTGCTCAAGCTCTTCGCGCACAGCGAGGACGCCGCCGGGTAGCCGCCCGGCCGTCCGGAACCCGTCGGTGCCCGCGCCCCCTGCACGGGGCGCGGGCACCGACGGGTTCCGGACGGCCGGGCGGCTACCCGGCGGCGTCCTCGCTGTGCGCGAAGAGCTTGAGCACCGGGACGCCCACCTTGTGGCGGGCCCGGGAGGCCCAGTCCCGGTGGAAGAACTCCTCCACGTAGTGCGGGGCCGTCAGCACGATCACCTCGTCCGCCTCCGCCTCCTCGACCACCGACTTCATCTTGGTGAGCGGGTGGTCCTCGACGACCTGGCCGACCGCCTCGCAGCCGGCCGCCCTCAGTGCCTGGAGGGAGTGCTCCAGGGCCAGCTCGGCGGGGCGTCTGGCCTCCTTGCCCTCCGGCTCGTCGCCCTCGCGGGTCGCCTCCTTCAGCTCGCCCATCGCCACGTCGTCGATGGCACGGAGCAGTACGTCGGCCTGGTCACCACGCGGCTGCATCAGAACGATGAAGGACACGCCCTCTTCGCCGTGCAGCGTGGTGACGAACTCCACGTCCACGGCCGTCAGGGGCTTCTCGATCATCAGAACGCTTGTGAACACCTCATGAGCCCTTCTGCGGAAACCATCCTTCCCCGTGCCCGCACGGGGTCTGCGTCTGTAAGTGTGCCCAGCCGACGCTAAGCGGAACGACAAATTCCGACGATTGTCAGATCCGACGGTAGCGGGTGAAGAGGAAGCCGTCCTGCTCCAGCAGCGAAGCCAGCGCGAAGCGTGTCGGGACGGCCGTCGCGGGCCCCCCGGCGATCCGCTGGGCGTCGCCCGCCGTCATGGTCGGCGAGACCGACAGGCACAGTTCGTCGAGGACCTCCGCCGCCGTGAACTGGCCGAGCAGCCGGGGCCCGCCCTCGGTCAGCTGCCGCCGGAGCCCGCGCTCCGCGAGCACCGCCTTGGCCCGGGCCGGGTCGACCCCGGCCCCGTCGCCCGCCACCAGCACCTCGGCGCCCGCGGCCCGCGCCGCCCGGACCCGCTCGGCGGGCGCTGCGGCGCCGGTGAGGACCAGGGTCGGCACCAGCGGCTCGGTGAAGAGCGGAAGCGAGAAGTCCAGGTTCAGGGAGGCGCTGACCACGGCGATCACCGGAGCCGGCCCCTGTCCGGCGGCGGCGCGGCGGGCCGCGAAGGCCTCCCGCGCGCGTGCCGGCCGGTACCCCTCCAGGCGTACCGTTTCCGCACCGGCGACGACCACGTCGGCGAGGCCCCGCAGGGTGCCGAAGATCCGCATGTCGGTGTCGGAGGAGAGCGGCTGCGACCGTCCGTCGTGCTGCCCGGCCCCGTCGAGCGAGGAGACCATGTTGGCCCGCAGCCAGGCGTCCTGCCCCGCGGGAAGCTCCGGATACGCGTAGGCGTCGGCCAGCGCGTCCAGCGACCACTCCTGGTCAGGGGCGGTGGAAGCTGTCATGTCCGTCACAGGGAAGAGCCGTCGCATCCTCCGAGTCTGACATGGCGCCTAGAGTGGGTAACTGTGTCGACCCGTGCCCTTCCCGAAGCCGCAGCCGCCCCCGCGGCCCCGCTCTCGCTCTGCTCCCGAGAGCCCCACGTCCCCGCCGACCGGCTCGTCGCGGAGATGGTGCCGCCACCGCGCTTCGACTCCGTGCGGTTCGACACCTACCACCCGGACCCTCAGCAGCCCACCCAGACCGACGCCGTCACGGTGCTGAGCGCCTTCGCCGAGAGCCTGGGCGGAGCGCACGCCTCCGGCGCCGGGAAGCGCCGCTGGTTCGCCCGCAAGCCGGCCGCGCCCACCGGTCCGCGCGGGGTCTACCTGGACGGCGGGTACGGCGTCGGCAAGACCCACCTGCTCGCCTCGCTCTGGCACGCCGCCCCCGCCGAACCGGCGCTCAAGGCGTTCGGCACCTTCGTCGAGCTGACCAACCTGGTCGGGGCGCTGGGCTTCCAGCAGACCGTGAAGACCCTCAGCGGCCACCGCCTCCTCTGCATCGACGAGTTCGAACTCGACGACCCGGGCGACACCGTCCTCGTCTCCAGCCTCCTCGGCAAGCTGGTCGAATCGGGCGTGGCGCTCGCCGCCACCTCCAACACGCTCCCCGGCAAGCTCGGCGAGGGCCGCTTCGCCTCCGCCGACTTCCTGCGCGAGATCCAGGGCCTCTCGGCGCACTTCCGGCCGCTGCGGATCGACGGCGAGGACTACCGCCACCGCGGCCTGCCCGAGGCCCCGGCCCCGCACTCCGACCAGGCCGTCACCGCGGCCGCGTACGCGACGCCGGGCGCCTCCCTCGACGACTTCCCGCACCTGCTGGAGCACCTGGCCAAGGTCCACCCCAGCCGCTACGGCGCCCTCACCGACGACCTCTCGGCCGTCTGCCTCACCGACGTCCAGCCCGTCCCGGACCAGTCGACGGCCCTCCGGCTCGTCGTCCTCGCCGACCGGCTCTACGACCGCGAGATACCCGTCCTCGCCTCCGGACTGCCCTTCGACCGGCTGTTCAGCGACGAGATGCTGAACGGCGGCTACCGCAAGAAGTACTTCCGGGCGATCTCCCGGCTCACCGCGCTCGCCCGCGACGCCAAGGGACTGATCGCGCAGTAGGTTGGAGGCCGTCACCCGATCGAAGGGATTCACCATGGCCACCGTGCGTCACGCCCACACCGTCTGGGAGGGCGACCTCCTCAAGGGTTCGGGCGTCGTCACCCTCGACTCCTCCGGTATCGGCTCGTACGACGTCTCCTGGCCCTCGCGCGCCGAGCAGGCCGACGGGAAGACCAGCCCCGAGGAGCTCATCGCGGCCGCGCACTCCTCCTGCTACTCCATGGCGTTCTCGCACGCCCTGGCCGGCGCCGGCCATACGCCGACCCGCCTGGAGACCAAGGCCGACGTCACCTTCCAGCCGGGCGAGGGCATCACCGGCATCCACCTCACCGTGCGCGGCGAGGTCCCCGGCGTCGACGCCGAGACGTTCCAGGGTCTCGCCGAGGACGCGAAGAAGAACTGCCCGGTCAGCCAGGCCCTCACCGGCACGACGATCACCCTCACGGCAGAACTCGCCGGTTCCTGACCCCAGGTCGGCACCCGCGCCACATGAGGCCGTCGTGGCCCGCATGTTCTCCTGTCACCACCGTGCGTGGTACACACATGCGGGTCACACGTCACTTCACACACCTGTCCGCCAACAGGAAAGTGGGCTGTCTCATGTCCGCGACACGACGTCAGATCCTGTCCCGCACCGGCGCCACCGCCGCCGGGATCGCCTTCACCGGCGCCCTCTCCGAACTCTTCGCCGGCACCGCGAGCGCGGCGACCGGCGGCCACACGGGACGCGGCGGCTACGGCCCCCTCGTCCCCGACCCCCGCGGTCTACTCGACCTCCCCGCCGGCTTCCGCTACAAGGTCCTCTCCCGGCAGGGCGACCCGCTCCGCTCCGGCGAGGGCCCGGTCCCCAGCAACCCCGACGGCATGAGCGCCTTCGCCGGCCGCCGCGGCCGCGTGCACCTGGTCCGGAACCACGAGAACCGGGTCACCGGGAAGATCGGCGTCCCGACCGTGCCCGGTCTGACGTACGACCCGGCCGGCCTGGGCGGCTGCACGGCCCTCGAACTCGACGGCCGGAACAACGTCCTGGGCGAGCGGGTCGCCATCGCCGGTACGGCCGTGAACTGCGCGGGCGGCCCCACCCCCTGGCGGACCTGGCTGACCTGCGAGGAGACCGAGGACAAGGCCGGCACCAACGGCTACACCAAGGACCACGGCTTCGTCTTCGAGGTCGACGGCGCCGACCCGCACCGCACCGGGGCCGTCCCCCTCACCGCGATGGGCCGCTTCCAGCACGAGGCGATCGCGGTCGACCCGGCGAGCGGCATCGTCTACGAGACGGAGGACGCCTTCGAGCACCCCTTCGGCCTCTTCTACCGCTTCCTCCCCCACCGGCCGCTCGGCGGCACGGGCTCGCTGCGCGCCGGCGGCGCCCTGGAGGCCATGCGGGTCCCCGGCGTCGCCGACCTCTCGGTGGTGCAGGAGGCGGGCACCCGCTTCGAGGGCGTCGAGTGGGTCCCCGTACCGGACCCGCAGGCCGCGCGGACCCCCATCAGGCTCCAGGACTTCGGCCCCCGCGGCATCACCCATGCCCAGAAGCTGGAGGGCTGCTACTGGGGCGGCCGGGCCGTCTACTTCGTGTCCTCCTTCGCGCGCCTGGACGACGGCTCCGGCGCCACGCACTTCGGCCAGGTCTGGAAGTACGAGCCGCACCGGCGCCGGCTCACGCTCGTCGTCGTCTTCGGCCCGGACACCGACGTCCAGCTGCCCGGCGAGTCGCCGGACAACATCTGCCTGGCGCCGAGCGGCGGGCTGATGGTCTGCGAGGACGGCGAGGGGGCGCAGCACGTCTTCGGGGTGAGCGAGCGGGGCGAGGTGTACCCGGTCGCGCGGGGCGCGCAGAACATCGGGCGTCCCGAGGCGCCGGAGTGGGGCGAGTTCGCGGGCGTCACCTTCTCGCCGGACCGGGCGACCATGTACGTCAACTGCTACACGCCGGGCACGACGTTCGCGGTCACGGGTCCGTGGCACTGAGCTGATGTCGGCTGAGCGCGTGGACTCGCGCTCAGCCGCTGCCGCGTCGCGAGTCGTAGATGTTCTGATCGGTTAGCTTCCGATAGTGAAATCATCTGTACGACATCTGACGGCTCTCGGTCTTCTGGGGGCCGTCCTCGTCGGCTGCGGCCGGGAAGCCGTCGAGACCGCCCCCGTCGCCCGTGCCGAGAAGACGACCGGCACCGCCGCCCCGGCCCCTCACGGCACCGCGTCCTCGTGCGGTGCGTGTACACGGAGGTACGGCCCCCGGCCCCGGCGGCCGTACCCCCGTGTACACGCACCGCACGAGGACGGCGGGCGGGGCGACGGCGAAGGACGCGGAGAAGGGTGCCGGGAAGGGCTCACAGAAGGCCGCCGAGAAGGCCGCGGAGAAGGTCGTCGCCCTCACCTTCGACGCCGACATGACGGCCGATCAGGGACCGCGGGCCGCCCAGGGCGAGCGCTTCGACAACCCGCAGCTCATCGAGACCCTGCGGCGGCTCGGGGTGGACGCCACCGTCTTCATGACGGGACGCTGGGCGGAGGAGTACCCGGACCAGGCGAAGTCCATCGGCGGCGACCCGCGCTTCGAGATCGCCAACCACTCCTACAGCCACTACGCCTTCGCGTCCCCCTGCTACGGCCTCCCGACCGTCGCCGGGCCCGACATGGCGGAGGACGTCCAGCGGGCCTTCACGTCCTTCCGCGACGCCGGAGCGGTGAACGTCGTCCCGTACTTCCGCTTCCCCGGCGGCTGCTACGACGACGCGGCCCTGCGCGCGCTCGCCCCGACCGGGGTGACGGCCGTCCAGTGGGACGTGGTCAGCGGCGACGCCTTCGCGAAGGACCCGGACGCGGTGGCCGAGCAGGTGCTCGACGGCGTGCGGCCGGGCTCCCTGGTCGTCATGCACTGCACGCGCAGCGCGGCCCCGGTCACCGAGGAGGCGGTCCGCCGCATCGTCCCGGAACTCCGGGCCCGCGGCTACCGCTTCGTGAAGGTCTCGGAACTCATGCGCGGCTGAGCACCGCCGCGGCGGCGGGCGCCCTCACTCCAGCCGGGCCGTGGCCGCGCGGGAGACGGCCGCGCACCCCGCCGCGAGGAGCACGGCGCCCCCGCAGGCGAGCCACGGCGGGGCGGCGGTCGCCGTGCGGGCCCCGGTGATCAGGGCCGTCAGCGCGTGCTTCGCGGGCGAACCGGTGGTCACCAGCGCGAGCAGCGAGCCCAGGACCAGGGCCGCGACGGACCAGCCGGGGCCCCGGACGAACGGGCGCGAGGCCAGCGCGCCGACGCAGGCGCCGGTCAGGGCGCAGGCCAGGGCCGCGAGCAGACCCGTGGTCGCGGCGGCGGACGCGGCGACCCCGCGCCGGTCGCCGACCGCGGTCACCCCGAGAACCGCGACCGCGCCCACCAGGGCGGGCAGCAGGGCCCCGGTGACCAGCGCCGCCAGGTGCGCGCGGCCCCGGCCGGCCGCCGCCGCCACGACGTTCCGGGCGGCGGGCGGCTCCTGGGTGACGCAGACGCGCACCGACCAGGCCGTCACCGGGAGCAGCGCGCCGGCGGCGAGCCCGAGCGCCCCGAGGACCGGTTCGCCCGCCTGTACGCCGACGCCGAGGACGGCCGCGTACAGGAGGAGCGGTGCGAGCCAGCGCTGGGAGCGGAGGAGCAGGCCGGTCTGGTAGCGCAGGAGCGCCGTCATACGCGTACGCCTTCGGGGTCGACGGCGGGCGCCAGGCGGTGGACGTGCCAGGAGGCGGCGAGGAGCGCGCCCAGGAGGGCGTCGGAGTGGGCGGCGTCGACGGTGAAGACGGTGGAGCCGTCCCCGTCCCCCGCTGTGACCAGCGGGTGGCCGGGCAGCCGCTCCGGGAGCGGGAGGGGGCGCGGGCCGCCGGAGACGGTGATCCGCACGCTCGGCCGCGGGCCGTCGGCGGGGCCGGGCCGCCCCGGTGCCGCAGGGGCCCCGGCGGTGCCCGGCCCGGGGGGCGCCGGGACCGGGTGGACCCGGCCCTCGCGCACCTCGTGGACCGCGGACGGCTCCCCCGCGAGCCGGCACGCGTCGTGGTCGACGAAGACGACGGTCCCGCCGGCCGCCCGGCGGGAGCGGACCGCCGCGTCCAGCTCCGCACGCGCGCCCGTGTCGAGGCCGGTCCAGGCCTCGTCGAGGACGAGGAGGCCCGGGTCGGCCAGGAACGCCTGGGCCACGGCGACCTTCTGGCTCGTGCCCTTGGAGAGCTCCGCCATGGCCGTACCGGCGTGCTCGGCCGCGCCGAGGCGTGCGAGCCACTCGCCCGCCCGGGCCCGGGCCCGCGCCCCGCCCAGGCCTTGGACGCGTCCCAGGTGGACCAGGTAGTCGAGGGCCGTGAAGGGCAGGGCCGCCGGGAAGCGCTCGGGGACGTGCGCGGTGCGGGGCGGGCGGCCGGTGACGCGGCCCTCGGTGGGCGCGTCGACCCCGGCGACGAGCCGGAGCAGCGTCGACTTCCCGGTGCCGTTCGCGCCGACGACCCGGACGAGGGCCCCGGCGGGCAGGTCGAGGTCCACCCCGCGCAGGACCCACGGCCCCCGGAGCCCGCGCCGTCGCCCGACCCGCTCCAGTCTCACCCCGCCACCTTCCTCATGAGGGGCATCCTGGCCCGGAGGCGTCCGTCCCCACAAGGAGCGCCCGCGGCGGCAATGGCAGACTTGCCCGGTGAGCAGCAACGAGACCGATCTCCGCGATGAGAAGCCCCAGTTCGTCCTGCCGTTGGTGGTGCGGATCGAACGGGACGCGCCGCCGTCCCGCACCGACGCCCTGGAGACCGCCGCCCACGCCGTCCTGGAGATCCTCACCGACGACCGCTCGCTCGGCGAGGGCGAGTGGGCGGAGGCCGTGGCCGACTGGCAGGACGCCAGGATCCGCAAGGTGGTGCGCCGGGCGCGCGGCGCGGAGTGGCGGCGCGCGGGCACGCTCCCCGGGATCACGGTCGGCGGCCGGGAGGCCGAGGTACGGGTCTTCCCGCCGGTCCCGCTCGACGGCTGGCCCAAGGAGCTGGCCAGGCTCCAGGTGTCGGGCACCGACCTGGACGACCCGGAGGAGCCCGGGCCCGTCCCGGACGGGGCCGTGGTCCTGTGGATCAACCCGGAGCTGGAGATGTCGGCGGGCAAGACGATGGCCCAGGCGGGCCACGGGGCGCAGCTGCTGTGGTGGGCGATGGACGACGCGGACCGGAAGGCCTGGCACGCGGCGGGCTTCCCGCTCGCGGTCCGCACCGCCGCGGCCGGCGAGTGGCCCGCGCTGACCGCGAGCGGCCTCCCGCTGGTCCGGGACGCGGGCTTCACCGAGATCGCGCCCGGGCCCACCGTGGTCGCCGAGGGGAGCGACCGCTTCGCCCCCGGGCTGCGGCTTCCGCGCCCGTAAGGTCCGATCGCCCGGTCCGATCGCCCGGCCCGGGCGACGGGTTCCGGCCGGAGCGGTCGGATCTCCTCCGTTCGGCGTGACCGAAACGGAACCTCAAATCAACCTCTGAACGTGGTCCTCCCGGGGTTCGAACGCATCCGTGGGGGCCATCACGTGGAGGACTGAGGACCGAAGGAGGGGGACATGACGGAACTCGGCATCGGCATCGGCTGGCGTCCCGAGATCGCGGAGGCGGTCGAGGGGCTGTCCGGCATCGACTGGGTGGAGGTCGTCGCGGAGAACATCTGCGCCGACCACCTGCCCGACTCCCTGACGCGGCTGCGCGAGCGCGGCGTCACCGTCGTGCCGCACGGCGTGTCGCTGGGGCTCGGGGGCGCGGACCGCCCCGACCCGGCGCGGCTCGCCGCGCTCGGCGAGAAGGCCGTGGCGCTGGGGGCGCCGCTGGTCACGGAGCACATCGCGTTCGTCCGGGCCGAGGGGCCGCTCACCGCGACCCCGCAGCTCGAAGCCGGCCATCTGCTGCCCGTGCCGCGGACCCGGGACGCGCTCGACGTGCTCTGCGAGAACGTGCGGATCGCCCAGGACGTGCTGCCCGTGCCGCTCGCCCTGGAGAACATCGCGGCGCTCGTCGCGTGGCCGGGCGAGGAGATGTCGGAGGGGCGATTCCTGGCGGAACTGGTGGAGCGTACGGGGGTACGGCTCCTCATCGACGTCGCCAACCTCCACACCAACCGCGTCAACCGGGGCGAGGACCCGGCGCGGGCCCTGTCGGAGCTGCCGGTGGAGGCCATCGCGTACGTGCACGTGGCGGGGGGCGTCGAGCGGGACGGGGTCTGGCACGACACCCACGCCCACCCGGTGCCCGGCGCGGTCCTCGACATCCTGGCGGACCTCGCCTCCCGGGTCGCGCCGCCCGGCGTGCTGCTGGAGCGCGACGACGACTTCCCGCCCGCGGCGGAACTGGCGGGCGAACTCCGGGCGATCCGGGCGACGCTGGCCGGCGCCCGACGCGGGGCGGCCCGGACGGACACGGCCCACCGGCACGGCGCCCGCCCGCCGGTGCCCGCGCCCCGGGAGACGCTCCTCATCGGCGCCGGGGCCCGGGTCTCGGGCGGGCCTATGCCGGAGATCCCCCCGGCGGTGCGCGTCGAGGCGGCGCCCGTCGGACGGGCACCCGTGCAGAGGACACCCGTCGGGGCGGCCCCCGCCGCAGCAGCCCCCGTCCAGGCGGTCCCCGCCGACGCGGCACTCGCCGACGCGGTGCCCGTCGAGCCGGCCCCCGTCGCCGGGCGGCCTTCCGCGGCCGGCGCCCGGCAGCGCGTGGCCGTCGCCCAGGCCGCCCTGCTGTCCGCGCTCGTCGCCGGCACCCCCGTGCCCGAGGGCTTCGACAGCCGACGGCTCGGCGTGCAGAGCCGGGCCCTCGCGGCCAAGCGGGCCGGGGTCGTCGCGAAGGTCGCGCCGGAGCTCCCCGAGATCCTGGGCGCGGACTACCGGCCGGCGTTCCTCGCGTACGCCCGGTACCGGCCCATGACCGGCGGCTACCGCCGGGACGCGCTGGACTTCGCCGAGCACCTGCTGATCGCCGGACGGCCGGAGGACCCCGCCGCGCGGCGGCGGCTCACCGAGTGGTGGCAGGACCGTTCCGGCAGCCGCCCGCCCGGCCGCGCCACCCGGCTCGTCCGGGCCGCCCGCCACGCACTCGTACGGAAGTGAGGTGCTCGTGAACGTCCTCGTCGCGGTCTTCTACCTGGCCGGCGCCGCCGCCGTCGCCCTGCTCCTCACCCGGGTCCTCCGGACCCGCCGGGGATCCGGCGGACCGGTCCACGACCGGTACGAGGTCGCCTTCCTCAACGGCGGCCCGGCCAGGGTCGCCGACGCCGCCCTGACCGCCCTCCAGGCGGACGGCAGGCTGGGGATCGGCGGCCCCGGCATCGTGGCCGTGGTCCGCCCCGTCGCGTACGACCCGGTGGAACGGGCCGTGCTCCAGGCGCACGCGGCCGCCCCGCACGGGGCGCTGCACCACCTGCGGCTCGCCGTGATGCAGCACCCGGCGGTCCAGGAGATCGGCGACGGTCTCGCGGGGCGCGGGCTCGTGGTGGAACCGGCGACCCGGCGCGCGACGGGCCGCTGGTGCGCGGCGCTCCTCATCACCGGCTTCGTGCTCTTCCCGGTGTCGATCGTCCTCACGGTCGTGGAGTACGCGAGCACCCTGGACCCCGGCTCGGACATGCCCTTCCCGTTCGTCCTCAAGGTGGTGCCGCTCCTGGTCGCCCTCCTGGTCACCGCCGCCGTCTGCGGGTCGCTCAGCCGTCGGCAGACCACCCCGGCCGGCCGGCGCGCGGTCGCCGCGTACGGGCGGGAGCACGGTCCGCGCGCGGACCCGGCCCTGCTGGTGGCGCTGTACGGGCTGCGGGCGCTCCCCGACCCGGTGCTCAGGGAGCAGCTCGTGGCCGCCGCCCGGTTCTACGGGCCGCCCCGGCGGCGGGGCGGGCGTCGGGGCGCTGTGCCGCCGTACGTGCACAGCAGTACGTCGGGGTCCTACGACGACTTCGCCGCCACCACCGTGTGGTGCGCGGCGTCGAGTGCCTGCGGCGGGGGTGGCGGCTCCTGCTCGGGCGGCCCCGGTTCGTCGTGCTCGTCGGGTTCGTCGTGCTCGTCGGGGGCCTGTTCGAGCGGTGGTTCGAGCTGTGGCGGGGGCGGGGGCAGCTCGTGCTCCAGCTCCAGTTCCAGCTCGTGTTCCAGCTCCAGCGGGAGTTCCTGTTCCAGCTCCAGCAGCTGATCATCCGTTCGGGTGGCGGAGCCGCGCCGCCTCCCGTACAACTCGGTCATGGTCTGGGTTCCCCTGCTGCTCGTGGCGTGCGTCGTCGCCGGCGTCGGCTGTGCGCGACTCTGCCGGGCGGCGCTCGCGGCGGCCCGGACCGAGGACGGCGACGCGTCCGCAGGGGCCGCCGGGAGTGCGCCGGAGCTGACCGTCGGCGAGGCCGCCTATCTCGCGGGCGGGCCGCTGCGGGTCACCGATTTGACCCTGGTGTCGATGCACCGGGGACGGCGGCTGTTCCTGGCCCGCACGGGCTGGGCGACGGTCGTGGACGCGGCGGCCTGTGCGGCGGACCCGCTGGAGCGGGCCGTCGTCGGCGCCCTGGGTCCCGGCGGTCAGGCGCCGATCCCCGCCGTCCGTCCGCTGGTCGCCGACGCCGACTCCGTACGGCTGCTCGCCGAGCGGCTCGTCGCACGGGGGCTCGCCGTGTCCGCCGCGGGCCGCCGGGAGGTCGCCGCCGGACTGCGGGCGGTGCGGGCCGGGGTCGTGCTGAGCCTGGTCCTCGGGGTGGTGTCCGCGCTGCTGGTGCCGGCCGCCGAACGGGCCCCGGTGCTGGCCGGGTTCGCGCTGCCGCTGGTCGCGTCGGGGCTCTGTCTGCTGATCGGGCGGGCCGAGGTGTACCCGTACACGCGCTGGGCGTCGCCGGCCGGGCAGCGGGTGCTCGCGGGGCTGTCCGCCGCGGATCCCCTGACCGCCCTCGCGACGCGGGGTACGGGGGTGCTCGAACCGGAGCTGCGGGCCGCCCTGCGCGGCCGCGGCTGAGGGGCTCGCGGGGGGCCGTGAAGGGCCGGCGGGGCCGGCGGAGAGGCCCCGTAAATGACGCCGGTGCGGCGCGCGTCCGCGCGCCGCACCCGGAGCCGGACCCGGTGTCGCTGGAGCGGCAGGCCTTTCTCGCGCCTGCCCTCTGATCTTCCGGGTCGAAGGATGGCACGCCCGGCCGGAGCCGGGCCACCACCAGGTCGTGCGGGCGGCCGTCAGGCCAGGCCCGCCACCAGATCGGCGACGCTCTTGCGGCGACCGGTGTAGAACGGGACCTCCTCGCGGACGTGCATCCGGGCCTCGGAGGCACGCAGGTGACGCATGAGGTCCACGATGCGGTGCAGCTCGTCGGCCTCGAAGGCGAGGAGCCACTCGTAGTCGCCGAGGGAGAAGGAGGCGACCGTGTTGGCGCGGACGTCCGGGTAGCCGCGGGCCATCTTGCCGTGGTCGGCGAGCATCCGGCGGCGGTCCTCGTCCGGCAGCAGGTACCAGTCGTAGGAGCGGACGAAGGGGTACACCGAGACGTAGTCGCGCGCGTTCTCGTCGGCCAGGAAGGCCGGGATGTGCGACTTGTTGAACTCGGCGGGGCGGTGCAGCGCCATGTTGGACCAGACCGGCTCCAGGGCGCGGCCCAGGCGGGTGCGGCGGAAGAGGTTGTACGCCTCCTGGAGCTCGTCGCTCGTCTCGGCGTGCCACCAGACCATCACGTCGGCGTCGGCGCGCAGACCGGAGAGGTCGTACGTGCCGCGGACCGTGATGTCCTTGGCCGCGAGCTGGTCGAACAGCTCCTGGACCTCGTCGGCGAAGCCGCCGCGGTCCTCGGGGAGAACGTCGCGCAGCTTGAAGACGGACCACAGGGTGTAGCGGATGACCTCGTTGAGGTCCTTCGCCTTCTTACCGGCGTTCGGGATCTTTTCGGGCGCACTCATACGCCCATTCTCGCCCGTCACAGGGAGTGCCCCGCACCGGGGTCGGTCCTTTTCGACGTGGCGATGATCTCGTCCGCCGCCCGGTGGGCCGAGGCGATGCAGGCGGGGATGCCGACGCCGTCGTAGGCGGCGCCCGCGACGCGCAGCCCCGGGAGGGCGGCGACGGCCTCGCGGACCCGGGCGACCCGGTCGAGGTGCCCCACCGGGTACTGCGGCAGGCCGCCGGTCCAGCGGGTGACGGTGGTGGCGACGGGCCGGGCGGCGAGGCCCGTGGCGGCGCCGAGGTCCTTGAGGGAGGCGGCGACGAGGTCGGCGTCCTCCCGGAGGACCTGCTCCTCCTCGCCGTGGCGGCCGACGGAGGTGCGCAGCACGAACAGGTCGGGGGCGCCGTCGGTGACCCACCGCCACTTCTGCGAGGAGAAGGTGGAGGCCTTGATCGTGTGGCCGTCGACCGGCGGTACGAGGAAGCCGGAGCCGGCCAGGGCGGGCACGTCGGTGCGGCGGAACGCGAGGGTGACCAGGGCCATGGAGGCGTACGCCACGGCGTCCAGCTCGGCGGCCGCGGCCGGCGCGTGCGGGGCGAGGAGCCCAGCGGCGGGGCCCGCGGGGGTGGCGAGGACGACGGCGTCGGCGGCGCGGACCCGGTCCCCGCAGACGACCTGCCAGCCGGTGGCGCCGGTGCGGCGGAGCGCGGTCACGGGGGCGTCGGTGACGATCTCGCCGCCCGCGGCGCGGATCGCGTCGGCCACGGCGCCGGGCAGGGTGCCCACGCCGCCGTCGACGCCGAGGAAGACGGAGCCGCCGAGGCCGGTGCCGGAGCCCGCCGCGTCGGCGGGGACGGCCGCCGCCGCCCGCTGGACGGCGCGGACGGCGTCGGTGAGCGTGCGGTGCTCGCGGGCCGCCGCGAAGAGCGCGGGGACGGCGGCCCGCATCGAGATGCGGTACGCGTCGCCCGCGTAGACCCCGCCGAGGAGGGGCTCCACGAGCCGGTCGACGACCTCGTGGCCCATGCGCGCGGCGACGTACGCGCCGATGGCGGTGTCCTCGCCGACCTCGGTGGGGGGCAGTTCCGCGTCGAGGGCGATCCGGCGGACGCCCTCCGCGGAGAGCAGGCCCTCGACGGCGCGGGCGTCGCCGGGGACGCCCATGACGTGGCCCTTGGGCATGGGGACCAGCTCGCCGCGGGACCAGACGGACGCGGTGGTCGTGCCGGGGGCCTGGAGCCGGTCGCCGAGGCCGACCGCGCGGGCGAGGTCGACCGCCTCGGGCCGGCGGGCGAGCAGCGACTCCGCGCCGAGGTCGACGGGGGCGCCCGCGATCTCCCCCGCGAGCAGCTTGCCGCCGAGCCGCGGTCCCGCTTCGAGGAGGGTCACCCGGTGGCCGGCGAGGGCCAGCCGGTGGGCGGCGGCGAGTCCGGCGATCCCGCCTCCGGCGACGACGACAGAGGGTCCCGTGGTGTCCGCGTTCATGGGACCACTCTCTCAAATCGCCCACGGTGTCCGGTTCCGGGGCTCCTCGGAGGCTCCGCCTCCCCCGCGCCCGTTCCGAGGCCGGACCGTGACCGCATCGCTACCGCCGGAGGGCAACCCGGCCGGTGGGCCGCACGTCGAACCGGCGACACCTACCACCCCTGGGGGGATTCCATGCGGAGCACACGGACGACGGCGAGAACGCGGGCGGCGGCGGGCGGGGTCCTGCTCACGGCGGCGCTGCTGCTGACCGGCTGCGGAGCCGGCGGCGACTCGGCCGGGAGCGCCAAGCGGGACGTGAGCGCCGCGGACGCCAAGGGCGGCGCGGAGCAGGGGGCGGCCGACGGCTACACGGGACCGAACGCCGAGAAGGCCCCGGCCGCGCCCTCGAAGGCGCCCGCGCGGCAGCACGTCATCCGTACCGCCTCGCTCTCGGTGGAGGTCGCCGACGTGCCGAAGGCGCTCGCCACCGCGCGGGACGCGACGGCCGCCGCGGGCGGTCGCGTCGAGAACGAGTCGACCGAGCGGGTGGACGAGGGACACGTCGTCTCCCGCGTCGTGCTGCGGGTGCCGCAGGAGCGGTACGAGGCGGTCCTCGGCGAGCTCACCGGCACGGGGAGGCTGCTGTCGCGGAAGGCGGACGCCAAGGACGTCACCGAGCAGGTGGTGGACGTGGAGAGCCGGATCGCCACCCAGCGGGCGAGCGTGGCGCGGGTGCGGGCCCTGATGGACCGGGCCGAGAAGCTGGCCGACGTGGTGACCCTGGAGGGCGAGCTGAGCCGCCGCCAGGCCGACCTGGAGTCGCTGCTGGCCCAGCAGTCCTCCCTGAAGGACCGCACGTCGCTGGCGACGATCACCCTGGAGCTCTCCCAGAAGGAGAAGCCGCGCGAGGAGGAGCGCGAGGAGGGCCGGCCCGGCTTCGGCGACGCCCTGAGTGGCGGCTGGAACGCGCTGGTCGGCGCGGCCTCCTGGGCCGTGGTGGTGCTGGCGGCCCTGGCCCCGTGGCTGGCCGTGGCCCTCGTCGGCTACCTGCTGTGGAGCCGGGTCGTCCGGCCCCGGCGCACGGCCCGGGCGGCCCGTACGGCCCCGCCGGCGGCTCCGGCCGGCGTCCCCGCGGCCCGGCGCGACGCCGCCGGAGCGGCCGTGCCGCCCGCCGGTCCCGAGGCCCCCGGCAGCCGCGAATGAGCCGACGGGGAGCGGCGGTTCGGCCGGCATGGCGTCCCCGGCCCGCAACCGAGCCCACACTGGGGGCATGAGCGAACGACTGGTGGTCATCGGTGGCGACGCGGCGGGGATGTCCGCCGCGTCGCAGGCACGCAGGCTCAAGGGGCCCGAGGACCTGGAGATCGTCGCGTTCGAGCGCGGCCACTTCTCCTCGTACTCGGCCTGCGGCATCCCGTACTGGGTCGGCGGGGACGTCGCCACCCGCGACGAGCTGATCGCGCGCTCCCCCGAGGAGCACCGGGAGCGCGGGATCGACCTGCGGATGCGGACGGAGGTGACGGCGATCGACCTGGACGGGCAGCGGGTCCTCGCCCGGGACCTGGCGACCGGCGGCGAGACCTGGACGGGCTTCGACAAGCTGGTGGTCGCGACGGGCGCCCGCCCCAGGCGGCCCGCCCTGCCGGGGATCGACGCCCCCGGGGTGCACGGGGTGCAGACCCTGGACGACGGACAGGCGCTGCTCGACTCGCTGAACGCGTCCGACGGGCGGCGGGCGGTCGTGGTCGGCGCGGGCTACATCGGCGTGGAGATGGCCGAGGCGCTCCTCCACCGCGGCTACGAGGTGACGGTCCTGCACCGGGGCGAGCAGCCGATGGCGACCCTCGACCCGGACATGGGCCGGCTGGTGCACCGGGCGATGGACGGCCTGGGGATCACCACGGTCGCCTCCGCGGAGGCCACGAAGATCCTCACCGGTGAGGACGGCCGGGTCAGGGCGGTCGCGACGGACGAGGCGGAGTACCCGGCGGACGTGGTCGTGCTGGGCATGGGCGTGGTCCCGGAGACCTCGCTGGCCCGGGCGGCGGGGCTGCCGCTGGGCGCGCACGGGGGGCTGCTCACCGACCTGGCCATGCGGGTCAGGGGCCACGGGAACATCTGGGCGGGCGGCGACTGCGTGGAGGTGCTCGACCTGGTCTCGGGCCGCGAGCGGTACGTGCCGCTGGGCACGCACGCGAACAAGCACGGCCAGGTCATCGGGTCCAACGTCGGCGGCGACTACGCGACCTTCCCCGGGGTCGTGGGCACGGCGGTGTCCAAGGTCTGCGACCTGGAGCTGGCCCGGACCGGACTGCGGGAGAAGGACGCGCGGGAGGTGGGGCTGCGGTACGTGACGGTGACCGTGGAGTCGACGAGCCGGGCCGGGTACTACCCGGGGGCCGCGGAGATGACGGTGAAGATGCTGGCCGAGCGGCGCACCGGCCGCCTGCTCGGGGTGCAGATCGTGGGCCGGGAGGGCGCGGCGAAGCGGGTGGACGTCGCGGCCGTGGCGCTGACGGCGGGGATGACGGTGGAGCGGATGACCGCGCTGGACCTGGGGTACGCGCCGCCGTTCTCCCCGGTGTGGGACCCGGTCCTGGTCGCGGCCCGCAAGGCGACGGCGGCGGTCCGGGCGGCGGGCTGACGACAGAACGACGGCCGCCGGGGGCCCCGGCGGCCGTCGGACGGGTGGTGCGGGCCGGTCAGACGGCCGTCCGGGTGTGGACGTACTCGACGAGCCGGGACAGGGCGTCCGGGTCCATGGACGGCATGACGCCGTGGCCCAGGTTGAAGACGTGGCCCTCCAGGTCCCGCGCGGCGGCCAGGATCTCGTCCGTCTTGGCCTCGACGACCTCGGTCGGGGCGAAGAGGACGGCCGGGTCCAGGTTGCCCTGGAGCGCCTTGCCGGGGCCGACGCGGCGGGCGGCCTCGTCGAGCGGGACGCGCCAGTCGACGCCGACGACGTCCGCGCCGGCCTCGCCCATGAGGCCGAGGAGTTCGCCGGTGCCGACGCCGAAGTGGATGCGCGGGACGCCGTACCCGGCGATCGCGTCGAACACCTTCGTGGAGGCCGGCATGACGGAGCGGCGGTAGTCGGCCGGGGCGAGGGCGCCGACCCAGGAGTCGAAGAGCTGGACGGCGGAGGCGCCGGCCTCGATCTGGACCTTGAGGAAGGCCGAGGTGATCTCCGCGAGCCGGTCGAGCAGGTCGGCCCAGAGCTGCGGGTCGCCGTACATCATGGCCTTGGTGCGCTCGTGGCTGCGCGAGGGTCCGCCCTCGACGAGGTAGCTCGCGAGGGTGAACGGCGCGCCGGCGAAGCCGATGAGCGGGGTGTCGCCCAGCTCCTCGGTGAGCATCCCGATGGCCTCGGTGACGTAGTGGACGTCCTCGGGGGTCAGGTCGCGCAGCCGGTCCAGGTCGGCGCGGGTGCGGATCGGGTCGGCGACGACCGGGCCGACGCCGGGCTTGATGTCGAGGTCGAGGCCGATGGCCTTGAGGGGGACGACGATGTCGCTGAAGTAGATCGCGGCGTCGACCTTGTGGCGGCGGACCGGCTGGAGGGTGATCTCGGTGACCAGCTCGGGGCGCATGCAGGAGTCGAGCATGGGGATGCCCTCGCGCACCTTCAGGTACTCGGGGAGCGAACGCCCGGCCTGGCGCATGAACCAGACGGGGGTGTGCGGCACGGGTTCGCGTCGGCATGCCTTGAGGAACGCGGAGTCGTACGTCCGCGACTGCTTCGTCTGCTGGCCCGTGGGGCGTTCGTTGGCACTCACGCCCAGAATCTTCGCATGTGGCGGGAAGCCGCTCGTCCGGGCAGGGTGTCCCTCCCTGCGTGGAGGGCCCGTTCCGCCTACTCTTCCCCGCATGGCTGCGGCTCAGGGACATTTTTCCGATCATTCCGACGGCGATCGAGGGACGGGCGAAACGGCGGACAGTACGGAGGCGGACGCGGTGCCACCGGCGTTCCGGCGGGCGGTGGAGGCCCTGCGCGCGGCCCGGCTGCGGCCCGAGATCGAGGTCGACCCGACGAGGCCGCCGCAGCGGCTCGCCCCCCACGCGTACGCGGTGGAGGCGGCCGTCGTGGACGGCGAGGACGATCTCGCGGACGGGCGGCTGGTGCTGCTGCACGACCCGGACGGGCACGAGGCCTGGAAGGGCACCTTCCGGCTCGTCACGCTGGTCCGGGCGGAGCTGGAGCCGGAGATGGCGGCCGATCCGCTGCTGCCCGAGGTGTGCTGGTCCTGGCTGACCGGGGCCCTGGAGTCCCGGGGGCTCGCGTACGGGGAGGCCGGCGGGACCGTGACGATGGCGGGCTCGCACTACTTCGGCGCGCTCGCCGACCGCAGGCCGGCGACGCAGATCGAGATCCGGGCGTCCTGGACGCCCGGATCTCGAGGGCTGGGCGGGGTCCCGGACACCGGTGCGCACCTCTCGGCTCGGTGCGGCCTGCTCTGCCAGATCGCGGGGCTGCCGCCGGTGGCCGCGGACCCGGCGGCGGGGACGACGGGGACGGTGACGGGCGCGGGGATCGTCTCGCTGCCGCAGCGACGAGGGCCGCAGCAGGCCTGAGGGACGGGATCAAGCCATCCTGCGGAGCGTCCGGAGCGTGCGCGGGTGGGCTGGGCGTCCCCGGTGCCCGAACGGCGGCTCCACCCCTCCCCCTCAGGAGTGAATCGAGGGGGCCCGCTCGTAGGATGATCGATCACGCGTCCGAATTGCCCCAATTGTTACTCACCAAATCGTGATCTTTCCCTAAAGGCGGACGGCCCACCTGCCGAAGGAGTCAGTGACCCCCTGCACAGCACGGGTTCACCCCCCGGCCTCTTCCCCGAGCCGGCTCCGTCCCGCACCCTTCCCCCCAGGAGGCCTGGTGTCCGTTCTCCTCGAGCAGCCCGCAAGCCTGGTCGCCTACCGCCCGAACAAGCCGACGGCCATGGTCGTCGTGGCCGACCCGCGCGTCCGCTCCACCGTGACCCGCCACCTGTGGGCCCTCGGAGTACGCGACGTGATCGAGGCTTCTTCCATCGCGGAGGCACGTCCCCGCGTCGGCAACCCGCGCGACATCTGCGTTGCCGACGTCCATCTGCCCGACGGCAGCGGCCTGACCCTGCTGTCCGAGACCCGCGCCGCGGGCTGGCCCAACGGCCTCGCCCTCTCGGCGGCGGACGACATCGGCGCCGTGCGCAACGCCCTGGCGGGCGGCGTGAAGGGCTATGTCGTCACCGGCACCCGTACCAACATCGGCCACCCGACCCGGCCCGGAGCCGCCCCCATCGGCTCCGCCGCCGCACGTCTCGGCCACCGCCGCCCCCCGGGTGCCCCGAGCCACCCGGGCGGTTACCGCGAGCTCTCCGGCCGTGAGGTCGAGGTGCTCCGGCTCGTCGCGGAGGGCCAGTCGAACAAGGCGATCGGCGTCTCCATGGGCCTCTCCGCCCTCACCGTGAAGAGCCACCTCGCCCGGATCGCCCGCAAGCTGGGCACCGGCGACCGCGCCGGCATGGTCGCCGTCGCCCTGCGGACGGGCATCATCCACTGACGGAGCGGTGGACGAGAAGGCGGCGCCTGTCGACGGAACGTTCCGTCGACAGGCGCCTGCCGTTCACCGATACCCTTGACAGGTGACCGACGCCCAAGAGACCGCAGCAGACACAGCACTGCGCACCACCGGGGGCGGCCCCCCGGACGACGATGTCCCTGCGAATGGGCTTCCGATCCCGTTGCTGGAGCCCCGCGAGGGGATTCCGCCCGTCGTCGAGACCGAGGACGCCCTCGCCGAGGTGATCGCCGCCTTCGCGGCCGGCCGCGGCCCCGTCGCCGTGGACGCCGAGCGCGCCTCCGGCTACCGCTACGGCCAGCGCGCCTACCTCGTCCAGCTCCGCCGCGAGGGCGCGGGGACCGCGCTCGTCGACCCGGTGGGCTGCCCCGACCTCTCGGGTCTCGGCGAGGCGCTCGCCGGGACCGAGTGGATCCTGCACGCAGCGACCCAGGATCTTCCCTGCCTGCGCGACATAGGCATGCGCCCGACCTCGCTGTTCGACACCGAGCTCGCCGGGCGACTCGCGGGCTTCCCGCGCGTCGGCCTCGGCGCGATGGTCGAGTCCGTCCTCGGCTACGCCCTGGAGAAGGGCCACTCCGCCGTCGACTGGTCCACCCGGCCGCTGCCCGAGCCCTGGCTGCGGTACGCGGCCCTCGACGTCGAACTGCTCGGCGACCTCCGGGACGCCCTGGAGAAGGAGCTCGACCGCCAGGGGAAGCTGGAGTGGGCGCACCAGGAGTTCGACGCCATCGCCTCGGCCCCGCCCGCCCCGCCGCGCAAGGACCCGTGGCGGCGCACCTCCGGCATGCACAAGGTGCGGCGGCGCCGCCAGATGGCGGTCGTACGCGAGCTGTGGACGGCCCGCGACGCGGTCGCCCAGCGGCGTGACGTCTCCCCCGGCAAGGTGCTGGGCGACGCGGCGATCGTGGAGGCCGCGCTGGCGGTGCCGGTGAACGTGACCGCTCTCACGGCGCTGCCCGGCTTCGGGCACCGGATGGGCCGGCGCCAGCTGGAGCAGTGGCAGGCGGCCGTCGACCGCGCCCGCGCCCTGCCCGAGAGCGAGCTCCCCCAGCCGGGCCAGCAGATGGCGGGCCCGCCCCCGCCGCGCGCCTGGGCGGACAAGGACCCGGTCGCGGCGGCCCGCCTGTCGGCGGCCCGCACGGCGGTCTCGGCCCTCGCGGAGGAGCTGAACCTGCCGCAGGAGAACCTGATCACCCCGGACACGGTCCGCCGGGTCTGCTGGGAGCCCCCGGCCCCGGCCGACGCGGACGGCGTGGCCGCCGCCCTGACGGGCCACGGCGCCCGCCCCTGGCAGGTCGGCCTGGTGACCCCCCTCCTGGTGAAGGCCCTGACGGCCACGGCGTGACCCGCCCGCCACCCGACGGGAAGAGCCCCCGGCACGCCGAAATGCGCCGGGGGCTCCGACATGTCCGGCAGGCTTCGGGGTGTGACCTTCGCCGCTTGGCCGTCAAGGGGTGGGCAGCCTGGTTACCCACAAGTAGCATGGGGGAAGCAAGCGCACGCTTAGGCGTGTGCCGCAGCAGTGCCATCCCGCACCCTGGAGGAGAGCCATCGTGCCTCGTACCGTCAGGGACGTCGTCTTCGTCGACGGCGTCCGCACCCCGTTCGGCAAGGCGGGCCCGAAGGGCATCTACCACGAGACCCGCGCCGACGATCTCGTCGTCAAGGCCATCCGGGAGCTGCTGCGCCGCAACCCGGGCCTCGACCCCGCGCGCATCGACGAGGTCGCCATCGCCGCGACCACGCAGATCGGTGACCAGGGTCTGACCCTCGGCCGCACGGCGGGCATCCTCGCCGGGCTGCCGCAGTCGGTGCCGGGCTACTCCATCGACCGCATGTGCGCCGGCGCCCTCACGGCTGTGACCAGCGTCGCCGGTTCGATCGCCTTCGGCGCGTACGACGCCGTGATCGCCGGTGGTGTCGAGCACATGGGCCGCCACCCCATGGGCGAGGGCGTCGACCCGAACCCGCGCTTCGTGTCGGAGAAGCTCGTCGACGAGTCCGCCCTCTTCATGGGCATGACCGCCGAGAACCTGCACGACCGCTACCCGAGCATCACCAAGCAGCGCGCCGACGAGTACGCCGTGCGCTCGCAGGAGAAGGCCGCCAAGGCGTACGCCGACGGCAAGATCCAGCAGGACCTGGTGCCGATCTCGGTCCGCCGCACCGACGCCTCCACCGGTGAGACCGGCTGGGGCCTGGTCACCGCCGACGAGCCGATGCGCCCGGGCACCACCCTGGAGTCGCTGGCCAACCTGAAGACGCCGTTCCGCGTCCACGGCAACGTCACCGCGGGCAACGCGGCCGGCCTGAACGACGGCGCCACCGCCTCGATCATCGCCTCCGAGGACTTCGCGCGGGAGAACGACCTCCCCGTCAAGATGCGCCTCGTCTCGTACGCCTTCGCCGGCGTCGAGCCCGAGGTCATGGGCTACGGCCCGATCCCCGCGACCGAGAAGGCCCTCGCCCAGGCCGGTCTGTCCATCGAGGACATCGGCCTCTTCGAGGTCAACGAGGCCTTCGCGGTCCAGGTCCTCGCCTTCCTGGAGCACTACGGCATCGCCGACGACGACGCCCGGGTGAACCAGTACGGCGGAGCCATCGCCTACGGTCACCCGCTCGCCTCCTCCGGCGTCCGCCTCATGACGCAGCTGGCCCGCCAGTTCGAGGAGAACCCGCAGGTCCGCTACGGCCTCAACACGATGTGCGTCGGCTTCGGCATGGGCGCCACGGTCATCTGGGAAAACCCCCACTGGGAGGGCAAGTGAGCACCACCGCCGAGCTTCTGAAGGGCGCCGCGGAGCTCTTCCCCGACGAGGTCGTCACCAGCGCCCACGTACGGCACTTCGAACTGCCCGCCGGTGCGGGCCGGTTCGCCCTGATCACGCTGGACAACGGCTTCGACCACACCAAGCCGACCACCTTCGGCCCGCAGTCGCTGGCCAACCTGAACACGGCGATCGACCAGGTCGAGGCCGAGGCCGCCAACGGTGACATCGTCGGCGTCGGCATCACCGGCAAGCCGTTCATCTTCGCCGTCGGCGCCGACCTCAAGGGCGTCGAGCTGCTGAAGAAGCACGACGAGGCGCTCGCCATCGGCAAGGGCGGCCACGACGTCTTCAAGCGCCTGTCCGCGCTCGCCGTCCCGACCTTCGCGTACTACAACGGCGCGGCCATGGGCGGCGGCGTCGAGGTCGGTCTGCACTGCACCTACCGCACCGTGTCGAAGGCCCTGCCGGCCTTCTCGCTGCCCGAGGTCTTCCTCGGCCTGGTGCCCGGCTGGGGCGGCTGCGCCCTCCTGCCGAACCTGATCGGCGCCGAGAAGGCCGTCTCGGTCATCATCGAGAACTCGCTGAACCAGAACCGCCAGCTCAAGGGCAAGCAGGTCTTCGAGCTCGGCATCGCCGACGCCGTCTTCGAGGGCGCGGACTTCCTGGAGCAGTCGCTGATCTGGACGGCCTCCGTCCTGAACGGCTCCGTGACCGTCGAGCGCCCCGAGGTCGACCGCGGCGAGGCCTGGGACCAGGCCGTCGCCAAGGGCCGTACCGTCGCCGACTCCAAGGTCCACGGCGCCGCGCCGGCCGCCTACCGCGCCCTCGACATCATCGAGGCCGCCAAGGACGGCGACCTGCAGAAGGGCTTCGACGCCGAGGACCAGGCCCTCGCGGACCTGATCATGGGCGGCGAGCTCCGCTCCGGCATCTACGCCTTCAACCTGGTGCAGAAGCGCGGGAAGCGCCCCGCCGGCGCCCCGGACAAGTCGCTGGCCCGCCCGGTCACCAAGGTCGGTGTCGTCGGCGCCGGTCTGATGGCCTCCCAGCTCGCCCTGCTCTTCCTGCGCCGCCTCGAGGTGCCGGTCGTCCTGACCGACATCGACCAGGAGCGCGTGGACAAGGGCGTGGGCTACGTCCACACCGAGATCGAGAAGCTGCTCGGCAAGGGCCGCATCAACCAGGACAAGGCCAACCGTCTCAAGGGCCTGGTCTCCGGTGTCCTGGACAAGGCGGCGGGCTTCGCGGACGCGGACTTCATCATCGAGGCCGTGTTCGAGGAGATGTCCGTCAAGCAGAAGGTGTTCGCGGAGGTAGAGGCGGTCGCCCCGGCGCACGCGATCCTCGCCACCAACACCTCCTCGCTCTCGGTGTCGGAGATGGCCTCCAAGCTCCAGCACCCGGAGCGCGTGGTCGGCTTCCACTTCTTCAACCCGGTCGCGATCCTCCCGCTCCTGGAGATCGTCCGCGGCGAGCAGACCGACGACGCGTCGCTGGCCACCGCGTTCGGCGTCGCCAAGAAGCTGAAGAAGACCGCGGTCCTCACCAAGGACGCCCCGGCGTTCGTCGTGAACCGCATCCTGACCCGCTTCATGGGCGAGATCCAGAACGTCATCGACGAGGGCACCCCGGTCGAGACCGCCGAGAAGGCGATCGAGCCCCTGGGCCTGCCGATGTCGCCGCTGGTCCTCCTGGAGCTGGTCGGCCCGGCCATCGGCCTGCACGTCTCCGAGACCCTGAACCGCTCCTTCCCGGAGCGCTTCACCGTCTCGCCGAACCTCAAGCGGGTCGTCGAGGCCGGCAAGCGCGGCTTCTACGTCTACAACGCCGAGAACGGCTTCAAGCCGGAGCTCGACCCGGAGGTCGCCGCCCTCCTCGTCCAGGGCGACTCCGTCCTCACCGAGGAGCAGGTCCGCGACCGCGTCCWGGACGCGGTGGCGCAGGAGATCGGCCTGATGCTGGAGGAGGGTGTCGTCGCCGAGGCGCAGGACATCGACCTCTGCCTGATCACCGGTGCGGGCTGGCCCTTCCACCTGGGCGGCGTCACGCCGTACCTGGACCGCGAGGGCGTCTCCGAGCGTGTCAACGGCAAGCGTTTCCTCGCACAGGGCGTGGCGAGCGTCCCGGCGTAACACCCGGCCTCGCGCCCCAGGGCGTACGTGGACGGCCCCGGACACCTTCTCCAGGTGTCCGGGGCCGTTCGCGTGGGCCGGGGCGCTCCTCGGGCCCTTCCGGGCCTTCTCGGGCGGTGTCACCCTATGGAACGCCAGCCCTCCAGCAGCAGCCCCTCGGCCGAGGCCTTCTGGCGGGTGGTGATCGGCGCGCCGTCGCCGGTCCGGGCCATCGCGACCAGGCGCCCGTCGAGCCCGCGGGTGAGGACGGCGGCGAGGTCGGCGTGCCGTTCCCCGGTCTCCGACCACTCGATGCCGTCGGCCTCCTGCTCGCTCGGGTAGGCGGCGAGGGCGAGCCGGCCGTCGGCCGACTGCTGGGCGAGGACCGTGCAGTCGAAGCCGTCGATGAGGCAGCGGGTGGCCGCGAGCCGCCCGGTGCCGACGGCCTTGCCGAGCACCGTGGGCTCCAGGGAGCGCTCCGGCGACCAGGCGCGGACCTGTCCGTCCAGGTCCAGGTAGAAGAGGGTGACGTGCCCGGAGGGGCCGGTCGCGGCCGCCAGGGTGCCCATGGTCACCGAGGCGGGGAGCAGCTCCTCGCGGATCGGCTTGGCGCCTGACTCGCGCTGGACGTAGCGGACGAGGCCCTTGGCGTGCGAGCTGTACAGCTCGACGAAGCCGGAGCCGTTGGTGACCGCGACCGGCGAGGGGTCGGTCTTGGAGCCCATCAGGTCCCACCACGGGTGCCAGCCGCCGGCGTCCTTCTGGGCCCGGACGCTGAGCCCGCCGCCGCCGTTGCGCATGAAGGCGTACACGCGGCCCTGGCCGTCCACCGCGACGGCGGGGTTGCCGGTCCAGGGCCCCTTGCCGTTGGAGTGGCCGAGGGAGCGCCAGGCCACCGCGGGGCGGCCCGTCTGGAACTGGACGCAGTGCACCAGTTCCAGGTGGTCGTCGCCGCCGTCCGTGGGCCGCAGGCCGACGAGGTGGACGTAGCGGTCGGCGCCCTGGCCGACGGCGAGGAAGGGGGTGAGGGCGCCTGCCGGGCCCGGGCCGCCGAGGGAGACGGGGCCGGTCCAGGATCCGTCGGGCTCCTCGGTCCAGCGCACCACCTCGCCCTCCCTGGGCAGGTAGGCGCTGAACCGGCCCTCCGCTCCTCTGGTCAGCCAGGCGCCCTGGAGCAGGGGCGCGGTGGAGGAGCCGTGGGAGGGGGCCGCAGCGGCCTGGGATGGATTAGCCATGGGGGGATCCAGCACTCCGGTCGTCGGAAGGAGTTCGGGTACGAAACGACTTTAGTCGCCTCGCCGAACGGTCCTCTCCGCGCCCGCGGTGTCACCGTCCCGCGGCCCCCCTCAGTAATCCGCGCGCCGGCCCTGCTGCCCGAGCCGACTGTGACCGCGCCCGTACAGGAAGTACACGACGATGCCGATGACCATCCAGACCGCGAACCGGAACCAGGTCTCGCCCGGCAGGTTGAGCATCAGCCAGAGCGAGGCGGCGATGGAGAGGATCGGCAGCACCGGCACCCAGGGGGTGCGGAAGGCACGCGGCAGGTCGGGGCGGGTGCGGCGGAGCACGATGACGCCGAACGCGACGACCACGAACGCGAAGAGCGTGCCGATGTTCACCAGGGTCGCGAGCTCGTTGATGCTGGTGAAGCCGGCCACGATGGCGATGATCACACCGAGCAGGATGGTCGGCCGGTACGGGGTCTTGAACCGCGGGTGCGTCTTGGAGAAGAAGCGCGGCAGCAGGCCGTCGCGGCTCATCGCGAAGAACACCCGGGTCTGGCCGAGCAGCAGGATGAGACAGACCGTGGTGAGGCCGACGGCGGCGCCGAAGCTGATCACGCCCGCGTAGAAGGGATGCCCGGCGGCCTTGAAGGCGTCGGCGAGCGGGGCGCTCACGGAGAGTTCCGTGTAGTGCTGCATGCCGGTGACGACCAGCGCGACGGCCACGTAGAGCACGGTGCAGATGAAGAGCGAGCCGAGGATGCCGCGGGGCATGTCCCGCTGGGGCAGCTTGGTCTCCTCGGCGGCGGTGGCCACCACGTCGAAGCCGATGAAGGCGAAGAAGACGACCGAGGCGGCGGTGAAGATGCCCATGACGCCGAAGTTGGTCGGCTCGTAGCCGAAGATCAGCTGGACCAGCGGGGAGTCCCAGTTGGAGCCGCCGCCCTCGGGGGTGACGGCCGGCGGGATGAAGGGCTTGTAGTTGTCGCCGACGATGAAGAACAGGCCGGCAACGATCACGATCATCACCACGGTGACCTTGATCGCCACGACGAGCGCGGTGATCCGGGCGGAGAGCTTCATGCCGAGGACGAGGACGACGGTCAGCACCAGGACGAGGAGGAAGGCGAGGATGTCGAAGGTGCCGCCCGGCACGTCCGGCCCCTCCAGCGCCGCCGGTAGGTGCCAGCCGATGTTGTCCATGAGCGAGCGGACGTAGCCCGACCAGCCGACGGCGACCACCGCCGTGCCCAGGGCGAACTCCAGGACGAGGTCCCAGCCGATGATCCAGGCGGGCAGCTCGCCGATGGAGGCGTACGCGAAGGTGTACGCCGAGCCCGCGACCGGCACCGTGGAGGCGAACTCGGCGTAGCACAGGGCGGCGAGGGCGCAGACGATGCCCGCGGCGATGAAGGCGAGGGCGGTGGCCGGGCCGGCGTTCTCCTTGGCGACCTTGCCCGTCAGGACGAAGATGCCGGTGCCGATGATGACGCCGACGCCGAACACCATCAGGTCCCATGCGGACAGGGACTTCTTGAGCGCGTGCTCCGGTTCTTCCGTGTCGCGGATCGACTGCTCGACCGTCTTGGTCCGGAAGACGCCGCTGTTGGCGCGTGGCTGCTGGTCCGTACTCACTCGTCGTACCTCCCTGCCATGGGGCTGCCCGTCCTGTGGACAGGATGCACGCGAAAGGGCCGATCGGCACTCCCAAGAGTGAACCGATCGGCCCCCGGGGTGACACGGGGTGACGGTGACCGTCAGTCGCGGGCGGGCTCCACGGCCTGCGCGCTGCTCTCGAACCTGCCGTCGAGGCGCGAGACCAGGCCGGTGACCTGCCGGGCGATGTCCGGGGCGGTCAGACCGATCTCCGCCAGGACCTCGCCGCGGGAGGCGTGGTCGAGGAACCGCGGCGGGATGCCGAAGTCACGCAGCGGTACGTCCACGCCGGCGTCGCGGAGCGCCTGGGCGACGGCCGAGCCGACGCCGCCGACGCGGCTGTTGTCCTCGACCGTGACGACGACGCGGTGGCGCTCGGCCAGTGGGGCGAGGGCCTCGTCGACGGGCTTGACCCAGCGGGGGTCGACCACGGTGGTGGAGATGCCGTGGTTGTCGAGGAGGTCGGCGATCTCCAGGCACATGGGCGCCAGGGCGCCCACGGAGACCAGGAGGACGTCCGGCCGGTCCGCGCCGGGCTCGCGGAGCACGTCCATGCCGCCGACGCGGCGCAGGGCCGGGACGGCGGGGCCGACGGCGCCCTTGGAGAAGCGGACCACGGTGGGGGCGTCGGTGACCTCGACGGCCTCGCGCAGCTGGGCGCGGACCTGGTCGGCGTCGCGCGGGGCGGCGAGCCGCAGGCCGGGGACGACCTGGAGGATCGACATGTCCCACATGCCGTTGTGGGAGGCGCCGTCGGTGCCGGTGACGCCGGCCCGGTCGAGCACGAAGGTGACGCCGCACTTGTGCAGGGCCACGTCCATGAGGACCTGGTCGAAGGCGCGGTTGAGGAAGGTCGCGTAGACCGCGAAGACCGGGTGCAGACCGCCGGTGGCCAGGCCGGCGGCCGAGACGGCGGCGTGCTGCTCGGCGATGCCGACGTCGAAGACCCGCTCGGGGTAGGCCTTGGCGAACTTGTCGAGGCCGACGGGCTGGAGCATGGCCGCCGTGATGGCGACGATGTCCGCGCGCTCCTTGCCGAGGGCGACCATCTCCTCGGCGAAGACGCCGGTCCAGTCGGCGCCGGAGGAGGAGAGGGGCAGGCCGGTGTCGGGGTGGATCTTGCCGACGGCGTGGAAGCGGTCGGCCTCGTCCTGGAGGGCCGGCTGGTAGCCGCGGCCCTTCTCGGTGAGGCAGTGGACGATGACGGGCCCGCCGAAGCGCTTGGCGCGCGTCAGGGCGGACTCCAGGGCCTCGATGTCGTGGCCGTCGATGGGGCCGACGTACTTGAGGCCGAGGTCCTCGAACATGCCCTGCGGGGCGATGAAGTCCTTGAGGCCCTTCTTGGCGCCGTGCAGGGTCTCGTAGAGCGGCTTCCCGACGACGGGGGTGCGCTCCAGGATGTCCTTGCCGCGGGCGAGGAAGCGCTCGTAGCCGTCGGTGGTGCGCAGGGTCGCCAGGTGGTTGGCGAGGCCGCCGATGGTGGGCGCGTAGGACCGCTCGTTGTCGTTGACGACGATGACGAGCGGGCGGTCCTTGGCGGCGGCGATGTTGTTCAGCGCCTCCCAGGCCATGCCGCCGGTGAGGGCCCCGTCGCCGATGACGGCGACGACGTGGTCGTCCTTCCCGAGGACCTCGTTGGCCTTGGCGAGTCCATCGGCCCAGCCGAGGACCGTGGAGGCGTGCGAGTTCTCGATGACGTCGTGCTCGGACTCGGCCTGCGAGGGGTAGCCGGAGAGGCCGCCCTTCATCTTGAGCTTGGAGAAGTCCTGGCGGCCCGTGAGCAGCTTGTGGACGTAGCTCTGGTGGCCGGTGTCCCAGAGGACCTTGTCCTTCGGGGAGTCGAACACGCGGTGCAGGGCGATGGTCAGCTCGACCACGCCCAGGTTGGGCCCGAGGTGCCCGCCGGTCTTGGAGACGGCGTCCACGAGGAACGTCCTGATCTCGTCGGCCAGCTGGTCCAGCTGTTCCGGGGAGAGCCGGTCCAGATCTCGCGGTCCCCTGATACGGGTCAGCAGAGCCACCCGTGCCTCCTTGCGTTTGAGCTGGTCGAGCTTGCCGATTTGTCGAGTCTAATGTTCCGTCTTGGATCGTGGGCATCGGGCCGGGGGGTCGGGCGTCACTCCCACGGCCTACATGTCGCTGATCTGTACGGCTCCGTGCCCTGGTCCGCGGGGATTCCCGCGGACCGCGGTACTGCTCCGGACGCAGCAGTGCCCGGCGCCGGTTTCACGGCGCCGGGCGGTGTGGCGGGCGTTACGCGCGCGGGGACGGGCCCCTAGGCGCGGCCGGCCGTCTTCTGCGTCTTGCGGGAGACCGAGTCGATGATCACGGCGATGAGCAGGACCGCGCCGGTGATCATGTACTGGATCGCGTTCGAGGACAGGTTCATCTGGTTCAGGCCCTGGACGATCGACTGGATGACCAGGATGCCGAGGAGCGCCGACCAGACCTTGCCGCGTCCGCCGAACAGGGACGTACCGCCGATGACCGCGGCGGCGATGCACATCATCAGCTGGTTGCCACCGCCGAGGGAGCGGTCGGCGCCGCCGGTCGCGGAGGCCAGGAACAGTCCGCCGATCGCGCCCATCGTGCCGGAGATCATGAAGACCGAGATCCGGATCCAGGCGACGTTGATGCCGGCGCGGCGGGCGGCCTCGATGCCACCGCCGACGGCGAAGACCTGGCGGCCGTACGTGGTGCGGCGCAGCACGAAGTCGGTGACGAGCAGGATGACCAGGAAGATCACCAGGGAGAGCGGCAGGCCCTGCTCCTGGTTGAAGCCGTACGCGGCGACGAGGACCAGGACCGCGAGGACGGCGGTGCGCAGGATGATCTCGCTCTGCGGGCGGTGCGGCAGGTCGGCGGTCTTGCGGCGGCGGGAGTCGCGCAGCTGGGCCAGGTAGAACGCGGCGACGACGGCCACGGCCAGGCCGTAGGCGGCGGCGACGTCGGAGAAGTAGTACTTCGTCAGGTCGCCGACGAAGCTGCCGATCGGGGTCGGGATGGTGGACTTGTCGCCCATCACCCAGGTCTGGAGACCGGCCCAGCCGAGGAAGCCGGCCAGGGTGACGACGAAGGCGGGGACGCCGATCTTCGCGAAGACCAGGCCGTGGAAGGCGCCCAGCAGGGTGCCGGACAGGATGCCGAGGAGGATCGCGAGGGAGTCCGGCATGTCGGTGCCGAGGACGCCCCAGACCGAGCCGGCGAGGCCGGCCACCGAACCGACGGCGAGGTCGATCTCGCCGAGCAGCAGCACGAAGACGATGCCGACGGCCATGATGCCGGGGCCGACCGCGTACAGCGTGATCTGGTCGAGGTTGTACGAGGTGATGAAGTTGCCGGTGAGGGCCTGGAAGACGATGCCGATGACGATGAGGCCGACGACGACGGGCAGCGAGCCGATCTCACCGGAGCGGATCTTGCGCTTGAACTCCTCGACGTAGCCCTTGAAGCCCTGCTCGCGGACGAGCAGGCGGGGGTCGACGGCGGGTATCGCGGCGGCGGCCGGGGCCTCGGTCACCGGGGCCGTCTCGTCGGGGGTACGGGGCTCGGGCACCGCTGCCTCTTCGCTCGCGGTGGGAGGGGTGTTGCTCACTTCGCTACCTCCGCGTTGCGGGCCTGGCGGCGGGTCACGGCGTTGTCCGTGGCACCGGTGATCGCGGCGATGATCTCTTCGTGCGTGGTGGTGGCCACCGGGAAGGTGCCGTTGTTACGGCCCAGGCGCAGCACGGCCACGGTGTCGGCGACGGCCTTCACATCGGCCATGTTGTGGCTGATGAGGATGACGCCGAGGCCCTGCTCGCGCAGCCGCTCGACCAGGTCGAGGACCTGGGCGGTCTGCTCGACGCCGAGGGCGGCGGTCGGTTCGTCGAGGATGACGATCTTGGGGTCGCCGACCAGGGCGCGCGCGATGGCGACGACCTGGCGCTGGCCGCCGGAGAGGGCGGCGACGGGGATGCGGACGCTGGGGATGCGGATCGAGAGCGTGGAGAGCAGGTCCTTGGCCCGCTTCTCCATGGCGACCTCGTCGAGGACGCCGCCCTTCTTGATCTCGCGGCCGAGGAACAGGTTGGCGACGACGTCCAGGTTGTCGCAGAGCGCGAGGTCCTGGTAGACGGTCGCGACGCCGAGGTTCTGGGAGTCCTGCGGGCGGGAGATCTCCACCCGCTCGCCCTCCCACTCGATGACGCCCTCGTCGATCGGGTGGACACCGGCGATCGTCTTGACCAGCGTGGACTTACCCGCGCCGTTGTCGCCGACGAGCGCGACGACCTCTCCTGCGTGGACTTCGAGATCGACACCGGAGAGGACCTGAACCGCTCCGAACCGCTTGAAGATCCCGCGCAACGCCAGCACGGGCGCCTGCGTCTGGGACACGTGAACCAACTCCTTCGCCGCGCGCGGGCGGCGGCATGTCGCGCCACCGGTGCAGCGCCAAAGTTCGAGGGGGGCTGAGCTCGTCCGGCCCCCGGACCGACAGCGGGGTCTGGGTCGGCCGGGGGCCGGACGAGCTCAGCCCCCCTCGAACTTTGGCGCTGCAC
>NZ_RDBH01000113.1:415091-431106 GCF_008042145.1 Streptomyces sp. adm13(2018)
GTCGTGGTCGACAAGGCCAACATCCAGACCACGGTGATCAAGGACGGCATCTACAAGGCCGCCGACCTCTGCACCTCGGACCTGGCCGCCAAGTGCACGGAACTGGGCATCAAGTAACCCCTGAGCCGTACCCGCCGGGCCCCCGAAGGGCCCGGCGGGTACGGCTCAGGGGTTACTTGATGCCCAGTTCCGTGCACTTGGCGGCCAGGTCCGAGGTGCAGAGGTCGGCGGCCTTGTAGATGCCGTCCTTGATCACCGTGGTCTGGATGTTGGCCTTGTCGACCACGACCGGCGGGAAGAGCGTCGACGGCACGCCGTCGGTCGCACCCTGGGCGCCGAGCTCCTTGCCCTGGAGCAGGTTCACCGCGAACTTGGCCGCCTCGGGGGCGAGCTGGAGCGGCGACTTGTAGATGGTGAAGGTCTGCGAGCCGGCGATGATCCGCTGGATGCCCGCGACCTCGGCGTCCTGGCCGCCCACCGGAATGCCCTTGATGCCGGCGTTCTCGAGGGAGGTGATGACGCCGCCGGCCATGCCGTCGTTCGCGGAGTAGACCGCGTTGATCTTGGCCTTGCCGACCGAGGAGATCGCGGCGGACATCTTCTCGCCGGCGACCTTCGGGTCCCACTCGCCGGACGCCTCGTAGGCGATCTTGCCGACCTTGCCGTCGAGCGCGGTGTGGGCGCCCTTCTTGAAGAGGCCCGCGTTCGGGTCCTTCTCGTCGCCGTTGATCATCACGACGTTGGCGGTGGCGGCCTTGGGGCCGAGCGCGGCGAGGAGGGCCTGGCCCTGGAGCTCGCCGACCTTGTTGTTGTCGTGGCTGACGTAGGCGTCGGCGCCCTTGACGGCACGGTCGTACGCGACGACCTTGACGCCCTTGGCCTTGGCCTCGGTGACCCAGCCCTCGGCCTTGGTCGCGTCGACCGGGTCGAGCGCGATGACCTTGATGCCGTCGGCGATCAGCTGGTCGAACTGCTGCTTCTGCTTGACGACGTCGGAGACCGCGTTGTTGTACACGACCTCGCAGTCGCCGCACGCGGCCTTGACGGCCTTCTCGAACTGGGGCTTGTCCAGAGCCTCGTAGCGCGAGGTCTTGTTCTCCGGAAGGAGCAGACCGATCTTGGTCGAGCTGCCCTTGTCTCCGCTGTCGTCGCCGCCGGCCTGGCCGCAGGCGGCGAGCGAGAGGGCCATCGAGACCGCGGCCGTTGCTATGACGGCACGACGCGTCACTGCGTTCATGTGGGGTTGCCTCCCTGACGAGGCCGCGACGTTGCGGCCGAGGTGGCACGAAGTCAACTCGGCCGCACGGTTGCCGTCAAGAAGTAAATTCTTAACGAGATGACAACGGTGGTGTTCGTTATCTAAGTGAACGCAAGGCGTGAGACCGGAGCGGCCGTCGGCAGGGCACTCTCCAACAGGGTCGAATCGCCCATTTCACTCAGTACGAGGGCCAGGGCGCCGAGCACCTCGGCCCGACCGCCCAGGGCCCCCTGAGCCAGCGAGAGCTGCCGGGCGGCACTGGGGATCGCGTACCGCGACACGGAGTCCCTGATGGGCGCCAGGACCAGCTCCCCGGCCTCCGCCAGGTCCCCGCCGAGCACCACCCGGCTCGGGTTCAGGAGATTGCAGAGGTTGGCGATGCCGCTGCCGATGTGGCGCCCGACGTCGGCGACGACCCGGCGGCAGCCCGGGTCGCCCTCGCGGGCCAGCTGGACGACCCGCTCCATGGTGAGGTCCGGGCCGTGGCTGGGCTGGAGCAGCGGCAGCACGTACCGGGCGGCCGTGAAGGTCTCCAGGCAGCCGCGGTTGCCGCAGCGGCAGACCGGGCCCGACTCGTCGAGCGTGATGTGCCCGATCTCCCCGGCGGTGCCGCCGGGACCCCGGTAGACCCGCCCGTCGATGACGAGGCCGGCGCCGACGCCGCTCGCCACCTTGATGTACGCGAGGTCCTTGACGCCCCGCCCGCTCCCCCAGACCAGCTCGCCGAGCGCGCCGAGGTTGGCGTCGTTGTCGACGTGCACGGGCACGCCGAGGCGGCCGGAGAGCTCCTCGGCCGGGTTGATCCCGCTCCAGCCCGGCAGGATCGAGGTCGAGCCGAGGGTCCCGGAGGAGACGTCGATCGGGCCCGGGACGCCGAGCCCGACGCCGATGACCTTGTCCCGGCCGATCCCGGTGGCCTCGATCAGCCGGTTGACCAGCTGCTCCGCCCGGTCGAAGCCCTCAGCGGCGGAGGCGTCCACGTCGAGCGGCTCCGCCTCCTCGGCGAGGACCTGGTGGGCGAGGTTGCCGACGGCGACCCGGAGGTGGGTGTGGCCGAAGTCCACGCCGATCACGATGCCGGCGTCACCGGAGAGCGAGACGCTGCGGGCCCGGCGGCCGCCCGCCGAGGTGGGCGTGACGTCGACGGTGCCGCCGTCCTTCAGCTCCCTGACGATGTTGGAGACCGTCGCGGCGGACAGGCCCGTCGCCCGGGCGATCTCCGCCTGGGTGAGCGAGCCGGCCATGCGCACCGCCCGGACGACCCGTTCGAGATTGGCCCTGTGCAGAGACGTCTGCGACCCCGGAGTCTCCATCGACTCACTCACTCCCACCGTTTTCTCCAACATGTGAACTCTAAGGGGACGCTTTCGGCTTGCTCCCCGTCAAGACCTTGAGGTGGGGAGGGTCTGTGTCACACCCCGCGCGTCGCCCCCACGCACGGGGCCCCCGGCGCGGGTGCGCCGGGGGCCCTGGGTACCGCGGGACCGGGGTGCTACTTCACGGCGCCGGCGGTCAGACCGGCCACCACCTGCCGCTGGAAGATGATGTACGCGGCCAGGACCGGCAGCATCGCCATCACGAGTCCGGCGAAGAGACCGGACCAGTCGCCCTTGTAGCCCTGGCTGACCGCCAGCTGGACGAGGCCCTGCGAGAGCACCTTCTTCTCCGGCTCCGTGTTCAGCACGGTGGGCAGCAGGTACTGGTTCCACTGCCCGAGGAAGTTGAAGATGCCGACGCTGATCAGGCCCGGCTTCGCCATCGGCAGCATGACCTGGAAGAAGGTCCGGGTGTGCGAGGCGCCGTCCACGAACGCCGCCTCCGCCACCGAGGTCGGCAGGGTGCGGAAGAACGCGGTGAGGAAGAAGACGGTGAACGGCAGCGAGTACGCGATGTACACGAGGATCAGGCCGTGCAGCGTGTTCAGCAGGGCCATGTTCTGCATCACGTAGAACAGCGGCACGAGCGCCAGGATGATCGGGAAGCTCATCCCTCCGATGAAGAGGAAGTAGATGAACCGGTTGCCCGGGAACTCGAAGCGGGCCAGGACGTAGGCCGCCATCGAGCCGAGGAGCAGGGTGCCGAGGAGCGAGCCTCCGACCACCAGGATCGTGTTCAGGAAGTAGTCGCTCATGTGCGCCTCGGTCCAGGCGCGCGACCAGTTCTCGAAGTGCAGCTTGTCCGGCAGCGCCCAGGGCGAGGTGAAGATCGCCTTGTCCGTCTTGAAGGAGGTCATGACCGCCCAGAGCAGCGGCATGACGACCATGATCGCCCAGATGATCAGGACGCCGTGCGAGAAGACGTTGAGGGTCGCGCCCTCCTTCTTCGGCTCCTTGCGGGGCGCCGCGGGCAGCGTCTTGGTGACCACGGGGCCGGAGCCGCCCGGGGTGCCGTGGCTCTCGACGCCGGTGGTGGCAGTGTCGGTCGTCTTCATCAGAACTCCAGCCGCTCGCGCCGGCCCACCTTCATCACGACGGCCGCGAAGGCCAGTGTGACGAAGAGGAGCGCGACACCGATGGTCGTGGCGTAGGCGGCCTGACCGTCCCGGAACGCCTTCTGGTACACGTACAGCGGAAGGACGATGGTGGAGTAGTCGGGCCCGCCGCCGTTGGGGCCGACGGTCATGATCTGGACGACCGCGAAGGACTCCGCGCCGAGGGCGAGGATGCCCATGTAGATCCAGCCGGACTGCACGGTGTCCCAGAGCAGCGGCAGGGTGATCTTGAAGAACGTGGTGAACCGGTTCGCGCCGTCGAGCAGGGCCGCCTCGTAGAAGTCCCTCGGAATGGACGCCATGCCGGCCGAGAAGAGGACGACGAAGAATCCGACGGTGGACCAGACGAGGACCACCATCACGCAGATGAGGGCGAGGTCCGGGTCACCCAGCCAGTCGGGCTGGAAGTCGCCGAGACCGACCCCCTTCAAAACGGAGTTGATGGCTCCGCTGTTCGGGTTGTACGCGAACTGGAAGAGCAGTGCCACGATCGCGATCGACAGCACCTGCGGGAAGAAATAGACGATCTTGTAGAAAGACGATCCGCGTACACCCGCGATGGCCGCGCCCTTGCGGCGCCGACCGCCGACATTGAGCATGAAGGCGAAGAACAGCGCGAGTCCGACGGTGACCAGGGGCAGCACCAGCGCGAAGATCAGGCTGTGCTGGACCGACTTCCAGAAGACCTCGTCGTCCAGCATTCTGCTGTAGTTGTCGAATCCGACCATCCCGAATTCGGGGCTCAGTCCCGTCCAGTCCGTGAACGAGTAGTAGATGGACTGGATGAAGGGCCAGATGACGAAGAGCGCGTAGAGCGCTAGGGGGGCCGCCAGGAACCCCACGATGAAACGGTACTTGCCGTGTTGCATTCCTACCGACCCCGATCTTCCCGCGAAGGCGCGCCCCTGCTGTGACGCGCGAAGGGCCCGGGGCCCGCTCCCGGTCGGCGGGAAGGGGCCCCGGCACTGCTCACTGGTGCTTGTAGTGCTTGATCGACGAGTCCTTGGCCGCCTCGTCGGCGTACTTCTGGATCTTCTTGATCGTCTCGGCCGGGGTCGCCCGGCCCGCCATCAGCTCACCGATACCGGCGACACCGATCTTCTCCTTCTGGAGGGCGACGTACCAGTCCTGGAGGCGCGGGTTGACGACGTTCTGACCGGCCTTCTCCAGCGCCGCGACGCCGGACTTCAGGCCCGGGGAGAGCTCGATGCCGTCGGTGCCGCCGTTCAGGGCGGTCAGGGACTTCACCGACTGGGTGAAGTTCTTGGAGGAGGCCTCGCTGAGCATGATGCGCAGCTGCTCCATGCCGCCCGCGGGGTTCGCCGCCTTCGCCGGGACGATGAAGGGCTCGCCGCCGGCGGCCCAGATGGTGCCGAACGGCATCTTGTCCGAGGCGTCGAGGCCGGTCGGGCCCGAGACGGCGAGGCCGAAGTCGGCCGGCATGGTCTTCGCGGCCTCGTTCTCGACCCAGGAGCCGTTCGGGATGAACAGCGCCTTGCCCTCGGTCCAGGCGGTCTGCGACTGGATGTGGTCGAGACCGGGGGTGCCCTTGAGGATGTAGCCCTTGCGGACCAGCTCGTAGTAGGCCTCGAAACACGCCTTGACCGCGGGGTGCTCCCAGGCCTTCGGCTCCAGGTTGTCGATGGCGTCCAGGACCTCGCGGCCGCCGACCTTGCCGATCATCGGGTAGAGCGAGAAGGGGACGTAGTACGGGTGCTTGCCCGCGTACGTCCAGCCCGCGATGCCCTTCTTCTTGGCCTTCTCGCAGACGGCCAGCATCTCGTCCCAGGTCTCGGGGTACTTCGCGTCGAGCGAGTCGAGGAGCTTCTGGGAGTACCAGACGCCGTAGACCGTGTAGGCGTAGTTCAGGATCCAGCACGGCTGGCCGTCGAACTGGCCCATCTCGACGATGCCGGGGCGCAGGGTGTCGCGGACCTTCTTGCTCGGGTCGTCGATGGACGGCGCGTCCAGCAGCGGGGTGAGGTCCGCCAGCTGCTTCTGGCCCACGAGGACGCCCATGTCCATCTGCTCGGCGCCCGAGTTGTCGATGAGGTCCGGCGGGTTGCCGCCGTTGAAGCGGGGCTGGAGCGTGGTGGTGATCTTCTGGGTGGGGGTGAACTTGACCTTCGCCTTGGGGTAATTGGTCTCGTAGATCTTGACCGCGTCCTTGGCGTACTGCTGGCCGAATCCGCCGTCGAAGAGGACGAAATCGAGCGGTGCCGACTCGTTCACCGCAAGCGGGTTCTTGTCGGACTTCGTCCCCTTCTCGACCTTCTCGTTGCCTCCGCTGTCACTGCTCGCGCAAGCGGAGAGGAAGCCCATGGTCGGCACCGAAATCAGGCCGATCGCGGCAGAACGCTTGATCAGATCGCGACGGCCAAGGCCCTCATTGGTCTGAGCGGAGGTGGATCCCATGCTCAAGTCCTCGCCTTCATTCAGGACTCAGGCGGTGTACCGGTCGCCCGTACTCGCTCGCACACAGGCGAAGGGCCCCGCCACCGCGGTCATTTGCAGCCGGGTCGTGCAGGCGTCGGGCCGTCGTGTGAGGAAACCGACTGGCTGGACGCCGACAGGTATAGTCCACTTCCCTTCGCCTGAGCAAGATCGAAAGCAGGTTTTGACGGCCATCTTTCCCGAGTTGAGACCTCGGGGATAAGTACGCTGGATCTGCGGCGTTTCGTCCAACCATTCGTCCGTCCCTGCCCTTGACACCCCCTCAGGCCGCCCCGTAATGGAGCGGTTCGAGGGGGCGCGCCCCGGCGCGACGACAAGACATGGGAGGGCAAACGGTACATAAGACCGGGATCGAAACAGTTCTGTCACAGACACCTTGAAAAGTAAGGATCCTGTGAGGATGACCGGCGATCATAGGGGGACCGCCGACCTCGCGCACGCGTTCGAGCGCCCGGTGGTACGACTGTGTCCCTCTTTCCTACGGAGAACTACGTGGCCCACTCTTCTGGCCTGAACCGCTCGGGTCTCCTGTCCCGTGTCACCGTGGCCGCGATCACGGCCGCCCTCGTGGGCACCTCGACGATGGCGATGGCCGCGGAGACGCCCGTGGCGTCCGCGAAGTCCGCCGACGTCGCCCCCGCGGCCCCCCGCGCCGGCACCTTCGCCGCGTCCTCGGCCTCGATCACCCCGACCAACGCCCTGTACGGCATCAACAGCGCCGGCGACATCTACGGGTACGGTCTCACCGGCTCCGGCGGCCTCACGGCCTCCGAGAAGACCGGCTACGGCTTCCAGTACAAGAAGTTCGTCACCCAGACGGACGTCAACAACAACGGCTCGTCGGACGGCATCTGGTTCGTCGAGAACAACCGCCTCTACTACGGCGCCTGGAGCGCGGACCGTCGTGACCTCGGCGGCGGCTACAACATCTACAACCGCGTCTTCTCGCCGTCCAACATCGGCGGCGCGGCCGCGGACGACCTGCTCGCCCGCGACAGCGCCGGCGTGCTGTGGCTGTACCTCGGCTACAACAACGGCGGCATCGCGCCCCGCGTCAAGGTCGGCTCGGGCTGGAACATCTACAACCAGATCACCGGCAAGGGCGACCTGACGGGTGACGGCAAGGCCGACATCGTCGCGCGCAAGAGCTCCGGCGAGCTGTACCTCTACAAGGGCACCGGCAACTACAAGGCGCCGTTCTCCTCCCCCACCCGCATCGGTGCCGGCTGGAACATGTTCAACTACCTGCTGTCGGTCGGCGACATGAACTACGACGGCGTCGCGGACCTCGTGGCCCGTGACAACGGCGGCGCCCTGTGGCTGTACAAGGGCACGGGCAACGCGTCCTCGCCGTTCCACGCCAAGGTCAAGATCGGCACGTCCGGCTGGAACGGCTTCAAGATCATGTTCTGACCGGTCCGCCGGTCCGGTCGTCCGGACCGCCCGGATCGTTCTGATCGTTCTGATCGCACGGAGGATTCCGGTTCGTCCCGGGATCGCCGAAGGGCCCCGCTCCTCTTCCGAGGAGCGGGGCCCTTGCCGTGACCGGGTCCGGCGGTGTCAGCCGCGGATCAGGTTGCGGAGCACGTACTGCATGATGCCGCCGTTGCGGTAGTAGTCCGCCTCACCGGGGGTGTCGATGCGGACGACCGCGTCGAACTCGACACCGGTGTCGGTGGTGACCTTGACCGTGCTCGGCGTGGTGCCCTCGTTCAGCTCCGTGACGCCCTCGATGGAGAAGGTCTCCTCGCCGGTCAGACCGAGCGAGTCGGCCGACTGGCCGGCCGGGAACTGGAGCGGCAGGACGCCCATGCCGATGAGGTTCGAGCGGTGGATGCGCTCGTACGACTCGGTGATGACGGCCTTGACGCCGAGGAGCGCGGTGCCCTTGGCGGCCCAGTCGCGGGACGAGCCGGAGCCGTACTCCTTGCCGCCCAGGATGACCAGCGGGGTGCCGGCGGCCTGGTAGTTCTGCGAGGCGTCGTAGATGAACGACACCGGCGCGCCCTCGACGGTGAAGTCGCGGGTGAAGCCGCCCTCGGTGCCCGGCGCGATCTGGTTGCGCAGGCGGATGTTGGCGAAGGTGCCGCGGATCATGACCTCGTGGTTGCCTCGGCGCGAGCCGTAGGAGTTGAAGTCACGACGCTCCACACCGTGCTCGGTGAGGTACTTGCCGGCCGGGGTGTCGGCCTTGATGGCGCCGGCCGGGGAGATGTGGTCGGTGGTGACCGAGTCGCCCAGCTTGGCCAGGACGCGGGCGCCGGTGATGTCGGTGACCGGGCTGGTCTCCATCGTCATGCCCTCGAAGTACGGGGGCTTCCGGACGTAGGTCGACTCGGCGTCCCACTCGAAGGTGTTGCCGGTGGGGATCGACAGCGCCTGCCACTGGGCGTCGCCCGCGAAGACGTCCTGGTAGGACTTGTTGAACATGTCCTCGCCGATGGCGTTGGCGACGACGTCGTTGACCTCGGCCTCCGTCGGCCAGATGTCGGCCAGGTAGACGGGCTTGCCGTCCTGGTCGACGCCGAGGGCGTCCTTGGTGATGTCCACCTTCATGGAGCCCGCGAGGGCGTACGCGACGACCAGCGGCGGGGAGGCCAGGTAGTTCATCTTGACGTCGGGGTTGATGCGACCCTCGAAGTTGCGGTTGCCCGAGAGCACCGAGGTCACGGCCAGGTCGTGCTCGTTGACGGCCTTGGAGACCTCCTCCGGCAGCGGGCCGGAGTTGCCGATGCAGGTGGTGCAGCCGTAGCCGACGAGGTTGAAGCCGACCTTGTCGAGGTACGGGGTGAGGCCCGCCTTGTCGAAGTAGTCGGTGACGACCTTGGAGCCGGGGGCGAGGGTGGTCTTGACCCACGGCTTGCGGGTCAGGCCCTTCTCGGTGGCCTTCTTGGCGACGAGCGCCGCCGCGACCATCACGTACGGGTTCGACGTGTTGGTGCAGGAGGTGATCGCGGCGACGGTGACGGCGCCGTGGTCGATCGTGTAGGTGGTGCCGTCGGGGGCGGTCACCTCGACCGGGTTCGACGGGACGCCGTTGGAGACGGCCGGGGCGTCGGAGGCCGGGAAGGACTCCTTGCCCGCCTCGTCGTCGTCGGAGACGTAGTTGCGCACGTCCTGGGCGAACTGCTCGGCGGCGTTCGCGAGGACGATGCGGTCCTGCGGGCGCTTCGGGCCGGCGATGGAGGGGACGACCGTGGAGAGGTCGAGCTCCAGCTTCTCGGAGAAGTCGGGCTCGGCGGCCGGGTCGAGCCAGAGGCCCTGCTCCTTGGCGTACGCCTCGACGAGCGCGACCTGCTGCGCGGAGCGGCCGGTCAGCTTGAGGTAGTTCAGGGTCTCGCCGTCGATCGGGAAGACGGCGGCGGTGGAACCGAACTCCGGCGACATGTTGCCGATGGTGGCGCGGTTCGCGAGGGAGGTGGCGGCGACGCCCTCACCGTAGAACTCGACGAACTTGCCGACGACGCCGTGCTTGCGCAGCATCTCGGTGATCGTGAGGACCAGGTCGGTGGCGGTGGTGCCGGCCGGCAGCTCGCCGGTCAGCTTGAAGCCGACGACGCGCGGGATGAGCATGGAGACCGGCTGGCCCAGCATCGCGGCCTCGGCCTCGATGCCGCCGACGCCCCAGCCCAGCACACCGAGGCCGTTGACCATGGTGGTGTGGGAGTCGGTGCCGACGAGGGTGTCGGGGTACGCCTGGCCGTTGCGGACCATGACCGTACGGGCCAGGTGCTCGATGTTCACCTGGTGGACGATGCCGGTGCCCGGCGGGACGACCTTGAAGTCGTCGAACGCGGTCTGGCCCCAGCGCAGGAACTGGTAGCGCTCCTTGTTCCGCCCGTACTCCAGCTCGACGTTCTCCGCGAAGGCGGAGTTCGTGCCGAACTTGTCGGCGATGACGGAGTGGTCGATGACCATCTCGGCCGGGGAGAGCGGGTTGATCTTCGCCGGGTCGCCGCCGAGCGCCGCGACGGCCTCGCGCATGGTGGCGAGGTCGACGACACAGGGGACGCCGGTGAAGTCCTGCATGATCACGCGGGCCGGCGTGAACTGGATCTCCTGGCTCGGCTGGGCCTGCGAGTCCCAGTTGCCGAGGGCCCGGATGTGGTCGGCGGTGATGTTCGCGCCGTCCTCGGTGCGGAGCAGGTTCTCCAGGAGGACCTTCAGGCTGTACGGGAGGCGCGCGGAGCCCTCGACCTTGTCCAGCTTGAAGATCTCGTACGACTCGTCGCCCACGCGCAGCGTGCTGCGGGCGTCGAAGCTGTTCGCCGACACGACAGTCTCCTTCATCAATGTGCGCGTATTACCGCCATGCTGCCGCCACGACTCCCTCGCCGATCCGCTAAGGTAAGGCTTAGTTAGGTAACCCTTACCGGGTSGGCGGCCGCGAGGATGACGCCCGTCACAGGCATGCCGGGCATGACCGCGCAGCGCGAATGCACTAGAGTTATCTCGACATCGAGATAACTGCTTACGGCGCACCGCGGCCGCCCACCCGGTAAGGGTTACCTAACTAAGCCTTACCTTAGCGGATCGGCGAGGGAGTCGTGGCGGCAGCATGGCGGTAATACGCGCACATTGATGAAGGAGACTGTCGTGTCGGCGAACAGCTTCGACGCCCGCAGCACGCTGCGCGTGGGCGACGAGTCGTACGAGACGGTGGTCACGGCCGGGGTGGTGGCGGGGGTGGTCCCGTCGTGGGGGCCGGGCCCGTCGTGGGCGTTGGTTGCGTCGTGGAGGCCGGGCCCCTCGGGGGCGCTGGTGCCGTCGTGGGAGCTGATTCCGTCGTACGCCCCGGTCCCGTCGTACGCCCCGGTCCCGTCGTAGGCGGGGTCCTCGCTCGCGCAGACCAGGAGGAGGTCGTCGGGGATCCGCAGGCCGTGGCGGGCCGCCGCGGCGAGGACCTGCCGGCCGCCGGGGTCGTAGACCGCGTGGACGGCGTCGCAGGACCGGTCGGCGAAGACCCGGTCGAAGGCGCGGCCGGCCACGTCGTCCGGATCGAAGGCGATCACCACCGGCTCCCGGCCGTGCTCCCCGCACCACTCCTCGTACGCCCGGGTCACGGCGCCGGTGTAGTACTCGCGGCCGAAGCCGGCGTGCAGGGCGATCCGGCGGGCGCCGGCCGCCGCCAGGTGGTCGAGGACCTCCCGGGTGGTCGCGGCGTGGTCGTTGTCGACCCAGACGTCGCCGGGGTGCGGGTCGGTGGGGCGACCGTCGAAGACCACGGGGATGCCCCTGGCCCGCAGTGCGCGCAGCACCCGGTCGTCCTCGGGACTGTCGAGCAGGAGCATGCCGTCGACGCTCAGGGTGTGCCAGAGGGTCTCGCCGCCGCGCACGGCGGGCAGCACCGTGAGCGCGTAGCCGTGGGCGTGCGCGGTGGCCGCCGCGGCGGTCAGCAGCCGGGAGAAGTAGGGGACCTCCAGGTAGTTCCAGGCGGCGCCCGCGTAGGTGGTGACGGCGAGGCCGAGGGTCCCGGTCCGGGTGAGCGGCGTCCGCCGCGACCCGTAGCCGAGGGCGGCCGCCACCTCGCGGACCCGGCGCCGGGTGGACTCACCGAGCCGGCCCGTGCCGTTGAGGGCGTGGGACACCGTGGCGGTGGACACCTCCGCGGCGCGGGCGATGTCGGTGAGGGTGGGCCCTGGCATGCGCGTCATCGTACGGATTCCGCGGTCCGAGGAGGGTACTGGTTACGACGTTAATCAGCGAGCGTCCGGCCACAGCCAACGTTTGGAGTGGTCATGACTTCTTCCCTGAGCCGGCGCACCGTCCTCGCCGCCGCCGGCGCGGCGGGTCTCGTCGGGGTCGCCGGGAGCCCCGCGGCGGCGGGCTCGCGCCGCCCCCGGTCGGCCGCCCTGGTCGTGCACGACGCGAAGGTGTTCACCGGCACGTCCGGCGGCCGTCCGGTCGAGGCGGTGGCCGTCGGCCGCGACGGCCGGATCCTGGCGACCGGCCGGGGCGGCGAACTGCGCCGTCTCGTCGGCCGGGACACCGAGGTCGTCGACGCGCGCGGCGCGACGGTGATGAGCGGCATCCACGACGGCCACGTCCACCCGCTGGGCGCGGGCAGCCGCTCGCTGCGGCCCTCCCTCGAAGGGGCGGAGACCACGCGGGAGGAGCTGCTCGCCATCCTGACCGGCTTCCTCAAGGACAGCCCGGGGCAGGAGCCGGACGGCTGGCTGGTGGTGGAGGACTGGAACCCGGTGGGTCTGCTGCCGCAGGGCACCCTCCCGCACCACTCGCTGCTCGACGCCCTGCCCACCCGCCGTCCGGTCGCCCTGGTCGGCGGCGACGGGCACAACGTCTGGGTCAACGGGCGGGCCCTGGAGATCGCCGGCGTCACGGCCGCCACGCCCGACCCGCCGGGCGGGAAGATCGTGAAGGGCGCGGACGGCCGGCCGACCGGCGTGCTCAAGGACGACGCGCAGCCGCTGGTGACCCGGCACATCCCGGAGCCGAGCGAGGCCGAGCTGGTCGCGGCCTGCGCGCGGGTGCTCGCCCAGGCGGCGGCCTCGGGCGTCACCACGATGATGGACGCGCTCGTGGGGCGCGGGGAGCTGGGCACGTACCGGGCGCTCGCGGCGGCCGGGAAGCTGCCGCAGCGGATCGTCCCGGCGATCCGGCTCGACCCGGACCAGGCCAGGGACCCGGCGGCGGCGCTCGCGTACGCCCGGGGGCTGCGCCGGGAGTTCGGCGACGTGCGGGGGCTGCGGTTCGGAATGATCAAGGTGTTCCTCGACGGGGTGATCGAGTACCCGGCGCAGACGGCGGCGCTCCTGGAGCCGTATCTGGACGGTTCGGGGCGGCCGACCGCGAACCGGGGCGAACTGTACGTCTCCGCCCGGGACTACGGCCGGCTGTCGGCCGTCTTCAACCGGGCGGGCTGGCAGATGCACGCCCACGGCCTGGGCGACCGGGCCGTGCGGACGGCGCTCGACGGCTACGCGTACGCGCGCCGCGCGACCGGACTGCGCGATCCGCGGAACGCGGTCGCCCACCTCCAGCTGGTCGACCCGGCCGACCTGCGGCGCTTCGCCGCGCTGGGCGTGGCCGCGTGCATGCAGTTGCAGTGGGCGGCCGCGGACACCTGGACGATGGAGGCGCTGCTGCCGTACATCGGGTCCGCGCGGCACCGCTGGATGTACCCGGCGCGCTCGCTCGAACGGCACGGCGCCGTGCTCTCGGGCGGCTCGGACTGGCCGGTGGACGCGCTCCAGGTGTGGAACCAGATCCGGACCGCGATCGACCGGCAGGGCGCGCACGGCGAGGGCCCGCTGCACCGCGAACTCGAATCGCTGAGCCGGACCTCGACGCTGCGGATGCACACGTACGGCACGGCCTGGCAGCTGCGCATGGACGGGGAGACCGGGACGGTCCGCGAGGGGCGGGCCGCCGATCTGCTGGTCCTCGACCGGGACGTCATGAGGTGTCCGGTCGCGGACATCAGCGACACGGCGGTGCGGCTGACCCTGGTCGGCGGCCGGGTGGTCCACGACGCGGAGTCGGCGTCGGGCCGTACGGCGAGCGCGGGTCTGGCCCGCGCGGTGGCCGCGCCGCGCCCCTCGTCGTACGCGGCGGTGCACGGCGGCCGACACCGGGCGTGCGGCTGCTCGGCGCACTGAGGCGGGTGGGGGGCGGCGTGCGGACGACTTGCTCGGCGCACAGAGGCGCGCGGGGAGCCGCCCGTACGGCTGCCCGGCGCACCGGTCCGCACCGATCCGCACCGGTCCGCACCGCACCCCTGGAACTGCCCGTACGGCCGCGGAGGAATTGCCGCGGCCGTGCGGGCGGCGGACGATCGGGACATGTTCAGTGGCGCGCACGTGATCCTCTACACGCCGGACGCGGAGGCCGACCGGGCCTTCCTCAAGGACGTCGTCGGCTTCCCGCACGTGGACGCCGGGGGCGGCTGGCTCGTCTTCCGGCTCCCGCCCGCCGAGATCGCCGTCCACCCGTCGACGGAGGAGCCGAAGCAGGAGGTCTACCTCATGTGCGAGGACCTCACGGCGACCCTCAAGGACCTGGAGGACCGGGGCGCGGAGATCTCACGCGCCATCACCGACCAGGGCTGGGGTCTGCTCTCCGCCGTACGGCTGCCGAGCGGGACCGAACTCCCCCTGTACGAGCCGCGCCACCCGACCGCGCACACCCTGTCACCCTGATGGCCTACCCCAACAGCAGGCTCCATCTCATATCTGAGATAACGTGACGCCATGGCAGACGACTACCTCGTACGCATCGGCAAGCTCATCCGTGACGCCCGCCAGCACCGCGGCTGGACCCAGACGCAGCTCGCCGAAGCACTGGCCACGAGCCAGAGCGCCGTCAACCGGATCGAGCGCGGCAACCAGAACATCAGCCTTGAGATGATCGCCCGGATCGGCGAGGCCCTCGACAGCGAGATCGTGTCCCTGGGTTACGCGGGACCGATGCACCTCAGGGTCGTCGGCCGCCGCCGCCTCTCGGGCGCCATCGACGTCAAGACGAGCAAGAACGCCTGTGTCGCGCTGCTCTGCGCCTCCCTCCTCAACAAGGGCCGCACCGTCCTGCGCCGGGTCGCCCGCATCGAGGAGGTCTTCCGGCTCCTGGAGGTGCTCAACTCCATCGGGGTGCGCACCCGCTGGGTGAACGAGGGCGTCGACCTGGAGATCGTGCCGCCGGCCGAGCTGGACATGGACTCGATCGACGCCGAGGCCGCGATCCGGACCCGCTCGATCATCATGTTCCTCGGCCCGCTGCTGCACCGCATGGACCGCTTCAAGCTGCCGTACGCCGGCGGCTGCGACCTCGGGACGCGCACGATCGAGCCCCACATGATCGCGCTGCGCCGCTTCGGCCTGGACGTCACCGCGACCGAGGGCATCTACCACGCGCAGGTGGAGCGCTCCGTCTCCCCCGACCGTCCGATCGTGCTGACCGAGCGCGGCGACACCGTGACGGAGAACGCCCTCCTGGCGGCGGCCCGCCACGACGGCGCGACCGTCATCCGCAACGCCTCCTCCAACTACATGGTCCAGGACCTGTGCTTCTTCCTGGAGGCCCTGGGCGTACGGGTGGACGGCATCGGCAGCACCACCCTGACCGTGCACGGCGTGCCGCAGATCGACGTGGACGTCGACTACTCCCCCTCCGAGGACCCGGTCGAGGCGATGAGCCTGCTGGCCGCGGCGGTCGTCACGGAATCCGAACTGACCATCCGCCGGGTCCCGATCGAGTTCATGGAGATCGAGCTCGCGGTCCTGGAGGAGATGGGCCTCGACCACGACCGCTCGGCCGAGTACCCGGCGGACAACGGCCGGACGCGCCTGGTCGACCTCACGGTCCGCCCCTCCAAGCTGGAGGCGCCGATCGACAAGATCCACCCGATGCCGTTCCCCGGCCTGAACATCGACAACGTCCCCTTCTTCGCGGCCATCGCGGCGACGGCGCAGGGCAAGACCCTCATCCACGACTGGGTCTACGACAACCGCGCGATCTACCTCACGGACCTCAACCGCCTCGGCGGCCGCCTCCAACTCCTGGACCCCCACCGCGTCCTGGTGGAGGGCCCCACCCGCTGGCGAGCCGCGGAAATGATGTGCCCGCCGGCCCTCCGCCCGGCGGTGGTCGTCCTCCTGGCGATGATGGCGGCGGAGGGCACGTCGGTCCTCCGCAACGTGTACGTCATCAACCGGGGCTACGAGGACCTGGCGGAACGCCTGAACTCGATCGGGGCGCAGATCGAGATCTTCCGGGACATCTGACCCGCCGTGGTGTGAACGCGAAGGCCCCCCCGCTCGTGGAGCGAGGGGGCCTCTCGTGTGTGGGGTGGGGGC
>NZ_RDBH01000113.1:431206-464212 GCF_008042145.1 Streptomyces sp. adm13(2018)
GCACCACAATGTCCCCAGCCGGCGGGCAATCGGGCGCACCACAATGTCCCCAGCCGGCGGGCAATCGGGCAAGAGTGCGCCTCACAATCGGGTGAAGGCGTCATTCCACGGCCGTCGAGCGGCGGATCCTGGCGATGACCGCCCTCCGGCGTGCCTCCTCCGGCACGCACTCGCAGCCGCCGGGCCCGCGCCGTAGGGTCCGGGCCCGCCCCTCGTACGACCACCCGCTTCCCTGGAGGCCCCGATGCCGACCGGACCCGCACCGCCCCAGGCGCTCGACGCTCTGGACCATGCCGTGCTGCGGGCGCTCCACCGTGACCCCCGGGCGCCCTTCTCCGTGGTGGCCGCCGCCGCCGGTGTGCACGAGCGCACCGCCGCGCGGCGGCTCGACCGGATGACCGCGACGGGTGCGGTCGGGTTCACCGCGGCCCTCGTCCCCGAGTACCTCGGTGAGGGCGTGACCGCGGAGGTGGCCGTACGCTGCGCCCCGGGCCGGGTGCACGACACCGCGCTGGCCCTCGCCCGCCGCCCGGAGGCGCGGTCGGTGGAGGTCGCCACCGGCGCGCTCGACGTGTTCGCGGAGCTGATCGTGCCCGACCACGACGCCCTGCTGACCCTCGTGGACGCGGGCATCGGGCGGCTCGACGGGGTCGTCGACCTCCACACCTCGGTGGTGCTCCGGCTGCTCCTCACCACCAGCGACTGGGCCCCGTACGACGACGAGCCCACCGAGGTGCGCCGCCACGCCGTGGAGGGCCGGCCGCTGCCCGAGCCGCCGGTGGTGGACGAACTGGACCGGCGGCTCGTCGCGCTGCTGCACCGGGACGCCCGGATGTCCACCACCCGGCTGGCGCGCGAGCTCCGGGTCGGGGAGACCACGGCGCGCCGCCGGCTGGCCCGGCTGATGGCCTCCCACGTGCTGCACCTGCGGCTGCACGCGGAGCCCGAGGTGCTCGGCTATCCCGTCGAGGCGCGGTTCCGGCTGGCCGTCGGGCAGGCCCGGCTCGACGACGCGGTCCGCCGGCTGGCGCGGGCACCGGCCGTGCGGCACCTCGTGGTGACGACCGGGACGACGGCGCTCCTCGGCTACTCCAGTCACCGTTCGACGCGGGACCTGCACGACTTCACCGTGCAGGTCCTCGGTGCGCTCGACGGCGTCACGTCGGCGGAGGTCGCCGTGCTGATGCGCACCTACAAGCGCGCGGGGTTCGAGTCGGGCGGCCCCTGAGGGGTCGCCACCGGTTCAGACGCCGACGCCCGGTCCCACCCCGCCCTTGAGGCGGTCGATGTCCGATTGGCGGACCTTGATGACGAAGAGGGAGATCAGGGCGCCGATCACGGCGAAGACCGCTGCCGTGACGAAGCCTGCCGACACTCCTGAGGTGAGGACCTGGTCGCCCCACGGGGCCGGGAGGACGCCCGTTCTGGCGAACTCCGCCTTCTGCAGGGGGGTCGCCTGGGCCAGGAAGGCCGGGACCTGGGTCTCCGCCTCGTTGCGGCTGGCCGTGCCGAAGACGGTGACCAGGATCGACAGGCCCAGCGAACCGCCCACCTGCTGCATCGCGTTGAGCAGGCCGGACGCCGCTCCGGTGTCCCGCTGTTCCACGTTCGACAGCGCCATGATCGTCAGCGACACGAACATGAAGCCCATGCCGAGGCCGAATACCAGGATCGGGCCGAGGACGCTGCCCAGGTACGAGGAGTGCACGTCCGTCAGCGTCAGCCACGCGAGACCGGCCGCCGCCAGGACCGAGCCCGTCACCATGAAGGGCTTGGGCCCGTATCTCGGCAGGAGGTTGGACGTCAGCCCCGCGCCCACCCCGATGATGGCGCTCACCGGCAGGAACGCCATGCCCGTCGCCAACGGACTGAAGCCGAGCACCTGCTGGACGAACAGGGTCAGGAAGAAGAACATACCGAAGATCGCCGCCGCCAGGCACAGCATGATCGCGTACGTGCCCGAGCGGTTGCGGTCCGCGAACATCCGCAGCGGTGTGATCGGCTGCTGCGACCGCCGTTCCACCATGATGAACGTCGCCAGGAGCACGACCGCCGCCACGAACGAACCGATCGTGTACGGATCGCGCCAGCCCTCCTGCGCCGCCCTGATGAAGCCGTACACCAGGGCCACCATGCCCAGCGTCGACGTCAGCGCGCCCGTGAGGTCGAAGTGGCCCGGCCTCCGCGCCGACTCCTTCACGTGCCGGGGCGTCAGCAGGGCGATCACCAGCGCGATGGGCACGTTCACGAAGAAGATCCAGCGCCAGTCCAGCCACTGCACGAGCATCCCGCCCGCCACCAGACCGATCGCGCCGCCGCCCGCCGACACGCCCGCGAACACGCCGAACGCCCTGTTCCGCTCCGGGCCTTCGTCGAAGGTCGTGGTGATCAGGGAGAGGGAGGTCGGCGAGGCGATCGCGCCGCCGACTCCCTGGAGCGCGCGCGCCGCGAGGAGTTGCCACTCGCTCTGCGCCAGTCCGCAGAGCAGCGAGGCCAGTCCGAAGAGCAGCACGCCGAAGATGAACACCCGCCGTCGGCCGAGGATGTCGCCCGCCCGCCCGCCGAGGAGCAGCAGACCGCCGAACGTCAGCGTGTACGCGTTGACGACCCAGGCCAGGCTGGTGGTGGAGAAGTCCAGCGCGGTCTGGATGTGGGGGAGCGCGATGTTCACGATGGTGATGTCGAGCACCACCATCAGCTGACAGGACGCGATCACGAAGAGTGCGATGCCCTTGCCGTCTCCCCCGCTCCCGTGGGGTGCGGTCGCCGTGGGTGTCGGCTCCGGAGCGCTAGTCATGGCTGTTCATGGCGCGAAACGCCCTCACCTGAGGCAGCCGTGGGCCGGTCGACCCACCCTTCCGACACTAAGCCCGGCCCCTGCCCGCGACCAGTTGATCAAGCGTGCGCGGGCTCGTCCAGGACGGCGAAGCCGTCCAGCTCCACCCGGGCCTGCGCGTCCCAGAGCCGTACGACTCCGATCACGGCCATGGCGGGGTAGTCGCGGCCCGCCAACCGCCTCCAGATCCTGCCGAGTTCGGGGGCGTGCGCGCGGTAGTCGTCGACGTCGGTGGTGTAGACGGTGACGCGGGCGAGGTCGGCCGGGGTGCCGCCGGCGTGCCGCAGGGCGGTGAGCAGGTTGGCGAGTGCGGTGGTGAACTGCTCGGTCAGGGTGTCCCCGACGACGGCGCCGTCGCTGTCGAGGGCGGTCTGCCCGGCGAGGAAGACCAGCCGGCTGCCGGTGGCGGTGACGGCGTGGGAGAAGCCGCTCGGCGGGGCGAGGTCGGCGGGGTTGTGCCGGTGCAGGCTCATGGGGTCGGCGCCTCCTGGTGGGAGTGGGACGGTCGGTGGGACGCGTACAGCTCCTTCGCGATGATGGTCCGCTGGACCTCGGTGGCCCCCTCGTAGATGCGGGGTGCGCGGACCTCCCGGTAGAGGTGTTCGAGGAGGTGTCCGCGCTGGAGGGCCCGGGCGCCGTGGAGTTGGACGGCGGAGTCCACCACGTACTGGGCCGTCTCGGTCGCGAGGAGTTTCGCCATCGCCGAGCGCCGGGGCACGTCCGGGTCCCCCCGGTCGTACGCCTCCGCCGCCGCGTACACCAGCAGGCGGGCCGCCTCCGTACGCGTGGCCATCTCGGCGATCCGGTGCGCGACGGATTGGAGGTCGGCGAGGTGTCCGCCGAAGGCGGGGCGGCCGGCGGTGTGGGCGAGGGCGGCGTCCAGGGCGGCCTGCGCCATGCCGACGGCGAAGGCGCCGACGCTGGGGCGGAAGAGGTTCAGGGTGTGCATGGCGACCCGGAAGCCCCGGTCCGGCTCGCCGAGCAGGTCGTCGGGGCCGACGGGGACGCCGTCGAAGGTGAGGGTGCCCAGGGCGTGCGGGGCGAGCATGTCGAGGGCCTCGCCGCCGAGGCCGGGCCGGTCGGCGGGGACGAGGAAGGCGGTGACCCCGCGGGCCCCGGCGTCCGGGGAGGTGCGGGCGAAGACGGTGGCGAAGTCGGCCTCGGGGGCGTTGGAGATCCAGCGCTTCTCGCCGTACAGGTGCCAGCCGCCGGCGCCGTCGGGGCGGGCCTCCAGGGCCAGTGCGGCGGCGTCGGAGCCCGCGCCCGGCTCCGAGAGCGCGAAGGCGGCCACGGCGCGCCCCGCGGCGGCCTCGGGGAGCCAGCGGGCGCGCTGCGCGGGGGTGCCGAAGGCGGCGACGGGGTGGGTGCCGAGGCCCTGGAGGGCGAGCGCGGTCTCGGCCTCGGTGCAGGTCCGGGCGAGGGACTCGCGCAGGAGGCAGAGTTCGAGGGCGCCCGCGTCGAAGAGCCGGGCGAGGAGGCCGAGCTCGCCGAGGGCGGCGACCAGGGGGCGGTTGACCCGGCCGGGTTCGCCCCGGTCGGCGAGGGGCCGCAGGCGTGCGGCGGCGAGGGCGCGGAGTTCCGCACACCAGGTGGTCTGGGCCGGATCGAGCGAGAATGCGGGCATGTGGGCCCTCTCTGACGCCGTCTGGCGTCTTCGTCCCCGCACCGGGCGGCGTGCTCGTGCCGCCCGGCACGTGCGTCCCTGCCCCGTACGGCGTCCGCGCGCCGTACGGAGCCTTGGCCGGGGCGCCCGGGAGCACCCTTGTCGCGAACCGTTGACTGCCGTCACCAACACGATACGCTCATGGAGCGACGGTCGACCCCACCACGACAGGGGGACGGACTCATGGAGCTGACACCCTCGGCCCACCTCGACAGCTTCGCCCGTGACCGGCTGCCCCCGCCGGACCGGTGGCCGCAGCTCGTCTTCGACCTCCCCGAGCTGGCCTACCCCGACCGGCTCAACTGCGGCGCCGAACTCCTCGACCGCACGGTGGAACGATTCGGCGCCGACCGGCCCGCCTTCCACGACGGCGACGGCGGCACCTGGACCTACGGGGAACTCCAGGACCGGGTCGACCGCGTCGCCCAGGTACTCACCTCCGACCTGCGGGTCCGGCCCGGCAACCGGGTCCTCCTCCGCGGCCCCACCACCCCCTGGCTCGCCGCCTGCTGGCTCGCCGTGATGAAGGCCGGCGGGGTCGCCGTCACCGTCCTGGCCCAGCAGCGCGCCCCCGAACTGGCCATGATGGCCGACGCGGCCCGCTGCACCCACGCCCTGTGCGACGCGAGCGTCCTCGGCGAGCTCGAAGCGGCCCGGATACCGGGGCTCCGCGTCACCCCCTTCGGCGGCGAGGGCCCGGACGACCTGCTCGCCCTCGCGGCCCGCCGCCCCGGCCCGTACGCGGCGGTGGAGACCGCCGCCGACGACGTGGCCCTGATCGCCTTCACCTCCGGCACGACCGGGCGGCCCAAGGGCTGCGTCCATTTCCACCGGGACGTCCTGGCCGTCGCCGACACCTTCTCCGCGCACGTCCTGCGCCCGCTGCCCGACGACGTCTTCGCCGGTTCGCCGCCGCTCGCCTTCACGTTCGGCCTCGGCGGGCTCGTCGTCTTCCCCCTGCGGGCCGGGGCGAGCGCGGTCCTCCTCGAACAGGCCGGGCCCAAGCAGCTGCTCGCCGCGATCGAGCGGCACCGGATCTCGGTGCTCTTCACCGCCCCGACCGCCTACCGGGTCATGATCGACGAGCTGACGCAGGGCATCGCCCCCGACCTCGGCTCCCTCCGCCGCTGCGTCTCGGCCGGGGAGAACCTGCCCGAGGCCACTTGGAAGGCCTGGTACGCGCGCACCGGCCTCCGCATGATCAACGGCATCGGCGCCACCGAACTCCTGCACATCTTCATCTCCGCCGCCGACGGCGACATACGCCCCGGCACCACCGGCCGCCCGGTCCCGGGCTGGCAGGCCCGGATCGTCGACCACGACGGCGGCGACGTCCCGGACGGCGAGGAGGGGCTGCTCGCGGTGCGCGGCCCGGTCGGCTGCCGCTATCTGGCCGACCCCCGCCAGTCGGAGTACGTACGGGAGGGCTGGAACGTCACGGGCGACACCTACGTCCGCGAGCCCGACGGCTACTTCCGGTACGTCTCCCGCGCCGACGACATGATCATCTCGGCCGGGTTCAACATCGCCGGACCCCAGGTCGAGGAGGTGCTCCTCGACCACCCCGACGTGGTGGAGACCGCGGTCGTGGGCCGCCCGGACGAACTGCGCGGGCAGGTCGTCGTCGCCTACACGGTGGTGCGGGAGGGGGTGCCGCGCGACGCCGGCACCGCCGCCGCGCTGCGCGCCTTCGTCCGCGCCCGGCTCGCCCCGTACAAGTCGCCGCGCGAGATCGTCTTCCTGGACGCGCTGCCGCGCACCCCCACGGGCAAGCTCCAGCGCTTCCGGCTGCGCGCCCCGGTCTGACCCCCGCGGCGCCCGGCCCGGACCGTCCGGCGCGCCACCCTCTACAGTGATCACGTGGCCGAGCAGCACACCCCCCGTTCCCTGATCGTCTCGCTCTACGGCGCGTACGGCCGTACGCCCGACGGGGCGCCGCTGCCGGTGGCCGGGCTCGTCCGGCTGCTCGCGGTGCTCGGGGTGGACGCGCCCTCGGTGCGCTCCTCGGTGTCGCGGCTGAAGCGGCGGGGGCTGCTGCTGCCCGCCCGGACCGCCGACGGGGCCGCCGGATACGCCCTCTCGGACGACGCCCGCAGGCTCCTGGACGACGGCGACCGCCGGATCTACGCCCGTACCGAACCCAAGCTGTCCGACGGTTGGGTCCTGGCCGTCTTCTCGGTGCCCGAGGCCGAGCGGCACAAGCGGCACCTGCTGCGCTCCCGGCTCGCCCGCCTCGGCTTCGGCACGGCGGCGCCCGGTGTCTGGATCGCGCCCGCGCGGCTCCACGAGGAGACCCGGAACGCGCTGGAGCGCCTGGAGCTCTCCCCGTACGTGGACCTCTTCCGGGGCGACCACCTGGGGTACGCGGCGACGGCGGAGGTGGTGGCCCGCTGGTGGGACCTGCCGGCCGTCGCCCGGCTCCACGAGGACTTCCTGGCCGCCCACGAACCGGTGCTTGAGGCCTGGCGGGCGGCCCCGGAGACGCGGAGCGCCGAGCAGGCCTACCGGGACCACCTCCTCGCCCTCGACTCCTGGCGCCGGCTGCCGTACGCGGACCCGGTGCTCCCGGCCGAGCTGCTGCCCGACGACTGGCCGGGCCGGCGCTCGGCGGAGGTCTTCGCGGCCCTGCACGAGCTGCTGCGGGACCGGGGCGCGGAGTTCGTCCGGCCGTATCTGTACGGGACGGACGGCGGCGCCCCGGCGGACGCGTAGCCCGGACCGCCGCCCACCGCCCGCCGCCTGTCCTCTAGGCCTGCGCCGGCTTCCGGGGCCGGACCGCCAGGGCCCTGAGCAGGCAGGCGAAGCCCGCCGTGGTGAGGACCGCGCGGACCAGGTTCCACGCCACCCAGGGCCCCTCGAAGGCCGCGCGGGCGGCCGTGGGGTCGTCCGCCGAGGCCAGGGCGTCGTTGAGGGGCACGTTCGCCGCGGAGGTCACGAGGAGGACCACGGCGGAGAGGACGCACGCCGCGAGCGTCCAGGGCAGCGCGCGGGTGCCGCGGTGCTGCCGGGCGGCCACCGCCGCGAGGACGGTCGCCCCGAAGAAGGGGGTGAAGAACACCGGGTTCTGGATCACCTCGTTGATGTTCCGCATGACCTCGACGTAGACCCGGTCGTCGCTGCGCGCCAGCGCCGGCATCACCGAGCACGCGTACGCGAACCACACCCCCGCCACGAGTCCGGTCGCCGCCGTCGCCGCGCCGAGGACCGCCCCGGCACCCTTCCCACCCCGCTGCTCTGTCATGTCCTCATTCAAGAACTACGGGTGGGGCCGGGGCCATGCGCGCGCGTCGCCCCCGCATACGCGGGCGTCCAGCGCCACGCGGGCGCGTCTCAGTCCCGGCGGCCCGTCGGGGGCGGCCGGCTGCCCGCGCGGTACGGGGCGGGCCAGGGGGCCGCCGGGCCCWCGTAGCCCTGCTCGGCGGCCGCGTGCAGAGTCCAGTTCGGGTCGTAGAGATGCGGCCGGGCGAGCGCGCACAGGTCGGTCCGGCCCGCCAGGAGAAGGGAGTTGACGTCGTCCCAGGAGGAGATCGCGCCGACGGCGATCACCGGGACGCCGGCCCCGGTGCGGATCCGGTCGGCGAAGGGGGTCTGGTAGGAGCGGCCGAAGGCGGGGGTCTCGTGGGGGACGACCTGGCCGGTGGAGACGTCGATCGCGTCGGCGCCGTGGGCCGCGAAGGCGCGGGCGATCGCGACCGCGTCCTCGGCGGTCGTCCCGCCCTCGGCCCAGTCGGTGGCGGAGATCCGGACGGTCATGGGGCGGTCCTCGGGCCACTCCGCGCGGACCGCGTCGAAGACCTCGAGCGGGAAGCGGAGCCGGGCGGTGAGGTCGCCGCCGTAGGCGTCGGTCCGCCGGTTGGTGAGCGGGGAGAGGAAGCCGGAGAGCAGATAGCCGTGGGCGCAGTGCAGTTCGAGGAGGTCGAAGCCGGCCCGCGCGGCGCGGCGGGCGGCGGCCGTGAACTCCTCGCGTACGGCGGTGAGTCCGGCCCGGTCGAGGGCGGCGGGGGTCTGGCTGACGCCGGGCCGGTACGGGAGGGGCGAGGCGGCGACGAGCGGCCAGTTCCCGTCGGGCAGGGGCTGGTCGATGCCCTCCCACATGAGCCGGGTGGAGCCCTTGCGGCCGGAGTGGCCGAGCTGGACGCCGATCGCCGCGCCGGGCGCCCGGTCGTGGACGAAGTCCGTGATCCGGCGCCAGGCGGCGGCCTGTCCGTCGGTCCACAGCCCGGTGCAGCCGGGGGTGATCCTGCCCTCCGGGCTCACGCAGACCATCTCGGTCATGACGAGCCCGGGGCCGCCGAGGGCCCTCGCCCCGAGGTGGACGAGGTGGAAGTCGCCCGGGACGCCGTCCTCGGCGACGTACATGTCCATCGGGGAGACGACGATCCGGTTGCGCAGGGTCAGGCCGCGGAGCCGGAAGGGGGTGAACATGGGCGGGGTGCCGGGCGGGCAGCCGTAGTCCGTCTCGACGGCGGCGGTGAAGACCGGGTCGCGGAGCCGGAGGTTGGCGTGGGTGACGCGGCGGCTGCGGGTCAGCAGGTCGAAGGCGAACAGGCGGGGCGGCCGGTCGACGTGGCCCGCGAGCTCCTCGAACCACTGGAGGCTGGCGGTGGCGGCCCGCTGGGTGGACTCGACGACGGGCCGCCGCTCGGCCTCGTAGGCGGCGAGGGCCTCGGCCGGGGCGGGGTGGTCGCGGAGGCTCCGGGCCAGGGCCAGGGCGTCCTCGACGGCCAGTTTGGTGCCGGAGCCGATGGAGAAGTGCGCGGTGTGGGCGGCGTCGCCGATGAGCACGGTGTTGCCGTACGACCAGCGTGCGTTGACGACCGTGCGGAAGGCGGTCCAGGCGGAGCGGTGGGAGCGCAGCTCCCGGCCGCCGAGCGCCTCGGCGAAGATCTTCGCGCAGCGGGCGGTGGACTCCGTCTCGTCGAGTTCGTCGAAGCCCGCGGCCCGCCAGACCTCCTCGCGCATCTCGACGATGGCGGTGGAGGCGCCGGCCTCGTACGGGTAGGCGTGCAGCTGCATCACGCCGTACTCGGTCTCGGCGATCTCGAAGCGGAAGGCGTCGAAGGCGAAGTCGGCGGCGAGCCAGATGTAGCGGCAGCGGTGGGTGGTGATCCGGGGGCGGAAGTGGGCGGCGTGCGCCTCGCGGGTGCGGCTGTGGACGCCGTCGGCGGCGACGACCAGGTCGTGGCCGGCGGCGAGGAGGTCGCCGGGCGGGGCCTCGGCGCGGAACCGGAGCCGTACGCCCAGGTCGGTGCAGCGGGCGTGCAGGATCTCCAGGAGCCGGCGGCGGCCGAGGGCGGCGAAGCCGTGGCCGGTGGAGGTGGTGCGGTGGCCTCGGTGGACGACGTCGACGTCGTCCCAGCGGACGAGGTCGCGGCGGAGCGCCTCGTACACGACGGGGTCGGCGTCCTGGATGCCGCCGAGGGTCTCGTCGGAGAGGACCACGCCGAAGCCGAAGGTGTCGGAGGGGGCGTTCCGCTCCCAGACGGTGACCTCGCGGGCGGGGTCGAGCCGCTTGAGGAGGGCGGCGGCGTACAGGCCCCCGGGACCGCCGCCGACGACGGCCACCCGGGAGGGCGCGGGGCGGGCGCGAGGGCCCGGGGCGGGGCCGGGGAGCGCGTGGGGGCCCGGGTCCGGCCCGGGGCCGGGCACCGTCAGCACCCCCGCCATTTCGGGGGCCGCTTCTCCGTGAAGGCGGCGTGGAACTCGGCGTAGTCCTCGCCGTTCATCAGCAGGGCCTGGGTGGCCGCGTCGAGTTCGACGGAGGCGGCGAGCGGCATGTCGAGTTCGGCGGTGAGCAGTGCCTTGGCCTGGGCGAGGGCGAGCGCCGGGCCGTCGGCGAGGCGGCGGGCGAGTTCGGCGGCCCGCTCCCCCGCCGCGCCCTCCTCGGTGAGCTCGGAGAGCAGGCCGATGCGCTCGGCCTCGGGGGCGAGGACGGGTTCGCCGAGCATGAGGAGCCGGGTGGCGTGGCCGAGACCGACGACCCGGGGCAGCAGGTACGCCGCACCCATGTCGCCGCCGGAGAGTCCGACCCGGGTGAAGAGGAACGCGAAGCGGGTGGTCGGGTCGGCGATCCGGAAGTCGGCGGCCAGGGCGAGGACGGCCCCGGCGCCCGCCGCGACGCCGTGGAGGGCCGCGACGACCGGGAAGGGGCATTCGCGAAGGGCGCGGACGACCTGGCCGGTCATCCGGTTGAAGTCGAGGAGCCGGGCGGTGTCGAGCGCGAGGGTGGCGCCGATGATCTCGTCCACGTCGCCGCCGGAGCAGAAGCCGCGTCCCTCGCCGCCGAGGACGAGGGCGCGGACGGACCGCTCGCGGGAGAGCTCGGCGAGGAGGTCGCGCAGATCGGCGTAGGCGCCGAAGGTGAGTGCGTTGAGTTTGGCGGGGCGGGCCAGCGTGACGGTGGCGACGCCCTCGTCGATTCCGAGGTGCAGATGGTGCCAGCGTGCCGTGCGGGGCGTGGAGCCGGTAAAGGGGCTCATCCGGAACGGCCTCCTTCCTCCGTTCGGAGGGTATCACTCACCCGTGACCGTCGTCACGAGTACGCGATACGGAGGAGTGAGGGTGCCCCGAACAAGGTCCCCGGCCGTCCGTGCCGGAAGTCCCCGCACATCAGGGAGGGGCGCCCCTGGAGATCCTCAGGGCGCCTCGTAGGGTTGAAACCAGGACGTCCCGGGACGCCTCCACCCCACTCACCCACCCCCACTCCGGTGAAGGGAGCCTGCCCCCCATGCCCGAAGCCGCCGGACCCGCAGCCGGTGCCTCCGCCGGGCCCGTCATCGGTGCCCCCGCCGGGCCCGTGACCGGTCCCCCCGCGGGGCCCGCAGCCGATGCCTCCGCAAGGCCCGTGACCGGTGCCTCCGCCGCGCCGGGCGGACCGCCCTCCTCCTGGCGTGTGCAGCTGCCCCACACGACCGCCGCGGTGCCGATCGCCCGCGCCCTGATCCGCACCGCGCTCACCGATCTCGGCCCCGGAACCACGGGCCGCCCCGACCAGGACACGGCGGAGCTGCTCACCGCCGAGCTGGTGGCCAACGCCGTGGAGCACACGGCGGGCCTCGGCCCCATCGAGCTGGTCGTGGAGCTGCTCGCCGCCCCCGGCGGCTGCCAGATCGAGGTCCACGACGCCGAGCCGGCCCGCCCGGAGGGGCTGGTCTGCCCCGAGCCTGGGGACGTCGACCCCTGGCAGGAGCACGGCCGGGGCCTGCTCCTCATCCGGGCCCTGAGCAGCGACTGCGGCCACCGGCCCACCGCGCACGGCAAGGCCGTCTGGTTCACCCTGCCGGGGATACCGGCACAGCGCCCGCGCTCGGAGCCGTGACCCCGGCGGGGGCGGGCCGGGCCGCCCAGACCTTCGGAAGCAGGCCGCCTAGACCGTCGGGAGCGGGCCGCCGGCCATCGTCGCGACCAGGACCGCCTTGATCGTGTGCATCCGGTTCTCCGCCTCGTCGAAGACGAGGGAGTGCTCCGACTCGAAGACCTCGTCGGAGACCTCCAGCTCGGTGAGCCCGTGCCGGGCGTGCAGATCGCGTCCGACGGCCGTGCCCAGGTCGTGGAAGGCGGGCAGGCAGTGCAGGAACCCGACCCCGGGGTTCCCGGTGGCGCGCAGCACGTCCATCGTCACGGAGTACGGGGCGAGGGTGGCGATCCGCTCGTCCCAGACCTCCTTGGGCTCGCCCATGGAGACCCAGACGTCGGTGGCGACGAAGTCGGCGCCCCGGACGCCCTCGGTCACGTCCTCGGTGAGGGTGACCGTGGCCCCGCTGACCTCGGCGAGCGCGCGGGCGGCGGCGACGACCCCCTCGGACGGCCAGTAGGGCCGGGGGGCGACGATCCGGACGTCCATGCCGAGCAGGGCGCCGGTGACCAGGTAGGAGTTGCCCATGTTGAAGCGGGCGTCGCCGAGGTACGCGAACGCGATGTCGTCCAGCGGCTTGTCCGTGTGTTCGGTCATGGTGAGCACGTCGGCGAGCATCTGGGTGGGGTGCCAGTCGTCGGTGAGACCGTTGAAGACGGGTACTCCGGCATGGGCGGCGAGCTCCTCGACGACGTACTGTCCGTCGCCCCGGTACTCGATGCCGTCGAACATCCGGCCGAGGACGCGGGCGGTGTCCTTGACCGACTCCTTGTGCCCCATCTGCGAGCCGGAGGGGTCCAGGTAGGTGGTGCCGGCCCCCTGGTCCGCGGCGGCGACCTCGAAGGCGCAGCGGGTGCGGGTGGAGGTCTTCTCGAAGATCAGCGCGATGTTCCGGCCCCGCAGCCGCTGGACCTCGACGCCGGCCTTCTTGGCGGCCTTGAGCTCGGCGGAGAGCGCGATCAGGCCGCGGAACTCCTCGGCGGTGAAGTCCAGCTCCTTGAGGAAGTGGCGGCCGATGAGGTCTGTGGCCATGGGACGCGCTCCTGTGGGTACGGTCGGGGGTCGGCGAGGGGGCGACGACAGGACCCTGGAAGTCTATACGTACATCAACATTTATATACAGCCCCCTCATGCGGTAGCCGGGCTCCGGCCGCTCCTCCGCTGTCGGCCGTATCGGGCCGGGTCAGGCGGCGTCCCGCTCCACCGGGCAGCTCATGCAGCGCGGGCCGCCCCTGCCCCGGCCCAGCTCGCTGCCGGGGATCTCGATCACCTCGATGCCCTGCTTCCGCAGATGGGTGTTGGTCGTGACGTTCCGCTCGTAGGCGACCACCACCCCCGGCTCCACGGCGAGCACGTTGCAGCCGTCGTCCCACTGCTCGCGCTCGGCCGCGTGCACGTCCTGGGTGGCCGTCAGCACCCGGATCTCCGGGAGCCCGAGCGCCGCGGCGATCGCGGCGTGCATCTGCTCCGGCGGATGGTCCGTCACCCGCAGCGGCTGGCCCGCGTCCCCCGGTTCGATCGTGTAAGAGCGGAGCATCCCCAACCCCGCGTACTGCGTGAACGTGTCCTGGTCGACCATCGTCATCACCGTGTCCAGGTGCATGAACGCCCGCCGCTTCGGCATGTCGAGGGCGACGATCGTGCGCGCCGAACCCGCCGCGAACAGCCCCCGGGCCAGCATCTCCACCGCCTGCGGCGTCGTCCGCTCGCTCATCCCGATGAGCACGGCCCCGTTGCCGATGACCAGCACGTCCCCGCCCTCGATCGTCGACGGGTAGTCGCCCTGCCCCTCCGACCAGAGGTGGAAGGCACCCGCCCCGGCCGCCGTGAACAGCGGATGGTGCTGGTAGATCGCCTCGAAGTGGACGGTCTCGCGCTGCCGGGCCGGCCAGCGCATCGCGTTGATCGAGACGCCGTCGTAGATCCAGGCCGAGGTGTCCCGGGTGAAGAGGTGGTTCGGCAGCGGGCCGAGGAGGAAGTCGTCCAGGTCCATGGCGTGGAAGCGGACCGAGGTCGGCTCCCGGTGCGCCGCCAGGAACTCCCGCTTCGTCATTCCCCCGACGAGCGCCTCGGCCAGCGCCGCCGCGTCCAGCGAGTCGAACGCGGCCCGCAGGTGGTCGGTGGCGAGCGGCCCGTACTCCTTCTCGTCGAAGACCCGGTCGAGGACCAGGGCGCGGGCGGTGGGCACGTCCAGGGCCTCGCTGAGGAGGTCGCCGAAGAGGTGCACCTCCACGCCCCGGTCGCGCAGCACGTCCGCGAAGCCGTCGTGCTCCTGCCGGGCCCTGCGCACCCAGAGCACGTCGTCGAAGAGCAGTGCGTCCTTGTTGGTCGGGGTGAGCCGCTTCAGCTCCAGGTCGGGCCGGTGCAGGATGACGCGGCGCAGCCGCCCGGTCTCGGAGTCGACGTGGAATGCCATGCGCCCATCCTGACGGAGCGGGGCGCCGCAGGCCCGTGTTTCGGAGCAGGTCGGGGCGGGGCGCGTCGGACGGCCCGCGCCGCTCCGGCGCCCCGCCGGAGCGGTCGCGCCGGTCAGCCGAACCACGCGCGGACGGCGACGAGCAGGACGATCGCCACCACCAGGCCGCCGATCAGCAGCCCGGCCCGGCGCAGGAAGCGCCGGGTGTAGCCGCTGCCGTCGTCGTCCGGGAGGGCGGTGGTGGCGTCCCCGGCCGAGGGCGGCCCCGTCCTGCGGGGCGCGCGCGGCAGCCCGTACGCGTCCTTCAGCAGGGTGCGCCAGACGGCCTCCGGCAGTCCGGGGCGCTCGCCCTCGACGATCAGCCAGAACGTCTCGCGGGCGGACGGCACCGGGCTCGTACGCAGCCGGACGAGCAGCTCCGCGACCGTGCCGACCGGGCCGTCGCCGCCGGCCAGGACCGGGCCGACCGCCCAGCGGTGCAGTTCGGCGGCGTTGGCCGCGCGCTGCTCCGGCGGCGGGTCGGAGGGGTCGGCCACGGCCCCCGCCGGCGCGACGGCCCAGAACTCCCGGCCGATGGCCACCTCGCACAGTTCGCGGCGCAGCGCGTGCTCCCAGGACGGCAGGCGGCGGGCGGCCTCGCGGAGGAGGAGGGTGAGGACGGCGTACGCCTGCGGGCGGCGCAGCGAGTCCAGCAGCTCGCGGTTGCCGCCGCGCTCGACGAGTTCCCGCGCCTCGTCCACGGTCCGCGCGGCAGGCAGCTTGTGCAGCAGCCCGGTCTCGGACTCCCGCTCCTTGCCGCGAGGCCGCGCGAACTGTGCGAGGTGGCCATCGGCCGGGAGTTCTGGGCCTGTGCGAGGTGGCCATCGGCCGGGAGTTCTGGGCCGTCGCGCCGGCGGGCTGAGGCCCCCGAGGCACCCGCCCCGGGGGCCTCAGAGTCTCGGGTCCGGCCCGGACCCCGAAGCCCCCGGGGGCCTCAGAGTCTCGGGTCCACCGGTTCCGATTCCAGGGCCAGGACCGCGAAGACCGCCTCGTGGACCCGCCACAGCGGTTCGCCGTCGGCCAGCCGGTCGAGGGCCTCCAGACCGAGGGCGTACTCGCGCAGCGCCAGCGACCGCTTGTGGCCGAGGAAGCGCTGCCGCAGCCGTTCCAGGTTCTCCGGCCGGGTGTACTCCGGGCCGTAGATGATCCGCAGGTACTCCCGCCCGCGGACCTTGACGCCCGGCTGGCCGAGCCGGCCCTTCCGGTCGCGGACGAGCGCGGCCAGCGGCTTGACGACCATGCCCTCGCCGCCGGCGCCGGTCATCTCCAGCCACCAGTCGACCCCGGCCCGCACCGAGGCCTCGTCGCCCGTGTCGACCACGAGCCGGCGGGTGACCTGGAGCAGACCCGTCGGATCGTGCTCCACCAGCCGGTCGAGCCGGGCGAGCTGCTCGTCGTGCGGATCGGCCGCGAGCGAGCGGCCGCGCGCCGCGAGGAGCTGGAACGGAGCGAACCGCACCCCCTCCAGGCCTTGGGTCGGCCAGCAGTACCTGCGGTACGCCTCGGTAAACGCCGCCGCGTCCACCGTGCGTTCGCGCTGCTTGGCGAGCAGCCCGTCGAGGCCCTCGACCCCGCGCGCCACGGCCTGTTCGAGCGCGGTGACCGCGCTCGGGAGCACCGCGCCCGAGGCCGCGCCGACCGCCGCGTACTGCGCGCGGAGCAGTCCGGCCGACTTCAGCGACCACGGCATGAGTTCGCCGTCGAGGAGCAGCCAGTCCGTGTCGAGCTCGTCCCAGATCCCGGCGGCGCCGATCGCGGTCCGCAGCCGGTCGAGGACCTGCTCGGTGACGGCGGGATCGTCGAAGAACGGCCGCCCGGTGCGGGTGTGCAGCGCGCCCGTCACCCCTTCGGCGTCCACGCCGAACCGCTCACGGGCCGCGTCGGCGTCCCGGCAGACCAGGGCGACGGCCCGCGACCCCATGTGCTTCTCCTCGCACACGACCCGCTCGACGCCGTCGGCCCGGTAGTGGGCGAAGGCCTCGGCCGGGTGCTCCAGGTAGCCCTCCTCCTTCGAGGTGGCGGTGGGCGCCATCGTCGGCGGCAGGTAGGCGAGCAGCCGCGGGTCGACGGCGAACCGGCTCATCACCTCCAGGGCCGCCGCCGCGTTCTCCTCGCGGACGGCGACGTTGCCGAGGTGCCGGGTCTCCACGATCCGCCGGCCGTGCACGTCCGCCAGGTCCAGGGGGCGTCCCTGGTGCCCGCCGGGCGCCTCGGTCGCGAGCGGCTTGGCCGGCTCGTACCAGACGCGCTCGGCCGGTACGTCGACGAGTTCGCGCTCGGGCCAGCGCAGCGCGGTCATCTTGCCGCCGAAGACGGCTCCGGTGTCCAGGCAGAGGGTGTTGTTGATCCAGGAGGTGTTCGGGACGGGAGTGTGGCCGTACACGACGGTGGCCCTCCCCCGGTACTCCTCGGCCCACGGGTAGCGCACCGGCAGCCCGAACTCGTCGGTCTCGCCCGTGGTGTCGCCGTACAGCGCGTGCGAGCGCACCCGCCCCGACGTCCGGCCGTGGTACTTCTCCGGCAGTCCGGCGTGGCAGACGACGAGGTCGCCGCCGTCGAGGACGTAGTGGCTGACGAGCCCGTCGATGAACCGGGCGACCTCCGCCCGGAACTCCTCGGGCTCGCGGCCGAGCTGCTCGATGGTCTCGGCGAGGCCGTGCGTCTCCTGCACCTTGCGGCCCTTGAGCCAGCGGCCCAGCTTGTTCTCGTGGTTGCCGGGGACGCACAGGGCGTCGCCCGCGGCGACCATGCCCATGACCCGGCGCAGGACGCCGGGCGAGTCCGGTCCCCGGTCGACGAGGTCGCCGACGAAGACCGCCGTGCGGCCCTCGGGGTGGTGCCCGTCGACGTAGCCGAGCTTCGCGAGCAGCGTCTCCAGTTCGGAGCGGCAGCCGTGGATGTCCCCGATGATGTCGAAGGGGCCGGTGACGTGGCGCAGGTCGTTGTAGCGGCGCTCCAGGACGACCTGCGCGGCGTCGACCTCCTCGACGGAGCTGAGCACGTGCACCTTGCGGAAGCCCTCGCGCTCCAGGCCGCGCAGCGAGCGGCGCAGTTCGCGGCGGTGCCGCTGGATGACGTGGGCGGGCATGTCCGCGCGGTCGGGACGTGCGGCGTTCCGGCCGCGGCAGACGTCCTCGGGCAGGTCGAGGACGATCGCGATGGGCAGCACGTCGTACGACCGGGCCAGCTGGACGAGCTGCCGCCGCGCCTCCTGCTGGACGTTGGTGGCGTCGACCACGGCGAGCCGCCCGGCCGCGAGGCGCTTGCCGACGATGTAGTGCAGGACGTCGAAGGCGTCCCGGCTCGCGGACTGGTCGTTCTCGTCGTCGGCGACGAGCCCCCGGCAGAAGTCGGAGGACACGATCTCGGTCGGCTTGAAGTGGCGCCGGGCGAAGGTGGACTTGCCGGACCCGGTGGCGCCGACGAGGACCACGAGGGACAGGTCGGTGACGGGCAGGGTGCGGGCGTGGTCGGTGCCGGCCGGCTTCACGGTCTCGGTGGTCATGCCGGTGCGGTCCTTCCCGGGGGTCGGGCCGGGGGTGCGGTTCTTCCCGGGGGTCGGGCCGGGCATGCGGTCCTTCCCGGGGGTCGTCTCCGGGTCCTGGGACCGGGTGAAGACGGCCATCTGGGTGGGCGGTCCGACCTCGGGGTCGTCCGGGCCGACGGGGGTGAACCCGACGCCGTACCCGTACCGTTCGGCGACCGAGTCCGCCCAGCCCCGGAACTCCTCGCGGGTCCATTCGAAGCGGTGGTCGCCGTGCCGGACGTGCCCGGCGGGCAGCGACTCCCAGCGCACGTTGTACTCGACGTTCGGCGTGGTCACGAGCACCGTGCGCGGCCTGGCCGAGCCGAACACCGCGTACTCCAGGGCCGGCAGCCTCGGCAGGTCCAGGTGCTCGATGACCTCACTGAGTACGGCGGCGTCGTAGCCGGTCAGCCGCTTGTCGGTGTACGCGAGCGAGCCCTGGACCAGCTTCACCCGGGAGGCCTGCCGCTCGCCCAGCCGCTCCAGCCGCAGCCGCCGCGCGGCGACGGTCAGGGCGCGGACGGAGACGTCGACACCGACGATCTCGGTGTAGCGGGTGTCCTTGAGCAGTGCCTGCACCAGCTGGCCCTGTCCGCAGCCGAGGTCGAGGACGCGGCTCGCGCCCGCCTGCTCCAGGGCGGCGAGGATCGCCGCCCTGCGCTGCTCGGCGAGCGGCACCGGCCGCTCCTCGGTGTCGGTCGACTCGTCCACCGCGTTGTCGACCTCGTCGACGTCCAGCCCTTCGGCCTCGGCGAGGCGGACGAGTTCGAGCCGCTCGCTCGCCTCGCGGGTCAGTCCCCAGCGGCGGGACAGGTAGCGAGCCGTGATCAGCTTCCGCTCGGGGTGGCCGGCGAGCCAGCCGTCACCGGCGCGCAGCAGCTTGTCGACCTCGTCGGGCGCGACCCAGTAGTGCTTGGCGTCGTCGAGGACCGGCAGCAGGACGTAGAGGTGGTTGAGGGCGTCCGCGAGCCGCAGCTCGCCCTCCAGCACCAGCCGTACGTACCGGGAGTCGCCCCACTCGGGGAACTGCCCGTCCAGGACCACCGGCTCGGCGTCCACGGTGTCCCAGCCCAGCGGCCCGAACAGCGCGCGGACCAGCTCGGGACCGCCCCGTGCGGGGAGCGCGGGCACCTCGACGCGCAGCGGCAGCGGCGCGGCGGCCCGCTCGGGCATCGCCTGGCAGACGCCGTGCAGTGCCGTCTTGAACACCTTCGCGAGCGCGACGGCGAGCAGCGAGGACGCCGCGTAGGGCCGGTCGTTCACGTACTGGGCGAGCGCGGAGTCCGGGGCGCCGCCCCGGCCCTTGCCCTTGCCGCGGCGCACCAGCGCCACGGGGTCCACCTCCAGGAGAAGTGCCGCCGTGCACCGCTCGACGCCCGCCTCGGGGTAGAGGACGTGCGCCGTGCCGTGGGAAGTCGAGAACGTCTGGGCCCGCTCGGGGTGCTTGTGCAGCAGGAAGCCGAGATCGGTCGCGGGACGCTCCGGGTTGCCGGTCGTACTGATCGTCAGGAACACACGTCCGAGTATGATCCGCCGTCCCCCGGCCGACCAGGCATTTTCGCCGCCCCGGGCCCGGGCTCAGCCGCCGGTCCCGGGGGTGGCCAGGGCCGGGCCCAGGGCGGAGATCGTCGCCGGGCCCACCCGGCAGCAGCCGCCGACGAGCCGGGCGCCGGATGCCGCCCAGTCGGCGGCCAGGGCCGGGTCGAAGGCGGAGGCGCCGTGCCAGCCCCGGGCGGTCGCGTCCCAGCGCTCCCCGCTGTTGGGGTAGACGACGGCCGGCTTCCCGCTCACGGAGACCGCGAGTTCCGCGGCGGCCCCGGCCTCCGCCGGGTCGCAGCAGTTCACCCCGACGGCGAGGACCCGGTCGTTCCCCGCGGCGACCGCGAAGGCCTCCGCCAGATCCTGCCCGGCCCGGGTCCGCCCGCCCGCGACCGTGTACGAGAGCCACACGGGGACCCCGCAGTCGTCCACCGCCCGCAGCAGGGCCTCCGCCTCGACCACGTCCGGCACGGTCTCCAGCGCCAGCACGTCCGGCTCCGCCGCCGCCAGCGCCTCGATCCGGGGCCGGTGGAAGGCCTCCAGTTCCCGTACGGACAGCCCGTACCGTCCCCGGTACTCGCTGCCGTCCGCGAGCATCGCGCCGTAGGGCCCGACGGATCCGGCGACCCACACCTTGTCCCCCGCACCGGCCGCCGCGGCCCGGGCGAGCTCCACGCTGCGGGCGAAGAGCCGCGCCGCCTCCTCCCGGCCCGCGCCCCGCCGGGCGAAGCCCTCGAAGGAGGCCTGGTAGCTGGAGGTGATGAGCACCCGCGCACCGGCCCGCACGTACGCCGTGTGGGCCGCCTCGATCTGCTCGGGCCCGTCGGCGAGCAACCGCGCGGACCAGAGCGCGTCCGAGAGGTCGCAGCCCTGCGCCTCCAGCTGGTTGGACAGCCCGCCGTCGAGGAGGAGCACCTCCGCGGCGAGGGCCTCGGCGAACGTACGGTCCGGTGTCATCGGCTCGCCCCGCTCAACCCAGCTGCGACTGGACCCGGGCAGAGATCAGCTCCAGGTGGTCCAGGTCGTCCAGGTCGAGGACCTGGAGGTAGACCCGGCTCGAACCGATCGCCGCGTACCGCCCGATCTTGTCGACGACCTCGGCGGGCGATCCCGCGAGACCGTTCGCCTTGAGCTCGTCCACGTCCCGGCCGATGGCGGCGGCCCGGCGGGCCACCTCCGCGTCGTCCTTGCCGACGCAGACGACCAGGGCGTTGGAGTACACCAGGTCGTCGGCGGCCCGGCCGGCCTCCACGGCGGCGGCCCGGACCCGGCCGAACTGCCGCTCGCTGTCCTCGATCGAGGCGAACGGGATGTTGAACTCGTCGGCGTACCGCGCGGCCAGCCGGGGCGTGCGGCGCGCGCCGTGGCCGCCGACGAGGACCGGGATCCGGTCCTGCGCGGGCTTGGGCAGGGCCGGGGAGTCGGTGAGCCGGTAGAACTCCCCCTCATGGGTGAAGGTCTTGCCGACCTCGGTCTCCCACAGTCCGGTGACGATCGCCAGCTGTTCCTCCAGCCGGCCGAACTTCTCCTTGGGGAACGGAATGCCGTAGGCCTTGTGCTCCTCCTCGAACCAACCCGCGCCGAGGCCGAGTTCGACCCGCCCGCCGGACATCCGGTCGACCTGGGCGACCTGGATGGCGAGCACGCCGGGGAGCCGGAAGGTCCCGGCCGTCATCAGCGTGCCGAGGCGGATCCGCTTGGTCTCCCGGGCCAGCCCGGCCAGGGTGATCCAGGCGTCGGTCGGTCCGGGCAGCCCGTCGGCGGACCCCATCGCGAGATAGTGGTCGGAGCGGAAGAAGGCGTCGAACCCGAGCTCCTCGGTGGCCTTCGCCACGGTGAGGAGGGTGTCGTAGTCGGCCCCCTGCTGGGGTTCGGTGAAGATGCGAAGATCCATGCCTCCATCCTGCACCGTCGGGTGCGTGTCAACCTCTCCGTCAGCTCCTCGGGTGCGCTCCGGCTCGGTCAGGTGAACATCCGGCCCCGTGGCGGGCCGGGTCCGGCCCGGCCAGTGACCGTCACCCGCACCCGTCGTTGGCTCGGGCGGAGCCGGACCGCCCGGCCCGCGTGCCGGCGGCCGCCGCCGGTGCGCCGCTCTCTCTCGCGGCCCCGTCCTCGCCGTCGGGGCCCCGGGCCGAGGAGGCCCCCCATGTCCCAGAAAGCCGCGCCGGATCAGGCCGTGCCCGAGCAGGCCGTGCCCGAGCAGCAGGGCGCCGGCGCCCCCCAGGGCCTGCTCCAGCAGATGGAGGAACTGATGGCGGCGCTCTCGGCCGACCTCAACCAACTGGACGCCGACCTCCAGTCCACCTCCGACCGGCTCACGGACGGCCGGTCCACCTCCGGCCGGCTCGCTCCCGATCGGCCCGCGTAAGGCCGGCCCGCCGACGGCCGGCCCGCGTAAGACCGGTCCGCGTAAGACCGGTCCAACGACAGCCGGTCCGCCGACGGCCGCCCCGAGCCCCACCCGCACTGACACCGGGGAACCCGCCCGGGCCGGGGGCGCCGAAGGCGACGGCGACCCCGGCCCGGGCGGGTTCCCCGGTGTCAGTGCGGGTGGGGCTCGGGGCGGCCGTCGGCGGACCGGCTGTCGTTGTCACCTGCTCGTTCACCGCCGACGGCCGCCTCGGCACCCTCCCCGCCACCATCCGCCCGCCCAAGCTCACCCGCGGCATCTGCCCCCGTAACAACAGCCTGGGCATCAACGCCATCCGCATCGAGGCGAACACGGCCGGCGCCGTCAACGTCTACGGCCCGCAGGCGACCAACAAGGTGACCTGGATCCAGCTGGACACCTTCTCCTCCGTCCTGCGCTGACGCCCGCGGCGGGCGCCGGGACCCGGAGACCTCCGGCGGACCGGCGCCACGCCCGCCCGCCGACACCCGGGCGACCACCGCCGGCCCTCCACCCGCGCGTCAGGGCCCGTCGGCGGACCAGTCGAGGCGCGCCGGATCACCGGGCCGCGGTTCGTACAGCGACCGGCCCCCGGCACCGAACCGCCCCAGCTCCGTCTCCAGGACGGCGCCCACCGCACGCTGCTCCGGGGMCCGGTCGGTGACGTCGAGCAGCAGCCCGTCCAGCGGACCGCCCACCAGTTCGGCGTAGACACGCCCGGGCCGCGGGCCCGGCCGGGGGTCGTCGTGGTCCTGGCCGTAGACCCGGCCTCTCAGCAGCTCCTCGTCCCTGTCCATACGAGACAGCGTCGCAGCCGCCACTGACAACGAGAAGAAGGTCACAGTCGCGTGCTCTCCTGTTGCTTTGTCGATCTCCCCTAGCATCCGAGCATGACGGTCCTGCCTGACGACGGGCTCACCCTGGCGTCCGAATTCCCCGAAGCGCCGCACGAACAGTGGCAACACCTTGTGGCAGGCGTCCTGCGCAAGTCCGGCAAAGAGGTGTCGGGCGACGCCGCCGAGGACGCCCTCTCCACACTCCTGGAGGACGGCCTCCACGTCCGCCCGCTCTACACGGCGGACACGGCGGCGGGCCCGGCGCGCGAGACCGCGCCCGACGCCGGCCTGCCCGGCTTCGCGCCGTACGTACGCGGCGGGCGCGCCGAGGGCAACACCCTCGGCGGCTGGGACGTGCGCCAGCGGCACCTCGCCGCCGACAACGACGCCGTCCTCGCCGACCTGGAGAACGGCGTCACCTCCCTCTGGCTCGGCTCCGGCATCCCGGTCTCCTCGCTCGCCGCGGTCCTCGACGGCGTCTACCTCGACCTGGCGCCGATCGTCCTCGACGCGGGCCGGGAGACGGCGGCCGCCGCCGAGCGCCTGCTCGGCCTGTACGGGGAGCGCGGCGTCGCCGACGACGCCGCCCGCGGCAACCTGGGCGCGGACCCGCTCGGCCACCAGGCCCGCACCGGGACCGCGGCCTACGACCTGGCCTCCGTGGCCGGACTCGCCCGCCGCTGCACCGACCGGTACCCGGGGCTGCGGGCCCTGACCGTGGACGCGCTGCCGTACCACGAGGCCGGCGGCTCCGCTGCGCAGGAGCTCGGCTGCTCCCTCGCGACCGGCGTGGCCTACCTGCGCGGTCTGACCGATGCCGGGCTGAGCGTCGCGGAGGCCTGCGCCCAGCTGGAGTTCCGCTACGCGGCGACCGCCGACCAGTTCCTGACCATCGCCAAGCTCCGCGCGGCGCGCCGGCTCTGGGCCCGGGTGGCCGAGGTCTGCGGCGCGCCGGGCGCGGGCGCCCAGCGGCAGCACGCGGTCACCTCCCCGGTGATGATGACCCGCCGCGACCCCTGGGTGAACATGCTGCGCACCACGGTGGCCACGCTCGCCGCCGGCGTCGGCGGCGCGGACAGCGTGACCGTGCTCCCCTTCGACGACGCCCTCGGCCTGCCGGACGCCTTCGCGCGCCGGATCGCCCGCAACACCTCCACCGTCCTCATCGACGAGTCGCACCTCGCCCGGGTCGTCGACCCGGCGGGCGGCTCCTGGTACGTGGAGCGACTCACCGACGAGCTCGCCCACGCCGCCTGGGAGTTCTTCCAGTCCATCGAGCAGGCCGGCGGCCAGGAGGCCGCCCTGCGGTCCGGCGCGATCGGCGAGCGCCTGGCCGAGACCTGGGCCGCGCGCAGCAGGAAGCTCGCCACCCGCCGTGAACCCATCACCGGCGTCAGCGAGTTCCCGCACCTCACGGAGCGGACCGTCGAGCGGGCCCCGGCGCCCGCGCAGCCGACCGGGGGCCTCCCCCGGGTCCGCCGCGACGAGGCGTACGAGGAACTGCGCGCCCGCTCCGACGCGCATCTGGCGGCGACCGGGGCCCGTCCCCGGGTCTATCTCGCGGCGCTCGGCCCGGCGGCCGCGCACTCGGCCCGGCTCTCCTTCGCCGCGAACCTCTTCCAGGCGGGCGGCATCGAGCCGGTCACCGAGGGCACGTTCGAGGAGAGCGGGGCGCGCGAGGCCTGCCTCTGCTCAAGCGACGCGCTCTACGCCGAGCAGGCCGGGACAGCGGCGGCCGGACTGCGCGCGGCGGGTGCCGAGCACATCCTCCTCGCGGGCCGCCCGGGGGACCACCCCGGTGTCGACTCGTACCTCTTCGCGGGCTGTGACGCCGTCGCCCTGCTCTCCACCGCCCTCGACCGCATGGGAGTGTCCTGATGTCCATCCCCGACTTCTCCGGGATCGAGCTCGGGGTGCCCACCGCCGCCGGCGGTCCCGACGCGTGGCGGGCGGCGCTCAAGAAGGCCGCGGGCGGCGACGACCTGCTCTGGGAGACCCCGGAGGGCATCGGCGTCAAGCCGCTGTACACCGGGCAGGACCTGGAGGGCCTGGACTTCCTGGACACCCGCCCGGGCATGGCCCCGTACCTGCGCGGCCCGTACCCGACGATGTACGTCAACCAGCCCTGGACGATCCGCCAGTACGCGGGCTTCTCCACGGCAGAGGAGTCGAACGCCTTCTACCGGCGCAACCTCGCCGCCGGCCAGAAGGGTTTGTCGGTCGCCTTCGACCTGCCGACCCACCGCGGCTACGACAGCGACCACCCGCGCGTCACCGGTGACGTCGGCATGGCCGGTGTCGCCATCGACTCGATCTACGACATGCGCCAGCTGTTCGACGGCATCCCGCTGGACCGGATGACGGTGTCGATGACGATGAACGGCGCCGTGCTGCCGGTCCTCGCGCTGTACATCGTGGCCGCCGAGGAGCAGGGCGTACCGCCCGAGAAGCTGGCCGGGACCATCCAGAACGACATCCTCAAGGAGTTCATGGTCCGCAACACGTACATCTACCCGCCCGGGCCGTCGATGCGGATCATCTCCGACATCTTCGCCTACACCTCGCAGCGGATGCCGCGGTACAACTCCATCTCCATCTCCGGTTACCACATCCAGGAGGCGGGGGCGACGGCCGACCTGGAGCTGGCGTACACGCTCGCGGACGGTGTGGAGTACATCCGCGCGGGCCGCGAGGCCGGTCTCGACGTGGACGCGTTCGCGCCGCGCCTGTCGTTCTTCTGGGCGATCGGCATGAACTTCTTCATGGAGATCGCGAAGCTGCGGGCGGCCCGCCTGCTGTGGGCGAAGCTGGTCAGGCAGTTCGACCCGCAGAACGCCAAGTCACTGTCGCTCCGCACCCATTCGCAGACCTCGGGCTGGTCGCTGACCGCGCAGGACGTCTTCAACAACGTCACCCGCACCTGTGTCGAGGCGATGGCGGCCACCCAGGGCCACACCCAGTCCCTGCACACCAACGCCCTCGACGAGGCGCTCGCCCTGCCGACCGACTTCTCGGCCCGGATCGCCCGCAACACGCAGCTGCTGATCCAGCAGGAGTCGGGCACCTGCCGGACGATCGACCCCTGGGGCGGCAGCGCGTACGTGGAGAAGCTCACGTACGACCTCGCCCGGCGCGCCTGGCAGCACATCCAGGAGGTCGAGCAGGCCGGCGGCATGGCCAAGGCCATCGACGCGGGCATCCCCAAGCTGCGCGTGGAGGAGGCCGCGGCCCGCACCCAGGCCCGGATCGACTCCGGACGGCAGCCGGTGATCGGCGTCAACAAGTACCGGGTCGCGAGCGACGAGCAGATCGACGTGCTGAAGGTCGACAACTCCTCGGTGCGCGCCCAGCAGATCGCCAAGCTGAAGCGGCTGCGCGAGGAGCGCGACGAGCAGGCCTGCCAGGACGCGCTCGCCGCGCTCACCCGGGCCGCCGGCGGCGAGGGCAACCTGCTGGAGCTCGCGGTGAACGCGGCCCGCGCGATGGCGACCGTCGGCGAGATCTCCGACGCCCTGGAGAAGGTCTACGGGCGGCACGCCGGGCAGATCCGTACGATCTCCGGTGTGTACCGCAACGAAGCCGGCGCGTCCCCCTCCGTGGACCGCACCCGTGCCCTGGTGGACGCCTTCGGCGAGGCCGAGGGGCGGCGTCCCCGCATCCTGGTCGCCAAGATGGGCCAGGACGGCCACGACCGCGGCCAGAAGGTCATCGCCACCGCCTTCGCCGACCTGGGCTTCGACGTGGACGTCGGCCCCCTGTTCCAGACCCCGGCCGAGGTGGCCCGCCAGGCCGTCGAGGCGGACGTGCACATCGTCGGGGTCTCCTCGCTCGCCGCGGGGCACCTCACGCTCGTTCCGGCGCTGCGGGAGGAACTGGCGGCGGAGGGCCGCGAGGACATCATGATCGTGGTCGGCGGGGTGATTCCTCCGCAGGACGTGGCGACGCTCCTGGAGATGGGCGCGGCCGCCGTGTTCCCGCCGGGCACGGTGATCCCGGACGCGGCCCACGACCTGGTGACGCGGCTCTCGGCCGACCTCGGACACGAGCGGTGATCGATCTCGACACGTACGTCAAGGGCGTACGTGAGGGGAGGCGGGCGCTCGTCGCCCGCGCGATCACCCTCGTCGAGTCGACCCGCCCGCAGCACCGGGCCCTCGCCCAGGAGCTCCTGACGGAACTCCTTCCGCACAGCGGGAACGCCGTGCGGATCGGGATCAGCGGGGTGCCCGGTGTCGGCAAGTCGACGTTCATCGACGCGTTCGGGACGATGCTCACCGGGCTCGGCCACCGGGTCGCGGTGCTCGCCGTCGACCCCTCGTCGACCCGTACCGGCGGCTCCATCCTCGGCGACAAGACGCGGATGGAGCGGCTGGCGGTCGACCCGGCGGCCTTCGTACGGCCCTCCCCCAGCGCCGGCACCCTCGGCGGGGTCGCGAAGGCGACCCGGGAGTCGATGGTCGTGATGGAGGCGGCGGGCTACGACGTGGTGCTCGTGGAGACCGTGGGCGTCGGCCAGTCGGAGACCGCCGTCGCCAACATGGTCGACTCCTTCCTGCTGCTCACCCTGGCGCGTACGGGCGACCAGCTCCAGGGCATCAAGAAGGGCGTCCTGGAACTCGCCGACGTCGTCGCCGTCAACAAGGCGGACGGTCCGCACGAGCGGGACGCGCGTGCCGCCGCCCGTGAACTGGCGGGCGCGCTGCGGCTGATGCACGGGGCGGACTCCTTCTGGACCCCTCCGGTGCTCAGTTGCAGCGCCCGGGACGCGGCGGGCCTCGACGAGGTCTGGGGGCGTCTCGAACAGCACCGCGCCCTGCTGGACTCGACCGGCCGGCTCACGGCCAAGCGCCATGACCAGCAGGTGGACTGGACCTGGTCCATGGTCCAGGACGAGCTGCTGCGCCGCCTCCACTCGGACCCGGCGGTCCAGGGGCTCACGCCCGCCCTGGAGAAGCAGGTCCGCGCGGGCGAGCTGACGGCGACGCTGGCCGCCGAGCGGATCCTCGACGCGTTCGGGGAGCGGCGCGGCTGACGCGGCAGCGTTCGCAGGACCGTCACGGGACCGTTCAGGGGGCCTTCCTTCGGGAGGGCCCCCTTTCGCATGCCTCCCCGATACCCCCTTTTTTGTGCGTACTTGTCGGGGTGCCGGCGCCGGGCGAAGCTGGAGGCGGCCCGGCGGAAGGAGAACGGCAGGGCCTCAGGAGGCGGCGGGCGTGGTCACGAGCCTCTCCAGACGGCGGTGGCCCCAGTCGGACAACGGGGCGAGCGCCGCGCAGAGTTCCTCTCCGAAGCCGGTCAGCGTGTAGACGGTCTTCGGCGGCAGGACGTCATGCACCCCGGCAGGGGTGTTCCTGTACAGCGGCCCGGAGGCGCTCCACGCCGAGCACCGGGCGGTGCACGCCTCGGAGGCGCACGGCATCGACGCGAGCCTGATGCGCGCCGCCGAGGGCCTGGCCCGCCGGACGGTGGGCCTGGGCCACGGCGCGGAGGGCTTCACCCGGGTCGGCGAGGTCCTGAGCCGACGCAGAGCGGGCCCGGGGCGGCCGGCCGCCGGCCGGTGACGCCCCGCCGTCGGTCACCGGTCACGTGCGGGCCAGGAAGGCGGGCCGCAGGGAGGGGTCGACGGCGTCGTAGTACCGGTGGAAGACCGGGGTGGCGGAGCCGGAGACCGGGGGCACGATCCAGCTCCAGTCGGCGGGGGTGTCCCTGCCGTGGCGGCTCTCCTGCGCGATGTGCCGCAGGAAACGCCGGGACTCGGTGTGGTGGTCGGCCATCGTCACCCCGGCCGCCTGGAAGGAGTGCAGCACCGCCACGTTCAGTTCGACGAGCGCCCGGTCGCGCCACAGGGTCCGCTCGCTCGACCGGTCGAGCCCGAGCCGGTCCGCCACCACGGGGAGGAGGTCGTACCGCTCGGTGTCGGCGAGGTTCCGGGCGCCTATCTCGGTGCCCATGTACCAGCCGTTGAACGGCGCCGCCGGGTACCGTACGCCGCCGATCTCCAGGGTCATGTCGCTGATCGCGGGCACGGCGTACCAGCGCAGTCCCAGCTCGGCGAAGCACGCGTGGTCGGGGTGGGTCAGCGGCACCTCGCGGACGGCGTCGTCCGGCAGCTCGTACCACCGGGGCGGGTCGCCGGGCCGCTCCTGGACCATCAACGGCAGTACCTGGAAGGGCTCTTCGTCACGCTTCCAGCCGAGGTCGCGCGCCCGGGCGGTGAGGGCCTCGCTGCGCGGGTCGCCGACCCGGTCCCCCTCGGGCGTACGGTGCCCGGCGTAGCGCACGAGCTGGTCGTTGACGATCCGGGGGCCGGGGCGGTCCGGCCGGTCGGGGGCGAAGACGGTGATCACGGGCCGGATCCGGCCGCCGTTGCCGGCGAGTCTGAGGTGCTCGAAGGACGCGGCGGCGATGTCGTCGGCGGAGGTGAGGTGCCGCAGGTCGCGCACCACGAGGCTGCGCCAGTAGAGCCTGCCGATGCAGCGGGCCGCGTTGCGCCAGGCGACGCGGGCGCCGAAGGCGAGTTCGGCCGGGGAGTGGGTGTAGGTGCCGGTGCGGTCGATCTCGGCCAGCACCTCACGGAGCCGGCTCCGCACGTCGTCCCCGGCGCCCGGCTGTTCGGTGTGGAACTGGCGGATGAAGCGCTCCGCCTCCTGCCGGTCCGCGCGCTGCGGGGCCCGGCCGCGCCCGCCGGGTGCCGGGGCTCCGGGCGCGGGGTCACCGTGCGCGTAGGGGCAGGTGCCGGTGCTGAGGACGGGCTTGCGGCGGCGGCTGCGACTGAAGATCAATGTGTTCCTCCCGGCCCCCATGACTACCGTATGAACACGGTCGGGCGCGGAGAGTGGGTGAATATCCCCCCTCGGAAGGTCTTCGCTGGTACGCTTTGGCCGCTCATGCCCGAATGACCGCTTGCGGCGGACGGCTCCGTTCCGCGCACCCGGGTGCGCGGAACGGAGCCGTCGTCGTATCGGTGGCCCCAGGGGCGTCAGATCACGCCCTGCGCGGTCATCGCCCGCGCCACCCGCAGGAATCCGGCCACGTTGGCGCCGAGCACGTAGTCCTCGGCGTTGCCGCCGTACGCCTCCGCCGTGGCCCGGCACTCGGCGTGGACCCCGCGCATGACCGCGGCGAGCCGGGTCTCGGTCTGCTCGAAGGTCCAGCTGTCGCGGGCCGCGTTCTGCTGCATCTCCAGGGCCGAGGTCGCCACGCCGCCGGCGTTGGCCGCCTTGCCGGGGCCGAAGAGGACGCCGGCCTCCCGGAACACCTTCACCGCCTCGGGCGTGCAGGGCATGTTCGCCCCCTCGGCGACGGCGAGGACCCCGTGCTTGACGAGGGCCACGGCGTCGTCGAGACCCAGCTCGTTCTGGGTCGCGCAGGGCAGGGCGATGTCGCACGGGACGTCGTACACCGTGCCCCGGGCGGAGAAGCGCGCGGTCGGCTTCGCCTCCGCGTAGGCGGAGATCCGGGCCCGTCGCACCTCCTTGACGTCCTTGAGGAGGTCGAGGTCGATGCCGTCCTCGTCGACGAGGAACCCGGAGGAGTCGCTGCACGCCACCACACGGCCGCCCAGGGCGTGCACCTTCTCCGCCGCGTACACCGCCACGTTGCCGGAGCCGGAGACGACGACCCGCCGTCCGTCGAAGTCCTGGCCTCGGGTGGCGAGCATCTCCTCCGCGAAGTAGACCGCGCCGTAGCCCGTGGCCTCGGTACGGACGTGGGAGCCGCCCCAGCCCACCGGCTTGCCGGTGAGGACGCCGGCCTCGTAGCGGTTGGTGATCCGCTTGTACTGGCCGAAGAGGAAACCGATCTCGCGCGCACCGACACCGATGTCCCCGGCCGGCACGTCCGTGTGCTCACCCAGGTGACGGTAGAGCTCGGTCATGAAGGACTGGCAGAAACGCATGATCTCGGCGTCCGAGCGGCCCTTGGGGTCGAAGTCGGCGCCGCCCTTGCCGCCGCCGATCGCCATGCCCGTCAGCGCGTTCTTGAAGATCTGCTCGAAACCGAGGAACTTCACGATGCCGAGGTTGACGCTCGGGTGGAACCGCAGCCCGCCCTTGTACGGGCCGAGGGCGCTGTTGAACTCCACCCGGAAACCCCGGTTCACCCGCACGGCGCCCTGGTCGTCCACCCACGGAACCCGGAAGAGCAACTGCCGCTCGGGCTCGCACAGTCGCTCCAGGATCCCGTTCTCGACGTACTCGGGGTGCCGCTCGACCGCGGGCGCGAGGGAGTCGAGGACCTCGGCGGCCGCCTGGTGGAACTCCGGCTCCCCGGGGTTGCGTCGACGGACCTCCGCGTAGACGGCTTCCATGTGTGCCGTGACGTTCATGGGTGTCTCTCGCCTTCTTCTTGCTCGAAAGTGCCGGCGCGTGCGGGCGACGTCACGCCATTGTTGCCCGGCCCGCCCGCGCGTCCGCCACCGCGTCCGCCACCCGGTCCGCCTCAGGGCCGGCCGACCGCCCCGGTACCCGGCCGTGGGCGACGGATCGCCGGACCGCCGCTAGGGGCCCTCGGTGTCAGCCTCGTTGACGATCCATTCGGTCCAGCCCAGCGGGTAGGCGAACGCCGGCCGGGCGAGGTTGCCGCTGGTGCGGAACGGGCGGCCGTCGTCGTCGACGCGGATCGTGCCCCGCTCGGAGCCGCTGGACCAGGCGAGCTCCAGGTACCAGCTGACGTCGTGCGCCCGGGCCCGCGCGGCGACGTTGAAGATCACCGGGTCGGTCTCGCTCGTCTTGTACGAGAACGTCCGCTGTCCGCCCACGGGCTCGGCGGTGGGGCGGCCCGCGTCGAGGTCGACGGCGTAGGCCTTCGTCGACACCTCGCCGCCGCAGCCGACGCCCATCACGTAGTCGTTCCAGGGCAGTGGGGCCTTCTTGCTCACCACTCGGACGTGCAGGGCCTCCAGGACGACCGTCCGCTTCCCCTTGCCCTGGACGGTCAGCCGGAGCAGCTGGTCCCCGCCCGGGACCGCGTCGAGTGCGGCGATCCAGCCCGGCGCGTCCTGCTCGGTGGGCGGCGGGGGCACCTGCTCGGGGCCACGGTCGATCAGATAGTGCTGCGTGCAGGGGCCTTCCCAGGTGTGCGGCGCGGCGGCGACGGTCGGCGCGTTCGCCGTCGCCGTGCCGCCGGGCCGCCCCGGGTTCTCCGACTCCCCGGAGGGCGTTCCCGGGCGCTCGGCGCCGGAGCCCGAGGGGGACGCGGCCGCGCCGCCCGGCCTGTCGTTCCCCGAGAGGTTCAGGACGAGCGCCGCCGACACGGCGGCGGCGACCACGGCCGCTCCGACGACCACGGCGGTACGCCGGAAGCGCCGGCTCCGCGCCGGGGACGGGGAGCCCTCCGCCGCCGGGTCCCCCGGCGGCAGGTCGGACGGGGACACGGCCGGCGCTTCGGGCGCCGGCGCGGGCGACGGTTCCGACGGCGGCGCGGGCTGCCGCTCGGATATCGGGGCGGCGGTCCCGGACGGGGTCACAGGGGCCGCCGGTTCCGGCGCTCCGGACGCGTCCGGAGCGGGGGCCTTCCGGCTGCGCGCGACATCCGCCCGCACCCACAGCCGGTGCAGCTCGACGAGTTCGTCGGGGGTCGCCCGGCAGAGCCGCGCGAGGCGCTCGACGGGCGCGTAGTCGACCGGGACGGCGTCACCGTTGACGTACCGGTGGAGGGTCGAGGCGCTCATGTGCAGACGCTTGCCGAGCGTGCCGTAGCTGAGCCCCGAGCGCTCCTTGAGCTGCCCCAACAGCGCCGCGAACTCGTCCCCCGCCACCGTTCCACCCTCTTCCGGCGTTCGTCCCCGCGTCCCAGGAAAGGAGATCAACGCAGGTCAGCGCCTTGAATCCGTTCCAGCGTCCCGTACCGCCCGGTAGGAGCGGCCGCTGGAACGGATCTTGTCACACGCTGTGGTCAGCGAAGCAAGGCCGCCACGGGCAACGGCGGCCCGGGCCGCACAACGACCGAATCACGACCCCGATCCCGAGGAGGACTCCATGTCCGCACGCACCACCCGCACCCGGCTGCTCGCCGCCACGACCCTGGCGGTCGCCGCTCTGTCGCTCACCGCCTGCGGCGGCGGCGCGGTGAAGGACGAGGGCGCCGCCACGTCCTCCGTCTCCCCCACCGGCTCGGCCTCCCGGTCGGCCGGGCAGCCGGCGACACCGTCCGAGGGCGGCACCGCGACGGCCCCGGACGGCTCCGCGGGTACGACGGCCGGGTCGTCCGGCGGATCGTCGGGCAGCGGCGGGTCCGGGAACGGCGGTACGGCCACCGCCACCGGCACCGGTGGCAAGACCGGCGGCAAGGGCGGCTCGGCCTCGGGCGGCAGCGGCGGCAGCGGCGGCACGGACAAGCCCGCGCGGAACAAGCAGTGCGGTGCGGGCAACACCAAGACCACCGCCACCCCGGTCGCCCGCCCCCTGAA
>NZ_RDBH01000113.1:464312-467325 GCF_008042145.1 Streptomyces sp. adm13(2018)
GCCGAAACCCCACCCTCAGACGCAACCAAGGAGCCCCCGTGTCGACGGTCCACCAGGTCGCCGCGCACACGTCCGCGCCCGCAGACCCCCACTCCGCCATCGGAGCCGCCACCGCGCTCCTCGACGCCTTCCGCCGGGGCGACCGGTTCCTCGCCACGCCCACCCGGACCATGCTCGCCCACGGCGTCCAGCGGGAGGTCCCGCACGGCACCGCCCCGGTCGCCGAGCGCGTCGCCGAGGCGCTGCGCGCGGCCCGTTCCGAGGGCCGGACCGCGCCGGTCGTCATCGGCGCCCTGCCCTTCGAGCAGGACGCCCCGGCCGCGCTCGTCATACCCGAGACCGTCCGCACCGGACCGGCCCTCGCCTACGACCCGCTCGTCGCGCTGCCCGCCGCCGAGACCCCGGCCACCGCCTGGACGGTCCGGCCGGAACCGGAGCCCGAGGTGTACGCCAAGGGGGTCGCCTCCGCCGTCGACCGCATGTGGAACGGCGAGTTCAGCAAGGTGGTGCTCGCCCGCACCCTGGAGGTGACCGGTCCCGACGAGCTGGACCTCCCCGCGATGGTCCAGCGGCTCGCCCGCCGGGACCCGGCCGGCTACACCTTCGCGCTGCCCACCGGCCCCGACCGCACCCTGCTCGGCGCCAGCCCCGAGCTGCTCGTCTCCCGGCGCGGCGACCGGCTGGTCTCCAACCCGCTGGCCGGCTCCGTCCCGCGCAGCGACGACCTCGCCGAGGACGTGCGCCGCGCCGCGGCCCTCCTGGAGTCCGCCAAGGACCTCCACGAGCACGCCGTCGTCGTCGACGCCGTGCACCAGGTGATGGCCCCCTACTGCTCCTCCATCGAGGTGCCCGCCCGGCCCTCGCTGATCCGCACCGCCACCATGTGGCACCTGTCCACCACCGTCACCGGCACCCTCGCCCGGCCCGAGGTCTCGGCCCTGGAGATCGCCTCCGCGCTCCACCCCACCCCCGCGGTCTGCGGCACCCCGACGGCGCTCGCGAGACAGGTGATCCGCGAGACCGAGCCCTTCGACCGGGGCTTCTTCACCGGCATCGTCGGCTGGGGCGACGCCGAGGGCAACGGCGAGTGGGTCGTCACCATCCGCTGCGCCGAGGCCGAGGGCCGCACCCTGCGCCTCTACGCCGGCGCGGGCATCGTCTCCGCCTCCGTCCCCGAGGCGGAGACCGCCGAGACCGCCGCCAAGTTCCGCACCTTCCTGAACGCCGTGGGAGCCGAGCTGTGACCGCACCGACCCGGCCCGCCACCCCGGACACCGCACCGGAAACCGAAGCGGCCACCGCACCGGTCGCGGCCCCGGCCGACACCGCCGCGCCCACCTGGCCGGCCGAGTTCGCCGAGCGCTACCGCGCGGCCGGCTGGTGGCGGGGCGAGACCTTCGGCGCCGTGCTCCGCGAGCGCGCCGAGGCCCGTCCCGACCGGGTGGCCGTCGTCGACCACGCGGGCCCGGACGGCGCCCGGCGCGCCTGGACGTACGGAGAACTGGACCTCCGCGCCGACCGGCTCGCCGCCGGACTCGCCGCCCGCGGGATCGGCCGGGGCGACAAGGTCGTCGTCCAACTCCCGAACGTCGCCGAGTTCTTCGAGGTGATCTTCGCGCTCTTCCGGCTCGGCGCGCTGCCCGTCTTCGCGCTGCCCGCCCACCGCGAGTCGGAGATCTCCTACTTCGCCTCCTTCACCGAGGCCGTCGCCTATGTGATCCCGGCCGAGGACGCGGGCTTCGACTACCGCTCCCTCGCCACCACCGTGCTCGCCCGCACCCCCTCGCTGCGGCACGTCTTCGTGGTCGGCGCCGACGCCGGGCCCTTCGAGGCGCTCTCCGACGTGCCCGCCGAGCCGGTGCCGCTCACCGGCCCCGCCCCGTCCGACCTGGCGTTCCTCCAGCTATCCGGCGGGAGCACCGGGGTGCCCAAGCTCATCCCCCGGACCCACGACGACTACATCTACTCGCTGCGCGGCTCCAACGAGATCTGCGGGGTCGACGAGACCTCCGTCTACCTCTGCGTGCTGCCCGCCGCCCACAACTTCCCCCTCTCCTCCCCCGGTTCGCTCGGCGCGCTGTACGCGGGCGGCCGCGTGGTGATGTGCCCGCGACCCGCACCGGACGCGGCGTTCCCGCTGATCCAGGACGAGGGCGTCACGATCACCGGGCTCGTACCGCCGCTCGCGCTCGTCTGGAGCGACGCCGCAGCCGCGTCGAACTACGACCTCTCCAGCCTCGACGTGCTGCTCGTGGGCGGGGCCAAGTTCGGCGAGGAGGCCGCCCGCCGGGTGAAGCCGGCCCTCGGCTGCACCCTCCAGCAGGTCTTCGGGATGGCCGAGGGCCTGGTCAACTACACCCGACTCGACGACGACACGGCGACGATCGTCACCACCCAGGGCCGGCCGATCTCTCCCGACGACGAGATCCGGATCGTGGACGACGAGGACCGGGACGTCCCCGAGGGCACGACCGGCCACCTGCTGACCCGCGGCCCGTACACCATCCGCGGCTACTGGAACGCGCCCGAGCACAACGCCCGCTCCTTCACCGCGGACGGCTTCTACCGCACCGGCGACCTCGTCAGGGTCACCCCGAGCGGGCACCTCGTGGTCGAGGGGCGCGCCAAGGACCAGATCAACCGGGGCGGCGAGAAGATCGCCGCCGAGGAGGTCGAGAACCACCTCCTGGCCCACCCGTCGGTGCACGACGCCAACGTGGTGGCCGAGCCCGACCCGTACCTCGGCGAGCGCAGCTGCGCGTACGTCATCCCGCGCGCCGACGCGCCGGCGATCGGGGCGCTCGCGCTGAAGCGCTTCGTCCGGGACCGGGGGCTCGCGGCCTTCAAGGTGCCCGACCGGATCGTCTTCGTCGAGGCCTTCCCGACGACCGGCGTCGGCAAGGTCTCCAAGAAGGACCTGCGCGCCCGGACCGCTTCCGGGGACTGACCCGGCCTCCCGCCCGGCCGCCCGGCCGACCCGTCCCGACCCCAGCACCTGCACCTGCACCTGCAC
>NZ_RDBH01000113.1:467425-468649 GCF_008042145.1 Streptomyces sp. adm13(2018)
CTCGGGGGTCGCGCGGGCGACGGCCGGCTGCCGGGACGAGGGCCTCGGGGTCAGCCGGAACAGGACGTGGTCGTGACGCGCACGTAGTCCACGTGGCGGCGCGTCACGAGCAGGGTCATGCCGCAAGCAAAGCACAACTACCGTGCCCGGGCCAGTGATCCCGGCTTCGGGATCACCGGCCCGGGTGCCGGACGGGGGTCCGGTACGGCTCCGGTCCGGCGGCCGTCCAGAACCCGACCGGAGCCGGCAGGGGCTAACGGCCCTGGAGTGCCTTCACGTTGTCGCCGAACGTCCAGCCCTTCGACCCGTCCCAGTTCGCCGACCAGGTCATCAGGCCCTTGAGCGCCCCGCCGTAGTGGTTCCACGCCTGCGCCACGAGCGACGGAGCCATGTGGCCGCCGCCCGCGCCCGGCTGGGCGGGGAGGCCGGGAACCTGCTTGTCGTACGGCACCCGGATCGTGGTGCCCTGGATCACGAGACCCCGGTTGAGACAGTCGGTCTGCGCGACGAACCCGGCGACGGTCCCCGCGGAGTAGGAGTCGCCCGAGCATCCGTACATGCTGCCGTTGTAGTACTGCATGTTGAGCCACCACAGGCGCCCGTTGTCCGCGTACTTCTTCACGATCGGCAGGTACGCGCCCCAGATCGAGCCGTAGACGACGCTGCCTCCGGTGACGTACGCCGTCTCCGGTGCCATCGTCAGCCCGAACCCGGCGGGCATGCGGGCGAGGACGCCGTCGATGATGTACACCAGGTTGGCCTGGGACGTGGACAGGGTGCCGATGCTGCCGCTGCCGACCAGGCCGGTCTCGATGTCGATGTCGATCCCGTCGAAGTTGTACGTCTTGAGGATCGGCACGACGGTCGCGATGAAACGGTCGGCGACGGCACGGGAGTTGAGGTCGATGCCCGCGGTCGCGCCGCCGATCGACAGGAGGAGCGTCGCCCCCGCCGCCTTGGCGTTGCACATCTGCGCCGGGGTGGAGACCTTGACCGTGCTGTCCATGCCGTCCTGCCACAGCACCGTGCCGTCCGAACGGATCACGGGGAAGGCGGCGTTGATGACGTTGTAGCCGTGGGCCTTGAAGCGCGGGTCGTCGATGGGCGCCCAGCCGAAAGGCGGGTGGACGCCGTTGGCCGCCCCGTCCCAGTTCTCCCAGTAGCCCTGGAGCACCTTGCCGGTGGGCTTKTGCTTGAGGGCGCAGGTGTCCGCGGTGGGGGCGG
>NZ_RDBH01000114.1:0-1575 GCF_008042145.1 Streptomyces sp. adm13(2018)
GTCGTATCCCTGGGGGGTGGCGGTGGCCGCGCGGTTCTGCTGCGGTCCGGCCCGTTCGGCGAGCAGCGCGCGCAGGGCGCGGCGGATCTCCTGCGGCTCCTCGGTAGGCGGGTCGGCGAGCGGGACTGCGGGCGGGGCGGTGAGCGGGGCGGTCGGCGGGACTGCGGGCGGGGCGGTTCCGGCGGTGAGCGCTGCGCTGTCGGCGGCGTCCATGAGGCTCCCTCCGTTTCTGACGGTGCGTCATGCTAGGCCTGCGCATGGCCGGTTGCCAGAGTCGCGCCGGTTCCGATCCGGCGCATCTGATGTACCGTCAGATTCATGCCGACCCCTGCGCCCGCCCCCGTGCCGACGACCGCGCGCACCACCGAACACGCCGCCGAACGCGCCACCCACCGCACCACCGCACGCGCCGCCGTCCGCAGACCCCGCCGCGTCGCCGTCGCCGGAGCGGCCCTCGCCGACTGCGGCCGGGTCGACGAGGCCACCCCCTACGCCCTGCACGCCCAGGCGGCCCGGCGCGCGCTCGCGGACAGCGGCCTGGACCGCTCGCTGATCGACGGCCTCGCCTCGGCGGGCCTCGGCACCCTCGCCCCGGTCGAGGTCGCCGAGTACCTCGGCCTGCGGCCCCGCTGGGTGGACTCGACCGCCGTGGGCGGCGCCACCTGGGAGGTCATGGCCGGGCACGCGGCCGACGCGATCGCCGCGGGGCACGCGAACGCGGTCCTCCTCGTGTACGGCTCCACCGCGCGCGCCGACATCCGCGCCCGGCGCCGCACCGCCAACCTGTCCTTCGGCGGGCGCGGCCCGCTCCAGTTCGAGGTCCCGTACGGGCACACCCTGATCGCCAAGTACGCGATGGCCGCCCGCCGTCACCTGCACACCTACGGGACCACCCTGGAGGAGCTCGCGGAGGTGGCCGTCCAGGCGCGGGCGAACGCGGCCCTGAACCCGGAGGCGATGTTCCGCGACCCGATCACCGTCGACGACGTGCTGTCCGGGCCGATGATCGCGGACCCGTTCACCAAGCTGCACTGCTGCATCCGCAGCGACGGCGGCTGCGCGGTGCTGCTGGTCGCCGAGGAGTACGTCCAGGACTGCCGGACGGCCCCGGTCTGGGTGCTCGGCACCGGGGAGCACGTCTCGCACACCACGATGTCGGAGTGGGAGGACTTCACGGTCTCCCCCGCGGCCGTCAGCGGCCGGCTCGCCTTCGAGCGGGCGGGCGTCCGGCCCGCCGACATCGACGTGGCCGAGGTCTACGACGCCTTCACCTACATGACCCTGGTGACCCTGGAGGACCTGGGCTTCTGCCCGAAGGGCGAGGGAGGGGCGTACCTCCGGGAGAAGGGCCGGGTGCCGGTGAACACGGACGGCGGCGGGCTCTCGGCCTGCCATCCGGGGATGCGGGGGCTCTTCCTGCTGGTGGAGGCGGTACGGCAGCTGCGCGGGGAGGCGCCGGGGCTCCAGGTCCGGCGGCCGGACGGCAGCCTGCCGGAACTGGCGGTGGCCTCGGGCACGGGAGGCTGGTTCTGCTCCTCGGGAACGGTGGTGCTGGGCCGCGGGTGACCCCCGGCC
>NZ_RDBH01000114.1:1675-12234 GCF_008042145.1 Streptomyces sp. adm13(2018)
GGGCGGACCCGCTCGGGGCGCCCGCGGGCGGCGGTGCATCCGCCGCCCGCGGCCGGCAGGCGCCGGCCGCCTCGGCGGCGCGCGGGTCCTGCCCGTACCATCGCGCCCGTGACCAGCGGAAAGTTCATCCTCTTCGACGTCGACGGCACGCTCATCGACGCCGTCGCCAATCAGCGCCGCGTCTGGCACGAGTGGGCCGCGCGGTACGGGCTCGACGGGGACGAGGTGTACGCGGTCGCGCTCCGGACGCGACCGGTCGAGACCTTCGCCGCGGTGGTCCCGGACCAGGACCCGGCCGCCTGCCTGGCGCTGCTGCACACCCTGGAGGACGAGGACGTCCGTACGGGCTCCTACGGGGCCTTCGAGGGGGCGGGCGCGCTGCTGGCCGCCCTGCCGCCGGGCCGCTGGGCACTCGTCACGTCGAACTACGGGCACCGGGTGCGGGGACGGTTCGAGCGGACCGGGCTCCCGGTGCCGGAGCTGGTGGTGGACGCGGCGTCGGTGGCCGAGGGCAAGCCGTCCCCGGTGCCGTACCTGCTGGCCGCCGAGCGGCTGGGCGCGGACCCCGGGGACTGTCTCGTGATCGAGGACGCGCCGTCCGGGGTGCGTTCCGGCCTGGCGGCCGGAATGACGGTCTGGACGGTGAACACGGAGGCGCCGCACTCCGGGGCCCACCGGCACTTCCGGTCCCTGGCGGACGCGGCTCCCCACATCGCCCGCGAGGCCGGCGCCGAACCGACCCACGAGGCGGCATCGCGCTGACCCGCGAGGCGGCGCCCGGTCCGCCGCGTGCGGATCCACCGGCAGCGGCGGCGGCACGTACTGGTTCTCCTGGACTACTCCCCCGGCGCCGACGGCTCCTTCCGGCTGAAGAACCGGCATTCCGGCCGCTGCCTCCAGCCGGCGGGGAACACGGCCGTCACCACGGCCTCGTGCAACGGTTCCTCCGCCCAGTCCTGGAAGGTCGTCTCCTCGACGTCCGCCGGGCGGATGTTCAAGAACGCGAGCGACGGTCGGTGTCTGACGGCCGGGTCGTTCGCCATGACGTACACCTGCGGCTCCTCCGGCCGGAGCGAGCAGGTCTGGCGGAACATCTCAGCCCGCTGACCGCGGACCGAAGACGGGGACCCGCACCTCCCCCTCGCTCCGGAAGGCGACCTCCAGCTCCATCCCGATCCGGAGGTCGCCCTCCGGCACGTCCACGACCTGCGTCATCATGCGCGGCCCCTCGGCGAGGTCGACGACCGCCGCCACGTACGGGACGCGGTCGCCGAAGGGCGGGAGGTCGTTCCGGTGGACGACCGACCAGGTGTAGAGGGTCGCGCGGCCGCTCGCGCGCTCCCAGCCGACGTCCTCGCTCCAGCAGTGCGGGCAGAACTCGCGCGGGTAGTGGTGGGCCCGGCCGCAGGCCGCGCAGCGGCGCAGCAGGAGGTGGCCCCCGGCGGCGGCGTCCCAGTACGGGCGGGTGAAGGCGTCGATGTCGGGGTCGGCGGCCGTCACAGGAAGAGTCCGAGCGCGTGGTCGAGGGACCAGGTCTGCCAGGACAGGGCGAGGAGGGCGACGAGCGAGATGAGCGCCATCATCGCGTTCTGCCCCTGCTCGGCCCAGTCGTGGATCATCAGGACGAGATAGAGCAGGTTGAGGAGCAGCCCGCCGACCAGGGCGACCGGGGTGAGGAATCCGGCCACCAGGCCGAGCCCGAGGGCGAGTTCGGCGTAGACGACGACGTAGGCCATGAGCTTGGGGCGCGGCGCGACGACCGTCTCGAAGCCCTTCCTGACCGGCGGCCACCGGTGCCGGCCCGCAACCTCGGCGGCCCAGGCGATGCCGGTGCCGCGCTCGAACCAGCCCTTCCTGTCCTTGTGGCGCCAGCTCTCCAGCCACCACAGGCCGAGGCCGATGCGGAGGACGGCGAGCCATTCGGCGCCGGTGAGCCAGACGGTCTGCATGCGCGCTCCCCCTCGTGGGAAACCACTGGATCTGACGGTACGTCAGTTCAGCGCAGCCCCGCCCTCCGCGCAAGAGGCCGGGGCCGGGCGGCCGCGGCGGGCGCCCGGCGTGACCGATTCGCAACCGAAATCCCTCTTGACCGAGACCCGCCGCGTGTACACGTCATTACGCTCAGCACTCATGGCCACCACCCCCCTTGCACTCCCTCCACAGGCTGACCACCCCGTGTACGTCATCGGCGCGGGCCCCGGCGGTCTCGCCGTCGCCGCCGCCCTGCGCGCGCGGGGCGTCCGGGCCGTCGTCCTGGAGAAGTCCGACGCCGTCGGCGCCTCCTGGCGCGCCCACTACGACCGGCTGCGGCTGCACACCACCCGCCGGCTCTCCGCCCTCCCGGGGCTGCGGATCCCCCGCTCCTTCGGACGCTGGGTGGCCCGCGCGGACGTGGTGCGCTACCTGGAGAAGTACGCCGAGCGGCACGAGCTGGAGATCGTGACGGGCGTCGAGGTCTTCCGCGTCGAGCGCGAGGGGTCCGACTGGGTCCTGCACGCGACCGGCGGCCGGCGGCTCACCGGCCGGGCGGTCGTCGTGGCCACCGGCTACAACCACACCCCGCGGCTGCCCGACTGGCCCGGCCGCGAGACGTACCGGGGGCGGCTCGACCACGCCCGCGCCTACCGCAACCCCGAGCCCTACGCCGGTCAGGACGTCCTCGTCGTCGGCATCGGCAACACCGGCGCCGAGATCGCCGCCGACCTCGCCGACGGCGGCGCCGGCCGGGTGCGGCTCGCCGTGCGGACCGTCCCGCACATCGTGAAGCGCACCACCGCCGGCTGGCCCGCCCAGCGCTCCGGCATCCTCGTCCGCCGCCTGCCGACGGCGCTCGTCGACCGGCTGGGCGCCCTGACGGCCCGGGTGGGGACGCCGGACCTCTCGGCGTACGGGCTCCCCCGCCCCGACAAGGGCATCGCCACGCGCCAGCGCGAAGGGGCGATCCCGGTCCAGGACGTGGGCCTGATCGCCGCGGTGCGGGCGGGGAAGGTCGAGGTCGTCGCGGCCGTGGAGGCCTTCGAGGACGGCGAGGTGGTCCTCGCGGACGGTACGCGGATCGCACCGGACGCGGTGATAGCGGCGACCGGCTACCGGCGCGCCCTGGAGCCGCTGGTCGGCCATCTGGGCGTCCTGGACGGACGCGGGCATCCGGTGGTGCACGGGGCCCGCTGCCCGCGCGAGGCGCCCGGGCTGTACTTCACGGGGTTCACGAACCCGATCAGCGGGATGTTCCGCGAACTGGCCATCGACGCGGAGAAGATCGCGCGCCGGATCGCCCGGTAGCCGGGGCCGGGGCGGCGGCCGCCCGAGGCCGCGGGGGCCGCGGGCCGCTGGCCGCTGGCCGCTGGCCGCTGGTCGCCCGGGATCGCCGGTGCCGCCGACCGGCCCGGGCCGCGGAGGCGCGGGCCCGCGGCCCGCACAGGCACCCGCCACCCCCCACCTATTCCTGACTGGCCGTCAGTTCTGTAATCTGACTGATCGTCAGGTGTATACGGATGGGTGAAGGGCGGGCGGAACACATGCTTGGATCGACTCACGGCACCTTCACCACCGGTCTTCGCGCCCGCGTGGACGCCTGCGGGGAGTCGCCCCGCGCCGCCGTGCACGGGATCACCGCCGCCCCCGGCGACCAGGACGTCAGCGGGCGGCCGCTGTACGCCGCCGTGCCCGACCTCGACCGGTTCTTCCGCCCCGAGTCCGTCGCCGTCGTCGGCGCCTCCGACGCCGAGGGCCGCCCCAACACCGGCATCACCCGGCAGCTGCTCGCCTGGGCCGAGCGGGTCGGCGCCCGGCTGGTGCCCGTGCACCCCACCCGTACCAGCGTGTTCGGGATCGACTGCGTGCCCTCCGTCGGCGCGCTCACCGAACCCGTCGACCTCGCCGTGCTGCTGGTCGCCGACCCGCTGCCCGTCATCGAGGAACTCGCCGAGACCAAGGTCAGGTTCGCGGTCGCGTTCGCCTCCGGCTTCGCCGAGACCGGCGCGGCCGGGACCGCCGCGCAGGAACGTCTCGCCGCCGCCGTACGCCGCTCCGGGATCCGCCTCCTGGGCCCCAACACCAACCTCAACGCCTTCGAGCGCTTCCGCGACGACCTCGAAGGCCCCGCCGTCGCCCTCATCACCCAGTCCGGCCACCAGGGACGGCCCGTCTTCACCCTCCAGGAGCTGGGCGTCCGCCTCTCCCACTGGGCGCCCACCGGCAACGAGGCCGACCTGGAGACCTCCGACTTCATCTCGTACTTCGCCGGACGGCCCGAGGTCGGCGCCATCGCCTGCTACGTCGAGGGCCTCAAGGACGGCCGCTCCTTCCTCCTCGCCGCGGACCGGGCCGCCCGCCACGGCGTCCCCGTCGTCGCCGTGAAGGTCGGCAGGACCGAGACCGGCGCCCGTACCGCCGCCTCCCACACCGGCAAGCTCACCGGCGCCGACCAGGTCGTCGACGCCGCCATGCGCCAGTTCGGGGTGATCAGGGTCGACGGGCTCGACCAGCTCCAGGACACCGCGACCCTGCTCGCCCGCGCCCGCCGGCCGCAGGCCGACGGCGTCGTCGTCTACTCCATATCCGGCGGCACCGGCGCCCACTTCGCCGACCTGGCCACCGGGGCGGGGCTGCGGCTGCCCACCCTCCCGCAGGCCAAGCAGGACGAACTGCACGAGTGGATCCCGGAGTACCTGAGCGTCGCCAACCCCGTCGACAACGGCGGGCACCCGGTGGGCGACTGGCGCGGGCGGAAGATCATCGACGCGATCCTCGCCGACCCCTCGGTGGGCGTGCTGATCTGTCCGATCACCGGGCCGTTCCCGCCGATGAGCGACCGGCTCGCCCAGGACCTCGTCGACGCGGCGGAGGCCACGGACAAGCTGGTGTGCGTGGTGTGGGGGTCCCCCGTCGGCACGGAGGAGGCCTACCGCACGACCCTGCTCGGCTCCTCGCGCGTCGCCACCTTCCGTACGTTCGCCAACTGCATCGGGGCCGTGAAGGCCTACCTCGACCACCACCGCTTCACCGGCGCCTACCACTCCCCCTTCGACGACGCCCCCCGCACCCCCTCCCCGTCCTTCCGCAAGGCCCAGGCCCTGATGCGGCCCGGCCGGCGGCTCAGCGAGCACGCGGCGAAGCAGCTCCTGCGGGCGTACGGGATACGGGTGCCGCGCGAGCAGCTCGTCACCAGCGCGGCGGCCGCCGTCCGGGCCGCCAGCCTGGTGGGCTACCCGGTCGTCATGAAGGCCTCCGGCGCCCAGCTCGCCCACAAGACCGAACTGGGCCTGGTGAAGGTGGGGCTGACCTCCGCGAGCCAGGTCAGGGACGCGTACCGCGAACTCACCGACATCGCCCGCTTCGAGTCGGTCGACCTCGACGGGATCCTCGTCTGCCAGATGGTCGGGCGCGGGGTCGAGATGGTGGTGGGCGTCACCCGCGACGAGCTGTTCGGGCCGACGGTCACGGTCGGGCTCGGCGGGGTCCTGGTGGAGGTCCTGAACGACACGGCCGTACGGGTCCCGCCGTTCGGCGAGCACGAGGCCCGCTCCATGCTGGCCGAGCTGCGCGGCCGTGCCCTCCTCGACGGGGTCCGGGGGGCGCCGCCGGCCGACGTGGACGCGCTCGTCGAGGTGGTGCTGCGGGTCCAGCGGATGGCGCTGGAACTCGACGGCGACCTCGCGGAACTCGACATCAACCCGCTGATGGTGCTGCCGCGCGGGCAGGGCGCGGTGGCCCTGGACGCGCTCGCGGTCTGCCGTTGAGGACGCTGAGGAACGCCGAGGAGAGCTGACGCCATGCCCGAGGTACTGCACGCCGTCGAGAACGGCGTCTCGTGGATCACCCTCAACCGCCCCGAGGCGATGAACGCGGTCACCTGGGAGCAGCGGGAACGTGTCATGGCCCTGCTCGACGAGGCCTCCGCCGACCCGGACGTCCGGGCGGTGGTGGTGACGGCGACGGGCCGGGGCTTCTGCGCGGGGGCGGACCTGCGGGGCGCGCCGGCGCTCGCGGAGACCGTCCCCGGGGACGTGGCGCGCACGATCCGGCGCGGGGCACAGCGTTTCATCGGGGCCGTGCTGGACTGCGAGAAACCGGTGATCGCGGCGGTCAACGGGACGGCGGCGGGGATCGGGGCGCACCTCGCGTTCGCGTGCGATCTGGTCCTGGCGTCCGAGTCGGCCCGCTTCATCGAGGTGTTCGTCCGGCGGGGGCTGGTCCCGGACGGCGGTGGGGCGTACCTGCTGCCGCGGCTGATCGGGCCGCAGCGGGCGAAGGAGCTGATGTTCTTCGGGGACGCGGTGTCGGCGGCGGAGGCGCACGGCCTGGGTCTGGTGAACCGGGTGGTGCCGGCGGAGGCCTTGGAGAAGACGGCGCGGGAGTGGGCCGAGCGGCTGGCGCAGGGCCCGACGCGGGCGCTGGCGCTGACGAAGCAGCTGGTGAACGCGTCCCTGGACTCGGACCGGGCCGCGGCCTTCGCGGCGGAGGCGGCGGCGCAGGAGATCAACATGACGACGGGGGACGCGAGGGAGGGGGTGGCGAGCTTCGTGGAGCGCCGGGAGGCGCGGTACCGGGGCCGATAGTCGCGCGACGGTGACGGACCCGGGCCGTATCGTGTGTCGCGCATATGACACACCGCCGCTCCGGGGGGAACGGAATGCCCAACTCCGCGCGCTCGCGCACACGATCCCGAAGATCCGGCAGATCGCTTCTGCTGGTCCCGGCCCTGCTGACGGCCCTGCTGGGATCCGCGATCCCGGCGGGCACGGCCCTGGCCGCGACACCGCCACCGCCGGCCGCGAGCGCGGCGCCCGCGCCGGGGCCCGCGACGACGGACCCGGCGCCCGAGCCGACCGTCTCCGAGCCGACCGCGCCGGGGCCGTCGGCCCCGGCCGAGCCGACGCCCACCGCCGACCCGACGCCGACCGCCGATCCGACGGACACCGCGGCCCCGTGTCCCGCGCTGCCGCTCGCGCCGATCGGCAAGCCGGGCGACGCGGTCCGGCAGGTCACCATCGAGTCCCAGGGCACCGCCTGCTTCACCGTCACCGTGGAGCGGTCCGGCACGCACCGCCTTCTCATCGACGGCAGCCACGACACCTACCCGCGGCTGTACGCGGGTGAGGACCAGGTCACGTGCCAGGACTGGCAGTACAAGGACGCCTGGTGCGACCTGGCCGTCGGCCGGTACACGCTCAAGCTCACCAACCACGACTGGAGTGAGGCCCGTAACGAGGTCGCCCTCGTCCCGCTGATGGCCGGCGCCCCGGGCGACTGCCCCGCCGTCCCCGGCACCGGGTACGCCACGGCCCCGGCGACCGGCACCGGCGCGGGCCCGCTGGGCGTCGTCTGCCACTCCTTCACCGCCGCCCCGGGCGAGCGGATCACGACGGAGCTGCGGCGCGCCACCTACGGCGACTCCTTCGCGTGGATCTCCGACGCCACCGGCAGGCGCCTGTGCGTGGAGCGCGACCAGGACGGCTCCGAGGGCTGCGTCCTGCCCGAGGGCACCGAGGGCCACCGCGTCTACGCGGTCGTGGGCGACCAGGAGGACGGCGGCCCCGACGCCCCGTACACCCTGAAGGTCCGCCGCCTGTCCGACCCTGCGGGCTGCGCCGTCGTCGCCCCGTCCGTCTACGGCACCGCGCCGGACCGGTCCGGGCCCGCGACCGGCTGCAAGACCTTCACGCCCTCCGTGTCCGGCCGCTACGACGTGCGGTCCGTGGACGAGGAGGGCCACCGCGGCAACGTCTCCGTGTACCACCGGGACGGCACCTACGCCTGCCGGAGCTACGAGGGGCTCTGCACGCTCACGGCAGGCACGGCGTACACCGTCCTCACCGACGACGCCGTCCAGGTCTTCGGCCGCACCTCCACCGAGGGCTGTGTGTCCGGGGTCGCGCTCGCCGTCACCCACCGGGGCGCGTTCTCCGCACCCGGTGAGGTCGACTGCCTGAACCTGCCGCTGCCGCAGGGCGCGCACCTCGCCGTCCAGTCGGACCTCTCCACCGACATCAAGGTGTACGACGCGACCGGCGCCGAGCAGTGCCTCGACGCCACGAACCTGTGGGACGCCACCTGCACGCTCGGCGGCACCGCCCCCTACCGGCTGACCGTCGTCGACGAGGACCCGACCGAGGGCGGCGACGGCTACGGTCTCGTCGTCCACCGGACCGACGTGCCCTCCGCCTGCCCGACCTTCACCGCCGCCGAGTTCGCCGCGAACCCGGCCCGGTCGGTCGTGAGGACCGGCAACGGCGTCTTCGCCGGCTGCCTGACGATCCCCGCCAACGCCCACTCCGCGAGCGAGCTGTTCCAGATCGCGAAGGGCGCCGGAGGTTCGTCCGCCGAGGCCGTGGTGGTGGACGCGAAGGGCAGGGTCGGCTGCGAGATCCGCAACTACTACGGCACCTTCTCGGTCTGCGACCTGACCCCGGGCCTCGCCCACACGGTCCTCGTCCAGGGCCGTGACCTGCCCGCCGAGACCCTGCTGACCCGCTACGACGTGACCTCCACCGCGCGCGGCTGCGTCACCACCCCGGCCGTCGCCGTCGGCGGCCCGTCCACCGGGGGCACCCCGGCCGCACCCGGCACCTTCCGGTGCCACCGGGTCACGACGTCCGCCGCCGGGGACACCCTGCACCTGGACGCGCGGGACGCGAACGACTCCGTCCGTCTGATGGCCCTGGACGCCAAGGGCGACGCGGTGTGCGACTACTTCGCCAGGGGCTGCGCCGTCACCGGATCCGCCGCCTACCAGGTGCTGATCCAGGTCCCGGCCGGCGGCACCGCCCCCGCCGCCTACCGGCTCGACACCGCCCGCATCGGGACGCCGGCCGGGCCCGCCCCGGAGTGCGCCAAGGTGGCGAACGTGAGCTACGGCTTCGGGCCGCTCACCGGAACCCTCAGCGAGCAGCGCGCCACGCTGTGCTGGGCGCTCCCGACCGCCTCGGGCGACAGGTTCGACGTGGCGTTCAGCCCGGCCGGCACCTTCGCCACCATGCCGCGGCCCCGGATGTACGACCGGAGCAGCCGGGTGAACTTCTGCGGCGGCTCGTACACGAGTGAGGGCGAGATCTACAGCTGCGGGCTGCCGAGCGGTTACCCGAAGGCGGCCAAGCCGACCACGCTCGTGATCGGTCTGCCGGAGAAGCCGGCGCAGTCCTCGACGCCGGTCAAGGCCCAGTTCTCCTGCGACGGCGTCGTCTGCGGCGCCGACGAGCGCTCCGTCGGCGCCGTCGGCCCCGCCACGGTCGGCCGGGGGAGGATCTCGATGACCGTCACCGGCGCGGCGCTGCCCTCCTCGGCCAAGGTCGTCGTGACGAACGGGTCCTTCCGGGCCGAGTCCACGACCCTCTCCGTCGCGCCGGACCGGCGCAGCATGACGGTCGGGCTGGACCTCACGAACGCGCCGCTCGGCTCCCTGAGCACCAGCGTCTACGCCTTCGGCATGCAGTTCATGAAGCCGTCGGTGACCGTCGTCGCCGCCCTCCGCAACACCGCGGCCCCCGGTGCCTCCGGGACGGCGGTCGTCGGCGCGAAGGTGACGGCCAGGCCCGGTTCGTGGTCGCTGCCGGTGGACTCGCTCGCGTACCAGTGGCGGGCGAACGGGGTCGCGATCGCGGGGGCCACGGCCTCCACGTACACGATCGCGTCCGCGGTCCAGGGCAAGCAGCTGTCGGTGGCCGTGATCGCGCGGAAGGCCGGCCACCCGACGCTCACCGCGGTCAGTGGATCCCTCGCGGTGAAGGGGCTCGCGCCCAAGGCGACCAAGGCCCCGGCTCTCACCGGGACCGTCAAGGTCGGGCGGACGCTCACGCTGAATCGGGGGACCTGGGCTCCGGCGCCTACCGCGTACGCGTATCAGTGGTACGCGAACGGGCGGGCGATCAGTGGGGCCACCCGTGCCACGTTCACGCTCGCCAAGGCCCAGCGCGGGACCAGGATCACCGTTCGGGTGACCGCCCACCGCACCGGGCACGTCTCCGGTGTCGCCTGGACCCGGGCCACCGGCGCCGTCGCCGGCTGATCCCGCGGGTGTCCGTGTGACGAGCCCCCGGAGCGGCGGTCCGCCGCCCCGGGGGCTTTCGCGTGCCCGCCGGGGTTCTCATTTGACGGATCGTCAGGTTCAATGGGCGGTGTGATGGGACACGCGGGGATGGCGGCCACCGTCGTCCGACACCTGAGAGCGGCCGGTTCGCCGACGGCCGTCGAAGCACTGCCCCGGCCGGTACTGCGCGCGGTACGGGAGGACGAGCGACCGCCCGTCGAGGCGGCCGAGTTCCGCCGCGTCCTCGGCCACTTCGCGAGCGGGGTCACGGTCGTGACCGCCCTCGACGCGGACGGACCGGCCGGCTTCGCCTGCCAGTCCTTCGCCTCCCTCTCCCTCGACCCGCCCCTGGTCGCCTTCATGGTCGCCCGGACCTCGACGACCTGGCCCAGGATCGCGGGCGCGGGCACCTTCTGCGTCAACATCCTCGGGGCCGGACAGGGCCCGCTGTGCCGGTCGTTCGCGGTCAGCGGGGCGGACAAGTTCGCGGGCGTCGACTGGACCCCGGCCCCGAGGATGTTGACGCAGAAGG
>NZ_RDBH01000114.1:12334-49941 GCF_008042145.1 Streptomyces sp. adm13(2018)
GGGGCTCCCCGGAGCCCCCGCCTGGATCGACTGCGCGATCACCGCCGTGCACACCGGCGGCGACCACCTCATCGTGGTGGGACGGGTGGCGGCCCTGGGCGCGGAGGAGGACGGGGAGCCCCTGCTCTTCCACCGGGGGAGGTTCGGGCGGCTCACACCCTAGCGGGAGGCGCCGGAGGCCCGGGGACGGCGGATGACCAGGGCCATCAGGGCCGCCGCCGCGCACAGCGCGCCCGAGGCGTACCAGACGACGTCGTAGGAGCCGAAGACGTCGCGGGCCACACCGCCCGCGAACGCGACGACCGCCGCGCCCACCTGGTGGGAGGCGAGGACCCAGCCGAAGACGATCGCCGAGTCCTCGCCGTAGTGCTCGCGGCACAGGGCGATGGTCGGCGGGACCGTCGCCACCCAGTCCAGGCCGTAGAAGACGATGAAGAACAGCATCGGCGGGTGCACGGCCGGCGCGAGCAGCACCGGCAGGAAGAGGAGCGAGATCCCGCGGAGCGCGTAGTAGACCGCGAGCAGCCGGCGGGCCTCGAAGCGGTCGGTGAACCAGCCGGAGGCGATGGTGCCGACGACGTCGAAGACACCGATGACCGCGAGCAGTCCCGCCGCCGCCGTCACCGGCATCCCGTGGTCGTGGGCGGCCGGTACGAAGTGGGTCTTCACCAGGCCGTTCGTCGAGGCACCGCAGATCGCGAACGTCCCCGCGAGCAGCCAGAAGGGCCCCGTGCGGGCCGCCTTGAACAGGACCGAGACCGCGCGGCGGGCGGCGCCCGTGACGGGGGCCGGCTTGTCCGCGTACTCCCCGCCGTACGGGGCGAGCCCGACGTCGGCCGGGTGGTCGCGGAGCAGCAGCCAGACGAACGGGACCACCGCGAGGGCCGCGAGTCCGACGGTCACCGCGGCTGGGCGCCAGCCGTGCTGCTCGACCAGCCAGGACAGCAGCGGCAGGAACACCAGCTGCCCGGAGGCGCCCGCGGCCGTGAGGATGCCCGTCACCAGGCCCCGCCGGGCGGTGAACCAGCGGTTGGTGACGGTCGCCGCGAACGCGAGGGCCATCGAGCCGCTGCCGAGTCCGACGAGCACGCCCCAGAGCAGGACGAGCTGCCAGGCCGCCGTCATCCAGACCGTGAGCACCGAGCCCAGCGCGATGACCGAGAGCGCCACGGCCACGATCCGGCGGATGCCGAAGCGGTCCATGAGCGCGGCGGCGAAGGGGGCCGTGAGGCCGTAGAGGGCGAGGTTCACGGAGACGGCGAAGCCGATCGTGCCGCGCGACCAGTCGAACTCCCGGTGCAGCGGCTCGATCAGCAGGCCCGGGAGCGACGCGAACGCCGCCGCGCCGATGATCGTGACGAAGGTGACCGCCGCGACGAACCAGGCGCGGTGGACTCGGGGCGTGCGCCGGGGGCGCGGCCGCCGCGGGGGGAGGGGCGCCCGCCCGTCGGGCGGGCCGGCGGACGGCGTCTCGGTTGTCTGGGCCATGCCACCGAGCATCCCGGTCCGCCCCGCCCCCGGACCATTGGCCCGGACGACAGCTTTCGAACGGATCGGGACACGGATCGGGACACCCATCGAGGCATGGAGCCGAGGCTCCCCGTCACCGCTCACGCCCTCGGCAGCGTTCTGATCGGGCGCACCGCCAGCAGCGCGCCCACCACGAGGACCGCGATCCCCGCCCCCGTCAGCAGCACCTCCTCCGTGCCGACGGCCGCCGCGACCGGGCCCGACAGGGTGCGCCCGACACCCATCATCAGGAGCGAGCCGGCCACGTCGTAGGCGTGCATCCGGTTCAGCGCCTCCTGCGGCACGTGCGTCTGGACGGACGTCGACCACATCACCAGCCAGAAGGCGAAGGCCGCGCCGCCGATGAACTGGCCCGCGCCGAGCAGCGCCACGGGCGCGCCGAGGCCGAGGAGCGCGAGGTTGACGGGGAGGCCGAGGAGGGCGACCGCGCCCGCCGCGAGCGGGGCGCGGGGGCGCAGCCGGAGGGCGAGCAGGCCGCCGACGGCGCTGCCCGCGCCGTTGACGGCCATGAGCACGCCGTACGCGGCGGAGCCGTGCTCCCCGGTGACCAGGCTCGCGGTGAGCGGCACCATGGGCCCGGCGACGGTGAGCCCGTACACGGTCCAGATGGCGATGACGCCCCAAAGCCAGGTTCGCGCCCGGAACTCCCGCCAGCCACCGGCCAGTTCGGCACCCAGCGAGTCCCGCCGCAGCGTGTCGGAGGGGATCGGGGCGATCCGCATCAGGGTGAGGCAGACGGCGCTCACGGCGAAGGTCACGCCGTTGACGGCGAAGGCCGCGCCCGCGCTCCACACGGCGACGAGCAGGCCCGCGGCCGCCGGGCCCGCCATGATCATGAGGGCCTCCACCACCCGGAGGACGGCGTTGGCGCGCTGCACGTCGGGGGCGATGCGCGGGATGGTGGAGGCGACGCCCGGCTGGAAGAGGGCGGCGCCGACGCCGCTGAGGACGGACAGCGTGTAGACGGCCCAGAGGGGCGGGGCGCCGACGGTGAAGGCGACGGCGAGGACGGCCGCTCCGGGCAGCCGCAGCAGATCCGCGAGGATCATCATGCGGCGGGCGGTGAAGCGGTCGGCGAGGACGCCGCCGAAGAGGACGAAGAGGGCGAAGGCGGCGGTCCAGCCGCCGAGCGCGTAGCCGACGGTGGCGCCGGAGTGGCCGGCGCCGAGGAGTCCGGCGGCGAAGGCGACCGGGACCATGCCCTCGCCGAAGACGGCGACGCCCCGGGCGACGAAGAAGAGCCGGAAGTTACGGTTCCACAGTGCGGGCGGCTCGGCCGGGGCGGGAATCCGCTCGGCGGCCTCAGACTTGTACGTGTTGTCCGTCACGGAGACGTAGACCTACCACCACGTGGTCTACACCACCACTGGATTTCGACCGATCCCGGAGGGAGCACCGCCCGTGCCGCCGTCGCCCGAACCGCCCCCGCACCGCGTCGCCGTGCTCGCGCTGCCCGGTCTCCTCCCCTTCGAACTGGGCATTCCGCACCGCATCTTCGGCCGCGCGAAGGACGCCGGGGGCCGTCCGCTGTACGAGATCGTCACCTGCGCGACGGCCGCGGGACCGGTGCGGACGGACGCGGACTTCGCGATCCACGTCGAGCACGGACCGGAGGCCCTGGCCACCGCCGACACCGTCGTCGTACCGGCCTCGTACGAACTCGGACCGGTCTACGAGGAGGGCAGGCTCACCGGGGAGCTGGCCGCCGCGCTGGCCCGCATCCGGCCCGGCACCCGGCTCGTCTCCATCTGCACCGGCGGGTACGTGCTCGCCGCCGCCGGGTTCCTCGACGGGCGCCCGGCCACCACCCACTGGTCCTCGGCCGCGCACTTCCAGCGGCTCTTCCCGCGCGTACGGGTGGACGCGGACGTGCTGTTCGTCGACGACGGGGACGTCCTCACCTCGGCGGGCGTCGCCGCCGGGATCGACCTGTGCCTGCACATCGTGCGCCGCGACCACGGCACCGCCGTCGCCAACGACGTGGCCCGCAGGACCGTCGTGCCGCCGCACCGGGACGGCGGTCAGGCGCAGTACATCGAGCGGCCCCTGCCGGAGGCCGGCACCCACACCACGACGACCGCGCGCGCGTGGGCGCTCGCCCGTCTGCACGAGCCGATCCAGCTGCGGGACCTGGCCGCCCAGGAGGCGATGAGCGTACGGACGTTCACCCGCCGCTTCCGCGACGAGGTGGGCGTCAGCCCGGGCCAGTGGCTCACGCAGCAGCGCGTCGAGCGCGCCCGGCACCTCCTGGAGTCCACCGGTCTGCCCGTCGACCGGGTCGCGCAGGACGCCGGTTTCGGCACGGCGCAGTCGCTGCGCGTGCACCTCATGAGCGCGATCGGGGTGACGCCGACGTCCTACCGCCGGACCTTCCGCACGGCCGCGTCGGCCGGCCCGGGGTCCGTCGCGGACGTCACTTCCTGAGACGGATCCCCGTCCCGCCGCCGGAGCAGCCGCCGTTCGCCCGCCGCCCCGATCAGGGTGAGCAGGACGGTCAGGCCGACGCCCCAGAGGATGGCGGTGGACGGGGCCGCGACCTTGAGCAGACCGCCCGCGAGGCTGCCGCTGGCCGCGTAACCGGCGCCCACGGCCGCGTACATGACCGAGTACCCGGCGGCCAGCGCCGACGGCGGCAGGAGCTCGCGCAGGGCCAGGTTCCGGGCCAGGCTCGCCGGGGCCTGGAGGAGTCCGGCCGCCGTCAGGGCCACCGCGATGCCCGGCACCGAGGGCAGGACGGCGACCAGGGCGACGCCCGCGGCGACGGCGAGGACCAGGACGAGCGACTGGAGCGCCAGCGGGCCCGGCCAGCGCCCCCGGAGGCCGTAGACGAAGGCGCCGACCGCCGCGCCGACCGAGAACCCGGCGAGGAGCGCCCCCGCCCAGCCGATGCCGATGCCGCGCTGTTCCAGGAGGGCGGGCAGGATCAGCTCGGCGAGCGCGAGCAGCGTCAGTCCGGCCGCGCCGAGGACGTACACCGGCCACACCCGCAGCAGCGCCCGCCGCGTCGACCCGCCGCCGTCCCCGGCCTCCTGGTGCCAGCCGGGCGGGAGCGCCCGCAGCCCGGCGACGGACACCGCCATCAGCCCGGCCATGAGCAGCGGGGGCGCGGCGGGGGCGACGCCCAGCGCGAGGCCGGTGACGAGGGCGGGGGCGGCGGCCCAGATGCCGAAGGTCAGCATCGACTCCATGCTCATCGCCTGGGTCACGGCCCGCGCGGGGACCAGGGAGGTGAGGAGCGCGCGCAGCCCGCCGGGCACGGCGGCCGGTCCGGCTCCGGCGAGTACGGCGAGGGCCGCGAGCACCACGGGGTGCGCGGTCGGCAGCAGGCCGAGGCCGGCGAACCCGGCGGCTCCGGCGCCGAGCCCGGCGGCGAGCTGCGGCCGGGCGCGGGCGGCGTTCAGCCGCATGCCGAGGACGGGTGCGGCGACGATCTCCCCGAGGACGTACGCGGCGGCGAGCACGGCTCCCAGCGAGTACCCGCCGGGCCGCTCCCGGACCAGGAACACCAGGGCGAGCGGGGCCATGGCGACGGGGAGGCGGCCGGCCAGGGTGACGGCGGACCAGGCGAGAACGGGGCGGGTGACGAGCTCGCGGTAGGACATCCCCGGACCGTAGCGGGGCGGGTCCGCGGGGCTCACCCCGTTTTCGCCGGCGGCCCGGTGGCACGGTCAGAAGGTGAGGACCCCGCGGGCGACCTTGCCGGCCTCCATGTCCTCCACCGCCCTCCCGAAGTCCTCCACCGGATAGGTGGTGGTGACGAGTTCGTCGAGGAGGAGACGGCCCGAGCGGTACAGCTCGGCGTAGAGGGGGATGTCGCGCTGCGGGCGGGAGGAGCCGTACCGGCAGCCCAGGATCGACTTGTCCAGGAACATCGCCGCCGGCAGGAAGCCCGCCTCCGCCGTGGGCGCCGTCATGCCGAGCAGGACGGCCTGGCCGTGCCGGTCGAGGAGGTCGATCGCCGTCCGGACGAGCCCGGTGTGGCCCACGCACTCGAAGACGTGGTCGGCGCCGGTGGGGAGGATGTCCCGTACGCCATCGGTGGAGGTGAGGAAGTGGCTCGCCCCGAACCGCCGGGCCGCCTCCTCCTTCGCCGGGTTGGTGTCCACGGCGATGATCGTCAGCGCGCCCGCGATCCGCGCGCCCTGGAGGACGTTCAGCCCGATGCCGCCCGTGCCGATGACGACGACCGTCTCGCCGCGCCCGACCTTCGCCCGGTTGAGGACGGCCCCGACGCCGGTGAGGACGCCGCAGCCCATCAGCGCGGCCGAGGTCAGCGGGATGTCCGGCGGGATCCGCACCGCCTGGACCGCCTTGACGACGGTCCGCTCGGCGAACGAGGAGTTCGAGGCGAACTGGTGGAGGGGGCTCCCGCCCCGGGAGAAAGGCCGCCCCGGCCTCCCGATGGCCTTCCGGCACATGGTGGGCCGGCCCCGGTCGCAGTCCGCGCAGGTCCCGCAGTTCGCCAGGGTCGACAGGGCCACGTGGTCGCCGGGGACGACGTGCCGGACGCCTGCCCCGACCGCCTCGACGACCCCGGCGCCCTCGTGCCCGAGGACGACGGGGACGGGGAAGGGGATGGTCCCGTCGACGACCGAGAGGTCGCTGTGGCACAGGCCGGCCGCCGCGATCCCCACGAGCACCTCGCCCGGGCCGGGATCGCGCACCTCCAGGTCGTCGACGACCCGGACCTGCCTCCCGTCGAACACCACACCCCTCATGAGCCGTTCTCCCCACTGGCGCCGGTACGGGTCGCGGTGTCGGGGGTACGGGCCCCGGTGCCGCCGGTACGAGCCTCGCTGCCCCCGGTACGGGCCTCGGCGCCGGGGGCCGCCCCCGCGTTGGGGCGGTCGCCCGCGGCCGCGGCCCGGGCCATCTCCTCCAGGCGCGCCAGCATCGGCATGGGGTCCGTCCCGACCGTGCCCGGCAGGAAGTCCGCGATCCGTTCCGGCGTCCAGCCGCCCTCGGCGTAGCCCGCGCGCAGCTCCCTGGGCTGGGCCCAGACCGCGATCTTCGGTCCGGCGATCGTGTAGACCTGTCCGGTGATCCGCTCCGCGCGGGCCCGCTCGGAGAGCAGGTAGACGACGAGGGCCGCCACGTCCTCCGGCTCGCCGATCTCGGTCAGCTCCATGGGGACGTTCGCCGACATCCGGGTCCGCGCCACGGGCGCCACGGCGTTGGCCGTCACCCCGTACTTGTGGAGGCCGAGGGCCGCCGACCGTACGAGGGAGATGATCCCGCCCTTGGCGGCGGAGTAGTTGGCCTGCGCCACCGAGCCCTGGTGGTTGCCGCTGGTGAAGCCGATCAGGGTGCCGGTCCGCTGCCGGCGCATGACCGCCGAGGCGGCCCGGAAGACCGTGAACGTGCCCTTCAGGTGGGTGGCGACGACCGGGTCCCACTCCTCCTCGGACATGTTGAACAGCATCCGCTCGCGCAGGATGCCCGCCACGCACACGACCCCGTCCAGGCGTCCGTACTCGGCGAGTGCGACGTCGACGATCCGCTGCCCGCCGGCCATCGTCGAGATGTCGTCGGCGACCGCGACCGCCGTACCGCCCCCCGCCTCGATCTCCTTCACCACCGACTGCGCGATCTCGGAGGTCGGTTCGCCGCCCTCGATCGACACCCCGTAGTCGTTGACGACGACCTTCGCGCCCTCGGCGGCGCACGCGAGGGCCACGGCGCGGCCGATGCCCCGTCCCGCACCCGTCACGGCGACGACCTTGCCAGCCAAGAAGTTCCCCACGTCCGGTCCCTCCCGCAGTTTCTGACGGTCCGTTAGATTCTCTGCTAGACGGGATTCTACGGCCCGTCAGATACCGGAGAACAAGACCCCGGAGGCCCCCGATGTCTCTGCCCGCCGCATTCCATGAGATCGCCAAGCGCGTCAACAACTGGGGCCGTTGGGGCCATGACGACGAGATCGGCACCCTCAACCTCGTCACGGACGAGATCGTGCGCGACGCCGTCGCCACCGTCCGCACGGGCCACCGCGTCCCGCTCGCCGTCGACCTGGAGCAGGACGGCGTCCAGACCGGCATGATCCCGGGGCGGGTCAACCCGCTCCATGTGATGGTGCAGATCAACCAGGAGCTCTTCGGCCCCGGCACGATCGCCACCAGCGACGACGCCGTGACCCTGGGGCTCCAGTCCGGCACCCACTGGGACGCCCTGACCCATGTCAGCCACTCGGGCCGCATCTACAACGGCCGCCCCGCCACCACCATCACCGCGCACGGCCGCTCGCAGTTCAGCGGCATCCACACGGTCCGCCGGCTGGTGAGCCGCGGGGTCCTGCTGGACGTGGCCGCGGCGAAGGGCCTGGACCGGCTGCCGGGCGACCACGCGGTCACCCCGGAGGACCTCGACGAGGCGGCCGAGTTCGGCGGCGTCACGGTCCGGGCGGGCGACATCGTGCTCGTACGGACGGGTCAGATGCGGTCGTACCTGGCCGGGGACAAGCACGGGTACGCCTTCCCGTCACCGGGCCTGTCGATCCGTACGCCGGAGTGGTTCCACGCCCGGGACGTCGCGGCCGTCGCCAACGACACCCTCACCTTCGAGATCTTCCCGCCGGAGATCGAGGACCTGTGGATGCCGGTGCACGCCCTCCACCTGGTGGAGATGGGGATGCTCCAGGGGCAGAACTGGAATCTGGAATCCCTGTCCACAGCCTGTGCACAAGAACGGCGCCACGCCTTCCTGCTCGTCGCGATGCCCGAGCCCTTCGTGGGCGGCACGGGCACACCGGTGGCACCGGTCGCCATCCTCTGAATCACGGCACACGAGGGAGCCGCCCGGTGGCACCAGGCGGCGGACCGTCGGCGGCGCGTCCGTTCGGGACCCGTCAGCAGGGAACCCGGCCGGGCGTCATCGACGGCCCCGGCACGGGCCCCCGACTCTGCGGAGGCGTGGTCGGGGCCGGGGCCGGCGCCGGATCCACCTCGCACCAGATGCTCTTGCCGACGCCCTCGGGCTGCCAGCCCCACCGGTCCGCGAGGCCGTCGACCAGCTCCAGGCCGCGCCCGTTGGTGTCGTCGCCCTCCGCGTGCCGGGGCCGCGGCGGGCGGTCGCTCGCGTCCGCCACCTCGACCCGCACCCCGCCCTCCGCCGCGAACAGCATCCGCAGGACGGCCGGACAGCCGGTGTGCACCACCGCGTTGGTCACGAGTTCGGAGATGAGCAGCACCAGCGTCTCGGCCAGCGTGTCGTCTTCACCTATGCCCGAGCCGGCGAGCCGCGACCGGGCCCACCTCCGTGCTCGCCCCACCTCGGCCGGGTCGGGCCCGACCTCCAACTGAACCTGAAGCACCTGCACCGCTCACACCATCCGAACCGGCGGACAACACACCTTCACGGAACGTGATTCCCTTGTGGGACAGCATGGTTGACGTACAGTCACCGCAACAAGCGCTTCGGGCATATTCCAGCGCGAAGGAGTACGCGTGGTCCATACTGTGCGACGCACGCTGCGAGTAGTCGAACGCCGGGTGCGAGCGCCGGGCATTCCCGGCCACGGGGCCGCCCCGGGGGCGGCACCGGGACGCTCCGGGCCGACGGTCACTCGCATCTCACGGAGCGTACCGGAGCCGGGGGCCGACTCCGGGCCGTGACGGCCCCGCCGAAGGACACAACCCGATATCGACGTTCCGTCGTCGGGATGTCGCGGAGCGCTACAGGCTCGCCGCCACCGCCTCCTCCGCCCGCTCGGCCGTCATCCCCAGCCGCGCCCGTACCCACGCCCGTTTCAGGTGCAGATGGACGTCGGCCTCCCAGGTGAAGCCCATGCCGCCGTGCACCTGGAGACAGTCCCGCGCGTTCCCGACGGCGGCCTCGTCGGCCAGCAGTTTGGCCCCCGCGATCTCGACCGGATCGGCGGTGACGGCGGCGGCCCGGACGGCGGCCCGGGCCAGCTCGGCCCGCACCAGCATGCCCGCGCACAGATGTTTGACGGCTTGGAAGCCGCCGATCACCTGCCCGAACTGTTCCCGCTCCCGCGCGTACGCGACGGCCGCCTCCGTGGTCCGCCCGGCGCTCCCGACCTGCTCGGCCGCATGGAGCAGTACCGCCTCCCCCGCCACCGCCGGGTACGCGCCCGTGCGCGCGGGCACCCGGTGCAGCGGGGTCAGCGGATCGACCGACCGCAGGGGCACGGCGCCCGTCACGTCCCCGGAGACCACGTCGGCCTCGTCCAGCCACGGCACCAGCCCCTCCGAGGCGGCCGTCACCACGGCGGTGCCGTCCGCCGCCCCCGGCACGGTGCCCGCCGCGAGGTGGGTCGCCACCAGCGGTCCCGGCAGCAGCACCCGGCCCGCCTCCTCGAAGAGGAGCACCGCCTCGGGGAGGCCGAGGCCCACGCCGCCCTCGTCCTCCGGCAGCCGCAGGGCGAAGAACCCGGCGTCCCCGAGCTCCCGCCACAGGCCGCGGTCGAGCGCGGGCGTGTCCACGGCCTCCCGGAGCGCCGCGCGGTCGAACCGGCGGGCGAGCAGCTCCCGTACCCCGCGCCGCAGGGCCCGCTGGTCCTCGGTGAGTCGGAAGTCCACGGCGGGGGTCACCGGCCCTTCGGCAGGCCGAGGATGCGCTCGGCGACGATGTTGCGCTGGATCTGGGAGGTGCCGGCGGCGATGGTGTACGCGAGCGAGGACAGCCGGTCGAGGGTCCAGTCGCGGCCGAGGTCCAGGGCATCGGGTCCGAGGACGGCGGCGGCGGCCTCGTACAGCTCCTGGCGGGCGTGCGAGTAGTGGAGTTTGAAGACCGAGCCGCCGGCGCCGGGCACCCCGCCGGTGGCCCGGGCCTCGCTGACGTTGGCCTGGACGAGCCGCCACAGGGCCTGGAACTCGGCGGTGAGCCTGCCGAGGCGGCGGCGCAGGACGGCGTCGTCCCAGGTGCCGTTCTTCCGGGCGGTGCGGGCGAGTTCGCCGAGAAGGCGGCGGCAGGCGACGACCTCGCCGACGAAGGCGGTGCCGCGTTCGAAGGAGAGGGTGACCATGGTGACCCGCCAGCCGTCGTTCTCCTCGCCGACCCGGTTCTCCACGGGGACGCGCACCTTGTCGAGGAAGACCTCGGCGAACTCGGTGGAGCCGGCGAGGGTGCGCAGCGGCCGTACGGTGACGCCGGGGGCGTCCATGGGCATCGCGAGCCAGGTGATGCCCCGGTGCCGGGAGGTCGCTTCGGGGTCCGTGCGCACCAGGAGTTCGCACCAGTCGGCGACCTCCGCGTGCGAGGTCCAGATCTTCTGTCCGGTGACGACGTAGGCGTCGCCGTCGCGGACCGCGCGGGTCCGCAGCGCGGCGAGGTCGGAGCCGGCGCCGGGTTCGCTGAAGCCCTGGCACCAGACCTCGTCGCCGCGCAGGACCGGCGGGAGCCAGCGGGCGCGCTGGGCGGGCGTGCCCTCGGCGGCGATGGTCGGGCCCGCGTGGAGGAGGCCGACGAAGTTGGCGCCGACGTAGGGCGCCCCGGCGCGTTCGGTCTCCTCCAGGAAGATCAGCCGCTGGGTCGGGGAGGCGTCCCAGTGCACGTCGGCGTATCCGGCGTCGTACAGCCGGCGCTGCCAGCCGCAGTCGTACGCCCGGCGGGCGGGCCAGTCGAGCGGGTCGGGGCGCGGGGGGAGGCCGGGCAGGGCGGCGGTGAGCCAGTCCCGGAGCCGGGCGCGGAACTCCTCCTCCTCGTCGGTGCCGGTGAGGTCCATCAGGCGGGTCGGCGGTCGGAGTCGAGGTCGAGGCCGAGCATGCGGATGGCGTTGCCGCGCATGAGTTTGTAGACCGTCTCGTCGTCGAGGCCCCGCACGTGGTCGAGGGCGACCTCCTTGGTGTGCGGGAAGGTCGAGTCGACGTGCGGGTAGTCGGTCTCGAAGGTGGCGTTGTCGCGGCCGACGACGTCGAGCGAGGCGATGCCGTGCTTGTCGCGGAAGAAGCAGCAGAAGATCTGCCGGTAGTAGTACGTGGACGGCGGCTCGGGGATCAGGTCGCGGACGCCGCCCCAGGCGCGGTGCTCCTCCCAGACGTCGTCGGCGCGTTCGAGGGCGTACGGGATCCAGCCCATCTGGCCCTCGCTGTAGGCGAGCTTGAGCCGGGGGAAGCGCACGAGGACCCCGCTGAAGAGGAAGTCCATCATCGAGGCCATCGCGTTGTTGAAGCTGAGCGAGGCCTGGACGGCGGGCGGGGCGTCGGGCGAGGCGGCGGGCATCTGGCTGCTGGAGCCGATGTGCATGTTGACGACGGTGCCGGTCTCCTGGCAGACGGCGAAGAAGGGGTCCCAGTAGCCGGAGTGGATGGAGGGGAGCCCGAGGTGGGTGGGGATCTCGGAGAAGGTGACGGCTCTGACGCCGCGGGCGGCGTTGCGGCGGATCTCGGCGACGGCGAGGTCGATGTCCCAGAGCGGGATGATGCAGAGCGGGATGAGCCGGCCGCCGCTGCCGCCGCACCACTCGTCGACCATCCAGTCGTTGTAGGCGCGGACGCAGGCGAGGGCGACCTCCTTGTCGTGCGCCTCGGCGAAGGTCTGGCCGCAGAAGCGGGGGAAGGTGGGAAAGCAGAGGGAGGCCTCGACGTGGTTGAGGTCCATGTCCGCGAGGCGCGCCTTCGGGTCCCAGCAGCCGCGCCGCATCTCGGCGCGGGTGATCCCCTCCAGGGTCATGTCGTCGCGGTCGAAGCCGACGGCGGCGATGTTGCGCTTGTACGGGAACCTGAGGTCCTCGTAGATCCACCAGTCGGTCGGCGGGCCGTCCGGGTCCATCGTGATCCGGTACTTGCCGGCGACGTAGGCGAGTTCGCCGATGCCGGCCGTGAGGGGCTGGGGTCCGCGGTCGCGGTACTTCTTCGGGAGCCAGGTCTCGAAGAGGTGGGCGGGCTCGATCACGTGGTCGTCGACGCTGATGATGCGGGGCAGTTCCGTCATGACCCCTCCATGTCTCTCAGGACTTTTCTGATGGACCGTCAGATCTGACGGCATCAGGCTAGCCCCGCACCCCTGGACCGACAAGCGCCCGGCCTCTACGCTCGCCGCACGATCTGACGGAACGTCAGCCAAGAGGAGTCCGGTCATGGATCAGACCGCACACGCCCTGGGCGGGTCCCGCACGCTCTGGGAGCTCGTCGAGCGCCGCGCCGCCCTCACCCCCGACCGGCCCGTCCTCCTCCAGGGCGACCGGGTCCTCACCTTCGGCGGCCTGCGCGAGCGCGCCGAGCGCTGCGCCGCGGGCCTGTACGCCCGGGGCGTGCGCCCCGGCACGGTCGTCGCCTGGCAGCTGCCCACCCGCATCGAGACCGCGGTGCTCTCCTTCGCGCTCGCCCGCCTCGGAGCCGTACAGACCCCCGTCATCCCCTTCTACCGGGACAAGGAGGTCGGCTTCGCGCTGCGCGAGTCCAAGGCCGAGTTCTTCGCCGTCCCCGGCACCTGGCGCGGATTCGACCACACGGAGATGGCCCGTCGGCTCGGCGCCCGCGGCGTCTTCGAGGCGTACGACCCCGACTCCCTCCCGGACGGCGACCCCGCGGTGCTCCCCCCGCCGCCCTCCTCCGGGACCGACGTCCGCTGGATCTACTGGACCTCGGGCACCACCTCGGACCCCAAGGGCGTCCTGCACACCGACCGCTCACTCCTCGCGGGCGGCTCCTGCCTCGCCCACGCGCTCCGGCTCACCGCCTCCGACGTCGGCTCGATGGCCTTCCCGTACGCGCACATCGCCGGGCCCGACTACACGGTGATGCTGCTGCTGTACGGCTTCCCCGCCGTCATGTTCGAGCAGTTCGCACTGCCCGAGGCCCTCGCCGAGTACCGGCGGCACGGTGTGACGGTGGCCGGCGGCTCCACCGCCTTCTACGCGATGTTCCTCGGCGAACAGCGCAAGAACCCCGGCGAACCCGTCATCCCCACCCTCCGGCTGCTCGCCGGCGGCGGCGCGCCGAAGCCGCCGGAGATCTACCACGCGGTACGCCGGGAGCTGGGCTGCCAGCTCACCCACGGATACGGCATGACCGAGGTCCCCATGATCACCATGGGCGCGCCCGACGACACCGACGAGAACCTCGCGACCACCGAGGGCCGCCCGCCGGCCGGCATGGAGATCCGGATCACCCCCTCGGGCGAGGTGCTGCTCCGCGGGGAGGCCGTCTGCCGGGGCTATCTGGACCCGGCGGCGACGGCGGCCGCCTTCGACGAGGACGGCTTCCTCGTCACCGGCGACGTCGGACACCTCACCCCGAGCGGGCACCTCGTCCTGACCGGCCGCGTCAAGGACATCATCATCCGCAAGGGCGAGAACATCTCGGCGAAGGAGATCGAGGACCTCCTGCACCGGCACCCGGACGTCGGCGACGCCGCCGTCGTCGGACTCCCGGACCCCGAGCGCGGCGAACGCGTCTGCGCCGTCGTCGAACAGCCCCCGGGAGCCGGACCGCTCACCCTGCCGGCGGTGACCGCCTTCCTGCGGGAGGCCGGCCTGTCCGTGCACAAGCTGCCCGAGCAGCTGGAGGTGGTGGCCGCGCTCCCCCGCAACGAGACCCTGCGGAAGGTGCTGAAGTACCGGCTCAGGGAGCGATTCGGTCGCTGACCCGCTGCCCGGGGAAGTCCGCCCCTGAAGCCCCGGCAGAACCGCCGGGCGCAGACGGCCCGGTGGTACCGGCAGGCCCGGCAGGCTCCGGCAGCGCGTCCGGCACGTCCTCGTACACCTCGAAGAGGCGCTGGACGCCGAGCGCGGCGAGTACCCGGGCCACATGGCCGTCCTGCTCGTCGGGGAGGATCAGGCGCAGCCGGCCCCCGCAGGAGCGGAGCAGCCGACGGGTCGCGATCAGCACCCCGACGCCGCTGGAGTCGCAGAACCGCACGCCGGACAGATCGATCACCAGGTCGTGCCGACCGCCCGCCACGGCCGCGTGGACGCTCTTGCGTATCCGGGGCGAGGTGACCAGATCCATCTCGCCCCGCACGCGGAGCACCGTCCAGGCGCCGTACTCGTTCTCGTCGACCTCGATCGTCGTCACGCCGGGCGCCTGCCCCCTGAGCGCGACCCGAAACCCGTGAATCCGAGGATGACGCTTTCCTTACCATCCCCGTCCGCGTCAAGGGCGCAGTTGCGGCAAACATGCGTACGCCGTCCGCCCGGCGCACTACTTTGGAGTACGGACGGGAAGCCGCCGGAGCCGGGAGGGGCGAGGGTCGCATGGCGATGGACACACCACCGCGCTGGGACCGCAGGATGCAGCAGCGGTTGGCGCGCGGCGAGGCGGCCGCGCTCGGCGAGCTGTACGACCGGTTCGCCGCCCTGGTGCACAGCCTCGCCCACCGGGTCCTGGGCGACGACGACGCGGCCGACCAGATCACCCGCGAGGTCTTCGGCTACATCTGGGAGAACCCCGACGCGTACGACCCCAAGCAGGGCAACCTGCGCTCGTGGGTGGCCCGGCTGACCCAGCGGCAGGCCGTCCACCGGCTGCGGCAGGCGGAGACGACGGCCTACGCGGAGACGGGCCGGGGCTCGGCCGAGGAGCTGGAGCAGAAGGTGCGGCGGGCCTCGGTCGCGGCCCGTGCCGACTACATCGTGACCTCGATGCCGACCCCGCTCCGGGCCGCGCTCGAACTGGCCTATTTCCAGCGGCGGGACTACCGGCAGACCGCGGCCGACCTCGGCGTCACCGAGGACGAGGCCCGCCGGCGGCTGCGCCTGGGCCTCCAGCTGCTCTCCTCCGCGAACCGTCCCTACGCCGACGGCGGCGGCCCGCCCGGCTACGGACGCACGCGGTGACCCGGGCGAACGGCGACGACGGCGACGACGTCGCACGCGCCCCGTGGATACCGGGACCCCGCCGGGCGGCGGACGACCACGCCGACCTGACGGCCGACCCGGCCGGAGCACCGGTCGAGGAGGAACCCGCGGCGGATCCCGAGGCTGAGGAGTCGGCGGCCGAGCCCGAGGTGCCCGTGCTGACCCACGGGGTGCTCAAGTCCCTGCTCGGAGCCTGGGCGCTCTCGGCCTGCTCGCCCGGGGAGACCCAAGCCGTCGAGGACCACCTGACGGTCTGCGCGCCGTGCGCGGACGAGGCGCTGCGGCTCCGCGACGCGGTCGCCCTGCTGCACGAGGACCGCGACCTGGACCTGGATCCGCTGCTGCGGTCCCGGGTCCTGGAGAACTGCCTGGGCCGACGCCCGGCCCGCATCCCGGTCCCGGACTGGGTCACGCCGTACGACGCGGAGACCGCACGGCTCGACGCCCTGCTCCGGGACATCGGGGAGTCGGAGTGGCACGCGCCGGTCCGGCTCAAGTGGTACGAGGAGGGCCGGATCGTCCGCCGGAAGGCGACGGTCGCCGGGGTCATCAGCCATCTCCTCGCGGTGGACGGACTCGTGTCGGCCGCGCTCGGGCTGGACGACCCGCTCGGCACGGGGACCCCGGAACTCTCGCCGTCGGAGCGGACGGACGCCTTCTGGTCCGGCCTCGACCGGCCGCCGAACCGCTCCATCCGCGGCCCGTGGCGGGACCAGAGCCACACGCTGATCCGGACGGTGTCCTTCGCCGGGCGGGGCGTCGCGGACCTGACCGTCACCTACAAGGACTTCGCACTGCCGCTGCGGGACTCGCTCCTTGAGCGGGCGTTCGAGTGCTGGGTGCACGCGGACGACATCGCCAACGCGGTGGCGTACCCGTACGCCGCGCCGAGCGGTGCGCATCTCCACGGCATGATCGACCTGGCCGCGCGGCTGCTCCCCGGCGCCCTGGCCAACCGGCGCCGCGCGGGGCTCGCCGCCCCGGCCCGCCGTCTGGTCGCGGCGGGCGCACCGGGCCGCTCGCTCCATCTGGAGGTGGAGGGCGTGGGCGGCGGCCACTGGTACATCGCGCTGGACTCGCCGGCCGCGCTCGGTTCCCCGGCGCAGGCGGTGGCCCAGGTGGCGATGGACGGGGTCGAGTTCTGCCAGCTGGTCGCGGGCCACATCTCGCCGGAGGAGGCCGCGGCGGGACAGGACGGCGACCGCGAGGCGATCAGGGACGTCCTGTCGGCGGCGGCGTCACTCAGCCGGCTGTAGGAGGCGGGCCGGGCGCGCCAGGCGCGCGCCAGGTGACTGCCGACGCCCCGGCGCCCCCACGCGCTTCCTACGCGAAGACCACCGTGCGGCGGCCGTTCAGCAGGATGCGGTGTTCCGCGTGCCACTTGACCGCGCGGGCCAGCGCCTGGCACTCCACGTCGCGGCCGATCGCGACCAGTTGGTCCGGGGTCACGTCGTGGGCGACGCGTTCGACCTCCTGCTCGATGATCGGGCCCTCGTCGAGGTCGGCCGTCACGTAGTGGGCGGTCGCGCCGATCAGCTTCACACCGCGCGCGTGCGCCTGGTGGTAGGGCTTGGCGCCCTTGAAGCTCGGGAGGAAGGAGTGGTGGATGTTGATGATCCGCCCGGAGAGCTGCTTGCAGAGGTCGTCGGAGAGGACCTGCATGTAGCGGGCGAGGACGACCAGCTCGACGTCCTCCTCGCGGACCAGGTCGAGCAGCTCGGCCTCGGCCTCCGCCTTGGTGTCCCGGGTGACGGGGATGTGCCGGAAGGGCAGCCCGTAGGAGCCGACGAGCTCAGCGAAGTCGGTGTGGTTGGAGACCACGGCCACGATCTCGACCGGTAGCGCCCCGAGCCGCGAGCGGAACAGCAGGTCGTTCAGGCAGTGGCCGAACTTCGACACCATGAGCACGACCCGCATGCGCTGGTCGGCGCGGTGGATCTGCCAGTCCATCTGGAAGGAGTCGCCGACCGCGACGAAACTCGCCCGCAGCTTGTCGACGTTCACCGGGGCCTCGGCCGAGAAGTGGACCCGCATGAAGAAGAGCCCGGTGTCACGGTCTCCGAACTGCTGACTGTCCTCGATGTTGCAGCCGGTGATGAAGAGGTAGCTCGACACGGCGTGCACGATGCCCTGCTTGTCGGGGCACGAGAGGGTGAGGACATACTGGTCGGTCATCCCGTCAGCCTGCCACATCCGGAGCGGCGCGAGGACCCACCGTCCGTCAGACGGACCCCGTCACACGGACCCCGTCATGATGTGCAGCACGTCGAGGGAGCGCGGCGGTGTGTCCGGGTCCTCCCCGTCCGCCCGCGCGAGGTGGACGTGGGCCTCGCGGGCGGCCCGTACGGCCTCCGGCCACCCGGGGTGCTGGAGGTAGGCGGAGACGGGGGCGTCGGGGCCCACCTGGTGCATGATGCGCAGCACCCGGAGGACGGCCACGTCGACGAGGGCGGCCTCGCCGGTGTCGCGGAAGATCGAGCCGACGTACTTCTCGGCGGACCAGTTGTCGAGCCAGGTGTCCTCGACCAGGCGGTAGACGGCGTCGGTGACGTCGCCGTACCCGTCGAGGCCGGCCAGCCAGGTGGTCTCGTGGAACCCGGGGTCGGAGAGCATGTGCAGCGCCGAGCGCACGTTGCTGCGCCAGCGCCACCACGGCATGTCGTTGAGCGGCATGCCGCCCATGGTGGAGGAGCGACGGCCGCGACGGGAAGAGTTCACCGAACCGGAGACTGGACTGGACACCTTTCGATCGTACGTCCCCCTCTCCGCCCCCGTAATTCACCGTCACGTCACCCCGCGTTGATCCGTGCTCACTCCCCCGTTACCCGTGGGGCGGAAATGTGCGTGTCCATGACCGGACGGCGACTGACCTCACTCCTCGCGTACGTCACGACCGCGACGGCCGGAGCCTCGCTGCTCACCGGGTGTGGCGTGCTCCCTGGGACCACGGGGGGTTCCAGGGAGCCCATCACCGTCATGACGTGGGCTCCCGACCAGACCCGTGCCACCAACATGCCCGGAATGCCCGCGATGGCCCAGACCTTCGCCCGCTGGGTCAACTCCCAGGGCGGGATAGAAGGCCACGAGCTCCGCGTCCTCACCTGCAACGAGCACAACACCGCCACCGGCGCCGCCGACTGCGCGCGCCGCGCCGTCCGCGAGAAGGTGGTCGCGGTCGTCGGCTCGTACAGCCAGCACGGCCGCGCCTTCATGGCCCCGCTGGAGGCCGCCGGCATCCCGTACATCGGCGGCTACGGGATCTCCGAGGACGAGTTCACCAGCCCGCTGTCCTACCCCGTCAACGGCGGCCAGGCCTCCCTCGTCGCCGGGCACGGCATGCAGCTCGCCGCGTCCTGCCGCGCGGTCTCCCTCGTCCGGCCCGACACCCTCGCCGGCGACAAGCTCCCCGAACTCCTCAACTCGGGCCTCCGCAAGGCGAGCCACCGCGGCGCCGTCGACATCCCCGCCGTCGAGGACGCCGCCGAGTACACCGAGTCCGCCTCCCGGGCCAGGGAGGAGGCCGGCGACGAGAAGGGCTGCGTCACCGCCGTGCTCGGCGAGCGCACCCAGACCTTCTTCGACTCCTTCCGCCGCCTCCCGGAGCGGGCGGACGGCGGGGGCGGTGACGGGGGCGCCGCCGACGGCGGCGAGGGCGACGGATCCGGCGGGCGGGCGGACGGCGTGCGGATCTCGTCCGTCCTCGGCAGCGTCGGCCAGCCCGTGATCGACCGCACCGGCGGCGCGCACAGCCCCTTCGAGGGCGCGTTCGTCACCGGCTGGTACCCGGAGGCGTCCGACAGGAGCTGGGCCCCGATGCGCAAGGTCGTCCAGGACCACGCCTTCGCCGACAACCGGGTCGACCCGGCCGACACGGGCGTCCAGACCACCTGGATCGCCTACACGGTGCTCAAGGAGGTCGTGGCGTCCCTCGACAGCGACGAGATCACCGCCACCCAGATCGCGTACGCCCTCGACCGGGGCGCGCGGATCGACACCGGCGGTCTGACCCCGGCCCTCCGCTGGAAGTACGAGGACCTGCTCGGCGCCCCGGGCTTCCCCCGGATCATCAACCGCGAGGTGACGTTCCAGGTGGTGCGCGAGGGGCGGCTGGTGGCACAGCGGCCCGGGTTCGTCGACGTCGGCGAGACCGTGCTGAGCGCCCCCTGAGCCCCTCCCCGCCGCGGAGCACGCGGCGGGGACCCCGCGCCTACAGCTGGGTGTACGTCCGCTTCTCCAGGCCGTACTTGCCGGCCGTCGGGTTCCACAGCGAGGCCGCCTGCTTCTTGGCGGCGGTGGCCTCGCCGCTCTTGTTGTTCGCCGCGGCCAGCTGCGAGGTCGAGCGGGCCTTGCCGCCCTTGCAGGCCTTCTTCGACTTCATCTGGTCGCCCCAGGCCGCGTAGTGGTCGTCCGCGGACGCCGAGGCCTCCCAGGCCTTGGTGAGCGCGGCCGTCAGCGCCGGGTTGTCCGGGATCTTGTCGACCGACAGCGAACGGAGCCGGGTGACCAGGCCGCGGCGCTGCTCGGCGGCCCCCCGCAGGTCGCTCGCGGCCTTGTCCAGGTTCTTGCACTGCTTGATGGACTCGACCGAGCTGATCACCGTGTCCCGGCTGCTGCTGCTGGTCGCGAGGAGCTTGCTCAGCTCCTGCGCCTGCCCCTCGGCCGGGTCGGCCGGCTTCTCGGCCGGCGCGCTCGTCGCCTCGCCCGACGGGGCGGTGGAGCTCTCCGCCACGGTCTCGGAGCCCTTCGTCGGCTCCTTGTCGTCGTCGCCGCCGCTGAGCAGTGCGCCGGCGCCGAGACCGACGACGGCGCAGCCGACGACGACGGCGGCGATCAGCGCGACCGGGGACTTGCGGCGCGGGGGCTCGTCGCCGCCGCCGTCGTAGTAGGCGTCCTGGTACGCGTACTGCTGCGGGGGCGCCGGCGGCTGGTGCTGCTGCTGGTGCTGCTGGTACGGGGCCGGGGCGGGCTGCCGGTAGGCCTGCGCGTGCGGCGTCTGCGGGGCCTGCGGCGCCCGCGGGGACTCCGTGCGGAAGAGGTTGTCGAACTCGGCGGGCGGCTGCCGCTCCCCGGGCTCCTGCGGCGGCACCGGGGCGATGTACTGGGTCGCGTCGGAGGCGCCCGCGGGCCCGGGGCCCTGTGCCTGGTGCGATCCGGTGCCGAGGAACTGGGTGTGGGCGCCGCCGCCCTGCTGCTGCGGCGGCACCGGCGCGATGTGCTGGGTGGACTGGAGGTCGGCGGCCGGATGCGGATAGCCGTACCCGCCGCCCTGCCCGCCCTGCGGCATCGCGCCGGGCGCCTGCTGCGGGTAGCCGTAGCCCGGCTGCGGGCCGGGCGCCTGCTGCGGGTAGCCGTAGCCCGGCTGCGGGCCGGGCGCCTGCGGTATCCCGCCCTGGGCGGGCGGCATCCCGCCCGGGACCGGCGCGATGTGCTGGGTCGCCTGCAGGTCCGCGCCGCCGGGAGCGCCCGGCCCCGGGTAGCCGTAGCCGGGCTGCGGCGGAACGGGCGGCAGGTACTGGGTGGACTGCATGTCGGCCGCGCCCGGCGCCGCCTCCGGGGGCAGGGGCTGCGCGGGCGGCAGCGGCTGCCCGCCCGGCGCCGCGCCGGCGGGACCCCAGGCGCCACCGTACGGCTGTGCTCCCCCTGAAGCGTTCTGCGCCGGGGGCACCGCCGGGTACTGCGGCTCCGGACCCTGTCCGTTCTGCGTCACCGGGACTCCTACTGATGGACCTACGGAATCGTCGGCCCACGCTACCGGGTGCGCCCGGGGCTCCGCACATACGTGTGAGCCCGGTTACACCACCTTCTCGAACGGCACCGCCCCCACCGGGGACTACGCGGCGTAGAGCTCCACGCGCGCCCCGAACTCCCGTACCACCGCCTCCCCCGCGTACGGCTCCAGGCGCTCCCTCAGGTCGTCCAGGTACTCCGCGCCCCTCGACGACCGCAGCGTGCCCAGCAGTTCGAGCGCACGGGTGCCCGTACGGCAGGCCTGCTCCACCTCACGCTGCTGCACCTGCGCGGAGGCCAGCAGCGCCAGGCCGATCGCCCGGCGCCGCGCGCGCGTCTCCGGATGCCCGGCGATCGACTCCTCCGCCGCCCGCGCCGCGGCCTCCGCCTGCCCCAGGTCCCGGTAGCAGTGGGCCAGTTCGTCCGCCAGATACGCCTGGTCGAAGTGCGCGATCCACACCGGGTCGTCGCCCGCGTCCGGATCGGCCTGCTCAAGCGCCCGTACGGCACGGCCCGCCGCCGTCTCGAAGGCACTCAGGTCCCCCAGCAGGGCGTGCCCGCGCGCCTCCGCCGCGTGGAACATCGACTCCGCCCGCGGCGGCACCTTCCCGCGCGCCCCCTCCTGCGCGGCCCGCGCCAACTGGGCGATCTCCCTCGGGTTTCCGAGCTGGGCGGCGAGGTGGCTCATGGAGGCGGCGAGGACGTAACCGCCGTACCCCCGGTCCCCCGCGGCCTGCGCGAGCCGCAGCGCCTGGATGTAGTACCGCTGGGCGAGCCCCGGTTCGCCCGTGTCGACCGCCATGTACCCGGCGAGCTCGGTCAGTCGGGCGACCGCGGCGAACAGCTGCCGCCCCACCGCCTCACGGTACGAGCCGGACAGCATGCCCGACACCACGCTGTTGAGGTAGTGGACGACCACCGGGCGCACGTGCCCGCTGCCGAAGCGCCGGTCGAGGTCGACCAGCGCCGCCGTCATCTCCCGTACGGCCGCGACGTCCGCCACCCCGACGCGCGCCCCCGCCATCCGGGCCACGTGCGCGTCCGGGCCCGTGATCAGCCAGTCCCTGCTGGGCTCGACGAGCGCGGAGGCCGCCACCGCGGAGCCGGAGAGGAAGTCCCGGCGGCCCACGTCGCTCCGCCACAGCTCGCAGACCTGCTCGATCGCGCCGGGCACGGTCGGCGCGAACTGGAGGCCCACCCCGGCCGCGAGGTTGCGGCCGTTGGCCATGCCGACCTCGTCGATGGTGACCGTGCGGCCCAGCTTGCGGCCCAGGGCCTCGGCGATGACCCCCGGCGCCCGGCCGCGCGGCTGCTGGCCCCGCAGCCAGCGCGCCACCGACGTCTTGTCGTACCGCAGGTCGAGGCCGCGCTCCGCGCCGACCATGTTGACCCTGCGGGCGAGGCCGGCGTTGGAGCAGCCGGCCTCCTGGATGAGCGCCTGGAGCCGTTCGTTGAGCTGACGCGGAACGAGTGGCCTGGCTGCCATGAGTACCCCCTGAGGCCGTGCGGTGATCATCGGAGAACAGATCACTGCCCGGCGAATATCCGGTCAATGCCGATGTGAACACGCGAAACCGGACACGTCGGTTGCGGCTTCGCCACCGGCGCCCCCACCTGTCCGTACCCGCCCCAGCTCCCCGGCCCTCCGCGCGCCCCCGCGCGTGCACCGATGCGCCCCGCGTGCAGGATCGATGCCTCACACCGCTCCGCGCCCTGGCCGTAACCCCAGGTGACGGGGGAAGTTGTGTTCCACGTGGAAGAGACCATCGGAGTCACGGAAGCCGCACAGATCCCCCAGCAGCGCGGCGATCTGCTGCTGGACAGTGCCGTGCGGTACGCGGAAGAGCGGCACTGGGACGTGTTTCCCGGGACCTGGCTGGAAGCCGTCGAGGGCCGGGAGCGCTGCTCCTGCGGGGCGGAGGCGTGCGCCCTGCCCGGCGCCCACGCGGTCAAGCCCGACTGGTCGACCCTCGCGACCGGCAGCGGCGTCGGCGCGCGGCGGATGTGGTCGAAGCAGCCGAAGGCCTCGATCCTGCTGCCGACGGGCCGTACGTTCGACGCGATCGAGGTGCCCGAGTCCGCCGGCTTCCTGGCGCTGGCCCGGATGGAGCGGATGGAGCTGACGCTCGGCCCGGTCACCTGCACCCCGGACCGCCGGATGTTCTTCTTCGTCCTCCCCGGCGCCGCGGCCAAGGTGCCCGACCTCGTCCGCAAGCTCGGCTGGGCGCCGGCCTCCATCGACCTCACCACCCGCGGCGAGGGCCACTACGTCGCGGCCCCGCCCACCCGCGTCGGCGGCAGCGGCGCCGTCCAGTGGGCCCGGCGCCCCACCCCGGCGAACCGCTGGCTCCCCGACGCCGAGGAACTCGTCAGCGCCCTCGCGTACGCGTGCGGCCGGGAGGCCGCGGAGGCGCGAAGCCGGGCGTCATGACCCTGGGTCCCCGTGAGTCCCGCCCTTAGGGTGGGTCCGGTAAGGCACACGGGGACCGACGAGGGGCAGACAGACCATGCCTGACCAGGCATTTGACGGGGCATTCGAGGCGGCGGGCGCCGCACCGGGGGACGGTGCGGCGCCCGCCGTGCGCATCGAGGGCCTGTGGAAGAGATTCGGCCGGCAGATCGCGGTGAACGGCATCGGCCTGGAGCTGCCCGCCGGCCGGTTCATCGGGCTCGTGGGGCCCAACGGCGCCGGCAAGACCACCACCCTCTCGATGATCACCGGCCTGCTCCGGCCCGACCAGGGACGCATCCAGGTCGCCGGGCACGACGTGTGGGCCGACCCCGAGTCGGTCGCCCGCGTCAAGGCCCGGATCGGCATCCTGCCCGAGGGCCTGCGGCTCTTCGAGCGGCTGTCCGGGCGGGAACTCCTCGCCTACAGCGGCCGGCTGCGGGGGCTGCCGGGCGCCGAGGTCGACAAGCGGGCCGCGCAGCTCCTCGACGTCCTCGACCTGACCGGCTCGCAGAACAAGCTGGTCGTCGACTACTCGACCGGCATGCGGAAGAAGATCGGTCTCGCGGCGGCCCTCCTGCACAACCCGGAGGTGCTGTTCCTCGACGAACCCTTCGAGGGCGTCGACCCGGTCTCCGCGCAGACCATCCGCGGCGTCCTGGAGCGGTACACCGCCTCCGGCGCCACCGTCGTCTTCTCCAGCCACGTCATGGAGCTCGTCGAGTCGCTCTGCGACTGGGTCGCCGTGATGGCCGCGGGCAGCATCCGCGCCCAGGGCACCCTCGCCGAGGTACGGGGGGACGCGCCCTCTCTGCAGGCGGCGTTCCTGGAACTGGTCGGCGCCAACGGACGCGCGGCCGCCGGGGACTCGCTGGACTGGCTGGGCGGGTCCGGCGCTTCGGGTGGAGCCGGCGCTTCGGGCGGCGCGGGTGGCACCGGTACTCCGGGCGGGGCCGGCGTCTCGGGCGGGGCTCAGTGATGAGTGTCCTCCCGACCGCGGCCACCACCGGCACCGCGAGCCCGGCCGGTCACGTCCCCTCCCTCACCTCCGTCTTCGTACGCCTCAAGCTGAGCCTGCTGCGGAACAGCCTGCGGCAGTCCGGCAGCCGCACGGCCGCGTACATCGTCTCGATCGTCTTCGGCGCCTTCTTCGCCGCGGCCCTCGTGCTGGGCTTCGTGCTCCTGCGGGGCCACGCGGACGCCGCCGACGTCGCGATCCTGCTCACCGGAGCCCTCGCGCTCGCCTGGGCGGTCATGCCGCTGTTCATCCCGAGCGGTGACGAGACCCTCGACCCGTCGCGGCTCGTCATGCTGCCGCTACGGCCCCGGCCGCTGGTCCGGGCACTGCTCGTGGCCTCCCTCGTGGCCGTCGGCCCCGTCCTCACCCTCGTCCTGGCCCTCGGCGCCGCGCTGTCCGTCGCGCACGGCGCGGCCGGCACGATCGTCGCCGTCCTCGCCGTACCGCTGACCGCGGTCACCTGCGTGGCGCTGTCCCGGGCCGTGGCCGCCGCCAACATCCGGCTGCTCACCTCCCGCAAGGGCCGAGACCTGGCCCTGCTCAGCGGCCTCGTCATCGCCGTCGGCATCCAGGTGGTCAACTTCGGCGCCCAGCGCCTGGGCGAGGCCGGCGGACTGGAGTCGCTGCGACCGGCGACCGCCGTCGTCGGCTGGCTGCCGCCGGCCGCCGCGATCGCCGCGGTCGACTCCGCGAGCCAGGGCGACCACGCGGTGGCGGCGGCCCGGCTGCTGCTCACCGCGGCCGCGCTCGCGGCGCTCGCGTACTGGTGGCAGCGGAGCCTCGTACGGCTGATGGTCGAGCCCGACGGGTCGACGATCGGCGCGGGCTCCGACGCGGCCGTCAAGGAGAGGTCCGGCCGGGGGCTGCTCGCCCGCGTCCTGCCGGACGGGCGCACGGGAGCGGTCATGGAGCGCAGCCTGCGCTACCTGTGGCGCGACCCGAAGACCAAGGCCGGGGCCGTGACCTCGCTCGCGCTCGGTCTGATCGTCCCGCTGGTCAACGCGCTCCAGGGCACCGGCTCGATCTACTGGGCGTGCTTCGCGTCCGGGATGCTCGGCATGCTGATGTACAACCAGTTCGGGCAGGACACCTCGGCGTTCTGGATGGTCGCCCAGACCATCTCGACGACGGCCGACGCGTACGCCGAGCTGCGGGCGCGGACGCTGGCCCTGCTCCTGGTCACCCTCCCGTACGCGGTCTTCGTCACGGTCGTCACGGTCGCCGTCCTCGGCGAGTGGAGCCGGCTCCCGGACGCCGTCGGCCTGGCGCTCGGCCTGCTGGGCGCGATGCTGGCGACGGGCTCGGTGGTCTCGGCCGTCTTCCCGTACTCGATCCCGCAGGACAGCGGCTACAAGAACGTCGCCCCCGGGCAGGGCGCCCTGGCGTGGATGTCGATCCTGGGCGGCATGCTCACGGCCCCGCTGCTGTGCGCGCCCCTGATCGGCGCGACGATCTATCTGCACGTCTCCGACCAGCAGTCGCTGCTCTGGCTGCTGTTCCCGGCCGGCACGCTCTACGGCGCGCTCCTGGTGCTGCTCGGCCTCCGGGTGGCGGCGCCGCGGACGGTGAAGCGGCTGCCGGAGATCCTCGCGGCGGTCAGCAAGGGGTAGTCGCCGGACGCTCCGGACCGACACGACGGCCCGCCCGGGCGGGCCGTCGGGGGCGGTCCGTTGCAGGGCACCCCGGCCTCAATTCGGATGCGGGGCGGCCCGTGGTCTGCGATCCTCGCGCACCGTGACCTCTGAGACTTCCAGGACTTCCCGCGGCATCGACATCCACATACGGCGCGCCGGACCGGCCGACGCGACCGCGGCGGCCGAGGTGTGGCTGCGGTCCTTCGGGACCGCGCTGCCGACTGTTCGCCGCGCGCACGACGACGAGGCGGTGCGGGGCTGGTTCACCCATGTCGTCGTGCCGGAGTACGAGACCTGGGTGGCGGTGGCCGGGGAGGCCGGCGTGGTGGGGCTGCTCGTCCTCGACGACGGGGAGCTGGAGCAGCTGTACCTCGACCCGTCCTGGCAGGGCCGGGGGCTCGGCGACCGCTTCGTGGAGCTGGCCAAGCGGCAGCGCCCGGAGGGCCTGGGGCTCTGGACGTTCCAGGTCAACGGGCCGGCCCGGCGGTTCTACGAGCGGCACGGCTTCGTCGAGGCGGAACGGACCGACGGGCAGCGCAACGAGGAGCGCGAGCCGGACGTCCGCTATGTGTGGCGGCCCGCGGCGGCGTGATCGGGCGGGGTGATCCGGCGGCGGCGGTCCGACCAGGGTCCGGCGGGGTGATCCGACGGCGGTCCGACGGGGGTCCGACGGGGGACTGTGCGGGAAGGCCACCGGGTGGGCCGGCTCGCCCGGGCGGTCGAGCTGGAGCTCACGGGCGAGGAGCGCGAGGTGCTGGCGCGCAGCGCCGCCCTGAAGGAGCGGCTCACCCCCCCGCCAGGGCCCCTCTTCCGGACCTCGGCGGTACGGAGTCTCCCCCGGCGGTACGGAAATCTCCCCAGCGGTACGCAGTCTCCCCCGGCGCGCAAACTCGTCCCCCGATTCCTGTCACACCTTCGCGGGCCGGTCCGTCAGTGGTGTGAAGGCGCCGCCCCGGACGCCGCGAAGGAGAGCAGCCATGACGCACCCCGACTCCACCACCACGACCGCCACCGCCCCCGCCGGCCCGATCTCCCGGATGCCCGACCCCGGTTCCCTCGTACCGGAGTTGAGCGAGGTCAGCGCCGCCCTCTTCCGGGCGACCGGGAACCGCTCGGTGCCGCGCGCCACGATGAGCCTGGTGCACCTGCGGGCCGGGCAGATCGTCGGCAACACCTATCTGACGGTCCTGAACACCGGCTTCCTCCGCAAGGCCGGGGAGTCGGAGGAGCGCATCACCGCGGTCTCGTCCTGGCAGGACGCCCCGTACTTCACCGACGCCGAGCGCGCGGCCCTCGCGCTGGTGGAGGCCACTCTCCAGCCCGCCCCGCACGGCCGGGAGCGCGTCTCGGACGAGCTGTACGCCGAGGTGGCGAAGCACTACGACGAGAAGGCGCTGGCCACCCTGACCATCGCCATCGGCCAGATCGGCTTCTTCATCGCCCTGGCCGTGATCGGCAAGCCGAAGCCGGTCGCCTCGCTCGCCGACGAGCAGTGGGACTGACCCGGACGGGGAAGGCCCCCGCCCCGGGGATCCGGGACGGGGGCCTTCGGCCTGCGGGTGCGGTGGGTCAGAACGCGCCGTTCAGGTTCCACCAGGTGTCGGTCTCCGGGGAGCCGGGGCCGAACTTTCCGGTGCCCGTGCCCTGGTAGAGGACCAGGGCGCCGGCGCCGCGGATCTCCGGGGAGACGAAGCCGCTGTTCGTGATCCCGGCGAGGTCGGCCTTGCCGTCGCCGTTGCGGTCGCCCACGGCCAGGAACGAGGCCATGACGTTCCAGCCGCTGCCCACGAGCGTGCGGGTGCCGAGGGCGCCCGGCTTGCCGGGGTACACCCAGAGCTTGCCCGTCGACGTCTCGCGGGCGAGCAGGTCGGCCTTGCCGTCGCCGGTCAGGTCGCCGGGCGCGGCCAGGGTGTTCATGACGTTCCAGCCGCCCGCGCCGATCAGCTTCCGCGCGCCGAGCGTGCCCGTGGACGTGCCCGGGTACAGCCACAGCTTGCCCGTGGACTTCTCGACCGCGAGGAGGTCGGAGCGGCCGTCGCCGGACAGGTCACCGAAGGCGGTGACGCTGTTCATGACGTTCCAGCCGCCCGAGCCGATCAGCTTCCGGGCGCCGAGCGCGCCGGTGCCGGTGCCGGGGTACAGCCAGAGTCTGCCCGTGGACGCCTCGCGGGCCACGACGTCCTCGCGGCCGTCGCCGGTGAGGTCGCCGTGCCGGGTCAGCGCGTTCATGACGTTCCAGCCGCCGGCGCCGACCAGCTTGCCGGTGCCGTCGCCGGCCAGGAACCAGAGGCGGCCGGCCTTGTCGCGGACCAGGACGTCCGCGGTGCGGTCGCCGTTGAGGTCGCCGAAGCCGCCGGCCTTGGGGGCCTGGTTCGCGTACCACTCCGGGTAGGCGTCCATGGCGCACTCGCGTTCGGTGGGGACGAGCTTCACCGAGCTGACGGAGTTGCTGCCGGGGCCGCCCCACTCGCTGCCCGCGGGGTCCGGGTCCATGACGCCGATGCCGCCGTCGAGGCCGTGGTTCGGGTCGTCGTAGAGGCAGGCGAAGCCGCTGGTGCGGTTCATGACGGACCGGAACGTGTTGTCCCAGGTCCCGAGCGTCGCCACGCTCGCCTTCGTCTTGTACATCGCGCCGGACCCGTTGTCGGTCTTCCAGGCGCAGAAGTAGCCCGACGGGCAGTCGGCGACCGCGGCCTGTGCCGGGGCCGCGCCGGCGCCGAGGAGCCCGGCCGAGCTGAGCCCCAGCGCCGTGGCCACCGTGGCCAGGCGCCGCAGCATAGAAGTGCGCATGCAGTTCCTCCCTGAGGCGGCGCGGAGAAGGCCTCGAACGCGCCGCGAACAGGGAACGTACCCTGTCGCGCCCACGCCTCCGACAGGAGGGTCCCCGTCCCGCCGCCGACCGTCGGACGGCAGGCGGCCGACCGTCGGACGGCAGGCGGCCGACCGTCGGACGGCAGGCGGCCGGCCGTCGGACGGCAGGCGGCCGAGAGGTGGCCGGGCCGCGTCCGATCGATGCCCGGCCCGCGTCCGGCCGTCGTCCGGGCATCTGCCCTCGCCCGTACGGGACTTCGTCCTACGAGGTCAGGACCCCGCTCAGGAAGGGGCCGACGGCCTCGCGCCAGGCGTCCGGGTGCTCGTAGTGGAGGAGGTGGCCGGCGTCGGGGATCTCCGCGTACGCCCCGTGGGGCAGCACCCGGACCATCTCCTGCGCCTCGGCGCGGCCCAACTCGCCGTCCAGGCCGCGGACGACCAGCGTCGGGCAGCGGACCTGGGCGAGGGACTCCCAGTGGGCGTCGTGCACCCAGGTCTCGCGGGAGGTCAGCATCTGCTCGGGGTCGAAGACCGGCCGCCAGCCGTCCGGGTGCTCGGTCATCACCTCGGCGAAGAAGGCGCCCCGGGCCGGGTTCGGGCGCTCGACCCACGGGTCGTCCTCGCCGAACCAGCGGCGGACCGCGTCGAGCGAGGGGAACGGGGCCGGCCAGCCGCGGAACCAGTCCCGCCACTCGCGCTGCGAGGCCGCGCCGAGCGCCGAGGCGCGCATGTCGCAGATGACGAGGGCGTGGACGAGGTCGGGCCGCTCGGCCGCCAGCTGCCAGGCGGTGAGGGCGCCCATGGAGTGGCCGATGAGGGTGACCGGGCCGAGGCCGAGCTGCTCGACCGCCGCCGCCGCGTCCGCCACATAGGCCTCTCGGGTGAAGGAGGCGGTGGGGGGCTTGTCGCTGTGCCCGTGGCCCCGCTGGTCGAGGGCGACGGTGCGGGGGCGGTGCGCGGGGCCCGCGGCCGCGTCGGGGTGCGCGGCCGCCGCCGCGAGGCGCTCGACCGCCGGGGACCAGTGGGCCGCGTGGCCCATCAGGCCGTGGAGGAGTAAGACGCCGGGTCCCGCCTGCGGGGCGGCCCCGGGCGTGAAGTCCCAGGCCGCCAGCCGTACGCCGTCGGCCCCGGTGACGTCGAGTCGTCGCGCCATCCCTGGCACCCCCTCTGCTTGCCGTCGAACCACGCCAGACTATCGAACTCGCATTCGAAAATGCGCTCCTGCCGCACAACACCCCTCGTTCGAGTGACAGGGCTCAAGGATTGACGGCCGCTGCCGAGGGGAGATCTTGAACGGGAGGCGGACCGCTCGGGGAAAACGGTCCGAGGGGATTGACCTTGAGAGCTCGGGGCTCCAGGTCAGCTCAGGGGAGGACAGGCCCCGGCGCCGAAAGGCGCCGGGGCCCTCAGCTGTCCGGGGTGGGCGGACACCGGCCACCGCCCGGGCCGCGCGGGCCGTTCGGGCGTCCACCCGGTGCCGTACGCCCCCGGGCGTCCGGGCCGCCGGGGCGGACGGCATCGGGCGTACGACTGTCTGCTGCACGGCCCCCACCCCTCCCCGGTATCGCACCACGTTCGCTCCAGCGTGGCACGACCCGGGCGCGGGCGTAGCCATTCCGGCGTAAACCGGGGCGCACGAGGGCCGTCGCGCCCGTCGGGACCGCCGTACGGGCGTCGGGCGCGGACGGGCCGACACGACGAAGGGTGCCCCGCCGGACGTCGGACACGACGAACGGCGGGACACCCCGCGGTGGAGCTCAGCCGGCCGGGACCGGCGTCAGCGCGTCAGCGCTTGGCCACGAAGACGTGGGACGCGACCTCGGCGTCCAGCTCGGCCGCCTCGCCGCTGCTGCCGACCAGGATGCCGCCGGCGGACTCCGTCACCGACACCACGGAACCGGGCTGCACGCCCGCGCGCCGCAGCGTGTACATCAGCTGGGCGTCGGTCTGGATCGGCTCGCCGATCCGGCGGACGACCACCGTCTTGCCCTCGCTCGCGTCCAGCTCGGCCAGCGACACCATCGAGTCGTCGAGGAAGGCCTCGGCCTCCGCCTTCTCGCCGAGCTCCTCCAGGCCGGGGATCGGGTTCCCGTACGGCGACTCCGTCGGGTGCCGCAGCAGCTCCAGGACGCGCCGCTCCACGGCCTCGCTCATCACGTGCTCCCAGCGGCAGGCCTCGGCGTGCACCTGCTCCCACTCCAGGCCGATCACGTCGACGAGCAGACACTCCGCCAGGCGGTGCTTGCGCATGACGCGGGTGGCGAGGCGGCGGCCCTCCTCGGTCAGCTCCAGGTGCCGGTCGCTGGCGACGGCCACCAGACCGTCGCGCTCCATCCGGGCCACCGTCTGGCTCACCGTGGGGCCGCTCTGGTCGAGCCGCTCGGCGATCCGGGCACGCATGGGGACCACACCTTCCTCCTCAAGCTCGAGGATGGTGCGGAGATACATCTCCGTTGTGTCGATCAGTCCGGACATACGTGCCCCTCGATGAGTCGTGCGCTGGCCCTGCACCAATTCTGACGCATCGCGCCGACAACCGGACCGCACCGGCCCCAGGCGGTATTGACAGAGCAATGGTCCAGACCGCACCGTGATCGGCGACCAGGGCACGACCATGACACGACGGCGAACACGACGGCGACGAGAAGGAGCTTCTGGAATGGGCGACAGCGCGGGCGAGAGCAAGCTGGCCGGACAGTTCTTCGACGCCGCGATCGGCCTGCTCCAGCAGGTCCGCGACGGCGACTCGGCCGAGATCTCCGCGGCCGGCGCCGCGATCGCCGAGGCCGTCGCCCACGGCAACCGGCTCTTCGCCTTCGGCGCGGGCCACTCCTCCCTCGCCGCCCAGGACGTCGTCTACCGGGCCGGCGGCCTCGCCCTGATGAACCTGCTCGTCGTCCCCGGCGTCGTCGGCGTCGACGTCATGCCGGCCACCCTCGGCTCCGCCCTCGAACGCGTCGACGGCCTCGCCGGGGCCGTACTGGACTCCTCCCCCGCCACCGCCGGGGACGTCCTGATCATCATCTCCCTCTCCGGGCGCAACGCCCTGCCCGTCGAGATGGCCATGAACGCCCGCGCGCTCGGCCTCACCGTCATCGGCGTCACGTCGGTGGCGTACGCGACGGAGACCAAGTCCCGGCACGTCTCGGGGACGTACCTCAAGGACCACTGCGACATCGTCCTCGACTCCCGGATCGCCGTCGGCGACGCGGAACTCACCCACGAGGGCATCGAGGCCCCCTTCGCGCCCGCCTCCACCGTCGTCACCAGCGCCCTCATGCAGGCCACGCTCGCCGCCGCGGCAGAGGACCTCGTCCGCCGCGGCATCGAGCCCCCGCTGCTGCGCTCCGGGAACGTCGACGGCGGCCACGAGTGGAACGGCCGCGTGATGACGGAGTACGGCGACCGGATCTTCTACCGGCACTGATCGCGGACCGGCGCCGGTCTCGCACCGGCGCCGACCGCACGGGGCCCCGGGCCGCGGAGGAAGCGCCCGGGCCACGGCCGTACGGCCGCCGGGGCCGGGGCCGTACGGTCGCCCAGGCCGGGTTCCGTACGACCGCCCCCCCGGCCCGACGCCGTACGTACGGCCGTGGCCCGGGCGCTTCCTCCGCGGCCCGGGGCCCCGTGCGGTCGGCGCCGGTGCGAGACCGGCGCCGGTCCGCGATCAGTGCCGGTAGAAGATCCGGTCGCCGTACTCCGTCATCGTTCGTATACGGGCCCCGGCCCCGCCTAGCCCCGCTCCCCCAGGTCCAGTGACGCCGCCACCCGCGTGGCCACCGCCTCCGCGAAGACCGCGTCCTCCCGCTCGAACGGGCGGCGGCACGCCGCGCGCAGGAAGGTGACCACGCCGAGCGTGCGGCCCCGGGAGCGCAGGGTCACGCAGACCGCGTGCGCCGCGTCCGACGGCCACTGGTGGGCCTCCGCCCACACCTCCGCCGTGCGCCCGGCGCTCGCGCGGACCGTGCCCACCCGGTCCCAGGCCTGGAGCGCCGGATGCCTCGGTCCGTACCGCAGGGGTATGCCGCCGCCCACCACCGGCGACACCGGGCCTGCCGCCGCCGCGGGGGTCGTCAGGGCCCGGGTCAGCCGCCGCTCGCCCGCGACCCGGTCGACCAGCGCGTGGTCCGCGAACCCGGCGAGCGCGAAGTCGAGCAGCACCGCGACCGCCTCCGCCGGGTCCTCGCACTCCGCGGCCGCCGCCCCCGCCCGGTGCAGCTGGCTCCACCGGAACCTCAGCCGGTCCGCCTCGCGCGCCGCGAGCCGCTCCTCCGTCACGTCCTGGAACAGCCAGGCCACGCCCAGCGGCACCGGCTCCTCCGCCATCGGCGAGGACAGCAGCAGGAAGCCGCTGCGCCAGCACCGCCGCCGCTCCTCCTCCCCGGAGTTCCGCAGCGTCACCCACACCTCGGCCGGCGCGGGCGGCGTGCCCTCCGCGAGGACGTGCTGGATCGCCGCCTCCAGCTCCTCCGCGCCGTGCACGACGACATCGCCCAGCGGCCGTCCGAGCAGGGCCGTGCGCCCGGTGCCGAACGCGCGGGCCGCGTGGCCGTTGACCATGGCGGGCCGCAGGTCGGCGTCGACCAGGACGACCCCCCAGGACGCGTCCTCGAACAGCGCCTCGCTGAGGGCGACCGACCGTTCCAGGTCGAGCTGGACGTGGACCTCGCTGAACGCGCAGTACACCCCGGCCGGAGCGCCGTCCGCGCCGCGGACCCCGGCGGCCTGGCTGCGCACGAGCACCCGGCCGCCGTCCTTGCGGAGCAGCGCCAGCTCGTGGACCTGCCGGCCGGGGCCCTTCATGACCCCCATCAGCCGCCGCAGGATGTCCTCGGCGTCGGCGCTGCGCGCCGCCCAGCCCTCGAACCCGCGCCGCCCTACCGCCTCCGCGGCGGACCAGCCGAGGATCCGCTCGGCCTCGCGGTTCCAGTGCGTGACCGTCCCGTCGGCGTCGAACGCGCAGAGCGCCGCGTCCATCCCGTCGAGCAGTGCGGCCAGCAGATCGGCCCCCGCTCCGGGAACGGAGGCGGTCGCGCTCGCGGACCCCGTGAAAGCACTCATCCCGGCACCCCCCATACTTCCGCCATTCAACTGGAACGTGACGCAGAGCACAGCACCTTCACGGAAATCGTTGCACCGCGGAAACGCACGCGCACACGGGCACCGGGGCCGAGGCCGGCGCGGGGACCGGTGCGGGTACGCCAGCGGCATGTGCGCCGGTCAGGGCGCCGGGGCGGCGCTCAGGGCGCGAGCCGCTCCACCCGCCACGTACCGCCGTCCGGGTCCCCTCCGGCGGCCGGGCCGCCGGTGTCCTCGGGGCTGCCCGCGCGGACGTACCGCAGCCGGTCGTGGAGCCGGTTCTCGTGCCCCTGCCAGAACTCGACCGCGTCCGGGACGACCCGGATGCCGCCCCACTCCGGCGGGACCGGGACCTGTGTGTCGCCGGGGTAGCGGGCGGCCAGTTCCTCGTAGCGGGCGAGGAGTTCCTCGCGGGAGGCGATCACCGAGGACTGGGGGCTCGCCCAGGCGCCGAGCTGGGAGCCGTGCGGGCGGGTCCTGAAGTAGGCGACGGTCTCGTCGCGGCCGATGCGCTCGGCCCGGCCCGTGACGACGACCTGGCGGGCCAGCGGGTGCCAGGGGAAGAGCAGCGCGGCGTACGGGTTGGCCGCCAGCTCCCGGCCCTTGCGGGAGTCGTAGTTGGTGAAGAAGACGAAGCCGGCCCGGTCGTAGTGCTTCAGGAGCACCGTGCGCGAGGACGGGCGGCCGTCGGCGGCGGCCGTGGAGACGACCATCGCGTTCGGCTCGTGGATCGCCGGGTTCGCGGCGGTGTCCTTGAACCAGCGGGTGAACTGCGCGATCGGTTCGGGCGCGAGGTCGGCGGTCGACAGCTCGTCGGTGCGGTACTGCTCGCGCATGTCCGCGGGATCCGGGGCGTCGTTCACGGGATCGGTCACAGGGTCATCCTGCCGCAGCGGCCCAGTCTGCCCGGCACGGCGTGACGCCAATCCTTCCTCGCCGGATCGGTGGAGTGTGCCGGATGTCACGCTTCCCCGCATCATCGGAACCGTACAGACTCTTGGGCTGGACGACTGTTGAATCCCCACGATCGCCCACCACTCGATTGATCGATCATCGATAGAGGAGCCGCCTGATGTCCGACTTCGTACCCGGGCTCGAGGGAGTCGTCGCGTTCGAGACGGAGATCGCCGAACCCGACAAGGAGGGCGGCGCCCTCCGCTACCGCGGCGTCGACATCGAGGACCTCGTCGGCCACGTCTCGTTCGGCAACGTCTGGGGTCTGCTCGTCGACGGCGCCTTCAACCCCGGCCTGCCCGCCGCCGAACCGTTCCCCATCCCCGTGCACTCCGGTGACATCCGCGTCGACGTGCAGTCCGCCCTCGCGATGCTCGCGCCCGTGTGGGGCCTCAAGCCGCTCCTCGACATCTCCGCCGAGCAGGCCCGCGACGACCTCGCCCGCGCCGCCGTCATGGCGCTCTCGTACGTCGCCCAGTCCGCCCGCGGCCAGGGCCTGCCCATGGTCCCGCAGAGCGAGATCGACAAGGCCGAGTCCGTCGTCGAGCGCTTCATGATCCGCTGGCGCGGCGAGCCGGACCCGAAGCACGTCAAGGCCGTCGACGCCTACTGGACCTCGGCCGCCGAGCACGGCATGAACGCCTCCACGTTCACCGCGCGCGTCATCGCCTCCACCGGCGCCGACGTGGCCGCCTCGCTCTCCGGCGCCGTCGGCGCCATGTCCGGCCCGCTGCACGGCGGCGCGCCGTCCCGCGTCCTCGGCATGATCGAGGAGATCGAGCGGACCGGCGACGCCACCGCGTACGTGAAGCAGGCCCTCGACAAGGGCGAGCGCCTCATGGGCTTCGGCCACCGCGTCTACCGCGCCGAGGACCCCCGCGCGCGCGTGCTGCGGCGGACGGCCAAGGAGCTGGACGCCCCGCGCTACGAGGTGGCCGCGGCGCTGGAGAAGGCCGCCCTGGAGGAGCTGCACAACCGGCGCCCCGACCGCGTCCTGGCGACGAACGTCGAGTTCTGGGCGGCCATCGTCCTGGACTTCGCCGAGGTCCCGGCGCACATGTTCACGTCGATGTTCACGTGCGCGCGTACGGCCGGCTGGTCGGCGCACATCCTGGAGCAGAAGCGCACCGGCCGCCTGGTCCGCCCGTCCGCCCGCTACACCGGGCCGGGCCAGCGCGACCCGCGCGAGATCGAGGGCTACGGCGACATCGCGGGCTGATCCCGCCGCACCAGAACGCGACCCCGCCGGGACGGTCCGACCCGCACAGTCGGGACGGTCGCGGCGGGGTCGCGMTSTGGTGGGGGCGGGGCCGGTTCGCCGCGGTGAAGCGGGGCCGGACCGGCGGGGCCCGAACCGGCGGGGCCCGGACCGGCGGGCGCGGCGCTAGACCGACAGCGCCGGCTGGGACTCCGGGTGCAGCAGGAGGTCCGCGTGGTGGCGGGCCGTCGTCAGCGGGTGGGCCCGCAGCTTGCCCTTGAGCTCGTTGCGCCCGTACTCGGCGAACAGCGGGTTGGCCGGGTCGGCCGTGACGCCGGGCGCGGTCTCCGCGTACGGGAAGGTCAGCGGGCTGATCCGGGCGTCGAGCCGTGGGTTGTAGAAGAACGGCACCGAGTAGCGCTCGGTCGCCCCGGGCGGCGAGACCACCCGGTGGTTGGTGGCGAGCAGGTAGCCGTTCGTCGCCACTTCGAGCAGTTCGCCGAGGTTCACGACGAACGCGCCGGGCAGCGGCGGCACATCGTGGAAGTCCCCGTCCTCGCGCTGCACCTGGAGCCCGCCCACCTGGTCCTGGAGGAGCAGGGTGAGGAAGCCGTAGTCCTTGTGCGCGCCGACGCCCTGGTCGTCGCCCTCGCCGCTGCTGCCGGGGTAGCGCACCAGCTTGAGGTGGGGGTGGGCGCGCGGGCCGAAGATGTCGTCGTAGAAGTCCTGGGGCGCGCCGATCGAGACGAGCAGTTCCCGCAGGAGCCGCTCGGCGACCCCGCTGAGCCGCTCGATCCAGTGCAGGGCGGCGGTGCGCAGCTCGGGGAGGGCCTCGGGCCACTGGTTGGGGCCTTCGAGCCACCAGTACGGGGCTTCCCAGGGTCCGGGCAGCCGGGCGGGGCGTTCGGCGCCGATGTCGAGCTGGTCGCGCCAGTCGCGGGCGCCGGCGGTGCGTTCGTCGCCGATGCGCGTGTAGCCGCGGAAGTGCGGCGAGTTGATGTTGTCGAGGGCGACGCGGTCGGCCTCGGGCAGGGCGAAGAAGGCGCGCATGGCGGAGGTCAGGGCCCGCGTCTCGGCCTCGGTGACCCCGTGTCCGATCAGCTGGAAGAACCCGACGTCGTGGGCGGCCGAGTGGAGCTGGGCGTGGAGCAGCCGCCGGGCCTGCGGGTCGCGGTCTGCGGCGGAGAGGTCGACGATGGGGAGCTGCGAGGAGTACGAGCTGCGTGTCATGGGTGCGTCCGCGGGGTCTACGGGTGCCCGGGGCGGCCGCCGAGGATGGGGCGGGGGCCACGGGTGCCGGTCGGCTTGGGCTCTGAACGAGGGACCCGTGGGGGGCTGTGGTGGTGCCCCGGGAGGGTCAGGCGGAGCGGCGACAGCTCATGGTCGTGACGCGGAGGAGGTCCACGTGGCGACGGCGTACGAGCGTAGGCATGCGACCAGAGTACTGC
>NZ_RDBH01000114.1:50041-52302 GCF_008042145.1 Streptomyces sp. adm13(2018)
TCCCACCGCATCGCCGTCGAGGTGCTGGGCGCCGACGAGTCCCGCCCCGGCGTCCGCGAGACCGTCCAGGGCCTCCTGGACATGGCCCGCGGCCTCGGCCTCGCCACCCTCCTGACGGACGACCGCGCCCGCCGCGACCGCGTGGTCGCCCAGTGGGCCCGCCTGCTGGACGGGGCGCTGGCCTAGGCCGTCTCTTCCGGATCTCGCCGGTCAGGCCCGCGTCGTCCGGTGCCGTGCATCGCACGGCGGAGAGGTACCCGCGTACGGGACGTACCCGGGTGCCTCGACAACGCGGCGAGGTGCGGTGCCGGGCGGCGCGGGTCAGGCAGGATCCGGAAGAGACGGCCTAGGCCAGCGCCCCGTCCAGCAGGCGGGCCCACTGGGCGACCACGCGGTCGCGGCGGGCGCGGTCGTCCGTCAGGAGGGTGGCGAGGCCGAGGCCGCGGGCCATGTCCAGGAGGCCCTGGACGGTCTCGCGGACGCCGGGGCGGGACTCGTCGGCGCCCAGCACCTCGACGGCGATGCGGTGGGACTCGCGGCCGACGCGGGCCTCCAGCTCGGTCACGCGCGCGCGGAGCTGGTCCTCTCCGGAGGCGGCGACCCACAGGTGGAGCGCGGCCCGGAAGAGGGGCCCGGTGAAGAGGTCGACGAGCGCGGCGACGGCCTCGTACCGGTCGCGGGAGGGGAGGTCCCGCAGCGCGTGCGAGCGCTCCTCGGCGACGTACTCGACGGCGGCGGTGAAGAGGTCCTCGCGGGTCGGGAAGTGGTGCTGCGCGGCACCCCTGGAGACGCCTGCGCGTTCCGCGACGACGGCGACCGTGGAGCCCGCCCAGCCGTGTTCGGCCAGGCAGGACACGGCCGCCTCCAGGAGCCGCTGCCGGGTGGCGCGGCTCCTGTCCTGCTTGGGTGCGGTCACAGCCGCCATGCGGGGTCCCGTCGTTCGAGGAAGGCCGTCATCCCCTCGCGCGCCTCGGGGGAGGCGAAGAGCGTGGCCGACCTCTGCACCAGGTCCTCCGCGTCACGTTCGAAGGTCTCCAGGACTCTAGCGGTGACCAGCCGCTTCGCCTCGCGCAGGCCCTGCGGGGAGGCGGCGCGGAGGGCGTCGAGGATGCCGGGCAGGGCGTCGTCGCGGTCGGTGACGAGCCCCATGGCGATCGCCTCCGGCACCCCGAACCGTTCGCCGGTCAGGTAGTGGCGGGCCGCGGCCCGGGGCTCCAGCCTGGGGAGGAGGGTGAGGGACACGACGGCGGGGGCGACCCCGATCCGCACCTCGGTGAGCGCGAAGTCCGCGGCCTCCGCCGCCACCACGATGTCGCAGGCGCCGAGCAGCCCGAGGCCGCCGGCCCGTACGTGCCCGGTGGCGTGGGCGACGACCGGCTTCGGCAGTTCGACGATCTGCCGGAGGAGGTCGACGAAGGCGTACGGGCTCGGCGGGGCCTTGAGGTCGGCGCCCGCGCTGAACGTGCCGCCGGTGTGGGTGAGGACCACCGCGCGGACGGCGGGGTCCTTGCCGCAGGCGGTGAGCGCGTCCGCGAGCTCGGTGACGAGCACGGCGGAGAGCGCGTTGCGGGTGGCCGGGGAGTCGAGGGCGAGAGTGGTGACGCCCCGTTCCTCGGTGACGGCGACCTGGGTCATGTGCGGTCCCTCAGTTCTCGGTCTCGGAGTTCTCGGTCCCGGAGTTCTCGGTCCCGGAGTTCTCGGTCCCGGTCCCGGAGCTCTCGGCGGAGGATCTTCCCGGACGCTGCCCGGGGCACGGCCTCGATGAACTCGACGTCGCGGACCTTCTTGTACGGGGAGACCCGGGCGGCGACGTGGGCCATGACGTCCTCGGCGGTGAGGCCGGGGGCGGCGGCCTGGCGTACCACGTAGGCCTTGGGGATCTCGGTGCCGTCGGCGTCGATGACACCGATGACGGCGGCGTCGGCGACGCCCTCGTGGGTGAGGAGCAGCGCCTCCAGTTCGGCGGGGGCGACCTGGAAGCCCTTGTACTTGATGAGTTCCTTGACGCGGTCGACGACGTACAGCCAGCCGTCGTCGTCGACCCGGCCGATGTCGCCGGTGTGCACCCAGCCCTCGTCGTCGATCATGGCGGCGGTGGCGTCGGGCCGTCCGAGGTACCCCTTCATGACCTGCGGGCCGCGGATGGCGACCTCGCCGTCCGCGCCGGGCGCCGCGTCCTTCGAGGGGTCGTCGAGGGACAGGATCCGCATCTCGGTGGAGGGCAGCAGCTTGCCGACGGTGCCGGGCGGGGGGTTCGGGGC
>NZ_RDBH01000114.1:52402-61879 GCF_008042145.1 Streptomyces sp. adm13(2018)
GGTTCGGGGCGGTGAGGGGGACGACGTGGGTGCCGGGCGAGAGTTCGGTCATGCCGTACGCCTGGAGGACCGGCGGCAGCCCGAGCCGGGCGGAACAGGCCTCGGCGAGGGCGGCGTCGAGCGGGGCGGCGGCGCTGACGACGTACTCCAGGGAGGAGAGGTCGTAGTCGGCGACGGCCGGGTGCTTGGCGAGGGCGAGCACGATCGGCGGGGCGACGTAGAGGCCGTTGATGCGGTGCTTCTGGATGGCGCCGAGGAAGGTGTCGAGCTCGAAGCGGGGCAGGACGACGACGGTGGCGCCCTGCCGGAGCGGCGCGTTCATGAGAGCCGTGAGCCCGTAGATGTGGAAGAAGGGAAGGATCGCCAGAATCCGGTCGCCGGGTCCCATCGGGATGATCGGGTCGAGCTGGGCGAGGTTCGTGGCGATCGACGTGTGGGTGAGCATCACGCCCTTGGGGACGCCGGTGGTGCCGGAGGAGTACGGGAGGGCCGCGATGTCCTCGTCGGGGTCGATGGCGGGCTCGGGCACGGGGCCGGTCGAGCCGAGGAAGGCCTTCAGCGAACGGACGCCCTCACCCTCGGGCGCCGTGTCGCAGACGAAGATCTCCGTGACGCCGCCCGCGAGTTCGGCGGCGGCGCGGGCCGCCGGCAGGAGCGGCGAGACGGTGACGATCCACCGCGCGGCGGAGTCGCGGAGCTGCTTGGCGAACTCCTCGGGGGTGGCCAGCGGGTGCACGGTGGTGACGGCGGCGCCGGCGCGGGTGGCGGCGTAGAAGGCGATGGGGAAGAGCACGGTGTTGGGACTGTGCAGCGCGAGCACGTCCCCCTTCCGCACCCCGGCCTCCGCGAGCCCGGCGGCCACTCGCCGGTGAAAGGCGTCGACCTGCCCGTAGGTGAGGGTGAACTCCCCCGCCCCGTCGATCAACGCGGGCGCGTCCCCCCGCTCGGCGGCGCGCCCGAGCACGGCGTCATGGATCGGCAGGGAGACGGTCGGGACGGCTTCGTACTCACTGTGGAACACCATGCAAGCCCCCTGGGGAGAGGTGGGAGTGGTGGAAGACGGTCGCCAGGATCGCGCGGTGGGGCACGACTTGGGGAGACCTTGTCAGCCACCCGTAAAACAATCAAGCATGCCTGCATGTTATGAGGGGCCCTGCCGTCGCCGTTCAGGTCGTCGGCGCCGATGATCTGGGTGTACGCGGAGGATCTTCCTTTCCTTTTTCCCCGGACTTTACGATCCGGAGGCCCCGCCCTCCTTTCCATCGCCCGTCCCGGGAGAGACCTTGCTCCACACGTACCCCCGCCGTCGCACCCGTCGGCTCGCGGCCTGCGCGGCCCTCGCGCTCGGCGTGGGTCTGCTGTCCGTCGGTCCCACCTCGCCGACCGCGGACGCGGCCACCGTCGCGACCCCCGCCAAGCCCCGTTTCGACCGGGACGGCGACGGCCGCAGTGACCGGGTCTACCGGTCCGCCGCCACCGGCGAGCTGCGGATATCCCTGTCGAAGACCGGCACCAGCGCGCCGTTCGCGATCGGCGCCGACGACCTCGACGGCACCATCGCCACGGAGGTTCTTCCGGCGGACAACCTGTGGGGCACCGACGCACCGGAGCTGCTGACGCTCCGCTCCGACGGCACGCTCCGGCTGCACGCCACCAAGAGCCCCACGGCCACCGACGCCGGGCTCGTCTGGCAGGGCAACGGCTGGCACATCTACAACAAGGTCCTGGCCCCCGGCGACCTGACCAAGGACGGGCGGCAGGACCTGCTGGCCCGTACCCCGTCCGGCACGCTCTACCTGTACGCCGGAAGGGGCACGGTCTATAACGGCGGCCCGTTCGCGACGCGCGTCAAGGTCGGCGAGGGCTGGCAGGCCTACGACCAACTCGTCGGCACCAACGACCTGAACGGCGACGCGATCGCCGACGTGGTCGCCCGGACGCCGAAGGGCGACCTCTACTACTACCAGGGCACCGGCTCCGCCACCGTCCCGTTCAAGACCCGCGTCCGGATCGGCGGCGGCTGGAACGCGTACACCCAGATCATCGGCGCCGACGACCTGAACGGCGACGGCAGGGCCGACCTGCTGGCCCGCACCCACAGCGGCGTGTTCTACCGCTACCTCTCCACCGGCAACGGCACGTTCGGGGCGCGGACGTACTACGGCGGCGGCGGCCAGAACCTCTCGTACTACCTCGGACAGGGCGGCGTGCCCGCCTACGGCAAGCACGGCCTGTTCGTCGTCGACCGCGCCGGCACCGCCTTCGAGTACGGAACGCTCTCCGACGGCACGTTCACCGCGCGCAAGCAGAAGGGCGCGGCCGGCGAGTACGCCTACCGCTGGGGGACGTCCAGCGTCCACGCAATGAACATGAACGACCGGGCCACCCTGCTGACCGCCAACAACGCCGGCCTGTGGGGCGACGAGGGCTACCAGGTCTCCAGCAACCCGGCGTTCCGCGACTACGCCGCACGGATCTCGATCGGGGACGTCACCGGCGACGGCCCGACCGACGTCATCGGCCTGGACTCCTGGGGCACCCTCTTCCTCCACCCCGGCGTGAAGTACGAGACGCCGACCCGCGTCGGCGCCGCCGTGAAGATCGCCACCGGCTGGAAGACGGACCTGCTGGTCGGCACCGGGGACGTCACCGGCGACGGCCGGCCCGACCTGGTCTCCCGCTACGACGGCCGCCTGTACGTGCACCCGGGCACCGGCTCGGCCACCACGCCGTTCGCCCCGCGCGTGCTGATCGGCGCGGGCTGGGCCGGGTACGCGTACCTGGCCGCGCCCGGCGACATGAACGGCGACGGGCGGGCCGACCTGGTCGCCGTCACCGAGGGCGGCGACGTCTACCGCTACCCGGCCACCGGCCTCAGCGGCACCGCCACGTTCGGCCCGCGCGTCAAGGTGGCGACGGGCTGGAAGTACGACCACATCAGCTGACGCCGGTGCGGTGGGCCCACGCCTCGGCCGCGGGCCCACCGCCCCCTCAGTACGACTTGGGCAGCCCCAGCGTCTGGTGCGAGACGTAGTTGAGGATCATCTCCCGGCTCACCGGGGCGATCCGGGCCACTCGCGCCGCCGTGACCAGCCGGGCCAGGCCGAACTCCTTGGTCAGGCCGTTCCCCCCCAGGGTGTGGACGGCCTGGTCGACGGCCTTCACGCAGGCCTCCGCCGCCGCGTACTTCGCCATGTTGGCGGCCTCGCCCGCCCCCATGTCGTCCCCCGCGTCGTAGAGCTGCGCCGCCTTCGCCATCATCAGGCGGGCCAGCTCCAGCTCGATGTGCGCCTGGGCGAGCGGATGCGCGATCGCCTGGTGCGCGCCGATCGGCGCCTTCCAGACCTGGCGCTCCTTCGCGTACGTCACGGCACGCGCCAGCGCGTAGCGGCCCATGCCGATCGCGAACGCGGCCGTCATGATCCGCTCCGGGTTCAGGCCCGCGAAGAGCTGGAGCAGACCGGCGTCCTCGTCGCCGACCAGCGCGTCGGCCGGCAGGTGCACGTCGTCGAGGGACAGCTCGAACTGCCACTCCTGCGCGTCGAGTTCCATCTCGATGTGCTGCCGCCGGAAGCCGGGGGTGTCCCTCGGCACGATGAAGAGACAGGGCTTCAGACTGCCCGTGCGGGCGTCCGAGGTGCGGCCCACGATGAGGGTCGCGTCGGCGATGTCGACGCCCGACACGAACACCTTGCGGCCGTTGAGGACCCACCCCTCCTCCGTACGGGTCGCGGTCGTGGTGATCCGGTGCGAGTTCGAACCGGCGTCGGGCTCCGTGATGCCGAACGCCATCGTCCGCGAGCCGTCCGCCAGGCCCGGCAGCCAGGCCCGCTTCTGCTCCTCGGTGCCGAAGCGGGCGATGACCGTGCCGCAGATCGCGGGCGAGACGATCATCATCAGGAGCGGCGCCCCGGCGGCGCCGGCCTCCTCCAGGACGACGGACAGTTCCGCTATGCCGCCGCCCCCGCCGCCGTACTCCTCGGGCAGGTTCACGCCCAGATAGCCGAGCTTGCCGGCCTCCGCCCACAGTTCGGCCCGGTCGAAGCCGGGGCCGTGCCGGTGGCCGAGCGCGGAGACGGCGGCGCGGAGCGCGGTGAGCTCTTCGCTCTCGATCATGGTGCTCATACGGTCTGGTCCTCCTGTGCTGCTTCGGTCGTGGCGTCGTCCGAGACGACGGCGAGCAGGGCGCCTACCTCGACCTGGCGGCCGGGGGCGGCGTGGAGCGCGGTGAGCGTGCCGGAGGCGGGGGCGATGACGCGGTGCTCCATCTTCATCGCCTCCAGCCAGAGGAGGGGCTGCCCGGCGGTGACCGGATCGCCCACGGCGAGGCCGTCGGCGACGCGGACGACGGTGCCGGGCATGGGGGCGAGCAGCGACCCGGGGGCCGTCTGCTCGCGGGGGTCGGTGAAGCGGGGGCGGACGTCGAGCCGGTGCGGGCCGGCGTGCACGACGCCGTCCCCGTACGCCGCGACAGCGAAGTCCCGTACGACCCCGCCGACTTCGAGGCGTACGCGATCGGGGACGGCCGACACGACGCGGACGCCTTCGGGGGCGGTGACCTCGTACCCGCCGTCCCGGGTCGGCCGGTAGCGGACCTCGTGGTCCCCGTAGGTCCGCGTCTCGTCCTGGGAGCGCAGGTTCCGCCAGCCCCCGCCGAAGCGGCCCCGGCGCCCGGCGGCCTCGGCCAGGGCGGCCGCGGCGGCGGCGTACTCCGCACCGGGCCGGGGCTGCGTCAGCGCGTCGCCGTTCCGGTCGTAGAAGCCGGTGTCCAGGAGTCCCGGGTCGCCGAACTCGGCGTGCCGGAGGGAGGCGACGAGCAGGTCACGGTTGGTGACGGGGCCGTGGATCCGCGCCCGGTCCAGGGCGTGGGCCAGTCTGCGGACCGCCTCGGCGCGGGTGGGGGCGTGGACGATCACCTTGGCGAGCATGGCGTCGTAGTGGACCCCGACGGCGTCCCCGGAGACGTACCCGGTGTCGAGCCGGACGCCGCCCTCGCGGGGCCGGACACCACCCTCGCGGGGCACGGCGCCGCCCTCGCGGGGCAGTTCGAAGCGGTGCAGGACGCCCGTCTGCGGGGCCCAGCCGCGTGCCGGATCCTCCGCGTACAGCCGCGCCTCGATCGCGTGGCCGCGCGGGGCCGGCGGCTCGGGCGGCAGGGCTCGGCCCTCGGCGACGGCGAGCTGGAGGGCGACCAAGTCGACGCCGAACACCTCCTCGGTCACGGGGTGTTCGACCTGGAGGCGGGTGTTCATCTCCAGGAACTGGGCACGACCGCCGGCCACCAGGAACTCGACGGTGCCGGCGCCGACGTAGCCGACGGCCTTCGCCGCCCGGACGGCCGTGTCCAGGAGGGACGCTTCGAGTGCGGCGGGCAGGCCGGGGGCCGGGGCCTCCTCGACGACCTTCTGGTGGCGCCGCTGGAGTGAGCAGTCGCGGGTGCCGAGCGCCCAGGCGGTGCCGTGGGTGTCGCAGAGGAGCTGGACCTCGACGTGCCGCCCGTTCTCGACGTACGGCTCGACGAACACCTCGCCGTCGCCGAACGCGCTGAGCGCCTCGGCGGAGGCGGCCGCCATCTCCTCGGCCAGCAGGCCGAGTTCCCTGACGATCCGCATGCCGCGGCCGCCGCCGCCCGCCGCCGCCTTCACCAGGACGGGCAGGTCGTCCTCGGTGACGTCGGTCAGGGGGGCGATGCCGAGGAGTTCCTTGGCGCGGGTCTTGGAGGCCATCGCCTCGATCGCCTCGGGCGGCGGACCGATCCAGACGAGGCCCGCCCCGGTCACCCGCCGGGCGAAGTCGGCGTTCTCGGAGAGGAAGCCGTAGCCGGGGTGGACGGCGTCCGCGCCCGCGGCGAGCGCCGCCTCGACCACGAGGTCGCCGCGCAGGTACGTCTCCGCGGGTGTCGCCCCCGGCAGCCGTACCGCCGTGTCCGCCTCCCGTACGTGCAGGGCGTCGGCATCGGCGTCGGAGTACACGGCGACGGTGGCGATGCCCAGTTCGCGGCAGGTGCGGAAGACCCGGCAGGCGATCTCGCCCCGGTTCGCGACGAGGACGGAGCCGATCACCGGGGCCGCCGCGGTGGCCGGGGCGGTGGCCTGCGGAGTGGTCGGCGCGGTGGCCACCTCAGTGGTCGGCGGAGTGGTCGGCGGAGTGGTCGGGGTCATCGGGAGGGGCCTCACATTCGGAAGACGCCGAAGCCGCCGCGCGCGCCCTCGACCGGTGCCGTGTGGATCGCGGAGAGGCACAGCCCGAGGACCGTGCGGGTGTCGCGGGGGTCGATGACCCCGTCGTCGTAGAGCCGGCCGGAGAGGAACATCGGCAGGGACTCGGACTCGATCTGCGCCTCGACGAGCGCCCGGAGGCCGGCGTCGGCCTCGTCGTCGTACGGCTGCCCCTTCGCCTCGGCGCTCGCCCGCGCCACGATGGAGAGGACGCCGGCGAGCTGCTGCGGGCCCATGACGGCGGACTTGGCGCTCGGCCAGGCGAAGAGGAAGCGCGGGTCGTAGGCCCGGCCGCACATGCCGTAGTGCCCGGCGCCGTAGCTCGCCCCCATGAGGACGGACAGGTGGGGGACGCGGGAGTTCGACACGGCGTTGATCATCATCGCGCCGTGCTTGATGATCCCGCCCTGCTCGTACTCCTTGCCGACCATGTAGCCGGTGGTGTTGTGGAGGAAGACGAGGGGGATGTCGCGCTGGTTGGCGAGCTGGATGAACTGCGCGGCCTTCTGCGACTCCGGGCCGAAGAGGACGCCCTGCGCGTTCGCGAGGACGCCGACCGGGTAGCCGTGCAGGCTCGCCCAGCCCGTGACCAGGCTCGGCCCGTACAGCGGCTTGAACTCGTCGAAGTCGGAGCCGTCGACGATCCGGGCGATCACCTCGCGCGGGTCGAACGGGGTCTTGAGGTCCCCGGGCACGATGCCGAGGAGTTCGTCCCCGTCGTGCTTCGGGGGTTCCGCGAGGCCCGGATCGGGGTGCGCCTTGCGGTGGTTGAGGCGGGCGACGATCCGGCGGGCCTGGCGGAGCGCGTCGGCCTCGTCGACGGCGTAGTGGTCGGCGAGCCCGGAGGTCCGGGCGTGCATCTCGGCGCCGCCGAGGGACTCGTCGTCGCTCTCCTCCCCCGTCGCCATCTTCACCAGCGGCGGGCCGCCGAGGAACACCTTCGACCGCTCCTTGATCATCACGGCGTGGTCGGACATGCCGGGGACGTAGGCTCCGCCGGCGGTCGAGTTGCCGAAGACGACCGCGATCGTCGGGATGCCGGCGGCGGAGAGCCGGGTGAGGTCGCGGAAGAGCGCCCCGCCGGGGATGAAGATCTCCTTCTGGGACGGGAGGTCGGCGCCGCCGGACTCGACGAGCGAGATCACGGGCAGCCGGTTGGCGAACGCGACCTCGTTGGCCCGCAGGGCCTTCTTCAACGTCCAGGGGTTGGAGGCGCCGCCGCGCACGGTCGGGTCGTTGGCGGTGATGAGGCACTCGACGCCCTCGACGACCCCGATGCCGGTGATCAGGGAGGCGCCGACCGTGTAGTCGCTGCCCCAGGCGGCGAGCGGCGACAGTTCGAGGAAGGGGCTGTCCGGGTCGACGAGCAGTTCGATCCGCTCGCGGGCGAGCATCTTGCCGCGCTTGCGGTGCCGCGCGACGTACTTCTCGCCGCCGCCCGCGAGCGCCTTGGCGTGCTCGGCGTCGAGGGCGGTGAGCTTGTCGAGCATGGCGGCGCGGTGGGCCCGGTAGTCGGATCCGCCGGTGTCGAGGGCGGAGGCGAGGACGGTCACAGGAGTCCCTCCGGGATGTCTGTCGCGCGGGAGCGGAGCCACTCGCCGAGGGCCTTGGCCTGGGGGTCGAAGCGGGCCTGCGAGGCGACGCCCTCGCCGAGGATCCCGGCAAAGGTGAAGTTGAGCGCGCGCAGCCGCGGGAGGACGTGCCGGGTGATCGTCAAGTCCGCCGTTTCCGGCAGGAGTTCGCGCACGTGGTCGACGGTGAGGGCGTGTGCGAGCCAGCGCCACTCCTCCTCCGTCCGGACCCAGACGCCGACGTTGGCGTCGCCGCCCTTGTCGCCGCTGCGGGCGCCGGCGATCCGGCCGAGGGGGACGCGCCGGGTGGGCCCCGGCGGGAGCGGCTCGGGGAGCGCCGGCTCCGGAACGGCCTCCGGCTCCCGGGTCCGCGGCGGTACGGGGACGGGGACTCGGGTCCCGTCCGGGAGCACGGCCGTGTGCGGGACGTCGGCGGCCGGTACGTACGCGCTCTCGAAGACCCCGTAGGGGGCGCCCTTCCCGGGCGGCGCGGTGACGTGGAAGCCGGGGTAGCTGCCGAGGGCGAGTTCCACGGCGGCGCCGGTGAGCGCGCGGCCGACGGCCTCGGGCGCCGGGTCCCGGACGACGAGCCGGAGGAGGGCGCTCGCGGTCTCCTCGGTGTCGGCGTCCGGCCGGTCGGTGCGGACGAGTTCCCAGCGGACCTCGCGGGGCCGTGCCCCGGCGAGGGCGTCCTCGACCTGGCCGCGGACGAGGGCGGCCTTCTCCTCGATGTCGAGCCCGGTCAGGACGAACACGACCTCGTTGCGGAAGCCGCCGAGCCGGCTGAGGCCGACCTTGAGCGTCGGGGGCGGGGCCTCGCCCCGCACCCCGTCGATCCGGACCCGGTCGGGCCCCTCCTGGGTGAGCCGGACGGTGTCGAGGCGGGCGGTGACGTCCGGCCCGGGGTAGCGGGCGCCGGCCGTCTCGTACAGGAGCTGGGCGGTGACCGTTCCGACGTCGACGAGGCCGCCGGTGCCGGGGTGCTTGGTGATGACGGCGCTGCCGTCCTCGTGGAGTTCCGCCAGCGGGAAGCCGGGGCGGCGGAGCAGCGCCGGGTCGTGGGCGCGGAAGAAGGCGTAGTTGCCGCCGGTGGCCTGGGTGCCGCATTCGAGGACGTGCCCGGCGACGACCGCGCCCGCGAGCCGGTCGTACTCCTCGGGCCCCCAGCCGAAGTGCCACTGCGCGGGCCCGGTGACGAGGGCGGCGTCGGTGACCCGGCCGGTGACGACGACGTCGGCGCCGGCCGTGAGGCAGGCGGCGATGCCGGCGCCGCCGAGGTAGGCGTTGGCGGCGAGCGCGCCGTCCACGGCGGGCAGCCGGTCGCCCTCCACGTGCGCGACCCGCGTGGGCAGGCCGAGCTTGGCGGCGAGGGTGCGCAGGGCGTCGGCGAGCCCGGCGGGGTTGAGACCGCCGGCGTTGGCGACGATCCGGATACCGCGGTCGTGCGCGAGCCCGAGGCCCTCCTCCATCTGCCGCAGGAAGGTTTTGGCGTACCCGGCGGCCGGGTCCTTGAGCTGGTCCCGGCCGAGGATGAGCATGGTCAGTTCGGCCAGGTAGTCACCGGTGAGGACGTCGACGGCCCCCTCGGTCCCGCCGCCGGTGAGCATCTCGCGGACGGCGTCGAACCGGTCGCCGTAGAAGCCGGAGGCGTTGCCGATACGGAGAACCATCACGGGGCTCCTTGGGCG
>NZ_RDBH01000114.1:61979-71714 GCF_008042145.1 Streptomyces sp. adm13(2018)
GGCCAGTACCACCGGCAGTGGTGGGGCGTCCGGCAGTGGGCGGTAGGTGACTCCCGGGTGGGTGTGCAGCGCCGCCTGCCCCACCTCCGGTGTCAGGTGGTCCGTGAACGTGTCCGGCCACAGCGTCACGTCCGCCGGCCGGGTCGAGCCCCGCTCGGTGAACCACGACGTGAACGTCCTGGCCGCCACCCTCGGCATCGTCCGCTCCGGCGTCACCCCCGCGAGGCGCGCCGCGAACGGCAGCCTCATCCCGGCGTTCAGGCCCCGTCCGAACAGGTCCAGCCAGTGCGGCAGCCTGCCCATCGTCCAGTGCGAGCGCGGCCTGCGCAGGAACCCGAGCGGTCCCGCGTAGTGCAGGTCGAGGAACTCCGCCTTGTACGCGGCCATGTCGACCCCCACCGGGCAGTCACTGCGGCACCCCTTGCAGGACAGGCACAGGTCCAGCGCGTCCCGCACCTCCTCCGCGCGCGGGCCGCCCGTGACCACCTCGCCGAGCGCCATCTCGTGGAGCAGCCGCGCCCGGCCCCGCGTCGAGTGCTTCTCCTCCCCCGTCGCCCGGAACGACGGACACATCACACCGGGGCCCGAACTCGGCCCCTCCACGCGGCACTTGGCCACGCCCACGCAACGGGCTGCGGCCCTTCCCAGCCCCACCAGCGGCAGCCCGGTGAACCGCAGCCCCTCGTCGAGCGGACGCGGGCGGACCAGCATCCCCGGGTTGAGCCCGCCGTCCGGGTCCCACACGTCCTTGACCGCGCCGAACAGGGCGACGAGCTCCTCCCCGTACATCCTCGGCAGCAGCTCGGCCCGCGCCTGCCCGTCGCCGTGCTCCCCGGAGAGCGACCCCCCGTGCGCGACCACCAGGTCGGCGACCTCCTCCGAGAAGCGCCGGAAGTCCCGTACCCCCCGCTCCGTCCACAGGTCGAAGTCGATCCGGACGTGGACGCAGCCGTCGCCGAAGTGCCCGTACGGAACCCCCCGGAGGCCGAACCCGGCGAGCAGCGCACGGAACTCGCGCAGGTACGCCCCGAGCCGCGCCGGCGGCACCGCGCAGTCCTCCCATCCCGGCCAGGCCTCCCCGCCGCCGGGGGTCCTGGTCGCCGTGCCCGCCGCGTCCTCGCGGATCCGCCACAGCGCCCGCTGTCCGGCCGGGTCGCTCACCACGACGGAGTCGATCGCGTCGGCCGCCCGGACCAGCCTCCGGGCGGCGCCCTCCCCGTCGACCTCGCAGAACAGCCAGGCCGCACCGCGGGGCAGCCCGGCGGCGCCGCGTACGAGGTCGGCCGCCATCCCCTCGACGGTCAGCGGCCCGAAGGGCAGGAGCCCCGCCGCCGCGTCCGCCGCCGCGCCCTCGTCCGCGTACCCCAGCACCACGAGCACCGGTGCGGCCGGCAGCGGTACGAGCCGGACCGTCGCCCGCGTCACCACCCCGAGCGTGCCCTCGCTGCCGCAGAACGACCGGGCCACGTCCACGCCCCGCTCCGGGAGCAGCGCGTCCAGGGCGTAGCCGGAGATGCGGCGCGGCAGGCCGGTGGGGTAGCCGGTCCGCAGGAGGGCGAGGTCGCGGTCGACGAGGTCGAGGAGTCCGGCGGGGGCGCCGCGCCCGTCCGGCCCCAGCGTCAACTTCGCGCCGCGGTAGGTCATCACGTCCAGCGAGCGCACGTTGTCGGCCGTGGTCCCCCAGGCGACGGAGTGCGCCCCGCAGGCGTTGTTGCCGATCATGCCGCCGAGGGTGCAGCGGCTGTGCGTGGACGGATCGGGGCCGAAGGTCAGGCCGTGCGGGCGTGCCGCCGCCCGCAGCCGGTCGAGGACGAGCCCCGGCCCGACGACGGCCGTCCGGGTCTCCGGGTCCAGGGAGACGATCCCGCCCATGTGGCGTGTGAGGTCGAGCACGACGCCGGTGCCGGTCGCCTGGCCGCCGATCGAGGTCCCGGCTCCCCGCGCGACGACCGGCGTGGCGCCATGGGCGCGGCACACCTCCAGGACGGCCGCGAGGTCGTCGGCGTCGCGCGGGGCGACCGTACCGGCCGGAACACGGCGGTAGTTGGATGCGTCCATGGTGGTCAGCGCCCGTGCGGTGACGGAGAAGTCGACCTCCCCGGCGACCGCCGCGCGGAGGTCGGCGGCCAGTCCGGACGTGTCCTGCTCGTGTCTTCCCACAAGCCCAGGATGTCTCAGTGCTCGTCTCATCGGGCGGACATCCGGCGACCGGGCCCTTCCCGACCCGATACTCTCCGCCTCGTGGCTGATATCCAGATTCCCGCTGACATCAAGCCCGCCGACGGCCGTTTCGGCGCGGGCCCCTCCAAGGTGCGTACGGAGGCGCTGGACGCCCTGGCCGCCACCGGCACCTCTCTCCTCGGCACGTCCCACCGCCAGGCTCCGGTCAAGAACCTGGTCGGCGAGGTGCGGAGCGGCATCCGTGACCTCTTCTCGCTCCCCGAGGGCTACGAGGTGATCCTGGGCAACGGCGGCTCCACCGCCTTCTGGGACGTCGCGACCCACGGGCTCATCGAGCAGAAGTCGCAGCACCTCACCTTCGGCGAGTTCTCCTCCAAGTTCGCGAAGGCCTCGAAGCTGGCCCCGTGGCTGGCCGAGCCGACCGTGATCTCCTCCGACCCGGGCACCCACCCGGAGCCGGTGGCCGAGGCGGGCGTGGACGTCTACGCGTACACGCACAACGAGACCTCGACCGGCGTCGCCGCTCCGCTGAAGCGGGTCGCGGGCGCCGACGAGGGCGCGCTGGTCCTCGTCGACGCGACCTCCGGCGCGGGCGGCCTCCCGGTCGACATCACCGAGACGGACGTCTACTACTTCGCCCCGCAGAAGTCCTTCGCCGCCGAGGGCGGCCTGTGGCTCGCGGCGTTCTCCCCGGCCGCGCTGGAGCGGGCGAAGAAGATCCACGAGTCGGGCCGGCACATCCCGGAGTTCTTCTCGCTGCCGACGGCGATCGACAACTCGCTGAAGAACCAGACGTACAACACCCCGGCGCTCTCGACCCTCTTCCTGCTCAACGAGCAGCTGAAGTGGATCAACGGCCAGGGCGGTCTGGACTGGGCCGTGGCACGGACGAAGGAGTCCTCGGACGCGCTGTACGGCTGGGCCGAGGAGTCCAAGTACGCGACGCCTTTCGTCACGGACGCGGCGAAGCGTTCGCAGGTCATCGGCACGATCGACTTCGCCGACGACATCGACGCGGCGGCGGTCGCGAAGGCGCTGCGCGCGAACGGCATCGTGGACACGGAGCCGTACCGCAAGCTGGGCCGCAACCAGCTGCGGGTCGCGATGTTCCCGGCGGTCGACCCGGCGGACGTGCGCGCCCTGACGGCCTGCATCGACTACGTCATCGAGAAGCTGTAACCCTCCCTCCCCGTACGCCCGAAGGGCCCGGCACCGGATTCGTCCGGCACCGGGCCCTTCGGGCGTCCCGGGGCCGGGCCGGCGCCTGGGGAACCGTCTCCCGCGCGGGCCTCAGCGGCGCCTGAAGAGGCGTTTCGCGCCGACGACCAGCAGGGTGGCTCCGGCGAGGACCAGGAAGCCGAGGGTCGCGTTCCCGCCCTCCCCGGCGTCCTGCCCGGAGGGCGGGGAGGCCGTGTCGGGGGCGCCCGGGGTGCCCGCGGGCTTCCCCGACGGGCTCGCGGCGCCCTGCCGCTCCAGCCGTACCACCCGGCTGCGCTGCCCCTCGGAGCCCAGCATGAAGGCCGAGCCGTCGGGCGTGTACGTCACCGACTCCGCCTGGCCCTGGAACGGGGCGCCGACCGACGTGCCGTCGTCGCCGAGCCGGCCGTCCTTCCACGCGTACTCGCGCGCCATGAGGTAGCCGCGCAGCACCAGCCGGTCGCCGTCCGGCGAGAAGGCGCCGTCGGTCACCCACGGCACCTCGCCGATGCGCCGGAAGGTGTTCGTCCCGGACGAGGAGAGCCGCTCGGGCCCCGCGTACAGGCCGCCGCCCTCCTCGTTCTTGCTCGCGATGTACACCCGGCCGGTCTTCGGGTGGACCATCAGCGCCTCCGCGTTGCGCGCCCCGTCGGCGTACTTCACGACGTACTGCTTCGCCGTCACCGTGCGGTCCCCGAGGACCTTCGGCTCGGGGAAGCGGTAGATCCAGACGTGGTCCCAGGAGCCGTCGAGGTTGTCGCCGATGTCGCCGACGTAGATGTCGCCGTCCGGGCCGACCGCGATGGCCTCCATGTCGCGCGGGGTGCCCACGCCCCGGATGGTCAGGGTCGCGACCGTCTTCCCCGTACGGGAGTCGATGCCGTAGATCAGCGGCGCGTCCTGGTCGTTGTGCGTCCAGTAGATCCCGGGGTGGGCCCGGCTGGCGGCGAGGCCGCTGGACTCGGTGATGCGGGAGTCCTCGATGGTGAAGTCCCGGTCCGGCTCCGGCCCTTCGGCACGGGCAGGCCCGACCGGCAGCAGGACCAGGGCCGCGGCCGCGCCGAGGGCGCACAGAGCAGATCGCATGCACCCAGCCTGCCACGACCGCCCGCCCCGGCACGGCGGGCCGCCGCGGGGAGGATCGTCCGACCGGCCGCCCTCCTGCCCCGAACCGGTGCGAAACCCCGTTGACCCGCCCTTCGGCCGCTGTCAGGGTCGCGCCCATGCCCACCCCGAAGACCTTCACCGCGCCCGACGGCACCCTCCTCGCCCACCACGAGGCCGGTACCGGCGCCCCGCTCCTCTGCCTCCCCGGCGGTCCGCTCCAGGACTCCGCCTATCTCGGCGACCTCGGCCGGCTGACCGACCAGCGGCGGCTGATCCGGCTCGACCTGCGCGGCACCGGCGCGTCGGCCCTGCCGGACGACCCCGCCTCGTACCGCTGCGACCGGCTCGTCGAGGACGTGGAGGCGCTGCGCGCGCACCTCGGGCTCGACACAGTCGACCTCCTCGGCCACTCGGCGGGGGCGAACCTGGCCGCCCTGTACACGGCCCGGCACCCCGAACGCGTCGGCCGGCTCGTGCTCGTCACCCCGGGCACGGCGGCCGTCGGCCTCGACACGGCACCGGAGGAGCGGCTCGCGGCGGCACGGCTGCGGGTGGGCGAGCCGTGGTTCGGACGGGCGTACGCGGCGCTCCTAGAGGTCACGGCGGGGCGCGGCACCGGCGAGACCTTCCAGGCCGTGGCGCCGTTCCTCCACGGGACCTGGGACGCGGCGGCGCGGGAGCGGCACGCCGCCGTGGAGGAGCAGCGGAACGGCGAGGGCGCGGGGGTCTTCGCGAGCGAGGGGGCGTTCGATCCGGCGGCCACCCGCGCGGCGCTCGCGGAGTTCCCGCGGCCGGTGCTCGTGGTGGCCGGGGAGGGGGACGTGAACACCCCGGTGCCGACGGCGGCCGCGTACGCGGGCCTGTTCCCGAAGGCGTCCCTGGTCGTCCTGGAGGGGGCCGGGCACTTCCCGTGGCACGACGACGCGGAACGGTTCGCGGCGGAGGTGGGGGGCTTCCTGGCGTAGGCGGTCTCCGGGGGCCGGGGCCGGTGCCTGCGGGCCCGCGGCCGGAGTCCGGGGCCCGCGGAGGCTCGCGGCCCGTGTCCCGGATCACGTCGCAGGTCCGGGACGCCGTCCGCGATGATATGACCATGCGTTTTCTGTTCGTCGGCGACAGCATGACCATCGGACGCGCCGGCGACTGGACCTGGCGGTACCGCATGTGGCGGCACCTGGAGTCCACCCTGCCCGGCGGGTACGAGATCGTCGGCCCGCGCTCCTCGCTGTACGACCCCGAGGCCGACGCCCCTGCGTCGGAGGCGTACGCCGACCCCGCCTTCCCCGCCTCCGCCCGGCGCCATCTGGCCGGCTGGGGCGAGGGCTGGCTGCACATGGCGCCCGTGATCGGCGACACGGTGGCCCGGGCCCGCGCCGACGTGCTGCTGGTCTCGCTCGGCCTGATCGACCTCGGCTTCTACACCGACAGCGGGCAGACCGAGGAGAACGTCCGGGCCTTCGTCGCGGCGGCCCGCACCGCGAACCCGCGCATCCGGGCCGTGCTGCTGCCGGTCATCCCGAACGTGCGCGCCGGGTACGACGCCCCCTTCGCGCTGGAGTGCGCCCGGTTCAACGAGCTGCTCGCGAAGGCGGTCGCCGACCTGGACACGGCCGCCTCGCCCCTCCTGCTCGCGCCGGTGGCGGAGTCGTACGACCTCGACGGGGACACGTACGACGGCACCCATCCGGGGCCCTCGGGCGAACACAAGCTGGCGGCGGCCTTCGCCGACGCGATGCACCAGGCGTGGGGCCTGGGCGGCCCGTACGCGGGGTAGCGGGCTGGGTTCAGGCGGCGCGGGTGAGGCGGTTCGCGAAGGTGGAGAGCGTGTACGCGCCGACGCCGAGCACGACCTCCAGGGCGTTGCGACGGGTGAAGCCCGCGGCCTCGAAGGCGGCCAGGTCGCCGTCGCTCACCGCGCCCGAGGAGGCGAGCACCTGGAGGGTGAACAGCCGGACGGCGGCAAGGCGTTCGACGTCGGGGGCGGGCCCGAGGTCGGCCATCCGCGCCTCGTGCATGTCGACGCAGAGGTGGCACTGGTGGCGTTCGGCGACGGTCAGGACGACCGTCTCGCGGGAGTGCGGGTCGAGGGTGGTGGACTCGAAGGCCTGACTGATCTTCAGGAAGGCGTCGAGGGTCTCGGGCGACTCCTTGAGAAGGGCGACTGCGGCGGCGGTACGGGCGGACATGTCCACGGACAAGGCGACTCCTGGCTCGGACGGATAGAATCGACAACATGGTTGACCATGTGTCGGGGAAAAACGTAAACCAGGTTGTCGATAAGAGCAAGGGAGAGGAGGAGAGCGGGGCCGTTGCCGGGGACGACGCCCTCGCCGGGGGCCGGGGCTACGAGCTCCCCCTGCTGCTCTTCGGCGGCTTCCGCACGCTCATCGACCGGGTCCACGCCCGCCTCGCCGACGAGGGTCACCCCGACATGCGCCCCGCCCACGGCTTCGCCATGCAGGCCATCGGCGCGCGGGGCGCCACCGCCAGCGAGATCGGACGCCGCCTCGGCGTCTCGAAGCAGGCGGCCGGCAAGACCGTCGACCGACTGCTCGCCCTCGGGTACGCCGAGCGCGCCGACGATCCCACGGACGCCCGGCGCAAACTGGTCCGCCTCACCCCGCACGGCCTCGCCGCCCTCGCCCGCTCCGCGGCGATCTTCGACGACCTGCGGGCGGAGTGGGCGGCGACCCTCGGGGCGGACGGAGTCCTGGCCATGGAGGCGGCCCTGCGCACGGTGGTCCCCCCGGAGACGGCGTTCCGCCTGGACGCGACGAGCTGGCTCGGGGCGCCCTGAGGGGGGCGGTCCACGACCGGGGCCGGCCCCCAGGGCGCCGGGCTCCGGGGCCGGCCCCCAGGACGCCGGGCTCCGGGGCCGGGCCCCAGGGCGGCCCGAAGGCCGGCCCCCAGGGCGCCGGGCCCGGGCCGGGTTCCAGCCCAGGCCCCGCTCCGGTGGTTCCCGAGTCAGCCTGTCACCAGGCGAAGGCCTCCGGGGACGGGCCCGGGCCCGGGAAGATCTCGTCGAGGTCCGCCAGGATCTCCTCGCTCAGCTCAAGCTCCAGGGCGCGCAGCGCGCCGGCCAGCTGCTCGGGTGTCCGCGGGCCGACGATCGGACCGGTCACGCCCGGCCGCGTGAGCAGCCACGCGAGGGCCGTCTCGCCCGGCTCCAGGCCGTGCTTGCCGAGCAGGTCCTCGTACGCCTGGAGCTTCGCCCGGGAGGCCGGGTCCGCCAGGGTCGCCGCCGCGCGGCCCTCCGTACGGCGCTTGCCCTCGGACTCCTTCTTCAGGACGCCGCCGAGCAGGCCGCCGTGCAGCGGCGACCAGGGGATGACCCCGAGGCCGTACTCCTGCGCCGCCGGGATCACCTCCATCTCCGCGCGCCGCTCGAAGAGGTTGTAGAGGCACTGCTCGCTGACCAGGCCGACCGAGCCGCGCCGGGCGGCGGTCTCATTGGCCTGGGCGATCTTGTAGCCGGGGAAGTTGGAGGAGCCGGCGTAGAGGATCTTGCCCTGCTGGATGAGGACGTCGACCGCCTGCCAGATCTCCTCGAAGGGGGTCGAGCGGTCGATGTGGTGGAACTGGTAGAGGTCGATGTAGTCCGTGCCGAGGCGCTTGAGGCTGCCCTCGACCGCGCGGCGGATGTTCACCGCGGAGAGCTTGTCGTGGTTGGGCCAGGCCTCGCCGTCGACGCCCATGTTCCCGTAGACCTTGGTGGCGATGACGGTACGGTCGCGGCGGCCGTCGCCCTTCGCGAACCAGGAACCGACGATCTCCTCGGTCCTGCCCTTGTTCTCACCCCAGCCGTACACGTTGGCGGTGTCGAAGAAGTTGAGCCCCGCGTCCAGCGCCGAGTCCATGATGGCGTGGCTGGTGGCTTCGTCCGTCTGGGGTCCGAAGTTCATCGTCCCGAGGACGAGTCGGCTGACCTTGAGTCCGGTGCGTCCGAGCTGCGTGTACTCCATGAACGACAAGCCAACTGCCTGGAGTGCGCTCGAAGCAAGGGGGTTCCCACGGGGTGGGGAAGGGCCTACTGGCCGAGCACCGATGCCAGCGCGACGATCGCGAACATCAGTACGAGAACGCCGGCCATGATGCGGTTACGGGTCTTAGGGTCCACCCTTCGAGGTTAACCCGGCCGTCCCGTCCGCCCCGCAAGGGGCCAGCCCTCGACCCTCTCGTACCGGGGCTGCTCCCCCCGCACCCCGCTCACCGGCAGGTTCGACCGGACCAGGACCAGCTCGCCCGCCTCCCAGCGGGTGCCCTCGAAGGTGCCGAGTTCGTCGAGGAAGGGGTGCAGGTCCACCTCGTCCCGGCGCGGCCGGGCCAGCGTCAGGTGCGCCTGGTAGCGGCGGTGCTCCTCCATCGGGATCCCCGCCCTGCGCGCGGCGGCGTCCGCCCGCTCGGCCAGCAGCCGCAGCTCGTCCAGGTCCCCGGCGACCCCGGCCCACAGGGCCCGCCGCCCGAAGTGCCCGCTGCCGTGGAGCCGGAGCGGGAAGGGCGGGGTGCGGTGCGCGGCGCGGGCGAGCCGGACGCGCAGCTCGGGCAGCAGCTCCTCGTCGACCTCGCCCATGAAGGCGAGCGTGAGGTGCCAGCCGGGCCGCGAGGTCCAGCGGAGCCCGTCCGCCCCGGGCAGCCGGTGCAGACGGTCGACGACGAGTCCGAGCTCGTCCTGCCGCGCGGGCGGCGGCAGAACGGCCGCGAAGAGCCTCATGGGGCGAGTGTGGCAGCCGTTAGCCTCTGCGGCATGAAGATCTCCATCAGGAAGGGCGGGGCGGAGGACCTCCCCGCCATACTCGGCGTCCTCGACAGCGCCGTGGTGTGGCTCAACGGCAAGGGAATCACCGCGCAGTGGGGCACCGAGTCGTTCTCGGCGCGGCCCCGGGCGGTGCGGCAGGTCGAGGACACGATGACCGAGGGCGACCCGTGGATCGCCGAGATCGACGGCGTACCGGCGGGGACGATGACGCTGACCCCGCACCCGGGCAAACACGTGCCCCGGGTGGACGAGCCCGAGGTGTACGTACGACTGCTCGCGACCGACGCGCGGTTCCACGGGTACGGGGTGGGGGCGGCGCTGCTCGCCCACGCGGCGGAGGAGACCCGGCGGCAGGGGGTGTCCCTGCTGCGGGTGGACTGCTTCGCGGGCAGCGAGGGCCGTCTGGTCGCGTACTACGAGCGCCAGGGCTTCACGCCGACGGACACGTTTCTGGTCGGCGACTGGGAGGGCCAGATCCTGGAGCAGCGGGTCTGAGG
>NZ_RDBH01000114.1:71814-83590 GCF_008042145.1 Streptomyces sp. adm13(2018)
TCCTGGAGCAGCGGGTCTGAGGATCCGCCGGTGGGGGGAGGGGGCGGGGCCGCGGGCGCCCGGCCCGCGGCCCCGCCCCTCCGGAGGATTCAGGCCGCCGTAGCCAACCGTTCGCGGGCCACGAAGCGGACCTGGGGATGCCCGTGGCGCCAGCCGAAGGCCATCTTCAGGTCGCCGACCTTCGCCAGGATCAGGCCGATGGCGACCGCCGCCGCCAGCGAGATCACCCCGCCGGTCGCGAAGCCGACGCGGGCTCCGTACGTGTCGGTGACCCAGCCCAGGAGCGGCGCGCCGATCGGCGTGCCACCGGCGAAGACCATCATGTAGAGGCTCATCACCCGGCCCCGCATGGCCGGGTCCGTCGCCAGCTGGACGGCCGAGTTCGCGGTGATGTTGACCGTCAGGCCGATCATGCCGATCGGTACGAGCAGCAGCGCGAACAGCCAGAACGTCGGCGACATCGCCGCCGCGATCTCCAGGGCGCCGAAGACCGCCCCCGCGATCACCAGCATCCGCAGCCGGGTCGAGCCGCGCCGGGCCGCCGCGAGGGCGCCCACCAGCGAGCCGGCCGCCATGAGCGTGTTGAGGAGGCCGTACGCCCCCGCGCCGACGTGGAAGACCTCGCCGGAGAAGGCAGTGAGCCAGATCGGGAAGTTGAACCCGAAGGTGCCGACGAAACCGACGAGGACGATCGGCCAGATCAGGTCCGGCCGCCCGGCCACGTACCGCAGGCCCTCTCTCAGCTGGCCCTTGCCGCGCGGGGCGCGCTCCACCTTGTGGAGTTCGGCCGGCCGCATGAGCAGCAGGCTGGTGAGGGGCGCGAGGAAGAACAGTCCGTTGAGGAGGAACGCCCAGCCGCTGCCGACACCGGCGATGAGGACACCGGCGACGGCGGGGCCGACGAGCCGCGCGGACTGGAAGTTCGCCGAGTTGAGGGAGACGGCGTTGCGGAGGCGGTCCGGGCCGACCATCTCGGAGACGAAGGACTGCCGGGCCGGGTTGTCGACGACGGTCACCATGCCGAGCAGGAAGGCGATCAGGTAGACGTGCCAGACCTGGATGTGGCCGGAGAGCGTGAGGACGGCGAGGGCGATGCCGCAGAGGCCGAGGGCGGCCTGGCTGACGAGCAGCAGGCGCCGCTTCGGGTAGCGGTCGGCGATGACTCCGCCGTAGAGGCCGAAGAGCAGCATCGGGAGGAACTGCAGGGCCGTGGTGATACCGACGGCGGCGGCCGAGCCGGTGAGGCTCAGGACCAGCCAGTCCTGGGTGATGCGGGCCATCCACGTACCGGTGTTGGAGACGATGGCGCCGGTGAAGAACAGCCGGTAGTTGCGGATCCTGAGCGAGGAGAAGGTTTCCCCCCGCCCGCGGGTGTCGAGGGTGGGTTTGTGGACGGGTGCGGAGTCTGCTCCGGGTCCCGTACTCAAAGTGCGTCGCCTCCTTGGCGCGTGGGATGGGGCTCCGGGGGTCTAACCCCGGGAAGAAGGGCTGAGGTGGGCGAGCTTCTCCAGGACCGGGGCGGCCGCGCGCAGCTTGGCCCACTCGTCCTCGTCCAGGCCCTCGGCGAGGGAGGCCAGCCAGGCGTTCCGCTTGCGGCGGGACTCCTCGAGCATGGCTTCGGCCTGCTCGGTCTGGCTGACCACCTTCTGCCGGCGGTCGTCGGGGTGCGGCTCCAGCCGGACCAGTCCCTTGGCCTCCAGCAGTGCGACGATGCGGGTCATCGACGGCGGCTGGACGTGCTCCTTGCGGGCCAGCTCGCCGGGGGTGGCGGAGCCGCAGAGCGAGAGGGTGCCGAGCACCGACATCTCGGTGGGGCTCAGCGACTCGTCGACGCGCTGGTGCTTGAGGCGTCGGCCCAGTCGCATGACGGAGGAGCGGAGCGCGTTCACGGCCGCGGCGTCGTCGGCTGTGCCGTGGGACAGGTCAGACATGTTTGTTAGCCTAACTCATTACTCTGCCTAAATACCAACGGGAACGTGCTGACGTCGCACGGATCACATGCGTACGCCCCCACACGCCACGCGCGCACGCCCGGACCCGCGCACCCTCGCCCGCCCCACGCGCGGGCCCCATCCCTGCACGTCCCCGCCCGCGCGTGAACCGCATGAGCACAGATCACGCTTCCGCATCCATGTATCACCCGAACGAGTGAGTCGGATCCAGAAAGTGACGCAAAGGAGCCCCGACTGCCCCGACCCTGAACGGCATGGGATCGACAGTGCTCAGCCTGCGCATCGACGGTGAGCTGCTCGACCGGCTCAGGAGTCACGCCGCGAAAAGAGGAATGAGCGTCCAGGACTATGTCGTCCGGACGCTCATTCGCGAGGATTTCGACGAGCGGTTCAAGACCGCCGTCGACGAGACGGAGAGGTTCTACGGGGAGGGGGACGGGGAACCGGCGGCCGAGGTGGCCGCCGACACCCCCCGCGATCACGTGAGGCCGAGCGCCGGCATCGCGTAGTAGAAGACGAAGACCGCCGACACGATGTACATGGCCACCGGGACCTCCCGGCCCCGGCCCGCCGCGAGCCGCAGCACGCTGAAGGTGATGAAGCCGATGCCGATGCCGTTCGTGATCGAGTACGTGAACGGCATCATCACCATGGCCAGGAACGCCGGCACCGCGATGGTGTAGTCGCTCCAGTCGATGTCCTTGATCGAACCGGCCAGGATCAGGAAGCCGACCGCGAGCAGCGCGGGCGTGGCCGCCTGGGACGGGACCATGGTGGCCAGCGGCGTGAGGAACAGCGCCACCGAGAACAGACCACCGGTGACCACCGAGGCGAGACCCGTACGGGCCCCCTCGCCGACGCCCGCCGTGGACTCCACGAAGCAGGTGGTGGCCGAGGAGGAGGTCGCGCCGCCGGAGGCGACGGCCAGGCCGTCCACCAGCAGGACCCTGTTGATGCCGGGGAAGTTGCCGTCCTTGTCGATCAGCTTGGCCTCGTCGCCGACGCCGAGGATCGTGCCCATGGCGTCGAAGAAGCAGGACAGCAGCACCGTGAAGACGAAGAGCACGCCGGTCAGGTAGCCGACCTTGGCGAAGCCGCCGAAGAGGCTGACCTCGCCGACCAGGCCGAAGTCGGGCGAGGCGACCGGGTTGCCCGGCCACTCCGGGGTGGTGAGGCCCCAGGACGGCACGGTCGCGACCGCGTTGATGACCATCGCCACGATCGTCATGACGACGATCGAGATGAGGATCGCGCCCGGCACCTTGCGGATGATCAGCGCGAGGGTGAGGAGCGTGCCCAGGATGAAGACGAGCACCGGCCAGCCGGTGAGGTGGCCGTCGCCGCCGAGCTGGAGCGGGACGGTGGTGTGCGCGGCGTCGGGGATGCGGGAGACGAAGCCCGAGTCGACGAGGCCGATCAGCATGATGAAGAGGCCGATGCCGATCGCGATGCCCTTGCGGAGGCCGACCGGAACCGCGTTCATCACGCGCTCGCGCAGACCGGTCGCGACGAGCAGCATCACGACGATGCCCGCGAGGACGACCATGCCCATGGCGTCCGGCCAGGACATCCTCGGCGCGAGCTGGAGCGCGACGACCGTGTTGACGCCGAGACCGGCGGCGAGGGCGATCGGGACGTTGCCGATGACACCCATGAGGAGCGTCGAGAAGGCCGCGGTCAGCACGGTGGCCGTGACGAGCTGGCCGCCGTCGAGCTGGTGACCGTACATGTCCTTGGCGCTGCCGAGGATGATCGGGTTCAGCACGATGATGTAGGCCATCGCGAAGAAGGTGGCGAAACCGCCGCGGACCTCGCGGGCGACGGTCGAGCCGCGCTCCGAGATCCTGAAGTAGCGGTCGAGGCCCGAGGTCGGCTCCTGGGGAGCGGAGGGCTCGGGGGGCATGCCCTTGGCGGGGGCCGTGGTGCTCATGGGGTGGGGTTCCTCTTCGGGAGATGTCCGTTTGGCGGTTCATACGAAGGAAACCCGCCAGAGGCAAACCGTTTCAGTATGAACACATGAACGAGCGAGCGTCTATCTCCGCGCGTAGATACGATTTCCCGCCACCTAGACTGACCTCCATGGCGAAGTGGACACCGAAGCACGAGGCACCCGAGCCCCTCGAAGGGCCGGTCGTCGCCACCATCATCGGCGGAACGATCCTGTGGTTCGTCCTCTTCCTCGTCCAGGTCCCGTTCTACGGCTGGTTCGACGACCGGGACCTGACCTGGTGGGTGTGGACCTGCCTCGCCGGCGCCGGACTCGGCCTGATCGGCATCTGGTACGTCCGGAAGCGCGAGGCGGCGATCAGGCGGCACGCGGCACGCGAGACGGAGACGGCCCCGGCGCCGCCCGCGGACCCGCAGTCGCCGACCGGCCCGTAGCCCTCGGCCGACCCACAGCCGCCGACCGGCCCGTAGCCGTCGGCCGACAGATCAGACCGGGGGAGGAGGGGAATCGTCCCCCGAGTCGGCCCCAGGTCCCAGAACGCCTCCGCAGCCATGGCACCGGGGGACGATTCCCCTCCTCCCCCGGTCTGATCTTCACCCTTCTCGGCAGGTGAACGGTCGATTCCGGTCGTACCGTCGAAAACATGACTCAGCGGGCGAAGATCGACACCGACGGCGGCGAGGCCGAGGCGGTGGGGCCGCCCGTTGTCCACCGCCCCGCCGGCCTCACCTCCGCCGAGGTCGCCGAGCGCGTCGCCCGCGGCGAGGTCAACGACGTCCCCGTACGGAGCTCCCGCTCGGCCGCGGACATCGTCCGCGCCAACGTCTTCACCCGCTTCAACGCGATCATCGGCGTGCTCTGGGTGATCATGCTCTTCGTCGCGCCGATCCAGGACAGCCTCTTCGGCTTCGTGATCGTCGCCAACACCGGCATCGGCATCATCCAGGAACTCCGCGCCAAGAAGACCCTCGACGGACTCGCCGTCATCGGCGAGGCCAAACCCACCGTCCGGCGGGACGGCGTCGCCGCCGAACTCTCCACCTCCGAGATCGTCCTCGGTGACCTCATCGAGCTCGGCCCCGGCGACAAGGTCGTCGTCGACGGCGAGGTCGCCGAGGCCGACAGTCTGGAGATCGACGAATCGCTGCTCACGGGCGAGGCGGACCCGGTGGTGAAGAAGCCCGGCGACCGGATGATGTCGGGCTCGTTCGTCGTGGCCGGCGGCGGCGCGTTCACCGCCACCAAGGTCGGCCGCGAGGCCTACGCGGCCCAGCTCGCCGAAGAGGCCTCCCGCTTCACGCTCGTCCACTCCGAACTGCGGACGGGCATCTCCACGATCCTCAAGTACGTGACCTGGATGATGATCCCGACCGCCATCGGGCTCATCATCAGCCAGCTCGTCGTCAAGGACGACAACTTCAAGGACGCCGTCGCCCGCACCGTCGGCGGCATCGTCCCGATGATCCCCGAGGGACTCGTCCTGCTCACCTCGGTCGCCTTCGCGATCGGAGTCGTACGACTGGGGCGCAAGCAGTGCCTGGTGCAGGAGCTGCCGGCGATCGAGGGCCTGGCGCGCGTGGACGTCGTCTGCCTGGACAAGACGGGCACGCTGACCGAGGGCGGCATGGACGTCACGGAGCTCCGCACCCTCGACGGCGGCGACGAGCCCTACGTACGGAAGGTGCTCGGCGCCCTCGGGGAGTCCGACCCCCGCCCGAACGCCTCCCTCCAGGCCATCATCGACGCCTACCCCGACACCGAGGAGTGGCGGTGTACGGAGGCGCTGCCCTTCTCGTCGGCGCGGAAGTACAGCGGGGCGGCGTTCAGCGAGGGCGACGGCCACGAGTCGGCCTGGCTGCTGGGCGCCCCCGACGTCCTGCTGCCCGCCGGGGACCCGACGCTCACGGAGATCGACCACCTCAACGAACAGGGCCTGCGGGTCCTGCTCCTGGCCCGTACCGCGAACGGGCTCGATTCCCCCGACGTGGCGGCCGGCGCCCACCCCACCGCCCTGGTCGTCCTGGAGCAGCGGCTGCGCCCGGACGCCGGCGACACGCTCTCCTACTTCGCCGACCAGCACGTCGCCACGAAGGTCATCTCCGGCGACAACGCGGTCTCGGTGGGCGCGGTGGCCGGGAAGCTCGACATGCCGGGCGCGGCGAACACGGTGGACGCCCGCACGCTCCCGGAGGACCGGGAGCAGATGGCGAAGGTCCTCGACGAGAACGCGGTCTTCGGCCGGGTCACGCCCCAGCAGAAGCGGGACATGGTGGCGGCGCTCCAGTCCCGCGGGCACACGGTCGCGATGACCGGCGACGGGGTGAACGACGTCCTGGCGCTGAAGGACGCGGACATCGGCGTGTCGATGGGCTCGGGCTCGGAGGCGACGCGGGCGGTGGCCCAGATCGTCCTCCTGAACAACAGCTTCGCGACGCTCCCGTCGGTGGTGGCGGAGGGCCGGAGGGTCATCGGCAACATCACCCGGGTGGCGACGCTCTTCCTGACGAAGACGGTGTACTCGGTCCTCCTGGCGGTCCTGGTGGTGTGCTCGCAGGTGGAGTACCCGTTCCTGCCCCGCCACCTGACGCTGCTGTCCACCCTGACGATCGGCATCCCGGCCTTCTTCCTGGCCCTCGCCCCCAACAAGGAACGGGCGAAGCCGAACTTCGTACGCCGGGTGATGCGGTACGCGATCCCGGGCGGGGTGATCGCGGGGGCGGCCACGTTCACGACGTACCTGCTGGCCCGCCACCACTACAGCGGCGAAGGCGCCCTGGAGGCGGAGACGAGCGCGGCGACCCTGACGCTGTTCCTGGTCTCGATGTGGGTCCTGGCGATCATCGCCCGCCCGTACACGTGGTGGCGCCTCACCCTGGTCGCCACGATGGGCGGCGCCTTCCTCCTGGTCCTCGTCGTCCCCTGGCTCCAGGACTTCTTCGCCCTGAAACTGGTGGGCACGACACTGCCGTGGGCAGCGGTGGCCATCGCAGCAGCGGGCGGCCTGCTCCTGGAGCTCGCGTGGCGCTGGGTGGACCGGAGGTTCCCGGCGTAGCCGGGGGCACTAGCCCAGGGATCGAAGCGCTGCCGCAGCGGACACCAGACCGCTGCGATCGAGTCTGTCGATGACATCGTCGACGGTTCCCGCCGGGTTCCTCCAGCTGTCTGCAATGCGCTGGACCTGCCCGTAGACAACCTCGGGAGCCAGGTCAATCAGGCCTTCCAGGAAGCGGTCGGGGTGGACAGCTTCCACGTCCCAGGGTTCGAGGGCGTCGCGCGGGAAGTCCCTCATGTTGAAGGTGACGATGGTCTGCGCCTTGGCGCGTATCGCCGCGGCCAGCACGTGCCTGTCATCAGGATCGGGCAGCTCGACCGCGGCAATGCACGTTCGTGAACGTCTCGTCCAGAATCTGGTGAGTCCACTTCGCCTGGACCAGCCCCTCCTGCGCGACACGGATCAGAACGTCACGCAGGACACTCGGGTACAGCACATTGGCGTCATAGATGGCGACGAAGGCCATCGGTCAGATCAGTCCTGTCTCCTGGCCGAGTTGCGACAGTTCGTCGGCTGCCGCACGACGCCGCCGGTCGTCGCTCCGCTTGTACTCCATGACCGACGAGGCGGCGACCCGGCGATGTGTGCCGACGGTGCGGTAGTCGATCTCGCCGGCGTTGAGCAAGCCGACGAGGAACGGTCTGGACACGTTGAGCAGGTCCGCGGCCTGCTGCGTCGTCAGTTCCGCGTCCGAAGGCACGATCGACACTCCACGACCGGCACCCAGGTGGGCCAGCGTCGCGGCCAGGAGTTCCACCACCTCGCGCGGAAGAACGAGTGGTTCGCGGTCACCGTCCTCGACGGTGACCGCGACCTGAGCCCGGTCGCGGTGCGTGTCCAGGTAGTCCCGGACTCGCTCCAGCGCACGATTGGCGGTCGCGGTCTCCCCCGGCGGGAGCTTGACGGGTCTGGTCTCTGTCCTGGTCATGGGTGCGCTCCTATGAATCTGTCGCCTGTGAAACGCATACGAGCCATCTCTGCAAGTATCCGCAACAAACGAAAGGGACCACTTGTGGCGCCTGCCGTCCGCGCCGCAGGGAGGGGCTACGCGTGAGGTCAATTCCGAAGGGCTGCGGTCGCGAACAACTGCGCACTACTCGGAGTAAGGACCCCGGAGTAAGCCCCATTCGACGCAAATCACCCCTATCGGGCGATGAAACTGCATGAAACGTTCGTCGACCGCTCCCCACCACCCACCAAGGGTGACCAGCGGGGCCTGAAGCCCMGCCCGAMGACRWCSGTCACCCGCYRAGCGCCGCCGGRCCRCCCCAYTCAACRRCCGCGCACMCCGACGCCAGCCACTACCCGGGCGCCCCGCGTGGCCACGCCCCCCGGCCGCCCTCCGAGTGTGAAAAGGCGGCCTCCGCCGCCGGGTCAAGGGTGGGCGCAGCCCATCGCGCAGCGACGCGACCGCAGGGAGCGCCCTTGACGCGGCGGCGGAGGACGCCACACTCGGAACGAGGGCGGCCACACCCGAGGTAGAACTGAACCCTCGCCCCCGCGCCCACGCCCTCAGTCGAACCAGCGGTCCCTTGCCAGTTCCGCCGTCCTCGACGGGTCCTCCAGGAGGGCCGCCACCTCGAAGCGGCGGGGCCACTGGCCCGCCGACCAGGCCAGGCCCGCCGCCACTCCCTCCAGGGTCGAGGCGTGGACCACGCCGTCCGCCGTGCGGCGCCAGTCGAGTTCCGTGTCCGCCGCCCTCAGTTCCTCGTGCTCGACGTACGTCGTCGGGGTCGTCGGGCCCAGGAGGGTGCGGACCGAGTCCGGGACGTCGTGCTCCTCGCCCGTCGTCGCCACCTCCGCTTCCACCGCCTCGCTCAGCCGCCGCACCTGGAGCAGCTCCGCCAGGTCCGCCGCCCGCGCCGGCGCCACCGGCAGCAGCGGCACCCCGCCCGTCAGCGGCAGCAGGTCCGGCGCGTCCGCAACCATCGCCTCCGCCGCGTCCACCACGACCACCTCGCCGTCCACCACCGCCCGCAGCTCGTCCGGCAGCGTCACCTGCTCCGGGTCCAGGTCCGCGAGCGCCGTGTACAGCGCGTGGAGCTGGGCGTCCGTGACCTCGCGGGACGGGTCGGCCAGGCGCCCCAGCAGTTCCGCCGCCCCGCCCGGCTCGTCGAGCAGCGCCGCCACCGACGTGCGGACCCCCAGCGCCCGCAGCACCTGCTCGTCCTCGAAGCCGGTCGCGTCGGCGGAGTCGTACAGACCGGAGAGAAGCGGGTCGGAGCCCTCCGCGCGCAGGCCCGCCGGGCGGCGGCCGTCCAGGACCGGGTGGTCGCGCAGCCACCACGCCGTGTACGAGCGGACCGTCTCCGTCGTCCCGTCCGGCAGGAGGATCCGTACGGGCTGGGTCAGGGCGTCACGCAGCGGCGGCTGCGCCAGGAGGGCCAGCGCCCGCGGCCACGCGTCGTCGTCGACCAGGTCCAGGTCCCGTACGGCCACGATCTCCGTCGCCACCGGCGGCACCGGGGTCTCCGGCAGCCGGTCCAGGACGTCCTCGCACCACACGTCGACCGCGTCGAGCAGCCCCGCGTCGTCCGGCTCCGGGTAGTCGCCCTCGCGCGGCTCGACCTCGTCCGGGTCGAGCAGCAGGTCCGTCGCCCGGACCAGCGCGAAGGTGGCGAGGACACCACAGGCGGCCAGCGGCTGCTCGCCCCAGCGGGAGGCCAGCTCGGCGTCCACGTAGGCCAGTTCGTCCTCGCGCATCACGGCGGCGAACGCCGAGCCCGGCATCACCAGCTCCCCCGCCGGGGAGAGTTCGCCGTCCTCGTCCGGCAGCGCCAGCGCCCCCAGCCAGGGCTCCTCGCCCGGGTCCAGCTCCGCGTCCCTGACCAGGGCGAGGACGGTGTCGGCGAGTTCGTCCGCGTCCAGGGCGTCCCCGTCCTCGTCCCAGATCTCGCCCGCGTCGAGGGAGGCCGCGACCGCCGCCCGGACCTGCGGGGTCGTCAGGACCGCGCGGGGCGTGGCGGGCAGGGCACCCAGCTTCTCCAGGATCGGGTGGGCCGCCTCGGGGTGCGCGACCTTCAGACCGAGCCGGGTCAGCTCCGCCGGGGTCCGGTCCTGCGGCAGGAGAACCTGACGGGGGCCGATCGCCGTACGGATCCGGGCACCCTCGGCGGATTCCGCCAACGGCACCGGGAGGCCCGTCAGCCGGTCCGGGTCGACGCCCGCGAGGGAGTCGTACAGGCGCCACCACCACGTCGGGGCGCGGTCCACCCCGGCCAGCCGGTCGATCGCCTCGGTCAGCGGCACACGGCCGACGCCGAGGGTCCGCAGCTCGGGACGGCGCTCAAGACCGGCGGGGAGCAGCGTCGGGAACACCTCGGCCAGGACGTCGACCGTGTCCGCGCCCGCGCCCTCCGCGACCTCGGCCTCGATCGGGCGGAGCGCGGGGAGTTCCTCGCTGGGCGCGGCCGGCGCCAGGAACGCGACGCGCGGCAGCCGGTCCAGGATCGCCTCGCGCAGCGCCCCGTCGAGGGGGCCCTTGCCGAGCGGGCCGGGGACCAGGTCGAGCGTGGCGGTGGTCACCGGCTGCCACTCGGCGAGGAGTTCGGCGTACGCGTCGGCGGCCCGCTGCACCAGGAAGTCGGTGAGCCGGCCGGGCGCCGGGTGCCGCCGCGCGGTGTCCAGGGGCAGCGAGGCGATGAGCAGCGCGGGGATGCCGAGAGGCTCGTCGGTGGGGGTGGGCGCGTGCACGACGGGGGTGGTCCGCGGATAGCGCGGGGCCCCCTCCGGGTCCACGGGTACGGCCCAGGTGACGGACCAGTGGGGGCGCAGGCGCTCCTCGACCGGGCGGTCCTTGAGGAGTTCGGCGTCGAGGGGGCCGCCGTGGGTGACGGTCCGCCAGCGGTGGGTGCCGGTGGCGGAGTCGACGATCCGCACGTAGCCGTCGTCCTCGGACCGGCTGAGGGTGCGTACCCCTTCCGGGGTCTCCACGACGATCTCGGCGAGCCCCGGAAGGGTGAGGAGGAGCGCGTCGTCGACGGAGGAGAGGAGCCGCTCGGCGAGGTCCTGCGCCGCGGAGTCGCGGAGCGGGAGGACGACGACGGTGTCGTAGCCGTCGGGGGCGGTGCCCTCGGCGGGCAGCGGGAGCCGCAGGAGGGGGACGTGGCCGTCGCGGCGGCGCAGTTCGTCACCGAGTCCGGGGCTGTACCGGGCGGACTCGGCGGCGAGTTCGCGGGCCTCGGCGAGGGACCAGCGGACGCCGCCGTGGCGGCCGAGGACGGCGGGCTCGTCGGAGACGGCGAGGACGGCGGCGAAGCCGACGCCGAACCGGCCGACCGCGCCGTGCGCCTGCTGCTCGCGCTTGGCGGAGGCGCGGAGGGTCGACAGGGATTCGGCTCCGGTGGCGTCCAGCGGGGCGCCGGTGTTGGCGGCGGCGAGGACGGCGGGGCCCTCGTGGTCCGCGGGGTGCAGGGTGAGCCGGAGGCGGCCGGGGACGCCGGCGCGGTGGGCGGCGTCGGCGGCGTTCTGGGCGAGTTCGACGACGAGGCGGTCGCGGTAGCCGCCGAGCGCGAGGTCCTCCTCGGCGTTGGCGTCCTCCCGGAAGCGGGCGGGGGACGCGCCCCAGGCGTCGAGCACACCCCGCCGCAGCCGGGCGGTGCCGAAGGGGTCGGTTCCGTCGGTCGTCGTCCGGACGCTGACGCTCACGTCTGCGTCCACTCTGCGGGGCGGTGGAAGCGGAGGTGGCGACGACGGGCGAGGAGCACGACGTCCCGGACTCGGTCCGCACCCTCCTGGGCCCGACGACCCCGACGACGTACGTCGAGCACGAGGAACTGAGGGCGGCGGACACGGAACTCGACTGGCGCCGCACGGCGGACGGCG
>NZ_RDBH01000114.1:83690-89014 GCF_008042145.1 Streptomyces sp. adm13(2018)
GCGCCGGGGCGACAGGCCCTACGAGTGGCCCAGGTCCTCCGACGTCACGTCGGGCTCCGTCGTCGAGCCCGAGTCCTTCCCGGGGCGGAGGGGGAACGCGTCCGCCCCCATCGAGTCGAGCACCGGCGGCGCGGGCCGCGGCGGCTTCGGCATGATCGCGGCCTCCGAGTGGCCCCCGCAGCCGTACGAGAGGGACACGACCCGCCCGTCCGCCGGGGCGAACTCGTTGGCGCAGATGCCGAACGTCTGCCTCAGGGAGCCGGCCAGCGGCACCAGGAACGCGCAGGACTCGCAGGTGGCCGGAGCCGCCTGGGCCATCGGCGTACGGGCGCCGAAGGACTCCTCCCAGCGGTCCGCGGCCGTGTGGAGCCCGTAGCGCGAGAGGACCCTGGCCCGGCGCATGCCGAGCTCGTCGGCGACCGCGGCGATCGCTCCCCGCGAGGGGGTGCGCGTGACGATCTCGGCGTCCTCGGCGTCGAGGTGGTCCGCCAGCTCCTCCGACACCACGGAGTTCGGCGGCGGCGCGTCCTCGCCGGAGTACCCGGGCTCCAGGCGCAGGTCGTCCGCCTCGGTCGGCAGGAGGTCGCCGGGACCCATGTCGCCGGGGCGCAGCCGCTCGCTCCACGGCACCCACTCGGGGGCGAGGAGCGCGTCGGAGCCGGGCAGCAGGACGGTTTCGTCAAGCGTGACGTTCTTGGCGCGGGAGGCCCGGGTGACCGTCACCGCCCAGCGCCAGCCCCGGTAGCCGGGCTCCTTGGACTCGAAGTAGTGGGTGACGACCCGGTCACCCTCGGCGACCACCTCGACGTGCGCGCCGACGATCCCGGGGGCGGCCGCCTCCTCGGCGGCCTCCCGCGCGAGCTCTACGGCCTCGGCACACAGGCGGTCGGGGATACGCGTGGCTCGCGGGGTACGCGGGGTACCGCTTCGCGTCGTCGCAGCACTCACAGGTCTCGCTCATCTCCTACGCCGTCTCACGGGTGCGCCGGCCGAGGGGCGGGAGCGAAGCCACGGGCGGCGGGCGGAGCGGACCTGTGGGCCGCATCGACGTCCGCGCACCCGACCTGTCTCGCGTGTCTCGGGCACACCTATCGACATCCATTCTGCGGGATGCCGAAGAGGCGCGCGGCCGAGAGCTTCCGCCGGTGGCGCGCTACGCACGCTACCCCGTTCGCGGGCCACAGCCCACCTGCCCGCCCCAAGTGGCCCGGATCGCGGACGCCGGCGAACCGCTCGCGAGCAGGCCGGAGGTCACTCCGGAGGACCTGTCTCGCGTGTCTCGGGCACACCTATCGACATCCATTCTGCGGGATGCCGAAGAGGCGCGCGGCCGAGAGCTTCCGCCGGTGGCGCGCTACGCACGCTACCCCGTTCGCGGGCCACAGCCCACCTGCCCGCCCCAAGTGGCCCGGATCGCGGACGCCGGCGAACCGCTCGCGAGCAGGCCGGAGGTCACTCCGGAGGGGGGTGGTTGGTCCGGGTCGCGGGGGTGGCCGGTCCGCGTCGCGGGGACGGCCGGTCCGCGTCGCGGCCGCGGCCTGTCGTCCGCTCCCGTCCTCCGGGGGCTCCGACCTGCCCGGTCGCGAGCCGTCCCGGCGAGGCCGTTCGCGGCCCCTCGTTCCGGTACCGGACGGCGGCACGCCGTACCCCCGCGTGGCGCGGGCGCGGCGGCCCGATAGCCTTCGGCTCATGACCGTTGCGTTCTTCTCCGGCTCGCGCCGCCGGGCCGCCGTCGCCCTCGGGGCCGTCTCCGCCGGGCTCCTCGTTCTCTCCGCCTGCGACAAGCCGACTCCGATCGCGACCGTGACGGTCGGGTCCGACTCGATCCACTCCGAGGCCGCCTGCTACAACAACGGCGAGGCCATCAAGGAGTCGCAGATCCAGCAGTGCCTCAACAAGAAGGCCGAGAAGTCCATCACCGTGGCGATGGACGACAAGATCCGCTTCGGGGTCGACCCCGAGATCGCGGACAACGGCTGGACCATCTTCCTCGGCGGCCAGCAGGCCGAGCCCGAGCCGTACAAGAAGACGTACCGGACCATCCCGGCCAGCGCCTTCTTCTCCAGCCAGACCGGCGAGGCCACCGACAACTCCCAGGTGACCATCGTCGAGAACACCGGCAAGAAGCTCACCGGCATCTGGCACTTCCAGCTGAAGAAGGAATCCTGATCCTCCGGTGGTCCACCGGATCCTGATCGTGACGGCCGTGGCGGCGGAGGCGGACTCCGTCTCCACCGGCCTCGGCCTCGGCGCCCCCGAACTGCTCCCGCTGCCGGGGGGCGTCGTGCTGCGCCGCCACACGGACGCCTCGAACTCCCCGGACGCCTCGCCCTCCCCCGGGCCCCCCGGCTCCCGTCTCCGCGTCGACGTCCTCGTCGGTGGTGTCGGGCCCGCCTCCGTCGCCGCCTCGACCGGGACCGCGCTGGCCCACGCCGCGCTCACCGACACGCCCGGGCCGTCCGGCGCACCCGGGCCGTCCTCCGGCCCGTCCGGCTCCGCGCCGCCGCCCCCCTACGACCTCGTCGTCTCCGCCGGGATCGCCGGTGGGTTCCAGCCCCTCGCGCCCCTCGGTTCCGTCGTCGTCGCGTCGGCCGTCGTCGCCGCGGACCTCGGCGCACAGACCCCCGACGGGTACCTGACCGTCGACGAGCTGGGCTTCGGGCGGTCCGTCCATCCCGTCCCGGAGGCCCTGACCGGGCGTATCGCGGCCGTCCTGGCCGCCGCCGGCCTGCCGCACACCGTCGCGCCGGTCCTCACCGTCTCCACCGTCACCGGCACCGCCGACCGCGCGGCGGAGCTGGCCGGGCTCCGGCCCGGAGCGGCCGCCGAGGCGATGGAGGGCTTCGGCGTCGCCGAGGCCGCCACCGGATACGCCGTGCCCGTCGTCGAGATCCGGGCCGTGTCGAACGCCGTGGGCCCCCGCGACCGCGCCGCCTGGCGCATCGGCGAGGCCCTGGAGGCGCTCCGGCACACCTTCGAGCTGCTCGGCAAGACCGTCTTCCTGGAGCTGGAGCCCTCGTGACGAAGCTGAAGATCGCCTACTCGCCCTGCCCGAACGACACCTTCGTCTTCGACGCCTGGGCCCACGGCCGCGTCCCGGACGCCCCGCCGCTCGACGTCACCTTCGCCGACATCGACGTCACGAACGGCTGGGCCGAGAGCGGCACCGACGGCCACGACGTCCTCAAGGTGTCGTACGCCGTGCTGCCGTGGATCCTCGACGAGTACGCGCTGCTGCCCTGCGGCGGCGCGCTCGGCCGGGGCTGCGGGCCGCTCGTCCTCACCCGCGAGGAAGCGACCGGGGCCGACCTCGCCGGGAAGACCGTCGCGGTGCCGAGCGAGCGCTCCACCGCGTACCTGCTGTTCCGGCTCTGGGCGGCCGAGCAGGTGCCGGGCGGTGTCGGCGGCGTCGTCGTGATGCCGTTCCACGAGATCATGCCCGCCGTGCGCGACGGCAAGGTCGACGCCGGGCTCGTCATCCACGAGGCCCGCTTCACGTACCAGGACTACGGGCTGCACCGCCTCGCCGACATGGGCGAGCACTGGGAGTCCACGACCGGGCTGCCGATCCCGCTCGGCGCGATCGTCGCCCGCCGCTCCCTCGGCGCGGAGACCCTGCGGCGGCTCGCCGACGCGGCCCGCACGTCGGTGCGGATGGCGTGGGACGACCCTGCGGTGTCACGGGCGTACGTCATGGAGCACGCGCAGGAGATGGACCCGAAGGTCGCCGACCAGCACATCGGGCTCTACGTGAACGAGTTCACCGCCGACCTCGGCGAACACGGCTACGCGGCCGTCCGCGGGCTGCTCACCCGCGCCGCGGCCGAGGGACTCGTACCCCCCCTCGGCCCGGACTCGCTCGCCTTCCCGTGACCGGGGCCGCCGCCGGTCAGACGTCCAGCTGGTCCGCGACCGCGCGCAGCAGGCCGGCGATCTTGGCGCCCTGCGTCTTGTCGGGGTAGCGGCCGCGCTCCAGCATCGGCGTGATGTTCTCCAGGAGCGTCGTCAGGTCCTGCACGATGGAGGCCAGTTCGTCGGGCTTGCGGCGCTGCGCCGCGGCCACGGACGGCGTCGGGTCGAGGATCGTCACGGACAGCGCCTGGTCGCCGCGCTGACCCGCGACGACGCCGAACTCGACCCGCTGCCCCGGCTTCAGTGCGTCGACTCCGGCAGGGAGCACCGACGAGTGGACGAAGACGTCGCCGCCGTCGTCCCGGGAGAGAAAGCCGAAGCCCTTCTCACTGTTGAACCATTTGACCTTGCCGGTAGGCACGTCCGTCCTCGTCCTCGTCGGGGGATGGCAAACAGCGGGTCGACCGACCCGCCGGCACCAGGCTAATGGTCCGGAGGCCGGTGACAAGGCGTCGCCGGTGTGTTCCTTCGGCCTGGGAACTACCCTGGCCGGATGCGTAGTGAAACCCCCGCCGCACAGACGAACGACAGCGCTCCGGGTGACGGGCTCGTCAAGGTCGGAGTCGTCCTCTTCGCCATCGGTGCGGTGGCGACGCTGGTCACCGTGGCTCCGTTGTTCCTGGGCACCGACCCGTTCCCCACGGTCGCGTACACCGTCTCCATGCTCATGGGCGTCGGCTTCGCCGTCGCCGCCGCCGGCGTGCTGCGGTCCATCGCGGCTCAGCGGCGGCAGGCGCGGGAGTCCTCGGCCGCGTCGGTTCAGGCCGGATAACGCCCCCCCTCAGGCCAGGTACCCCTCCCACCAGGCACGGAAGTCCGTCAGGTCCGTGAGGACCACGTCCGCGCCGGCCTCCGCCAGTTCCTCGGGAGCGCACGGGCCGGTCGCGACCGCCACGGACAGGGCGCCCGCCGTGGCGGCGCCGCGCACGTCTCCGACGTGGTCGCCGACGTACACCCGCGCGCCGTGGGCGCGCAGGGCCTCCGCCTTGCCCTCGGCCCACAGCCCGCCGACCAGCGCGTCCGGCTCGATGCCGAGGTGCGCCAGGTGCAGCGCGGCGTGCGGGCCGTTCTTCGCCGTGACGACGATCGTGCGGCCGCCCGCGTCCCGCACCGCCTGTATCGCGTCCCGCGCGCCCGGCATCGGCGGCGAGGACTCGATCGCGTACGCCGGGTACAGCGACCGGTAGTGCGCCACCATCTCGGTCACCCGCTCCTCGGGGACCCAGTACGCCATCTCGTGTTCCAGCGGCGGGCCGAGCCGGCTGACGACCAGATCCGCGTCCACGGCGACACCGGACTCCGCCGAGAACGCCTCCCAGGCGGCCTTGATGCCGGGGCGGGTGTCGATCAGCGTCAGGTCGAGGTCGAAGCCGACGGTGAGCGGGGGCTTGGAGCTCGGGGGCCCGGAGGGC
>NZ_RDBH01000114.1:89114-100951 GCF_008042145.1 Streptomyces sp. adm13(2018)
CGCCGGGGCGCTGGGCGGGGGTGTGGAGCTGTCGGTGGCGGCGGAGCGGGCGGCGACGCTGCTGGCGCCGCTGCTGCCGGAGGCCGTCGACCATGTGCTGCTCCAGGCGGATCTGACGGCGGTGGCGCCGGGGCCGCTGCGGCGGCCGTTGTCCGACGCGCTGGCAGTGCTCGCGGACGTGGAGTCGAAGGGTGGTGCGACGGTCTACCGCTTCACGCCGGGGTCGGTGCGGCGGGCGCTGGACTCGGGGCAGACCGCCACCGACCTGCACGAGTTCCTGAAGGCGCACTCGCGGACGCCGGTGCCGCAGCCGTTGTCCTATCTGGTCGACGACGTGGCGCGGCGGCACGGTCATCTGCGGGTGGGGGCGGCGTCGGCGTATGTGCGCTGTGACGACGACACGGTGCTCGGCGAGATCCTGGCGGACCGGCGTTCCGCTTCGCTCGGGCTGCGGCGGCTCGCGCCGACGGTGCTCGCGGCGCAGACGGATCCGGTGGCGCTGCTCGACGGGCTGCGGTCCATGGGGTACGCGCCGGCGGCCGAGTCGGCGACGGGCGATGTGCTGATCACGCGCGCGGACGCGTACCGCACGCCGGCGCGTACGGCGCCGGTGCCGGTGCCGGACGGCCCGCCGGCCCCGGACTCGACGCTGCTGGGTGCGGCGGTGCGGGCGATCCGGGCGGGTGACCGGGCGGCGACGGCGGTGCGCAAGGAGCCTGCGGCGGCGGCCCCGGCGGCGTCGGGCGCCCTGCCGCGGACGTCGGCGGCGGAGACCCTGGCGACCGTGCAGGCGGCGGCGATGACGGGTTCGGCGGTGTGGATCGGTTATGTGAACGCGGAGGGCGGGGCGAGTCAGCGGGTGATCGCCCCGGTGCGGGTGGAGGGCGGTTTCGTGACGGCCTTCGACCACACGGCGGACGAGGTCCGTACGTATCCGCTGCACCGGATCACGGGTGTGGCGGAGCTGGCGGACGACCAGGTGTAGCGGGCGCGGGCGCAGGGGTCCGCCGCGGTCGGGCACGCGCCGGCCCCGGTGTCCGCTCGGGTCGGGCACACTGGAGGATTGGCCGTTACGGGAACGGCACGGTGTCGGAAGGACCTGATCACGTGAATGGACCTCTCATCGTCCAGAGTGACAAGACGCTGCTCCTGGAGGTCGACCACGAGCTGGCCGAGGCGTGCCGGCGGGCCGTCGCGCCCTTCGCCGAGCTGGAGCGCGCGCCGGAGCACATCCACACGTACCGGCTGACGCCCCTCGGTCTGTGGAACGCGCGGGCGGCCGGTCACGATGCCGAGCAGGTCGTCGACGCGCTCGTCGAGTACTCGCGCTATCCCGTCCCGCACGCGCTGCTCGTCGACATCGCGGAGACCATGGCGCGGTACGGGCGGCTGACGCTGTCCAAGCACCCCACGCACGGACTGGTGCTGACCAGCACGGACCGGCCGGTCCTTGAGGAGATCCTGCGGTCGCGGAAGGTGCAGCCGCTCGTCGGGGAGCGGATCGACGCCGACACCGTCGCCGTGCACCCCTCGGAGCGCGGGCAGATCAAGCAGACGCTGCTGAAGCTGGGGTGGCCGGCCGAGGACCTCGCCGGGTACGTGGACGGCGAGGCCCACCGGATCGACCTGGCGGAGGACGGCTGGACGCTGCGGCCGTACCAGAAGCAGGCCGTGGAGGGCTTCTGGCACGGTGGCTCCGGGGTCGTCGTGCTGCCCTGCGGCGCGGGCAAGACGCTGGTCGGGGCGGGTGCGATGGCCCGGGCCAAGGCGACCACGCTCATCCTCGTCACCAACACGGTCTCGGCCCGCCAGTGGAAGCACGAGCTGGTGCGGCGGACCTCGCTCACCGAGGACGAGATCGGCGAGTACAGCGGGACGAAGAAGGAGATCCGGCCGGTCACCATCGCCACGTACCAGGTGCTGACGACCCGGCGGAAGGGCGTCTATCCGCACCTGGAGCTGTTCGACTCCCGGGACTGGGGTCTGATCGTCTACGACGAGGTGCACCTGCTGCCCGCGCCGGTCTTCAAGTTCACCGCCGACCTCCAGGCGCGGCGCCGGCTGGGGCTCACCGCCACGCTGGTGCGCGAGGACGGGCGCGAGTCCGACGTCTTCTCGCTCATCGGTCCCAAGCGGTTCGACGCGCCCTGGAAGGAGATCGAGGCGCAGGGCTACATCGCGCCCGCCGACTGCGTCGAGGTCAGGGTGAACCTGACCGACTCCGAGCGGCTCGCCTACGCGACGGCCGAGGCCGAGGAGAAGTACCGCTTCTGCGCCACGACCGCGACGAAGCGGAAGGTGACCGAGGCGCTGGTGAAGAAGTTCGCGGGTCAGCAGATCCTGGTCATCGGGCAGTACATCGACCAGCTGGACGAGCTGGGCGAGCACCTCGACGCGCCGGTCATCAAGGGCGAGACGCCGAACTCCCAGCGGGAGAAGCTGTTCGACGCGTTCCGGAACGGCGAGATCAGTGTGCTCGTCGTGTCGAAGGTCGCGAACTTCTCGATCGACCTGCCGGAGGCGACCGTCGCCATCCAGGTGTCCGGCACCTTCGGCTCGCGCCAGGAGGAGGCGCAGCGCCTCGGCCGGGTGCTGCGTCCGAAGGCCGACGGGCACCAGGCGCACTTCTACTCGGTGGTGGCGCGGGACACGATCGACCAGGACTTCGCGGCGCACCGGCAGCGGTTCCTCGCCGAGCAGGGGTACGCCTACCGGATCGTGGACGCGGACGAGCTGCTCGCGCCGTGAGTGCGCCCCTCAGTCCAGGAGCGCCAGCAGGGGCGCCGCGACCGCCAGGAGGTACTGGGCGGTCACCAGGCCCCTGCGGGGCGCGATCAGGGCCGCCACGCCCGTGACGGCTCCGGCGAGCAGCGTCCAGAACGCCGCCGTGGCGAACCCCTTGGCGGCGCCGTCGCCGTTGACGGCGTCGACGAGGACCGCCACGACGGTGGCGAGGCAGCAGGCCGCCAGGAGGAGGAACCCGCAGCCCGCGATGATGCGCAGGGCCCGGGGGCTCGGGGCGTAGGGGTCGGTTCCGTGGTCGTGGTGGGTCGGCGTCGTCGGCGTCGTCATGTGCTGATCACATCAGCGCCCCGCCCCGCCGCGGCAGACGTGTTCGTACTCAGTCGGGGCCGGGGGCGTACCTGGGGCGCGGGTTCCTGACGCCGGCCTCGGGCGGTCCGTAGTCGCCCAGGAGGACGACGCCGGCCGCCGCGCCGCCGAAGGCGCGTATCGCGCGCAGTGCGGTGCCGAGGGGGCGGACCCGGGGGCGGGTCACGGTGGTCACGAGGGTGAAGGTCGTCGCAGTCATGCCTCCATGATGGAATCCGGACATACCGAACACATCGCCCTGGGGGGTGAACCGGCGGGGCGGCCGGGTCCGACGTGAGGGGGACGCCGTCCCCTACGGGATGGAGACGGGCGGAAACCGTTCGCTCCCGGGCCCGCCCAGGAGTTACACTCGCCAGCTTCCCCGCCTCCCTCCGTGGAGAGCCGCCGCCCGGTCGGTAACCGGCGGCCACCTCGACGTGTCCGTGTACCCGCCGTACCCGCCCCGGAGGCTCCGCCGTGTCCGTGCCCGTATCCGACGATCCCCTGGCCCGCGAGCGCGCCCATCTGACGTCGTCCCGCGCCGCCCTGCGCGCGATGCGCGAGGACGTCGAGGCGCTCGACATCAAGGACGTCACCGCGAACTGGGTGAACTCGGTGGTCCTCGGGCGGCAGATCGAGGACCGGATCAAGGCCCTCGCGGACCTCTCCCACACCCCGCTGTTCTTCGGGCGGCTCGACTACCTGCACACCACGCAGGAGGGGCAACGCTTCTACATCGGGCGCCGGCACGTGCACGACGCCGACGGCGACCCGATGGTCATCGACTGGCGCGCGCCGGTCTCGCAGCCGTACTACCAGGCCTCGAAGAAGGACCCGCAGGACGTCGGGCTGCGCCGGCGCTTCGGCTACACGGGCGGGGACCTCACCGCGTACGAGGACGAGCACCTCTCCGACCCGGAGGAGCTGGAGCGGACCAGCCGGCTGCTCCAGGCCGAGATCGAGCGGCCCCGCGTCGGCCCCATGCGGGACATCGTCGCCACGATCCAGCCCGAGCAGGACGGGATCGTCCGGTCCGGTCTCTCCGGGACCGTCTGTGTGCAGGGCGGGCCCGGGACCGGGAAGACCGCCGTCGGTCTGCACCGTGTCGCCTACCTGCTGTACGCGCACCGGGAGCGGCTGGCCCGGACCGGGACGCTGGTCATCGGGCCGAACCGGTCCTTCCTGCACTACATCGAGCAAGTCCTTCCGGCGCTGGGCGAGTTGGAGGTCAAGCAGGCCACCGTGGACGACCTGGTGGGCGGTGTCGTCGAGGTGCGGGGCACCGACGAGGCGGCCACCGCCGTCGTCAAGGGCGACGCCCGGATGGCGGAGCTGCTGCGGCGGGCGGTGCGCTCGCACGCGGCGCTGCCGAAGGAGCCCCTCATGGTGGTGCGCGGGTCGCGCCGCTGGCGGGTCCCGGCCTACGAACTGGAGGAGATCGTCCAGGAGTTGATGGACCGCGACATCCGGTACGGGGCCGCCCGCGAGGCGCTTCCGCAGCGGATCGCGCACGCGGTCCTGGTGCGGATGGAGGAGGCTGGGGAGGCGCCGGACGACCGGGTGCAGAACGCCGTCGCGCGGACCACGGCGGTGAAGGCGGTCGTGAAGGAGTGCTGGCCGCTGGTGGAGCCGGCGAAGCTGGTGCTGCGGCTGCTCGGGGACGCGGAGTTCCTGGCGGAGCACGCCGAGGGGCTGTTCACCGAGGACGAGCAGAAGCTGCTGCTCTGGGCGAAGCCCGCGCGGAGTGTGAAGACGGCGAGGTGGTCGGCGGCGGACGCCGTCCTCGTCGACGAGGCCCGGGACCTGGTGGAGCGCACGCACTCGCTCGGCCACGTCGTGGTCGACGAGGCGCAGGATCTGTCCCCGATGCAGTACCGGGCGGTGGGCCGGCGCTGTACGACCGGTTCGGCGACGGTCCTCGGGGACCTCGCCCAGGGCACGACGCCGTGGGCGACGGCGAGTTGGGCGGAGGCACTGCGGCACCTGGGGAAGCCGGAGGCGGTGGTGGAGGAGCTGACCGCCGGTTTCCGGGTGCCGCGCGAGGTCATCGCGTACGCCTCGCGGCTCCTGCCGCACATGTCGCCGGGGCTCGCGGCGGTGGAGTCGGTGCGGGAGAACCCCGGGTCGCTGGAGGTGCGGCACACGGACGCGCTCGACGAGGACGTGGTCGCGGCCTGTGTCGAGGCGCTGGCGCACGAGGGGTCGATCGGACTCATCGCCGCGGGCGCGCGGATCGCCCCCCTCACCGGGGCGCTGGCGGCCGCGGGCCTCGCGCACCTCTCCCCCGGTGAGGAGACCACGGCCGAGTCGCGGCTGACGCTGGTCCCCGCGTCGCTCGCGAAGGGCCTGGAGTACGACTACGTGGTCCTGGACGAGCCCGCGGCCGTCGTCGACGGCGAGCCGGACGAGCGGACCGGGCTCCGACGGCTGTACGTGGCGCTGACCCGCGCCGTGTCGGGACTGACGGTCGTCCATTCCGCTCCCGTTCCGCCGCAGTTGGCGCAGGTGTGAGCCGAGGGCGTCCACACGGCCTGCCCGGAGAACGCCGACGGGTTCGAGGTGGAGCTCCTCGCGGCGCCGGAGGGCGACGCGGACCGGTCGGTCGGCGGCCGATGAGTATCTTCGGGGGCGTCGGTCTATAGGTTCGTATCCGCTGCTGCGGCACCAGGGCTGAGCAGTCGTCATGAACTTCGCGGGAGAACCCAGATGCGTACTCTGATCAGCTCCGTCTTCGTCTCGCTCGACGGCGTCGTGGAGGCACCGGGCGGCGAGCCCGGCTACCGGAACTCGGGCTGGACCTTCAAGGAGACGGAGTTCGTCCCCGAGGCGTACGCGCTCAAGGGGCGGGAGCAGGAGGAGGCCGGGGCGATGCTGCTCGGCCGGAAGAGCTACGAGGCGTTCAGCGCGGTCTGGCCGGACATGGAGGACTTCGCCCGCTACAGGACGCTGCCGAAGTACGTGGTGTCGACGACCCTCACCGAGGACGACCTGGTCGACAGCTGGGGCGAGACCACGATCCTGCGCTCGCTCGACGAGGTCGCCGCGCTGAAGGAGACCGAGGGCGGTCCGATCATCATGCACGGCAGCGCGTCGCTGGGCCGGGCGCTGTCGGACGCCGGTCTGATCGACCGGTACCACCTGCTCGTCTTCCCGCTGCTGCTCGGCGCGGGCAAGCGGCTGTTCAGCGAGACGGACAAGGACACGCAGAAGCTGGAGCTCGTCGAGCACGAGGTGTACTCCAACGGGATCCAGAAGAACGTGTTCGACGTCGTCCGCTAGGTGGTTCCCAAGGGGTGATCGGCGCGCGCCGTCGCCGCGTACTCCGCGAGTGCCTCGGTGCGGGTGCGGCGGGCTACCGCCGCGAGCACCGGGTTCGTCTCGCGGTAGTAGTGCTCGGTGACCAGGCCCCAGGCCAGCGCCCAGCCGCGGCCGCGCGCCCAGGTCGCGTCGTCGACGCGGGCCGTCTCGCGGAAGAGCGGGCGGGTGTCGGCGGTGAACAGGGTCCAGGCGGGCATCGTGTCGCAGGCGGGGTCGCCGGTGCCGACGCCGCCGAAGTCGATGACGGCGCTGAGGCGGCCGTCCCGGCCCAGCAGGTTGCCCGGGAGCAGGTCGCCGTGGATCCAGACGGGCGGGCCGTCCCACTGCGGGAGCCGCAGGACGGCCTCCCAGGAGGCCGTGGCGAGGTCCGCGTCGATCAGGCCCTCGGCGCCGAAGTCGCGGATCACGCCGGGGAGATGACCGTCCTCCCAGGTGGTGACGTGGCCGCCCCGGAAGGACGGGGGCCCGTCGCTCGCGTCGACGGCGCGGAGGGCGGCGCCGAAGCGGCCGAGGGCGCCGGCCGCGTGGGCGAGGTCGGTGAGCGGGGCGTCGTACGTGTCCTCGCCGTCGAGCCAGCGGTAGACCGACCAGGGCCACGGGAAGTCCGCGCTCGCCCCGGCCCGCCCCACGGGGACGGGGACGTCCAGGGGCAGGTGCGGGGCGAGCAGGGGCAGCCAGCGCTGCTCCTTCTCGACCTGGCCCACGGCGTGCGCGGCCCGGGGCAGCCGTACGACGAGCTCGTCACCGAGCCGGAACAGGACGTTGTCCGTCCCGGCCGACCGCACGGCCCGCACGCACAGGCCCCCCGGCCCGCCGCCGGAACCGCCCCCCGCATGCCGCTGGCCGTCTACATCCTCGGCCTGTCCGTCTTCGCGCTCGGCACGAGCGAGTTCATGCTCTCCGGACTGCTGCCGCCCATCGCGGAGGACATGAACGTCTCCATCCCCCGCGCCGGACTGCTCATCTCGGCCTTCGCGATCGGCATGGTCGTCGGCGCGCCGCTGCTCGCCGTCGCCACCCTGCGGCTCCCCCGCAAGACCACCCTCATCGCCCTCATCACCGTCTTCGGCCTCGGCCAGATAGCCGGCGCGCTCGCCACCGACTACGCCGTCCTCTTCGCCTCCCGCGTCGTCAGCGCCCTCGCCTGCGCCGGCTTCTGGGCGGTGGGCGCCGCGGTGGCCATCGCGATGGTCCCGGTCGGCTCCCGCGCCCGCGCCATGGCGGTCATGATCGGCGGCCTCTCCATCGCCAACGTCCTCGGCGTCCCGGCCGGCGCCTTCCTCGGCGAGCACCTCGGCTGGCGCTCCGCGTTCTGGGCGGTCGGCGTCGCCTCCGCGATCGCCCTCGTCGGCGTGGCGACCCGGATCCCCCACATCCCGCTGCCCGAGACGAAGCCCCGCCTCAGGAACGAGATCGCGATCTACCGCGACCGCCAGGTCCTCCTCTCGATCGTCGTCACCGCGCTCGCCGCGGGCGGTGTGTTCTGTGCCTTCTCCTATCTGGCACCGCTGCTCACCGACGTGTCCGGTCTCGACGAGGCCTGGGTCTCCGGCGTCCTCGGGCTCTTCGGCATCGGCGCCGTGATCGGTACGACGATCGGCGGCCGGGTCGCCGACGCCCACCTCTTCGGCGTGCTGCTGACGGGCATCGCCGCCTCCACGGTCTTCCTGGTCGCCCTGGCCCTGTTCGCGTCCAGCCCGGTCGCCACGATCGTGCTGACCTTCCTGCTGGGCGTCTCGGCCTTCTACACGGCCCCGGCCCTCAACGCCCGCATGTTCAACGTCGCCGGGGCCGCCCCGACCCTCGCGGGCGCCACCACCACCGCCGCCTTCAACCTCGGCAACACGGGCGGCCCCTGGCTCGGCGGCACCGTCATCGACGCGGGCCTCGGCTTCGCCTCGACCGCCTGGGCGGGCGCGGCCATGACGGTCGTCGGCCTGGGTACGGCGGCGGTGGCCCTCAAGCTCCACCGGTCGCCCTCCCGCGTGGTGACCTCGGGCACCCCGCGGAACGAGGAGGCCACCGCGCCCAGCTCCTGCTGAGTGCGGCGCCCGCCGCCGCGACGTCACCGCGGCGGCGGGGAAACCTCCTGCGTGCGGCGCCGCCATGGCCGTACGGTGGCGCGATGACGACCCGGATGATCATCCTCAACGGCGGTTCCAGCGCGGGCAAGTCCGGCATCGTGCGGTGCCTCCAGGCCGTGCTCCCCGAGCCCTGGCTCGCGTTCGGCGTCGACTCGCTCATCGAGGCGATGCCCAGCGCGATGCAGGACTCCGACGACGGCATCGGGTTCGACGCCGACGGCGGGGTGAACGTCGGCGCCTCGTTCCGCGCCCTCGAAGGCGCCTGGGCGCAGGGCGTCGCCGCGATGGCCCGCGCCGGGGCCCGGATCGTCGTCGACGACGTCTTCCTGAGCGGTGCCGCCGCCCAGGAACGCTGGCGGAGCGTCGTCGGCGACCTCGACGTGCTCTGGGTCGGCGTCCGGTGCGACGGCGCCGTCGCCGAGGGCCGGGAGATCGCCCGCGGCGACCGGGTTCCCGGCATGGCCGTACGGCAGGCGGACGCCGTGCACCGGGGCGTGGTCTACGACGTGGAGGTCGACACCACCCGCGCCGAGTCACTGGAGTGCGCCCGCGCCATCGCCGCCCACGTGCGCTGAGCTGGAGCCCCCTCGATCCGGTCCGGCCGCGGCCCACCGGGCCGTACGGTCTCTCAGGCGGGTGCCGGGCGGCTCTTCGGGCGGCGGAGGCCCGCCTCCGTGAGGCGGCGCAGCAGTTCCTTCGAGCCGACCTCGACCGCGCCGCCGGCCACGGCGTCCGCGTACCGGTCGGAGGGTATGTCGTAGTGGTCCCGCTCGAAGGCGCGCGCAGGGGCGCCGATCGAGGCGGCGAAGGTGTGCAGCTCCTCGAACGAGACGTCGCTGACGAGGTGCGACCACATGCGTCCGTGGCCGGGCCAGGTGGGCGGGTCGATGTAGAGGGTCACGTCCGAACCGCCTTCGCCTCGGTGACGCGCCCCCTCACGTCAGGCCGCCCACCGGTGCGACCACGACGCCCTGCTTGCCGCACACCCAGTGCGGGTCCGGGCCCAGCTCGGGTTCCACGTCCAGGGCGTGCGGGTCGCCCGCCGAGCAGACCGGGCAGATCGGCCAGCGGCCGTACCGTTCGAGGAGCGCGTCCTGGACGTCCTGCGCGACCAGGCCGGCGACGAACGCCCGGCCCTCCGGCCACTGCTCGACCCACCAGCGCCGGTGGGTCACCGCGTCCTCCACCATCGACACCATCTCGGCCGCGGCGACCTCGCGGGCCGCCAGGTCCGCCAGTACGAGCGCGCGGGCGGTGTGCAGCGCCTGCTCCACGGGGTCGATGTCGTCCATCCCCCCATTGTCACCCCGGCCGGGCGGCTCGCGAAAAGGTCCAAGGTCCCGGCCCGATCCGGGACCGAAGGGGTCTTGTCGCACCGCCGTTCCGAAAGTATCTTTCAGGCGTGACCAATGACGTGAAGGAAAGTTTCACGGGCGACGCACCCCCCGCCCCCGCCGCGCTCGCGGCCAAGGTGCGGACCCTCGCGCCGTCCATGACCCGCTCGATGCAGCGGGTCGCCGAAGCCGTCGCCGGAGACCCCGCCGGCTGCGCCGCGCTCACGGTCACCGGCCTCGCCGAACTCACCGGCACCAGTGAGGCGACCGTCGTCCGCACCGCCCGCCTCCTCGGCTACCCCGGCTACCGCGACCTCCGGCTCGCCCTCGCCGGCCTCGCCGCCCAGCAGCAGTCCGGCCGCGCGCCCGCCGTCACCGCCGACATCGCCGTCGACGACCCGATCGCCGACGTCGTCGCCAAGCTCGCCTACGACGAGCAGCAGACCCTCGCCGACACCGCCGCCGGACTCGACACCGTCCAGCTCGGCGCCGCCGTCGCCGCCCTGGCCACCGCCCGCCGCATCGACATCTACGGCGTCGGCGCCTCCGGCCTCGTCGCCCAGGACCTCGGCCAGAAGCTCCTCCGCATCGGCCTGATCGCGCACGCCCACAGCGACCCGCACCTCGCCGTCACCAACGCCGTGCAGCTCCGCTCCGGCGACGTCGCCCTCGCCATCACCCACTCCGGCTCGACCGGCGACGTCATAGAACCGCTCCGGGTCGCCTTCGACCACGGAGCCACCACGGTCGCGATCACCGGCCGCCCCGACGGACCGGTCACGCAGTACGCCGACCACGTCCTCACCACCTCGACCGCCCGCGAGAGCGAACTGCGCCCCGCGGCCATGTCGTCCCGCACCAGCCAACTCCTGGTCGTGGACTGCCTGTTCACCTGCGTCACGCAGCGCACGTACGAGACGGCGGCCCCTGCCCTCGCCGCTTCGTACGAAGCCCTGGCGCACCGCCACTCACCCCGCACCCGCTGACGACCACAGCACCGAAAGAGCCGCTCGTGTCTGCTACGTACTCCGAACTCCGCGCCCAGCTGGCCACCCTCACCACCGAAGCGTTCCGTCCGGAACTGGCCGAGATCGACCAGCTCCCCACCGCCGAGATCGCCGCGCTCATGAACGGCGAGGACGCCACCGTCCCCGCCGCCGTCGCCCGGCAGCTCCCCGCCATCTCCGCCGCCATCGACGCCACCGCCGAGCGGATGGCCCGCGGCGGACGCCTGATCTACCTGGGCGCCGGCACCGCGGGCCGCCTCGGCGTCCTCGACGCCAGCGAATGCCCGCCCACCTTCAACACCGACCCCAGCGAGGTCGTCGGCCTCATCGCCGGCGGCCCGTCCGCCATGGTCAAGGCCGTGGAGGGCGCCGAGGACTCCAAGGAGCTGGCGGCCGAGGACCTCACCGCGCTCAAGCTCACCGCGGACGACACCGTCGTCGGCATCTCCGCCTCCGGCCGCACCCCGTACGCCATCGGCGCCGTCGAACACGCCCGCGCCCTCGGCGCCCTCACCATCGGCCTCTCCTGCAACGAGGACAGCGCGCTCGCCGCCGCCGCCGAACACGGCATCGAGGTCGTCCCCGGCCCCGAACTGCTCACCGGCTCGACCCGCCTCAAGGCGGGCACCGCGCAGAAGCTCGTCCTCAACATGATCTCGACGATCACGATGATCCGGCTCGGCAAGACGTACGGAAACCTCATGGTCGACGTCCGCGCCTCCAACGAGAAGCTCCAGGCCCGCTCGCGGCGGATCGTCGCCCTGGCCACCGGCGCCCCGGACGAGCAGATCGAGACCGCCCTCGCCGCCGCCGACGGCGAGGTGAAGCACGCCATCCTCATGATCCTCGCCGACGTCGACGCCCCCACGGCCGCCGAGCGGCTCTTTCGGTGCTGTGGTCGTCAGCGGGTGCGGGGTGAGTGGCGGTGCGCCAGGGCTTCGTACGAAGCGGCGAGGGCAGGGGCCGCCGTCTCGTACGTGCGCTGCGTGACGCAGGTGAACAGG
>NZ_RDBH01000114.1:101051-119344 GCF_008042145.1 Streptomyces sp. adm13(2018)
TCCCGCCCCCGCCGCCGCAGCCGGGACCTGGACGCTCGGGGACCTCACCGTCAACCGCGTCGGGTTCGGGACCATGCGGCTTCCCCAGCGCGGCGCGGCACTCGTCGAGGACGCCGTGCCACGCGACCGCGCCGAGGCGATCGCCGTACTGCGCAAGGCCGTCGACCTCGGCGTGAACCACCTGGACACCGCCGCCTTCTACTTCTCGCCGCTCCGCTCCGCCAACGAGCTGATCAGCAGCGCCTTCGGCGGGTCCTACCCCGCCGACCTCGTCATCGCCACCAAGGTCGGCCCCTGCCGTGACGCCTCCGGCGCCTGGGGCCCGCACGCGCGCACCCCCGCCGCCCTGCGCGGCCAGGTCGAGGAGAACCTGCGCCAGCTCGGCCGCGACCACCTCGACGTCGTCAACCTCCGTGTCGTCGGCACCGATTCGATCGCCGAACGCTTCGGCGCCCTCGCCGAACTGCGCACGGCCGGTCTCGTCCGCCATCTCGGCGTCTCCAACATCACCCCCGAACAGCTCGCCGAGGCCCGGGAGATCGCCCCCGTCGTCTGCGTCCAGAACATGTACGGGATCGGCGTCCGCCCCGAGTACGAGGACTTCGTCCGGCACTGCGGCGACCACGGCATCGCCTTCGTGCCCTTCTACGCGATCGCCGCCGCCGGCCGTCAGGGCGGGGCCACCGCCCCCGAGATCCCCGAAGTCCTCGCCGTCGCCGAGGCGCACGGCGCGAGCCCCGCCCAGATCCGCATCGCCTGGACCCTCCACCAGGGCCCCCACCTGCTCGCCATCCCCGGCACCGGCGACCCGGTCCACCTGGCCGCCAACGTCGCCGCCGGCGCGCTCCGGCTCACCGACGACGACCTCGCCCTCCTCGACCGCCTCCACCGCGCCGCCACCCCCGCGTAGGCGGTGCCGGGCACAGGCGCGGCCGGGCTCGGGCGGTGCCCCGCGCGGGCGGGTGCCGGGCAGACGCGGCCGGGCCCCTCCCTAGACTCCACCCCCATGACGCACACGCCGAGCACCGCCGCCGACCTCGCGCCCACCGGCGTCCTCCGGGCCTCCGTCAACCTCGGGAACCCCGTGCTCGCGCAGGGCACCCCCGAGGCGCCCTCCGGGATCACCGTCGACCTGGCCCGGGAGATCGGGGCGCGCCTCGGCCTTCCCGTCGAGCTGCTCTGCTTCGACGCGGCACGGAAGTCCTTCGAGGCGATGGCCGACGGCCGGGCCGACCTCTGCTTCCTCGCCGTGGACCCGGCGCGGGAGGCGGAGGTCGCCTTCACCGCCCCGTACGTGGTCATCGAGGGCGTGTACGCCGTGCCCCGCGACTCCGGCCTCGGCACCGTCGAGGACGTCGACGCGCCCGGCGTCCGGATCGGCGTCAAGGAGGGCTCCGCGTACGACCTCTTCCTCTCCCGGTCCCTGGCGCACGCGACGGTCGTCCGCGGGACGGAGGGCGTCGACACGTTCCGCGCGGAGGGGCTGGAGGCGGGCGCCGGGATCCGGCAGCCGATGACCGCGTACGTGCGGGAGCACCCGGAAGTCCGCCTGATCGAGGGCCGGTTCATGGAGATCCGGCAGGCGGTCGGCACCACGGTCGGCCGCGCCCCGGAGACCGTCGCCTTCCTCCGCGCCACCGTCGAGGAGCTGAAGGCGAACGGCTTCGTCGCGGAATCGCTCCGCCGGGCCGGCCAGGACGCGGGCCTGCTCGCCCCGCCCGCCTGACGTGACCGGAGGCCGTACGGGACCGGGGCCGCCGCTCAGGCCCCGCCCGTCACGTCCTCCGGGGTCAGCCGCCCGCCGGGGATCACGGTCCGGTCCCCGGGGCCGTACGGGACCAGTTCGTCCCACCACCGCGCCGCCGGGTCGAAGCGCGCGTACGCCACGGCGCCCACCAGGCCGGGGTCCCGGGCCCTGAGCACCCGGAGGGCGAAGGCGGGGCCCTGCCGGCGGCGGACGACGCCGTCGACGGCGAGCGCGCCCAGCTCCGTGGACATCACCGGGCTGCTCAGGGCGTCGGCCGCGTCCGGTCCGTGCGCCGTCGGAACGTCGGGGCCGCGCGGGGCCCCGGCCCCGTCCCGCCGTCGCACTCCCTCCGTGTGGACGTCCAGGACCTCGGCCAGCGGCAGGCCGAAGCAGCGGCGGGCGCCCGCGCCACGTTCGACGAGCACCCGGTGGGGGACCAGCCCGAGCGCGCTCTGGGCCCGCCACATCCGCGCCCACACCCCGGCGTCGTCGTTGACGCGCCGGAGGACGGGGAGCCGGGTCCGGATCACCGCGCCGGTCGCCTGGATGCGGGCGACGGCCCGGCGGGTCGGTAGCGGGTCGAGCTCGCGGGGATGGGAGACGCGGACGAGCAGGGAGAGACGGCGGCCGGTGGCGACGACCCGTTCGAGGAGACGCAGGAGGTCGTCGGCGTCCGCGGCGCCGTCCGCCGTGCGCAGGAAGCGCTCGGGGGCGTGGACCACGGCCGTCGTCGCGATCCGGATCGACCGCACCCGGGGACAGGCCAGGACGGGCGAGAGGTACGCGTCGAGATCCCGCGCCCGCAGGGCGAGCGGGTCCTCGCCGTCGAGGAGGACGTCCGTGATCTCCGGATGCCGGGCCAGGCGGGCCGCCATCGCCGCCGGGCCCTCGCGGGCCGCCCGGCGCGCGGGGTCGCCGGCGAACCGGGTCGGGCGGAGGCAGGAGGCGCAGTGCGCGGGGCAGGTCCGGCCCCGGTCGGGGAGGACGTGCAGGGTGCCCGGGTAGGTCTGCCGGACGTCCCACGGGTCCCGCCCGGCGGGGTGCGGGTCGAGCTGTTCGCGCAGGCCGTCGACGACGAGCCGCAGCCGGTCCGCGTCGCCGTCCCGCAGGGTCCGCTCGACGGCGGCGAAGTCCGCGGGGGCGAGCAGGTCGCGGTGGGGCACGAGGAGCCGGTAGAGGGGGTCGTCGGGGGCCCGCGACCAGTCGACGAGCAGATCGGCGGCGTGGGAGCCGAGCGTGAGCGGCAGCACCCGGCCGACGACGTCGGCGTCGTGGCCGAGGGCGGGCTGCCCGGTGCGGTCGGCGACGAGCCGGGCGAGGCGGTGGCCGCTGAGGACGGTCACCCGTGCCCCGTCCCCGTGACCTCGGTGGTCTGCACGGTCATCGCCTCCTCGCAGGCCTTCCGGAAGGCCCCGCCGGGCCCTCCGGGAAGGCCTCACCGACGGCTGGTGGGGCTCGCCCCGGACGAATGATGGGGAGCCCGGCCCCGGCCGCCAAGGGCGCTAGCGGCGGCCCGATCCGGGGACAACGGACGAGTCCGGCCAATCACGCGCGTCGGGTACCGGACAGCGCGATGTCACGCGAACACCCGTTAACCACCCATCCGCACCGATTGCACCCGAGGGCTTTCGGCCCGGCGTAGACCCGGGGCATCTGCCAGATTGGCGACTTTCCTCCGCGCCCGGCTCACCTCACGAAAGCCCGAGGGCCCGGCCGTGACGGCCGGGCCCTCGGGGCGGGAAGCGGGTGGGACGAGCGTCAGTACAACCCCCTGAAACCGTTCCAGCCGCCCGCGCCGATCAGCACCCGGCCGCCGTACCCGCCGGTCCCGGTGCCGCTGTACCGCCACAGCTTCCCCGTGGTGTCGCGGGCGAGCAGGTCCGCCCGTCCGTCGCTCGAGAGGTCGCCGACGCCGACGAGCGACGAGTATCCGCCCCAGCCGCCGCCGACCTTCACTCGGGCGGTGACACCGCCGGTGGCGGTGCCGTAGTACCGCCAGAGCACACCCGCCGCGTCGACGCCGAGCAGGTCACCGCGCCCGTCGCCGTTGAGGTCACCGGCGCCGACAAGCCTCTTGTACAGCTTCCAGTCGGCACCGATCCGGACCCGGGCCTTCACCCGGTGGTCGGCCGTACCCGCGCAGAAGTACACGTCACCGGTGGACGTCTGACGCACGACCAGGTCGGCGAAGCCGTCACCGTTCACGTCCCCCGGGGACGTCAGCACGTCGTACTGTCCCCAGCCCGAACCGACCGCCGTGTACGGCGAGGAGGCGGAGACCACCTTTCCGCACCCGGGCCGGTACGCGCGCAACTGGTCACCCACGCGGACGTACACGTCCGCGCACCGGTCACCGTTCAGATCGCCCACCGGCACGAACACCGACGAGGTCGCGAACTTCGCCCCCGTACCGGCGATCCGCGCGGAAAGCGCCCCCGTGCCGGTCCCCCGGTACATCGACACGAGCCCGGCCGTGTCCATCACCAGCAGATCTCCGAACCCGTCGTCACCGGCCAGGTCACGCCGGACAGAGGCCGCACCCGACACCTGGACCGCACCGGAGAGGCCGAGGTCGGCGCCCTGCCCGTCGGCGGGTTTGGCCGTCAGCGTCCAGGTGTGGGCCCCGTTGGCGACGAACCTCCCGGCCGCGTCCTTGCCGTCCCAGACGGGTGCGACGACGCCTCGCGCCTCGCCGCCGGTCAAGGTCCGGACCACCTTGCCGGTCGCCTTGTTCCTGAGCGTCAGAGACCAGGAGGCGGCCGGCTTGGACAGCCACCAGCGAGGCTTCCAGGAGGCCGACCTCAGTCCGGCGGCAGGGGTGTCGGAGTCGATCGCGGCCAGCCGGCCGGTGGCGCCGCCGAGCCCGGAGACGTGGACCTTCCGCAGGGAGTCGACGAACGCGACGGCCCCGCCGAAGCGGTCGACCGCCCAGATCCTGCCCTCGTCCTCGACGTCGTAGCTCCCGAGGACGCCGAGTTCGCGGTCCTCCGGCTCACCGGAGCGCACGTCGATCACCCCCAGCGTGTACCCGTACCCGGTGTAGGAGTCGTACACGAGGAAGCCGTCACCCAGTCTGGCCTCGACGTTGCGAGGGAGCCGGACCTTGACCGCTGCCCTCTTCTCGCGGTCGTACACCACCGCGGGCGTGGAGGACGAGGTGCAGAGCGAGTAGATCCACCTGCCGACGACCTGGAGATGGTAGGACCGGCAGTCCGTCCCGAGGTCGAGCGTCTCGACGGTCGTGCCCGTCCGCAGGTCGATCGCGGAGACGGTGTCGTCGGTCGCGGACGCCACCCAGAGCCGGCCGCCCCACAGCGCCTGCCCCGTTCCGGCGGCGGAGTTCCGGAGGATCTGCCCCGTCTCGACGTCCGCGACGATCGAGCGCCTTCCGGAGTCCGTGTTCCCGCTGAAGTGCACGTACCGGCCGGAGGCGCTGTAGAGGGTGCCCGCCTCGAGCTTGCCCGAGTGGCCGAGCAGGACGGTGCGCGTGGTTCCCCCGGGGCCGGGTGTCGTCACCCGTGCCTGGACCGCGCAGTCGGAACACGGCGGCTGCCCGCCGGACGCCGGGCGGCTCACCGTGTCCAGGGTGACCAGACGGCCGTCCCCCGTGTCGTGCCACCACGCCGCCGTGGAGCCCGAGGACTTGAGGATCGACGGGCAGTTCGCGGCGGTGCCGGCCAGCGCGTCGCACGTCCAGGAGTGCGTCGGCGCGCGTGCGCCGGTGAGGGGCAGGACGAATCCCCGGAGCGTGTGGGTGTCCGTCAGCGTCTCCGTGACGACCCGGCCGTTGGCCGTGGTCAGAGCGGTGTAGGGGACGGTCGGCGGAGTGGCGAGCGCCTGGGCCGTGACCGGGACGCCGCCGGCTCCCGGCGAGACGCGTCGAACACCCCAGTGGGCGGAGTCGGTGCCGCCGAGCAGGTACAGGGCGCCGTCCGCGCCGGTCTCGACACCCCCGCCCGGCTGCGCGACGATGCCGAGGGCTCGTGTGGCACCCCCGGCGATGGGTGTGGCGAGCACGGGGACGGTCGTGAACTCGTACGGGTCGGACGGCCCCTCGTAGTGGCCCACGATCCAGTCGCCGACCACGCCGATCCGCGGCTGGATGCCGTCGCCGCCGATCGGCAGCTTCACGGTCCTGCCCGGGTCGCCGTGGTCCGTGCGGGAGACGACGAACGCCTGGTCCGTGACCGACTCGTCGTACCGGACGATCCAGTCGGAGCTGAGGGCCACCCGGGAGGCGAGCGGGGCGGAGGGCGTCTCGGGGACGGGGGTGAGCGCACCGGTGGCGAAGTCGAGCATCGCGGTGCGCCGGGACGCGGCATCGGTGTAGGCGATGAGTGCACCGGCGTCGTCGTGGGCGAGGACGGAGGGCGCCTCGACGGCACCCGGCACGGACACGTCCACGTCGGCAGGGGCCTCAGGGCCGTAGCCCAGCAGGTGCACGACCCCGCCACCGTCGTCGAACCCGGTGGTGATCAGCCGGTCCGCCGTGAGGCGCGGGGAGACCTCCTCGGATCCGAGGGTCCGGGTGAAGGCGGCACCACTCGCGAAGTCATGGACGGTCACCTCGCCCCCGACGTCCGAGAAGCAGGCCGCCCGGTCGCCGTGGATGATCAGGTCATACGAGTAGCACGGGGGAGTGTGGGCGACACGCCCGTCCTTCAGGCTCAGCCAGGAGGGGTGCGCGGACTCCCCTCCACGCACCAGTTGGACGCCCGTGCCGGCCGCCATCAGATAGGTGTCAGGCGTTCCGGCGGGGTCCGTGGGCGCGGCGATCGTCGCCTCGTACGGCGCGTCGGACGCGGTCCCGGCCGTCGCGGCGGGTGCGGTCGCGGCCGCCAGGGCGGCGATGCCAAGGGTCGCGCTCAGTGCGAGCGCGACAGCTCTTCGGACGGACAAGTACGGGTCCCCTCGTGCGGATGTGGAGCTTGCGGACAGAAGCGACACAGGAGGGGGCACGACAGGCACGCCAGGCAGGACAGGACGGAGTGGACCGCGCGGGCCGAGGCCGGCGGGACCCCCCCTGTCGGCAGCCGGATCGTACATTCACGCGAATTGAATGCGCCAGAAACCCACCTGCGCCAGGGCCGGGAAGCCCTCTTCCCGACCCTGGCGGCCACCTTCCGGGAGCCTGCACGCCGAACGCCACCCCTGCACCCGGCCCCGGGGCCGCAACCCGCCCAGCATCCGCGGAACGCCTCTCCGCACTGGCTCTGACCTGGGCATTCATCGTTCCTCTCGATATTCTGGAGATCGATTCGGAGGGGGATCCAGATGGACCTGAACAACCGCGGCATCCGCACCGTCGACGACGTCATGAACCTGCTCGACGGACTCTTCGCACCCGACGCCGACCGCTGGACGCGGGGCGGGGCCGACTGGTGGGACCGGTTCTACGCCGACCGGGACAGGCCCGTGCCGTTCTTCGTCGCCAAGCCCGACGAGAACCTCGTCGCGTACGCCGCGCGGGGACTGCTCCCCGCCGGCGGCGGCCGGGCCCTGGAGCTCGGCTGCGGGCCCGGCCGGAACAGTCTCCGGCTCGCCGCCCTGGGCTACCGGGTGGACGCCGTCGACCTCTCCCCCGCCGCCGTCCGCTGGGGCGAGGAGCGGGCCCGGGAGGCCGGCGCCACCGGCATCCGGTTCGTGTGCGGCGACGCCTTCGCCCCCGGGACCGCCCTCGACGGCCCGTACGACCTCGTCTACGACTCCGGCTGCTTCCACCACCTGCCCCCGCACCGCCGCATCGGCTACCTCGCGCTCCTGGACCGTGTCCTCGCGCCCGGCGGGCACTTCGCCCTCACCGCGTTCGCCGCCGGGGAGGGCGGGATGGGCTCCGAACTGCCCGACGCCGACTTCTACCGGAAGGGCCGTCTCGACGGCGGACTCGCCTACACGGACGCCGCGTTGCGCGCCGTCTTCGCCGACCTGACGGAGGTCGAGATCCGCCGCATGCGCGACGAGCCCGCCGACTCCGAGGCCTTCGGCGAGTCCTTCCTGTGGACGGCGCTCTTCCGCCGCGCGTGACCGCAGCGCCCCCGACCGCGGCCCGGCCCGGACCGCCCGCCGGTCACATCACCGTCAGGTGCCGCGCCAGCCGGTCGTACTGTTCCCGGACGCCCGCCTCCATGCCCGCCGCCAGCGCCTGGTCCCGGCTCTCGTTCGAGGGCCAGAGGGACGTGCTGGTCAGGGCCGTGCCCCCGTCCGGCGTCGCGTCGAAGGTGAGCGTGACGCGGACCGGGTCGGCGTCCGGCATCTGTTCGAAGACCTCGGTGTAGTCGAGCCGCTCGACCGGGACGACGTCCACGTACCGGCCGGAGAAGACGAACTCCTGCCCGTCCGGGGCGGTCTGGCCCCAGCGCCACGCGCCGCCCGCCCGCAGATCGATGTCGACGGCCGTCGTGGTCAGCGCGGACACCCCGTACCAGGCACGGACGTGCTCGGGGACCGTCCACGCCGCCCAGACCCGGGCCGGCGGGGCGTCGAAGGTGCGGGTGATGACCAGCTCGCGATCGGCGGGGGTCGTCAGCAGGGTGATCATGGTCCGTTTCCCTTCGCGCGGGGGCTGCCCTTCCAGGATCGCCCCGCCACCCCCGCCCAGCACGTCCGGCCCCTCACGGACGACCCCTCTCGTAAACCAGGTGAACACGTTCAACAGTTGAGCGCTACAGTTCTGCCCACGCGGCCGTCTCGACCATGACGCAGCCGCCGTCTTCAGACCTGTGGGGGGTCCCCTTTGCCGCGCACCACGCGCCGGCTCCCGCACGCCCTCGTGCGTGCCGCTGCCGTTTTCGTCCTCTCGGCGGGCGTCACCGTGCCCGCCCTCGTCCACGCCCCGGCCGCCCACGCGGCCGACGTGTCCGCCACCTTCACCACCGACGACGCCCGGCTCGGCGTCCAGATCACCGGCAACCCGCTGTGGATCAAGGTCAGCGTGCTGGCCTCCACCGCCCCCGGCGCCGCCGTCCTCGCCTCATCCGACGACCTGCGCTGGCAGGACGGGAACACGGACGCCGGACGGCCCTACGGCTACGTCACCGACACCGCGCCGCGGCTGCCCGAGGGCACCGCGTACGGCACCTACCCGGTCCTCGTCGAGTACCGGCAGTCCGGCGGCACCGTGCAGAAGTGGACCGGCGGCACGTACGCCCACAAGCTGCACACCGGCGTCACGGACCTGTCCTTCGACCGGACCACCACGAGCCTCACCGCCCGGAAGGTCGTCCTCTCCGGCAGGGCCACCACCTGGGACCCGGTCACCGACGCCGTGACCCCGGCCCGCGCCGGAACCTCCGTCAAGGTCACGGTCCACACCTACACCGACACCTGGAAGGATCTGACCGCGACGGCCACCACCGGCGCGGACGGCTCCTTCAGCCTGCCGTTCACCCCGAACGGCGCGATCAACCGCGGCACCGCGACCGTCGTCGCCCCCGCCGCGGACACCGTGCCCACCGCGCCCGCCCCCGTGCCCGAGGTCGGCATCGAGAAGACCACGTACCGGATCGCGGCCCGGCTGGACCGGTACCGCGTCGCGAAGGACACGAACGTCACCGTCACCGGCCGCGTCGAGCGGCTGACCCCGGACGGCTGGAAGCCGTACCCCGGCGCCCCGATCATCACCACGAGCAGCCGGCCGGACTACACCCTCGCGGTGAACGGACTGATGGGCAGAGGGGTTTCGGCCGGCGACGGCACGTTCACCTACGGGGCGCGTGCCAGCTACGCGACGGGCGTGTACACCTCCCTCGCACCGTCGGCGTACTACCAGTCCCGCGCGTACGACCAGGGGACCATCGCGGTCCCCCAGCCGTTCTCCTTCACCCACTGGGGCGTCACGCTCGACGAGTACGGCCGGGTCCGCGGCACCGGCCGGATGACGACCCAGGCGTACTGCGGGGACCAGACCGTCTCCCTCCAGGCCTCCCTGGACAACGGCCGCACCTGGCGGAACCTCGCCGGTGCCCGGGCGAGCGGCGGCACCGCCGGCTACTGCCCCTTCGAGGTCACCTCCCAGGGCTACGTCAACGCGCTCTACCGGCTCCACCACGCCGAGACCGACCAGCTGACCGCCCGGACCACCGGCAGCGTCCGGCTCGGCCGCGTGCCGACCCGGTTCTCCGCGTTCGCCATCAGCCCCTCCCGCCCGTACGTGAACGCCAAGATGACCGTCTCCGGCACCCTCCAGCAGCAGAACGCCGGCGTCTGGAAGCCCCTCAAGGGCGCCAAGGTCACCCTCCTGTTCAAGCCCAAGGGCGACACGCAGTGGTACTGGGTGACCCGGAACGTCGCGACCGGCTCCGACGGCCGATTCAGCTTCCGCGCCACCAACTACGGCGACGGCTCCTGGGCGTTGGTGAAGCAGTCCGCTAACGGCTACTTCTACAGCGAGACGAAGGCGAAGTACATCGATGCGCGCTGACCGCCGGCGGACCGCCGCCCCCCTCGCCACGGCCCTCGCCGCGGTCCTGCTCGGCGCCGSCGGCGCCGTCGCGACCCCGGCGCAGGCCGCCGCCGCCCCCTCCCCGCTCGGCATCGGTCCCGCCGTCACCGACACCTACCAGCGCGGCGTCTTCGGCGTGTCCGCCTGGACCGACACCGCCGGCGCCACGATCACCAAGGTCTCCGCGACGCTCCGCCGGGGCGACACGGTCGTCGAGATCCCCTCGGTCCCGGCGTACTCGTGGGACAAGGGCCGCTTCGGCCTGGGCGAGGCGCCGCTGAAGCTGACCGAGGACGGCGGCACGATGCCCGCCCTCGGCCGGTACGCCATCGACGTCACCGCCACCGACTCCCGCGGCAACACCGTGACCCGCACCGACGCCGGCGTCCTCGACTTCACGCTCAAGCCGCAGCTGGAGTTCGCCTTCTCCGCCCCCGGCTGGGACGACCGCACCACGGTCCCCACCGGCACCCTCACCGGAGTCCAGCCCGGCTCCGGCGACATCGTGCCGATCACCGGACGGGCGGTCGACGTCCAGCGGAAGACGCCCCCGGCGAGCCCGGTGCAGTCCCCCGTCACCGACGCGACCGGCGCCTTCACCGGCGAGGCGTACCAGGACGTCCGGCCCGGCGACGAGTTCCGCGTCGCCTACACCGAGGACAGCGAGGAGGTCCACGGCAGCACGGGCTACACCCGCACCCTCTACACCTGGCGTCCCCACGTCGTGACCGTGAAGGCCACCGCGGACCGCGTACGGATCCTCCCCGGCCAGCAGGCGACGGTGAGCGGCCGGATGACCGCCCCGGCGGGCGGCGCGCCGCTGGCCGGCCAGCAGCTCCAGGTCGGCCCGGCCCGCGGCGGCTCCCTCGACCCGATGTTCGCCAAGGTCGTCACGACCGACGCGGACGGACGGTTCACCGCGAGGATCCCGTCGCTGCCCGGGCAGTACATCGACGGCTGGACGGCCGTGCCGGTCGACCCGTACCAGAGCTTCGGCACCGCCTCGGTCGGCGGCCGGCTCGCCATGCCGCAGGAGGCACGGATCCTCCTCAACTCCCGCTCCCTGGCCGCCGATGCCACGGTGACCGCGACCGGGACGCTGCGCGCCACCTACGACCCGGAGGCCTACTTCAACGCGGAGCCGATCCTCCTGGAGGTCTCCTCCGACGGCCGGTCCGGCTGGCGCCGGATCGGCTCCGCCACGGCGAACCGCTCCTACGCCACCACCGTCCGGGGCAGCAGCCGCGGCGGCTGGTACCGGCTCCGGCACCCGGCGACGGACGCCCTGGGCGACGCCGTCAGCAACAGCTTCCGCCTCGTCCGCACCGAGACCCGGATCTCCGGCGCGAACGCCGGCCCCGAGCCGGTCCGCAAGGGCGCGTACGCCACCATGACGGGCACCCTCCAGCACTACGCGAACGGCAGCTGGCGGACGTTCGGCAGCGGCTCGGTGGCCCTGCAGTTCCAGGCCAAGGGCTCGACGGCCTGGCGTCAGGTCGCCACCGGCCGGCCCGCCGCCAACGGGAAGATCTCGCTGCGTGCGAAGGCGACCGTGGACGGCACCTGGCGGCTCCGGTACTACGGCGACGCCACGCACTTCACGTCGCCGTTCTCCTGGGCGGACTACCTCGACGTCCGCTGATCCGCCACCCGGGCGGCACCCCCTGGTGGGGGTGCCGCCCGGAAACGCCCGAGGGCGGCACCCCCACCGGGGGGTGCCGCCCTCGTTCATGCTGAGCTGCGCGTTCAGCGATGAACCGCCGATCCCGGGATCCGGAGATCCCCGAGGATCAGAAGTCCATGTCACCGCCCGGCATGCCGCCGCCGGCCGGCGCGGACGCCTTCTCCGGCTTGTCGGCGATGACGGCCTCGGTGGTGAGGAACAGCGCGGCGATCGACGCGGCGTTCTGCAGCGCGGAGCGCGTGACCTTCGCCGGGTCGATGATGCCCTCGGCGATGAGGTCGACGTACTCGTTGGTCGCGGCGTTCAGGCCGTGGCCGACGGGCAGGTTGCGGACCTTCTCCGCCACGACGCCGCCCTCGAGGCCGGCGTTGACCGCGATCTGCTTGAGCGGGGCCTCCAGGGCCAGCTTCACGATCGCGGCACCGGTGGCCTCGTCGCCCGCGAGGTCGGCCTCGAGCTTCTCGAAGACCGTGGAGGCCTGGAGCAGGGCCACGCCGCCGCCGGCGACGATGCCCTCCTCGACGGCCGCCTTCGCGTTGCGCACGGCGTCCTCGATGCGGTGCTTGCGCTCCTTGAGCTCGACCTCGGTCGCGGCGCCGGCCTTGATGACCGCGACACCGCCGGCGAGCTTCGCCAGGCGCTCCTGGAGCTTCTCGCGGTCGTAGTCCGAGTCGCTGTTCTCGATCTCGGCGCGGATCTGGTTCACGCGACCGGCGACCTGCTCGCTGTCACCGGCACCGTCGACGATGGTGGTCTCGTCCTTGGTGATGACGACCTTGCGGGCGCGGCCCAGCAGGTCGAGGCCCGCGTTCTCCAGCTTCAGGCCGACCTCCTCGGAGATGACCGTGCCGCCGGTGAGGATGGCGATGTCGTTCAGCATGGCCTTGCGACGGTCGCCGAAGCCCGGGGCCTTGACCGCGACGGACTTGAAGGTGCCGCGGATCTTGTTGACGACCAGGGTCGACAGGGCCTCGCCCTCGACGTCCTCGGCGATGATCAGCAGGGGCTTGCCCGACTGCATGACCTTCTCCAGGAGCGGGAGCAGGTCCTTCACGGAGGAGATCTTGGAGTTGACGATCAGGAGGTAGGGGTCGTCGAGCGACGCCTCCATGCGCTCCATGTCGGTGGCGAAGTACGCCGAGATGTAGCCCTTGTCGAAGCGCATGCCCTCGGTGAGCTCAAGCTCCAGACCGAAGGTCTGCGACTCCTCGACGGTGATGACGCCTTCCTTGCCGACCTTGTCCATCGCCTCGGCGATGAGCTCGCCGATCTGGGTGTCGGCGGCGGAGATGGAGGCCGTGGAAGCGATCTGCTCCTTGGTCTCGACATCCTTCGCCTGCTCGAGCAGGGCGCCCGAGACGGCCTCGACGGCCTTCTCGATACCGCGCTTGAGGGCCATCGGGTTGGCACCCGCGGCCACGTTGCGCAGGCCCTCGCGGACGAGCGCCTGGGCGAGAACGGTGGCGGTGGTCGTACCGTCGCCGGCGACGTCGTCCGTCTTCTTGGCGACTTCCTTGACCAGCTCGGCGCCGATCTTCTCGTACGGGTCCTCGAGCTCGATCTCCTTGGCGATGGAGACACCATCGTTGGTGATCGTGGGGGCGCCCCACTTCTTCTCGAGGACGACGTTGCGACCCTTGGGGCCGAGGGTGACCTTGACGGCGTCAGCGAGCTGGTTCATGCCGCGCTCGAGACCGCGCCGGGCCTCCTCGTCGAACGCGATGATCTTGGCCATGTGAAGTGGTCCTCCCGGACATGGGGTGGATAACGCTCCAGGACCGCGCCGACGCCCGCGACGGACGGCCTCCGCGACTCCGCGTGGTTCCTTGCCCCACCCGGCCGGCGGCCTCGTCTGCCCGATCCTCGTAGCACTCTCACCTTCCGAGTGCTAACGCCAATGATTAGCACTCGCCCTAGGAGAGTGCAAGCGACTCTCGCGTTTCGGTCGGTGGGAGGGCGCGCGACGGGGACCGGCAGGGAGGGTGTCGTCGCTGGTCAGGGCCGGTGGAAGCGGGAGGGAACGCACGAGGGGTCCGCATCCCCTCAGGGATGCGGACCCCTCGACGGCGTTGCGTCGGTGGCCGATCGCGCCGCGCTCAGACGGCGAGCTTGACCATGTCCGCCTGCGGACCCTTCTGGCCCTGCGAGATCTCGAACTCGACTCGCTGTCCCTCTTCGAGGCTGCGGTAGCCATCCATCTGGATCGCGCTGTAGTGGACGAAAACATCCGCACCACCGTCGACCGCGATGAAGCCGTAGCCCTTCTCCGCGTTGAACCACTTGACGGTGCCCTGAGCCATGCCTAACTCCCCTATTACTGGCCCTTGCGCGGGACCCGCACTTCGCGGAACCCGGGTCAGACCCTGCGCCGGAACGCGTCGACCGCGGCTGAATGTATCTGCCCAACTGCCCTCTGCAACAGGTCATTCGAGCGAGAATTCTGGGCGCCCTGGAAAGGCGAATTGGGGAGATTCCCTTGGATGACCGGGCAAGTCGGGCCCGGCAAAGCACGCAGAAGGTACACAACGCGCACACACTTTGGCTGCTTCTTGTCGTGCGGGGACGCATTCTCATATGCGCCCGGCATGGGCAGCGGAGGGGACTTCCCCAACTCTACCGCGCTCAACCATGCAGAATTGCCCCCTCCGCTTTTACGCGCGGAAGGGGCAATTCAAGAAAGACGGGACAACAGGCGTCCCGGAAGGCTCAGCAGCCTCCGGCGACGGCCGGGATGATCGAGACGCCGGCGCCGGCCGGGGTGGCCGTCTCCAGGCCCTGCTCGAAGCGCACGTCGTCGTCGTTCACGTAGACGTTGACGAAGCGGCGCAGCTTGCCCTGGTCGTCCAGGACGCGGGCGGCGATGCCCGTGTGGTTCTTCTCCAGGTCCGCGATGACCTCGGCGAGGGTCGCGCCCTCGGCCTGGACCTCGGACTGCCCGCCCGTGTACGTGCGGAGGATGGTGGGGATGCGGACGTTCACGGCCATGTCTTCGTAACCTTTCAGTGGACCTGGAGAGCGGACCGGCTCAGTGGGCGAGGCCGGCGTCGCGGAAGGCGTCCAGGCTCGGGCGGATGGTGACGGTCGCCTGAGAGGTGTCGGCCACCGCGTCCAGGGTCTTGAGCCCGTCGCCGGTGTTGAGGACGACCGTGGTGAGGTTCGGGTCGATCAGCCCGTTCTCGACCAGCTTCCGCGCCACGCCGACGGTCACGCCGCCCGCGGTCTCGGCGAAGATGCCCTCGGTCCGCGCGAGGAGCCTGATCGCGTCCACGACCTGCTCGTCGTTCACGTCCTCCACGGCGCCGCCGGTGCGGCGGGCGATGTCCAGGACGTACGGGCCGTCGGCCGGGTTGCCGATCGCGAGCGACTTGGCGATCGTGTTCGGCTTCTGCGGGCGCACGACGTCGTGTCCGGCCTTGTACGCCGCGGAGACCGGGGAGCAGCCCTCGGCCTGGGCGCCGAAGATCTTGTACGGCCGGTCCTCGACGAGACCGAGCTTGATGAGCTCCTGGAGGCCCTTGTCGATCTTGGTGAGCTGGGAGCCGGAGGCGATCGGGATGACCAGCTGGTCGGGGATGACCCAGCCGAGCTGCTCGCAGATCTCGTACGCCAGCGTCTTGGAGCCCTCGCCGTAGTACGGGCGGAGGTTGACGTTGACGAAGCCCCAGCCCTCGCCCAGCGGGTCGCCGATGAGCTCGGAGCAGAAGCGGTTGACGTCGTCGTAGTTGCCCTCGATGGCGACGAGGTCACCGCCGTAGACACCGGCCATGACGACCTTGCCCTGCTCCAGGTCGTGCGGGATGAACACGCAGGAGCGGAAGCCGGCGCGGGCGGCGGCGGCGCCGACGGCGCCGGCCAGGTTGCCGGTGGAGGAGCAGGAGAGGGTGGTGAAGCCGAAGGCGCGGGCGGCCTCGATGGCCTGGGCGACGACCCGGTCCTTGAAGGAGTGGGTCGGGTTGCCGGAGTCGTCCTTGACGAAGAGCCGGCCGGGGGCGACGCCGATCTCGCGGGCCAGGTTGTCGGCCTTGACGAGCGGGGTCCAGCCGGGGTTCAGGTTCGGCTTGTCGGCGACGTCGGCGGGGACGGGCAGCAGCGGGGCGTAGCGCCAGATGTTGGCGGGGCCGGCCTCGATCCGCTTGCGCAGCGCCTCGGGGTCGCCGGTGGGGAGGTCGTAGGCCACTTCGAGCGGTCCGAAACAGAGTTCGCAGGCGAAGATCGGACCGAGCGGGAAGACTTCACCGCATTCGCGACAGGAGAGTCCCGACGCGGGACCGAGGTCGACCGAGGTGGCGGCGGGGGTAACAGTCTGTACAGCCATGGAGGCGAGGCCCTTTCTCCTCATCTTTCCCATGACGAATTTTTCGCCATGAGACGGATTTGGCACCTTCCCTAGCCGGGGGCCTCGATGGAGTACGAGACGAACCGACTGGAGGGTTGCCGGGGCTTCAACGGGCCGTTTCCCTCTGCCCCTCTGGATGAGCGGTATTCGATTGTGAAGCGCGGTGGACTTTCGTTCCTGCGCTCCGACGCGGGCGGCACCCCGACGTGCATCGGGCATCCGCGTTGTTCAAGACTGTAACCGAAGGCCCGGACGCTTGGACCGGCCGTCCGTACCGCGAGATGGAGATCACGTGCTGGAAGAGGTGGAACGCTGGCTGGACCGGCGGTCCTGGTCCGTGGCGGACCGGCCGCTGGAGCGGATCCTCGCCGCCAAGCGGAACACGAAGGTCAGCGTCGTCCTGCCGGCCCTGGACGAGGAGGCGACGGTGGGGGACATCGTCGCCGTGATCCGGCGCGAGCTGATGTCGGAGGCGGTGCCGCTCGTCGACGAACTGGTGGTGCTCGACTCGGGCTCCACGGACCGTACGGCGGAGGTGGCGGCGGCGGCCGGGGCGCGGGTGGTGGCGCGGGACGCGGTGCTCCCGCGGATACCGGCCGTGCCCGGCAAGGGCGAGGTGCTGTGGCGGTCGCTGATGGCGACCACCGGGGACGTGGTGTGCTTCGTCGACGCGGATCTGCGGGACTTCTCGGCGGACTTCGTGTCGGGGATCGTGGGCCCGCTGCTCACCGACCCGGACGTGGACTTCGTGAAGGCGATGTACGACCGCCCGTTCGGGGACACCCCGGGTCAGGGGGGCCGGGTGACGGAGCTGGTGGCCCGGCCGCTGCTCAATCTGCACTGGCCGCAGCTGGCCGGTTTCGTCCAGCCGCTGGGCGGCGAGTACGCGGCCCGGCGCTCCCTCCTCGAACGGCTCCCGTTCCCGGTGGGCTACGGGGTGGAGCTGGGGCTGCTGGTGGACGCCCTGCACACGGTGGGTCTGGACGCGCTCGCGCAGGTGGACGTGGGGGTGCGCAAGCACCGGCACCAGGACGGTCTCGCGCTGGGCCGGATGGCGGCGGCGATCTACCGGACGGCGCAGCTGCGGCTCTCGCGGGGGCATCTGGTGCGGCCGCGGCTGACGCAGTTCGAGCGGGGCGAGAAGGGCTTCGAGCCGCGGACGTACGCGGTGGACACGGAGGAGCGGCCGCCGATGGCGGAGATCGCGGAGTACGCCCGGCGCCGCGTCGCCTGACCCGACCGCGTGGCGTAACGCCCCATGATGATCCGTTTTGCATACATTCACGTTTTATGCGCTTCAGACACCATCACCCGGGCAGGGTGCTCGCGGCCGTCGTGGCCGCCGGACTGGCGGCGGGCCCGCTCGCGCTCACCGCGGCCGGGCCGGCCGCCGCGGACGTGGTCGAGCCGTTCGGCAAGCGGTACGACGCCGCCCTGTACGGCGACTTCACGATGACCGGCGCCACGGTCATGGACGGCGGCGGCCCGGTGACGCGGCGGGTCGACGCCGCCGGCCTGGGCGGCGGGTACGGCTCCGGCACCGGCCGGGTGCACCTCCCGGCGGGCGCGGAGGTGGCGTACGCCCGGCTCTTCTGGGGCGGCACCGACGGCACGTACCGGGAGCCGGACGGCACGCTGCCGAAGCGCTGCGCCCCCACCGGCCCGGACGCCGGGCGCTCCCCCGGCGACCCCACGACGACCGCCCCGGTGATCAGGGTCGGCACGGGCGCGGTGACCCCGGTCTCGATCGACAGCATGGTCTCCGACCCGGCCGGCACCGACGGCCCGCACCACTACACGGGCGAGTCGGACGTGACGGCCGCCTTCGCGGGCACGACCGGACCGGACACGCAGGTGGCCGTGGGCAACATCTGGGCCGCCGAGGGCCCGGGCTGCGGGGCGGGCTGGTCGCTCACGGTGGTCCACCGACTCCCGGCCCCGGACCCCGTCCACGCCCCGGAGCGACGGCAGGTGTACGTCTACGGCGGCCACGTGATCCAGCGCCCGGACTCCCCCACGACCACGGTCACCGTGGACGGCTTCCACCGAGGCACGGGCCCGGCGCGGGCGGGCTTCACGACGTACG
>NZ_RDBH01000114.1:119444-131633 GCF_008042145.1 Streptomyces sp. adm13(2018)
ACCTTGTGATCGGCCATCAGGCGGAAACCTCCGAGTCGGTGGGGCGCTGGGGGGTCTGGTGGGCGAGCAGGTCCCAGGCGAGGAGGCCCGCGCCCAGGCATCCGGCGGTGTCCCCGAGGGCCGCCGGGACGATGGCGGGCAGCTTCTGGAACGTGACTCGCTCCTCCACCGCGGCCCGAAGTGGTGTGAACAAGGTTTCCCCGACCTCGGACGAGCCCACTCCGACCACTCCGGCCACTCCGGCCGCCCCGACCGCCCCGGCCGCCCCCGCCGTCGCGGCGATCGACGAGCCGGACTTCGCGGACCCGGCCGCGGGCCCGGGGCCCCAGGGCACCGAGGGCACGATGGCGGAGACCGGCGGCAACGGCGAGCGGCTGTGGCTGCTGGGCGCACTGGCCCTCGCCCTCGCCGCGACGGGCGCGGTGGCGAAGGCGGCGATGCGCGGCCGGCGCGAAGGCTAGGCCCGGAGGCTGGGCCCGGAGGTCCGGCCACCCTCCGTGGCCGGATCACCCCGTCTCGTATACGTACGTTTGAGCGTTTACGGGACGGGCTAGGTTCGCCCCATGGCATCTGTGCTCGTGGCATCGAACCGAGGACCCGTCTCGTACGTGCGGGGCGAGGGCGGAGAGCTCGACGCCCGCAGGGGCGGGGGCGGCCTGGTCTCCGGGCTGAGCGCCGTCTCCTCGCAGGACAGTCTCTGGGTCTGCGCCGCCCTGGGGGAGGGCGACCGGGAGGCGGTCCGGCGCGGGATCGGCGAGCCGGGCGTCCGGATGCTGGACATCGACCCCGAGGTGTACTCCGACGCCTACAACGGCATCGCGAACTCGGTGCTGTGGTTCCTGCACCACCACCTGTACGACATCCCGCGCGAGCCGGTCTTCGACGCGGCGTTCCGGCGCCGCTGGGAGTCGTACCGCGCGTACAACCGCGCGTTCGCCGAGGCGCTGGCCGCGGAGGCGGACGAGGGCGCCGCGGTGCTGGTCCAGGACTACCACCTGGCGCTGGTGCCCGGCATGCTCCGCGAGCTGCGCCCGGACCTGCTGATCAGCCACTTCACCCACACCCCGTGGGTGTCGTCCGCGTATCTGCGGATGGTGCCGGACGACATCGCGGCGGAGCTCCTGTGGGGCATGCTCGGCGCGGACGAACTCGGCTTCCACACCTGGGAATGGGCGTCGGCGTTCATCGAGTGCTGCTCGGCGCTCGACGACTCGACGGGTACGGCGCAGGGCGTGTGGCCGAGCGGAGACCCCTGGCACGGGGTCAGGTGGCGCCGGAACGACGTCGGGAAGGGCCGGACCCGGGTCCGCGCCCATCCGCTGGGCGTCGACGGGGACGAGCTGCGGGCGCTGGCCCACCGGCCGGTGGTGGACGAGGCCCTCGCCCGGCTCCGGGCCGAGGTGGGCGACCGCCGGACCATCGTCCGGGTGGACCGCACGGAGCTGTCGAAGAACATCCTGCGCGGCCTCCTCGCCTACCGGGAGCTGCTCACGACCCGCCCGGAGTGGCGGGGCCGGGTGGTGCACCTGGCCTCCGCGTACCCGTCCCGGCAGGACCTGGAGTCGTACCGCGCGTACACGGCCTCGGTGACGGAACTGGCGGAGGAGGTCAACGCGGAGTTCGGCACGGACGACTGGCGGCCGGTGATCGTCTCCGTGGAGGACGACTTCGTCCGCTCCCTGGCCGCGTACCGGCTCGCGGACGTCGCCCTGGTGAACCCGGTGCGCGACGGCATGAACCTGGTGGCGAAGGAGATACCGGTGGTGTCGGAGGCGGGCTGCGCCCTGGTCCTGTCGACGGGCGCCGGCGCCTACCGGGAACTGCGGCAGGACGCGCTCACGGTGAACCCGTACGACGTCTCGGAAACGGCCGAGGCCCTCCACACGGCCCTGTCGATGCCCCAGGAAGAACGCACAGCCCGCACGAAGCGCCTGGCGGCAGCGGCCACGGCCCTACCCCCCCAACGCTGGTTCCTGGACCAGCTGGACGCACTGCGGGAAGAACGCTAGGGACCCGATCTCCTCCGCCACCGCGCCCTGTCGGCGGTGGCGGAGTGGACCGCGACGGTCAGGCCCCCCGTACCGCCTCCGCCAGCGCTCCCAGGAACTCCACGACGCCCTGCGGGCCGGGTACGGACAGGTCTGCTCGGTCGGTCAGTTCCTGGACCTCCGTCGAGCCGCTGCACACGAGGAGGCCGGGGGTGCCGTCCGAGCGGAGTTTCTCCACGGCGGCGAAGGCCGGCAGGTCGCCCAGGTCGTCGCCCGCGTAGAGCACGGACCCGGCGTCCACCTCCCGCAGGTACTCCGCGAGCGCCACGCCCTTGTCCATGCCCGGGGGCCGCAGCTCCAGGACCATGCGGCCGGGCTCCAGGACCAGGCCGTGATGGGTGGCGAGGTCGCCCAGCGGCCCCTTGAGCGCCTCGAAGGCGCCTTCCGGGTCGAGTGCGCGGCGGGTGTGGACCGCGACCGCACGGCCCTTCTCCTCGATCCAGACGCCCGGCCACGCGCCGGCCCGGTCGAGGAAGCCGGGGAGCTCGGCCCGGACGGAGGCGACGCCGGGATGCGGGGCCGCCGCCCGGACCGTGCCGGTCACGGCGTCCCAGCGTTCGGCGCCGTAGTGGCCGAGGACGACAAGGTGTTCCAGGCCGGGGACGCCGGCGAAGCCGCCGTACCGGACGGCGACCCCGGCGGGGCGGCCGGTCACGACGGCGACGGAGGCGACCTCGGGGGCGAGGGCGGCGAGCGCCTCGACGGCGCCCGGGTGGGCCCGGGCCCGTTCGGGGTCGGGGACGATCTCGGCGAGCGTGCCGTCGAAGTCGAGGGCGACGACGGCCTTCGCGGGCCGCGCGAGCAGCGCCGCCAGACCGTCGCGGCCTGCGGACGTGGCCGGGTGCGGGAGGCTGACCATGCCCCGACCCTACCCAGCCGCGCGGCCCACGTCAGGGGCGGGAACGAGACGGTACGGACTCCGACGGCGTACGGGCCGCCTTCGAGGACGTACGGGGGGCCGGTTCCGACGGCGTACGGGCCGGCTCCGAGGCCGTACGGGGCCGGTTCCGACGGCGTACGGACCGTACGGGAGCGCCTCCAGCACCGTACGGGAGCGCCTCCAGCACCGTACGGGAGCGCCTCCAGCGCCGTACGGGACCGCCCGTGCCCGACCCGTACGCGCCCACGGCCCGCTATCTCCGCTTCCGCTGCTCCTCCCGCACCCGTCGCAGCCGGTTCACCGTCACCGGGTCGTGGGCGAGGGCCCGGGGGTCGTCCAGGAGGGCGTTGAGCAGCTGGTAGTAGCGGGTCGGGGAGAGGCCCAGGGTCTCGCGGACCGCGCGCTCCTTGGCGCCGGGACCGGGCCAGGAGCGGCGCTCCACGGCGAGGACGGCCCGCGCGCGCTCACCGAGCCCGCCCTCGTCGCCGCCGTCCGCCGCTTCCCGCTCCTCGGTCATGCGACCAACCTATTACCCGACGCTCCCCGGCACGGCGGCCGCCCGAGCGGGTTCCCGCACCCCGGCCGTGCCTACTCCGCGTTCTCCGCCGCCGTCGCCGCCCGGCCGATCGAGCCGAGGACGTCGGCGGGGGCCCCGGCGGGGGTGACCGCCTTGCCGATGTTCTGCTTGACGTTCTCGCTGACCTGGGCCCAGGACGTCTTGCCGACCGGCGGGAGCTGGCTCTCCGGGAGCGTCTTGAGGAAGACGCGCAGGTTGGCGTGCTCGGGCTCGGTCTCCATGCGGGTGGAGGCGGTGACGGTGACCGGCAGGAGGTCGTTGTCGCCGGCGAACTTCAGGACGTTCTCGTCGGTGAAGACGAAGTTGAGGAAGTCGCCGATCTCCTTGCGGTGACCGTTCTGCTTGAAGCCCATGATCCAGTCGGCGACGCCCATCGCGCTGTCGGCCGGGCCCTCGGCGCCCGGGAGCGGCACCTGCCCCACCTCGACGCCCTTCTTGGCGGCCTCCTTGAGGAGCGAGGGGTGGCCGTTGAGCATGCCGACCTCGCCGTTCGCGAAGGCGGCGAAGGCGGCCTTGCGGTTGAGCTTGCCGGGGGCGACCGGACCGGTGAGGCCCTTGCCGACCAGCTCGTTCTTGAGCCAGTCGAAGGTCTTGATGTTGGCGTCGGAGTCGACCGCGTAGTGGTCGGTGCCGTCGACCCAGCCACCGCCGCCGCTGAGCATCCACATCAGGGCCTCGGCCTGGGCCTCCTCGGGGCCGAGGGGCAGCGCGAAGGGGGTGCGGACACCGTCGTCCTTCAGCTTCCCGGCGGCCTCGGCGAGCTCGTCCCAGGTGGTGGGGGCCTTGGCGCCGGCCTTGTCGAAGAGGGCCTTGTTGTAGAACAGCGGCCGGGTGGAGGCGACGAACGGCAGCCCGTACTGGACCCGCTTGTGCTCCCCGGCGTCGACGAGCGGTGCGAGGAAGTTGGACTGGACGGGTATGGAGAGCAGCTCGTCGGCGGCGTAGAGCTGGTCGGCGGCGGCGTAGTCGGCGTACGCGCCGATCTGCGCGACGTCGGGGGCCTTGCCGGCCTTGACCATCTCGGCGACCTTGCGGTCGACGTCGTCCCAGGACTCGACCTGCACCTCGACCTTGATGCCGGGGTGCTCGGCCTCGAAGGCCGACACGAGGCCGGACCAGTACTTCTTGGTGCTGTCTCCGCCGTTGAGGTCGTAGTCGGCGGCGACCAGTCTGAGGGTCACGTCGCCGGAGTCGCCTCCGAGGGAGCCACAGCCGGAGACCGTGGCGGTCAGTCCGAGTGCGGCGACGGCCGCGGTCAGTCCAAGGAATCGTCGCCGCTCCACGGCTTCATCCACCTTTTGCTCGTCGTTGAGCTGCATCGAGCCGCACGTTTGCTCTGCGCAGGGCCGTAAGTCTCTCGCGTGCGCGGGTATGAGGTCTACACCACTCGGGTATCACTTCCGCAACACCGCCGGGACGATGGGCCCCATGACGGGACTCGAATTTGTATCCGTACGCAACAATCCTCGGCAGTGGACTAGACCTTTTGGGTCCCCGAGGGCCAAACTGTCACCCGTGAGACACGTCATCGCCCTGGATGTGGGCGGCACCGGCATGAAGGCCGCCCTCGTCGGGGCGGACGGCACCCTGCTCCACGAGGCCCGCCGCGCCACCGGGCGGGATCGCGGCCCCGAGGCCGTCGTCGAGACGATCCTCGGCTTCGCCGCGGAGCTCCGCGCGCTCGGCCAGGAGCGGTACGGCGAGCCCGCGGCGGCCGCCGGCGTCGCCGTCCCCGGCATCGTCGACGCGGAGAACGGCATCGCCGTCTACGCCGCCAACCTCGGCTGGCGCGACGTTCCCATGCGCGAACTCCTCAGCGCGCGGCTCGACGGCATCCCGGTCGCCCTCGGCCACGACGTCCGCACCGGCGGACTCGCCGAAGGCCGGATCGGCGCGGGCAACGGCGCCGACCGCTTCCTCTTCGTCCCGCTCGGCACCGGCATCGCCGGCGCCATCGGCATCGGCGACCGCATCGAGGCCGGCGCCCACGGCTACGCCGGCGAGATCGGCCACATCGTCGTCCGCCCCGGCGGCACCGTCTGCGGCTGCGGCCAGCGCGGCTGCCTGGAGCGGTACGCCTCCGCCTCCGCCGTCTCCCAGGCCTGGGCCGAGGCGAGCGGCGACCCGAAGGCCGACGCGGCCGACTGCGCCAAGGCCGTCGAGTCCGGCGACGCCGCCGCCCTCCGCGTCTGGCAGGACGCCGTCGACGCCCTCGCGGACGGCCTGGTGACCGCCCTCACCCTGCTGGACCCCCGCACGCTCATCATCGGTGGCGGTCTCGCCGAGGCCGGGGAAACCTTGTTCACACCACTTCGGGCCGCGGTGGAGGAGCGAGTCACGTTCCAGAAGCTGCCCGCCATCGTCCCGGCGGCCCTCGGGGACACCGCCGGATGCCTGGGCGCGGGCCTCCTCGCCTGGGACCTGCTCGCCCACCAGACCCCCCAGCGCCCCACCGACTCGGAGGTTTCCGCCTGATGGCCGATCACAAGGTTCTCGCCGGCGCACACGTCGTGCTGCCCACCGGAATCGTCGAGAACGGACGTGTGATCGTCGAGGGCGACCGCATCGTCGGAAGCGCGGCGCAGGACACCCCGGCCATCGACCTGACCGGGCACTGGCTCGTCCCCGGCTTCGTCGACATGCACAACCACGGCGGCGGCGGCGCGTCCTTCACCTCCGGCAGCGTCGACGAGGTCCTCAAGGGCGTCCACACCCACCGGCTGCACGGCACGACCACCGTCGTCGCCTCCTTCGTCACCGGCGAGATGGACTTCCTCACCCAGCGGGCCGGGCTCCTCTCCGAACTCGCCGAGCAGGGCGAACTCGCCGGCCTCCACTTCGAGGGCCCCTTCATCTCCCCCTGCCGCAAGGGCGCCCACGACGAGACGCTGCTCCGCTACCCCGACCCGGCCGAGGTCCGCAAGCTGATCGACGCCGCCCGCGGCCAGGCCAAGATGGTCACCCTCGCCACCGAGCTGCCCGGCGGCCTCGACTCCGTACGGCTGCTCGCCGAGCACGGCGTGATCGCCGCCATCGGCCACACCGACGCCAGCTACGAGCAGACCGTGCAGGCCATCGACGCCGGCGCCACCGTCGCCACCCACCTCTACAACGCGATGCCGGCCCTCGGCCACCGCGCGCCCGGTCCGATCGCCGCCCTCCTGGAGGACGAGCGGATCACCGTCGAACTCATCAACGACGGCACCCACCTCCACCCCGCCGCCCTGGAACTGGCCTTCCGCCACGCGGGCCCCGAGCGCGTCGCCCTCATCACCGACGCCATGGACGCCGCCGGCTTCGGCGACGGCCGCTACATGCTCGGCCCGCTGGAGGTCGAGGTGAAGGACAGCGTCGCCCGCCTCGTCGAGGGCGGCTCCATCGCCGGCTCCACCCTCACCCTGGACCGCGCCTTCAAGCGCGCCGTCACCGTCGACGGCCTCCCCGTCGAGTCGGTCGTCCAGGCCATCTCGGCCAACCCGGCCCACCTGCTCGGCGTGTACGACCGCGTCGGCTCCCTGGAGCCCGGCAAGGACGCCGACCTCGTGGTCCTGGACGCCTCGTTCGACCTCAAGGGCGTCTTGCGCAAGGGCGAGTGGATCGTCGAACCGAAGCACTGAGAACGCCTCTGATCAGGAGTCACGCGGAAGGGCGGTCGGCCGGGGGTCTGGGCCAACCGCCTTTCGTTTGGCATGATCAGTGCCCGTCGGAGCGCACGTTCCGCAGGACGTCAGACGGAGTACGGGGGTCGGTCAGGTGATTCTCACGGTCACCCTCAACACGGCGGTCGACCTGACCTACCGAGTCCCCGCGCTCACCCCGCACGCTTCCCACCGGGTCACCCAGGTCATCGAGCGGCCCGGCGGCAAGGGGCTCAACGTCGCCCGCGTCCTCGCCGCCCTCGGCCACGAGACCGTCGCGACCGGCTTCGCGGGCGGCGCCACCGGCGCGGTGCTCCGCGAGCAGCTGGCCGCGACCCCGGTCCGCGACGCACTCGTCGAGACCGAGGGCCCCACTCGCCGGACCGTCGCGATCGTCGACACCGCGACCGGCGACACCACCCAGCTCAACGAACCGGGCCCCACAGTCGGCGCGGCCGAGTGGACCGCCTTCCGCGCCCGATTCACGGAGCTCCTGGACGGCGCCGCGGCGGTCGCGCTCTGCGGCAGCCTCCCGCCGGGCATCCACGTGGGGGCGTACGCGGAACTCGTCCGCCTCGCCCGTACGGCCGGCGTCCCCGTCCTCCTCGACACCAGCGGCGAACCGCTGCGCCGCGGCATCGCCGCCCGCCCCGACCTCGTCAAGCCCAACGCCGACGAACTCGCCCAGCTCACCGGCGCCCGCGACCCGCTGCGCGCGACCCGCGAGGCCCGCGGCCGGGGTGCCCGCGCGGTCGTCTCCTCGCTCGGCCCCGAGGGCCTCCTGGCCGCGACCCCGGAGGGCCTGTGGCGCGCGGCCCCGCCGGTCTCGGTGAAGGGCAACCCGACGGGCGCGGGCGACTCGGCCGTGGCCGGCCTCCTGTCGGGCCTGGTGGACGGCACCCCCTGGCCCGACCGCCTGACCCGAGCGGTGGCCCTCTCGGCGGCGACGGTCCTCTCCCCGGTGGCCGGCGAATTCGACCGCCCGGCCTACGAGGAACTGCTGACCCGCGTGAAGGTCACCGAGGAACCGGTTCGCCCGTGACCCACGGCCGGCCCCGGATCGGCTAGGGCTTCGGCGGTCCCACCTCGAGCCAGTCGAGCAGCACGTCGCACTGGTTGCCCGTCTCGCACGAGATCTTGATCTCGTTGTCGCCCTTCTTGAGGTTGACCGGCGCCCAGGTGGTCTGCCAGTTCTTCTCCAGGTTCGTGTCCGTGGAGTGGATGAAGTTCTTCAGACCGAGCGGCGAGGTGTTCGGCTTGCCGTTCACCGTCAGGGTCGCGTTGGCGTCCACCGCGGGGATCGCGTACCGCACGGTGAGGGAGTAGGGCCCCTCCGTCGGCATCTTCGCCTTCCACGTCACGGAGGAGCCGACCTGGTTGAAGCCCACGACGTACGTGCCGTTCGAGCCCTCGGCGCCCTTGACGTCCGTGGCGAGACCCGCGCTGCCGCCCAGCTTCAGCGTCGCCGCGTCCTGCTTCGGCAGTTCCTCCGGGGTCTTGTCCGGGGTGGGGTCGCCGCTGGGCTCGTCGGAGGGGGTCGCCGGCGCCGTCGCGGTCGTGCCGCCCGTGTTCGCCTGGTCGCCCTTGTCGTCGTCCTTGCCCGCGTTCGTGATCACCGCGGCCGCGATGCCCACCACGACGACCGCGACGACCGCGACCGCGCCGATGAGGATGCCCCGGGTGTTGGGGCCGCGGCCGGAACCGCCGCCCTGGTGGTGCTGCGGCGGGGGGCCCTGCCGGGTCGGCGGGCCGCCGTACGTCTCGGGGGCGGCGTACTGCGCCTGCGGCTGACCGTAGGAGCCCTGCTGCTGCGGCGGCACGTAGGGCTGCGTGTGCTGCTGTCCGCCGTACTGGCGCTCGCCGACCGTTCTGACCTGGTTGTACGAGGTACGGGGCACACCGGGCTGGGGCGCGGCGGGGCCGGGGTAGCCGTAGCCGCCCCCACGCGGGGGCTGGGCGCCGGCTGCCTGACCGTCCTCGTACAGGTAGCCGAACGGGTCGTCGTTCTCGGGCTTGTTCGCGCCGTCGTTACCGGCAGCCATCCGGGTTCCTCTCCATGCTCGCCAGCCGTCGCCGACCGGCCGAGCCTACCCCGAACGGACGAGCCCCCGAAGCGGCCCCGGGCGTGCCAGGAGCCTCAGCCGGCGCGCCGGTGGACCTTGGCGCGGGAGCGTTTCTCCACGTACATCCGCTGGTCGGCGGAGTTCAGGACCTCTTCCACGGTCATCCCGCATTCGGCCCAGCCGATGCCGAAACTCGCGCCCACGCGGACCGCCCGCCCGTCCACCCTGATGGGCGGGATGATCGCGTTGCGGAGGCGTACGGCGAGGTCGGCGGCGTCGGCCGCGCCGAGCCCGTCGGCCAGGACGACGAACTCGTCGCCGCCGAGCCGGGCGACCGTGTCCCCGTCCCGGACACCGGTCGTGAGGCGCCGGGCGACCTCGATGAGGACCGCGTCACCGGTGTGGTGCCCGAACCGGTCGTTGATCGACTTGAAGCCGTCGAGGTCGCAGAAGAGGACGGCGAGACCCTTGGTGCCGTCGTCCATCTCACCCCCCGAGGGGGCCACCATGTGGACATGGTGGTCGTACGGGCCGGCCCCCGCCGGCTCGAAGCCGAAGCCGTGCTCGTGTTCGTGCTCGTACGGGGACTCGTAGGGCCCGGGTCCGCCGGGGTCCTGACCGGCGTCGTGCCCCGGGTAGGCGGCCACCCGGTCCGGCTCGTAGCCGCCGTCCCGCACCGAGTCGTACACCCCGGACGCGTACCCCCCGCCGTACCCCGCGGCCTGGTCGACCGACACGTGCGCCGCCGGGCGCTCGCACAGCCGGGCGGAGAGCCGCGAGCGCAGCTCGGCGCTGTTCGGGAGGCCGGTGAGGGCGTCGTGCGAGGCGCGGTGGGCCAGCTGGAGCTCGTGCCGCTTCCGCTCCTCGATGTCCTCGACGTGGGTGAGGAGGAAGCGCGGGCCGTCGGCCGCGTCGGCGACGACCGAGTTGCGGAGGGACACCCACACGTACGTGCCGTCGCGCCGCCCGAGCCGCAGCTCGGCCCGGCCGCCCTCGGCGGAGGTCCGCAGCAGCGTGCCTATGTCCTCGGGGTGGACGAGGTCGGCGAAGGAGTAGCGCCGCATCGCGGCTGCGGGCCGGCCGAGCAGCCGGCACAGGGCGTCGTTGGTCCGCAGGAGCCGGCCGTGCTGGTCGCCGCCCATCTCGGCGATGGCCATCCCGGAGGGGGCGTACTCGAAGGCCTGCCGGAAGGACTCCTCGCTGGCGCGGAGCGCCTGCTGCTCCCGCTCCAGGCGGACGAGGGCGCGCTGCATGTTGGAGCGGAGCCGGGCGTTGCTGATGGCGATCGCCGACTGGGAGGCGTACATCTGGAGCGCCTCCTGCCCCCAGGGGCCGGGGTGCCGGCCGTTGCGCGGGCGGTCGACGGTGACGGCGCGCTTGAAGGCGCGGTCCAGGGTGAGGGTGGAGCCGGCGATGGAGCCGCCCTCGACGAGGCGGGCGACGCTGTCCTTCACCGGTCGTGCGGGTGCCACTCGTCCTCGAAGCGGGGCGCGGGGCCGTCGGTGTGCCACTGGGGGACGTCGTCCTCCATCAGCACCCAGCCCTCGGTGTGCGGTATGAACCGCAGGTCGCCCCAGGCGCTCCCCATGGACAGGCGGCGGTCCCAGGAGGCGCGGGAGCCGACCCGGCCGGTGATCAGGGCCTCGGCGGCGGAGCTTCCGGCGAAGGCGGCGACGACGAGGTCACCGTCGGGGCGTACGAGGTTGACGCAGGCAAGCTCGTAGTTGAGACCGGCGACCACACCGTCGGCGACGGTCTGCAGGGTGTCCGCCAGGCTGCGCGCAGTGTTGAGGTCCGCCACGACCTGATGCAGCTGCCGCAGGGTCGAGAGACGGACGTACGGCTCCGACTCGGTCTCCATCGCTCGCTCTCCCCGAGACCTCGACAGCAACTCCAGGGTTCTCATCGGCTTCGTGGTGCACATTTACCGTTCGTACTGCACTGTCACTGCCACTGAATCACAGCGAGCTGCGCACCCGGTACACAGGGTCAGCAAATACTGGTCGCTGTGACTCAAGTCACAGCAGGTCATGGCGGGTGCGCGGCGGGTTCCGCGGGGACCGGCCGGAGGGTCCTAGGACCGGCGGGGGTGGCGGCCTGGTCCCCCGGCCCGATGCGGTTCCCGAACAGCCGGGACTAGCGTGCGAGTGTGCTGCAGAAGACTCCCGCCTCGCCCCCCGTGTCCGACCTGGCCATCCCTCATGCTGAGGGGGTGAGCAACGACGACTTCCGGGCGGCGATGTCCCGCCTCGCGGCCGGCGTGGTCCTGGTGACCGCGCACGACCCCGACGACGGCCCGCGCGGCGAGGACGTCGGCATGACCGCCACCGCCTTCGTGTCGGTCTCCCTCGACCCGCCCCTGGTCCTGGTCAGTCTGCGCAACGGCTCCCGCATGGACGACCTCCTCACCGACGTGCCGGTCTGGGCGGTGTCGATCCTCGGCGAGGACCAGCGGCACATCGCCGGGCGCTTCGCCATGAAGAACCGCGTCAGCGACCGGCTCCTCTTCGCCGACCTGCCGTACGAGCGCGGCGGGGAGAGCGGCGCCCCGCTCATGGGCGGCGCGCTGGCCACCCTGGAGTGCCGTACGGAGAGCCGGGTCGTGGCCGGCGACCACACGCTGGTGGTGGGCCGGGTCCTGACGGTCGCCGCGGAGCCCGCCGCGCACCCGGTACACAGGGTCAGCAAATACTGGTCGCTGTGATTCAGTGGCAGTGACAGTGCAGTACGAACGGTAAATGTGCACCACGAAGCCGATGAGAACCCTGGAGTTGCTGTCGAGGTCTCGGGGAGAGCGAGCGATGGAGACCGAGTCGGAGCCGCTGCGCACCCGGTACACAGGGTCAGCAAATACTGGTCGCTGTGATTCAGTGGCAGTGACAGTGCAGTACGAACGGTAAATGTGCACCACGAAGCCGATGAGAACCCTGGAGTTGCTGTCGAGGTCTCGGGGAGAGCGAGCGATGGAGACCGAGTCGGAGCC
>NZ_RDBH01000114.1:131733-137607 GCF_008042145.1 Streptomyces sp. adm13(2018)
GGGCGGGGGTCCCGGCGCGGCCGGGCGTCGGGGGCGGCATCGGCGCGCCCCCGGCGACCGGCGACCGTCGGCGCGGGCTCAGCCCCAGTCGCGGGACTGGCGCGTCCGCTTCGTCTCCGAGCGCTGCTTCTTCTCGCGCAGCCGGCGCTCGTTGATCCCGCGGGGGATCTTCGTGGGCCTGCGGGGCTTCGGCGGCGGGGCCGTCGCCTCGGCGAGCAGCGCGGCCAGGCGCACCGCCGCCGTCTCGCGGTTGCGCCACTGGGAGCGGTGCTCCGAGGCGCGGACCGTGACCACGCCGTTCACCAGCCGGCCGGCGAGCCGCTCCAGGGCGCGGGCCTTCCACACCTCCGGCAGCGCGTCGGTGGCGGCGACGTCGAAGCGGAGCTCGACCTGGGAGTCGCTGGTGTTCACGTGCTGGCCGCCGGGACCCGAGGAACGCGAGAAACGCCACTGGAGCTCGGCCTCGGGGAGCGAGACGGAGCCACGGATGGGATACGGACCGGCCATGCCCTCCATGTTCCCCGCTGTGCGCCGTCGGAGTCATCCTGTTTTCGCCGGGAGGACGGCGGGAACCGTCCGGGGGCACCATGCGTTTCTCCAGGCAAGACATCACGATGAAAGGGACTTTCCATGGCTGTGAGCCTGTCCAAGGGCGGCAACGTCTCTCTGACCAAGGAGGCCCCGGGCCTCACCGCTGTCACCGTGGGCCTCGGCTGGGACGTCCGCACCACCACCGGCACCGACTTCGACCTCGACGCCTCGGCGATCGGCGTGGACGCCGCGGGCAAGGTCGCCTCGGACGCGCACTTCGTCTTCTTCAACAACAAGTCGACGCCGGACCAGACCATCGTGCACACCGGTGACAACCGCACCGGCGAGGGCGGCGGCGACGACGAGCAGATCAACGTCAACCTCGCGGGCCTCCCGCAGACCGTCGACAAGATCGTCTTCCCGGTCTCCATCTACGACGCGGTGAACCGCTCGCAGAACTTCGGCCAGGTGCGCAACGCGTACATCCGCATCGTGAACCAGGCCGGCGGCGCCGAGATCGCCCGCTACGACCTCTCCGAGGACGCCGCCGTCGAGACCGCCATGGTCTTCGGCGAGCTCTACCGCAACGGCGCGGAGTGGAAGTTCCGCGCGGTCGGCCAGGGCTACGCCTCGGGCCTGGAGGGCATCGCCCGCGACTTCGGCGTCAACCTCTGACCGACGCCCCGCGACACCCCTGAGCCCCGGCGGGTCTCCCGCCGGGGCTCTACCCTTGCCGCGTGATCGTCGAAGCCCTCGCGCCCAAGGCCCTGGAGGACGGTGCGGCCCTCCCCGGCCCGCTGCTCACCGAACTCACCGCGCTGTACGCCTCCCACGCGGAGTTCCACCAGCTGAGCGGCGACTTCCCCGACCCGGCCGACATCCGGCCCGAGCAGGTCGCGGCGGCCCTCGCCGACGAACTGGCGCAGCCCACCGCCGAGGTGCTGCTGGCCCGGTCGGGCGGCCGGCTCGTCGCCGTCGCGGTCACCCTCGGCCGGCATCCCGACCCGGCGGACCCGGACCCGTGGCTGGGGCTCCTGATGGTCCACGGGGACGAGCTGCGGGCGGGCCACGGCCGCCGGCTCGCCGCGTACGTGGAGGACCGCTTCCGCACCGCGGGCCGCACCGGGCTGCGGCTCGCGGTCCTGGAGAACAACCCGAGGGCGCTGGCGTTCTGGACCTCCCTCGGCTACGAGGAGACCGACCGCCGCCCGGACCTCGCCCACGGCCGCCCCTGCGTGGTCCTGCGGAAGGCCCTATGAGCCACCGGGCCCTGTGAGCCACCGGGCCCGGTGAACCGGCGACTCGCACGGCCTAAGGCGCGTCCGGCTTCTCCTCGCCGTACAGCCAGACGTCCCACAGCTGGTCGAGGTCGCGGCCGGCCACGCTCTCCGCGTACGCCGTGAAGTCGTCCGTCGACGCGCTGGCGTGCCGGTACTTCGCCGGCCAGCCGCGCAGGATCTCGTCGAAGGTCCGGTCCCCGACCGTCTCCCGGAGCTTGTACAGCACCATCGCGCCCCGCTGGTACACGGGCGGGTCGAAGAGGTTCTCGGCGGCGGGCGGGGCGGCCGGGGGGAAGGCCCAGTTGGCCTCCTGCGCGAGGGCCCGCTCGAAGTGCGTCCGCGCGGGGACGCCTTCGTACTCCTCCGTGTACAGCCACTCGGCGTACGTCGCGAAGCCCTCGTTCAGCCACAGGTCCCGCCAGCTCGCGGGCGAGACCGAGTTCCCGAACCACTGGTGGGCCAGCTCGTGCACCAGGGTCGTGCGGTCGAAGGAGGCGGCCGGGAAGACGGGACGGGTCTGGGTCTCCAGGGCGTATCCGAGGGTCCCGTCCACCGTGACGATCGCGCCGGCGCTGGTGAAGGGGTAGGGGCCGAAGCGCCGGGCCTGCCGGGCGATGATCTCGGGGATCTCGCCGCGGAGCGCCGCGGTCCGCGCGGCGACGGGCCGCTCGGCGCCGCCGTCCGGGGCGGGCGCTCCGGTGGCGGGGGATCCGGTCGCCTCGGGCGCCGTCCCCTTCGCCATCGCGGTCGTCGTCTCGTACCGGCCGATCGCGACCGTCGCGAGATAGCTCGCCATCGGCTCGGCCGTGCGCCACTCGGTCGTCACCCGGCCGTCGGCCCCCGTCCTGCGGCCGGTCCTGGTCCCGTTCGAAATGCCTTCGAGCCCGGCCGGGACGGTGAGCCGCAGCTCGTAGACGGCCTTGTCGGAGGGGTGGTGGTTGCCCGGGAACCAGGTCATCGAACCGGCCGGTTCGCCGACCGCCACCACCCCGTCGGCGGTACGCAGCCAGCCCTCCTCCGAGCCGTCCGCGTCCGTGATCGGCTCGGGCACCCCGCCGTAGACGACGGTGGTGCGGAACTCCGCGCCCTCGCGGATCTCCTCGCGCGGCCGGAGCGTGAGCTCGTTCCCCGCCCGGTTGACCGAGGCGGGGGCGCCGTCGACGGACGCGCGGTCGACGGTGAGCCCGGCCAGGTCGAGGTTGAAGGCGCTGAGGTCCTGGGTGGCGCGGGCGGTGATCTCCGCGGTGCCGGCGAGCCGCCCGGTCCCGGGGTCGTAGGCGAGGGTGAGGGCGTAGCGGTCGACGTCGTAGCCGCCGTTGCCGAGCTTCGGGAAGTAGGGGTCGCGCAGTCCGGCGGCTCCCGGGGTCCCCCGGACGCCGCCGGTGGCCTCCGTACAGCCGCCCGCGAGGAGGGCGAGGGCGGTGAGGGCGGCGGTGAGGCCGCCCGCGGCTGCTCCGGTCCGGTGGTGCCGGCCCGTCCGGTTGCGCTGGGTCACGTATCGATCCTAAGCAGGTCCGACACGGAGAAAGGCGACGACGCCCGGCGGGGGTCCGGGCGCCGTCACCGGCCGCGGCTCGCGGGGTGGCCGCGTGCGGGTTACCGGTTGAGCGCGGCGACGCCGGCGCGGGCGAACTTCTCGTCGAGGTCGCCGGAGGGGGCGCCGGCGACGCCGATGCCGGCGATGGGGGCGCCCTTGGCGGTGACGGGGGCGCCCCCGGCGAGGAAGAGGGTGCCGGGGATGTCCTTGAGGGTGGGGGCGTTGGTGAGGCGCTTGGCCAGCTCGGAGGTGGGGGCGTTCCAGGAGACGGCGGTGAAGGCCTTCTTCTCGGCGGACTCGTAGGACTGCGGGCCGGCACCGTCGCCGCGGAGGGTGACGAGGGTGTTGCCGTTGCGGTCGACGACGGCGACGGAGACGCGCTGGTTCTCYTTCTCGGCGGCGTCGAGGGTGGCCTGCGCGGCCTTGGTGGCGGCCTCGATCGTCAGGTGCGTCGACTGCTGGAGGTTGCCGTTGCCGGCGTCGGCGCGGACCGCGGCGGTGGGGGCGGCGGCCGGGGCGGAGGCGTTCGCGGAGACCACGCCGAAGGTACCGGCGGCGAGGACGGCGGCGGCGGTGGCACCGAAGAGGATCTTCTTCATGGGGAACTCCAGGCGGGTGAGGTGCGGATGGGGAAGTGCTCGGGGAAGCCGTTCGAGCGGCGGGGAGGCGGGGCCGCTCCTTCGCTCTGTCATCCATCCTGTGGCCGCGACCCGGGGCGCACGGTCCACGGTCCGGCTGCCCCGCTCGCGCACACTGGAGGACGGCCGGGTCAGCCGATCGGCTGATGCCCCCGTGGTCCCCCCGGGCCAGGATGGACAGATGTCCCCAGGTCAGGAAGGTGAGAACGTGACACGGCCGACGGAGACCGGGCAGGGCGGCAGACGCCCTGCCCGCCCGGAGGGATCCCGGCACGAGCGCGCCTCCCGCTCGTCGGAGACGGAGCCGGAGACGGAGCCGGAGACGGGGACGGAGCCGGAGACGGGGACGGAGCCGGAGCCGGAGACGGGGACGGGGACGGGGACGGAGACGACGACGAAGCCGGGGACGAAGACGAAGCCGGAGCCCGAGCGAGCCCCGGAGACGGGGACGAAGCCGGAGGCCGAGCGGGACCCGGACGCGCCCTGGCTCGCGCGGGTCATGCACATCGCCTTCTTCCTCCTCCTCGGCGCCTCCCTGGCCCGCTTCCTGCTGCGCCACCCCTGGGAGGACCGCAGCCCCTGGATCGTCGCCCTCTCCGGCGCCCTCGCCTCCCTCTACCTCCTCGGCCCCGTCGTCGGCACCCGCGCCGCGCCCCGCCGGATCGCCTGGCTGAGCACGGTCGTCGCGGTGTGGATCCTGCTCGTCGTCCTCGCGCCGAGCTTCGCCTGGTGCGCGGTGCCGCTCTTCTACACGGGCCTGCGGACCCTCCCGGCGCGGGCCGCGCTCGGCCTGGTCGCGCTGCTCACCGCGTTCGTGGTGTTCGCGCAGGTGCAGCTCGCCCACGGCGGCTGGGACCCGAACCTGATCGTCGCCCCGCCGGCCGTCGCCGCCATCGCCACCGGCGTCTTCGTGTACTCGGACCGGCAGGCGGCCCGCCAGCGGGCGCTGATCGACGATCTGATCCGCACCCGGCGCGAGCTGGCCGCGATCGAGCGGCGCGAGGGCACGCTCGCCGAGCGCCAGCGGCTGTCCATGGAGATCCACGACACCCTCGCGCAGGGCCTGTCCAGCCAGCAGATGCTGCTCCAGGCGGCCGACCGCACCTGGGACAGCGACCCCGGGACCGCCCGCCGCCACGTCCGTACGGCCGAGTCCATCGCCGAGCGCAACCTGGCCGAGGCCCGCCGCTTCGTGCACGACCTCGCGCCCGCCGACCTCGCCGAGGGCGGCGGTCTGGAAGAGGCCCTGCGGGGTCTCGCGGCCCGCGAGTCGGCGGCGTTCCGGGTCGACGGGACCGCGGTCCCGCTCCCGGAACGGGTGCAGTCGGCGCTGCTGCGGATCGCGCAGGGCGCCCTGGCCAACATCCGCGAGCACGCCGGCGCGGACTCCGCCGCCCTGACCCTCAGCTACCTCGACGACCAGGTGGTCCTGGACATCGCCGACGACGGCCGCGGCTTCGACCCGGTCGAGAAGCCGGGCGGGGTACGCGGACACGGGCTGCCGGCGATGGCCGTGCGGGCGCGGCAGCTGGGCGGCACACTGACCGTCGAGTCCACGCCGGGCGAGGGCACAGTGCTCTCGGCGGCGATCCCGCTCCCGGTCGGTGAGGCTCGGGCCGGCCGCGCCCCGCATCCGGTCCATGACCCGGCTGGCGACCGGCGGGGAGAGCGCGGTGCGGCCCTGCGCGGCCGAGTGGATCGCGGCGAACAGCTCCTCGGGCCGCTCGGCCTTCAGGAGGTAGCCGGTGGCGCCCGCCTCGATGGCCCGGGTGATGTCGGCGTCCGTGTCGTACGTGGTGAGGACGAGGACGTGGACGCCGGTGGGCGAGATCCGCCGGGTCGCCTCCACGCCGTCGATGCCCGCGCCCAGCTGGAGGTCCATCAGGAC
>NZ_RDBH01000114.1:137707-144521 GCF_008042145.1 Streptomyces sp. adm13(2018)
GTCCTGATGGACCTCCAGCTGGGCGCGGGCATCGACGGCGTGGAGGCGACCCGGCGGATCTCGCCCACCGGCGTCCACGTCCTCGTCCTCACCACGTACGACACGGACGCCGACATCACCCGGGCCATCGAGGCGGGCGCCACCGGCTACCTCCTGAAGGCCGAGCGGCCCGAGGAGCTGTTCGCCGCGATCCACTCGGCCGCGCAGGGCCGCACCGCGCTCTCCCCGCCGGTCGCCAGCCGGGTCATGGACCGGATGCGGGGCGCGGCCGGCCCGAGCCTCACCGACCGGGAGCGGGACATCCTGGGCCAGCTGGGCCGCGGCCTCGGCAACCGGGASATCGCCCGGGCCCTGTTCATCAGCGAGGCGACGGTGAAGACCCACCTCGCCCGGATCTACGCGAAGCTCGGCGTCGACACCCGCGCGGGCGCGGTCGCCGTCGCGAAGGAACGCCGCCTGCTCCCGTAGGCCCCGCGGCCGTGGCCCCGGGCCGCACCCCCCTTGGGCCGTACCCCGCCCTGGCCGTACCCCTCCCGGGCCGTACGCCCAGGGCGGTCCGCGTCCCCACGCGTTCCGCGGGCATCCGGGGCCCCCGCACTGCTACTGTGCGTCTCCGTCCGACAGCAAGGTGTCACCTTCCAGGCCCCGGCCGCCCGTCCAGTGGGAGCGCACGTGAAGCTCGCGATCGTCGGTGGCGGACCCGCCGGCCTCTACCTCTCCATCCTGCTGAAGCGGCAGGACCCCGCCCACGAGATCACCGTGTACGAGCGGAACCCGGCGGGTTCCACGTACGGCTGGGGCGTCACCTACTGGGCCGGGCTCCTCGACAAGCTGCGCGCGGGCGACCCCGAGTCCGCGGCCGCCGTCGCCGAGGCGTCGGTGACCTGGACCGACGGGGTCGCCATCGTCCGTGACGAGCGGACCGTCCACCGGGGCGACGCGGGCTTCGGCATCGGACGACGGCGCATGCTGGCGCTGCTCGCCGACCGGGCCGCGGAACTAGGCGTCCGCGTGGAGTTCGAGCACGGCATCGCGGGCCCGGACGCGCCCGAGCTGGCCGACGCGGACCTGGTCGTCGCCGCCGACGGAGTGAACAGCGCCCTCCGCGAGGCCCACCCCGGGCACTTCGGCAGCGCGGTCGCGAGCGGCCGCAACCCGTACATCTGGCTCGGCACCACCAAGGTCTTCGACTCGTTCAGCTTCGCCTTCAAGGAGACCGCGCACGGCTGGATCTGGTGCTACGCCTACGGCTTCAGCGGCGAGCGCTCGACCTGTGTCGTCGAGTGCTCCCCCGAGACCTGGACCGGCCTCGGTCTCGACGGGCTCGGCGAGGCGGACAGCCTCCGGCTGCTGGAGAAGCTGTTCCACGACCTCCTCGACGGGCACGAGCTGATCGGCCGCGACCGGGCCGACGACGCCGCCCAGTGGCTGACCTTCCGCACCCTCACCAACCGGGTCTGGCACCGCGGCAACCTCGTCCTCCTCGGCGACGCGGCCCACACCACGCACTACTCGATCGGCGCGGGCACCACACTGGCCCTGGAGGACGCGCTCGCCCTCGCCGACGCCCTGCGCTCCGGCGGGGACCTCGACACCGCGCTCACCACGTACGGGAAGCGGCGCCGCGCCGAACTCGTCTCGGCCCAGAGCGCCGCCCGGTACAGCGCCCAGTGGTACGAGAACCTGCCCCGCTACATGCGCCTGGAGCCGGCCCGGATGTTCGCCCTGCTCGGCCAGCGCCACTCGCCGCTGCTCCCCCACATCCCGCCGCAGCTCTACTACCGGATCGATCGCGCCGCCGAACAACTGGAGCCGCTCCGCCGCCTCAAGCGCTGGCTGGGCCCCCGGGTGGCCAGAGCGGTCCACGGACGGCGCTGAGCCCGGGCACGGGCCCGGGGCCGACTGAGGCCGCGCGCCGCCGAGCCCGGCGCGCGCCCCGGGGCCGACCGAGCCCGGGGCCGACCGAGCCCGGGGCCGACCGAGCCCGGGCCCCGCTCAGCCCGCCGCGCCGCTCCGGCCGGAGGCCGCGGCGGGTCCTCGCGGACGGTCCTCGCGTACGGCCGGGTCCGGTGCCGTGACACCATCGGACCCGTGCTCGACATCGGCTACTCCCTCTCGCGTCGCTTCCCCGACCCGCCGCAGACCGACTACCGCCGCGCGGACGTCCACGCCCTGCGCCACGACCTGTTCTGCGGGGACGTCTACCTCGCCGACACCCGGGCGGACCGCGAGGTGTCCACAGCCTGGGGATGGGTCCCGGTGCTCGACTTCGCGTGGGCCCTGTGCGACATCGTCGAGCAGCTCGACCAGGACCCGCGCGGCAGCCGCTCCGCCACGCCGCAGTACGCCGAGCTGGACTTCACCGAGTCCTCCGACCGCATGCTCTTCGAGCGGCGCTTCGGCTGGGTCGACGTCGAGGCCGACTGGATGCCGGGCGACGAACCGCCGGTCACCTTCGACCACGCGGCGCTGCGTCGCGAGGCCCGCGACTTCCTGCACGACCTGATCGCCGACCTCACGGACATGCACGACGGCCTCGCCGACAACCCGGCCGTCTGGTCCCTCCAGGCCCGCTTCCCCCGCCTGCCCTGACCCCGGGACGGCCCCCGGGACACACAGCGGGAGTCGGCGCCGGAGCTGCGCCTGGTCCACGACCTGGCGCAGCTCCGGCGCCGACTCCCGCTTCTCCACGAGGCCGTTGACCGCGGAGGCGGCCTGCACCGTGTACCGCGCGGCCCGCAGGGCGCGCGACGTGTCGTCCATGCCGAACCCGTGGTCGCTCCCGTTCGCCGGGTCGAAGAGCGGGGTCAACCGCGCCTCGATGAACGCCGTGATCCGCTCGAAGCGCTGCGTGATGTCCGTATCCATGGATCCTTCCTACACCCCCGCGGCACCGAGCTCGGCCAGCGCCCCGTCCGTCAGCCGGTAGACCGTCCACTCGTCCTGCGGGCGGGCGCCCAGGGACTCGTAGAAGTCGATGGACGGCTTGTTCCAGTTCAGGACGGACCACTCCAGGCGCTCGTAGCCGCGCGCGACGCAGATCCGGGCCAGTTCGGTGAGCAGCGCCTTGCCGTGGCCGCCGCCGCGGGCCTCCGGGCGGACGTACAGGTCCTCCAGGTAGATGCCGTGGACACCGCGCCAGGTCGAGAAGTTGAGGAACCAGAGCGCGAAGCCCACCACCTCGCCGTCCTCGTTCTCGGCGATGTGCGCGAAGGCGGCGGGGCGGTCGCCGAAGAGGGCCTCCCGGAGCTGCTCGGGGGTGGTGCGGACCTCGTCGAGGGCCTTCTCGTACGCGGCGAGGTCACGGACGAGGGCGTGGACGACGGGAACGTCGGCGGGCGTGGCTGTACGGATCATGGGACCAGCGTGCCCCGCCGGGGCGGGTCCGGGCCAGGGGGGTCCGCGGTCGTGCCTCATAGGAGCCGGCCCGACTACGGAACCCGCGGGCGCCTCACCCCCGCGCCCCCCGCAGGATCCGCGCCACCTCCACCTGCTCCTGGTCGAGTCCCGGCTCCCCGTCCTCCACGTCCCACAGCCCGTTCTGCAGCACCCGCCCCAGCGTCCACGCCACCGCCCGCCCCCGGTCGCCGACGACCTCGGCGAGGAGGTCGAAGCGCCACAGGACGTCGGCCGGGTCGAAGCGGTCCATCAGGGCCGGCAGCAGGTCGAAGCCCGGATCGCCCGCGAGCGGCTTGGGGTCGATCGCCAGCCACGGTTCGCGCTCCGCCGCGAGGACGTTGTCGAGGTGCAGGTCCCAGTGGAGCAGCCGGTCGCCGGGCTCGCCCGCGACCTCCCGGACCGCCGCGGCGCAGTCCCGCAGCACCGCCGCGTCCTCCGCGCCGAGGCGCCCGGCCGCGTCCGGGACGTCCGCGAGCATCCCGGCCGCGATGTCGCCGAGACCCCGCATCCCCTCCGGCGCGGGCAGCGCCACCAGCCGTTCGAGCAGCCCGGCGACGACGCCCATGGCCTCCCGCGTGTCGGCGACGGAGCTCAGCGGCCGGGCCTCGTCGAGCCGTTCGAGGAGCATCGTCCCGGTGGCGGCGTCGTGGTCGAGGAGCCGGACGACTCCGCCGCCGTCCCACACGCGCAGCCCGACCGGCTCCCCCTCGGTCTCCTCGTCGAGGATCTGCATCTTCAGCGCGGCCGGCGTACCGTCCGCGGCCCGCTCCACGGGCAGGACCAGCGACGCCATGCCGTACATCGAGGGCCCGGTGACCGTGAGCCCCCACCGGTCGAGGAACTCCCCGGCCAGCCGGGGCAGTCCGGCGACGAACGCCCGCCCGGCCTCTCCGTTGTACTTCACCTGGGACGCGACGAGTTGCTCCGGTACCTGGATCACCCCACGACCCTAGACACCGGCGTCGCGCAGCGCCTCCGAGAATCGGACCGGGTCGTAGAGGGCGTCGCCGCCGGGCAGCGCCGCGCCGTCCACCAGCACGGTCGGCGTGCCGCCGACCCCGGACTCCTCGAAGGCCCGCTCGGCGTCCGCCACCCACCGCCGGTGCGTGTCCTCCCGGACGGCCCGGTCGAAGGCGGCGCTCCGCAGCCCCGCCACCCCGTCCGCGATCCGCAGCAGCTGCTCGGCGGAGAACCCGTCCCCGTGACCGTCCGCCCCGGTGTCCGGCCGGGAGGCGAAGAGCGCCGCCTGGAACAGGGCGAACCGCCCCGGACCCGCGTCCACCGACGCCCGCAGCGCGTTCGCGGCCCGTGCCGAGGCCGTACCGCCGGTCCGCTCGTCGAGGAAGGAGGCGACGACGTACTCGACCCGTACGGTGCCCGCCGCGGCCTCGTCCGCGAGGACCGTCCCGCCGCTCCCCTCGAACTTCGCGCAGTAGCCGCAGCGCGGGTCGACGTGCACCGTCACCGTGTGGGGTGCCCGCTCGTCACCGACGACGATCTTCGTACCCCGGACGGCCGCGGGCAGCTGCGCGAGCACCTCCGCGCGGTCCGCCGGAGCCGCCGCCACCACGGCGGCCGTCGCCGCCCGGTTCTGCGAACACCCCACCGCCGCAAGGCCGATGAGACCGGCCGAGACGGCCGCGGCGACCAGCCGCCGGGTCCTGCGTACGGGCATGGGGAGGTCCTTCCGGAACGACGGAATCCGTGGCGGCCGGGGCTGCGCCGGCCTCCCCCGACGCTAGGCCGGGCCCCCTCCCCGTACCGCCGGCGAAGGACCCGTATCCACGGGACCAAGGCCCCGGGTAACCTCCCGCCCACGCACCCCGGAAGAGGGATACACATGAGTACGGTCAACGGCGGCATCTCGTTCTGGTACGCGCAGGACGGCGCCCCCGCCCCCCGCGAACCGCTCCCCGGCGACACCAGCGCCGACGTCTGCATCGTCGGCGGCGGCTACACGGGACTGTGGACCGCCTACTACCTCAAGAAGGCCGTCCCCTTCCTCAACATCACCGTCCTGGAGGCGAAGTTCTGCGGCTACGGCGCCTCCGGCCGCAACGGCGGCTGGCTCTACAACGGCATCGCGGGCCGCGACCGCTACGCCGCGCTCCACGGCCACGAGGCCGCCGTCCGCCTCCAGCAGGCCATGAACGCCACCGTCACCGAGGTCGTCGACGTCTGCGAGCAGGAGAAGATCGACGCCGACGTGCACCGGGGCGGCGTCCTCGAAGTGGCGCTCTCCCCCGCCCAGCTCGCCCGCCTCAAGGAGTTCCACGCCGCCGAGATCGCGTACGGCGAGACCGACCGCGAGCTGTACGGGGCCCGCGAGACCTCCGCACGCGTCCGCGTCACCGGCGCCGTCGGCTCCTCCTGGACCCCGCACGGCGCCCGCCTCCACCCGGTGAAACTGGTCAAGGGCCTCGCCGCTTCCGTCGAGGCCCTCGGCGTCACGATCCACGAGTCGACCCCGGTCACCGAGATCAGGCCGAAGCACGCCGTCACCCCGTACGGCACGGTCCGCGCCCCGTACGTCCTGCGCTGTACCGAGGGCTTCACCGCCTCCCTCGCCGGCCAGCGCCGCACCTGGCTCCCGATGAACTCCTCGATGATCGCGACCGAGCCGCTCACCGACGCCCAGTGGGAGTCGATCGGCTGGGCGGGCCGCGAGACGCTCGGCGACATGGCGCACGCCTACATGTACGCCCAGCGCACCGCCGACGGCCGCATCGCCCTGGGCGGCCGGGGAGTCCCGTACCGCTTCGGCTCGAAGACCGACAACGACGGCCGCACCCAGCCGCAGACCATCGAGGCCCTGCGCGAGATCCTGGTCCGCTTCTTCCCACAGCTGGCGGGGGTACGGGTGGACCACGCCTGGTCCGGCGTCCTCGGCGTCCCCCGCGACTGGTGCGCCACGGTGACCCTCGACCGCTCGACGGGCCTCGGCTGGGCCGGCGGCTACGTCGGCTCGGGCGTCGCCACCGCGAACCTCGCCGCCCGGACCCTGCGCGACCTCGTCCAGCAGGACTCGGGCCAGTCGGGCACGACCGAACTCACGGCCCTGCCGTGGGTGAACCACAAGGTCCGCAAGTGGGAGCCGGAGCCGCTGCGCTGGCTGGGAGTCCAGACGATGTACGCGGCGTTCCGGGGCGCGGACCGCCGCGAGGCGACGGGCCACACGGCGGCGACGGACCGGGTGGCGATCTTGGCGAACCGTTTGAGCGGCCGCTGAGAGGGCCGAGGCGGGGGGAGGAGGAGGACAGGGGGCTGGGAGTCCAGACGATGTACGCGGCGTTCCGGGGCGCGGACCGCCGCGAGGCGACGGGCCACACGGCGGCGACGGACCGGGTGGCGATCTTGGCGAACCGTTTGAGCGGCCGCTGAGAGGGCCGAGGCGGGGGGAGGAGGAGGACAGGGG
>NZ_RDBH01000114.1:144621-190735 GCF_008042145.1 Streptomyces sp. adm13(2018)
CACCATCCCCGGTCAGGTCATCCCGGCCCCCACCGTCGAACCCCCGGCCACGGAGCCCGTCGTGGAGACACCCCCCGCACCGGTCCCGTCCGTCTCCCAGATGGCCGCCCAGACCACCCTCCCCGACGTACCGGCCGCCAAGGACAACGGCACCACCATCACCGCCCACGTCCTCCCCTCCGCCGCCGGATTCGTCCGCAAGAACGTCGGCGACACGTTCTCCGGCAACACCGAGATCTCCGACGCCCTCATCCAGAACGCGAAGAGCTTCGGCTCCAAGGGCGCCCCCGGCACCCGGCAGGCCATCGCCCAGTTCCGCCGGCAGCGCGACGAGGCCCTCGTCATCGACACGCTCGACGGCAACGACACCATGGCGATCCTTCGCCACGCCCGCGACGAGAAGCGCCTTCACGGCGGCTCGCTCGCCAAGGCCTGGCAGCACTCCATCGACACCGGCGCGTCCTCGCTGACCGCGGCCGCCGGCTGGTGTGCCCCGTCGCAGAACGACTACGACCTCTGCCGGAACTGGGCGGCCGGCGTTGGCACCCTCGACCTCCCCACGGTCACCGTGACGCGAGGCGGCATCAACTACACCGACGAGCCGATCTTCCCCGACATCTACGCGAACGCCGTCGCGTCCGGCGGAGGCTCCAACTTCCTCACGGAAGCGCAGGTCATCGCCGACACCGCGAAGACGTGCTCGGAGATCCCCTGCCCCACGTTCGAGAACCGGCGCCTCGACGTCATGGCGCTCTGCATCCGCGTCAGCTTCCTCCAGGCCGCGGGCTACCCCGAGGTCGTCAACGCCTGGCAGGACGGTCTCCTCGCCGCCCACGAGGCGGAGATGAACCGCATCATCATCGGGGACCTCATCACCCGCGCCGGCGCCGCGACGGTGTTCGCTTCCCCCGACCCGGACGGCGACAGCTTCACCTCCGCGGCCCTCGCGGCGGCCGAGCTGGCGGCTGAGGACATTCGCTACCGCTACCACATGGCGTGGGACGCGACCGTCGAGATCGCCCTCCCGCACTGGGTCCTCCCGCAGATCCGCGCGGACCTGTCCCGCCGCAACGGCGTCAACCTGCTCCAGGTCTCCGACTCCGAGATCGCGTCGATGTTCTCGGTTCGCGGCGTCCGGATCCAGTTCGTCCGCGGCTGGCAGGACGGCCTCATCACCGGCGGCGCACTGTCCGCGTCGTTCCCCGGTGGCGATGCGACCGCCCCGTACATGACGGCCCTCCCGACCACGTTCAGCTTCGTCGCCTGGCCGGCGGGGTCGGTGGCGGTGGCCCGGCAGGACGTCGTGACCCTCACGAACGTGTACGACGCGGCCAGCCTCGCGCAGAACGAGTTCACGTCGCTCTTCGCCGAGGAGGGCTTCGCGCCGATCTACCCGTGCCCCGGCCAGCGCCTGTACACGGTCACCGGCTGCATCGGCGGTCTCACCGGCGCCGCGGCGATCAACTGCACCGACGACACCCCGTAGCCCCTCCCCTGATCCGGCGCCCCCGCTCGTCGTCCCTGAGGCGGGGGCGCCACCCCAGGAGAAGGAAGGAGGGACCTCATGGCAGTACTCCAGCCCAACCGTGAACTGATCGCGCCGCCGCCGACTCAGCGCCTGCGCTACGGCCTGTTCAACGCGGCCACTGTCCTACCGATGACCGACCGCATGATCGGCAACGGGCTCCAGTTCTACGCCGACCACTGCGGCGACCACACCGAGCTGTACAACCAGGAGTGCGGAGTCGACTCCCCGGTCAAAACTCCGCACGAGGGCACCGAGCTGATCGGCACCGACCCGTTCTGGGTGGAGACACGTCTCCGCTGCGGCACGGTCGGCCGGACCGCCGACGAGATCAAGGCCGCCGCGCAGGCCCGTCTGGTGGCGTCCGAGCAGCGGCGCGTCGAGAACGTCCTGTGGAACGGCATCGCCGCGCAGCCGGACGTTCTGAACCTCGTCAACAACGTGGGCACGACCACGGTCGTCCCCACGGCCCCCGGCGCCGGTGCGGCCATCTCGGCTCTGGAGAACGCGTTCTACCAGATGACCGGCTACGTCGGCACCATCCACGTCAACACCGTGGCCGAGGGCGCCCTGGAGTACGCAGGGTTCCTCAACCCGGATGCCGGAGTGCTCCGAACCCGGAAGGGCACTGCCGTGTCCCTGGGCGACGGCTACGGCATCAACGGCCCCGAGGACGAGGCTCCCGCAGCTGGGTTCGTGTGGGCGTTCATGACGTCGTACACCACAGTGTGGCGGTCGACGGACGCCCAGATCCCGCAGCCCGACCCGCGTCGCGTCATGGACCGCACCCTCAACCAGTGGGACGTGGTCGCCGAGCGCGTGTACGCCGCGGCGTGGGCGTGCCCCGAAGTGATGGCCGTGCAGGTGCCGATCGCGGCGCCGGCGACCGCAGCAACCCCGGCGGTGCCCGCATGAGCAAGGACTGGACGGTCGTCGTTCCGGCGGCAGGTCAGGTGAAGGAGACAGCGGTTGCTCTGCTGGCGCTGGCTGACAGCCCGGCGGACGTCCGCACGGACGGGAACGGAACCGAGTTCCTGGTGCCGCCTGCTCTGGCGGATCGCTACCACGAGAGCCTGCGCCCGAAGCCGCGGCGCCGCGCGAAGAAGGATGAGGAGGACGAGTAATGGCTGTTGAGTGCGCCTCTATGTCGCGCGGCAAGATGCTGCGCATCACGAAGTTGAACGAGTGTGGGGCGATCGTGGAGGGGGCTGGCTCGTCGCTGGTGGCGAAGGCTTTCGTCTCCGGGACGTTCACCCCGAACTACCAGGAGGTGCAGGAGATCTCCGTTCCGGACGCGAACGGCGACATCTGCATCGAGGACCGGTCGCCGGTACAGCTCCGCTGGATCGACGTCAGCCTCGTGATCTGCACCCTCGACCCGACGATGATCAACCTGATCACGGGTGACCCGCTCGTTCTCAACGACGCCACCCCGACGCCGGACACCGTCGGCTTCCGTATGGACGCCGACCTTACCGGCTCCGCCAACTTCGGCCTGGAACTCTGGTCCGGCGTAACCGGCCAGGCGTGCGACCCGGACGGGTTCACGAAGTACGGCTACTGGCTGTTCCCCTGGTTGCGGGATGCCCAGTGGGGTGAGTGGGTCGTCCAGAACGACGCGCTCACCATCACCCTCACCGCGCGCGCGGTGTATGGCGGTGCATGGGGTGTCGGTCCTTACGACGTGCGGCGTGACGCGACGACCCCGGCAACGCTGGAGCCGCTGCTCACACCGATCGGCGCGACACAGCCGATGCACTTCGAGGTCACATCGGCGCCGCTCCCGACGCCGGCATGTGGCGCGGTCACGCTGACCGCTTAGCAGCCGGGGGTTCTGGCCGACGGCTCCCGGCCAGAACCCCCCTTCCTCTGAGGGACACCCCATGGCTGTACCTGTACCGGGCCCATGCGAGTGGCCCATCGACACCACCTGCTGCTCCGGCTGGGACGCGTACCCGGAGGAGGTGCGGGAGCGGGCGACTTCGCTGGCCACCGCGATCCTTGACGGGCTCACGGGACGCCAGTTCTCGCAGTGTGCGGTGAACTACCGGCCGTGCGGTCCGAAATGCCAGGGCGGCGCTGGGTACCTGTCGTGGCCTGTCGGGACTCCCGGGGTCTCTGCGGGCGGCGGGCCGTGGATGCTGCCGTACGTCGATGCCGGCGTGTGGCGGAACTGCACCTGCTCGGGTGGCTGCTCCTGCGCGGCCCGCTGCGAAGTGCCGTTCCCGACATCCGTCGCTTCGGTCACTTCGGTCACTGTCGACGGCCTGGAGCTGGACCCGACGGCCTACCGGCTGGACTCGTGGCGCGGGCGGCCAATGCTCGTCCGTGTCGATGGCGACTGCTGGCCGACATGCCAGGACATGACCGTCGGCCCGGACGAGGAGGGCAGCTTCGTCATCACCTACCAGCCGGGCCGGCCGCTTCCCGTGGCCGGGCAGATCGCTGCGGGCGAGTACGCGTGCGAGATCGCCAAGGCCTGCGTAGGCGCCGAATGTGTGCTGCCGCAGCAGATGGCATCCCTGTCCCGCAACGGCGTCGACATCGAGGTGGTCGATCCCACCACGATTGCCGAAGAGGGCCTGACGGGTCTCCAGAACGTGGACCTGTGGATTCGGTCGGTGAACCCGGCGCGGCGTGCTCAGCGGTCCCGTGTGGCGTCGGTCGACACGTACCGGGGGCGGTTCTCGTGACGCAGGCCATGGAGCTGGCGCAGATCCTCCTCGGCTGCCTGGAGACCCAGTTGCAGGCGCCACACCCGTGGCCGGTCCCAGAAGATCGGGTGATGTTGCGGGCTGGTGAGCAGGTGATCCCCCTGGCGTCGACATCGACGGACGAATGCTGCACCGGGCTCGGCTACGTCCGGATCGCTGGCATCCAAGGCGTCCGGGACGTCACCGACCGCATGGCCGCTTCCGGCTGCTTCATGGCGGAGCGTCTCCTGACGCTTGAACTCGGCGTGTACCGGTGCATTCCTACCCCGGCCGCCGGCGCGATCGTGACTGCCGAGCAGTGGAGCGAGGCGGCTCTCAAGCTGGATGCCGACTGGCAGGCCATGGAGGCTGCTGTCTGCTGCGCGTTCGACGACCCCGACAGTCTGCGGATCGGTCCGGTGGCGGTCGGCCTGTACGAGCCCATTGGCCCCGATGCGAACTGCATCGGCGGCAAGACCACTGTGAACATCGTGATGGAGGCGTGCTGCTGATGCCGAGGAAGACGAGCGCGAGGAACGCCCGGCTGCGGGTGCGGACGAGCTTCGACGGGTTCCGCCGCGGCGAGGAGCACGAGGGCCCGCTGGAGGGCCCGGTGGTGGGCTGGGTGGAGCTGGGCCTGATGGAGGTGATCGAGGGTGGCGAGGATCCGGCTGGACCGGGCAGCGTTGAACAGGACGTTCAGGGCGACGAGCCGGAGTGAGGGCGAGATCGCTGCCCGGCAAGTCGTGGCGCGGGCGAAGGTTCTGGCGCCGGTCGACACCGGGCGGTTGCGGTCGTCGATTCGGGTGGAGCGCCGGTCGACGTTCGGGCTGAGGCAGCGGTGGACGGTCGGTTCGGACGTCGAGTACGCGCCGATGGTGAATGACGGAACACGGCCGCACATCATCCGGCCGCGGCGGGCGAAGGCACTCAAGTTCAAGGTGGGGGGCCGCACGGTGTACGCCAAGGTGGTGCACCATCCGGGGACTCGGGCGCGCCCGTTCCTCGACAGGGCCCTCGCGGATGTAGCGCGGTCGCGTGGCTACAGCATCACCCAGAGATAGGCTGAACCTATGGACGACGACAAGACGATCGACGAGCCCACTTACACCGTCACCATCGCCGGGACCGAGTACCAGTTCGCCCAGCCGGACCCGAAGCTCATCGAGCGCATGATCCTCATCAGCCACATGAACGCGGACACCCTGACCACACTGGAGGCCTGCACGAAGTGGTTCTCCGTCGCCGCCGGGCGGACGGTGTGGGCCGCAATCATGCGCCGGTTCCTGAACGACGAGATCAGCGTCCAAGACCTTCTGACGGCGATCAAGGATCTGACCGACTCCATGGCGATCAGCGAGGGGCTCACCGCGGATGCGTAGTGCGTCCCCTCTGTCGCGAGGGCCGGTGCCGGTGCAGATCGGCGGCCGGACCCTCATGCTTGCGTGGCGTCCCGCAGCAGAGTGGACCACCGTGCAGACAGAGATGGACGTGCTCCGCTTCCTCTCGGAGGAAGACAGAACCACCATCGGCCGGCTGGTCCTTGACGGCATTGTGAACTCTGACAACGTTGCCAAGACTGCGCACGACGTGCTGGAGGCGGCGACCGGACGGCGCTGGTGGGAAGCACAACGCCTGCTCTCCATGTCCGTGCAGCCCGAAGCCCTCGGCCACCTGACGCTGGCCGGCGTGGATCCGTGGCAGCGGTCGGCCTACGAGTGGTGCGCCGCCACGTACGCCCTCTACACGCGCTACACGGACGAGAAAGAGCGGCTCCGCTTCGACTTCCAGCTGTCCATCCCGCCCCGCGGCTACGAGGACGAATGGATGGACGACGGCGGCGACGACCCCGAGGACGTTCAGAAAGCCTTGACCGGATGGATGGGAGGCTGAGATGGCCGCAAACCAGGCTGAGGTCGACCTCATCGTCAACGCTGCCGGGGCTCTGCCGGATCTTGAGCAGCAGCTGTCCCAGATCGTCCGGACGGCTGAGGACGGGGCGCCTGAGGTCGACGTGCAGGCTTCGCTGGCCGTGCAGAACTCGCTCGCGGTCATGTCGACGCAGCTCGATCAGGTGCTGCGGAACATCGACGCCAATGACCCGAGCATCGACGTCGAAGCCGCACTCGATGCTCAGGCGTCCTTGCGGAACCTGCGCCAGGATCTCGACGAGCTGACGCGCGCAGCCGCGCGGGGGACCACGGACATCATCGAGCTGGAAGCGGCCCTCGACTTCCCGCGGTCCCTGGCCGAGGTCACCGAAGCGATCACCGACCTGGTGAACGACGTAGAAGCCGCTGCGCCGGAGATCGACCTTGAGGTGGACGTCGACACCGATCAGGTCCCCCGCGCTGAGCGTGTCCTGCGGGCCCTTGGCCGCACATCGATCACCACAGCCAAGGGGCTGGGCACGGTCACGAAGGGCGTGGCTGCCCTGAGCCTGGCGGTGGGTGGCGGCGCTCAGGCCTTGGCGGGTCTGGTGGCCGCCCTACAGCAGGTCGCCCCTGCCGCGGCGGTGGGCACTCAGGCGATCCTGGCCCAGAAGCTCGCGACCGGCACCCTGAAGCTGGCGATGGTCGGTGTCCAGGACGCCATCCAGGACGCGTTCGACCCGGACATCAGCGTCGAGGACTTCCACAAGTCGCTCAAGACGCTGGCGCCCGAAGCCGCGCTCTTCGTCGATGAGATCCACACGATCCGCCGGGAACTCAAGGCGTTGCAGCAAGGGGTACAGAACCGGGTCTTCAAGGACTTCGACGAGCTGTTTCGGGCCCTCAGTCGAGACGTCGGCCCCGACGTCAGCCGGGCGTTGAACCAGACGGCCGGCACCTTCAACCGGATGGCCAAGGAAGTCGGCATTGCGGCCCTCGCGTTGGACAAGCAGGGGGTGCTGGGTCAAGCGCTGGACGGCGCTACGACTGGGTTGCAGAACCTGGAGCAGGTTCCCGCACGGCTGGCGACGGCGTTCGGTCTCCTGGCCGCGGCATCGGCGCCGGCGTTCGACCGGATCACGGCGGCGGTGGACCGGGTGGCGGCGTCGATGGTTGAGCGGTTGCAGCAGTCGTTCGCGTCGGGCGAGCTTGAGGAGGCCATCAACAAGGCGGTCGACACGATCGGCCAGCTCCTCGGTGTGGTCGCGAACTTCGGGCAGGCCATCGGGAACATCTTCGGTGGCCTGACGCAGAACGGCCGGGGTCTCTTCCAGATCCTGGAGGACATCTCCGTAGCGTTCGAGAACCTGACTGCGTCCCAAGAATTCCAGACCATTCTGGGCGAGCTGGCCGCCACCGCTGACGCACTGGTGCAGAACATTCTGCCGTTGATCCAGGAGGCGTTCGTCCAGCTCGGTCCGGTGATCGAGGAGCTGGCACCGGTGGTCCGGGACTTTGTCGCCGCGATCGGGCCTGAGCTGATCCCGATCATCCAGGAGCTGGGGCCGATCCTGGTTGACCTGGCGCTTATCATGCGCGAGCAGCTACCGCTGGCGATCGACTTGGCCAACGCGGCTATCGACGCGATCGTCATCGCGTTGCAGGTGCTCGGTGTGGCGATGGACGTGGCACGTCAGGGGTCGGAGAAGTTTGCCGACTTCTACCACAGCGACTTCATCGAGTCGTTCCGGGCAGCATCGAATGCGGCCGTGACCCACCGAGACATCCTGAAGAGCGCGTTCATCGACTGGACCAGCAGTGCGTACAGCTCGATCCGCAGCTTCCAGAATGCGCTGGGCGACTTCAGTGCGTCTCTTAGGGACCGGCTGACGGCGGCGGTGATCGAGTCCCTTGGCAGCATGCTGCGGGCGCTGCGGAGTTTCATCGGCGAGTTCGTGCACACGCTCGCCACGTTGCCGTCCCGCGCGTACGACATCGGTGTCCAGATCATGGCGGGGCTGGCGGGTGGTCTGACGTCGGGTATCGGTCGGATCATCGGTATCGCAAGGAACATTGCCGATTCGGTGACCAGCACGATCAAGGGTGCGCTGGATATCCGGTCGCCGTCGAAGGTCACGGACAAGCTGGGCAGCGACACCGCAAAGGGATTCTCGAACGGGTTGGAGCGGGAGGGAAAAAAGGTCAAGAAGGTCGCCAAGCAGATCGCCAACGAGGTCAAGCTGGCCTTTGCGGATGGCACGACGCCTGTATCGGACTTCGCCCGCAGCGTGAAGGCCATCGACACGTCCAAGACGGTCAAGGGCATGGCCGCGGAATCGAGCTTCACCCAGCGCCTGACGCTGTCGGGCCAGGGAACCTCCGTGGTCAACGTCTTCCTCGACGGCAAGCTCTACAACCAGATCATCGACTCCCGCATCAAGATCAACGACAAGAAGCGTGACCGGATCGCAGCACAGGGGGTACGCGTCTAATGGCCACGTCCATCACAGTCCGTGCCGACATCAGCGTTGGCGCGTTCGACGGGCCCCTCACCGCCTACGTCGAGCGGAGCACATCAGCAACGGGACCGTGGAAGCGCATCGGCATCGTCCAGCTCACAGGCGGGCGCGGCTATTTCTACGACAACACCGCCCCTCTGGACACGCCCGTCTGGTACCGGTTCGTGTACCTGAACTTGGCCGGGGTGGAAACCGTGTCCGGTTTTATGGTCGGCCCGGTCACGCTCGACAGCGACGGAACGATCATCCTATCCGACCCCAACCGGCCGTGGGCTGACATCGAGTTCTCCCTGTGCGCATCCGCGGAAGCGCTGATGACGCAAGCCTGCAACCCCGGCGGCGCCGAGTTCGTCTGGTCACGGTTCGACGGCCGCACCCAGCGCGCATCCGTGGGCCTCTTCGACCGGCTCGACTCCCAGACTCCTGCCGACGTGTACGGCCGACGGAAGTCGTGGGATTCCGGAGCCCGCCTGCTGACGAAGACCCTGGCCGCGCGTGACCGGGTCGATGATCTTTTCACCGCTGGTGGGCCGCTGTATCTGCGCGCTCCGGCGGTGTACGGCATCAGGGACGTGACGATCCAGCCGCAGGATCTGGCGGATGACTACCTCACGGAGGCCATCGACCAGCGGTGGCCGCACCGAATCTGGAGCTTCGGCTACACGGTCGTCGATGACGTGCTGGCTGTGCAGCAGGGAACCGACTGCGCCAACTGGTGCGCGATTGAGACGTTCCCGACCTTCGCCGATCTCACAGCGACCGGCCAGACCTTCGGCGCTATCGCCGCTGGAGAGACGGTGTGTCCCGGCACTTCCGGGGACGGGTACGGGCTTGGGCCCTACGGAGACGGCCCCTACGGCGACGGAGGATGACATGCCACTGACCCCCATTCCGATCGGCACCACCCCTTGGGGTGCCCTGCTCAACGGGCAGATCCAGGATCTCGACGGTCGCACGATTGCTCTCGAAGCTGCCAACGCGACGCGGCCGGCGGACAGCTCGCTGAAGGCTTGGACGTTCGATCCGGCGACCAACCTCGTGGCGCAGGTACTGACCACAGGCCTGCTGGAGATGGTCAAGCTGCCCATCCGCACGGCGACGACGATCACGAACATCGTGGCCGCGATCTCCACAGCCGGGTCGGGTCTGACTGCTTCGCAGAACTGGGCTGGGCTCTACTCTTCGGCGGGCACCCTGCTGTCGCAGACGGCCGACCAGACCACGGCCTGGGCGTCCACAGGCGTAAAGGTGATGCCGCTGGCTGCCCCGCAGGTGGTGGCGGCCGGCACCTACTACGTGGCGTTCGTCAGCAACGGCACCACCCCGCCGCAGATGCCTCGCGGATCGTCTCTGGGCATCGGCGCCGACCTCCTCAACCTGGGGCTGACCGCTGCTACGGCCCGGTACGCAACGGCCGGCACGGTGACTGCGCTGCCGGCGTCGGTGACGATGGCGTCTCGGACGACTGCCGGCCGCGCGTGGTGGGTGGCGGTCAGCTGATGCTCCCGTCGTCTGACCTGTACCGGCAGATCCTCGGCACCCCGCACAAGCGGGCGTTCCGGATTGACGTCACCGATATCGACGGTGTCGTCCGCGCCTCCGACCTGACGCCTTTGGACGGGGAGGTGGAGGCATCGCTCGTGCAGCGCGTCACCCGAAGTGCCACGTTCTCCCTGGAGGACGTCTGGTACCCGGGCACCTCCGACGATGCCCTATGCCCCGAGTTCGCGGTCGTGAGCATCAGCGCTGGTGTGGAGTACGGCAATGGCCTCGTCGAGCTGTTCCCGATCTTTCGGGGGAGGGTCGATACCGCAGACCGTCAGCCTGATGGGTCTGTCGCGTTCAGCTGCTACGACCTGGCGCAGGACGTCGTGGGCTACCCGTTCGAGCAGCCGCGAACCACGTCCGCTGCCACGACGCTGGCGGAGATCGAGGCGCTCATCCGGGAGGCGCTGCCGCAGGCCCAGTTCGGCACGAACACTGTTCCGGACGCCCCGACGCCGCAGTTGACGTGGGACGAGGACCGCGGCGCGGCACTCGACGACCTGGGCCAGTCGCTGGGAGGCCGCTGGTACGCGCTCGGCGACGGCACGTTCGTCGTGCGGGACTTCTCCTACGCGCCCGGCGTGATCGTCGCGCACTACACCGACGGACCGCAGGGCACGGTGTCGGAGGCCACGGCCAGCCGGTCCCGCGCCGGCGCGTTCAACAGCGTGGTCGTGGTGTCAGAGCGCACGGACGGTACCGACCCGGTGCGTGTGCCCGCCCGCGTGAGCGATCCGACCAACCCGCTGCTCTTCGGCGGGAAGTACGGGCGCGTGGGACAGATCATCAAGGTGAACACGCCGGTCGGGGCGCCCACAGCGCAGCTCCTGGCGCAGACCCAGCTCTCTGCCTCGTCGGCGCTGCGCGAGCAGTGGAGCGCCGAGATCGTCCCCGACATGACCCTGGAGCCCGGCGATACCGCCCGCTTCTCCTACCGCGGCCGGAGCGCCGTACAGATTGTGGACCAGGTGCGGTATCCGCTGAACGAGGAGGACACGATGACGGTGGTCGGCCGTGCGGGGGTGGAGCCGCAGTGAAGACGACTGAGACGTACGGGTTCCCGTACCCGGAGTGCGACCCGCCGAAGGTCAAGGACTCGTCGCAGATCTCGCAGCTGCGGGCGCTCGCGGTAGCAGTGGACGAGGAGGTGGAGCGGGTCGTCAACGTGGCCGAGCGGGACCTGATCCACCCGGCAGCCGCACGGTTCGCCATCGCCACCCTCCCTGTCGTCGCTTCGGGAACGCTCGAAAGCCCCGTGTTCGACACCACGGTGTACTCCATCAACTGGGGGCCGTCACCTGCCCTGGTGCCCGTTACGGGCGGGGTTCGGATCTCGACGCCCGGCTGGTACCTGATCGGCTGCCACGCCCTGGTCACGTCCGCCACAGCCGCTGTCCTCCCGATGGTCCGCATCACCCTGAACGGGTCGCCGGCGTCTTCGTGGTCGGCGGTGGCAGGGAACTACGGGGTCGGCAACGGCCGTTTGGCGTCGCTGTCCGCCGTGCCGCTGTCGCTGGTAGAGGGCGACATCATCCGCATGGAGATCCAGCATGTGGCCGCGGGTACGCCTGTGTGGGACTACCGGCCGCATCTGTGGGCCGTGAGGCTGGTGGACGCATGACGAACACAGCAAACGCAGTGGCCGCTGGGGCGCCGGGACCGTTCACGCAGGCCCGCGTGGGCACGGTGGTGTCCTTCACCACCAACCAGGCTCTCGTATCGGTCGGCGGATCGACGTTCCCCGCGGCCTACCTCCGCGGCACCACCCTCGTTCAAGGCGACCTGGTGTACTGCCTCCAGCAGAGCGGCTCCTGGACTGTGGTGGGCGCTCTGGCGGGCGTCGGCGCGAACCTCCTGGCGGCCGGCAACCCGTCGTTCGAGGCAAGCGGGCCCGGTAGCTTCCCTTCGCTGTGGTTCCAGGCGAACCTGTCGGGCACCTCGTCGGTCTCTGTCGTCACCGACACGAGCGCGCCGGCTGGTACGCAGGTGGCGTCGGTGTCGGGTTCGGCGGTGGGCACCCAGTCGTACCTGTACTCGCAGCCGATTCAGGTCACGTCGGGGCAGCAGTTCACGGTGTCGGCGTATGCGGGCGGCGACTATCAGCCCGGCGACACCTTGGGCGCCGACGCGGCGCTGGCCGCCTTGTGGTTCGCGAACGACACCGACCTGTATCCCACAACGTCGGCGGTGGACGTCGTCATTGCGACGTCGACCGACCTGGTGCAGTCGCCGCCTTACGCCACGCTCGGCGGGACGGTGACGGCACCGGTGACGGGATTCATGCGGATCGCTCTGCGGTCCACGACCGAGGCGTCCCAGCGTGTGCAGTGGGACTCCGTGATTGTCCGGAGAGTCTGATGATCTACACCACCGACAATCGGGGCTACCCGTACCCGGACTACAACGAGCTGGGTGATTTCCCGGACGCGATCGAGAACTTTGCGACCGCTGTGGACACGGACCTTACGAACAGCCTTGACGCGCCGATAGATGCAGCGATCGAAGCCAAGTCGTGCCGGGCTTCCCGTGAGCTGACGACGCAGACCATCGCGACGGGCGTCAACGTGACCTTGGCGTACGACACCGAGAGCTACGACAACGACAACATGATCAACCTGGCGGGCAGCACCACAAACATCGTGGTGCAGTCCCCCGGGGTCTACCTGCTCTCCTGCTCGGTCAACCTCGCCGCAACCGGTGTGGCCGGCGGGGCGGCCGCCATCGTCGCGGCATCGACGGGCGGCGTCATTCCCAACCCGATCGGGACGTCGAAGAACCTCGACAACGACAAGGCGACATCGCTGAGCTGCATGACTCTGCACCGGGTGGCGACGGTCCCGGAGACGCTGACGGCCTTCGTCCGGCACAACCACGCTGGCAGCCTGACGGCGTCCGGCGCCCAGTTCACGGCAACGAGGATCTCCTGATGCCCGCACTCACCCCGAACCAGGCTCTCCCGTACTCGATCCCTGCGGACCCGGCGGACGTGCCCACGGCGATGCAGAGCCTGGCCGAGCGGATCGATATCGTCCTCGACGACCTGGAGCAGCAGGCCCTGCCGCGGCACATGGCCCAGTTCCTGGGGACGGTGAACAACACGTTGGCGGGCACTTCCGCGAGCGGCACGATGACGTGGCAGCTGACCGACTTCAACACCAGCCGCGACGGGGTCAGTGCGGTCGTTCCGTTCACGGATCCCGCGACGACGGCGCTCACGGTGAACCGCGGCGGGTTCTGGTTCATCTACGGCACGGTGCAGGCGAACACGGTGCCCACGTCCGCGAACATCGACGAGCTGGGGGTGGAGATCCTCCGCAACGGTCTGGCAACCCCGACGTTGTGCCGGCATGGATCGCACGACACCACCATCGCTGGGGTGTCGACGTTCCTCATTGACGCGTCGACCGGGTTGTTCTTGACCGCGGGCGACACGGTGGGCCTGCGGGCTCTGGTGCGCCGGTCTTCCGGTGCTTCGTCGGCGACGTTCGGTCGCCGTTCCATCACTCTCCTGAGGATGACGACGATATGAGAACCTACCTGCTTGACTTGGCCTACTCCGTCGGTGGAGCGTTCGCGCTCACTCTGGCGGGCCTGGCTGCGGCTGCTGAGCCGTTTGACCTGCTTGCGTTCGACTGGGGCACGAGCCTCACTGTGTCCGGGTCGGCTGCCACGCTGGCTCTGCTGCATGGTGTGGCGGCCCGGTTCCAGGGCGACAAGGACCGGGCGCGGTTCACCGGACCGAAGCAGTAACGAAGCTGCCCATGCCGGGCGTGGTGACGAGGAGCCCGTCATCACGCAGGGCGGCAATGGCTTTGCGGACGGTGCCGCGGGCTACGCCGAACTCGCTCTCAAGCTGGACTTCGGATACGAGCGCGCGGGGCGGCAGCGTGCCGTCGGCGATGCGCTCGCGCAGCACGGTGGCGATCTGCTCCCACTTCGGGCGGGTGGGGTCGAAGTCCAGCATTCGAGTGAGGGTAGGTAGCAGGACACACCCTGACATAGAGGCTCATACCCATAGCTAGGCATGGCTAAGGGTGTACAGGTATGTACAGGCTGAGTACGGTGGCCCACACAAGACAAGACCCCCGCGACCGGTGGAACGGTCCGGGGGTGCGGACGACACCCCTGGGAGGTCTCGTCGTGGCCCAAGCTACCCCGCCACCCCCGGCTCGTACAGGCACCCGCGTATCCGGTGCGTGCAAGCTCGACTACGGGCACCGCTTCTGCGACCCGGGGACGGTCATGGTGGGCGACATTCAGGTGCTCCCGCGCCGCTGCTTCTGCCCCTGCCACAATGAGGAGGGCCAGTGAAGCGCTGTTCGTATTGCAGTCACGTCATCGTGGGCGACGCGAAGGAGCTGCCGTCGGAGTCGGCGAGCGGCGCCAGGCCGACCGCGTACTGGCACCCGAAGGCCATCGACTGCGTGGTCGCGCAGAAGCTTGCGACGGACCGTTCCCCGTTGCAGCAGCGTCTGCGCAGTCTGTGATCTCCTGCCCGCGGTCGTCACGCCGATCGTCCGCGGGCAGGATTCGGGCTCCCGGCCGGGCATCATCCGGCCGGGAGCCCTCCCACTAGTTCCGTGAGGGGCACGCCGATGACGTGGGCGATGAGGATGAGCGTGTCGAGCGTAGCTGCGGCGTGACCCTGCTCGATCCGGTTGTAGGCGGCCCGATCCATCGGGACGGCATGTGCCACAGCTTCCTGGGTGAGGTTCGCGCGTAATCGAGCGGCTCTGATCTGGTCGCCGATCTGACGCCGGCGGGCGAGGACCCACTCGGGCGGTGGGGTGGAGCGTGGCACCTGTCCACGCTCACTGGATCAAGATCAAATCTCTGTAGAGGTGACTCTACATTGTTTGATCTTGGAAACGGCGGGTATCAGCCACCGACTTCGCCCCACGTCCGCGCGGCAGTCAGGCCTGTCGGCGCGGACCAGGCAGCGAGCGGCGTACGTGCGTCCGCCCCGCTGCCAACTGCCCTGGTTTCGGCCAGAGCAGAGCTACCCCGTCCCTTCGCGGGACGGGGCAGCGCCATGTCGCCTACCGTGTACGAGAAGACCCCCGCCGACATTCACGGCGGGGGTCTCTGCCTGTGGCGCCAGCCTCCCCGCTGGACAGCCACAGAGTGGCGAGCGGCATGCGTCTGACGCGTGTGGGGAGCACGTCGGCCCGCTCGGTAGACAGCACTCTACGGCGGAAGGCTGCTGAGCACAGCAGGTTTCGTGGTTTCTGCACACGGTGTTCGGTGGGGATGTGGACTCCATGTGGACTCCGGGCGGCAGAAGGGCCCCCTGGCAACATCACCCAGAGGGCCCTCTACCTATCTGACCTGCTACTTACCGTTGAGCCCCCTGTCGGGTTCGAACCGACGACCCCCGCTTTACAAGAGCGGTGCTCTGGCCAGCTGAGCTAAGGAGGCAGCGAGTGAAGTGTAACCAACCTCGTCCCGGCCCAGGTCGGAAATCTCACCCCGGTCGGACTGCTGACAGATCCCCCGGCGGCAGGTAGCGTCACGTGCAGTTCATCCAGGTGGACTAGACCTCAATCCTTCCTTTACTCGGATCGTCCGGCACGTTCCTGCCGGTGAAGGGACACATCACCATGGCTTCCGTCACTTTCGACAAGGCGACCCGGGTGTACCCCGGTGCCACCAAGGCCTCCGTCGACCAGCTCGACATCGAGATCGCCGACGGCGAGTTCCTCGTCCTCGTCGGGCCCTCCGGCTGTGGCAAGTCGACCTCCCTGCGCATGCTCGCGGGTCTCGAGGACGTCAACGCCGGCTCCATCCGCATCGGTGACCGCGACGTCACGCACCTGCCGCCGAAGGACCGGGACATCGCGATGGTGTTCCAGAACTACGCGCTGTACCCGCACATGAGCGTCGCCGACAACATGGGCTTCGCGCTCAAGATCGCCGGTGTCAACAAGTCCGAGATCCGCGCCAAGGTCGAAGAGGCCGCGAAGATCCTGGACCTCACCGAGTACCTCGACCGCAAGCCGAAGGCGCTCTCCGGCGGTCAGCGCCAGCGTGTCGCCATGGGTCGCGCCATCGTGCGTGAGCCGCAGGTCTTCCTCATGGACGAGCCGCTGTCGAACCTCGACGCCAAGCTCCGCGTCTCGACCCGTACGCAGATCGCCGGCCTCCAGCGCCGCCTCGGGATCACCACGGTCTACGTCACCCACGACCAGACCGAGGCCCTCACCATGGGCGACCGCGTCGCCGTCCTCAAGGACGGTCTGCTCCAGCAGGTCGACTCGCCGCGCAACATGTACGACAAGCCGGCCAACCTCTTCGTCGCCGGCTTCATCGGCTCCCCCGCCATGAACCTCGTCGAGGTCCCGATCACCGACGGCGGCGTGAAGTTCGGCAACAGCATCGTCCCGGTCTCCCGCGACGCCATCGCCGCCGCCTCCGCCAACGGCGACACCACCGTCACCGTCGGCGTCCGCCCCGAGCACTTCGACGTCTCGGGCCCGACGAGCAAGGACGGCCTCGCCGTCACCGTGAACGTCGTCGAGGAGCTCGGCTCCGACGGCTTCGTCTACGGCTCCACCCGCGTCGGCGGCGAGGACAAGGACCTGGTCGTCCGCGTCGGCGGCCGTGACGTCCCCGCCAAGGGCACCACGCTGCACGTCGTCCCGCGCGCCGCCGAGCTCCACGTCTTCTCGACGTCGACCGGCGCCCGCCTCAGCGACTGACCTCCGGCGGGAGAACCGCTCCGGCACGGCCGAACGACCCCGCATCCCCCGTGGATGCGGGGTCGTTCGCCATGGTGGAGGACGCCAAGGGGTTTATCCGACAGAACCCCGGCATTCCCGGCCCCGCAGCACCCTCCGCGTCAACACGGAATTCGAAAAGCCACTTCGAACCATCCCCCGCGAGAGTGACTAAATGTCGCCATATCACTACCGGCCGCTACGCTCGCCTGCGTGACGCCTACTGCCCGCCGAATCGGCCGCTCTCTCGCCCTCGTCCTGCCCGTCGTCCTGGTCCTCTCGGGAACGCTCGCGGTGTCCGCCGTTCCGTGGGCCGGCGAGGACGCCGGGACCCAGCTGACGGCCTCCTCCTCCGAGGTCTCCGTCCCGGCCAAGTCCCGTGCCCCGCAGGACGTTCTGCGCGACCAGCTCCTCGCCGAGCTCCAGGAGAAGGACCCCGGGGTCGCCCTCACGCACCTCCAGCGCGAGGTGGAGAACCGGCCCTCCCTCGCCAAGCACTGCATGTCCATCGCCCGTTCCCTCGGCCGCGCCGCCGTCGAGCAGTACGGCCCCTCCCGCGCCCAGGGCTTCTCGCGGCCCGTGTGCGACACCTCGTACGCGACCGGCGTGATGCGCGCGAGCTGAGCGACGACGCCGAAGCGACGACGCTGAGCCACGACGCGCGTCCGGCCGTCGGCTGTCCGACCGCCGGACGTACGGGGCGCCTATCGTTCCCCGTATGCACACCTCTCCGACACAGGCCGTGGTCCTGGCGGGCGGCCAGGGCTCACGGCTCCGCCCGTACACCGACGACCGCCCCAAGCCGATGGTCGAGATCCCGGGCACCGGGACCCCGATCATCGGCCATCAGCTTTCCTGGCTCGCCGCCGAGGGCGTGACCGACGCCGTCGTCTCCTGCGGCCACCTCGCCGAGGTGCTCCAGGAGTGGCTGGAGAGCGCCGACCTCCCGCTCAAGGTGACCACGGTCGTCGAGACCGAGCCGCTGGGCCGCGGCGGCGGCCTCAAGTACGCCGCCGCGCACCTGCCCGCGCCGGACCGGCCCTGGTACGCCACCAACGGCGACATCTGGACCCGTTTCTCGCTGCGCGAGATGGCCGCCTTCCACGACGAGCGCGACGCCCTCGCCACCCTCGCCCTGGCCCGCCCCCGCATCCCCTGGGGCGCCGTCGAGACCGACACCTTCGGCCACATCACCGACTTCGTCGAGGCGCCGCCGTCGCCGTACCTCATCAACGCCGGCGTGTACGTCTTCTCCGCGGCCTTCACGGACCTCCTCCCGGACCTGGGCGACCACGAGCGCACCACGTTCCCCCGGCTCGCCCGCGAGAAGCGGCTGGCCGGCTTCCCGCTGCCCCAGGGCGCCTACTGGCGGGCCATCGACACCGCCAAGGACCTCACCGAGGCCGCCAAGGAGCTCGCCGCGCAGCGCGGATGACCTTCCACCCCGGCAGCGGACGCGTCGGCACACGGAGAAGGGCGGCGCCGCCCGAAAGCGGTGCCGCCCTTCGCCGTGCTGCGAGCGTCCTACGGGGTCTCAGCCCAGCCGTCCGCAGATCGGGGTCTCAACCCAGCAGTCCGCCGATCGGGTTCTTCGCCCCGCCGCCGCCCGAGGTCGAGCCGCTCTCCGACGGCGTGCCCGTCGAGCCGCCGCCGGAGCCGCCGCCCGAGGTCGAGCCGCCCGAAGAGCTGCCGCCCGTGGTGCTCGGGGTGTCGCTGGTGGACGGCGGCGGCTCCGGGTCGGACCGGGTGGGCGTGCGGCTTCCGCCGCCCCCGCCGGTGCCCGTGCCCGCGCCCTGCGTGGCCGTCGGACGCTGCTCCTGGGTCCGGGTGGCCTCGCGGGTCTTCTCGGTGGGCCGGGTCGCCTCCCGCGTCGCCTCGCGCTCGGCCGGGGCGGCGCTGGTCGCGGCCGGCGTCGGCGCGGTGGAGGCCTTCTCGGAGGGGGCGCGGCGCGTCGGCTCGGTGGGGAGCGGCCGGCCCGGGAGGTGGTTGATCGGGTCGTCGTTGGGGCCGGGAACGGTGACCATCTCGGTGGAGCGGACGGCGCCGCCGAGGACGGAGCCGATGAGGAGGGTGAGGCCGACGACGACCGCGGCGACCAGGCTGCTGCGGCGCATGACGCGGCGGCGCAGGTCCCACAGGTCGGCGCGCGGGCCGAGGGTGCGCCAGGCCTCGCCGGCGAGGCGGCCGTCGATCGAGTAGACGGGGGCGCCGGCGATGATCAGCGGCGACCAGGCGGCCAGGAAGATGATGTCGGCGGAGTCGTAGACGGGGACGGTCCGCCAGCTGACCGTGAGGAGCAGCGCGGCGGAGAGCAGTGCGCCGACGACGGCGGCGACGCGCTGCCAGAGGCCGAGGACGGTGAGGACACCGACGACGACCTGGAGGAAGGCGACGGTGAGTCCGGCGCCGACCGGGTGCTGGAGGGCGAAGTCGCGGAGGGGTTCGGCGAGGGGCCAGGGGTGCAGGGAGTTGAGCCACTTCACCATGGAGCCGCGCTCGCCGCCGTCGAAGTAGACGGGGTCGCAGAGCTTGCCCATGCCCGCGTAGATGGAGATGAAGCCGAGGAAGACGCGGAGCGGGAGGAGGACGACGCCGAGGTTCATCCGGCGGCCGGGGTAGTAGGCGTGCCGGACGTTGTCCTGCCCGTGGCGCTGCGCGGACCGGCCCTCCGGCTTCTCCTCGTGCGCGCCCGACTCGTACGCGCCCGCGCCGGGTCCGTCGGTCTCGGGGCGGAGCTCGTACAGGTCGTCGTAGGCGCCCTCGGCGCGGCGCATCGGCGGCAGCAGGGGGCCGGAGTCGGCGGGCAGCACGGGGGTGGGCATGGTGTCGTCGATGCGCGGGATGGCCTGGGTGGCGCCGCCGTCCAGGCCGGCGAGGCCCGGGCGGCCGCCCACCGGCTCCAGCGTGGAGACGGAGGATTCCCGTACGGCTTGGAGGAGGCCGGTCGCGCCCGGGGAGGACTTTCCGGTCCACACGACGGGACGACGGCGCGGTCCGCCCGCTCCTGCCCCGGCCCCGGACAGGGCTGCGGTGCGGGCGCCGGCGCCGATCTTCGGCGGGGCGGGCGCGAGCCGCACACGGAAGCTGGCGTGGTTCACGATCACCTGGGCGGGATCGGAATCCACCTTGACCATGCTCAACGCGGGCTGATCGTCGAACCCCGGCCGGGGCGTTCTGGTGTCCACACTCATCTAACCGAGTGATCTGGGTTTAGGACACTGCCTTGACGGCTCGCAAATGTCCGAGACCCGTCAAGATCACGCCACGGCCGGGGCCGGGAACCGACTACCGGCCCGGTGTCAGCGGGCCATCCGGCGGCGGGCCGCCTCGTAGAGCACGACACCGGCCGCGACACCGGCGTTCAGCGACTCGGCGCCGCCCGGCATGGGGATGCGGACGAGGAAGTCGCAGGTCTCGCCGACGAGGCGGGACAGGCCCTTGCCCTCGGAGCCGACGACGATGACGACCGGGCCGCCGAGCTCCTCCAGCTCGTGCACCTCGCGGTCGCCGTCGGCGGCGAGGCCGACGACCGTGACGCCGGCCTTCTGGTACTGCTCCAGGCAGCGCGTCAGATTGGTGGCGCGGGCGACCGGGGTACGGGCGGCGGTGCCGGCCGAGGTCTTCCACGCACCGGCGGTCATGCCGGCGGCGCGGCGCTCGGGGACGACGACGCCGTGGCCGCCGAAGGCGGAGACGGAGCGGACGACGGCTCCGAGGTTGCGCGGGTCGGTGACGCCGTCGAGGGCGACGATCAGCGGGTCGTCGTGGTCGTCGAACGCGGCCGTGACGAGGTCCTCGGGGTGCGCGTACTCGTACGGCGGGACCTGGAGGACGAGGCCCTGGTGGTTCAGGCCGTTCGTCATCCGGTCGAGCTCGGGGCGCGGCGCCTCCATGATGTTGATGTTGCCGCGGCCGGTGGCGAGGTTCAGGGCCTCGCGCACGCGCTCGTCGTTGTCGATGAACTGCTGCACGTACAGCGTCGAGGCGGGCACGCCGTCGCGGAGGGCCTCGAAGACCGGGTTGCGGCCGACGACCATCTCGGACTGACCCTTGCCGCCGCGGCGGACGACGGGCTTGCGCTTGGCCACGTTGCGGGCCATCGCGTTGGAGACGCGGAACGCCTTGTGGCCCTTGCGGTTCTCGGCCTTGGGGGTCGGGCCCTTGCCTTCGAGGCCCTTGCGCCGCTGGCCACCGCTGCCGACCGTCGCACCCTTCTTGTTCGACGTGCGACGGTTCCTGCGCTGGCTGTTCCCGGCCATGACTACCTGTTTCCTCTGCTGACGTACAAAGTCTGTAACTGAAGTGTGCCGCCCGGGGGCCCGAGCGGCACGTCTTCTAACGGTTGCCCAGCGTCCAGCGGGGGCCGTCGGGGCTGTCCTCGATGGCGAGACCGGACTGTCCCAGCTGGTCACGGATCGCGTCCGCGGTCGCCCAGTCCTTGCGCTCGCGCGCCGACTCCCGCTGCTGGAGCACGAGCCGTACGAGGGTGTCGACGGCGCCGTGGAGCTCGCCGCCGCCACCGCCCTCCTCGGCCCAGTGCGGGTCGAGCGGGTCCAGGCCGAGGACGCCGAGCATGGCCCGGACCTCGGCGAGGCGGGCGATGGCCTCGTCCTTGTCGTCCGCGGCGAGGGCGCTGTTGCCCTGCCGGACGGTGGTGTGGATGATCGCGAGCGCGTGCGGCACGCCCAGGTCGTCGTCCATGGCCTCGGCGAAGGCCGGCGGGACCTCGGCGGCGGGGGCGACGTCCTTGCCGGCCTTCTCGGTGGCGCGCTGGACGAAGCCCTCGATGCGGCCGAACGCCGACTCGGCCTCGCGCAGGGACTCCTCGCTGTACTCGATCATCGACCGGTAGTGCGGGGTGCCCAGGTAGTAGCGGAGGACGATGGGGCGCCAGTTCTTCACCATCTCGGACACCAGCACGCTGTTGCCGAGCGACTTCGACATCTTCTCGCCGCTCATGGTGACCCAGGCGTTGTGCACCCAGTACTGGGCGAAGGAGTCACCGAAGGCCTTGGCCTGGGCGATCTCGTTCTCGTGGTGCGGGAAGATCAGGTCGAGGCCGCCGCCGTGGATGTCGAAGGCGGAGCCGAGGTACTTGTGGGCCATCGCCGAGCACTCCAGGTGCCAGCCGGGGCGGCCGCGGCCCCACGGGGTCTCCCAGTCGGGCTCGCCCGGCTTGGTCGCCTTCCACATGGCGAAGTCCCGGGGGTCGCGCTTTCCGGCGACGCCCTCGTCGGGCTGGCGGAGGTCGTCGATGTCCTGGTTCGACAGCTCCAGGTAGCCCGGGAAGGAGCGCACGTCGAAGTAGACGCTGCCGTCGGCCTCGTACGCGTGACCGCGCTCGATGAGGCCGCGCATCATCTCGATCATCTCGGGGACGTGCCCGGTGGCACGCGGCTCGTAGCTCGGCGGCAGGCAACCCAGCGCCTCGTAGCCGGAGTTGAACGCGCGCTCGTTCTCGAAGCCGATGGACCACCAGGGGCGGTCCTGCTCGGCACCCTTCCTGATGATCTTGTCGTCGATGTCGGTGACGTTGCGGATGAACGTGACGTCGTAGCCGCGGTACGCGAACCAGCGGCGCATGATGTCGAAGTTCAGCCCCGAACGGATGTGGCCGATGTGCGGGGCCGCCTGGACGGTGGCACCACAGAGGTAGATCGAGACCTGGCCCGGCGTGAGCGGGGTGAAGTCACGGATCTGCCGGGCGCTGGTGTCGTACAGGCGAATAGTCACCACTCCAGGGTAGTGGGCGTGTGGTAGTGCCCCGATACCCGTTCCCCGTCTCCGATGACGTTTTTCACCGGTACCGGTGGATGCCGGTACCGGTGGATGCCGGTACCGGTGGATGCCGGTACCGGTGGATGCCGGTACCGGTGGATGCCGGTACCGGTGAACGGGACGGCGGGCGTCCCGGAACGCCGTCAGGCCCGCGCCACCGGGTACACGAGGGCGGTCGCCAGCGCCGCGAGGCCCTCCGCACGACCCGTCAGACCGAGGCCGTCGGTGGTGGTGCCGGAGACGGAGACCGGCGCTCCGGCCGCCTCGCTCAGCGCCTTCTGCGCCTCGTCGCGCCGCTTGCCGACCTTGGGGCGGACGCCGATGACCTGGACGGCGATGTTGCCGATCTCGAATCCCTCGGCGCGGACGATCCGGGCGGCCTCGGCGAGCAGGGTGACGCCGGAGGCGCCGGCGTACTCGGGGCGGGAGGTGCCGAAGTGGGCGCCGAGGTCGCCGATGCCGGCGGCGGAGAAGAGCGCGTCGCAGGCGGCGTGGGCGGCGACGTCGCCGTCGGAGTGCCCGGCGAGGCCGTACCCGTCGCTCGCGGCCTCGTCCCAGAGGAGGCCCGCGCACCAGAGTTCGCGGCCCTTCTCGAAGGCGTGGACGTCGGTGCCGATGCCGGTACGGGGAAACATCGGCAGTACAGAGGGTGCGGTCGGCTCAGAAGCCATCGTTGGCCCTCCTGCGGGCGAGTACGGCCTCGGCGAGGACGAGGTCGAGGGGGCGGGTCACCTTGAAGGCCTCCTCGTGGCCGGGCACGACGACGACGGGCGCGCCGAGCCGCTCGACCATACCGGCGTCGTCGGTGGCCCCCTCGCCGGTGAGGGCGACGGTGGCGTGGGCGTTCACCAGGGTGTCGTGGTCGAAGCCCTGGGGGGTCTGGACGGCGCGGAGCCGGGCTCGTACCGGGGTGGCGACGACCTGCTCGGGGTCACCCGCCCTCTCGGCCGGCTCGACCTCCTTGACGGTGTCGGCGACGGGGAGCGCGGGGACGACGGCGACGGCCCCGTCCCGGACGGCCTCGATGACCGCGTCCACGGTGTCGACGGGGACGAGCGGGCGGGCGGCGTCGTGGACGAGGACGGTGGTGATGCCCTCGGGGAGCGCGTCGAGCCCGAGGCGCACGGACTCCTGGCGGGTGTCGCCGCCGGGGACGACGAGGTAGTCGGTGCGCTCGGGGAGGGCGTGGGCGTCGAGGAGGTTCTTGACCTCGGCGGCTCCGGCGCCGTCGGGGGGAGCGACCACGACGACGAGCGAGACCGCGCGGGAGGCGGCCATCGCGCGGACGGCGTGGATGAGCATGGGGGTGCCGTTCAGCGGGCGCAGCGCCTTGGGGGCGCCCGGACCGAGGCGTACGCCCCGTCCGGCCGCCGGGATCACCACGGCGGTACGAGAAGGACGCGCTTCGTCTGACATCGGTTGCACTCCGGCAGGTTTGTTTCCGCGGCCGACATGGGTATGGCCTCACCGTGCCGGACGCTCCGCCTTGACCGGGCCCTTTCCGTGACGACGGTCGAGGCGTGGGCGCACGCGCACAGGGGTTCGGACGTAACAGGGGGAACGAGAGCATACGTACATGAACACGCGTGCGCGAGCGTGCGTACAGGTCATGCTTGTACCCGTACGTACATCGCTCCGGTCGCGAGATCGCTTCCGAGGCTGCTCGTGGGGCCCGTGGGGTGGTCGTGACATGCCGAAGCGCCCGGCGGCGGCACTGTGTGGATCACAGTTCACCGACGGGCACCGCGGCATCGCTTCACTTGGTTGCGCGCTCGGATGCCGTCAGAACGCGCTCAGGACGCGAGGACCTCGTCGAGGAGAGCCTCGGCCTTGTCCTCGTTCGTGTTCTCCGCGAGGGCCAGCTCGCTGACCAGGATCTGCCGGGCCTTGGCGAGCATGCGCTTCTCACCGGCGGAGAGACCGCGCTCGCGCTCACGCCGCCACAGGTCGCGGACTACTTCGGCGACCTTGATGACATCGCCGGAGGCGAGCTTCTCGAGATTTGCCTTGTAGCGACGGGACCAGTTCGTCGGCTCTTCGGCGTACGGCGCGCGCAGCACCTCGAAGACCCGGTCCAGCCCGTCCTGACCGACTACGTCGCGAACACCGACGAACTCCGCATTGTCCGCCGGCACACGAACCGTCAGGTCGCCCTGCGCGACCTTGAGCACCAAGTAGGTCTTGTCCACGCCTTTGATCTGGCGAGTTTCGATGGCCTCGATCAGCGCGGCCCCGTGATGGGGATAGACCACGGTGTCGCCAACCTTGAACGTCATGTGACAGGTACCCCTTCCGTGGCTATCCAGGGTAACACGGATTCGGCTTCTTCTGAATGGCGTTTTCGCAGGTCAGGGCATATCTCGGGGCTTGACAACGGTGACACGGACGTGCTGCGACGGGCTTCCGGAAGGCGGTATTCGCAGGTCGGAGCCGCTGTGCGGACGGAGAGAAACGCGCACGTTACACCTACCCGAACCCTCACAAGAGAGACCCGATGTCCCGTTTTGTCCGGTTGGGAGTGCCCTTCCCAACGTACTCCGTTCGAGGATCGTCCACCCGTACGGATGCATCACGGGGTGATTCCCGTAATTGATCAGTGGACGCCGGTCAGGAATTTTCGTAGGCGTGGCTCCGTGAATGCGGCGTGGCCCCCGAATTGATCAAGGCGGTTATGTGAACAACAGGTCAATGGGTCGTGATCCGGCCACGGCGGCCGACGCGCGAAAGCGGCGGGGGCCGTCCGGCGACCTCGTCCGCGGCGACCCCGTGGCCGGTAAGGGGCGGGTCGGGTGCGGGACGGAGAGTGCGGCTCGGTAACCTGAGCGCGCTGACACACCCTTGGCCCGTCTGCTGACACACCTTCAGCCGGTCCTCGGTCCTGTCGTCGGTCTGTGGTTCCACAACTGTCCGAAGCCTGTCCGTAGCCTGTCCGTACGTCCTAGGAGATGCCGCCGCCGTGAGCCGCAGCCTTCGACGCGGCGCCCTCGCCGCTACCGCCATCGTTCTCTCCGTCGCCGCGCTGTCCGCCTGTGGTGCGGGCAACGACGCGCAGACGCTCGGCGTCAAGCCGGACAACGCCGCCGTCACGGTGGACGACGTCAAGATCCAGAACGCGCTGGTGATCACCCAGCCCCTGGACGTGGCCAAGGGCCCGGCCGTCGTCTCGGCCACCGTCTTCAACAACGGCGACAAGCCCCAGACCCTCGAGTCGATCACCCTGCCGGGCAGCACCGGCACGGCCGTGGCGCTCAAGGCCGCCTCCGGCGCCGGGCCGATCGTCGTCCCGGCCTTCGGCTCGGTCGTCATCGGCGGCGAGGGCAACGCCTCCGCGGTCATCGCGAACGGCAGCGAGGCCACCCGCGACGGCGACGCGCAGAAGGTCGTCTTCAAGCTGAGCCGGACCGGCGACGTGGGCCTGAGCGCCTTCGTGGTCCCGGCCGCCAGCTACTTCAAGGACTTCGGCCCCACCATCCTCCCGGCTCCCCCGGGCGCCCAGCCGACCGCCACCGCCTCGCCCTCGGGCGCGGCCGAGGGCGGGCACGGCGGCGAGGCCTCCGGCGAGCCGTCGGGCGAGGCGAGCCACGCGGCCGGCCACTGACCCGTACGCACGCATGCGCGCCGAAGGGCGCCCTCCCCACCCGGGAGGGCGCCCTTCGGCGTACGTGCGGGCCGGTCGTGGACGGGCGGCCGGGGCCGGCCGGCTACGGGCGTCGTGGCCGGCCTGGGGCGCGGTCGTCGTCCGCGGTGACCGGCCCGCTTCGGGCTCTCGTCTACGGCTCGAACTTGTAGCCCAGGCCGCGGACCGTGACCAGGTAGCGCGGGGCGCCCGGGTCGGGCTCGATCTTGGCGCGGAGGCGCTTGACGTGGACGTCGAGGGTCTTGGTGTCTCCGACGTAGTCCGCGCCCCAGACCCGGTCGATGAGCTGCATACGGGTCAGCACGCGGCCCGCGTTGCGCAGCAGCATCTCCAGGAGGTCGAACTCCTTCAGCGGCAGGTCGACCTTGCCGCCCGCGACCGTCACCACGTGGCGGTCGACGTCCATGCGGACCGGGCCCGCCTCCAGGGCCGCCGGGGTGACCTCCTCCGGCTCGCCGCGGCGGCGCAGCACCGCGCGGATGCGGGCGACCAGCTCCCGCGAGGAGAAGGGCTTCGTCACGTAGTCGTCGGCTCCTATCTCCAGCCCGACGACCTTGTCGATCTCACTGTCCTTGGCCGTCACCATGATGACGGGGACGTTCGAGCGGCCGCGGAGCTGCCGGCACACCTCGGTGCCGGGCAGGCCCGGAAGCATCAGGTCGAGGAGGACGAGGTCGGCCCCGTTGCGCTCGAACTCGTCGAGGCCGTCGGGCCCGGTCGCCGCTACCGCGACTTCGAAACCCTCCTTGCGAAGCATGTAGGACAGGGCGTCGCTGAAGGATTCCTCATCCTCGACGACAAGCACTCGGGTCACGGAAGGACCTCCGGGGCAGGAAGCGGTTCGGTCATGAGATCAGGGGTGGGGGACGAGGCGGGTCGGCGGTCCCGTACGGCGCCCGCCTCGGGCAGCCGCAAGGTGAAGGTGGAGCCCTGGCCCTCGGTGCTCCAGACGGTGACCTCTCCGCCGTGGGAGGCGGCCACGTGCTTGACGATGGCCAGGCCGAGTCCGGTGCCGCCGGTGGCACGGGAGCGGGCCGGGTCGACGCGGTAGAAGCGCTCGAAGACGCGCTCCTTGTCCTTGTCGGGGATGCCGACGCCCTGGTCGGTGACGGCTATCTCGATCAGGTCGCCGCCGGGCGCGGCGATCTTGCGGGCCGCGATGCCGACGCGGGTGCGGGCGGGTGAGTAGTTGACGGCGTTCTCGACGAGGTTGCCGAGGGCGGCGGCGAGCTGGCCGCGGCTGCCCCAGACCCGCAGGTCGGCGTTGCCTCCGGACGCCATGGTGATCTGCTTGGTGGTGGCCGTGTGCCGGGAGCGGTCGATCGCCTCGTCGACGAGTTCGTCCACGGACACCGGCTCGGAGTCCTCCAGCGGGTCGTCGTTCTGCACGCGGGAGAGGTCGATGAGCTCCTGTACGAGGTTGGTGAGGCGGGTCGCCTCGATCTGCATGCGGCCGGCGAAGCGGGTGACCGCCTCGGGGTCGTCCGAGGCGTCCATGACGGCCTCGGAGAGCAGGGAGAGCGCGCCCGTCGGGGTCTTGAGCTCATGGCTGACGTTGGCGACGAAGTCGCGCCGTACCGCCTCGATGCGGCGGGCCTCGGTGAGGTCCTCGACCAGCAGCAGCACGAGTCGCGAGCCCAGCGGGGCGACCCGCGCGGACACGGCGAGTGCCTCGCCGCGGCCGCTGCCGCGCCGGGCCAGGTCCAGCTCGACCTGTCGTATCTCGCCGTCGCGCCGGGTGTCACGGGCCATGTTGAGCATGGGCTCGACGGCCAGTTTCCCGCCGCGGACCAGGCCGAGCGCGTACGCCGCCGAGCTGGCCTTCACCACGGAGTCGCTCTCGTCGAGGACGACCGCGGAGGAGCGCAGTACGGACAGCACGGTGTCGACGCCGGGCGGGAGCACGGCGTCCGTGTGCAGGGAGGTACGAGTGGGTCTGGCCTGGTCGCGTTCGCTCCAGCGGAACGCCAGCATGGCGATCACGCCGGTGCACACGCCGGCGATCGCGGCCAGGGCGGCGACCGCCGCGTTCACGTCCATGCCTCCCAGGTTATGCGGGTGCGAGGACTCTCTCCCAGCCGTCCGAGTGGCTCCTCGAACACTCGTCGCTCAGAGTTCACCCCGAGGACCGGAGTGGTTCACATGCCCCGGGCGGGCCGACGGCTCACGTCGCCCAGAGTTCACCTTGGGGAAAGTATTGATTCATGTGTGCGGGTGGAGCCGGACGCGTGAGGGACGGAGGGTGGGAGCGTGGGGATCCGAGCCCCCCATCCGGACCCCGGAGCTTTGCCGAGCTTTGCGTAGAGAGGGACATCCATGCGGGACGCGTACCACGAGGAACTGGACTCGATCGGCGAGAGCCTGGTCGAGATGGCCCGCCTCGTCGGGTCCGCGGTCGGACGCGCCACCACGGCGATGCTCGACGCGGACCTCAAGCTGGCGGAGAGCGTGATCGCCGCCGACCAGAAGGTCGACGACCTCCAGCACGAGCTGGAGGCCCGGGCGATAGCGCTGCTCGCGCGGCAGCAGCCGGTGGCGACGGACCTGCGGATCGTGGTCACGTCGCTGCGGATGAGCGCCGACCTGGAGCGCTCGGGCGACCTGGCGCAGCACGTGGCGAAGCTCGCCCGGCTGCGGTTCCCCGACACGGCGGTGCCCCGGGACCTGCACGCGACCATCCTGGAGATGGGGCAGCTGGCGCAGCGCCTGATGGCGAAGGCGGCGGAGGTCATCATCACCAAGGACGTCGACCTGGCGCTCCAGCTGGAGACGGACGACGACGAGATGGACCTGCTGCACCGGACGCTGTTCCAGCACCTGATCGACGACCGCTGGAAGCACGGCATCGAGACGGCGGTCGACGTGACGCTGCTCGGCCGCTACTACGAGCGGTTCGCCGACCACGCGGTGTCGGTGGCGAAGCGCGTGGTGTACCTGGTGACGGGTGAGCACGCGGACGAGCTGCAGGCGGCGGACGCGCCGGTCGAGGGCGCGTAGGCGCGCGGGCGCCGATGCGCCGTTGATGCGCCGGTCCGGGTGGGCATGCAATGGGGGGAGGCGATGTGCGCCTCGAAAGGGAGGGACCCCCATGGCCGATTCCCCCAACCCGACCGCGACCACCTCGGGGCCGGAGGCACCGCGCGAGGCGGTGCACCTGCCCCTGCTGGGCGCCTGCGGCTGCGGCTCCGGCTGCGGCTGCGGGTGCCAGTCGGGCGGCCCGTGCCAGTGCGGCGGCTGCTCGGGCTGACCGGGATGTGCGGAGGGGGTGGGGTGCGGGGATGCCGCACCCGCCCCCGTCTCCGTTCTCCCCTTACTACAGGTCCAGGACGCCGACGATCTGGTCGCCGCTGGTCTCCCCCGTGGGACGGAAGCCGAGCCGTTCGTAGAAGGCGCCGGGCCCGTCCTCGCCGGGTTCCCAGGTGACGTACAGCTGTGAGGCGCCGCGCCGGCGCAGCTCGTCGCGGACGGCTTCGACGGCGAACCGGCCGTATCCCCTGCCCTGCCCGTCGGCGGCGATGTTGAGCCGCCAGAGACCGCTGCGGCGGTCGTCGGGGTCCTTCTCGGCGTTCCACTGGAGGTCGAGGAAGGCCATGAGGAAGCCGACGGCCTTGTCCCCGTCGAAGACCAGCCGCGGCCAGGCGGCCTCCCCGAAGGCGTAGGCCTCGGCGAGGGAGGTCGAGACGGGAGCGACGTTCCGCTCCTGGTGGGGGTGGACGCGCAGGGCGAGGGCGGCGTCGACGGTGGCGGGGGTGATCTCCTCCAGGCGGAGCGACGTACTCATGGGGCGGAGGCTAGCGAGGACCCACGGATTCGGCGCGCGAATTCCCGCCGCGCGGGCGTCGGATGGCCGGGCCGAAGCGAGGCAGGAGCCGGGCCGCGCCCGGGCCCACGGGTACGAGCAAGGCCCCCACTCGCGGAGAAACCGCAGGTGGGGGCCCTTCGTGCGTCAGGGTTACTTCTTCTTGCCCTGGTTCTTGACCGCCTCGATGGCGGCCGCCGCGGCCTCCGGGTCGAGGTAGGTGCCGCCCGGGTTGAGGGGCTTGAAGTTCTCGTCCAGCTCGTAGGAGAGCGGGATGCCCGTCGGGATGTTGAGGCCCGCGATGGCCTCGTCCGAGACGCCGTCCAGGTGCTTCACGAGCGCGCGGAGGCTGTTGCCGTGGGCCGCGACCAGGACCGTGCGGCCCGTCAGCAGGTCCGGGACGATCGCGTCGTACCAGTACGGGAGCATGCGCTCCACGACGTCCTTGAGGCACTCCGTGTCCGGGCGCAGCTCCGGCGGGATCGTCGCGTAGCGGGCGTCGTGCGCCTGCGAGAACTCACTGTCGTCCGAGAGCGGCGGCGGCGGGGTGTCGTACGAGCGGCGCCAGAGCATGAACTGCTCCTCGCCGAACTCGGCGAGCGTCTGGGCCTTGTCCTTGCCCTGGAGCGCGCCGTAGTGGCGCTCGTTCAGGCGCCACGAGCGGTTCACCGGGATCCAGTGGCGGTCCGCGGACTCCAGCGCGAGCTGGGCGGTGCGGATGGCGCGCTTCTGGAGGGAGGTGTGCAGGACGTCGGGGAGCAGGCCGGCGTCCTTCAGCAGCTCGCCGCCGCGCGTCGCCTCCTTCTCACCCTTCGCGGTGAGGTTCACGTCCACCCATCCGGTGAACAGATTCTTCTCGTTCCACTCGCTCTCGCCATGGCGGAGGAGGATCAGCTTGTACGGTGCGTCGGCCATGCGGACGAGCCTAATGGACCTCCGACGATTGACGCGCGTCGTCAATTCGCTGGCGTCCGACACCTGAGATACGTAAGTTACGAGGGCCGCAAGCGGGACTTACACTCACAGGGGGCCGGCCACACATGTCCATCGACTCGCTCAGACGATCAGCCAGCGCGACCGTCTCCGGGTTTCCGCGGGGCTTCTGGTGGCTCTGGCTGTCGACCCTGGTCAACCGCACCGGGGCCTTCGTCCTCACCTTCCTCTCCCTCTACCTGACGGTGGAGCTCGGACACTCGGCCTGGTTCGCCGGACTCGTCGTCGCCCTCCACGGCCTCGGCGGCGTCGCCGGCTCCCCGCTCGGCGGCGCGCTCACCGACCGCTGGGGCCGCCGCCCCACGATGGTCACCATGCACCTCGCGGCCGCCGCGTCCGCCGCCGCCCTCGCCGTCGTCACCAGCGCCTGGGCCATCGCGACGGTCGTCCTCCTCATGGGCGTCGCCATGCAGGCGGTCCGGCCCTCCATCAACGCGACCATCGCCGACATGGTCCCCGCCCACGACGTGCGCCGGGCCTACGCCCTCAACTACTGGGCCCTCAACCTCGGCTTCGCCATCGCCTCCATCGGCGGCGGCGCCGCGATCTTCCTCGGCTACCGGACGCTGTTCGTCGTGGACGCCATCGCGACCACCCTGTGCGCCGTCATCGTCTTCCTCCGCCTCCCCGAGACCCGCCCCGCCGCCCGTACCGACCAGACCGGCGCCCCCGTCGTCGAGGCCGAGGTCAGCATGCTGACGGTGCTGCGCGACGCCCCCTTCCGCACCCTCGTCCTCCTCAACCTCCTCGTCTGCCTCGTCTTCACCGCCCCCTGGATCGGCCTTCCCCTCACCATGGCGGACCAGGGCCTCTCGCCCTCCTCCTACGGCGTCGTCATCGCCGTCAACGGCATCGTGATCGTCGGCTTCCAGCTGCTCGTCAACAAGCTCACCGACAAGCGCTCCCCCGTCGTCCTGCTCACCCTCTCCTCGCTCCTCTTCGCCCTCGGCACCGGCGCCACCGCCCTCGCCGGCTCCTCCGTGGTGGCCTTCGCCGCGACCGTCGTCATCTGGACCGTGGGCGAGATGATCCACGTCCCGACGAACGCCGCCGCCACCGCGCTCCTCGCCCCCGAGCACGCCCGCGGCCGCTACCAGGGCGTCATGGGCATGTCCTGGGCCGTCGCCGGGTTCGTCGCCCCGATCGGCGCCGGCGCGATCGTCGGCGGGCCCGGTCCCGACGTCCTGTGGGCCGCGACCTTCGCCGTCGGCGTCCTCGCCGCCGTCGGCTACACCCTGCGCCTCCGCAAGGCCCTCTGCGAGGACGGCGCCGGAGTCGGCAGCGGGGAGGAGACCGGTGGCGGCCGTACGGAGGAGACCGGTGGCGGCGGTGTCCGGGTCGTCGACGGCGGCAGCCTGTCGGATGACGGCGGCGTCGGCGGCGGCCTCGACGAGGTAGGAGTCGTCGTCGTGAGCGTCGGTGACATCGGCCCCGGCGTCGGGACGTCCACCGTCGCCGAGCCCGCCGTCGCGGAGTCCGCCGTCAGTCCCTCGGCCGGTGCTCCTGCCCCGCGAGCCTGAAGCCGTTCCCGTCCCTGCGTACTTCGGCCGTGCCCGAGCCGCCGAAGTGCGCGGGGACGACCAGTTCCCGCCGGTCGGCGGCCCGTTCGAGAATCCGGCGGCGGCTCGCCGCCGCTCCTCCGGCGTCCAGGCAGAAGCAGCTGTTGTGCGCGGGGTCGAGGATCTGCACGGGGCTGTGCAGCAGGTCGCCGACGAACACCGCGTGCTCCCCCTTCGACGCGAGGCGCAGGACGGCCGAGCCGGGCGTGTGCCCCGGCGCGGACTCCAGGGTCAGGTGCTCGTCGATGCGGTGGGACCCGTCCCAGAGCACGGTCCGCCCCGCGCGGTGGAGGGGCGCGACGCTGTCCTCGTAGACGAGGCGGTCGTGCGGCGCGCGGCCTCCGCCGTAGCCGTTGTCCGGGCCGAAGTGGGCGTCGTCCGCCGCCGGTACGAGGTACTCGGCGCGCGGGAAGGTCGGGACCCACTCCGTACCGGCGTCCGCACCGGTAGCGACGCCGGTACCGGCGCGGCTCGGGCCGTGGGCTCCGCCCGGCGCCCCGTCCGAGCCGTCCGAGCCGTCCGCCGCCCGGGTGTTCCAGCCGACGTGGTCGGCGTGCAGGTGGGTGTTGACGACGACGTCCACGTCCTCGGGCCGGACCCCGGCCAGCTCCAGGCGGCCGAGGAAGTCCCCCTGCCAGTGGTGGAACTGCGCCACGCCGGGGCGCTCGCGCCCGTTGCCCACCCCCGTGTCGACCAGGACCGTCCGGCCCGCGCTGCGCAGCACCCACGTCTGCAGCGCCATGACCGCCCGGTCGCCCTCCGGCTCCCAGTGGTCCGGTGCCAGCCAGCCCCGGTTGTCCTGCCAGGTCCGCCGGGGGGCCGTGGGGACGAGGTCCGCGGCGCTCGCGAACGCCCCCCGCCACTCGACGACCCGGACGAGCTCGACGTCCCCCAGCACCATGCGTTCCACGCTCTCCTGTGTCATGCCGTCGACGTTAGGCAGTACGCGTGAGACTCTCCATGCCCGTACGGCTCCTCCGGATACGCGTACGGCTCACCGGAGGCCCCACGGCCGGGGCTACGCTGGCGCGATGGACGTGGTGAGCGACGCGATCTCGGCGGTACGGATCGGCCGGCCCTCCTCGCGGCGGGTGCGGATCGCCGGCCGCTGGTGCACCCGCCTCGCTGCGTACGGGGGCGCGGGTTTCCACGTCGTCCTGGAGGGACACTGCTGGCTGCTGCCCGACGGCGGCGACCCGGTCGAACTCGGCCCCGGCGACGCGGTCCTGCTGCCGCACGGCACAGGGCACGTGATGGCGGACCGGCCCGCCGACGCGGCGGAACTCTCGCGCGCCGTGCCCTTCGAGCGGTGGCTGGACGGGACGGCGTCACGGCCCCCGCCCGCGCGTCCCGGGGAAGCCGCCGGAGCAGGCTCCGGGGCGTACGCCGGGAAAAGCGCCGGGGAGTACGCCGGGACAGGCGACGGGAAGGGTCCCGGGAAGGGCCTCGGAGAGGACGCCGTAGACGGTCCCGTCGTCGAGATGCTGTGCGGCAAGTACCGGCTCGACCGCAGTCACGTCCATCCGCTCCTCGCGGAGCTCCCCCCGGTCGTGCACCTGCCGCACCAGCCCGGCGGCCACGGCGCTACCGCCCCCGACAGCGCCGATTCCGGTCTGCGCGCCGCCATCGCCCTCCTCGGCGGCGAGGTGGGCGAGCGGCTGCCCGGCTCCGCGGTCGCCCTGCCGAGCCTGCTCGACCTGCTCCTCGTCTACATGATCCGGTCCTGGACGGCGGGCGCGGGCGGCGCGGGCGGGAGCTGGCCGGCCGCCCTCGGCGACCCGGTGACCGCCGCCGCCCTGCGGGCCGTGCACTCCGACCCGGCCGCCGCCTGGACCGTCGACCTGCTCGCGGCCGAGGCCGGGGTGTCCCGTCCCACGCTGGCCCGCCGGTTCACCGGTCTCGTGGGCCGGCCCCCGATGGCGTACCTCACCTGGTGGCGGCTGACCCGTGCGGCCGCCCTGCTCCGGGACACCGGGGACCCGCTGGCCGCCGTCGCCCGGCGCGTCGGCTACAGCACGCCGTACGCCCTGTCGCACGCCTTCCGCCGGGAGTTCGGCACCACGCCGGGCCGGTACCGCGCGGAACTGGCCACCACCGTCACCGCCACCACCGTCGGCTGAGCGCGTCGCGGATCGGCGGCGTTCGGCTCGTCACCCGCTCGCGGTACTCGGCTTCTGGGTCAGGTTCTTGAACGCGTCGAGGTTCCGGGTCGACTCGCCGCGCGAGACCCGCCACTCGTACTCGCGGCGGATCGCCGACGCGAAGCCGAGCTCCAGGAGCGTGTTGAAGTCGCCGTCCGCCGCCTCCAGGACCGAGCCGAGCAGCCGGTCCAGCTCCTCGGGCGTCACCGCGGCGAGCGGCAGCTTGCCGGCCAGGTAGATGTCGCCGAGGCCGTCGACCGCGTAACTCACCCCGTACAGACGGAGGTTGCGTTCGAGGAGCCAGCGGTGGACCCCCGGCTCGTTCTCGTCCGGGTGGCGGATGACGAACGCGTTGAGGGAGAGCGAGTGGCGTCCGAGGCGCAGCGAGAGCGTCGTGTAGAGCTTCCGTGTGCCGGGGAGTTTCACGACGTAGGAGCCCGGTTCGGGGGACTCCCACTCCAGCTCCGCGTCCTTGAAGGTGTCCTCGACGATCCGTCGGACGTCCTCGGTCTCAGCCATGGTGGGAGCGTACGCGACGGCGGGTCTCGCGCAGCCGGTGGTCGTGTACGGCGGCCGTGTAGACGTCCGCCGTCCCCGCGGCCGCGGTGTCCCAGCCGAAGGAGCCGGCGTGCAGCGCCGCCGCCGCGCCCATCCGGTCCGACAGGGACGGGTCCGCCACGAAGCGCCCGAGCGCCTGGGCGTAGTCCACCGGGTCGTGGCCCTGGACGAGGAAGCCGGTCACACCGTGCCGTACGGCGACGGGCAGGCCGCCCACCGCCGCCGCGACGACCGGGGTGCCGGCCGCCTGCGCCTCTATGGCGACCAGGCCGAAGGACTCGCTGTAGGACGGCATGACGAGGACGCTCGCCGCGCGGAACCAGTCGGCGAGCCGGTCCTGGCCCACCGGCGGGTGGAAGCGCACGAGGTCCGCCAGGCCGAGCCGGGCGGCCAGCTTCTGCAGCTCCTCCGGCTTCGCCAGCCCGCTGCCGCTCGGTCCACCGACCACGGGAACGATCATGCGCGAGCGCAGCGAGGGATCCCGGTCGAGCATCGCGGCGGCGGCGCGGAGCAGGATGTCCGGGGCCTTGAGCGGCTGGATGCGGCCGGCGAAGACCGGGATGAAGGCGTCCCGCGGGAGCCCGAGCCGGGCACGGGCGGCGGCCCGGCCGTCGGCGGGGCGGAAGTGGTCGAGGTTGACGCCGGGGTGGACGACCGCGATCTTGCCGGGGTCGGCCTCGTAGAACCGGGCGAGCTCGTCGGCCTCCTCCGCGGTGTTCGCGATGAGCCGGTCGGCCGCGTCGACTATCTGCGTCTCACCGATCACCCGGGCGGCGGGCTCGGGGGTGTCGCCCTCGGCGAGCGCCGCGTTCTTGACCTTCGCCATGGTGTGCATGGCGTGGACGAGCGGGACGCCCCAGCGCTGGGCGGCCAGCCAGCCGACGTGGCCGGAGAGCCAGTAGTGGGAGTGGACCAGGTCGTAGTGGCCGGGCCGGTGGCCCGCCCAGGCCTGCATCACCCCGTGGGTGAAGGCGCAGAGCTGGGCCGGCAGCTCCTCCTTGGCCAGCCCCTCGTACGGTCCGGCGTCGACGTGCCGGACGAGGACGCCGGCGGCGAGCTCGACGACCGGGGGGAGGCCGCCCGTGGTGGCGCGGGTGAAGATCTCGACCTCGATGTCGATGGCGGCGAGTCGTTTCGCCAGCTCGACGATGTAGACGTTCATGCCGCCCGCGTCGCCCGTGCCCGGCTGGTGCAGCGGGGAGGTGTGGACGCTGAGCATGGCCACGCGGCGCGGGGTGCGGTTCCGGCCGGGGAGCCGGAGCCGGGCCGGTGCCGGGTGCCGGTGCCGGGTGCCGGCGAACCGGGACACGTACTGGCTCACGTCGGCGGTCCTTCCGCTCGGGGGCGAACGCATCGGGTCCGACACGTCGGGACCGGTCGCCTCGGGGAGCGCGTCCGGCCTGGTCGGGTCGGTGCCGGTGCGGGTGCAGGACCCGCTGCCGGGTCCGGCGCCGGTCCCGGTGCCGACCCTGGTACCCGGCTCGGCTCGAACCCGGTACCAGGCTCGGTGCCGGCCTCGTTCCCGAGCCCGGCGCCGTGGGCATGGCGGCGGGAGGACGTAGTGCGCCCTCCGGGCGGGACAACACCGGAACGGAACCTTTCATTTCCACCCCGGACAGCGCTTTGCCAATTCATTACCTGGGGCCGCTCAACCCCCACCCCCACCCCGTAACCTTTCGGCATGGCACCCACTTCCGCCCCGCCGACGGCCGGGCCGCCGCCCGTGCCCGGCTCGGGCTCCCGCGGGACGCCTTCATCCCGGTCTTCGCCGGCCGCATCCAGCCGCTCAAGGCCCCGGACATCCTGCTCCGCGCCGCCGCCGCGATGCTCGACCTCGGATACGGGGCCGCCCCCTGGACCGCCGTCGAACTGCTGGCCCGGCTGCGCACGGCCGAGCCGCGCACCCGGCTGTACGGGATCGAGATCGAACCGGCCCGGGTCGAGGCGGCGAGGCCGTACGAGCAGGAGGGCCTCTCCTTCCTGCACGGCGGCTTCGAGGTGCCCGTACCCGGCCGGGTCGCCCTCATCCGCGCGGCGAACGTGCTGCGCCAGTACGACGAGGAGCAGGTCGCGGCGGTCTGGGAGCGGCTGCGCGGCCGGCTCGCGCCGGGCGGGCTGCTCGTGGAGGGCACCTGCGACGAGATCGGGCGCCGGCACGTCTGGGTCGCACTCGACGCGGCCGGGCCGCGGACGGTGACCTTCGCGACCCGGCTCGGCTCGCTCGACCGGCCATCGGACCTCGCGGAGCGGCTGCCGAAAGCGCTGATCCACCGCAACGTGCCGGGCGAGCCGGTGCACGCCTTCCTGCGGGACTTCGACCGCGCCTGGGCGGCGGCGGCCCCGTACGCCTCCCTCGGCGCGCGGCAGCGGTGGATCCGCGCGGCCCGCGACCTGGCGGCGGACTGGCCCCTGACGGACGGCCCCCGACGGTGGCGCCAGGGCGAACTGACGGTGCGGTGGGAGGCGGTGGCGCCTCGGGGGTGAGGGGGACACGTACGGCATTCCGCCCCCCGACGTACCGCATTCCGCCCCCCGACGTAGGCGTTCCACGCGCGGTCACGGCGTTCCCCGCACGGTTGCGGAACCGCGCCGCACCCGCCCGGCGTGACCTTTCTCATTGCCCCGGGAGGCGTCCCGTCGGCCGTACGGGGGCAAGTACCTCCCCTTCCGCGGCATATGCCAATCCCGCCACGGAGGCCGACCCGCTGATCGCCATTCCGCTGCGCACCGCCCTACCGCTATGGTCCGGGACGGGCCGGACGCCACCCGGCGCCCTGCGCACCCTCGGGGGGAGGGAAGGAAACCCGGACCGATGCCCGTATCCGTACCGCGTCAGAGAAACGTCTCTGCCGTTGCGGGACCCGGCGACGTCGCCCCTACGGACGCCACCGCCATGGACGCCACCGCTATGACAGGCACAGTCACAGGCACCGACCGCACCGATCTCATCCTCTTGGTCGTCGAGGACGACCCGGCGGGTGTCCTCGCCGTACCCGAACTGCTCGACGCGGCGGACGCCGCCGGCACCCGGGTCCGCATCCGCACCGCCCGCAACCTCACCGAGGCCGAGCGGCTCCTCACCGACGACGTCCACTGCGTCCTCGTCGACCTGTCCCTGCCCGGCCCCAGGGCCGCCGCCGGGGACGACCCGCTCGCGCCCCTGCGCCACATCCTGCGACTGGCCCCGCGGCACGCGGTCCTCGCCCTCGCGACCTCCGCGGACGCCGAGCTGGCGGCCGAGGCCGTCCGGGTCGGCGCCCAGGACCACCTGTTCCGCGAGGAGCTCGACGGCCGGCTGCTGAGCCGCGCCATCCGGTACGCGGTCGAGCGCAAGCGCGCCGACGCCGTGCAGGTGAAGCTCGCCGAGTCCCGGCTCCGCGCGCAGGAGAACGCCCGCCTGGAGCGCGGCCTGCTGCCCACGCCCCTCCTGGAGGGCTCCGACCTCAGGTTCGCGGCCCGCTACCGGCCCGGGCGCTCGCGCGCGCTGCTCGGCGGCGACTTCTACGACGTGGTCCGCACCCCGGACGGCACCGTCCACGCCATGATCGGCGACGTGTGCGGCCACGGCCCCGACGAGGCCGCGCTCGGCGTCGAGCTGCGGATCGCCTGGCGGGCCCTGACCTTCGCGGGACTGTGCGGGGACGAGCTGCTCTCCACGATGCAGCAGGTCCTGGAGCACGAGCGGGAGAGCGAGGAGATCTTCGCGACCCTCTGCACCGTGGACATCGCGCCCGACGGGCGCCGTGCGGGCCTGTGCCTGGCCGGGCACCCGTCGCCGCTGATCGCCCGCCAGGGGCGGGCCGCGCACCTGCTGCCGTACGAGGACGGCGGCCCGGCGCTCGGGCTGCTGCCGCGCGCCCGCTGGCCGCGCCGGCAGGTCGAGCTCGGCGGGGCGTGGAGCCTGCTCATGTACACGGACGGGCTGATCGAGGGGCGGTCGGCGGGACCCGGTTCGCCGCGGCTCGGCCAGGACGGGATGGTCGGCATGGTCAACCGGCAGCTGACCGCGGGCCTGCGGGGGGACGAGCTCCTGGACGCGGCGGTGACGGAGGTCCGGTCCCTGAACGGCGGGGAGCTGACGGACGACGTCGCCGTCCTGGCCCTGGAGAGGGACCGGGACGGGGACAGGGCGGCCCGGAGCCGGACGCCCGCGCTCTGAGAGAGAGAAGAGGACAGGACCCGGAGCGGGGTGCTCCGGGTCCTGTCCTCTTCGTCGTGCAGGTGGCGCGGTACTGACGTGTACCGGCGACCTGGACCGTCAAGGCCTCTGGTGCTTCTCTTTCGGCGACTCTTCTAACGACCGCCGTTGTACGGGCCGTACGGGCCGTCGCTGCTGGAGCCGCCGCCCCGGCGCCCGCCGCCCGAGACCTGCTGGAGCGCGGGGCGGACGTCCACCATGAAGACGATGGCGGCGATCACGCCCGCGATCTGCAGGAACAGCATCGGGAAGAGCAGGTTCAGGGCGAGGTTGATGCCCAGGACGATCAGCCAGAACTTCTTCGTCTGCTTCTCGGCGGCGCGGTACGCGTCCTCGCGCGCCATGGCGGCGAAGACGAGCGCGGCGACGGCGAAGCCGGTGAAGATCAGGAACATCACCAGGGAGAGGAGGGAGTCGAATCCCGCGCGCAACATGCTGAGCACCGCCTAGGGAAGAGGGGAAGAGCGCCTCGCGGTCAAGGTACCCGGTTCAACGCACCGGGTACCCGTATTGGTGCCCGGTACTACGCCTTCTCGGCGGAGACGCCGGCCTTCTTGGCGGGCGCCTTGCGGGCGGTGGTCTTACGGGCGGGCGCCTTCTTTGCCTCCGCCGGCTCGGACGCGGTGGGCTCGGGCACGACGACGGCCTGCACCGGCTCCGCGGCCTTGGCCTCCGCGGCCTTCTCGTCCTCGGACTTCGACGCGTCCGGCTCGACGACGATGGCGATCTCGGTGATCTCCTCGGCGACGTCCCCGCGCCAGGCGCGGACGGCCTCCTCACCGTGGGCGGCGACCTCCTCGTACTTCTCACGCGCCTTGACGGCGTACTCGGCGGCGACGCCGACCCCGCGCAGGGCGAGGTCCTGGGCGGTCTCGCCGAGCTTCTTCAGGTCCGTGTCGAGGCCGCCGACGACATCGGCGAACCGCGACTGCACGGTGGCCTGGGCCTCCTTCGCCTGCGCGGTGACCTTCTCCTGCACGGCCTTGGGGTCGGTGTTGCGTACGGCCTCGATACGGGCGGGCGCCTCGGCGGCGATCTGCTCGATCAGGCCGGGAACCTTCTTGGCCTGCTGCACGGCGAGGTCCGCGGTGCCGGCGGCGAAGTAGAGGGGGGTACGCAGTTCGTCGATGATGGCCATGCTGGTGGTCCTCCCGGGTGTGGCGTGCGCGAGCGAGCGCTGGTCAGGGGCGGTCAGGCATCGGGCGAAGCGTCCACGGGCCGCTCGGCGGCGGCCGCGGCGCGTGCGCCTGGGGGGTCTTCGGTGGTGCTGGTGGAGCCGGTGATTCCGGCTCCGGTGGTGCCGGTGGTCGCTTCGGTGCTTCCGGCGGCCCCGGCGCGGTCGGCTGCGGCCCGGTCGACCTCGGCTGCGGCCGCGACCGCCGCCTCGGCGGCGTTCTCCTTGCGGAAGGAGTCGTAGATCTGGAGCAGCACCTGCTTCTGCCGCTCGTTGATCGAGGGATCGGCGAGGACGACGGCGCGCGTCTCCAGCTCCTCCCGCTCCGTCTCGTCGAGGATCCCGGCCCGTACGTAGAGCGTCTCGGCGGAGATCCGCAGCGCCTTCGCGACCTGCTGCAACACCTCGGCGCTGGGCTTCCGCAGCCCCCGCTCGATCTGGCTCAGATACGGGTTGGACACCCCGGCGGCGTCGGCCAGCTGCCGCAGCGACAGCTGCGCGGTCCTCCGCTGCTCGCGGAGGTACTCACCGAGATTGCCGACGTTGAGCGATGCCATGCCCCGACCATGCCAGCCTTTGCTAACTATTGCAAGCAGCCGCTAGCAAGAGTCGCCCTCGGTCGGTCGGCGGTCCGAGGTGAGCGTCGGCCGTACGGAACCGGGGGCTTGGGGCCGTACGTCCCCCCGTACATGCCGACCGTCCTGGGGATACTCTTCGCCGCCGTGCCCGTCGCCGTCTGGGCGGCGATCGCCCGTACGCGCCCTGTCGGCCTCGTCGTCGGCGGCATTCTGCTCGCCGGAGCCGGTCTGCTGGTCGGCGTCCAGCAGGTCTGGATCCACGCCCCCCGGCCCGACGCCCACCTCCTGTTCACCGCCCTGGCGCCCCTGGCCATCGCCTGCGGTGTGAGCCTGGAAGGCCGGCACGGGAATCCCCCCTCCCCGGGATGGGCCGACCGCCGCAGCGGAGCCATCGGCGTCCTGGGGATGCAGTTCGCCCTCACCCTCGTGGCCGGCCTCCTGTACGCACTGGTGATCAGCGACGGCTCGGCGGCCGCGCCGTCCAGGGTCCTCCCCTCCCTGCCGCCGGGCATCAGCATGGTCAGCGAGGGCGTCGGCTGCGGTTCCGGCGGCTGCTGGCGCGTCGTGACGGTCACCGGCAACGACTTGTCCCGCCCGGAGATCATCCGCGAACTGGGCCTCCAGCAGGAGAGATGCCGTTCCAACGGCTGGCTGCTCGACCGGCGTGAGCTGTGCGTCGGAGCCAGGGACAACGGCAAGAACGTCACCGTCTACGCCAGCCTCGGATAGACCGGCTGGGGGCAGACCGGCTTGGGATGGAGACCGGCCTGGGATGGGGACCGGCTTGGGTCCGGCCTGGGATGGAGACGGCTTGGGTCCGGCTTGCGGTGGAGACCGGCTTGGGATCGGCTGGGGGCAGAGCGGCCGTGTCCGGCGGCCGGCCGGCCCGGTAATCCCCGTGATCTTCGCGGCCGCGGCTGGGAGACTGGGGCGCATGGAGACGACCACGGAGCGTTTCCGGGCGGCGGCCCGGGAGTGGGCGGCGGACGGCGCGGGGGCCCCGGCGGCCGCCGAGGTGGCCCGCGGACTCGCGGCCGGCAGCGAGCTGCGTACGGCCGTGCTCGTGGAGGGGGTCAGCGACCACGTCGCGCTCGACGCCCTCGCGGCCCGGCACGGCCGCTCCCTCGACGCCGAGGGCATCGCCGTCGTCCCGCTCGGCGGGGCCACCAACATCGGCAGGTACGTACACCTCCTCGGGCCCCGGGGCCTCGGCATGCCGCTGGCGGGTCTGTGCGACGCCGGCGAGGAGCGCCACTTCTCGGCCGCCCTCGAACGGGCGGGGCTGGGCCACGACCTCGCCCGCGCCGCCATGGAACCGCTCGGCTTCTACGTCTGCGACGCCGACCTGGAGGAGGAGCTGATCCGCTCCCTCGGCGCCGAGGCGGTCCAGCGGGTCGTCGACGCCCAGGGCGACCTGCGGGCCTTCCGTATCTTCCAGAAGCAGCCCGCCCAGCGGGAGCGCGCGGTCGAGCGGCAGCTACGGCGCTTCATGGGCACCATCAGCGGCCGCAAGAGCCAGTACGCCCGCTCGCTCGTCGACGCCCTCGACCTCCGCGAGGTCCCCCGCCCGCTCGACCGGCTGCTCGCGTACGTGACGGCGTCGCGCGGCGCGGTGCCGACGCCGGGACCGACGCCTGCACCGGTACCGGCCTCGCCCCCGGGGACGGCTCCGCGGGACTGACCGGCCACGCCCCGCGAGAGCCCGCGGACCCGATGACACGGGGCCGGTCCCGCCCCGCGCCCCGCCGTGCCATGCTGGTGGGCGTGGCACTGGAGGATCTGGTACGGCTGCGCCGGGCGCGGGACACGATGGACCGCGACTACGCGCTGCCGCTCGACGTCCCCGCCCTCGCGGCCGTCGCCCTCATGTCGACCGGGCACTTCGCCCGCAGCTTCCGCGCCGCCTTCGGCGAGACCCCGTACAGCTACCTCATGACCCGGCGCGTCGAGCGCGCCAAAGCGCTGCTCCGACGGGGTGACATGAGCGTCACGGACGTCTGCTTCGCCGTCGGGTGCACCTCGCTCGGTTCGTTCAGCTCCCGCTTCACCGAACTCGTCGGCGAGACGCCGTCCGCCTACCGGGCCCGCCCCCACGAGGACGGGGCCGCGATCCCGGCGTGCGTCGCGAAGGTGCGCACGCGGCCGGTCCGCCGGCCCTGACCCGGCGCGGCGGACCGGTGGGCCCGACGGCGCCCGCCCCCGGATCGGTCCGTTTCGGAGAAGCGGAATGCGGTGGCCGGCCGTAGCTTCGGAGGCATGGACATCAAGCTCTCGCAGTGCTTCATCGCAGTCGACGACCACGACAAGGCCCTCGCCTTCTACCGCGACGCCCTCGGCCTGGAGGTGCGGAACGACGTCGGGTTCGAGGGGATGCGCTGGGTGACCGTCGGGTCCCCCGCGCAGCCGGACGTGGAGATCGTCCTCGAACCGCCGCTCGCCGACCCCAACGCCTCCCCCGCCGACCGGCAGGCGGTGGCCGAGCTGCTCGCCAAGGGCATGCTGCGCGGCGTGATCTTCTCCACCGAGGACGTCGACGCGACCTTCGAACAGGTCCGGGCGGCCGGCGGCGAGGTCATCCAGGAGCCGGTGGACCAGCCGTACGGCGTCCGCGACTGCGCCTTCCGCGACCCGGCGGGCAACATGCTGCGCTTCACCCAGCCCCGCTCCTCGTAGCGCCCGCGCGCCGGCGAGGGGCCGCCCCCACGGGTCGGCGGTGGCACGCCGACCCGTGGAAACCGGCCCCGGGCCGACGCGCCCCGCTCCTACCGAGGCGCGTCGGCCCGCGCACGGCGGCCCGGTCGCTCGTCAGGCCCGGCAGCGCAGCATCACCAGCGGTGGGTGGGCGAGGAGGTCCGCCCAGAAGTCCTCGCCGTACTTCTCCACACCCGCCTCCGACACGCCCAGCGGGACCCACTCCACCTCCCGGAACCCGGCCGCCCGCAGACACTCCTCGTAGACCTCGCGGCGCGGGACCGTGCCGATGATGCTGATCGGTTCGGGTTCGAGAAGCGCCGTGACCCGGACGCGCGGCCCGGCCTCGCCCTCCTCGCCCGTCGGCTCGCAGCGGAAGCCGTACGCGGGGAGGGACGCGCAGTCGAACCGGTAGTCGGGCCGCTGGGCGAGCACGAAGAACTCGCCGCCCGGCTTGAGGTTGCGGTGGATGCGGCGGCACATCCGCTCGATCCCCGCGATGTCCTCGGCGTAGTTGAGACACTGCACGCCGAGTGCGATGTCGTACTTGCTTTCCAGGAGCGGGAGTTCGGCCACGTCGCCGATCTCGTAGCGCACGCCGCCGAGCGGTTCGCGCCGCTCGGAGTCCCGCGCGGCGGCGATCATCTCGCCGGAGATGTCGACGCCGAAGACCTCCGTGGCGCCGCGCCGCCTCAACTCCCGGCTGTAGAAACCGGTCCCGCAGGCCAGGTCGAGGACCGACCTGCCCGTCACGTCCCCGACCATGCCCAGAAAGCTGGGCACCTCCCCGTACCGCATCAGCGGCAGGGACTTGAAGCCCTCGAACGCCTCACCGATGCCGTCGTACTGCTGACGCACGCCCATATGGCGCCCCCTCGTGTCCTTCGTCATGTGGTCCGAAGTCCTGCGCGCCCGTCGAGTCTGCTCCGCCAGGGACCGCACGCCGTACTGGCGAATGACACGAGAGGTGGGCGGGGCGACCCTTGTATCAGCCAACACCCGCGCGGGACGTGGTGGTTGGATCCAAGGTCACTGCACCCAGGCGCCGAGCACCTCGAAGTCCCGTGCGGTCAGACCTCGCTGAGGGTCGACTCGATGCAGCAGGGCCCGTCCGGGGTGGTGGGCGGCGACCCGGTCGCGGTCGGCCGCGCGGATCTCGTCGTCGACCCAGGCGAACGGCCGCCCACCGGCCCACGCCACGATCCCCGGCACCTTCCAGTGCACTCCCGCCCCGGGGTCGGGCTCGTCCTCGGGCCAGCGGACCAGCGGCAGGGCCGGAAGCCCGAGGCGCGGCGCGACCCAGGCGTTGGCGTCGTCCTCCCAGGTCGTCGCCCAGACGAGGACGTACGGGAGCGCCGCGAGCCGGGGCCCCTGCGCGGGGTCGAGCCGGGCGAGGAGGGGGCTCACGCCCCCACCCCCATTCATCCACTTCGCAATAATCCGCGACGGATCCATCCTCGTTACCCTTGCCGACATGACCGCCATGGCACCCACCCGCACCGAGCCCGACCTCTCCTACCTGCTCGACCACACCAGTCACGCCCTGCGGACCCGGATGACCGCCGCGCTCGACACGATCGGGCTCACCCCCCGGATGCACTGCGTCCTCGTGCACGCCCTGGAGGAGGAGCGCACCCAGGCGCAGCTCGCGGAGATCGGAGACATGGACAAGACGACCATGGTCGTCACCGTCGACGCCCTGGAGAAGGCCGGGCTCGCCGAGCGCCGGCCCTCCAGCACCGACCGGCGCGCGCGGATCATCGCCGTGACCGAGGAGGGCGCGAAGGTCGCCGGGGAGAGCCAGAAGATCGTCGACGGCGTACACGGAAGCACCCTCGCGTCCCTCCCCGACGAGGCGCGCGCCGCCCTGCTCGACGCCCTGAACCTGCTGGTCACCGGCCACCTGGAGACCCCGATCGAGAGCCCGAGGCCGGCCCGGCGGGCCCGTCAGCGCGGCTGACCCGGACCAACAGAGGCCCGAACTCGTTCCGTAAAAAATAGTCTGCAACAAAACCTTCTGCTAACGTCACTCCTGTCCGCTCCCCCGAACAGGAGTGACGTTAGCAGAAGGTTTTGTTGCAGACTATTTTTTACGGAACGAGTTCGGGCCTCTGTTGGTCCGGGTCAGCCGCGCTGACG
>NZ_RDBH01000114.1:190835-222047 GCF_008042145.1 Streptomyces sp. adm13(2018)
CCCGCAAGCACCTCCTCCGGACTCGTCCTCGGCCAGCACCTGTCCAGGAACTCCGTCACCGCCCGCGCCCGTTCGACCCGTCGTGCCCAGGCCGCCCCCATCGGCCCCCACCGGCGCTCCGCCCGGAGCTGGAGCGCCCGTACGATCCGGGCCCGGACCCGTTCGCGGCCCGTGGCGTAGGGCGGGGCCTCCGCCCGTACGTCCTCGACGATCTCGGCGAGCTGCGCGGCGGGCAGCCGCCAGTGGGCCGAACCGTCCCGCACCGCCAGGTCCTCCGCGGGCGCCGGGTCGACCCTGCCGTACAGCGCCCGGTGCAGCACCTCCGCCATCCGGGCGTCGTGCTTGACCCGGGCCGCCTCCTCGCTGTCCTCGGCGCGGACCGGGTGGCGGGCGATCTCGTCGGCGAGGGTCGCCTGACGGACACCGGTCTCACCGAGCGAGGGCAGCACCTCGGAGATGTACGAGAGGAAGGCGCGGTGCGGGCCGAGGACGAGCAGACCGGAGCGGCGGATCCGCTGCGGATGGGTGTAGAGGAGGTACGCGGCCCGGTGCAGGCCCACCGCGGTCTTGCCGGTACCGGGCGCCCCCTGCACGCACAGGGAGGCGGCCGGGTCGGAGCGCACGAGGTCGTCCTGCTCGGGCTGGATGGTCGCCGCGATGTCCCGCATCGGCCCCACCCGGGGACGCTCGATCTCCCCGGCGAGCAGCGCACTGACCGTCACCTCGCCGCCCGCCGCCAGCGGTTCGTCCTCAAGCGCGGTCAGATCCTCCGACGCGCCCTCGCTGTACGGGGCCCAGCCGAAGCGGCGCCGCCGGAGGACTCCCTGCGGGTCGCGGGCCCCGGCCTGGTAGTACGCGCGGGAGACGGGCGCCCGCCAGTCGACGACCAGCGGCGGAGCGGCCGGGTCCTCGCCGATCCGGCGGCGGCCGATGTGGTGGACGCGTCCGTCGTCGAGGTCGAGGCGGCCGAAGAACAGCGGCCCCGGGGGCTGTTCCCGCATCTCCTTGGCGCGGCTGCGCAGATGGCGGCCGAGCGCCTCGGCGTCGGCGCCGGACGCGGCGGTGTCCTCACCGGTGACGACCTGGCCGGCGACGTCCTCGGTCATCCGGGTCAGGGCGGCGCGGCAGGCGTCGTGGTGGGAGCGTTCGCGGGCGAGCTCAAGGTCCAGTGACGTCATTCCGGCAAGCCTAACGGAAAACGTTACTGAGTTATATTTTTAACCTGATCCCAGATCCGTTCGCGTGGATCCGGCGTGAAGGTCAGAACGGCAGGCCCTCCCGCAGTGACCGGAAGGCCAGCTCCGCCGCCGCCTCGGCGTCCGGCGCCACCTCGTCGGCGGTCGCGCCCGCCGCGATGCGCGCCGTGTTCTCCTCCGCGAGGACCCGCAGCACGGTCACGATCTGCCCCGCCGCGAGCCGCGCCGCGAGCAGATCAACGCCCCGACCGCCGGACCCGGCCTCCGGGCTGCCGCCCCCATCACCGCCCCCAGCCGCCAGCGCATCCGCCAGCGCCGTCTCCGACCGCACCCGGTAGGCGTGCAGGCGCCCGACCAGGGCCGGCGTTCCGTACAACAGCCGGAGATACGCCAGGACCGACGGATGGTCGCAGAGCCCGGTCACCGGGTCGCGCCGGGCCAGCCCGTCCCGCAGATGGGCGTACAGCGCGTCGAGTGGCGCCGTTCCGGCGGTGCGGCCCGCGGTCACCACCCGGGCCGACTCGTCCTCGTGGTCGGCGAATCGGTGCAGGACCAGATCCTCCTTGGCCGGGAAGTACCGGAACAGGGTGGGCTTGGAGACCTCGGCGGCGGCCGCCACCTCCGCGACCGAGACGGCGTCGAAGCCCCGCTCCAGGAACAGCGCCACGGCCGCGTCCGACAGCGTCTGGCGGGTCCGCTCCTTCTTGCGTTCGCGCAGCCCGGGCGCGGCGGCGCCGCGGTCCGGGGTCACGAGGCGATCCCGTCGACGTGGACGGCGACCCCGTCTAGGATCCGCGCCAGACCGAAGCGGAACTCGACCTCGGGCTCGTCGGCCACGTCCATCACGCCGTCGTCCAGCATCCGCGCCACCTCGGGATACCGCGCCGGATCGGCGAGCCGCCGCAGGGTGCGGGCGTACCGGGCGAGCACCTCCTCGGAGTCGCCCCCGGCGGCGACGACGGACGCGAGGTCGGCCATGACCAGGGCGTCGTTCCGCACGTATCCGCTGACCAGCAGCGTCACCGAGATCTTGGCGCCGGCGTCGAGACCGGTGTCCGCCAGGGCGACGAGGGCCTTCTCCCACCAGGCGACCAGGTTCGGGGTGGCGGGCGGGCCCGATACGGGGACCCGCAGCATCCAGAGGTTGCGGTGGTAGACCTCGCGCAGCGCCCATGCCCAGGCCTCCATGGCCTCGCGCCAGGCGGTGCCGGCCGGGAAGAGCCCGGGCGGTGCCCCGGTGGCGGCCTCCATCATCAGGACGTACAGCTCGCTCTTCGCGGAGACGTACCGGTACAGGGACATCGTCGAGGCGCCCAGCTCCTTGGCGACCCTGCCCATGGAAACGGCGTCGAGGCCCTCGGCCGAGGCGAGGGAGACGGCCGCGTCGACGATCCGGTCCAGGGTCAGGCCGGGCTTGGGGCCCTTGGAGGGGCGCTCCCGCAGCCCCCAGGCCGCCTCGATGCTCGGCGGCAGGAAGGTGCCCCCGTCGCCGACCACACCCGACCCGTCGCGTGCCGCGCCCCCGCCGGTCACGGCACGCCCACCACCGCCGTCGCCCGTCGCGGCGCCCCCGCCGCCTTCTCCCGTACGCCCTTCTCCCCTACGCCCATCGCCGTCCGTCGCCACAACCCGCCGCCTCCCGGCCACCTCGCACGCTTGACGCCCATCCTAGTAATGCGTAGCCCTTACACAGTAACGCGTATGGCATACGCAGTACTGAAGAGGCAGTCCACCGTCCATCCGTCCCAGGGAGCACCCATGCCTCCGGCCATCGAAGCCACCGGCCTGACCAAGAGCTACGGCGACGTCCGCGTCCTCGACGCCCTCGACCTCCACGTCCCCCGCGGCACCGTCTTCGCCCTCCTCGGCCCCAACGGCACCGGGAAGACCACCACCGTCCGCATCCTCGCCACCCTCACCACGCCCGACGCCGGCCACGCGCGCGTGGCCGGACACGATGTCGTCACCGCACGCTCCCGGGTCCGCCGCGCCATCAGCCTCACCGGGCAGTTCGCCGCCGTCGACGAGACCCAGACCGGCGCCGAGAACCTCTGGACCGCGGCTCGGCTCTCCGGTCTCCCGCGCCCCGCCGCCGCCCGCCGCTCCGCCGAACTCCTCGACCGCTTCGGCCTGACCGGGGCCGGCGACCGCCTCGTGAAGACGTACTCGGGCGGCATGCGCCGCCGTCTCGACCTCGCCGCCGGCCTCGTCCGCGACCCCGGCGCGACCGGGGTGATGTTCCTCGACGAACCGACCACCGGCCTCGACCCGCGCAGCCGCCAGGAGCTCTGGCAGGCGGTCCGCGAACTCTCCGACGCCGGTACGACCGTCTTCCTCACCACCCAGTACCTGGAGGAGGCGGACCGGCTCGCCGACCGCATCGCGGTCCTCGGCGGGGGCCGCACGCTCGCCGAGGGCACCCCCGCCGCGCTCAAGGCCCGCTACGCCGCCCACCGCCTCGACGTCGTGGCCTGCGACGAGGAGGGGTACGCACGGCTCGCCGGACGGACCACCGGCCGGCCCGCGACCCTCGACCCCGGCGCCCGCACGCTCGGCGTCCCCACCGACGGCAGCGCCGCCCACGTGCGGGACCTGCTCGACGCGCTCGACCCCGAGCGCCGGGACATCGCCCGCTTCGGCCTCCACACGGCCACCCTCGACGACGTCTTCCTGGCCCTCACCGCCACCCCGGAGCCCAGCCGTGCCTGACATCCGCACCGCCGCGAACACGCTCCCCGCCGACAAGGAGCCCCACCGTGTCTGACACGCTCCCCACCGCGAAGACCCTCCCCTCCGCGAACACCCTCCCCGCGGCCGGCAGCCTCACCGCGGCCGCCACCCTCGCCGGGCGCGGCATCCGGCTCAGCCGCCGCAACCTCGACGCCGTCATCACCTCGATGATGCTGCCGATCATGCTGATGCTGGTCTTCGTCTACTTCTTCGGCGGAGCCATCGACACCGGCGCCCGGTACGTCACCTACGTCGTCCCCGGCGTGCTCGTCCTCTGCGCCGGATTCGGCGCCGCGAGCACCGCGCTCTCCGTCAGCGAGGACATGCGGCTCGGGGTCGTCGACCGTTTCCGCACCCTCGACGTCGGCGGGGCCCCGTTCCTCGCCGGGCACGTCGCCGCCGCCGTCACCCGCAACGCGCTCTCCACCGCGCTCGTCCTCGGCGTCGCCCTCGCCATCGGCTTCCGCCCGAGCGCCACCCCCGCCGGCTGGCTCGCGGCGATCGGGCTGCTGCTCGCCTACATCACCGCCGTCTCATGGCTGTCGGCGGCGATCGGCCTCGTCACCAGAACGGCGGAGGCGGCCGGCGCGGTGACCTTCTTCATGATGTTCCTGCCCTATCCGAGCAGCGCGTTCGTGCCGATCGAGACGATGCCGGGCTGGCTGCACGGCTTCGCCGAGCACCAGCCGGTGACCCCGCTGATCGAGTCCATGCGGGGCCTCCTGCTCGACCTGCCCGTCGGCGGCACCCCGTGGATCGCCCCGGGGTGGTGCGCGGGGCTGCTGGCCCTCGCCGTCGCCGCCTCGGGCCTCCTCTTCCGGCTCCGTACCCGCTGACCCGCACCCGCCGCACGGGCTCGGCGCGCGCCCGGTCTCAGAAGATGTCGGGCGAGAACGGGCGGAGCGGCGTACGGAACAGCAGGTCGGCCCGGGCGGCCGCACCTGCCGTCAGTTCCTCCACCCGCCCGGTCCTGGCCAGGCGTACCGCCGACTCGTCGCCGAAGGCGAGAACGCCCAAATCGGCGATGTCGAGGGCGAGATCGGCCGACGCGGCGGTAGGCGCACAGGACACACCCTCCGGCGAGGCGTCGAGACGGTACCGGCCGCCGGCGAGGCCGTTCCCGTCCCGCAGGTCGAGCACGAGGGCGTCCGTCACCGGATACGTCCGGCTCTCCAGGACCTCGACGACGTCGAGGACCCGTACCCACAGCATGTCCGCGTACGTCAGCAGCTTCGCGGCGCGCGGGTCGGGCAGCAGCAGCGGCAGCGTGTCGTCGGGGGCCCGGTAGCCCGAGCGGACGGTGGTGATCCAGTCGACGGAGCAGAGGTAGTGCCACAGGGCGCGCTCGGCGGCCGGGGTGACGGCGACGAGGTCCCGGACGGTCGCCGTGTTCACCGGCTGCTTGGCGTCGTCCCACTTCTCGTCGGAGGAGTACGCCACGAAGCCCTCGACCTCGCCGGACTCCGCGCGGTACACCGCGTAGTACGGCTCGCGCCAGGGCTCGCTCTGCACGCCGAGGCCGGTGCCGACCGCCCAGTCGCGCGGCGAGCGGCTGGTGACCCCGGCGCGGACGCCGGCCAGCCTGCGGTGCGTCTCGGGGCCGACGGCGCGGATCTCGTCGGCGTCGGTCAGGTCGATCCGGCCGCCGTCCTCCGGGCGGCCCGAGCGGCGCGGGTCGAGCCCGGCCCGCCGCAGGTCCACGCTCCACTCGGCGCCCCAGCTCGCGGGGCCGAAGCCGTAGCGCCCGTAGATCGGGTACTCGGCGGCGATCAGGGTGGCGATCGCGTCGCCCCGCTCCTTCGCGGCGGCCAGGTCGGCGGTCATCATCCGGCTGAGCAGTCCGCGCCTGCGGTGCGTCGGGGAGACGGTGACCTGGGTGATCGCGTCGGCGGTGAGACTGCCGCCGCCGACGGTGCTGACCTCCTGCCGGAACGACCGGAAGGTGGCGACGACCCGGCCGCCGTCGAAGACCCCGGCCGTCCGCGCGAGGTCGACGTTCGCCAGTCGGTCGGCGACCTCCTCGTCGGTCACGACCGGCGGCCGGAGGAAACCGGTGCGCAGGGCGCGCTGCCAGTCGGCGAACTCGGACTCCGTCACGGCGCGTACGTCGACACTCATCCTCGGACCCTACGCACGGCCCTCGCCCACCCGCACCCGAGTTTCCCGGCGCCCACGGGCGGGGCCCCGGCCGCGGACCTCAGGGGGCCCTCAGGCCAGCAGGTCGTCGACCTGCGCCTCGCCCTCCCGGTAGCGGCGGGCGATCTCGGCGCTGCAGTCGTCGGCGGTCCGCTGGAGGGCCTGCCGGCGCCGGGAGATCTGCTGCTCGTACCCGGCGAGCCGCCCCAGCCCCGCGTGCAGTTCGTCGTCCGTGCGGGCCGTGAGGTCCGACAGCTCGACCTCCGACAGCATCTCGGCGGCCAGCCGCCGGTACTCCTCGCCGCGCGGCGTCGACAGCGTCACGTGCCGGGCGGAGGTGCGGTGCCGCGAGGGCACGTCGGCGAGGATCTCGGAGAGCCTGTCGAGGACCGGGGCCTCCGGGTCGGTGCGCCGCGCCAGCTCGGCGCGGAGGATGTCGATCCGGCCCTGGAGCATCCGGCGCACATAGCTGAGGTCGGCCTCGTCGCTCTGCGCGTCGCGGCGCAGCGTGCGCAGCTCGGGGAGCCGGAGGGCACCGAGTTCGGGCTGGGGCCGGTCCGGGAGGGCCGGTTCGGCGGTCCTCTGGGCGGGTGGACGGGTGGCGGGGCCGCCGCCCGGTCCGCCGCCCCGGGTCGCGGCGCGGATCAGCGGTACGGGGCCGGACGGCGTCGGCCCGCTGCCAGGTGCACTCATGAGAATCGTCCCCTCGACCGGTGCGCTGCCGCACCGCCTGACAGGCATCGTGCCACTCATGCAGGTGCCCGTGCAGGCGCTCTGCACCCGTTCGGCCCCTCATCCGTCGGAGTGGTGCCCACTCGGTAGGTTGGGGCGCATGCGTGCAGTGGTGCAGAGGGTGGACGGCGCGAGTGTCGTCGTCGCAGGGGAGACCGTCGGTGAGATCACCGGCGAGGGCTTGTGCGTGCTGGTCGGGGTGACCCACGACGACACCCCGGAGAAGGCGGCCCAATTGGCCAGAAAGCTCTGGTCCGTCCGGGTACTGGAGGACGAGAAGTCGTGCTCGGACGTGAACGCGCCGCTGCTCGTCGTCTCCCAGTTCACGCTCTACGGGGACGCCCGCAAGGGCCGCCGCCCCACCTGGAACGCGGCCGCGCCCGGCCCGGTGGCGGAGCCCCTGGTGGACGAGGTGGTGGCCCGGCTGCGCGAACTCGGGGCGCACGTGGAGACGGGCCGGTTCGGAGCGGACATGCGCGTCTCGCTCACGAACCACGGCCCGTTCACGGTACTGCTGGAGGTCTGAACCCCCGGCCAGGCCGGACCGGCCGGGCCAACCCGGCCGGCTCGGCGGGACCCGGGACCGTACGCTCCCGCCTCACCGGCGGGAGCCCGTACGGTACGGCTCCGCATGACCGGCGGGAGCCCGTGCGGCTCCGCCTCACCGGCCGGCGCGGACCCCTACGGCTCGACCACCGTCTCCTGCGCGGCGGCCGTCGTCCCGGCGATCAGCGGGGCGTCCACCGGCACGTTCCGCTTCACCAGGCCGAGGGCGATCGGCCCCAGCTCGTGGTGGCGGACCGAGCTGGTGACGAAGCCGAGCTGGCGGCCCTCCTCGCCGTCGGCGGCGAGCCGGAGCGGCGTGCCGTGCCCCGGGAGCAGCACCTCGCTGCCGTCCAGGTGCAGGAAGACCAGGCGGCGCGGCGGCTTGCCCAGGTTCTGCACCCGGGCGACGGTCTCCTGGCCCCGGTAGCAGCCCTTCTGGAGGTGGACGGCACTCCCGATGAGGCCGACCTCGTGCGGGATGGTCCGGTGGTCGGTCTCGAAGCCGAGCCGCGGCCGGTGCGCCTCGACGCGCAGCGCCTCGTACGCGAGGACGCCTGCGGCCGGCCCGTGCGCCTGCGCGAAGGCCTCCAGGTCGGCGCGGGGCAGGAAGAGGTCGCGGCCGTGCGGGGTCTCCCGTACGGCGGCCCCCTCGGGGACCTCGGCGATGGAACCGGCCGGGAGGTGGACGACGGCGATGTCGTCGGTGCGGTCGGCGACCTCGACGCGGTAGAAGAACTTCATCGACTCCAGGTAGGCGATGAGCTCCTCCCGGGTCCCGGGCTCGACGTGCGCCCACACGGTCTCGCCGTCGTCGACGAGGTACAGGGCGTGCTCGATGTGCCCGTTCGCCGACAGGATCAGCGCCTCGGTGGCCTGCCCGGGCGTCAGGTCGGTCATGTGCTGGGTGAGGAGCAGGTGCAGCCAGCTCAGCCGGTCGTCGCCGGTGACGGCGACGACACCGCGGTGGGAGAGGTCGACGAAGCCGCGGCCGTCGGCGAGGGCGCGCTGTTCGCGGAACAGGTCGCCGTAGTGCGCGGCGACACCTTCGTCGCGGCCTTCCGCGGCGACGGCGCCGGGCAGGGACAGCAGAGGGCTGGTCGTGGAATGTCGCTGCATGGAGAAAGCCTACGACTCGGCGCCGGACTCCTTCGGGGCGCGGTCGCCACTGGCCGTCCTGGTCGCCCCGGCGGACCCGGTCGTCCCGGCCGCCCCAGCTGCCCCGGCGGGCCCGGCCGCCCCTGCCGCCCCCGCTCCGGACTCCGGCGCGTCCGCGACCCTCCCGGCGGCGCAGTCCGCGCACCGCCCGAAGATGGCGAAGTGCTTCATGTCGGTCTCGAAGCCGAAGGTCTCGTGGAGCTTCCCGGTGAACTCCGCGGCCACCGAGACGTCCGCCTCGATCACCCCGGAGCAGTCCCGGCAGACCAGATGGAGGTGGTGGTGCCGGTCGGCGAGGTGGTACGTCGGAGCCCCGTGCCCCAGATGGGCGTGGCTCACCAGACCGAGCTCCTCCAGGAGCTCCAGGGTCCGGTAGACGGTGGAGATGTTGACGCCGGAGGCGGTCCTGCGGACCTCGACGAGGATGTCGTCGGGCGTCGCGTGCTCCAGCGCGTCGACGGCCTCCAGGACGAGCTGGCGCTGCGGCGTCAGCCGGTAACCGCGCTGCCGCAGATCGCTTTTCCAGTCGGTGCTCACCACGCCCCCCAGTGTAGGAGGGCGCGGCGCGGCGTCCCAGACTCAACCGGAATCCGGGCCGATCCGAACCGGACCGACCCGGCGGGGCTTCTAGCGGAAGAAGGCGATGCCGTCGTCCGGCAGGTCGCCGAGGTTGCGGGCCATCTCCGCGACCTCCTCCGGCGTCACGACCTTCTTCAGGTGCGCCGACATGTACGGCCGCAGCGGGACCTCGGGGGTCGCCTTCTCGCCCACCCACATGAGGTCGCTCTTGACGTAGCCGTAGAGGCGCTTGCCACCCGAGTACGGGCCCGAGGCGGCGGTGCGGGCGACGGCGTCCGTGGCCAGGTCGATCTGCGGCTTCTGGTCGGCGAGCTCGCCGTACCAGATCTCGACGATGCCCTGGTCTCGGACCATGACGATCTCGACCTTGCGGTCCTTGTCGATACGCCAGTAGCCGCTCTCGCTCTCCAGCGGACGGACCTTGTTGCCCTCCGCGTCCAGGACCCAGGAGTGCGAGGTGTACTCCAGGAAGTCCCGGCCGTCGTGGCTGAAGGTCACGGACTGCCCGAAGTTGCACTTCTCGGCGCCGGGGAAGTCGGAGACACCCGCGCCCTCCCACGTACCGAGCAGGAACGCGAGGGGGACGAGGTCCGGGTTGAGGTCGGACGGGATCTCGATCATGAGCAGCTCTGACGTTCTCTAGGAGTGGTTGGCGAGAAGGATTAGCGCTGGCCCTGGTACAGCTTCTTCACGGCCAGGCCGGCGAAGGCGATCACGCCGACGGCGACCAGGACCAGGAGGATTTCGAAGAAGATGATCACAGGGTGCTCCTCGACTGAGCGGTGAAGGCGGAACGGGCCGGACCCCAGCTTAGTGGGCGGGGGCCCGGCCCACTCGGTGAGGTGGGTCTCGCCGATGATCAGCCCAGCAGCTGGGCCTGCAGCACGACCGTCTGCTGGAACGGGACGGCGAGCGCCTCGCCCTTGCGGGACTGGACGACCAGGCCGAGCGTGTCACCGGCCTGGATGTAGGCCCAGCGGGTCTGCTCGGGCCCGTAGGGCTTCCGCTCGTCGAAGGAGTACAGCGACAGGTACGAGAAGCGGGCGTCCCTCAGGGAGGAGTCCACCGTCTCGCCGTCGACGCCGTCCGGGAGCCGGCTGCCGCGCGTGCCGGTGTCCAGGACGTCGTCCTTGAACGCCTCCGCGAACGCGACCGACGTGAACCTCATCAGGTACACCCGGGTGGACGTGCCGTCCGGCGTCGTCCAGCCGCGGGCCGCGACGTGGCGCAGCGCGGACTCGGCCAGGGCCTCCTCCACCGCGCCCCGGTCGTCGGCGTGGAAGTGCGCGAGGTACGTGTCGAGGCCGACCCAGCCGCCGTCGAGCTTCGGGTCGACCGTGGCGCCCTTCGGCGCGGGCAGCAGCAGCTGCCGGAGGTCGGCGTGGTGGATCTCGCCGTCGTTGCCCTCGGTGTACGGGCGCAGGGTGCCCGCCGGCAGCGCCGGAAGGGCGAGCCTCGGGTACTCCCAGCGGCCGTCGGACTCGGTCGCGAGTCCCGGCACCTCGGAGCGCTCCATGGCGGTGATCCCCATGGCCGTACCGGTGCCGACGCCGGCGAGGACGAGCACGGCGGCGGTCCAGCGGGCGATGCCCCGGAGCAGCGGCCGGCGGGACTTCCGGGGCTTCTCCGGCACCGGGCCGGGAGCCTGGACCTGCTGCCCCGGGGCCGGAGCGTCGGGCTGGGCCGCGGCCGCGGGCTGGGTGAGGGTCTGCTCGGTCATACGTACTCCCCCGGGGATGCGATGTGGTCGAGCTGCTGCGTCAGCAGCTTCGCCACCCGCGCCTTGTCGAACGGCTTGGCACCGGCCGCCTTGACGGTGACGAAGACCTCGGAGTCGTACGCGATGCAGAACATCTCCTCCAGCGCCGCGGCCTGCTCCTTCTTGTCCAGCGTGGTGTCCTTGGGCGCCAGGTAGCAGACGGCGTTCCGGTGGTCCTTCACCTTGGGTCCCTTCGGGAACTCCAGGTACTCCATGACCTCCTTGCGCAGCCGGTAGCTGTCCTTGATCCGCTTCTTGTCCTTCATCCGCGCCAGCTCCACGGAGACGACGACGTCGTTGTTCAGGTCCGCGAAGGAGCGGACACCGATGCCCTGGAGGCCGAGCTTGTCCACGTTCTTCTCGAAGGCGCGGCGCTTCTTGCCGGAGAGGCCCTCGCCCGACTGCTTCATCAGGGCGGTGGCCTCCGCGGCGCCCAGCTCGCCGTCGTTGCCGTACAGCTCCTCGTCGGGGCCGAACTCGTACCCCTTCGGGAGGGGCAGGAGGAGCCTGCTCAGCGGCGTTCCGGCCTTGCCGCGCGCCAGCGGGGCGGCAGGGTCCTCATCCGGCGTCGAATCCCCGGTCGAGCCCCAGACCGTCGTCGGCGCGGTGCGGTCGGCGGCGGAGGCGGTGAGCGCGGTGTAGGTGACGCCGCCGCCGATCAGGCCGAGGACCAGCACGGAGGGCAGGACGACACGGAGCAGGACCCTGCGGGCCCTCCGGTTCACCACCGGCTCGGCTCCGGTCACCACGCCGGCCGGGGGCTCGGCCGCGGGCTCGGCCGCGGTTTCGTTCACAGCTTCGTTCACGGGCTCGGTCACGGCGTCTCGGTCCTCACTCACAGGCGCCCCAGCTGTCGCTCGGCCAGCGAACGGATGTCCTTCACGGCGATCTTCTTGGTGTCGACGATGAAGATCTCCACGGCGATGTCACCGCGGTAGAAATAGGCCCTGGCCTCGTACAGGTCGAGGTAGCCGGCCTTCTTCCGCACCGGGAAGACGTAGTAGCGGCCGTTGGCGGAGCCCTTGAGCTCCGTGCCCTCGCTCTCGGCGAAGTCCTCGTCCGGCATGTAGGCCTGCTGGCCCTCGACGAAGTCCTGCGCACCGAGGCCGTCGCCGGCGCGGTACTGGACCAGCCGGATCTCGGTCTCCTTGTACTCGCCCGTCGCCCAGGACGTGACCGCGATCCGCCGGACGCCCATCTCCAGCTGGTCGTCGAGGGCGTTGCCCGGCTTGTTGAACCGCGAGGCGAACGTGGACACGTGCATCCAGCCGTCGGCATCGGCGAACTCGGACTTCTTCGCCCCGGCCGGCTTCGGCAGCAGCAGCTTCCGCAGATCGCCCTCCGCCTTCGTCCGGAGGTCCTCCGAGGCCGCGAGCTTCGCCTTCTGCCCCTCGGGGAGCGGCTTCGCGGGGTACGCGAGGCCCGGCTGGTTCAGTGGCGGGAGCGCGGTCGGTTCGCGCTCGGCCTGGATGCCGTAGCCGACGGCCGTGCCGCCGACGAGGCCGAGGACGGCGGCGACGGCGATCAGTCCGACGGTACGGAGGACACGACGGCGCGGCCGTACGGCGACGACCGGCACGCCCGGCTCTCCGGCCTCCGCCTCGACCGGGGCCGCCTCCGCGACCGGCTCAGCGACCGGCACCGCAGCCTCCGCGACCGGCCCTGTGACCGGCTCAGCGGCCGGCTCTGTGACCGGAACCACATCCGCCGTTACGGCCTCCGGCGGGACCGGAGGTGCGGCTTCCGGCTGCGGTGGCCCGTCCGGTGGTACCGGCGTTTCCGGATTTCGGGTGCTTTCTGTTGTGCTCAAGAGTCCCCCCACGAGACCTGAAGCGCGGATTCCGTCATCCGCGCACCCCCCAGACACGTGGGGGACACCGGGGGTTGCGGCGCCGCACATTACAGTTCGGCATATGCCGAAGAAGCTCGTGATCAAGGTGACCGCGGGGGCCGAGGCCCCCGAACGCTGCTCCCAGGCCTTCACCGTGGCGGCCGTGGCCGCCGCCAGCGGCGTCGAGGTCTCGCTCTGGCTGACCGGCGAGTCCTCGTGGTTCGCGCTCCCGGGCCGCGCGGCCGAGTTCGAACTCCCGCACGCGGCGCCGCTGCCGGACCTGATCGACGGGATCCTGGCGGGCGGCGGGCGCGTCACGGTCTGCACGCAGTGCGCGGCCCGCCGCGACATCGGGGAGAAGGACCTCCTGGCGGGCTTCCGCATCGCCGGCGCGCAGCTCTTCGTCCAGGAGGCGATGGCGGACGGGACGCAGGCGCTCGTCTACTGACCCCGCCCGCGGGTCAGGGCTTCCGGCGCTTCTTGCCGTCGAGTTCGTCCCACCACTCGTCCGACTTCGGGTCGCCCGAGGGGTCGTCCCACCAGCGGTCCTCGGGCCCCCGGCGGTTCGCGACCATCGCGGCGACCGGCGGGATGACCATGGCGACGACGCACATGCCGACGGCCACCGGCGTCGAGAAGAGGCGCACGACGGCCCAGGCGCCCACGAACAGCAGCAGGCAGGCGCCCATCATCCAGAAGTAGACGTGACGACGTCGTGCGTACACGTCTACCAGGGTACGACCGTAGGGGTACGACCGAAGGGCCGTGCCTCAAGTCCTGGAAATGGCGTCCAACCCCCCAGGAGGCACGGCCCTTCGGCCGGTTCGGTGTCGCGGGTCAGACCGCGATGGCGACCTCCGCGAGGCCACCGTGCTGCGCCACGACCTGACGGTCGGCGGTGCCGCCGGGGACCAGGGCGCGGACGGTCCAGGTGCCCTCGGCCGCGTAGAAACGGAACTGGCCGGTGGCGGAGGTCGGGACCTCGGCCGTGAACTCGCCGGTCGAGTCCAGGAGGCGGACGTAACCGGTGACGGGCTGACCGTCCTTGGTCACGAAGCCCTGGATGGTGGTCTCACCGGGCTTGATCGTCGAGGCGTCGGGGCCGCCGGGCTGCGCTCCACACATGTCGTTCTGTCCTTACGGTCGAGGGGTCCGGAGGAGGGAGGGTCCGGGGTTACTTGTTGGCGCCGAGCTCGATCGGCACGCCGACGAGGGAGCCGTACTCGGTCCACGAGCCGTCGTAGTTCTTGACGTTGGAGACCTCGAGCAGCTCGTGCAGCACGAACCACGTGAGCGCGGAGCGCTCACCGATGCGGCAGTAGGCGATGGTGTCCTTCGCCAGATCGACCTGCTCGGCCTCGTAGAGGGCCTTGAGCTCGTCGTCCGACTTGAAGGTGCCGTCGTCGTTGGCGTTCTTCGACCACGGGATGTTGCGGGCGCTCGGCACGTGGCCGGGGCGCTGCGACTGCTCCTGCGGGAGGTGCGCCGGGGCGAGCAGCTTGCCGGAGAACTCGTCGGGCGAGCGGACGTCGACCAGGTTCTGGGCGCCGATCGCGGCCACGACGTCGTCGCGGAACGCGCGGATCGAGGAGTCCTGAGCCTGGGCCTTGTACGCGGTGGCCGGGCGGTTCGGGACCTGCGCGCCGTCGACCAGGTCGCGGGAGTCGAGCTCCCACTTCTTGCGGCCGCCGTCGAGGAGCTTCACGTCCTGGTGGCCGTAGAGCTTGAAGTACCAGTAGGCGTAGGAGGCGAACCAGTTGTTGTTGCCGCCGTAGAGCACGACCGTGGTGTCGTTCGCGATGCCCTTCGCCGACAGGAGCTTCTCGAAGCCCTCCTGGTCGATGAAGTCGCGGCGGACCGGGTCCTGGAGGTCCTGGGTCCAGTCGATCCGGACGGCGTTGCGGATGTGGTTCTTCTCGTAGGCCGAGGTGTCCTCGTCGACCTCGACGATGGCGACCTGCGGGTTGTCGAGGTTGGCCTCGACCCAGTCCGCGTCGACCAGGACGTCGCTGCGAGCCATGCTGTTCTCCTCCGGGGCAGTGTGCGGCGGTGTGGTGCGGGTGTGCGGTGTGGTGCGCTACGCCTTCGTCGCGGGCGGCTCGTCGGTGACGTGTCGGTGGACGTGTCGGGCGGGCGGGCGTGACGGACGTGCGTACGGCTCCACGGGGCGGCCCCGACCTCGGTCGGAGGGCCTGAGGAATACGGGAGTGGTGAGTCCCGCTCAGACGGAGCGACAGAGCATGGCGGCGACGCGGCACAGGTCTACTGCCCGCCGCTTCGTGAGATCCGCCTGTCGCTTCATGCCCTCGATCGTAGGGACGGACAGGCGGCCGTGTCACCGGTGTGTCGTATTTTGAGACGCGATCGTCCGAGATACGAGACGAGATCACGGTACGAGCGGGGTCCGGGCGCCTCCGCACCGAGGCGTTCGGTTCCGATTCTGCTGGTCGGACAGCGGTGTCTCAGCATGTGACCAACGGGTAGTTCCGGGGGCGGCCCGGGAGGATCGGTATGCCGCCCGGACGGCGGCGCGGTGCCGCCGGGACGGCATCACCGTGCCGTCAGCCCGCCAGGACGACGTCCCGGCCGGCCACGGTCACGGCCAGGCCGTCCGGCCTCGGCTCGACCTTCTCCACCTTCATCCCGGCGATCGCGCCGATCGGGCGGTCGAAGTCGGTCCGCGCGCGGACCAGGTCCTCGATACCGGGGATGCCCTCGCCGGGCACCTTGTCGGCGCGGACCCGGATCGTGTCGCCGTTCACCACGGTCACCGTGGAGAGGACCGTCCGGGTCAGGGTCCGGCCCATCACCTTCACGCCGCCGGTCACCTTCACCTTGCCGTTGCCGCCGTAGGCGACGACGGCCTCCCGGTCGGAGGCGGCGGTGAGGTCCGCGTACGAGATGAGGGCCGTCCCGCTCGCGGAACCGGCCTTCGCGCCGGCCCAGTCGCCGGTCACGGTCACGTCCCGCAGCGCCACGGTCAGCTCGCCGACCCGGACGAGCTTGCTGCCCGCCTGCGCCTGGACGCCGGTCGCCTTCACGTCGACCTCGTCGAAGTGCTTGTCCGCGACCTGGGTCAGGAACGGGAAGCCCTTGATGTCCACGTCCAGGGAGTCGCTGTCGACGGAGGCCAGCTTCACCCGCCCCGCCGCCTCGTCCTCGGCGTACGCCACGGCCAGCCGGTCGATCCCCACCAGGACCCCGCCCAGCACGAGGGCCACGATCAGAAGAATCCGCAGTGCTCGCATGGGCTTGTGCGTCCCCCCGCTGGATAAGGGCTGGATGAGTTCCGGCCCCCCGACACGAAGATCGACGTGTCAGGGGGCCGGTTGGTTCCCGTACCCGGGTCGGCTCGGCGCCGCCCGCGGTCCGCCCCGGGGCGGTTCCGGGTCAGACCAGGGCCCGTCCCAGCAGGTAGACGGCGGGGGCGGCGGCGGTCAGCGGCAGCGCGACCCCGGCCGTCATGTGCACGAAGCGGGACGGGTAGTCGTAGCTCGCCACCCGCAGGCCGACCAGGGCGCAGACGCCGGCCCCGAGGCCGAGCAGCGCGCCGGAGGAGCCCAGGTCGGTGAGGCCGCCGGCCGCGATCCCGGCGCCGGCCGAGGCCAGCAGGGCGACGACCGCCGAGACGGGACCGGGCAGCGGGAGCGCCCGGGCGAGGACGGCCGCGGCGACCGCGACACCGCCGACGACGACCGCGTCCGGTGCGGACCCGAGGTGCCCGGTGGCGATGACGGTGAGCGCCGTGGAGGCGATGGTGGCCATCAGGCCGTACATGCGCTCGTCCGGGTCGGCGTGGCTGCGCAGCTGGAGGACCAGGCAGAGCAGCACCCAGACGCCGAGCGTGCCGAAGATCGCGCCGGCCGTGTTCTCCCGGCCGGTGGCGAGCAGGACCGCGTCGGCGGCGAGACCGCCGGCGAAGGCGAGGGCGATGCCCTGACGGGCGGGCCACATGCCGTTCAGCCGGAACCAGCCGGCCGCGGTGAGGCCCTGGAGCAGCACGAGCGGGACGAGCAGGGCGTACGTGCCGAGGGCCGCGCCACCGGCGAGCAGCAGCCCGAGGACGGCGGTCAGCAGGGCCGGCTGCATCCCGGGCGCGATGATCGGCGAGCGTCCCTCGGCGCGGGCCCGCTGGGCATCGGTGATCCGGGTGTTCCCCGAGGTGGTCGGCGAGGACCAGCCGGGTCCCTGACCGGCCGCGGCGTCCACGGCGGGCGCGGCGGGCGCGGCGACCTCCACCGGCTGCGGCTGCGGCTGCGGCTGCGGCTGCGGCTGCGGCTGCGGCTCGGTGTAGTACGCGGCGGGGGAGGTGGGTGAGGCAGGGGAGGAGTAGACGGCGGTCTGGTCCGGGTGCGCCGGGTACGCCTCGTACGGCTGGTGGGGCTGCTGCTGGTGGGCCTGGTGGGGCTCGTACGGCTGCTGGGGCTGCTGGGGCTCGTAAGGCTGCTGGTACGGCTGCTGGTGCTGCTGCGGCGGGTAGGGCTGCTGAGCCTGTGCGGCTCGCGCCCGGTCCGCCTGGACCTGGTCGTACGTGACGGCCGGCTGGAACTGGGTGTCCCAGGTCTCGCCCTCCCACGTCTGCGCGACGTCGGGGGCGGGCTGCTGCCCCTGGTGCCCCTGCCCCGCCCCGTGCGCGTTCCCGTTCGCGTACGGGTCGTACGGCTGACCGCCGTAGTACTGGTCGTTGCTCATGCTCTCGTGTTCACCCTCCTGCGAACGGGGGGAGCACCTCGACCGTGCCGCCCTCGGCAAGCCGTACCGTCTCATGGCTCCGGGTCCCGACGGGGTCGCCGTCGACCAGGAACGAGCACCGCCTGAGGACCTGGGCGAGTTCGCCCGGGTGCTTCGCGCGGGCCGCGTCGAGGGCCTCCGCGAGGTGGTCGGCGGTGTACGGCTCCTCGGCGACACCGGCGGCGGCCTTGGCCGCGGCCCAGTAGCGGATGGTTCCCGCTGCCATAGCGGCGCTCCCTTCGTTCGTGTGCGCGCCGCCCCCCATGATGGGCTATGCGCGCGTGAGCCAGTCGCCCAGCCGGGCCAGCAGGTCGTCGTCGGCGGCGTTCTCGGCGTGGCCCATCCCGCGCTCCAGCCACAGCTCGGCCTCGCCCGCCCCGGCCAGCATCCGCGGGTGGTCGAGCGGGAAGTACGCGTCCCGGTCGCCGTGCACGATCAGCAGAGGAGTCGGCGCGATCAGCGGCACCGCCTCCACCGGGGAGAGCGGAACGGGGTCCCAGCCGCGGCGGTCGATCCTGGTGCGGAAGCCGTAGCGCCCGACGAGCCGGCCCGCCGGACGGGTGACCACCCAGTGGACGCGGCGCATCGACGCCGTCCCCCGGTAGTACCAGCGGGCCGGGGCCGAGACGGAGGCCACGGCGTCGGCGCTGCCGCGGGTGCCCCGGTCGAGGGCCGCGTGCCGCAGGACCACGGAGCCGCCCATGGAGAAGCCGACCGTGGCCACGCGCGCGTGGCCGAGCTCACGTGCCCAGCGGACGGCGGCGGCCAGGTCGAGGACCTCCCGGTCGCCGACGGTGGAGAGACCGCCGGAGCGGCCGTGGCCGCGGAAGGAGAAGGTGACCACGGCCGCGCCGCGCTCCGTGAACACCCGCGCGGCGCGGCGGACGGCGGGCCGGTCGACCGAGCCGGTGAACCCGTGCGCCAGGACGACCGCGGTGGCCGCGGTGCCGGTCACGGCCGCCCCGGCGTCCCTACCGGTGTCCGCCGTACCGGTGTCCGCCGTACCGGTGACAGCGACCCGTGAGGGTTCGTACACCGCCTCGATCGGGACATCGTCATCCGTGCGCAACATGGCCCGCCGGGGCCCCGAAGTGATCAGGGAGACATCCGCCATATGAAATCCGCCCTCTCCCTCTGAACTCATGTGGGCTATTCTCCTTGGCAGAGGATCCGGGCGACGCAGCCCCCGGGTCCTTTTGCGTTTTCCGACCGTTGTTACGGACGGATGAACAAAAGCTCTCAGGGCGCGAGAGCCGGCAGTGATCTGTACGAAGCAGTGCACGTCCTCGCAGGGACCGAGGAGGAACCGACGTTATGAGCGAGCGACCGAAGCACGACCGACCGACTGCAGGGACGGCAGGTGGTGCGCGATGAGCGCCTTGCTGCTCCTGACCAACGCTCTCCAGCCTTCCACCGAGGTGCTGCCCGCCCTCGGCCTGCTCCTGCACAACGTCCGGGTCGCCCCCGCCGAGGGGCCCGCACTCGTGGACACCCCCGGCGCGGACGTGATCCTCGTCGACGGGCGGCGCGACCTCCCGCAGGTCCGTTCGCTCTGCCAGCTGCTGCGGTCCACCGGGCCCGGCTGTCCGCTGATCCTCGTCGTCACCGAGGGCGGTCTCGCGGCCGTCACCGCCGACTGGGGCATCGACGACGTCCTCCTCGACACGGCCGGCCCGGCCGAGGTCGAGGCGCGGCTGCGGCTCGCCATGGGCCGCCAGCAGATCGTCGCCGACGACTCCCCCATGGAGATCCGCAACGGCGACCTGTCGGTCGACGAGGCCACGTACAGCGCCAAGCTCAAGGGCCGGGTCCTGGACCTGACCTTCAAGGAGTTCGAGCTCCTCAAGTACCTGGCCCAGCACCCGGGCCGGGTCTTCACCCGCGCGCAGCTCCTCCAGGAGGTGTGGGGGTACGACTACTTCGGCGGCACCCGGACGGTCGACGTCCACGTACGGCGGCTGCGGGCCAAGCTCGGCCCCGAGCACGAGTCGCTCATCGGCACCGTGCGGAACGTCGGCTACCGCTTCGTCACCCCCGAGAAGGTCGAGCGGGCGGCGGAGGAGGCGCGCGCCAAGGCCGAGGAGTCCCGGGCGAGGGAAGGGGCCCGGGCGCAGGACCGCGTCAAGGACGCCACGGAGGATGTCACCCCCGTGGCGGACCGGAACGTGGCAGATGCCACGGTGCGACCTGCCGGTAGGTAGGTCACCCCGCGTAGACTGCCGCGCGTGGCCAAGGTGACGCGGGATGACGTAGCTCGACTGGCAGGTACTTCGACCGCGGTCGTGAGCTACGTCATCAACAACGGACCCCGGCCGGTCGCCCCGGCCACGCGCGAGCGTGTCCTCGCCGCGATCAAGGAACTGGGCTACCGCCCGGACCGGGTCGCGCAGGCCATGGCGTCCCGGCGCACGGACCTCATAGGCATGATCGTCCCGGACGCCCGGCAGCCCTTCTTCGCCGAGATGGCGCACGCGGTCGAGCAGGCCGCCGCCGAGCGCGGGAAGATGGTCCTGGTCGGCAACTCGGACTACCGCGACGAGCGCGAGATCCACTACCTGCGGGCCTTCCTCGGCATGCGGGTCTCCGGCCTGATCCTGGTCAGCCAGGGCATGAGCGAGCGGGCCGCGAGCGAGATCGAGGCCTGGGACGCGCGCGTCGTGCTGCTGCACGAGCGGCCCGAGGCCCTCGACGACGTGGCCGTCGTCACCGACGACATCGGCGGCGCGCAGCTCGCCACCCGGCACCTCCTGGAGCACGGTCACCCGTACGTGGCCTGCATGGGCGGCATCCCGAACACCCCGGCCGTCGGCGACCCCGTCGCCGACCACGAGGAGGGCTGGCGGCGGGCCATGCTGGAGGCGGGCCGCTCGATCGAGGGCCGGCTCTTCCAGGCCCCGTACAACCGCTACGACGCGTACCAGGTGGCCCTCAAGCTGCTTGCGGGCCCGGACAGACCGCCGGCCATCTTCTGCTCCACCGACGACCAGGCCTTCGGCGTCCTGCGGGCGGCGCGCGAGCTGCGCATCGAGGTGCCGGCGGAGCTGGCGGTCGCGGGCTTCGACGACGTGAAGGAGGCGGCGCTCACCGACCCGCCGCTGACCACGATCTCCTCGGACCGCCCGGCGATGGCGCGGGCGGCGGTGGACCTGGTCCTCGACGACTCGCTCCGGGTCGCGGGCTCGCGCCGGGAGCGCGTGAAGCTCTTCCCGTCGACCCTGGTCGTCCGCCGCTCCTGCGGCTGCGACGGGGACTGACCCGAGACCGGTACGGCGGCCGGTAATGCTCCGGGCGCGGCGGGCGGCCGGTACGGGGTGCCGGCCACGCCCGGCCCGGCTCCAGGCGCCCGGAGAGCCTCGGCGGCAGTCGGCCACCCGCAGGCCTTTATTTCGGGCATACAGGCTTCTGTCGGGCTTCTCACCCGCTCCTCAGACGGCTCTCATCTCGGCGGCCGACAGTCTGATCCATGACGGACTTCCAGGAGCAGCAGCCGCAGCAGCCCTACTACCCGCCGTACCCGCCGAGGCCCCCCTACGCCCCGGCGCAGCCGCCGGTGGGCGCCGAGCAGACCGCCACCCGGCCGATCGTCACCGAGCCCGGCACCACCGTCTGGCCGTCCGGCGGGCACGTACCGCCGTCGGGTCCCCCCGTCCCGCCGCACGCCGCCGCGGGCGCCCCCGCCGCCGCACCGGCCGCGGGCCCCGGCCCGCACCGCCGCGCCCGGCGCGGGGTCGGCCTCATGGCAGCCGTGGCCATCGCGGCCGCCGCGATCGGCGGCGGTACGGCGACGCTGGTCCAGCAGGCCGGCTCGGACTCCCCCGCGGCCGCCGCGGCGAACGTGAACGGCACCAACGTCTCCACCGGCAGCGCGGGCACGGTCGCCGGCGTCGCCGAGGCCGTCTCCCCGTCCATCGTCGAGATCTCCGCGCGTTCGAACTCCGGCAAGTCCACCGGCTCGGGCGTGATCATCACCTCCGACGGCGAGATCGTCACCAACAACCACGTGATCTCCGGCGCGTCCGAGATCAGCGTGCGGCTGAGCGACGGCAAGTCCTACGCGGCGGAGGTCGTCGGCACCGACCCGGACAAGGACCTCGCCCTGATCAAGCTCCGGGGCGCCTCCGGCCTCAAGGCCGCGACCCTCGGCGACTCGTCGAAGGTGCGGGTCGGCGACCAGGTCGTCGCGATCGGCTCCCCCGAGGGCCTCACCGGGACCGTCACCAGCGGCATCGTCTCCGCGCTCGACCGGGACGTGACCGTCGCCAAGGACGACGACGGCTCCGGCCGGGGCGGGCAGCAGGGCCAGCAGGACGACCCGCGGCAGGGCTGGCCGTTCGAGTTCGGCGGACAGCGGTTCAACGGCGACACCGGCACGTCGAAGACCACGTACAAGGCGCTGCAGACCGACGCCTCGCTGAATCCGGGGAATTCCGGCGGCGCGTTGATCAATATGCGGGGGGAGATCATCGGAATCAATTCCGCCATGTATTCGCCCAGTTCTTCGAGCGGTTCGACGGCCGGCAGCGTCGGTCTCGGATTCGCCATCCCGGTCGACACGGTGAAGGCCGACCTGGACGGTCTGCGCGCGGGCGGCGACAGCTGACCGGCGACGGGGCGGCGTGCGACGCTGAGCCCATGACCGCCCAGCGACACGAGCCCGAGCGCATCCTCATCGTCGACGACGAGCCCGCCGTACGGGAGGCGCTGCGCCGCAGCCTCGCCTTCGAGGGGTACGGGACGCAGGACGCCGTGGACGGGATCGACGCGCTCGCCCGGATGGAGTCGTACGCCCCCGATCTCGTCGTCCTCGACGTCCAGATGCCCCGCATGGACGGGCTGACCGCGGCCCGCCGGATCAGGGCCGGCGGCTCGACCGTGCCGATCCTGATGCTCACGGCGCGCGACACGGTCGGCGACCGGGTCACCGGGCTCGACGCGGGCGCCGACGACTACCTCGTGAAGCCGTTCGAGCTGGACGAGCTGTTCGCCCGGATCCGGGCCCTGCTGCGGCGCAGCTCGTACGCCTCGGCGACGGCCGCGGGGCCCGCCGAGGCCGACGTGCTGGCGTTCGAGGACCTGCGGATGGACCTGGCGACGCGCGAGGTGACCCGGGGCGGGCGGACGGTGGAGCTGACCCGGACCGAGTTCACGCTCCTGGAGATGTTCCTGGCGCACCCGCGGCAGGTGCTGACGCGGGAGCAGATCCTCAAGGCCGTGTGGGGCTTCGACTTCGAGCCGAGCTCGAACTCGCTGGACGTGTACGTGATGTACCTGCGGCGCAAGACGGAGGCGGGCGGCGAGCCGCGTCTCGTGCACACGGTGCGGGGCGTGGGCTACGCGCTGCGCGGAGGGGGCGGGGAGTGAGGCGTCCCCTGGCCTGGTTCCGGTCGCGGCCGCTGCGGTCCCGGCTGGCGCTGCTGACCGCGACGGCGGTCGCGGTGGCGGTCGCGGCGGTCTCGCTGGCCTGCTGGTTCGTGACGCGGGCGCAGCTGGAGGCGGAGCTGGACTCCTCGCTGCGCGACACCCGGATCACCGACGACGAGGCGCAGCGGCTGCTCGGCTCCTGCGCGCCGGGGTCCGGGAACCGCCCGTTCCCGGCGGGGCCGGCGCAGACCCTGCAGATCGTCACCACCACGGGCGACCTGTGCACGCTCGGCACCTCGCCGATCCCGGCCCAGGCCGGTGACCTCGCGGTGGCGCGGGGTCAGCAGCCGTTCGCGCTGCACACCACGAACGCCCTGAACGGCACGGAGATGCGGGTGTACTCGTATCCCGTGGTGATCGGGAACCAGCCGGTGGCCGTCTCGGTCGCCCGTCCGCTGGACGAGATCGACCGCTCGATGTCCACGCTCGCCTGGGTGCTGCTGCTCGTCTCGGGGATCGGGGTCGTGGGAGCGGGCGCGGCCGGTCTGTGGGTGGCGCGGACCGGTCTGGAGCCGGTGGACCGGCTGACCGGGGCGGTCGAGCACGTGGCCGCGACCGAGGACCTGACCGTGCGGATCCCGGCCGAGGGCGAGGACGAGATCGCCCGGCTGTCGCGGTCGTTCAACGCGATGACGGCGGCGCTCGCGACCTCCCGCGACCGGCAGGCGCAGCTGATCGCGGACGCCGGTCACGAGCTCCGTACGCCGCTGACCTCGCTCCGGACGAACGTGGAGCTGCTCGCGCGGAGCGAGGAGACGGGGCGGGCGATCCCGCCGGAGGACCGGCGGGCCCTGATGGCATCGGTGAAGGCGCAGATGACGGAGCTGGCGGCGCTCATCGGCGACCTCCAGGAGCTGGCCCGCCCGGACGCGGCGCAGCAGGGGCCCCTGGAGGTGGTCCCGCTGCACACGATCCTGCGGGCGGCCCTGGACCGGGCGCGGCTGCGCGGTCCCGAGCTGACGTTCGTGACGGATCTGGCGCCCTGGTACGTGCGGGCGGAGCCGGCCGCGCTGGAGCGGGCGCTGGTGAACGTCCTGGACAACGCGGTGAAGTTCTCGCCGCGCCGGGGCACGGTCGAGGTGACGCTGATGCGCGGCGAGCTGACGGTCCGGGACCAGGGTCCGGGCATTCCGCCGGAGGAGCTCCCGCACGTCTTCGACCGCTTCTGGCGGTCCCCGTCGGCGCGCAGTCTGCCGGGTTCGGGGCTGGGGCTCTCGATCGTGGCCCGTACGGTCCACCAGGCGGGCGGCACGGTCGCGCTGACGCCGGCGGCCCGGGGGGCCGGCACGGTGGCGACGCTCCGGCTGCCGGGTGCGCCGACCCCGCCGCCGTCAGTTGTGGCGGATGAGGGACTCGACGAGTCCTGAGCGGGTGTTCGGGTAGTCCAGGACGGTGATGCCGAGGCCCTTCCAGGTGTTCGCCGTGCCGTCGAGGAAGGCGTGGACGCGGGGGTTGAGGTTGTCGGAGTTCCAGCGGGGCGGCAGGGACGCGGAGGTGCTGACGAAGTTGATGTACAGCCTGCCGGGCTGCTCGACGGCCTGGCGGTAGTGGGCCTCGACCTTGGGGTACTTGGCGTTGGGCAGGGCGTTCCAGTCGTCCTGGAGCGCGATGGCTCCGCCGTCCCACCACTTGAGGCCGGGCAGTCCGCCGTTGTCGGCGATGAGGACGATCCTGCCGCGGGCCTGGCCGAGGGTGGGGACGGTGTCGCCGATGCGGAACAGCGGGCGCCAGCCTCGGTTGTCGAGGTAGTCGTCGAAGACGGCGCGGAAGGTCGCGTCGGAGTCGGTGGAGTACTCCTGCTTGACCCGCATCAGGACGGTCTCGGAGGGGTGGGCGGCCAGGAACGCGCGGCAGGCGACGAGGACGTCGCCGAACATCGCCTGCTGGTACGAGGCGCCGTGGTGGATGGCGAAGGAGCCGCCGGTGACCCGGCAGCGTACGTCGAGGAAGCGGATTCCGGAGTCGAGCTGCTGGGCGACGGTGGTGTTCTGGCACTCGGACCACGGGCCGCCGAAGCGGGCGCCGGAGTCGTGGGTGCCGGGAATGGTGAGCTTCTGGAGCGGGGTGGGGTCGCCGTGGCCGGCCATCCAGTCCCGGGTCGTGGCCGCCCGGGCCGAGGGGGCGCCGACCAGGAGGACGGCACCGGCCGCCGCGGCTCCCGCGAGAAAGCTTCTACGGTCCATGCGCGGAGTATGGCGTGTACGCGTCAGACCGCGCCAGGGTGCGGTGTCCCCGTACGACGGGAAGGGGGCGGCGGACGACGAGGAGCCGCGGACGACGAAGGGGCGGCGGACCGTCGAACGGCCCACCGCCCCCTCAGGAGTGCATGCGGGATTACTTCACGACCGTGATCCGGCCCGTCGCCGGCGGGGCCAGCGGGGCGGCCGGGGTGGAGTGCGCCGCCAGGTAGGCGGTGAACACGTCCAGGTCGGACGCGCCGACCAGCTTGTTCTTGTGCTCCTTCAGGACGGCGAAGCCGTCACCGCCGCCGGCCAGGAACTCGTTCATCGCGACCCGGTAGGTCTTCGAGAGGTCGATCGGCGCGCCGTTCAGCTTCACCGAGGACGTCACGATCCGGTCGGCGCCGGTCTTGGTGAGGTCCAGGGTGTAGGTGAGGTTCTTCGAGACCTGGAGGATCTTCGGGGCGGCCTGGTTGGCGCCGCTGACCTGCTGCTGGAGCGTGGTGAGGAGCTGGGCGCCGGTCAGGTCGACCGCCGTCATCATGTTGGTGAACGGCTGGACGGTGTACGCCTCGCCGTAGGTCACCACGCCGTCGCCCTCGGCGCCGGACGCCTTGTGGACCAGCGGCGCGCGGACGCCGCCCGGGTTCATCAGGGCCAGCTGCGCGCCACCCTTGTCGGCCGGGGCCATGCCCTCCAGCTGCGCGTCGGCGATCAGGTTGCCCAGCGGCTTCTCGTACGCCGTCGCGTCGAGGGGATTGTCGATGTCGGCGGCGATGTAGCCGACGGGACGGCTCGCGATCGGGGCCGCCAGCGCGTTCCAGCGGGTGATCAGCCGGGTCATGTCCCGGGCCTTGGGCACGTCACGGGTGACGACGTGGTTCGCGGAGGAGACGGCCGTCCGGACGATGTCCTTCGTACGACGGTCGTAGGTGAGCGTCGTGTCGGTGAAGAGCCGGCCGAACGAGGCCGCCGAGGTGACCGTGCGCGGCTTGCCCGCCGGGTCCGGGACGGTGCACGCGTACGCCTGGTGGGTGTGGCCGGTGACCAGGGCGTCGACCTGCGGGCTGACGTTCTTCGCGATGTCCACGATCGGGCCCGAGATGCCGTTGCCGGGACCCGGGCTGTCGCAGTCGTAGTTGTACGCGCCCGAGGCCGGCAGACCGCCCTCGTGCAGCAGGGCGACGATCGACTTGACGCCCTTGCGCTCCAGCACCTTGGTGTACTTGTTGATCGTCTCGACCTCGTCGCCGAACTTCAGGCCCTTGATGCCCTCGGCGGAGACGATGTTGGCGGTGCCCTCCAGGGTCACGCCGATGAAGCCGATCTTGACGCCGTTGCGCTCCCAGATGAAGTACGGGTCGAGCAGCGGCTTGCCGTTCTTCTCCTTCGTCACGTTGGCGGCGAGGTACGGGAAGTCCGCGCCGCGGAACCGCTTGCCCTTCTCGAAGCAGCCCTCGGTCGGGTGGCAGCCGCCGTTCTGGATGCGGGCCAGCTCCTTGGCGCCCTCGTCGAACTCGTGGTTGCCCACCGAGGTGACGTCGAGCTTCAGGCGGTTGAGCGCCTCGATGGTCGGCTCGTCGTGGAAGAGGCCGGAGACGAGCGGGGAGGCGCCGACCATGTCGCCGGCGGCCGCGGTGATGGAGTACCGGTTGCCCTCGCGGGCCTGCCGCAGGTGCGTGGCCAGGTACTCGACGCCGCCGACGTCGTTGATGGTCTCGGTCGTGCCGTCTTCTTTGAGGTGGGTCAGCCGGCCCGCGGAGCCGGTCGGCGGCTCCAGGTTGCCGTGCAGGTCGTTGAAGGAGAGCAGCTGGACGTCGACGTACCGCCCGTGGTCGCTGCCGCCCCTGGTGCCGGAGGCGCCCGCGGGCAGTGCGGCGACGAGCGCGCCGACGGTGGCGAGCCCCGCGCCGACGGCGAGAATCCGCCCGGCCGTCCTCTTCTTCTTGGATGTCGCTGCCATCGCTCCCCTGTCCCCGCGCCCGTTCCGGTGCGCCACTCGACTGCTGACGTGCCAGCGAAGCCTAGAGTCAACGCGCGTAGCGCAACAGGGGGTAGCGGGTTACGAGACAGTTGCCGTCGGCTTTCCCCGGGGCGGCCACGCCTCACCGTAGGCTCGGGTCCATGACTTCCGACGCGGCGCCGGCCCTCGAACCCGGACGGCAGATCCACACCTACGACGCGCTCACGCCCGAGCAGATCCAGGACGTACTGGAGCTGCTGGAGGCCGCGGACCGCTCCGACGGCGTGCACGCCGTCTCCGAGCAGGGCAGGCTCTACCTCCGGCACGGCGGCCGCGAGGGCGTGCGGCACTTCCTCCTCACCGTCGGCCCCCGGCTCTACGGCTACGCCCAGCTGGAGGAGACCGACCCCATCGAGGCCCCGGCCGCCGAGCTGGTGGTCCACCCCGGCCACCGCGGCCGCGGCCACGGCCGGGCCCTGGGCACCGCCCTGCTCGGCGCGTCCGGCAAGCGGCTGCGCGTCTGGGCGCACGGCGGGAAGTCCGCCGCCCGGCACCTCGCCCAGGTCCTCGGCCTGACGCTCTTCCGCGAACTGCGCCAGCTCCGCCGCTCCCTGAACCCGCTCGACATCCCGGAGCCGGTGTACCCCGAGGGCGTCACGGTCCGCACCTTCGTCCCCGGCCAGGACGACGCGGCCTGGCTGGCCGTCAACTCCGCGGCGTTCGCCCACCACCCGGAGCAGGGCTCGCTCACCCAGCGGGACCTGGACGACCGGACCGCCGAGCCGTGGTTCGACCCGAAGGGCTTCTTCCTCGCGGAGAAGGACGGCCGGCTGATCGGCTTCCACTGGACGAAGACGCACGCCGAGGAGCAGCTCGGCGAGGTGTACGTGGTCGGCATCCTGCCCGACGCCCAGGGCGGCGGCCTCGGCAAGGCCCTCACCGCGACGGGCCTGCGCCACCTGGCGGCCCAGGGCCTGCCGACGGCGATGCTGTACGTGGACGCCGACAACACGGCGGCGGTCACGGTCTACGAACGCCTGGGCTTCGCCACCCACGAGGTGGACCTGATGTACCGCACGGAGTCCTGACTCCCCTGCGCACGGAGTCCTGACTCCCTTACGGAAGGGGGCGGTTGACACCGCCCCCTCCTTTACACCACCCTTTCACTACTTGATTAGTGAAAGGGTGGTGGAAGAGATCGTGGTCGAGTACCGCATCGACCGGCGCAGCGGCGTCGCCACCTACCTCCAGATCGTCCAGCAGACGAAACAGGCCCTCCGGATGGGCTTCCTGGAGCCCGGTGACCGACTGCCCACCGCACGCGAGGTCGTCGAAGCGACGGCCATCAACCCCAACACGGTCCTCAAGGCCTACCGCGAGCTCGAACGCGAAGGCCTCGTCGAGGCCCGCCGCGGCCTCGGCACCTTCGTCCGCGCCACGCTCGGCACCGGACCGGCCGACTCGCCCCTGCGCGGCGAACTCGCCGACTGGGCCCGCCGCGCCCGCACCGCGGGCCTGGACCGCGAGGACGTGGCCGCACTGTTCACATCCGTACTCAAGGAACACTTCGAGGGGGACGACGCATGACGAGAGACGGCATCGCGCTGGAGGCCGATCTCCTGGGCAAGTCATACGGGGGACGACACGGCTGGGCCCTGCGGGGATGCGCCTTCGCCCTCCCCGCCGGCCGGGTCTGTGCCCTCGTCGGCCCCAACGGCGCCGGCAAGTCCACCCTCCTCGCCCTCGCCGCCGGGCTCCTGCGCCCCACCGAGGGCACCCTCAAGGCCCCGGCCCGCGAACACCTCGCCTACGTCGCCCAGGACAAGCCGCTCCACCCCCGGCTCACCGTCGCCGACACCCTGCGCATGGGCCGCGAACTCAACCCGGACCGCTGGGACGACGCCGCCGCCCGGCGCGCCCTCGCCGACACCCTCGACCCCAAGGCCCTGATACGGACCCTCTCCGGCGGCCGGCGCACCCGCGTCGCCCTCGCGCTCGCCCTCGGCAAGCGCCCCGAACTGCTGCTCCTCGACGAGCCGATGGCCGACCTCGACCCGCTCGCCCGGCACCAGCTCATGGGCCTGCTCATGGCCGACGCCGCCGAACGCGGCACCACCGTCGTCATGTCCTCCCACATCCTCACCGAGCTGGAGGGCGCCTGCGACCACCTCCTGCTGCTCGACGGCGGCCGGATCCGCCTCGACGGACCCGTCGACGAACTCCTCGCCGCCCACACCCTGCTCACCGGCCCGGTCGCCGACCTCGCCCCGCACACGGTCGTCGAGTCCCGCACGACGGGCCGTCAACTCACCGCCCTGATCCGCCGCGAGGGCCCTCTCGAAGGCCCCTGGGAGGCGAGGGACCCCTCCCTGGAGGACCTCCTCCTCGCCCACCTCCGCACCACCGAAGGAGCCCCGGCATGAGCACCCTCGCCCTGAAGGGCCCCGCCTGGGTGACGGTCCGCCAGTACCGGCGCACACTCTGGCTCACCGGAGCCGCGGTGGCCGCGTCGCTCGCCGTGGTCGGCGCCCTGCGGATCTGGGACGCCCAGGAACGGACCTCGGGATCGTTCCCGTACGAGCAACGCCTCGGCTACGACATGCTCCGCGGGGCCCTGGAACAGCTCTCCTACGGCATGATCGCGCTGCCGCTGCTCGTCGGCGCGTTCGTCGCCGGCCCGCTGATCGCCCGCGAGTTCGAGTCGGGGACGTACAAGCTGGCACTCACCCAGTCGATCGGCCCGACGGCCTGGCTGCGCTCCAAGCTCGCCCTGGCGACCGCCGTCGCCGTCGCCGCCACGCTCGCCCTGATCGCCGTCTACCGGCTCGGCTGGACACGGGTCTCGGACTCCTGGGGCTTCCACTGGGCGGACCTCGGCCCGTACGACGCGGCCGGCGTCGTGCTCGTCGGGTACGTCCTGTTCGCCGTCGCCGTCGGCGCCCTCGTCGGCCAGCTGGTCCACCGCACGGTGGTCGCCATGGCCGTCACGGGCGGGATCGTCGGCCTCGCCCTGCTCGTCCTCGGCGCCTTCCGCTGGGACTTCCTGGCCGTCGAGACGGTCACCGGACCGGCCGAGAAGGACGCCTCCGTCGTCTTCGCACCCGACAACGGGATGCTCGTCGACCAAGGACTGATCGGCGTCTCCGGCAAGCGTCTGTCCGGCTGGTTCTGCACCCCCGACAACCCGCCCGGCGCCGCCTGCCGCCCCGACGAGCCGATCGCCGCCCAGTACGTCGACTACCACCCCCAGTCACACTTCTGGCCCACCCAGCTCATCGAGACCGGCATCCTGCTCGCCCTCGCCGCCCTCGCGGCCTACGCCGCCTTCCGCGTCCTGCGCGCCCGCCACCCGTAGGGACGCACCGGCACGCCCGGAGACCCGCCGACACCCGTAAAACATTCAAACGATCCGGGGCGGGGCCCGCACACGGCCCCGCCCTCGATTCCCGTACGTCATGTCGTCGTTACCGGCCATTCAGACGCGCTTGCGACGCTCACGCAATGAAGCGCTCCGTGACCCCGCCCGGCCGGGCGGCCCTCCCCAAAGGGCGCCCGGCCGGGCGGCCCTCCCCAAAGGGAGACTTCCCTCCCCCACGGCCCGCTCCGACGCGCCCGACCACCCCTTCGCGCGGAAGAATGGGGCCATGAGCCAGCAGCCCGCCGAGGTCCCGGTCCAGTCCTCCGCCCCGCAGTCCGCCCCGTCGCCCGCCGCGCAGACCGCCGACTCCATAGCCCCGCGCCGCGCGCAGGTGATCAACGGAGCCGTCGTGACCGACATCGAGGCGGACCTCGACGCCGACCCGGACACCTACGAGGACGACGGCCACCTCGGCGACGAACTGCCGCAGGGACGCTTCCTCGACCGCGAACGCAGCTGGCTCGCCTTCAACGAGCGCGTCCTCGAACTGGCCGAGGACCCCACCACACCCCTCCTCGAACGGGCCAACTTCCTCGCGATCTTCGCCTCCAACCTCGACGAGTTCTTCATGGTCCGGGTCGCCGGCCTCAAGCGCCGCATCGCCACCGGCGTCGCCACCCGCTCCGCCTCCGGCCTCCAGCCCCGCGAGGTCCTCGACCTGATCTGGACCCGCTCGCGCGAACTCATGGCCCGGCACGCCGCCTGCTTCCAGCAGGACGTCGCCCCGGCCCTCGCCGACGAGGGCATCCACCTCATCCGCTGGCCCGAACTCACCGAGAAGGAGCAGGCCCGGCTCTTCACCCTGTTCCGGCAGCAGATCTTCCCCGTCCTCACC
>NZ_RDBH01000114.1:222147-238400 GCF_008042145.1 Streptomyces sp. adm13(2018)
CCTTTGCTCTGATCGTGACCATCGGTGTCGCGCTCGGCTTCACCTATACCAACGGCTTCCACGACTCGGCCAACGCCATCGCCACCTCGGTGTCGACGCGGGCGCTGACCCCCCGGGCGGCCCTGGCCATGGCCGCCGTCATGAACCTCGCCGTGGTCGTACGCAACCCGGTCAGCGGCCACCGCCACTTCGCGCGCGTCAAGGTCCCGCCGCTGCTCTCCCGCTTCCTGGAGGCCTCCCCGCAGCGGTACGTGCCCCTGGAGGACGTGATCGCGGCCCACCTGGAGGAGCTGTTCCCCGGCATGGAGGTGCTGGCCCACCACATGTTCCGGGTCACCAGGAACGAGGACCTGGAGGTCGAGGAGGACGACGCCGAGAACCTGCTCCAGGCCCTGGAGAAGGAACTCATGCGCCGCCGCTTCGGCCCGCCGGTGCGCCTGGAGGTCGAGGAGTCCATCGACCCGTACGTCCTCGACCTGCTCGTCCGCGAACTGAAGGTCTCCGACGCCGAGGTCTACCCGCTGCCCGGCCCCCTCGACCTCACCGGCCTCTTCGGCATCTCCGGGCAGGACCGGCCGGAACTCAAGTACCCCAAGTTCGTCGCCGGCACCCACCGCGACCTCGCCGAGGTCGAGTCCGCGTCCGCGCCGGACATCTTCGCGGCCCTCCGCGAACGGGACGTCCTCCTCCACCACCCGTACGACTCCTTCTCCACGTCCGTACAGGCCTTCCTGGAGCAGGCCGCCGCCGACCCCGACGTCCTCGCGATCAAGCAGACGCTGTACCGGACCTCCGGCGACTCCCCGATAGTCGACGCCCTCATCGACGCCGCCGAGTCCGGCAAGCAGGTCCTCGTCCTCGTCGAGATCAAGGCCCGCTTCGACGAACAGGCCAACATCAAGTGGGCCCGCAAGCTGGAGGAGGCCGGCTGCCACGTCGTCTACGGCCTCGTCGGCCTCAAGACCCACTGCAAGCTGTCGCTCGTCGTACGCCAGGAGGGCGAGCTGCTGCGCCGCTACTCCCACGTCGGCACCGGCAACTACCACCCCAAGACGGCCCGCCTCTACGAGGACCTCGGCCTGCTCACCGCCGACCCGCAGGTCGGCGCGGACCTCTCCGACCTCTTCAACCGGCTCTCCGGCTACTCCCGCCGCGAGACCTACCGCCGGCTGCTCACCGCCCCGAAGTCGCTGCGCGACGGGCTCGTCTCCCGCATCACCAAGGAGATCGCCCACCACCGCGCCGGCCGGCCCGCGTACGTCCGGATCAAGGTCAACTCGATGGTCGACGAGGCCGTCATCGACGCCTGCTACCAGGCCTCGCGGGCCGGCGTCCCGGTCGACATCTGGGTCCGCGGCATCTGCGCCGTCCGCCCCGGCGTCACCGGCCTCTCGGAGAACATCCGGGTCCGCTCGATCCTCGGCCGCTTCCTGGAGCACTCCCGGATCTTCGCCTTCGGCAACGGCGGCGAACCCGAGGTGTGGTTCGGCAGCGCCGACATGATGCACCGCAACCTGGACCGCCGGATCGAGGCCCTCGTACGGGTCTCCGACCCGGGGCACCGGGCCGCACTCACCCGGCTCCTGGAGACCGGGATGTCCGACACCACCTCCTCCTGGCACCTCGGCCCCGACGGGAACTGGACGCGGCACGCGACCGACCCCGACGGCCGACCGCTCCGGCACGTCCAGGAGATGCTCATCGACGCGCGGAGGCGCCGGCGTGCACAACCCTGACCAGTCGCAGGACATCTCGGCGGGCGAGGTCCTGGCCCCCTACCTGCACGCCCGGGCCGCGGACTTCCTCCGCGGCCTCCGGCTCCACGGCGAGAGCGGCTCCGACACGGCCGGAGCGGAGGAGGCGGCCCGCACGCTCCGCGGCGCCGCCCGCCGCATCAGCGGAACGCTCCACACCTTCCGGCCCCTGCTCGACCCGGCCTGGGCCGACCAGCTGCGCACCGAACTCGCCTGGCTCTCCGGCACCCTCGCCCTCGAACACGCCTGCACCTCGCGGCTCGTCCGGCTCGTGGACGCACTGTCCCGCCTGTCGAACGGCACCGGCGGGGCCCACCACGGTCCCGTCCCCGCCGCCCGCGGCGGCGAGACCACCGGCCTCACCGTCGGCGCCGCCCGCGCCGGCGCCCTCCTGGAACGCCAGCTCACCCTGGCCCGGACCCGCGCCCACTCGGCCTCCCTCCAGGCACTGGGCTCGGCCCGGTTCCACGCCGTCGCCGACGCCGTCGCCCTCCTCGCCTCCGAGGTCCCGCTCGGCCCCGTCGGCGCCGCCCCCGCCGCCGAGGTCCTGGACGCCCCCGCGGCCGTCGCCGAACGCCGCCTCCTGGACGCGGTCGCCGCCCTCCCGCTGACCCGGGCCGGCCACCCGTACAACGCCGACGCCCTGGCCCTCGCCACCGGAGAGGCCCAGGACGCCCCCTGGCACCAGACCCGGCTCCTCCTCCGGCTGCACCGCTACGCCGCCGAGGCCCTGCACACCGCGGGCGAACCCGACCCCGTCCTCTTCGAGGCCGCCCGGGCCCTGGAACGCCACCGCGACGCCGCGGAAGCCGCCGCGGCCGCCGCCACCGCGGCCCGCACCCCCCGCATCGCCCCGGCGACCGCCTACGCCCTCGGCGTCCTCCACGCCGACCAACGCCACGAGGTAGAAGCCTCCCGCTTCGCCTTCCAACACGCCTGGCACAGAACAACGGCGCCGGTGCCATGAGCAGCGGGGAGCGCCGGAACCCCGTCCGCGCCGCCGGCTGCGTCCTGTGGCGCCCGGCGCTTTCCGGCCACGGCATCGAGATCGCACTCGTCCATCGGCCGAAGTACGACGATTGGTCCCATCCGAAGGGAAAGCGGAAGCGGAACGAGTCGGCGGAGGCCTGCGCGCTGCGCGAGATCCTGGAGGAGACCGGCCAGACCTGCTCCCTCGGCGCGCGCCTGCCGACGGTCCGCTACACGGTGGACGGGCGCCCGAAAGAGGTCGAGTACTGGGCGGCCCGCGCCCTCGGCGGCACGTTCACCCCGAACCGCGAGGTCGACCGGCTGGTCTGGCTCCCGCCCACGGCGGCCCGCCTCCGCCTCACCCAGTCGCGGGACCGCGACCTCCTGAACGCCCTCACGGCGACGACGGCGGGCTAGCCACCCGGCGCGTCCCCACGCGCCGGTGCCGCGCACCCGGCCTTCCGGCACGGTTCACTTTCCGTTCACTCTGTCCCGTCGACCGCTTCACCTGTTCTGCCTAATTTCGGCCTTACACGGTGCACAGAGCACAGCAACGCACCGCCAACCGACACACGCCGCCGTAGAACGTTCGGGACACACGGTCCGCGACAAGGGCGGCTTCTGGAAGGAACACCCGAAAGTGAAGCTTTCGCGCAAGAACGGGCTTCGCGCCTCCGCGATCGGTGCCCTCGTCGTCTCCGGTGCGCTCGTCCTCTCGGCGTGTGGCTCGGACAACAACACGGAGACTCCGGCCAAGGAAGGCGGCACCAAGACCTCCGCCGCCGCCTCGAACATCGCCTGCGAGGGCGCCAAGGGCCAGCTCCTCGCCGCCGGCTCCAGCGCGCAGAAGAACGCGATGGACCTCTGGGTCAAGAACTTCCAGGCCGCGTGCTCCGGTGTCGAGATCAACTACCAGGCCATCGGCTCCGGCGGCGGCATCACCAAGTTCAACCAGGGCCAGGTCGCCTTCGCGGGCTCCGACTCCGCCCTGAAGGAGGAAGAGGTCGCCGAGTCGGCGAAGATCTGCAAGACCGGCAAGGGCGTCAACCTGCCCATGGTCGGCGGCCCCATCGCCATCGGCTACAAGCTGGAGGGCGTGGACAACCTGGTCCTCGACGCCGCCACCATCGCCAAGATCTTCGACAACAAGATCACCAAGTGGAACGACCCGGCGATCGCCAAGCTGAACCCGGGCGCCAAGCTCCCCGACAGCGGCATCCAGGCCTTCCACCGCTCGGACGAGTCGGGCACCACCCAGAACCTGGGCAAGTACCTCTCCACCGCGGCCGCCGCCGACTGGAAGCACGACCCGAAGTCGAAGTCGTGGCCCGCCCAGGGCGGCCAGGCCGCCAACGGCTCCTCCGGTGTCGCCACCGCGGTGAAGGACGCCGAGGGCTCCATCGGCTACTTCGAGCTCTCGTACGCCACCGCGAACAACATCTCCACCGTCAGCATCAACACCGGTGCCGCCGCCCCCGTCGCCGCCTCCTCGGAGAACGCCTCGAAGGCCATCGCCGCCGCCAAGGTCAAGGGCACCGGCAGCGACGTCGCCCTCTCCCTCGACTACGCGACGAAGGCCGAGGGCGCCTACCCGATCGTCCTCGTCACCTACGAGATCGCCTGCGACAAGGGCAACAAGGCGGAGACCCTGCCGACCCTGAAGGCCTTCCTCAACTACACCGTGAGCGAGGAGGGCCAGAAGGTCCTCGCCGAGGCCGGCTACGCCCCGCTCCCGGCCGAGATCGCCGCGAAGGTCCGCGCGATCGTCCCCACCCTGTCCTGACCCGCGGCCGGGTCCGGCCCCCCACCGGGGGCCGGACCCGGCATCCGGTGCACCGCCGCCAGGAGCCCGTACGTCCGTAGGGCCCCGCAGACCGGAGAAGCAGATGGCTACCACCACACCAGACATACAGAGGAGCCGGAGCGCCAAGAGCGCGTCCCGCCCCGGAGACCGCGTCTTCAGCGGTCTGTCCCGCGGCTCCGGCATCACCCTTCTCGTGATCATGGCCGCGATCGCCGGCTTCCTCACCTACCGCGCCGTCCTCGCGATCTCGAAGGACAGCACGAACTTCTTCACCACCTTCGAGTGGAACCCGGCCGGCAGCCCCCCGGTCTTCGGCATCGCCGTCCTCGCCTTCGGCACGGTCGTCTCCTCGATCATCGCCATGGCCATCGCCGTGCCGGTCGCGATCGGGATCGCCCTCTTCATCTCGCACTACGCCCCGCGCAGGCTGGCGAAGCCGCTCGCGTACGTCGTCGACCTGCTCGCCGCCGTGCCCAGCATCATCTACGGCCTCTGGGGCGCGATCTTCCTCGTCCCGTACCTCGACGGCCTCAACAAGTGGCTGAACGAGTACTTCGGCTGGACGTACATCTTCGACAAGGCCAACGACGGCCCCGCCCGCAACCTCTTCACCGTGGGCATCCTGCTGGCGATCATGATCCTGCCGATCATCACCAACGTCAGCCGCGAGGTCTTCCTCCAGGCCCCGAAGATGCACGAGGAGGCCGCGCTCGCCCTCGGCGCCACGCGCTGGGAGGTCATCCGCATGTCGGTGCTGCCCTTCGGCCGCTCCGGCATCATCTCCGCCTCCATGCTGGGCCTCGGCCGCGCACTCGGCGAGACCATGGCCGTCGCCGTGGTCCTCTCCCCCAGCTTCCTCATCTCGGGCCACCTGCTCGACCCGGGCGGCGGCACGTTCGCGCAGAACATCGCCGCCAAGTTCAACGAGGCCAACGAGTTCGGCCGGGACGCCCTGATCGCGTCCGGTCTCGTCCTCTTCGCCATCACCCTGCTGGTCAACGGCGCCGCCCGCTGGATCATCGGCCGCCGCAAGGAGTACTCGGGGGCCGCGGCATGAGCCACGCCATACAGGACCGTCCGGTCACGACGGTCAAGCGCACGGGAACGCTCTCCAGCGCCCGCCTCCCCCGCTGGACCCCGGCCGCCGTCGCCGCCGGCTCCATCGCGGCGGGCATCGGCATCGGCGTCGCCGCCGGCTGGCACAGCCGGATCCAGTGGGGCATGATCGCCGCGCTGCTCTTCGTCCTCGTCACGTACGCGCTGACCACCAAGGTCGAGGGCAGCCGCCAGGCCAAGGACCGCGTCGCCACCAGCCTCGTCTGGGTCTGCTTCGTCCTCGCCGTCGTCCCGCTGCTCTCCCTCGCCTGGGTCACGATCAGCAAGGGCATGGAAGTCCTCGACGGGTACTTCCTCACCCACTCGATGAACGGCGTCCTCGACGCCGAGGCCGGCGGCGGCGTCTACCACGCGCTGCTCGGCACCATCGAGCAGGTCGCCATCGCGACCGTGATCGCCGCCCCGATCGGCCTCCTCACCGCCGTCTACCTCGTCGAGTACGGCGGCGGCAGGCTGGCCCAGGCCGTCACCTTCTTCGTCGACGTCATGACGGGCATCCCGTCGATCGTCGCCGGCCTCTTCATCCTCGCCACCTGGAACCTGATGCTGGGCTTCGGCCCCTCCGGTTTCGCCGGCGCGATGGCCCTCGCCATCCTGATGATGCCGGTCGTGGTCCGCTCCACCGAGGAGATGCTCAAGCTCGTCCCGAACGAGCTCCGCGAGGCCTCCCTCGCCCTCGGCATCCCCAAGTGGCGCACCATCCTGAAGGTGGTCCTGCCCACCGCGATCGGCGGCATCACCACGGGCGTCATGCTCGCGGTCGCCCGCATCACCGGTGAGACGGCCCCGGTCCTGCTCCTCGTGTTCGGTACGAAGCTCATCAACCCGAACCCCTTCGAAGGCGCTCAGTCCTCCCTGCCGCTCTACGTGTACGAGCAGTACGCGGTCGGCACCGACGCCGCCGTCGCCCGTGCCTGGGCCGCGGCGCTCGTCCTGATCGCCTTCGTCATGATCCTCAACCTGGTGGCCCGCGGCATCGCCCGCTGGAAGGCCCCCAAGACCGGCCGCTGACCGCGGTCACCTCTGGAAGTGAATTGATATGGCCAAGCGAATCGACGTCAGCGGCCTCTCCGCGTACTACGGCGCCCACAAGGCGATCGACGACATCTCCATGACCGTCGAGCCCCGCTCCGTGACGGCCTTCATCGGCCCCTCCGGCTGCGGCAAGTCCACCTTCCTGCGCACCCTGAACCGGATGCACGAGGTCACCCCCGGCGGCCGCGTCGAGGGCAAGGTGATGCTGGACGACGAGAACCTGTACGGCACCCACGTCGACCCGGTCGCCGTGCGCCGTACGGTCGGCATGGTCTTCCAGCGCCCCAACCCCTTCCCCACCATGTCGATCTTCGACAACGTGGCGGCGGGCCTGCGGCTCAACGGCACGTACAAGAAGTCGCAGCTCAACGAGATCGTCGAGAAGTCCCTCAAGGGCGCCAACCTCTGGAACGAGGTCAAGGACCGCCTGAACAAGCCGGGCTCCGGCCTCTCCGGCGGTCAGCAGCAGCGTCTGTGCATCGCCCGCGCCATCGCGGTCGAGCCCGACGTCCTGCTGATGGACGAGCCCTGCTCGGCCCTCGACCCGATCTCGACGCTGGCGATCGAGGACCTCATCGGCGAGCTGAAGGAGCGCTTCACGATCGTCATCGTGACGCACAACATGCAGCAGGCGGCCCGCGTCTCGGACCGTACGGCCTTCTTCAACCTGGCGGCCGTCGGCCAGCCCGGCAAGCTGATCGAGCTGGACGACACCGAGCGCATCTTCTCCAACCCGAGCGTCCAGGCGACCGAGGACTACATCTCCGGCCGCTTCGGCTAGACCTCGGACCCCCCGACTCGTCTGCGGTGCTGCATGGCGGTGCCACCGTACGACGAAGGGCCCGGCTTCCCCCCAGGGGAGCCGGGCCCGATCATTTCCGGCCATACGGCGAGGGCGTCGCCCGACAAGGGCGCCGCCCGTCGAAGGCGTCGGCCGAAGAACAGCTGCACCACGAAGTAGCTCGCCGCGGCGACCAGCGCCGCCGCCGGCATGGTGATACCGCGTCCCCCGGGGGATAACCCCCGGACCCCCAGCAGAACGCCGACGGGCCGCCCCGCCTCAGCCGAAGAACAGCTGCACCACGAAGTAGCTCGCCGCGGCGACCAGCGCCGCCGCCGGCATGGTGATGAACCAGCCGAGGATGATGTTCTTGGCGACGCCCCACCGCACGGCGTTGACCCGCTTGGTCGCCCCCACACCCATGATCGCGGAGGTGATGACATGGGTCGTCGAGATCGGCGCGTGGAAGAGGAACGCCGAGCCGAACATGATCGACGCGCCGGTCGTCTCCGCCGCGAAGCCCTGCGGCGGGTCCAGCTCGATGATCTTCCGGCCGAGGGTCCGCATGATGCGCCAGCCGCCCGCGTACGTACCGAGCGAGAGCATCACGGCGCAGGCGATCTTCACCCACACCGGGATGTCGTCGCCGGCCTGCTGCACGTCGGCGATGACCAGGGCCATCACCACGATGCCCATCGTCTTCTGCGCGTCCTGAAGACCGTGACCGAGGGCCATGCCGGCCGCCGACACCGTCTGCGCGATGCGGAAACCGCGCTTGGCCTTGTGCGGGTTGGCCTTGCGGAACATCCACAGGATCGCGCACATCACCAGGTAACCGGCCACCAGGCCGACCACCGGCGAGATGAACATCGGGATGACGACCTTGTCGAGGACGCCGCCCCAGATGACCTCCGTGCCGCCGGCCAGCGCCGCTCCCACCATGCCGCCGAACAGCGCGTGGGAGGAGGAGGACGGCAGACCGAAGTACCAGGTCACCAGGTTCCAGATGATCGCGCCGACCAGCGCGGCGAAGAGGATGCCCATCCCCTTGTCGCCGTGCGGCGTCTCGATCAGGCCCTCGCTGACCGTCTTCGCGACCCCGCTGCCCATGAAGGCACCGGCGAGGTTCATGACGGCGGCCATGGCCAGGGCCGCCCGGGGGGTCAGCGCCCGCGTCGACACCGAGGTGGCGATGGCGTTGGCCGAGTCGTGGAAGCCGTTGGTATAGGTGAAGCCGAGCGCGACACCGATGGTCACGATCAGAGCAAAGGTGTCCACGAAGCCTCAGGACTCCTTGACCGCGATGGTCTCCACCGTGTTGGCCACGTGCTCGAACGCGTCGGCCGCCTCTTCCAGCACGTCGACGATCTGCTTGAGCTTCAGCACCTCGATGGCGTCGTACTTGCCGTTGAAGAGCGTCGCGAGCAGCTTGCGGTGGATCTGGTCGGCCTGGTTCTCCAGCCGGTTGACCTCGATCCAGTACTCGGTGAGGTTGGCCATCGTCCGCAGGTTCGGCATCGCCTCGGCGGTCAGCTCCGCCGCCCGCGCCAGCACCTCGATCTGCTGCTCGACGCCCTTGGGAAGCTCCTCGACGTTGTAGAGGACGACCAGGTCGACGGCCTCCTCCATGAAGTCCATGATGTCGTCGAGGGAGGACGCGAGGTTGTAGATGTCCTCGCGGTCGAACGGCGTGATGAACGAGGAGTTCAGCTGGTGGAAGATGGCATGGGTCGCGTCGTCGCCGGCGTGCTCCGCTGCCCGCATCCGCTCCGCGATCTCGGCCCGGGCGGAAGGCTCCGCCCCGAGCAGTTCCATCAGGAGCTTGGAGCCCGTGACGATGTTGTCCGCGGACGCGGCGAACATGTCGTAGAAGCTCGTCTCCCTGGGGGTCAGACGAAATCGCACGTGAGGTCCTCGGGGTGCTGGGTTTCGGTCAGGCTGATGCTAGGCGCATCATCCGGCCACGGCTAACCGGCGTCTCTCAGTGTCGCCCATCGGGCACAGTGAACTGCACGGGCCCCCGCCCGGACCGGCGGGGATCGGTACCATATACCCACGAGGGGTATACACCCCCTTAATGGACAACGGGAGGACGCCATGACGACCACCGAGGCGGACCAGGTCACCCCCGAGGCCGTCGAGGCCGTCGGACCGGCCGACCACGAGCACGGCGTGCACGGCTACCACAAGCAGAAGGACGAGCACCTCAAGCGGCTGCGCCGGATCGAGGGCCAGATCCGCGGCCTCCAGCGGATGGTCGACGAGGACGTCTACTGCATCGACATACTCACGCAGGTCTCCGCCTCGACGAAGGCGCTCCAGTCGTTCGCCCTCCAGCTCCTGGAGGAGCACCTGCGGCACTGCGTCGCGGACGCGGCGGCCAAGGGCGGCGAGGGCATCGACGCCAAGGTCGAGGAGGCCACCAAGGCCATCGCCCGCATGATGCGCACCTGAGGCCTCGGCCGATGTGCACCTGAGGGCGCGCTCACCGGGTGCCCGGTGGCGAGCCGGGCCGTTCCGTCAGAGGTCCGTCACGGCCCGCCCCACGCCACCCTCAGCACCTCGTCGATCCGGTCCGCGCTGAGCCGCTCCCCGTCCGCGGCCGACGCGGCGATGATCAGCTCGCCGCAGAGTTCGATCTCGGCGAGGGCGACGCAGTCCGGATCTGCGGTCACGGTTGCTGTACCGGGCGGGGCCACGCGCATCCACCTCTTCCTGCACGGCGTCGGTCTCCCAGCGGTCTCCCAGCGTAGGGAGGGGGACACGGAACGCGCATGACACGTCCGGACCATTTGCCGATGGCCCCCGTCGGCAGCGGGCCAGGTCAGGCCGTCAGGCCTTGATCTTCCCCGCGTAGATGTCCCGGCGGTCCGGCAGCGTCACCGTGACGGGGACCCCGAAGCCGTACAGCAGCGTCGTCGAGGCGACCGCGACCGTACGGCCCTGGTTGCTGAAGCTGAACTGGTGGCGGACCTTCCGCAGCCGCCCCTCGCCGTCGAGGTACGCGTCGAAGGGCACGGTGTCCGTGGTGAACCCTTTCGCCGCCGCGGCCAGCGCCCCCCGCAGCTGCGGCACGGCGATCCGGGCGGCGTACGCGATGTCCGCGACGCCCCGGTAGTGGCCGACCTTCACCCCGGCCAGCTCGGTCTCCCCGACGTACACGACCTGCCGGGCCCCGCGGAGGAGCTCCGCCGCGGCGGCCGGGTCGGTGGCCCCGCCCGTGACGAGGTTCCCGTCGTCGAGGGTGGTGGTGTCGACCCGCACCCACTTGTCGGCGGGCACCCCGGCACCGCGGTTCTTCATGTAGAGGGCGCCGGGGGTGAGCAGCTCGGTGATGGGCCGGTGCTCGCTGGTCCCGGCGGGGTCCTTCGGCAGCACCACCTGGAGCCGGCCGGTGCGGCGCCGGAAGTCGTAGCCGCCCTCGCCGCGGATGGTGACCCGGGTCCCGCCGGCGGCCATCTCCATGGAGGTGCTCGCCTTGGAGGTGCCGGCCCTGGCCAGCGCGTCGGGGGCGTTCCGTACGGCGAGGGCCGGGTCGACCACGGGCCCCTGCTCCTCGGGGGCGGCGCACCCCGTGGCCCCGACGAGGGAGCCGACCAGGACGGCGGTGACGGCCAGCGTCCCGCTTCCGCGGGCGCCCGGGCGCCCGTACCTCAGCTGCACCACCATCGCCTGCAAACCCCCAACGCCTCACCGCTGTTCGCCCGGGATCCGCCCTTCGCCCGGCCCTGCGGGCCCTGGGGACACCCGCACCTCCTAACGACGGCCGGGGCGAGCCGTCACGCGCAGTACGGTGGTGAGGTGCACGCGCAGTCCTCTCCTCACATCACGACGACCTCGGAGCGCGGCTCGTTCGCGCTGGCCCGCTGCAGCTGCGGCTGGACAGGCCCGGCCCGCAGGTCCCGCGACCGGGCCCGCACGGACGCGGCGGACCACGAGCGCACAGCGCCGGAAACGGGCCTGTAGACCCGCTCTCCGGCCCGCATCAGGCCTCCGGGCCCGGATCAGGCGGCGAGGTCGCTGTGCCCCGGGCCCGGGGCGGGGCCGCCGACGCGGGGCTCGGGGATGTCGACGGCCTCCGGGTGGCGGGCCGGCTCGGCCCGGCGGGAGCGGACCAGGCCCGCGCAGCGGCGCGAGCGGGCGACGGCGGAGACCACCGGGGTGAGCAGGGCGAGGGCGAGCGGCGCCAGGAGCAGCGCCACGGCCGTACCGAGGGCGAGGCCGCCGATCACGTCGGTGGGGTAGTGGACCCCCATGTAGATCCGCGCGAAGCCCTCGGCGAGGGCGAGGCCGATCGCGGCGAGCCCGAACCGGCGGTGGGCGACGAAGACGCCGACGGCGAGGGCCATCGCCAGGGTGGCGTGGTCGCTGACGAAGGAGAAGTCGGTCTTCCCGGCGACGAGGACCTCGAGGCCCTGGTGGTCCCTGAAGGGCCGGGGGCGCTCGACGAAGCCGCGGATGGGGATGTTCACCAGGAGGGCGATGCCGGCGGCCAGCGGGGCCCAGACGAGGCCGGCGACCGCCGAGACGGAGTCGGCCAGGGTGCCGCGGCGGCGCACGCTCCACCAGCACCACAGCACGACGAGGGCCATCGCGAGCATGATCCCGTACTCGCCGACGAACCCCATGACGCGGTCGAACCACGGTGGGGCGGCCTTGGCCAGCCCGTTGATGTCGTAGAGCAGGCTGACATCGGGGTTCGAACCGTCCGATGCGAGTCCAGCCATCTGCTGAGGCCCCTTGCTCTCGTGTCGTGTGTTCCAACCCCCGTGGTCAGAGCGGTCGGATCAGGAACGAACCGCCTGAGGCAGGCGTTCCGATCTCCCTCATGGATCATGCCGACGTTATCGAAGAGTGACGGTTCACCGCAGCTCAGGGCCTGTGCATGACGGAGAGTTCCGGCCATGTCCGGTACGCCCGCGGGCCACGCACCCGGCCGCCGACCCGTCCGCCGGGGCCCGGGAACGCGGGTCCGCGGCCTGTCCGCCCCGCCCGCGACCGGGCGGCCGACGGCCCGTCTGCTCCGGTCAGGACTGCGGGAGATGGGTCGGCAGCGCCGCCGCGCCCTCGGCGGTGACCCGGGTCGCGCCGAAGTAGTCGGGGGTGTCGATCCGGTCGAAACGGATCACCGCCCCGGTGCGCGGTGCGTCGATCATGTAGCCGCCGCCGACGTAGATGCCGACGTGCCGGATGGCCCGCGAGTTGGTCAGGTCGTCGGAGAAGAAGACGAGGTCCCCCGGGAGCAGCTCCTCGCGGGAGGGGTGCGGACCGGCGTTGTACTGGTCGTTGGCCACGCGCGGCAGGCGGACGCCCACGCTCTCGTACGCGGCCTGGGTGAGCCCGGAGCAGTCGAACCGGCCGTTCTGCGCGGCGGTACCGGTGCCGCCCCAGAGGTACGGGGTGCCGAGCTTGCCCTGCGCCCAGTGGATCGCGCCGGCCGCCTGCCGGGAGGGGTCGACCCGGCCGGGGGGCCGGGCGAAGCTCTTCTCCAGGGACTTGATGATGCGGACGTAGTTGCGGGTCTCACTGAAGGGCGGCACTCCGCCGTGCTTGATCACCCGGTACGCGCCCGCGTTGTACGCGGCCAGCATGTTGCTCGCCGGGTCCCCGGGCACGTTCTTCACGTAGCCGGCGAGCTCGCAGTCGTACGAGGCGGCCGAGGGGATCGCGTCCTTCGGGTCCCAGATGTCCCGGTCCCCGTCCCCGTCCCCGTCCACCCCGTGGCTCGCCCAGGTGCCGGGGATGAACTGGGCGATGCCCCGCGCGTCGGCCGAGGAGACGGCCCGCGGGTTCCAACCGCTCTCCTGGTAGAGCTGGGCGGCGAGCAGGGCCGGATTGATGGCGGGGCAGAGGTTGCCCCAGCGCTGCACGAGCCCCTGGTAGAGAGCCGGGACCGCGCCCTTGGCGAGCGCCACGTTCCCGTTCACGCCGGTGCCCGCGCCGCCGGCGAGACCCGCCGCGGCCGAGAACGTACCGACGACGAGCAGTGCGACGAAGCTCAGGCAGACCCCGAAGGCCCCCCCGGCAACCAGCCACGCCTTGCCGGCCCTACGCACCGTCAACCACCCCTCGGCTCATGGCAGTACGCCCCCGGGAACGAGTCTAGGCGGTGGGCCGCCGACACCGCCCCAAGAGTGCAACAACGACAATCATTGCTCGGAGTCACTCTCCGTGATACACAGAGTGACGATACGCTTCTTTGCATAGAAACCGGCCAGGCCGCCGCAGGTCAAGACGGTCAAGTCGGTCAGATGTGCGGGGATCGGGTAAAGAGAGCCGCCAAGCCGTCACACGCGGGCGGTTTCATCAGCGAAGATAGGGCGATGACCCATGCCGTCCGGCAGGGGCGACGAACTACCCATACAGGGGCGGTGAGTTACATGTACCTGGCGGCAGAAAAAGGCGACATCACCACCATCATCGGCGGAATCGCCCCGAACTGGGGCCCCTTCGGCAGCCTGGGCGCCGAGGCGAAGATCATGATCGAGGTGGTGATGGCGGTGGCCATCCTGCTCTGCCTCGGCATCGCCATCTGGGGAGCGGCCAAGCAGCGCATCGGCGCCACCGCCCTCCGCGACACGTTCAGCGCGGAGCAGGGCAAGGGTCTGATCGTGGCCGGCCTGACCGGCGTCTTCATCATCGGATCCCTGGGGACGCTCTTCACCATCGTGTACGGGATGGCGGTCTGACGTCCCGTCGGACACCGACCTCCTGAGAATGCGTTCCCCAGATGTCCAGCAAGACGAGCAAGACCAGCCATGGCGCAGCACCGCCCGTACGGCCCGTACCGCGAACCAGTGAGGGGGCGTTCCCGGCATGAGTCCCGGTGACGAGCACGACAGCTTCGGCGGCGTGGGCGGCTCGGGCCAGACCCGGACCCGCCTGCCCGAAGGCAGCGGCGGCGACGCGTACGGCGGCACCCGCCGCCCCGCCCGCAGCTCCCGCTCCCTCATCACGGTCGTCGGCGTGGTGGTCCTCCTCGTCGCGGCCATCGCCTTCGCCAACCGCGGGGGCGGCGACCCCACGGACGCGGCCGGCTCCTCCACCGACACCCCGGCCACCACGGCCCCCACGGCCGCGACGGGCGTCCGCCCGGTCACCGGCAAGAACGGCCGGATCCCCACGGGCTACCCCCAGGACGAACAGGGCGCCCAGAGCGCGGCGACGAACTTCGCGGTGGCGCTGGGGTCGGTCGAGATGTTCGACACCGACCGGCGTCGCGAGATCGTACGCGCCGTGCACGCCCCGGCGGTCGGGGACGAGACCGTGGCGAAGTTCGACGCCTCCTACAGCGCGGGACTCATGGCCAGCGCCGGACTGAACAAGGACGGAACCGCGCCCTCGGGCATGACCCTCGTGGCGCGCACCATCCCGATCGGCGCGAAGGTACGGGAGTACACGGGGAACTCGGCGACGATCGAGGTCTGGTGCACCAGCCTCGGAGGCCTGGCGGGGGCCGGCTCGACCAAGCCCGTGACGTCCACGTGGTTCACCATTACGGAGAAGCTCACCTGGGTCGACGGCGACTGGCGGGTGGCGTCCCTCGACCAGCACGAGGGCCCCACCCCGGTCAACGGCGACAACCGTGCCTCCATGGCCGACGAGATCGCCGGAGCCGTCGAGGGATACGGAGGGTTCACCTATGCGCGCTGAGCGAGGCCTTGCCGCACGCGCGGCGGCCGTGATCGCGGCGGTGTTCCTCTTCCTGCCCCTCCTGCTCGCCTCGGCGGCGCACGCGGCCCCCACACCGACGCCCACGCCCTCTCCGAGCACCAGCGCGGGCAACAGCGAGTGCCGGTTCCTGGTGGGCGAGGCCCGGACGCTCTGCGAGCGCAGCCAGCCCGGTGGCGACGCGGTGCCGCTCCCCGAGACGAACAACGAGCAGGACCCGCTCAAATCCCTCGCCCGAGGCTTCGCCGACGCCGCCATCGCCACCGTCGACTACCTCTCCAAGGCCGTCAAGGAGACCGCCGACGTCGACTTCACCAACACCGAGTTCCTCGGCCGGTACGCGATCGTCTTCGCCGCCTCCACCGTCCTCACCCTCCTCCTCTGGCTCCTCGCCGTCGCCAAGCGCGCCATCCGGGGCGTCCCCCTCACCACCGCGCTCTCCGAGGCCATCGGCTTCCTCTGGCTGACGGTCCTCGCCTCCGCCTTCACCCCGCTGATCCTCTACACCGTCGTGAACGCCACCGACGCCGTCACCGAGGTCATCGCCTCCGGCACCAACCAGCAGACCGACGTCTTCTTCGGCAGCTTCAAGGAGGCCCTCCAGAAGGGCGACAGCATCGGCGGCGGCCCCATCATGCTGATCATCGTCTCCCTGGTGACCGTGATCGCCGCGGGCGTGCTCTACCTGGAGCTGTTCCTCCGCGCCGTCATGCTGTACGTCGGCGCCCTCCTCGGCGTCGTCGTCTACTCCGGCCTCGTCGACAAGAACATGTGGGGCCACGTCCGCCGCTGGGCCGGCATCATGATCGCGATCATCATGGTCAAGCCGGTCATCGTCATCGTCCTCGGCCTCGCCGGCGCCCTCTCCTCCGGCACCGGACCCGACTCGTTCTCCGCCGTCGTCTCCGGCCTCGCGATCATCCTCCTCGCGATCTTCGCCTCCGCGATGATCTACCGCTTCGTCCCCGGCTTCGGCGACGAGATCGCGGCCTCCCGCAACAACCGCCTCCACCGCGCCGGAGAGAACACGGCCGCCGCCGTCATCTCCTCCCCCGCCTCCCTCGTCTCCCAGGGCATCAAGACCCACAGCGCCCGCGGCGACGGCGGCCAGGGCGGCGGCGCC
>NZ_RDBH01000114.1:238500-264061 GCF_008042145.1 Streptomyces sp. adm13(2018)
CCGCGGGAACCCCGCACAGTAGCCGCAAGAACTCTGGAGGTGCAGGGCGTTGACGACCCAGTCCCAGCCGGTCGCGCCCCGCCGCACGTATCTCGTGGGCCGCGCGCGGCCGAACGCGATCGTCGGCAAGAACCGCGAGACCGGCGAGATCGCCCTGATCATCGTCGGTGCCTTCCTCGGCATGATGAGCGGACTCCTCGTCCCCCTCCTCCCCCTGCGGATCGCCCTCCTCGCCGGCCTCCCGATGCTCGCGATCGCCGCCGTGTACCTCCCGTACAAGCACCGCACGTTCTACAAGTGGTTCGAGATCAACCGCAGCTACAAGCGGATGCTCAAGCGCGGCACGGCCTACCGCTCCGTCGTCTCCGAGGCCGGCACCCGCCTCGACGGCCGCGAGGTCGAGGTCGGCCCGCCGCCCGGCATCGGCCGCGTCGGCTGGCTCGCCGCGCCCTTCGGCCCGGACGAGATCGCCGTCCTCCTGCACGCCGACCGCCGCACCGTCACCGCCGCCATCGAGATCGAGGGCCCCGGCGTCGGCCTGCGCGACAGCGAGGACCAGGAGGCCCTGGTCGACCGCTTCGGCACCCTCCTCAAGCACGTCGCCAACGGCGACGGCTTCGTCACCCGCCTCCAGATGCTGGCCCGCACCCTGCCCGCCGACCCCGACGCCCACGCCAAGGACGTCGGCCAGCGCGGCGACCAGAACGCGCCCGCGTGGCTCATGGAGTCGTACGACCAGCTCCAGTCGATGGTCTCCACCTCCAGCGAGCAGCACCGCGCCTACCTCGTCGCCTGCATGCACTACACCCGCGAACTCGCCGCCGAGGCCAACGCCATGGCCCGCGCCGCCAAGCACGCCTCCGGCGCCCGCAAGCTCGACCGCGACGCCGGCCTCGCCGTCGTCATGGCCCGCGAGCTCACCGACATCTGCGCCCGCCTCGCCGAGGCCGACATCCGCGTCCGCCAGCCCCTCGGCCAGTCCCGGCTCGCCTCCCTCGTGCACTCCATGTACGACCCGGACCACCCCATCGACCACATCCAGGCCATGACCAAGCGGAACGCCTGGCCCGCCGAACTCGACGCGATGGAACCGACGTACCTCCAGGCCAAGACCCGCGAGTCCTCCACCCGCGCCCCCTGGTGCCACGCCACCGCCTGGGTGAAGGAGTGGCCGATGACCCCCGTCGGCGTCAACTTCCTCGCCCCGCTGCTCGTCCACACCCCGGACGTCATCCGTACGGTCGCCGTGACCATGGACCTGGAGCCCACCGAGGTCGCCATCGAGCGGATGCTCACCGAGAAGACCAACGACGAGGCCGACGCCAGCCGCGCCGCCAAGATGAACCGCACGGTCGACCCGCGCGACATCGCCGCCCACGGCCGGCTCGACCAGCGGGGTGAAGATCTCGCCAGCGGCGCTGCCGGAGTGAACCTCGTCGGGTACATCACCGTGTCGTCGCGTTCGCCCGAGGCCCTGGCCCGGGACAAGCGCACGATCAGGGCCTCCGCCGGCAAGTCGTACCTGAAGCTGGAGTGGTGCGACCGCGAGCACCACCGGGCCTTTGTGAACACCTTGCCGTTCGCGACCGGCATCCGCCGCTAAGGCCGAAGGGGCACAGACCCATGCGAGATCCGCTGTCCGCCGTCACCGACGCCTTCACCGCTTTCGTCTTCGGCAAGGTGGAGACGACCCGGCTGCCCGTCCGCACCTCCACCGGGCAGGCGCAGGCCGTCTACCTGCCGACCGCCGCCCCCGGCCTCGGCGACTCCGGCGTGATCATCGGCCGCGAGGTCTACAGCGGCAAGGGGTACATCTACGACCCCTTCCAGCTGTACGGGCAGCAGCTCCCCGCCCCCCACTGGCTGGTCCTCGGCGAGTCCGGCAACGGCAAGTCGGCGCTGGAGAAGACGTACGTGCTCCGCCAGCTCCGCTTCCGGGACCGGCAGGTCGTCGTGCTCGACGCCCAGGGCGAGGACGGCGTCGGCGAATGGAACCTCATCGCGCAGGAGCTGGGGATAACCCCCATCCGCCTGGACCCCATGGTCGCGAACGACGCCGGGATCCGCCTCAACCCGCTCGACCCGTCGATCACCACGACCGGGCAGCTCGCCCTGCTCCGGACCATCATCGAGGTGGCCATGGGCCACGGCCTCGACGAGCGCTCCGGCTTCGCGCTGAAGGTCGCCCACGCCCACGTCGTCGAACACACCACCCACCGCCAGCCGATCCTCACCGACATCGTGGAGCGGCTCCGCCACCCCGAGGCGGGATCCGCCGAGGCGATGAACGTCGACATAGACGACGTACGGGCCTGGGGCCTGGACGTCGCCCTCGTCCTCGACCGCCTCGTCGACGGCGACCTGCGGGGCATGTTCGACGGCCCGACGACCGTCGGCATCGACCTCGACGCGCCCCTGATCGTCTTCGACCTCTCCCACATCGACCGCAACTCCATCGCCATGCCGATCCTCATGGCGATCGTCGGCGTCTGGCTGGAGCACACCTGGATCCGCCCCGACCGGAAGAAGCGCATCTTCCTCGTCGAGGAGGCCTGGCACATCATCAACAGCCCCTTCGTGGCCCAGCTGTTCCAGCGGCTGCTGAAGTTCGGCCGCCGCCTCGGCCTCTCGTTCGTCGCGGTCGTCCACCACCTCTCCGACGTCGTCGACGGAGCGGCGGCGAAGGAGGCGGCGGCGATCCTCAAGATGGCCTCCACCCGGACCATCTACGCCCAGAAGGCCGACGAGGCACGCAACACGGGCCGGGTGCTCGGCCTGCCCCGCTGGGCGGTCGAGATCATCCCGACCCTCACCCCCGGCATCGCGGTCTGGGACGTCAACGGCAACGTGCAGGTGGTCAAACACCTCATCACCGAGAAGGAACGCCCGCTCGTCTACACCGACCGCGCCATGACGGAGGCCTCGGACCCCACCGGCGACCCGGACCTCGAATGGGAGACGGAGCAGCGCGCGATCCTCATCGAGCAGCAGATGAACGGCACCTCGCAGTCGACGGTGGCGTAGGTGGAACCGGCACGGAAGGGCGGAGGAGGAATCTCCGACGGGCTGCTGCTCGGCCTGTTCGGCCTCCTCCTCGGCCTCACGGTCCTGGTGTGGACGGCGACCGGCCTGTCCGGCCTCTTCTCCCACGGCGCCTGGCCGCAGGGCGTCGCCCTCACGGGCACGCCCTCGGCCCTGCGCTCCCTGGTCACGGCCCCGACGGACCTCGCGGCGGCCTGGCCGGCCACTCCGCCGGGCGAGCTCTCCGGCTACGGCCTGTTCTGGGGCCTGCTGATCGGCGAGGCGATGATCCTCCTCGTCCTCGCCGTCTTCGTCCTGGGCACCGTGACCCGCTGGCGCGCGGTCCGCGCGAACAGGAAGGCGGGGATCTACGGGGCGGACGAGGAGCCGGTACGGGCCACCCGAGGCGGAACCGACGGAGCGTACGAGAAGCCCGCCCACCGAGACTTCGAGCACCGGGACTCCGGGCACAGGGACTCCGGGCACAGGGACTCCGCCCACCGGGACTCCCGGCACGACGAGTCCGTCCGCGAGCCGGCCACTCCCCCGGCCCACTCGCGTTGAGCGGGACGGTCATGCCGGAATGTGGCCGACCGTCCACAGCGTCCTCGCTGTGTATGTTGCCCACCAGCCACAAGGGCCGGCAGGACTTTCAAAGGAACCCTGCCATCCGAAGATGGACGGGGTATCAACTAATCTGGCGTTGATTTTTGGCACGCTGTTGAGTTCTCAAGGAACGGACGCTTCCTTTGTACTCACCCTCTCGGGCTTTCCTCCGGGCTTCCCTTCGGTCTTGCGTTTCCGACTCTATCAGATCTTTCCGATCCGATTTCCTCGGTGCTTTCCGGTCCCTTTCGCTTTCGCTCCGGGGGCCTTTCGGCGATTCCGACTCTATCAGATCCTTTCGGCGTCTGATGCCCAGTCAGCGGGGTTTGTTTTTCCGGCTGTTGGGCCGTTCCGACGTCTCAAACTCTAGCGGATTCCCCTGGCGACTCATAATCGAGGCCATTCGAAATGAATTTCGGCATGCCGAAATTCGTCCCGGTGGGGAGATCGTGCTGAGTAGAGGTGCCGCTTCAAGCGGCGGAGGTGGTTGCCGAAGAACCGTTCCGGCTCTGTGACAACTCGGAGAACACTACGCATCGGGGAGGGGCGTGTCAACCCCCCTCCGATGGCCCTTCGTGAGCCGTGCGGGTCAGTCCAGGTCGGTCAGGCGGCCGCCCGCGTCCGGCTGGGTGAGCTCCACGCGGCGGAGGAGCCGGATGAGGACCTCGCCGAGGACTCCCCGCTCGTCCGAGGTCAGGTCCTGGAGGAGCTCCTCCTCGAAGTCGGTGGCCATGCGCATGGCCTCCAGCCACTTCGAACGGCCCTCGTCGGTGAGCTCGACGATCACGCGGACCCGGTTGTTCTCGTCGCGGTCGCGGGTGACCAGGCCCTCTCCCGCCATGCGGTCGATGCGGTGGGTCATCGCGGCCGGGGTGAGGCCGAGCCGCTTGGCGAGTTCGCCCGGGCCGAGCCGGTAGGGCTCGCCGGCGAGCACCAGGGTCTTGAGGACCTCCCACTCGGCGTTGCTGATGCCCAGGTCGGCGAGCTGGCGTCCGTACGCCACGTTCATCCGTCGGTTCAGCCGGCCGAGGGCCGAGACGACCTTCTCCACCTGGGGGTCGAGGTCGCGGAACTCGCGCTGGTAGGCCGCGATCTGCTCGTCGAGGCTCGGCTCCTGGTGAGCCTGCGGGCCGGACCGTTCGGGGGTGTCGGACATGCAGGCGAGTATCCCACGGCTCTCGTTGGCGTTGAAGTCCTTCGGTGTGTACTGTTAAAGCTCTAACTTTAGTGTTGAAGTCTTCAAGGTTCAGGGCTACACCTCTGAACCTGCGACCGAAGTGGGTGAGTGTGACCAAGGCGAGGGGTGCAGCGATGCGCCGTATTCAGGCAGGCAGCGCGCTGAGCGCGTTCGGACTCGGCTTCACCGTGCCGTACCTCTATGTGTACGTGGCGCAGGTGCGGGATCTGGGCGCGGCCACGGCGGGCGTCGTGCTGGCCGTCTTCGCCATGGCCGCGCTGGTGGTGCTGCCGTTCAGCGGGCGGGCCATCGACCGGCGCGGTCCGGTGCCGGTCCTGCTGGTCGCCTCGGTCGTCGCCGCCGTGGGCGCGGTCGCCATGGGCTTCGCGTCGAGCGTCCCCGCTGCCGTGGGGGCCGCGGCGCTGCTCGGTGCCGGTACGGCCGTGCTCCAGCCGGCCCTCGCCACGATGATCGTCTGGTGCTCGACGCCCGTGGGGCGCACCCGGGCGTTCGCCATGCAGTTCTTCCTGCAGAACCTGGGCCTCGGTGTCGGTGGTCTGATCGGCGGTCTGCTGGTGGACACGAGCCGGCCGGGCAGCTTCATCCTGCTGTTCTCGATCGAGGCGGCGATGTTCCTGGTCCTGGCGGCGGTCGTCGGGACCGTGCGGATGCCGGGTTCCCCGGCGTTCCAGGGCGCTCGTCCGACCGAGGGCGGGAAGGGCGGCGGTGTCCGCGCGCTGCTCGGGCACAAGGCGATGGTGCAGCTGTGCGTCCTCGGCTTCGTCCTCTTCTTCGCCTGCTACGGGCAGTTCGAGTCGGGTCTCGCCGCGTACGGCACGGAGGCCGCCGGCATCCAGCCCTCGACGCTCGGCATCGCACTGGCCGCGAACACGGCGGTCATCGTGGCCGCCCAGTTCCTGGTGCTCCGGTTCGTCGAGCGCCGCAGGCGGACCCGGGTGATCGGGGCCGTCGGTCTGATCTGGACGGTGGCCTGGCTGATCGCCGGCTACGCGGGGCTCGGGCACGGCAGCCAGGCGATGGCGACGGCGGCGTTCGTCTCCACGTACGCGCTGTTCGGGCTCGGTGAGGCGATGCTGTCGCCGACCGTGGCGCCGCTGGTCGCCGATCTGGCGCCGGAGTCGATGGTCGGGCAGTACAACTCGGCGTTCGCTCTGGTCAAGCAGCTGGCCCTGGCCGTCGGTCCCGCCGTGGGCGGGCCCATGGGGGCCGCCCTGCACGGTCCGTACATCGTGACCTTCGTGCTCTTCTCGCTCGGCATCACGTTCCTCGCGGTGCGGCTGGGCAGGCAGCTGACCCCCGAGCAGAACCAGCCGTCGCTCGCCGTGAAGCCGTCCCGGGTCGTGGCGCAGCACCTGCCCGAGAAGGAGACCGCGGCCGCCTGAGCCGGGGCCTGACGACAGGCCCTAGTGGTCGGGCAGGGCGAACTCGCACCAGACCGCTTTGCCGCCGCCCGGTGTGCGGCGGCTTCCCCAGGACGAGGCGATCGTCGCGATGATCGAGATCCCGCGACCCGCCTCGTCCTCCGTTTCCGCCCTGCGGCGGCGCGGCAGGTGGTCGTCCCCGTCCGTGACCTCGATGATCAGGCGGCGGTCGGTGCGGCGCAGGCGGAGCCGCATGGGCGGGGTGCCGTGCTGGAGGGAGTTGCCCACCAGTTCGCTGGTGGCGAGGACGCCCAGGTCGCGCAGTTCGACCGGGAAGCGCCAGGAGGACAGGACCCCGGAGGCGAAGGCACGCGCGCGGGGGGCGGCCTCCACTCCGCCGAGGAGTTCCAGGGCCGCGTTGTGGAAGAGCTCCGCGTCCGCCCCCTTGCGGGAGGGGTGCTGGACGACCAGGACGGCCACGTCGTCGTCGTGCTCCGCGGTGACCCCGAGGGAGCGGAGCAGGCGGTCGCAGACCACCTGCGGGGTGCCGCTGGCCCCGGCCAGCGCGCGGGCCAGGGCGGCGACGCCCTCGTCGATGTCCTCGCGGCGCCGCTCGACCAGGCCGTCGGTGTAGAGGACGGCGGTCGAGCCGGGCGGCAGGGCGATGGATCCGGACGCGTGCAGCCAGCCGCCGGTGCCCAGGGGCGGGCCCGTGGGGTCCTCGGCGCACCGGACCGTGCCGTCCTCGTCGCGGACGAGGATCGGGAGGTGGCCCGCGGACGCGTAGACCAGCTTTCCCTCGCTGGGGTCGTGGATCGCGTACACACAGGTGGCGATCTGGCTGGCGTCGATCTCGGCGGCGAGGCCGTCCAGCAGCTGGAGCACCTCGTGCGGGGGCAGGTCCAGGCGCGCGTAGGCCCGGACGGCGGTGCGGAGCTGGCCCATGACGGCGGCGGCGCGCACGCCGCGGCCCATCACGTCGCCGATGACGAGCGCGGTGCGGCCGGCGCCCAGGGTGATCACGTCGTACCAGTCGCCGCCCACGGCCGCGTCGGTGCCGCCGGGCTGGTAGGTCGCGGCGATCCGCAGGTCGTCGGGCTGCTCCAGGTCCTGCGGGAGCAGCGAGCGCTGGAGGGTGACGGCGGTCTCGCGATGGCGGCGCTCGCTGGTCCGGAGCCGTTCGGCGGCCTCCGCGTGGTCGGTGACGTCCGCGGCGTGGACGAGGACTCCGCCGCCTTCGAGGTGCTCGCTCTCCACGGGCAGGCACGTCACCGTGTACGAGCCGCCGTCCTGGGTGCGGCGGGACTTCACCGTGCGCGGCTTGCCGCTGCGCAGCACCTGGTCCATGAGGGGCAGCAGGCCGAGCTCCTCGGCCTCCGGGCAGGTGTCGGCGACGGGGACGCCGGCGGGGCGGGGGCCGAAAGCGGCGGCATAGGCGTCGTTGACGTACGCGATGCGGTGCTCCGGGCCGTACGCGAGGGCGACCAGGCCGGGGAGGCGGCCCAGGAGCTCCCGGACGGAGAAGTCCTCCAGGGCGGGTACGGCGACGGGGCCGCCCGCCTCGGCTGCCTCGCGGGCGAGGTGCTCCAGCTGCTGGGCGTACTCACCGCGGGCGGCGGGCACGGAGCCTTCGGTCCCCCGCGCCGCGCGGCGCTGTGTGCCGGGGAGCCGGGCGCTCCAACGGGTGAAGTTCACGGATCTCTATGCCTCGTGGTGTCGGTGCCGTGCAGAGTCACGCTGTGCAGGTGTGAGCCCACCTATGGTCACACGTCCAGTGTGGACGAGTGCACTGACAGTGATGTCAGGACGACGGCTTGTCGCCGTGGTCGGGTGGTGGGGCGGCGGCGAGTTCGAATTCGGCGCGGGGGTGCTCCAGGGAGCCGAGGGAGACGATCTCCCGTTTGAACAGGCCGGACAGGGTCCATTCGGCGAGGACCCGTGCCTTGCGGTTGAAGGTGGGCACCCGGCTGAGGTGGTAGGCGCGGTGCATGAACCAGGCCGGGTATCCCTTGAGTTTCCGTCCGTAGACGTGGGCGACGCCCTTGTGGAGGCCGAGGGAGGCGACGGAGCCGACGTACGCGTGCGCGTACTCCTTGAGCGGCTGCCCGCGCAGGGAGGCCGTGATGTTCTCGGCGAGGACCTTGGCCTGGCGGACGGCGTGCTGGGCGTTGGGCGCGCACTCCCCGCCGGGTGCCTTCGCGGTGACGTCGGGGACGGCGGCGGCGTCGCCGGCCGCCCAGGCGTGCTCGACGCCCTCGACGGCGAGGGTGGCAGTGCAGCGGAGCCGGCCGCGTTCGTTCAGGGGCAGGTCGGTGGCGGCGAGGACGGGGGCGGGCTTGACGCCCGCGGTCCAGACGACCGTGCGGGTGGGGAGCCGGGTGCCGTCGCTGAGGACGGCGATCCGGTCCTCGCAGGTCTCGAGGCGGGTCTCCAGGCGTACGTCGATGTTCCGGCCGCGCAGCTCGCGGATGGCGTACGTGCCCATCGCCTCGCCCACCTCGGGCAGGATCCGGTCCGAGGCCTCGACGAGGACCCAGCGGAGGTCCTCGGGCCGGACGTTGTGGTGGTAGCGCGCGGTGTAGCGGGCCATGTCCTCCAGCTCGGCGAGCGCCTCCACGCCCGCGTAGCCCCCGCCGACGAAGACGAAGGTCAGGGCGGCGTCGCGGATCGCGGGGTCGCGGGTGGAGGAGGCGATGTCCATCTGCTCGATGACGTGGTTGCGCAGCCCGATGGCCTCCTCGACGGTCTTGAAGCCGATGCCGTGCTCGGCGAGGCCGGGGACCGGGAGGGTGCGGGACACCGAACCGGGTGCGATGACCAGTTCGTCGTACGCGAGGGCGACCGGTCCGGTGCCCTCCTCGGCGGTCGCGAGGGTGGAGAGCGTCGCGGTCCGCTTGGCGTGGTCGACGGAGAGGACCTCGCCGATGACGATCCGGCAGCGGTCGAGGATCCGGCGCAGCGGCACGACGACGTGGCGCGGGGAGATCGAGCCGGCGGCGGCCTCGGGGAGGAAGGGCTGGTACGTCATGTACGGCTCGGGCGTGACCACGACGATCTCGGCGGAGCCGGCTCTCAGCTCGGCCCTGAGCTGCCGCTGGAGGCGCAGCGCGGTGTACATGCCGACGTAGCCACCGCCGACCACGAGAATGCGCGCAGGTTCGGTCACTGTCCCATGACGCACCGCCGTCCGTGGTTTGTCCACAGCCCCGGCAAATTGTGTGACCGGAGGGGTGTGGAGGCGAAGGGTGGCTCGCGAGGGGGGCACGGGCGGAACGGCGCAGGTCAGGGTGGCCGGACGGGGCTCTCCGGGGGGCCGGAATCGGGAGTGATCCGGTCCTTGCTCCGATCGGGGGGCGCACCGTACGGAACTCCCCCTTCTGAATTGACCCCGACTCAACTATGTTCGTAGTTCGTCGGGGTGCCGGACGGGAGCGCGTGGACCGCTGCGCTCGTCCTCCGAAACCCCTTTTCAGGGCGGGGAGTCTCCGGGGGGAGACATCGTGAGCGGGGGAACGCTTATGCATATTCAGGATTCACGATGGCAGGCAGGCGCCGGGACGGCGACCGTGGACGACGGCCCGCACGCGGGCGTCGTCGGCTCCGAGCGCCACGGCGCTCCGGTGGTCGGCAGGTCCGCGCCGCTGCGGGTGGACGCCCAGCGCAATCTGGAGCACGTCCTGCGGGCCGCGCGCGAGGTGTTCGGCGAGCTCGGTTACGGGGCTCCGATGGAGGACGTGGCGCGTCGCGCCCGCGTCGGCGTCGGTACCGTCTACCGCCGCTTCCCGAGCAAGGACGTGCTGGTCAGGCGAATAGCCGAGGAGGAGACCGCTCGGCTGACCGACCAGGCGCGGACCGCGCTCGGCCAGGAGGACGAGCCGTGGTCGGCGCTCTCCCGGTTCCTGCGGACGTCGGTGGCCTCCGGCGCGGGCCGGCTCCTTCCGCCGCAGGTGCTGCGGGTGGGCGTCGACGACGTCACGGTGCTGCCGCTCGGCGGCGACTCCCTCGACGCGGACGACGCGGCGCGGGTGCCGCACCAGCGGGGTGTCGGCGAGCAGGCGGACGTCCGCGTGGTCGCGCCGCGGGCCGTACCGGTGGAGGAGAACGACGACTCGGGCGCCGCGGAGCTCCTGGAGGTGGTCGGTCGGCTGGTCGACCGGGCGCGGGAGGCGGGTGAGCTGCGGAGCGACGTGACCGTGGCCGACGTCCTCCTCGTCATCGCCACGGCCGCCCCGGCGCTGCCGGACGCGGTGCAGCAGGCGGCTGCCTCGACGCGTCTCCTCGACATCCTGATCGAGGGACTGCGCTCCCGGTAGGAGCCGGTCCGGTAGGAGTCGGCCGACGACCGCCCGCGCTCCGGCGCGGGGCGGGCGCTTCGGCGTACTCCGGGGCTTGGGCCTACTCCGGGAGCGTTGGCACGCTCCGGAAGGTTCGTGGTCCCGGGGGTGCCGGGTGACCGGGGCGCCGTGGCGGCTGTGCGGGGCCGGTGCGTGTGCCGGGGCGGTTGCTCCGGGCGGATCAATGAGCATGACACGAACGTGTGATCGGTTACGCCCGGATACCCGAAGTCGCCCCGGACGAGTGGTAAGTGGACGCGACGCCTCGGTGTGCCCGCGCTCTGTGGCAGGCTTTCCCGGTGTTCGGGTCCGAGCGTGCGTACGGGGGCTTCCGCGATGAGCGGTGACAGTCGGGACGAGCCGCTGGGCGGCCCCGCGGAGGCGGGGGACGCGCCCTCCCGGCAGGTGCCCAACCAGGGCGGACCGGGCGGACTCTCCGGCGCTCCGGACCCGGTCGGGTCGGCCGGCCCCGGAGCCGCGGCCGCCCTCACGAGTCCGCCGGCATCACCCGCCGCGGGCGCGGCCGGACCGCTCGACGCCAGCGTCCCGCAGCAGCGCGAGCCCAAGACCTCCGGCCGCGAGCCCGTCTCCGGGACCGCCGCCCGGTTCGACCCGCCCGCCGCGGACGAGCACGAGCACGACACGGTCCTGCCGCCGCCCCGCGAACTCCCGCCCTCCGACCCCGAGCTCGTCCAGCTCATGCGGGAGGGCGACGACTCCGCGTACGAGGAGCTCTTCCGCCGCCACTCCGACGCCGTCCGCAGGTACGCCAGGACCTGCTGCCGGGACGCGCACACCGCCGACGACCTCACCGCCGAGGTCTTCGCCCGCACCCTGCAGGCCGTCCGCGGCGGGGCCGGACCCGAACAGGCCGTACGTGCCTACCTGATGACCACCGTCCGCCGCGTCGCCGCGCACTGGACGAAGACGCAGAGGCGGGAACACCTCGTCGAGGACTTCGCGGTCTTCGCGGCCGAGGCCGCCCGCGCCTCCGAGGTCTCCGACCAGAACGCGTCCTTCGGCGCGGGCCTCGACCTCGGCGCCGACGTCCTGGCCATGCACGAGGCCGAGCAGTCGCTCGCCATGCAGGCCTTCCGGTCCCTGCCCGAGCGCTGGCAGGCCGTGCTGTGGCACACCACCGTCGAGGAGGAGTCCCCCAGCGAGGTCGCCCCCCTCTTCGGTCTCACCGCCAACGCCACCGCCGTCCTCGCCAGCCGCGCCCGCGAAGGCCTCAAGCAGGCCTACCTCCAGGCCCATGTCAGCCAGTCCCTCACCGCCGGCGGCGACTGCGCCCGGTACGCGGACCGACTCGGCGCCTACGCCCGCGGCGGCCTGCGGATGCGGGCCGAACGCGGCCTGCGCAAGCACCTGGACGAGTGCGCCAAGTGCCGGCTCGCCGCCGGCGAACTGGCCCACGTCAACGCCGGGATCCCCGCCCTGCTCCCCGTCGCGGTCATCGGCTGGTTCGCCGCCGGGTACTCCCTCAAGGCCGCCGGCATCGTCGCGGGCGGCGCCGTCGGCGCGGGCGCGGCCGGCGCCGCGGCGGCCGCCACCGGCTCCTCGGGTGGTGCGGCCTCCAGCGGTGCGGCCTCCGGCGCCGCCGCCGAAGGGCTCGGCGCGCCCGCGAAGGCAGGCATCGCGGCCGCCGTGGCCGTCGCCGCGGCCGCCGGGCTCGTCTGGGCCATGGCCGGGGACCCGCAGCCCGTGTCCGCGCCCCGGGCCACCCAGCCCGTCGTCACCCCCGTCGTACCGGCGGAGCCCGCGCCGACGGCGCCGCCCGCGACGATGCCGGCGGCCTTGAGGGAGTACCCGGCGGCGAACCAGCCGATGACCGCGACGGGGAGCAGGGCGGGGATCCCGGCGTTGACGTGGCCTGGAGGGCGGCGGGGGCGTCCTGCGGCGGGGAGTCCCCGTAGACGTCGTCGGCGAGTTCGGTGAGGGAGGCGGGCCGTCCGCCGCGCAGCGCCAGCGCGGCGAGCAGCGCGCGCAGCCGGGCACCGCCGACGGGGAGGCTGCGGCCACGGGGGTCGAGGGCCTCGGTGGTGCCGAGGATGAGATACCGCACCGGCTCATTGTGTCGGGTGGCACTGACGTACGCCTCGGGGTTTACCCCGGTGCGCCCTCGGGGGTCCCGCCGTCAGAAGGCGGAGGTGTCCAGGTCGAAGCCGAGGGGGTGGGGCAGCGCGACGACTGTCCCCAGCTTGTGGATGGACTTGTGCCCGTAGTCGTCCCCGGAGGGCTCGGAGCACACGACGGCTTCACCCGCCTCGCGGTCGATCAGCAGGTAGAGCGGGATGCCCCCGCGCGCGTAGGCCCGGATCTTCTGGACGCGGTCGCGGCGCGCGGTGGACGAGGAGGTCACCTCGGCGACGAGCAGGACGGGGTCGGGTGTGTGCCACTCCTGCTGGTCGTCGAAGCTGCCTTTGGGGGCGATGACGAGGTCCGGGATGACTCTGACCACGTCGGCGGTCCCGGGCAGGCTGAGGCCGATACCCGTGTACCGCCCGACGCCCTTGTCGTGATCTCGGACCTGACCGTTCAGCTCCGAAACGATCTCCTCATGCTCTCCGTTGGCCGGAGGCACCACGTTGATCTCCCCTTCGATCAGCTCCACACGCCAGCCCTTGGGGGCCAGCGCACTGAACAGCTCGAAGGTCTCCTGCACACTCGCACCCTCGCGGTCGGGCATGCCCTCGGAGAACGCGTCCTCGGGAACCGGCAGCGGCATCGCCATGCTGGACCTCCTTCGCTCGGTGCGACGCTCCCAGCTTAAGGACGCGACCCCGCAGCGCTACGGGAGTCGTTCACTCGAACGAGCGTGCTGGGACGTTTCGCCCGGCGGGCGGGTCTCACGCCGGCAGGGATCTCGACGCCGGGATCAGGGGGCCCTGGACCGCGCGGTGGGCACGGGGTTCGGTGGTGCTGGTCCAGCAGGAGCCCCGGCGGGACATGAGGCGGCGGAGCCAGAGCTCGGTGGAGACGAGATCGGCGAGGCCGTCCAGGGGGACGGAGGCCCCGTCGGCCGCCGAGCGGAGGGCCTCGCGGACCACGCGGGCCTCGATCAGCCCGGCGTCGGCGAGCAGCGGCGCGTCGAAGAGGGCGATCAGGTGGGGCAGCGCGGCGCGCAGGCCCGCGCGCGTGGCGCCGGCCGGGACCGCCGGGTGGGGGGCGCCCCAGCCGGCGGGGAGGTCGTGGATGCCGGCGCCGGAGAGGACCGTGCGCAGGACGTTGGCCCGGGCGTCGGGCTGGACCCGGAGCGATTCCGGGAGGACGCGGCAGGCCCGGACGACCTGGTTGTCGAGGAAGGGGGCGTGCAGGCGCTGGCCGCGGATCTCGGCGGCCTGTTCCAGGACCCGGTGGTCGGCCGCCGCCCGCGCGAGCGCGGCACGTGCGCGTGCCTCGCCCGGGCGCTGGACGGACGCCGGCAGGGTCGCCGCCCGGTTCAGCCGCACCGACACCTCGGCCAGCGCCTCCCCCGTCAGCCAGCGCGCCGCAGGACCCGGCCGGGACCAGGCGAGTGCCGAGAGGGAGGCCTCCAGGGGGCCGAAGCCGTCCGGGGCCGTGCGGTTCGCCTCCAGGACCCGCTGGGCGGCGGCCTCCAGACCGGTCCGGTACGGGGTGCGGGCCAGCTTCCGGGCCGCCCGGTACACCGTGAGCGGCACAAGGAGCGAGCCGGCCGTGGGCCCCGAGGCCTTCGCGAGTGCCGTCACCGGACGCACCAGGGAGCGCCGTCTGCGGTCCATCAGGAGGTCCGCGAGGCGGGCCGGATGCGCGTCGAGGACCTGCTTGGCGCCCATGCCGGTGAAGTGGTCGGCGCTGCCGCCCGCCAGGCGTCTGCGGTGTCGTTCGGCCGTCACGAGCGAGGGACCCGGCTCGTCGGTGAGCGGCCCGTCCAGCACGGCGTACGGCAGTGCCTCCTCGCCGCCGGCGACGACGACGTGGTGCAGGCGCGGGTCGGCCGCGAGGGCCCCGGCCCGCTTCAGTTCGTCCTCGCGGCCGGAACCCGCGCGCGTGGCGAGGTCGTTGAAGGTGACGGCGAGGAGTCTCTCCCCCGCGCCCGTGCCGTGTCCGGTGATCGTGCCCGGCACCCCGGGGAGGCCCGCCGCGAGCAGGGCGAGCGTGCCGGAGGCGCTGCCGCCGGACAGGTCGGCGCCGATGCCGGGCGCCGGTCCCGAGCCGCGGGCCGCGCGCCGGTCGGCGGGCCCCATGCCGGGCACCGGGCCCGGGTCGGGCAGCGGGGCCTCGGGGGCGTGCCGCGGGGCGGTGAGCCGGGCGCGTACGGCCTCGATGAGGGCGTCCCTGACTCCTTCGACGGCCTGCCGGGGGTCGGTCTCGGCCGCGGCGACCGCGAGCGAGGCGACCTGCTCGTAGCCGGTGATCTCGCGCGAGCCCTCCCGGAGGATCAGCGCGTGGCCGGGCGGTACCCGGCGGACCCCCTCGTACGGGGTGGTGTCGCGCAGCGCCTCCGGTGTCTCGGGGCAGGCGAGGAGGGCGGCGAGGTGGCCGATGTCGAGCTGGGCCTCGACGAGGTCGGCGAGCGGGAGGGCGGCGGTGGCGAAGGCGGTGCCGCCGTCCCACGGGGTGTGGAAGACCGGCCGGGCGCCCGCGAGGTCGCCGGTGACGGTGACCCGGCGGCCGGCCTTGACGACCGCGGTGTAGCTGCCGGGCCAGGCGGTGAGGTGGCGCAGCGCGCCGCCGCGCGCGGTGAGCAGGCCGAGTCTCAGCTCCTCGTCGCTCGCGGCGCAGCAGCCGAGGACGGCGAGGCGGGTGTGGTCGTCGACGGCGATGACGCGCACCTCGTCGGGCCGCCAGTCGCCGACCGCCCAGAGCGGATCGGGATCGCCCCAGAGGAGTTGTGCGCCCACCGGCTGCACCGTGCGCCCCCCGGTGGCGGACGTCCGGCCTCCGTGACCGTGGGGGGAGGCCGAGCCGCGGCCGGCGCCCGATCCGGAGCCATGACCGGCCCCCGGTCCCGAGCCGCGGCCGGCGCCGGAGCCGTTGCCGCCGTACGAGCCGTACGAGCCGTTCGCACCGTACGAGCCGCTCACCGAGCCCGCCCGGGGTCCGGTCGTCGTTGCGAAGCCCGCTGCGACACTGCTCCAGCCCACCAGCCATCGCATCGGCGCCTCCGCATCCGTTTCGGTGGGAGACATGCTGCCACGACAACGGCGCACGGGGCGGGGTCCGGGTGCACGCGCGCGAAAGCCGAATGCGCCCCTGGCATGGGCCAGTTGGACACCGGCGTCATTCGGCCAAATATCGCCCCTCCGCAGAGGGGCCGGGAGGCGTCCGGGGCACCCGTCCGCGCACGACGCGGCACACCCGCCACCGGCAGCCCGGGAGGCGCTCCCGCCTCCCGGGGCCGTGCGCCGCCCGCGGGGAATGGGGCGGCGGTATCCCCCAGCCCACTGGTCCGGGACACTTTCCCGGCCGAGCGGGCCGACCCACGCGCTCCTCATGGAAGCGCTCCCCCGGCCGGGCCGAGAGAGCGCACGGCCGGGCGCACGGCCACACGGCGGGAGCACGGGCCGGGCGCCCCGGCCCGTCTGTCGGTCTTTCACACAACAATCTCGCCATACGGAACACCGCCCCTTAACGGTAGGGATGCGGCGAACTACGCTGTGTTTACGAATGCCGCACGCCTATGCCCGGCGTCGTGGCGGCCGTCTGGGTTGTCGAGGGGTGGCGTCATGTCCAGGGAGCAACGCGGGCCGAACGAAAAGCTCGGCACGGTTCTCGCCCTCGCGGGAATCAGCAACGCCGGGCTGGCCCGGCGCGTCAACGACCTCGGTGCGCAACGGGGTCTGACGCTTCGGTACGACAAGACCTCGGTCGCCCGGTGGGTGTCCAAGGGCATGGTGCCGCAGGGCGCCGCGCCGCATCTGATCGCCGCCGCGATCGGGCAGAAGCTCGGCCGGCCCGTGCCGTTGCACGAGATCGGGCTCGCCGACGCCGACCCGGCGCCCGAGGTGGGTCTCGCCTTCCCGCGCGACGTGGGCGAGGCGGTGCGCTCCGCCACCGACCTGTACCGGCTGGATCTCGCCGGCCGACGGGCCGGCGGCGGGATCTGGCAGTCGCTCGCCGGCTCCTTCGCGGTGAGCGCGTACGCCACGCCCACGTCCCGCTGGCTGATCACCCCGGCCGACCCGTCGGTGGAGCGCGAGGCACCGCGCCCGGCGGGGGCCGGGCCCGCGAGCGGCGCGGGCGGCGCGCCGGGGACGGCGGGCGGCGCCGCGGCCGCCGGGGAGCACGTGCGCGTGGGCCACAGCGACGTCGCCAAACTCCGCGAGGCCGCCGAGGACGCGCGCCGCTGGGACTCCAAGTACGGCGGCGGGGACTGGCGCTCGTCCATGGTCCCCGAGTGCTTACGGGTCGACGCGGCCCCGCTGTTGCTCGCCTCGTACTCCGACGAGGTCGGCCGGGCCCTCTTCGGCGCCACGGCCGAGCTGACCCGGCTCGCCGGCTGGATGGCCTTCGACACCGGGCAGCAGGAGGCCGCCCAGCGCTACTACATCCAGGCCCTGCGGCTCGCCCGCGCCGCCGCCGACGTGCCCCTCGGCGGCTACGTCCTCGCCTCGATGTCCCTCCAGGCCACCTACCGGGGCTTCGCCGACGAGGGGGTCGACCTCGCCCAGGCCGCCCTGGAGCGGAACCGGGGGCTGGCCACCGCCCGGACCATGTCCTTCTTCCGGCTCGTCGAGGCACGCGCGCACGCGAAGGCCGGCGACGGGGTCGCGGCGGCGGCCGCGCTCAAGTCCGCCGAGGGCTGGCTGGAGCGCTCCCGTGAGGGTGACGGCGACCCGAGCTGGCTGGGCTTCTACTCGTACGACCGGTTCTGCGCCGACGCCGCCGAGTGCTACAGCGACCTGAAGGCGCCGCGCGAGGTGCGGCGCTTCACCGAGCAGGCGCTCTCGCGGCCGACGGAGGAGTTCGTCCGCTCGCACGGGCTGCGGCTGGTGGTCTCCGCCGTCGCCGAGCTGGAGTCGGGGAACCTGGACGCGGCCTGCGCGGCGGGCACGCGCGCGGTGGAGGTGGCGGGACGGATCTCGTCGGCGCGGACGACCGAGTACGTACGGGATCTGCTGCACCGGCTCGAACCGTACGGGCACGAGCCCCGGGTGATGGAACTGCGGGAACGCGCCAGGCCGTTGCTCGTCGCACCCGCGTGAGGGGCCGGACCCTCGCTCGTCGCGCCCGCGTGAGGGGCCGGGCCGCCCCCCGATGTGCGGGGCGGTCGCGGCGTGACCTGCGTCTCGTGCCGCCGCGCGAGGTTTCACGGGATTGTCAGTGGGCCAGTGCACTATCGGGGGTGGGAGGTGGCGCTGGTGTTTGACTGTGACGTGCTGGTGATCGGCGGTGGGATCGTCGGTCTGTCGACGGCGTACGCCCTGACGCGCGCCGCTCCCGGCACCAGGGTCACGGTCCTGGAGAAGGAGCAGGCGCTCGCGAGCCACCAGACCGGGCGCAACAGCGGGGTGATCCACAGCGGGATCTACTACCGGCCGGGCTCGCTCAAGGCACGGTTCGCGGTCGAGGGCGCGGCCGAGATGGTCAAGTTCTGCGCGGAGTGGGACATTCCGCACGAGGTGACGGGCAAGCTCGTCGTCGCCACCGCGCGCGAGGAACTGCCCCGGCTGCACGCGCTCGTGCAGCGCGGCAGGGAGAACGGCATCCCGGTGCGCGAGCTCGGCCCGGCCCAGATCAGCGAGTACGAGCCCCGGGTCCGGGGCCTCGCCGCGATCCACGTCGGCACGACCGGCATCTGCGACTACGGGGCGGTGTCCCGGCGGCTCGCCGAGTCCTCGGGGGCCCGGATCCTGTACGGGGCGGAGGTCACCGTCATCGACCGGCGCCCCTGGGGGGTCGCCGTGCGGACGGCGGACGGCCGGGTGGTGCGAGCTCGGGTCCTGGTCAACTGCGCCGGGCTGCACTGCGACCGGATCGCGCGGCTGGCGGGCGACGACCCGGGCATGCGGATCGTGCCCTTCCGCGGCGAGTACTACGAGCTCCGGGACCCCTCGCTCGTGCGGGGCCTCGTCTATCCGGTGCCGGACCCCGCCTTCCCGTTCCTCGGAGTGCACCTGACGCGCGGCATCGACGGCGGCGTCCACATCGGGCCGAACGCGGTCCCGGCGCTCGCCCGCGAGGGCTACGACTGGTCGGTCGTCCGCCCGCGCGAGCTGGCCGGCACGCTCGCGTGGCCCGGCTCCTGGGCCATCGCCCGGGCGCACTGGCGGTACGGGGCGGGGGAGCTGCGGCGGTCGGTGTCGAAGCGGGCCTTCACCGAGGCGGTACGGCGGCTGCTGCCGGTGGTCTCGGAGGCGGACCTGCGGCGGGCGGACGCCGGGGTGCGGGCGCAGGCGGTGCTCCGGGACGGGACGCTGGTCGACGACTTCCTGATCAGGGAGGCGGCGCGGACGGTCCACGTGCTGAACGCGCCCTCGCCCGCGGCGACGGCGTCGCTGCCGATCGGCCGCGAGGTCGCGAACCGGGCACTGGCCCTGCTGTAGCGGACGCGCGGGACACCGGCCGAGCTCCCGCGGGCGGGCCGTGCTGTCGCGGGCGAGTGGGACACGGGCCAAGCTGTCGCGGGCGCGGGACACCGGCCCTGCTCCAGCGGACGCGCGGGACACCCGCCGTCCCGGGCCGGTCCCGGGGCCCGCCCCGGACGGACCCGGCGGGCCCGCCCGCCCCGGACCGGCGCCTTAGGATTGGCGCATTGTGTCTGAGCAGCCAGAGAACACCGCGCGTCCCGCCGACGCCCCCGCCGAGTCCGGACAGCCCGTCGCGCACGCCCCCGCCGAGTCCGTACGGCCCGTCGCGCAGCGCGGCAGTCAGCGGTTCGCGGCCGGCGAGGGCCCCCTGCCCGATCCCGCCGGGTCTCACCACGAGCGGCGCATCCGCAGCTTCCAGCCGCGGCGCAGCCGCGTCACCACCGGGCAGGCGGAGGCCCTGCTGAAGCGGTGGCCCGACTGGGGTCTCGACATCGACGGCCGGCAGGTCCTCGACCTCGGCGCGATGTTCGGCGGGCTGCCCGTCGTCCTGGAGATCGGCTTCGGCATGGGCGAGGCGACCGCTCAGATGGCCGCCGCCGACCCGGGCACCGGCATCCTCGCCGTCGACGTCCACACCCCCGGCCAGGGCAACCTCCTCGGCCTCGCCGACCGGAACGGCCTGAGCAACGTGCGGGTCGCCAACGGCGACGCGATCATCCTGCTCCGCGAGATGCTCACCCCGGACTCCCTCGACGGCTGCCGCGTGTACTTCCCGGACCCCTGGCCCAAGGCCCGCCACCACAAGCGGCGGCTCATCCAGCCCGAGTTCCTCAGCCTCCTCGCGACGCGGCTCAAGCCCGGCGGCGTGCTGCACTGCGCCACCGACTGGGAGTCGTACGCCGAGCAGATGCTGGAGGTGCTCTCGGCGCACCCCGACTTCGAGAACACCCGGGCCGACGGCGGCTTCGCCCCCCGGCCCGACTTCCGGCCGCTCACCCGCTTCGAGGGACAGGGCCTCGACAAGGGCCACGTCGTGAACGACCTCCTCTTCCGCAGGAAGTGACCCGCGGGAAGACACCGCTCTGCGCTCAACCCTTTCCCGCCTGTCGGTGGAGGTCGTTAGGGTCGCTCACGTGTCCTTCACCGCCCCCACCGAAGCCGGCGCCGCTCCCGTCCCCCACCGGGACACCGAGGAGCCGGCCTTCCCGGCCGCCGCCGACCGGTCCCAGTGGCGCTACCGGCCCCGCCGGGACTTCTGGCGCAGCCGGGTGTTCCGGGCCGTCGCCCTCGTCACGGTGCTCGCGATCTGCGCCCTGTTCATCCTCGGGCTGGTCCGCGAGCAGACCGGCACCGAGGGCTTCCTCGTCGGTCTGGGCCTGGCCGTGCTCCCCGTACCGCTGCTGATGGCCGCGTTCCGCTGGCTCGACCGGGTCGAGCCGGGCCCCTGGAAGAACCTGCTCTTCGCGTTCGCCTGGGGCGCCTTCGCCGCCGCGCTGGTCGCGATCCTGGCGAACTCCTTCGCGGTCCGCTGGATAGCGACGGCCACCGCCGATCCCACCTCGGCCGACACCCTCGGCGCGACCGTCGTCGCGCCCGTGGTGGAGGAGACCGCGAAGGCGGCCGCGATCCTGCTGCTGTTCCTCTTCCGCAGGAGGCACTTCGGCGGGCTGGTGGACGGCGTGGTGATCGCCGGGTTCACGGCCACCGGCTTCGCCTTCACCGAGAACATCCTGTACCTGGGGAACGCCTTCGGCGAGGACCAGGAGTTCGGCTCCACCGGCATCGGCTCGGTGACGGCCGCCACCTTCTTCGTCCGGGTGGTGATGTCGCCGTTCGCGCACCCCCTCTTCACCGTGCTCACCGGCATCGGCTTCGGCTTCGCCGCCCTCGCCCCGCGCGGCAGGCGCCTCCGCCGGGTGCTGCTGCCGGCCGCCGGACTGCTGCTCGCGATGGGCCTGCACGCCGCCTGGAACGGCTCGGCCACCTTCGGCGGCCCGCTGGTCTTCTACGCGGTCTACGGCGCGCTCATGGTCCCGGCCTTCGGGCTGCTGACCTGGCTCGCGGTCTGGAGCAGCCAGCGCGAGCTGCGCACGATATCCGGCGTGCTCCCGGCGTACGCGGCGGCGGGCTGGCTCTCCCCCGCCGAGCCGCTCGCGCTGTCCTCGATGCGCGCCCGCCGGCTGGCCCGCGCCTTCGCCGCCCGGACGTACGGGCAGCCGGCCGCGCGGGCCGTCGGCGAGTACGAGTCCTTCGCGACGACCCTGGCGTTCCTGCGGGACCGGGCCCGGCGCGGCACGGCCGGGCCCGACTTCCCGGCCCGGGAGCAGGAGCTGCTGCACCACCTGTGGCAGCGCCGGGCGGTGGCCTCCCCGGCCCTCACGTACGCGGCCCGGGCGACGGGCCAGGTCTGGGCGCCGCCGCAGTACCTGGACTACGACGGCTTCAACCCGTACCGCAGCTGAGCCGTCCCCTCCGGATCTCGACCTCGCTCAGACCGCCGAGGCCTCGGTCAGGAGGGTCAGTTCCCCGGGCGCGAGGGTGAGGTCCGCCGCCGCGACCAGCGCCGGGACCTGTTCGACGGTGCGGGCCGAGGCGATCGGCGAGGCGACGGTCGGGCGGGAGGCGAGCCAGGCGAGGGCGACGGTGGCGAGTTCGGCGCCGTGCGCCTCGGCGACCGTGTCGAGCGCGGAGAGCACGGCCCGGCCCCGCTCGGTGTCCAGGTGCCCGCCGGCGCCGGCCGCGCGGGCGCTGTCGACGGTGGTGCCGGGGCGGTACTTGCCGGTGAGGAAGCCGGCGGCGAGCCCGTAGTAGGGGACGGCGGAGAGGCCGGCCCGCTCGACGGTCTCCAGGAGCGGGCCCTCGTAGGTGTCGCGGGAGACCAGGTTGTAGTGCGGCTGGAGGGCGACGTAACGGGTGAGGCCCTCGGCCTCGGCGAAGTCGAGGGAGGCGCGCAGCCGCTCCGGGGAGATGTTGGAGGCGGCGACGGCCCGCACGGTGCCGGCCTTCACCAGCTGGTCGAGGGCGGTGACGATCTCCTCGACGGGGACGGACTCGTCGTCGAAGTGGGTGTAGTAGAGGTCGATGTAGTCGGTGCCGAGGCGGCGCAGCGACGCCTCGGCGGCGGCCTTGAGGGTGGGCGCGGAGAGTCCCTTGAAGTCGGGGTGGGCGCCGGCCTTGGTGGCGACGACGACGTCGGCGCGGTTGCCGCGGGCGGCGAGCCAGCGGCCGATGACCGTCTCGGACTCGCCTCCCCGGTTGCCCTCGGCCCAGGCCGAGTAGACGTCGGCGGAGTCGACGAAGTTGCCGCCGGCGGCGGTGTAGGCGTCGAGGACCGCGAAGGACTGTTCCTCGTCGGCGGTCCAGCCGAAGACGTTGCCGCCCAGGGCGAGCGGGAAGACGTGCAGGTCGGAGCTGCCCAGCGGGCGGAGGGTCGTCATGGTGGGACAACCGTCGGCACCGCCGGGCCTATTCCGTCATCCTGCGGGGGCGGGCCGCCGGGTCAGAGGCTGAGGCCCTTGGAGCGCAGCCACTGCGCCGGGTCGAGGCCGGAGCCGCCGGGCGTGTGGACCTCCATGTGGAGGTGGGCGCCGGTGACGTTGCCGGTGGCGCCGACGCGGCCGATCGTCTCGCCGGTGCCCACCGTCTGACCGGCGGAGACCGTCATCGAGGACATGTGGGCGTACCAGATCTCTGTGCCGTCGGAGAGCTCCAGGACGACCCGGTAGCCGTACGAGCCGGACCAGCCGGCCGACTTGATCGTGCCGCCGTGGACGGCCTTGAGGGGGGTGCCGGTGGGGGCGGCGAAGTCGAGGCCGGTGTGGTGGCCGGAGGACCACATCGAACCGGACTGCATGTAGGTGGCGCTGAGGCTGTAGGAGGAGAGCGGCAGCGAGTAGCTCGCGGCCAGCTTGGCGAGGCGCTCGGCCTCGGCCGCCGCCTCCGCCTTCGCCCTGGCCTCCGCTTCCGCCTTGGCCTTGGCCTCCGCCTCGGCCTTCGCCTTGGCCTCGGCGGCCGCCTTCTCCGCGGCGTCGGCCTTGGCCTTCGCCTCGGTGGCGGCCTTCTCCGCAGCCGCCTTCTCCGCGGCGGCCTTGTCGGCGGCGTCGGCGGAGGCCTGCTGCTGTTCGGCCTGCTGGAGGATGCGGGCGCGCAGGGCCTCGCCCGCGTCGCCGGCGCCGGGCGCGGCCTGCTCGGCCGTGCCGCCCTGGGTGACCAGGCCGGCCTGCTGCATCCGCGGGGCCCGCGTGCCCTGGTCGTCGGCGGTGGCGTACGAGGCGACGGTGAGCGGGTTGGGGTTGGCGCGCTCCGCGCTGACCGTCTCGGTGGCCTGCTCGGGGAGGAGGTCGCCGACGCCGGGGAGGTCGTGGGCGTCCGGCAGCTTGAGGTCGGGGAGGTCCGGGAGCGATATCGCGACCGGGGGCTTCTCCTGCGCGGTGGCGAGGCCGCCCGCGCCGACGGCCGCGATCACGCCGACGCCGAGGACGGTGGAGGAACGCGCGAAGTTGGAGCGCTGCTTGACGACCCGGTGGCGACCTCCGGAGCGGAGGGATCCCTCGGTGGGGTTCCACTCGGTGTCCGGGGCGGCGGGACCCGCACCACCACCGAAGGCGTCGAAGGGGACTTCGGGTGCGGGAGTGTTGGACGCCACGAAGGCGCGCTCCTTTCCTTCCTTCTCGCCTACCGGGTTAGCTGACGGGTTCGGAGCAGGAAGGTCTCCTACGGGCACGGTCGCACACAGGTGCGAAGGGCCCGATTCACCCCAAGTGGTGGTTCCCCGGTTCCTTTTCAGGATTCGGCGCGTGCGCACGGTGCCGTCTGGCGACGGCTGGGACGACCGCGCTGCGTTATCGAACGTTAATAGACACGGGCTCCCGTTTCCAAGCCGTTCCTCTTGATCATTCATTGAATTGGGAGGGAATGGTCCGAGTTGACCCCCGTTCAGCGAGAGAGGCCCAAACCCCCGAGATCTGACGTTGTGTCAATTGTTATCGCAGCGACACCTCTCGACTACGGCCGGTGACAGACCCCCGGCGGCCGGTCAGCGCACGCCCGGCGGCACCACCGGCATCGTCCGGCGCCGCTCCGGCTGGCCCGTCGCCGGACGGCTCACGGCAAGCAGCGCCATGTCGTCCGTCGACCCGCCCCCGGTGTGCAGCCGTACGTCGTCCACGAGCGCGTCGAGCAGCTCCTCGGGCCCCGGGAAGATCCGCCCCGCCAGCCGCTCGGCCGGGTCGTAGAAGACCCCCTCGGCGTTCCGCGCCTCCGAGAGGCCGTCGGTGTAGAAGAGCAGCGTCGCGCCCGGCGGGTACGGCCGCGCCTCGGCCCGGTCCGGCCACGACGCCAGATCGCCCATGCCGAGCGGCAGCGCCGGCTCGCCCGGCTCCAGCATGTCCAGGTGCCCGTCGGCGTGCAGCACCAGCGGGGGCGGGTGCCCGCGGTTGACGACCCGTACGAAACCGTCGAAGGTGCCGCCGCCGTCCCCGCGCGGGATCTCGGCGAGGACGGCCGTGGTGAACCCCTCGAAGGCGTCAAGACCGTGCCGGCGGGTGCCCTCCCGGGCCAGGGCCCGTTCCAGCCGCCGCGCCACGCCCTCCAGCGTCCGCTCCTGCTCGGCCGCCTCCCGGAACGCCCCGATGACGACGGCGACGGCCTCGACCGCGTCCATGCCCTTGCCGCGGACGTCGCCGGTCACGAGCCGCACCCCGTAGGGGGTGTCCTGGACGGCGAACAGGTCGCCGCCGATGAACGCGTCCGCCTGCGCCGCCTCGTACCGCGCCGCGCACTGCAGCCCGCCGATCCGCTCGGCCGGCGTCGGCAGCACCGCCTTCTGCGCGGCCTCCGCGATGACCCGCGCCGAGGCGAGCCGCTCGCCGCTGCGGCGGACGACCCGGTTGATCAGCAGGGCCAGCGCGGAGACCGTGAACACCGTCAGGAACTCGGTGAACGCCGAGATCTCGCCCGCGGTCCTGTTGTAGACGTGCAGCCCGACCGAGGCCAGCACGGCGGCGATCCCGGTGAGCAGCGTCGTGAGCGTGGAGAAGAAGGGGGCCGCGATCAGCGGGGCGGCGGAGAACATCGGCGCCGCGCTGTACCGGGCCGGCGTCAGGACGTCGAAGAAGACACCGCCCACGATCATGAGCGGCGGCAGCGCCCGCAGGAACCGCCGGGCACCCCCGTACGGCCCGCGGCCCGCGCCGTCCCGCTGCCCGCCGGTCACTCCTGGGGGTCGCCCCACCTGTACTCTCCTGCCCGGTCCGTCCCCGGCCGCGGCCCGTACCGCGCCCTCCCAGGGTCGCCGCCCCCGCCGGGAGCGGCGACTCCCGCGGGGCCGACTGGCGTACGGACCGGGACCTGTACTCTCCTGCCCGGTCCGTCCCCGGCCGCGGCCCGTACCGCGCCCTCCCAGGGTCGCCGCCCCCGCCGGGAGCGGCGACTCCCGCGGGGCCGACTGGCGTACGGACCGGGCAGGAGAGTACAGGTGGGGCGACCCCCAGGAGTGACCGGCGGGCAGCGGGACGGCGCGGGCCGCGGGCCGTACGGGGGTGCCCG
>NZ_RDBH01000114.1:264161-268724 GCF_008042145.1 Streptomyces sp. adm13(2018)
GTCATGAACTGCTCCTCCTCGAAGTGGGCTGGAAGGCGATTTCGGTGACGCGCCGCCAGTCCAGTGGCGGCTGGGGCTCGATGACCCCGGGCCGCCGGCGCGGCAGGAGCACGCGCAGGGCTCGGGGACGGAGGGTGCAGACGACGGGGGTGGGGAGCATCAGCGCCTCGCCGTCGACGGCGACGGCGATCGTGCCGGGCTCGCCGGGAGGCCGGGCCGGCGCCGGGACGAGCGCCGAGGCGGGTGCGGGGACGGGCGCCGCGGCCTTGCCCGTCACCTCCACCCGGGCGGCCGTCAGGACGTTCAGGCCGCTCGCCTGGGTACCCCGTACGACCATCTCGGCGGCCTGCGCGGCCCCGTCGACCCGGATGGCGATCACCCCGAGCTCCCCGCCGTCGAGGCGGGGTCTGCGGGCGGCGGCGGCCGTGAGCGGATCGGTCGTGGCGTACGGGTTGTTGCTGACGAGGAGGGCCTGCTGGGCGGGGAGCGGAACGCCGTCGGCGATCGCGTCGAGCCGGTCGCCGCCCCCGCCCTGGAGGAGGTCGGGCAGGACCTCGACCGCGGTGCCGGCCTTGGCGTCGCGGTACTCGGGCAGTTGGACGACGTCGGCGTACACGCCGAACGAGACGGTGTTGACGAACGGGCGCCCGGAGACGGAGCCGAGGTCGACGCGGAACTCCTCGCCGTCGACGAGGGCGTCCAGGCAGGTCGACGGGTCGGTGCGGTCGAGCCCGAGGTCGAGGGCGAAGTGGTTGCGGGTTCCGGCGGAGATGACGAGGAACGGCAGGTCGTGCTCGGCGGCCACGGCCGCCACCAGGGCCTGGGTGCCGTCCCCGCCGGCCACCCCGAGCAGGTCGGCGCCGTCGGCCACGGCCTGCCGGGCGATGGCGGTGACGTCGGCCTCGGTGGCCGTGTCGATGAGGACGACCCGCGCCCCCAGCTTCTCGGCACGCTCGACGAGCTTGAAGCGGGCGACCTTTCCGCCCCCGGACGTCGGGTTCATGATCAGCACGGCCCGCCGGGGCCGGGGCCGCCGCACGCCCCGCGGGAGCGCCTTCGGCCCGCTCCGGCCCCGGATGAGACGCAGTGAGGTCCGGGCGCAGACCAGGGCCACGCTCCACAGCGCGAGCGCGAGGAGCGCGGTCAGCCAGGGGCCCCAGACGACGTAGACGACGAGCACGGCGATCGGCGCGCCGACGGCGAGCAGGGCGCCGGTCACCCGCAGCGCCCCGCGGTGGGCGAGGAACCACCAGATGCCCACGGCCGAGCAGGCGAGCCCGACGAGCGCGCCCAGCAGGACCAGCACCCCGGCGCCGCCGAGTCCCGACAACAGCAGCACGACCGCCGCCACCGCGGCGCCGAGCGCCCATCGCGCCAGCAGCCGCGCCTGGTCCGTCGGATCCCCGGATCCGTTCACCGTCACGGTCCCCACCTCCACGCTCAGCGTCCACGAACCAGACTCGCCCACGGTGCCACGCACCGCGCCCCGGGTACGGAAACGCCCCGACCGGTCGAAACCGGTCGGGGCGCTCCTCGGCAGTCCGGAGGCCGAAACCCCCGCCTGCCACACGTAGGCCGTGTGGGACTCGAACCCACAACCAACGGATTAAAAGTCCGCTGCTCTGCCAATTGAGCTAACGGCCCGTGGACAAGCACACCCGTGCAGCATAGCCCGAGAGATCCCCCGAACCGATCGGGTATCCGCCTACGGCTCGGGTGACCGTCCCTCACGTGGGCCTCGGGCGTGCCGTGGACCGGCGCGATCGGGCCGGTCCACGGCGCAGGGCCCGTACCCCACCGAGAGTGGGGTACGGGCCCTGTGCGGGTCCTACGGACGATCAGCCGTTGCGCTTCCAGCGCGGCTTGTCGTCGCGGCGGCTGAAGCCGCCGGCCGAGCCGGTGCCGGTGCCGGTGCCCGTGCCGCGGTGGTCGTCACGACGGCCGTACGGGCGGTCGCCGCCACCGGAGCGGAAGCCGCCGGAGGGGCGGTCGTCGCGACGGTCGCGGTTGAACGGACGGTCGCTGCCCCGGTGGCCGGACGGGCGGTCGTTGTCACGACGCTCGAAAGAACGGCCGCCACGGTCGTCACGGTTGAAACCACCCGACGGACGGTCGTCGCGACGGAAACCGCCGGACGGACGGTCGTTGTCACGACGCTCGAAAGAACGGCCACCGCGGTCGTCACGGTTGAAACCACCCGACGGACGGTCGTCGCGACGGAAACCGCCGGACGGACGGTCGTTGTCACGACGCTCGAAAGAACGGCCACCGCGGTCGTCACGGTTGAAACCGCCCGACGGACGGTCGTCGCGACGGAAACCGCCGGACGGACGGTCGTTGTCACGACGCTCGAAAGAACGGCCACCGCGGTCGTCACGGTTGAAACCGCCCGACGGACGGTCGTCACGGCGGAAGCCACCGGACGGACGGTCGTTGTCACGACGGAACCCGCCGCGGTCGCCGCCGCGGTCGCCACCCCGGAAGCCGCCGCGGTCGTCGCGGTTGAAGCCGCCACGGTCACGACGCTCGTAGTTGCCCCGCTCGTCGCGGGCCGGACGCTCCTCGCGGCGCTGCTCCTCGACGCGGGCGACCCGCTCGGCCTCGACGGCCGCGGCGGCGACCTCGGCCTCGGCGGCCTCGGTCACCTCGGCGACGGCGGCCTCGGGGTCCTCGCCGCGCTCGCGGGCGGCGCGGGCCACCAGGCGGTCGGCCTCCTCGCGGAGCTCGACGGCGCGGCGCTGCAGGCGCTCCAGCTGCTTGGTGAGGTCGACGACCTCGCGCTCGGCCTGCTTGGCCGAGTTGTTCGCCGAGTCGGCCTGGACCTCGGTCAGCGAACGGGCGCCGGTGATCTCGGCGACCTCGGGGTCGAACGCGCCGGCGCCGCCGACCATGTGGCGCGAGGCGTCGACGCCCGCGTCCTCCATCAGCCGGAAGATCTGGCGGCGCTGGTGCGGCAGGGCCAGGGAGACCACGACGCCGGAGCGGCCGGCACGGGCGGTGCGGCCCGAGCGGTGCAGGTAGTCCTTGTGGTCGCCGGCCGGGTCCACGTTGAGGACCAGGTCGATGCCGTCGACGTGGATGCCGCGGGCGGCGACGTCGGTCGCGACGAGCGCGTTGACGTAGCCGTCCTTGAAGTCGGCCAGGGTCCGCGTACGGGCGCCCTGGGTCATGCCGCCGTGCAGCGCGTCGGCCTTCACACCGGCGTCGCGCAGCTGCTCCGCGATGCGGTCCGCGCCCAGCTGGGTGCGGACGAAGATGATGGTGCGGCCCTTGCGGGCGGCGATGGCGGCCGTGACCGGCGCCTTGTCCTTCGGCTTCACGACGAGGACGTGGTGGGTCATGGTGGTGACGTTGCCCTGGGCGCTGTCGACCTCGTGGGTGACCGGGTCGGCCAGGTAGCGCTTGACCAGGGTGCCGATCTCGTTCTCCATGGTGGCGGAGAAGAGCATGCGCTGGCCGCCGCCGGGGATCTGGTCGAGCAGCTCGGTGACCTCGGGCAGGAAGCCCAGGTCGGCCATCTGGTCGGCCTCGTCGAGGACGGCGATCTTGACGTTCTCGAGGGAGCAGGCGCCGCGGTTGATGATGTCGCGCAGACGGCCCGGGGTGGCGACGAGGACGTCGACACCACGCTCCAGGGCGTAGATCTGGTTGCCCATGGACGTACCGCCGCAGACGACCTTCATCTTGAGGCCGAGCACGTCGCCGTAGGGCTGGAGGGCGTCCGCGACCTGCATCGCGAGCTCACGGGTCGGCGTGAGGATGATGCCGCGGGGCTTCTTCTTGTCGGTGTGGCCGCCTGCCAGACCGGCCAGGAGCGGGAGACCGAAGGAGAGGGTCTTGCCGGAGCCGGTGCGGCCACGGCCGAGGATGTCCTTGCCGGCCAGGGCGTCCGGGATGGTCGCGGCCTGGATCGGGAAGGGGGTGGTGACGCCGTTCTGCGCGAGCTTGCGCACCACGCCGTCCGGCAGACCGAGGTCGCCGAAGGTGACGGTGGGCTCGGCGGGCTCCTCGGCGGAGTCGTCCGCGTCGAGGTCGAGCTCGAGGTCGTCGAGGGTGTCGGTGAGCTCGTCGGCGTCGATGACGGCCGTCGTGACGATCTCGGTGGCCTCTACGGCCTCGACGATCTCGTCGTTCTCGGGCATGACGGCGTGGTCAGAACTGAAAATGGACATGCGAAATGCGAAACCTTCCGGAGTCTCGGCACGCGCCCGTCAACTCCGTGATTTCGCAAACGACCGCCTCAATGCGGTCAGCCACGGCTAGGGAGAGTACGCGCCACACGGCGCTCTTCTGTGTCGGCGCCGGGCAATGGGATCAAACGATCTACCACCATACGCACCCTCCCCCACCTATGGCAAATCGGACTCGGTCACACCGGTCCGACCTGCGGAGACGCCACCGGCTCGGGGGACACGTCCGGGCCGTCCGCCGCGCGCATCGCGCCCAGCTGGGTGTCCGGTCCGGGCGACGGCGGATCGGTCGGGTTGGAGGTGGGCTCGGGCGTGGGTTCGGGCGTCGGTTCCGCGGTCGGCTCGGGAGTCGGCTCGGGCGTCGGCTCCACGG
>NZ_RDBH01000114.1:268824-277192 GCF_008042145.1 Streptomyces sp. adm13(2018)
ATGCCGCCGCCCGCCGTTCCCGCGCCGCCCGGGCCGTCCTGACCACCCGTCGGCTGCGGCTTCGACGGGCCGCCGGGACCGCCGGGCACCTCCCCCGGCAGCACCGCGCCCGGGGAGGGCTTCGCCGTGCCCGAGGGGGAACCGCTCGGCACCGGGGTGTCCGTACCGGAACCGGCCACGTCGGGACCGCCGGAGTCCGGCCGCCCGTCCCACGAACCGCCGTCGCCGCCCGGCTCCCCCGCCACGCCGCCGCCGGAGTCGGTCGCCACGCCCCGCTTCCCGCCGGACGCGCCGGGCGCCGGCTTCGCCCCCTCGTCACCGACACTCATACAGCCGCTCAGACCGGCGCAGGCCGCGACGGCCAGCGCGGCGGCGGCCCATCTGACACGGGTGGGCAACTGGCGCACGGGGGCACCTCCAGGACACGACAGGCAGGAAACGGAACGCGTTGCCCTGCCCAACTCCCTTGGCGCCGCATGGGACACGCCCGAACCGCCCGGCGTCCGCGCCGGGCCGCGCCCGGGGTCCCGGGGTACGGGGTCCCGGCGTACGGGGTCCGGTCAGCCGTAGCCCAGGGCGTGCAGCCGGTCGTCGTCGATGCCGAAGTGGTGGGCGATCTCGTGCACCACCGTGATCTCGGTCTCCGCGACCACGTCCTCGCGCGACGCGCACATCCGCAGCGTCGGCCCCCGGTAGATCGTGATCCGGTCGGGGAGCACCCCGGCGTACCACTCGCCGCGCTCGGTCAGCGGCGTCCCCTCGTAGAGCCCGAGCAGGTCGGGATCGTCCGGGGCCGGCTCGTCCTCCACGAACACCGCGACGTTGTCCATCAGCCGCGTCAGTTCCGGCGGGATCCGGTCCAGGGCCTCGGCGACCAGCTCTTCGAACTCCTCGCGCGTCATCTCCAGCACGGGCCCATTGTCCCCCCGTGGGAAACCGTTTTGGCGATAGCGCCCGGGATCCCATATGCTTCTCACGTCCCCGACGCACTGAGAAGTGCGCAGGTGAGCCTCTAGCCCTCATCGTCTAGTGGCCCAGGACGCCGCCCTTTCAAGGCGGTAGCACGGGTTCGAATCCCGTTGGGGGCACGCAGTACCGTGTGCGAGACTAGTGATCGCGCACAAGCATGGCTCTGTGGAGCAGTTGGTTAGCTCGCCACCCTGTCAAGGTGGAGGTCGCGGGTTCAAGTCCCGTCAGAGTCGCTGAGGCTGGAAACAGCTTCGTGGCTGGGTAGCTCAGTTGGTACGAGCGATCGCCTGAAAAGCGATAGGTCGCCGGTTCGACCCCGGCCCCAGCCACCAGCAGAAGGCCCCGTTCGAAAGAACGGGGCCTTCTTCGTGTGCCCGCACACGGAGGGGCGCACACGGAGATACGTGCGCGGGGATGCTGACGCGGAGGGGCGTACGGGGAGGAGGCCGGCGCCTCCTCCCCGTGCCGTCACATCTCCTCGCGCTCCCGCGAGCGGCTCCCCCGCCTCGACCGCAGTGCGAGGACCAGCGCCACCACGGCCACCACGGCGGCGAGCAGGGCCCAGTCCGGGACCGCCCGGCCGAGCGAGGCCACCCGCTGCTCCACCGCGAACGAGTCGTCCACCGACAGCAGGCCCGGCAGCGCGGTCGTCCCGTCGAAGGCCAGGAAGAGCGTGCCGAGGGCCACGAAGAACAGGCCCGACAGCAGCGACGTCGAGTGGAGCGTGAGCGGGCCCACCGTGAGCGGCCGGCCGCGCAGCCAGGATCGCCGGCCCAGGTCGTACCGCTCCCAGAGCAGTGCGAGCACGAACAGCGGAACGGCCATGCCCAGCGCGTAGACGGCGAGGAGCAGGCCCCCGTACGCCGGGCTGCCGCTCAGCGCCGCCACCGTCAGGACGCTGCCGAGGATCGGACCCGCGCAGAAGCCCGCCAGGCCGTAGACCAGGCCGAGGGCGTACACGGAGAGCGCCGACGTCGGCCGGATCCGGCCGCTCGCCTCGGCGATCCGTCGGGAGGCGAAGCCGAGACCGAGGATCTGGAGGACGCCGAGACCGATGATCAGCCAGCCGCCGGCGGTGACGAGCAGGTCCCGGTGGCCGTAGAAGAGACGACCCGCGAACGAACCGGCCGCGCCCAGCGGTACGAGCGTGGTCGCCAGGCCCGCGTAGAGGATGCCGGTCCTCGCCACCAGCTTCGCGCGGGTGTCGATCGAGTACGCGAAGAAGGCGGGCAGGAGCAGGGCGCTGCACGGGCTGAGCAGGGCGAGGAGTCCGCCGAGGAAGGCGGCGAAGTAGCCGATGCCGGAGGTCACCGGGCGGCGCCCGGACCCGGCGTCGAGGCACCGGCGGAGGGCTGTGACGCACCGGGCGTCGAGGCACCGGCGGAGGGCTGTGACGCACCGGCGGACGGCTTCGGGGCACCGGAGGACGGCGTCGACGCACCGGCGGAGGATTTCGCCGCCTTCGCCGTCTTCGCCGCCGCCTCGATCGTCTCGGTGAACGTCTCCAGCGGCTGGGCGCCGGCGATCGGCCGGCCGTTGATCAGGAACGACGGGGTGGACGTGGCGCCGAGGGAGTACCCCTGCTGCTGGTCCGCGGCCACGGCCTCGCGGGCCGCCGCGCCCTCGCTGTCCTTCGCGAACCGGGCCGCGTCCGGGACGCCCGCCTCCTTCGCCAGGGCCGCGATCCGCTCCTTGCCGAAGCCCTTCTCCTTGGCGCCCTCGGCGTAGGCGGCCCGGTGGAACTCCCAGAACCGGCCCTGCTGCCCGGCCGCCCAGGAGGCGCGGGCGACCGCCTCGGACTCCGCGCCGAAGATCGGGAAGTTCCGCCACTCGATGCGCAGGGTGCCGTTGTCGACGTACTTATCGATCAGGACCGGCTCGGTGTCCCGGGCGAACTTCCCGCAGTAGCCGCACTTGAAGTCGGCGTACTCGATGAGGACGACGGGCGCGTCGGCGCGGCCGAGGGCGAGCTTGTCGGCGGGGTCGCGGCGGGCGTAGGCCTCCAGCTCGGCGTAGACCCCGGCCGCGGGGTCGGCGGAGACCTCGGCGACGGAGGAGGAACCGGCGGCGCCGGGGGGCGTGGGCCGGGTGGCGGTGTACGAGACGACGCCGAGCAGGACGGCGGCGACGGCCACCCCGGAGACGACGGCGATCGGCTTGGACCTGGACATGCGGAAGCGCTCCTGAGGAGGGGAAGAGGGGAGAAGAGAAGGGATGGCGGGGCGGGCCGTCCCTCTAGACCCTCAGGACCGACAGCTCGACGGGAGACGGGGCCGCGCGCGCGGGTGGCTCCCGGCCGGCCGGGGCGCCCCGGGCTCCCGGGTCCTGCGCGCGGGCGCCGCACGGTGTGCGGTCGTCGGCCAGGGCCGGGAGGAGTTCCGCGAAGGCGTGCGCACGCGGGGGTGCGACGGGGCCGGCGGCTCCCCGGCGATCCCGCTGCCGGCTCCCCGGGGCGGGTGGCTTCCGGGTGAGCGCAAGGGCGGCTTCCCCGGGCGGGCGGCTTCCGGGTGAGCGCGCGGGCGGCTTCCCGGCGCGGGGTGCCGGGGTGCGTACTATTTCGGGCACGTCGACCGGACCCGAGAGGTTTCGCCATGTTCCGTACCACCCGCGTGCCGGCGGCGTTCGCCGCGCTCGCGGCGCTGGTCCTCGGACTCCTGGTCTGCGGCGCCGCGCCGGCCGTGCCCGCGGGTGCCGACCCGGTCGTCCTGGGCGCCGCCGTCCCCGGCTGCGACCCGGGCCACCCCGTCGACGAGGGAGCCGCCGGCCCCGTCGCACCCCCGCGTGCGCACGCCTTCGCGGTCCCCTGAGGGCCGCCCCTACGATCCCCCGGCGCCCGCTCGTAAATCGGTTCGCCGCTTCTCGGCCGCAGGTGCGATCCTGGATTCCGTATGTCTACTTCCTTCGCCGCCCTCCAGTCCGTCCTGGCCGAGGTCTCGCTGCGGGACTCCCACCGGCTCGGCCGCCGTCTCGAAGGCGCCCGCCGCATCCGCAAGCCCGAGGCCCGCGCGGCCGTCCTGGACGAGATCGCCGCCGAGGCGGCCAAGGCCAAGGAGCGCGTCGACGGGCGCGCCTCCCGTGTGCCCGCGGTCACGTACCCCGAGCAGCTGCCCGTCTCGCAGAAGAAGGACGAGATCCTGGAGGCGATACGCGACCACCAGGTCGTGATCGTCGCCGGTGAGACGGGCTCCGGCAAGACCACCCAGATCCCGAAGATCTGTCTGGAGCTGGGCCGCGGTGTCCGGGGCATGATCGGGCACACCCAGCCCCGCCGGATCGCCGCCCGCACGGTCGCCGAGCGGGTCGCCGAGGAGCTGAGGACCCCGCTCGGCGAGGCCGTCGGCTGGAAGGTCCGCTTCACCGACCAGGTGAACCCCGACGCGACCTTCGTGAAGCTGATGACCGACGGCATCCTGCTCGCCGAGATCCAGACGGACCGCGAGCTGCGCGCCTACGACACGATCATCATCGACGAGGCCCACGAGCGGTCCCTCAACATCGACTTCCTGCTCGGCTATCTGGCCCAGCTGCTGCCGAAGCGCCCCGACCTCAAGGTCGTGATCACCTCGGCGACCATCGACCCGGAGCGCTTCTCCCGCCACTTCGGCGAGGCCCCGATCGTCGAGGTCTCCGGCCGTACGTACCCGGTCGAGGTCCGCTACCGGCCGCTCCTGGAGGAGGACTCCGAGGAGTCGGACCGGGACCAGATCACCGCGATCTGCGAGGCGGTCGACGAGCTCCAGTCCGAGGGTCCCGGCGACGTCCTGGTCTTCCTCTCCGGCGAGCGGGAGATCCGGGACACCGCGGACGCGCTGCTCAAGCGGCAGCTCCGCAACACCGAGGTGCTCCCGCTCTACGCGCGGCTGTCGCACGCCGAGCAGCACCGGGTCTTCCAGGCGCACTCCGGCCGCCGGATCGTCCTCGCGACGAACGTCGCCGAGACGTCGCTGACCGTCCCCGGCATCAAGTACGTGATCGACCCGGGCACCGCCCGGATCTCCCGCTACTCGCACCGGACCAAGGTGCAGCGGCTGCCGATCGAGCCGGTCAGCCAGGCCAGCGCCAACCAGCGCAAGGGCCGCTGCGGCCGTACGTCCGACGGCATCTGCATCCGGCTGTACTCGGAGGACGACTTCCTGACGCGGCCGGAGTTCACGGACGCCGAGATCCTCCGGACGAACCTGGCCTCCGTCATCCTCCAGATGACCGCGGCCGGCCTCGGCGAGATCGAGAAGTTCCCCTTCATCGACCCGCCGGACCACCGCAACATCCGGGACGGCGTGCAGCTCCTCCAGGAGCTGGGCGCGATCGACCCGGCGGAGAAGGATCCGAAGAAGCGGCTCACCCCGCAGGGGCGGAAGCTCTCCCAGCTGCCCGTGGACCCCCGGCTCGCCCGGATGGTCCTGGAGGCCGACAAGAACGGCTGCGTCCGCGAGGTCATGGTGATCGCGGCCGCACTCTCCATCCAGGACCCGCGCGAGCGGCCCTCGGAGAAGCAGGCGCAGGCCGACCAGCAGCACGCCCGGTTCAAGGACGAGACGAGCGACTTCCTCGCCTTCCTGAACCTGTGGCGCTACGTCCGCGAGCAGCAGAAGGAGCGCGGCTCCAGTTCCTTCCGCCGGATGTGCAAGCAGGAGTACCTGAACTTCCTGCGCATCCGCGAGTGGCAGGACATCTACGCGCAGCTGCGGACGGTCGCGAAGCAGCTGGGCATCCACGTGAACGAGGAGGACGCGCCCGAGCAGTCCGTCCACGTCTCGCTGCTCGCCGGTCTGCTCAGCCACATCGGCCTGAAGGACGTGAAGGACTCCAAGGAGGGCGCGAAGGACGGCGCCCGCCGCGACGGCGGCCGCGGCGAGTACCTCGGAGCGCGGAACGCCAAGTTCGCGATCTTCCCCGGCTCGGCGCTCTTCAAGAAGCCCCCGCGCTTCATCATGTCGGCGGAGCTGGTGGAGACCTCGCGCCTGTGGGCCCGGGTCAACGCGCGCGTGGAGCCCGAGTGGATCGAGCCGCTCGCCGAGCACCTGGTGAAGAGGACGTACAGCGAGCCGCACTGGGAGAAGGACCAGGCGGCCGTGATGGCCTTCGAGAAGGTGACGCTGTACGGCGTCCCGATCGTCGCCGACCGCAAGGTCAACTACGGCCGGATCGATCCCGAGGTCTCCCGCGACCTGTTCATCAGGAACGCGCTGGTCGAGGGCGACTGGCGCACCCACCACAAGTTCTTCGCGGACAACCGCAAGCTCCTCACCGAGGTCGAGGAGCTGGAGCACCGGGCGCGCCGCCGGGACATCCTGGTCGACGACGAGACGCTCTTCGACTTCTACGACAAGCGCGTCCCCGAACACGTCGTGTCCGGAGCCCACTTCGACTCGTGGTGGAAGCACAAGCGCCGGGACGAGCCGGAGTTCCTGGACTTCGAGCGCGAGATGCTCATCAACGAGAAGGCCGCCGGGGTCACCAAGGACGACTATCCGGACTCCTGGCGGCAGGGTGCGCTGAAGTTCCGGGTGACGTACCAGTTCGAGCCCGGCGCGGACGCCGACGGCGTGACCGTGCACGTCCCGCTCCAGGTCCTGAACCAGGTGACCGACGACGGCTTCGAGTGGCAGATCCCCGGTCTGCGCGCCGAGGTCGTCACCGAGCTGATCCGCTCCCTGCCGAAGCCGATCCGCCGCCACTACGTGCCCGCGCCGAACTTCGCGTCCCGCTTCCTGGACACGGTCGTGCCCGTGCAGGAGCCGCTGACCGGGGCGCTCGCCCGCGAGCTCCAGCGGATGGTCGGCGTACCGGTGACGGCCGACGACTTCGACTGGGCGAAGGTGCCCGAGCACCTCAAGGTGACGTTCCGGATCGTCGACGAGCGGCGCCGGAAGCTCGCCGAGGAGAAGGACCTGGAGACGCTGCGGCTGCGGCTGCGCCCGAAGGCCCGCCAGGCCCTCTCCCAGGCCGCCGCGGCCGCCACGGCGGGCCCGGACGGCTCCGGGCCCTCCCTGGAGCGCACGGGGCTCACGGACTGGACGATCGGGGCCCTCACCAAGGTCTTCGAGACCCGGCGGGGCGGGCAGCCGGTCAAGGCGTACCCGGCGCTCGTGGACGAGGGCGCGACCGTGGCCGTACGGCTCTTCGACACGGAGGCCGAGCAGGAGCTGGCCATGTGGCGGGGCACCCGGAAGCTGATCATGCTGAACATCCCGGTGAATCCGGCGAAGTTCGCCTCGGACAAGCTGACCAACCAGCAGAAGCTGGCCCTGTCGTCGAACCCGCACGGCTCGATCCAGGCCCTGTTCGACGACTGCGCCACCGCGGCGGCCGACAAGCTGATGGCGGACCACGGCGGCCCGGTGTGGGACGAGGAGTCGTTCCGGAAGCTGTACGACAAGGTCCGGGCCGACCTGGTGGACACGACCGTACGGACGGTGGGCCAGGTCCAGCAGGTCCTGGCGGCCTGGCAGGCGTGCGAGCGGCGGCTGAAGTCGACGAACAGCCTGGCGCTGATCGACAACCTGACCGACGTGCGCACGCAGCTGGCCTGGCTGATGCCGGCCGGCTTCGTCACCCGTACGGGCCTGAAGCGGCTGCCCGACCTGATGCGCTATCTGGTGGCGGTTGACCGGCGGCTCCAGCAGATGCCGACCGGGGTCCAGCGGGACACCACCCGGATGGAGAAGGTCCGGGAGATGCTCGACGAGTACGCCTGGCTCCTCGAACAGCTCCCCCAGGGCCGTCCGGTGCCGTCCGAGGTGACCGACATCCGCTGGATGATCGAGGAGCTGCGGGTGAGCTACTTCGCCCACGCGCTCGGTACGGCGCACCCCGTCTCGGACAAGCGGATCGTGAAGGCGATCGACGCGGCGGCCCCGTAGCGGACCGTCGCCGTCGGTGAGTTCGACCGGACCCCCTGACCTGCTGTACAGTCTTGCTCGCAGCCGCTTACGAGGGGCTGCGAGCAAGGCTCTGTGGAGCAGTTGGTTAGCTCGCCACCCTGTCAAGGTGGAGGTCGCGGGTTCAAGTCCCGTCAGAGTCGCCTCACCGGAAAGGCCCGCATCGTGAGATGCGGGCCTTTCTTTGTGTTCCCGTGTCTTGACGGGAACACAGGCCCGCCGGTACCCCGGACATCAGGGAATCGGGGGCCCCACACCGGAGGTGGTCGCGCATGGCCGCGGCGTCCGCAGCACGGCACGAGACGAGAGCACTGCTGCGCGCCCATCTGGCGGCCGCGTCGCGGTACGGCCACCTGACCCGCCACTGCGTCGTCTGCCACCGCCTCCTGAGGCTCTCCATGGACCTCCCGGAGCCCGAGGGGGCACAGGACGACCGGGGCGGCCAGGACGGGCCTGAGGGGCGGAAGAGGCCCGAGGGGCGGGAGAGGCCCGAGGGAGCCGTCGAGACCGTCGGGGAT
>NZ_RDBH01000114.1:277292-299638 GCF_008042145.1 Streptomyces sp. adm13(2018)
GGTCAACCGCCACCAGATAGCGCATCAGGTCGGGCAGCCGCTTCAGGCCCGTACGGGTGACGAAGCCGGCCGGCAGCGGCGGGGCCGAAGGTCCCACCGACCCATGACCAACGGCGGGTTGAGGCCGTTCCGTGAAGTGGCAGGCTGTTCTTTGGCAAGAGTTCGCCAGTGTGACGGGAGTCACTGAAGTCGTTTCAGAAACCCCTTCACTTACACCCTCCCTACACGGGCGCGATTTAATGTGTGCAATTGCACCACCCCTCGCGAAGTGGCGCCGGACACAAAAGAAGATCGCGCCGGACCCGGCGGAGTCCAGCGCGATCGTTGACGAAGGCCTGTTGGGGCAGGAATCCGTCGGCAGAGCTAGGGGTGGGCGACCGGATTGGGGGATCCGGACGGGCCCGGTGTTACGGGGTACTGCTGGGTACTACGGGGTGTTTGCGCGACCTCAGGCCTCGCTGCGCTGCTGCGGAATGCCCGCCAGCAGCGCGCGAACCTCAGCTTCGCGGTACCGGCGGTGCCCACCCAGGGTGCGGATGGACGTGAGCTTTCCGGCCTTCGCCCAACGGGTCACCGTCTTCGGGTCCACGCGGAACATCGTGGCAACCTCGGCAGGGGTCAGCAGCGGCTCGGCATCAGGGGTGCGAGCGGTCATGAGCGGCCTCCTCGGGAGAACCGAACCTTCTCGGTTCTTTCCTCTAAATTCTGCACCTTGACCCGCGTTGCCCGAAATGGCAGAAGCGGGCCGAGTCGGTTATAGGACGAACGGCTTGTCCTCGGCACTACAACTACACCATCCGTCCAGCCACGTCGGCCAAACCGATGGAATTGCCCTCGCAGGTGTTCATCAGCGGCGGAAGTCGATGGACCATGCCATAACGGACAGTCACGCGACTGTGACGATCAGTCACAGAGCGATCAGGAGTCCTCAGACCCCCCATAGAGTGCAATGCTGAGCGTTCCGCCCATAGATGGACGGAAGGAACCCTCCCCGGACTCCTTGTCCTATTTTGGCACGAGGGTGGGCGATGGGCGCAAGGGTGCGTTACGTGCTGTCCGTCACGCTTGAGCCAAAGGCCCGGATCGGGACCAACGTCCCCGCCCGAGGAGTGCCGAAGGACCCGGAGCCCCCCGAAGTCCCCGCCGGCACCCCCGGCATACAAAACCGGGCAGGCGGTATCCGGACAGCCCTGAAGATCATTTACACCCGTCGGACATGTCTTGTCGATACCGACCTGACGAAGATGCCCGACTGATGTCAGTTCGCGAAGCGAAGATCCCGCACCGCACGCCAGCGCTCCGCGAGCCGCCCGTACACGGCGCTCGCCCGCTCCCCGTCGCCGGCGCGCAGGGCCGCGATCCCCTCCGCCATCTGCTCCGCCGACCGGTCCGCCGCCAGCCACTCCTCCGGGACCGCGTGCACCAGGCCGCCGAAGTCCAGCTCCACGAGCGACCGCGGATGGAACTCCTCCAGCCAGCGCCCCACCTCGACCAGCCCCTCCGTCATGGGCCCCTCGTCGATCGACTCCCGCAGCGCCCGCAGCGCCCGCGCGAGACGGCGGCGCGCCTGCGCCATCGTCGTCCGGTAGCGCAGCACCGGCGCCCTCCCGGCGCCGTCCGCGCCCGCTTGGTCCGCGCCCGCGCCGGACCGCCGCTCGCCGGTCGGCCGCTCCCCCGGCTCGTACTCCCGGTCCTCGTCCCCGAAGAGCGCGAACCAGCGCAGCGGCACGTGCCAGACCGCCGTACGGATCCACGGGCGCGCGTCCGGGTTCCGGCTCAGCCAGCGCTCGTAGTCGCTCTCCACCTGAAGGCGCACCACCGGCGGCAGCATCGCGTCGAGCACCGGCTCCGGGAACTGGGCCACCAGCTCCTGGAGCGCCAGCCAGCCGCGCAGCCTGGTCCGCCACGGGCAGATCACCACCACCCCGTCCAGCCGGGCGACGAAGGCCTCCCCGCTCTCGTGGACCGGCACCGGGACCGGTGGCGTCGGCAGCAGGTCGGCCAGCGAGCGCCGCAGCTCCTCCTGCGCCCCCGGGGTGCGCTCCCGGCCGGCGTACCGGGTCCAGTGGGTCCGCTCCGGCTCGGGGAACGCGGCCAGCGGCTCGTACACCCGGAGATAGGACGCGTAGGGGATGAGGACCGAGGAGGCGACCGACATGTCGCGAATCCTTCCACGGAGGTACTCCGGGAGGGGGTGATCCTGAGCACTGCCGCCGATCTACGCCCAGGTAGGACTTACCCTCGTGCCGAACTGGTCCTCCCCCACCCGCAGGGAGGTCCGCAACCGCCGCTTCGTACTTGGGAGTCACCACCGTGACCGATGTGACCGGCGTTCCTGCTGACGTACTGCACACCCTGTTCCACTCGGAGCAGGGTGGCCACGAGCAAGTCGTGCTCTGTCAGGACCGCGCCACCGGCCTCAAGGCCGTCATCGCCCTCCACTCCACCGCCCTGGGCCCCGCCCTCGGCGGCACCCGCTTCTACCCGTACGCCACCGAGGCCGCGGCCGTCGCCGACGCCCTCAACCTGGCGCGGGGCATGTCGTACAAGAACGCCATGGCCGGCCTCGACCACGGCGGCGGCAAGGCCGTCATCATCGGCGACCCGGAGAAGATCAAGTCGGAGGAGCTGCTCCTCGCCTACGGCCGCTTCGTCGCCTCCCTCGGCGGCCGGTACGTCACGGCCTGCGACGTCGGCACCTACGTCGCCGACATGGACGTCGTCGCCCGCGAGAACAAGTGGACGACCGGCCGCTCCCCCGAGAACGGCGGCGCCGGCGACTCCTCCGTCCTCACCGCCTTCGGCGTCTTCCAGGGCATGCGCGCCTCCGCGCAGACCCTCTGGGGCGACCCGACGCTGCGCGGCCGCAAGGTCGGCGTCGCGGGGGTCGGCAAGGTCGGCCACTACCTCGTCGAGCACCTCCTGGAGGACGGCGCCGAGGTCGTGATCACCGATGTGCGCGAGGAGTCGGTCCGCCGGATCACCGACAAGCACCCGCAGGTCGCCGTCGTCGCCGACACCGACGCGCTCATCCGCGTCGAGGGCCTCGACATCTACGCGCCCTGCGCGCTCGGTGGCGCGCTCAACGAGGAGACCGTCCCCTTCCTCACCGCGAGCGTGGTCTGCGGCGCGGCGAACAACCAGCTCGCCCACCCGGGCATCGAGAAGGACCTCGTGGAGCGCGGGATCCTCTACGCGCCCGACTACGTGGTCAACGCCGGTGGCGTGATCCAGGTCGCCGACGAGCTGCACGGCTTCGACTTCGACCGCTGCAAGGCGAAGGCCACGAAGATCTTCGACACCACCCTGGAGATCTTCGCACGTGCGAAGGCGGATGGGATTCCGCCGGCCGCCGCGTCCGACCGGATCGCCGAGCAGCGGATGGCCGAAGCCCGCCGGGCCTAGCCCCGCACGGGGGCCGGCCCGCCATTGGGGTGGACGTGAGGAGTCCGTGGGGGGCCCGTGGGGCGTCCATGGGGAGACTTCGCTCACGCCCCTCGGCGGGTCGGCCCCCGAGAAGAGGTTAAAATCGCGACTGACCAGCGAGGAAAGGGCGCCTCGATGGTTCTGTACCGGGGTATGTGATGCGCGCGGCGTACCGTAGACCCGCGGAAACAGGTACCGTTGAAGCCCTACGGACCGGTCTCTCTGTCGAGAGCCCGTTCCGAATCATGAACGCGTGTCAAGACTCTGGGGCCATCGAGCCCCGTCACCGAGGGGGTCGAGCCATGGGGCGCGGCCGGGCAAAGGCCAAGCAGACCAAGGTCGCCCGCCAGCTGAAGTACAGCAGCGGCGGGACGGACCTGACGCGTCTGGCCAATGAGCTGGGCGCTTCGACTTCGAACCAGCCGCCGAATGGCGAGCCGTTCGAGGACGACGACGAGGAAGACGACCCGTACGCCCAGTACGCGGATCTCTATAACGAGGACGACGAGGACGAGGACGACGAGTCCGGTCCGAGTGCGTCCCCGCGTCGCGCTTGACCTTCTGAATCGCATCGCAGAAACCCGGTCCGGGATCACCCGGCCGGGTTTCTGTGCTGTCCGCGTGCGGGCCGGGGCCAAGGACCCCGTGAACGCGTGCGGGGCGCCCCCTGAGGGACGCCCCGCACGCGTAACGCCGTGGTCCTACTTCGCGTAGTCCCCGACCAGCTCCGCGCCGGTCGTGTGCGCCCCGCGCTCGGTGATCTCGCCCGCGACCCAGGACTCGACGCCCCGGTCCGCCAGCGTCGTCAGGGCCGCGTCCACGGAGTCGGCCGGCACGACGGCCATCATGCCGACGCCCATGTTCAGGGTCTTCTCCAGCTCCAGGCGCTCCACCCGGCCGGCCGTTCCGACCAGGTCGAAGATCGCGCCCGGCGCCCAGGTCGAGCGGTCGACGGTGGCGTGCAGCCCGTCCGGGATCACCCGGGCCAGGTTGGCCGCGAGACCGCCGCCCGTGATGTGGCTGAACGCGTGGACGTCCGTGGTCCGGGTGAGGGCCAGGCAGTCCAGCGAGTAGATCTTCGTGGGCTCCAGGAGCTCCTCGCCGAGCGTGCGGCCCAGCTCGTCGACCTGCTGGTCGAGAGTCATGCCCGCCCGGTCGAAGACCACGTGCCGGACGAGCGAGTACCCGTTGGAGTGAAGACCGGACGAGGCCATGGCGATGACCGCGTCACCCGAACGGATGCGGTCGGCGCCGAGCAGCCGGTCGTGCTCCACGACACCCGTGCCGGCGCCGGCGACGTCGAAGTCGTCCGGACCCAGGAGGCCCGGGTGCTCCGCCGTCTCGCCGCCGACGAGGGCGCAGCCCGCCAGGACACAGCCCTCGGCGATGCCCTTGACGATGGCGGCGACGCGCTCCGGGTGGACCTTGCCGACGCAGATGTAGTCGGTCATGAAGAGCGGCTCGGCGCCGCAGACGACGATGTCGTCCATGACCATCGCGACCAGGTCGTGGCCGATCGTGTCGTACACCCCCATCTGGCGGGCGATGTCGACCTTGGTGCCGACGCCGTCGGTGGCGGAGGCGAGCAGCGGACGCTCGTAGCGCTTGAGGGCGGAGGCGTCGAAGAGGCCGGCGAAGCCGCCGAGGCCGCCGAGGCCCGCGACCTCCGCGCGCTGCGTCTTCTTCACCCACTCCTTCATGAGCTCGACGGCGCGGTCGCCCGCTTCGATGTCGACGCCCGCGGACGCGTAGCTGGCGCCGCCTGCGGCACTGGGGGTCTGAGACATGGGTTCAGAACTTTCGTGTCGTGACTGCTCGCACGGCGGCTGCAGCGGGGTCTTACGGGCGACGCAGGGCGTCGGAGGCCGCCGTGGCGGCCGGGCCGGCGGCCAGCTCGGTCTCCAGGAGCTGCTTGCCGAGCAGCTCGGGGTCCGGCAGCTCCATCGGGTACTCGCCGTCGAAGCAGGCACGGCAGAGGTTCGGCTTCTGGATCGTCGTCGCCTCGATCATCCCGTCGATCGAGATGTACGAGAGCGAGTCCGCGCCCAGCGACTTGCCGATCTCCTCGATCGACATGCCGTTGGCGATCAGCTCCGCGCGGGTGGCGAAGTCGATGCCGAAGAAGCAGGGCCACTTCACCGGCGGCGAGGAGATCCGGATGTGGATCTCGGCCGCGCCGGCCTCGCGGAGCATCTTGACGAGGGCGCGCTGGGTGTTGCCGCGGACGATCGAGTCGTCGACGACCACCAGGCGCTTGCCCTTGATGACGTCCTTGAGCGGGTTCAGCTTCAGCCGGATGCCGAGCTGGCGGATGGTCTGGGAGGGCTGGATGAAGGTGCGCCCGACGTAGGCGTTCTTCACCAGGCCGGCGCCGAAGGGGATGCCGGAGGCCTCGGCGTAGCCGATGGCCGCCGGGGTTCCGGACTCCGGAGTCGCTATCACCAGGTCGGCCTCGACGGGCGCCTCCTTCGCCAGGCGGCGGCCCATCTCCACGCGGGAGAGGTACACGTTCCGGCCGGCGATGTCGGTGTCGGGGCGGGCGAGGTACACGTACTCGAAGACACAGCCCTTGGGCTTCGCTTCCGCGAACCGCGAGGTACGGATGCCGTTCTCGTCGATCGCGATCAGCTCGCCCGGCTCGACCTCGCGGACGTAGCTGGCGCCGCAGATGTCGAGGGCGGCGGACTCCGAGGCGACCACCCAGCCGCGCTCCAGCCGGCCGAGGACCAGCGGGCGGATGCCCTGCGGGTCGCGGGCCGCGTAGAGCGTGTGCTCGTCCATGAAGACGAGGGAGAAGGCACCCCGGACGTCGGGGAGGATCTTCGCGGCGGCCTGCTCGATGGTGAGCGGCTCACCGTCCTCGTCGACCTGCGCGGCGAGGAGCGCCGTGAGGAGGTCGGTGTCGTTGGTGGCCGCCACCCGGGTGCTGCGGCCTTCCTTCTTGGGCAGGTCCGCGACCATCTCGGCGAGCTGCGCCGTGTTCACCAGGTTGCCGTTGTGGCCGAGCGCGATCGAGCCGTGGGCGGTCGCCCTGAACGTCGGCTGCGCGTTCTCCCACACGGAGGCCCCGGTGGTCGAGTAGCGGGCGTGACCGACCGCGATATGACCTTGGAGGGAACCGAGAGAGGTCTCGTCGAAGACCTGGGACACGAGGCCCATGTCCTTGAAGACGAGGATCTGGGAGCCGTTGCTGACCGCGATACCCGCGGATTCCTGGCCCCGATGCTGGAGGGCGTAGAGCCCGAAGTACGTGAGCTTTGCGACCTCTTCACCCGGAGCCCAGACACCGAAGACGCCACACGCGTCCTGGGGGCCTTTCTCGCCGGGGAGCAGGTCGTGATTGAGTCGACCGTCACCACGTGGCACGTTTCCGAGTGTAGACGGGGTCGACCACTGGTCCGAATTGAGGAAATGCGGGGGCCGCTCCACTCGTATGATCACACCAAAAGATCGTCTCGGGTCTGGAGGGGCCTACAAGGCAGGCCCGGTAAGGGATTCCCGCCCCGGGTGCCCTCCGAGCGGACGCTCGTACCAGGCCCGCAGGCCGGCGCCGATGTGACGGAGGGCACCCCGGAGAGGCTCGTTCACCCGGCGGACGGCTGGTTCTGGCCGTCCGTTCCGCCGGTCGTCTCGGAGGTTCCGCCGGTGGTCCCGGAGGGTTCGCCGGTCGTCTCGGAGGTTCCGCCGGTGGCCCCGGAGGGTTCGCCGGCGGGGGCGGCCGTCGCGGTCAGGCCCTTACCGCGGGCGTCGGTCAGCGTCAGCGTGCGGTGGTCCAGCCGATAGGTCAGCGGGCCGTCGAGGATCTCGTACAGCTGTGTCTCCAGCTGCATCTGTGTGCCGGTGCACATCATCCGGGTCGTGGCCGCGGGGCCCTCGACCGTGAGCTTCTTCCCCTCGACGCGGGCGGTGGCGCCGAAGTTGTTGCAGCCGAGGTTGCCGGACACCCTGCCGTCGGCGCCGATGACGAGCCGGGCCTTGCCCCCGGTGCCCGGGGTCAGCGAGGACGCGGTGCCCCCCGAGACCAGCCCGTCGATCTTCCAGATGGTGCCGCGGAGCGGGACGGACGGCTCCTCGGTCAGCTCCACGCTGTTGCGGCCGTCGGCCGAGGCCAGGGTGAGGGTCTCGCCCTCCTGGCGGCCCTTGAGCTCCCCGTCGAAGGCCTTGACCAGGTCCTTCTCGAAGCGCTGCCGGTCCCCGGGACAGCCGATCTCGGTGATCCCCTGCTGGGAGACGGTCAGGGTGTCCCCCTGCACGTCCACGGTCGCGCCGAAGCCGTTGCAGCCGCTGTTCCCGGAGGCGCGGCCGTCCTTGCCGAACGCGAGCCGGGCTCCGTCGGGAGCGGCGGACCTGCGGCCGTCGACCGTGACGGCGCCGATCGTCCAGTGGGTACCGGCGACGACCAGGTCGGGGGCGAGGGAGCCGGATCCGGAGCCGGGACCGGATCCCGAACTTCCCCCCTCCGCGCCGCAGGCGGCGAGGAAGAGGGCCAGGGCGGCGGCGGATGCGGCGGATGCGAAGGTGCGCGTCGTCTGCGTCTGCATGGGGATGGGACGGGCCCCGGCGGAAGTCGGTTCCGCCCGGGCCGCCCGCGTGGGTGGGACCGGCTCAGCCCATCAGGGGCAGGAGGCCGCCCAGGTCGGCCCGTTCGCCGCTCGCGCCGACGCGGCCACCGGCCAGTTCCGTCGCCCACTGGGCCCGCCCGGTCGCCAGACGGATCCAGGTCAGCGGGTCGGTCTCCACCACGTTGGGCGGGGTGCCCCGGGTGTGCCGGGGGCCCTCGACGCACTGCACCACCGCGAAGGGCGGGATCCGCACCTCGACCGCCCCGCCCGGGGCCTTCGCGGCCAGCGCGTCGGCGAGCAGCCGGGTGCAGGCGGCGAGGGCCTGCCGGTCCTGGGGGACGCCGGCGCCGGTCGCCGCGTTCAGGTCGTCGGTGTGCACCACGAGCTCCAAGGCCCGGGTCACCAGGAGGTCCCCGACCGTCATCGCGCCGAACCGGGTCGGCACCAGCCGCTCGTCGGGCACGCCCGCGAGGGCCGCCTCGTAGCGCGCCGCCGCCTCCGCGAACAGCGCCGGCAGATCGGCCGAGTCGATCGCCCGGGTGCCCTCGTCGATGTCCGCCGCCGCGGATGCCGTGGCCGCGGGCCAGTCGAGCAGGGCCAGCTCGCGGCGGGCCGGTTCCGGCTCGGCGAGCCGCCGGGCCGTCGAGGAGAGCACCCCCGTCAGATGCGCCGCCAGGTCCCGTACCGTCCACTCCCCCAGCCGGGTCGGCCCGTCGAGCTGGGCGGGGGTGAGCGCCCCGACCGCCTCCCGTACGTGGGCGAACTGGGCGAGGACGGCCGCCCTGGTCTTGGCGGAGTCGTAACGGCGGGTGCGTTTCCTGGCCGGTGGCATGGGGGCGAGGGTAGCCCGAGTCGGGAGGGGGAGGAGCAGGGCCGGGGTCGGACCGGGTGGCCGGCCGCGCGCGGCACTGCGAACGTCTCGCCGTTCGCCGGTACGCCCACGCCGAACAGCGAGTTGCAGCTCAGATGGTCGCGCTGCCGGTCCTCGGCGTGCACGACGGTCCCGTCCGCCACCGCGAGCAGCGGTGCGCCGAAGGCCGGGAAGGCGCTGCTCCGCCGGACCACCGGCCACAGCCACGCGAAGGCCGGTCGCGGGAGGGCCGGGTCCTCCCGGGTGATGTCGCTCGCGTACGCCTGGCCCAGCTGGTGGGTGTGATGACGTGATACCTCGCAAGAGCTCGTACGAGGGAGCTCGCCCGAGGGAACGAGAAGGCCCCCGCCCGCACCGTTCAGGTCCGGACGGGGGCTTCCCCGGTGCTCCGTATCAGGCCGCGTATCAGGCCAGCAGGGCCGGAATCGTCGCCTCGTGCGCCGACCGCAGCTCCTCCAGGGAGAGCGCGAACTCGCCCTGGACGTCGACCGTGTCGCCGTCGACGACACCGATCCGCGCCGCCGGCAGACCCCGCGCACCGCACATGTCGGTGAAGCGGAGCTCCTCGCTGCGCGGGACGGCGACGACCGCGCGGCCCGCCGACTCGCTGAAGAGGAACGTGAAGGCGTCCAGTCCCTCCGGGACGACCAGGCGCGCGCCGTTCCCGCCGCGCAGGCAGGACTCGACGACCGCCTGGACCAGACCGCCGTCGGACAGGTCGTGCGCGGCGTCGATCATGCCGTCGCGCGAGGCCGAGATCAGGATCTCGCCGAGCAGCTTCTCCCGGTCGAGGTCCACGGCCGGCGGCAGACCGCCGAGGTGCTGGTGGATCACCTCGGACCAGGCCGAGCCGCCGAACTCCTCACGCGTGTCGCCGAGCAGGTAGAGGAGCTGGCCCTCTTCCGCGAAGGCGATCGGCGTACGGCGGTTGACGTCGTCGATCACACCGAGCACGGCCACGACCGGCGTCGGGTGGATCGCGGTCTCGCCCGTCTGGTTGTACAGGGAGACGTTGCCGCCGGTGACCGGGGTGCCGAGCTGGAGGCAGCCGTCCGCGAGACCACGGGTGGCCTCGGCGAACTGCCACATCACGGCCGGGTCCTCGGGCGAACCGAAGTTCAGGCAGTCCGAGATGGCGAGCGGCTTGGCGCCGGAGGCGGCGACGTTGCGGTACGCCTCCGCCAGCGCGAGCTGCGCGCCCGTGTACGGGTCGAGCTTGGCGTACCGGCCGTTGCCGTCGGTCGCCATGGCCACGCCGAGGTTGGTCTCCTCGTCGATGCGGACCATGCCCGCGTCCTCGGGCTGCGCCAGGACGGTGTTGCCCTGCACGAACCGGTCGTACTGGTCCGTGATCCAGGACTTCGACGCCTGGTTCGGCGACGAGACCAGCTTCAGGACCTGGTCCTTCAGCTCGGCGCCGTCCTTCGGCCGGGGCAGCTTGCCGGCGTCGTCGGCCTGGAGCGCGTCCTGCCACTCGGGGCGGGCGAACGGCCGGTGGTAGACCGGGCCCTCGTGGGCGACCGTGCGCGGCGGCACGTCGACGATCTGCTCGCCGTGCCAGAAGATCTCCAGGCGCTCGCCGTCGGTCACCTCACCGATGACGACCGCGATGACGTCCCACTTCTCGCAGATCTCCAGGAAGCGGTCGACGTGCGCGGGCTCGACGATCGCGCACATGCGCTCCTGCGACTCGCTCATGAGGATCTCCTCCGGCGAGAGCGTGGCGTCGCGCAGGTGGACCTTCTCGAGGTCGACCCGCATGCCACCGGAGCCCGCGGAGGCCAGCTCGGACGTGGCGCAGGAGAGCCCGGCGCCGCCGAGGTCCTGGATGCCCGCGACCAGCTTCTCCTTGAAGATCTCCAGGGTGCACTCGATGAGGAGCTTCTCCTGGAAGGGGTCGCCGACCTGGACGGCGGGGCGCTTGGTGGGCTTGGTGTCGTCGAAGGTCTCGGACGCGAGGACCGAGACGCCGCCGATGCCGTCGCCGCCGGTGCGGGCGCCGTACAGGATCACCTTGTTGCCGGGGCCGGAGGCCTGGGCGAGGTGGATGTCCTCGTGCTTCATCACGCCGATGCAGCCGGCGTTGACCAGCGGGTTGCCCTGGTAGCAGGAGTCGAAGACGACCTCGCCGCCGATGTTCGGCAGGCCCAGGCAGTTGCCGTAGCCGCCGATGCCGGCGACGACACCGGGCAGCACGCGCTTGGTGTCGGGGTGGTCGGCCGCGCCGAAGCGCAGCGGGTCGACGACCGCGACCGGGCGGGCACCCATGGCGAGGATGTCGCGGACGATGCCGCCGACGCCGGTGGCCGCGCCCTGGTAGGGCTCGATGTACGAGGGGTGGTTGTGCGACTCGACCTTGAAGGTGACCGCGTACCCCTGGCCCACGTCGACGACGCCGGCGTTCTCGCCGATGCCGACGAGCATGGCGTCGTTCTCCGGGACCTTCTCGCCGAACTGCTTCAGGTGGACCTTGCTGCTCTTGTACGAGCAGTGCTCGGACCACATGACGGAGTACATGGCGAGCTCGGCGCCGGTGGGACGGCGGCCCAGGATCTCGCGGATGCGCGCGTACTCGTCCTCCTTGAGGCCGAGCTCCTTCCAGGGCTGCTCGCTGTCCGGCGTCTCGCTCGCGTGCTTGACGGTGTCGAGGCTCATACGGCGTTGACCAGCTTCTTGAGGATCGAGGTGAAGAAACCGAGGCCGTCCGTCTTGCCCGTGCCGACGAGCGGCTCGACGGCGTGCTCGGGGTGCGGCATGAGGCCGACCACGTTGCCCGCGGCGTTGGTGATGCCCGCGATGTCGCGCAGCGAGCCGTTCGGATTGACGTCGAGGTAGCGGAAGGCCACCCGCCCCTCGGCCTCCAGCTCGTCGAGCACCCGCTCGTCGGCGACGTACCGGCCGTCCATGTTCTTGAGCGGGACCTCGATCTCCTGGCCCGCGGTGTAGTCCGAGGTCCAGGCGGTCTCCGCGTTCTCCACCCGCAGCTTCTGGTCGCGGCAGATGAAGTGGAGGTGGTTGTTGCGCAGCATCGCGCCCGGCAGCAGGTGCGCCTCGGTGAGGATCTGGAAGCCGTTGCAGATGCCGAGGACGGGCATGCCCGCCTTCGCCTGCTCGATGATCGTCTCCATCACCGGCGAGAAGCGGGAGATGGCTCCGGCCCGCAGGTAGTCGCCGTAGGAGAAACCGCCGGCCAGCACCACGGCGTCGACCTGCTTGAGGTCCTTGTCGCGGTGCCAGAGCGATACGGGCTCGGCGCCCGCGAGGCGGGCGGCACGCAGCGCGTCCTGGTCGTCGAGCGTTCCGGGGAACGTGACGACGCCGATGCGTGCGGTCACGACTCCACCTTCACGATGAAGTCTTCGATCACGGTGTTGGCAAGGAAGGTTTCGGCCATCTCATGGATGCGGGCGAGGGCGGCGTCGTCGACCGGCCCCTCCACCTCCAGCTCGAAACGCTTCCCCTGACGGACGTCGGCGATTCCGGCGAATCCCAGGCGGGGCAGTGCACGCTGCACCGCCTGCCCCTGAGGGTCGAGGATCTCCGGCTTGAGCATGACGTCGACTACGACGCGTGCCACTGGCACTCCCGGTGGTGTGTTGCGTGGGCGGTTCCCTCAGCGTACCTGTCTCCAAATTCTACGCGGGTAGAGATCTGAAGGATCCTACAAAAGCCAGGTCACGGCGGCACCCTGCCAGGGATCGCCACCCACACCTCCCTCCGAGCCCGCCCGCGCAAAATTCCCGTGAAATATTGCGGACGTCAATCCACCGGGACACGCTGAAACAATTGCCGGGGCTTCACAATGCGACGCCCGCCGCTGTACAAAGGAATCGAGAAAGAATCAGCGTGGTCGCGGCACAGCCGTACGGTCGGCATCGCCGCACGTCAGGGGCGCCACAAGCACCCCCACTGCGGCACCGGCCGCAGGAAAGGACCGATATCCGTGGCTCAGCGTGTGGTGGTCACAATCTCCGACGACATGGACGGCGGAGAAGCAGCTGAAACGGTCGCGTTCGGCCTCGACGGGAAGATGTACGAGATCGACCTGAATGCTGCCAATGCAAAGAAACTCCGCAAGGCACTCGCTCCGTACCTCGCCGCCGGCCGCACGACGCCGTCGAAGGCCGGGACCGGCCGGAGCGCCTCCCGCGAGTCGTACACGCGCACCTCCCTGGCCCCCGACCCGGCGGCGGTCCGCGCCTGGGCGCAGTCCAACAAGATGGAGGTGCCGGCCCGCGGCCGGATCCCCAAGCGGGTCTACGAGGCCTTCCGCGCGGCGAGCTGAACGGCGGGCGGGGCGGCGGATCGCACTGCGGACCGGAGTGCGGCCGGACCGCGGCTCGGACTGCGGGTCGGCCTCGGACCGGACCGCCGGTCGGCGGGCCGGCCCCACCCGGCGACGCGGCCCGGGGGGAACCGATTTGCATTGCACCCCCGATGATCCGCTAGAGTCTGGAACACGCCGAGGGGCAAGGCCGAGAAGCCGAACCTCACGCAGCGTGCGGGTGTAGTTCAGTAGCAGAACAGCCCCCTTCCAGGGGGAAGGCGCAGTGTGCAATTCCTGTCACCCGCTCTGCATCGCAAGACCAAGCACTCCGGTGCGTCGGATAGAGTGGTGCTCGCACCGCCCAGTGAGAGCTGAGCGGCGGCAATGCGGACGTAGCTCAGTTGGTAGAGCATCACCTTGCCAAGGTGAGGGTCGCGAGTTCGAATCTCGTCGTCCGCTCCAGATCGAAGGCCCCGGTTCATCGAACCGGGGCCTTCGTCGTGTCCCCCCTTCTTTCGCGGCCTCCCCGACTTCTCCCCCCATGACTTTTGTCAGAAGCGGGTGATGACAGCGCGCACTGCCGGACGGTCCGCGCCGCCGGAAACCTGGACACATGAGCAACGCGACCCCCGCGAACTGGGCGGACCCCGCGAACCCTGCGTACTCCGAAGCGCCCGCGATCGAGGCGGAAAGCCTCCGCCGCGGCTACTCCGGCGGCTTCGAGGCCGTCCGCGGCATCTCCCTGACCGTACGGCGCGGCGAGATCTTCGCCCTCCTCGGCACCAACGGAGCCGGGAAGACCTCCACCGTCGAACTCCTCGAAGGCCTCGCCGCCCCGAGCGCGGGCACCGCCCGCGTCCTCGGCCACGACCCCTACCGCGACCGGGCCGCCGTCCGCCCCCGGATCGGCGTGATGCTCCAGGAAGGCGGCTTCCCCTCCGAACTGACCGTGGCCGAGACCGTACGGATGTGGGCGGGCTGCACCACCCACGCCCGCCCCGCCGCCGAAGCGCTCGGCGCCACCGGCCTCACGGGCCGCGAGGGCGTACGGGTCAAGCAGCTGTCCGGCGGCGAACGGCGCCGGCTCGACCTCGCCCTCGCCCTCCTCGGCCGCCCCGAGATCCTCTTCCTCGACGAACCCACCACCGGCCTCGACGCCGAAGGACGCCGCGACACCTGGGAACTCGTCCGCGCGCTGCGCGACGGCGGCACCACCGTCCTGCTCACCACCCACTACCTGGAGGAGGCCGAGACCCTGGCCGACCGGCTCGCGATCATGCACCGCGGCCAGATCGTGCTCTCCGGCACCCCCGCCCAGGTCACCGGCAGGAGTTCGCAGGCGGCCGCGATCTCGTCGGGAAGCATGCTGAGGGGGACGAAGAGCCCGGAGCCGAGGGCGGAGACCAGCACCCGCGAGCAGCACACGCACCCGCGGGTGCCGGGACCGGGCTCGTCGGGCTGCGGGAACGGCTCGCGGCGGTCGGCGGGACGCTCGACGCGGGACCCGGCGCCGACGGCACGTTCCTCGTGACGGCCCGGATTCCGGTGGCCCGGGCGGAGGCGCGGCGATGACCGCGCCCGAGCGGGGACCCGTACCCCTGCCCGAGGAGGGCCGCGCAGCCGGCCCCGGGGCTGTACGCGTCGGCGCCGCCGGGCCCGTACGCGAGGACGACCCCGGGCCCGTGCCCGCAGACGAGCCCGGTCCCGTGTCCGTACCCCCGCGGGTGCGTGTGCTGCTCGCGGACGACGAGCATCTGATCCGGGGAGCGGTGGCCGCGCTGCTCGGTCTGGAGGACGATCTCGTCGTCGTCGCCGAGGCCGCCACCGGACCCGAGGCGCTCGCCATGGCCCGCGCCCATCGGCCCGACGTCGCCGTGCTCGATCTGCAGATGCCGGGAGCGGACGGTGTGAGGGTCGCCACAGCCCTCCGCGACGAACTGCCCGACTGCCGCACCATGATCGTGACCGGCCACGGCCGTCCCGGGCACCTCAAGCGGGCCCTCTCCGCCGGCGTCCGCGGCTTCGTCCCGAAGACCGTCAGCGCCCAGCGGCTTGCCGAGATCATCCGTACCGTGCATGCCGGAAACCGCTATGTGGACCCGGAGTTGGCGGCTGACGCCATCGCCTCGGGGGACTCCCCGCTGACCGCGCGGGAGGCCGAGGTGCTCGAACTCTCCGCCGACGGCGCCCCCGTCGCGGAGATCGCCCGCCGCGCCTCCCTCTCCCCCGGCACCGTCCGCAACTACCTCTCCTCCGCCGCCGCCAAACTCGGTGCGGAGAACCGTCATACGGCGGTGCGGCTCGCGCAGGCGAAAGGTTGGGTATAGTTGGCTCCGCGCTACGGCGCATGCGGACGTAGCTCAGTTGGTAGAGCATCACCTTGCCAAGGTGAGGGTCGCGAGTTCGAATCTCGTCGTCCGCTCCATGAAGAAGCCCCCGGTCGATCCGACCGGGGGCTTTCTCGTGCGCCGTGGCCCGCCCCCCGGCACACGGGCCGGGGGGCGGGCCGGGGCCTCAGAAGCTGTCGGACCAGGACTCGCCGGTCAGCAGCTCGTACGCCTCCAGGTACTTGGCGCGCGTCGCGTCCACGATCTCCTGCGGGAGCGGCGGCGGGGGCTGCTCGCTCCGGCGGTCCCAGCCGGACGCCGGGGAGGTCAGCCAGTCCCGGACGAACTGCTTGTCGTACGACGGCTGGGCGCGGCCCGGCTCCCACTGGTCGGCCGGCCAGAAGCGGGAGGAGTCCGGCGTGAGGACCTCGTCGCCGAGGACGAGGGTCTCGCCGTCGAAGCCGAACTCGAACTTGGTGTCCGCGAGGATGATCCCGCGGTCGCGGGCGATGTCCCGGGCCCGGCCGTACACGTCGAGGGTCGTCCGGCGCAGCACCGCCGCCGCCTCGGCGCCGACCTGGCGGGCGACCTCCTCGTACGACACGTTCTCGTCGTGGTCGCCCACCGCGGCCTTGGTGGCCGGGGTGAAGATCGGGGCGGGCAGCTCGGAGCCGTCGCCGAGGCCCTCGGGGAGGGCGAGGCCGCAGACCGTGCGGGACTCCTTGTACTCCAGGAGGCCGGAGCCGGTGAGGTAGCCGCGGGCGACGCACTCGACCGGGACCATGTTGAGCGACGAGCAGACCGTGGTGCGGCCCGCCCAGTCGGCGGGGGCGCCGGCCGGCACCTCGGTCGAGATCACGTGGTGCGGAACGAGGTCGGAGAGCCGGTCGAACCACCACAGGGAGAGCCGGGTGAGGACCCGGCCCTTGTCGGGGATCTCGGTGGGCAGCACCCAGTCGAACGCGGAGATGCGGTCGCTCGCCACCATCACGAGGTCCCCGTCCTCGTTCCGGTACAGGTCGCGCACCTTGCCCGTGTGGAGATGGGTGAGGCCCGGGACCTGGACGGGCTCGGGCTTTTCTACGAATCCGGACACGGTTCCTCCGCGTAGGTTGATCCAGGAGCGTGTCCGATTCTCTCGCACATCCGGGCGGCCCCGGCCGCCGGGCCGTGTGACCCCCCGCTCAGTCCCTCCCCCCGCCCGGTCGCTCGCAGTCCCGCTCAGTCCCTCTTGCAGATCCGGTCGAGAAGGTTCGCGGTGGCGCGCTGCACGCGGGCGTCGACGTGGCCGGGCCGGTCGAGCGCCGGCGACCAGGCGAAGGTGCCCGAGGCGAACACCCAGGCGCCCGACGGCGCGCGGTACAGACTCGTCTCCTGGTGCCGCAGCGCCCCCTCGCCGTCGCGGTAGGGCGAGTGGGCGAGCAGCATGCGGCTCTCGTGCTCGGGGAGCGCCGTACGCGGGAAGTAGCGGTCGGCCTCGCCCGCGACCAGTCCGGGGAGCTCGTCTCCGTCGCCGGCGCCGGTGGCGTCCCAGAGCCAGTGCCCGGCGTTCCGCACGACCAGCGGGTGCGGTTCGGGCACCCGCCCCGCGTACTGGATACCGAGGAGCTGCTGCTCGGGCCGGTCGATCTCGCGCCAGAGCGCGGGACGGCCGGGGCCGCGGCGCTTGCGGCAGGTCAGGAGCCGGTCCGGCACCCCGGACGGCGAGGGGCCCAGCTCCACCTGCCAGTACATGGTGTTGGCGGAGAGGAAGACCAGCGACGTGCCGTGGTCGCGGGCCTGCTCGACGGTCCGGCGCATCGGCACCGACCAGTACTCGTCGTGCCCCGGGAAGACCAGCCCCCGGTAACGGCTCGGATCCACCCGGCCCGCGTGCAGGTCGCGGGTCTCGGCGTACGCCAGGTCGTAGCCGTAGCGCTCGGCCCAGCGGATGAAGTCGTACGCGTGCCCGACGTGGAGCGGCAGCCCCGCGCCCGCGTACGGCCGGTCGAAGGAGACGGTGACGGCCGCGTCCTGCTCGCCGAGCAGCCGGCCCTCCTCGTCCCACGCGTGGTAGAGGCTGGCGCCGGTGTGCCCGTCCTCCGGATAGAGGTTGTACGCCTGCCACGTCACGTCCGGGAGGACCAGCAGCAGATCGGCCGGATGGTCGTCGCGGACCGTGAACGGGATGTGCGAGCGGTGGCCGTCGACGGTGGTGAGCACGGCGACGTACGCGCCGATCGACCAGTACGACGGCACCTGGAGCCGCCAGGACTGCCACCAGTGGTGGCAGGAGACCGTGCGGTCGGCGGTCAGCGGCGCCGGCTGCACGATCCCGGAGAGCCGGGGGCTCGTGGTGATCTTCGCGGCGCCGTCGCCGCCGTAGTGACCGATCCGGTAGACGTCGACCGAGAACTGCTGGGGCGGGTCCACCGTGATGTGGAAGTCGATCGACTCCCCGGGCGCCACGGCCCCGTCCGAGGCGAAGCCCTTGATCTGGCGCCGGACGTCGTCGGCCGTGCGCGGGCCGCCTCTGCCGCCCCGGGCCAGGATCTCGTCCGCGTACCAGGGGACCACCTGCCCGGTGTCGTCGAAGTAGTTCTCGGAACCGCGCAGCCAGGGCAGCGGGCCCTGGCCGAAGGGATCCGATACGGCGTGCGCCAGCGCACCCGACTCCCACCGCCTGATCTGATCCGCCCCCATGCTGCGCCCCTCCCTCGACTCCCCCGGGTCGGCTGGTCAGTGCCTGTGTGATCGCGCCGGCTCGTGCCTCTGGTCCGGGCGCCCGGAGTGGGCGCCCGCTGTGGGTCCTCGGTCAGGACCTCGGTTCGGGCCATGCGCCCGGCGCCCGTTTTCGGACACCTGGCTGTGGCCTCTGGTTCGTGCCTCTGTCAGTGACGGTCTCCAGCACATCACATAACGCACGCACTCCGTCACCGTTCGTCGTGAATTGGCGAGAGTGGAAGACGGGGCTCCGAAACGGCGGTTCTCCACCGGCGTCTCCCGGCCACCTCCGGGGGGCGTCCTGGCGACCTCCGCCGACGCGTCCCGGCCACCTCCGGGCTCCCCCGGAGGCCTCAAACCAGCCGTACGGGCTTCTCGGGGCGCACCCCGGTCCGGGCCAGCCAGTCCCGCAGCGGCTCCGGGTCGCCGTCCTCGACGAGCGCGAGCACCCGGGGACCGAGGTCCACCGCCCGCTCGCCGCCGACGAGCAGCGCCGGGCCGTCGAGCCAGTCGAGGCCCGGGGCCGCCTCGGCGGTGTCCACGGCCGCGCAGCAGACCATCGCGGTGACGTGGTCGGCGAGCAGGTCACGGCCCGAGCGGGGCGGCTGGAGCGGGAAGAGTGGCAGCGGGCCGTCCGGGCCGCTGACCGCGGGGAGTGCGGCGCCGGGGTGCCGGTCGTCCTGGTCGGCGCCGTGGGCCGCCGCCGACAGGGCCGTCGCGGCCACCCGCGCCTCCCTGGCCGCCTCCTCGCGCGCGAGGAGCGCGCTGAGCGCCCTGGCGAGCGCATCGGCGGCGGGGTTGAAGACCTCTTCGTCCGCGTCGAGGTCTGCGTCCATGTCCGCGTCGACGCCTCGCTCCAGGTCTCCGTCCGCGTCCGGGTCCCGGGTGAGGACGAGGTCGCGGCCGAGGTCGGTGTCGGCCCCTCCCCGTACGGCGTCCTCGGCAGCGGCGTCCGGGGCGGCGGCATCGGTCGGCTTCGGGGGTTCCGTGGAGAGGTGGGCGATCACCCGGGTCAGGGTCGGGCCCTCGGTGACGCCCCGAACGCCCTGGCCCGCGGTGGCGGAGTCCGCCCGGCCGAGGCCGTCGAGGACCTGGTGCAGCCGGGCCGCGTCCGTACGCCACTTCCGGTCGACGACCTCCTCCGGGTACTGGCTCCACTCCACCGGGGACCAGTCGGGGCCGGGTGCGGCCGGGCCGCCGTGGAAGAGGCGGGCGGCGAGCAGCGAGGTGGCCTCGTCGACGGCGCCCGGCTCCTCCAGGAGGTCGCAGGCGGGCCGCTCGCCGAGCCGGGAGGAGAAGCCGTCCGCGAGCCGGTCGCGACGGGAGAGCTCGGTCAGGGCGGAGACCACGCCGGCGTCGAGCTTGGCGGGCCAGCGGCCCATCCGCCAGGCGGGCAGCGCGACCCGGGTCAGGAGCCGGTCCCAGCCCGCGTACGCCAGGCCGACCTGCTCTTGGGCGACGATCCGTACGCCGTAGTCCACGGCCTGGGCGCGCTCCGAGCCGGCGGCGGCCACCCCGCGTTCCATCTCGGCGGCGTGCCCGCGGCAGGCGCGCAGGAGGACGCGGGCGATCCGGCCGACCCCGTGCGCGCCGAGCCGGCGGACCGGGTCGAGACCGGGGGTCGTGGGCACGGCCACGGCGGCGTCGAGGCCGCGGATGAAGCGGCGGGCGGCGGCTATGTCCGGGTGCGCGGCGGGGCCGGTGCCGGCGACGACGGGGGCCAGGACAGCCCGCAGCTCGCCGACCCGCATCCACCACAGGAACGGGGAGCCCAGGACGAGGACGGGGGCGCCTTCGCCCTCTCCGTCGCCGCTCGGGGTGCGCAGCGCGCGGTGGGCCCGGTGGGTGCGGTCCTCCAGCCAGCTGTCGCAGTCCGGGGTCAGGGCTATCGCCGCCGGGGCCGGGACGTCGAGCCGGTCGGCCAGGTCGCGGACGAGCCGGTAGAGGTCGGGCGCGGCGGTCTCGGAGAGCTCCACCGTCGGCGTGGCGGCCGGACGGGCCCGCGCGACGACGAGGGACACGGCGGTGGCCGCGAGGAGAACGACGACCGCGAGGACGGTCACCACCCAGCGGGCCGCGTCCCAGCCGGAGCCGGTGAAGTGGCCGGTGGCCCCGCCCGCGTACAGCACGACGGCCACGGCGGCGGGCAGGACCGCGAGGCCCAGTGCCCTGCCGCGGACCCGGAGGACGGCGAGGGCCCGGGAGCGCGCGGCGCGCGCTCCCCACTCCTCGCCGACAACGGAGCCGGTACCGGTCACGCCGTTCATCACCCCCTCCTGCCCGTGTCGGGACTGCCTGTGGCGGTGTTGCTCACTCCCCCACTGTGGCACCCGTCACTGACATCGCAATGCCGGTGGGCCAAGTGCCGGAACGCCTTCGCCGCACCCTAGTTGGGGGTTCGGCGGGAGTCATCCGGATGGCTCAGTCGTCACTCGAAGGTATGGCTTTGGGCAAAGGTGATGGATTTCGCGCGGCCGTACGATCCACCGCACGGCCGCGCGAGAAATCAACGCTCCCGTCAGGCTTCCGAGGCCTTCCGCGCGATGTCGGTGCGGTGCTGGGAGCCGTCAAGGCGGATACGGCCGACCGCCGCGTAGGCGCGCTCGCGGGCCTGCGCCAGGTCCGTTCCGGTCGCGGTGACCGAGAGGACCCGGCCGCCCGCGCTGACGACCGCGTCGCCGTCCCGCCGCGTGCCGGCGTGGAGCACGTACGCGTGCGGGGCGTCCTTCTCGGCGACCTCGTCGAGGCCCTCGATCGGGTCGCCCGTGCGCGGGGTCTCCGGGTAGTTGTGCGAGGCGACGACCACGGTGACCGCGGCGTCGTCGCTCCAGTGCAGCGGGGCCTGGTCGTCCAGGGTGCCGTTGGCGGCGTTCAGCAGGACGCCGGCCAGCGGGGTGCGGAGCCGGGCGAGCACGACCTGGGTCTCGGGGTCGCCGAAGCGGGCGTTGAACTCGATGACCCGGACACCCCGGCCGGTGATCGCCAGACCCGCGTACAGCAGGCCGGAGAAGGGGGTGCCGCGGCGGCGCAGCTCGTCGACCGTCGGCTGGAGGACGGTCCCGAGGACCTCCTCGACCAGCTTGGGGTCGGCCCAGGGCAGCGGCGAGTAGGCGCCCATGCCGCCCGTGTTCGGGCCCGCGTCGTCGTCGAGCGCGCGCTTGAAGTCCTGCGCGGGCTGGAGCGGGAGGACGGTGGTGCCGTCGGTGATGGCGAAGAGGGAGACCTCGGGGCCGTCGAGGAACTCCTCGATGACCACGCGGTCGCACGCGAGCGCGTGGGCCCGGGCCTGCGCCAGGTCGTCGGTGACGACCACGCCCTTTCCGGCGGCGAGGCCGTCGTCCTTCACGACGTACGGGGCGCCGAAGGCGTCGAGTGCCTCGTCGATCTCCTCCGGGGTCGTGCAGACGTAGCTGCGGGCGGTCGGCACTCCGGCGCCCGCCATGACGTCCTTGGCGAACGCCTTGGAGCCCTCCAGCTCCGCCGCCTCCCGGGACGGGCCGAAGGCGGGGATGCCGGCCGCGCGGACGGCGTCGGCGACGCCGGCGACGAGCGGGGCCTCCGGGCCGACGACGACCAGGCCGGCGCCGAGCTCGGTGGCGAGGCGCGCGACGGCTTCGCCGTCCAGCTGGTCGACGGGGTGCAGCTCGGCGACCTCCGCGATCCCGGCGTTGCCGGGCGCGCAGTGCAGAGCGGTGACGTCGGGATCGAGGGAGAGAGAGCGGCACAGGGCGTGTTCGCGGGCGCCGCCGCCGATGACGAGGACCTTCACGCCAGTCAGGGTAGCCCGAGGACCGGGATGCCCCTTGTGCGGGCCACTGAACGAGACGCCCCTACTCGTTCGTGTATTCCTCCACAACCGTGGCTCCGAGCTCGCGCACGATCAGGTCGTGCCCGGAGAGCGCGGAGTCGACGAGGTCCGGGTCGTCCTCCTCCGGCATGTCGTCCTCGGGCGCCACGGACCGCGGCGCGGGCGGCGTGTACGCGGGCGCGGGCGGCTGCGCCGGGGCGGGCGCGGGGGCCTGTGCCTGTGCCTGTTGTGCCTGCGGGAACGACGAGGACGGCGTCGACTGCGGCTGCGCGTGGGCGGGCGGCGGGGCCTGCTGGAAGGTGTGCCTGTTGTGCCTGCGGGAACGACGAGGACGGCGTCGACTGCGGCTGCGCGTGGGCGGGCGGCGGGGCCTGCTGGAAGG
>NZ_RDBH01000114.1:299738-307668 GCF_008042145.1 Streptomyces sp. adm13(2018)
CCGATGGCCCCGCCGCCGCCGGCCCCCGCCGCGCCGCCGCGGGTGCGGGCGTGTGCTGCGGAGGGGCCTGTACGGGCGTGGGCGGCGCGGCGGGGGCCGGCGGCGGCGGGGCCATCGGCGTATGGGCGTCGGGCCCGGGGACGTACCCCATGGCGGGCGTCGGCGCGCCGGGCGTGAAGACGGGCGACGGTCCGGAGGCGGCGCCGCGCTCCAGCCGGTCGAGGCGCGCCTGGACGGACCGCTCGTCGTCGAAGGCGGCGGGCAGCAGCACGCGCGCGCAGATCAGCTCCAGCTGGAGCCGGGGCGAGGTGGCGCCCCGCATCTCGGTCAGACCGGTGTTGACCAGGTCGGCGGCCCGGCTGAGCTCGGCGGCGCCGAACACGGACGCCTGCGCCTGCATGCGCTCGATGACGTCGACCGGGGCGTCGATGAGCCCCTTCTCGGCGGCGTCCGGCACGGCGGCCAGGATCACCAGGTCGCGCAGCCGCTCCAGGAGGTCGGCGACGAACCGCCGAGGGTCGTTGCCGCCCTCGATGACCGTGTCGACGACCTCGAACGCGGCGGCGCCGTCACCGGCGGCGAAGGCCTCCACGACCGCGTCGAGCAGCGAGCCGTCCGTGTAGCCGAGCAGGGAGGTGGCCATGCCGTACGTCACACCGTCGTCGGCGGCGCCGGCGAGGAGCTGGTCCATCACGGACATCGAGTCACGTACGGAACCGGCGCCGGCCCGGACCACGAGCGGCAGCACGCCGTCCTCGACGGGGATGCCCTCGCGCCCGCAGACCTCGCGCAGGTACTCCCGCAGGGTGCCGGGCGGGACGAGCCGGAAGGGGTAGTGGTGGGTGCGGGACCGGATCGTCCCGATGACCTTCTCGGGCTCGGTCGTCGCGAAGATGAACTTGAGGTGCTCCGGCGGCTCCTCGACCACCTTCAGCAGGGCGTTGAAGCCCGCCGGGGTGACCATGTGGGCCTCGTCGATGATGTAGATCTTGTACCGGCTCGACGCGGGCCCGAAGAAGGCCTTCTCGCGCAGGTCGCGGGCGTCGTCCACACCACCGTGCGAGGCGGCGTCGATCTCGATGACGTCGATCGACCCCGGCCCGTTCCGCGCGAGGTCCTGACAGGACTGGCACTCGCCGCAGGGCGTGGGCGTGGGCCCCTGCTCGCAGTTCAGACAGCGCGCGAGGATCCGCGCACTGGTCGTCTTGCCACACCCGCGGGGCCCGCTGAACAGGTACGCGTGATTGACCCGGTTGTTCCGCAGGGCCTGCTGCAACGGGTCGGTGACATGCTCCTGCCCGATGACCTCGGCGAAGGACTCGGGGCGATAGCGGCGGTAGAGCGCGAGAGACGACACAGGTACGAGGTTATAGGCGCCCACCGACAACCCGGGAAAAAGCCGGCGGGGGCCGCTGGGAGCGGCGGGTGGTGTGGCGGGTGTGGGCGGGTGGTGCGCGAGAGCCGGCGCCACCTCTCGTGCGCGTCCCGCCGACCCCCGGCGCCGCGGCTGGCGGGACGTGCAGGGGAGCTGCCGCCGGAGGGGACGGAAGACGCGCGGCGGCCCTCTCACGACCCCCACCAGGATCGAGTTCGCGAGCACCCTCTTCGGTCATGTAATGTTCGCGGCGGAGGATTCGCCTAGAGGCCTAGGGCGCACGCTTGGAAAGCGTGTTGGGGGCAACCCCTCACGAGTTCGAATCTCGTATCCTCCGCCATTGCTCTCACCGGGCAATTCGTTGAAGGGCCCCACCGTTCGCGGTGGGGCCCTTCGGCGTTGTCCGGGGCGGCCGGGGTCAGGCCCCGGCGGCCGGGAGGCCGGATGCGAGGAGGTCGAATACGTAGGCCGCCTCCGGGGCCACGACGGCCGCGATGCGGACGTTGGGCTCCCCGGCGAGGGTGAGCTCCTGGATGCGCCGGAAGAGCAGGCCGTGGGCGGCACCGGGGAGTGCGGCGGCGGCCTGGGGCGATGGCCACCGGGGTGTAGGTGGGGCCGGCGCTCGCCAGGGCCTCGGCGAGGGCCTCCTCGGGGAGGTCGTGGAGTTCGCGCAGCCGCGCGCTCAGGGCGGGGCTGTCGGCGATCATGCGGGCGAAGCCGGGGCCGGCGAAGCCGGCGACGGGGTCGCACGTCTCGACTGCGTCGGTGAACTCGGGCCGCAGCGCGGCGAGCGGCGACTCGCCCTCGACCCGATCGACGACCGCGCGGGCGGGGCCGGCGGTGAACGCCTCGTGGTGGTCGAGGGCCAGGTACTCCTTCGACTGTTCCAGCTGACCGATCCCAACGGGGCGGTCGTCCAGCTGGTCGAGTGGGTCACGCCGACCGCGGACGCGAGTGGGGCGTGACGGTTCGACGGAGGTTGTAGGGCCGGTGGGCCGGGACGCGTCTGCGTTCCGGCCCACCGGCGTGTCAGGTGCGGCGCATGGCGTTCGGGCCGGGGCGGGAATCGGCAATGGGGCGGTGGGCCGAACCGTCCTCGGGTCTCGCAGAACGGCCTCATTCACTGGATCGGGGGGTGATCAGAGGGAGGGACGTTCCTGCGGGCATCGGTGCGTAGCGATCCCGATACTTTCTGTGATGACCAGTCGGCTCGACCAACAGGGGTTATCGATGAGGAAGTTCGCTACGGCGGTGGCGGACTCGTCTTGGCGCGAGTTGAACATCTCCACGACCGGCGCCGTGTTCACCGGTGGATACAAGTGGGAGCCCCAGCAGCAGCACCACGGCGCATTTCACGTGAAGGGCCAACTGTCGGATGACGACCACGCCGATGGCCACAACAGCTACCTTCGCGTGAAGGTGGCTGGCTACGGCTGGAAGAACATCAAGGGGGTTCAGAAGAAGTCCGTGACCGTCGACAGGGTCTTCTTCGACAACGCTGCCCTGCAGACCAACTATGCAGAGACCCAGCTGTGTCGCGACCGGGGATCACTGCGCCCGGACAACTGCTCGGACGTTCGCAAGTTCCGGCGTTAAGAGTCGACGGATCCCGGGAGCCGCTAGACGTGCGGCTCCCGGCCATAAGGAGTGCTCGACACCATGGATGTCATCCTCCGCGCCGACGGCGTGGATCTCTACTACGGCACCGAGCAGGCCGTCAGGAACGCAGACTTCACGCTCAAGCGCGGCGAGGTAGCCGCAATCACAGGCAGCAGCGGGTCGGGGAAGTCCTCGCTGCTCTACTGTCTTGCGGGCGTTCTACCTCCCACCAGTGGCACCGTAACCTTCGATGGAATCCAGCTCTCTAGTTTGCCCGACGGTGAACTGAGCGCCCTGCGGCGTACTCGCCTCGGCTTCATCTTTCAGTACGGAGAGCTGCTGCCCGAACTGACTGTGGAGGAGAACGCAGCTCTACCGCTTCGGCTCGCCGGCATCAGCAAGACGCATGCCCACGCGATGGCCGCCCAGGTACTGAAGAGGCTTGGGATGGGCGATCTGCTGCGGCGCAGAACCTCGAAGCTGTCCGGAGGTCAGAGTCAGCGGGTCGCGGTGGCTCGCGCCCTGGTTGGCCGGCCTGACGTGGTGTTCGCAGATGAGCCGACAGGCGCGCTGGACAGCGCAAACGCGGCTGCCGTGCTGGAGGAGTTCCTTCAACTGGCACGCAGGCAGAAGACGGCCGTGGTCATCGTGACCCATGACGCCGATGTCGCCGCCAGGGCGGATACGCAGTACACGATGTCGGATGGGTGTCTGGTGCAGGCGGTGGCTGTGTGAACCCCCTTTCCCTCGGCATCCGCTTGCTCTGGGGAAGTGGGCGCAGGGGGCGGATCCGTTTCCTGCTCATGGCTCTCGGCTCGGCTCTCGGAGTGGCTTGCCTTGCTGCGGTGCTGACCATTCCAACGATCCTCGAGGCCCACGACGCACGCACTACTGGCCGCGCGGTACACCCGGGCGACAACTCCAGCATCATCTACCAGGAGTTCCTGGACCCCTACGGCTCGCGACCACTACGGCGAGTCTTCTTCGCCCGCACAGCACCAGGAGAAGCGCCGGTCCCGCCTGGCCTCACAGCGCTCCCCCGGCCCGGCGAAGCCATCGTTTCGCCCGAGTTGGCCAAACTCCTCGCAGCGAATCCACGTACTGCAGGGCTGGTGCCAGGCCGTGTGAGCAGCACGATCGCGCCGACGGGCCTGGGTGGACCCGACGAGCTCTTCGCTTACATCGGAACGACTCCTGACAAGTTGCCAGCTGCGCGGCAGCTGGGGTACTTCGGCAGCGAAAGCGTCCGGGATGAACTCCTCGACCCATCCACGCTCGACGTCTTGCGGTTCACCCTCGGTTGCGTCGTACTCCTCCCTCTCGTGATCTTCCTTTCCGTATGCGCGCAACTCTCTGGTGCGTCCCGGGCCCGACGCCTCGCAGCGCTTCGCCTAGTCGGACTCAGCGCGAAGGACACCCTCCGAGTCAACGCCGCAGAGAGCGCCGCGGCAGCCTTGATCGGCTCGTTAATCGGGGTCATGGGATATCTCGGCGCCAACCAGACAATGGCACGAGTCGGGTTACCGGGGTTCCATTGGTACCCAGCGGATGGGATTCCCGAGTGGACAACAGTTGCTGTCTGTCTGCTCGGGTGCCCCACACTCGCTTGGTTCGTAGGTCAATACAGCGCGAAACGCTCCGCAACGTCACCGATCATTGTCCGGCGGACCGGCGAACGCAGGCCGGCAAAGATGTACGGCGCACTTCTACTGCTCCCAGGGCTGGGGATCATCGGCGGCTACTGCGCGCTCAGCGTCTTGGGTCGGGATCCGTCCGGGGGGACAGCTAGTTCAGTGCTGGTACCCGGCGCCGTTATCTTGACGGGAACAGGACTCGTCCTTGGGCTGGCGCCGATCACGGCTTGGTTGGCTAGACGACTGGCTGGGGCTTCAAAATCACTGTGGACGGCGTTGGCGATGCGGCGTACGGAGGTCGACCCCGGATCGTCCTTGCGAGTATCCACCGGGCTCGTTCTTCTATTGTTCGGAGCATCACTTGCTCAGGGCGTTCTGGTCGAGCTTGACCAGGTCAGCCGTCGAACAACGCCTGTACAGGAGTACAACGTCTCGCTGAGCGATATTAGCCGCTCGCAAAGGAGAGACTTAGAGGAGATCCCAGGCGTTCAAACAAGTATTCTGAAATACAGTTCGTGGGCTCCGTGGGAAGATGACATTCCGAAACGCATCGACTTGGTGGCGGCAACCTGTGCGGAGCTAAGCGCGACTTCCGCACGTGCAGAGGGCTGTGTGGACGGAAGGGTCATGCAGCTACACGACTCCAACTCTGCGCATCCGGAAGACCCCCAGCCGGGCGCGCAATTCGCCTTTGCCACGCGCGACCAGCGAAAGATCACTCTCACGGTGCCCGCACACCGGATCGAAATGAAGGCTTATCAGCCGTCCGTCTTTCACACTGGCGACCTGCTCGTGCCACCGACTCTTCTTCCGTCCGATCTCGACGACTCCAACGGCACCCTCACCCTCGTCAGCGACTCCGACCCCGCGACCGTGCGTGCCGTGCTCGATGGGATCGGGGCCGTTGCTCCCACCTCGCCCGTCGAGCCCGTCGGGATTGTCATCGACTCGCTCGCCCAGCTCACCGTCATTCGCAGTCTGCTGGCCGTCGGGATGGTGCTCGGGCTTGTGATCGGGGTGGCCGCGTTTGTTGTGTCCGTGGCCGATCGGGCTCTTGAGCGGCGGGCTCAGGTGGCTGCGTTGGCGTTGTTGGGGGCTCGGGCCGGGACGTTGCGGGGGGTGCAGGTGTTGCAGGTGGTGATGCCGCTTGCCCTGGGGCTGGGGGGTGCCGTCGTTGCCGGGTGGCTGGCCGAGTCCAGTTATCTGATCACCGGCGGTGGCGCCGTGCACTGGGACTGGGAAGGGCTTCCCCTGCTCATCGCCGCCGCGCTCGGCGTCCTCCTCGTCGCCGCCCTCGCCTCCGTACCCATGGTGCGGCGGCACGTCGATCCCGAGCACATCCGGCGAGATTGATCTTGCGATACCGATGAGTTCCCGGTGGAGTGGGGGTCTCCCCTGTGGCAGTTGCCCACCCCGACCCTGGAGTCCCCCGTGGCCGAGAACGTCGTCAAAGGTCCCGCCAGCTACTTCCCCTCCATCGAGAAGAAGTACGGCCGGCCGGTCTCCGAGTGGCAGGACCTCATCCGTTCCTCGCCCCTCACCAAGCACATGGAGCTCGTCTCCTGGCTGAAGGCCGAGCACGGGCTGGGCCACGGGCACGCGAACGCGCTCGTGGCCCACACCCTCGCCGAGGCGAAGTAGCCGCCCCTCCTCACGCCGCCAGTTCGTGGGCCGCGCGGGCGTTCACCCGCGCGGTCAGCGCCACCGTCCCCGCCGCCGCGGCGATGCCCGCCACCAGGGCCGTCCACCACAGCACCGACGGACCCAGCGTCGTGTACGCGGCCACCCCCAGCGTCAGCGCCGCGAACCGCGCCAGCCCCCACGTCCAGCTGAACGCCCCCTGGTAGCGGCCCCGCGCGTGCGCCGGCGCCAGGTTCGCGACCACGCCCGCGGCGATGCCCGCCACCACGACCTCGCCCAGGGACCAGACCACCACCGACACCGTGTAGCCCACCACCCCGTCCGCCAGTCCGGTCAGCGCCACCCCTGCCGCGATCAGCGTGCTCCCCGCCGCCTGCACCGCCAGCTGCGGGAAGCCGGCCAGCCTCCCCGTCACGAACGGCTGCAGCGCCACCACCAGGACCGCGTTCACCGCCGCCATCGCCCCGTACACCGCCGGCGACAGGCCGCTGTCGTGGACCGCCAGCGGCAGCGCCACCTCGGTCAGCGAGTACACGAAGAGCTGCACTCCGAAGAGGGGCAGCAGAAGCAGCGCCAGCCGGTCCCGGAGGACCACCCCGTAGCCGATGCCGTCCTTCCCGCCCCCGGAGCCCGGCGCCTGGTCCTTCGCCTCCGCCGCTCCGGTCTTCGGGTCCCTCAGGCGCACCGCCACCACCAGCGCGTACGCCAGCATCGAGCCCGCGTCCACCACGAACAGCAGCCAGTAGCCGCGCGCCGCCAGGTAGCCGCCGAGGACGCCCGCCACCGCCGTACCGATGTTCACCCCCCAGCCGAACAGGGCGTACGCGCGGCGCCGCCGGTCGCTGTCCACCGCGTCCGCGAGCAGCGCGTACGCCGCCGGCGAGACCGTGCTGCCCGCCGCGCTGATCAGCAGCGCCGCCGCCGCCATCGTCCACACGCCGGGAGCCAGGAACAGCGCCCCCTGCGCCGCCGACGCCCCGACCAGGCCGATCAGCATCGTCGCCCGGCGCCCGATCCGGTCGGCCAGGACGCCGCCCACGGCCGGGCCCAGGAGGTTGCCCGCGCCCAGGGCGCCCAGCACGTACGAGGTCTCCGCGCCCGTCACCCCGCGCGCCGCCAGGAAGAAGACCAGGAACGGGGTCACGAGGTATCCGAGCCTGTTGACGATCGTTCCCGCGAAGATCGTCCACACGACGGAGGGCAGTCCCCGGAACGAGGACGGGATGAGTGACGACTTGATCAGAGAGGAGGGCATGGAGTGAGGTTCTCGGCATCCTTCCGCCATCTCCATTGATTAAGCTCTGGCCGAATCCGAATCCGAATCCGAATCCGAGTCGAATCCGAATCCGATCCCGATCGCAGAACCTCTCCTCCTCTCGCTTGGACGTGGACACCTTGGACACCTTGGAATCCGGGCTCGCCTTCTCCGCCGCCGACCTCGCCCAGACCCGCTTCGCCGTCTCCCCCATGTGGGAGGTCGTCACCAGCTACCGCGTCCTCACCGGCCGAGCCGACCCCGGCCCCCACCGTCGCTGGGTCGCCCAGGTCCGCCCCCGGATTCCAAGGTGTCCAAGGTGTCCACGTCCAAGCGAGAGGAGGAGAGGTTCTGCTATCGGGATCGGATTCGGATTCGACTCGGATTCGGATTCGGATTCGGATTCGGCCAGAGCTTAATCAATGG
>NZ_RDBH01000114.1:307768-329323 GCF_008042145.1 Streptomyces sp. adm13(2018)
TCGCCACCCCGCTGGTCCTCGCCTCCCCCGCCACCGCGGTGAAGGACCCCGGAGCCGCGCCCGCCCGCGACGCAGCCAAGCTGGCGAAGAAGCTGGTCACCGCATCCACCGGCCAGGACGCCTACAAGCACCTGCAGAAGTTCCAGGCGATAGCCGACTCGGCCGGCGGCCACCGCGCGGCCGGCACGCTCGGCCACGACGCCTCCGCCGCCTACGTCTACACGCAGCTCAAGAAGGCCGGCTACAACGTCTCGTACGAGCAGTTCGACTTCATCTACACCCAGACGCTCGCCGAGAAGGTCTCCGTCGAGTCGCCCGCGCCGCGCGCCCTGGACGTCCGGGCCATGACGTACACCAAGTCCACCCCGGTCGGCGGCGTGAAGGTCGACCTGGTCGCCGTGCCCGTCGACGCCGACGGCACCACCGGCTGTGAGCCGGGCGACTACGCCTCCGGCACCTTCACCGGCAAGGTCGCGCTCATCAAGCGCGGCGGCTGCTCCTTCGCCATCAAGCAGGAGCAGGCCGCGGCGGCCGGCGCCACCGGCGCCATCATCTACAACAACGTCGACGGCATCCTCTCCGGCACCCTCGGCGAGCCCGCCGCGGGCAAGATCCCGACCGGCGGCATCAGCCTGGCCGAGGGCGAGAAGCTCGCCGCCGACCTCGCCAAGGGCCCCGTCAAGCTCTCCTTCGAGATCCGCCAGCTCCAGGAGAAGCGCGTCACCAACAACGTCATCGCGGAGACCAAGGGCGGCAACGCCGCCAACACCGTGATGCTCGGCTCGCACCTCGACTCGGTCACCGCCGGCCCCGGCATCAACGACAACGGCTCCGGCTCCGCGGGCCTCCTCCAGACCGCCCTGGAGCTCGCGAAGACCAAGGAGAAGGTCCGCAACAAGGTCCGCTTCGCCTGGTGGTCCGCGGAGGAGAACGGCCTCCTCGGCTCCGACCACTACGTCAAGAACCTGACCGCGCTCGACCGCCGCGAGATCAAGCTCTACCTCAACTTCGACATGATCGCCTCGCCGAACTACGGCCTGTTCGTCTACGACGGCGACAACTCCGACAACGTCGGCGAGGGCGCGGGCCCCGAGGGCTCCGCCCAGCTGGAGCGCGACATCACCACGTTCATGGACGCGCGCGGCCTCCCGCACGAGGGCACCGACTTCTCCGGCCGCTCCGACTACGGCCCGTTCATCAAGGTCGGCATCCCCTCCGGCGGCACCTTCACCGGCGCCGAGGGCATCAAGACCGCCGCCCAGGCCGCCAAGTTCGGCGGCACGGCGGGTGTCGCGTACGACGTGAATTACCACGCCAAGGGCGACGACCTGAAGAACGTCAACATGAAGGCCTTCGACGCCAACATCAAGGTCATCGCCAACGCCGTGGGCACCTACGCCCACGACATCTCCTCCCTGCGCAAGCCGGTCGTCTCCACCCCGACCACCGGCGGCGAGGGCAGCGGCGGCGGCCTGCACGACGACCACCACGAGGTCACCGAGTAGGACCCGGGCGGACCCCGCTACCTCCTGCGGCGGGCCGTACCGAAGATCGACCGGCTGATCTCCCGGCCCAGCTGGGTGCCGATCGACCGGGCCAGGGACGTGAAGATCCCACTGCCCACCACCTGTTCGGCGAGCGAGGGCTCCGGCTTCGGAGCCCTCGCTCCCGGCCGCCTCCCCGCCGCCTCGCCCTTCTCCGCCTCATCGGCCTTGCCGGCTTTCTCCGCCTCCTCGGCGGCCACCGCCTCCAGCGCCGCCGTCTCCGCCGCCCGCTGCTCGGCCGTCAGCCGCTCGTACGCCGACTCGCGGTCCACCGCCTGCGCGTACCGGCCGTAGAGCGGCGAGGCCTTCACGGCCGCGTCCAGGGCGGCCGCGTCGATCGGGCCCATCAGCGACTCGGGCGCCCGCAGCCGGGTCGCCGCCACCGGCGTCGGCGCGCCCCTCTCACTGAGTACGGTGACCACCGCCTCGCCCGTACCGAGGCCCGTGAGGACCTCCTCCAGGTCGTACGGCGAGTGCGGGAAGGTCCGTACGGTCGCCTTCAGCGCCTTCGCGTCGTCCGGGGTGAACGCGCGCAGCGCGTGCTGCACCCGGTTGCCGAGCTGCGCGAGCACGTCCGAGGGCACGTCCTTCGGCGTCTGCGTCACGAAGAACACGCCGATCCCCTTCGAGCGGATCAGCCGCACGGTCTGCGTGATCGACTCCCGGAAGGCCTTCGACGCCCCGCTGAACAGCAGGTGCGCCTCGTCGAAGAAGAAGACCAGCTTCGGCTTCTCCAGGTCGCCGACCTCGGGCAGGTCGGCGAAGAGGTCCGCCAGCATCCACATCAGGAAGGTCGAGAACAGCTGGGGCTTGTCCTGCACCGCCGGCAGCTCCAGGACCGAGACGACGCCCCGCCCGTCCGCCGCCGTCCGCAGGAACTCGTTCGTGTCGAACTCCGGCTCGCCGAAGAAGCCGCCCGCGCCCTGCTGCTCGAAGGCCGTGATCGACCGCAGGATCACCCCGGCGGTCACCGTGGACAGCCCGCCGATCCCCTTCAGCTCGGCCTTCCCGGTGTCCGACACCAGGAACGCCACCACCGCCCGGAGGTCCTTGAGGTCCACCAGCTCCAGACCCTTGGAGTCGGCGTAGTGGAAGATCAGGCCCAGCGACTGCTCCTGCGTCTGGTTGAGCTGGAGCACCTTCGACAGCAGGACGGGCCCGAAACCGGTCACCGTGGCCCGCACCGGAATGCCGGGGCCCGTCCCGCCGAGCCCGTAGAACTCGCAGGGGAAGCCCGTCGCCCGCCACTCCTGACCGACCTGCGCGGCCCGCTCCCGGACCCTCTCGCCGTCCTGGCCGGGGGCCGCGACACCGGAGACGTCGCCCTTGATGTCGGCGAGGAAGACCGGCACGCCGTTCGCCGAGAGCTGCTCGGCGATCAGCTGGAGCGTCTTCGTCTTGCCCGTGCCGGTCGCGCCGGCGACCAGTCCGTGCCGGTTGAGCACGGCCAGCGGGATGCGGATCCGCGCGTCCGGGTCACACTCCCCGTCCCACAGCAGTGCCCCCAGATCGAGTGCCGCACCCTCGACGGCGTACCCGGCGGCGATCTCGGCCACGGGGCCGTCCGGCGCGGCCGCCGGCTGCTCGCTCACGCTCATCACGGCACCCCAATTCCGGTTCGTCACGGTTCGCACCAGCATCGCACCGGCCGTGCATGGCTGCGCCGGGAGCCGCTCGCCCGGTAGGCTTTCCGTGTGATCTTCAAGCGCATCGGAAACGGAAAGCCGTATCCCGACCACGGCCGGGAAAGCACCCGGCAGTGGGCGGACGTCGCGCCGCGCCCGGTCCGCCTCGACCAGCTCGTCACCACCAAGGGACAGCTGGACCTGGAGACGCTGCTCGCCGAGGACTCCACGTTCTACGGCGACCTCTTCGCGCACGTCGTGAAGTGGCAGGGCGATCTCTACCTCGAGGACGGACTGCACCGCGCCGTCCGCGCGGCGCTCCAGCAGCGCCAGGTACTGCACGCCCGTGTCCTGGAAATGGACTGAGACGGCGCCCACCGGCCCGTACGCACTGACCCTTTCGGGGTCAGTTCGCCCCCATCCGGACGCGATCACATGATCATCAAGTAGGCATCGCCGACGGGCGGCATTACGCTGCGTTCATGAGCATGCTCACTCCCCCCGGAATGGGCGGAAAGTACCGCATCACAGGGGACACCTACCCCCGCATGCGCCGCCCGCGGCGCCGTCGCAGGATCGTCCTCGCGGCCGCTGCCGCCGTGGTCGTGCTCGGCGCGGCCGGCTGGGGAACGCTCCAGCTCGTCGACGTCTTCTCCGGCGACGAGGCCAGGGCGACGGCCGGCCGACAGACCGACTGCAAACCCGCCCAGATCACGGTCAACGTCRACAACGCGACCCCGCGCAGCGGGCTCGCCAAGACGACCGCGGACGAGCTCAAGAAACGCGGCTTCAAGATCGGCAAGGTCGGGAACGCGCCGGCCGCCTACGACAAGAAGGTCCCCGGCGCCGGTCTTCTCCTCGGCGCGACGACCGCCACCAAGGGCGCCTTCCCCGTCCTCGGCACCCAGCTCGCGGGCGCCACGACGAAGACGGACACCCGGGGKACGGCGGACGTGGACCTGATCATCGGCACCGCCTTCAAGAACCTGTCCCCGAAAACGACGGCGGACGCGGCCCTGGTCGCCCTGACCAAGCCCGCGCCCGTACCGACCGGAAAGTGCTGAGACGCCGTTCCCCGGAAGTGGCGGCCTTCCGCGGACGTGGCGTTCGCCGCCTCCGCGGAGGCGGTGACTGCTACTCCGCGGAGCCGTACATGCGGTCGCCCGCGTCGCCCAGGCCCGGGACGATGTAGCCGTTCTCGTTGAGACGCTCGTCGACCGAGGCCGTCACGACGGTGACGGGAGTGCCCGCCAGCTCGCGCTCCATGACCTCGACGCCCTCCGGGGCGGCGAGGAGCACGACCGCGGTCACGTCGTCGGCGCCGCGCTTGATCAGCTCCTGGATGGCCGCGACGAGCGTGCCGCCGGTCGCCAGCATCGGGTCGAGGACGTACACCTGGCGGCCGGAGAGGTCCTCCGGCATGCGCGTGGCGTACGTCGACGCCTCCAGCGTCTCCTCGTTGCGGATCATGCCCAGGAAGCCGACCTCGGCGGTCGGGAGCAGCCGGACCATGCCGTCGAGCATGCCGAGTCCGGCGCGCAGGATCGGGACCACCAGCGGACGCGGGTACGACAGCTTCACGCCGGTCGTGGGCGTCACGGGGGTCTCGATGTCGACCTGCTCGGTCCGGACGTCCCTGGTGGCCTCGTAGGCGAGCAGGGTGACCAGCTCGTCGGCGAGCCGACGGAAGGTCGCGGAATCCGTGCGCTTGTCGCGCAGCGTGGTGAGCTTGTGGGCGACCAGCGGGTGATCGACGACGTGGAGACGCATGCCTCAACAGTAGCCCGCCGCGCACTGGCATCGACCCGCGCCACTGGGGGAAGGTGGGGGGACGGGAACCCAGCGATGGGGTGGAGTGACCGATGCCCGACCTGGAAGAACCGGCCGAGGGCGCCGCCGAGGGGGCGGCCCGGAAGCCGGAGACGGACGCCGAGCGGCGACGTCGCCGCGCGCAGTTCCTCCGTGAACTCGGAGAGGCCAAGGCGCTGCGCGAACGCGTCCAGCCGAGACGCGCGCGAGCGGCCCGCATGCGCCAGCAGATGCGCATGCGGACCTTCCGATGGTGAGCGGCGCGCCGGGGAGACCGGCCGACTGCTCGCGCCAGAGGCTTCCGGAGCCCTTACCGGGCCTCCCTCCACAGCTCTTTCACGTGCCGGACGGAGCCTCGCGGGCGGGGTGAAGAGGCCGTCCGCGGCGGCGTGGAACCGCCCTCCTTCGTTTCGCGGCGGCGCCGAACCCTGACGGGCGACCAAGTCCCGGCCCGGTCCTTCCGGAGCGGCGCCGAGCCCCGCCGCGGCCCTTCCACCGCTCGTCCGGGCCCGTACGGACCCCACCGCGCCCCCGGGGCGCCTGCGCGTGGCTCGCGCGCCTCGTCCGCGCCCCGGCGTCCCTCCTGACCCTCCGTCCCCGGTGACCACCGCCCCGTCCCGTCTGCGCCCCTGCGCGCGCCGGGGTCGCACGCCCGCCCGATCGCGGGGTCGTTCAGACTGATGCACGACGCAAGAGCCGAAGACCTCTCCTGTGGGCGCCGTATCTGTCACGATGCCGATTGGGCGGGGCTCAGGAGCGCACCGCCGGATCGTCACACCTCTGATCAGTGGGAGAGAGTCAGGTGTACTTCGCCGCACTGCTCGCGCGCACCGAAGACGGGTGGGAAGCGAGCGACACGGACCTCGACGACGTGGAGACCCTGTCGGATCTGACCGAGCTCGCCCGCGAGGCCTCGGACGACGACACGGTGATCGTCTTCATCGAGCAGGAGGACGCGTGGTTCGGGATCGTCCGGATCGAGGGTGAGGAAGACCCTCGTATCTACGTCTCCGACGGCGCTGCCGCCGCCCGTTCCTCGTACGGGGAGATCCTCACCCGGGAGATCCTCGGCGACGACCTGGACGACCTCGTCGACGAACTCGAGTCGCTGGACCTGGACGGTACGGAGGACGGGGAGCCGCTCGACGACGACGCGGACGACGACGAGGAGACGAGCGTCGCCGCCGAGGCCGTCCCGGCCGCCCCGGTGGGCGACCGGCTGATCCTGGCGGACCTCGGCATGTCCCCGGCGGACCTGCTGACGCTCGACAGCGACGCCCTCGCGGAGATCGCGGACGCCCTGGGGGCCGCCGAGGTCCTGGAGGCCGTCCGCTAGTGGCACGCGCGGTACCGGCCCCACCCCCGCCCGACCCCGTACGGGACCCCTGGCGGGACGCCATGCTGCTCGCCCTCGCCGAGGCCGAGGCGGCCGTGCCGGCCGGTGACGTACCGGTCGGCGCGGTCGTGCTCGGCCCGGACGGCTCGGTGCTCGCCCGCGGGCACAACGAGCGGGAGGCGACCGGCGACCCCACCGCGCACGCCGAGGTGCTCGCGCTGCGCCGCGCGGCCGCGGCGACCGGGGAGTGGCGGCTGACGGGCTGCACGCTGGTCGTGACCCTGGAGCCGTGCGTGATGTGCGCGGGGGCACTCGTCCAGTCGCGGGTCGAGCGGGTGGTGTTCGGCGCCCCGGACGAGAAGGCGGGTGCCACGGGCTCCCTCTGGGACCTCGTACGGGACCGCCGGCTCAACCACCGGCCCGAGGTGGTCCAGGGCGTCCTCGGCGAGGAGTGCGCGGCCCGTCTCACGGCCTTCTTCCGGGCCCGCTGACCTGCCACGGGATACGGATTTCATCGCAGCGCCAGTTTCGGCTAAGCTCTCTCTCGGTAGCGTGTCCGAGCGGCCGAAGGAGCTCGCCTCGAAAGCGAGTGTGGGGAAACTCACCGAGGGTTCAAATCCCTCCGCTACCGCCAGCAAGAACCCCGCCGGTCCGTGGAAACGGACCGGCGGGGTTCTTCTTCTGCTGCCCGCGGACCGCGGATGTGAGGGGGTGGGCGGCGCTCTGGTCCACCGTCAGGAGCCGCCGCCGGATGCCGACCAGAAGACGGGCCGGGGCGGCGCAGGGAAGGCCAGGACGGGGGGAGCGGCATCGGGGGGACAAGCCGCTCCCCCCGATGAGAACCGGTCCAGCAAGTCCTGCGCCGCGGTCAGGGGGGAAGCTCGCGGCGCGGACCCCGCAGTGCGGGCCGGTTCCAGGAGCCCTTCCGATTCCTGCCAGATCCTCCGGGCTCGCCTCCATCCTGCGCGCCCGTCACCCTTCCGGCGGGCGGCGAAAGGCCTCGATCGCCGGGCCCTTGGTCCATAAAGCCTCGGTTAGAGTGGCGCGGTCGTACGGCGGGGTTCAGGGGAGGACTGGCCATGGCGCAGGCGAAGAAGATCGCCCTCTACGCGGTCGCGGTCTTTGTGCTGTACACGATCATCACGTCCCCGGCCAGGGCCGCCGATCTCGTACAGGTAGGGTTCGAGGGCATTTCCAGCGCCGCCCAGGGTGTCGGCGAGTTCATGACCGAACTCATCAACTAGGAGCCCCTCCGTGATCCGCCATCTGGTCCTCTTCAAGCTCAACGAGGGCGTCGCCCGCGACGAGCCCCGCGTCGTCGCCGGCGTCGAGGCGTTCCGCGCCCTCGGCGGCCAGATCCCGGAGCTGCGCTTCTGGGAGTGCGACTGGAACATCACGGACCGGCCGATCGCGTACGACTTCGCCATCAACTCGGCCGTCGAGGACGCCGACGCGCTCCAGCGCTATCTGGAGCACCCCGCCCACCAGGCGGGTGTCGCCCAATGGCGCGAGTTCGCCACCTGGGTGATCGCGGACTACGCGTTCTAGGAGACCGTCTCCGAGGTACCGGGCCCGGTCCGGGCCGTTACGCCAGGCCCCCCGCCATCGAGGTGGGGGGCTTTTCGCTGCGCGATTCCACGCGTGACCTCCCCTTTTTCGGCCACTATGCCCTCAACACGTCGTTATGCGGTGCTTGCACACAGTGGACATGTCTTGTGATGCTATGACCGCTTTTGATGGATGAGTTGACCGTAGTTGACCCAGTCGACCAGCAGGACCAGCCAAAGGGGTGGCGTGAACGTGCCGGCCAGTACAGCACCTCAGGTCCCGCCCCAGCCCGAGGCTGGAAGCGGGACCGAACCCCCACGCGCCCGCCCCCAGAGCACCCGCGGCGCCGACACCCGCGCGCTCACCCAGGTGCTCTTCGGGCAGCTCAAGAACCTGGAGCCGGGCACCCCGGAGCACCACCGGGTGCGCGGGGCCCTCATCGAGGCCAACCTGCCGCTCGTCCGCTACGCGGCGGCCCGCTTCCGCTCCCGCAACGAGCCGATGGAGGACGTCGTCCAGGTCGGCACCATCGGCCTGATCAACGCCATCGACCGCTTCGACCCCGACCGCGGCGTCCAGTTCCCCACCTTCGCCATGCCCACCGTCGTCGGCGAGATCAAGCGGTACTTCCGCGACAACGTCCGCACCGTGCACGTGCCCCGGCGCCTGCACGAGCTCTGGGTCCAGGTGAACGGCGCCACCGAGGACCTGACGACCGCTCACGGCCGCTCCCCCACGACCGCGGAGATCGCCGAGCGGCTGCGGATCGGCGAGGACGAGGTGCTCGCCTGCATCGAGGCCGGCCGCTCGTACCACGCGACCTCCCTGGAGGCCGCACAGGAGGGCGACGGGCTGCCCGGGCTCCTCGACCGGCTCGGCTACGAGGACCCCGCCCTGGCCGGCGTCGAACACCGCGACCTCGTCCGCCACCTGCTCGTCCAACTGCCCGAGCGGGAGCAGCGGATCCTGATGCTGCGCTACTACAGCAATCTGACGCAGTCCCAGATCAGCCAGGAACTCGGCGTCTCCCAGATGCATGTGTCAAGGCTCCTCGCCCGCAGCTTCGCGCGTTTGAGATCCGCAAACAGAATCGAGGCGTAGCTGAATCGGGTAGACCGGTTCGGAGCAGTTCTGCGGCACCCCAATTGCCGTACACCCCTTGTTTCCTGCGGATATGCACCCTCGGCTTGTCGACATGTCACTACAGCGTGTTGCCGACATGTGACATTCTGCTGGAACCGAGTTTGCCGCAGCCCCGCCGCCGGTATTCAGGTGGTGGCTGCGTTCCTCAGATGGTCGCGGCCACCGCGACCGTCCGCGACCTCAAGGGGGTGGCATGTCCACAGAACTGGGCAGCTCGAAGGTGCTCACGCTCACGCCCGTTCCCGTGCCCACGCAGACGACGGCGCCGACCGCGACCGACAGCGCGGAGGTACTCCCTCCGCCGATGGTCGTCACGTCGGGAGCCCTCGACACGCGCACCCTCTCGCGCTCCCTCTTCCTGAGGCTGCGCGCCCTCGACACCGAGGGAGCCGCCGCGGACAGCCCGGAGCGGACCTACGTCCGGGACACCCTCATCGAGCTCAACCTCCCGCTCGTGCGGTACGCGGCGGCCCGCTTCCGCTCCCGCAACGAGCCGATGGAGGACATCGTCCAGGTCGGGACGATCGGCCTGATCAAGGCGATCGACCGCTTCGACTGCGAGCGCGGGGTGGAGTTCCCGACGTTCGCGATGCCGACGGTCGTCGGTGAGATCAAGCGCTTCTTCCGCGACACCTCCTGGTCGGTCCGCGTCCCGCGTCGGCTCCAGGAGCTGCGGCTGGCCCTCACCAAGGCCAGCGACGAGCTCGCCCAGAAGCTCGACCGCTCCCCCACCGTGCCCGAACTCGCCGCCGTGCTCGGGGTGTCGGAGGAGGACGTCGTCGACGGCCTCGCCGTGGGCAACGCGTACACCGCCTCCTCGCTCGACTCCCCCTCGCCCGAGGACGACGGCGGCGAGGGCTCGCTCGCCGACCGTCTGGGGTACGAGGACTCGGCGCTCGAAGGCGTCGAGTACCGCGAGTCGCTCAAGCCGCTGCTCGCCAAACTCCCGCCCCGCGAGCGGCAGATCATCATGCTGCGCTTCTTCGCCAACATGACCCAGTCGCAGATCGGCGAGGAGGTCGGCATCTCCCAGATGCACGTCTCGCGGCTGCTCACCCGCACCCTCGCCCAGCTGCGCGAGGGCCTCATCGCGGACTGAGTTCCGCCGATGGCCTGCTTTCTGACGGATCGTCAGTCACACTGGCGGGCATGAGGCGAAGGAAGCCGGTACTCGTGGCGGTGGCGCTCTGCCTCGGCGGAGCGCTGACCGCGTGTGGTGGCGGAGGAGACGGCGAGGGGTACGCGGCGGTCGGCGCCGGCGCCTCGCCCGGAGCCGCGGGCACGCCCTCCGGTGCGGTCGCCCTGGTGCCCCTTGACGGCCCCACGACGACCGGGGACACCTCCAGCACCTCTTCCCCCTCGCCGTCTCCTCCGCCACCACACGCGGTCAGCGCTCCGCCGAGGCAGAGCGCCACCGCCACGAGTACCGGCTTCCTTCGCCTCATGCCCGCCAGTGTGACTGACGATCCGTCAGAAAGCAGGCCATCGGCGGAACTCAGTCCGCGATGAGGCCCTCGCGCAGCTGGGCCCCGCTCCCCCTTTGCCGATTCTTTAGCGCCGTTTGACCGATTTAGTTTGCCTGGAGCAACCATCCATCTCTATGGTTGCCCTAAGCAACAACATCAGGGAGTGCCGATGGACTCGATGGTCGGCTCGGTGGACCGGGGCAATCGATACGAGAACCTCGCCCGCCAGATGAGCGCCATCGGAGCGGTCAAGCGCGGCCTCGGCCGGGTCCTGCCCGCCGAGTGCCCCAGCGGGTCCGCCATCGTCCTCGCCCTGCTGAACCACCACGGCGACATGCGGATGGGCCGGGTGTCCGAGCTGATGGCCGTCGACATGTCGGTCAGCAGCCGACACGTGGCCCACACCGTGGACCGCGGCTGGGTCGAGCGGCTGCCCGACCCCGCCGACCGGCGTTCCCGCATCCTGCACCTGACCCGGGCGGGCGAAGACATGCTCGCCGTCCTGGACCGACGGCTGACCGACATGCTCGCCCGCACCCTCGCGGAGTGGTCCGACGACGACGTCGAACTGCTCACCACTTTGCTCGCCCGCCTCCGCGATTCCTTCGGGGACTGCCGGGCCCACCACGCTTGAGAACGAAGGAACTTGATGGCTACGACCACCACGCCAGAGACCGGTGTGCGCGGCGGGAGCGCCAAGGAGGGGAACACCGCCTCCGGTGGCGCCCCGATGACGCACAAGCAGATCATGGAGGCGCTGTCCGGGCTGCTGCTCGGCATGTTCGTCGCCATCCTGTCGTCGACGATCGTCTCCAACGCCCTCCCCCAGATCATCACCGACCTGGGCGGCGGCCAGTCCGCCTACACCTGGGTGGTCACCGCCGCGCTCCTCTCGATGACCGCGACCACGCCCCTCTGGGGCAAGCTCGCGGACCTCTTCTCCAAGAAGCTGCTCGTCCAGATAGCCCTGGTCATCTACGTGGCGGGCTCGATCGTCGCCGGTCTCTCGCAGAGCACCGGCATGCTCATCGCCTGCCGTGTCGTGCAGGGCATCGGCGTCGGCGGTCTGACCGCCCTCTCCCAGATCATCCTGGCCGCCATGATCGCCCCGCGTGAGCGCGGCCGGTACAGCGGCTACCTCGGCGCGACCTTCGCCGTCGCCACCGTCGGCGGCCCGCTGCTCGGCGGCGTCATCACCGACACCGACTGGCTCGGCTGGCGCTGGTGCTTCTACGTGGGCGTGCCCTTCGCGATCATCGCGCTGGTCGTCCTGCAGAAGACCCTCAAGCTCCCCGTCGTGAAGCGTCAGGTCAAGGTCGACTGGGCCGGTGCCTTCTTCATCAGCGCCGCGGTCTCCCTGCTCCTCATCTGGGTCACCTTCGCGGGCGACAAGTACGACTGGATGTCCTGGCAGACGGCCGTGATGGTGCTCGGCGCGGTCGCCCTCGGCGGCATCTTCCTGCTCGTCGAGTCGAAGGCCAGCGAGCCGATCATCCCGCTCCGCCTCTTCCGCAACCGGACCATCACCCTCGCCTCGCTCGCCTCGCTCTTCGTGGGTGTCGCGATGTTCGCCGGCACGGTCTTCTTCAGCCAGTACTTCCAGCTGGCGCGGAACGAGTCGCCGACGATGTCCGGCGTCCTCACCATCCCGATGATCGCGGGCCTGTTCATCTCCTCCACCGTCTCCGGTCTCGTCATCACCAAGACCGGCAGGTGGAAGGCGTGGCTGGTCAGCGGTGGCGCGTTCGCGGCGGGCGGGCTCGGCATGCTCGGCACGATCCGCTACGACACGACGTACTGGCACATCGCGCTGTTCATGGCGGTCCTCGGCCTCGGCCTCGGCATGATGATGCAGAACCTGGTGCTCTGCACCCAGAACCAGGTGGCCCCCGCCGACCTCGGCGCCGCCTCCTCCGTCGTCACCTTCTTCCGCTCCCTGGGCGGTGCGGTCGGTGTCTCGGCGCTCGGCGCGGTCATGGCCCACCGGGTCACCAGCTACGTCAAGGAGGGCCTGGCCGAGCTCGGCCCGAAGGCCGCGGGCGCCATGGGCCAGGGCGGCTCCGGCGGCGGCATCCCCGACATGGACAAGCTGCCGGCCCCGATCCGGACGGTCATGGAGGACGCGTACGGACACGGTGTCGCGGACGTCTTCCTCTACTCGGCGCCGTTCGCGCTGCTGGCCTTCGTGGTGACCCTCTTCATCAAGGAGGTCGCCCTGAAGAGCAACTCGGTGAAGGCCGACGAGAAGCCGGTGGCCGCGGAGGCCGCGAAGGCCAAGGCCTAGAAAGAGACTCCCGGCCGCGCTTCGAGCGGAGGCGCGGCCGGGTCGAGTACGGAGCGGCGGGCAGGGGACGGCCCGCCGCTCCGTCATGTCCGGGGCTCGGTGGGGCCGGGGCTTCAGCGGGTCCGGTGGTTCAGCGGGTCCGGTGGTTCAGCGGATCCGGTGGTTCAGCGGATCCGGTGGTTCAGCGGATCCGGTGGTTCAGCGGGTCCGGTGGTTCAGCGGGTCCGGGCCTCGCTGTCTCGGGCCTCGCGGTCCTGGTCCTCGCGGGCGACCATCGCCTCGATCCCGGCGATCAGGACGTCCAGCGCGTACGCGAAGTCGCGGTCCCAGATCTCCGTGACGCTGCCGTGCGAGGCCCGCTCGTCGAGGATCTCCGCGACGGGTTCGAGGGCCTCCGCCATGCCGGGGTCGTCACGGAAGGCCCTGATCGACTCCACGTAGAAGTCGTCCTGGGACATCCCGGCCTCCGCCGCGCGCCGCCCGAACTGCGACTCGATCGTCCCGTACCCGTACACGAACTGGAAGACCGCGGAGGTCGCGCCGGGCTGGTGGTGGATCGGCAGGCCGGTGACCCGGACGGCCTCCTGGATCTTGGCGCCGACCGCGATCGCGTGCGGGCCGACGTTCAGGTACTGCCCGGCGCTCGGGGACATCCACGGGTGCCGGACCAGCATCCGGCGGTACTCCAGGGCGAGGACGCGGATCATGTCCCGCCAGTCGCCCGCGGCCTCCACCGCGGGGAGGTCGACCTCGCCGTATGCCCGGTCGATCGCGAACTCGATGATGTCGTCCTTGGTGTCCACGTACCAGTAGAGGGACATGGCCGTGACGCCCAGTTCGGTGGCCAGCTTGCGCATCGACAGCTTGGCCAGGCCCTCCTCGTCGAGCATCCGCATCGCGGCGGCGACGATCCGGTCCCGGTCGAGGCCGGCCGGACCGCCGCCGCGCGGGGTCCGGGTCTCCAGCCAGACGCTGGAACGCGCCGGGTTCTTGGCCCGGTCGGCTGCCTTGACCATCGCGTTCCTCCGTCGATCGGTTCTCCGCGACCATGCTAGGCGGGCCGGTCGACCGGGTCGGGGCGCGCGGGTCCGGGGGCGTCCGGTCCTGGTCTTCGGACCGGACGCCCCCGGGCCGTGGCTCGGGGGCCGTGGCTCGGGGGCCGTGGCTCGGGGGCGTCCGGCTCCTACGTGCCGGATTCGGCCGGGGCGGCGGGCAGCTGCTCGGCCGCCAGGGTCCGCTCCGTCCGCTCGGCCCGGCGGAGCAGGGCCGCCGCCACCAGGCCTCCGGCGAAGACGGCGATCGCGCCGACCAGTTGGCTGGTCTGGAGGCCGGAGGCGAAGGCCTCGGAGACGGCCTTCGCCTCGGCCTCCCCGTCGGCGGCGGCGAGGGCGGCCGGGAGGGAGGTCGCGGTGACGGCCACCAGCGCGGCGAAGCGCGCGTTGAGGACGGCACCGAGGACGGCGACCCCGAGGCCGTTGCCGAACTCGGCGAGCGTGCCGTTGATCCCGGCGCCCACCCCCGCCTTCTCCGGCGGGATCGAGCTCATGATCGCGTTGGCCATGGCCGGGGAGGAGACGGCGATGCCGCCGCCCATCAGGACCAGCCCCAGGAGCATGCCCGCGTAACTGCCGTCCGTGCCTCCGCCGAGCAGCGAGATGGCGGTCAGACCGCCGGCGACCAGGGACATGCCGAGGACGACGGTGGGCGGGGTGCCCAGCTTCACGACGATCCTCGGGCCGATGCCGGTCAGGTTGAGGCCGACGATCGTGAGCGCGAGCGGGGCCATCCGCAGACCCGCTTCCAGCGGCTCGTAGCCGAGCACGAACTGGAGGTGCTGGGTGAGCAGGAAGAGCGAGCCGCCCATGCCGAAGACGACCAGGATCGAACCGCCGATGGCGCCGATGAACTTCTGGTTCCGGAAGAAGTGCATGTCGAGCATCGGGTACGGGGTGTGCAGCTCCCACAGGGCGAACGCGCCGAGGCCGAGCAGCCCGATCGCCGCCGGGACCAGCACCTGGGCGGAGACCCAGCCGTGCTCGGGGCCGCTGATGATCGCGTACACGACGGCGGTCATGCCGATGGTGGACAGCAGCGCGCCGAGCAGGTCGGGGCGCTCGCCCTGCGGGTTCTTGGACTCCGGGACGAGCCTGAGGACGGCGACCAGGGCCACGACCGCGACCGGGATGTTGATCAGGAAGATCATTCCCCACCAGAAGTGGTTGAGGATCACGCCGCCGATGAGCGGTCCGCCGGCGAAGCCGAGCGAGGCGACGGTGGACCAGAGCGCGATGGCCTTGACCCGCTCCGAGTCGTCGAAGATCTGCATGACGACCGCGAGGGTGGTGGTCATCAGGAGCGCGCCGCCGACGCCCATGCCCGCGCGGGCGGCGATCAGCTGCGTGGTCGAGTCGGCGAGACCGGCCGCGAGCGAGCCGATGCCGAAGAGCGCGAGCCCGACGGCGAGCAGCTTCTTGCGCCCGTAGCGGTCGGCGGCGTTGCCCGCGCTGAGCAGCAGGCCGGACTGGACGAGCGAGTACGCGTTGATCATCCACTGGATGTCGGTGGTGGTCGCGTGGAGTTCGGAGGTCAGCGACGGGATGGCGACGCTGAGGACGGTGTTGTCGAGCAGCACGGTGAGCTGGGCGAGGCAGATGACGCCGAGGATCAGCCAGCGCTGAGGATGACCGCCGGTGGCGGTCGGTTCGGTCGCGGAGGTCGTCGCCGTCATGGGCAGGGCTCCTTGTACGGTGTACGGGACTGGGTCTCGTACACCGTACAAGGGCTCTCTTACGCTGTATAGCGATTAATGACGAGCGATCAGGTGCGGGCCGTCAGGTCGTAGAAGACGGCGGTTCCGACCGTGGTCTTCTCGAAGGTCTTCGCGACCCAGGCGGCGATCTCCGAGTTGCCGCCCGGGCCCCCGCCGCCCGTCCGACCGCCGCCGTCGCCGTCCCCACCGGCGCCGCTCTCATCGGCACCGCTCTCACCGCTGCCGATGAAGTAGTGGATCTTCCCTTCGGCGACGTACCGCTGGAACTCCGCGAGGGTCGGGGACGGGTCGCTGCCGTTGAAGCCGCCGATCGCCATGACCGGCTTCTCGGTGGCGAGCTGGTAGCTTGCCGCGTTCTGCGCCCCGACGGTGGCCGCGACCCAGGTGTACGCGTCGGCGTCGTCGAGGAGCGCGCTCTTCGCCTCCGTACCGACACTGGCGCCGTTGAGCAGACCGCCCATCCCGCCGCCGCCCCGGCCGGGGTCATGCCCTGGGGCGGGGTGCTGCCGGGGATCTGGCCGCCTTGGGCCTGCCCGCCGGGGAGCTGACCGCCCTGGCCTCCCTGACCGCCCTGGCCTCCCTGACCGCCTTGGCCTCCCTGGGTGCCACCGGGCAGCCGGCCACCGCCCGGCATCTGGCCACCACCGGGCTGCTGGCCACCACCCGGCGGCTGACCGCCCTGGCCGCCCCCTGGGAAGCCGCCCTCGAACATCCGCATCCCGCCGCCCGGGCCCCGGCCGCCCATCGCGCCGCCCGCCGGGCCCGCCGTGACGATCGAGCCCTGGTGACCGGTGCCCACCGTCGCCAGGGTGTACGCGAACGGACCCGCGAGGCCCGCCGCCAGGCCGAGGCCCGCGACGCCCAGCCCGATCCGCCGGTCCACCCGGCCCGCGAACAGCAGCCCGACCGCGCCCGCCGCGCCCGCCACAAGCACCGTCCACCGCAGCCACGGCAGCCAGTCCGGCGTCCGGCCGAGCAGGGTCCAGCCCCACCAGGCGGTCACCGCCACCACCACCGCGAGGACCCCCGAGGCGGCCGGCCGGGTGCGCTCCTCCCACAGCACGGCCGTGCCCATGCCGACGAGCGCCGCGAGGTAGGGGGCCAGGGCCACCGTGTAGTACTCGTGGAAGATGCCGGCCATGAAGCTGAACACGACCAGCGTGATCAGCAGTGCACCGCCCCACACCAGGAACGCGGCACGCGCCGTGTCCGTCCGCGGCACCCGCCGGGTCACGACGAGCCCCGCGACGAGCAGGATCAGCGCGGCCGGCAGCAGCCAGGAGATCTGGCCGCCGACCGAGTCGTTGAACATCCGCAGGACACCGGTCTCGCCCCAGCGACCGCCGCCCGCGCCCCCGGGACCCCCAGGAGATCTGGCCGCCGACCGAGTCGTTGAACATCCGCAGGACACCGGTCTCGCCCCAGCGACCGCCGCCCGCGCCCCCGGGACCCGGGGCCCTCCCCGCCCGGGAGCACCTGCCGGTGAACACCGCGGGCCGGCCCGTCCTGGACGTGGTGATCCCCGTCCACAACGAGGAGAAGGACCTGGAGCCGTGCGTCCGCCGGCTCCATGAGCACCTTCTCCGGACCTTCCCGTACGCCTTCCGGATCACCTCGCCGCGCCCCGGTCCTGTTCGAGGGAGCGCAGCACGCCGTACACGGCCACCGTCATGAGCAGGGCGAGCAGCGCGTCCGGGTTGTTGAAGCGGAACATCAGCGCCGCGACCGGCGTGAGCGCCAGGACGGTGCCCGCGATCAGGCCCGCGCCCGCGCCGAACCGGCGCCGCACGGCCGCGTAGAGCACGGCGACCGTGCCGACGCCCATGAGGACCTCGGGCACCAGGATCTGCCAGGACCCCAGGCCGAAGAGGCGGACGGAGAGGGCCATCGGCCAGAGGGCGGCCGGGGGCTTGTCGACAGTGATGGCGTTGGCCGCGTCGAGCGAGCCGAAGAAGAAGGCCTTCCAGCTCTCCCCGCCCGCCTGGACGGCGGCGGAGTAGAAGGAGTTCGCGTAGCCGGAGGCGCCCAGGTTCCACAGGTAGAGCACGGCGGTGGCGGCGAGCAGCCCGAGGAACGCGGGCCGGACCCAGCGGGCGTCCTCCGGACGGCCGCGCAGGAGCCGGGCGAGCGGGCCGCCGCGGGACGCCCCCGCCTCCGCCGCGGCCAGGGAACTCGTGGACGGGATCGAGGTCGGGGTCGGGGTCGCGTTCGTCGAGGTCATCGGTCGTTCCCGGGATCGTTCCGTGCGGCGGAGCGCTCGGGGAAGACCCAGAGCCGGAAGAGGAGGAAGCGCAGGACGGTCGCGGCGAGGTTCGCCACGACCAGGACGGCGAGTTCGGTGGCGTGCGCCGGGTCCCCGGTCGCCGCGCCGAGTGCGGCGAGCGAACCGCTCGTGAGGGCCAGGCCGATGGCGAAGACCACGAGCCCCTGCGCCTGGTGGCGGACGGCCCGGTCCCGGCCCCGTACGCCGAAGGTCAGCCGCCGGTTGGCCGCCGTGTTGGCCACGGCGGAGACCAGGAGCGCGCCGGCGTTGGCGAGCTGCGGGCCCACCCCGAGCCGGAAGAGCGAGTACAGGGCGAGGTAGAAGAGCGTCGACAGGGCCCCGACCACGCAGAAGCCGACCAGTTGCCGGGCCAGTCCGCCCGGCACACCGGTGAGTTCGCGGTCCCGGGGGTCGTCCCCGAAGGGCCTGGCCAGCCGGTCGAGCGGCAGCGAACCCGTCGCGAGGGCCCGGCCCACCCGCCAGACGCCCTTCAGGTCGTCGGTGGCCGTGCTCACGATGTGCACGGTCGAGTCGGGGTCGTCGACCCAGTCCACGGGCACCTCGTGGATGCGCAGACCGGCCCGCTCCGCGAGGACCAGCAGCTCGGTGTCGAAGAACCAGCCGGTGTCCTCGACCATCGGGAGCAGCCGCTCGGCGACCTCGCGCCGTATGGCCTTGAACCCGCACTGCGCGTCGGAGAACCGGGCGGCGAGCGAGCCGCGCAGGATCAGGTTGTACGCACGCGAGATGAACTCCCGCTTCGGCCCGCGCACCACCCGCGAGGAGCGGGCGAGCCGGGAGCCGATCGCCAGGTCGGAGTGGCCCGAGATGAGCGGCGCGACCAGCGGGAGCAGGGCGTTCAGGTCGGTGGAGAGGTCCACGTCCATGTACGCGAGGACGGGTGCGTCCGAGCCCGACCACACCGTCCGCAGCGCCCGGCCGCGGCCCTTCTGCTCCAGCCGGACGGAACGCACCTCGGGCACCTCGGCCGCGAGCCCGGCGGCGACCTCGGGGGTGGTGTCGGTGGAGGCGTTGTCGGCGACGGTGATCCGGAAGGCGTACGGGAAGGTCCGGAGAAGGTGCTCATGGAGCCGGCGGACGCACGGCTCCAGGTCCTTCTCCTCGTTGTGGACGGGGATCACCACGTCCAGGACGGGCCGGCCCGCGCTGTTCACCGGCAGGTGCTCCCGGGCGGGGAGGGCCCCGGACGGGGGCCCCGCGATCGTTGGGGTTCGCATGCCCCAGACACTCGCCGGGGCCGCTGTCACGGCTGTGTGATGAGCCTGTGCCCTGCCTGTGAGCGGATGTCCGCCGCCGGCGGGGCCGGCAGCCGGACGGTGAAGACGGTCCGGCCGGGCGCGCTGTCGACGCCCACCTCGCCCCCGTGCGCGACCACGACCGCCCGCACGATGGCGAGTCCGAGGCCGGTGGATCCGGCGTGCCGGGAGCGGGAGGCGTCGCCGCGCGCGAACCGCTCGAAGACGGAGGGCAGGAGCGCGGCCGGGATGCCGGGGCCGTCGTCCTCGATCCGGACGGTCACCGCACCGGGCTCGGTGCGCACCCGCGCGGTGACCCTGGTCCCCGGCGGGGTGTGCGTCCGCGCGTTGGCGAGGAGGTTGACGAGCACCTGCTGGAGCCGGGCGCCGTCCGCCCGTACGACGCCACCGCTGTGCGCCCGTTCGACGCCCTCGCCGTCCGCCCGGTCGAGGCCACCGTCCTCGGGCAGTTCGAGACGCCAGTGGTGGTCGGGGCCGGCGGCGCGCGCGTCGCTCACCGCGTCCACGACGAGCGGGACGAGGTCGACGGGCTCGTACGAGAGGGGGCGTCCGGCGTCGAGGCGGGCCAGCAGCAGCAGGTCCTCCACGAGGCCGGTCATCCGGGTCGCCTCGGACTCGATGCGGCCGAGCGCGTGCCGGGTGTCGGGCCCGCACTCCTCACGGCCGCGCCGGGTCAGCTCCGCGTACCCCCGGATCGAGGCGAGCGGGGTGCGTAGTTCATGGCTCGCGTCGGCGACGAACTGCCGGACCCGGGTCTCGCTCTGCTGACGGGCGTCGAGCGCCGAGTGGACGTGGTCGAGCATCCGGTTGATGGCGGCGCCGACCTGGCCGACCTCGGTCCGCGGATCGGCCTCGGTGTCCGGGACCCGCTGGTGGAGTGCCACCTCTCCGCTGTGCAGCGGCAGCTGGGCGACCTGGCCCGCGGTGGCGACGACCCGCCGCAGCGGCCGCAGGGCGACCCGGACGAGGACGGTCCCGGCGAGGGAGGCGGCGAAGAGCCCGGCACCGGTGACGCTCAGCTCGACCAGGATCAGGGTGGAGAGGGCCTTCTCGACGGAGGCCAGCGGGATGCCGGTGAGGAAGGTGCCCCGGCTCGCGGAGGCGTATTCGACCCGGTACGAGCCGAGCCCGCCGGGCAGTTCGACGGTGTGCGGCCGCCCGTCGCGCGGAACGGCTGCCAGGGCCGCCCGCTGGGCCGCGTCGAGCGGCTTGACGCGCAGGTCCGGCCGGTAGATGCCACGGTCCTCGGCCTCCGCCGAGTAGCCGGCCTCGGTCACCACGCCGTCCGTGAGGACGGCTCCGAGCGTGCCGACCGGGGTGCTGGGGCCCACGACGAACCCGAGTTCGTCCTTCCCGCCCCGGTTCATCTCGGGCAGGCCGGGCATCCCCGGCGGCGGGCCGGCGGCCCGGTTGGAGACGGCCCGGACCTGCTCGTCGGCCCGGTCGTACAGATACGAGCGGAAGGCGATGGTCGTGACCGTGCCGATCACGGACGCGACGACCGCGATCAGCGCGACCGCCGAGACGACGAGCCGGGTCCGCAGCGACCACGGCCCCCGGCTCCGCCACCGCCGCGCCACTGCGCCTGGGAACACGCGCCGCTACTCCCCCGGCTTGATGAGATACCCGGCCCCGCGCCGGGTGTGGATCATCGGGGCGCGCCCCGCGTCGATCTTCCGCCGCAGATACGAGATGTAGAGCTCGACGACGTTGGCCTGGCCGCCGAAGTCGTAGGACCAGACGCGGTCGAGGATCTGCGCCTTGCTGAGCACCCGGCGGGGGTTGCGCATCAGGTAGCGCAGCAGCTCGAACTCGGTCGCCGTGAGGTGGATCGAGTCCCCGCCCCGGGTGACCTCGTGGCTGTCCTCGTCGAGGGTGAGGTCCCCGACGACGAGCAGCGACTCGCTGCGCGCGACCGCCGCGCCCGACCTGCGGATGAGTCCGCGCAGCCGTGCCACGACCTCCTCCAGGCTGAACGGCTTGGTGACGTAGTCGTCGCCGCCCGCCGTGAGCCCCGCGATCCGGTCCTCGACGGCGTCCTTCGCCGTCAGGAAGAGCACCGGAACGTCGGGCAGCTCGCGCCGGATCCGGCCGAGCAGACTGAGCCCGTCGACGTCGGGCAGCATGATGTCGAGGATGACGACGTCCGGCCGGAACTCGCGCGCGGAGCGCAGGGCGGCGGCCCCGTCTCCGGCGCTGGACACCTGCCAGCCCTCGTAGCGCAGAGCCATGGAGAGCAGCTCGGCGAGCGAGGCCTCGTCGTCGACGACGAGGACGCGGACGGCGGTGCCGTCGGCACGGAGCATGTCGGCGCGGGTGCCGGGACGGCGTGTGGTGACGGTCATGGAACCCACGCTCCCGGCCGCCGCTGAGAGGCCCCTTGTCTCTTCCTGTGAATTACCTGAGAACCAGGGAGGGGGGGGAGGGGCGGGAAGGACGAACGCGGGTTCGTCGTGGGCCCCAGCACCCCGGTCGGCACGCTCGGAGCGC
>NZ_RDBH01000114.1:329423-334577 GCF_008042145.1 Streptomyces sp. adm13(2018)
GTCAGCCCCGCCACTCCAGCCCCGTACCGCACAGAACCCCTCCCGACCGAACACGCCACCGGGCTCCACCCGGAAACGCAAGAGGCCCCGGACTCTCGTCCGGGGCCTCTCACCTGTGTGCACTCGGCAGGATTCGAACCTGCAACCTTCTGATCCGTAGTCAGATGCTCTATCCGTTAAGCTACGAGTGCTTGTTCTTTTGTCTTGCCTTCGCTCCCCGGCCTTTCGACCCGCTCGCGGCGACAGACAGAACATTACATGACTGCCGCCGCCATGTGAAATCCATTAGGCCCACCCCTTGTGACCTGCGAAAACGTCGTACCGGCCGTCTTGGGCACCGGGGTGTCGCGGGGTGGAGACGGCCGAAGCCCCGGCCTGTGGGGCCGGGGCTTCGGTAGGGGCGGAGGCGGAGGGATTTGAACCCTCGATGGGCTTTAAGACCCAAACCGCATTAGCAGTGCGGCGCCATAGACCGGACTAGGCGACGCCTCCATGCACCTCGCGCTTGCGCGGGTGGTGCGTGCAGATGATGACACAGGCGAACCGGGTGTCACCAATCGATTCTCACCGTACTAGGCCTCCGGGGTCGGAGAGTTCGGGGCGCGAGGCGCCGGCCTCTACCGCTCCGGCCGGCAGCGCCCCGGCGCGTCCGTCCGGCACCGCTTCGGTGCGGGGGGACGGGCGGCTTGAATCCGCGGAGTTGCAAGGGCGGTGGTGGTCGTGGGCTGCCTCGGAGGCCGAAGGGACCAATCCTGTCGCCGACATGGACGGGCGCTCGTGCGCGCGTAATCAGCCGCGTGACGTGTGGTTCCTGGCCGGGACCTTCGGAGGCTGGGCCGGGCGCGCGTGCGAGGTTCCCGGTGGGCGGCCGATCGCCGCGCCCGTCGTCAACTCCTTCGGGGATCCCGAGCACTGCGCCGCCTTCATGAGGGACGCGCGGGGGGCCGTCGTCCTCGACGGCAAGGTGGTCGAACCGGAGACCTACCCGGGCGACTCGATCACCGTGCAGGCCGCTCCGGGCAACCCCGTCACCGGGGAGGAGGGGCGCTTCGCGGTCACCGGTTGCGGTCTGTGGGTCCAGTTGCCGCCCCTCGCTCCCGGGAAGCACACCCTGAAGATCCATGGACGGTCGGGCGACTTCTCGACCGACGCGGAGTACGCGTTGACCGTGGTCGCCTCGTCGGACTCGTCCGCGCCGTCGGCCCGGGCGAGCCGGGGTGCTCTGTGACGGGGCGCAGTTGAGCCGTTATGGTCGGATGATCGTTCTTTCTACGGATGTGGGGGTTGAGGCATGGCACTCTTCGGGAACGCGCACGCGATCGATCCGGCCCAGGCACAGCAGGACTACGCGCGGCTGCTCGGGCAGGGGGAGCAGGTGCACGCCGCGTACCTGCTGGTCCGCGACACCATCTTCTTCACCGACCGGCGCCTCGTGCTGGTCGACAAGCAGGGCATCACCGGCAAGAAGGTCGAGTACCACTCGATCCCGTACAAGAGCATCACGCACTTCGCGGTCGAGACCGCCGGCACCTTCGATCTGGACGCCGAGCTGAAGATCTGGATCTCGGGCAGCCAGCTGCCGGTCCAGAAGACCTTCACCAAGGGCGTCGACATCTACGAGGTGCAGGCGATCCTCACGCAGTTCGTCGCCCGCTAGGGACGGCCGCGGACGCGGTGTCGGGGAGGGGTTTCCGGGGATATCCCCGGGAGCCCCTCCCCTTTTGGGTGAACCTGTCTGATTTGCATGTCAGTTGAATATGCCCTCGGCCTAGCTTGCGAGGCGGAGGTGATGATCGATGGACGCGATCGACATCGATGACTTGGTGTACGCCGCCACCGGCGCGCCCCTGCGGAGGCTGACCGGCGCCGACGGGACCCACTGGTTCCCCGTCGTGGACGTGGCGAAGCGGCTGGGGTACGCGGGGACCCGGGAGGTGCTGCGGACCGTGGTGCTGCCGGAGGCGTGCCTGGCGGCCGCGCGGGAGCTCGCCGGGGAGGAGGCGTTCTCCGGGCGGAGCGGGATCAGGGCGTCGACGCGGATGGTGAGCCTCCAGGGGCTCGTCCAGCTCGTCGGGGCCTGCCGGAGGCCGGAGGCCGGGCCGTTCCGGGCGTGGACGGCCGAGGTCATGGCGGCGATCCAGCGCTACGGGGCGTACGGGCTCGAACCCTCCCCCGTGCACGCCGGACACGTCCTGCCGCCGGAGCTCCTCGACGCCCTCGTCCGGCTCGACGGGCAGTGGGACGAGCGGGCCGTCGCGTACGCCGAGCACACCGAGTACGCGGAGCTGCTCCGCGAGACCCGGCGGAGCCTGTCGCGGGTCGCCGCCTCCCTCGAACACCTCTCCCTGCCCCGGCAGCGGGCCGGCGCCGCGGTCGCGCTCACCCCCCAGCGGCTCGTCGACTCCTGGGCCGTCACCGGGGACGTGCGGACGGTCGCGGACTGCCTCGCCCCCGCGCTGGTCCGCGGCGGCGTCCGGTACAGGGCCCAGGACGTCACCCGCCGCACCGGCCTCGCCGGCGAACGCGTCCGGGACTGCGTACGCCTCCTGATCGAGCGCGGCTGCATGCGGGAGGTCGGCGGGCCCGACGCCGACGGGGCCCGCTTCTACGTCCTGCCCTGAGCGGGCACCACGACCCGGCCCGCGGCCGCGTCGCCCCGGTGCCCCGGGGTAGGGGACGGGGAGCGGAAGCGGACGTGCCGGAGACTGGACATCCGGGGAGCAGAGGGAGACGTGGGCGTGGAGTGGCGGTGTCGCGGGATCACCTGGGCCGGAGGCGAGCCGGGGCTGCGGTGGTGGGGCGGCGGCAGGGTCAGCGCCCTCGCGTACGGACAGGCGCTCGCCTTCCGGGCCGTCGGGGAGCGGCGGTGCCCGGGAGCCCGGGGGAACCCCTGCCCGCTGGACGCCGTCGTGCCCGGCAGGGCCACCGGCGGGCGCTGCGCGGAGTGCGCGCGGCTCGACCGGGCCCATTCGGTCGCGGCCGACACCTTCCTGGACGACCCGCAGCCGTACCGCGTGTACCTGGCCTGGTTCGGGCCCGGGATGACCAAGGTCGGGATCACCGCGGAGGCCCGCGGCGAGGCCCGGCTGCTGGAGCAGGGCGCCGTCACGTTCGGCTGGCTCGGGCGGGGGCCCCTGATGGCGGCCCGGCGGACCGAGGAGGTGCTCCGGCAGGCCCTCGGGGTCCCCGACCGGGTGGCGTACGAACGGAAGCGCGCCGCCCGGCACGCCCTGCCGTCCGCCCATGACCGGGAGGCCGAGGTCCGGGAGTTGTACGGGCGGGCGCGGGAGGTCGGCGGCTGGACGGAGACCCTGGAGCCGCTGGAGTTCGCCGCGCGCGACCACGCGGCCGTCTTCGGTCTCGACGGGCTGCCGCCGCTCGCCGGCACGGTCACGGAGCTGGTCGACGGGGGTGTCGTCAGCGGGCGGCTGCTCGCCGCGGCAGGGCCCGACCTGCATCTGCTCGACCCCGCCGGACGCTGTGTCGCCCTCGACACCCGGCTGATGGGCGGTTGGGTCCTCCGGGGCGCGGGGGAGGGGGACGCCTTCTCCGTCCCGGTGGCGGAGGCGGTGTCCGCGGTGGACGCGAGCAGTCAGGGGGAGCTCTTCTGAGGTCGGATCGAGGGCCGGCTGTGGGCCCGGCGGCCCCTTCGTAAAGTCTTGGATCCCTTTCCCGGCGTCCGTGGACATCCGCCCGCCGGCCCGGCGAGGGTGAGCGCATGACCCCCGAACTGGTGGCGGGCCTCGAACCGCCGTACTACACCGCTGTCTTCACCTCGATCCGGCCGGACGCCCCCGAGGGCTACGCCGAGACCGCGGCCCGGATGAACGAGCTCGCCCGCGCGATGCCCGGCTTCCTCGGCTACGAGTCGGCCCGTACCCCGGGCGGCATCGGCATCACCGTGGCCTACTTCCGGGACCTGGAGTCGCTGGACGCCTGGCGGCTGCACGGCGAGCACCGGGCGGCCAAGGCGCACGGGCGGGAGCACTGGTACGACCGCTACAGCGTGCACATCGGGAAGGTCGAGCGGAGTTACAGCTTTGAGCGCGCGTAGCGGGAGCGGGATCGGTCCCGGCGAGGCGCCCGCCCGGGGCGACGGCGGTGACCCCTGCTGCCCCGGGGGTGCGAGCCCCGGGAGCCGCGCCGGCCGGTACGACCCCGACAGCTCCGTGGACCGCGCCGACCGTGAGAGCCCTGCCGACCGCGCCGACCATGCCCACCAGCGCGAGAGCGCGGACATCCGGCGCCTCGTCGAGCGGCTCGGGATTCCCGGACTCGTCGACGTGCACACGCACTTCATGCCGCAGAACGTCCTCGACAAGGTCTGGGCCTACTTCGACGCCGTCGGTCCTCTGACCGGGTTGGAGTGGCCCATCACCTACCGCGAGGAGGAGGAGCGCCGACTCGTGCTCCTGCGGGGCTTCGGGGCGATCGCGTTCACCGCGATGCTCTACCCGCACAAGCCCGGGATGGGCGCCTGGCTGAACTCCTGGGCGGCCGACTTCGCCTCCCGTACGCCCGACTGCCTGCACACCGCGACCCTCTTCCCCGAGCCGGGCGTCGACCGGTACGTCCGCGAGGCGCTCGACGCGGGGGCCCGGGTCTTCAAGGTGCACCTCCAGGTCGGCGGCTTCGACCCGACCGACCCGGTGCTGGGCGGGGCGTGGGGCGCGCTCGCCGACTCCGGTACCCCCGTGGTGGTGCACTGCGGCTCCGGACCCACCCCCGGCAGGTTCACCGGGCCCGGGCCCATGGGCCGGCTGCTCGCCCGCCACCCCCGGCTCCGCGTGATCGTCGCCCATATGGGGATGCCCGAGTACGGCGACTTCCTCGACCTCGCGCAGCGGTACGAGGGCGTCCACCTCGACACCACGATGGCCTTCACCGACTTCAGCGAACGGCTCGCGCCCTTCCCCCGGGAGGAGCACGCGCGGCTCGTGGACCTCGGCGACCGGATCCTCCTCGGCTCCGACTTCCCGAACATCCCGTATCCGTACGTCCATCAGCTCCAGGCCCTCGAACGCCTCGGGCTCGGGGACGACTGGCTGCGGCGAGTCCTGTACGAGAACGGCGCCGCGTTGTTTCACGTGAAACCCTGAGCGTCCCGACCCGGCCCGGCTTTGCCTGACCCGCCCCGCCCCCCCCCCCCCCCCC
>NZ_RDBH01000114.1:334677-342952 GCF_008042145.1 Streptomyces sp. adm13(2018)
CCCCCGGTCGGCTCCCCCCGCTTGCGCAACGCCCCGGCGTCCGGAGCGTTAGAGGGGGCGGGGCGCGTCGTGCGCGCGTGCCCCGGCCCTTCGACGTCCGGGAGACCCTCATGCTGCGCCGCCTCGTCCTCGCGTCCCTCGCCACCGCCGCCGCCGGCACCGCCGGTCTCGGCCCGCTCCCGCCGCTGCCGCTGCTCTCCCCGCCCGAGAAGCTGACCGTGACCGTCGCCGAGAGCGGTCACCCGGACGCCGACGGCACCTTCGAGCTGAGGTGCGACGACCGGGTCGCCGGAAACCACCCGGCCCACCAGAACGCCTGCGACCGCCTCGACCGGCTCGCGGACGAGGGTGGCGACCCCTTCGCGCCCGTGCCCGAGGACGAGTTCTGCACCCAGGTGTACGGCGGTCCGGCCGTCGCCCACGTCACCGGCACCTGGCAGGGGCGCACGGTCGACGCCCGCTTCTCCCGCGCCAACGGCTGCGAGATCAACCGCTGGGAGAATCTGGAGCCTGTCCTTCCTCTTGTCCGGGGATGAGACGGGATGGGAGGCAATGAGACCGGGGCCCCTTCCCGCGGGCTCCCTTAGACTCCCTTCCGTGACAGGGTGCGGCCCGAGGGGCAAGATGGGGCCGGCCGGCCGATAGGGCATGCACGTTGCAGTGCGTCAGGGAGGAACGTCGTCGTGAGCAGCAGGCCATCCCGGGGCGCTGCTCGCCTCGCAGCCATACTCGACGCCCTGCCCGACGGCCTCGTGCTCGTCAACTGCAACGGCACGGTCGTCAACGCCAACACCATCGCCCTCGGCATGTTCGAGACCCCGGGCACCGCCCTCGTCGGACGCGGCCTGCTCGATCTCCTGCCCGGCTTCGACTCCCGGCTCATCCCCGGCTCCATGCGCCGCCCCGAGGGCACCGACGAGCGCGGCCGCACCAAGCCCACCCGGATGATCGCCCGCCGCACCGACGGCAGCGAGTTCGCCGTCGAGGTGACCAGCGCCAGCCTGGAGGACGGCCGCGAGGCCTACGACTCGTACGGCGGCTACACCGGCGACGAGCTGCTCATGCTGGTCGTCCGGGACCTCACCGGCACCCTCGACACCGAGGCCGAACTCGCCCGCTCGCAGCGTCAGACCGAGATGATCCTGCGCGCCGCCTCCGAGGGCGTCGTCGGCACGGACACCGACGGCCGCGTCGTCCTGGTCAACCCGGCCGCCGCCCAGATCCTCGGCTACCGCGCCGGCGAGCTCGGCGGCCAGGAGCTGCACCCGCTGATCCTGGCCAAGCGCTCGGACGGCGAGCCGTTCCCGTACGAGGAGTCGCCGCTCGCCGACACCCTCAAGTCCGGCCGCAAGCACCGCGTCCGCGGACAGGTCCTCTGGGCGAAGAAGGGTGACCGCGTGCCGGTCGACCTGACGACCGCCCCGGTGCGCGACGGCGACCAGCTCGTCGGCGCCGTCATGACCTTCACCGACCGCAGGCCGTACGAGCAGCTGGTCGAGGAGCACGCCGCCGAGATCAAGGAGATCACCGAGCGGAACACCGCCGAACTCGCCGACCGGGCCGAGCGGAACGCCGCCGACCGGGAGGCGCAGCAGGAGCGGTACGCCTCCCTCGCCGCCCGGCACGAGCAGCTCACGGCCGTCCTCGCCGATTCCCTGCGCGGCCCCCTCCAGGAGCTCCGCGGCCAGCTGGGCGCCCTCGCCGCGGACGACGCCGGACAGCTCTGGCCCGAGGCCAACCAGGTCCTGCACCACCTCGCCGCCGGATACGCCCGCATGACGGCCCTCGTCGACAACGTCCTGGGCTACCAGCGCCTGGACGCCGGCGCCGAGTCGCTGGACAAGCGCGTCGCGCTCCTCGACGGCATCGTCACGGCGGGCATCGACGGGGCGGTCGACCTGATCGGCCCCGGCCGCGCCCAGTTCGCCGTACACGCGCCGCCGATCGAGGCCGAGGTGGACGCGGCCCGGCTCTCCACCGCGCTCGCGCACCTGGTCGCCGACGTCGCGGGCGTCGACGCGACCGGCAAGAACCGCACCGCCGCCCCGGGCGCCGGACCGGCCGACTCCACGATCGTCGTCGCGGCCGCGCAGCGCGGTGACGTGGTCCGGATCGAGGTCCGGGGCCCGTACGCCGGCGGGGACCCGGTCCACGGACCGGTCGTCCGCGGCATCGTGGCGGCGCACGGCGGTGTCGTGCAGACCCACGAGGTGCCGGGGACGAGCGGCGGCGCGTACGTCCTCGAAGTCCCGCTCGGTACGGGCCGGGGCACGGTCCCGGCGACGGAGCAGGGCCCGCATGGGGCGCCCGGCTCGAACGGGTCGGACGGTGCGGCCCGCTTGGGCGGCGCGTCCGGGCCCATGGCGATCGGGCCCGGTGCGAGCGGGCCCGGTGCGGCCGACGGGCGCGTCGGTGGTGGTCGGGAGGCGCTCGCGCTGCCCGCGCAGGCCTCCGCCCCCGTCGCCCCGGGCGCGTCCGGCCTCCCCCCGATTCTCACCGTACTAGGCCTCCGGGGTCGAGGGCAAAGCCCGGCGCGCACGTCGTGGCGCCCACCGGAGCCGCACCCCAAGCCCCACAGAGCCCCGCGCCACGAGCCGGCCCGGCCTCGTCCGGCCTCCTCGCGGTCCCCGCACCTTCCGGCCCCTCCGGCGCGCCGGCGTCCTTCGGTCACCCGGTGGCGTCCTCCGGGGCCCCGGTGACGTCCGGTGTCCCCGCCGACTCCTCCGAGCCGTCCGGCGGCGGGCGGCGGCGGGCCCGGCGCGGCTCCACGGACGCCTTCCTGGAGAGCTCGGTCGCCCCCGAGACCGCCGCCGAGCCCAGCGGCCGCCGCCGGGCCCGTACGGCCGAAGCCCCCGGCGGACCCGCCGAACTGATCCCGGCCCAGCAGAACGCGGGCGTGGACCAGGCCGTCCCCGTCGGCGGCGCGGCCCCGGACGCCCCCGGCGGCTCCCTGGTCGAGCCCACCGGCCGCCGTCGCGGACGGCCCGCCGAAGGCTCGGTCGTGACCGCCGCCGAAGGCGCGCAGGGACGGGCCGCGCTCGGCGCCGCCGTACCGCCGCAGGGTGTCGCCGTCGACCCCTCCGGGGCTTCGTCGGCGCCCGCCCTCGCCCGCGCCCTGCCGGCCGTGGCCTCCGCCGACTCCGCGCCCGAGGCGCAGCCGAGCGGACGCCGCCGGCGTGCGCTCGCCGCCGCGCAGGAGCGCGCGGCCGCGGCCGAGGCCGGGCCCCGGACGCCGTTCGCGCTTCCGCCGGCCGATGCGGACCGGCCTGCGGACGAAGAGGCCACCCCCGCGCCCGTCGCGGCGCCGCTGCCGGTGTCCGACGAGAGCCGGCACGACGCCGTGGCCGTACGGGGTGTTCCGGACGCCGGACACATGCCTGCGCCGGTCCACCCGCACCCGCTGCCGCAGGGCGTGCCGACCGGGCGCCGCCGGGCCGTCGCACCCCCGCCGCCCGAGCCGGGGTCGGAGTCGGAGTCGGTCCAGGCCGCGCCCGCCGCGCAGCCCGAGCCCCGGAACAGCACCAGTTCAGGATCGGGGACCGGGGCCGGATCAGTGACCGGGACCGGGACCGGATCGGTGCCGCTGCCTCCCGAGCTGCCCATGCCGAAGGACTCGACCCAGGGGCGGGCGTTCAGCGTGCGCACCCTCGGGCAGGGCGTCCCCTTCGTGCCGCCGCCCCCGGCGGCGCCGCTGCCCGCCCCGGCGCCTTCCGGTCCGCCCTCCAGCGGTTCCAACGGCTCCGGCGGTTCCAACGGCTCCGGGCGGCGGCGCCGGCTCGCCACCCCGCCCGAGTCCGACCCGCCCGTGCCGGCCGCGCTCCCCGTGCCGGCCGGCGGCGAGGCCAGGCCGCACCCGCAGCCGGAGGCCCCGGCGCCGTCCCGTGCGCCCGAGGGACGCGCGTACGCCATKGGAGCGCCCGKCGAGGGSMCKGCCGAGGGGCCCGAGCCGCTCGACGGTCCCGGTGGCGCCGTCGAGGTCGCCAACCGGCCCGCGCCGCGCCCGGTCGYCGACGAACTCCCCCCGGAACCCCTCGACAACCCGCGCCGGCTGCTGGTCTGGCCCGCCCCCGACGTCTCCACCCAGCAGGCGCTGAGCGACCGGGGCTACCGCCCGGTGATCGTGCACTCCCGCGAGGAGGTGGACGCCCAGATCGCCGCCTTCCCGGCCGCGCTCTTCGTCGACCCGCTGACCGGGCCCATCACCCGTACCGCGCTCCAGTCGCTGCGTCAGGCCGCCGTGGCCGCCGAGGTTCCGGTGCTGCTCGCGGCGGGTCTGGGGCAGGCGACCCGGGAGGCCGCGTACGGCGCCGACCCGGCCGTACTCCTCAAGGCGCTCGCGCCGCGCGACAGCGAGCAGCACCCGTCCCGCGTCCTGCTCATCGAGGAGAACGAGGACATCGCGGAGGCGCTCGGCGCCACCCTGGAGCGGCGCGGGATGCAGGTCGCGCGGGCGGCCACGGACACCGAGGCGGTCACCCTCGCCACCCGGACGCGGCCGAACCTGGTGGTGATGGACCTGATGCAGGTGCGCCGCCGCCGGGCCGGGATCATCGACTGGCTGCGGGCGAACGGGCAGCTCAACCGCACTCCGCTCGTCGTCTACACCTCGGCCGACCTCGCCGAGGAGGAGCTGCCGAAGCTGTCCTCGGGCGAGACGGTCCTCTTCCTCGCGGAGCGCTCGAACAGCACCGAGGTGCAGGCCAGGATCGTCGATCTGCTCGCGAAGATCGGCACCAACTGACCGGAGACGGAAGAAGGGGGGAGGGCGGTCACCGCCCTCCCCCCTTCTTCGTTCCGCCTACAGCTCCGTCACGTCCAGCGCGCCCTCCGCGTACTGCCTGCGGATGACCTTCTTGTCGAACTTGCCGACGCTCGTCTTCGGCACCACCGGCACGATCGCCCAGCGCTCCGGGAGCTGCCACTTGGCGATGCCGCCCTCGTCGGCGAGGAAGGCCTTCAGCGTCTCGTAGTCCGCCGTGGCACCCTCCTTGAGCACGACGGTCGCCAGCGGCCGCTCGCCCCACTTCTCGTCCGGGACGGCGACGACGGCGGCCTCGGCGACGGCCGGGTGCGCCATGATCGCGTTCTCCAGCTCGACGCTGGAGATCCACTCGCCGCCGGACTTGATGACGTCCTTGGCGCGGTCGGTGAGGGTGAGGAAGCCATCGGGGCTGATCACGCCGACGTCACCGGTCTTGAGCCAGCCGTCCTCGCTGAACTTGTCCTCCGGGCGGATCGGCTCGCCGGCGGCGCCGCCGAAGTACGCGCCCGCGATCCAGGTGCCGCGCACCTCCAGCTCGCCGGCCGACTCGCCGTCCCAGGGCAGGTGCTCGCCCGCCGGGCCGACCAGCCGGGCCTCGACGCCGGCCGGGAAGCGGCCCTGCGTGACGCGGTACGGCCACTCCTCCTCGGCGGTCAGGCCGTGCGGAGGGTGGGCCATCGTGCCCAGCGGGGAGGTCTCCGTCATGCCCCAGGCGTGGCAGAGGCGGACGCCCAGCCGGTCGTACGCCTCCATCAGCGCGGGCGGACACGCCGCGCCGCCGATGGTGACCTGGGACATCGAGGAGAGGTCGCGGGGGTTCGCCGTGACCTCGGCGAGCAGGCCCTGCCAGATGGTGGGGACGGCGGCCGCGTGGGTCGGCCGCTCGCGCTCGATCATGTCGGCGAGCGGGGCCGGCTGGAGGAAACGGTCCGGCATCAGCATGTTGATGCCGGTCATGAAGGTGGCGTGCGGCAGGCCCCAGGCGTTGACGTGGAACTGCGGGACGACGACCAGGGTCGTGTCCCGGTCGGTCAGGCCCATCGACTCGGCCATGTTGACCTGCATCGAGTGCAGGTAGATCGAGCGGTGCGAGTAGACGACGCCCTTGGGGTCGCCCGTGGTGCCGGAGGTGTAGCACATCGCGGCGGCCGAACGCTCGTCCAGCTCCGGCCAGTCGTACGTGGTCGGGCGGCCGGCTATCAGCTCCTCGTAGTCGTGCACGCGGGCCGCCGCGCCGTCCAGGACGGAGCGGTCCCCTGGGCCGGCGACCACGATGTGCTCGATCGTGGGCAGGTGCGGCAGCAGCGGGGCGAGGAGGGGGAGCAGCGAGCCGTTCACGAGGACGACCCGGTCGGCGGCGTGGTTGACGATCCACACCAGCTGCTCGGGGGGAAGGCGGAGGTTCAGGGTGTGCAGGACCGCGCCCATGGAGGGGATCGCGAAGTAGGCCTCGACGTGCTCCGCGTTGTTCCACATCAGGGTCGCGACCCGCTGGTCGCCGACGACGCCGAGTTCGTCGCGCAGGGCGTTGGCAAGCTGGTGCGCGCGCTCCCCGGCCTCCGCGAACGTGCGGCGCTGCGGCTCGGGTTCCCCCGTCCAGGTGGTGATGATCGACTTTCCGTGAATCGTCATTCCGTGCTTCAGAATGCGGCTCACGGTCAGCTGTACGTCCTGCATGGTGCTGTACACGGGGCGTCCTCCCGGTGGGCGCTACGTGGCAGAAGGGGTGGGGAGATTCTGCGCACGTACCGCTCGGTATGTCACTACCCGAGAGTACGGAAATTGCCAGTGATCACTGGCAGGAGTAATGCGGCACGCCGGATATCGGACGGTTTCGCGTGTTTTCTCGTGCTGCGGCACGCTGCATGACGGCCCCTCGCGCCCCCTACCGGACGGGGGTCAGCTCCGGGTCCTCGCGGAGTTTGCCCAGTGCTCTCGACACCGCGCTCTTCACCGTGCCGACGGACACGCCCAGGATCTCGGCGGTCTGGGCCTCGCTCAGATCCTCGTAGTACCTGAGGACCACCATCTGGCGCTGCCGCTCGGGGAGCTTCAGCACCGCGCGCCACATCGCGTCGTGCAACACCTGCCGCTCCGCCGGGTCCGGCTCCGGGACGCCGGTCGGCTCGGGCAGCTCCTCGCAGGCGAACTCGTCCACCTTGCGCTTGCGCCACTGCGACGTGCGGGTGTTCAGCAGCGCGCGGCGGACGTAGCCGTCCAGGGCGCGGTGGTCCTCGATGCGCTCCCAGGCGACGAACGTCTTGGCCAGCGCCGTCTGGAGCAGGTCCTCGGCGTCGCAGGGGTTGGCGGTCAGGGAGCGCGCGGTGCGCAGGAGCACGGGCCCACGCGCCCGTACGTACGACGAGAAGGTCGGGAACGACGCGTACTGCGAGGCACCGGCGCAGACGGGGCCAGAGGGTGGCGGAGTCATGGCTCCACGCTAGGAGGGGAGGGGCGTCCTGCGGATCGGCCCCAGGTCCCGACCCGCAGTCCGCCTCAGGTTGTAGGGGTGGGGACGCCCCGACCTCCTCTGGGTGGAGACCCCTCGGGGCGCCGTCAGGGTCGGCGGACCGGTGGCGCCCCGTTCTCCGACCCGTTCCCGACCCCGTTCTCCGGCCTGTCCTCGACCCCGTTCTCCGGCCTGTCCTCGACCCCGCCCTCCGACCGCTCCTCGGCTCCGTCCTCCGTGCGGTTCTCGTCCCCGGCCTCCGCCCGTTCGGCGTCCTCGGTCACGCTCAGGGCCGAGGGGGCGACGCGGGCCACGGGCGCGTCCATCGTGTTCCGGTCGATGAGCATCCGACGGCCGCCGTACGTCTCGGCGACGTTGCCCGCGTACTGGTGGATCCGGGCGTGCGGCGTCCAGGCCTCCGGGTGCAGCACCGGCTCGGTGGCGAGGGCGGGCCGCCCCAGCCAGCGGGCGAACCACATCACGGCCGGCATGTCGGGCGTCCCCGCCCGCCGCGCCGCCTCGATGTCCCGCACCCCCGTGTCGGCGCTGCTGTAGAACCCGGGCAGGTAGCCGAGGCGGCGCACCTCGCGGTTCCAGGCGCGGACGAAGGAGAGGGTGGTCGCGGCGCAGCGCGCGTCGTCCTGCTGGTACGCCTCGATGTCGAGGTACAGCGGGCTGCTCGTGTCCAGGCCCAGGGCCCGCGCGGCCTTCACCGCCTCGGCCCCCTCGCGGGTGCCCTGGCCCGAGGGGTCGCTGCCGAGGGCGAACGGCCGCTTCGCGACGGCGTTCACGCACGGCGCCTGCGAACCGACGAACAGCGGCAGCAACCGCCAGCCCATGGCGTGCACGGAGGCGACCCAGGACGGGTTCAGCTCCCGCTGGACGGGACAGCCGCGGCCGCGCCCGCCGAAGTAGATCCCGAGGGCCCCGTAAGGCGAACCGCGCCAGGCGTCCATCACCGCGAGGGACGGCGCCTCACACGTGTCGAAGGCCCGCCCGGCGAAGTAGACGGGGGCAGCGGCGGCGCCCGGGCTTCCCGGGGCGCCGCCGCTGCCCCCGTCTAC
>NZ_RDBH01000114.1:343052-346364 GCF_008042145.1 Streptomyces sp. adm13(2018)
GTGCCCGCCGACGAGTGATCCGAGGTGTCGGCCGGCGTCCCGTCCCCGGCTCCGGGGGGCGGTGCGGACGGCGGGCGGACGGGTGACGTGGGCTCCGGGCCGCGGTCCTGGGCGGGGGTGGGCTCCGGTCGTGATGTGTGAGTGCTCATGGCGCGAGTGAAGATCCGCCCGCCCCGCGCGGCCACCGCAGGGGCCGTCGCCTCAGCCGTCCGTGCCCAGGATCAACCCGGACGTGGGAACCCCCGTCCCCGCCGTCACCAACGTCCGCTCCGTCCCGGGTATCTGGTTCACGGACGTCCCGCGCAGCTGCCGTACCGCCTCCGCTATGCCGTTCATCCCGTGCAGATAGGCCTCGCCGAGCTGTCCTCCGTGCGTGTTCAGCGGGAGCGCGTCCGCCGCGACGAAGTCGGCCGCCTCCCCCGGACTGCAGAACCCGAACTCCTCCAACTGCATGAGTACGAAGGGAGTGAAGTGGTCGTAGAGGACGGCCACGTCGATCTCGCCCGGCGCGAGGCCCGAGGTCCGCCAGAGCTGCCGGGCCACCGCCCCCATCTCCGGAAGCCCCGTCAGGTCGTCCCGGTGGAAGCTGGTCATCGCCTCCTGCTTGCGGCCGGCGCCCTGCGCCGCCGCGAGGACCACGGCCGGCGGGCGCCGCAGGTCGCGGGCGCGCTCGACGGAGGTGACGACGATCGCCTGGCCGCCGTCGGTCTCCTGGCAGCAGTCGAGCAGCCGGAGCGGCTCGACGATCCAGCGCGACGCGGCGTGGTCGGCGAGGGTGATCGGCTTCCCGTGGAAGTACGCGGCGGGGTTCCGGGCGGCATGGCGCCGGTCGGTCACCGCGACATGGCCGAACGCGTCCGGGGTCAGCCCGTAGGTGTGCAGGTACCGCTGGGCGGTCATCGCGACCCAGGAGGCCGGGGTGAGCAGCCCGAAGGGCAGCTGCCAGCCGAGGGCGACGCCCTCGGCGGAGGGCTCGCGCTGCTGGACCCCGGAGCCGAAGCGGCGCCCCGAGCGCTCGTTGAACGCCCGGTAGCAGACGACCACCTCCGCGACCCCGGTGGCGACGGCGAGCGCGGCCTGCTGCACCGTGGCGCAGGCGGCTCCGCCGCCGTAGTGCACGCGGGAGAAGAAGGACAGCTCCCCGATGCCGCACGCCTGGGCGACCGTGATCTCGGGGTTGGTGTCCATGGTGAAGGTGACCATGCCGTCGACGTCGCCGGGGGACAGTCCGGCGTCGGCGAGGGCCGCCCGGACCGCCTCGGCCGCGAGGGACAGCTCGCTGCGGCCCGAGTCCTTGGAGAACTCGGTGGCCCCGATGCCCACCACGGCCGCCCGGCCGCCGAGGTCGTCCCGGGTGCGGATGCTCATCGCGGCACCTGCACGGTGACCGTCCCGGTGACGTGGTGCCCGAGCCCGTTCGCCCCGACGACCCGGACGTGCGCGGTGTCCCCGTCGACCTCGGTGACCGTGCCGGTCAGCACCATGGTGTCGCCGGGATGGTTGGGGGCGCCGAGCCGGATGGCGACCCTGCGCAGGACGGCACGGGGGCCGAAGTGGTCGGTGATGTACCGGCCGACGAGGCCGTTGGTCGTGAGGATGTTCATGAAGATGTCCGGAGAGCCCTTCTCGCGGGCCAGTTCGGCGTCGTGGTGCACGTCCTGGTAGTCGCGGGAGGCGACGGCCCCGGCGACGATCAGGGTGCGGGTGATCGGGATCGTGAGCGGTGGTAGCTCGTCGCCGGGCGCGACGAAGGTCTCCGTACCGGACGTCATGACAGGTCTCCCTCGGCGAGCAGGTCGCCGAGTTCGGCGAGGACTTCGGTGCCGCACCCGAGGTGCGCGTCGAGCTGCCGGCCCCACAGGAAGTGCCGGTGCACGGGGTGGTCGAGGTCCGCCCCCATGCCGCCGTGCAGGTGCTGGCCGGCGTGCACGACCCGCTTCCCCGCCTCGGAGGCCCACCAGGCGGCGGTCAGGGCCGCCGTGCGCGCGTCCAGCCCCCCGTCGCGGCGCCAGGCGGCCTCGTAGGCGGTCACCCGGATGGCCTCGGTGTCCATGTGGGCCTCGGCGGCCCGCAGTTGCACGGCCTGACGGGTCGCGAGCGGGCGGCCGAACTGCTCCCGTACGGCTGTGTACTCCACGGCTCTGGCCAGCGAACCGGCGCAGACCCCGGCCTGCAGCCCGGCGAAGGCGGTCCGGGCGGCGGCGAGCACCTCCGCGTAGACGGCAGCACTTCCCGCCCCGCCTATGTCCCCGCTCCCGCTTCCGTCTGCGCCGCCGCTTCCGCCGAGCCGCTCCCCCGGCGTCTCGTCGAGGACGAGCCGGGCGGCGGACCAGGGTGCGGTGAGCTCGACGGGGTCGATCCCGGCCGCGTCCTCGGTGCGGACCAGCCAGAGGCCGTGGACCGCGTCGGGGACGAGGACGTGCGTGGCGTCCCGGAGCCACGGCACCCAGTCCACGGTCCCGCTGAGCCGCCCCCGGTGCGAGGCGACCGCGCCGGTGGCGGGGAAGGCGCCCGTCGCCACCGTCGTACCGTCGCGGAGGCCCGGCAGCAGCCGGGCGCGCTGCTCGTCCGTGCCGTGCCGGGCGACGGCGAGGATCCCGTACACACAGGTCGCGGCGAACGGCACCTGTGCCGTCACGCGTCCCTGCTCCTCCAGGAGGAGGACCAGTCCGAGCAGGCCGGTCTCCTCCACCGAGCCGGGCAGCCCGGCGGCGCAGAGGGCCTTCCACAGCTCGGCGTCGCTGCCGGTGCCGGCCGCCCGGAGCCGCTCGTGGGTGGCGAGGTCGGCGAAGATCCGGGCGGCCAGCCCACGGGCCGCCGCCTGCTCCTCGGTGGGGGTGAAGTCCATGTCAGTCCTCCCCTCCCGCGCGGAAGACGGGAAGCTCCAGCTCCTCGTCGACGCGCAGGAACTCCAGCCGCACCGGCATCCCGATCCGCACCTTGTCGTACGGCACCCCCACCACGTTGCTCACGATCCGTACGCCCTCGGCCAGTTCGACGAGACCGACCGCGTACGGCGGATCGAAGGCGGGGAACGGCGGGTGGTGCATCACCACGTACGAGAAGACCGTCCCGGTGCCGCTCGCCTCGACCGTGTCCCACTCCGGGGAGCCGCAGTCGGCGCACCCGGGCAGCCAGGGGAAGCGCAGGGCCGAGCAGGCGACGCAGCGCTGGATGAGCAGCCGGTGCCCGGCCACGCCCTCCCAGAATCCGGCGTTGTCCCGGTTGACCACGGGGCGGGGGCGCCGGGCCCCGGGCCCGTGGTCAACCGGGACAACGCCGGATTCTGGGAGGGCGTGGCCGGGCACCGGC
>NZ_RDBH01000114.1:346464-375686 GCF_008042145.1 Streptomyces sp. adm13(2018)
CTCCTGGCATATTCGATACACCTCCACCGCCGATTCGGTTCCCACGAACTTCACGCCGCTCGCGTCCCCCGGGGCCAGCCGGCCGGCCCCCACATCCCCCACCAGACGCCAGTTCAGCAGGCGTGTCGCGGCCAGCCGGGCATGCGCTTCGGCGGCCCGAATCCGTACCCAGGGATCGTCAATGCGGCGCCTGCCCGTCACCGGATCGGGGATACGGGCCCGGTCGAGCACCGCTTCGAAGAAGTCCTCCGCCTGCATCCCGATCGCGGCGAGCGCGACCCGCTCGTGGTTGAGCTGGCTGGTGATGAGCCCCCAGCCGCCGTGCTCGGGCCCGACGAGGTTCCCCCCGGGGACCCGGATCCCGTCGTAGTGGGTGGCCGTGGTCGTAAGCCCGCCCACGGTCTCGATCGGCGTCCACGAGAAGCCCTCGGCATCGGTGGGGACGAGGACGATCGAGATCCCCCGGTGCGGGGGCGCGTCGGGATCGGTCCGGCAGGCGAGCCAGATCCAGTCGGCGTTCTGGGCGTTGGAGGTGAAGACCTTCTGGCCGTCGATGAGCCACGACCCGCCGTCGCGCCGCGCGCGCGTCCGGAGGGAGGCGAGGTCGGTGCCCGCGCCGGGCTCGCTGTACCCGATGGCGAAGACGGCCTCCCCGCACAGGATCCGGGGCAGGAGGAGGGCCTTCTGTTCCTCGGTCCCGTATGCCATCAGGGTGGGGCCGACGGTGTTGAGCGTGACCATGGAGACGGGGGCGCCCGCGCGGTACGCCTCGTCGAAGAAGACGAACTGCTCGTCGGGACCGCGTCCCTGTCCGCCGTACTCCTCGGGCCAGCCGAGCCCCAGGAGCCCGTCCGCGCCGATCCGGCGGAGCAGCCGGCGCTGGGCCTCGGTGTCGGTGGCGGATGGCGGGCCGTCGGGCATCAGCTCCCGGAAGTACGCGCGGAGTTCGGCGCGCAGCCGCAGCTGCCGCTCGGTCGGGGCGAGGTGCACGGCGACGGCCTCCCGTGGGACGACTGAGGTTTCTGACTGTCCGTCAGATTCAGGAGTCCTGTCAAGGTCGAAGACCGACCGACCGGCTGACCGGCTGACCGACGAACCACCCGACCGACGCACTCGCTCCGGGGTACACGCGCGACGGCCCGCGCTCCGGTACCGAGTACCGGCGCACAGGCCGTCGTTCACACCGCGGTCACGCCCCCCGTCGGGCCGGCTGCCGTGCCGGGCGGATCACCACCACGGGTTGAAGTTGACCACCGGGTTGCTCTGGGCGATGTGGGTGAACGCGGAGCCGTTCACACTGGCCGTGTTGTTCTGGTTGGAGGCGCCGGAACCGGTCGCCACCTGCTGCGTCGTGGTCGAGTTGCCGAAGTTGGCCCCGCCCACGCCGCTGCCGACGATCGAGGCGATGCTCGCGTTCGATCCGTCGTCCGCGAACCCGCCGTTGTCGGCCTGCGCCACCCCGCTGAAGAGCGCCGCGGCGAGAGGGAGGGCGGCGGCGACGGCGACGATGCGGGCGGTACGGATGCTTGCCATGTGTGTTCCTCCGGGAACTGAATACTGGTGCTGGTGCTGGTGCTGGTGCTGGAGCTGGTGCTGGAGCTGGTGCACGGAACTGCTCTGAAGTGCTGTGAAGTGCCGTGAGGTGCTGTGAAGTACGGCCATTTCCGCGGCAGTTGGCCGACCGCCCCGGACGTTGGTGCTCGACGTCGCGAATCCAGAGTTGCCCACCGAATCCCCGGCGAACCACACCGGAGTGCCTGATTCCCCCGCAAGCGTGAGGACAGGCCGATAAACCAGACAGCACCCGGTAGAAGCCCAGCTCACGACGACGGAGAGAGTTCAGGACAGGCTCGGCCCGTGCGCCGCAAGGGAGGAAGCGTTCCGGCAGATTTTCCGCCAATCTCCCCGGCGGACGATCACCGCGGTGCGTGGGCATCCGCGTCCTTGCCGGACCGGAGGACCTGCCGGGTGTCCACGCGGCGGCCTCGTGCCGCTTCCGGGAGGGTTCTACTCAGGGAGCCGTTGCCGACGCTTCGTCCGGCGGAACGGATCCCGGACGCGAGCGGTCCGGACAGCCACGGTCGGGGATCAGCCGCCGGGGACGGCCACGGTCGGGGATCAGCCGCCGACCTCGTCCGTCGCCGAGGCGGGGAGGACGACCCGGATGCCGAACCCGTACGTGCCGGTCGCCCGGGCGATGGCGAGGAAGAGGTCGGCGAAGTGTTCCTGGCCCCGGGCCGTGGCGATGCCGCCGAGGTCGAGGACGGAGTCGCCGGACCAGCCCAGATCGGTGAGCAGGCCCCGCACCACCTGCTTGGCGTCCGCGTCCTCGCCCGAGAGGAACACGGTGCTCGGCCCCTCCAGGGAGTCCGGCGCGACCATCACGCCCCGGTCGATCGTCGAGAACGTCTTCACCACGCGCGTGTCCGGGAACGCCCGCTGGATCTCCTCGCCGAGACTGACGACCGGATGGGAGAGCGTGCCGTCCGCCAGGAAGCCGACGGCGACGTCCAGCAGGACCTTCCCGGCGAGCGCGGGGGCCCCGATCGTGTCGAGCAGGGCCACGGAGTCCGTGCCCGGGGTGGCGTTCACCAGCACCTCGGCGTGAGCGGCCGCCGCCTCCGATCCCTCCACCCGTACGCCCGCCGCCACGAGTTCCTCCATCTCAGCGAGGCGGTCCGGGTCCCCGGGTCGCCGCGACCCGATGACCACGTCGTGTCCGGCCCGTGCCCACGCGGGAGCGAGCGCCTTACCCACATGTCCTGTTCCAAGGATTCCGATACGCATACGGATCATCCTGTCGCCGCCACCCCCTCCTGCGCCTCGGCCAGCGGACCGTACCGTCGTCGGCCCCTGGCCCTAGGCCATGTCCGGCGGCTCATGCGGCCCGTGCGGGCCGCAACCATCGAGTCCCGCTACGGGGCGTCCGACTCCCCCGCAGCCGCCTCGAAGGCCGCGTACGCCTCGGCGTCGAAGAGCACGAAGCGAACCTCTTCCACGTCCGTACGCGCGGCCCGTACCGTCCGTACGGCGATCCGGGCGCCGTCGTCCATGGGCCAGCCGTAGATCCCGGTGGAGATCGCGGGGAACGCAACCGTGCGGTCGCCCAACTCGTCGGCGATCCGGAGGGATTCGCGGTAGCAGGAGGCCAACAGCTCCGAACGGTCCTCGTCGCGGGACCAGACCGGTCCGACCGTGTGGATGACGTGCCGGGCAGGCAGGCGTCCGGCCGTGGTCGCCACGGCCTGCCCGGTCGCCAGCCCCTTGCCGTAGTGGGAGCGGCGCAGATCCTGGCAGGCGGAGAGGATCTCGGGCCCGCCCTTGCGGTGGATGGCCCCGTCGACGCCGCCACCGCCGAGCAGGGAGGAGTTCGCGGCGTTCACGATCGCGTCCACGGCCTCGGCGGTGATGTCCCCCTGCACGAGCACGATCCGCACCACGACAGTCCTCCACTTCTCCGGGTCCCTCATGAAACCCGAAGGAGCACGGCGACCGCACCCGGAACAGGGCGCCCCGAATACGGATCCGGGACGCCCTTGACGAACGGGTCGCGCGACGAACGGGGCACGCGACGCGACGCGCGCTACTGCTGAGGCGGGGGCGGCGGCTGGGGCGGGGAGTCCGGCCGGGTGCCCGTGTCCCCCAGTTGCCCCTTGAGCTTCTCCTGGGCGGTGTCGACATGGCCGGCGTACTTGCCCTGCGTCTTCTTGTCGACGAGGTCGCCGGCCTGGTCGACGCCCCTGGAGGCCTGATCCTCGTGGCCCTTCAGCATTCCCTTGAGCTTGTCGAACACAGACATCTGGCCCTCCTAGCCACTGTTCCAGCCCCTCCAGCATCACGGCACCACCTGAGTCCCGCATCCCCAGGAGATCCGGACCGGCCCCCGAGTCCGGGTCGGGAGGGCGCGGAAGGTCAACGAGGCCAACGCGACGGACGAGTCGCCCCGCGCCCGTCGCAACCGCGTCGCTCACCGCCGTTGAGGCCCGTCCAGCGGGCCTACCGCTGCAAGGACCGTGAGTACGCGCGCGTGGCACGAGCCGTCGACAGCGCCGGGGAGCGGCGCACAGCACGACGGTCCCTGACCGATTGAGCTGGTCAGGGACCGTTCGCCTGCGGTGGGTGTGGGATTTGAACCCACGGTGACATCGCTGCCACGACGGTTTTCAAGACCGTTCCCTTAGGCCGCTCGGGCAACCCACCCCGCGCCTGCGGTGTGTTCACCCGCGGCGCGGGGGACAGCCTAGCCGGTCAGCTGTCGCCGGTGCGCTCGCCGAGGGTGACCGTCGCCTCGGACGTCTTGCCGTCGCGCTCGTACGTGATCTTGACCTGGTCGCCCGGCTTGTGGGTCCAGATCTCGCTGATCAGGGACGGGCCGCTGTCGATCGGGTGGCCGCCGAAGGCCGTGATCACGTCGCCGGCCTTCAGGCCCGCCTTCGCCGCCGGGCCGTTCGGGGTCACCGAGGGGGTGCCGCCCGAGCCCTGGGAGGCGATCTTCGCGCCCTCGCCCTGCTGCTGCATGTTCACCGTCGCCCCGATCACCGGGTACACCGGCTTGCCGGTCTTGATCAGCTGCTGGGCCACGTTCTTCGCCTGGTTCACCGGGATCGCGAAGCCCAGGCCGATCGAGCCCGCCTGGGACTGGCCGAAGCCGCTCCCGGTGGACTGGATGGCCGAGTTGATGCCGATCACCGCGCCGCTCGCGTCCAGCAGCGGACCGCCGGAGTTGCCCGGGTTGATCGACGCGTCCGTCTGCAGCGCGCTCATGTACGAGTTGCTGCCGCCCGAACCGTCGCCCGACGCCACCGGCCGGTTCTTGGCGCTGATGATGCCGGTGGTCACCGTGTTCGACAGGCCGAAGGGCGCGCCGATCGCGATCGTCGAGTCGCCGACCGCCACCTTGTCCGAGTCGCCCAGGGGCAGCGGCTTCAGCCCCTTCGGCGCGTTCGTGAGCTTGAGTACGGCCACGTCGTAGCCCTCGGCCCGGCCGACGACCTCCGCGTCGTACGACTTGCCGTCCGGGAACGTCACGGAGAGCGTGCCGCCGTCCGCCGCTGATGCCACCACGTGGTTGTTGGTGACGATGTGGCCCTGCTGGTCGTACACGAAGCCCGTGCCCGTGCCGCCCTCGCCCTGCGAGCCGCCCGACTTCGCCTGGATGGTGACCACGCTGGGCAGCGCGGTCGCGGCGACCGCCGCGACGGTGCCGGGTTCGCGCTTGAAGGACGCCGGGGCCTCGCCCGAGGAGACGGTGGTGGAGCTGACGCCGTCGTCACCGCGCTGGGCGGCCCAGTAGCCGATGCCACCGCCGATGCCGCCCGCGACGAGCGCCGCGACCAGGACCGCCGCCACCAGGCCGCCGGTCCGTCGCCGGGGCGCCGCGGGGGCGGGGTGCTCGGCCGGCACCGGGGCGCCCCAGGCCGGCACGGTCGGCGGGGGCGCCCCGGTGCCGGCCGAGCACGGCGACGGGGGATGCACCAGCGACCGGGCTTCCAGAACGGTAACAAGAGATCTGCTGTTCGCAAATTCGATCTCGGTTATTCGGACAGGGATTTACTCGTCCGAAGACCGCGTTGTGGCGGAAGTCACCGACTGGTCACCTATGGGGTCCAGGGTGCTGCACCAGCTTTTCCCACAGGACGTCAGGCCGCTGTAAGGCGGAGCTGTGCGTTCACCCCCCTATCTTTATATACGGACAGAACGGACATCCTCCGGTGTGCCCGCCGCGCCCCGCCAATGGCACCATGACGCCGTGACTCACGCACGGCAGCACCCGAACAGCGTCCCCCTCCAGGTCGTCGCCCACCGTGGAGCCTCCGAGGACGCGCCGGAACACACCCTGGCCGCCTACATGAAGGCCATCGAGGACGGCGCGGACGCCCTGGAGTGCGACGTCCGGCTCACCGCCGACGGTCATCTCGTCTGCGTCCACGACCGCCGCGTCAACCGCACCTCGAACGGCCGCGGCGCCGTCTCCGCCCTGGAACTCGCCGATCTCGCCGCCCTCGACTTCGGCACCTGGAAGGGCCGCGACGAGTCCGGCGAGAGCCCCGACTGGGGCGACCCCGGATACACCTCGGTCCTCACCCTGGAGCGGCTCCTGGAGCTGGTCTCCGACGCCGGACGCCGGGTCGAGCTGGCCATCGAGACCAAGCACCCGACCCGCTGGGCGGGCCAGGTCGAGGAGAAGCTGCTCCAGCTCCTCAGGCGTTTCGGGCTGGACGCGCCCGCGTCCCCCGCGGAATCCCCGGTACGCGTCATGAGCTTCTCGGCCCGCTCCCTGAGCCGGATCGCCGCCGCGTCGCCGACGCTGCCCACCGTCTCCCTCGCCCAGTTCGTCTCGCCGCGGCTGCGCGACGGACGGCTCCCCGCGGGCGCGCGCATCGCGGGGCCGTCGATCAGGATCGTGCGCCACAACCCGGCCGTGATCCTGCGGCTCCAGAAGGGCGGGCACCAGGTCCACGTCTGGACCGTGGACGAGGCCGAGGACGTCGAGCTCTGCCAGCGCCTCGGCGTGGACGCGATCATCACCAACCGCCCCAAGCAGGTCCTCGCCCAGCTGGGCCGCGACTGAGCGTCCGGACGGCGCGTTGACGCGTTCCCGCCCCCTGCGGTCCCTCCGGTACCCCTCCTGCACCTCCTTTCCCTTGTGCCACAAGGCTTCTGGGGTCCGCCGGGGAGTGCACCGGCGCGTTCCACGCGTACGCGATCGTCACGAGTGCCTCATCGCATACGGATTGGCCGGTTTCCGGTCCAGGCCATTGGGGCATCCACACGGTGGCGTGGGGCAAAGGAGGTCTCGGGGGTGGCGTTGGTGGTGGCACAGGAGGTGCCCACGTCGTCGAGCATGGCCGTACCTCATGGCCCTGCGGGCGTGGGTGAGGCGCGACACCGGATGCGGGACGAGCTGTTCCGCAGCGGGGTGTCCGAATCGGTCGTCGACGACGCGGTACTGATCCTTTCCGAGTTGCTGAGCAACGCCTGTCGCTACGGCAGGCCGCTGGGGCACGCGGACCGGGGCGAAGGAGACGTGCGGGCGGCCTGGCGGGTGGACCCGGCGGGCGGTCTCAGGGTCGAGGTGACGGACGGAGGCGGCCCGACCCGGCCGGTGCCGGCGACGCCGTCGGTGACCGCCCGGGGCGGCCGCGGGCTGAACATCATCAGCGCGCTGGCCCAGGACTGGGGCGTGCGGGACAGCGCGACCGGCGAGGTCACGGTCTGGGTGGTGGTCACCGAGGGACACCGCCGTGAGGACTTCGCCTCCCGCGTCGGCGGCGGCTCCCGCTTCGACATCCTGGACGCGTACGACGACCTGGACTGACACCGCGGTACGAGGGGCGGGTCGGCAGCGGGCCGAGGACGAGGGACGACCGGGCCCAGCCCCGTACGACACCCGGGCTCGACGCCGTACGAGCTGCGGGCCCGAGCCCGTACGGCCTTCGGGGGCGGCGGTGGGCCGGCGCCGGGCGCGCGATGGGCCGCGGCCCGCCTGAAGGGTGGGGGTGCGTGGTGCGGCTAGGCTCGCGCCCGGAAACAAGCACCGCAACGCCGCGATCGGGAGAAAGCCACACCATGGCCAAGAAGCGCCCCCAGACGAAGGCCGGCAAGACCGGTCAGGCACAGGTCACGAACGGGGAGATCCCGGTCGTCGGCGCGCGCGAGCCCTGCCCCTGCGGTTCGGGCCGCCGCTACAAGGCGTGTCACGGCCGGGCCGCCGCGCACGCCGTGACCGAGCTCGTCCAGCGCCCCTTCGAGGGCCTGCCCGGCGAGTGCGACTGGGTCGCGCTGCGCGAGCTCGTGCCCGCCGCCACCGTGCCGCTCACCCTCAAGGGCGGGCTCCCGGAGGGCGTCCCCTCCGTGACGCTCGCGACCGTGCTGCCGATGGCCTGGCCCGCCCTGCGCCGCGACGACGGCTCCGTGCTGCTCGCCCTGCAGAACGACTCCACCTCCGGCGACCTCGCCCGCGACCTCGCCGACACCCTCCAGCGCGCCCTGGAGACCGAGCCGGGCAACCCGGTCCCGCCGCGCCGCGTCCCCGCCGAGGGCCCGCGCCTGCAGGACCTGCTCGACGCCGACGCCGCGTTCGCCCCCGAGGTCCACACGGGCTTCGAGTTCTGGATCCCGCAGTCCGCGGACGGCGCGGACCCGGAGGTCGCCGCCTCCCTGGAGCGCGCCAACGCCGCCGCCATCCCGACCGTGAAGCTGACGAGCGTCGACTCGGCGTACTGGTGCGAGACCCCGGACAAGAACCACCTGCGCTGGGTCATGCCGTACCCGGAGGAGAAGCTCCTCGACGCGCTCGCCCGCCTCCAGGCCGCCGGCGGCACCTCCATCGGCGCGGACACCCGCCTCGTCGGCTCGTTCCGCGCGCACGGGCTCATGGTGCCGGTCTGGGACCTGCCCACCGCGATGACCGCCGAGGAGTGCGAGAAGCCCGCCGCCGAGTTCGCCGAGCGGCTGACCGAGGCGCTCGCCTCGGACGCTCCGCTCACCGCGGAGGAGCGTCGCGCGCGCGGCGGCCTCACGAACCGTCAGGTCACTCTGAGCTGATACCCCGCACGGTATCGGTGACTGACAGACCGACCAGTCGGTGACTTCCGCCACAACGCGGTCTTCGGACGAGTAAATCCCTGTCCGAATAACCGAGATCGAATTTGCGAACAGCAGATCTCTTGTTACCGTTCTGGAAGCCCGGTCGCTGGTGCATCCCCCGTCGCCAGCGATCGGGCCTTTCCATGTCCGCCTCCGCCCACCGCGAGGCGTCGACGCTCAACTTCCTTCACTGCCCGCCGTGTTGCTCCCGGCCCTCAGCAGCAGGGGAGTGTTGCCCCCCTCGCCCGCTCCGGCGAATTCCGCGACCGCCGTATAGGCCGTGGCCACGCCCCGGCCTCGTTCCCTGGGCGTTTCACAGGTACCCGGTTCGTCCTGCGCGGCGACCGGGCAGCGCACCTGAACGGTCCGCCCGCCGGGCGCCATGAGGGTCAGAAACGCGTCGAGATTCTGGCCGGTCGCGTTGCGGTAGTACGTACGCCCCCAGGTGTCGGAACCCTCCGCGAGGACACAGGTCTGCGCCTCGACCCCCTCGGGAGAGGCGAGTTCCGGCCCACAGTTCGCGACCCGCTCCGGGGCGTCCGGAGCGGCCGATCCGTCACGGGGAGTTACGGGAGGAGAGGCGGGGGAAGCGGGGACGGGAGGTGCGGCCGGGTCGGCGGCGGACTCCGTCCGGCGGCTCAGCCCGAGCCCCTCCAGTACGTCCCCCGGCTTCGCGTCGGAGGACCCGGCAGCGCCCGTCCCGGCGGCGCCGGTTCCGTCGGCGCTCGCCCCGGCGGCACCCGCGGGCCGTTCCCGTGCGCCGGCCGTGGGCTCGCCCGTCGGTCCGGCCCTCGCGACCAGAGGCAGCAGGACGGCGACCGTGACGGCGGCCCCGAGTCCGACCACGCGGAGGTTCACCGGACCCATGCGCCCCATCTGCTCCCTGCTCCTGCTCTGCCGGAGATCTTGAACGGTGGGGCGAACATAGCGGCGCCCCACGGGCGCGCGGTCGCCCGCGCGCCCGTTTCCCGTACAAGTCGGACCGGGACACACCCGTTCGGGTGAAGGGACGGGGTGGAGGGGCGGGGTGGAGGGGGTGAAGCGGCGAAGGCCGCCCGCCGCGTACGCCGGTGGCCGGCCGTTCAGTACGCCAGTCGGCTTTCGCCGCCCGGGGTGCTGGTGCTCGCCTCCACCAGGGCGTCCACCACCGCCTCCACGTCCGGCAGCCACGGCCGGGCCGAGCCCGCGAGCGGGGCCCGCTCCCACCGGACCTGGCCGGTCCCGGCGACCGAGGGCGGCAGGAGCAGATAGCCGCCCTCCCCGTGGAAGCGCAGCGAGCTGGGGACGCTGTCCTTCGCGTACAACAGCTCGCCGAGCCGCTCCAGGTCGTAGGGGGCGACGAGGATCGACCACCGTGTCGGGGTCGCGACCACCGGGCCGAGTCGCATGCCCGTCGCGTCGAGCGCGGCGAGCGCCCGCGCCCCCGCCAGGGCCGGCAGGCTGACCGCGCAGGGCGCGCCGGCGCCCGTGGCCAGCACGACCGGGGCGTCCGGGCGCCGGGTCCACCACCAGCGGATCATCCGCTCGTCGGTGGTGGCCGCGAGCAGCCCGGGGTCGTAGGGGTGCGCGCCGGGCACCGCGCACTCGGGGTCGGGGCAGGAGCAGGCGGCCCCCGCGGTCGTGCGGGTCGTCGCTCTCAGGCCTGCTCCCGGCAGGACCGGCCAGTTCCATTCGACGGCGAAGGTGACCGCCGCGTCGAGCCGGGCGGTCCTCTCCTTGCGCCGGAACCGGAGCCTGCGTCGCCTTCCGAGGATCTCGCGCATGAGCGCTCGTTCCTTTCCGTTGAACGCCGAATCCACATCACACCATGTACAGGACACTTCACCGTGCGTATCAGCGCGTACCGGGTCGGCGGGGTGACGGCCCCTGTCGGAGCGGGGCCGGCCGGGCCGGGTGGAACCACGTGGAAACCGTATGGAGCGGGTCAGTACCAGGTGGAGCCGGGTCAGAACGAGGTGGAGCCGGGTCTGCACCAGAGGCGGGCCAGAACACGATCCCCGCCACTCGATGACGGGCTGCGGCCTGCGGCATGGAAGACGCCGGGGTCCCGCGAAGCGTTCCGGGGCAGCTCCAACTGCCCCTGCCTGTCATCGACTACGTACCCAGCACGCTCGGAATGACGCGCCTTGAAACGACGCCAGTCGACCGCAAAAGGTGCACAGCGGGGACAATTTTCGGCCAACTTCGCCTGGACTTCAACCCTCTCGCACGACCTCACGGACACCACAAGTCCCGTGGGGACAATGCTGGACATCGTTCCTCTTGTGCGTGTACATGTGGATGCATCGAGCGGCTCAGAATGACATGGGGGTTTGCGATGCTATGGCGTCAAACGCACCGGTCGGAAAGCCGACTGACATGAGTGCCCCGCACATGCCGAAAGTGGCTGGAATCGAGTCCACGGTTCCCGGGCCCCCGCACACTACGGCGCCACTCCCCGGCGTCCCCGCCGCGGCGGCACCCTCCGAACCGGTCTCCCCGCCGGGCGCGCTGATCCAGGACCGGCTCGCCACCTGGGTCTCCGACCTCACCACCCTCCACGAACTCACCGAGCGCCTCATCAGGACCGCCTCCCTCGACGAGGCCCTCCGCGAGGTGCTCGGCGCCGGCTCCGCCCTCGTCGGAGCCCGCCGCGGCCTGGCCGTCCTCGAACCGGCCGACGGACTCGGCCCCGCCTCCACCATCGGCCTCGGCCTCGCCCACGCGGAGCTCGGCACGATCGAGACCGTCCCGCGCGGCGCCGGCCACTACGGCCGCCTCCTCGACGGCCTCCCCGACGGCCGTCCCGACCCGGTCCGCACCGCGCCGTTCCCCGATCCGGCCCGCCCCGCGCAGGTCCCCGACCCGATCGCCATCCGCGACGTGCGCACCGAGGAGGGCCTCGACCCCCGCCACCGCGAGGTCGCCGCCCGCCTCGGCTACGCCGCCAGCTACGCCCTCCCCCTCGCCACCGAGGAGGCCGGCCGGCTCGGCGCCGCCGTCTGGCTCTACGACGAGCCCGCCGAGCCCTCCGACCGGCAGCGCCACCTCATCGGGCTGTACGGCCGCTTCGCCACCGAGCACCTCGCCCGCCTCCTCCAGGTCGAACGCGCCCGCGTGCAGGTCGCCACCATCGCCGAGGAGCTGCTGCCCAGCCGTCTCCCGCGCGTCCCCGGCGTCCAGCTCGCCGCCCGGCACCGCACCGGGCCCCGGGGCGGCGGCGACTGGTACGACGCGCTGCCGCTGCCCGAGGGCGCCCTCGGGCTCGCCGTGGGCTCGGTCTCCGGCACCGGACCCAGCGCCCTCGGGGCCATGGGACGGCTGCGCGCCTCCCTCCGGGCGTACGCGGTGATGGAGGGCGAGGACCCCGTCGCGGTCCTCTCCGACCTCGAACTCCTGCTCCGCCTCACCGAACCGGCCCGCTCGGCGACCGCGCTCTTCGCGTACGCCGAACCCGCGCAGCGCCGGATCGTGCTGGCCGGCGCCGGGCACGCCCCGCCGCTGGTCGTCGGGGAGCGCCGCACCGAGTTCGTCGAGACCTCGCTGTCGGCCCCGCTCGGCATGCTGTCCTGCTGGGAGGCGCCGAGCGTGGAGCTGTCCCCGGCACCTGGAGAAACGGTGCTTCTCTACACGGACGGGCTGCTCCGCCGTACCGGCGACGCGATGGACCGGGCGTTCGCGCGGCTTCACGCGGCCGCGGCGAGCGTGCCGCGGGCGGACCGCGGCGACCCGGGCGCCGTCGCCGACCACGTCCTGCGGACGCTGTTCCCCGAAGGGCTCGACACCGGCGTGGACGGGGAGGACGTGGTCCTGCTCGCCGCCCGCTTCGAGTGAGCGGCGGGAGCGGTACGGGTGAGCGGCCGGGGGATCAGCGCGCGCCCGTCGATGTGCCCGCATGTAAGCGGAGCGTGACATTCCGGTAATGGGTCTTCCGGCCCTGGGCCCCCTTCCGTACGACCGTACGATGGTGGGGGTTCAGTGTCGTACCAAGAGGAGGCAGACCCGTGGCCGAGGAGCTCACGCCGGAGACCCCGGAAGAGACTGAGGAACAGGCGATCAAGCAGCGGAAGAACGGCCTGTACCCGGGCGTCTCCGACGAGCTGGCCGAGAACATGAAGTCCGGCTGGGCCGACACCGAGCTGCGCGGCCTGGAGCCGATCGCCCAGGCCGGCCGGACCGCCGAGCGCCGCGCCGCGCTCTCCGCCCGCTTCCCGGGCGAGCGTCTGGTGATCCCCGCGGGCCGGCTCAAGACCCGGTCGAACGACACCGAGTACGCCTTCCGCGCCTCCACCGAGTACGCGTACCTCACCGGCGACCAGACCCAGGACGGCGTCCTCGTCCTGGAGCCGAAGAAGGACGGGCACGAGGCGACGATCTACCTGCTGCCGCGCTCCGACCGCGAGAACGGCGAGTTCTGGCTCGACGGCCAGGGCGAGCTGTGGGTCGGCCGCCGCCACTCCCTCACCGAGGCCGAGCAGCTCCTGGGCATCCCCGCGAAGGACGTCCGCGAGCTGACCGAGGCCCTGCGCGAGGCCACCGGCCCCGTCCGCGCCGTCCGCGGCCACGACGCCGGCATCGAGGCCGCACTGACCGACAAGGTCACCGCCGAGCGCGACGAAGAGCTGCGCGTGTACCTCTCCGAGGCCCGTCTCATCAAGGACTCCTTCGAGGTCGCCGAGCTGGAGAAGGCCTGCGCCTCCACCGCGCGCGGCTTCGAGGACGTCGTGAAGGTCCTCGACAAGGCCGAGGCGACCAGCGAGCGCTACATCGAGGGAACGTTCTTCCTGCGCGCCCGCGTCGAGGGCAACGACATCGGCTACGGCTCCATCTGCGCCGCCGGCCCGCACGCCACCACCCTGCACTGGGTCCGCAACGACGGCGACGTCCGCTCCGGCGACCTGCTGCTACTCGACGCCGGCGTGGAGACCACCGAGCTCTACACCGCGGACATCACCCGCACCCTGCCGATCAACGGCCGGTACACCGAGCTCCAGCGCAAGATCTACGACGCCGTGTACGAGGCCCAGGAGGCCGGTATCGCCGCGGTCAAGCCCGGCGCCGCCTACCGCGACTTCCACGACGCCGCGCAGCGCGTCCTCGCCGAGAAGCTCGTCGAGTGGGGCCTCGTCGAGGGCCCGGTCGAGCGCGTCCTGGAGCTCGGCCTCCAGCGCCGCTGGACCCTGCACGGCACCGGCCACATGCTCGGCATGGACGTCCACGACTGCGCCGCCGCGCGCACCGAGGCCTACGTCGACACGACCCTCGCGCCGGGCATGTGCCTGACCGTGGAGCCGGGTCTGTACTTCCAGGCCGACGACCTGACCGTGCCCGAGGAGTACCGCGGGATCGGCGTCCGGATCGAGGACGACATCCTCGTCACGGAGGACGGCAACCGGAACCTGTCGGAGGGGCTGCCGCGCCACGCCGACGAGGTCGAGGCGTGGATGGCCGCGCTGAAGGGCTGACGCCCGCGTACGTTGGATTCCGAAGGGCCCTCGCCGACCGACCGGCGGGGGCCCTTCCCCGTTCCGTGTGGAGGCGGCCTTCCCGCAGCGGCGGCGGGGGCTTCTCCGCAGCGGCGGCGGGGGCTTCCCCGTAGCGGCGGCGGCGCGCGCGGGTGCCCCCGGCCGGGCGCGCGGGCGCACGCCGGGTCATGCCAGGAGCAGGGAGGGGCTGTCCTTCCACTTCAGGATCTTGTCGAAGCTGACCACCGCGCCGCCCCGGCCCGACCGGTTGCCGAACTGCACGTGGTCCGCGAGCTCCTCGATGAGGCGCAGCCCCCGCCCGTGCTCGGCGTCCGAGGACGCGGCGGGCAGCTCGGCGCCGGGGAAACCGGGGCCCGAGTCCGCCACCTCGATGCGGCAGGTCTCGCCGTCCAGGTACGCCGTCACCCGGTAGGCCGCGCCGGACAGGCCCGCCCCGTCGGCTCCGCGGCCGCCGTGCTCGACCGCGTTCGCGCACGCCTCGGTCAGCGCGACCGACAGCTCGTACGAGACGTCGGGATCGACACCCGCCGTCTCCATCGTCCCCAGCAGCAGCCTTCGGGCGAGCGGCACGCTCGCGGCTTCGCGCCGCAGATGGAGTGACCACCAGATGCTCATGCTCCAGCCTCCCGGCAGCGGCTCGACATACGGTTACCTATTGCCGGACAGAACCCTTCGTAAGCGCACGGACGCGTCAAGAGCGCTCGTTCGGCGGATGCACCGGGCGCGCGCGCCGGTGTATGTCACCCCGTAGGCCCTCAAGAGGCCCACAAGCGACCTTCTGGACCTGCCTCATACGGGTGGGGCCCGTGGTGCGATGATGGGGCCGCCATGAATGCCCCCGCGCTCGCTCCACGGCTGCTGAGGGCCGCGGTGTTCACCGCGGTCTGCGTCGTGCTGTCCGCGCTCGGGCACGCCATCGCCGCCTGTGCGGGCATCCCGCTGTGGACGCTGCTCGCCGGATTCCTCGGCGTCTTCGGCGTCACGGTCCTCTTCACCGGGCGGGAACGCTCCCTCGGCTTCGTCGTCGGCGCGCTCGCCGGCGGCCAGCTCGGGCTGCACGTCCTCTTCGGCCTCGGCCAGCTCCGGCTCGCCCTGAGCGACCAGGCCGACGACGCCCTCGTACGGATGGCGGCCCGGCTCGTCTGCGGCGCGGGGACCTCGTCCCTGACCTCGGCCGACGCCACCCGGATCGTCCGCGAGGCGGGCATGGACCCCTCCGCGGCCACGGCCGCGCACGCGGGTGCCGGAGCGCACTTCGGGCACGCGGCCACCGCGGCGACCGCGCCCGGCGGCGAGCTGCTGCCCGGGCTGCCCATGGTCCTCGGCCATCTGCTCGCGGCCCTGGCCACGGGCTGGCTGCTGCGCCGCGGCGACCTGGCCCTCGTCCGGCTCGTCGAGCTCTCCGGGCAGGGGGCGACGGAGCTCGCCGAGTGCGCCCTCGTCCGCTCGCTGCGGGCCGCGCTCCGGCTCGTACGGGCCCTGCTGAACGGTCTCGCGGCGGCCCCCGGAACGGGTCCGCGGCGGACGGTCCGCACGCGCCCCGACTCCTCGCCGCCACCGGTGGCCGAGGCACTCCAGCACACGGTGATCAGGCGCGGCCCGCCGGCCGCAGCCTGCGTTCTCGCCGCCTGACACGGACCGCTCACAGGGAGCGGGCCGTGCTCGTCCGCACGCCGGTCCGGGTCCCGTCCCGCCGCGCGCCGGACTTCCTCGCCTCTCTCCCGAGCCGGAGTGTCCTCTGCCATGACCGTTTCCCGTGTCTCCTCCCGTCTCTCCGCCACCCGGGTCGCCCTCGCCGGCGGCATCGCCCTCTCCTCCGTCGTGCTGCTGTCCGGTACGGCCTTCGCGCACGTGAGCGTGCAGCCGCAGGGCGAGGCCGCCAAGGGGGGCTACGCGACCGTCAACATCAAGGTCCCGAACGAGCGCGACAACGCCTCGACCGTGAAGGTCGAGGTCAACTTCCCGCTCGACCACCCGCTGGCCTCCGTCATGCCGCAGCCGATCCCCGGCTGGAAGGCGGAGGTCACCAAGAGCAAGCTCAGCAAGCCCCTGGAGCTGCACGGCAAGAAGATCAACGAGGCCGTCTCCAAGGTGACCTGGACCGCCGACGGCTCGAAGATCGGCCCCGGCCAGTTCCAGCAGTTCCCGCTCTCCCTCGGCCAGCTTCCCGAGGACGCCGACCAGCTGGTCCTCAAGGCGATCCAGACGTACGACAACAAGGAGGTCGTGCGCTGGATCGAGGAGCAGAAGGAGGGCGCGGAGGAGCCGCAGAACCCCGCCCCGGTCCTGAAGCTCTCCGCCGCCTCCGACGACCACCACGGCGGCGCCGCCCCGTCGGCCTCGGCCTCGTCCCCCGCGGCGGACGACAAGGCCGGCCACGACGACGACTCCCACGAGAAGACGGCCGCCGCCGACTCCTCCGACACCACGGCCCGGATCCTCGGCGTCATCGGCATCCTCGTCGGCATCGCCGGCGTCGCCTTCGGTGTCCTCGCCGGCCGCCGCCGCTCGGCCTGACGGCCGCACCTCCTCCCGAGAACCCGAAAGAAGCGGAAGAACCAGCATGTCCGCAGAGAAGACACCCGCTCCGCAGCCCGCGGACGGCCCTGCCCGTCCCGGGCGCCGCACCCCGCTGATCGTCGCCGCGGTCGCGATCGTCGCCGCGATCGGCATCACCGCGGCCGTCGTCGGCGGCGGCGACGGCACGACCCCGGCGAACGGCTCCGGCTCGGTCGCCGTGGTCTCCGGCGGCGACGACACGACCAGGGCCGCGACCGTCCTCGACCGGCCCTTCACCAAGCCCGGCCTCGTCCTCACCGACACCAAGGGCGAGAAGTACGACCTCCGGGAGCGGACCAAGGGCAAGCCGACGCTCATCTACTTCGGCTACACGCACTGCCCCGACGTCTGCCCCCTGACGATGAGCAACATCGCCATCGCGAAGAAGCAGCTCCCCAAGGCCGACCAGGACAAGCTCCAGGTCGTCTTCGTCACCACCGACCCCGAGCGGGACACCCCGGCCGAGCTCGGCAAGTGGCTGCCCGCCGCGGGCGACCCCTCCTTCACCGGTCTCACCGGCGCGTTCCCCACCATCCAGGCGGGGGCGCGGGAGATCGGCATCGGCATCGACCCGCCGAAGAAGGGGAAGGACGGCAAGGTCGTCTCCATGCACGGAGCGCAGGTGATCGCCTTCTCGCCGACGACCGACCAGGGCTACGTCCTGTACGGCGAGGACACGAGCGTCGACGACTACGCCAAGGATCTGCCGAAGCTCATCAAGGGGGAGAACCCGTGAACCGCCGCACCACCGCCCTGTCCGCCGCCGTGGCCCTCTCCGCCGCGCTCGCGCTGACCGGGTGCTCGTCCTCGTCCGACGCGGCCGGGGACGGGAAGCCCGCCCTGAAGGTCAGCGGCGCGTTCATGCCGCAGCCCGTGATGGACATGGCCGGGGGCTTCCTCACCATCAAGAACGACAGCGGCACCGCGGACAAGCTCACCTCGGTCACCAGCGGCATCTCGGACGACGTCACGATCCACGAGACGAAGGACCAGAAGATGCAGGAGGTGAAGTCCTTCGACATCCCCGCGAACGGGGAGCTGCGGCTCGCCCGAGGCGGCAACCACATCATGTTCATGGAGCTGAAGAAGCAGCCCAAGGAGGGCGAGAAGGTCAGCATCGAGCTCCACTTCGAGAAGTCCGACCCCATCAAGGTCGACCTTCCCGTCGAAGCCGCCAACCACAACTCGCAGCAGCACTGAGCGCGTTGACGGAGTTCTCACAGAACTGACGGAGTGAACCGGAAGATGACAACCACCGCCCCGCGCCTCGGTACCGCCCTGGCCCGGCTGCTGATACTCGCGGCCGCGCTGCTCGGCACGCTGCTCGCCGGCGCCGCACCCGCGTCCGCGCACGCGGCGCTGACGGGAAGCGATCCCCAGGACGGGGCGGTGGTCGCCACCGCTCCCAAGGAGGTCAACCTCACCTTCTCCGAGCAGGTCGCCATGAGCGCCGACTCGATCCGGGTCCTCGACCCGGCGGGCCGGCGGGCCGACACCGGCGAGATACTCGACCTCTGCAGCGGCTCGGTCGTCCGCTACGGCGTGGCGCTCCGGGCCGGACTGCCCGACGGCACCTACACCGTGGCCTGGCAGACCGTCTCCGCCGACAGCCACCCCATCGCCGGCGCCTTCACCTTCTCCATCGGCGCCCCCTCCACGACGTCCGTCGCCCTGCCCGACCGGACGGCCGGCGGCGGTCTCGTCGGCGCCCTCTACGGCATCGCGCGCTACGTCTCCTACGCCGGCTTCGCGGTCCTCGTCGGCGGCGGCGCCTTCGTCCTGGCCTGCTGGCCGCGCGGCGCTAGCGTCCGTCCCGTCCAGCAGACCGTGGTCCGGGGCTGGCTGGCCCTCACCGGCGCCACCCTGCTCATGCTGCTGCTGCGCAACCCCTACACCGGCTCGGGCGAGCTCTCCGACGTCTTCGACCTGGCCGGCCTCAAGGCCGTCCTGGAGACGAAGACCGGCGCCGCGCTCACCTCGCGGCTGCTGCTCCTCGGCGCGGCCGCGCTGTTCGTGGCCGTCCTCTTCGGCGCCTACGCCCGACGGACCGACCCGAAGGAGAAGAAGGACCTCACCTTCGGGCTGGGCCTCGGCGGCACCGTCGTGGCGGCGGGCATCGCCGGCACGTGGGCGCTGGCCGAGCACGCCTCGACCGGCATCCAGCCCGGTATCGCGATGCCCGTCGACATCCTGCACCTGCTGGCCGTCGCCGCCTGGCTCGGCGGTCTCACCGTGCTGCTCGTCTCCCTCTACAAGGCGCCGTCCGTCGACCGCTCGGCGATCGAGCGCTTCTCCCGGGTGGCCTTCGGGTCCGTGGTGGTCCTCGCGGTCACCGGGCTCTACCAGTCCTGGCGCCAGGTCGGCTCCTGGTCCGCGCTGACCGGGACCCGCTACGGGCAGCTGCTGCTCGTCAAGATCGGCCTGATGGCCGTCCTCATCGGCATCGCCTGGATCTCGCGCCGCTGGACCCGCCGCCTGGCCGACCCGAAGCCGGCGGAGGAGAGCGGGAACGCCGAGACCGCCGGGGACGCTGAGCAGACCGAGGAGTCCCAGCACTCCGATCACGCCGAGCACGCCGACCACGCCGAGGAGACCGAGGAGACCGACGCCGACGCGGCGGACGTGACCGCGGCGGTCGGGGCGGGCCCGGCCGGGGATCCCGAGCGGGCCGCGCAGCTCGCCCGGCAGCGGGCCGCCGTCGCCACCGCGCGCCGCAAGCGGGAGCGGGACGCCGACCCCGAGCGGGCCGGTCTGCGCCGTTCGGTGCTGACCGAGGCCGCCGTCGCCGTCGTGCTCCTCGCCGTCACCACCGTCCTCACCTCGACCGAACCCGGCCGCACCGAGGAGGAGGCGGGCCGGAGCGGCTCGACCGCGTCCGGCCCGGCCGCCGTGCCCGACCGGCCCGTCGACATCCGACTGCCCTTCGACACCGGCGGCGTCGACGGCAAGGGCATCGTCCGGCTCAGCCTCGACCCGGGCCGCACCGGCGCCAACGCGCTCCACCTCTTCGTCGAGCGCCCCAACGGCAAACCGCTGGACGTCCCCGAGATCAAGATCGCCCTGACCCTGGAGGCGAAGGACGTCGGACCGCTGCCCGTCGCCCCGGACCGGATCCAGACCGGACACTGGAGCGCGAGCGGCGTCCAGATCCCGATGCCCGGCGAGTGGAAGATCCAGGTGACCGTCCGCACCTCCGAGATCGACCAGACCACCATCGAGAAGAACGTGAAGATCGGCTGACCCGTGACCGAGAACGACAACCTTGAGATCTCCCGGCGGCGCCTGCTCGGCACCGTCGGCGCGGCGGGCGCGGCCGGTCTGGTCATCGGCGCGGCCGGGGGCGTCGGGATCGCCGCGCCCGGGTCGGACGGCGACGGCGGAACCGGGGCCGCCGGGGCCCCCGCGCTGACCTCCGTCGGTGCGACCGAGGTGATGTTTCACGGGAAACATCAGGCGGGCATCACCACCCCCCTCCAGTCCCGAGGCCATCTGATCGCCTTCGACCTCGCTCCCGGCGCCGGGCGCAAGGAGTCGGCGGCCCTGCTGCGCCGCTGGTCGGAGACGGCGAAGACCCTGATGGCGGGCAAGGCGCCGACCGGGGACACCGGCGTGGCACTCGACGCGGGGCCCTCGTCCCTCACGGTCACCTTCGGCTTCGGCCGTACGTTCTTCGACCGGACCGGGCTCACCGCCCGCCGTCCCTCCGCGCTCGACCCGCTGCCCGCCTTCTCCGCCGACGCCCTGGACGCGCGGCGCTCGGAGGGCGATCTGTGGGTGCAGATCGGCGCGGACGACGCGCTCGTCGCGTTCCACGCGCTGCGCGCCCTCCAGAAGGACGCGGGCGACGCGGCCCGGGTGCGCTGGCAGATGAACGGCTTCAACCGCTCGGCCGGTGCCACCGCCCGGCCCATGACGGCCCGCAATCTGATGGGGCAGGTCGACGGCACGGGCAATCCCCAGGTCACCGACGCCGACTTCGACCGGCGGATCTTCGTCCCGGCGGGTGCCGGGGGCGCGACGGAGTGGATGGCCGGCGGCTCCTACGCGGTGGTGCGCAGGATCCGGATGCTGCTCGACGACTGGGAGAAGCTGCCCCTCGACGGGCAGGAGAAGGTGATCGGGCGCCGGAAGTCCGACGGGGCCCCGCTCACCGGCGGCACGGAGACCACCGAGCTCGACCTGAACAAGCGCGGTCCCGACGGGACGACGGTCATCCCGGACAACGCCCACGCCCGGATCTCCGCCCCCGAACAGAACGGCGGGGCGGCGATGCTGCGCAGGCCGTTCTCCTTCCACGATGGGATCGCTCCGGACGGGACGCCGGACGCCGGTCTCCTCTTCGTCTGCTGGCAGGCGGACCCGCTGCGGGGCTTCGTGCCCGTCCAGCGCAAGCTCGACCGGGGCGACGCGCTGTCCCCCTTCATCCGGCACGAGGCGAGCGGCCTCTTCGCGGTGCCGGGCGGCCCCGCCGAGGGCGAGTACGTGGGACAGCGGCTCCTGGAGTCCTGACCTCCCGGTCCGCCGTCCGGCGGGCGTACGCGCGACGCCGGACGGGCGGCCCGGGGCTCCGGGGCCCATTAGGGTGACGGTATGTCCGCCACCCGGTACACGTATCTCGGCCCCGAGGGCACCTTCACGGAGGCCGCGCTGCGTACGCTGCCCGAGGCCGCGACGAGGGAACTCGTCCCCATGGTCTCGGTGCCGGCCGCGCTCGACGCCGTACGGAACGGGGAGGCCGCCGCCGCCCTCGTACCGATCGAGAACTCGGTCGAGGGCGGGGTGACCGCGACCCTCGACGAACTCGCCTCCGGCGAGCCGCTGATGATCTACCGCGAGGTACTGCTGCCGATCGCCTTCGCGCTGCTGGTGCGGCCGGGGACGAAGCTGTCGGACATCAAGACGGTCACGGGTCACCCGGTGGCCCAGCCGCAGGTCCGGAACTGGCTTCGGAAGCACCTGCCCGAGGCGCTGTGGGAGTCGGCCGCGTCCAACGCGGACGGGGCCCGGCTGGTGCAGGAGGGCCGCTTCGACGCCGCGTTCGCCGGGGAGTTCGCGGCGGCGACCTACGGCCTTGAGGCCCTGGTCAGCGAGATCCACGACGCGGAGAACGCCGAGACGCGGTTCGTGCTGGTGGGCCGACCGGCCCGGCCGTCGGCGCCGACCGGCGCGGACAAGACCTCGGTGGTGCTGTGGCTGGGTGACGATCATCCGGGTGCCCTCCTCGAACTGCTCCAGGAATTCGCGGTGCGCGGGGTGAACCTGATGCTGATCCAGTCCCGGCCCACGGGGGCGGGGATCGGGAACTACTGCTTCGCCGTGGACGCCGAGGGCCATATCTCGGACCGGCGGGTGGGCGAGGCGCTGATGGGGCTCAAGCGGATCTGCCCCAAGGTGCGCTTCCTCGGCTCGTACCCGAGGGCGGGTGTCGCGGTCGAGGACGTGGCGGCGCTGCGGCGCGGCACCTCGGACGGGGAGTTCATGGCGGCCTCCGACTGGCTGGCGAGGGCCCAGGACGGTCGGGCCTGACCCGATGGTGACCGAACGCTCCCGACGGCGGGAGCGTTCGTCCACAGGTGCGAACCACTAGTCCTACCTGCCTATTTTTCAGTTACCCACAGCAGTTATCCACAGGGCGCGGGCTCGACCTGGGGACAAGTCGACAGCTCACCCCGACAAGGTCGACAAATCACCCTAGCCACTCTCCGACGACGTCGAGCTGTCCACAGCGGGGGAAAGCCGCCCTCGTCAGCACGGTTCTCCCGATCAACTCTTCAGGGCGAGCAATTCCCACCCAAATGAGTGGCTCAATGGTGTTTGATCACGGAATTGCGAGGAACTGGCCGGGGAATCCCCGGCCCCCTTCCCCGTAGTCCACAGATCTTCCGCACAGCCTGTGGATAACTGAATGCGGCACCCGGATCCCGGCATTCTCACGGGTATCAATTCGGGCATAACGGCATGCGTGACAACACGCGTGACGTTATCCGGTGGGGGCGGGTCAACACGCACCGGTAGCCTGGTGGGGTGATTGACCTTCGCCTGCTCCGTGAGGACCCCGACCGTGTTCGCGCCTCCCAGCGCGCCCGTGGAGAGGACGTCGCGCTCGTCGACGCCCTGCTCTCCGCCGATGAGCGGCGCAGGTCGTCCGGCGTCCGCTTCGACGAGCTCCGATCCGAGCAGAAGGCGCTCGGCAAGCTGATCCCCAGGGCCACCCCGGAGGAGCGCGCCGAGCTCCTCCAGAAGGCCGAGCAGCTCAAGACCGACGTCAAGGCCGCCGAGGCCGAGCAGAACGACGCCGACGAGACCGCCAAGCGGCTGCTGCTCCAGCTCGGGAACATCGTCCACACCGACGTCCCGGTCGGCGGCGAGGAGGACTTCGTCGTCCTCGAGACGCACGGCACCATCCGCGACTTCGCGGCCGAGGGCTTCGAGCCCAGGGACCACCTGGAGCTCGGCGAGGCGCTCGGCGCCATCGACGTCGAGCGCGGGGCCAAGGTCTCCGGCTCGCGCTTCTACTACCTGACCGGCGTGGGCGCCCTGCTTGAGCTCGCCCTGGTCAACGCGGCGATCGCGCAGGCCACCGAGGCCGGCTTCATCCCCATGCTGACCCCGGCGCTGGTCCGTCCGCGCGCCATGGAGGGCACCGGCTTCCTCGGCCAGGCCGCGGAGAACGTGTACCACCTGGAGAAGGACGACTACTACCTCGTCGGCACGTCCGAGGTGCCCCTCGCGGCGTACCACATGGACGAGATCATCGACGCCGACAAGCTGCCCCTGCGGTACGCGGGCTTCTCGCCCTGCTTCCGCCGTGAGGCCGGCACGTACGGCAAGGACACCCGCGGCATCTTCCGCGTCCACCAGTTCGACAAGGTCGAGATGTTCTCGTACGTCGCGCCGGAAGACGCGGAGAACGAGCACCAGCGGCTCCTGGAGTGGGAGAAGCAGTGGCTGACCGGCCTGGAGCTGCCGTTCCAGGTCATCGACGTCGCCACCGGCGACCTCGGGTCCTCCGCCTCCCGCAAGTTCGACTGCGAGGCGTGGATCCCGACCCAGGGCAAGTACCGCGAGCTGACCTCGGCCTCGAACTGCGACAGCTTCCAGGCCCGGCGCCTCTCCGTCCGCATGCGCGAGGAGCAGGGCGGCAAGAAGACCGTGCAGCCGCTCGCCACGCTCAACGGCACGCTCTGCGCCGTCCCGCGCACGATCGTGGCGATCCTGGAGAACCACCAGCTGGCCGACGGTTCCGTACGCGTCCCGGAGATGCTGCGGCCCTACCTCGGCGGCCGTGAGGTCCTGGAGCCGATCGCCAAGTGAGCACCTTCCCCTACCGCCTGGTCGCGACGGATCTCGACGGCACGCTGCTGCGCGCCGACGAGTCCGTCTCGGACCGCACGCGGGCCGCGCTCGCCGCCGCCACGGAGGCCGGTGCCGCGCACATCGTCGTCACCGGCCGGGCGGTGCCCTGGACCCGGCACATCCTCGACGACCTCGGCTACGAGGGGATCGCGGTGTGCGGACAGGGCGCGCAGGTCTACCACGCGGGAGAGCACCGGCTGCTCACCTCGCTGACCCTGGACCGGCAGCTCGCGGGGCTCGCGCTGTCCAAGCTGGAGGCGGAGGTGGGCCCGCTCGCGCTGGCCGCCAGCCGCGACGGCCTGGAGGGCGAGGTCATCATGGGCCCCGGCTACCGGATCCACGAGGGCCCGCTGCCGTACGTGCCGTACGAGGACCCGGCGGAGCTGTGGTCGGCGCCGCTGACCAAGGTGTACCTCCAGCACCCGACGCTGACGGACGACGAGCTCACCCGGGCGGCCCGGGAGACGGTCGGCGGTCTCGTGGACGTCGTCATGGCCGGGCCGGGGATCGTGGAGATCCTGCCGCTCGGTCTGAGCAAGGCGACCGGTCTCTCGCTGGCCGCGCGCCGGCTCGGGGTGAAGGCCGCGGAGACGATCGCCTTCGGCGACATGCCCAACGACATCCCGATGTTCGGCTGGGCGGCCCACGGCGTGGCCATGGGCAACGCGCACGCGGAACTGCGCGCGGTGGCGGACGAGGTCACGGCGTCCAACGAGGAGGACGGCATCGCCGTCGTCCTGGAGCGCCTCCTGTCGGCCTGACGGATCCCCGACGGGGAAGCTCCTGTCGGCCTGACGGATCCCCGACGGGGAAGCTCCTGTCGGCCTGACGGATCCCCGACGGGGAAGAGGGGGCGGCCCCGCGCGGACGTGAAGTCCGCGCGCTCGAAGCGGCCGCCCCCTCTTCACGGGGGATCCCCCGTTTCCCCCGTACAACTAGTGTGCGCCGGGACCCCGTTCGGGGTCGACCGGTTTTCCGCGGGTGAGCGGGTAGCAGGCGAGGCCGACGGCCAGCGAGATCGCGTGCCCGAGGTCGGTGTACGTGCGGTCGGTGAGCAGCGGCACGACGAAGAAGGCCACGACCCCCGCGAGGTAGAGCCAGCGCCAGGGCCGGGCGAGCCGGTACGTGAGGATGCCCGCCGACGCGGCGAGGCCGTAGCTGACCCCGATGTCGACGACGTGCGCCATGCTGCGCGGCACGTCGTGCAGGCGGATGGCCACGAGGACGACCTGCTGGCTGATCAGGGTGGCCGCGATGTGGGCGGTGGCGACGGTGAAGAGCCATTTCGGCGTCCCGAGCCAGCGCTCCACGGGCGCGTGGACGAGCTCGAACAGCGCCGCGTACAGCAGCAGGTCGGCCGGGTCCGCGATCCAGAACGCGCTGCCGAGCAGGGCCCGCAGCGGGTGGTGGGACAGCTGGTGGAGGTTGCTGCTGTTGCGGTGCAGCAGATAGGTGTCGAGGCCCTGCGGGGAGAGCGCGATGACGAGGCTGGTGATCGCGATGACCCCGAGCCAGACATGGGTACCGGGTGACGAACGCACCCACGACCTGATCGGTCGGGACGGTTCGCCACCCGGTGGGGTTCCACGGGTTCCGCTGGCTTCGGTCGGCACCTTTCCGTGCCTATCACCCGAAGCCGCGGAAACCTCAGAAATTGATCATGTGTCCCGCAAGGCCGTGGATCGCTTCCTTCACGGCCTCGCCCAGCGTCGGGTGCGCGTGGACGTTCCGCGCGACCTCGTGGACGGTGAGGTCCCACTGCTGCGCCAGGGTCAGCTCGGGGAGCAGCTCGGTGACGTCGGGGCCGATCAGGTGGGCGCCGATGATCTCGCCGTGCGTCCCGTCCGCGATGATCTTGACGAAGCCGGTGGCGTCGCCGAGGCCGTGGGCCTTGCCGTTCGCCACGAAGGGGAACTTGGCGACCTTGACGTCGAAGCCCTTCTCGCGGGCCTGCGCCTCGGTCCAGCCGAAGCTGGCGATCTGCGGCTGGCAGTAGGTCGCGCGCGGGATCATGGGGTAGTCGAGCTCCATGGTCTCGGCGTCCCCGATGGTCTCGGCGGCGATGACGCCCATGGCCTCGGCGGTGTGCGCGAGCATCAGCTTCGCGGTGACGTCGCCGATGGCGTAGATGTGCGGGACGGAGGTGCGGCAGCGGCCGTCGACCTCGATCGCACCGCGCTCGGTGAGCGCGACACCGGTGGCCTCCAGGCCGTAGCCGGTGACGTTCGGGGCGAAGCCGATGGCCTGGAGGACCTTGTCGGCCTCCAGGACCTTCTGGGCGCCGTCCTTGCCGGTGACGGTGACGCGGACCTGCGCGCCGGACTCGTCGATGGTCTCGACGCGGGTCGAGGTGAGGACGTCGATCCCGAGCTTGCGGTACTGCTTCGCCAGCTCCTTGGAGATCTCCTCGTCCTCCAGCGGCGCGATGCGGTCGAGGAACTCGACGATCGTGACCTTGGTGCCGTAGTTGTTGAGGACGTACGCGAACTCGATGCCGATCGCGCCGGCGCCGGCGATGATGATCGACTGCGGGGCGTCCTCGGCGAGGATCTGCTCCTCGTACGACACGACGCGCTCGCTGCGGGAGGTGCCCGGGAGCAGGCGCGGGGTGGCACCGGTGGCGATGATGCAGTTGTCGAACTGGATCGTCTCCGAGGTGCCGTCGGACTTCGCCACCTGGAGGGTGTTCGCGTCGAGGAAGGTTCCCCGGCCGGTGAACTCGGTGATCCCGTTCTTCTTCATCAGGAAGTGGACGCCCTTGACGCGGCCGTCCGCGACGGAGCGGCTGCGGCGGAACGCCTCGGCGTAGTCGAAGGAGACGGTGCCGTCCACCTTGATGCCGAAGGTCTTGGCCTCGTGGGTGAAGATGTGGGCCAGTTCCGCGTTGCGCAGCAGCGCCTTGGTGGGGATGCAGCCGACGTTCAGGCAGACACCGCCCCAGTACTTCTCCTCGACGACCGCGACCCGCTTGCCCAGCTGGGCGGCGCGGATGGCGGCGACGTAGCCGCCGGGGCCAGCTCCGAGTACGACGACGTCGAAGCGGTCTGACATGACTGACTCCCGAGGGTGGTGAGGGTGTTCGGTCCGCGTACGGGCCCACAGTAGTCCGGTGTCCCCCACCCGGGTCAGTTGTAGGATGACCGGGCAACCGGGCGAATGGAGAGGTCGGAACGGCATGGCACTCAGGGCGACGGGACGGACCTCGCTGGTCGACTCCGTGGTGGAGCAGCTGCGGACGCAGCTCGCGGACGGGGAGTGGGCGGTCGGCGACCGCATCCCCACCGAGCACGAGCTCGCCCAGCAGCTCGGTGTGGGCCGGAACACGGTCCGCGAGGCGGTCCGGGTGCTGGTCCACGCGGGCCTGCTGGAATCCCGCCAGGGCAACGGCACGTTCGTCAGGTCGACCGCCGATCCGGCGGCCGTACTGCGCGGGGTACGGCACGCGGGCGCGGCCGACGTCCTCGAACTGCGGGTCGCCCTGGAGGCCGAGGCCGCGCGGCTCGCGGCGGCCCGGCGGGACACCCACGACCTGCTGCGGCTCGGGGCCGCCCTCACCACGCTGCGCGAGGAGGGCGACCGGGACGCGGACGCCGACCTCGCCTTCCACCTCGCGGTCGTCGGCGCCACCCACAACGCGGCCTTCGTCGAGGTGTACCGGTTCTTCTCCGCCCAGGTCCACGAGGTCCTCGTGGAGGCCCTCGGCGACCGCGAGATGCCGCCGGTCGACATCGACGCCCACGCGGCCCTGGTCGCCGCGATCGAGGCCGGCGACCCGGAGGCGGCGGAGCGCCAGGCCCGCGAACTGCTGCGGCTCCCCATGGAGACGGTCGCGGCGCTGACGGAGAACTCCTGATGCGCGCGGAGACCCGTACCCGGGGCGCGGCCGCGAACCCGCCCGGGAACCCGTCCGGGAACGCGTCCTCGAACCCGTCCGAGTCGCCTGCCGTGCTCGTCGACGCGGAGGCCGGGGTCGAGCCGTCGCCCGCCGGGGCGGCGGCCCGGCGGGCGCTGCTCGCGCACCCGGCGCTACTCCTCGTCGGGATCGTGCTGGCCTCGCTGAACATGCGGGCCGCGCTCGCCGCCGTGGCGCCGCTGGTCGGCGAGATATCCGGGACCTTCGGCCTCTCCGCCACGGCGAGTTCGCTCGTGACCTCGGTGCCGGTGCTGTTCCTCGGCGTCGGCGCGCTCCTCGCCCCCTGGCTGGGGCGCCGCTTCGGCGCCGAACGCGTGCTGCTCGCGGCCCTGATGCTGCTCGCCGTCGGCATCCTCGCGCGCGTGCTGCCCTCCGTGTACGCGCTGTACGGCGGCGGCATCCTCGTCGGCACCGCGATCGCCCTGCTCAACGTGCTGATGCCGGGCCTGATCAAGCGCGACTTCCCGGACCGGGCCGCGGCGATGACCTCGGTCTACACGGGCGCGATGATCGCCGGTGCGACGGTCGCGGCGGCGGCCGCCGTGCCGCTGGAGAAGGCCCTCGGCGGGGGCTGGGAGGCCTCGCTCGGCTTCTGGTCCCTGCTCGCCGTGGTCGCCGCGGTGGCCTGGCTCCCCCAGGCGCTGATCGCCCGGGGCCGCACCGGCCACGAGGTACGGGCCGTGCCGGCCGCCGGCACCCGCCGGGTGAGCGTCTGGCGCTCGGCGCTGGCCTGGCAGGTCACGCTCTTCATGGGACTGCAGTCGCTCTGGTCGTACGTGCTGATCGCCTGGATGCCGACGATCTTCACCGATCACGGGATGAGCCGCTCCACGGCCGGTGTCGTCTTCGCCTTCAACAACCTGGTCCAGATCGCGGGCGCCTTCGTGGTGCCGCTGCTCGCCGGCCGGATGCGGAGCCAGCGTCCGCTGATCGCCCTGGTCACCACGCTGGTGGCGGCCGGTTACGCCGGTCTGATGGTGGCGCCGGTGGCGGGTGCCTGGCTCTGGGCCGCGGTGCTCGGCGTCGGCCAGGGCGGGGCGGTCGGCCTCGCCCTGACGCTGATCGTGCTGCGCTCCGGGGACGCGGTGACCGCGGCACGGCTGTCCGGGATGGCCCAGACGGTCGGCTATCTGCTCGCCGCCGCGGGCCCGCTCGCGGCCGGCGCCCTGCACCAGGCCACCGGCTCCTGGACGCTGCCGATCTGCGTGGTCCTCGGGGTCTGCGCGGCCGCCCTCACGGTGGGGCTCTTCGCCGCCCGGGACCGGACGGTGTGAGCGGGGCGCGGGAGCGGGTCGTGTGTGCGGACCGGGTGAGCGGGGTGGTGTGAGCGGGGTCGGTTT
>NZ_RDBH01000114.1:375786-399781 GCF_008042145.1 Streptomyces sp. adm13(2018)
GTACAGCAAGGGCATGCGGCAGCGCGTGAAGATGGCGTCGGCCCTGGTGCACGACCCGTCCGTGCTGCTCCTCGACGAGCCGTTCAACGGCATGGACCCGCGCCAGCGCATGCAGCTGATGGACCTGCTGCGGCAGATGGGCGCGGACGGCCGCACGGTGCTGTTCTCCTCGCACATCCTGGAGGAGGTCGAACAGCTCGCCTCCCAGTTCTCCTCGCACATCCTGGAGGAGGTCGAACAGCTCGCCTCCCACATCGAGGTGATCGTGGCCGGCCGCCACGCGGCCTCCGGCGACTTCCGCAGGATCCGCCGGCTGATGACGGACCGCCCGTACCGCTTCCGTGTCCCGCCCTACTCCTCGCCCGCCAGCTTCAGCCTGCGGAGCTTGAACCCGGCGAACCAGGTCGCCGCGATCGTGACCGCGGAGAGGAGCACGACCGCCGTGGTGAGGCTGACCTCCGAGGTGACCAGGCCGTCCCCGGTGACCTTCTCGGCCAGGGCGAGCGCCCACTGCTGGACGCTCAGGGTCCGCGCGCCCTCGATCAGGGAGCCGAACAGGGCCTCCCACACCAGGGCGTAGACCAGGCCGATGACCACGGCGTGCCGGCTGATCGTGCCGAGCAGCAGGAACAGCGCGCTGTAGGCGATGGAGGCGACGAGCGCCGCCACCGTGTACGCCACGGCCACCTGCTGGCCGTTGCCGTTGAGGATGAAGCCGGCGAGGAACGTCGGCACCGCCGAGAAGACCATCGTCACCGCGATCGCGACGATCAGCTTGGTGAAGATGATCGAGGGCCGCTTCACCGGCTTGGACAGCAGGTAGACGATCGAGCCGTCGTCGATCTCCGGCCCGATCGCGCCCGTACCGGCGATCACGCCGATCAGCGGGACCATCGTGGCCAGTGCGAAGCCGCCGAGGACATCGGCCGCGACCTGGTCGTCCGCGCCGTTGAGGGCGCGCACCGCCGCGGAGATCAGCAGCAGCATGGCGGGCAGCAGGAACAGAATCAGGGCCCGGCGGCGGCCGAGGAGGGCCCGGTAGGTGAGCCGGGCGACTGTGGGGTTGTACATCGGTCAGGCTCCTTTCAGGCCGCGACGAGGTACGAGAAGACCGATTCGAGGGACTCGTCCGAGGGCGAGACCGTCAGCAGACGGATCCCGCGCTCGCGCGCGACCTTCGGCAGCAGCCCGGTGAACCGCCCGAAGTCCACGGCCTGGATGCGCAGTCCGCCCTCCACGTGGTCGACCTCGATGCCGGCCGTGGACGGGTCGGCGATCAGCGCCGCGGCGAGCGCCCGGTCGTCGCTGGAGCGGACCAGGTAGCGGTGCGGGCGGTCCGTCATCAGCCGGCGGATCCTGCGGAAGTCGCCGGAGGCCGCGTGGCGGCCGGCCACGATCACCTCGATGTGGGAGGCGAGCTGTTCGACCTCCTCCAGGATGTGCGAGGAGAACAGCACCGTGCGGCCGTCCGCGCCCATCTGCCGCAGCAGGTCCATCAGCTGCATGCGCTGGCGCGGGTCCATGCCGTTGAACGGCTCGTCGAGGAGCAGCACGGACGGGTCGTGCACCAGGGCCGACGCCATCTTCACGCGCTGCCGCATGCCCTTGCTGTACGTGGAGATCTTGCGGTCCTGCGCGTGCTCCATCTCGACCGTGGCCAGGGCCCGCTGGGCCTCCGTGGCACCGAGGCCCTGGAGTTCGGCGTTGGCCACGACGAACTCGCGGCCGGTGAGGAAGTCGTACATCGCCTCGCGCTCGGGCACGACACCGATCTCGCGGTAGACCGACTCGTTCCCCCAGATCGTCTGCCCGTCGAGGGTGACGCTGCCGGTGGAGGGGTCGAGGAAGCCGCCCATCATGTTGATCAGGGTGGACTTTCCCGCGCCGTTCGGCCCGAGGAGGCCGGTGACACCCGGGCCCACCGTCATCGTGACGTCGTTCACGGCCACGACGTTCCCGAACCAGCGGGAGACGTGGTCGATGGTGAGGATGCTCATGGGCGCGGCCCATTCCTTAGAGGGGTGGTGGCGGGCGACGGGAGGGCTGTCACAGCCCCACCTTTCGGTAGCGGCGCATCAGGATGCCGTACGAGCCGGCGACGAGCGCGAGGACGACCAGCAGATAGACCACGCCGATACCGGCGCCCGGTCCCTCGCCGCCCGGGAAGGAGGAGGGCGCGCCGAGGAAGGCGGTCTGCACGCCGTCGATGAGCGTGATCGGGGAGAAGAGGCCGAGCCAGGAGATGGCGCCCGTGTTGTCCGTGCCGTACGCGATGCCCTGGAGCGTCGAGACCGCTCCGTACGAGATCGTGAGCAGGCCGATCACGGCGGCGACGCCGAAGCCGCGGCGCGGGGTGAGCGCCGCCATGACCAGCCCGACGCCGCCGAAGAGCAGCGAGAGCAGGGCCACGGAGACCAGTCCCTGGCCGAACATCTGCGTCTGCGTCCCGAAGTCCATCTTGGCCAGCAGCGAGCCGATCCAGAGGATGAGCAGGGGGATCGCGGTCAGCAGGAACAGCGCCGAGGCCATCGCGCCGAACTTGGCGAGCACGTAGTCCGCGCGCTCGATCGGCCGGGAGAAGTACAGCGGCACGGTCCTGAACCGGAGGTCGCGGGAGACCGACTGCGGTGCCTGCGAGGCCAGGTAGATGCCGATGACGACCTGGAGGAAGATCGCGTACTGCGTGTACTCGATCGACAGCTTGGACTGCTTGGTGACGACCGCGACCGCGACGATGATCAGCGCGGGCACGCACATCACGCCGAAGAGCAGCATCGGCAGCACCTTGGACTTGGCGCTGCGGCCCAGCCCGTACGCGCCGCGCAGGGACTGCGAGAACAGCGACCTCCGCGCGTACGCCCGGCCGAGGCGCGGGCCGTCGTAGGAGCGGTAGCCGATGTTGTGGATACGGGTCGTGTCGGGAGCGGCCTGGGGGGCGGGGGTGCTCATCGGGCCGGCACCTCCTCGTGCTGGGGCGCCTCGGGGCGGAAGACCTCGGCGATGTGGTGGCGGCGCTGCTCCATGCGGACGAGCCCGAGGCCGAGGTCGGCGACGGTGTCCCGCACGAGGTCGTACGTCTCCTCGCCCGGGGCCTCCAGGAGGAGGATGTGCCCGGCACCGGGCAGGCCCTCCTCCACGCCCTCGTGGAGGGTGACACCGGCGGCGGTGAGGGCCGCCCGGAGGGCCGCCGTGCCGTCGGTGTGGGTGTCGGAGTCGGTCACCTCGACGGCGAGCGTCGTGGTCTTCCGGGTGAAGTCGCTGGTGGAACTGGAGCGCAGGAGCCGGCCGCCGTCGATGACGACGACGTGGTCGCAGGTCCGCTCCAGCTCGCCGAGCAGGTGCGAGGTGACCAGGACCGAGATGCCGAAGTCGGTCCAGACCCGGCGGATCAGCCCCAGCATCTCGTCCCGGCCGACCGGGTCCAGGCCGTTGGTCGGCTCGTCCAGGAGGACCAGCTTCGGGTCGTGGACCAGGGCCTGGGCGAGCTTCACGCGCTGCTTCATGCCCGTCGAGTAGCCGCCCATCGGGCGGTACCGCTCCTCGTACAGGCCGACGTGCCGCAGGGTGTCGGCGGTCCGCTCCCGGGCGGCGGTCGCGGGCAGCCCGGACATCCGCGCCATGTGGACGACGAACTCGGTGGCCGAGACGTCCGGCGGCAGACAGTCGTGCTCGGGCATGTAGCCCACGCGCTCGCGGATCTCGGCGCCCGACGTGCGGACGTCCATCCCGAGGACGTGGGCGGTGCCCTCCGTGGCGGGGGCGAGCCCGAGCAGGATCTTGATCATGGTGGACTTGCCGGCTCCGTTGGCACCCACGAGTCCGGTCACACCGGGCCCGATGTCCAGGGAGAGCCGGTCAAGAGCGGTCACCCGGGGGTACCGCTTGCTGAGGCTTTCGGTCGCGATCACAGTCACGCCTCCGACGGTAGTGGCCTGCGCCACAGGGATCGTCAGCCCAACGGCTCGATCCTTGTCCGACCAGAGGACTACAAACCAGTAGGGGAGCTCGCGACGAAAGTCTTTCCGCGCGGCCTTTCTCCGTTTCTGCGGGGGCTTCCTCCGCAGGTCGGCGTCTTCCCCTGGCGCCCTGGGCGGCTCCTGGCGGCGCGGTGGGGCGACCGGTTCTCCACAGGGCGCCGTCAGACCCCTTGACGCAGCCGCCGAGCATTGTCACATTCATCGGTGTCAAGTTACGGACGCGTAGCGCAGTCGGGCGCTCACACGGGACGGCGGGTGGCATGGCCTCACCAGTGACAGGCGAACTCTCCGCGGAGCTGCGGGGGTTCAGAGAAGTGCAGCGGCTCTCCTACGCGTGCGCGGAGGCCGTCGCGGCTCAGCTCAAGCCGGGCGTCACCGAGCGCGAGGCCGCCCGGATGCAGCGCGAGTGGCTGTACGAGCGGGGGGTGCGGGACTGGTTCCACCGGCCGTTCGCCTGGTTCGGGGACCGCACCGCCTTCACCGACTTCAGGATCCCGCTGCAGTTCTTCCCGACGAACCGGCGCCTGGAGCCGGGGATGCCGTTCATCCTCGACATGGCCCCGGTGTTCAAGGGGTTCACGGCCGACATCGGCTACAGCGGCTGCCTCGGCCTCGACCCGCTGCACGACAAGCTGCTCGCCGATCTCCGGGAGCACCGCGAGCTGATCCTGCGCGAGGTGCGCGAGCGCCGCACGCTCCGCGAGATCTACCAGGACGTCGACCGCCTCATGGTCCGCCAGGGGTACGCGAACCGGCACCGGGCCTACCCCTTCGGCGTCATCGCCCACAAGATCGACCGGGTGAAGGAGCGCCGCTGGTCGCCGACCGTCTTCGGCTTCGGCACCCAGGCGCTCAAGGGCCTCGCGAGCGACGCCCTGCACGGCCACCGGGACGGCTGGTCGCCGCTCTGGTCGCCGTACACCTTCTCCGACCACCCTCCGCAGCCGGGCCTGTGGGCGGTCGAGCCGCACCTCGGATTCCGGGGTACGGGCGCGAAGTTCGAGGAGATCCTGGTCGTCACCGACTCCGAGGATCCCGAGCAGAGCGCGTTCTGGCTGGACGACGATCTGCCGCACGTGCGGCGCTGGAACGAGGGAGCGGTCTGATGGCGGGGCTGAACGGAGCGCGGGAGCGCTGGGTCCGTACGGGCGGGATAGAACTGTGCGTCGCCGAGCTCGGCGAGGCGGGCAGGCCCACCGTGCTGCTCGTGCACGGCTACCCGGACTCCAAGGAGGTGTGGTCGGAGGTCGCCGGCCGGCTCGCCGAGGACTTCCACGTCGTCCTCTACGACATCCGCGGCCACGGCCGCTCGACGGCCCCGGCGCCGCTGCGCGGCGGCTTCACCCTGGAGAAGCTGACGGACGACTTCCTCGCGGTCGCCGACGCCGTCAGCCCCGACCGGCCGGTCCACCTCGTCGGCCACGACTGGGGCTCGGTGCAGTCCTGGGAGTTCGTGACCGTCCCGCGCACCGAGGGCCGGATCGCCTCCTTCACCTCGATGTCGGGGCCCTCCCTCGACCACTTCGGGCACTGGATCAAGCGGCGGATGAGCCGGCCCACCCCGCGCCGGATCGGTCAGCTCCTCGGCCAGGGGGCCAAGTCCTGGTACGTGTACATGCTGCACACCCCCGTCCTGCCGGAGCTCGCCTGGCGCGGCCCGCTCGGCAAGCGCTGGCCGCGGATCCTGGAGCGCGTCGAGAAGGTCCCGGCCGGCGACTACCCGACCCCGTCGCTGCCGAGCGACGCGGCACACGGCGCCTGGCTCTACCGGGACAACATCCGGTCCCGCCTCGCCCGGCCGCGCCCCGACGCGTACGCGCACGCGCCCGTACAGCTGATCACCCCGACCGGCGACGCCTTCCTCTCCGAGCGGCTCTACGACGACCTGGGCGACTGGGTGCCGGACCTGACCCGGCGCACGCTGCCCGCGAAGCACTGGGTGCCCCGCACCCGGCCCGACCAGCTGTCCGCCTGGATCGGCGACTTCGTCCGGGCCCACGAGGACCCGGCGACCCGGGCTCCCGCGCCCGGCGCGGCGACGGCGGCGCGGAGCGGGGTGAAGCCGGCGTACGCGGAGCGGTTCGGCGGGCAGCTGGTCCTGGTGACCGGCGCCGCCAGCGGCATCGGACGCGCCACCGCCTTCGCCTTCGCGGAGGCCGGGGCCCGCGTCGTGGCCGTCGACCGGGACACCGAGGGCGCGGTCCGCACGGCCGAGATGGCCCGGCTGATCGGGGCCCCCGAGGCCTGGGGCGAGACCGTCGACGTCGCCGACGAGCAGGCCATGGAGAAGCTCGCCGCCAAGGTGGCGAGCGAGTACGGAGTCGTCGACGTCCTCGTCAACAACGCGGGGATCGGGCTCACCGGGTCCTTCTTCGACACGACCGCCGAGGAGTGGAAGCGGGTCCTCGACGTCAACCTGTGGGGCGTGATCCACGGATCCCGGGTCTTCGGCGCGCAGATGACGGCCCGCGGCCAGGGCGGCCACATCGTCAACACCGCGTCCGCCGCCGCGTTCCAGCCCTCCCGGGCCCTGCCGGCGTACAGCACCTCGAAGGCCGCGGTGCTGATGCTGAGCGAGTGCCTGCGCGCCGAACTGGCCGAGCAGGGCATCGGGGTCTCCGCGATATGCCCCGGCATCGTCAACACCAACATCACGGCCACGGCGCGGTTCGCGGGCGTCACCGACGAGGCGGAGGAGAAGCGGCGTCAGGGGAAGGCCTCCCGGCTGTACGGGCTGCGCAACTTCCCGCCGGAGAAGGTCGCGGACGCGATCCTGGCGGCGGTCCTGCACAACCGCGCGGTCGTCCCGGTGACCCCCGAGGCGCGGGGCGCGCACCTCCTGTCGCGGCTCAGCCCCGGCGCCCTGCGGGCCTTCGCGCGGTGGCAGCCGCCGGCGTAGCGGACGGACCGCGCGGGGTCCCTCGCCACGCGGCGGTCGTACGATCGGTGGCCTGCACAGGGGCCCCGCGGCGGTGGGGCGGAGCGAGCGGTCGGTGGGAGCGGGTTTGTCCGAGCAGTCAGCACAGCCGGAGTACCGGATCGAGGATCTCGCCCACCACAGCGGGGCCACGGTCCGCACGATCCGCGCCTACCAGGACCGCGGGCTGCTGCCCCGCCCGGAGCGGCGGGGTCGGTCGAACGTGTACGGGGACGCGCACCTCGCGCGGCTCCGGCAGATCGCCGACCTCCTCGACCGGGGCTACACCCTGGCCTCGATCAAGGAGCTCCTGGAGGCCTGGGACACGGGTCGTGGGCTCGGCGGGGTGCTCGGCCTCGTCGCCGAGGTGCACGGTCCGTGGACGGACGAGCAGGCCGACCGGATCTCCCGGGCCGAGCTGGAGGCCCGCTTCGGGGGCACCCCCGACGAGGCGGCCGTCCTGGAGGCCGTCGAGCTCGGCGTACTGGAGCCGCTGCCGGGCCGGGAGACGGAGGAGTACCTCGTACCGAGCCCCCAGGAGCTGGCCGTGGCAGCCGAGTTGTACGCGTCGGGCGTGCCGCTCGGCGCAATCACCGGGCATCTGCGGGAACTTAGGGGCCAGGTGGAGCACATAGCGTCCCGCTTCCTGGAGTTCACCACCGAGCACGTCTTCGCCCGCTATCTGGAGCACCGGCCGCCGACGGACGCGGACGCGCACGAGGCGGCGACGATGGTCCGCCGTCTCCGGCCGCTGGCCCAGCAGACGGTGGACGCCGAACTGGCGCGGGCCATGCGGCTCTTGGCCACCCGGCACCTCCAGCTCCATCTGTCGCCGGACGCGCCGCCGGCGCGGGACGACGAGCCGCGGCCGGTCGCGCTACCGGCCGCGACGGTGCGGGCCGTTCAGGATCTCGTCGGCCCGGAGGGGGTCGCCGCCTTCGTCACGGCCGCAGCCGAACGCGAGGTACACAAGCGGACATTGGACTATCTTGCCTCAAGTCGCCACATCAATGGATGATTTTACCAATTCACCTGAAATCACAGCTGCGTTGTCCACAGAATTGCCAACTACCCTGTGGATAACTCGCTTTGGCTGTGGATCAAACCTGTGTACCAAAATCAATGGATCGGCGATCGGCACTCCGTCATCCTGACGGAATGACCCGAGACCAACCCCGAGACCCGTCCCGGGAGCAACCCCGGCCCCAGCCACCGGACGAGCGCCGCACGGTGCGCATCTCGAAGTACCTGTCGAAGCATCTGCGCCACCAGCCCGAGCGCATCGGCCTCGTCCTGGACCCGCAGGGCTGGACCGAGATCGACACCCTGCTCGCCGCCCTCGCCCGGAACGGCCTGCCGATCACCCGCGCCGAACTCGACCACGTCGTCGCGACCAACGACAAGAAGCGCTTCGCCGTCGAGGGCACCCGCATCCGCGCCAGCCAGGGCCACACCGTCGAGGTGGACCTCGACCTGCCGCCGGCGGAACCGCCCGCGTACCTCTACCACGGTACGGTCGCCGCCGTGCTCCCCGCGATCCGGACGGAGGGGCTGCGCCCCATGGCCCGCCACCATGTGCACCTCTCCCCCGACCGGGAGACCGCGACCCGGGTCGGCGCCCGCCGCGGCCGGCCGGTCGTGATCCCCGTCGACGCCGGCGCCATGCACCGGGCCGGACACGTCTTCCGCGTCAGTGCCAACGGGGTCTGGCTCGCGGACACCGTCCCGCCGGAGTTCCTCCGTCTCCCCGACTGAGCCCGGCCGCTTACTCGCCGGCCCCCCCGGCCCACTGGCCCGCCGGGTCCCGACGGCGCTGAGGCATGATCGTTCCCATGGCCCACCCGCATCTGCCCAGCACCGAAGCAGCCGTCGTCGCAATCCGCGAGCTCGCCCGGGAGTTCCACCTGGAGATGACGGTGACCGACGACATCGGCGCCGACCGGACGTCCCGCCGCACGTCCGCGGACGCGTTCGCCGTCCTCGACGACGACGGCTCGCTCCCGCACGAGGCCTACGTCGAACTCGGCGGCTCGCCCGCCGTCACGGTCCAGATCTTCCCCGAGGACGACGCCCGGATCATCGTCGAGGGCATCGAGTTCGCGGACGTCCCCCGCGACGCCGTGCCCGCCTTCGTCCGCGCCGTCCACGGCGGCCTCGCCCATGTGAAGGGGCGCTTCTTCCCGCCCGGCTGGTGGCTCGTCGTCCCGCTGCCGGGCGACGAGACGTACAAGGAACTCGTCCCGGGCGCCTCCCTCACCCCCTGGATGAACCGCAACGTCCGCTGATCCGCCCGCGCGTATCGTGGCGGTCATGCGCTTGAGTACGGTGATCCTCCCCATCCACCGATGGAGCGAGGGGCAGAAGACCTGGCAGCGGGCCGAAGACCTCGGCTTCCACGCCGCCTACACCTACGACCACCTGTCCTGGCGGACCTTCCGTGACGGCCCGTGGTTCGGGGCGCTGCCCACCCTCACGGCAGCAGCCGCGGCCACCACCCGGATCCGCCTCGGCACCCTGGTGACCTCGCCGAACTTCCGCCATCCGGTGACGCTCGCCAAGGAGCTGATCACGCTCGACGACGTCTCCGGCGGACGCGTCACGCTCGGCATCGGCGCGGGCGGCAACGGCTTCGACGCCACCGTGCTGGGGCAGGAGCCGTGGACGCCGAAGGAGCGCGCCGACCGCTTCGCCGAGTTCGTGCCGCTGCTCGACCGGCTCCTCACCGAGGACGCGGTCACCCATCGGGGCACCTTCTACTCGGCGGACGAGGCCCGGAACATCCCCGGCTGCGTCCAGCGCCCGCGGCTGCCGTTCGCGGTCGCGGCGACCGGTCCCCGCGGCCTGAGGCTGGCGGCCCGCCACGGCCAGGCGTGGGTGACCACGGGCGACCCGAAGATCTACGAGACCGGCACCCCCGAAGAGTCGGTGGCGGCGCTGCGCGGCCAGCTCGAGAGGCTCGGCAAGGCCTGCGCCGAGACCGGACGCGAGGTGGCCGAGCTCGACAAGGTCCTGCTGACGGGCTTCACCCCGGATCGCGGCCGGCCGCTGGAGTCCGTCGACGCGTTCGTGGACTTCGCGGGGCGCCACCGCGAGCTCGGCTTCACCGAACTCGTGCTCCACTGGCCCATCCCGGACTCGGACTTCGCCGCCGACCAGCGGGTGTTCGAGCGGATCGCCGCGGAGGCGCCCGCCCAGCTGGGCTGACGGTACGGTGCCGGCGCCGGGGCCCGGATCAGGCGATCCGCCGGGCGTGGCCCCGCCACAGCGCCAGCAGGACGGGGGAGCCGACCGGTTCCGGTCCCGCCGCGCAGACGTCGGCATGACCGACCCGGCATCTGTCGGACGGCGCGGCGGACCCGGACCGGACCACGGTCCCGTCCCCCACGAGCTGCCAGCGGCTGCCGGCCGGAACGGCGGCGGACGCCAGTTCACCGGGCTCGATCATGATCCAGCGGCCCTGCGCCGTCCGGTACCAGACACCCCGGCCCCCGCACCGCCGACAGGCGGAGATGGCCGGCCCCACGGCACGCGGCGCGGAACCCCCGGAACGCGGCTCCGGCACCGACCCTCCGGAGCGGGGATCCCACGGCGACCCCCCGGACCGGGGATCCGACACCGACCCTCCGGACCGGGGCTCCGGTACGGCGAAGGCCAGGCGCGGGGTGTCCCTCATCGCTTCGTCGCACCAGGCGTCCCGGACGGCGCCGCCGTCCCGCACCGCGAACGACGCGGCATCGACCAGACCCGCGAGGACATCGCCGACCAGCACCGGGTCCCGTACCGGCCGCGCCGCGCCCCGCCCCTCGCACCCGGGGCAGAGGGCCATGCCGAGACTCGGGACCCACGTCCCGTACGGCACGCCGCAGGAGTCGCACTCGTCGTTTCTCCGGCCCGAGCCCATGCTCCGCCCCCCTCGAGACGTCATCAGCTCCCTGGGATCTTCCCCGTCAGCCCGAAAACGAACGGACGTTTACGGCCACGTCGGGGCGTAAGCCGGCGGCAGCCGGGGACGGCCCGTCGCGCGAAACCGGCCACTCATATGTGCGGCTCCCCGCACGCCCGTGCGTTCGGTGCGGAAGAATGGTGCGGTGACCTCTCCCCGATCCCCGCGCACGCCCGCCCCGACGGTCCGGCTGATCGCCACCGATCTCGACGGCACGCTGCTGCGCGACGACAAGACCCTGTCCGAGCGCACGATCGCCGCCCTCGCCGCCGCCGAGCGGGCCGGGATCGAGGTCTTCTTCGTCACCGGCCGCCCGGCCCGCTGGATGGACGTCGTCAGCGACCACGTCCACGGCCACGGCCTCGCGATCTGCGCCAACGGCGCCGCCGTGGTCGACCTGCACTCCGGAGGCACCTTCCTGGAGGTGCACCCGCTGGAGCGGCAGGCCGCCCTGGACGTCGTCACAGCCGTGCGCGCCGCGGCGCCCGGCACCTCCTTCGCGGTCGAGCTCACCACCGGGATCCACTACGAACCGCACTACCCGCCGTTCCACCTCGACCCCGGGGCGAGCGTCGCCACCGCCGAGAAGCTCCTCTTCGAGGAGACGCCCGGGGCCGCGGCCCCCGTCCTCAAGCTGCTCGCCAAGCACCCGGACCTCGACCCCGACGTGTTCCTGACCCTGGCCCGGGAGGCCGCCGGGCACCGGGCCTCCTTCACCCGCTCGGGCCCCACCGCCCTCATCGAGATCAGCGGCCTCGGTGTCTCCAAGGCCTCCACCCTGGCCTTCTGCTGCGCCGAGCGGGGCATCACCGCCGACGAGGTCGCCGCCTTCGGCGACATGCCCAACGACATCGAGATGCTGAGCTGGGCGGGCCGCTCGTACGCGATGGGCCAGTCCCACCCCGACGTGATCGCCGCCGCCTCCGGCCGTACGGTCGGCAACAACGAGGACGGGGTCGCCGTCGTCATCGAGCAACTGGTCTCGGACGCGCTGCGCGCCGCCGGAACGGCGACACCGCGGGGCTGAGAGGGAACCCCGCGGCACCGGGGCTGAAGCGGGATCACGCGGCACCACGCGGCTGGGGGGATTCCGCGGCACCACAGGGCTGGGGGATCCGCGACACCGCGGGGCTGAGGCGGACCCCGCCCCTACAGCGGCGCCTCCCACACCACCGTCGTCCCGCCGCCGTCCTCCCCGATGCCGGGGCCGCACCAGCTCGCCCCGCCCAGCGACTCGGCCCGCCGCGCCAGATTGCGCAGTCCGCTGCGGCGCCCGCCCGCCGGGAGCCCGATGCCGTCGTCGGCGACCTCCAGCCGCACCCCGGCGGAACCGTCGGGCAGGGTCACCCCGGCATCGACGACCACCTCGATCCGGCTCGCCTCCGCGTGCCGGAAGGCGTTGGACAGCGCCTCGCGCAGGGCGGCGATGAGGTTCTTGCCGGTGAGCTCGCCGACCGTCGCGTCGATCGCGCCGAGGAAGCGGTGCGCGGGCTTGAAGCCGAGCGGCACGGCCGCCATGTTGATCTCCCGCAGGACCCGGGTCCGCAGCCCCGACGGGGCCTCCGCGGGGCCCTGCTGGAGCGCGAAGATCGCCGTACGGATCTCCTGGATGGTCACGTCCAGCTCGTCCACGGCCTTGCCGACGCCCTCGCGCACCGCCGGCACGATCGAACGGCGCTGGGCGCTCTCCAGCATCATGCCGGTGGCGAAGAGCCGCTGGATGACGAGATCGTGCAGATCACGCGCGATCCGGTCGCGGTCCTCGTACACCGCGAGGCGCTCCCGGTCCCGCTGGGCGTCGGCCATCATCAGGGCCAGCGCCGCCTGCGAGGCGAACTGGGTGGCCAGCGTCCGCTCCGTCTCGGTGAACGGGCGCCCGCCCCGCAGCCGGGGCGTGGCGAGCGCGCCCAGCACCCGCCCGCCGCTCTGCAGCGGCAGCATCATGCTGGGGCCGTACGAGGAGGTCAGCCGGCTGATCATGCGGGGGTCGGCGGAGGCGTCCGCCACGAAGACCGCCTCCCCCTCCAGGAGCCGCTGCACCACGGCGCTCTCCGGCGGGATCACCACGCCGAGCGACTTCACGGGCCGGGGCGAGGAGACGGCGACGACCTCCAGGCCGCCGTCCTCGGAGGGCAACAGCACGATCCCCGCGTCGGCGTCGGCAAGACGGCGGGCCTGCTCGGCGACGACGGTGAGGGCGTCGTCCGCGTCGCCGCCGGAGAGCAGCGCGGTGGTGACGGCCACGGAGCCGTCGATCCACCGCTCGCGCTGGCGGGCGGCCTCGTACAGACGCGCGTTGCCGATGGCGATGCCCGCCTCGGTGGCGAGCACCCGGACCATGTGGACGTCGTAGTCGTTGAAGTCGTCGCCCCCGCGCTTCTCGGCGAGGTACAGATTGCCGAAGATCTCGCCCTGGACCCGGATGGGCACCCCGAGGAAGCTTCGCATCGGCGGATGTCCGGGCGGGAAGCCCGCGGCGCGCGGATCGGCGGAGAGGTCGGCGAGGCGGATCGTCTGCGGGTCGCGGATGAGCGCGCCGAGCAGCCCGGCGTGCCCGTCGGGCCGGCGCCCGATCCGGCGGGCCACCTCCTCGTCGACGCCGAAGGTGACGAAGTCGGAGAGGCCCTTGCCCTCCTCGTCGACGACGCCGATGGCGGCGTAGCGGGCGTCGGCGAGTTCGGCGGCGGTCTCGCAGATGCGGTCCAGGGTGGAGTGCAGTTCGAGCCCCGTGCCCACCGAGCGCATGGCTTCGAGGAGCTGCGGAACGCGGGCGGTGAGCTCCGTGGACAGCCCCTGGAGGCTGCGGGTGGCCTGGGTGGCGGCTTCCAGGGGGTCCGGGGCGTCGGACGCTGCGGCGGTCATGGGCTTGAGCCTAGTTAGTCCTATTTGGCGAGAAAAGTCAGGCGGCGCCCGGGGTCAGGGCACGAGCGGTTCCCGGTCGCCGCCGAGGGTCGCCGCCGCGCCCGCGCCGACGGCCAGCAGATCGGTCTCCCGCTCCTGTTCCAGCATCCGGCGCAGCGGTCCGTCGGCCTCGGCGAGCTCCGCGTATGGGCCGCGCTGCACGGTTCTGCCCCCGTCGAGGACGAGGACCTCGTCGACCGCGTCGAGTCCGTGGAGCCGGTGGGTGATGAGGACGGTCGTCCGGCCTTCGGTGGCCCGGAGCAGATCGTCGGTGAGCGCGTCGGCGGTGGCCAGGTCCAGGTGCTCGGCCGGTTCGTCGAGGACGAGGACGGGGAAGTCGGCGAGCAGCGCGCGGGCCAGGGCCAGGCGCTGGCGCTGTCCGCCGGAGAGCCGGGAGCCGTGTTCGCCCACGAGGGTGTCGAGCCCCTGCGGCAGTCCGTCGACCCAGTCGAGCAGCCGGGCCCGGCCCAGTGCCTCGCGGAGTTCCCCGTCGCTCGCGCCGGTCCGGGCGAGCCGCAGGTTCTCCCGGACGGAGCTGTCGAAGAGGTGGGCGTCCTGGGCGCAGAGGCCGACGAGCCGCCGGACCGCGTCGCCGTCGAGTTCCCAGGCGGGCACCCCGCCCAGCCGGTACGTGCCGGACTCCACGTCCAGGAACCGCAGCAGCACCTGGGCGAGGGTGGTCTTGCCGGAGCCCGAGGCCCCGACGACGGCGACCCGGCGGCCGGCCTCCAGGGTGAGCCGGAAGCCGGCGAGCGCCTCCCTGTCCTGACCGGCGTGCCGGGCGGAGAGCCCGGAGAGCTCCAGCGGGAAGGGACTCGCCGGGGGAGTCTCGGGCCGGGCCGGCTCGTGGACGGGGACGGGCGCGTCGAGCACCTCGAAGACCCGCTCGGCGCTGTGCCTGACCCGCTGGCGGTACTGGACGGCGAGCGGCAGGCCGGTGACGGCCTCGAAGGCGGCGAGCGGGGTGAGGACGACCACGGCGAGGGCGACCCCGGCGAGCCGTCCGTCCGCCACGGCCTGGACGCCGACGGCCGCGGCGGCCGCGACCGTCGCGCCGCAGACCAGGGCGGAGAGTCCGGCGCCGAGTGCGGCGGCCGCGGCCTGCCGGGAGGCGATGCCGGTGAGGGTGCGGTCGGCGGCCCGCGTCCGTTCGATCCTGTTCCGCAGCGCGCCGGCCACGGTCAGCTCGGCGCAGCCGCGCAGCAGGTCGGCCACAGCGGTCGCGAGGGCGCCGCGGGCGGGGGCCAGCCGGCGTTCGGCACGGCGGGCCAGCGTTCCGCTGACCGTCGGCACGAGGACGCCCGCGACGAGCAGGCCCACGGCGAGGACGGCGCCGGCCTCGGGGAGCAGCCAGGCGGTGAACCCGACGGAGGCGATTCCCACGAGGAGCGCGGCTCCGGCCGGCAGCAGCCAGCGGAGCCAGTAGTCCTGGAGCGCGTCGACGTCCTGGACGAGCCGGGAGAGCAGGTCGCCGCGGCGGGTGCGGCGCAGCCCGGCGGGCGCGATCCGCTCCAGCCGCCGGAAGACGGAGACCCGGAGTTCGGCCAGCATCCGCAGGACGGCGTCGTGCGAGACGAGCCGCTCGGCGTACCGGAAGACGGCCCGGCCGATGCCGAAGGCGCGCGTGGCCGTGACGGCCATCATCAGATAGAGCACGGGCGGCTGTTCGGAGGCACGCGAGATGAGCCATCCGGACACGGCCATGAGTCCCACGGCGGAGCCGAGCGCCAGGCTTCCGAGGAGCAGGGCGAGCCCCATTCGTCCCCTGAGTTCCCCGGCCATCGTCCGCACCCGCGCGAGGACCGACGTCCCGGTGGCGGGGGAGGGCTCCGCGAGTCCCTCTGGGCGGGACGCCGTGTCGAGGTCGGTCCCGGCCGCCCCGCCGTCCCGGACCGCCGCCTCCGCCCGCTCCGGGCGCCCGACGTCCGACGCCGCACTGCCGGGCGCGTCGCCGCCGGACGCGGCGCCGCCGACCGTCACCACCCGGTCCGCGACCGCGAGCAGTGCCGGCCGATGGGCGACCAGCAGCACCGTCCGCCCCGCCGCAAGCCGGCGGACCGCGTCGACGATCCCCGCCTCCGTCTCGCCGTCCAGCGCCGCCGTCGGTTCGTCGAGCAGCAGCACCGGCCGGTCGGCGAGGAAGCCCCGCGCCAGCGCCAGCCGCTGCCGCTGGCCCGCCGAGAGTCCGGCGCCGTCCTCCCCGAGCGGGGTGTCGAGTCCCCGCGGCAGCTCCGCCACGAACCCGTCCGCCCCGGCGTCCCGCAGTGCGTCGCGTACGGCCTCGTCCGAGGCGTCCGGGCGGGCGAGGCGTACGTTCTCGGCGATCGTCCCGGCGAAGAGGTGGGGCCGCTGCGGCACCCAGGCGATCCGCGACCGCCAGGCCTCCGGGTCCAGCGAGGCGAGGGGTTCGCCGCCGACCCGTACGGAACCGCCGTCCTCCGGCACGGCGAAGCCGAGGACGACGTCGAGGAGGGTCGACTTCCCGGCCCCGCTCGGCCCGACCAGGGCCACCGTCTCCCCCGGCTCGACCGTCAGGTGCATCGCGTCCAGCGAGGGCTCGGCGCGCCCGGCGTGGCGCACCGTCACGTCCCGCAGCTCCAGCCGTACGGACGGCGGTGCCGGACGGTCGCCCCCGTCCCGTACCGGCTCCTCCAGGACGTCGAAGATCTCCTCCGCCGCGGCGAGCCCTTCCGCCGCCGCGTGGAACTGCGCGCCGACCTGCCGCAGCGGCAGATACGCCTCGGGCGCCAGGATCAGGATGACGAGACCGGTGTACAGGTCCAGTTCGCCGTGGACGAGCCGCATGCCGATGGTCACGGCGACGAGCGCGACGGACAGCGTCGCGAGGAGTTCCAGGGCGAAGGAGGAGAGGAAGGCGATCCGCAGGGTGCGCATGGTCGCCCGGCGGTACTCCGAGGTGATCGCGCGGATCGACTCGGCCTGGGCCTTCGCCCGGCCGAAGATCTTGAGGGTGGGCAGCCCGGCCACCACGTCCAGGAAGTGCCCGGAGAGCCGGGAGAGCAGCTTCCACTGCCGGTCCATCCGCGCCTGGGTGTACCAGCCGATGAGGATCATGAAGACCGGGATGAGCGGCAGGGTGACCACGATGATCGCAGCCGACACCCAGTCCTCGGTGACGATCCGGGCCAGCACGGCCACGGGGACCACGACCGCGAGCCCGAGCTGGGGCAGATAGCGGGCGAAGTAGTCGTCGAGGGCGTCGACTCCGCGCGTGGCGAGGGCGATGAGCGAGCCGGTCCGCCGGCCACTCAGCCAGCCCGGTCCGAGGGCGGCGGCGCGGGCGAGGAGCCGGCCGCGGAGTTCGGACTTGACCGCCGCGCTCGCCCGGTGGGCGGCGAGCTCGGTCAGCCAGGAGACCAGCCCCCGTGCCGCCGCGATGCCCACGAGCAGCAGCAGGGGGGTGGTCAGGGTGGAAACCGACTGGCCCTTCTGGAAGGACCCCACCACGATCTCGGCGATGAGCATCGCCTGGGCGATGACCAGCACCGCCCCGACCAGGCCGAGGCCGACGACCGCGATCAGGAAGAGACGGGTGGCCCTGGCGTACCGGAGCAGGCGCGGATCGATCGGTTTCACGTGAAACATGCTCCCTGGAGAGGGCCGGCTAGTGGGTCCCGGCGATGTGCTGCGTACCGATCCGCTTGCGGAACACCCAGTAGGTCCAGCTCTGGTAGAGCAGCACCAGCGGGGTCGCGATCGCCGCACACCAGGTCATGATCTTGAGCGTGTACGGGCTCGACGACGCGTTCGTCACGGTAAGACTCCACTCCGGGTCGAGTGAAGACGGCATGACGTCCGGGAAGAGTGCGAGGAAGAGCATCGCCACGGCGGCGGTGATGGTGACGCCGGAGAGGGCGAACGACCAGCCCTCGCGCCCCGCCTTGATCGCAACGATCGCCCCGACCAGGGCCACCACGGCGACGAGCATCGCCGCGAGGCTCCAGCCGTCGCCCGTGTCGAGCTGGGTCCAGAGCAGGAAGCCGACCGCGGCCACCGCCGTGACCAGGCCCAGCTTGAGCGCGAGCGCCCGTGCCCGGGTCCGGATGTCGCCGACGGTCTTGAGGGAGACGAAGACCGCGCCGTGGAAGGTGAAGAGGGTGAGCGTGACCAGGCCGCCGAGGAGCGCGTACGGGTTGAGCAGTTCCCAGAAGCTCCCGACGAACTCCATGTCCGCGTCGATCTTCACACCGCGGACGATGTTGGCGAAGGCCACGCCCCAGAGGAACGCGGGGATGAGCGAGGTCCAGAAGATGGCCTGCTCCCAGTTGCGCTGCCACTTCTCCTCGGGCCGCTTCGCCCGGTACTCGAAAGCGACGCCCCGGACGATCAGACAGACCAGGATGATCAGCAGGGGCAGGTAGAAGCCGGAGAAGAGCGTCGCGTACCACTCGGGGAACGCGGCGAAGGTCGCGCCGCCCGCGGTGAGCAGCCACACCTCGTTGCCGTCCCAGACGGGTCCGATGGTGTTGATGAGGACCCGCTTCTCGGGCCGGTCGCGGGCGAGCAGCTTGGTGAGGATGCCGACCCCGAAGTCGAAGCCTTCGAGGAAGAAGTAGCCGATCCAGAGGACGGCGATGAGTACGAACCAGACGTCGTGGAGTTCCATGCCTCGATCTCCTGAGCCTCAGTACGAGAAGGCCATGGGGCGGTCGGGGTCACGAAGGTCCCCGCCGATCTTGGTGGGCGGGTTGAGGTCGTCGTCGGTGAGCTCCGGCGGGCCGGCCTTGATGTACTTCACGAGGAGCTTGACCTCGATCACGGCGAGCACGGCGTAGAGCGCGGTGAAGACGATCATCGAGGTGAGCACCTCGGCCGTGGTGGTGCCGGGGGAGACCGCGTCCCGGGTCCGCAGCACGCCGTAGACGACCCAGGGCTGGCGGCCCATCTCGGTGAAGATCCAGCCCCACGAGTTGGCGATCAGCGGGAACGCCATGGTCCAGAGGGCCACGATCCAGTACCACCTGCCCAGGCGGGGGCTGAGCGCCTTCCGCTTGAACAGGACCAGGTTCGGCACTTCGTCCTCACCGGTCCTCAGTCCCGGTGCCAGCATGAACTTCTTGCGGGTCAGCCAGAGGCCGATCATCCCGATGGTCAGCGAGGCCATGCCGAAGCCGATCATCCAGCGGAAGCCCCAGTAGGCGACCGGGATGTTGGGCCGGTAGTCGCCGGGGCCGAACTTCTCCTGCTCGGCCTTGTTGATGTCGTTGATGCCCGGAACGTACGAGCTGAAGTCGTCGTTCGCCAGGAACGAGAGCAGGCCCGGGATCTCGATGGCCACCTTGTTGTGGCCCTTGTCGACATCGCCGTACGCGAAGATCGAGAACGGAGCGGGCGCCTCGCCGTCCCAGAGGGCCTCGGCGGCGGCCATCTTCATGGGCTGCTGCTTGAACATGACCTTGCCGAGCAGGTCACCGCTGATGGCGGTGCCGAGGCCGGCGATGATCAGGGTGATCAGGCCGAGCCGGAGCGAGGTCCGCATCACCGGGATGTGCTTCTTGCGCGCCAGGTGGAAGGCGGCGATGCCGACCATGAAGGCGCCGCCGACCAGGAAGGCCGCGGTCATGGTGTGGAAGAACTGGGTGAGCGCGGTGTTCTGGGTGAGCACCTGCCAGAAGTCGGTGAGCTCGGCCCGACCCCGCTCCTCGTTGATCCGGTAGCCCACCGGGTGCTGCATCCAGGAGTTGGCCGCGAGGATGAAGTACGCGGAGAGGATCGTGCCGATCGACACCATCCAGATGCAGGCGAGGTGGATGCGCTTGGGGAGCTTGTCCCAGCCGAAGATCCACAGACCGATGAAGGTCGACTCGAAGAAGAAGGCGATGAGCGCCTCGAAGGCCAGCGGCGCACCGAAGATGTCACCGACGAAGCGCGAGTAGTCGGACCAGTTCATGCCGAACTGGAACTCCTGCACGATGCCGGTGACCACGCCCATGGCGATGTTGATCAGGAAGAGCTTGCCCCAGAACTTGGTCGCCCTGAGGTACTTCTCGTTCTCCGTCCGGACCCATGCCGTCTGGAGACCGGCGGTGAGGGCGGCGAGGGAGATCGTCAGGGGGACGAAGAGGAAGTGGTAGACGGTGGTGATGCCGAACTGCCAGCGCGCCAAGGTCTCTGGCGCCAGAGCTAGGTCCACGTCGTTCTCTCCTTACATCGCCGTGATCATCGGCAGTTTGCCCCGTTGATCCCACCCATGACGGGACGAACCAGGACACGCTTGTGAACGCGTTCACATTCACAAGCATTATCACTCATACGAAATCCGTACCTGTATGCGGGGGCCCCTAGTGAAGGCCGACTCTTCCCAGAACCTTCAACATCTTGTTGAATCCGGGGCATGACCCTTCGGATACGCATCGTCTGGCCGGCCGGACACACCACGGCCACCCTTGAGGAGACCCCCACGAGCGCGGCGCTCGCGGGGGCTCTTCCGATCTCCTCCACCGCCCGGACCTGGGGCGAGGAGGTCTACTTCGACACCCCGGTCTCCGTGGCCGTCGAGGACGGCGCGCGCCAGGTCGTCGATCCCGGCACGGTCGCGTTCTGGACGGACGGCGACGCGCTCGCCCTGCCGTACGGCCCCACCCCGATCTCACGGGGCGACGAGTGCCGGCTCGCCAGCCCCTGCAACGTCCTCGGCGCGCTCGACGGCGACCCCCGGATCCTGGCGACCGTCCGCGACGGGGACCCGATCCGGGTGGAGCGCGCGGCCGACTGAGACCGGCGGGCGGGGAGTGCGGGGGCGCGCCCACGGGCGGGACCACGGGCGGAGGGCCGAGACCGTACGGCCGCCCGCCCGGTCACGCCCTGCCACCGAACCCGGACCGCCGGACCCGGACCGTACGGCCGCAGGACCCGTGCCGTACGGCCGCCGGACCCGGACCGTACGCCCGCAGACCACGGGCGGTCAGACCTCCTTGCGGAAGCCCTCCGCCGCCTTCAGGAACAGGTCGTTCGCCTCGCACTCGCCGATCGTGACGCGCACGCCCTCACCGGCGAACGGCCGCACCACGACCCCGTGGCGCTCGCACTCCGCCGCGAAGTCCAGGGTCTTCTCCCCGAGCCGCAGCCAGACGAAGTTCGCCTGGGTGTCCGCCACGGTCCAGCCCTGCTCCACGAGCCCCTTGGAGACCCGCTCGCGCTCGGCCACCAGGGAGCCGACCCGGCCGAGCAGTTCGTCCTCGGCCCGCAGCGAGGCCACCGCCGCGTCCTGCGCCAGCTGGCTCACGCCGAACGGCACCGCCGTCTTGCGCAGCGCCGCCGCCACCGGCTCGTGGGCGACCGCGAAGCCGACCCGCAGCCCCGCCAGGCCGTACGCCTTGGAGAAGGTCCGCAGCACGGCGACGTTCGGCCGGTCGCGGTAGAGCTCGATGCCGTCCGGGATGTCCGCGTCACGGACGAACTCGCGGTACGCCTCGTCGATCACGACCAGGACGTCGGAGGGCACCCGGTCGAGGAAGCGCTCCAGCTCGGCCCGGCGCACCGCGGTGCCCGTGGGGTTGTTGGGGTTGCAGACGAAGATCAGCCGAGTCCGGTCGGTGATCGCCTCGGCCATCGCGTCGAGGTCGTGCACCTCGCCCTCGGTCAGCGGGACCTGCACCGAGGTGGCACCGCTGATCTGCGTGATGATCGGGTACGCCTCGAAGGAGCGCCAGGCGTAGATGACCTCGTCGCCGGGGCCGGAGGTGGACTGGAGCAGCGACTGGGCGACGCCGACCGAGCCGGTGCCGGTGGCCAGGTGGGAGACCGGCACGCCGAAACGATCCGCCAGCTCCTCGGTCAGACCGGTGCACGCCATGTCCGGGTAGCGGTTGAAGTGCGCGGCGGCGGCCAGCGTGGACTCCATGACCCCGGGCAGCGGCGGGTACGGGTTCTCGTTGGAGGACAGCTTGAAGGCCACGGGCCCGCCCGCGGCCGCCGGCCTGCCCGGCTTGTAGGTGGGGACGCCGTCCAGCTCGGCGCGCAGCTTCGGGCCCGTGCTCGTGCCGCTGGTCCCGCTGGTCTCGCTCACTCTGTGGCCTCCTCGACCGTCCGTACCGCCAATGCTCCTCACCTTAAGAGGATTCCCCGCCGCTGCGAATGGGCTGTGGACAACAGGAGGGACACACTGCGCGGCGCGCCCCCTCGGCCCGGGATCGTGACGGCGGGCGCCGCGGAGCCCGCCCCCTGCGCGCCACCCGCAGCGCACCCCGCGGAGCCGCCCCACGCGCGGGCTCCGCGGCGCCCGCCGTCACGATCCCGGGCCGAGGGGGCGCGCGACCGGGTGGCGCGCGCTGGTGGCGGGCGCCGTGGCGCGCATCCCCCGTAGAGGTGAGTTGAGACCTCTTCGAGACCTCGCCCCCACGCCAGGCCTACGCCGTTCGGCAACCCCAGGTCCCATGGTGAAGGCCCTAACTACCTTGGATTCCTTGCCTCTTGGCGCCTTCTGGCCATGCAGAAACGTGCCTGTCAACGCCTGCATATGCGACCGGCCCAACCGCCCCTCGTCGCCCTACTATCGGCTCGCCATGACAGCAGCAGGGAAGCACCAGGTGAGCCGGGCACAGACCCGGGGAAGCCGGCAGGGCCGAGCGGGCATCCGGGACGTTGCCGCCGCCGGGGTCTCCATCACGACTGTCTCCGACGCGCTCAACGGCAAGGGCCGACTCCCCGACGCCACCCGCCGGCACGTGCGCGAGGTCGCCGACCGGCTGGGCTACCGCCCGTCCGCGGCGGCCCGCACGCTCCGGACGGGGAAGTCGGGACTCATCGGCCTGACCGTGACCACGTACGGGGATGAACCTTTCACCTTCACCGAATTCGCGTACTTCGCGGAGATGGCCAGAGCAGCCACGTCGGCGGCGCTCGCACGGGGCTACGCCCTGGTCATCCTCCCCGCGACCTCCCGCCATGACGTCTGGTCGAACGTCGCCCTCGACGGCACCGTCGTCATCGACCCCTCCGACCACGACCCGGTCGTGACCGAACTGGTCCGGCAGGGCCTGCCCGTCGTCTCGGACGGACGCCCCGCCGGCACCCTCCCGGTCACCGCCTGGGTCGACAACGACCACGAAGCCGCCGTCCTCGATCTGCTCGACCACCTCGCCGACGCCGGCGCCCGCCGCATCGGCCTCCTCACCGGAACCACCACCGACACCTACACCCGCCTGTCCACCACCGCGTACCTCAACTGGTGCGAGCGGGTCGGCCAGGACCCCGTCTACGAGGCCTATCCGGCGCACGACCCGTGCGCGGGCGCCGTCGCGGCCGACCGGCTGCTCGCCCGCCCGGACCGGCCCGACGCCGTCTACGGCCTCTTCGACCCCAACGGCACCGACCTCCTCGCGGCCGCGCGCCGCTACGGGCTGCGCGTCCCGGACGACCTGCTGCTGGTCTGCTGCAGCGAGTCGACCGTCTACGCCACCACCGAACCGCCCATCACGACGCTCTCGCTCAAACCGCGCCGGATCGGCACGGCCGTCGTCCAGCTCCTCATCGACGCCATCGAGGGGATCGACGCCGACGGCCCGGTCGAACGGGTGATACCGACCGAACTCATCGTCCGCACGTCCTCGCAGCGCCGTTCACCGCGCACCACCGTCAGCCCTCCGCGGTCGCCCGAGAAGGACTGACACGCCGCCAACCGGCGCCGACGCGTCCGCCGTCCCCCTCCCTGCCCGTGGGCGGGGGCGGCGAAACCAGCCACCGAACCGGCCCAACCCCCCTACTCGACCTTCTCAATTCGGGCGAAACAACCGGTGAACCCGGAGTGGACCCGGATTCGCCACCCCTGGTGCGTCACACAGGAGGACCCTCATTCCTATGATGGGCGCACGACATCGTGGACCGCCCCGACCAGGCCGGTCCGCGCTGTGCAGGGCATCGCGACGGTGGTGGAGGGGTCCATGACTCAGGGGGCCGGGCAGGAGCCCGTGGCGCGCACGGCGACATTGCGCGACTTCCGCGTACCGCCGTACGCCCGCGTGCCCGTACAGGGCCACGCCGCCGACCCGACGACCACGGAGCCGCTGCCGGTGCAGACATCCGCCGAGCCCGCTCTCCCGGAGCACGCACCCGTGACCGTCCAGCCGGCCGCATCCGCACCGTCGGCGCAGGCGCCCTCGGCGGCTCCGTGGTCGTCGGGTCGGCGGCGTGGCCCTGTACGGGCACGCGGGCGTACGGCGGTACGCGGAAGTCGCGCAATGTCGCCGTGCGCGCCACGGGCTCCTGCCCGGCCCCCTGAGTCATGGACCCCTCCAC
>NZ_RDBH01000114.1:399881-438520 GCF_008042145.1 Streptomyces sp. adm13(2018)
GCCCGCGTACGCCCCCGGCACCGCGCCCGCGGGCTCCTCCATCGTCTCCGTCGCCACCGGCCACCCCGGCAACGCCTTCCCCGAGGGCGAGATGCCCGAGGGCTACACGCCGACCGAGCGCGACCTCCCGGTCATCAACCGCCGCGGCGACACCGTCCAGGTCCCGGTGGCGGCCGAGCCCGCCGCCGAGCCCGCCCCGGCCGGCGGCGAGGGCCCCGGACCGCTCTTCGTCGTCGGCGACGTCCACGGCTACCTCGACGAACTCGTCGCCGCCCTCCGCGCCCAGGGACTCGTCGACGAGAACGGCAGCTGGGCCGCCGGCAACGCCCGCCTCTGGTTCCTCGGCGACTTCACCGACCGCGGCCCCGACGGCATCGGCGTCATCGACCTCGTCATGCGCCTGTCCGCCGAGGCGGCCGCCGCCGGCGGCTACTGCAAGGCCCTCATGGGCAACCACGAACTGCTGCTCATCGGCGCCAAGCGCTTCGGCGACACCCCGGTGAACTCCGGCGCGGGCACCGCCACCTTCCAGGCCGCCTGGCTGCTCAACGGCGGCCAGAAGCACGACATGGACCGCCTCCAGGACGTCCATCTGCAGTGGATGTCCCGGCTCGACGCCGTCGTGCGCGAGGACGACCACCTGCTGCTCCACTCCGACACCACCGCGTACCTCGACTACGGCCAGACCATCGAGGACGTCAACGACACCGTCCACGAGATCCTCAACCGGAACGACGCCGACGAGGTCTGGGACGTCTTCCGGAAGTTCACCAAGCGCTTCGCGTTCCGCGACGAGGGCGGTCCGCAGGCCGTCCACGAGCTGCTCTCCACCTACGGCGGCTCCCGGATCGTGCACGGCCACAGCCCCATCCCGTACCTCCTCGGCCAGGTCGGCACGGAGGACGGCGAGGACAACGCGCGCCCTGTCGTCGACGGACCGCACGTGTACGCGGAGGGTCTCGCGATCGCGATGGACGGCGGAGTGACCATGGCCGGAAAGCTACTGGTCGTCCAACTCCCGCTGAACGACTGACGCATAACCCTCCGCATCCGGGGAAGGCGAATTCCGGAAACTCCCTGTCAGCGCGTGGCACGACCGCAATACCATCGTGCCATCCGTAGCAGGCTCTCCTCCGTTTCCGCCCGACCGACCGTTTCCCACGGCTGATCCGGGCCTACGGAGCATCGGGGGATGCACATGAACGTGGCTCCGCACCTGCTGACCGAGGACCGCGCCGAGTACGAGCGGGTCCTCGACGACGCACTGAGCACCGCCCACGCACGTCCGGATCTCGCCGGAGCGGGAACCCGGCTCTCGCTCGCCCAGCTGCGCTCGCTGACCCTGAACGCGACGACCCTGGTCACCAGCGCGGCGGCCGGCGAGTACGAGCACTTCGTGAAGGTCCGCGAGCAGCACCGCGCCGCCCTCGGCGCCCCGCCCCCGGCCTCCTCGGACCGCCCGGGAGACGGCCCCGGCGTCGTCGCCATCCTGACCGTCATGGTGCCCGTCCTCGCGGGCGCCGCGGCGGCCATCTTCCTGCTGGTCGGCGCGGTGCTGCACGCCATCGCCCCCACCGTGGCGTTCGGGGCGACACTGCTCACCGCCGGCCTGGTCTTCGGCGCGGTGGCCGCCGCCGGCCTGCTCGGCGCCGCCGCCGGGCTGCTCGTGACGGCCCTGCGCAACAGCCCCGCCGAGGTCAGCACGGACGGCCCGCGCGAGGCCGGACCGGACGACGAGCTGTCCCGTGCCCGGGAGGCCTGGCGCCGCGCCCTCCTCGAACGGGGCATCCTGCCCTTCCTCCGCGACGTCCTCGCCGCGACCGCCCCGCCCACCGGCTCCCCCGGCCCCTGACGCGCCACCGGCCCGCGACTCCCCCGGGGTCGCGGGCCGGCCCGGTCACCGGACGGCGGTGGTCAGTCCGCCAGCGGCAGGTACACGCGGTTGCCCGTCGCCGCGAACTCGGCCGACTTCGCGGCCATTCCGGCCTCGATCTCGTCCGCCTTCAGGTCGCCGCCGTGCTCCCGCCGGATGTCCTGCGAGATCTTCATCGAGCAGAACTTCGGACCGCACATCGAGCAGAAGTGCGCGGTCTTCGCGGGCTCCGCGGGCAGCGTCTCGTCGTGGAACTCCCGCGCGGTGTCCGGGTCGAGCGCCAGGTTGAACTGGTCCTCCCAGCGGAACTCGAAGCGCGCGTCCGACAGCGCGTCGTCCCACTCCTGCGCGCCCGGGTGCCCCTTGGCGAGGTCCGCCGCGTGGGCCGCGATCTTGTAGGTGATGACACCGGTCTTCACGTCGTCGCGGTTCGGCAGGCCCAGGTGCTCCTTGGGCGTGACGTAGCAGAGCATCGCCGTCCCCCACCAGGCGATCATGGCCGCGCCGATGCCGGAGGTGATGTGGTCGTACGCGGGCGCGACGTCCGTGGTCAGCGGGCCGAGCGTGTAGAACGGCGCCTCCTCGCAGATCTCCTGCTGGAGGTCGATGTTCTCCTTGATCTTGTGCATCGGGACGTGCCCGGGGCCCTCGATCATCGTCTGCACGTTGTGCCGCTTGGCGATCGTGTTCAGCTCGCCCAGCGTGCGCAGCTCGGCGAACTGCGCCGCGTCGTTGGCGTCCGCGATCGACCCCGGGCGCAGCCCGTCGCCCAGCGAGTAGGTGACGTCGTACGTCGCGAGGATCTCGCAGAGCTCCTCGAAGTGCGTGTAGAGGAAGTTCTCCTGGTGGTGCGCGAGGCACCAGGCGGCCATGATCGAGCCGCCGCGCGAGACGATGCCGGTCTTGCGGCGCGCGGTGAGCGGCACGTACGGCAGGAGTACGCCGGCGTGCACGGTCATGTAGTCCACGCCCTGCTCGGCCTGCTCGATGACCGTGTCCTTGTAGATCTCCCAGGTCAGGTCCTCGGCACGGCCATCGACCTTCTCCAGGGCCTGGTAGAGCGGCACGGTGCCGATGGGCACGGGGGAGTTGCGCAGGACCCACTCGCGGGTGGTGTGGATGTTGCGGCCGGTGGACAGGTCCATGACCGTGTCGGCGCCCCACTTGGTGGCCCAGGTCATCTTCTCCACCTCCTCCTCGATGGAGGAGGTGACGGCGGAGTTGCCGATGTTGGCGTTGACCTTCACCAGGAACCGCTTGCCGATGATCATCGGCTCGATCTCCGGGTGGTTGACGTTCGCCGGGAGCACCGCGCGGCCCGCGGCGATCTCCTCGCGCACGACCTCGGGGGAGACGTTCTCCCGGATCGCCACGTACTCCATCTCCGGGGTGATCTCCCCCCGTCGAGCGTAGGCGAGCTGGGTCACGGCCTGCCCGTCACGGCCGCGGCGGGGCAGGCGCGGGCGGCCGGGGAAGACCGCGTCGAGGTTCTTGAGTCCCCCGCCGCGCGGCGAGGTGTGCTTGATGCCGTCGTCCTCGGGCCGGGCCGGGCGGCCCGCGTACTCCTCGGTGTCGCCGCGCGAGATGATCCAGTTCTCGCGCAGCGGCGCAAGGCCCCGCCGGACGTCGGTGTCGACGCCCGGGTCGGTGTACGGGCCGGACGTGTCGTACAGCGTGACGTCCCTGCCGTTGGTGAGGTGCACCTGGCGGACCGGCACCCTGAGGTCGGGGCGCGAGCCCTGGACGTATCCCTTGTGCCAGCCCGGCGTACGAGCACCGTCGGCAGAGGTGTCGTTCTGCTCGGAGGCAGGCGTGCGTGCATCCTGAATGGTCATGAGACCGATCTCCCTACGCCGGCATTACCCGGTAACAGGTTCGGCGGTCGGCGCAGCCTCCTCCCGTACGTACATCAGTACGTTCGTACGGTGATCAGCGCCCTCTCAGCCCGGTGCTCCGAGCTCCCGCGTGTGCAAAGGTGCCACCACGCTAGCGTCATCCCTGGCGTGCTGAACAGTGGGCCCCTGCCGTTCTTGCGATGATCGGTCGGTGACTTCCCCCCAACAGACCCCCGAGCCGCACGGCCACGACCACGATCGCGGCCCCCACGAGCATGCCGCGGCGCATGCCTCGCACGGGCACGGTCCGGCACACGGATCCCACGGGCACAGCCACAGCCACGGCCCCGCCACACCGGTGTCCCGGCACCTGCGCAGGGTCATCGCCGCCATCCTCATCCCCTTCGCCACGGCGGTCGTGGTCGGGCTGGTGGTCCTGTGGCCCGGCGGCGCGCCGCCGCACGAGCGCACCGGCGTGGGCTTCGACCGGCAGACCGAGCAGGGCAGGGTCGTCTCGGTCGAGCAGGTCGACTGCGCCGCCGTGAACGCGGGTCAGGTGCCGCCGACCGGCGGCACCTCGACGCCGACGGGGCGCGAGGCGGTCCGGTCGCAGCAGGGCGACTGCGGGAAGGCGACCATCGAGGTCACCAGCGGTCCGGAGAAGGGGCGTACGTTCACCGAGATCGTGCAGCCCGACGCACCGCGCCAACTGCACGAGGGCCAGGGCGTGGTGGTGGCCTACGCCCCCGACGCCCCGCGCGACCTGCAGTACTCGGTCACCGACGTGAACCGCAAGCTCCCGATGGCGGTGCTCGCCGGGATCTTCGCGGTCGCCGTCGTGCTGGTCGGCCGGATGAAGGGCGTGATGGCCCTCGTCGCCCTGGTCGTGAGCTTCCTGATCCTGACGTTCTTCATCCTGCCGGCGATCCTCGACGGGTCGAATCCGCTGGTCGTGGCGGTGGTCGGATCGAGTGCGATCATGCTGATCGCCCTCTACATGTGCCACGGGCTCTCCGCCCGGACCTCGGTCGCGGTGCTCGGGACCCTGATCTCGCTGCTGCTGATCGGTCTGCTCGGCTCGGTGTTCATCGACTGGGCCTCGCTGAGCGGCAACACCGACGACAACACCGGCCTGATCCACGGCCTCTACCCGGACATCGACATGTCCGGCCTGCTCCTGGCCGGGGTGATCATCGGTTCGCTCGGTGTGCTCGACGACGTCACGGTCACCCAGACGTCGGCGGTCTGGGAGCTCAAGCAGGCCGATCCGGGCATGGGGCCGCGCGCCCTCTACCGGGCCGGCATCCGGATCGGCCGGGACCACATCGCCTCGGTCGTGAACACACTGGTGCTCGCCTACGCGGGTGCCGCCCTCCCGCTGCTGCTGCTCTTCTCCATCGCCCAGAGCAGCATGGGGACGGTGGCCAACAGCGAGCTGGTCGCCGAGGAGATCGTCCGGACCCTGGTGGGATCGATCGGTCTGGTCGCGTCCGTGCCCCTCACCACGGCGCTCGCGGCCCTGGTGGTCTCCGCCGACCGCACCGAGGCCGGGGGAGCACCGGGCGCGGGAAGCCGGAAGCCCGCGGCGGCACGGGGTGGACGGCGCCGTCGCGCGAAGTGAGGTGSCGGGCGGTGGTGACGGCCAGGTCGTGGTGACCGGCGGCGAGTCCGTCGAGGATCTCCTCGGTGTTGCCCAGGAACGACGCCCTCACGGCCAGGCCCTGGCCGACCAGCGGGGTGAGGGCGGTACGAGACCCGGGATCCCTACGCGGTGCGGATGACCTTCCACCTCCCCGGGGACGCGCCGGTGACCTGGGCGTTCGGCAGAGAGCTGCTGCTCGACGGGATCAACCGGCCGAGTGGGGACGGCGATGTGCACATCGCTCCGACGGAGCCCGAGGGACTCTCGGACGTCTCCATCCGGCTCCAGGTCGGCGGCGACCGCGCTCTCCTCGGCCAGGATCCGGCCCAGCGCGGCCTCCAGGTTGTCCTCGAAGTCGCCGAGCGTACGTTCCTGACCGAGCGGGACCAGCTTGTCCGTACGGTCGAGGAAGGCGACCAGCGGTGGAGCGCTCGCCCGGAACAGGGCGCGGTCGCCGCCGACCTGGAGCCGGATGGAGACGTCCGAGAGTCCCTCGGGCTCCGTCGGAGCGATGTGCACATCGCCGTCCCCACTCGGCCGGTTGATCCCGTCGAGCAGCAGCTCTCTGCCGAACGCCCAGGTCACCGGCGCGTCCCCGGGGAGGTGGAAGGTCATCCGCACCGCGTAGGGATCCCGGGTCTCGTACCGCAGTTCCACCGGGATCTTGAAGGAGAGCTCCTCGGAGACGAGGAAGCTCATCAGGACCTCGGCCTGAACCGACTCTCGCATCATGTACCCCGCAGTAGATGAAGCAGTTGTGTAAACACAGCTGCTGAAAGCTGTGACCGAAACGGCCAGGAATGATCCCCCGCGGCCCTCTTGACGTAATCGTGCTGTAAGCACTAGCAGATCACAAGGAGTGATTTTTCAGATACTGATAGAGAACGCAGGGGGACGGGAGAGCTTCTCGATCTCTGTGCGTAGTTGATCGACTGCTGGGAGCAACCGTTCTTCCAGGTGGAGGGGGAGTGAAATGGCCAATGCCGCGGTCAAAGGGCCCGCAGTGACGGGGATTGCGGCGCAGACCGTGCCGAGCGCATATTCCTGACGCTCCACCAGAGGCTCCATTCGCCCCAAACCTCCCAAACGCTCCAAAAGCGCGCGCCGGTTACTCAGCGTGTGCGGAGTGATGGCTTCCACCGGGTGGCGGTCAAGGTGGTCTTGACGAGATTTCAGATCGAGTTGGCTCAACAGGCACTGCCCGATCGCATGAGCGTGAGCCGTCGCGCGGAAATCGGCCGATTCCTCCACCGCGGGCGCGGCGGGAGAGTCGGCGACGGCGACGAGATCGATCTCCCCTTCGCGGTAGACGGCGAAGTAGACCGGCACACCGATCGCGTCCCGCCAGCGGGCGAGCGAGTCTTCGATCTTGATGCGACGATTCTGCACACCTCCGCCGCCGGCCAGTCGGACGGCGGCGTCGCCCAGGACGAACACACCCTTCTCGCGGAGCAGATAGCCCTCGTGCGTCAGGGTGCGGAGCAGGTGGTACGTGGTGGGGAGCGGAAGGCCCGTCTCCCGGGCGAGCTGTTTGGCCGGGGCGCCGTCCGGGTGGGAGGACACGGCCTCCAGCAGTCTCAGTGCCCGCTGCACCGAGCCGATCAGGGTAGGCGCAGAGGTTTGCGAAGCCGTGGCCAAAGGTCACCCCCAGGCATCACGACGGATGCGTCGCACCCGCCCGCAGGGGCCGCCCCCGCGCGCCCGCCGGGCCTGGGAAACCGCTGGTCAGCAGGGATGTCTACGCCTGTAGTCCCCAACGCGGCGGAGGGATTCCACTCTAGTGGGAGCGCTTGGGCCCGCGCCCGGATTCGCCCGGTGCGTTCCCCCGGCCGGGCTAATCCCCTCCGTCGGCTTCATACCGCTGGGTAGCGTGTGCTACCACTCCTCGCGCGAACGGTCGGACGAGCTGAACTTCCGGACGACGTAGATCAGTCCGGCGACGAGGGCCACGAAGAGCAGCACCTTGAAGAGCAGCCCGATCACGAAGGTGAGGACGCTGGTGATCAGTCCGCCGAAGACGAGCAGCGCGATGACGGGTATGGCGACCCACTTCACCCACCACGGCATCCCCGCGAGAACCTCCTGTACGGCCATCGCCCTCTCCCTCGCTCTCGAAGATCCGTTCCGCACACTCCGTGCCGAACATCCTCAAGGCTAGGGTCCGGAAGGGACGCACGGGGGCCCCGCGGCCCCCGCTCTCCCCTGATCCGCCCCCTAGGGGGCGCGGGGTGTCATGCCTCCGGCGGGGAGAAGACCACCATCACCCGCAGGTCCTCGCTGATGTGGTGGAACCGGTGCTCCACCCCGGCAGGCACGTACACCACGCTGCCCCGCGCCACCTGGGTCGTCTCCGTCCCCACCGTGATCGCCGCCCGCCCGCTCACCACGAAGTAGACCTCGTCCTGGCGGTGCGGCTGCTGCGTGTCGAGTTCGCCTGCGTCCAGCGCGTAGAGGCCCACCGACATGTTCCGCTCCCGCAGGAACTGGAGGTACGCACCCTTGTTCGCGGCGCGTTCCGCTTCCAGTTCGTCCAGCCGGAATGCCTTCATCGCCCGTCCGCCCCTGCCCTCGGCCCGATCATGTCTGCAACGATCAGACACATGATGAATTTCGTAGTCAAGACGCTCGCGAACGCGGGCGCCCTGGGAGTAGCCGTCTGGCTGGTCCAGGACATCACCCTGACCGGTGACAGCACCGGCAAGAAGGCCCTGACCCTCATTCTCGTCGCCCTCGTCTTCGGGCTGGTGAACTTCCTGGTCAAGCCGGTCGTCCAGCTGCTGACGCTGCCGCTCTTCATTCTGACGCTCGGGCTCATCACCCTCGTCGTCAACGCCCTGATGCTGCTGCTCACGTCCTGGCTCGCCGAGCAGTTCGACCTCAGCTTCCACGTGGAGGGCTTCTGGACCGCCGTGCTCGGCGGCCTGATCATCTCCGTCGTCTCGTGGGCGCTGAACGTCGTGCTCCCCGACGGCGACTGAGTGCCGGCCATGACCTACCGCGTCTGCTTCGTCTGCACCGGCAACATCTGCCGCTCGCCGATGGCCGAGCACGTCTTCCGCAGGCAGGTGGACGACGCCGGCCTCGGCGCCCTGGTGGAGATCGACAGCGCCGGGACCGGAGGCTGGCACGAGGGCGACGGCGCCGACCACCGCACGGTCGCCGTCCTCGACGAGAACGGCTACAGCTCGGCGCACACCGCCCGGAAGTTCCGCGCTTCCTGGTTTCCCGCCCTCGACCTGGTGATCGCCCTGGACGAAGGGCATCTGCGCGAACTGCGCGAACTCGCCCGCACGCCCGAGGAGGCGGCGCGGGTACGACTGCTGCGCTCCTACGACCCCGCCGCGGGGGACGCACTCGACGTCCCCGACCCGTACTACGGCGGCCGCGAGGGCTTCGAGGAGTGCCTGGAGATGGTGGAGGCGGCGAGCGACGGACTGCTCGCGGCCGTCCGCCGTGAACTGAAGGAACGGACACCGTGACGGACAAGCACTACGGCGACGGCACCCGCGCGGTCCGGGCGGGACTGCCCGACCCCGTGAAGTACGAGCCGACCCTGCCGGGGCCGGTCTTCGCCGCGCACTTCCATCTGCCGGGCGAGCCGACCGGCGGATACGCGTACGGCCGCGACGAGAACCCGACGTGGACCCATCTGGAGCGCGCGATCGGCGAGCTGGAGGCGCCGGGGGAGCAGGGCGTCGAGACGCTGGTCTTCGCCTCGGGCATGGCCGCGATCTCCGCCGTCCTCCTCTCACAGCTGAGGACGGGCGACACCGTGGTGGTCCCCGACGACGGCTACCAGGCCCTGCCCCTGCTGCACGAGCAGCTGAGGGCGTACGGCGTCGAGGTCCGCACCGCGCCCACCCGCGACGACGGCCAGCTCGCCGTCCTCGAAGGGGCCCGGCTGCTGTGGATCGAGACCCCGTCCAACCCCGGGCTCGACGTCTGCGACATCCGGCGGCTGGTCCGCGAGGCGCATGCCGCGGGGGTGCTCGTCGCCGTCGACAACACCCTCGCCACCCCGCTCGGCCAGCGTCCCCTCGAACTGGGCGCGGACTTCTCCGTCGCCAGTGACACCAAGGGCCTGACCGGGCACGGCGACATCCTGCTCGGCCACGTCAGCTGCCGCGACCCCGAGCGGGCCGCGGAGGTACGGCGCTGGCGCAAGGTCGTCGGCGCCATTCCCGGCCCCATGGAGGCCTGGCTCGCGCACCGTTCGCTCGCCACGCTGCAGCTGCGGATCGACCGCCAGTGCTCCACCGCGCTCGCGCTCGCGCAGGCCCTCGCGTCGCGCGCGGACGTCACCGGGCTGCGGTACCCCGGACTCCCGGACGACCCCTCGCACGCGGTGGCCGCCCGGCAGATGCGGCGCTTCGGGTCGGTCGTCTCCTTCGAACTGGCGGAGCGGCAGCGGGCCGACCGGTTCCTGGAGGGGCTGCGGATCGTGGACGACGCGACCAGCTTCGGCGGCGTGCGCTCCACGGCGGAGCGACGCGGACGCTGGGGCGGTGACGCGGTGGCGGAGGGCTTCATCCGCTTCTCGGTGGGCGCCGAGGATCCGGAGGATCTGATCGCCGACATTCTGCGGGCCCTCGACGCGGCCGGGGCGTAGTCCCGTCCGGGAACGGTCGGCAGCGATTTCCGGCCAGGCCGCGGGACCTGCCGGAACCGGTCCGCGCCGGTCCCGCCGCACGGAACGAGGCGCTCCGAGCCTCCCCCCTCGTGGCTCGGAACGCCTCGGTTCCACGCGCGGAGACCGCCTGAACAAGGCTAGTTGACTGTGCGTCAGTGTCCAATCACGGTAGCGACAGAGACCTATCGACTTATTTATAGTTGGACGTTCCTGAGGCGCAGTCAGCCGACCGCCTGAGTCGAACGGCCGCACGGCCGGGAGGGGGCGACCATGGATCTGGCCCTGCTGCGCACCTTCGTCACGGTGCACCGGGCCGGTTCCTTCACGCGCGCCGCCGCGCTCCTCGGCCTCTCCCAGCCGGCCGTCACGAGCCAGATCCGGACCCTGGAACGACAGCTCGGCCGCCCTCTCTTCCTCCGGCAGGCCCGCGGCGTCACCCCGACCACCATCGGCGACGAGCTCGCGCACCGCGCCGCTCCCCATCTGGACGCCCTCGTCGAGATCGCCGGAACCGGCGCCGACGAGGAGAGCGGTGTCCGCACCCTCCATGTCGCCGGCCCCCCGGAGTTCACCGCGCTCCGCGTCCTGCCCGCCCTCACCCCGCTGGTCGGCCAGGGCCTGGCCGTGAGGGCGTCGTTCCTGGGCAACACCGAGGAGATCCTCGACGGACTCGCCGCCGGTCACCACGACCTGGCCGTCACCACCGCCCGGCCCCGCGGTGGTCTGCTCGCCTCCACCCCGCTCTGCGACGAGGAGTACGTCCTGGTCGCCGCCCCGCGCTGGGCGGCCCGCCTCTCCCCCGAGGTCCTGCTCCGCAAGGGCGCGGTGGTCCTGGAGCAGCTGCCGGTGGTCGAGGTGCACGAATCGCTGCCCTTCGTCGCCCGCTACTGGGCAAGCGTCTTCGAGACCAAGCCGGCGGTCGCCGCCACCGTGATCGCGCCCGACCTCCGGGCCGTCCGGGAGTCCGCCGCCTCCGGCGCGGGGCTCGCCGTCCTGCCCCGCTATCTCTGCGAGGACGCCCTGGCCCAGGGGCGGCTCGTGGCCCTCCTCGACCCCCCGGTCCCCCCGCTGCGGACCTACTTCCTGGTCGTACGGACGGGAACGCTCGCGCTGGCCCCCCTCGCACGGGCCCATGAGGAGCTGCTGAGGGCGGCGGGGGACTGGTGAGACCCGGTGGGGGAGGCTCGTCGTTCCGCGGGGGAGCCGCCCGGTTCCGCGGGCGCCGGTGAGTCTCCGCCGGGGACGCGTTTCAGGACACCCCGGACGGGCCATTTTCTTCCCATGAACGAACGGCCCACGACCGAACGGCCCGTGATCAAGCGCACCGCCCGCGCCGTCCTGCTCGACGGGGACCACCTCGTCCTCATCAAGCGCACCAAGCCGGGCATGGATCCCTACTGGGTCACGCCCGGAGGCGGCGTGGAACCCACCGACGCGACCGTCGTCGAGGCCCTGCACCGCGAGGTCCACGAGGAACTCGGCGCCAAGATCGTCGACGTGGTGCCCTGCTTCGTCGACACCGTCGAGCACATCGTCGACGGCGGGGTCTCCGGGGTGAAGGTCCAGCACTTCTTCGTGTGCCGGCTGGACTCCATGGACACCTCGCTCCGGCACGGCCCCGAGATGGACGAACCCGTCGGGGAGTACGAGATCGTGCGGGTGCCCTTCAGCCGGGTCGGCATCGCCGCCGTGCACCTCGTCCCGCTCTCCCTGCGCCACTACCTCGACGGCAACATCGAGGGCGTCCGCGCCATGCACGCGCCCGACCTGGGCTGATCGTCGGCCGGCGGGGCCAGTTCGGCGAGGAAGTCGTGCCGGATGCGCTCCGCCGGAACGCCCGCTCCGCGCAGCGCGTCCACCCCGCGGCGTACCATCCCGAGCGGCCCCGACAGATAGGCGTCGCGTTCGCTCCAGGAGCCGTAGCGGCACACCTCCTCGGGGAGCCGCCCCTGCGCCTCCGTGACCGGATGGACGGAGAGCCAGGGGAAGGTCTTCTGGAGCCGCAGCATCGTGTCGATGTCATAGAGGTCGTGGCCGCTCTTGGCCCCGTAGAAGACATCGACCGGACGCCGGTCCCCGTGCTCGGCGACGTCCTCCACCAGGGCCTTGATCGGGGCTATCCCGGTGCCCCCGCCGACGCAGAGCAGGCCGGTGTCCGTGGCGTGGTCGACGGTCATGGAGCCGGCCGGCGGGCCGAGGCGCAGGACGTCCCCGGGACGCGCCCGGTGCACCAGCGCGTTGGACACCCAGCCCGCCGGGACCGCCTTCACATGGAGCGAGAGCAGCCCGTCGGGGCGGGGCGCCGAGGCGAACGAGTAGTGCCGCCAGATCCGCGGCCACCACGGGGTCTCCAGCGTCGTGTACTGGCCCGCGAGGAAGGGGTACGGCTGGTCGGGGCGGAGCGTGATGACGGCGATGTCCGAAGTCCGCAGATCGTGCGAGACCACCTCCGCCTGCCACCAGGCGGGCGCCGAGCGCTCGTCCTCCGCCGCCGCGTCGATCATGATCTGGGAGATCGTCGTGTACGTACGGACCCAGGCCGCCTGCGTCGCCTCGTCCCAGGTCGTCGTCGCGTACCGGGCGAGCGCGCCGATGAGGGCCTCGCCGACGGCCGGGTAGTGCGTGGCGTGGGTGCCGTACTTGCGGTGGCCCCTGCCGAGGTTCTGCAGATAGGCGGTGAGCACCGGGGCGTCGTCCATGTGCTCCGCCGCGGTGAGCAGCGCCTTGAGCAGCCGGTCCCGCTGGGTGTCCATGGCCGCGGGGAACATCTCCCGCAGCCCCGGATTCCCGATGAAGAGCAGGGCGTAGAAGTACGAGGTCACCCGGCCGGCGACCGGTGCGATCTCGGTGAGCGTCCGGCGGACCAGTACCGCGTCCGCGGAGGGCTCCGCCGGTATCCGGGGCTCGTGTCCGCCCTCTCTCGGACGGCGGGGCCCGTTTCCGTCCCCCGCCGGGCGCTCCGGCCCGTCCCCGTCCTCCGGTGCCCTCGTGGTGGTCGGAGCATCCATCATGTGCCTCGCCCTCGCGCTGGCCGGCTTCCGTGGACGCAGCATGACTCCTCCGACCGGCGTCGCGGAGGGAAAGCGGCGTTCTCGGGCCAAAGGGCGGGGTTTCTGACTAAGCTGCGCTGTTTCGGACCAGGGCGTAGGCCTCGCGCAGATCGCCGCCCGTGTAGGTGTGGCGGGCGAGCCCGGCGAGGTGGTGGTCCGCGTTCACCGCCACCGTGTCCGGCACGATCGCGAACAGCTCCGCGTCGGACATCGAGTCCCCGTAGGCGACGCAGTGGGCCGGGTCCACCCCGTACTCGGCACAGAGCTCCCCCGCGATCCGCACCTTGGCCCGTGCGTTGAGGATGCCCGGCCGGTGCACCGGCTCGGTGAAGGGAAGGGCCGGCCAGCGCGACCCGTGCACCGCGTGGGCACCCCAGTCGAGAAGCCGCTCGACGAAGAAGTCGGGGGAGAGCGAGATGACCGCACAGCGGTCACCGCGGTCCCGGATGTCCGCCCAGACCTCGCGGATGCCCAGCAGCCAGGGCGCCCCGTCGAAGGCAGCCGTGACCTGCTCCACGGTGAGCGCGGACCACAGCGCGCGGGCCCGCACGGCGAACTCGTCCGGGGTGAGCCCCTGGAGAAAGCCCTTCTCCAGGGCGGCGATCTCCTCGTCGACCCCCAGCTGCCGCGAGATCTCCACCGCGGCGGCCGATCCCCGGATCAGGGTGCCGTCGAGATCGAAGAGATGCAGGCGCTGCCGTCGCGGTTTCACGTGAAACATCGTCGCCGTCCCGCGGCCGGGAGGCAACGGGCCCTCCAGTGGAGCGACTGGAGGGGCTCGGCAACCGACGCTGCCCTCGGGCGGCCGACCACTGCCCTCGGGCGACCGACCGCCGCCCCGGCTCCGGCCGACCGCTGCCCTCGGCCGGCCGGATCCGGTAAAGCGGTGGACGGAAGATCGCCGCTTCGGCCAGCCTGACAGCATGCCGCTCTCCCCCACCCCGCTCTCCCAGCTCCCCATCCGGCGCCTCACCATGGACGACCTCCTCGCCTGCGCCGACCTCTCCGAGAACCGGAACTGGCCGCGCGAGGAGCACAAGTGGGGCCTCCTGCTCAGCGCCGGCACCGGCTTCGGCATCGACGACCCGTCCGGGTCCGGGCTGGTCACCTGCGCCGTGGTCACCTCGTACGGCCCGGGGCTCGCCGCGATCGGCATGGTTCTCGTCGCCGAGCGGTACGCCCGCCAGGGCGTGGGACGCCGCCTCATGGAGCATGTGCTCGCGGAATCCGGGGGCACCCCGCTCACCCTGCACGCGACACCGAACGGGCAGCCCCTCTACGAGCAGCTGGGCTTCACTCTCACGGGCCGCGCGGAGATGGTGCGCGGCCGCTTCACCTTCGCCGCACCCGCGCCGACCGTTCCGGTCCGCCCGGCGACGGCCGAGGACCTCCGGGCGATCCTCCGTCTCGACCACGAGGTCTTCGGACTCGATCGCACCCACGTGATCACCCGGCTCCCCGCGTTCGCCGACCACCTCCGGGTGGCTGAGGAGAACGGCGAGATCACGGGCTTCGCGGCGGCCTGGCCCAACATGGACACCCATGTCGTCGGACCGCTGATCGCCCGGGACACCGCCACCGCCCAGGCCCTGATCGCCTCGCTCGCGGCCGCGGGCGACCGTCCGCTGCGCACGGACATCGATGTGCGGCACTCGGACCTGCTGAGCTGGGTGAAGGAGAACGGTCTCGACCCGATCACCTTCAACGCGGTGATGGTGCGCTCCCTCCCCGAGCTCCCCGGCGACTGGACCCGCCGCTTCGCTCCCCTGACCGTCGCCGCCGGGTAGTGCGGCGACCGGCGCAGTAGGGCAGTCCGGGAGCCGAGCAGGATGGCTCCGACGATTTACTTGCACACGCGCATTATTGCGTCGCATCGTTTACTCTGGTGGGGAACCGCTCCGGTGCCGAGGAGAGACCGAGGAGAGACCATGACCGCGACGGACCCCGCACTCACCGCGCTCTCCCAGCGCTGGTGCGCCCTCTCCCTCCTCCACGGCAGGATCGAGACGCACATCGAGCGCGCCCTGGAGGCCCGACACGGTCTGAGCGTGCGCGAGTTCTCACTCCTCGACGTCCTCAGCCGGCAGCACAGCGGTCCGGGCGGGCACCTCCAGATGAAGCAGGTCGCCGACGCCGTCGTCCTCAGCCAGAGCGCCACCACCCGGCTGGTCACCCGGCTCGAGGACCGGGGCCTGCTCACCCGCTATCTCTGCGCCACCGACCGGCGCGGCATCTACACCGACGTCACCGAGGCGGGCCAGAAGCTCCTGGCGGAGGCCAGGCCCACCAACGACAGCGCACTGCGCGAGGCCCTCGACGAGGCCGCCAAGAACCCGGAGCTGGCCCCGCTGGTCCAGGTCGTGGAGGGCGTGGGCGTTCCCGCCTGAGCCCTCCGAACGCCAGGCACCCGCTGCCGAGGCCCGTCCGCCCGACGATGCCCGCCGGCCGCGCGAGGTCCTACGCTGCGAGGCATGAGCGATCTTGAGATACGCCCCGCCACCGCGGAGGACATCGGACCCGTCGTCGCCATGCTCGCCGACGACCCCCTGGGCGCGCAGCGCGAGTCCCCCGACGACCTCGGCCCGTACCTCGCGGCCTTCACACGTCTCGTGCACGACCCGCAGCAACACCTCGTCGTTGCCACCCGTGCGAACAAGGTCGTCGGCACGCTCCAGCTGACGATCATCCCGGGCCTCTCCCGTCGGGGTGCCACTCGTTCGATCATCGAGGGCGTCCGCATCCACGCCGAGGAGCGTGGCAGCGGTCTGGGAACCCAACTGATCGAGTGGGCCGTCGAGGAGTCCGGACGCCAGGGCTGCCAACTCATCCAGCTGACCTCCGACGTCACCCGCACCGATGCCCACCGCTTCTACGAGCGGCTCGGCTTCGAGGCCTCCCACCTGGGCTTCAAGAAGAGCCTCTGAGGCAGAGCCTCATCCGAACGGGTGCGCCGGTCCGGGTCCCGGCGCACCCGTTCTGCGGTGTTTCACGTGAAACACCGCAGAACAGATCACACAGGCGGGCTCAGAGCCCGCGCCAGCCCTCTTCGTCCACACCGCCGGGCACCGCGTCCGCAGGCGCGTACGGCTCCCGCGTGAAGACGAAGGAACCGAGGTCCAGATGGCTCACGCTGCCGTCCGCGCGCCGCACCGCCCGAAGCGTCTCGCCCTCGTAGTAGCCGTTGAGTCCGACCCAGCCCCCGTCGGGCAGTGCGCGGAAGCGGGCCCGCCGCCCGGCGCCCCGCAGGGGTTCGAGCACCACACCCCGCTCGGGGCCGACCCGGAGCCCGTAGGCGTACGTGCCCCAGTACCAGGGGCCCGCCAAGGCCAGCAGCTCCTCGTCCACCTCGGCCTCGGGAAGCGGTCGCCAGGGCTCCGGGAACCGCGGCTCGGCCTCCGCCACGATCCGTACGAGATCGGCGGCCACAGCCCCCGTCAGCGGCCCCGAGGTGGCATTGGCGAGAGCGATCGCCCCGAGTCCGTCCTCCACGCTCACCCAGAGAGCGGCGACGAAGCCCGGCAGTGAACCGGAGTGGCCGATCAGGGTGCGGCCGTCCCTGCGGACCAGCTGCAGACCGAGCCCGTAGCCCCCCTCCCAGTCGCCCTCGCCGCCCGCGGCGGCCGGGGCCCGCATCTCCGCCACGGTCGACGCCGCGAGCACCCGCTCGTCACCGGCCGCGAGGAAGGCGGCGAAGCGGGCGAGATCCGCGGCCGTCGACCAGAGCTGTCCGGCCGGCGCCATGAGCCCGAGGTCCTCGGACGGCTCCGGCAGCATCACGTCGGCCCACGGGTGCACCGCCCAGCCGCCCGCGTGCGGTGCGACCGGCTCCGACGTCGTACGGTCCATCCCGAGCGGCTCCAGGATCTCGCGCCGCAGCGTCTCCTCCCAGGACACCCCCCGCACGGCCTCGACCAGCGAACCGAGCAGCGTGTAGCCGGGGTTGGAGTAGTGGTGGCGACGCCCCGGCGCCTGCCGGAAGGGCTCCTCCCCCAGCACGTCGGAGAGCTCCGGCCGCAGCTCGGCAGAGGAACGCTCCCACCACTGGCCCGGCGTCTCGGCCCCGAGACCCGCGCTGTGCCCGAGCAGCTGAGCGATCGTCACGGCCCCGGCGCCCGTGCCCTTGAGGTGGCGCTCCAGCGGATCGTCGAGGCCGAGGAGTCCCTCGTCCCGCAGCCTCAGCACCAGCACGGCCGTGAACACCTTGGTGATCGACCCGATCCTGAACTGGGTGTCCGCGTCCGGCGCGTGCCCGTCCACGCAACTGCGGGAGCCGCTCCACACCAGCGCGCCCTCGCGCACCACCGCTCCCACGACGGAGGGCGCCCGCCCCTCGGACTGGGCCACCGCGACCCGGTGCAGCAGCGCCCGCTCGGTACCGGGCAGCAGGGATTCGAAAGTTGTCGTCATGGCCCCCATCCAACGTGATCCCCCGGACGGGCGGTGCGCCGCGGCGCACCGATCAGTTTCCGGCGCCGCGTCGGTCCGCACTCACGAGACCCCTCCACGGAAGGCTGGCGCCATGCGAAAACTGATCTACGGCATGAACGTGACCCTGGACGGCTACATCGCCGCGCCCGGCGACGACATCGGCTGGAGCGTGCCGAGCGACGAGCTGTTCCAGTTCTGGTCCGACCAGCTGGAGGCGACCGAACTGACCCTGTACGGCCGCAAGCTGTGGGAGACCATGAGCTCCTACTGGCCGACCGGCGACCAGCTGCCCGAAGCGACTCCGGCGGAGATCACCTTCGCGCGGCGCTGGAGGGACATGACCAAGGTGGTGTTCTCCTCGACGATCGCCGAGGTCGACTGGAACACCCGGCTGGTCACCGGCGACGCGGTAGCGGAGATCGCCCGCCTCAAGGCCGAGGACGGCGGCCCGATGGACATCGGCGGCGCGACCCTCGCCGGCGCGGCCATGCGGGCCGGCCTGATCGACGAGTACGTACTGGCCACCGCCCCGGTCCTGGCAGGCGGCGGCACCCCGTTCTTCACCACCCTGGACCACTGGACGAACCTCACCCTGCTGGAAACACGAACGCTGCCCAGCGTCATCTTCTCCCTCGAAATGGGCCGCAACGAGATCGCGATGCGTCTGCTCTCGGCGGAGGCCCGCGTCGCGCTGCACCACATGCGCTCCGGCACGATGACCGACGAGGACTGGACCCGGCTCGCCCGGCGGATGCCGGACGTCTCCCAGGCCCCGCTCTACATCGACGACTCCCCGAACCTCTCGATGATGGAGATCCGGGCGAAGTGCCGTCGGCTCAAGCCTACTCCCGCTTCGTGGACATGGCCCAGACCTGACCGCCCCCGCCGGCCGCGGGCGCGGTCAGGTCTGGGCCATGTCCACGAAGCGGGAGTAGTGGCCCTGGAAGGCGACGGTGATGGTGGCCGTGGGGCCGTTTCGGTGCTTGCCGACGATGATGTCGGCCTCGCCCGCGCGGGGGGACTCCTTCTCGTAGGCGTCCTCGCGGTGCAGCAGGATGACCATGTCCGCGTCCTGCTCGATCGAGCCGGACTCTCGCAGGTCGGAGACCATCGGCTTCTTGTCGGTGCGCTGTTCGGGGCCACGGTTCAGCTGAGAGAGCGCGATGACCGGCAGTTCCAGCTCCTTGGCCAGCAGCTTCAGGTTTCGCGACATGTCGGAGACCTCCTGCTGACGGCTCTCCTGCCGCTTCGAGCCGCCGGACTGCATCAGCTGCAGGTAGTCGATGATGACGAGCTTGAGGCCGTTGCGCTGCTTGAGCCGACGGCACTTCGCCCGGATCTCCATCATCGAGAGGTTCGGGGAGTCGTCGATGTAGAGCGGGGCCTGGGAGACGTCCGGCATCCGCCGGGCGAGCCGGGTCCAGTCCTCGTCGGTCATCGTGCCGGAGCGCATGTGGTGCAGCGCGACGCGGGCCTCCGCCGAGAGCAGACGCATCGCGATCTCGTTGCGGCCCATTTCGAGGGAGAAGATGACGCTGGGCAGGTTGTTCTTGATGGACGCCGCACGGGCGAAGTCCAGCGCCAGGGTCGACTTACCCATGGCGGGACGCGCCGCGATGATGATCATCTGACCGGGGTGCAGACCGTTGGTGAGCGAGTCCAGGTCGGAGAACCCGGTGGGCACACCGGTCATCTCGCCGCTGCGGGAGCCGATCGCCTCGATCTCGTCGAGCGCCCCCTCCATGATGTCGCCGAGCGGCAGGTAGTCCTCGGTGGTCCGCTGCTCGGTGACCGCGTAGATCTCGGCCTGGGCCGAGTTCACGATCTCGTCGACGTCCCCGTCGGCCGCGTAGCCCATCTGCGTGATCTTGGTGCCGGCCTCGACCAGGCGCCGCAGGACGGCCCGCTCGTGGACGATCTCCGCGTAGTACGAGGCGTTGGCCGCGGTCGGTACCGACTGGACCAGGGTGTGCAGGTAGGAGGCGCCGCCGACCCGGGTGATCTCGCCGCGTTTGGTGAGCTCGGCGCCGACGGTGATCGGGTCGGCCGGCTCGCCCTTGGCGTACAGGTCGAGGATGGCCGCGTAGACGGTCTCGTGGGCCGGCTTGTAGAAGTCGTGGCCCTTGATGATCTCCACGACGTCCGCGATGGCGTCCTTGGAGAGCAGCATGCCGCCGAGGACGGACTGCTCGGCGTCCAGGTCCTGCGGGGGGACGCGCTCGAAGCCTGAGAGGCCGCCGTCCCAGGGCCCGCCCTCGCCGCCGCGCTCGTGCTGGTCGTCCCGATTGCGGCCGCGGCCGCGTCCCTCGCCCCGGGTACGGGTGGGCAGTCGGTCGCTCGGTCCGCCGTCGGCCCAAGGGTCGTCCATGGGCTCGGGAATGCTCACCAAGCACCTCCTCCCGTCCGCTCCGCGGACCTCGCCGTGCCACTCTTTCTTACGCCACGGGCTTGATCAACGAGTGGCTTTGCGACCGCTTCTGGCGCGTCGGGCGCCGGACCACGGTAGGCCCGTCAGGGGCATCAGCCAATCTGGTTATCCACAGGCCCTGTGGGTGAAGGCCCCCAGTCTGTGGAGAACTCGCCAGAACCTGTGCACGGACCGGGGGACAGCCATGTGGACAAACTCATAGGACCCCCGGATTCACGCCCCTGAGCTGCGGTTTTCCCATCCACGGGCTGTGGGGGAGAAAAACTTCTGCCGCTGGACCAAGATCAGAACAAACGACCCACACCCGAAGCACGTTGCCTTCTAGAAGTAAGGACCATAGATACATTGCATCTCTTACCTGTGGAAGATTAGATTGACCCCATGACCCAGGCCCCCGCGACACCCAAGGCCGCCCGCCGGCAGCACGACCGCGAGATCGTCTCCCTCGCCCTGCCGGCCTTCGGCGCACTCGTCGCCGAGCCGCTCTTCCTCATGGTCGACAGCGCCATCGTCGGCCACCTCGGCACCCCCCAGCTCGCGGGTCTCGCGATCGCCGCCGCCCTCCTCTCCACCGCCGTCAGCGTCTTCGTCTTCCTCGCCTACGCCACCACGGCCGCCGTCGCCCGCCGCGTCGGCGCCGGAGACCTCCCGGCCGCGATCCGGCAGGGCATGGACGGCATCTGGCTCGCCCTCCTGCTCGGCGTCGCCGTCGTCGCCCTGACCCTGCCCGCGGCGCCCTGGCTCGTCGGCCTCTTCGGCGCCTCCGACACCGCGGCACCCCACGCCGTCACCTACCTCAGGATCTCCAGCTTCGGCATCCCCGCCATGCTGGTGGTCCTGGCCGCCACCGGCGTCCTCCGCGGCCTCCAGGACACCCGTACACCGCTCTACGTGGCCATCGGCGGCTTCGCGGCCAATGGCGCGCTCAACGTGGGCCTCGTCTACGGAGCCGGTCTCGGCATCGCCGGATCCGCCTGGGGCACCGTGATCGCCCAGTGCGGCATGGCCGTCGCCTATCTCGTCGTGGTCGTACGAGGAGCCCGACGCCATGGAGCCTCGCTCCGCCCCGACGCGGCCGGCATACGCGCCTCCGCCCAGGCCGGCGTCCCGCTCCTCGTCCGTACGCTCTCGCTCCGCGCGGTCCTGATGATCGCCACGGCCGTCGCGGCCCGCATGGGCGACGCCGAGGTGGCCGCGCACCAGATCATCCTGTCCCTGTGGTCCCTGATGGCCTTCGCCCTCGACGCGATCGCGATCGCGGGCCAGGCCATCATCGGCCGCTATCTCGGCGCGAACGACGCCGACGGAGCCCGCCAGGTCTGCCGCCGCATGGTCCAGTGGGGGGTGGTCTCCGGTCTCGTACTCGGCGCGCTGATCATCGTCGCCCGCCCCCTGTTCATCCCGCTCTTCACCGGTGACACCGCCGTCCAGGACACCCTGCTCCCGGCCCTGCTCGTGGTCGCCCTCTCCCAGCCGATCTCCGGGGTCGTCTTCGTCCTCGACGGGGTCCTCATGGGCGCCGGGGACGGCCCCTATCTGGCCTGGGCCATGCTGCTGACACTCGCCGTCTTCGCCCCGGTGGCCCTGCTGGTCCCCGTGCTGGGCGGCGGTCTGACCGCGCTCTGGTGGGCGATGACGCTGATGATGTCGGTCCGGATGGCCACGCTCTGGTTCCGCTCCCGCTCAGGCCGCTGGATCGTCACCGGCGCCACGCGCTGAAGGTTTCACGTGAAACACCCCGTCTGACCCCGTAGCTCCCGTGGCACGGCGAAAGGGCCGCACCCCGAGGGGTGCGGCCCTTCCTCACTGCTCAGCGCAGAGCGCCGGCGGCAGCGTTACGCGGCGACGATCTCGACGCCGAGCTTCGCGGCGACGTCGGCGTGCAGACGCACGGACACCTGGTGCGAGCCCAGGGTCTTGATCGGCGAGCCGAGCTCGACGCGACGCTTGTCGACGTCGGGGCCACCCGCGGCCTTGATCGCCGAGGCGATGTCGGCCGGGGTCACGGAGCCGAAGAGACGGCCGGCGTCGCCGGAGCGAACGGCCAGGCGCACCTTCGTACCCTCGAGCTTGGCCTTGATCTCGTTGGCCTGCTCGATGGTCGCGATCTCGTGGATCTTGCGGGCGCGGCGGATCTGCGCCACGTCCTGCTCGCCACCCTTGGTCCAGCGGATCGCGAAACCACGCGGGACCAGGTAGTTGCGGGCGTAGCCGTCCTTGACGTCGACGACGTCGCCGGCGGTGCCGAGGCCGGAGACCTCGTGGGTCAGGATGATCTTCATTGTTCGGTCACCCTTTCCTTATCGCGCGGTGGACGTGTAGGGCAGCAGCGCCATCTCACGGCTGTTCTTGACGGCCGTGGCGACGTCACGCTGGTGCTGCGTGCAGTTGCCGGTCACGCGGCGGGCACGGATCTTGCCGCGGTCGGAAATGAACTTCCGCAGCATGTTCGTGTCCTTGTAGTCCACGTACTGGGTCTTGTCCTTGCAGAACGCGCAGACCTTCTTCTTAGGCTTGCGCACAGGCGGCTTCGCCATGGTGTTTCTCCTGTGTGATCAAGAATGGGGGTACGAGCTGCTTCGAGGGCGTGCCCTAGAAGGGGGGCTCGTCCGAGTAGCCGCCGCCGGAGTTTCCACCCCAGCCGCCACCGCCGCCGCCGGCCTGCTGACCGCCGCCGCCGGAGGAGGAGGAACCGCCAGTGGCCCACGGGTCGTCGGCGGGAGCACCGCCACCACCCTGCTGGCCACCGCCGGAGTTCCCACCCCAGCTGCCACCGCCGCCGCCGGCCTGCTGACCGCCGCCACCGCCGCCGTAACCGCCCTGGCCGCCTCGACCGGTGGTCTTGGTGACCTTGGCCGTGGCGTTCTTGAGGCTGGGGCCGACTTCCTCGACATCCAGCTCGTAGACCGTGCGCTTGACGCCCTCACGGTCCTCGTAGGACCGCTGCTTCAGCCGGCCCTGCACGACGACGCGCATGCCTCGCTGAAGCGACTCGGCGACGTTCTCCGCCGCCTGACGCCAGACCGAGCAGGTGAGGAAGAGGCTTTCGCCGTCCTTCCACTCATTGGTCTGACGGTCGAAGGTGCGGGGGGTGGACGCGATACGGAACTTCGCGACCGCCGCACCGGACGGGGTGAAGCGCAGCTCGGGGTCGTCGACAAGATTGCCGACGACCGTGATGACGGTCTCGCCTGCCATGGGGGAACCTCTCGGCGGGATTGCTTCTGGCTGCTGTACTGCTACTCGGATCCGATGACCACTGAGCTAGATGCTCAGTGGGTCTCGGGACGGAGGACCTTGGTCCGGAGGACCGACTCGTTCAGGTTGAGCTGTCGGTCGAGCTCCTTGACGACCGCAGGCTCGGCCTGCAGGTCGATGACCGAGTAGATGCCCTCGGGCTTCTTCTTGATCTCGTAGGCGAGACGACGACGGCCCCAGGTGTCGACCTTCTCGACCTTTCCGTTGCCCTCACGGACGACGGAAAGGAAGTTCTCGATCAGCGGGGAGACAGCGCGCTCCTCGAGATCGGGGTCGAGGATGACCATCACTTCGTAGTGACGCATGTGGAACCCACCTCCTTTGGACTCAGCGGCCACGGTCGTTCCGTGGCAGGAGGGTCGTGATGCGTACGCAACGGTATCCGCCGCCACTGACAGTCCCCCTCGGCGGACGAGGGGCACCGCCGGGATCCAGGACGGACCAGGGCAGACACAGGTGCAGACCGTACAGAGTACCCGCTCACCGCCCTCCGGTTGAAATTCACTGGTGAGGGGACGCAGTCTGTACACGACGGATGTCGGCGGCGCTACGATGCGCCGCCTTCCGGCAGCTACGCCAGGAGGTGCCCCATGGCACAGGCAATGCGACCCGACCCCGGCCACTCCCTCTTCGCCACCGACGGCAAACCGCACCCGATCCAGGACGCCCTGGTGGGCGTGACCCTGGTCCTGGGTGTCGTCGCCTTCATCACAGCCCAGTTCCACAGCCTGCACCTGCTGAGTTCGTGGACGGGCCTGATCGGCATCCTGACCGGCGCCTACGGCCAGTTCATCTCCGTGACCACCCGCGAGCGCTTCCTGCTGATCCTCGGACTCGGCGCCTCGGCGTTCGGGTTCTACCTCGGCATGGCGCACGGCGGGCTCTTCGGCGGCGTCATCAGCTGAGCCCAGCGGCACGTCAGGACGTACATGCCCATCCGGGGCGCTCCCCGGTCACAGTAGGCTTCGGCGCGAGAGCCGGAGCCCCTGACCGATGGGGACACACCTGCCGAGGAGCGCCCCGCATGAGCCTGACCCTGAGGACCATCAGCCGTGAGCAGCATCTGGCCTACATCCAGAGCCAGCCCTCGGCAAGCCACTGCCAGGTCCCGGCGTGGGCTGATGTGAAGACGGAGTGGCGCTCGGAGAACCTCGGCTGGTTCGACAAGAGCGGCGAGCTCGTCGGCGCCGGCCTGGTCCTCTACCGCCAGCTCCCGAAGATCAAGCGGTACCTGGCCTACCTGCCCGAGGGCCCGGTCATCAACTGGCACGCGCCGAACCTCGACGACTGGCTGAACCCGATGCTGGCGCACCTCAAGCAGCAGGGCGCCTTCTCGGTGAAGATGGGCCCGCCCGTCGTCATCCGCCGCTGGGACTCGGCCGCGATCAAGTCCGGGATCCAGGACCCGGACGTGAAGCGCCTGAAGGACGTCGAGGCCACCCACATCGAGCCGCGTGCCTTCGAGGTCGCGGACCGGCTGCGGAAGATGGGCTGGCAGCAGGCCGAGGACGGCGGGGCCGGGTTCGGCGACGTGCAGCCCCGCTACGTCTTCCAGGTCCCGCTCGCGAACCGCTCGCTGGACGACGTCCTCAAGGGCTTCAACCAGCTGTGGCGCCGGAACATCAAGAAGGCCGAGAAGGCCGGTGTCGAGGTCGTCCAGGGCGGCTACGAGGACCTGGCCGAGTGGCAGCGGCTCTACGAGATCACGGCCGTCCGCGACCACTTCCGGCCGCGCCCGCTCTCGTACTTCCAGCGCATGTGGACCGTCCTCAACAGCGAGGACCCCAACCGCATGCGGCTCTACTTCGCCCGTCACAACGGTGTGAACCTCTCCGCGGCGACGATGCTCGTCGTCGGCGGCCACGTCTGGTACTCCTACGGCGCCTCCGACAACATCGGCCGTGAGGTCCGCCCCTCCAACGCGATGCAGTGGCGCATGCTGCGCGACGCCTACGCGATGGGTGCGACCGTCTACGACCTGCGGGGCATCTCCGACTCGCTCGATGAGACCGACCACCTGTTCGGCCTCATCCAGTTCAAGGTGGGCACGGGCGGCGAGGCCGTCGAGTACGTCGGCGAGTGGGACTTCCCGCTGAACAAGCTGCTGCACAAGGCCCTCGACATCTACATGTCCCGCCGCTGACCCGTGCCGTGCCGCTGACGTTTCCGTACTCTCGTACATACCTTTGACTCACCGCTGCCATCAGAAAGGTTCCGGGCCGGCCATGGCGCTCTCCCTCTACGTCGACACCGCTCGCTGGCGGGCGCACCAGAAGAACGTCATCGACCAGTTCCCCGGTGTCATCCCCGTCTGCAAGGGCAACGGCTACGGCTTCGGTCACGAGCGCCTCGCGGACGAGGCGGCCCGGTTCGGCGCCGACATGCTCGCCGTGGGCACCACGTACGAAGCCGCGCGGATCAAGGACTGGTTCAGCGGCGACCTGCTGGTCCTCACCCCCTTCCGCCGGGGTGAGGAACCGGTTCCGCTGCCCGACCGGGTCGTCCGCTCCGTGTCGTCCGTGGACGGCGTCCACGCCCTCGTGGGGGCCCGGGTCGTCATCGAGTGCATGAGCTCGATGAAGCGGCACGGCGTCCGCGAGGAGGAGCTCCCGCAGCTCCACTCCGCCATCGAGGACGTACGCCTGGAGGGCTTCGCCCTCCACCTCCCGCTGGACCGCCCGGACGGCACCGACGCCGTCGAGGAGGTCATCGGCTGGATGGACCGGTTGCGGGCCGCGCGGCTGCCGCTGCACACCATGTTCGTCAGCCACCTGCGGGCCGAGGAGCAGGCGAGGCTCCAGCAGCAGTTCCCGCAGACCCGCTTCCGTGCCCGCATCGGCACCCGGCTCTGGCTGGGCGACCACGAGGCCACCGAGTACCGCGGCGCGGTGCTCGACGTGACCCGGGTCGCCAAGGGGGACCGGTTCGGCTACCGCCAGCAGAAGGCCGCGTCGGACGGCTGGCTGGTCGTCGTCGCCGGCGGCACCTCGCACGGGGTGGGGCTGGAGGCCCCCAAGGCCATGCACGGCGTCATGCCGCGCGCCAAGGGCGTCGCCCGGGCCGGCCTGGCCACCGTCAACCGGAACCTCTCGCCCTTCGTCTGGGCCGGGAAGCAGCGCTGGTTCGCCGAACCGCCGCACATGCAGGTGTCGATCCTGTTCGTGCCGGCGGACGCCCAGGAGCCCCGGGTGGGCGACGAGCTCGTGGCGCACCTGCGCCACACCACGACGCAGTTCGACCGGCTCGTCGAGCGCTGAGCCGGTCGACACCCCCTGAACCCCCGGGAGCTCAGCTTCCGGGGGTTCCCCATTGCACGAGCAGCCGTCCGTCCTCGGCCACCGGGGCGGCGTGCCGGGCGGGGCGCGCGGCGCGTCCCGCGACGAAGACGTCCTCGGCGCCGTCCAGGACGCCCCCTGAGGGGTCGTCCGAGCCGTTCTGCCGGACCGGGTCCTTCTCGGGCCTGAGGATGTCGCGTACGACCATCACGCACAGGTACAGCGTGCCCAGCAGGTGCAGCACGATCACGAACTGGTAGCCGTCCACCGGAAGGCCCTGCTTGTTGCCGCTGGTGGTGAACGCCAGGTACATCCACACGCCCACGAAGTACATGACCTCGCAGGCCTGCCAGATCAGGAAGTCGCGCCAGCGCGGCCGGGCGAGCGCCGCGAGCGGCACCAGCCACAGCACGTACTGCGGCGAGTAGACCTTGTTGGTCAGGACGAACGCGGCGACGATCAGGAACGCCAGCTGGACGAAGCGGGGCCGGCGCGGGGCCGTGAACGCCAGGTAGGCGAGTGCGGCGACCGCCACGAGCATCAGCAGCAGCGCGTACAGGTTCGCCCGGCCCGGGGTGATCGGCTCACCCGTGCGCTGGCTGATCAGCAGCCAGATCGATCCGAAGTCGACGTTCCGGTCGCGGCTGAAGAGGTAGAACTGCTTCCAGCCCTCGGGCGCCAGCAGCATCACGGGCAGGTTCACGACCAGCCACGCGCCGGCCGCGGCCAGCACCGCCGTGACGTACTCCCGCCACTTCCCGGACCGCCAGCAGAGCAGCAGCAGCGGACAGAGGAGCAGTATCGGGTAGAACTTGGCGGCGGTGGCCAGGCCGAGCAGGAGGCCGAAGGCCAGCGGACGTCCCCGCGACCACATCAGGACGGCGGCGGCCGTCAGCGCGACGGCCAGTATGTCCCAGTTGATCGTCGCGGTCAGCGCGACCGAGGGCGCGAGGGCGACGAGCAGCCCGTCCCAGGGGCGCAGCCGGTGCGTCCGGGCCACACAGACCGCGAGAACGGCCGCGCAGACCATCAGCAGTCCCGCGTTCGCCAGCCAGTACGCCTGCTCGCGCTGCATGGTGTCGCCGCCGCCCGGCGTCAGCCAGGCCGCGACCTCCATGAAGAGCCCGGTCAGAACCGGGTACTCCAGGAACGGTATGTCGCCGTTCAGCCGGTCGAAGTAGGGCACCAGGCCCTCGGCGAAGCCGCGCCCCGTGAAGAGGTGCGGGATGTCCGAGTAGCAGGCGTGGGTGTACTGCGAGGTCGTGCCCCGGAACCAGGCCCAGTTGTAGCAGGGCAGCTTCTGCACCATGCCGAGGGCGAACATGCCGATGGCCACCAGGGCGATCACCCGTGCCGGCGTCAGCTGCCCGGTGCCGGTCCTCGCCCGCCGGCCGTAGGGGCCGCCGATCAGTTCGCTGCCCGCGGCGGCCACCTTGTCCCGGTGGGTGGGGATGACCGTCTGCGGGCGGCCCGGAGGCCGGTCCTGCGGCGCGCTCGTCTTCTGGAGGCTCGGCATGGGGGACATCCTGCCGTACGACTCCGGGAAAACCGCGAGGGCCGCCGCGGCCGGCCCGTACGGGAAGGTACGGGTCGGCCGCGACGGCCCTCGTCCCGCGCGGCGGCGCGGGACCGGTCGGTCTGTCGGCGGATCAGGGAGCCAGGGCCCCGCCGGGCCTGCCGTTCCCTCCGCCAGGACCGTTGCCGTCGTCCGTCGGCGTGCCGGTGTCCGTCGGTGTGTCGGTCGGCGGCGGTTCCGTGGTGGGTTCCCCGGTGTTGCCGCCGGGATCGCCCGGTTCGTCGGTGCAGCCCCAGCCCCAGACGCCGCAGGTCGTCTTGCCCGGCTTCGGCGTCCGCGACGTGGTCGGGGGAGTCGTCGTCGGCGGCGGCGTGGTGGTCGGGGGAGTCGTCGTCGGCGTGGCGGTGGTCTCGGTCGGCGTCGGCGTGGGCGTCGGGCTCGGGGTGGGGCTGGAGGCACCGCCGCCGAAGACGGCCTCGGCGCCCTCCAGCTTCTCCACCTCGGGGAAGCTCTTGACCGGGTAGCTCTCCACGGCCTCGGTCATGTAGTCCTGCCAGATCCGCGACGGGAACGACGAACCGTGGATCTTCGGCTGGTCACCCGTGCCGAACATCTCCTGGAACTCGCGGTCCTTCTTCGTCTCGTCGTCGTCGAAGCGGTACATGTCGATCGCGGTCGACAGCTGCGGGGTGTACCCCACGAACCAGGCCGACTTGTTGCCGTCGGTGGTACCGGTCTTGCCGGCCACTTCGCGGCCCGGGATCCGGGCCTTCTTGCCAGTGCCCTCGTCGTCGTCCACGACGGAGCGGAGGACATCGGTCACGTTGGTGGCGACGGCCGGGCTGAAGGGGGTCTTCGTCTCCTTCTTGTGCTGATGGATGACGACGCCCTCCTTCTTCACGGACTCCACCGAGTAGGGGTCGTTCTGCTCACCCACGTTGGCGAAGGTCGCGTAGGCGCCGGCCATGCGGATGGCGCTCGGGCTGGAGATGCCGAGGGAGAAGGAGGGCACCTCGCCCCCGACGAGCGAGTCGGGGCGCAGACCCGCGTCGACGGCGGCCTTACGGACCCGGTCGATGCCGACGTCCATGCCGAGCTGCACGTACGGCGAGTTCGCCGACTTGACCATCGCGCGACGCAGCGTCATGTCCTTGTAGCTCGCGTCGTCGTCGTTGGTCTGGAGCCACTCCTTGCCCTTCTCGTTGTGCCAGATCTCGCCGTTGTACTTGCGGATCTTCAGCTTGTTCTGGCCGGAGTAGCGGCTCTTGTCGGGGTCCACGATCGTGCGGGTGGAGGCGTCCTGCTCCGCCTGGAGGGACTTGTCCCTGACGCCGTCCCGCATCGCGGCGGCGAGCACGAACGGCTTGAACGTCGATCCGACCTGCGCACCGGTGTTGTCGGCGTTGCTGCGGAAGTGCTTGGTGGCGTCGACACCGCCGTACAGCGCGACGATCTTGCCGGTCGCCGTGTCGACGGACGCGCCGCCGAACTGCACGTTCGTGTCGGTCTTCGGCCGCTTCTTCGGATCGATGTACTCCTTGAGGATCTTCGTGACCGAGTCCTCCATGGCGTCCACCTTCTTCTTCTCGAAGGTGGTGTAGATCTCGTAGCCGCCGCGCTCCAGATCCTGCTCGGTGATGCCGAACTGGGCCTTGATGTTGGCCTTAGCGGTGGTCACCAGATAGCCGATCTGACCACTGAGGTTGGCGCTCTTCTTCGGCTTCTCGACCTTGGGGAACGTCGTGTACTTCGCGCGCTCCGCGGCCGGGAGGTGCCCGTCCTTCTGCATCTCGTCGAGGATCCACCCCCACCGGAGCGTGGCCCGCTCGGTGTTCTTCTCGGGCGTGGCGTCGGAGTCGATCTCGGGGTAGCCGGCCGGGTCGTAGTACGTCGCGCCCTTGAGGACCGCGGCGAGCAGCGCCGACTGGCTGGGGTTGAGCTTCTCGGCGTCGACGTTGAAGTACGCGCGGGCCGCCGCCTGGACACCGTAGGCACCGCGGCCGTAGTACGCGGTGTTCAGGTAGCCGGCCATGATCTCGTCCTTGTCGACCTCGCCACCGACCTTCATGGAGATGAAGAGTTCCTTCACCTTCCGGCTGAGGGTCTGCGACTGGTCGTCGAGACGGTTGTTCTTCACGTACTGCTGGGTGATCGTCGAACCACCCTGGGTCTCACCGCCCTTGGCCATGTTCCACACGGCGCGGCCGATGCCCATGGGGTCGATACCGGAGTCGTCCCAGAAGGTCTTGTTCTCCGCCGAGATCACGGCGTTCTGCATGGACTTCGGGATCTTCTCGAACGGGACGATCTGGCGGTTGGTGCCGCTGCCCGTCGCGACCATCCGGGTCCCGTTCGACCAGTAGTAGATGTTGTTCTGCGACTTCGCGGTCAGCGCCTCGTTGGGGATGTCCACCTGCGAGTACGCGATCGCGGCCGCGCCCATCAGGCTGGCTACGAAGAACAGGAAGGTGCCCGTGACGAGCTTCCACGACGGCATCCAGCGACGCCAGCCGTACTTTCCGTAGCGCGGGTAGTCGATGGCCCGCTTCTTGCCCGGCGAGCCACCGCCGGGACCGCGGCCGGCACCGCCGCCGCGGCCGCCGCCACCGCCGCCGCGCCGTCCGCCGCCGGGCCCACCGGGCCCGCCGGGGCCGTTGTCGGCCCCCTTGCGGCGGCTGCCGCGCTGGGCGGCCCTGCGGGCCTCGGCGCGACCGCCATAGGGCCGCGGCTCCTCCCCGGGGGAGGAGGTGGGCCCGTACGAGGCCGAAGGGGCCCCCGTACCGAAATCCTGGGCCGGGGCCGACCTGCGGCCCACCGGCTGCTGGGCAGCGCGCCGTGCCGCCGCGCGACCGCCCGTGGGCGGCTGCTGCGGCGGCATTTTGCGACGATGCTCGCTCATCGAACGACTACTCCTCGGGCAGGCGTGAACGCCTGGAAGCGGCAGTTGAGTTCCGGTCCCCCCGAAATGCGCACGGCCGGAACCCCATCGGAGGCCCCTCCGTATCGCAGCCGGTCACCCGGAGCACTGACGCCCCGCGGCAGCGCTCGGTTCCCGGTGTTCTGCATGCGGCACAGCCTACGCAGGGCCAAAACCCGCCTAGGGCCGGAGTTCACCCCAAATCAGGCAAGTCGCACGCTGTGAATCGGCGATGTGACGCCGGTCACGGCGGTCCTACTTGTCGGGACCTTGGGGCCGTTCTATCGTGCTGATGTATCGAGTCGATACATCAGCACGGCATAAGGGCCGGTGAAGCGGAGGAGGAGGCGGGGCATGAGCAGACGCTCCGGCATCCTCGAGTTCGCCGTCCTCGGCCTGCTGCGCGAGGCTCCGATGCACGGGTACGAGCTGCGCAAGCGCCTCAACACCTCGCTGGGCGTCTTCCGGGCCTTCAGCTACGGAACGCTGTATCCCTGCCTCAAGACGCTGGTCGCCAACGGCTGGTTGATCGAGGAACCGGGCAGCGCTCCTGAGGAGGCGCTCGCCGCTTCACTCGCAGGGCGCCGAGCCAAGATCGTCTACCGGTTGACGGCCGCGGGGAAGGAGCACTTCGAGGAGCTCCTGTCCCACACCGGGCCCGACGCCTGGGAGGACGAGCACTTCGCCGCCCGCTTCGCCTTCTTCGGGCAGACCGAGCGCGAGGTGCGGATGCGGGTCCTCGAAGGCCGCCGCAGCCGGCTGGAGGAGCGTCTGGAGAAGATGCGCGCCTCCCTGGCCCGGACCCGCGAGCGCCTCGACGACTACACGCTTGAGCTGCAGCGCCACGGCATGGAGTCCGTGGAGCGCGAAGTGCGCTGGCTGAACGAGCTCATCGAGAGCGAGCGGGCAGGGCGGGATCAGCGATCCGGCACCGACGCCCGCGCTCTGCACGACAACGATTCTGGAGAAACGGGCGGCCTGCCCCGGCACGGGGGCAGTACCCGGCCGGATCCGTCCGACGACACCGCCAAGTGAAACCCTGCGCACAGCAGGGCTTCCACGATCACACAGGGAGCAACCGGAATGGGTTCGGTTCGCGTAGCCATCGTCGGCGTGGGCAACTGCGCCGCCTCGCTGGTTCAGGGCGTCGAGTACTACAAGGACGCCGACCCGGCGACCAAGGTCCCCGGCCTGATGCACGTTCAGTTCGGCGACTACCACGTCCGTGACATCGACTTCGTCGCGGCCTTCGACGTCGACGCGAAGAAGGTCGGCCTCGACCTCTCGGACGCCATCGGCGCCAGCGAGAACAACACCATCAAGATCTGTGACGTCCCGAACAAGGGCATCACGGTCCAGCGTGGTCACACCCTCGACGGTCTCGGCAAGTACTACCGCCAGACCATCGAGGAGTCCGCCGAGGAGCCGGTGGACGTCGTCCAGATCCTCAAGGACCGCGAGGTCGACGTTCTCATCTGCTACCTGCCGGTGGGTTCCGAGGACGCCGCGAAGTTCTACGCGCAGTGCGCCATCGACGCCAAGGTCGCCTTCGTCAACGCCCTCCCGGTCTTCATCGCCGGCACCAAGGAGTGGGCCGACAAGTTCACCGAGGCGGGCGTCCCGATCGTCGGCGACGACATCAAGTCGCAGGTCGGCGCGACCATCACGCACCGCGTGATGGCGAAGCTGTTCGAGGACCGCGGTGTCCGTCTTGAGCGCACCATGCAGCTCAACGTCGGCGGCAACATGGACTTCAAGAACATGCTCGAGCGTGACCGTCTCGAGTCCAAGAAGATCTCCAAGACGCAGGCCGTCACCTCGCAGATCCCCGACCGCGAGCTGGGCGAGAAGAACGTCCACATCGGTCCCTCGGACTACGTGGCCTGGCTGGACGACCGCAAGTGGGCGTACGTGCGCCTCGAGGGCCGCGCCTTCGGCGACGTTCCGCTGAACCTGGAGTACAAGCTCGAGGTGTGGGACTCCCCGAACTCCGCGGGTGTCATCATCGACGCCCTGCGCGCCGCGAAGATCGCCAAGGACCGCGGCATCGGCGGCCCCATCCTCTCCGCGTCGAGCTACTTCATGAAGAGCCCGCCGGTCCAGTACTTCGACGACGAGGCCCTGGCCAACGTCGAGAAGTTCATCAAGGGTGAGGTCGAGCGCTAAGGCGCCCCACGCTTGTCGATCGAGGGTCCCCGCGGCACTGCCCGGGGGCCCTCTTCGTATGTGAGTCTTGCTGCCATGTCCGTCGTACGTGATCTGCGCGTACTCCTGCGCCTGACGAACTTCCGCCGCCTCCTCGCCGTCCGGCTGCTCTCCCAGTGCGCCGACGGCGTCTACCAGGTGGCGCTGGCCACGTACGTCGTGTTCTCCCCCGAGAAACAGACCTCACCGGCCGCGATCGCCTCCGCCATGGCGGTCCTCCTGCTGCCGTACTCACTCGTCGGGCCCTTCGCCGGCGTGCTCCTGGACCGCTGGCAGCGCCGCCAGGTCTTCCTGTACGGCAACCTCCTGCGGGCCCTCCTCGCCGGCGGGACCGCCGTCCTGGTCCTCGTCTCCGTCCCCGAGTGGCTCTTCTACGCCTCCGCGCTCTCCGTCACGGCCGTCAACCGCTTCGTCCTCGCGGGACTGTCCGCCTCGCTCCCACGGGTCGTAGACGACGAGCGGCTGGTCATGGCGAACTCGCTCTCCCCCACCGCGGGCACCCTCGCCGCCACCGCGGGCGGCGGTATCGCGTTCGGCATCCAGCTGATCGCCGACCGGTCCGACGCCGCCGTGGTGGCCTTCGGTGCCGTCCTCTACCTCTGCGCCGCCCTCGCCTCCCTCCGGATGTCACGGGAGCTCCTGGGCCCCGACCCGGCCCTCGGGCCCGAGCGGCTCTCCTCCGCCCTGGCCTCGACGGCCCGGGGCCTGGTCGCGGGACTCCGGCACCTCGCGAAGCGGCGGGACGCCGCCCGCGCTCTCGCCGCGGTGGGCGTCATGCGCTTCTGCTACGGCGCACTGCTCGTCACCGTGCTCATGCTCTGCCGTTACGCCTGGGGCTCCACCGAGTCCGAGGGCCTCGGGCTTCTCGGGATCGCCGTCGCCACCTCGGGCGCGGGATTCTTCGCGGCGGCCGTGCTCTCCCCCTGGGCCGTGGGACGGTTCGGGCCCTTCGGCTGGATAACCGTGTGCGCGGCCACGGCCGCGGTGCTCGAACCGCTGCTCGGTCTGACCTTCGCCCCGGTGCCCTTCTTCGCCGCCGCCTTCGTCCTCGGGCTCACCACCCAGGGAGCGAAGATCGCGACGGACACGGTGGTGCAGACCTCGGTGGACGACGCCTACCGGGGGCGGGTCTTCGCGCTGTACGACGTGCTGTTCAACGTGGCCTTCGTGGCGGCGGCCGGGGTCGCGGCGCTGATGCTCCCGCCCGACGGGCGGTCCGCCCTGGTGATCGTGCTGGTGGCCGTGCTCTACGCCGGGATCGCCCTGGCCCTGCGGGGAGAACGTCGTGAGGGGTGATGTTTCACGTGAAACACCACCCCTCACGGTGTCGCGGGCGGGCTGTTTCACGTGAAACATGCCACGTGAAACGCCGACGCCCGAGGACGAGGCTCAGCCCTGCTCGGCCCACCACTCCTTGAGCGCGGTGACGGCCTGGTCGTGCTCCATCGGCCCGTTCTCCAGCCGCAGCTCCAGTAGGAACTTGTAGGCCTGCCCGATCGCGGGGCCGGGGCCGATGCCAAGGATCTCCTGGATCTGGTTGCCGTCGAGGTCGGGACGGATCGCGTCGAGCTCCTCCTGGTCCTGGAGCTGGGCGATGCGGTCCTCCAGCCCGTCGTAGGCGCGGGAGAGCGCGCTCGCCTTGCGCTTGTTCCGCGTGGTGCAGTCCGAGCGGGTCAGCTTGTGCAGACGCGAGAGCATCGGCCCTGCGTCCCGGACGTAGCGGCGCACGGCCGAGTCGGTCCACTCGCCCGTGCCGTAGCCGTGGAAGCGGAGGTGCAGCTCCACGAGCCGGGAGACGTCCTTGATCATCTCGTTGGAGTACTTGAGCGCGGTCATGCGCTTCTTGGTCATCTTCGCGCCCACCACCTCGTGGTGGTGGAACGAGACGCGACCGTCCTTCTCGAAGCGGCGGGTGCGCGGCTTGCCGATGTCGTGGAGCAGCGCCGCGAGGCGCAGCACCAGGTCGGGGCCGTCCTCCTCCAGGTCGATGGCCTGGTCGAGCACGGTCAGCGAGTGCTCGTAGACGTCCTTGTGCCGGTGGTGCTCGTCGCTCTCCAGCCGGAGTTCCGGCAGCTCGGGGAGCACATGGTCGGCGAGTCCCGTGTCCACCAGGAGGCCGAGCCCCTTCCTGGGGTGCGAGGAGAGCAGCAGCTTGTTGAGTTCCTCACGGATCCGCTCGGCGGAGACGATCTCGATCCGGCCGGACATCTCCCTCATCGCGGTGACGACCTCGGGGGCGACCTCGAAGTCCAGCTGAGCGGCGAAGCGCGCGGCGCGCATCATGCGCAGCGGGTCGTCGGAGAAGGAGGCCTCGGGCGTGCCCGGCGTCCGCAGTACCCGGGCGGCGAGGTCCTCAAGGCCGCCGTACGGGTCGATGAACTCCTTCTGCGGCAGGGCCACGGCCATGGCGTTGACGGTGAAGTCACGCCGGACGAGGTCCTCGTCGATGGAGTCGCCGTAGGAGACCTCGGGCTTGCGCGAGGTCCGGTCGTACGCCTCGGAGCGGTACGTGGTGACCTCGATCTGGTAGCTCTGATCGACGTCCCCGACGCGGGCCTCCTTCTGGCAGCCGACGGTCCCGAAGGCGATGCCGACCTCCCACACCGCGTCGGCCCACGGGCGGACGATCTTCAGCACGTCCTCGGGGCGGGCGTCGGTGGTGAAGTCCAGGTCGTTGCCGAGCCGGCCGAGCAAGGCGTCCCGTACCGAGCCACCGACCAGCGCGAGGCTGAACCCGGCATCCTGGAAACGGCGGGCGAGGTCGTCGGCGACGGGGGACACGCGCAGCAGTTCACTGACCGCGCGGCGTTGCACCTGGCTCAGTGCAGTCGGGGTGTCTTCGTTGGCGTTCGGCACAACAGAAAAGGGTACGTGCCCCGGCCCGCGCCGACGTCCTCGTTTTCCCGGGGAAGGGGCACCGGAGACCGTCGGCCGGGCACCGCCGAAGATCGCCTGGAGCAGTCCCCGGCACTTGCTCCCAGCGTGCCTCGTTACCATGCCTGGACACAGCAACCGGGAACCACTCACCCCACTGACACCAGAGACAACGACGAGGACGGGCGAACGCGTGGCCGAGGCGGCAGACATCCAGGGGACCGGTCCCTCACCTGCCCGCCGATGGCTGCGGCGCACGATCACCGTCGCCTTCGGGGCGCCGCTCCTCGCCGGTCTCCTCCAGGCCCCGGCCGTGTCCTCCCCGGCGCTCGCCGCCGAGGACGCCGGCTCGAAGACGGTCGATGTGTCGCTGGACACGCTGACGCCGAGCGCGCCCGTCGAGGGCGACACGGTCACGATCTCCGGCTCGGTGACCAACCGGAGCAAGAAGACGGTGACCGACGCGGAGGTGGATCTGCGGGTCGGACCGCAGATGACCAGCCGCAGCGAGATCGAGCAGGTCGCGGGGCGGACCGGTTACCGGAGCTACAGCGACCCCGGCCCACTCGACGACGCTCCCACGGTCAAGATCCCCCGGCTGGGTCCCGGCCTCTCGGCGGACTTCTCCCTGTCGGTGCCCGTGGCCGACCTCGGACTCGCCGAGGCCGGCGTGTACCAGCTGGGGGTCTCGCTCAGCGGGCAGACCTCGGACCGCCGCTACGACCGGGTCCTCGGCATCGAGCGCACCTTCCTCCCGTACCAGCCGGAGGCCACCGAGAAGCGGACCCAGCTCACCTACCTCTGGCCGCTGATCTCCTCGGCCCATGTGTCGGCCGAGACGGCGAACGACGACCAGCAGACGCCGGTGTTCGAGGACGACGCCCTGGCGGCCGAGCTGAAGCCCGGCGGGCGCCTCGACGAGCTCGTCTCGCTGGGCAAGGACCTCCCAGTCACCTGGGTGGTCGACCCCGACCTGCTCGCCTCCGTCGACGCCATGGCGAACGGCTACCGCGTCAAGGACGGCACCCTGAACGTCCCGGGCAAGAACCAGGAGCTCGCCGAGCGCTGGCTGGACGCGCTGGAGAAGGCCGTCCAGGGCCGCAAGGTCGTCGCCCTGCCCTTCGCCGACCCCGACATCGCGTCCTTGGCCCACCGCGGCAAGGACGTCCCCGGTTCCCTGGGGCACCTCCAGTCGGCGACCGCGCTCGCGGGGCCGACGGTCGAGACCATCCTCCACGTGCAGCCCGCGACCGACTTCGCCTGGCCCGTCGAGGGGGCCGTAGACCCCTCCATCGTCTCGGTCGCGACCTCGGCCGGTGCCGACAAGGTGATCGCCCGCAGCGACAGCGTCCGCGACGACCTCGCCTACACGCCCACCGCGGCCCGCCCCTTCAGCAACGGCACCACCGCCGTGGTGAGCGACGCCGTGCTGTCCAAGGCCTTCGAGGGGGACATGGTCCGGTCGGAGAACTCGACCCGCGCGGTCCAGGCGTTCCTCGCCCAGACCCTCGCGGTCACCCTGGAGCAGCCGGAGGACCAGCGCAGCATCGTGGTCGCCCCGCAGCGGGTGCCGACCGTCGCGCAGGCGCAGACCATGGCGACGGCCCTGCGCGGGCTCGCCGCCAAGCGCTGGAGCCAGCCGAGCGACCTCCTGGCGGCCGCCGCGGCCAAGCCGGACCCCGACGCCTCCACCGCGGTGCCCGCCGGCTCCCGGTACCCGAAGAAGCTCCGCGACAGTGAGCTGCCGGTCCAGGCCTTCCGCGACATGAAGACCACGCGTGACGAGCTGGACGACTTCAAGGTCATCCTCACCGCCCAGTACCGCGTGGTGCCACCCTTCACCAACGCGATCAGCCGCGAGATGGCGACCTCCTGGCGAGGCCAGGCCCGGGCCGCCGCGCTGTACCGGATCAACGTGCTGGAGTACCTGCAGACGCTCACCGAGGGCGTCCAGCTGGTCGACAAGTCCGACCTCACCCTCTCCGGCCGCAGCGCGACGATCCCCGTGACCGTCCAGAACAAGCTGCTGCAGGACGTGCACCTGGTACTGCGGCTCACCTCCGGCAGCAAGAACCGCCTCAACCTGAACGGCGAGCGGTACAAGGAACTGCCCGTCAAGATCAGCGGCGGCCACAGCCAGTCGGTGAAGTTCTCGGCCTCGGCCAACGTCAACGGCCAGGTGCCGATGACGGCCCAGCTCTACACCGAGGACGGCACCCCCTACGGTCAGCCGATGACCTTCACCGTCAAGGTCTCCGAGATCACCGCCACGGTGATGCTCGTGATCGCCGGTGGCGTCCTCCTCCTCGTCCTGGCAGGCGTGCGGATGTACAGCCAGCGCAAGCGGGTCGCCGCGCGGAACGCCGAGGCCGAGGCCATGGCCGCCGCGGCGGTCTCCGAACCGGCGGAGCCGGAGCCGCGGCCGGAATCCGGGGCGGACACGCCGCGCGAGCCCGGAGGGCCTTCGGCGGAGTCAGGCGCCGGAGAACCCGGGCAGCCGAGTGACCCGACACCGGACACCGGGTCCGAAAGCGGCGGCCCGTCCGGCCCGGGTGAGAAAGTGGACCGTTGAGCGATGTCGTGGCCGGTCGGCCGGGGACGATGAGGTGGGGTAACCATGAACGCGCCGTACGACGGTGACCGCGGGCAGGGTGCGGGCGGCACCCCGCCGTCCGGTGGGACGCCCGCGGCATCCCCCGGCCCCGGCC
>NZ_RDBH01000114.1:438620-484429 GCF_008042145.1 Streptomyces sp. adm13(2018)
CAAGAAGTCCGGCCGCGCCTCGGGGCTGCTGAAGTCGAGCGCGGTGATGGCCGCCGGCACCCTGGTCTCCCGGCTCACCGGCTTCGTCCGCAGCCTGGTGATCACCGGCGCGCTCGGCGCAGCCCTGCTCGGCGACACCTTCACCATCGCCTACACCCTGCCGACGATGATCTACATCCTCACCGTCGGCGGCGGCCTCAACTCGGTCTTCGTCCCGCAGCTCGTCCGCTCCATGAAGAACGACGAGGACGGCGGCGAGGCCTACGCCAACCGCCTGCTCACCCTGGTGATGGTGGCGCTCGGCGCGATCGTGGTCCTGGCCGTCTTCGCGGCCCCCCTGCTGATCCGGCTGATGTCGAACACCATCGCCGACGACGCCGCGGCCAACAGCGTGGCCGTGACGTTCGCCCGCTACTGCCTGCCCACCATCTTCTTCATGGGCGTGCACGTGGTGATGGGTCAGATCCTCAACGCCCGGGGCAAGTTCGGCGCGATGATGTGGACCCCGGTCCTCAACAACATCGTCATGATCGTCACCTTCGGCCTGTTCATCTGGGTCTACGGCACCTCCGCCGAGTCCCACATGGGCGTCCAGACCATCCCCGACGACGGCATCCGCCTGCTCGGCATCGGCACCCTGCTCGGACTCGTCGTCCAGGCCCTGGCGATGATCCCGTACCTGCGCGAGACCGGCTTCCGCTTCCGGCCCCGCTTCGACTGGAAGGGCCACGGGCTCGGCAAGACGGTCAAGCTCGCCAAGTGGACGGTCCTCTTCGTCCTCGCCAACCAGGCGGGCGTCCTGGTCGTCACCCAGCTCGCCACCGCGGCCGGTGAGGCGTCCGGCAAGAACGGCGCCGGCTTCCTGGCCTACTCCAACGCCCAGCTGATCTGGGGCATGCCGCAGGCCATCATCACGGTCTCCGTCATGGCCGCCCTGCTGCCGCGGATCTCCCGCGCCGCCCACGACAACGACCCCGGCGCCGTCCGGGACGACATCTCGCAGGGACTGCGCAACTCGGCGGTCGCGATCGTCCCGGTCTCCTTCGCCTTCCTGGCGCTCGGCGTCCCGATGTGCACCCTGCTCTACGCCTCCAGCGGCGTCGAGGCCGCCCAGGGCATGGGCTTCATCCTGATGGCCTTCGGCCTCGGCCTGATCCCCTACTCCGTCCAGTACGTCGTGCTCCGCGGCTTCTACGCCTATGAGGACACCCGGACGCCCTTCTACAACACGGTCATCGTCGCCGCCGTCAACGCGGCCGCCTCCGCGCTCTGTTACGTCGTCCTGCCCGCCCAGTGGGCCGTCGTCGGCATGGCCGCCTCCTACGGCCTGGCCTACGCCGTCGGCGTCGGCATCGCCTGGCGCCGCCTCCGCAAGCGGCTGGGAGGCGACCTGGACGGCACCCACGTGATGCGGACCTACGCCCGCCTCTGCATGGCCTCCGTGCCCGCCGCGATCGTCGCCGGCGCCGTCGGATTCGGCCTGCTCAAGCTCCTCGGCGAAGGCGCGTTGGGCTCGCTCGTCGCCCTGATCGTCGGCGGAGCGGTACTCCTCGGAGTCTTCTTCGTCGCGGCCAAGCGGATGCGGATCGCCGAGCTGAACACCCTGGTCGGAATGGTGCGCGGACGCCTGGGACGCTGAACCCGTCGGGCCGGCACAACCATCGGGGGGAACCGCGTGTCGTGCATAGCGTCCGACTGTGGGCACAATTGGCTTGGCTGTTGGATGTGGCGCAACGGATGGGGAGGCAGGAACGACGGTGGCGGAACGTAGCACGGCTGCCGTCGACGTGGCCGACAACAGCGGTGACGACCCGCTGACCGCCAAGGCGGACACGGCCGCGACCGACGGGGTGGCGGACAAGCAGAAGGCGGCGGAACAGCCCGCCGAGGCCACGGAGAAGAAGGCGGTCGAACGACAGAGCGGGGAGCAGCCCTCCCTCACGGCTCCGGAGCTGCACAGCGGCCACAAGCTGGCCAGACGCTACCGGCTGGAGGAGTGCGTCACCCGTCTGGACGGGTTCAGCAGTTGGCGTGCCGTCGACGAGAAGCTACGGCGTGCCGTCGGGGTCCATCTGCTGCCCGCGGACCACCCCCGGGCCCGTTCGGTCCTGGCCTCGGCCCGGGCCTCGGCGCTCCTCGGCGACCCCCGCTTCGTGCAGGTCCTCGACGCCGTCGAGGAGAACGACCTCGTGTACGTCGTGCACGAGTGGCTGCCCGACTCCACCGAGCTGACCGCGCTGCTCGCGGCCGGCCCGCTGGAGCCGCACGACGCCTACCAGCTCGTCAGCCAGGTCTCCCAGGCCATGGCCGCCGCCCACCGCGAAGGCCTGGCCCACCTCCGGCTCACGCCGAGCGCCGTCCTGCGCAGCTCCACCGGCCAGTACCGGATCCGCGGCCTCGCCGTGAACGCCGCCCTGCGCGGCATCACCGCCGACCGTCCACAGCGCAACGACACCGAGGCCATCGGCGCGCTCCTGTACGCCGCTCTCACCCAGCGCTGGCCGTACGACAGCGACGCCTACGGGCTCTCCGGCCTGCCCAAGGGCGTCGGCCTGCTCCCGCCCGACCAGGTCCGCGCCGGTGTGCACCGGGGCCTCTCCGAGATCGCCATGCGCGCCCTCGCGAACGACGGGGCCACCGCGTCCCGTCAGGAGCCGCCCTGCACCACTCCGGACGAGCTGGCCAAGGCGGTGGCCGCGATGCCCCGCGTGAAGCCCCCGGAGCCCGAGTTCACCGCCCCGCCCGAGTACCAGCGCACGACGTACCAGCAGGGCACCTACGGTCGTCCCCCGGTGCACCCCTCGGTCACCCAGCCGCTGGTCGTCCCGCCGCCCCCGCTGCAGAGCCGTACCGGCAAGGCGCTGAAGTGGGCCGTCTCGGCCCTGCTGATCGCCGCCCTGGGCCTCGGCAGCTGGCAGATCGCGGACCGGCTCCTCGCATCGGACTCCACCCGTGAGGAGACCCCGGCCCCGACGGCTACGGCCGACGAGAAGCCCGCCCCGCTCAAGCCGGTCACCATCGAGTCGGCCCAGGACTTCGACCCGCTGGGCAACGGCTCCGAGAAGCCCCAGGCCATAAACCTCGCCTACGACGGCGATCCCAGCACGTACTGGTACACCGAGAACTACCGCGGCCTCGGCTTCGCCAATCTGAAGACCGGCGTGGGCCTCGTGCTCGACCTGGGCAAGGCGCAGAACATCAGCGAGGTCGACCTGTCGTTCGTCGGCGTCACGTCGGTGGAGCTGCGTACGGCACCGTCCGACGCGACGTCGCAGCCGTCCCAGCCGGACTCGTACACCACCCAGGCGAAGGGACAGGGCAGTGAGGTCGCCCTGAAGCTGACCAAGCCCGTCATGACCCGCTACGTTCTCGTGTGGCTGACGGAACTGCCCTCCAACGACGGCGGCTACCGGGGCAAGCTGAGCGAAGTCAAGATCAGGGGCTGACGACCGCAGGGGAGGGGGCTCACCGTTGGACCGACCGATGGACGACGCCACGGACGACCAGGAACTCCTGGCACGCCATGTGGCCGGCGATCCGGACGCCTTCGGTGAGCTCGTGCGGCGTCACCGCGACCGGCTCTGGGCGGTGGCCCTGCGCACCCTGGGAGACCGCGAGGAGGCCGCTGACGCCGTCCAGGACGCCCTGCTGTCGGCCTTCCGGGCCGCCCACACATTCCGCGGCCAGTCGGCCGTCACCACCTGGCTCCACCGCATCACGGTGAACGCCTGTCTCGACCGTCTCCGTAAGTCGGCCTCGCGCAAGACCTCACCCGTCGACGACAACGACCGCTTCGAGCAGCTCCTCGAACCCCATGAATCCGCCGAGGCACCGGTGGAGCGGCAGGACGTCCACCGCGAGGTCCTCGCCGCGCTCGCGTCGATCCCCGCCGATCAGCGCGCCGCCCTCGTCCTGGTCGACATGCAGGGATACCCCGTCGCGGAGGCGGCCCGTATCCTCGGCGTTCCCACCGGCACCGTGAAGAGCCGCTGCGCACGCGGGCGGGCCCGACTGCTTCCGATGGTCACTCATCTGCGCGCCGAATCCGTGGGTACCGAAGCACCCGACGGGGGAAGGAACCGGACGCCGGGGACATCCGTCCCACCGGTGCCGGGGCCGACGGACACCGGAACGAATGATCCAGCTGCTGTGAAGGGCGGAGGCGGGCGCACGTGACTTCCACGGCCGACAAGGCCAACACCACACAGCACCCGGACGTCTCGGAGATCTCCGAGCTGACCGAGGGGCTTCTCTCACCGACCCGCTCGGCCGCGGTCCGCCGACATCTGGACGCTTGCCCCCTCTGCGCGGATGTACGCACCTCCCTGGAGGAGATCCGGGGGCTTCTCGGCACCCTTCCCGGCCCGCCCCGCATGCCCGCGGAGATCGCGGGGCGCATCGACGCCGCCCTCGCCGCCGAAGCCCTCCTCAATGCCACCACGCCGGACGGCGACGTCTCCGTTTCACGTGAAACGGAGCCTGACGCAGCAGACACCCCAGACCCAGCCGACACGGCTGACACCGCCGACACGGCTCCCTCGGTCACACACTCCTCCTCCGGTCCCACCGACCGCTCCTCCGACCGCTCCGTCGGCCGGGCCGCCGATCGTCCCGCCGGTCGCTCCGGTGCCGCCACCGGCCCCGGACGGGCCGGGAAGCCGCGTCGCCGCCGCATCGCCCTGCTCTCGACGCTCGGCGCCGCCTTCGGTGCCGTGATCCTCGGCACGAGCCTCTATCTCAGCCAGTCGGCCGACGTCACCGCCGGAGACCAGGCGGGCACCACCAAGGCCGACAGCAGCGCCGCCGCCCTCAATTCCTTCTCCGGCGCTCCGGTGGAGGACCGGGTCAGCGCGCTCCTGGCCAAGGGCGATTCCGCCATCACGCCCCGAGGCATCACGCCGGAGTCGATGTCGGCCGAAGGCCAGGGCACCGCCCCCCAGCGGAACAGGGACGGCGCCGTCCCCGGCTGCGTCGTCGCCGGGACCGGTCGCTCCGACACGGTGCTGCAGCACGAGCGAGGCGAGTACCAGGGGAAGCCGGCCTACCTCCTGGTCCTCAGCGACCCCGCGGACAGCAAGCGGGTCCAGGCCTATGTGGTGGATGCCTCCTGCGCGGAACGGACCGCCGGGAGTGGAAGCCCGGCCGCTGATCTGCTGTTCAGCGAGACCTACCCCCGCTCCTGACCCCTCTCTCCGTCCGGCAGCGGTGCCGCGCGGCGGTTTCGGGAATGTACGCCCCTTAGGATCCGTTGGGTGGGGTGAGAGTGACCGAGACAACCGCCCCGTAGGCAGTGGCAGTCTGCAGAGACGAGGAAGAAACCCGTGAGCGACGTCCGTAACGTGATCATCATCGGCTCCGGGCCCGCGGGTTACACCGCTGCGCTCTACACCGCCCGAGCGTCGCTGAACCCCCTGGTCTTCGAAGGTGCCGTCACCGCCGGTGGCGCCCTCATGAACACGACCGAGGTCGAGAACTTCCCGGGCTTCCGCGACGGCATCATGGGCCCGGACCTCATGGACAACATGCGGGCCCAGGCCGAGCGCTTCGGCGCCGAGCTCGTCCCCGACGACATCATCGCCGTGGACCTGACCGGTGAGATCAAGACCGTCACCGACACCGCCGGCACCGTGCACCGCGCCAAGGCCGTCATCGTCACCACCGGCTCGCAGCACCGCAAGCTCGGCCTCCCCAACGAGGACACTCTCTCCGGCCGCGGTGTCTCCTGGTGCGCCACCTGCGACGGGTTCTTCTTCAAGGACCAGGACATCGCCGTCGTCGGCGGCGGCGACACCGCGATCGAGGAGGCCACCTTCCTCTCGCGCTTCGCCAAGACGGTCACCATCGTCCACCGCCGCGACAGCCTGCGTGCCTCGAAGGCCATGCAGGAGCGTGCCTTCGCCGACCCGAAGATCTCCTTCGCCTGGGACAGCGAGGTCACCGAGATTCACGGTGAGCAGAAGCTCAGCGGTGTGACCCTGCGCGACACGAAGACCGGCGAGACCCGTCAGCTGCCCGTCACCGGGCTCTTCATCGCGGTCGGCCACGACCCGCGGACCGAGCTCTTCAAGGGTCAGCTGGAGCTCGACGCGGAGGGCTACCTCAAGGTCTCCGCCCCGTCGACGCGCACCAACCTCACGGGTGTCTTCGGCGCCGGCGATGTCGTCGACCACACCTACCGTCAGGCCATCACGGCCGCCGGCACGGGCTGCTCCGCCGCGCTGGACGCCGAGCGCTTCCTGGCCGCCCTCGCCGACAGCGAGAAGCTGGCCGAGACCCCCGCGGTCTGACACCCACTCTCCCCATCCCACACCCCGCGAGATCAAGGAGGCCGCTGTGGCCCTGAAGACTGTGACCGACGCTTCCTTCGAAGAGGACGTCCTCAAGAGCAACAAGCCTGTCCTGGTGGACTTCTGGGCCGAGTGGTGCGGCCCGTGCCGCCAGATCGCCCCGTCGCTCGAGGCCATCGCCGCCGAGCACGGCGAGATCGAGATCGTGAAGCTCAACATCGACCAGAACCCGGCCACGGCTGCCAAGTACGGCGTCATGTCGATCCCGACGTTGAACGTCTACCAGGGCGGCGAGGTCGTGAAGACGATCGTCGGTGCCAAGCCGAAGGCGGCCATCCTGCGCGACCTCGAGGGCTTCGTCGAGCCGACCAAGGCCTGATACTCCCGCTTCTGTTTCACGTGAAACCGAAGCAGCGTTTCACGTGAAACAACGAACGGCCCGCCCCCGGAAAGGGGCGGGCCGTTCGCGTGGGCCTGAGCACACCACGCCGAGCCCGGCGCTACAGAGGCCGCAGGACCGGATCCTTCTGGACCGCACCGAGGAGCCGGTCGAGCGCCATCTCGACGTCCTCCTTCCAGGAGAGCGTCGTCCTGAGCTCCAGCCGCATCCTGGGGTAGGCGGGGTGGGGACGGACCGTCTTGAAGCCCACCGCCAGCAGATGCTCGGCCGGCAGCACGCAGGCCGGCTCCTTCCACCGGGCGTCCCCGAACGCCTCGATGGCCTTGAAGCCTCGCCGCAGCAGATCCTTGGCCACCGTCTGGACGACCATCCGGCCGAGTCCCTGCCCCTGATACTCCGGCATGATCCAGGAGGTCATCAGCTGCACCGCGTCGGCCGCGACCGGGCTCGTGGGGAAGGCGGTGGAACGCGGTACATAGGCCGGGGGAGCGTAGAGGACATAGCCGACCGGTACGTCGTCGACATAGACCACGCGGCCGCAGGAACCCCACTCCAGGAGGACCCCGGAGATCCAGGCCTCCTTCTCCGGCTCTGAGCGCCCCGCCTTCACCGCGGCTTCCCCGCTGACGGGATCGAGCTCCCAGAAGACGCAGGAGCGACACCTCGTGGGCAGATCCGGAAGGTTGTCCAGCGTGAGCGGTACGAGCCGACGCCCCACGGCCGCGCCTCACTTCCCTCGCGAATCGATCACGGATACGCCTCTTGGAATCGTATCCATCGGCCGATCCGGATGACACCGCTCACAGGCAAAGGGCGGACCGCGTTCCGGTGAAACCAGAGCACGGCCCGCCCTCAGCGGCCTGCGACAGCGGAAGGCCTCAGCCCTCCGCCCCCTTCTCGGCATGCTGGTCCATGACCCGGCCCTCGCCGGGAGCCAGCGTCGCCAGGATGCGGTCGAGATCATCCACCGAGGCGAACTCGACGACGATCTTGCCCTTCTTCTGCCCGAGGTCGACCTTCACCCGGGTCTCGAAGCGGTCCGAGAGGCGGGAGGCGAGATCCGAGAGCGCGGGCGACACCCGGCCACCGGCTCGCGGCTTCGTCGGCTTCACCGCGTCGGGCTCCTCGGAACCCATGAGGCTCACCATCTCCTCGACGGTCCGCACCGACAGACCCTCGGAGACGATCCGGTAGGCCAGCTTGTCCTGGGCCTCCGGGTCGTCGACACCGAGCAGCGCCCGCGCGTGCCCGGCGGAGAGCACCCCGGCGGCCACCCGCCGCTGCACCGCCGGCGACAGCCGCAGCAGACGCAGCGTGTTGGAGATCTGCGGACGGGAGCGCCCGATCCGCTCCGCGAGCTGATCGTGCGTGCAGCCGAAGTCCTTGAGCAGCTGCTCGTAGGCGTGCGCCTCTTCGATCGCGTTCAGCTGGGCACGGTGGAGGTTCTCCAGGAGCGCGTCCAGGAGCATCTTCTCATCGTCGGTGTCCCGGACGATCGCCGGGATCCGCTCCAGACCCGCTTCCTTGGACGCCCGGAGACGCCGCTCACCCATGACCAGCTCATAGCCCTCCTCGGTCGTGCGCACGACCACGGGCTGGAGGAGGCCGACCTCCTTGATGGAGACGACGAGCTCCGCCAGGGCGTCCTCGTCGAAGACCTCGCGGGGCTGGTGCCGGTTGGGGACGATGGAGTCGAGCGGAAGCTCGGTGAAGTAGGCACCCGCCGGGGGCTCCGGCCGGACCACCGGCTCGGCGCCGTTCCACGAGGGCGCCGACTCCGGCGACTGCGTGCTCTGCGGGAGCGACGCCAGCTTCGCGGCCGCCACCCCGCGATCCGAAGGAATGCCGGCCGTCGAGCCGGGCGAGGCCACGCCCACGCCGTTCGACGGCGACTGCCGTTCCTGGGGAGCAGCGGGAATCAGCGCACCGAGCCCACGCCCCAATCCCCTACGTCGCTCGCTCACTGGATCCCCTCCGACATGCTGCGCTGGTGGTTCTGGTGCCCGACATGGGCGTGCTGCGGGTCGTAGTGCACGGCCGCCCCCCGCAGGGCGATCTCACGGGCCGCTTCGAGATACGACAGGGCACCGCTGGAGCCCGGGTCGTAGGTGAGGACCGTCTGCCCGTAGCTCGGTGCCTCCGAGATGCGGACGGACCGCGGAATGCTGGTCCGCAGCACCTCCTCGGCGAAGTGGGTGCGCACCTCGTCGGCGACCTGTGAGGCGAGCCTCGTCCGGCCGTCGTACATGGTGAGCAGGATCGTCGAGACATGGAGTCCCGGGTTGAGGTGGCCCCGGACCAGGTCGACGTTCCGCAGGAGCTGGCCGAGTCCTTCCAGTGCGTAGTACTCGCACTGGATCGGGATCAGCACCTCGGCTCCGGCCACCATGGCGTTGACCGTGAGGAGGCCGAGCGAGGGCGGGCAGTCGATCAGGATGTAGTCGAGCGGCTGCTCGTAGGCCTGGATCGCGCGCTGGAGGCGGCTCTCACGGGCGACGAGCGACACCAGCTCGATCTCCGCGCCGGCGAGGTCGATGGTCGCGGGGGCGCAGAACAGGCCCTCGACGTCCAGGACCGGCTGCACGACCTCGGAGAGCGGCCTGCTGTCCACGAGCACGTCGTAGATCGAGGGCACCTCGGCGTGGTGGTCGATGCCGAGCGCCGTGGAGGCGTTGCCCTGCGGGTCGAGGTCGATGACCAGGACCCGGGCGCCATGGAGGGCGAGGGACGCGGCAAGGTTGACCGTCGTGGTCGTCTTGCCCACGCCGCCCTTCTGATTGGCGACCACCATCACGCGCGTCTGCGCCGGGCGGGGAAGTCCCTCACCGGCACGACCCAGGGCCTCTACTGCCAGCTGGGCAGCACGACCAATGGGGGTGTCGTCCATCGGGGGCGGTGTTTCACGTGAAACATCCTCCCCCACCGATTCGGTTCGGGGACCGGGGACCGGATCGGTCATCGGTCCCGCGATGTTGGCGTCGGACCGCAAGGATTCACTCTCCTCGGCTTCAGGCTCGCGATGGGGAGAGCCTGCCATGCTTTCGGGGTCGTGAACCAGCGAGGCCGGTGGTTCTGTGGGTGAATCCACCTCTGTGGACATCCTCGTCACCCTCGTGGGTGGGTTCACGCGAGGTCGACGGTCCCGGGGCGTGGCAGCCGCGCGACCGCGGCTGATGATTCCCTGCAGCAGTGAGCGACGTTTCACGTGAAACACCATGCCCCTGCTCTTGGGCCGGGACCGTTCGACACTCCGAAATGGTACGAATGCGACGCTCAGCGGCGTCGACGGGTCTTGCTGGTCCGGGCAGCCTTGGCGCGCTTGGCGGCGAATCGCACACCGCCCGGGCTCTCGCCGACCTCAACCCGGACCACGGTGGACAGCGGATCGACGATCCCCTCGCCCACCTGCATCACGGAGGTCTCCACCACGCCGAGACGGGAGAGCGCGGCACGTGCTCCGCTGATCTCCTCCTCCGCGGTGTCACCCTTGAGCGCCAGCATCTCCCCGTACGGGCGCAGCAGGGGCACGCCCCAACCGGCCAGCCGGTCGAGCGGCGCCACCGCGCGGGCCGTCACCACGTGCACCGGCGTGATCTTGCCGAGCATCTCCTCCGCGCGCCCGCGGACCACGGTTACATGATCGAGGCCGAGCAGCTCGACGACCTCCTGGAGAAAGTTCGTCCGGCGGAGGAGCGGCTCCAGGAGCGTGATCTTCAGGTCGGGCCGGACCAGGGCCAGCGGGATGCCGGGCAGGCCGGCTCCGGAGCCCACGTCGCAGACGGTGACGCCCTCGGGGACGACCTCGGAGAGGACGGCACAGTTCAGCAGGTGGCGCTCCCACAGCCGGGGCACCTCACGCGGGCCGATCAGACCGCGCTTCACACCCGCGTCCGCGAGGAGTTCCGCGTACCGCACGGCCTCCGGGAAGTACTCGCCGAAGACTGTCCGCGCCTGCTCCGGAGCCTCGGGGAGCTGCGCTTCCTCCGTCACGGGAACCGTCCTTCCGTACCGCACGCATCGTCTGCGGGCGCGCTGTGATGGCTGACTATCAGGCTGACAAAGATCGGCCCCGCCTGCGAACAGACGGGGCCGACACTACGTGAGGGTTCAGGCCGGGAGAACAACGACGAAGCGCTGCGGCTCCTCGCCCTCGGACTCGCTGCGCAGACCGGCGGCGGCGATCGCGTCGTGCACGACCTTGCGCTCGAACGGCGTCATCGGGTCCAGCTTGACCGGCTGGCCGGTGGACTTCACCTCGCCCGCGGCCTTGGCGCCCAGCTCGGCGAGCTCGGCACGCTTCTTGGCGCGGAATCCCGCGATGTCGAGCATCAGACGGCTGCGGTCACCGGTCTCGCGGTGCACGGCCAGCCGGGTCAGCTCCTGGAGGGCCTCCAGGACCTCACCGTCGCGGCCCACGAGCTTCTGCAGCTCGCGCGCCGAGTCGCTGATGATCGAGACCGCGGCGCGGTCCGCCTCGACGTCCATGTCGATGTCGCCGTCGAGATCGGCGATGTCGAGCAGGCCTTCGAGGTAGTCGGCCGCGATCTCACCCTCCTGCTCCAGGCGGGTCAGGGTGTCGCCACCCTCGGCGGCGGCGGAGATGGTGCCTTCCGTCACGGATGGACTCCTTCTTGCTTCGCGAGGCTTACTTCTTGGAGGACGGGTGCTTGGGCCGCTGCTGGCCCTTGCGCTGACCGGACTTGCCCTGCTGGCGGGCCCCTCCGGAGTTGGCGCGGGGACGTGCGGGCTTGTCGCCCTGGGCCTCGCCCTTGGGCTCTTCCTTGGCGCCGGCCGGGGCGGAACCCTCGGGCTTCTTCTCGAGCGAGGTCACCGGGGCCTCCTCGGCGGCCGCCTCGGAAGCTTCCTCGGTGTCCTTCGCCGTGGCGTGCTGGGCCGCGGCGGCCTGGCGCTGGGCCTTGGTCTGACGCTTGGGCTGCTGACGCCTGGCAGCGGCGGCGCCCTCGGCGTCGGCGACGATCGTGTCGCCCTTGATCACGGTGCCGTCGGCCTGGGCGGCGAAGCCCGCCTTGGTCAGACCCGCGAAGAAGCGGCGCTCGTTCTCGTTGCGGTCGCTGCCCTTGGCGACGATGACCTTGACGATCGTCTTGCGGCGGCGGCCGCGGACCTCACCGTGCTGCGTGATGCTCTTCAGCAGGCGCTGGAGGTAGGAGTCCTGCGCCTTGCTGCCCGGGGTCGGGTTCTGGTTGATCACGTACATCTGCTGGCCCATGGTCCACACGTTGGTGGTCAGCCAGTAGACGAGGACACCGACGGGGAAGTTGATGCCCATGACGGCGAAGATCACCGGGAAGATGTACATGAGCATCTTCTGCTGCTGCATGTACGGGGTCTTCACCGAGAGGTCGACGTTCTTCATCATCAGCTGGCGCTGGGTGAAGAACTGCGAGGCCGACATCATGATGATCATGATCGCGGTGACGATGCGGACCGAGGTCAGCGAGGCGTCGAGCGCGGCGACCTCGGCGGCGGAGTCCGTGAACTTCGACGCCAGCGGGGCACCGAAGATGTGAGCCTGCCGGGCGCTGGCGAGGAGCTGGTCGTCGATGACGCCGATGGTCTTGCCCGAGGCGATGCTGGAGAGCACGTGGTAGAGGGCGAAGAAGAACGGCGACTGCGCCAGGATGGGAAGGCACGAGGAGAGCGGGTTGGTACCCGTCTCCTTGTACAACTTCATCATCTCTTCGGACTGACGCTGCTTGTCGCTCTTGTAGCGCTCCTGGATCGCCTTCATCTTCGGCTGGAGCGCCTGCATGTTCCGGGTCGACTTGATCTGCTTGACGAACAGCGGGATCAGGCAGATACGGATCAGCACCACGAGGGACACGATGGACAGGCCCCAGGCCCAGCCCGTGTCAGGGCCGAAGAGCGCCCCGTACACCTTGTGGAACTGGACGATCACCCATGAGACAGGTGTGGTGATGAAGCTGAACAGACTGGCAATCGTGTCCACTAATCAGGCTCCTTGAGCATTGGGCGAGGTCTCTGCGGCCGGGCTCGTCTCGGCGGTGGACCCGCCCTTGTCGCCGCGCAGCGCGTTCCTCAGCATTTCGTGCCAGCGGGGGCGCTTACGCGGGGGGACATGGTCCACACCGCCGGGCGACCACGGGTTGCACCGCAGGATGCGCCAGGCGGTCAGGGCCGTGCCCTTGATCGCGCCATGCCGGTCGATGGCCGTGAATCCGTAGTGGGAACACGACGGGTAGTACCGGCAGACGGGCCCGAGAAGCGGGCTGATCGTCCACTGGTACAGCTTGATGAGAGCCAGCAGCGGGTACTTCATCGCGCGCCCCCTCCCAGCAGCCGCTGGAGAGCGGCGTCCAGGTCTCGGGACAGCTGTGCGTGTTCGGCGTCGCCGGCTCCGGGCAACGCCCGTACGACCACCAGGCTACCGGGGGGCAGCTCGGAGAGCCGGTCGCGGACGAGGTGGCGCAGGCGACGCTTGACCTGATTGCGTACGACAGCGCCGCCCACGGCCTTGCTCACGACGAAACCCGCACGTGCCGGGGGAGCGCTCTCCCCAGGCGCGTGCGGGTTCGTTGCACCGCTGCGTAGGTGGACGACGAGGAGCGGGCGACCAGCCCGGCGACCTCGGCGTACCGCGGTTGCGAAGTCCTCGCGCCGCCTCAGCCGATTCTCGGTAGGCAGCACGTCATGACCTGTTTAAGCGGATCAGGCGGACAGCGCCGAGCGACCCTTGGAACGGCGGTTCGCAAGGATGGCGCGGCCGGCGCGCGTACGCATCCGCAGGCGGAAGCCGTGGGTCTTGGCGCGACGACGGTTGTTCGGCTGGAAGGTGCGCTTGCTCACTCGGGGGCTCCAGAAATGATTCGTAGATGGCGGGACATCGCCTGGCTGTCACCGTGCGCCCACGAGTAGCTCGCAATACGCCCGAGTGCACCGCTTCACGATCACAGACCGTGATCTTTGCCCATCGGAGGCAGGCGGCAGCAGCCATCGACAACTCGACCTGGTTACGGTACGCGCGGCTACGCCATCCGGTCAAACCGACCTGTCGCCACCTCCTATTGTGCACAGCCTGTGGACAACAACTTGAACCACGTCAGCCGCCGCGACTACCGTGGTTGGTCTCCACAATCTTTTCCGTTCTGTCCTTACCTGTTCCCCGCGGATCTGTCCTCTTGGACATCGACCCGTCGTCCCCGAGAACCACACCATCGTGGGACCTGCGAGAAAGCGTGCCCTGTGGCTGACGTTCCTGCTGATCTTGCCGCAGTGTGGCCACGCGTCCTGGAGCATCTCCTCTCCGAGGGCCAGCAGGGCATCGAGCCCAAGGACAAGCAGTGGATCGAGCGCTGCCAGCCCCTCGCCCTCGTCGCGGACACGGCGCTGCTCGCCGTGCCGAACGAGTGGGGCAAGCGCGTCCTGGAGGGCCGGCTGGCCCCGCTGATCAGCGAGACGCTCAGCCGTGAGTGCGGCCGTCCGATCCGGATCGCGATCACCGTCGACGACTCCGTCGGCGAGCCGACCCCGCCGGCGCCGCCGCTCCAGCAGTCACAGCCGCCCCGGTACGACGAGAGCCGGCAGCCCGAGCCGTACGACAAGTACGACGGCTACGGCCACCGGCCGATGCCCGACGACGGCCTGCCGACCGCGCGCCCGGCCTACCCGGACTACGCGCAGCAGCGCCCCGACCCCGGGTCCTGGCCGCGCACCCAGGAGGATCTGTCCTGGCAGCAGCCCCGGCTGGGCGGCTACCAGGAGCGGGCCCCGTACACCGGTCCGAGCGGCCCCGAGCAGTCCCGGCCGTCGCGGTACGACGAGCCGCCCCGGAGCTACGAGCAGCAGCGTCCCGAGCGGGCCGAGCTGCCCGACCCGCAGAGCCACGGCGTCCGTCCCGGTCCCCGGCCGGGGGTGCCGGGCGGAGGCCACGGCGGTCACGGTTCCTCCGCCGGGCAGGGCGGCGCGGGGGCACCGGGTGAGCCGCACGCGCGGCTGAACCCCAAGTACCTCTTCGACACCTTCGTCATCGGTTCCTCGAACCGCTTCGCGCACGCGGCCGCGGTCGCGGTGGCCGAGGCGCCGGCGAAGGCGTACAACCCGCTCTTCATCTACGGGGAGTCCGGGCTCGGCAAGACGCACCTGCTGCACGCGATCGGGCACTACGCGCGGAGCCTCTACCCGGGCACCCGCGTGCGGTACGTGAGCTCCGAGGAGTTCACGAACGAGTTCATCAACTCGATCCGCGACGGCAAGGGCGACACCTTCCGCAAGCGCTACCGCGATGTGGACATCCTGCTCGTCGACGACATCCAGTTCCTCGCGAGCAAGGAGTCGACGCAGGAGGAGTTCTTCCACACCTTCAACACCCTGCACAACGCGAACAAGCAGATCGTGCTCTCCTCCGACCGGCCGCCCAAGCAGCTGGTGACCCTGGAGGACCGGCTCCGCAACCGCTTCGAGTGGGGCCTGACCACCGACGTGCAGCCGCCGGAGCTGGAGACGCGCATCGCGATCCTCCGCAAGAAGGCGGTGCAGGAGCAGCTCAACGCCCCGCCGGAGGTGCTGGAGTTCATCGCGTCCCGGATCTCGCGGAACATCCGTGAGCTGGAGGGCGCGCTGATCCGGGTGACGGCCTTCGCGAGCCTCAACCGGCAGCCGGTGGACCTGGGGCTCACCGAGATCGTCCTCAAGGACCTGATCCCGGGCGGCGAGGACTCCTCGCCGGAGATCACCGCGCCGGCGATCATGGCGGCCACCGCCGACTACTTCGGTCTGACGGTGGAGGACCTCTGCGGATCCTCGCGCAGCCGCGTCCTGGTGACGGCCCGGCAGATCGCCATGTACCTGTGCCGCGAGCTGACGGACCTGTCGCTGCCGAAGATCGGCGCGCAGTTCGGCGGCCGCGACCACACGACGGTGATGCACGCGGACCGCAAGATCCGCGCGCTGATGGCCGAGCGGCGCTCCATCTACAACCAGGTCACCGAGCTCACCAACCGCATCAAGAACGGCTGACGCCGGCGCCGCGACCGCGGCCGACCGCCTCCGACGGGCGCTCCGGGACACCTCCCCGGGGCGCCCGTCGGCGTTCCCGGCGCTCCCGCGCGCGCTTCCCCTGGAGCCGTTCTGCGGTCGGCCACGGGGGTCGTCCGCGCGCTGTCCCGGCCCTCCGGGAGAGGGCGCGGAGGGCTTCCGGAGCCCTCCGCGGGCGTGCGCGGACCCCGACGGAGCCCTCGTCCGGGGGACGGGCTGTTCGATTACTCCGTTCCGGTGGCGGGTTCTCCACAGATTGCGGGATGATCTCCCGTCCACAGGGTGGGGACTGTTGAGTTATCCGGATTGTGTCCACAGGCCAGGCTGTTGACAGACCATCACCCCAGGTCAGGCCCCTGTGGAATTGTTGGTAAAAGATCTCCACAGCCTGTGGACAGAGGATCCGTCCACAGGGGCTCCGGAAAGTTGTCCACTGGCCGCCCACAGGGGACGGTCCGTTGCCCACAGCTTCTCCACACCCCTGTCCACTGTTCGGCAACGAATCGGCTCCGCTCACCGCGTCGAGTGAAAGCCGTCACACCAACGAGGACGGTTGGGCTGTGGGGAACGTGGGTAAACCTGGGGACAGCGCTGGGGAGAACTCCCCGTGGCCTGTGTATCGGGTGTGCAGAACTTTCGGGTGTCCACAGAGAGCCCTAGTTGTCCACCGGTTCCACCCACAGGCTCGGTGGACAAAAAATCGGGTCTGACCTGGGAAAACGACGTTATCCACCGTTTCCACAGGCCCTACTACTACTCCCACTCAGAGTTAGCTAGGAATCCGCTTCGAAGTGGGGCCTGTGCACAACTCGGCGCCGGAGCTCCGAGCCGCTCTCGTCGCGACTTGACCCGCAGCAGCACCGAGTGTCTGCGGCGTACGTCAGACTGGTTCCCGCAGTCGACGAAGAGCCAGCAACAAGCAGGAGGCGGTTCCGGTGAAGATCCGGGTGGAGCGCGACGTACTTGCCGAGGCGGTGGCCTGGGTGGCCCGCAGCCTCCCGGCCCGTCCGCCGGCTCCCGTGCTCGCGGGCCTGCTGCTGAAGGCCGAGAACGGCGCGCTGAGCTTCTCGAGCTTCGACTACGAGGTCTCGGCCCGGGTCTCCGTCGAGGCGGAGGTCGAGGAGGACGGCACCGTCCTGGTCTCCGGCCGCCTGCTCGCCGACATCTGCCGCGCCCTCCCCAACCGACCGGTGGAGATCTCCACAGACGGTGTACGGGCGACCGTGGTCTGCGGCTCCTCCCGCTTCACCCTCCACACCCTTCCTGTGGAGGAGTACCCGGCGCTGCCGGAGATGCCCACCGCGACCGGCACCGTCCCCGGTGAGGTCTTCGCCTCCGCCGCCGCCCAGGTGGCCATCGCCGCCGGCCGGGACGACACGCTGCCCGTGCTCACCGGTGTGCGCATCGAGATCGAGGGCGACACCGTCACCCTCGCCTCCACCGACCGCTACCGCTTCGCGGTCCGCGAGTTCCTGTGGAAGCCGGAGTCCCCGGACGCCTCCGCGGTCGCCCTGGTGCCCGCGAAGACCCTCCTGGACACCGCCAAGGCGCTCACGAGCGGCGACACGGTCACCCTGGCGCTCTCGGGCTCCGGCAAGGGCGAGGGCCTCATCGGCTTCGAGGGTGCGGGCCGCCGCACCACCACCCGCCTGCTCGAGGGCGACCTGCCGAAGTACCGGACGCTCTTCCCCACCGAGTTCAACTCGGTCGCGGTCATCGAGACCGCGCCGTTCGTCGAGGCCGTCAAGCGCGTGGCCCTGGTGGCCGAGCGCAACACCCCGGTCCGGCTGAGCTTCGAGCAGGGCGTGCTGATCCTGGAGGCCGGCTCCAGCGACGACGCACAGGCTGTGGAGCGCGTCGACGCGCAGCTGGAGGGCGACGACATCTCGATCGCCTTCAACCCGACCTTCCTGCTGGACGGCCTCAGCGCGATCGACTCCCCGGTCGCCCAGCTCTCCTTCACGACCTCCACGAAGCCGGCGCTGCTGAGCGGCAGGCCGGCCCTGGACGCCGAGGCGGACGAGGCCTACAAGTACCTGATCATGCCGGTGCGCCTGAGCGGCTGAGCCGGTCCGCGTCGCGCTTTCCGGGGGATCGCCTGAGCGGCTGACCCCACAGGTGTGCACCCGGGTCCGGGCGTAGGCTCGGACCCGGGTACACCGCACACGACGCTTAAGGAATCTCTGATGGAGCTCGGTCTCGTCGGTCTCGGCAAGATGGGCGGCAACATGCGCGAGCGCATCCGCCGCGCAGGCCACACCGTCATCGGATACGACCGCAACCCGGACCTCGCCGACGTCCAGAGCCTCGAAGAGCTTGTCACCAAGCTCAAGGGGCCCCGCGTCGTGTGGGTCATGGTCCCGGCCGGTGCCGCGACCCAGTCCACCATCGACGAGCTGTCCGAGCTGCTCTCCCCCGGCGACATCGTCGTGGACGGCGGCAACTCCCGCTGGACCGACGACGAGAAGCACGCGGAGGAGCTGGCGGCCAAGGGCATCGGCTTCGTCGACTGCGGCGTCTCCGGTGGCGTCTGGGGCCTGGAGAACGGCTACGCGCTGATGTACGGCGGCTCCGCCGAGGACGTCGCCAAGGTCCAGCCGATCTTCGACGCGCTCAAGCCCGAGGGCGAGTTCGGCTCGGTGCACGCGGGCAAGGTCGGCGCCGGCCACTTCGCGAAGATGGTCCACAACGGCATCGAGTACGCGATGATGCAGGCCTACGCCGAGGGCTGGGAGCTCCTGGAGAAGGTCGACTCCGTCACCGACGTGCGCGAGGTCTTCCGCTCCTGGCAGGAGGGCACGGTCATCCGTTCCTGGCTGCTGGACCTCGCGGTCAACGCCCTCGACGAGGACGAGCACCTGGACCAGCTGCGCGGCTACGCGTCGGACTCCGGCGAGGGCCGGTGGACGGTCGAGGCCGCCATCGACAACGCCGTGCCGCTGCCGGCGATCACCGCCTCGCTGTTCGCGCGGTTCGCCTCCCGTCAGGACGACTCCCCGCAGATGAAGATGATCGCCGCGCTGCGCAACCAGTTCGGCGGCCACGCGGTCGAGACGAAGAAGTAATCCACAGGCTGTGCACCCCGCGGTGCACAGCCGCCGGGGGAAGAAGGTCGGCGCCCAACCATGCACGTCACGCATCTGTCGCTGGCCGACTTCCGCTCCTACGCCCGGGTCGAGGTCCCGCTCGACCCGGGCGTCACCGCTTTCGTGGGCGCGAACGGCCAGGGCAAGACCAATCTGGTCGAGGCCGTCGGCTATCTCGCGACCCTCGCCAGCCACCGCGTCGCCTCCGACGCCCCCCTCGTCCGGATGGGGGCGGAGCGCGCGGTGATCCGCGCCGCCGTCACCCAGGGCGAGCGCTCCCAGCTGGTCGAGCTCGAACTCAACCCCGGCCGCGCCAACCGTGCCAGGATCAACAGGTCCTCGCAGGTCAGACCGCGTGACGTGCTCGGCATCGTGCGGACCGTGCTGTTCGCGCCCGAGGACCTCGCCCTGGTGAAGGGCGACCCCGGCGAGCGCCGGCGCTTCCTCGACGAGCTGATCACGGCGCGCGCGCCGCGCATGGCGGGCGTGCGCTCCGACTACGACCGCGTCCTCAAGCAGCGCAACACGCTCCTGAAGTCCGCCGCGATGGCCCGGCGGCACGGCGGCCGCGGCATGGACCTGTCCACCCTGGACGTCTGGGACCAGCACCTCGCGCGGGCCGGGGCCGAGCTGCTCGCCCAGCGGCTCGACCTGATCGCCGTACTGCAGCCGCTCGCGGACAAGGCGTACGAGCAGCTCGCGCCCGGCGGCGGGCCGGTCCAGCTGGAGTACCGGCCCTCCGCGCCCGGCACCGGCCACACCCGCGAGGAGCTGTACGAGCAGGTGATCGCCGCGCTGTCCGAGGTCCGCAAGCAGGAGATCGAGCGGGGCGTGACCCTCGTCGGACCCCACCGCGACGAACTGCTCCTCAAGCTCGGCGAGCTGCCCGCGAAGGGGTACGCCAGTCACGGCGAGTCCTGGTCGTACGCCCTCGCGCTGCGGCTGGCCTCGTACGACCTGCTGCGGTCCGAGGGCAACGAGCCGGTCCTCGTCCTCGACGACGTCTTCGCCGAGCTGGACGCGCGGCGGCGCGAGCGGCTCGCGGAGCTCGTCGCGGGCGGCGAGCAGGTCCTGGTGACGGCCGCCGTCGACGACGACGTGCCGGGGGTCCTCGCGGGGACCCGGTACCGGGTGGCCGGAGGAGAGGTGGAACGCGCATGAGCGAGGAGAACCTTCCCCAGCCTGTGGACACTCCGGCGCCGGCCGTTCCCGAGTCCTCGGGGGTGGACCTCGCCCGGGTCGCGCTGCGCGCCGCCAAGGAACAGGCCAGGGCCAGGGGCGCGGCCGCCCAGCAGAAGAAGCAGGCCCGGCGCGGGGGCGGCCTGCGCTCCGGCCCGCGCGCCGACGGGCGCGACCCGATGGCGCTCGGCGCCGCGATCAACCGGCTGATCACCGAGCGGGGCTGGGAGACGCCGGCGGCCGTCGGCGGGGTCATGGGCCGCTGGCCGCAGATCGTCGGCGAGGACCTGGCCAAGCACTGCGTACCGGTGCGGTTCGACGACGAGCCGGACGCCCGCGTGCTGACCGTGCAGTGCGACTCCACGGCCTGGGCCACCCAGCTGCGGCTGCTGGCGCCGACGCTGGTCGCGCGGCTCAACGAGGACCTCGGCCACGGCACCGTGCGGATGATCAGGGTGCTCGGGCCGGGCGGGCCCCGGCGCGGGTACGGCCCGCTGCGGGCGCCGGGTTCCGTGGGCCCCGGGGACACCTACGGGTAGCCCTGACAGCGGGTGAGAGCTACCTGCGGGTAGCCCTCACCGGGGGCTGTTCACGCGGCGCGGGTCCGGGAGAGGGACACCGCGCGGACGGGTCGTGTCCGCCCCCCTTCCACCCCGAGCGGCGAGTGCCCACAGCGAGGCATCGGTCCGAAGCGCTGGGTGGCCGTCAGGGGGCTCTGGAGCCCCTGTCCGGATATGGGGAGTCGTTTGGCTCCCGCTCAGGGCGGCACATGCGGACTCAGGCACCGGCAAACCCCCATGACTGTCGGCGCTACCGGTAGACTGGGAGACAATCCCGCCACCCTGCGGAACAAGTCGAACGACGCAGCCGCTCCCGTATGCCCGGAGAACGGCCTGTGCTGTGCCAGAAAGGGCGCTTCGTGGCCGATTCCGGCGACCCCAACGAGAACAACCAGTACACCGCCAGCAACATCCAGGTCCTCGAAGGCCTGGATGCGGTGCGCAAGCGCCCCGGCATGTACATCGGCTCGACCGGCGAGCGCGGTCTGCACCACATGGTGCAGGAGGTCGTCGACAACTCGGTCGACGAAGCCCTGGCCGGCCACGCCGACACCATCGACGTGACGATCCTGGCCGACGGCGCCGTGCGCGTCATCGACAACGGCCGCGGCATCCCGGTCGGCATCGTGGCCTCCGAGGGCAAGCCGGCCGTCGAGGTCGTGCTCACCGTGCTGCACGCGGGCGGCAAGTTCGGCGGCGGCGGCTACGCCGTCTCCGGCGGTCTGCACGGCGTCGGCGTGTCCGTGGTGAACGCGCTGTCCACCAAGGTCTCCGTCGAGATCAAAACGGACGGCCACCGCTGGACGCAGGACTACAAGATGGGCGCCCCGACCGCGCCCCTCGCCCAGCACGAGGCGACCGACGAGACCGGCACCTCGGTCACGTTCTGGGCCGACCCGGACATCTTCGAGACGACCGAGTACTCCTTCGAGACGCTCTCGCGCCGCTTCCAGGAGATGGCCTTCCTCAACAAGGGCCTGACGATCACGCTCACCGACGAGCGCGAGTCCGCCAAGGCCACGGTCGGCGCCGACGACCCCGACGCCGAGGCGGCCGCCGAGCCGGCCGCGCGCACGGTGAAGTACCACTACGAGGGCGGCATCGTCGACTTCGTGAAGTACCTCAACTCGCGCAAGGGCGAGCTGGTCCACCCCACCGTCATCGACCTGGAGGCGGAGGACAAGGACAAGGCCCTGTCGCTCGAGGTCGCGATGCAGTGGAACAGCGGCTACAGCGAGGGCGTGTACTCCTTCGCCAACATCATCCACACCCACGAGGGCGGCACGCACGAGGAGGGCTTCCGTGCGGCGCTGACCTCGCTGATCAACAAGTACGCGCGCGACAAGAAGCTGCTCCGCGAGAAGGACGACAACCTCACGGGCGACGACATCCGCGAGGGTCTGACCGCGATCATCTCGGTCAAGCTGAGCGAGCCGCAGTTCGAGGGCCAGACCAAGACCAAGCTGGGCAACACCGAGGTCAAGACCTTCGTGCAGCGGGCGGTCTACGAGCACCTCAACGACTGGCTCGACCGCAACCCGATCGAGGCCGCGGACATCATCCGCAAGTCGATCCAGGCCGCCACCGCGCGCGTGGCCGCGCGCAAGGCCCGCGACCTGACCCGCCGCAAGGGCCTGCTGGAGTCGGCGTCGCTGCCGGGCAAGCTGTCCGACTGCCAGTCGAACGACCCGGCCAAGTGCGAGATCTTCATCGTCGAGGGTGACTCCGCCGGCGGCTCGGCCAAGTCCGGCCGCAACCCGATGTACCAGGCCATCCTGCCGATCCGCGGCAAGATCCTGAACGTCGAGAAGGCCCGTATCGACAAGATCCTCCAGAACACCGAGGTCCAGGCGCTCATCTCGGCCTTCGGCACCGGTGTGCACGAGGACTTCGACATCGAGAAGCTCCGCTATCACAAGATCATCCTGATGGCGGACGCCGACGTCGACGGCCAGCACATCAACACCCTGCTGCTGACCTTCCTCTTCCGCTTCATGCGGCCGCTGGTCGAGGCGGGCCACGTCTACCTCTCCCGCCCCCCGCTCTACAAGATCAAGTGGGGCCGGGACGACTTCGAGTACGCCTACTCGGACCGGGAGCGGGACGCGCTCGTCGAGCTGGGCAAGCAGAGCGGCAAGCGCATCAAGGAAGACTCGATCCAGCGCTTCAAGGGTCTCGGCGAGATGAACGCCGAGGAGCTGCGCGTCACCACCATGGACGTCGAGCACCGCGTACTCGGCCAGGTCACCCTGGACGACGCCGCGCAGGCCGACGACCTGTTCTCGGTGCTGATGGGCGAGGACGTCGAGGCACGCCGCTCGTTCATCCAGCGCAACGCCAAGGACGTTCGCTTCCTCGACATCTGAGTCGGTCTCAGCTGACCGTACGAAAGGACTGACGACCAGCAATGGCCGACGAAACCACCCCGACCGGGACCACCGAAGAAGAGCCCACGCTGCGGATCGAGCCCGTCGGGCTCGAGACCGAGATGCAGCGCTCGTACCTCGACTACGCGATGTCCGTCATCGTGTCCCGCGCGCTGCCCGACGTACGGGACGGCCTCAAGCCCGTCCACCGGCGCGTCCTGTACGCGATGTACGACGGCGGCTACCGGCCCGAGAAGGGCTTCTACAAGTGCGCCCGCGTCGTCGGCGACGTCATGGGTACGTACCACCCGCACGGCGACTCCTCGATCTACGACGCGCTCGTCCGCCTCGCCCAGCCCTGGTCGATGCGCATGCCGCTCGTCGACTCCAACGGCAACTTCGGTTCCCCGGGCAACGACCCGGCCGCCGCCATGCGGTACACCGAGTGCAAGCTCATGACGCTGTCGATGGAGATGCTCCGGGACATCGACGAGGAGACCGTCGACTTCCAGGACAACTACGACGGCCGGAACCAGGAGCCGACGGTCCTGCCGTCCCGCTTCCCGAACCTGCTGATCAACGGCAGCGCCGGCATCGCGGTCGGCATGGCGACCAACATCCCGCCGCACAACCTCCGCGAGGTCGCGGCGGGCGCCCAGTGGGCCCTGGAGCACCCCGACGCCAGTCACGAGGAGCTCCTCGACGCCCTGATCGAGCGGATCAAGGGCCCGGACTTCCCCACCGGCGCGCTCGTCGTCGGCCGCAAGGGCATCGAGGAGGCGTACCGCACCGGTCGCGGCTCCATCACGATGCGCGCGGTCGTCGAGGTCGAGGAGATCCAGAACCGCCAGTGCCTGGTGGTCACGGAGCTGCCGTACCAGACCAACCCGGACAACCTCGCGCAGAAGATCGCCGACCTGGTCAAGGACGGCAAGATCGGCGGCATCGCCGACGTCCGCGACGAGACCTCGTCCCGCACCGGCCAGCGCCTCGTCATCGTGCTCAAGCGCGACGCCGTCGCCAAGGTCGTCCTCAACAACCTGTACAAGCACACCGACCTCCAGACGAACTTCGGCGCCAACATGCTGGCGCTCGTCGACGGCGTGCCGCGCACCCTCTCGCTGGACGCGTTCATCCGCCACTGGGTGACGCACCAGATCGAGGTCATCGTCCGCCGGACGAAGTTCCGGCTGCGCAAGGCCGAGGAGCGCGCCCACATCCTGCGCGGCCTGCTCAAGGCCCTGGACGCGATCGACGAGGTCATCGCGCTCATCCGGCGCAGCGACACGGTCGAGGTCGCCCGCGGCGGCCTGATGGACCTGCTCCAGATCGACGAGATCCAGGCCAACGCGATCCTGGAGATGCAGCTCCGCCGGCTCGCCGCCCTGGAGCGCCAGAAGATCGTCGCCGAGCACGACGAGCTCCAGGCGAAGATCAACGAGTACAACGCGATCCTGGCCTCGCCGGAGCGCCAGCGCGCGATCGTCAGCGAGGAACTGGCCGCGCTCGTCGAGAAGTTCGGCGACGACCGCCGCTCCAAGCTCGTGCCCTTCGACGGTGACATGTCCATCGAGGACCTGATCGCCGAGGAGGACATCGTCGTCACCATCTCGCGCGGTGGCTACGTGAAGCGGACGAAGACCGAGGACTACCGCTCGCAGAAGCGCGGCGGCAAGGGCGTGCGGGGCACGAAGCTGAAGCAGGACGACATCGTCGACCACTTCTTCGTCTCCACCACCCACCACTGGCTGCTGTTCTTCACGAACAAGGGCCGGGTCTACCGCGTCAAGGCGTACGAGCTGCCCGACGCCGGCCGGGACGCGCGCGGCCAGCACGTGGCCAACCTGCTGGCCTTCCAGCCGGACGAGCAGATCGCCCGCATCCTGGCGATCCGCGACTACGAGGCCGCTCCCTACCTGGTGCTCGCCACCAAGGCCGGCCTGGTCAAGAAGACCGCGCTGAAGGACTACGACTCGCCGCGGGCCGGCGGTGTCATCGCGATCAACCTCAGGGAGACCGAGGATGGTCGCGACGACGAGCTGATCGGCGCCGAACTGGTCTCCGCCGAGGACGATCTGCTGCTCATCAGCAAGAAGGCGCAGTCGATCCGCTTCACCGCCACGGACGACGCGCTGCGTCCGATGGGACGTGCCACATCGGGCGTCAAGGGGATGAGTTTCCGAACCGACGACGAACTGCTCTCGATGAATGTCGTCCGGCCCGGTACGTTCGTCTTCACCGCGACCGACGGCGGGTACGCGAAGCGCACCCCCGTCGACGAGTACCGCGTCCAGGGTCGTGGCGGCCTCGGCATCAAGGCCGCCAAGATCGTGGAGGACCGTGGCTCGCTCGTGGGCGCGCTGGTGGTCGAGGAGACGGACGAGATCCTCGCCATCACGCTGTCCGGCGGTGTGATTCGCACGCGAGTCAACGAAGTCAGGGAGACCGGCCGTGACACCATGGGCGTCCAGCTGATCAACCTGGGCAAGCGTGATGCCGTCGTCGGCATCGCACGGAACGCCGAGGCCGGCAGCGAGGACGACGACATCGACGAGGCAGTCGACGCCGAGGGCGCCGTGGAGGCGGCCGAGGCAGCGGTCGGGACCGTCGTGGTCGAGACCGAGGCAGTCGAGGGCACGGAGCCCTCGGCCGGGGAGCACGAGGAGTAAGAGCGTGAGTGGAGCCACGGGCGCCGGATCGGCGGCCGCCGGAGCTTCTGCTGGTGCTGGAGCGAACGGCGCCCGTGGCTCCGCCACGGACTCCCAGGGGGTTGCGGTGACGGACACTCGGGGGCAGCAGCCCTCGTACGAGACCTACAACGGGCCGCTGCCCGGCGAGCGCGCGGGCGCGCAGCAGTCGGCGGGCCCGTACCACCCGCCGCAGGCGTACGGCGCTCCGGCGCCGGGCGGCACGGCGGGCGGTCAGACCGGCGCGGTGCGCCGGCCGCGTACGGGGGCCCGCACGACGCCCCGAACGCGCAAGGCGCGGCTGCGGGTGGCCAAGGCCGACCCGTGGTCGGTGATGAAGGTGAGCTTCCTGCTCTCCATCGCGCTGGGCATCTGCACGGTCGTCGCCGCGGCGGTGCTGTGGATGGTCATGGACGCCATGGGCGTCTTCTCGACCGTCGGCGGCACGATCAGCGAGGCCACGGGCTCGAACGAGTCCAACGGCTTCGACCTGCAGTCGTTCCTTTCGCTGCCGCGGGTGCTGATGTTCACCTCGGTGATCGCCGTGATCGACGTGGTCCTGATGACCGCGCTGGCGACGCTGGGCGCGTTCATCTACAACCTGTCGGCCGGCTTCGTGGGCGGTGTGGAGCTCACGCTCGCCGAGGACGAGTGACAGCCGAGTGACCTGCGAGGGGGCCGGTCGGTTACCGATTTTGGGACTGGCCCTCCTGTGCGCTAATGTTCAGGAGTCAGCGCGCGGGACATACACCGCAGAGCGCGGCGGGGCTATAGCTCAGTTGGTTAGAGCGCATCCCTGATAAGGATGAGGCCACAGGTTCAAATCCTGTTAGCCCCACAGTGAAGATCGACCCGGACGGTTCCTCCGTCCGGGTCGATTTCGTTGTCCGGGGTCCCTGGGAGGTTTGAACCTCGTACAGGTCACCGATCGGTATCGGTCGATGTGTAGAGTGGGCGTCAGAAGTCTCCTACGTCAACGAAAGACGAGGTCGCGCGGTGAAGAAGCTGCTCCTGGTCGCACTGGCCGCCATCGGCGGGCTCCTCGTGTACCGCCAGATCCAGGCGGATCGCGCCGAGCAGGACCTGTGGACGGAGGCGACCGACTCCGTGCCCGCAGGTTCCGGTGTCTGAGACCCGAACCCTCTGTGGGTGAAGCCCCGGCCGCGCGAGAGCGGGCCGGGGCTTTGCTTTGCCTGAGCAAAAAGCCGACGTGCTTGAGTGAAGAGGAGCAGCGCGTGACGACGCAGGGCGGCCTCGGCCGGAGGGCGGGGGCCCTGATCACGGCGGTCGCCGCGGTGGGGGCGCTGTCCGACTTCGGCATCTCCATGCGCAAGGGCGAACCCCGCCTCACCGAGACCGACTACGTGGTGGGCACGCCCGGCTACTTCGCGCCCGAGCAGCTGCTCGGCGCCGAACCCGACTTCACCGCCGACCTGTTCGCCGTCGGTGGGGCCCGTCGGGCCCTGTGGGCCGAAGCCGGGCGGCAGCGGGCCGAGTTGGTCGAAGATCTCGACCCGCTCCTCGTCGGGGTGGGGCTCGGGCAGCATCTCGACGGCCGCCGCCAGGGCCTTGCGCGCGCCGGTGGCCGTCCGGAAGCGGGCCTGCGGGTCCGGTTGCAGCAGACCGGCGAGCACCTGCCACAGGGGCTCGGGGACGCCCTCGGGAGCCCCGGGGGCGCCGTGGGCCGCGTAGTGCTCGATCAGGGCGCGGGAGTCCGGCTTGCGGCCCTGGAGCAGATAGAGGGCGACCAGGCCGACGGCGAACAGGTCGGCGGTGAAGTCGGGTTCGGCGCCGAGCAGCTGCTCGGGCGCGAAGTAGCCGGGCGTGCCCACCACGTAGTCGGTCTCGGTGAGGCGGGGTTCGCCCTTGCGCATGGAGATGCCGAAGTCGGACAGCCGCAGGTGCGGCCGCCCGGTCCCGGTGACGTCCATGAGGATGTTCGCGGGCTTGATGTCTCGGTGCACGACCCCCTCCGCGTGCACCGTGGCCAGGCCCGAGAGCAGCTGGTCGAGCAGGACGCAGACGAACCGGGGCGGCAGCGGGCCGTAGTCGCCGATCACGTGGGCCAGGGAGCCGCCGGCGACCAGGTCCATGGTGAACAGGACCTTGTCGTCGTCGGCGGCCCAGCTGGCCGGCGCGAGGACGTGCGGATGGTCGATCCGCAGCGCCTGTTCGCGGACGAAGCGGAGCAGGGTGTGCGCGTCGCTCTGCAGGAGCACCTTGGCCGCCACGTAGCGGCGGCGCCGGTGGTCCCAGGCGCGCCACACCGCGCCCGCACCGCCCCGCCCGATCGGGTCGACCAGCTCGTACCGCCCGGCGAAAACCTCACCCATCGTGCTGCGTCCGCTCCCCGTTGGTCCGTTGGTCCGTGTCGAGGCGATGCCGGCCGGCCGCCGGCCGCCGGCCGCGTCAGTTCTGGTGCGACTCGTAGTGCGCGACCGCGTCCGCGGTGCGTCCCGCGCCGTACACCCGGAGGAACTCTGCCAGTTCGGGGTGGGCCGGGGCGAGGGAGTCGGCGGCGTCGATGATGTCGCCGGCCGCGGCTACGGAGCGCAGCAGCGACTGGATCTCGCGGACCACCCTGCGCACGGTCGGGGCGCCCGACCCGGTGGCCGGCTGACCGGTGCTGGTGAGAACGGAGCCGCCCTGCGACTTCTTGACCTCGTCCATGCGGTCGGTGGCCTCGGCGGCGCTGACGGTGCCGTCGGCGACCTGCACGGCGAGTTCCTGGAGCGCCTGGACGCGCTGGACGACGGCCGGGTTGCCGATCTTGGCCCGCTGGCCGCTCATCAGCTGGGACAGCATGGGCGCGGAGAGCCCCAGCACCGCCGCGAGCCTGGCCTGGTTGAGTCCGAGATCGTCGATCAGCCGACGGAAGAGCGCCCCCAGCGGCTCTCCGTACCAACTGCGCTGAAGCTCTCTGGCTCGCGCCGTGGCTTCCTGCTGCGCTGCGTCCATTTCTTCTCCCCATCCCTAGGTTCGCCACTGCGAACCTCGGTCAGCATCTTACGGAGCGTGGTCGCCGACCGGGAGTCCCAATCCTTTTGCCGGGCATGGGGGGTGACCCGGTACGCTGTTCTCGTTCCGGGGCCTTAGCTCAGTTGGTAGAGCGCTGTCTTTGCATGGCAGATGTCAGGGGTTCGACTCCCCTAGGCTCCACGGAAAGCACCCCCTGTGAACTGCGGAAACGCAGGTCACAGGGGGTGCTTTCCGTGGGCTCCGCTTCGTCCGCGAACAGGCGCTGCGGATCGACCATCCGCACGTCCTCGCGCCGGCCAGCTGGGCCGCCGACGACGACAAGGTCCTGTTCACCATGGACCTGGTCGCCGGCGGCTCCCTGGCCCACCGAATCCGTTCCGTCGGTCCCCGACCGTCCCTGTGGGCGTCGAACGGGGGACCGGGCCGGGCCACTGCTCCGGACGGGTGGTGTTCATCGGAAGAACTGCGCGACGGCGGCGACGTTCCGTGGAAAACGGGCGCGCATCCACATCATGAGGAAAGTACGTAAAGCGCGCAAACCGAAATGAACCATTCGAGAACATCACGAAAGTGAGGGGCCATGGCCACCGCCAAGGTCAAGCAGTTCTGGACCGCCTTCATCTCCGTCCTCTTCGCCCTGCTCGCCTCCGTCGGCCTGGCGGGCACCGCCGCGGCCGCCCAGCAGCACGGCGTCCAGCAGCCGGAGGAGCCGGCCGGTCCGGCCGCCGCCGGCGCGTCCGCCGCCGCGGAGAAGCGGGCCGCGCTCGCCTCCGTACCGGCACCGCGGGCCCATCGCCTGCCGCTCGTCGGCGACCGCTCCCTGCCGCCCACGATCAAGCAGCGCATCGCCGCCGAGGCGCACGGTTCCTCCCCGGCCACCCGTAACCGCTCCGCGGCCGGTGTGACCACCACGACCGAGGGCGACGAGCCGGCCGCGCTGACGGAGCTGGCGCTCGCCGCGGCGGCGTAGGGACCGGGGAGACGATGATGCGCACGTCCCGCACTCGTACCCGCACTCGCACTCGTATCAGCACGCTTGCTCACGGCTTCGCCTCGCACGATCCCGCGACCGCGGGACCCCGCAGCACCTCGGCAGCACCCAGCACCGCAGCAGGAACCCGCACCTCGGCCGTCACCAGGGCCTCAGCAGCACCTCGCACCTCGGCCGTCACCCGCACCTCAGCAGCACCCCGCACCGCAGCAGGCACCCGCACCTCAGCAGCACCCCGCACCCAGGCAGCAACCAGGACCCCGGCGGAGAACGACAGGGCCCTGGTCACAGTCGGTGGGAGTCGGCCGGAACGGTCCGGCGGAGCTCCCGTGGGTCAGCGGCGCTCGTCGTGGTCGCCGGCCTCCTCGGCCGCGGCCTCAGCCTCGGACACCTTGGCCTCCACCTCGGGGTCGAGGACATCCCCGCCCTCTTCGTAGGCGGCCAGAACCGCGCCCTCCTCCACCTCGGTGGCGACGGGCGGCTCGACCAGCCAGTCGGGATTGGCCTGCTTGTCCCACCACTTCCAGGCGGCGAAGGCGCCGCCGACGACGACGCCCACGACCAAGAGGCCCTTGGCGAAGCGTCCGGCCCGAGCCCGGCGCTCGTGCTTCTTCACGATCTTGTGGATCTCTCCCGGTGTCACCTGCCCGCGCAGCGCGGCCCAGGCGGCGGTGGAACGCGACCCGGCCTCCTCCAGGACGGGACCGGTCGCGGCGACCGCGTGCTCGACACGCGGGGCGGTGTAGTCGGCCGCCTGACGGTAGGCCCGACGGGTCTTGACCGCCGCACGCTGTGCGGCCGCGTCGACCCGCGGCGGAACATGCGGTGCGACGTACGAGTCGTACTGCGCCCGAGCCTGCGCCCGAGCCTGGTGAGCGGCCTTGGAGACCTTCGGCGCGATCACCACACGCGCTTCGTGCGCGTAGTGTGCGGCCTGGTCCTTCGCCGTGCCGGCGTACGGCGCCACCGCTTCCGCGGCGTGCAGGACGCTCTCCTTCGCCGAATCTGACGCGGCGCGCACGCTGTCCATGCGGGTCACGGGATTCCTCCTCCTCGGTGGCGACGATGTCGGGTTTTCGCTTCTCCATCCTTTTCGGAATCATGCCTCCCGGAGCGAAGTCCGGCATGTGGGGTGGGCATCCGGGGCATGCGAGGATCGGACACGGCAGCGACAGACGTGACATGACGTGGACGGAAGGCGACCGTGGCCGAGCAGCTGTACGCGATCCTCAAGACCAGCCTGGGCGACATCGAGGTGCGGCTGATGCCGTTCCACGCCCCGAAGACGGTCCGGAACTTCGTCGAGCTCGCCGGCGGTGAGCGCGAGTGGACGCACCCCGCGACCGGCACGGTCTCCTCGGACCCGCTGTACGACGGCACGGTCTTCCACCGGGTCATCAAGGGGTTCATGATCCAGGCGGGCGATCCGCTGGGGAACGGCACGGGCGGCCCGGGCTACGAGTTCGCCGACGAGTTCCACCCGGAGCTGTTCTTCGACCGCCCCTACCTGCTGGCCATGGCCAACGCCGGCCCGGGCACCAACGGCTCGCAGTTCTTCGTCACCGTCGCCCCCGCGACCTGGCTGAACCGCAAGCACACCATCTTCGGCGAGGTCGTGGACAAGGAGAGCCGGAAGGTCGTGGACGCGATCGCGGCCACCGCGACCGACCCGCACACCGAGCGACCGCTCCAGGACGTGGTCATCGACTCCGTGGTGATCGAGAAGCGCTGAGACGGACGGGACGGCACCTCCCATGGAACCGAAACCCTCCGAGCGCGAGCACACCGGTGTGCCGCGCTGCTACCGCCACCCCGAGGTGGAGACCGGCATCCGCTGCACGCGCTGCGAGAAGCCGATCTGCCCCTCCTGCATGGTCTCCGCCTCCGTCGGCTTCCAGTGCCCCGACTGCGTGCGCAGCGGGTCGGGGACCGGTCACGCCGCCGACGCCAACCAGCCGCGGACGCTCGCGGGCGGCCGGGTCGCGTCGGACGGCCGCCTCGTCACGAAGATCCTCATCGGGATCAACCTCGCGGTGTACCTCGCCGTACTGGCGTTCGGCGACCGGCTGGTCGACGAGCTGGTGCTCATCGGCTACGCGTACAGTCCGGCGCTCGGCGAGCTCGTCGGGGTCGCGGACGGCGAGTGGTACCGGCTGCTCACCTCGACCGTCCTCCACCAGGAGCTCTGGCACATCCTGTTCAACGTGCTGGGCCTGTGGGTGATCGGCGGGATCGTCGAGCCCGAGCTGGGGCGGATCCGGTACGCGGCCCTGTGTCTGCTCTCCGGGCTCTCCGGCTCCGTGCTGGCCTATCTGGTCGCCGCGCAGAACCAGCCCTCGCTGGGCGCGTCCGGGGTCGTCTACGGCCTGATCGGGGCCTGGGTGGTGCTCGCCCGGCGGCAGCGCCACGACATGCGGCCGGTGGTCCTCTTCGTCGCCCTGTCGCTGCTGATGACGTTCACCCGACCGGGGATCTCCTGGGAGGCCCACGTCGGTGGTCTGGTCGCGGGCGCCGTGGTGACGTACGCGCTCGTGCACGCGCCGAGGGCCCGCCGGAACCTGGTGCAGTACGGGGCGCTGTCCCTGGTGCTGCTGATCGACCTGGGGATCGTGCTGGCCCGCTCTGCGACGCTCACCTGAGCGGACAGGGCTGTGGACGAGCTTCTCGGTGAGCTTTCCCCAGAGTTATCCACAGTGCGTGGCGGACTCTCCCCACTCTGTGGGGAAGGACGGAGCCCCTCACCTCTGACCTGGTGTTTCTCCAGGGAGGCGAGGGGCTCCGTCGTCTCGGCCGAGGGTGATTCCGGTCATACCGGCGTCAACCGCGTGCGAGTTATCCACAGATCTTCGTAAGTTATCCAGTGCTGTGCACAACGCTGTGGATAAGTTCAGGGGAGAGCTTGACGAGCAGCCCGTACGACCGCTAGACGGCCGCCGTACCCCTGGTGTTCGTGCTTGTTCGGGGCTTCTGGGCTACTTCCACTGCGTCGAGACGCCGAACCCGGCCGCGATGAAGCCGAAGCCCACCACGATGTTCCAGTTCCGGAGCGACTCGATCGGCATCGAACCGTCGGTGACGTAGAAGACCACGATCCACACCAGACCGATGGCGAACAGCGCGAGCATCACCGGCGCCACCCAGCTGCGGCTGGTCAGCTTGATCGAGGTGGCCTGCTTCGCGGGCGGGGGCGTGAAGTCCGCCTTCTTGCGGATCCGTGACTTCGGCACGAGGGACTCTCCTGTCGATGCGCTGCGTGACCGCGCAGGGAACTGTGGCTGACGCCGGGATGTGACGAAGGAGGACGACTGCGTCCCCCAGGCGTCCGTTAGCGTAGTGGTTCCGCGGCACCGAAGGGGATCAGGGTACGTTGAGCAATTCCGCCGGCACTCCCGGAGGACCGGGCCGCACCGCGAGGTGGCGCCCCGTCCGGGTGCTCACCCTTGCCGTTTTCGCCCTCGCCGGACTGATCTTCGTCACGAGCTTCAACACCGCCAAGGGTACGAACATCCGCACCGACGCCTCGCTCCTGCGGCTCTCCGACCTGATCGAGGAGCGCAGTCACAAGAACGAGGGACTCGACGAGTCCACCTCGGCCCTCCGCTCCCAGGTCGACTCCCTCGCCGCCCGGGACGACGGCTCCACGCGCGCGGAGGACGCGAAACTCCACGCGCTGGAGAAGGCGGCCGGCACCACCGAGATCTCCGGCTCCGGTCTCACCGTCACCCTCAACGACGCCCCGCCGAACGCCCACGCCGCCCCCGGCTACCCCGAGCCGCAGGCGAACGACCTGGTCATCCACCAGCAGGACCTCCAGGCCGTCGTCAACGCGCTGTGGCAGGGCGGCGCCGAGGGCATCCGGGTCATGGACCAGCGGCTCATCTCCACCAGCGCCGTCCGCTGCGTCGGCAACACCCTGATCCTCCAGGGCCGCGTCTACTCGCCCCCCTACAAGATCACCGCCGTGGGCGACCGGGGGAAGCTGAACCGGGCCCTCTCGGCCTCCCCGGCGATCCAGAACTACCAGCTGTACGTGAAGGCGTACGGGCTCGGCTGGAAAGTCGACGACCACCGGGCGGTGACTCTTCCCGGGTACTCGGGCACAGTGGACCTCCACCAAGCGAAGCCGGTCGGCTGACGCCACGCGCGGCTGGCCCGGCACCGCCGGGAGCCGACTGCGGGAGGGGCGCTTGCGTCTCGTCGTGAGGACCTTCAGCGAGCTGTGCATCACCGTCGGGGCCCTGATCGTCCTCTTCGTCGCGTACGTCCTGTACTGGACCGGGGTCCAGGCCGCGAGCGCGAGCGCCGGCCAGATCGACACCCTCCAGCGCGCGTGGACCGAGACCCCCCTCCCGACCGCCCTCCCGACCGCCGCGCCCACCGCCCCCGAGGCCGCGCCGTACGCCCCCGGCAAGGGCATCGCCGTCATGTACGTCCCCCGGCTCGGCAGGGACTGGAAGTGGCCCGTCCTCCAGGGCACCGGGGTCGACACCCTCAAGAAGGGCCTCGGCCACTACGCCGGCACCGCCCGCCTCGGCGCCACCGGCAACTTCGCCGTCGCCGGCCACCGCCGCACCCACGGCGACCCCTTCAAGGACTTCCCCCGGCTGCGCGCCGGCGACCCGATCGTCCTCACCGACGGGACCACCTGGTTCACCTACCGCGTCGACCGCGCGCCGTACCGGACCGTGCCCACCGACGTCGGCGTCATCGACCCCGTCCCCGCGAAGTCGGGATTCGACGGGCCCGGCCGCTACCTCACCCTCACCACCTGTGAGCCGGAGTGGGGCAGCAGCCACCGGCTCGTCGTCTGGGCGCACCTCGACGCCACGCTCCCGGTCGCCGACGGTCGTCCACAGGCTTTGGACAGCTGACCCCCGACGGCCCCCTCGCCCCGTACTCTGGTCCCCGTAACGAACGGAAGGGGCGGTCGACGTCATGTACGGCTGGATCTGGCGGCATCTGCCGGGCAACGCGTGGGTGCGGGCGCTGATCTCGATCGTGCTGGCCCTCGCGGTCGTCTACGTCCTCTTCCAGTACGTGTTCCCCTGGGCGGAGCCGCTGCTTCCGTTCAACGATGTGACGGTGGACGGCCAGTGAGCGCGCGCATTCTCGTCGTCGACAACTACGACAGCTTCGTCTTCAACCTCGTCCAGTACCTCTACCAGCTCGGCGCGGAGTGCGAAGTCCTCCGCAACGACGAGGTGGAGCTGAGCCACGCCCAGGACGGGTTCGACGGGGTCCTGCTCTCGCCCGGGCCCGGCGCGCCGGAGCAGGCCGGGGTCTGCATCGACATGGTCCGGCACTGCGCGGCCACCGGCGTGCCCGTCTTCGGCGTCTGCCTCGGCATGCAGTCGATGGCGGTGGCGTACGGCGGAGTCGTCGACCGCGCGCCCGAGCTGCTGCACGGCAAGACCTCCCCCGTCACGCACGAGGGCCGGGGCGTCTTCGCCGGGCTGCCCTCGCCGTTCACCGCGACCCGCTACCACTCGCTCGCCGCCGAGCCCGCCGCCCTGCCGGCCGAGCTGGAGGTCACCGCGCGGACCGAGGACGGCATCATCATGGGGCTGCGCCACCGTGAACTGCCCGTCGAGGGCGTCCAGTTCCATCCCGAGTCCGTCCTCACCGAGCACGGGCACCTGATGCTCGCCAACTGGCTCGAGCAGTGCGGCGACAAGGGGGCGGTCGGACGGTCGGCGGGGCTCGCGCCGGTGGTGGGCAAGGCCGTCGCGTGACGACGGGCTCCCCCTGGTTCCGGGCGTCGAACGATCCGGAGCCCGAGCCGATACCCGCGGACCCCTACGCGGCCCCGTCGCCGTACCAGGAACCGGCCCCGGCGCCGTACCCGTACCAGGGGCAGGAGCAGACGTACCAGGGCCAGGAGCAGGGGCAGGCCTACCAGGGCCAGGAGCAGGGGCAGGCCTACCAGGGCCAGGGCCAGGCGTACCAGGAGCCCCAACAGGCCTACCAGTACGAGGCTTCCCCGGAGCCCGCCTACGAGGCTCCCCGCGCAACCCCGTACGAGGCGCGTCGCGAGGCTCCCAGCACGACCCCCTACGAGGCTCCCCGCGGAGACGCCCCCACGGCCTCGTACGAGCCCTACGAGCCTTCGGACGTCCCCGAGACTCCTCGGCGGCCTTCCCTTGGCGACACGACCGTCCTGGAGGCCGTGGAGCCCCTTCCCGGGCCCGGTCGGGCGGAGCGCCGACGGGCGGCCAAGGGCGGCACCCGGGGCAAGGGACGCCGAGGCGGCCCCGCCGCCGCGACCGCCACCCCGGCCGGCGCAACAGCCCCCGCGGGCCCCGCAGCCCCGCTCTCCCGCGTCGAGGCACGCCGGGCCGCCCGCGCCGCCAAGGACAGCGTCGGGGTCGTCGCCAGCCGCGCCGTCGGCGAAATCTTCATCACGTTCGGCGTGGTCATGCTGCTGTTCGTGGCCTACCAGTTGTGGTGGACGAACGTGCTGGCCGGTCAGGAGACGGACCGCGCCAAGGAGCGGATCGAGGACACCTGGGCCCGGGACGGCGCCGGGGAGGACGACAGCAAGCCGGGCGTGTTCGAGCCGGGCGAGGGCTTCGCCATCATGTACATCCCCAAGCTCGACGTCGTCGTCCCGGTCGCCGAGGGCATCAACAAGGCGAAGGTCCTCGACAAGGGCATGGTCGGCCACTACGCCGAGGGCAAGCTCAAGACGGCCATGCCCTCCGACAGGCAGGGCAACTTCGCCGTCGCCGGCCACCGCAACACCCACGGCGAACCGTTCCGCTACATCAACCGGCTCCAGCCCGGCGACCCCATCGTCGTGGAGACCCGCAACGCCTACTACACCTACGAGATGGCGAGCATCCTGCCGCAGACCGCCCCCTCGAACGTCTCCGTCATCGACCCGGTGCCCAAGGGATCCGGCTTCACCGAGCCCGGCCGCTACCTCACCCTGACCACCTGCACCCCCGAATTCACCAGCACCTACCGCATGATCGTGTGGGGCAGGCTCGTAGAAGAACGCCCGCGCAGTCAGGGAAAGCCCCAAGCGCTCGTAGGCTGAGTCCCCACACCTCCGGACGGGACGACGGGACGACCTAGTGGCACGCGTGCGTAATCGGATCGCCGGAGTCATCAGCCTCTTCGGTGAACTCCTCATCACGGCGGGCCTGGTGCTCGGCCTCTTCGTCGTCTACTCGCTGTGGTGGACGAACGTCCTCGCCGACCGCGCCGCCGACAAGGACGGCGCCCAGGTCCGCGACCGCTGGGCCGACGGACCCGGCGCGCTCGACACCAAGGACGGCATCGGCTTCCTCCACGTGCCGGCGATGGGCGACGGCGAGGTCCTGGTCAAGCAGGGCACCCAGAGTTCCGTCCTCAACAACGGCGTCGCCGGCTACTACACCGATCCGATCAAGTCCGCGCTCCCGCAGGACAAGCAGGGCAACTTCACGCTCGCCGCGCACCGCGACGGACACGGCGCCAAGTTCCACAACATCCACAAGTTGAAGAACGGCGACCCGATCGTCTTCGAGTCCAAGGACACCTGGTACGTCTACAAGGTCTACAAGACCCTGCCGGAGACCACGAAGTACAACGTGGACGTCCTCCAGCCCGTCCCCGAGGAGTCGGGGAAGACGAAGCCCGGCCGGTTCATCACGCTGACGACCTGCACCCCCATGTACACCTCCGACTACCGCTACATCGTCTGGGGCGAGCTGGTGCGCACGGAGAAGGTCGACCGCGACCGGACGCCGCCGGCCGAACTGGGCTGAGCGAGGCGCCGCCGGGCGCAAGGGATGAGACGGCGAACGGGGAGGGCCCCGGCAACCAGTGGTTGCCGGGGCCCTCCCCGTTCCCGCGTGCTACTGCTCGGGCGTCAGTCGAAGATGCCGCCGATGCCGCCGCCGTTGTCCCCGTTGTCGCCGTTGCCGTCGTTCCCGTTGTTTCCGCCGCCCCCGCCGCCGAGCGTCATGACGGTGATCGGCTGCGTGGTGGGAACCGTCGAGCCCTCCGGCGGGTTCGTGCTGAGGACCATGGCGTCCTCCTTGTCCGAACCCTTCTGGACGACGGTCAGGCCCAGGGCCTGCAGCGCGTCCCTGACCTCCTTGAACGGCTTACCGGTCAGGCCGCCGGGGATCTGGACCTGCGTCTGCTGCGGGCCCTTGGAGACCTTCAGCGTGATCTGGGTCTCCTTGGACTGGTCCGAGGGGCCCTGCGGAGTCTGGTCGACGACGGTGCCCGCGGGCTGGTCGGAGTCGACGTCCTCCTTGGTGATGTTGGTGAAGCCGACCCCGTTCAGCTGCTGGACGGCCTGGTCGTAGCTCCGCGTCTTCACGTCGGGGAGCTGGAGCAGCTTCTGCTTCGCGACGGTGATCGTCACCTCGGAGTTCCGCTCCGCCTTGGTGCCGCCGTCGGGGTTCTGGCGCAGGACCGTGCCCGGGTCCTCGTCGGACTCCTCCTGCTCGACCTTCACCTTGAAGCCCTTGTCCTTCAGGGTCTTCTCGGCGCGCTCCTGGGACTGCTCCTGCACGTCCGGGACCTCGGCCAGCGGGGCGCCCTCGGAGACGAACACCTGGATCGTGCTGCCGGTGTCCATCTTCGCGATGTTGTCCGCGACCGGCACCTGGCGGCAGATCGTGCCCTTGGGCTGGTCGCAGCGCTCGGTGCCGGCCTCCTGGATCTTCACCTCCGCGTTGGCCGCCCGGTCCGTCGCGACCGCGACGGTCTGGCCGACCAGCTGCGGGACGGTGACCTGGCGGGTGCCGTCCTTCTTGTCGAACAGCGAGACACCGATGAAGATGGCGCCGACCAGCACCAGGATGCCCGCGAGGGCCAGCAGGATCGTCGAGGTGTTCGACTTCTTCGGGCCGCCGCGGCGGCGGTCCGGGCGGTCGTCGTAGCCGTAGCCGCCGTCGTCCGCGTTGATCGGGGGCAGCATCGAGGTCTGGCCCGCCGGGTCGGCCTGGCGCAGCGCCGTCGTCGGCTGGTCCTCGGGGTAGCCCCCGTACCCTCCGCCGTACGCGGGCGCGCCCGCCATGCCCATCCCCAGGCCCATCGCGGCGGCCGCCGCGACCGGCTGGCCGTCGAGGCAGGCCTCGATGTCCGCGCGCATCTCGTCGGCGGACTGGTAGCGGTAGTCGGGGTCCTTGACCAGCGCCTTGAGGACGATGGCGTCCATCTCGGGCGTGATCTCGTGGTCGAAGTTGCTCGGCGGCTGCGGCTCCTCGCGCACGTGCTGGTACGCGACCGCGACCGGGGAGTCACCGATGAACGGGGGGCGGACGGTGAGGAGCTCGTACAGCAGGCAGCCCGTGGAGTACAGGTCGGAGCGGGCGTCGACCTGCTCGCCCTTGGCCTGCTCGGGGGAGAGGTACTGGGCCGTGCCGATGACCGCGGCGGTCTGCGTCATGGTCATGCCGGCGTCGCCCATGGCGCGCGCGATGCCGAAGTCCATGACCTTGACCTGGCCGGTGCGCGTCAGCATGACGTTCGCCGGCTTGATGTCACGGTGCACGATGCCGGCGCGGTGCGAGTACTCCAGTGCCTGGAGGATGCCGACCGTCATCTCGAGGGTGCGCTCGGGGAGCAGCTTGCGCCCGGAGTGCAACAGCTCACGCAGGGTCGAACCGTCGACGTACTCCATCACGATGTACGGGATGGAGACCCCGTCGACGTAGTCCTCGCCGGTGTCGTAGACCGCGACGATCGCCGGATGGTTCAGCGAGGCGGCGGACTGTGCCTCACGGCGGAACCGGGCCTGGAAGGACGGGTCGCGGGCCAGGTCGGCCCGCAGCGTCTTCACGGCGACGGTGCGGCCGAGCCGGGTGTCCTGTCCGAGGTACACCTCGGCCATGCCACCACGGCCGAGCACCGAGCCCAGCTCGTACCGGCCGCCGAGGCGACGCGGCTCTTCCATAGCTAATCCAGCCCTCTCCGTCTGTCCCGACCGCACCCATGGGTGGTCCGGCGGTGTGTGCTGTTCGCGGATACGGTACCGGCCCCGGGGAGACGTTCCGCCCGGGGCCGGTAGCTGATACCTGACCGGTACGTGGCATGAACGGAGCCGGGACGTCAGCTCCGGGTCTTCAGAACCGCCTTCATCACGGCCTTCGCGATGGGGGCCGCGAGGCCGCCGCCGCTGATGTCCTCACGCGAGGTGCCGGCCGAGTCCTCGACGATCACGGCGACCGCGACCGGGGAGCCCTGGTCGGTCTTCGCGTACGAGATGAACCAGGCGTAGGGGCGCTTGGCGTTCTTGTCGCCGTGCTGGGCCGTACCCGTCTTGCCGCCGACCTTGACGCCGTCCATGTTCACGTCGGCGTTGCCGCCGGTGCCGTTGGTGACGACGCTCTCCATCATCTCCTGGAGCAGCTGCGCGTTCTCCTGCGAGACCGGGCGGCTCATCTCCTCCGGCTCGGTCTTCTTGAGCAGGTCGACGTTGGGGGCGCGCAGCTCGTCGATCATGTACGGCTTCATCAGCTTGCCGTCGTTGGCGATCGCCGCCGTGACCATCGCCATCTGGAGCGGGGTGGTCGCGGTGTTGAACTGGCCGATGGAGGAGAGCGCGTTGCCGCCGCGGTCCGCCTTCTTGTCGTAGACGGAGGCGGAGGAGCGGACCGGGGTGAACTGCTCGGCGTTGAAGCCGAACTTCTCGGCCATCTCGTTCATCTTCTCGACGCCGACGTCGTCGCCGAGCTTCGCGAAGACCGAGTTGCAGGAGATGTCGAGGGCGCGCTTCAGGCTGGCGTTGGCGCAGCCCTGGGCGTGGTTGATCATCTCCTTGTTGGAGAGGGGGATCTTCCAGCCGTCGGGGGTGTCGGTCTTCGCGTCGATGTCCTTGACCTTGCCGTTCTCCAGGGCGGCGGCGGCGGTCACGACCTTGAAGACGGAGCCGGGCGGGTAGATCTCACGGATCGCGCGGTTCTGCTTGGGCTTGTTCTTGTCCTTCTCGAGGGCGACCCAGGCCTTCTCGTCCTTGGTGGAGTAGCCGGCGAACGAGGAGGGGTCGTACGAGGGGGTGGAGGCGAGCGCGAGGATCTTGCCGGTCGACGGCTCGATGGCCACGACGGCGCCGGTCTTGTCACCGAGGCCCTCGAAGGCGGCCTTCTGGGCGGCCCCGTTGAGGGTGGTGACGACGTCGCCGCCCTTCTTCTTGTCGCCGGTGAACATGGCGAGCGTGCGGTCGAAGAAGAGCCGGTCGTCGTTGCCGGTGAGGATGCCGTCCTCGATCTTCTCGATCTGGTTGGCGTCGTAGGCCTGCGAGGCGTAGCCGGTGACCGGGGCCCACATGGGGCCGTCGATGTAGGTCCGCTTGAACTTGAAGTACTCGTCGCCGGAGTCGACCGAGCCGGTGATGGGCTTGCCGTCCACGATGATGTTGCCGCGCTCGTTGGCGTAGCGCTCGATCCGGACGCGGGTGTTCTTCGGGTGCGCGTTCAGTTCGTCGGCACGGACGAACTGGAGCCAGTTGTCCCGCACGAGCAGGGCGAGGATGAGCAGGCCGCAGAAGATCGCGACCCGGCGCAGCGGCTTGTTCACGGACGGACCACCTGGGTCATCTCGGCGTCGGGGGACGGGGCGGGCGCGGGCGCCGGGCGGCGCGCGGTGTCGCTGATCCGGATCAGGATGCCGATCAGAGCCCAGTTGGCGATCACCGAGGATCCGCCGTACGCGAGGAACGGCATCGTCATACCGGTGAGCGGGATGAGGCCCATCACACCGCCGGCGACGACGAAGATCTGGAGCGCGAACGCGCCGGAGAGGCCCATCGCGAGGAGCTTGCCGAAGGGGTCGCGGGCGGCGAGGGAGGTGCGGATGCCGCGCTCGACGATCAGCCCGTAGAGGAGCAGGAAGACCATCACACCGGCGAGGCCGAGCTCCTCGCCGACGGTGGCGAAGATGAAGTCGGAGTTCGCGGCGAACTGGATCAGGTCAGAGTTGCCCTGGCCGAGACCGGTGCCGAGGATGCCGCCGGAGCCGAAGGACATCAGCACTTGGGTCATCTGGTCACAGGCGTACGCCATGTTGGTGCCGGGGGGCGCCGTCTTCAGGCACTCGAACGGGTCGAGCCAGGCCGCCACACGGGACTGCACGTGGCTCGCGGTGGAGCCGACGACCACGGCGCCGGCGACGGCCATCAGCAGACCCATGACGATCCAGCTGGTCCGCTCGGTCGCCACGTACAGCATGATCACGAACATGCCGAAGAACAGCATCGACGTACCGAGGTCGTTCTCGAAGACCAGGATGAGGAGGCTGACCGCCCAGATCGTGATGATCGGGCCGAGGTCACGGCCGCGCGGCAGGTAGAGCCCCATGAAGCGGCGGCTGGCCAGGGCCAGCGCGTCCCGCTTCACCATCAGGTAGCCGGAGAAGAAGACCGCCAGGACCAGCTTGGCGAACTCGCCGGGCTGGATGGAGAAGCCGCCGACGCGGATCCAGATCTTGGCGCCGAAGACGTCCGCGCCGAGGCCGGGGACGAGCGGGAGCAGCAGCAGCACGAGCGCCACGACCATGGAGATGTACGTGTACCGCTGGAGGACCCGGTGGTCCTTCAGGAGCAGCAGCACGCCCACGAACATGGCGATGCCGATGGCGGAGTACATCATCTGGTTCGGCGCGGACGCGCTGAACGCGCCGTACTGGCGCTTCGCCAGGGCGATCAGCCGCGGCGACTGGTCCAGCCGCCAGATCAGCACCAGGCCCATGCCGTTGAGCAGGGTCGCCAGGGGCAGCAGCAGCGGGTCCGCGTACGGGGCCCACTTGCGCACCACGAGGTGGGCGACGCCCGCCAGGAGCGCGAGCCCGAGTCCGTACCCGAGCATGCCGGCCGGGACCTTGCCGTCGATGGCCAGGCCCACGTTGAGGTAGGCGAACACCGGGATGATGACGGCGAACGCCAGCAGCGCCAGCTCGGTGTTGCGGCGGCTCGGCGCCTCGATCGCGCCGATGGTGGTCGTGTTGGTGACAACGCTCATGGTGGTGAAAGGCCCCCTACGGGTGCTTACTGCTTGCCGCAGTTCGAGGCCAGCTTCTGCTCCTCCGCGGTGAGGGTGGGACCCGGGGTCGGAGCGGCTGTGGTGGGCTTGGGGTCGGGGGTGGCGCCGTCGGCCGGCGGCTTGCTGGCCTGGTCGGCCGCCTTCTCGGCGGCGGCGCGGCGCTCGGCGGTCTTCTTGCAGGCGGAGGCCTGCACCGCCAGCTCGGCGATCTTCGTCTCGGCCTTCGCGAGGCTGCCGCCCGTGATCGTGTCCTCGACCTGCTTCTGCTGGTAGGCCGGGAGGTACTTGAGTTCGATCTCGGGGTGGTCCTTCTCGACCTTCGACAGCGACACCCAGGCCAGGTCCTGGCTGATGCCCTGGTACAGGGCCACGTGCTGGTCCTTGGACCCGACGAAGTACTGGGTCTGCGTCCAGCGCCAGCCGCCGTAGAGGCCGCCGCCGATGAGCGCGAGGACGAGGATCAGGAAGAAGGTGCGCTTCAGCCACCTGCGGCCCTTGCGCGGCTTCTCGAAGTCGTCCTCGGTGTACGACTCGAAGGAGCCCTGCGGGGGCATCCCGCCGTAGCCGTGGCCCTCGTCGCCGCTTCCGGGCGGGCCGAATCCGCCGGCGGGCGGCTGCTGCTGGTGCGGGGCGGGGCGGCCGAGTCCCGAGGCGCGGCCGGCCGGGGTCTGCATCGCGCCGCCGTCGCTCAGCTGGGCGGCCTGGTTCTCGGCGACCGCGCCGACGATGACCGGGGTGTCGCTGAGGTGGCCGGCGAGGGTGTCGCCGCCGTCGACGTCCAGGACGTCGGCGACGATCACCGTGATGTTGTCGGGGCCGCCGCCGCGCAGCGCGAGCTGGATCAGCTCCTGCACGGTCTCCTGTGGGCCCTGGTAGCTGGCGAGGGTGTCCTCCAGCGTCTGGTGCGACACCACGCCGGACAGGCCGTCGGAGCAGATCAGGTAGCGGTCGCCGGCGCGGACCTCGCGGATGGAGAGGTCCGGCTCGACGTGGTCGCCGCTGCCGAGCGCGCGCATGAGGAGCGAGCGCTGCGGGTGGGTGGTGGCCTCTTCCTCGGTGATCCGGCCCTCGTCGACGAGCCGCTGGACCCAGGTGTGGTCCTGGGTGATCTGGGTCAGCACACCGTCGCGGAGCAGATAGGCGCGCGAGTCGCCGACATGCACCAGACCGAGCCGCTGGCCGGTCCACAGCAGGGCGGTGAGCGTGGTCCCCATGCCCTCCAGCTGCGGGTCCTCCTCGACCATCATCCGGAGCTGGTCGTTGGCGCGCTGCACGGCCGTGCCGAGCGAGGTGAGGATGTCCGAGCCGGGCACGTCGTCGTCGAGCGTGACGAGGGTGGAGATCACCTCGGAGGAGGCGACCTCGCCGGCGGCCTGGCCGCCCATGCCGTCGGCGATCGCGAGGAGTCGGGGCCCGGCGTAGCCGGAGTCCTCGTTCCCCTCGCGGATCATGCCCTTGTGCGAGCCCGCGGCGAATCGCAGGGACAGAGTCATGCGCACCTGCCCTGTCGACGCTGCATCGGGGTACAGCCGGTCTCGACCCACACTGCCCACCCTCCGGTCGCTCCGGTCACGCCGGTCGCCTCAGTCGCTCCGGTCGGGGCCGCGCCACGGACTGTGGCGGGGACCGTCCCGACTCGCTCGCTCCGCTCGCGCCTATTCATGATGTAGCACTACTTCCGCAGCTCGATGACGGTCTTGCCGATGCGGATCGGCGCGCCCAGCGGAATGGGTGTAGCGGTGGTGAGACGGGCCCGGTCGAGGTACGTGCCGTTCGTCGACCCGAGGTCCTCGACGATCCACTGACCGTCCCGGTCCGGGTAGATCCTGGCGTGCCGGCTGGACGCGTAGTCGTCGTCCAGCACGATCGTCGAATCGTGGGCCCGGCCCAGCGTGATCGTCTGCCCCTGGAGGGCGACGGTCGTGCCGGTGAGGGTGCCCTCGGACACGACCAGCTTGGTCGGGGCGCCGCGGCGCTGCCGCCCACCGCCCGCGCTCTGCTGGCCACGCTGCTGCGGCGGCGCGGCGGCCTGCCGCGCCTGCTGCTGCTGAGGTCGCGCCTCCTGGCGCCGCGAACCGCGCTGGGTGACCCGCGTACCGAAGAGGTCGCTGCGGATGACCTGCACGGCCACGATGACGAACAGCCACAGAACGGCCAGGAAACCCAACCGCATGACCGTAAGGGTCAGCTCTGACATTGCCCCCGCTTCACCCTTCGGCTTGCCGGTAAACGATGGTGGTGCTGCCCACGACGATCCGCGAGCCGTCGCGGAGCGTAGCGCGGGTGGTGTGCTGCCCGTCCACCACGATGCCGTTGGTGGAACCCAGATCCTGGATCGTCGAGGGCGTTCCGGTCCGGATCTCGCAGTGCCGGCGGGAGACGCCGGGATCGTCGATCCTCACGTCCGCGTCGGTGCTGCGGCCGAGGACCAGGGTCGGGCGGGAGATCTGATGGCGGGTGCCGTTGATCTCGATCCAGCGGCGGACCTGACCGCCCGCTCCCCCGTGCGTACCGGGGCCGGGGGCCGCGGGACGGCCTCCGGTCGCGGCCGCCGGCCGGTGGCCGTGTACCCGTATCCGCCGCGGCCCTGTCCCTGGCCCTGCTGCTGGTGGGGCTGCTGGCCGCCGGTGGGCGGCTGCGGCTGTGACGTACTCGACGCCAGGGTGCGGCTGCGTACGCGGTACAGACCCGTGTCCAGGTCCTCGGCCTTCTCCAGGTGGACCTTGATCGGTCCCATGAAGGTGTACCGCTGCTGCTTCGCGTAGTCCCTGACCAGGCCGGCGAGCTCGTCGCCGAGCTGACCCGAGTAGGGGCTGAGGCGCTCGTAGTCCGGCGCGCTCAACTCCACGATGAAGTCGTTGGGGACGACCGTCCGCTCGCGGTTCCAGATCTGCGCGTTGTTGTCGCACTCGCGCTGGAGCGCGCCGGCGATCTCGACAGGCTGGACCTCGGACTTGAACACCTTGGCGAAGGTGCCGTTGACCAGACCTTCGAGACGCTGCTCGAAACGCTTCATCACTCCCATGGGGCACCTCCTCCGTCGTTGTCGTCCTGGTACTGCTTACTGATCGTATCCACGCGTCGGGAAATCGGCTGGTTCCCCTTCTCTGCCCTGTGGACGAGTGTCACCTCTCACAGGCTTTCCCCACGGATCGTAGAGGCGGCCTGTGGACAGTGTCCCGCACCCGGCTGTGGGAGCGGGGGCTCGGTCGGTGTCCGGGCGCGGATCGAGCGCGGAKCGAGCGCGGATCGGGACATTCCGGGGGCGAACCGGGGCGGGGC
>NZ_RDBH01000114.1:484529-485582 GCF_008042145.1 Streptomyces sp. adm13(2018)
GTAGCGGGGACAGGATTTGAACCTGCGACCTCTGGGTTATGAGCCCAGCGAGCTACCGAGCTGCTCCACCCCGCGTCGATGATCCCCACTCTACACAAGTCCTCGCCCGCCCCTTGCCACACGCCATGACCAACGTCACACCGCCGGTCGGAGCAGGGACGGTTCGGTCGCGGCCGGCGCGGGCGCGGCAGGCTTCTGTGACACATCCCGCTCCTTCCCGAGTCCGCTCTTCTCCCGACTCGTCCTCTTCATCCCTCTCCCTGTCCCTCGCGGTCGGCGTCCTCCCGCGTCCTTCCCGCGTTCTTCCCGTGCGTGCTGCCAGGACCCTCCTTCCCTCCTCCGTCCGTCTGTCACTCCCTCACCTTGGTCTGGCTGAGCGGAGGCCGAACAAACGGATGTGAATCCACGGTCTGCGACGTGCTAATCTTCAGATGTCGCCAGGCACTCCCGCCGAAAAGTGAGAGAGCCCGGAGCACACCCAATGCGCGGGTGGCGGAATAGGCAGACGCGCTGGATTCAGGTTCCAGTGCCCGAAAGGGCGTGGGGGTTCAACTCCCCCCTCGCGCACAAGCTCGGGAAACCGAGGAACGGTCGGCATCGTGATCACGATGCCGACCGTTTTCGTTTGTCCCCTGCTGTTGTTGCTGTTGCTGTGGGGAGCCCGCCCTTCCTGGGGCCCCGGTGACGGGGCCGAGGCGAGGGCGAGCGGGAGAACGCGGAAGGGGCCCGGCATCAGCCGGGCCCCTTCCTTCTCGTAGCGGGGACAGGATTTGAACCTGCGACCTCTGGGTTATGAGCCCAGCGAGCTACCGAGCTGCTCCACCCCGCGTCGCCGACCGTTTTCGTTTGTCCCCTGCTGTTGTTGCTGTTGCTGTGGGGAGCCCGCCCTTCCTGGGGCCCCGGTGACGGGGCCGAGGCGAGGGCGAGCGGGAGAACGCGGAAGGGGCCCGGCATCAGCCGGGCCCCTTCCTTCTCGTAGCGGGGACAGGATTTGAACCTGCGACCTCTGGGTTATGAGCCCAGCGAGCTACCGAGCTGCTCCACCCCGCGTCG
>NZ_RDBH01000114.1:485682-519112 GCF_008042145.1 Streptomyces sp. adm13(2018)
AAAGGGCGTGGGGGTTCAACTCCCCCCTCGCGCACAAGCTCGGGAAACCGAGGAACGGTCGGCATCGTGATCTCCCCCCTCGCGCACAAGCTCGGGAAACCGAGGAACGGTCGGCATCGTGATCACGATGCCGACCGTTTTCGTTTGTCCCCTGCTGTTGTTGCTGTTGCTGTGGGGAGCCCGCCCTTCCTGGGGCCCCGGTGACGGGGCCGAGGCGAGGGCGAGCGGGAGAACGCGGAAGGGGCCCGGCATCAGCCGGGCCCCTTCCTTCTCGTAGCGGGGACAGGATTTGAACCTGCGACCTCTGGGTTATGAGCCCAGCGAGCTACCGAGCTGCTCCACCCCGCGTCGGTGATCCCCACTCTACACAAGTCCTCGCCCGCCCCTTGCCACACGCCATGACCAACGTCACACCGCCGGTCGGAGCAGGGACGGTTCGGGCGCGGCCGGTCCGAAGCCGAGACTTTTGTCGTCCGAGGGTGCGACGAAAGAGGGACGACCCGGGACCCGGCCGCCGCCTACGGTGCGAGCGTGGACGTTATGTCGAAGTCGGGGGCCCGTGGTTCGCACGGGATCGGGGACAGGCTCGCCGCGTGGTGGGCCTGGTTCGCGGTGCCGGGACAGTGGTCGGGCCGCAGAACCACCGGGGAGCTCGCGCTCGCCGGTGTCCTCGCGCTGCTCGGCGCCGGGACCGAGGACCTCCTGGGCGGCGAAGGGTGGGTGCTGGCCGCCGTCGCCGCCGGATCGGCCCTGCTGTCCCTGGTGCGCCGCAGACTTCCCGCCAGCGTGCTCGTCCTCACCGCGGGCCTCGCACCCCTCGTGCCGGGCTTCGGACCCCTGCTGCTCGTCGTCGGCTGGTCCTCCGGCCGCTACATCGCGGGAGCGGGGCGCGCGCTCGCCGCGTTCATCCTCGCCTTCGTCGTCAACGTCGGGGCGAGCCTCATCGGGCCCTGGGAGGGGAGCCGACTGCTCACCATCGCCCTCACGGCGACCCTCTACTACCTGGGCACCACCCTGGCCCCCGGTCTCGCCCACCGTTACTGGACCCAGCGGCGGACCCTGCTGCACGCGCTCCAGGAGCGCAACGCCCAGCTGCTGCGGGAGCGGACCATGGTGGTCGGGCAGGCCCGGCTCCGCGAGCGGCAGCGGATCGCCCAGGACATGCACGACAGCCTCGGGCACCAACTGGCCCTGATCGCCGTCCACACCGGGGCACTGGAGGTGGACCGGGAGCTGAGCGAGCGTCAGCGCGAGGTCGTCGGCGTCCTGCGGAACGCGTCGGTGACCGCGATGCACGAGCTGCGGGAGGTCGTCGGCATCCTCCGCGACGGCATCGAGGCGCCCCACGGCACGGCGGCCCCCGGGGGCACCGGGGACGAGACGGGCCGCGCGGCCCGGGGGATCGCGGGCATCGAGGGGCTCGTCGAGGCGGCGCGGACTGCGGGTACCTCCGTCGGGCTGAGACGTTCGGGGGAGGAGCGGTCGCTCGCCCCGGCCGCCGACCACGCCGCGTACCGGATCGTCCAGGAGGCCCTCACCAACGCCTACAAGTACGCGCCGGGAGCGCCGATCGGCGTCGACCTGCGGTACGAGCCGGACACCTTCGTCGTCGAGGTCCTCAACGAGCAGCCCACGGAGAAGCCCGCGGAGGACGTCGTGAGCGGCGGGCAGGGGCTCACCGGGCTCGCCGAGCGGGCCCGGCTGGTGGGCGGCATGTGCCACGCCGGTCCCGCCGACGGCGGCGGATTCCGGGTGGCCGGGATGCTGCCGTACGGGGCGGCCCCCCTCGCCGAGGCAGCACCTTTGGTCGATGCCGCCGACGACTTCCGGCAGCAGACCACGAAACCGCTCGTGGGCGATGGTCGTCCGGTCCAGGTCGGACCGGCCGACTGGACGTTCACGGAGCGGGAGTTGGCCATGGCGGTGCATGGGGGACGAGGCAGAAGCACGGGCGGTTCGATCGCGCTGGGCTGCGGGATCGCGTTCGCCGCACTCGTCCTGCTGGTGGTGGCGGCCAGCTTCGGCATCTACTTCCTGATGGGCTCGTTGAAGGAGGGCATGATCGAGCCCGCGCAGTACGACGCGGTGAAGGTCGGAGCGCCGGAAAAGGAGGTGCGCGGCCAACTCCCGTCCGGGGACACGATCGCCACGGCCGGCCTCAGCGGCAAGGGACCCGCGCAGCCGGAGGGCGCCGACTGCCTCGTCCTGATGTCCTCGGAGGTGAGCGACTCCTTCGAGAAGGAGCCCGTTTTCCGGTTCTGCTTCAAGGACGGCAAGCTGATCGAGAAGAAGTCGTACGAGGTCGAGGCGCGCTAGCGCCGACCCGCCCGTACCGGAGCCGTGGGGAGTAGCTGTGGCAGGGCAGCCCATCAGGGTCGTGATCGCCGACGACGAGCCGCTGATCAGGGCCGGGATCCGGATGATCCTCACCTCCGACCCGGAGATCCAGGTCGTCGCCGAGGCCGCCAACGGCCGGGAGGCGGTCGAGGCGACCCGGGCCCACGCCGCCGACGTGGTGCTTCTCGACATCCAGATGCCGGTCCTCGACGGACTCTCGGCGCTCCCGGAGCTGCGCCGGGCGGCTCCGACGGCCCGGGTGATCGTGCTCACCACCTTCGGCGAGCGGGACAACGTGCTGCGGACCCTGGAGCACGGGGGCGCCGGGTTCCTGTTGAAGGACACGGCACCCGCGGAGCTGATCCGGGCGGTGCGGGCGGCCGCGGTGGGCGACGCGTACCTGTCGCCGGCGGCGACGCGGCACGTCGTGGAGCGGCTCGCCACGGGCCGGGAGGCGGCCCGCGCCGAGGAGGCGCGGGGGCGGGTCGCGGGGCTGAGCGAGAAGGAGCGCGATGTGCTGGCGCTGCTCGGCGAAGGGCTCTCCAACGCCGACGCGGGGAAGCGGCTGCACATGAGCGAGGCCACGGTGAAGACGTATGTGAGCCGGATCCTCGCCAAGCTGGACTGCGAGAACCGGGTCCAGGCGGCCCTCCTCGCCCGGGACGCGGGCCTGTAGGAGGCCGGCGGCGCGGCTCCGGGAGGGGCGGACGGCGCCGTGCTCGGAGGGTGGCCTGTCCGGCCGGCGCGGGGGGCCGGCCGGACAGGCTGCTCGCCGGGCGCGGGAGCCGTCCCGGAGGCTGCCCGGCGCGGTCCTGGAATGAGCGGGAGGATGGCCTGAGGACGGCTTGCGGACTGCTCGCGGAGTTGTCCACAGGTCCTTGTCCACAGGGGGAGACGACCGCTCGGGTGCGGCGGTACCGTCAGAGCCGGATGATGTTGGACGTTCACATCGGGGGAGTGCAGGCCATGGGCGACAACCAGGTCGCCGTGCCGGAACAGCGCGGCACGGACGGAGCACCGCAGGACGGGGCGGACGCGGGCGGCATGCGCGTGCCCCACGTACCGGGCTTCGCCCGCCGCGCCGCCGTGGCCGGCCGGACCGCCGACTCCGCCGCCTCTCCGAAGCGGCGCGGCAAGGCACTTCGCGAGCGGGTCCCGCGGTCCGCCCACGCACAGCCGGCCCTCGCCGCCGACCGTCCCGACGCCGTCCGCGCCGTCGAGGAGTCGAACCGGGACCGCGTCCCCGAGCTCGCGCCGATACGGGTCGGCAGGATGTCGGCGAGCCCCTTCACCTTCCTGCGCGGAGCCGCCGGGCTCATGGCGCAGGATCTCGCGGGCACCCCCGTCACCGGGATCGCCGCCCAGCTCTGCGGTGACGCCCACGCGGCCAACTTCGGTCTCTACGGGGACGCGCGCGGCCGTCTCGTCATGGACCTCAACGACTTCGACGAGACCGTCGTCGGTCCCTGGGAATGGGACCTCAAGCGGCTCGCCACCTCCCTCGTCCTCGTCGGCCGGGAGGCGGGCGCGAGCGAGGACCTGTGCCGGGCCGCCGCCTTCGACACGGTCGGCGCCTACCGGCGCACCATGAGGCTCCTCGCCCGGCTCCCCGCCTTCGACGCGTGGAACGCCATCGCCGACGAGGAGCTCGTCTCCCACACCGACGCCCGCGATCTCCTCGGCACCCTGGAGCGGGTCTCCGCGAAGGCCCGCAACAACACCGGCGCCCGGTTCGCCGCCCGCTCCACCGAAGCCGTGACCGACCCCGAGGGCGGCGGCCGCCGCTTCGTGGACGCTCCCCCGGTCCTGCGCCGGGTCCCGGACGCCGAGGCCGCCGCGGTCGCCGCCGCCCTCGGGCCCTACCTGGAGACCGTGTCCGAGGACCGGCTGCCGCTCCTCGCGCGGTATGCCGTCCACGACGTGGCCTTCCGGGTCGTCGGCACCGGCAGCGTCGGCACCCGCTCCTATGTCGTCCTGCTGCTCGACCACCGCGGCGAGGCGCTCGTCCTCCAGGTGAAGGAGGCACGGGCATCCGCACTGCTGCCCCATCTGCCGACCGCCGGATTCACCGTCGCGGAGCCCGTCCATGAGGGCAGGCGGGTGGTGTGCGGGCAGAAGCGGATGCAGGTCGTCAGCGACATCCTGCTCGGCTGGACCACGGTGGAGGGGCGCCCCTTCCAGGTGCGCCAGTTCCGCAACCGCAAGGGCAGCGTCGATCCGGCCGCCCTCACCGTGGACGAGGTCGACGACTACGGCCGGATGACCGGGGCCCTGCTCGCCCGCGCCCACGCGCACAGCGCCGATCCCCGGCTGATAGCCGGGTACTGCGGGAAGAACGAGGAGTTCGACGAGGCTGTCGCCGCCTTCGCCGTCTCCTACGCGGACCGCACCACGGCCGACCACGCCGACCTGCTCACCGCGGTCCGGGCCGGCCGCATAGCCGCCGAACCGGGCGTGTGACCGACCGGGACTCGGAAGGACCTAGGCTGGGTGGGACGAGCCGGAACGAGGACGTGGGCGGGCGTAGACGTGAGCGTGCACCAGGGTGCGAACGAGGGCCCCGAGAGCGAGCGGCCGCGGGACGAGCCGTCCCCGGCCGGCGAGGAGCGGCCCGAGGCACGGCTCGAACGGGCCGTGCGGGTGGCCGAGCAGGCGCTGATCGAGTTCGAGATCGCCGTCGAGACCTTCCGCGTCGAGGTGGACAACTTCTCGCGGCTCCACCACCAGAAGCTCGGCCCGATGTACGCGCGTCTCGACGAGCTCGACGCCCGGATCGCCGAAGCGCGGGCCGCGCGCACCGGTGACCCCGAGGATCTGCGGCGGGCGCAGGAGGCGCGGGCCGCGGTCATGCCGATGCCCGGCGTGGACGAGCTGTTCCATGACTGGATCGACTCCGACGGCTTCTCCCCCGAGGCCGAGGCCATGCTCACCGACCGTCCCGTGCGGCCGCCGAAGCGGGTCCGGCCCAGCGAGGAGGTCCGCAGGCTCTACCGGGAGCTGGCCCGCAAGGCGCACCCCGACCTGGCCCGCGAGGAGGACGAGCGGAAGCGGCGCGAGGAGTTCATCACCCGGGTGAACGCGGCCTACGCCCGCGGCGACGAGGCCGTCCTGCGTGAGCTGTCCGCCGAGTGGGAGGCCGGCCCGGTGCCGGCCGAGGAGCGGCTCAGCGAGAGCGAGGAGCTGTACGCGCGCCTGGAGTGGCTCGCGCAGCGCAAGGACATGCTGTCGACGCTGGCGCGGGAACTGGAGGAGAGCGCCATCGGCGCGATGCTGCGGATGGCGCCGGAGGACCCCGACCGCCTCCTGGAGGAGATCGCGGAGCAGCTGCTCGCGCAGGTCTCCGAGCGGGAGAGCGAGCTGGCCGGGCTGGTGCAGTAGGTTCTTCCGTGCGTTCGACACCCTTCGGGCGCCACTGATCGAGAGAAGGCCGGTCCCATGAATTTCTCCCCTCTGCCCTCGGTGGACGCGGCTTCCGTGCCGGCCGATGCCCTGGTGCTGGACGTCAGGGAGGACGACGAGTGGGCGGCCGGGCACGTCGAGGGCGCGCTGCACGTGCCGATGAGCGACTTCGTGGCCCGCTTCGGTGAAGTGACCGAGGCGGTCGCCGAGCGCGGCCGCGCCTATGTGATGTGCCGGGTGGGCGGCCGGTCGGCGCAGGTCACGCAGTACCTGGTGCAGCAGGGCTTCGACGCGGTGAACGTCGAGGGCGGCATGCTCGCCTGGGACGGTGCCGGGCGCCCGATGGTGGCGGGGACCGGAAGCCCGGCCTTCGTTCTCTGACGTTCTCCCGGCCCCGGGCCGCTCCTCCGGGGGTCTCAGTCGAGGGGATGGGCGGCCAGCAGGTCGCCCAGGGCGTCCTCGTGGGACGCGGCGGAGCCGAGCGACAGCTCCAGGTGCTTGGCCCAGGCGTGGAAGCGGTGCAGCGGGTAGTCGGTGTCGGCGCCGAAGCCGCCGTGCAGGTGCTGGGCCGTCTGCACCACCCGTCGTACCCCCTCGGAGGCCCAGATCTTGGCGACGGCGATGTCCCCTTCGGCGGGGAGTGCCGCGGCGGCTCCGTTGGAGAGGCGCCAGGCCGCCTGCCAGAGGGTGACCTCCATGGCACGCAGGTCGATGTAGCGGTCGGCGGCCTGGACGGCGACGGCCTGGAAGGTGGCCACGGGGTGGCCGAACTGCTCGCGCTTTCCGGTGTATTGGCTCGTCATGGTGAGGACGGCCTCGCCGAGGCCCAGGGCGAGCGCGCAGGTGCCGGTGGTGAGGAGTCCGCGGAGCCGTGCCCAGGCCCCTTCGGTGTCGATGACGTCGGTGGCGTCGAGGCGGACGGCGTCGAGCCGTAGTTCCGCGAGGAGTTCGCCGCTGGTGGAGTACTGGGCGGTGAGGGTCAGGCCGTCGTGGGCTCGGGGCAGCAGGGCGAGGACGGTGGCGCCGTCGTCGGTGTGCGCCGGCACGGCGATGAGGTCGGCGCCGTACGCCCAGGGGACGGCGGTCTGCAGTCCGTCGAGGATCCAGGTGGGGCCGTCGCGGCGGGCGGTGACGGCGCGTTCGGCCGGATCATGGCCGGTGCGTCCCTGGGCGGCGGCCGTGAGGACGAGTTCGCCGCGGCTCACCCGGGGGAGCAGCGCGGCGGCCGTCTCGGGGGGTGCGTACCGGTCGATGGTGTGGGCGACGGCGCTGGTCTCCAGGAGGGGGACGCGGGCCAGGACGCGGGCCGATTCGCGCAGGACGAGGCAGAGGGCGACGGGGTCGAGGCCGCCGCCTCCGTACTCCGGGGACAGGGTGAGGCCGAGGAGGTCGGCGGCGGCGAGGCGGGCCCAGAGCGGCCGGTCGAGGTCCTCGGACACGGCGCCGGCGGTGAGGGCGGGGCTCGGTACGGCGTCCGGTGCGACGTCCGAGAAGACCGCCTTGGCGGCCTCGACGGCCGCCTGCTGCTCTTCGGTGAAGGTGAAGTCCACTGCCCTGCCCTCCCGTTGTGCCCCTGCTGGTCCTGACGGTTCGCCAAGATAGAACAGGTTCTAGTGGAAGGGAATGCCGGCGCCGCGGTTGGTCCTGGCGGGGCGCCGGCCTCGCGCGTCAGCGGTCGAAGTCGAGCTCCACGTCGGGGGTGACCGGGTGGGACTGGCAGGCCAGGACGTAGCCGGCGTCCGTCTCCTCCGGTTCCAGTGCGAAGTTGCGGTCCATCCGCACCTCTCCGCCGACGAGGAAGGCACGGCAGGTGCCGCACACTCCGCCCTTGCAGGCGTATGGCGCGTCCGCGCGGGAGCGGAGGACCGTGTCGAGGAGGGTCTCGCCGCGGTCCACCGGCCAGGTGCCGGAACGGCCGTGCAGCGTCGCGGTGAGCGTGGCGTGCGCGGGGGTGTCGGCGGGGGCGACCGGGGAGGGCGCGGAGCCGTCGTCGACGTGGAAGATCTCCTGGTGGATCCGGCCGCGGTCGACGCCGAGACCGCGCAGGGCCCGCTCGGCGCCCTGGACGAGTCCGAAGGGGCCGCAGAGGAACCAGCCGTCGACGGTCCCGACGGGCAGCAGCGAGGGGAGGAGCGCGGTGAGGCGCTCGCGGTCGAGGCGGCCGGACGGGAGGCCCGCCTGCTGCTCCTCGCGGGAGAGGACGGTGACCAGCTGGAAGCGGTCGGGGTAGCGGTCCTTCAGGTCGGCGACCTCGTCGAGGAACATCGTGGACGCGGCGGTGCGGTCGCTCCGGATCAGGCAGAACCGGGCCTCGGGTTCGCGGGCGAGCAGGGTGGCCGCGATCGACAGGACCGGGGTGATGCCGCTGCCGCCGACGACGGCCGCGAAGTGACCGGGACGGGGGGTGAGCGAGAAGCGGCCCGCGGGCTCCATGACCTCGACGAGGTCGCCGACGGCGAGTTCCTTGAGGGCGTACGTCGAGAAGGCGCCGCCGTCGACGAGTCGGATGCCGACGCGCAGGACGGGCGGTTCGCCGGCCGGGGTGGCGGGCGCGCAGATCGAGTAGGTGCGCCGGATCTCCTCCCCGTGCTCCCCGGTACGGCGGAGGGCGAGGTGCTGGCCGGGGAGGTGGCGGAAGGTGTCGTGGAGCTCGGGCGGGACGGCGAAGGCGACCGCCACGGAGTCGTCCGTGAGCCGCTCGACCTCGCTCACCCTGAGGGGATGGAACCCGGCCCGTCCGCCGACCCGGGCGCCCACGCCTGAGGACTCCATCTACAGCTCCTTGAAGTGGTCGAACGGTTCGCGGCAGGAGGCGCAGCGGCGCAGGGCCTTGCACGCGGTGGAGGAGAAGCGGCTGAGGAGTTCGGTGTCGGTGGAGCCGCAGTTCGGGCAGCGGATGGCCAGGGTCAGCGCGACCGGGCCGTCGGCCGGGCCCTGGGGCCGCGGGGGCGCGACGCCGAACTCGGCGAGCTTGCGGCGCCCTTCCTCGCTGATGTCGTCGGTGGACCAGGCGGGGGCGAGGACCGTGACGACGGAGACCTCCGGTACTCCGTGCTCGTGCAGAGCGCGCTCGATGTCGGAGGACATGGTCTCGACGGCGGGGCAGCCCGTGTACGTCGGGGTGAGGGAGACCTCTACCCGGCCGGGGCCGGTGACGTGGACACCGCGCAGGACGCCGAGTTCCGCCAGGGTGAGGACGGGCAGCTCGGGGTCGAGGACGGCGCCGGCGATCCGGCTCAGTTCCTCCTCCAGGGCGGTCATGGTCACCATGTCGCCCCCGGGTGGCTGCGGTGCAGGTGCTGCATCTCGGCGATCATCCGTCCGAAGGACTCGGTGTGGAGTCCCTGCCGGCCGGCGCCCGCGGCCCAGGCGCCGGTGCGCGGTCCCTCGGGGACGGTGAGGGTGGCGCGGCCGAGGATGTCGGTGACCGAGGTCAGCCAGGCGCTCTCCATGGCCGTGTGGTCCACGTCGACGCCGTCGACGGGCTGGAACAGCTCGCCCGTGTAGCGCCAGAGGGCGTCGCAGGCCTGCTGCATCCTGCGGTGGCTCTCGTCGGTGCCGTCGCCGAGGCGCAGGGTCCACTGCTCGGCGTGGTCCCGGTGGTAGGCGACCTCCTTGACGGCCTTGCCGGCGAGGCCGGCGAAGGGGCCGTCGCCGGCGGCCAGCTGCCCGTACAGGAGGTGCTGGTAGGTGGAGAAGTAGAGCTGCCGGGCGATGGTGTGGGCGAAGTCGCCGTTCGGCTGCTCGACCAGTTGGACGTTCCGGAAGGAGCGCTCCTCGCGGAGGTACGCCAGTTCGTCCTCGTCGCCGGCCAGGGAGAGCAGGACGCGGGCCTGGCCGAGGAGGTCGAGGGCGATGTTGGCCAGGGCGACCTCCTCCTCCAGGACGGGGGCGGAGCCGGCCCACTCCCCCAGGCGGTGGGAGAGGACGAGGGCGTCGTCGCCGAGGGAGAGGGCGGCGCCGGTGGTCACGGGGACCTCACGGAGGTCGGGGGTGCTCACAGGTGCTTCACCCCCTCCGGGATCTCGTAGAACGTCGGGTGGCGGTAGGGCTTGTCCGCGGCCGGCTCGAAGAAGGGGTCCTTCTCGTCGGGCGAGGAGGCGGTGATGTCGGCGGAGGGGACGACCCAGATCGACACGCCCTCGCTCCTGCGGGTGTACAGGTCGCGGGCGTTGCGCAGGGCCATCTCCGCGTCGGGGGCGTGGAGACTGCCCGCGTGGGTGTGGGACAGTCCGCGGCGGGAGCGCACGAACACCTCCCACAGCGGCCAACCGTCGCTCGTCATGCCTGTGCCTCCGCGTGCTCGCCGGTGTGCTGGTGCTGCTGGGTGCGGTGCCGGTCCGCGTCGTGGTTCCGGGCGCGGTGCTTCTCCGCGTGGGCCGCCGCGGCCTCCCGGACCCAGGCGCCGTCCTCGTGGGCCTGGCGCCGGCGGCTCAGCCGCTGCTCGTTGCAGGGGCCGTTCCCCTTGAGGACGTCCCAGAACTCGGTCCAGTCGATGGCGCCGAAGTCGTAGTGCCCGCGCTCCTCGTTCCACCGGAGGTCCGGGTCGGGGAGGGTCAGACCGAGGGCCTCGGCCTGGGGCACGGCGATGTCGACGAAGCGCTGGCGCAGCTCGTCGTTGGTGTGGCGCTTGATCTTCCACTCCATCGCCTGCGCGGTGTGGGTCGACTCGTCGTCCGGCGGGCCGAACATCATCAGCGAGGGCCACCACCAGCGGTCCACCGCGTCCTGCGCCATGGCGTGCTGGGCCTCGGTGCCGCGGGAGAGGGCGAGCAGCGCCTCGTACCCCTGGCGCTGGTGGAAGGACTCCTCCTTGCAGACCCTGACCATCGCGCGGGCGTAGGGGCCGTAGGAGCAGCGGCAGAGCGGGACCTGGTTGGTGATCGCGGCGCCGTCCACCAGCCAGCCGATGGCGCCGACGTCGGCCCAGGTCAGCGTGGGGTAGTTGAAGATCGAGGAGTACTTCTGGCGGCCCGAGTGGAGCTTGTCGAGCAGCTCGTCGCGGCTGGTGCCGAGGGTCTCCGCGGCGCTGTACAGGTACAGGCCGTGTCCGGCCTCGTCCTGGACCTTGGCCATGAGGATGGCCTTGCGTCGCAGCGAGGGCGCGCGGGTGATCCAGTTCGCCTCCGGCTGCATGCCGATGATCTCGGAGTGGGCGTGCTGCGCGATCTGGCGGACGAGCGAGGCGCGGTAGGCCTCGGGCATCCAGTCGCGGGGCTCGATCCGCTCGTCGGCGGCCACCGCCGCGTCGAACACGGCCTCGTGGGCGGCCTGCTCCACCGCCGCGGCCGCGTCCGACCCACCGGGCGCACCTGTGGTCCCTGCCGTCCCTGCCGTCACTGCGGTCATCGGACTCCCTACCGACCGATCGTTCGGTTGAATGACTTCAATGGTGAGTCGACGGCCCGTATGGTGTCAACCCTGTGGATAACCGGGGTGGGCCGATCGGGATCGGGGCGGGATGGACGCACACGTCGAGAAGGACCCCGCAGCCCCGCGCGAGGGCGGCGGGATCATGGCCCTGTCGATGCCCTACCAGGTGGTTCTCGCCGTCGCCCTGGCCGTCGTCGGCGTCTTCGCCGCCGTCCATCTGGCGATGGTGTTCCTGCACGTCGCGCCGTCCAACACGCTCACCAAGCGGCACGGCCAGGCGGTCGACGACTGGATCTATCCCGAGTTCGAACAGAACTGGAAGCTTTTCGCCCCCAACCCGCTCCAGCAGAACGTCTCCGTGGAGGTGCGCGCCGAGCTCGCCGACGCGGCCGGCGGCCGCCGCACGACCGGCTGGATCGACCTGACCGCCGAGGACACCGCGGCGATCCGGCACAACCCGCTGCCCAGCCACGCCCAGCAGAACGAGCTCCGCCGGGCCGTGGACTTCTACCTCAACTCGCACACCGAGGACCACGCCCCCCACGGGATGCGCGGCCGGCTCTCGGAGGAGTACATGCGCCGGATCGCCATGCTCCGCCTCGCCGACCGGCCGGGCGACGTCCGGCGGATCCAGCTGCGCACCGTCACCCGGGCCGTCCCCGCCCCACGGTGGAGCACCGAGAAGACCGACACCGCCCCCTCCTACCGCGACTTCCCGTGGTGGCGCGTCACCGACGCCGACCGGCCCACCGGGGCCGACCGGAGCCACGCGGCGGCCGGCGGTAGCCGTACGGAGGCGGGCGGTAGCCGCACGGAGGCGGGCGGAAGCCGCACGGAGGCGGGCGGAAGCCGTACGGAGGCGGGCGGTAGACGCACGGAGGCGGGCGGTAGCCGTACGGAGGCGGGCGGAAGCCGCACGGAGGCGGGCCGATGAGTACTCCAGGGCCCGCACCTGTCCCCGGCGCGTCTACCGCCCGCCTCCGTACGGCTTCCGCCCGCCTCCGTGCGCCTCCGTGCGTCTACCGCCCGCCTCCGTACGGCTTCCGCCCGCCTCCGTGCGGCTTCCGCCCGCCTCCGTGCGGCTACCGCCCGCCCGCCCCCGGCGGCACGCCCGCCCGTGGACCGGTCCGCGAGCCCGTCGACCGTCGGTTCGCCCGCGCCGTCCAGAACGTCACGGCCCACGCCCTCGGCCCGTACCAGACCGCGATCGTACGGATCGGCTTCTCGCTGACCTGGCTGGTCTTCCTGCTGCGCGAGCTGCCGTTCCGGCACGAGCTGTACGGCCCCGACGGCCCCTGGTCCTGGGAGATGGCCCGGCGGCTGATCGCCGACAACCGGTCCTTCACCGTGCTCATGTGGTCGGACGGCCGGCTCTGGTTCGAGTGCGTCTACGGGCTCGCCGCGCTCTCGGCCGTGCTCCTGCTCCTCGGCTGGCGCACCCGCGCCGTCTCCGTGGTCTTCATGGTCGGGGTGCTGTCGCTGCAGAACCGGTCCGTCTTCGTGGGCGACGGCGGTGACAACGTCCTCCACCTGGCCGCGATCTACCTCGTCCTGACCCGCTGCTCCCGGGTGTGGTCGCTGGACGCCCGGCGGGCCGCCCGGGAGGCCCGCGCGGCCGGCGCCGGCGAGCCGCTGCCCGACGACCGCGTCGGCCCCCTGCTGTGGACGGTGCTCGGCGGCTTCCTCCTCGCCACCACCTGGTTCAGCGAGGTCACCGGCGAGTGGTGGCTCCCGGTGCTGCTGTGGGTCCTGTGGCTGGGGAACGGCCTGTGGTGGCTCGTTCGCCGGTACGCGCCCGGGGAGCCGCGCACCCTGCTCGACGCCCTCGCGAACCTCGCGCACAACGCCGCCCTCGTCGTGATCATGGCGGAGGTCTGTCTGATCTACGCCACGGCGGGCTGGTACAAGATCCAGGGTTCGCGCTGGCAGGACGGCACCGCGCTCTTCTACCCGCTCCACCTCGACTACTTCACGCCCTGGCCCGCCCTCTCCGAGCTGCTCGGGAGCAGTGGGGTCATGGTGCTGCTGCTGACCTACGGCACGGTGATCGTGCAGGTCGCGTTCCCGTTCACGCTCTTCCACCGCAAGGTCAAGAACGTCCTGCTCGTCGTGATGATGCTGGAGCACGCGGGAATCGCGGTGCTGCTCGGACTGCCGGTCTTCTCCCTGGCGATGATCTCCGCGGACGCCGTGTTCCTGCCGACGGCGTTCCTGGTGGCGCTCGGAGCCCGGGCCGCGCGGGCCGGCGGCCGGCTGCGGCGGCGGACGCCCGAGGGGGCGCTGCCCGAGCAGCGCCGTAGGGGTGAGACGAGCGGTCCCCGTACCCTCGTCGGGTGAGCACCACCGAAGAGACGGCAGCGCCCGAGGCGTCCGAGCCGGTCCAGTACGACGAGGGCTTCGGCACCGAGATCGGCGTCGGACCGCACCCCGAGCCGTGGCCCGAGGGCGAGCGGTACGACCCCGAACTGCTCGCCGGCGGTGACCGGCGCAACGTCGTCGACCGCTACCGGTACTGGACGCGGGAGGCGGTCGTCGCCGACCTCGACACCCGGCGGCACGACTTCCACGTGGCCGTGGAGAACTGGGGCCACGACTTCAACATCGGTTCGGTGGTGCGCACGGCCAACGCCTTCCTGGCGAAGGAGGTCCACATCGTGGGCCGGCGGCGCTGGAACCGGCGCGGCGCCATGGTCACCGACCGCTACCAGCACGTCCGGCACCACCCCGACACCGAGTCGCTGACCTCGTGGGCGGCGGCCGAGGGCATCCCCGTCATCGGGATCGACAACCTGCCCGGGGCCGTACCGCTGGAGCGGACCGTGCTGCCCCGCCGGTGCGTGCTGCTCTTCGGGCAGGAGGGCCCCGGGCTCACCGAGGAGGCCCGCGCCCATGTGGAGATGGTCTGCTCGATCGCCCAGTTCGGCTCGACGCGCTCGATCAACGCGGGCGCGGCCGCGGCCGTCGCCATGCACGCCTGGATCCAGCGCTACGCGGAGATCGAGACGCCGTAAGGGGTGTCTGAGCGGCCCCGGGGGAGCCGCGGACGAGCGCCGCGTGGAGGCTCTCCGGGAGCCTCCACGCGGGCGTGCCTCAGGCCTGGCGGCGGACCTCCACCACCCGGAAGCGGTTGGAGACGAAGGCGCCGTCGCACAGCGCGGCGTTCGCCGACGGGTTGCCGCCGGATCCGTGGAAGTCGGAGAACGCGGCCGTCTGGTTCACGTACACCCCGCCCGTGAGGTTCAGCGAGAGCTGGGCCGACTCCTCCAGGCAGACCTCCTCCACCGCGCGCTCGACGTCCGGCGAGGTCGTGTAGGCCCCGACCGTCATCGCGCCCTTCTCACGGACCGTGCGCCGCAGGAGCTCCAGGGCGTCGGCGGTGGAGTCCACCGAGACGGCGAAGGAGACCGGCCCGAAGCACTCCGAGAGGTACGCGGCCTCGGCGTCCGGCTTGGAGCCGTCCAGCTTCACGACCACCGGCGTCCGGACCACCGCGTCCGGGAAGTCCGGGTTCACGACCTCGCGGGAGGCGAGCGCCACCTCGCCGAGCCCGGCGGCCGCCTCCAGGCGCGCCTTCACGTCCGGGTTGACCAGAGCGCCCAGCAGGCCGTTCGCCCGCGCGTCGTCGCCGAGCAGACCGTCGACCGCCGAGGCGAGGTCGGCGACGACCTCGTCGTACGACTTGGGGCCCTGGTCGGTGGTGATGCCCTCGCGGGGGATGAGCAGGTTCTGCGGGGTGGTGCACATCTGGCCGCTGTACAGCGACAGGGAGAAGGCCAGGTTGGCGAGCATCCCCCGGTAGTCGTCGGTCGAGTCGACCACCACCGTGTTGACGCCGGCCTTCTCGGTGTAGACCTGGGCCTGGCGGGCGTTGGCCTCCAGCCAGTCGCCGAAGGCGGTCGAGCCGGTGTAGTCGATGATCCGGATCTCCGGGCGCACGGCCAGGGCCTTGGCGATGCCCTCCCCGGGCCGCTCGACGGCGAGCGCGACCAGGTTCGGGTCGAAGCCGGACTCGGCGAGCACCTCGCGGGCGACCCGCACGGTCAGCGCGAGCGGGAGCACCGCGCGCGGGTGCGGCTTGACCAGGACCGGGTTGCCCGTGGCGAGGGAGGCGAACAGGCCCGGGTAGCCGTTCCACGTGGGGAAGGTGTTGCAGCCGATGACCAGGGCGATGCCGCGGCCGACCGGGGTGAACTCCTTGCTCAGCTCCAGGGGGGCGCGCTTGCCCTGCGGCTTGGACCAGTCGGCCCGTCCGGCGGGGGTGCGGGTCTGCTCCGCGTACGCGTAGGCCACGGCTTCGAGGCCGCGGTCCTGGGCGTGCGGGCCGCCGGCCTGGAACGCCATCATGAACGCCTGGCCGCTGGTGTGCATGACGGCGTGGGCGAACTCGTGGGTGCGGGCGGAGATCCGGGCGAGGATCTCCAGGCAGACCAGGGCGCGGGTCTCGGCCCCGGCGTCGCGCCAGGCAGCCGTGCCCGCGCGCATCGCGGGGAGCAGGACGTCGATGTCGGCGTGCGGGTACTCGATGCCGAGCTCCGGGCCGTACGGCGAGGTCTCGCCACCGGTCCAGCCGTCCGTGCCGGGCTGGTCGAGCTCGAACCGGGTGTTCAGCACGGCCTGGTGGGCGGCGAGGCCGGCCGCCGCGTCGAGCGAGCCGTCCTCCCCGTACGCCTTCGGGTGCTCGGGGTGCGGCGACCAGTAGGCGCGGGTCCGGATGGTGTCGAGCGCCTGGTCGAGCGTGGACCGGTGCTTCTCGGCCAGACGGTCGGTGGTCGGCAGAGCGGTGGCCATGGGTGGACCAACTCCTCGTCGAGCTGGGCAGGGAGACACGTACGGAGTTAGAGTAACCGAACGATCGGTCGGGACAAGGGGGCCTGTCGATCCTGTGGAGAACCCATCGGGGAGGATCACTCCTATGAGCGCCAACGTGACCGTCAGGGGGAGCGACGACGTGACCGCCAGTGAGCCTGCCGCCGCCGTGGAAACGACCGGGACCGCGACGGAGACCCGGCCCGGGCCGGCCCGAGAGCCCATCGGACGGGACCGCACCGTCGCCGTCGTCGGCACCGGCACCATGGGCCAGGGCATCGCCCAGGTCGCCCTGGTCGCCGGCCACCCCGTGCGCCTCTACGACAGCGCCCCCGGCCGCGCCGAGGAGGCCGTGGCCGCCCTCACCGCGCGCCTCGACCGGCTCGTCGAGAAGGGCCGGCTCGACGCCCCCGCGCGCGAGGCGGCGATCGGACGCCTGCAGGCCGCCCGGGACCTCGCGGACCTCGCGGACGCGGCCCTCGTCGTCGAGGCGATCGTCGAGCTGCTCCCCGTCAAGCAGGAGCTCTTCGCCGACCTGGAGAAGGTCGTCGGCGACGACACCGTCCTCGCCACCAACACCTCCTCGCTCTCCGTCACCGCCATCGCCGGAGGTCTGCGGCTGCCCGGCCGGTTCGTCGGACTGCACTTCTTCAACCCGGCGCCGCTGCTCCCCCTCGTCGAGGTCGTCAGCGGCTTCGCCACCGACCCGGACGTCACCACGCGCGCGTACGAGACGGTGAGGGGCTGGGGCAAGACCCCGGTGCGGTGCGCGGACACCCCCGGATTCATCGTGAACCGGGTCGCCCGGCCCTTCTACGCGGAGGCGCTGCGGGTCTTCGAGGAGGGCGCCGCCGACCCGGCCACCATCGACGCGGCCCTGCGCGAGTGCGGCGGCTTCCGGATGGGCCCCTTCGAGCTCACCGACCTCATCGGCCAGGACGTGAACGAGGCCGTCACCCGCTCCGTCTGGGAGTCCTTCCACCAGGACCCCAAGTTCACCCCCTCGCTCGCGCAGCGACGGCTGGTCGAGTCGGGACGCCTCGGCCGCAAGACGGGCCACGGCTGGTTCTCGTACGCGGACGGCGCGGAGCGGCCCCAGCCGCACACGGCACCGCCGGCGGAGGCGCCGCAGCGGATCGTGGTCCAGGGCGACCTCGGCCCGGCCGAACCGCTCCTCGGGCTCTTCGAGGAGGCCGGGATCGCCGTCCGCCGCAAGCGGGGCGACGGCCACATCGTGCTGCCGGGCGGCGGCCGGCTGATGCTCGCCGACGGCGACAGCTCCTTCGAGTTCTTCCCCGAGGAGATCGTCTACTTCGACCTCGCCCTCGACTACGCGCGCGCGGGGCGGATGGTGCTCTCCACCGGCCGGCGCACCGCGCCCGAGACCCTCGCCGAGGCCGTCGGGCTCTTCCAGGCGCTCGGCAAGCAGGTCTCCGTGATCGGCGACGTCCCCGGCATGATCGTGGCCCGTACGGTCGCGATGCTGGCCGACCTCGCGGCCGACGCGGTCGACCGGGGCGTCGCCACGGCCGAGGACGTGGACACGGCGATGCGGCTCGGGGTGAACTACCCCGCCGGACCGCTGGAGTGGGCGGAGCAGCTGGGGCACCGGCGGGTCTGCGACCTGCTGCGGGGCCTGCACGAGCGCTACCCGACGGGCAGGTACGGGCCGAGCCAGGCCATCGCCCGCCGCTGCGCCGACGCCGATGCGGAGGACTCCCGATGACCACCGTCAAGCGCGACACGTACACCCCCGAGACGCTGCTCTCGGTGGCCGTGCGGGTCTTCAACGAGCGCGGCTACGACGGCACGTCCATGGAGCACCTCTCCAAGGCGGCGGGGATCTCCAAGTCGTCGATCTACCACCACGTGTCCGGCAAGGAGGAGCTGCTGCGGCGGGCCGTCAGCCGGGCCCTCGACGGGCTCTTCGCGATCCTCGACGAGCCGGACGCCGGGCGCGGCCGGGCCGTCGAGCGAGTCGAGTACGTCACGCGCCGCACCGTCGAGGTGCTGATCGCGGAGCTTCCGTACGTGACGCTGCTGCTGCGGGTGCGGGGCAACACCGGCACCGAGCGGTGGGCCATGGAGCGGCGGCGCGAGTTCGACCACAAGGTGGCCGACCTCCTGAAGGCGGCCGCCGAGGAGGGCGATCTGCGGGCCGACGTCGACATCCGGCTCGCGACCCGGCTGCTCTTCGGGATGATCAACTCACTCGTGGAGTGGTACCGGCCGCATCCGGATTCCATGGCGGAGCGCGAGCAGCTCGCCGAGACCGTCGCGCACCTGGCGTTCGACGGGCTCAGGACGGCCCGCTGAGGGACGGCCTGGCGAGGGAGCGGAACCAGGACCAGGCCGGCTGGGACGTGCGCCGCGCGCACGCCCCCCGGCGTACGGCTCCGGGGCTCCCCGGCGCCGGAGACGTACGCCCACGGAGGCGGGCTCAGGCGTGCGGGTCCGTGTTGAGGTCGGTCTCCTCGAAGACCAGCAGCGTGCGCGTGGACAGCACCTCGGGGATCGCCTGGATGCGGGTGAGCACCAGCTCGCGCAGGGTCCGGTTGTCCGGGGTGTGCACCAGCAGCAGGACGTCGAAATCGCCGCTGACCAGCGCGATGTGCGTGGCGCCCGGCAATGCGCCGAGCTGCTCCCGGACCGTGCGCCAGGAGTTCTGGACGATCTTGAGCGTGATGTAGGCGGAGGCGCCGTGGCCCGCCCGCTCGTGGTTGACCCGCGCGCTGAAGCCGCGGATCACCCCGTCGTCGATGAGCCGGTTGATGCGCGCGTACGCGTTGGCCCGGGAGACGTGCACCCGCTCGGCCACGGAGCGGACCGAGGCGCGGCCGTCCGTTTGCAGCAACCGCAGGATGTCCCGGTCGATCGCGTCCAGCGGGCGTGCCGGAACGGCCCCCGTCGGGGTGCCGACCGGGGCGCTCAGCGCCTCGCCGGGGCCCTCGCTCCCGGTCCCGCGGAGCTCGTCGCCCCCGTCGCCGTCCGGAGCCGCGCTCCGGTCGACGGCCATTTGTTCATCCGCCACGTGCCCCCGCCTCTCTCCGGTGGACGACCTGTACTCATCCCAGGCTGTGGAGAACCGTTTGTCCACAGGCTGGAGGTGCCTGTAGCCAAAATGCCTCCACGACCGAACAATCGGTAGGTGAGGCGCGCCACACTCGCGCCACCCGCCTTCGGGTCTTATGCCCGCTCCCACGAGGAGGTGGACTCGTTGCAACAGCGCAGTTCGACAGTCCAAGAGCCGCCCGGTGCCGTTCCCGCCCACCGGCCGACCCCGCCGCCGGCCTGGCAGCCGCGTACCGACCCCGCCCCGCTGCTGCCCGACGCCGAGCCGCTGCGCGTGCTCGGCACGGACGCCGTGGCCGACGCCGATCCCGCGCTGCTGCTCCGGCTCTACACGGAGCTGATCCGCGGCCGCCGGTACAACACGCAGGCCACCGCCCTCACCAAGCAGGGCCGGCTCGCCGTGTACCCCTCCACCCACGGCCAGGAGGCGTGCGAGGTCGCCGCCGCCCTCGCCCTGGAGGAGCGGGACTGGCTCTTTCCCTCGTACCGCGACACCCTGGCCGCGGTGGCTCGCGGCCTCGACCCCGTGCAGGCGCTGACCCTGCTCCGCGGCGACTGGCACACCGGGTACGACCCGCACGAGCACCGCATCGCGCCGCTCTCCACCCCGCTCGCCACCCAGCTCCCGCACGCGGTGGGCCTCGCCCACGCCGCCCGGCTCAAGGGCGACGACGTCGTCGCGCTCGCGATGGTCGGCGACGGCGGCACCAGCGAGGGCGACTTCCACGAGGCGCTCAACTTCGCGGCCGTCTGGCAGGCCCCCGTGGTCTTCCTCGTGCAGAACAACGGCTTCGCGATCTCCGTCCCCCTCGCCAAGCAGACCGCAGCCCCCTCGCTGGCCCACAAGGCCGTCGGATACGGGATGCCCGGCCGGCTCGTCGACGGGAACGACGCGATCGCCGTCCACCAGGTGCTCAGCGAGGCCGTGGCCCGCGCGCGGCGCGGCGGCGGCCCCACGCTCGTCGAGGCCGTCACGTACCGCATCGACGCCCACACCAACGCCGACGACGCCACCCGCTACCGCGCGTCCGCCGAGGTCGAGACCTGGCGGGCGCACGACCCGATCCTGATCCTCGAACGGGAGCTGACCGAGCGCGGCCTGCTCGACGAGGACGGCCGGCGCGAGGCCGCCGAAGCTGCCGAGACGATGGCCGCGGAGCTGCGCGAGCGGATGAACGCCGACCCGGTGCTGAACCCGATGGACCTCTTCTCGCACGTGTACGCGGAGCAGACCACGCAGCTGCGGGAACAGGCGGCGCAGCTGCGCGCCGAGCTCGAAGCCGAGGGTGAGGCGTGATGACGACGGCGACGACCGGATCCACGGCGGACAGGACCGCCGGGAACCCCGGAAAGGGCGGGGGAGCCGGGAAGGCCAAGCCCGCCACGATGGCGCAGGCGCTCCAGCGCGCCATGCGCGACGCGATGGCCGAGGACCCCACCGTCCACGTGATGGGCGAGGACGTCGGTACCCTCGGCGGCGTCTTCCGGGTCACCGACGGGCTCGCCAAGGAGTTCGGCGAGGACCGCTGCACCGACACCCCGCTGGCCGAGGCGGGAATCCTCGGCGCGGCCGTCGGCATGGCGATGTACGGCCTGCGGCCGGTCGTCGAGATGCAGTTCGACGCGTTCGCCTACCCGGCGTTCGAGCAGCTGATCTCCCACGTGGCGAAGATGCGGAACCGCACGCGCGGCGCGATGCCGATGCCGATCGTCATCCGCGTCCCGTACGGCGGCGGAATCGGCGGCGTCGAGCACCACAGCGACTCCTCCGAGGCCTACTACACGGCCACCCCGGGCCTCCACGTCGTCACCCCGGCCACCGTCGAGGACGCCTACGGGCTGCTGCGCGCGGCCATCGCCTCGGACGACCCGGTGGTCTTCCTGGAGCCCAAGCGGCTCTACTGGGCGAAGTCCGACTGGTCCCCCGATGCGCCCGCCGCCGTGGAGCCGATCGGCAAGGCCGTGGTGCGACGGCGTGGCACCGGTGCCACGCTGATCACCTACGGACCCTCCGTGCCCGTCTGCCTGGAGGCGGCGGAGGCCGCGCAGGCCGAGGGCTGGGACCTGGAGGTCGTCGACCTCCGCTCGCTCGTCCCCTTCGACGACGAGACCGTCTGCGCCTCGGTGCGGCGCACCGGCCGCGCGGTCGTCGTCCACGAGTCGACGGGCTTCGGCGGCCCCGGCGCGGAGATCGCCGCGCGCGTGACCGAGCGGTGCTTCCACCATCTGGAGGCACCGGTGCTGCGGGTCGCGGGCTTCGACATCCCGTACCCCCCGCCGATGCTGGAACGGCACCATCTGCCGGGCGTGGACCGGGTCCTGGACGCGGTCGCGCGGCTGCAGTGGGAGGCGGGAAGCTGATGGCGCAGGTGCTCGAGTTCAAGCTGCCCGACCTCGGCGAGGGACTCACCGAGGCGGAGATCGTCCGCTGGCTGGTCGCCGTCGGCGACGTCGTCGCCATCGACCAGCCCGTCGTCGAGGTCGAGACGGCCAAGGCCATGGTCGAGGTGCCCTGCCCGTACGGCGGTGTCGTGACCGCCCGGTACGGCGAGGAGGGCACCGAGCTGCCCGTCGGCGCGCCGCTGCTGACGGTCGCGGTGGGCGGCACGGGAGCGCCGGAGGAGCGTGCCGAGGCCGCTCCCGGCGCCGCCCCCACGGCGGGGGAGGGTGCCGCCGAGTCCGCCGTGTCGTCGGAGTACTCGGGCAACGTGCTCGTCGGGTACGGCACGGCCGGGCCCGCCGCCCGGCGCCGCCGGGTGCGCCACGAGAGCCACGCCGTGGCGAAGGCGCCCGCCGCCGCCCCGGCCGCCCAGGCACCCGCGCCCGTTGCTGTGCCGGTCGCTCCGGCTCCGGACGCCGGGGTCGGTACCGGCCACGAGGGGCCGGTGCCGGTCATCTCTCCGCTGGTGCGGAAGCTGGCCAGGGACCGCGGGCTCGATCTGCGCGAGGTGCGGGGGTCGGGACCCGAGGGCCTGATCCTCCGGGCCGACGTCGAGCTGGCCCTCGCGGCCCTCGACCGTCCGGCCGCCGCTCCGGCACCCGCCCCCGCCCGCACGGCGGCCGTGGGGCCTCGGGTCCCGACCCCCGCACCTCGCGCAGATCGAGCCCGCGGTCCCTGGCCAGCTTCCGCACCAGCGGAGAGATGACCGGCACCGGCCGGGGAGCGGATCCCGCTGCGCGGGGTCCGCGGCGCCGTGGCGGACAAACTCGCGCGCAGCCGCACGGAGATCCCGGCCTCGGGTCCCGACCCCCGCACCTCGCGCAGATCGAGCCCGCGGTCCCTGGCCAGCTTCCGCACCAGCGGAGAGATGACCGGCACCGGCCGGGGAGCGGATCCCGCTGCGCGGGGTCCGCGGCGCCGTGGCGGACAAACTCGCGCGCAGCCGCACGGAGATCCCGGACGCGACCTGCTGGGTCGACGCCGACGCGACGGAGCTGATGGCCGCACGCACGGCGATGAACGCGGCGGGCGGGCCGAAGATCTCGCTCCTCGCGCTCCTCGCCCGGATCTGCGTGCACGCCCTGGCGCGGTTCCCCGAGCTGAACTCCACCGTGGACACCGCGGCGCGGGAGATCGTCCGGCTGCCGTCCGTGCACCTCGGTTTCGCCGCCCAGACCCCGCGGGGCCTGGTCGTGCCCGTAGTCAAGGACGCAGGGACCCGGACGGCGGAGTCGCTGACGGCGGAGTTCGCCCGGCTCACCGAAGCCGCACGGGAGTCGGCACTCACCCCGGCCGATCTGACCGGGGGCACCTTCACCCTGAACAACTACGGGGTGTTCGGGGTCGACGGCTCCACGCCGATCATCAACCACCCCGAGGCCGCGATGCTCGGTGTCGGCCGGATCATCCCCAAACCCTGGGTCCACCAGGGCGAACTGGCCGTACGTCAGGTGGTGCAGCTCTCGTTCACCTTCGACCACCGCGTCTGCGACGGCGGCACGGCGGGCGGCTTCCTGAGGTACGTGGCGGACTGCGTCGAGCAGCCCGCGGTCCTGCTCCGCACGCTCTGACACGGCGCCCCGGCGGGACCTGCCCGGGTCCCGCCGGCCATCCGAGGGCGGGCCCTGGAACGATCCTCGGGCCGGTCCTCCGACCGCTGCGCCGGGTGGACCGTCTCACCAAGGGAGACGCGCCCGACGGCGGGCCGCGGCGGCGGACCATACTGCTGGGGTGACCACCCCCCATGACGCCGTCGTGCTCGCCGGAGGCGCCGCCCGGCGCCTCGGTGGCGCCGACAAGCCCGGCGTACGGGTCGGCGGCCGGCCGCTCCTCGACCGGGTCCTCGCCGCGTGCCGCGGCGCGGAGCGGACCGTGGTCGTCGGCGACCCCCGCCCGACCGTCCACCCCGTCCGCTGGACCAGGGAGGACCCGTCCGGCGGAGGCCCGCTCGCCGCCCTGGACGCGGGAGTACGCGCGCTGGGCGAAGGCGCCGGGGACGCGGCGGCCGAGGCGAACGAGGCCGGGACCGATGCCCCCGGCACGAGCGGCGTTCAGGGCGGCGAGGCTCAGGCCGCTGGGGACGACGGCGGTGTGCTGCTCGTGCTCTCCGCCGACCTGCCCTTCCTCGACGACGACACCGTCCACCAGTTGCTCGGCGCGCTCGCCGACCACCCCGAGGCCGAGGCCGCGCTCCTCACCGACGCCGGGGAACGGGACCAGCCGCTCGTCGCCGCCTACCGAGCGGCCCCGCTCCGCCGGGAGTTGGCGCGGATCGCCGAGGAGCGCGGCACCCTCGCCGACGGCCCGCTGCGGCGGCTCACCGGCGCCCTGCGCCTCACCCGGGTCGCCGCGGGGCCGCACGCCTCCTTCGACTGCGACACCTGGGAGGACATCGCCACGGCCCGGGCCCGCATCAGGGAGCATGGGACCGTGCTGGATGAATGGATCACCGCAGTCAAGGACGAACTGGGCATCGAGCTGGACGTCGACACCGGCGTGCTGCTCGACCTGGCCCGCGACGCCGCTCACGGCGTGGCCCGACCCGCCGCTCCCCTGACCACCTTCCTGGTGGGCTACGCGGCGGCTCGCGCGGCCGACGGGGGCGGCCCCGAGGCGGTCGCCGAGGCCGCCCGCAAGGCCGCCGCGCTGGCCCAGCGCTGGGCCGCCGAGCAGGACGAGGCCGGATGACCCTGCAGGAGCCCTTCCCGGTACCGCCCGGAACCGGCGACGCCCGGTCCGGGCAGCCGCACCGGGCCACCACCTGGCCCGAGGCACGTGCCGCGGCCGTCCGCGCCGGGGCCGCCGCCCGGGCCGGCCGGGCGCCGCTCGGCGTACCGCTCGCGCAGGCACTCGGCCAGGTCCTGGCCGGACCTCTGCTCGCCCTCACCGACCTGCCGCCCTTCGACACCTCCGCCATGGACGGCTGGGCCGTCGCGGGTCCCGGGCCGTGGACCGTACGCGCGCAGGACGCCGTCCTCGCCGGGCGGGCGCCCGAGGCCACCGCGCACGACGGCGAGGCGGTACGGATCGCCACCGGCGCCCGCGTACCCGCCGGGACCACCGCCGTGGTCCGCAGCGAGCACGCCCGCACCGAGGGCGCGCTGCTGCACGCACTGCGCGGGGTCGTGCCGGGACAGGACATCCGGCCCCGGGGCCAGGAGTGCCGCACCGGCGAGGAGCTGCTGCCCGCCGGGAGCGTCGTGACCCCCGCCGTACTCGGCCTCGCCGCGGCCGCCGGCTACGACGAGCTTCCCGTGGCGCCCCGCCCCCGGGTCGAGATCCTGGTCCTCGGCGACGAGCTGCTCGCGGCGGGCCTCCCCCACGACGGCCTCATCCGTGACGCCCTCGGCCCGATGCTGGGCCCGTGGCTGGCGGGCCTCGGCGCTCACGTCCTGGCCGTCCGCCGGATCGGCGACGAGGCCGAGGAGCTGTACGCGGCCGTCACCGGTTCCGCCGCCGATCTGGTGCTCACCACCGGGGGGACCGCCGCCGGGCCCGTGGACCATGTCCACGGAGTCCTGGAGAAGGCCGGGGCGACGCTCCTGGTCGACGGGGTGAAGGTCCGGCCGGGGCACCCGATGCTCCTCGCCCGCCTCGACCCCCTGCCGGAACCGCCCAAGCCCGGCCCGACCGAGCCCGCGCCGTCCGCGGCCGCGCCTTCCGGAGCCACCGAGCCCGCTGCCGCGCCGCCGACCGGGACCGCCACGGCACCCCGCGTGCGTCATCTCGTCGGGCTTCCCGGGAACCCGCTCGCGGCCGTCTCCGGACTGATGACGCTGGCCGAGCCGCTGCTGGCCGCGCTGACCGGGGCCGCGACCGCCGCGTACGAGCCGCCGCGGGTCCCCCTGCGGGACGAGGTGCCCGGCCACCCGTACGACACCCGGCTGGTCCCGGTCGTCCGCCGCGGTGGGCACGCCGTGCCCCTGCGCTACAACGGACCGGCCATGCTGCGCGGCATCGCCGCCGCCGACGGACTGGCCGTCGTCCCGCCCGGCGGCGCCCGCCCCGGCCAAGAGTTGGATGTCCTCGACCTTTCCTGGCCGGCGGCAGAGGGGGCCGTACCGGCCCAAGGAGCGTGTTTCACGTGAAACTTCCCAGTCGTGACGCGATGGCCCGCCACGCGGAGGAACGGATCTCCGGCCCGCAGATCAAACTGCCCCGCCGTGAGGTCGAGCGGCCCCTGCGCCAGGTCGGCAAGCGACTTCTGATGGCCCTCGGCGTGCTCGCCGTGACGATCATGATCGTCTACGTCGACCGCGGGGGTTATCACGACAACGCCAACGGGACGCTCGACTTCCTCGACTGCGCCTACTACGCGACCGTCACGCTCTCCACCACCGGATACGGCGACATCGTCCCGTACAGCGACACGGCGCGGCTCGCCAACATCCTGCTGGTCACGCCCCTGCGCGTGCTGTTTCTGATCATCCTGGTCGGTACCACCCTCGAGGTCCTCACGGAGCGGACCCGCGAGGAGTTCCGGCTGAATCGCTGGAGGTCCACCTTGCGCGACCACACCGTCATCGTCGGCTTCGGTACCAAGGGGCGGTCCGCGATCCAGACGCTCTGCGCCACCGGTCTCAGCAAGGAGCAGATCGTCATCGTCGATCCCTCCAACAAGGTGATCGAGACGGCGAACGCGGACGGCTTCGTCGGTGTCATCGGCGACGCGACCCGCAGTGACGTCCTGTTCCGCGCCGAGGTGCAGCGGGCCCGGCAGATCGTGATCGCCACCCAGCGCGACGACACGGCCGTCCTGGTCACCCTCACGGCCCGGCAGCTCAACCGGGGCGCGAAGATCGTCGCCGCGGTCCGCGAGGAGGAGAACGCGCCGCTGCTGCGCCAGTCCGGTGCGGACGCGGTCATCACCAGCGCCAGCGCCGCCGGGCGCCTGCTCGGTCTGTCCGTGCTGAGTCCCAGCGCCGGCACGGTGATGGAGGACCTCATCCAGCAGGGCTCCGGCCTCGACCTGGTGGAGCGCCCGGTGACCAAGAGCGAGGTCGGGAAGAGCGTCCGCGAGACCGGCGACCTGGTCGTGAGCGTGCTGCGCGGCCACCGGCTGCTCGGCTACGACGACCCCGCGGCCAGCCCGCTCCAGCTCACCGACCGGGTGATCACCATCGTGCGGGCGACGCCGGTCACCCCGCTCCGGACACCGCCGGAGGACTGAGCCCGTCACGCCCCGCCGGGAGTAGCCTCGCCGCCATGTATGCGATCACGATTCCGGAACCCGGTGGCCCCGAGGCCCTCGTCTGGGCCGAGGTGCCCGATCCCGTACCCGGCGAGGGCGAGGTCCTCGTCGAGGTGGCGGCGAGCGCCGTCAACCGCGCCGACCTGCTCCAGCGGCAGGGCTTCTACGACCCGCCGCCGGGCAGCTCGCCGTACCCCGGCCTGGAGTGCTCGGGCCGGATCTCCGCCCTCGGCCCGGGAGTGGGGGGCTGGGCGGTCGGCGACGAGGTCTGCGCGCTGCTCTCCGGCGGCGGCTACGCGCAGAAGGTCGTCGTTCCCGCGGGCCAGCTGCTCCCGGTGCCCGAGGGCGTCGACGTGGCCACGGCCGCGGCACTCCCCGAGGTGGCCTGCACCGTCTGGTCCAACATCTTCATGATCGCCCACCTGCGTCCGGGGGAGACGCTGCTCGTGCACGGCGGGGCGAGCGGGATCGGCACGATGGCGATCCAGCTGGCCAAGGCGATCGGGGCGCGGGTCGCGGTCACCGCGGGCGGCCCCGAGAAGCTGGCGCGCTGCGCCGAACTCGGCGCGGACGTGCTCATCGACTACCGCGGGCAGGACTTCGTCGAGGAGCTGGCCAAGGCGACGGACGGGGCGGGGGCGGACGTCATCCTGGACATCGTCGGCGCCAAGTACCTGGAGCGGAACGTGAAGGCGCTGGCCGTGAACGGCCGGCTCGTCGTCATCGGTCTCCAGGGCGGAGTCAAGGGCGAGCTGAACCTCGGGGCGCTGCTCGCGAAGCGGGCCGCGGTCATGGCGACCACGCTGCGGGCCCGCCCGGCGGAGGAGAAGGCGGCGATCGTGGCCGCCGTCCGGGAGCACGTCTGGCCGCTGATCGGCGCGGGAACGGTCCGACCGGTCGTCGACCGGACGCTGTCGCTGAGCGACGCCGCCGAGGGGCACCGGGCGCTGGAGGCCGGCACCCACGTCGGCAAGGTCCTGCTCCTGGCCCCGCAGGCCTGACGGGCCGGGCCGCCTCCGCCGGTCGGCCTCCGCAGGCTCGATCCGGCCCTCGTCCGCCGTGGTCGTCCCGGACGCGTGACGTCCGCCGCGGTCGTCACGGACGGGTGAGGGGCCCGGCACACCGTGTGCCGGGCCCCTCCTCGTCCGTACTCCGCCGGGGCTACAGGTACGGCCCCGAGCGGACCGCGTGGCCGGGGCCGCGGTCGTCGTCGTCATCGTCGTGCGACGCACCGGGCGGGAGCGCCCGGCGCATCTGCTCCAGCTGGGCGCGGGCCGCCATCTGCTGGGCGAAGAGCGCCGTCTGGATGCCGTGGAAGAGGCCCTCCAGCCAGCCGACCAGCTGCGCCTGCGCGATGCGCAGCTCCGCCTCGGAGGGGATCGCCTCGTCCGTGAACGGCAGGGAGAGCCGCTCCAGTTCCTCGACCAGTTCGGGCGCGAGCCCGTCCTCCAGTTCCTTCACGGAGCTGGCGTGGATGTCCTTGAGCCTGACCCGGCTGGCCTCGTCGAGAGGTGCCGCGCGTACTTCCTCCAGGAGCTGCTTGATCATGCTGCCGATCCGCATGACCTTCGCAGGCTGCTCGACCATTTCCGTCACCGGGACCTCGCGGGGTTCGTCGTCGCCCTGAGTGCCGCCGAGCGCCATCCCGTCCTGTCCCACGATGAGGACCTGGGGGCTCTCCTGCGACCTGTCATTCCTCGGCATCTCCATGCCGCCATTCTCTCGTACACATGCGTCACCACGGGGTGTGCCCCCGTACGAGGGTGATCCACCCTCGTACGGGGGCACAGGACGACGACGAAGACCGTCAGGTCGCCTCGCGCCGGGCCAGCGCGCCGCGGGATCGGGTCACCAGGGCGGCCAGCAGGGCCGCGCCGACCGGTACGGCGACCAGCAGGCCGGCGAGGGTCTCCCAGGGGATGACGATCGGCACGTACGGCGCGTCGGCGGCCGTGCTCCAACCCTGGGCCATGGACTCCTCGTGCCAGCGGAACTGCTGGCGCTCCTCGTTCAGCCGGAGGCCCACCGCGGGCAGTACTCCGGCGGCCGAGCCGAGGAGGACGCCCATCGCGGCGACGACACCGCACTGGAAGCCGCTGAGGGTCCGGCGGACCCGCGGCGGGGCGCCCACGGCGGCCAGCGTCTTCAGATCGGCCTCGGCGTCGGCCTGGGCGAGCCCGGTGGCGATGCCGGCGGCGCCGACGGTCACGAGCCCCGCGAAGATCGCCAGGGACAGCAGGATGAGGCTGTACGAGTTGACGAAGCCCTCTTCGACGCGGAGGTCGACGTCGCTGCCGAGCTTGGTGAGCTCGCCGTCGAGCTTCTGGCGGGCCTCGGTGTCGGGCAGCCGTTCCGTGCTCGCGTAGCTGCCGAGCGGCACCGTCGCGAGTCCGGCGGCCTTGGCGGTGGCCGGGGTCATCAGGGCCTGGACGCCGTAGGACGGCTTGTCGCCGGGGACCTGGTACGCGGGCAGGAAGCTGACCTTGCCGGGAGTCGGCTTGCCGTTCTCGGAGGCCTTGTCCGCGGCGGCGAGGTCGGTGACCTGCTTGATCCCGTACGTGCCGTTCTTGCCGATGTTCACCGGGTTGAAGCTGACGACCTTGCCGTCGGCGAGGGCCTTCACGGTCGCGGGGTCGTCGAGGCCGAGCACCTGGAGGAGTGCGGCGTCACCGACGAGGAGCCCGCCCTCGGCGACGTACAGGCCGTTGCTGCGGCCCTCCTTGCACCGCCAGTCCTCGCTGAGCATCTTCCGGCGCTGCTCGGGCGTGAACTTCTCGGCGGGGTCGCCGCCGCCGGGGACCGAGGCGTACATGGGGCACTCGTTGGCCGGGGGGACGACGATCTCGAAGCGGCCACAGCCGGCGCCGGTGTCCCAGGGCTTGCAGCCGGGCTTGCCGACCGAGACGCGCTGGACGTCGGCGCGGACGTCGACGGGGACGTACCGCTGGAGGGCGTCGCGGACGGCGGGGACGTCCCGGCCGCCCTCCTCGTTGACGAACGCGGCGACGGTGCCGTGCGGCAGCTCGGCCGTGTACTCGGCCCTGCGCTGGGCCTCCTCGCTGGCCATGTACGTGGAGACGGCGACCGTGCCGGCGACGGCGGCGAGGACGGCGGCGACGGCGGGCGCCGTACGGCCCCGGTTGCGCACGGCGTCCCGCAGCGCGAGCCGCGGGGACAGCGGCAGCCACCGGCCGGTCCGCCCGAACAGGCCCACCAGGGCCGGGGTCATGGCGACGACGCCCAGCTCGGCGATCGCGGAGCCGCCCGCGACGATGATGAACTGCTGGGTGACGATGGACCCGAAGAGCGCGATGGCGCCGCCGATCAGGAGGGCCGCGAGGCCGATCAGGGGCAGCACTCGGCTGCTGCGACGGACACCGCGACGGCCGGTGAGCGAGGCGAGGACGGTCTGCCGGGAGGCGGTGATCGCCGGAACGATCGCGGCGAGCAGTCCGGTCAGCACGGCGAGCAGCGCGATGCCGAGGATCTCCAGCGGCCGGACGTCGAAGGCGCCGAACCGCTGGCCCATGGTCTCTTCCAGGAAGGGCTGGAGCGCCTTCGTGAGGATCAGGGCGAGGACCGTACCGGTGACCGCCGCGGCGACACCGATGACCAGACCACCGCTCAGCACGATGGCCCGGATGTGGCTGCGGGCACCGCCGTTGGCGCCCACCAGACCGAGCTGGCGGCGGGAGCGACGGGCGCCGACCGCGAAGGCGGGACCGGCGAGCAGACAGATCTCCAGCATCGCCAGACCGACGACCGTGCCGACGGCGGCGAGCTCGGCGGCGTTACCGGCCGTGCTGGACTCGAAGTTGGCCCAGCCCTCCTTCTGGAAGAGCGGGATCTCCGACTTGGCGGGCGGGTCGATGAGCACGGCACGGGAGGTGACGATCACACCCTTGGTGTTGATCTCCTTGACCATGTTCCACGTGAAACCACCCGCGACGCGCACCAGGTACGTGGTGGCGGTGTCGGGCTTCTGCAGACCGGCCTTCTCGACGGCCTTCGCGTACGGCGCGTGGAAGGCGCCGGGGAGCGCGTTGACCTGGTCCGCGTTCAGCTGGTCGGGAATCTCGTAGGAGCCGACGATCCGGTACGGGCGGTCGAAGTTGCGTGCGGAAAGGGTCGAACCGACCGCGAGACCGCTGCTCTCCAGGAAGTGCGAGGTCGCGATGACCTCGTCGTTCTTCTCCGGGTAGCGGCCCTCCAGGAGGGTCGTGATGCCGCGCGCCATCGGGTCGGCCGCCTTGATCTCGCGCACCTCGGTGACAAGCAGACCGTGCTTCGTCGTCAGCTTGGCGCTGCCCGAGCGGTCCGTGAGGACCGTGGATCCCGCGGGGAAGGTCTTGGTGACATCGGTGGGGCCGCTCGGCCAGGCCGTGTCCCCGTAGTCCTTGGCCGGGGTGTTCAGTTCCCCGGCCGGGTCCTGGAAGATCGGCACCCCGCCGTAGCCGGAGTCCTGGAAACGGGCGTCGGCCGCGCCGATCGAACGGTCCGCCTTCTCGGCGGGGGACAGCTCGGAGCTGCGGAAGGTGAGATCGAGGGCGCTGACGCCCAGGATCGGCAGGGCGATCATCGCCAGGACGAGGGCGCTGCGGCCCTTGGAACGCCAGGCGTCGCGGCGGGCGATGCGTATCGCGGCCCGCCAGGAGTGGAACCAGGTCTTCACGCCTCAGCCACCTGGCCCGTCAGCAGGGAGTCGGCCTCGCTGCGCACCGTCTGGTCGACGATGGCGCCGTCGCGGAGGAACACGACCCGGTCCGCCCAGGCCGCGAAGCGCGGCTCGTGGGTGACGAGGACACCGGCCGCGCCGGCGTCGCAGCGGCTGCGGAGCAGGGCGAGCACGGACTCCCCGGTCTCGGAGTCGAGGGCGCCGGTGGGCTCGTCGGCCAGGACGAGCCGGCGCTCTCCGACGAGCGCGCGGGCGATGGCCACGCGCTGCTGCTGGCCGCCGGACATCTCGTCGGGGAAGCGGTCGGCGAGGTGGCCGAGGCCCATCTCCTCCAGTGCCTTGAGGGCTTCGACGCGCGCCTTCCGGGAGGAGGTCCCGTCCAGCTCGCGCGGCAGGGCCACGTTCTCGGCGGCGGTGAGGGCCGGGATGAGGTTGTAGTCCTGGAAGACGTAGCCGATGCTGCGGCGGCGCAGGGCCGCGAGCTCCTTGACGCTCGCCGTGGTGATGTCGGTGTCCTCGACGATCACCTGTCCCGAGGTGGGGGCGTCGAGACCGCCGGCGATGGTGAGCAGCGTGGACTTGCCGGAGCCGGACGGGCCCATGACGGCGACGAGTTCACCCGGGTACACGGCGAGGTCGATGCCGCGCAGGGCATGCACCTCGGTGGCACCCGCGCCGTGGACGCGGGTCAGGTTCTTGAGTTGCAGCACGGGCTGCTGTGCGGACATGAGGAGTCCCCCCTTGGGCGTGTCCGGCGGTCGGCCGGGCACGGGAGCGAGCGGTGGAAGGGTGGTACGGCCGGTGCGGAGCGGGCCGTGCGGCGGACGGTGTGCGGTCCGTACGGCGGGCGGTGCGCGGGCCGTACGCCGGACGCGGCGCGCGTGATGGGCGCGCGGCGCAAGAGGTACGGGTGGGGCGAGAGGTACGGGTGGGGCGCGGGAGCGCGGTCAGCGTCTCCGGGCCGCGGGTGGGACGGCCTCGGACGGCGCGGTGCCGGAGCGGACCGCATCGGCACCCGGCCGGGCGCCGGCGTCCGGTCCGTCGGCGGCGCCGGGGGCCTTCCGGGGCGGGGACGCCGTGGCGTCCTGGCCGGTCCCGGCGTCCGCGGCCGTCGTCGAGAGGCGGATCAGCCGGGACTCGCAGTGGTCCAGCCAGCGCGCCTCGGCCTCGGTCTGGAAGATCAGCTGCTCCAGGACGAGCAGCCAGGCGACGTCGTCCCGCTCCCGCGCTCCGCCGCTCTCGACGGCGATCAGGGCCTGTGCCTTGAGGCGGGTGTAGTCCTGCATCGCCTTCACGGTGTGCCGGCGCTGGGACTGGATGACGTCGCGGATGTCGACGCTGGGGGCGCCCACGGCCATGGCGAGCTTGATGGCGAGCTCGTCACGGGCGGGACTGGTGCGGTCCACCGGCTTCTCGAACCAGGTCCGCAGTTCGGCGCGGCCGCTGTCGGTGATCGCGTACAGGGTGTGCCCGGCCGCGTCCTCGCCGCCCTGGGCGACCATGCCGTCGCGTTCGAGCCGGTTGAGGGTCGTGTACACCTGGCCCACGTTGAGGGGCCAGGTGGAACCCGTGCGCGATTCGAACTCCGTACGGAGCTGGGAGCCGTACCGAGGACCGCGTTCGAGGAGGGCGAGAAGCCCGTGGCGGATGGACATACTCAGTATGTATACCGGGTATGCCGGGACCGACAACCGTCCTGAGACGGAAGGGCCGCGTCCCCCTCAAGGGGGACCCCGGGGGTCCGAAGGGGTTCAGCGGCGCCGCATCCGCAGCCCGAGGAAGCCGATCCCGAGCCCCATGAGCGCCAGGCCGACCCCGAGCGTGAGGACGGGAATCCGCTGGTCGACGAGGGGTTGTGCGGATTCGGCGGCGATCCCGGGCGCGACGCCGGGCCGGCTCGCGGGCGCCGCCTCCGGTGCGACGGCCTCCTCCTCGCGTACCTCCCGGGGCTCCTCCTCGACGGCCTCCAGGCGCTCCGGCTCTGTTGCAGTTTCGGTACGAGGGGCCTCCGGCCGCCGGGGTGCGTCGCCCACCGGGGCCAGGGCCACGGAGCGTCCCGGGCGCGGCCTCCCCTCGCCCGCGGGCCGCCCCGCGAGTGAGGCGGAGCCGTCGGGCGAGGGGAGGCCGCGCCCGGGAC
>NZ_RDBH01000114.1:519212-537328 GCF_008042145.1 Streptomyces sp. adm13(2018)
GTGGTGTGGGGGCCTGCGGCGTGGTCGGGGCCGCGAGCGCCGTGGAGCCGACGGGCTCTGCGGCTCCGTGCGCGAGCGGCCCCCCGGGCAGGGCACACGCGCCGGCGAACACGCAGGTGAGAGCGGATCCGAGGACCCGCGCCCGCGCCCTGCGGAGTGCTGGAGTCACCGGGTGACCCCCTCCCGTACCGAGCAGCCGAGACAATGAACTCAGCGTCACATGCCGGGGCGAGTCCGGCATCCGGGGCGGGGCGGTCGACGTAAAGGAGCGTCAGGAAGGGTGACGGCGAGGCCCGGGAGAGGGGGAGGGAGGGCGCCCCGCCTCCTGCGGCGGGTCGCCGTCTCCCGCGGCGGATCGCCCGTCACTGGAGCGGATCGCCCGTCACTACGGCGGGTCGCTCTTCCGCGGCAGGGCGCCGGCTCCCGCGGCAGGGCGCCGGCTCCCGCGGCAGGGCGCCGGCTCCCGCGGCAGGGCGCCGGCTCCCGCGGCAGGGCGCCGGCTCCCGCGGCAGGGCGCCGGCTCCCGCGGCGGGGCTGTCTCCCCCCACAGGCCGCCGCCTCCTGCCGCGGGTCGCCCGTTACTGCGGCGGGTTGCCCGTCGAGATCTTGAGGGTGAACTCGGCGTCCTTGTCCGCGATGTCCTCACCGGCCGGCGGGTACTGCTCCAGGACCGTGCCCTCGCCGTACGTCGACTCGTCCACCGGCGTCTGCGTCATGATCTTCCAGCCGCCGGCCTGGACGCAGGCCTTCACCGACTGGATGTTCTTGTAGGTGAAGTTGGGGACCTCGAACTTCTCCGGGTCCTCGCTCGACTCCGTCGGCTGGCTGCACTTCTTGGGGTCGATCGTCTTGGTGAGGTCCGGGCCCTTGTGGCCGGGGGCCGCCGACTGGCTCTGCTGGGAATCCGTGCCGCCCGTGCCGCCGGCCTCGGGGGTGTTCTCCCCGTCGCGGTTGAGGAAGGCGACGAGACCGCCGATCGCGAGCAGGGCGACGAGGGCCGCGCCCACGATCATCGGCATGTTCCGCCGCGAGCCGCCGCCGCCCGCCGTGCTCGGCGCGGGCGGGTGCGCGGAGGAGTACGGAGCCGGCGTGGGTGCCTGGTACGAGTTCTGCGGGGCGTGGTGGGTCTGGTACCCGGGGACGGGCGTCTGCGCCTGGTGCGGGTAGCCGTACGAGGAGGCGGGCGCCGGAGTCGCCGGACCGTACGGTCCCGGCGTCGGCGGCTGGTACGGGTGCTGCACCCCGTGCTGCATCCCCTGCGGCCCGGTGTGCGGGGCCGGCGGCGGGGTCTGGCCGACGGGCGGGAAGACCGCCGAGCCGACGCCCGCGCCGCTGCTGACGGGGTGGCCGGGGACGATCGACGGGGCGCCGGTCTGGCCGGCGGAGAGCACCCGGAGGCACTCGGCGCGCATGGCGTCCGCGCTCGGGAACCGCTCGTTCGGGTTCTTTCGCAGCGCGCGGGCGACGAGCGCGTCCATCGCCGGGGTCACCGCCCGGTTGACGGTCGACGGGGCGACCGGCTCCTCCTGGACGTGGGCGTAGGCGATGGCCAGCGGGGAGTCGGCGTCGAAGGGCAGCCGGCCCGTCAGCAGCTGGAAGAGCATGATGCCGACCGAGTAGAGGTCGGAGCGGGCGTCCACCGCGCGGCCGAGGGCCTGCTCGGGGGAGAGGTACTGSGGRGTGCCGAYGACCATGCCGGTCTGGGTCATCGACGTGACCCCGGACTGCATGGCGCGGGCGATGCCGAAGTCCATGACCTTGACCACGCCGCGCTTGGTCTGCATCACGTTGCCCGGCTTGATGTCGCGGTGGACCAGGCCCATCTCGTGGCTGACCTCGAGCGCGGCGAGCACGTCCGCGGTGACCTTCAGCGCCCGGTCGGCCGGCATCGCGCCGTACTGCTGGATGTCCGAGGCGAGGACCGAGCCGAGCGGCTGCCCCTCCACGTACTCCATGACGATGTACGGCATGACGGCGCCGTCGAGGGTGTCCTCGCCGGTGTCGAAGACCGAGACGATGTTGGTGTGGGAGAGCTTCGCGACGGCCTGGGCCTCGCGGCGGAACCGTTCGCGGAAGGACTGTTCGCGGCCCAGCTCGGTGTGCAGCGTCTTGATGGCGACCTGGCGGTCGAGCGCGCTGTCGTAGGCGAGGTAGACCGACGCCATCCCGCCCTCGCCGAGAAGGTCGCGCAGCTGGTACCGGCCGCCCGCGACCGAACCGCCCGCATAGCGGCCCTGTGCGCCGTCCTGGCTCATCTGTGCTTCCCCCTACGCGCGCGCCGCGGCGCTGATCCGGAATTTCCTGGCCAAGTCTGCCCGAGGGCAGTGACACGTCAAGCCGGGTGCCCGTTCCGTGACCCTCCGCACAGGAAGCTTCTCCGAACCGTTTCCGCGGGGGCGGAGGAATCCTGTCGAATTTGCACAGGTGTACGTGGAAGGGATTGGATGGCCGGTCCATCTCGGACCGTGGTGTCGTACGGAGCCTGTAGCGTGACGACTGGACACGGCACGACAGACGACGGCGAGGACTGATGGCACCCGAATCCGGAGCAGGCGGCGGCGTGCCGGACTCGTCGGCGGAGTCCTGGGGCGTCGGCGGGGTCGTCGGCGACGGCCGGTACCGCCTGACGCACCGTCTGGGACGCGGCGGCATGGCGGAGGTCTTCGCGGCCGAGGACGTGCGGCTCGGCCGCACCGTCGCGGTCAAGCTCCTCCGCGCCGACCTCGCCGAGGACCCGGTGTCCAAGGCCCGCTTCACCCGCGAGGCCCAGTCGGTCGCCGGGCTCAACCACCACGCCATCGTCGCGGTCTACGACTCCGGCGAGGACCTGGTGGCCGGCCGGCCCGTGCCGTACATCGTGATGGAGCTGGTCGAGGGCCGCACCATCCGCGACCTGCTGCTCAGCGCCGAGGCCCCCGGGCCCGAGCAGGCCCTCATCATCGTCTCCGGGGTCCTGGAGGCGCTGGCCTACTCGCACCAGCACGGCATCGTGCACCGCGACATCAAGCCGGCGAACGTGATCATCACCCACGGCGGCGCCGTGAAGGTCATGGACTTCGGCATCGCCCGCGCCCTGCACGGCGCGCAGTCGACGATGACCCAGACCGGCATGGTCATGGGCACTCCGCAGTACCTCTCCCCCGAGCAGGCGCTCGGCAAGGCCGTCGACCACCGCTCCGACCTGTACGCGACGGGCTGCCTCCTCTACGAACTCCTGGCGCTGCGTCCCCCGTTCACCGGTGAGACGCCGCTGTCCGTCGTGTACCAGCACGTCCAGGACGCGCCGGTGCCGCCGTCCGACGTCACGCAGTCCGTGCCGCCGGAGCTCGACGGTCTGGTGATGCGCTCGCTCGCCAAGGACCCGGACGACCGGTTCCAGAGCGCCGAGGAGATGCGCGGCCTCATCCAGTACGGCCTGCAGATGCTCCAGCAGCAGGGCGGCCACACCGGCACGTGGAACACCGGGCCGGTGGAGGCGCACGAGGGCGGGCACACCCCGGTCGGCGGCGTGGCCGCGACGACCGCGATGGGCCACCCCATGCACGGGGACACCTCGCAGGGCCCGATCCTTCCCCCGATGAACCCGGAGGACGGCGGGTACGGCGGCTATGACGGCGGCACGGGCGGCAACGGCGGCTACGGCTCGGACGGTTACGGCTCGCACGGCGGCGGGAACGGCCGCCGGGGCAAGGTCTGGCTGTTCGCCGCGCTCGCGCTGATCGCGGTCGTCGCCGGTGTCGTCTACGCGCTGGACAAGGCCGGCTCCCCCGGTGGCACCACGGGCGGCACGACGCCGACCGTGAGCAACTCGCCGTCGACGAAGTCCGAGGAGCCGTCGCCCTCGCCGTCGACGGAGTCCGAGCAGCCGTCGACCGACCCGGGCACCTCCGACGGGGGCGTCACGCAGGACCCGTGGCCCCCGCCGACCACGTACCGGCCGACGACCCAGCCGCCCACGACGGCTCCGCCGACGACCGCGCCGTCGACGACGACCGAGCCGCCCACCGAGCCCACGGACGAGCCGACGGAGCCCACGGACCCGCCGACGAACCCCACGGACCCGCCGGAGACCGGTACGCCCACCGACCCGACCGGCGGCAACAACTCGGACCCGCCGCCGACGGACGGCGCCGAGTCCGGCTGACCCGGACCCGGTCCGGGCCCCGGCCCGGACGCCGCCTCACCCCGCGAACGCGTCGCTCACCGCCGCGTACTCGCGGGTCCACCAGACCGCCAGGGCCGACATCGCGGGAAACTGCGGGTCGGCCCTTCGGTCGTGCAGCTGGTAGCGCCACCGCAGGGTCCAGAAGTCGTTGAGCCGCTCCCACCACACCCGGTGCACGGCCGCCGCCAGCTCGGCGCGGTCGGCGCCGCTCGCCCGCCGGTACGCGCGGGCGTACGCCCGCACCTTCTCCAGGGCCAGCTCGCCCCCGGGCCGTACGAAGAAGATGGCGGCGGCCCTGACCGCCTCCTCGGCCCTCGGGCGGACCCCGAGCCGGTCCCAGTCGACGATCGCGGCCGGCTCGGCGCCCCGGTAGAGCAGGTTTAGCGGATGGAAGTCGCCGTGCACCCAGCCGGACGCCTCGGCGGGCGGTGGGCGGTGGTGGGCGTGCTGGGCGAGGAGCCGGCGGCGCTCCCTGAGCCGGTGCAGGGCGAGCACGTCGAAGCTGTCGCGGGGGCGGTGCGCGCGGGCCAGGCGGATCAGTTCGTCGATGGCCCGGAAGGTGTCCTGGAGGTCGGCGCTGGCGCCGTCGGCGGGTGACCCGTCGGGTCCCGGGGGTTCCATGACCCGGTCCAGAGCGGTGTGGACGTGGCCGAGGAGGGTGCCGAGGCGCCGGGAGCAGCCGGTGGAGAGCTGCGCGCCGTCGCGGTGGCGGCCGTCGACCCAGGGGTGCAGGGCGTAGCAGTGGCCGTCGACGACGGCGACGGTGCGGCCCCGGCCGTCGGGCAGCGGCGGGGCGACGGGCAGGCCGAGGGCGTGCAGCCGCTGGGTGGCCCGGTGCTGGCGGGTGATGGTGGCGCGGTCGGCGGTGGGGGCGTCGAGGTGCTGCTTGAGGAAGTAGGTGCCGCGGGTGGTGGAGAGGCGGAAGCCGCGGTTGAGCAGGCCCTCGGCGACGGGGACGCAGGAGAGGGGTTCCCCGGCGTGCCGGTGGCGGCGGAGCAGGGCGCCGACCGGTGGGGCGGGCCGACGACCGGGCCGGGGGGCGGGCGGTTCGCCCGGAGGAGTGAGCGTTTCAGATGAGCGCGGCACCCGCCAGATGTTAGATCACGCTACGTGGTGGAGGTGTCGCCGGACGGAGTGGGCGGTGGCACGCGTCACCGGGGTCTCGCTCGCGTAGTCGAGCACGTGGACCGTCACGAACTGCGGTTCGATCCGCATGTAGACCGGGTCGAAGGGCTCGCCGTCCACCTGCTCGGGCTCGGTGCCGAACTCCCGCAGCTCCTCCTCGGCCGGCTCGACGATCTCGGCGGTGCCGGTGAACTGCACGGACCAGAGGTGTGCCGATCCGGAGCTGAAGTTGTCCGCGCCGTAGGCGACGACGGCGCCGTTGCAGGCGCGGTGGTAGCCGAGGCCCCGGTGCAGCCGGAGCAGGACGCGGCCGTCGGCCACGATGTGGCGGGCGGGGGCGACGAACGGCATCGCCCGCATGCTCGTCGCCACCCGGCCGTACGCGACGCGGCCGAGCAGCTCGATGGCGCGGATCTCGTCGGTGGACATGTTCTCCACTCTCCGCCACCGCCGGCTGCCGGAGAAGGGGCCCCCGCCCCGTTTTCACGGGGACGTAGGTCCCGATTCGGGGCCACCGACCGCGCCCGGACCCGGCCGGCCCGGGATCGCATGTGCCCGGAGCCGGCCCCGGGAGGACGTCAGTGGCGCTCCGCCTGGAGCCGCGCCACGTAGGCGGCGGCCTGCGAGCGCCGCTCCATGCCCAGCTTCGACAGCAGGCTGGAGACGTAGTTCTTGATGGTCTTCTCCGCGAGGTGGAGCCGCTCGCCGATGACCCGGTTGGTCAGACCCTCGCCGATCAGGTCGAGGATCTTGCGCTCCTGCTCGGTCAGACGGGCGAGCTTGTCGTCGCCCTTCGGGTTGTTGCCGTCCCGCAGCCGCTCCAGGACGCGGGCGGTCGCCACCGGGTCCAGCAGGGACTTGCCGGCGGCCACGTCCCGCACCGCGTTCAGCAGTTCGTTGCCGCGGATGGCCTTGAGGACGTACCCGGAGGCTCCGGCCATGATCGCGTCGAAGAGGGCCTCGTCGTCCGCGTACGAGGTCAGCATCAGGCACTTGATGTCCTCGTCCCGCGAACGGATCTCGCGGCAGACCTCGACCCCGCTGCCGTCCGGCAGCCGGACGTCGAGCACGGCGACGTCCGGGCGGGTCGCGGGGATCCTGACCAGCGCGTCCGCCGCCGTCCCGGCCTCGCCGACCACCTCGATGTCGTCCTCCACGGAGAGCAGCTCGTGGACGCCGCGCCGGACGACTTCGTGGTCATCCAGCAGAAATACCCGGATTTTTCCTTCTTCGCGCACGCTGCCAGTCTCACATATTGGCTCTTCCCGCGCCCGGGGTGCGCGGGATAACGTGCCGCATGTTCCGACGAAGGCGTCGGGTTCGTTGTCCATGCGCTGACCAGGCGCTGACCAGCGGCGAGTCCCTCTTTTCTCGATTTACTTGGAAATCCAAGCAAAATCGCAGGTCAAGGAGGGTTTCGCGGGAATGCTGCACTATGGGTAACGTGCCTATGACGGCGCTCGCCGGGGCACCTGTCACGCCCGACTCCGGCCGCGTCGCACCCACCCCGTGCGAAGGGTACGGATAAGGCGGAGCCGCACTGGCCTTACCGGCGAACCCGGAGGCCGGACCGACGGAGGAGCACGCACGTGACCGTGGAGAGCACTGCCGCGCGCAAGACGACGCGACGCAGCAGCGGCGCCAAGCGCACCACCAGCGCCGCAAGCGCGAAGAAGGCACCGGCGGCGCAGGGCGCAGAGCCCGAGCTCGTCCAGCTGCTGACGCCCGAGGGAGAGCGCGTCCAGCACCCCGATTACGACATCGACCTGAGCGCCGCGGAACTGCGCGGTCTCTACCGCGACATGGTCCTCAGCCGTCGCTTCGACGCCGAGGCCACCGCGCTCCAGCGGCAGGGCGAGCTGGGCCTGTGGGCCTCGCTGCTCGGCCAGGAGGCCGCCCAGATCGGCTCCGGCCGTGCCCTGCGGGACGACGACTACGTCTTCCCCACCTACCGTGAGCACGCCGTCGCCTGGTGCCGCGGGGTCGACCCCACGAACCTCCTCGGCATGTTCCGCGGTGTGAACAACGGCGGCTGGGATCCGACCACCAACAATTTCCACCTGTACACGATCGTTCTCGGCTCGCAGACCCTGCACGCCACCGGTTACGCCATGGGCGTCGCCAAGGACGGCGTGGATTCCGCGGTGATCGCGTACTTCGGTGACGGCGCCTCCAGCCAGGGCGACGTGAACGAGTCCTTCGTCTTCTCCGCGGTGTACAACGCCCCGGTCGTGTTCTTCTGCCAGAACAACCAGTGGGCCATTTCCGAGCCCATCGAGAAGCAGACCCGCGTTCCGCTCTACCAGCGCGCCCGCGGATTCGGTTTCCCCGGCGTCCGCGTCGACGGCAACGACGTCCTCGCCTGCCTGGCCGTGACCCGGTCGGCACTGGAGCGCGCCCGCCGCGGCGAGGGCCCGACGCTCATCGAGGCGTACACCTACCGCATGGCCGCGCACACCACCTCGGACGACCCGACCCGCTACCGCCGGGACGCGGAGCGCGAGGAGTGGGAGGCCAAGGACCCGATCCAGCGCCTCAGGACGTACATGGAGAACGAGGGCCACGCCGACGCGGCCTTCTTCGAGGAGCTGGAGACGGAGAGCGAGGCGCTCGGCAAGCACGTCCGCGAGGTCGTCCGCGCCATGCCCGTCCCGGAGCACATGGCGATCTTCGACAACGTGTACGCGGACGGGCACGCGCTCGTCGACGAGGAGCGCGCCGAGTTCGCCGCCTACCAGGCGTCCTTCGAGGGCGGAGAGGCCGAGTAATCATGGCTGTTCAGAAGCTTCCCCTCGCGAAGGCGCTCAACGAGTCGCTGCGCAAAGCCCTGGAGACCGACCCCAAGGTCCTGATCATGGGCCTGGACGTCGGCAAGCTCGGCGGCGTCTTCCGGATCACCGACGGGCTGCAGAAGGACTTCGGCGAGGACCGGGTCATCGACACCCCGCTCGCCGAGTCCGGCATCGTCGGCACCGCGATCGGTCTCGCCCTGCGCGGCTACCGCCCGGTCGTAGAGATCCAGTTCGACGGCTTCGTCTTCCCGGCGTACGACCAGATCGTGTCCCAGCTGGCGAAGATGCGGGCCCGTTCGCTCGGCACCGTGAAGATGCCGATCGTCATCCGCATCCCGTACGGCGGCGGCATCGGCGCCGTCGAGCACCACTCCGAGTCCCCCGAGACGCTCTTCGCGCACGTCGCGGGCCTCAAGGTGGTCACCCCGGCGAACTCCAACGACGCCTACTGGATGCTCCAGCAGGCGATCCAGAGCGACGACCCGGTCATCTTCTTCGAGCCCAAGCGCCGCTACTGGGACAAGAGCGACGTCGACACCGAGGCCATCCCCGGCGAGCTGCACAGGGCCCGGGTCGCCCGCGAGGGCACCGACCTCACCCTGGCGGCCTACGGCCCGATGGTGAAGACCTGCCTGGAGGTGGCCGAGGCCGCCGCCGCGGAGGGCAAGTCGATCGAGGTCGTCGACGTGCGGTCGATCTCGCCGCTCGACTTCGACACGATCCAGGCCTCGGTCGAGAAGACCCGCCGTCTGGTCGTCGTCCACGAGGCCCCGGTGTTCTTCGGCTCCGGCGCGGAGATCGCCGCCCGGATCACCGAGCGCTGCTTCTACCACCTGGAGGCCCCCGTCCTGCGGGTCGGCGGCTACCACGCGCCGTACCCGCCGGCGCGCCTGGAGGAGGAGTACCTGCCGGGTCTCGATCGCGTGCTCGACGCCGTCGACCGCTCGCTGGCGTACTGAGGAGAGCACCGTGACGATCCGCGAATTCAAGATGCCCGACGTGGGCGAGGGCCTCACCGAGGCCGAGATCCTCAAGTGGTACGTCCAGCCCGGTGACACGGTCGAGGACGGCCAGGTCGTGTGCGAGGTCGAGACGGCCAAGGCCGCCGTCGAGCTCCCGATCCCCTTCGACGGGACGGTCCACGAGCTGCTGTTCCCCGAGGGCACCACGGTCGACGTCGGCCAGGTCATCATCTCGGTGAACGTCGGCGGCGGCGCGGCCCCCGCGGCGCCGGCCGCCGAGGCCGCTCCGGTCGCCGCCGCGGCGCCCGCCCCGGCCGCCGCCGAGGAGGCCGCGCCCCAGGGCCGTACGCCCGTCCTCGTCGGCTACGGCGTGGCCGCCAGCTCCACCAAGCGCCGCGCCCGCAAGCCCGCGCAGGCCGAGGCCGCTCCCGCGCAGGCCGCTCCGGTGGCTCCCGCTCCGGTCACCACCCCGGCCCCGGTGCCCGTCTCCGTGCCGGAGCAGCTCAACGGCCACGGCCCGGCCGCCGGACGCCCGCTGGCCAAGCCGCCGGTCCGGAAGCTCGCGAAGGACCTCGGCGTCGATCTGGCGACGGTCACCCCGACCGGCCCGGACGGCATCATCACCCGGGAGGACGTCCACGCGGCGGCCGCCCCGGCGCCCGCCCCGGCCGTCGAGGCACCGGCACCCGTCGCCGAGACCGTGGCCGCCCCCGCGCCCGTCCAGGCCGCTTCCGCGGTCTCGGCCGACGCCCGGGAGACCCGTGTCCCCGTCAAGGGCGTACGGAAGGCCACGGCGGCCGCGATGGTCGGCTCGGCCTTCACCGCCCCGCACGTCACCGAGTTCGTGACCTTCGACATCACGCGCACGATGAAGCTGGTCGACGAGCTCAAGGCCGGTACGGACATGGCGGGGCTGCGGGTCAACCCGCTGCTCCTCATCGCCAAGGCGGTCCTGGTCGCGGTCAAGCGCAACCCGGAGATCAACGCGGCCTGGGACGAGGCGGCGCAGGAGATCGTCCTCAAGCACTATGTGAACCTGGGCATCGCCGCGGCCACCCCGCGCGGTCTGCTCGTGCCGAACATCAAGGACGCGCACGCGCAGACCCTGCCCGAGCTCTCGGCGTCGCTGAGCGAGCTGATCTCCACCGMCCGCGAGGGGAAGACGACCCCGGCGGCGATGCAGGGCGGCACCTTCACCATCACCAACGTCGGCGTCTTCGGCGTCGACACCGGGACGCCCATCCTGAACCCCGGCGAGTCCGCGATCCTCGCGGTCGGTGCGATCAAGCTCCAGCCGTGGGTCCACAAGGGCAAGGTGAAGCCGCGTCAGGTCACCACGCTGGCGCTCTCCTTCGACCACCGCCTGGTCGACGGCGAGCTGGGCTCCAAGTTCCTGGCGGACGTCGCCGTGATCCTGGAGCAGCCGAAGCGGCTGATCACCTGGGCGTGAGGTCCGGGTTGCGCCGTTTCACGTGAAACACCCGGCCCGGGGTGACGCCACCCGGGTCGGACCCGGACCGGACCCGGACCGGACCCGCCCCGGTCCGGAACGTCCGGTGGGACCCCAGAGGGCCCCGTCCACGATGTGGACGGGGCCCTCTGTTGCACCCCTGTTGTATCTATGCTGTGTGCATGGCACCCGCACCCCCCGCAGCCGACCGTGTCTACATGCACGTCAAACAGGCCGTACTCGACCGGCGCTACGAGGGAGGCACCCTCCTCACCGAGGGCGAACTCGCCCTCGCCGTAGGGGTGTCGCGGACTCCGGTCCGCGAGGCACTGCTCAAGCTGGAGATGGAAGGGCTGCTCAAGCTCTACCCGAAGAAGGGCGCCCTGGTCCTCGCCGTCTCCGCGCAGGAGATCGCCGACGTCGTCGAGACCCGGCTGCTCGTCGAGGAGTTCGCCGTCCGGCGGGCCGTGCCCGCCCCCGCCCCGCTGATCGCCCGCCTGGAGGAACTCCTGGAGGAGCAGAAGCTGCGGGCCGCGGCCGGGGACCTCGCGGAGGTGGCGGTCACCGACCGGTGCTTCCACGCCGAGATCGTCCAGCACGCCGGCAACCAGATCCTCTCCCGGCTCTACGACCAGCTCCGCGACCGCCAGCTGCGGATGGGCGTCGCCGTGATGCAGTCGCAGCCCGACCGCGTGGCCAAGAACATCACCGAGCACGCCGAGATCCTCGACCGCATCAGGGCCGGGGACACCGAGGGCGCCGCGCACTGCGTGCGCCAGCACCTCAGCTGGGTCAAGGTCCTGGTCCGGGGTGACCACCGGTGAGCGGCCGCAACGGCTACGGCGCGGCCGTCACCCTCCCCGGCGACCCGCCCGGCGGCCGCCGCGCCGCCCTCGTCTGGGGCGTCGGCGTCGCCGTCTACTTCGTCGCCGTCATCTTCCGCACGTCCCTCGGGGTCGCCGGCCTCGACGCCGCCGACCGCTTCGACGTCAACGCCTCGGCGCTCTCCACCTTCTCGATCCTCCAACTGCTCGTCTACGCGGGTATGCAGATACCCGTCGGCCTCATGGTCGACCGGCTCGGCACCAAGAAGGTCCTCGTCCTCGGCGTCGTCCTCTTCACCCTCGGCCAGCTGGGGTTCGCGCTCTCCCCCTCGTACGGCACGGCGCTCGCCTCCCGCGCCCTCCTCGGCTGCGGCGACGCCATGACGTTCATCAGCGTCCTGCGGCTCGGCAGCCGCTGGTTCCCGGCCCGCCGGGGTCCGCTCATCGGCCAGGTCGCCGCCCTCTTCGGAATGGCCGGCAACCTCGTCTCCACCGTCTTCATCGCCCGCGCCCTCAGCGGACTCGGCTGGACGGCCACCTTCGTCGGCAGCTCGTTCGCCGGCGTCCTCGTCCTGGTCCTGCTGCTGCTCTTCCTCAAGGACCACCCCGAGGGCCACGAGCCGCAGCCCGCCGAGCACGCCGGCGCCGCCTACGTCCGCCGTCAGATCGCCCAGTCCTGGCGGGAGCCCGGCACCCGGCTCGGGATGTGGGTGCACTTCACCACCCAGTTCCCCGCGATGGTGTTCCTGCTGCTCTGGGGGCTGCCGTTCCTGGTCGAGGCGCAGGGACTGTCCCGGTCGACCGCCGGGACCCTGCTCACCCTGGTCGTCCTGTCGAACATGGTCGTCGGCCTCGCGTACGGGCAGATCATCGCCCGTCACCACGCGGCCCGCGCCCCGCTCGCCCTCGGTACGGTCGCCGCGACCGCCCTCCTGTGGGCGACCACCCTCGCCTACCCCGGCGACCACGCGCCGATGTGGCTGCTCGTCACCCTCTGCCTGGTTCTCGGCGCCTGCGGACCGGCCTCGATGATCGGCTTCGACTTCGCCCGCCCGGCGAACCCGCCGGAGCGTCAGGGCACCGCCTCCGGCATCGTCAACATGGGCGGTTTCGTGGCCTCGATGACGACGCTGCTCGCGGTGGGCGTGCTGCTCGACGCGACCGGCGACGACTACCGGATCGCGTTCTCGTCGGTCTTCGTCCTGGAGGCCCTGGGCGTCGTGCAGATCCTGCGCCTCAAGGCCCGCACCCACCGCAGGGAGCGGGAACGGCTCGTCGCCAGCAGGGTGGAGGCCGTGCACGTGCCCGTCTAGGGACTACCGCGTCCGGCGAACTACCGGGGCGTCACCGCGAAGTTGTCGAGGATGGCCTGGGTCAGCGCCTCGTCGCCCTCGGTCTTGATCCGGTCGGCCACATCGGCCGCCCGGACCCGGCCGCAGGCCAGGCGCACGAACGTCTCCCAGTCCGTCGCGAGCGTCACCGCGGGCCCCAGCGAGGGCGCCCCGTCGATGGAGCCCCGGCCCTCCGCGTCGACCCGTACCGTCCGCAGGAACTCCACCGGGCCGCTGACGTCGATGACCACGGCCGAAGACGCGGGCGCGCCCGCGTCCTTGGCGATGACCTTCGGCAGGGCCTCCAGGAGCACGTCACGCGTCACGTGCGCGCCCGCCGAGTCCAGGTTGCCCGGCCGGCCGACCGCGGCCCGCAGGTCCTGCTCGTGCACCCACACGTCGAAGGCGCGCATCCGGTACGCCAGTTCCAGCGACTGCTCGGCGCCGAGCGGCGCGCGGATCAGGTGCTCGGGGGAGCGGTTCTCGTTGCGGAGCTGCCGGGCCCGGCGGATCAGGATGTACTCCAGCTCCGAGGTCATCTCCGGCGCGGTGTGGTGCCGCCGCACGTCGACCTGGACCTCCATGTAGCGCGCGAAGTCGCTGCGTACGTGGTAGAGATCGCGCGGCAGGGAGTGGATCGGGCGGGGGTCGCCGAGCATCTCGGTCTCCATGCCGATCACATGGGACACGATGTCCCGCACCGACCAGCCCGGGCAGGGTGTGGCCCGGTTCCACTCGCCCTCCACGAGCGGCTGCACCAGCTCGGCTATCGCCTCGATGGAGTGGGTCCAGGCGTCGGCGTAGTTCTGGAGGCTGGGATGGACGGTCACGGGACCCCTCGGCGGTTCTTCGGTGCGCGGGCTGAAAACACGACTGGGTGGGAGGCTTGGACGCTAAGTTACGCTGCCCGGAGGCACCCCGGCAGTGCTTTCGTGTGACGATCGTAGGCCGGTGTTGACGGCTCGAATGCCAGGACGGTGGTAGTGTGCGCGCCTCGCTGATCCAGATCGCGGTAGACCCGGACGAACCGGTCGACGCCCGACGGGCCCGCGTGGCCCGGCTCGTACGGGAGGAGTCCGGCCGCGCCGACCTGGTCGTCCTGCCCGAACTCTGGCCCATGGGGGCCTTCGCGTACGAGTCCTTCGCCGCCGAGTCGGAGCCGCTGAACGGCCCGACCCACCGCGCGATGGCCGAGGCCGCGCGCGACGCCGGGGTCTGGCTGCACGCCGGCTCCTTCGTCGAGGCGGAGGGCGGCGCGCTGTACAACACCTCGCTCGTCCTCTCCCCCGACGGCGAGCTCGCCGCCTCCTACCGCAAGATCCACCGCTTCGGCTTCGACAAGGGCGAGGCGGTGCTGATGGCCGCGGGGGAGGACCTGGTCACCGTCGACCTGCCGCACCTCACCGTCGGCGTCGGCACCTGCTACGACCTGCGCTTCCCCGAGCTGTTCCGCGGACTCGTCGACGCGGGCGCGCAGGCCTTCGTCGTCCCGGCCGGCTGGCCCGCCCGGCGCCGCGCCCACTGGAGCCTGCTCGCCCGGGCCCGCGCCGTCGAGAACCAGGCGTACGTCCTCGCGTGCGGTACGGCGGGTACGCACGCGGGCGTGGAGCAGGCCGGGCACTCGATCGTCGTCGACCCCTGGGGCGAGACCCTCGCCGAGGCCGGCCCGGACGAGGAGATCCTCCGGGCGGTCCTGGACCCGGCGAAGGTCACGGCGACCCGCGAGCAGTTCCCGGCCCTGAAGGACCGCGTCCTGGGAACGGCGACGCCGAAGCGGTGGATCTTGCGGTAGGAGGCGGCGAGCTCGCCGTCGGGGGAGAGGACGAGCGAGGTGTTGTACAGCGCGCCGCCCTCCGCCTCGACGAAGGAGCCGGCGTGCAGCCAGACCCCGGCGTCGCGCGCGGCCTCGGCCATCGCGCGGTGGGTCGGGCCGTTCAGCGGCTCCGACTCGGCGGACGACCGTGCCGTCGGGCAGCTGCGCGAGCCCCTGCGGCTCCCGGAAGACGCCCTCGCCGATCCGCCGTACGACGGTCTCGCCGTCGGCGGCCAGCTCGACGAGCTGCGGGATCTGGAGGAGAAGCACCGCGACACGCTCGTCATCGTCGGGGTGCACTCGCCGAAGTTCGTGCACGAGGCCGAGCATCAGGCCGTCGTCGACGCCGTCGAGCGGTACGAGGTGCACCACCCCGTGCTCGACGACCCGGAGCTCGCGACCTGGAAGCAGTACGCCGTGCGCGCGTGGCCGACGCTGGTCGTGATCGATCCCGAGGGGTACGTCGTCGCCCAGCACGCCGGCGAGGGGCACGCCAACGCCATCCGGGCCCTCGTCGAGGAGCTGGAGGCCGAGCACGAGGCCAAGGGGACGCTGCGGCGCGGGGACGGGCCGTACGTCGCGCCCGAGCCCGTCGCCACCGATCTCCGCTTCCCCGGCAAGGCCGTCCTGCTGCCCTCCGGGAACTTCCTGGTCTCCGACACCACCCGGCACCAGCTCGTCGAGCTGGCCGCCGACGGCGAGACCGTCGTACGGCGGATCGGCGAGGGCGTCTTCCGGGAGCCGCAGGGGCTCGCGCAGCTGCCCGACGGCACGGTCGTCGTCGCGGACACCGTCCATCACGCCCTGCGCCGCTACGACCCGGCGACCGGCACGATCGAGCGGATCGCCGGCACCGGGAAGCAGTGGTGGCAGGGCTCCCCCACCTCCGGGCCCGCCCTGGACGTCGACCTGTCCTCGCCGTGGGACGTCGCCTGGTGGCAGGGCAAGGTGTGGATCGCCATGGCCGGCGTCCACCAGCTGTGGACCTACGACCCGGCCACCGGGACCGTCGAGGTCGCCGCCGGCACCACCAACGAGGGCCTCGTCGACGGGCCCGCCGCCGAGGCCTGGTTCGCCCAGCCCTCCGGGCTGTCCGCCACCGAGGACCGGCTGTGGATCGCCGACTCCGAGACCAGCGCCCTGCGCTGGATCGACACCGGCGGCGTGGTCCACACCGCCGTCGGCACCGGGCTCTTCGACTTCGGCCACCGCGACGGCGACGCCGCCCAGGCGCTGCTCCAGCACCCGCTGGGCGTGACCGCCCTCCCGGACGGCTCGGTCGCGGTCTCCGACACGTACAACCACGCCCTGCGCCGCTACGACCCGGCGTCCGGCGAGGTGACGACGCTCGCCACCGACCTGCGCGAGCCCAGCGACGCGGTCCTCGTCGACGGCGACATCGTGGTCGTCGAGTCCGCCCGGCACCGGCTGACCCGGCTGCGGCTGCCCGAGGAGGCCGTCCAGGTCGAGGCCGTCGCCCACCGCACCCGGCGCGAGGCCACCGAGGTCGCTCCGGGCCGTCTCCGGCTGGACGTGGTCTTCCAGGCGCCGAAGGGCCAGAAGCTGGACGAGCGCTACGGCCCCTCGACCCGTCTGCTGGTCTCCTCGACCCCGCCGGAGCTGCTCCTCGCGGGCGGGGGCACGGGTACGGACCTGTTCCGGGAGCTCGATCTGAACCCCGAGCTGACCGAGGGCGTCCTGCACGTGTCGGCGATGGCCGCGTCCTGCGACGACGATCCCGAGAACGAGTACCCGGCCTGCCACGTCCACCAGCAGGACTGGGGCGTTCCGGTGAAGGTCACGGAGGCGGGTGTGGCCCGGCTGCCGCTGATCCTGGCGGGCATGGACGCGTAGTCAGCGGACGAGACCCTGGTTCCTGGACGGGCGCCCCGCGGCGCCGTCCAGGCAGCCGTCCACCCAGGCGGCGGGGTCGTGGACGGCCCGGTCGCCGCCCATGCCCTGCCGCTCCATGAGCGCGCACTCCCCGGCGAGCAGCGCCTTGGTCCGCGAGCCGTCCACGTCGTAGCCGCGGATGCGGGAGGCGAGGATGAAGCCGCCCTCGTAGGCGATGTCGGTGCCCCACGGGGGCCGGTCGTTGTACGTGCCGATCAATACCCCCGCCACCGCCGTGGCGACCAGGGCGGCGCCCCCGACACCCGCGATGAACCTGCCCCGGGAGGGCCCCTCATGACGATGCATGAGGCGACCCTGCCAAGCGGCGCCTTTCGCGGATGTTTCGCGGTCGGGGCCGCCGGGGCTCAGCCCTCCAGGAAGGCGACCAGGGCGTTGGCCAGGAGGTACGGGTCCTCGGCGCCGCACATTTCGCGGGCGCTGTGCATGGAGAGGATCGCGACGCCGATGTCGACGGTCTGGATGCCGTGGCGGGCGGCGGTGATCGGGCCGATCGTGGTGCCGCAGGGCATGTCGTTGTTGGAGACGAACGACTGCCACGGCACGCCCGCCTTCTCGCAGGCGGCGGCGAAGATCGCGCGGCCGCTGCCGTCGGTGGCGTACCGCTGGTTGACGTTCACCTTGAGGATCGGGCCGCCGTTGACGCGCGGGTGGTGCGTCGGGTCGTGGCGCTCGGCGTAGTTCGGGTGGACGGCGTGGCCGGTGTCGGAGGAGAGGCAGACGGTGCCGGCGAAGGCCCGGGCGCGGTCCTCGTACGCGCCGCCGCGGGCGTACACCGAGCGCTCCAGGACGTTGCCGAGGAGGGGGCCCTGGGCGCCGGTGTCGGCCTCGGAGCCGTTCTCCTCGTGGTCGAAGGCGGCGAGGACCGGGATGTACGGGAGGTCGTCGCGGCCCGCGAGGGCGGCGAGGGCGGCGACGGCGGCGTGCACCGACAGCAGGTTGTCCATGCGCGGTCCGGCGAGGAGTTCGCGGTCGCGGCCGAGGTAGGCGGGGGCGTCGACGGCGTGGACCATGAGGTCCCAGCCGGTCACGTCCTCGGCGTCGAGGCCGGCCTCGGCGGCGAGGAAGGCGATCAGGTCGCCCTCGTGGACGTCGCCGGTGCCCCAGATCGGCTGCATGTGGCGCTGGCGGTCCAGCTTGAGGCCGTCGTTGACGCCGCGGTCGAGGTGGACGGCGAGCTGCGGGACGCGCAGCAGGGGACGGTCCACGTTGACGAGGTGGTGGCTGCCGTCGCGGAGGGTGAGGCGTCCGGCGAGGCCGAGGTCGCGGTCGAGCCAGGTGTTGAGCAGGGTGCCGCCGTAGACCTCGACGGCGACCTGGCGCCAGCCGTGCGCCCCCATGTCGGGCTGCGGCTTGACGCGCAGGTTGGGGGAGTCGGTGTGGGCGCCGACGATCCGGTACGGGGTGTGGGCGGAGGCGCCCTCCGGCACGTACCAGGCGATGATCGCGCCGCCGCGGACCACGAACTTGCCGCCGCTCGTCGCGTCCCAGGCCGCGGTCTCCTCGACGCGCCGGAACCCGGCCTTCTCCAGCCGCTCGGCGGCGCTCGCGACCGCGTGGTACGGCGAGGGCGAGGCCGTCAGGAAGGCCATCAGGTCGTCGGTGTGTCCGCGGTCGAAGGGGCCTGCGGTCGGCCGGGAAGCTGCGCTGCTCATGGGTTCCACCTTACGCAGAGCACGGAATACGAATACGGGACCCCGCAATGCGTTCGCGTGGACGGTGGCGGGGTGTCCGGGGGAGGAG
>NZ_RDBH01000114.1:537428-544531 GCF_008042145.1 Streptomyces sp. adm13(2018)
CGTCCACACCGGCACGGCCCGCCCCCCTCCCCGGGGACGGGCCGTGCCGGTGTGGACGAGAGCGCCCGGGGGCGCCTTCGGCGCGTTCTTCTTAGAACGCGGCCTCGTCCAGGTCCATCAGCGAGCCGTCGACGGACTCGGCGAGGGCGCGCTCGGCGCTGACGCCCGGGAGGACGTTGGCGGCGAAGAACTTCGCGGCCGCGATCTTGCCCTGGTAGAAGGAGACGTCCTTGCCGGTGGCGCCGGCGGCCAGCTTCTCGGCGGCGACGGCCGCGCCGCGCAGCAGCAGGTAGCCGACGACGACGTCGCCGGAGGCCAGCAGCAGGCGGGTGGTGTTGAGGCCGACCTTGTAGATGTTCTTGACGTCCTCGCCGGTGGCGGTGAGGTCGGTGATCATCGTGCCGACGATGCTCTCCAGGTCGACGGCGGCCTTGGCCAGCGCGTCGCGGGCGGCGGCCAGCTCCTCGCCGCCTTCGCCGACCGCGAGGAACTTCTTGATCTCCTCGGAGAGGGCGTTGAGGGAGGCGCCCTGGTCGCGGACGATCTTGCGGAAGAAGAAGTCCTGGCCCTGGATGGCCGTGGTGCCCTCGTAGAGGGTGTCGATCTTGGCGTCCCGGATGTACTGCTCGATCGGGTACTCCTGCAGGAAGCCGGAGCCGCCGAAGGTCTGGAGCGACTGCGCGAGCTGCTCGTAGCCCTTCTCGGAGCCGTAGCCCTTGACGATCGGGAGCAGCAGGTCGTTCAGGCCGTGCAGCGCCTTGGCGTCCTCGCCGGCCGCTTCCTTGATCGCGATCTCGTCCTGCACGGAGGCCGTGTAGAGCACGAGGGAGCGCATGCCCTCGGCGTACGCCTTCTGCGTCATGAGCGAGCGGCGGACGTCGGGGTGGTGCGTGATGGTGACCTTGGGCGCGGCCTTGTCCATGAAGTTGGCCAGGTCGGTGCCCTGGACGCGCTCCTTGGCGTACTCCAGGGCGTTGAGGTAGCCCGTGGAGAGGGTGGAGATCGCCTTCGTGCCGACCATCATGCGGGCGAACTCGATGATGAGGAACATCTGGCGGATGCCGTCGTGCTTGTCGCCGATCAGCCAGCCCTTGGCGGGGTGCTGGTCGCCGAAGGTCATCTCGCACGTGTTGGAGGCCTTGAGGCCCATCTTGTGCTCGACGTTGGTGGCGTAGACGCCGTTGCGCTCGCCCAGCTCGCCGGTCTCCCAGTCGAACTCGTACTTGGGGACGAGGAAGAGGGAGAGGCCCTTGGTGCCGGGGCCGGCACCCTCGGGGCGGGCGAGGACGTAGTGGAGGATGTTCTCCTCCATGTCGTGCTCACCGGAGGTGATGAAGCGCTTCACGCCCTCGATGTGCCAGGAGCCGTCCTCCTGCTGGGTGGCCTTGGTGCGGCCGGCGCCGACGTCCGAGCCCGCGTCGGGCTCGGTGAGGACCATGGTGGAGCCCCAGCGCTTCTCGACGGCGATCTGCGCGGCCTTCTTCTGCTGCTCGTTGCCCTCGGTGTAGAGGATGCCGGCGAACGCCGGGCCGGAGGAGTACATCCAGATGGCCGGGTTCGAGCCGAGGAGCAGTTCCGCGTAGGCCCAGATCAGGGAGCGCGGGGAGACGGTGCCGCCGATCTCCTCCGGGATGCCCAGGCGCCAGTACTCGGACTCCATGAAGGCGTTGTACGACTTCTTGAAGGTGGCGGGCACGGGGGCGGTGTTGGTCTCCGGGTCGAAGACCGGCGGGTTGCGGTCGGCGTCGGTGAAGGACTCCGCGAGCTCGTTCTCGGCGAGGCGGCGGATCTCGTCGAGGATGCTCTTGGCGGTCTCGACGTCCATCTCCTCGAACGGCCCGGAGCCGTACACCTTGTCGCGGCCGAGGACCTCGAAGAGGTTGAACTCGATGTCGCGGAGATTCGACTTGTAGTGCCCCATGGCGACGGCTCCGTAAAGGCTCGGGGAGGAGGATGTCCTGGTACGCGTGCGTGGACGTGCTCGTACTACCGGTGAGTAGCCCACACTCACCTACGATGATGCTACCCGCGAGTAATAAGGGCAACCCCTATCCCGCCATCTGTGACACGAGCCGCAGAAAAAGGGCCCGGGGGCACATGCCCCCGGGCCCCTCTCACGCCGTGCGCGCGCTCGGCGGCGACGCTCAGTACAGGCCCTTCAGGTCCGTTCCCTCCGGGGCCCGGAAGCAGCCGGAGACCACGGAGACGGCGATCAGGTTCTTCTTCTTCGGGTCCGTGCTGCCGACCCACAGCTCGGCGTTCACGGCGAAGTGCTCCTTCCCGGACTCCGCCGTGAGCTCCAGGCTCTTGGCCCTGCTGCTGTTCGGCCCGTACGAGACGACCTTCCAGCCCTTGGCGGGCAGCGCCTTGTGGAGCCGTTCGAAGCCCTGCTTCAGCTCCTCCTCCGTGGCGTCGTACACCGACCAGGGGTGCCGGATCATGAAGAGGTGCTCGGGGTCCTCCTTGCAGGTGGAGGCGGCCGCACCGCCCGGCGTGGTCTTCGCGCCCGGCAGCCCGATCATGTCGAAGACCTGGCTGGAGATCTCCTTGGTGCGCGTCCGCGCCTTCTCGACCTCGAGGGTCGTCGGGGTGTAGCCGAGGTCGTCGGCACCGCCGGCGTCGTTCATGGAGCATCCCGTCGCGAGGGTGGTCAGGCAGAGGAGGGCGGCGAGCGCCGTCCCGCGGACTCTGCTGGGGTGGTTTCCGGTCTTCATCAGTCCTCGTTCACCTCGTCGTACCGTCCGGTCACGACCTTCGCCTGGTTCTTGAGGCTCTCGGACTCGCGGGTCCAGTAGTCGCTGTGACCGCTCGTGTCCACGTCCATGCGGTGCGCCCCGAACAGCTCGTCCGACGGCACGGTCTGCACGTATCCGGCGTTGAACGGAATCCCGTTCCAGGTCTCGACGCCCCACGTGTAGCCGCCGAGTCCGGCGATCTTGCCGCCCGCCGGGACGACGTCGCTCGTCGCCGCCTCGGACCACACGTGGTCCTTGCCGACGTCGAGATCCTCCGCCCTGCCGGTGAGCATGCCGGGGCTGCCGACCGCCACGATGTCGTCCGCGGCCAGGTCGCCCTTGTTGGATGCGTCGCCGACCACCGTCGAGCCGTAGCTGTGGCCGATGATCGTCGTGTGGCTCTCGTCGGGGCCGCCCTGCACGGTCTCCAGACCGTCCATGAACTGGAGCAGCTTGGGGGAGCCGTTGTACGCGAAGTCCTTCTGCATGGCGTCGGGGGCGAGCGACTGCGGGGCGTCGTAGCCGAACCAGGTGATCGTCGAGACGTTCTGCCCCGGTGCCATGGCCTGCGACTGGTACCAGAGGTCCGTCATCCGGGAGATGTCGCCGTCGAAGTCCTTCAGGTTCGTCGTCGTGCCCGGCACGTAGACGGCGGTGTGGTCGGCGGTGTCGGGGTTGCCGTTCGCGATGATCGCCCGGCCGATGCCGTCCTTGTCGTAACCGAGGAGGTACGCCTCCGGCAGCCCCTCCCGGCCGGTGGCGTCGAAGCGGGCCTGGATCGAGTCGCTGCCCTTGAGCTGCTCCTTCAGCCGCTCCTGGTCCTTCTGCCACTGCCGGTACTCGGGGCTGACGACCGCGGCCGGGTAACTGCCGTTCGGGTTCGGGATGTACTGGTTCGGCGCGGGCTTGGCCAGGTCCGTCAGGATCTGCGCCCTGGTCTCGGCGAAGACCGTCCGGTTGGCGTCGTCGCGGACCGAGGACGGGATGCCGTCCAGGGCGCCGACGGACGCCGGGTAGAGCGTGGCGTACTCGTCGCGCTGCTCCTGGGTGAGCCCGTTCCACCAGTCGGCGTTCTCCTTGGGGGACTTGCCGTGGGGGATGCGGTCGTCGTCGGCGTACTTCCCGGCGGCCTGCTGGAGGGCCTTGGTGTCGGCGGCGGCGTCGACGAGGTCCGCGGAGCTGACGTCCAGGCCGGGGCCGGCCTTGAGCCTGCGGAGGGCGGCGGCGTACCGGCCGTCGATCTCGGCCGCCTCGCGGACGGCGTCGCCGATGCGCTGCGCGATGTCCTCGGCCTTGCCCTTGTTGGCGTCCGCGCTGCCGACCCCCTCGCCCTTGCCGGGGGCGAGCGGGACGGGGGCGCCGTGCTGGGCGGTGTTGCTGCCGGGGGCGAGGACGAAGGAGTCGGTCGGGTACTCCACCGAACCGTCGGGCTTCACCGTGAACTTCAGGTTCTCGGCGTCCTCCAAGGCCTGCTTCAACTTCTTCTGTGGGGAAGCGAGTTCGCTGGCGAGGCCGTTGAGCGCGGTGCGGATCAGCCCGCACTCGGTGTGCAGGTACTGGTAGTTGCGCGAGAGCTGCTGGACGTCGCCGCCGGCCTTGGTGGCCGTCTCGCCCTTCTGCGTCTCGTGGATCTTCGCGAACATGCCGTTGTCGACACGGTCCTTGTCCGCGTTCGAGCGGGAGCTGATCCTGCCCCAGCCGTCGGCGGCGTCCGTGTACTCGTCGAGCTTCGCGTCGCGCAGCTGCTGCCAGGTGGGCACGGTGCTCAGCCCTCCTTCCGCGCGGGGGACGGCGCTTCGGCGGCGATCTTCCGCTTGGTGGTCTCCTCGCGCTCGCCGAAGTCGCGGCCGGCGCTCTTCAGGGCGCCCTCCAGCCGGCCGCACTCGTCGCGTACGGCGGTGAGGCGGGTCTTCCAGGTGCCGAGGATCTCGCCGAGGGCGCCGGAGGAGTCGAAACCGGCGGTCCCGCCGCCGACGCCCTCGTTCGCCGTGTCGAGGTCGGTGAGCGAGGTGGTGGTGGAGGTGCGCAGCTCGCCCGCGGTGTTCCCGGCCTGGTGCCAGGGCCCTTCCTCGGCCTTGAGGTTCGCGTCGCCGCCGCCGGAGTCGGGGGCGGGGACGCCCGCGAGGGTCATCGTCGCGGACTGTCCGGGCGGTGCGGATCCGCCGAACAGCTCTTCCCAAGTGGCGTTCAGCGCCATGTTCCACCCCCGTGGTTCCCAGCCTCCGTCAGCCGTACATCCGGCGCATCGCGAAGTTTCCCAGCCTCCGTCAGCCGTACATCCGGCGCATCGCGAAGTCGACCATCTGTTCCACGGCCTTCGCGTCGAAGACCATCCGGTGGTCGCCCTCCATGTCGAGGACGAAGCCGTACCCGGTCGGCAGCAGGTCGATCACCTCGGCGCCGGTGATCACGAAGTACTTCGACTCCTTGCCCGCGTACCGCCGCAGCTCCTTGAGCGAGGTGAACATCGGGATGACCGGCTGCTGGGTGTTGTGCAGGGCCAGGAAGCCGGGGTTGTCACCGCGCGGACAGTAGACCTTGGAGGTCGCGAAGATCTGCTGGAAGTCCTCGGGCGCGAGCGTGCCGGTCGTGAAGGCGCGGACCGCGTCGGCCAGGGAGGGCGGCGAGGGCTCCGGGTAGAGCGGGGGCTGCTGCCCGTAACCGCCCTGCATGCCCCCCTGCATGCCGGCCTGCATCCCGCCCTGCTGCGGCGGTACGCGGGCAAGGAGTCGAAGTACTTCGTGATCACCGGCGCCGAGGTGATCGACCTGCTGCCGACCGGGTACGGCTTCGTCCTCGACATGGAGGGCGACCACCGGATGGTCTTCGACGCGAAGGCCGTGGAACAGATGGTCGACTTCGCGATGCGCCGGATGTACGGCTGACGGAGGCTGGGAACGAGACGTGGGAGAGAGCGCCCGGGAGGAATTCCTCCCGGGCGTTCCGCGTTCCAGGTGGCAAGAAGTTCATCGTTCAACTAAAGTGACGCACAAGGTCGGAGAAGGCCGCTCTAGGAGGTCCGTCATGCCCGCAGTGACCGTCGAGAACCCGCTCACCCTGCCGCGCGTGGCAGCACGGGCCGACGCGGCCCCCCGCCCCGTCCTGGCCGTGACCACGGCCCCCACGGGCTTCGAGGGCGAGGGCTTCCCGGTCCGCCGCGCCTTCGCGGGGATCAACTACCAGTACCTCGACCCGTTCATCATGATGGACCAGATGGGGGAGGTGGAGTACGCGCCCGGCGAGCCCAAGGGCACGCCCTGGCACCCCCACCGCGGCTTCGAGACCGTCACCTACATCATCGACGGGACCTTCGACCACCAGGACTCCCAGGGCGGCGGCGGCACCATCACGAACGGCGACACCCAGTGGATGACGGCCGGCGCCGGCCTCCTCCACATCGAGGCGCCGCCGGAGTCCCTCGTCGTCAGCGGCGGCCTCTTCCACGGCCTCCAGCTGTGGGTGAACCTCCCCGCCGCCGACAAGATGATGGCCCCCCGCTACCAGGACATCCGCGGCGGCCAGGTCCAGCTGCTCACCTCCCCCGACGGCGGCGCGCTGCTCCGCGTCATCGCGGGCGAGCTCGACGGGCACGAGGGGCCGGGCATCACCCACACCCCGATCACGATGATCCACGCGACCCTGCGGCCCGGCGCCGAGATCACCCTGCCGTGGCGCGAGGACTTCAACGGCCTCGCGTACGTCATGGCGGGCCGCGGCAGCGTGGGCGAGGACCGGCGTCCGGTCCACACGGGCCAGACCGCCGTCTTCGGCAAGGGCGGCTCGCTGACCGTCCGCGCCGACGAGAAGCAGGACGGGAACACCCCGGACCTGGAGGTCGTCCTCCTCGGCGGACAGCCGATCCGTGAGCCGATGGCCCACTACGGCCCGTTCGTCATGAACACCCAGGCCGAACTCCGCCAGGCCTTCGAGGACTTCCAGGCGGGCCGCCTCGGCACGATCCCGGCGGTGCACGGGATGGGCGAGTAGCTCCCGCGAGTTGCTCCCGCGAGGGGGAGCGGGAACGGGAACGGGAGCGGTACGCGCGTGGGGCCGGACGGGGTGTCCGGCCCCACGCGCGTGCGCGGCTTCCGGGGGGCCGGGCTACGCGCGGGCGTGGCGTCGGCGGTACGCGTACGAGGACGGGGCCTCGGGCGGCCTGCGTACGCGCGGGCGTGGCGTCGGCGGAACGCGTACGGGCGCGTGGCTGCGGGGGCCGGTCTACGCGTACGCGTGGCCTCGGCGGGGCGGCCCACGCGCGGGCGTGGCGTCGGACGGCCTGCGTACGCGTGCGCGTGGCCTCGCCCGTGCGAGTACCGGCGCGTGGCCTCGGCCGGCCCACCCGTACGCACTGGGTACGGCCGGCCCACC
>NZ_RDBH01000114.1:544631-557135 GCF_008042145.1 Streptomyces sp. adm13(2018)
GAGTAGGCCGCTGGGGGACGGGCCCGGCCCGTCCCCCCACAGGTCCGGCCCCGTCCCCCAGCGGCCTACTCCCGCACCGAGTCCGGTTCGTTCAGTTCGAACCAGATCGCCTTGCCCTCGCCCCGCGGGTCCACGCCCCACGCGTCCGCGAGCATCTCCATCAGGACCAGGCCCCGCCCGCTCGACGCCATCTCGCCCGGGTGCCGCTTGTGCGGCAGTTCGTCGCTCCCGTCGGAGACCTCGACCCGCAGCCGCCGTGCCTTCTCCCCGCAGGCGACCTCGGCGACGAGCAGCGCGTCGCCGTCCGTGTGGACCAGGACGTTGGTGACCATCTCGGAGACCATCAGGACAGCCGAGTCGAGCTGCTCCTCGTCCCGCCAGTCGTGCAGGAGCTGCCGCACCTGCTCGCGCGCCGCGGCGATCCGCTCCGGCTCGGCCTGCGCGATCGTCATCAGCGTCCGGCGCGGCGCCTCCGCCAGCCTGCCCACCGGCCGGCGGGACAGCAGCAGGACCGCGATGTCGTCCTCGCGGCGGTCGGCCAGCGGCCCCGTCGTGTGGTGCGAGCCGGGGCCGTGGACGGCCTCCACGAGCGTGTCGGCGAGCGCCTCCAGATCCTCGCCGTCGTGGGACTCCAGCAGCCCGCGGACCCGCTCCCAGCCGGTGTCGAGGTCGTGCCCGCCGGTCTCCAGGAGGCCGTCGGTGCAGATCATCAGGGTCTCGCCGGGTTCGAGGGTGAGCCGGGTCGTCGGGTAGTCGGTGTCGGGGTCGATGCCGAGCGGCAGCCCGCCCGCGGTCGGCCGGAGGAGAACCGTCCCGTCGACCATCCGGACCGCCGGGTCCGGATGCCCGGCCCGCGCGATCTCCACGGTCCCGCTCTCCAGGTCGACCTCCAGATACAGGCAGGTCGCGAAGCGCGGCCCGGCCTCGCCCTCCCCGTCGTCGCCGTCGGTGATCCCGTACAGGAAGCGCGAGGCGCGGGAGAGGACGGCGTCCGGCCGGTGGCCCTCGGAGGCGTACGCCCGCAGCGCGATCCGCAGCTGGCCCATCAGCCCGGCCGCGCGCACGTCGTGGCCCTGGACGTCGCCGATGACGAGGGCGATGCGCCCGGAGCCGCGCCCGCCGGTGCGGGATGTGCCGCCGGGCAGCCGGATCATGTCGTACCAGTCGCCGCCGACCTGGAGTCCACCGCCGGTCGGCACGTACCGCGCGGCGACCTGGATGCCGGGGATGCCGGGCCCCAGGACCGGCATCATCGTCCGCTGGAGCCCCAGCGACAGTTCGCGCTCGGACTCGGCCACGCCCGCGCGTGCGAGGGCCTGCGCGAGCATCCGGGCGACCGTCGTCAGCACCGAGCGCTCGTCGGGGGTGAACGCCACCGGATGCTCGAAGGCCGCCATCCAGGCCCCCATCGTCCGGCCGGCGACGACCAGCGGCACGAAGGCCCAGGAGCGGCGGCCGAAGCGCTGCGCGAGCGGCCAGGTCACGGGGAAGCGTCGCAGGTACTCGTCCGGGCTCGGCAGGTAGATCGCCCGGCCCGTCCGCGCGACCTCCGCCGCCGGGTAGTCGGTGTCGAGCGACATCGACGAGAACGGGCCCTCGTCGCCCTCGCTGTGCCCGTGGTGGCCGATGACCGTCAGCCGGTCCCCCGCCACCCCGAAGACCGCGAGCCCGTCCGGCGAGAACCCCGGCATCGACAGGGAGGCCGCCACCCGCAGCACCTCGGCCGTCGACCGGGCCTCCGCGAGCGCCCGCCCGGCGTCCAGCAGGAACGCCTCGCGGGACCGGCGCCAGTCGCCTGTGACGGGGGTGCGCGCCGCGGTCCCCGGCAGCTGCTCGGCGACCTCCTGGAGGGTGCCGACCAGCTCGTAGTCGTTCCCCCGGACGAGCGGCTTCGACCTGCTCCGTACGGTCCGGATCACCCGCCCGTGCTCGTCCATGATCCGCAGCCGGGCCTCGGCGAGCGTCCCCTCGGCGACGGCGAGGTTCACGACCCCGTCGATCTCGTTCCAGTCGACGGGATGGAAGCGCGAGCGCACGGCCGCCTCGGTGAGCCGAACGGGTTTCGCGGGCAGCCCCAGCAGCCGGGCGGCCTCGGCGTCGAGCGAGACGATCCCGGACGCGTTGTTCCAGCGCCACAGGCCGGTCGCGATCGCGGCCAGGACGTCCTCGGTGCGCATTGCCCTACTTTATGAATATCGGACACCAGATCGCCACTGAGCGTATTCGAAAACCGATACCGGCCCGGCCGGTACTCTGGGTGGGTCTGCCCGTGTGTCCTGTGACTGCTGTGACAGGGGCCACAGGGCGGTCGCCCCAGACCCGAGATCCCGAAGACTGGATGAACGACGATGCATCGGTACAGGTCCCACACCTGCGGCGAGCTCCGCGCCTCTGACGTCGGCACCGACGTCCGGCTGAGCGGCTGGCTGCACAATCGGCGCGACCTGGGCGGCATCCTCTTCATCGATCTGCGCGACCACTACGGCATCACGCAGCTCGTCGCCCGCCCCGGCACCGCCGCGGCCGAGGTCCTCGACAAGCTGACGAAGGAGACCGTCGTCCGCGTGGACGGCAAGGTCGTCTCCCGCGGCGCGGAGAACGTCAACCCCGAGCTGTCGACCGGCGAGATCGAGATCGAGGCCGTCACGGTCGAGGTCCTGGGCGCCGCCAAGCAGATCCCGTTCACCATCAACGCCGACGACGGCGTCAACGAGGAGCGGCGCCTGGAGTACCGCTTCCTCGACCTGCGCCGCGAGCGCATGCACCGCAACATCATGCTGCGGTCCGCCGTCATCGCCGCGATCCGCTCCAAGATGGTGGCCCTCGGCTTCAACGAGATGGCGACCCCGATCCTCGCCGCGACCTCCCCCGAGGGCGCCCGCGACTTCGTCGTCCCGTCCCGCCTGAACCCGGGCAAGTTCTACGCGCTGCCGCAGGCGCCGCAGCAGTTCAAGCAGCTGCTGATGATCTCCGGCTTCGACCGGTACTTCCAGATCGCGCCCTGCTTCCGCGACGAGGACGCCCGCGCGGACCGTTCGCCGGGCGAGTTCTACCAGCTCGACGTCGAGATGAGCTTCGTCGAGCAGGAGGACGTCTTCCAGCCGATCGAGAAGCTCATGACGGAGCTGTTCGAGGAGTTCGGCGGCGGTCGCCACGTCACCTCGCCGTTCCCGCGGATCCCGTTCCGCGAGTCGATGCTCAAGTACGGCAACGACAAGCCCGACCTCCGCACCGACCTCGAACTCGTCGACATCTCCGACGTCTTCGAGGGCTCGGAGTTCAAGGCCTTCGCCGGCAAGCACGTCCGCGCGCTCGCCGTCCCGGACACCGGCGACCAGCCGCGCAAGTTCTTCGACCAGCTCGGCGACTTCGCGGTCTCCCTCGGCGCGAAGGGCCTGGCCTGGGTCCGCGTCGGCGAGGGCAACGCCCTGACCGGCCCCATCGCCAAGTTCCTCACCGAGGAGAACGTCAAGGTCCTCACCGAGCGCCTCGGCCTGCTCCCCGGCCACGCGATCTTCTTCGGCGCGGGCGAGTTCGACGAGGTCTCCAAGATCATGGGCCCGGTCCGCGTCGAGGCCGCCAAGCGCGCCGGCCGCTTCGAGGAGAACGTCTTCCGCTTCGCGTGGATCGTGGACTTCCCGATGTACGAGCGGGACGAGGAGACCGGCAAGATCGACTTCTCGCACAACCCGTTCTCGATGCCGCAGGGCGGTCTGGAGGCCCTGGAGACCCAGGACCCGCTGGACGTCCTCGGCTGGCAGTACGACATCGTCTGCAACGGCATCGAGCTCTCCTCCGGCGCGATCCGGAACCACGAGCCCGAGATCATGTTCAAGGCCTTCGAGATCGCGGGCTACTCGCGCGAGACGGTCGAGCAGGAGTTCGCGGGCATGCTCCGCGCCTTCGAGTACGGCGCCCCGCCGCACGGCGGCATCGCCCCCGGCGTCGACCGCATCGTCATGCTCCTCGCGGACGAGCCCAACATCCGCGAGACGATCGCCTTCCCGCTGAACGGCAACGCCCAGGACCTCCTGATGGGCGCCCCGACGGAACTGGACGAGTCCCGCCTGCGCGAGCTGAACATCCAGCTCCGCAAGCCGGTCGAGAAGAAGACGACCGACATCACGGACGCGGTCCACCCGGACGCGGCGCGGTAGTCACCGGAACGCACGGCAGGGCCCGGACTCCTGAGGGAGTCCGGGCCCTTCGTGTGTGCCTGGCGCACCAGGGTCACGCCGGAGGCGAAGGCCGTGCGTCGCGAGACGACCCCGCCCCCTCAAGGGCGGCCGCGAGGCCGATGTCACCCGGGCGCCGACGCAGTCCGACCGTGGCGGGCGGACATGGTCGCGAACCCCTCCGAATGAGACGTGCCGCGCGAAACCGCGTCCCGGAGACCTGACGTGACCTGACGTGGCTAGGGCCCCCATCCCCCCGGGCGCTCACACCGCGGCGGCGGCGCGGAACCGCTCCAGCGAGGAGACGAGATCACGGGCGGCGCCGCTTTCGGCGGGAAGCTGTGAGAGGAGCTGCCGTTCCAGTTCCTCGGCGAGCCGGAGCACGGCCGCGGCCAGCTCGCCGGGCCGGCAACTCCCCACGGTCGTCCCGTTCGCGGACACGGTGACGACCGCGTCGCGGTCACGCCGAAAGTCGAGCCGGAAGGAGGACCCGGTGCCCACGAACGAGGCCGACTTCCGCTCCGCGGTGAGGAGGGGCCGGAGCGCGTCGAGGAGCAGGGGCACGGACAGGTAGATCATCATCCCCTGGTCGGGAACATGCCCCGCCGATCCCGCCGTACCGCTCTCTCCCTCGCACAGGACGTCACCGAGATCGAACTCCCCGGCCTCACCCTGCCCAGGGCGCACGCTGAACGCCATCCGGATCACGGGAGGTTCCTCTCGGGCAGCGAGGGAGGAAACGGTCCGGAAGGCCGCGTCGCCGGGTCGGTGGGAAGGGGCGGTCTCACAGGTCCCAGCCGGCGGACGTCGTGCGCGGTGAGCGGGAACGAGGAGGAGAGGATGTCCGAGTGCAGCTCTCCGTCGAGGGCGTCCGCGAGGAATCGCGTACAGGACATGGGGAAGTGCTCCCATCGTCCACCGCGTGCCTCGTTCACCATGACGGTCCACCGCTCCGGAGGAACCCCCGGCACGACGAGCCAGTAGAGACACTCTCCGTTGTCCGTGACCGCCCACGGGACGACCCGGGCCCCCTCCGTCTCCAGCTCCACCGGCTTCTTCTCGAACTCCCACAGGTCTTCCAGGTCTTCGGCCTGGTTCCTGGCCCATGTGAGGAGGTCGTAGTGGTGGTTGGGGCAGCCGGGTTCGAGAACGTACAGGTAGTCGTCCCAGTTGCTTCCGCCGTAGACGCGGACGAGTTCCTTGTAGTCGGAGGGAAGCTCCACCCCGATGGCGTGCTCGACCCCGTCCCAGTCCTTCTGGCGGGACTCGACCGGAGTCGGCACGAGGGCGGAAAGCCGGGCAAGACTGTCGGTCATGGAGTGGACGCGCTCCGGTGCAGATGGCAGGCGTGTTCCGCGAGGTTCCGCTCCATCCTGTCCGTCAGGTCGGCTTCGTCGAGAACGTAAGCATTCATAGGGACCGATACCAACACGACCGAGCGACAACCGCATGCCGTTTAGGCAGTGCCACGCCGACGACCAGCACCTTCGATGCACGGACTCAGCTCGCTCTCCATCGTCGGCGGTCTGTCGCTGGGTCGGGCGGGCCCATGAAGGAGTCGAGCTTCTCGATGATCTTGCGGATTTCGCGGGCTCCGCGAAGCGACATTGCCTGGATCACGCCGTCGAGCAGGGCACGGCCCTCGAGAGGGTTGCCGCAGCAGTACCAGTGCACGTTGCCGAACTCGTCGTCGTGCCAGAGCTCACGCGTGGGCCGGTGGACGTAGTCCTTCCACAAGCGGAAGGCTGAGCTGACGTCCCCCGGTTGCAGGTAGTTCCGCGTGCGTTCGAGGCGAACGATCTCGGACAACGTCCGCGAGGATAGGCCGTCGATGGCCGACCTTGGGTGTGGTGACTGCTGCCGGTCCGGGGTTGCTGCCCGGATGCGTCCTGGCCGTCTACGCGGCATGGACCTTTCGGTTGGTCGTCATGCCGTACATCGTGCCACGAGGTCGAACAGTGTCTCGAACGGATTCCCTCGCCCGGGGATGCGTCGGACGTGAGGGCGGTCCGCGTCCCACCGTAGTCCCGAAGCGACTGACCGCTGCACCCGGCTCCTGGCCATCGCCACTCTCGTCAGACCCGAATCCGCGTGCAGGTGAGCTGCTCCTCGTGATCCAGGACTACGACGGTGGGCTCGGGCTCGTCAGTGAGGACGACGAGGTCGTCCATCGCGGGATACCAGAGGTCATCGATCGACTCAAGCAGGAGCGCGACGCGGATTCTGGCGGCTACTCGGTCCGCCGGCCAGGCGACCAGCACGCTCTCGCCGGCCCCCTGGAGGAGAGCCTCCACGGCGGTACGGAGCTCCGAGACGGTCGCCTCCGACAGGTCGGTCCGTCCCTCCGCGTTGTGGCGAATCCCGACCAGGTCGCTCAAGGACCCCCCGATGGCCCGAACGAACTCGTCGAACATCTCCGGCCTGCTCTCGGCTCCCAGTGCTTCGATGGTGCTGGCGAGCTTGGGCGGCATGCGAACCCCTGATCTCTCCGTGCGGCGCACCTTCAGGTGCTTCGTCAGTTTCCTTCCAGGACGTTCCCGTCGTTGTCCTGCCAGGGAGCCCATCCGATGTATCGCGATCCGGGCGTGGACGGGTCCGCGGGAAACCAGTCGTGACCGTACACTCCGCCACTTCCCTTCTTCCCTCCGGACCAGTCCCAGAAATTAATGTGTCCGTCCGCTCCGTCGATGCGCCACCCCCGGATTCGATCGGGAGTCTGCTCGCCGATCAGAGTCCCAGTGCCCTCCCCCTGGGTGGGGCTGCGGTCGTACATCTTGATCGAATCAGGCCCCAGGTCGCCTCCTGCGTGCTGCCGGGCAGCTGCGATCGCCTCGTCGTAGTTCGACCAGGAGTAGTCATAGCGTCCGATCGAAGGCTTGCTGTATCCACGAGGGTCCCCTGGAACGTTGCCTCCTGCGGGCTCGGCTCCCTCCGGTAGGTCAGGGCACGGGGACAGCCCCAACGGGTCGGCCCAGGTATGTGGGTTCTGGACATAGGTCGCAGGGTTGTCAGCCGGCGCCAGGCCCAGCGGGTCCTGGGAGAGGTAGCGGGCCGATTCCGGGTCGTAGTAGCGGAAGTGGTTGTAGTGGAGGCCCGATTCCGGGTCGAAGTACTGCCCCGGGAAGCGGAGTGGTGTGTACGCCGTGGCGTCGCGGTTCCACGTCGTCGTGCCCCAGAGAGTGCTGCGCGTGCGCCAGGCCACGTCGCCCGACTCGTCGACGAGTTCCGACGGGGTGCCGATCAGGTCCGTGACGATGGCGAAGAAACGCTCATCGGTGGAGTCGGCGCGGCGTTCTGTCTGCGCCAGCGGCCGCAGGCCCGCGTGGTCCCACGTGAGCGTGATGTCTTCGGTCGTCTGCTCGCAGAGGGTCGTGCCGTCCCAGGTGAAGTGCACCGTCTCACCGGGGGACTGCTTCGATATCCGACGTCCCAGAGGGTCGTACGCGTATCGCCAGACCGTACCGTCCGGGGTCGTCACCGAGGTCATACGGTCCTCGGCGTCCCACTCGTAGTGCCAGGTGTCCGGCTTCTTCGAGAGACGGGTCTTCTGGCGCAGGACGATGCGGCCCTGGGCGTCGTGTTCGTAGCGGACGGACCCGGCGCCGGTGATGCGGGTCCCCTGGTACGTACGAGGGCCTGTCGAGGAGTGGGCCGGGTGGGCGGACGGCCACGAGGCTTCCGTCTGGTTGCCGGCGCCGTCGTAGGCGTACCGCTCCGTCCAGTTGTTCGCCCGCACAGCCGTGACGCGGCCCGAGACGTCCAGCTCAAAGCTGCGGGCGCCCGACAGCTCATCGGTGATGCCCACGAGTCCGCCGTCCGCGCGGTAGGCGTACTCACGGTGCTGGAGCCGGTTACCCGCGCGGCCGGTGACGTCCTGCTCGGTGAGGCGGCCCATCGTGTCGAATGAAGAGGTGAGGGCGGCGAAGTCGCCGACATGTCGGGAGGTTTCGCGTCCCAGGAGATCAAGGTCGAAAGTCAGCGTACGGCCCGAGGTGATCAGCTCCGTCCGACGCCCCGCCTCGTTGTACGACCAAGTGCTCGTCGAGCCGCTTGGGGTCGTCCGCCCCGTCCGCCGGCCCACCGCGTCGTGGGTGAAGGAGAGCGTCCGGCCGTTCACGGTCTCGGAGAGGAGGAGCCCGTGGCGGTTGCGAAGACGCTCAAGCCTCGCGTCCGGGCCCGTGGCTATCGCGAGCTGGTCCGAGATGTCGTACTCGAACGTCGTGACCGCCCCGCCGTCGACCTCCTTGCGGACGACCTGCCCGAGTCGGTTGTGCGTGACGCTGACGGACTGGCCGAGACCGTTCGTGCGCGAAACCAGGTGCCCAGCCGCGTCATACGTGTAGCTCAGTGTCCGGTCGTCGAAGTCCGTCTCCGCTTCCAGACGCCCCGTCGCGTCGTAGCTGTAGTCCCAGGTAAGACCATGCGGATTCGTCACCCGCGTCAGCCGCAGGTTCGTGTCGTGGGAGAACTCGTAGCGGACACCGTCCGGGCCCGTTCGGGATGTCAGCAGGTCGAAGTCGGCGTACGTGAAGTGCGTCGTGGCGCCCATCGCGTCGGTGTGGCTGAGGCAGTTGCCTTCGCCGTCGTACGTCCAGGACTGCGTCGTGCCGTCGGGTTCCGTCCGGCGCGACGGCAGGCCTTCGACCGTCCACTCCATCCGGGTCTCGGAGCCGAGAGCGTCGGTGAACCGAATGGGACGGCCGAAGGCATCGTGCTCGTAGCGGGTGGTGGCGCCCAGCGGATCAGTGATCTGGACGGGAAGGCCACGGATGTCCAGGACGAGCAGGGTGGTCGCGCCGAGCGGATCCGTCGTCGAGGTGAGCCGGCCCGACTCGTCGTACGTGAACTCGGTCCGGGCGCCCGTGGGATTCGCCACCGACGTGCGGTTGCCGTGCTCGTCGAAAGTCTGGCGGGTGACGTTGCCGTCGGTGCCGACGATGCCTATGGGGAGCCCGAGTTCGTCGTACTCGACTCGGGCCTGCCGCCCGTCAGGGCGCTCCGCCACTGTCAGGCGGCCCTGCTCGTCGTAGGTGAAGGAGCTGACGTTCCCCAGCGCATCCGCCCGGGACAGCAGCCGGTTGCGGCGGTCGTACGTGAAGCGGGTGACTGCGCCCAGCTCGTCGATCTCCGCCACGACCTGGGCGAGGTCATTGATCACGTGGCGCTTGGTGTGGCCCAGTCCGTCGGTGAGGGACGTCGTGCGGAGGCCCGTCACGGGGTCGACGTCGTCCCAGGTGAACGTGGTCTCCAGGTGTCCGTTCGTGCCCGACTGGTAGGTGCAGCGGTCCTGGTCGTCGTAGACGTAGTCGAAGTGGCTGCCGTTGGTGTCGGTCCACGAGGTGATGCGGCCGTGCTCGTCGCAGCCGAAGCGAAGGGGCACGCCCGAGGAGTTGATGACTTCGGTCAGGTGGCCGGCCGTGTAGCCGTAGCGCAGGATCTCCTGGTCGGAGCCGTCCGCCGCCGCCTCCGCGAGGTGGAGGGCCGTCACCCGGCCCTCGTCCGTCGTGAGTTTCAGGTGGTAGCCGCCGTGGTGGACGATCGCCGTCGGGGCGCCCGTCTCGTCGTGCTCGAAGGCGATCCAGCGACCGTTGCGGTCGTCGATCTGGGCCAGGAGGGCGAGTCCCTCACCGTGGTCGGCGAAGTGGCGGACCGTGCCGCTGTCCGGGTCCGTCACGGTGTAGCCGTCCTCGACCCGGTCCAGCGGCCACTGCCTGCCGTGCGTGGGCAGGACCGGGACGCCGGGCGCCGGGTGCGGGTACGCGAGCAGGCTGCCCTCGTCGCAGCTGAAGACCACCCCCTCCGCGTCGACCTCCAGGCGCTGGTCCACCGTCGACGACCAGGTCGGGCCGAACCAGCGGCCCGAGCGGCGCGAGGAGTCGAAGGTGCGCCGGAAGACGAGGGGGAGCGAGCCGGGCAGGGTGATGTCGGTCTGCGGCAGGAGGACCCGACCCGAGGCGATGTCGACGGGGTCCTTCTCGCACCGGGTCTCCTTGCCCTGCTTGCAGGCGGTCGGCGGGTCCTTCTCGTGGTCCTTCCGGCTGCTGCCCGGACCGTCGGCGATCGTCTTCCCCGCGTCCGGGCGGTGCTTGGCCGCGTCCTTCAGCCCGGCGCGCAGACCTCCCCGGATCACCCCCGCGCCCTTCGTCCCCAGCATCTCCGGCACCAGTCGGCCGAGGAACTCCGACGGGTCGCCCTTCGCCGCGTCCCAGGCGTTCTTCAGGGCCCGGTCCGGGTTCGCCGCCGTGGACACCAGGCCGGCGAGCGTCGTGTTGACGCCCTTGTAGTAGTCCGCCGGGTGGGTCAGGTTGTACGGGTCCACCGGGTTCACCGAGCGGACGAAGTTGAGGAGGCCGGCCGTGCCCTTGACGACTCCGCCGCCGAAGTGGGCCAGCTCGATGCCCTGGCCCAGGCCGTAGTCCATCAGCTCCAGCTTGGCCCGCTCGCGGCCCGTGGGCTCCTTCGGCGCGTGCGCGAGTGCGGCGGCGACCGCCGCCTTCGCGGTGTCCCCGGCCTCGTTCCGGGCCTTCCGCGCGTCGTCCAGGATCTCCTTGGCCCGCTGCCGCTTGGCCTTCCCGGGGTCCGTGAAGGCCCCCGGGTCCGGCAGCGGACTGTCGCCGGTACGGGCCGCGTTGTACGCGTCGACCTTCTTGTTGTACGAGTCGACCGCCGCCTTGGAGTCCCCGTCGCCCTCCTTGTAGAGGGCTATCGCCTCCCGCGCCTTGCCCTGCGCGCTCACGACGGCCCTGGAGTACGTCTCCAGCGCCTTGGCCGCGTTCTCCATGGCGTCCGCCGCGTGCAGCCAGTCCGTCGGCAGGGTCGAGAACCTCTCCCGGAACGCGTCCGCCGCCTCGCCCTTCCAATGGCCGGAGTCCAGCTTCCGCATGCCGCTGCCGACCAGGTCGAACGCGCGTCGGAAGTCCCGGAGGTTCTTCACCGCCCCGGCGATCTTCTCCGGCTTGCCGTGGATCAGCTCGTCCGCTTCCTCGGTCTGCCCGAGCTGCTGCTCCCCGACCGACGCGCCGAGGGAGGCCGCCGTCTCGTCGCCCCAGTCCTCGACCGAGTCCGCGATGTCGTGGGCGCCGATCCTGTCCAGGCCCTGGCCGGCCTTGTCGGTCACGTAGTCGACGCCCTCGCCGACGATCTCCTTGCCCTTGTCGATGCCGTCACCGATCTTGTCGATGCCCTTGTCGACCAGCCCTCCCCAGTCCACCATCAGCGGTTCTCCCCCCACCGCGGCTGTTCGGCCTGGTCGATGGTCGCCTGGTCGGGATCAAGGAGGTCCTTGAGCCGCTGGTCGGCCCCGTCCCGTCGCTCCGGGTCGATCGCGCCCGTCCGTTCCAGTCCGTCGAGCATGGAGTCCTCGACGTCGTACACGGTGTTCTTCCAGGTCTGCTTGACCTCTTCGTGGGCGCCCTCGAACGACTCCGGGCTCCAGTCGGCCCCGTCCCACGTCTGCTGGTCGCGGATGCTGTCCCAGCTCTTCTGCTTCACCTCGTCCTCGGAGAGGTGCGGGTTCCCGTTGAGGGAGTTCACCCCGACCTTGATCGAGTCCTTGATGTACCGCTCCTGCTCGGCGAACGACCCCGCCGACAGGCCGACCGCCTGCGCGAAGCCGTTTCCGCGCTGGGTGAGGGCGCGGACGCCCCACTCCCACCGGTCGCAGAACGTCTCGAACTCGGACGTCAGTCCGCCGTGCCCCAACTCCAGCCCGGAGAGGGCGAGATCGGAGAACCCGCGACCCGTCGACGCCTCCCCGACCATGCCGAGTTCCTTCAGCTCGGCGTGCGCCAGGTCGATGCCCTTCGCCACCTCCGCGAGTGCCGCCGCCGGCGCCGCGAGATCAGGCTCGTTTCCGCTCATCGTGTCCCCGTTCCCCCGACATCCACTGTCTCCCCGAGATCCACCGCCGCCTCGTCCGGGACGATGCCCGCCACCGGCGGGAAGACCATTCCGTCCGCACTGCCCGCGTCCAGCGCGACCCCGCCCGGGCCGGGCAGCATCGGCACCATCACGTCGAGCAGGCGCGCGCCCAGGATCGTGCGGTACGTCCACTCTCGACCGGTGTCCCCCCGGGCCGCCGCGAACCGCGCCAGCGCCTCCTCGTCGGAGAAGGCGCAGATCCACCGCACCCCGTTGAAGTCCGCGGTCCACAGGCTGTCCTGGTCGTCGAACGGCACCAGCACGGCCGTACGCCGGAATTCGCCGAGCAACCGCGCAAACTCCCGCCGGGCCTCGGCGAGGCCGTCCGTCCGGTGCCGATGCTGCSCGGSRCGGGCGGGGTCGCGCTGGACGCGGGCAGTGCGGACGGAATGGTCTTCCCGCCGGTGGC
>NZ_RDBH01000114.1:557235-577271 GCF_008042145.1 Streptomyces sp. adm13(2018)
GGTGGCGGACGGACGGCTGCTCGGGTGTGCGGAAGGGGGGCAGGGGTGGCAGTTGGGCCGTCAGGCGGTGGGCCAGGAGCGCTGCGGGGCGTCTGAGGGGTTCCTGGGGGAGCGCGGCGGTCAGTGCCCGGTGGACGGATTCGGGCGCGTACTCGCGTTCCAGCCAGGTCGCCACGCCGTGTGCCAGGTGCTCCGCGTCGTTCTCGGAGATCAGTAGGCGGGGGTCCGTGCGGCGGAGGCCGGACAGGACACCGATTGCTGTGCGGAGGAGGTCGGGCGTCGAGTACGCCGGTTGCGGGACCGGCGGCAGGGCCGTCCGCCTGCTCGGTTCGCGTCGTCGTGGTGGAGGTTCCGCCTCCGGCCTCTTCGGCGGGGCCTCGCCCCTCGCCGCGCTCGTACGGCGTTGCCCGTCGCCCGTGCGGCCCGGTCGGTTGCATGACACCGTGCGCGTCACCACCCGCCCGCGCTCCGTCCGTTCCTTCGTGCGCCGCAGATAGCCGTGGGCCTCCAGCTCCCGCAGCGCCCTGGCGATCCGGGTCGTTCCCTCCGGGAACCGGGCGGCGAGGGTCTTGATGTCGACCGCTGATCCGGTTGGCAGCGACTGGATGTGCGCGGCGAGGCCGATCGCGACCAGCGACAGCGAGGCGTGCTGCGCGAGGTGGTTGCCGATCACCGTGAAACGGGTGGTGTGTCGGGCGTTCTCGTGCGTCACGCCGCCGCACGACGAGACGTGCGACTTCCCGTCGCTACGGGACTGGGCAGGCGGGCGCGCGTTAGTGTTCTGAGTATCCATCGGGAAGGGCGACTTCCTTGGTGGTCAGGCCCTCGCTTCGGGATTGCCGTCCCGGCGGGGGCCGACATATGTCAGCAGTGATGTGGTGTGTCGCGCTGAGCGTAGATCAACCAACCGGCCCCATGGCCAGTCCGTTTGGGCATATTCACTCAAGCGGGTGAGCGCGTCCTCAGAGGGGCGGAGGGGTGGGGTTCGGTCCGGTTTCTTTCCCCTCGTGGTCGTCCTTGGGGAGATCGCCCGCCGCACCGGAGCCCGCGTTCCCGGGCGCCGGTGCCACTTACGTCTTCGCAGGTCAGCGGTGAGGCAGGTCGAGTTCCGCCCAGACAGTCTTCCGGGGTGCCGGACCCCGGTCCACCCCCCACCGGTCGGCCAGCGCCTCCACCAAGAGAAGGCCCCGCCCCGACTCGCCTTCCGAGTCTGCCGGTTTGGCTCGTGGCAGCTGCTCTCCCTGCGTGTCCGTCACCTCTACCCGGAGCACCCCCGGGTGTGTCACAACGGCAAGGCGGAAGCTCCGGCCGGCGACCCGGCCGTGCGTCGCCGCGTTCGCCGCCAGCTCGGCGACCACCTGTGTCGCCGAATCCGTCACGCCGTACGGCACCTCCTGATCCCGCATCCACTCAACGGCCAGCAGTCTGGCGAGCCGGGCCCCTCGGGGCGTGGGGGACAGCAGCACGCTGAAGTGCTGGATGGACCCGTGTACTTGGGTGATGTTCTGCTGATTCACATCACCGAGCGTGGCCGCCCCCGCCTAGCCTGAACAGTAACGACGTCGATGCGTACGGTGACTGTCCGGTGCTGGTCCACTGCTGTCCGGGCTGTCCGGACCCCCTTCACGGGTAGGGGCGTCGCGCCATGAAGGGGCGAGGGAAGGGTGCGGTATGTCGGTGGATGGTGCGGTACAGCGGCTCAAGACCGAGGCGGACGAACCGGGGTGGGAGGTCGACCCGGACGACGACTGGGGTGTGGCCGTCGTCGCCACCGTGGGAAGGCAGTTGAGGCTGCGGAGGGAGTCGGTGGGAATGCGGGCAGCCGAGCTGGGTACGGCCACGGGCTACGGCGAGGACCTCGTCTACAAGATCGAGAGTGGCAACCGGATTCCCCGCCCGGAGTTTCTGGACAAGGCCGACGAGGTGTTGGGGGCGGGTGGCCTGCTCTCGGCCATGAAGGAGGACGTGGGCAAGGTTCGGTACCCGAAGAAGGTACGAGCCCTGGCCCAGATGGAGGCGAAGGCGGTGGAGATCGGGGTGTACGAGTGCAACATCATCGCCGGTCTGTTGCAGACGCCGGAGCATGCCAGGGCCGTGATCGAGGCGGCGCAGCCCCCGTACTCGCCGGACGATGTGGAGCGCATGGTGGCCGCTCGTGTGGCTCGTCAATCGGTCTTCGAGCGAGGCCCGGCTCCGTCCATTCACTTCGTGCTGGAAGAGGCACCGTTGCGCCGACAGGTCGGGGGCACAATGGTGTGGCGACGGCAGCTCGAACATCTGCTGGATGTGGGGCGGTTGCGCAACGTCACACTTCAGGTCATGCCGACGAATACTGAGGCTCACCCAGGTCTGGACGGCAGGATCGAGCTGCTGAAGTTTCCGGACGGTACGGCGGTGGGGCGCTCAGACGGCGCGTTCAGCGGGCGACCGATCACCGATCCCAAGCAGCTCCGCATCCTTGAGCTGCGATATGGCACCATCCGGGCGCAGGCTTTCTCGCCGAGGGAGTCGCTGGCCTTCATTGAGCAACTGCTGGGAGAAACATGATCCACAAGGCCTCCGCCGGGGATGCCTCCGAACTCGCGTGGTTCAAGAGCAGCTACAGCGGCGGAACCGACGGTGAGTCCTGCGTCGAGGTGGCCACCACCCCCGCCACCGTCCACGTCCGCGACTCCAAGAACCTAGGCGGTCCGCAGCTCGCGTTCCTCCCCGGCACCTGGGCCGGCTTCGTCTCGTACGCGATGGCCGGCTGACCCCGCGCCCGGTTCTCCGAACTTCTTCGCGCGGGCTGTCACACATCTCCTCCCCGCTCCGTCAGTGCTGTGTCCGGCTCGGTCGAGGCGGGCGCAGAGAGGCTGAAGGAGCCCGTGATGTTCACCGAGATGTCCACCACCGCCGTCGTCGTCACCGCCGTCGCCGCGTTCATGGCCGGGTTCTCCGGAGCCGCGATCTTCTTCCGGGCCGCGTTCGTCGTCGAGCCGCTCGCCGCCTACGGCGTGCCCCGGTCCTGGTGGAACCTGCTCGGTGCCGCCAAGGCCGCCGGGGCCGTCGGGCTCGTCGTCGGGTTCTGGGTGCCGGTCATCGGCACCCTCGCCGCGATCGGTCTCGTCCTCTACTTCACCGGCGCCGTGATCACCGTGCTCCGGGCCCGCGCCTACGGCCACGCCGCCTTCCCGCTCGTCTACATGGCCCCCGCCGTCGCCGCCCTCGTCCTCGCCTGACAGACGAAAGAGGCCGCCACCCCCGGAGCACCCGGGGCGTGGCGGCCTTCGTCGTACGACCTGCGGACGTCAGTCCTTCTTCTCCTCCAGGCGCGGGAACAGCACCGCGCCCTTCGTCACCGTCGCGCCCGCGGGCAGCTGGCCCCACGTCCCGGCGGACTGCACCGGCTGCGCCGCCAGGGCGCCCAGGGACGCCTCCGCGCCCAGCGAGTCCCACAGCGCCTGCGAGGTCTCCGGCATGATCGCGTTCAGCAGGACCGCGACCGCGCGGAGCGACTCCGCCGCCGTGTAGAGGATCGTCGCGAGGCGGGCCTTGCCCTCCTCCGACTCGTCCTTCGCGACCTTCCACGGCTCCTGCTCCGTGATGTAGCCGTTGACCTGCTTCACGAAGTCGAAGATCGCCAGGATGCCGCCCTGGAAGTCCAGCTCCTCGCCGATCTTCGCGTCGGCGATCGCGACCGCCTTCGCCAGGCCGTCCTGGACCGCCTTCTCCGCGTCGCCGTCCGCCGTCGAGGCCGGCAGCGCGCCGCCGAAGTACTTGCCGACCATGGCCGCCACGCGCGAGGCGAGGTTGCCGTAGTCGTTCGCCAGCTCGGACGTGTAGCGGGCGGAGAAGTCCTCCCACGAGAACGAGCCGTCCTGGCCGAACGCGATCGCCCGCAGGAAGTACCAGCGGTACGCGTCCACGCCGAAGTGCGAGGTCAGGTCCTGCGGCTTGATGCCGGTCAGGTTCGACTTCGACATCTTCTCGCCGCCGACCATCAGCCAGCCGTTGGCCGCGACCCGGCCCGGGACCGGCAGGCCCTGCGCCATCAGCATCGCCGGCCAGATCACCGCGTGGAAGCGCAGGATGTCCTTGCCGATGAGGTGGACGTTCGCCGGGAACGTCTCGTCGAACTTCTCCGGGTTCTCGTTGTATCCGACGGCCGTCGCGTAGTTCAGCAGCGCGTCGATCCACACGTAGATCACGTGCTTCTCGTCCCACGGCACCGGGACGCCCCAGTCGAACGTGGAGCGCGAGATGGAGAGGTCCTCCAGGCCCTGCTTGACGAAGTTCACGACCTCGTTGCGGGCCGACTCCGGCTGGATGAAGCCCGGGTTCGCCTCGTAGAACTCCAGGAGCTTCGGGCCGTACGCGCTCAGCTTGAAGAAGTAGTTCTCCTCCTTGAGGATCTCCACCGGCTTCTTGTGGACGGCGCACAGCTTCGTGCCGTCCTCGGCCTCGATGAGATCGCCGGGGAGCTTGTACTCCTCACAGCCCACGCAGTACGGGCCCTCGTAGCCGCCCTTGTAGATCTCGTCCTTGTCGTACAGGTCCTGCACGAACTCCTGGACGCGGTCGGTGTGACGCTTCTGCGTGGTGCGGATGAAGTCGTCGTTCGCGATGTTCAGGTGCTCCCAGAGGGGCTTCCACGCCTCCTCCACGAGCTTGTCGCACCAGGCCTGGGGCGTGACGTCGTTCGCCTCGGCCGTGCGCATGATCTTCTGACCGTGCTCGTCCGTGCCGGTGAGGTACCACACCTTCTCGCCGCGCTGACGGTGCCAGCGCGTGAGCACGTCGCCTGCGACGGTCGTGTAGGCGTGGCCCAGGTGAGGAGCGTCGTTGACGTAGTAAATGGGGGTCGTGACGTAAAACGCCTTCGCCCCCTGCTTCTCGGATCCAGTGGCCGCCATGGTCGAAATCCTAACGGCCCGACGAAGCTCCCTTCACCTCGATAAACCCCCGGCGCCGGGGCCGGGGGCGAGGTGAGGAGGATGGAGTCCATGCGCGTACTGGTAGCCGAGGACGAACGCCCCCTCGCCGAGCTCCTCGCCACCGGCCTGCGGCGCGCGGGCTTCGCCGTCGACACCGTCCACAGCGGCGACGCCGCCCTCGACCACCTCGGCCTCCACCCGTACGACGTGCTCGTCCTCGACCGCGACCTGCCGCGCGTCCACGGCGACGACGTCGCCCGGCGGCTCGTCGCCGGGGGCTCCCCGACCCGCATCCTCATGCTGACCGCCGCCGCCGGCGTCGAGGACCGGGTGGAAGGGCTCGACCTCGGCGCCGACGACTACCTCGGCAAGCCCTTCGAGTTCCCCGAGCTGGTCTCCCGGGTCCGCGCGCTGCGGCGCCGCTCCGCCCGGCCGCCGCTGCCCCCGCTTCTGGAGCGCTACGGGCTCCGCGTGGACACCGCCCGGCGCACCGCGCACCGCGACGGCCGCGACCTCGACCTCTCCCCCAAGGAGTTCTCCGTGCTCCAGATCCTCCTGGAGGCCGACGGGGCGGCCGTCTCCGCCGAGGAACTCCTCGACCGCGCCTGGGACGTCCACGCCGACCCCTTCACCGGCGCCGTCCGCGTCTGCATGAGCAAGCTGCGGGCGAAGCTCGGCGAGCCGGCGCTGATCAGGACCGTGCAGGGCGTGGGGTACCGGCTGTGACGGGGGCGCACGTGGCGCCCGGTGGCGGCGCGGCGGGGTACCTGGGGGCCGGGTCCACCATCAGGACGCGGATCGCGCTCGTGTACGGCGGCGCCTTCCTCGTCCTCGGGACCGTACTGCTGCTCGTGGTGAACCTGCTCGTCCTCGCCGGCACGCACGACGAGACGAACGCGATCGTCGCCCGCGCCGACCAGGTGGCGGCCGTCGAGGCGTACGAGCTGGGAGACGACATCAGCCGGGCCGCCGGCGAGCAGATGCTCATGTGGTCGAGCCTCGCCCTGCTCGTCATGGCCTGCTGCGCCGTCGTCGTCGGCTGGTGGACCGCCGGGCGCGTGCTGCGGCCCGTCCACGAGATGACCGCCCGCGCCGGACGCCTCTCCGAACGCAATCTGCACGACCGGATCGCCGTCCGCGGGCCCGACGACGAGCTCAAGGAACTCGGCGACACGATCGACGCGCTCCTCGGGCGCCTGGAGGCCGCCTTCGACAGCCAGCGCCGGTTCATCGCCAACGCCTCCCACGAGCTGCGCACCCCGCTCGCCACCCAGCGGGTCGCGATCCAGGTCGGCCTCGACGAGGACTGCGAGGTCCGGCAGGTGCTCCTCGACGCCAACCGCCGCAGCGAGCGCCTCATCGACGGCCTGCTGCTGCTCGCCCGCAGCGAGCGGGGACTGGCCGAACGGGAGGACGTGCCGCTCGGGGAGATCGCCGCGGAGGAGTGGGCGGACGCGTACGTGGTGGGCGACGGCGGGCTCGTTCGGGGCAGCCGGGTGCTGCTCGGGCAGCTCGCGCGGAACCTCGTCGTGAACGCCGTCGCCCACAACCTGCCGGGCGGGACGGTGGAGGTACGGGCCGAGGCCGGGGTGCTGACCGTGACCAACACGGGGCCGGTCGTCCCGCCCGACGAGGTGGCGGGCCTCTTCGAGCCGTTCCGGCGCGGCGAGGGGCGGGACCGGATGGGGCCGGGCGCCGGGCTCGGCCTGTCCATCGTGCGGTCGATCGCGGCGGCCCACGGTGGCGGTGTGCGGGCGGTCGCCCGGGGCGCGGGAGAGGGCGCCCTGGTCGTCTTCCAGACCGACGGCGCGGTGGTAGTTGGTCCGGCCCAGGCGGCCGAGGGTGGCGTTGACCTCGTTGATGCGGGTGGGGGTGAGGCCGGCGGGGGTCAGGTCGACCGTGCCGTCGATGTCCGTGGAGAAGAACACGGTGGTGACGGTGGCGTCCTCGTCGAGGTGTGCCGCGAGCGCGGTCACCTGCTCGGCGAGCCGCTGCACGGACCCGTCCTTGAAGTACCCGCGCATCGACCCGGACCGGTCGACCACGAGATACACGGCGGCCCGAGCACCGGCGAGCCCCTGGTCCCCGAGCGCCGCGGCGGCGGCGGTGTGCGCGTCCACGAGGTGGGCGGGGAGGGCGGCCGGCTGTGCGAGCGCGGCGGCGGGCGCGGGCGCGGCGGCGAGCGGCGCGGCGACGAGGGCGGGCTCGACGGGCTCGGGCTGCGGCTCCTCGGCGGCCGCTTCCGGCTCGGCGGCGAGTACGGCGGCGGGCGCGGGCTCCTCGACGGGCTCCGCGACCGGGGCGGTGTCGGCGGCCTCGACCTCGACGGCCGTCTCCGGCGCGGTGGCGGCCGCGAACGCGGCGACGGGCTCGGGCTGCTCGGTCTTCGGCTCCTCGACGGGGGCGACGGCCTCGACCGGGGCCGCCTGCTCGGCCTGCGGCTCCTCGACCGGCTCCACCACGGGGGTGGTGTCGGCGGCGACGGGCTCGGTCTCGACGACCTCGGCCGGTGCGGCCTCGACGGTCTCGGCCTTCGGCTCCTCGGCGGCCGGCTCCGGCTCGGCGGCGAGGACGGCGGCGGGCGCGGGCTGTTCGGCCTGCGGCTCCTCGACGGGCTCCGCGACCGCTGCGGTGTCGGCGGCCTCGACGGTCTCGGCCTTCGGCTCCTCGGCGGCCGGCTCCGGCTCGGCGGCGAGGACGGCGGCGGGCGCGGGCTGTTCGGCCTGCGGCTCCTCGACGGGCTCCGCGACCGCTGCGGTGTCGGCGGCCTCGATGGTCGCGGCCTTCGGCTCCTCGGCGGCCGGCTCCGGCTCGGCGGCGAGCGCGGCGGCTACAGGCGCGGGCTCCTCGACCTTCGGTTCCTCGACCTTCGGCTCCGCGACGGGGACGCCGTCGGCGACGGCCTCGACCGGGGCCGCCTGCTCGGCCTGCGGCTCCTCGACCGGCTCCACCACGGGGGTGGTGTCAGCGGCCGTCTCGACCTCGGCGGCCTCACCGCGTGCGTCGGCTGCGGCGGTGTCGGCCCCGGTGGTCTCGGTGGTCTCGGTGTCGTCCTCGGCGGTCGCCACGGCCTCGACCGCGTCGGTCTCGCCCCCAGCGTTCGCCTCGGCCGTGTCGACCGGCGCCTCCGCCTGTGCGGGCGCAACGGCCTCGGTCGCATCGGCGTCGGCCTCGACGGCCTCAGCCGCGCCCGCGTCGGCGGCGGGAGCCTCCGTCCCGGCGGCCTCGGGCGTACCCGCCTCCGTCGTCGCAGGCACCTCCGCCTCCGCGGCCGGCGTCTCCACCGCAGGCGTCTCCGCCGCGGCCGCCTCCGCGACCGGTGTCTCCACCGCACCCGCCCCGGCCACCGTCGGTTCCGCTGAGGCCACCGCCGGCTCCGTCACCGCAACCGTCGGCTCCGTCGTAGGCGACGGCGTCTTCGCCCGGGCCCGGGGGATCTGCGGGTTGTCGAACGACGCCGCCACCAGGTCGTCCGCAGCCCTGCGCGCCACCGCCTCCGACGTGTTCCCGGACCCGGAAACCGTCCCGGACCCGGACACCGTTCCCGTCCCGCCCCCGGCCGTCTCCGTCGACCTGGCCGGTTCCGGCAGCGACGCCGCGGCCGGCTCCGGCGCCGTTTCCGCGGTCGGCTCCGTCGCCGTCCCCGTCGACGTGGTCTCACGCGACTGGGGCGGGACGACGGAGGAGGTCGCCGGGGAGTCCTCGACGTCTCGGCCGAACACCTTGCGCAGCATGCTCCGAATACCCATGGGCGAACCCTTTCGCATGAGTGGGGTGCGTGTGAATGTCCGTACTGGGCGTTTCGGGACGTTCATCCCTGGCCAGGGCGGACACGTAAGGTTAGCGGCCACCCCTCCCCTCCTCGGCGACCCGGTCGCCCCCGGTTGCCGTGCATTCATCCGGCGTTCACTCCACCGCAGTCCCCGTGCAGACGTGCGCACTTAGCGTCGCCGCCGAAGGACTACCCGACACCATGTCGGCGCAGTGTGCGCCGGAGGAGGACGAAGTGCGCAAACTGCTGCCGCTGCTGAGCACGAACCCGCACGGAAGCGGTCGTTCCGCTCTCACCTGCCGTTACCGCTGCGGTGACGCCTGCTTCCAGGAGGTCCCGAACACCAGCGACAACGAGTACGCCGGCGACGTCATAGCCGGTGTCCTCTCCCGCCGTTCGGCGCTCCGCGCCGCCGCCGTCGTGACCGTCGCCTCCGCCGCCGGAAGCGCCGTCACCCTCGGCGCCGCGCCCGAGGCCGTCGCCGGACCGGAGGCGTACGGCCACGGGCACGGGCACGGCCACGGCAAGGCCGACGGCGCCCGCGGTCTCCGCTTCACCCCCGTCGCCCCCAACACCGCCGACAAGGTGACCGTCCCCTCCGGCTACGCACAGAACGTCGTCATCCGCTGGGGCGAGCCCATCCTCCGCGGCGCCCCCGCCTTCGACTCCGACAAGCAGTCGGCCAGGGCCCAGGCCGGGCAGTTCGGCTACAACAACGACTTCCTCTCCCTGCTGCCGCTGCGCGGGGAGCACGACCGCCAGGTCCTCGTCGCGAACCACGAGTACACCGACGAAGTCCTGATGTTCCGCGACTACGACGCCGCCAACCCGACCCGCGAGCAGGTCGAGATCGCCTGGGCCGCGCACGGCCTGTCGGTCGTCGTCGTCCAGGAGGAGCGCCGTACCGGCAGGCTCACCCCGGTCTCCCGCCACCACCTCAACCGCCGCCTGCACACGACGAGCCGGTTCGAGCTGACCGGCCCGGCCGCCGGCAGCGACCTGCTGAAGACGTCCGCCGACCCCCGGGGCCGCATCGTCCTCGGCACGCTCAACAACTGCGCCGGCGGCACCACCCCGTGGGGCACCACCCTCCACGGCGAGGAGAACTTCAACCAGTACTTCGCCAACGGCTCCAGCGTCACCGACAAGCGCTACGGCGTCGGCACCGGCGCCACCGAGCGCAAGTGGGAGCGGTTCGACAAGCGCTTCGACCTCAAGCAGGAGCCGAACGAGGTCCACCGCCAGGGCTGGGTCGTCGAACTCGACCCCTACGACCCCGAATCCACCCCCAAGAAGCGCACCGCGCTCGGCCGTTTCAAGCACGAGGCCGCGCAGCCCCGCCTCACCGCCGACGGCCGTCCCGTCGTCTACATGGGCGACGACGAGCGGTTCGACTACTTCTACAAGTTCGTCTCCAGCAGGCGGATGAAGAAGGGGAACTCGCGGGCCGCCCGCGCGCACAACCTCACCCTGCTCGACGAGGGCACGCTGTACGTCGCCAAGCTGACCGGCGACTCCCCGGCCGCCGAGATCGACGGCACCGGAAAGCACCCCGCCGACGGTGAGTTCGACGGCTCCGGCGTGTGGATCCCGCTCGCCACCGGCAACGTCTCGCACGTCCCCGGCATGACCGCCGAGGAGGTGTACGTCTTCACCCGCCTCGCCGGCGACAAGGTCGGCGCCACCAAGATGGACCGCCCCGAGGACGTCGAGCCGTCCCCGCGCACCGGCCGCGTCTACGTCGCGCTCACCAACAACACCGACCGCGGCAAGCCCGGCAAGGCCGGTGCCGACGAGGCCAACCCGCGCAACCTCAACAAGCACGGGCAGATCCTCGAACTCGCCGAGAACTGGGACGACCCGTCCTCCGACGGCTTCGCCTGGCGTCTCTTCCTGGTCGCAGGCGACCCGAACGACCCGGCCACCTACTTCGCGGGCTACCCCAAGGAGAAGGTCTCGCAGATCTCCTGCCCCGACAACGTGGCCTTCGACCCGCACGGCAACCTGTGGATCTCCACCGACGGCGCCCAGCTCGGCTCGCACGACGGCCTGTTCGGCGTCGCCACGCAGGGCGAGCGGCGCGGTGAGCTGAAGCAGTTCCTGACCGTGCCCAAGGGCGCCGAGACCTGCGGCCCGATCATCCAGGACCGCCGCGTCCTGGTGGCCGTGCAGCACCCGGGCGAGATCGACGGCGCGTCCGTGGAGAACCCGAAGTCGGAGTGGCCCGACGGACCCGGGAAGATCGTCCGTCCGTCGGTGGTCGCGGTCTGGCGCACGGACGGCCGCGACATCGGCGTCTGAGCCTGGGGGAGGGACCGGGGGCGTCTGAGCCGGGGAAGGCCCGGGGCGTACGAGCCGAGGGCCCGCGCCCGGCCGGGCGCGGCCCGCTCAGTGCACCCCCAGGCCCTCCCTGAACCGTACGAACTGCTCCTCGGGGTCCCCGGTGTACGCCCACGGCACCCAGGCCGCCCGCGCGCCGAGCATCCCGAGCAGCTCGCGGGCGATCTCCACCTGACCGGCGTAACAGGCGGCGTGCACCAGGAAGTGGAGGTCCCCGACCTCCTCCGGGGCGACCGGGGCCGCCGGGTCCCGGCCGCCGATCCACCGCGCGTGGGTGCGGCGCAGCTCCGTCACCGCCAGTTCGTGCTTCCAGTGCTGGTCGAAGCCGCGCACCGGACCCCGGCCGAGCGCCCCGTCCGCGATGTACCGGTACTCCTCCACCCGGGCCACCTGCACGAGCACGGGCAGTGGGGAGCCGGGCGGCGCCACCCCGGCCGCGTCGCGGGCGAAGTCGTACATGCTGCCGTGCGTCCCGTGCCACCGGGCCGACCAGTAGCGCAGCACCTGGATGTGGCCCTCCGTGTTGTAGGGGTCGCGGCGGCGCAACTCGTCGAACCAGTGGCGCAGTTCGCGGCGCTGCACCCCGCCCTCGTACAGCCGGGCGACCGAGAGCAGCGACACCCACGGCATCGGGTCGGCGGGGGCCGCCTCGGCCGCGCCGCGGCAGGCGTCGACGGCGGCGTCGATCCGGCCCCGCTCGACGGCCGCGCCCCGGCCGGCCGCGATGGCCGCGTCGAAGACCCGGACCACCTCGGTCGCGGCCCGCAGGACGGCGGCGTCGGGATTGCCCGGTTCGGCGGCCCGCCAGGTCTCCACGGTGGAACTGCCCGCGGCCGCGTGCGAGAGGAGCCGCAGCCGGTGGGTGCGGCGGGCCCAGTGGTCGCCGGTGGCGGCGAGGAGGTCCCGCACGCCCTGCCAGCGGCCGATGACGATGTCGTGGCGGGCCTCGGTCAGTGCGCGGTCCCCGAAGTCCGGGTCGAAGTCGGGGACGAAGCGCTCCGGACGTGCCGGGCGCGCGGAGCGGCGGCGTACGGCCATCGGGGGCCTCCTTCGGGTTCGGCTGCCGTCAGAAGTGGGTGACTCGTCGGTGTTCCCGTGCTCGTGGTGCCGCGTCGCACTCGGTGTCGCGCCGCGTCCTGCTGCCTCGCGCCGCGCCGCCCTGTCCCGCGTCGCGTCGTCCTGCGTGCGTCGTGCCGCGCCCCCTCGCGCCGATCCGATCCCGGCTCCGCGCGCGTGGCCCTGTGCCCTTGGTGACGGCCGGGATCAGAAATCCGTTGCGTAGCTGTTGTCCCTGGTTCCGCCGCGGGCGCGGGTCGCGGGGCCCGCGCCCTCCGCGGCGGCCAGCGCGTGGGCCGCGTCCAGGCGGGCCGGGCGGTAGTAGTCGCTGCCCCCGCGCCAGTACACGAGCAGCGGGACGAGGCCGAGAAGCAGGCCGCCGAGGCCGATCGTGAGGGCCGTGGTGGAGAGTTCGCCGATCGACTCGACGAAGGTCCAGAGCATGAACGCGGAGCCGAGCAGCGGCCAGACGCCGCCGAGCAGCAGGTTCCGTACGGAGCGCAGCAGCAGCGACTTGTAGGCGACGGCGGCGGCGATGCCCGCGAGGCCGTAGTAGAACGCGATCTGGAGGCCGATCGCGGAGACGGCGTCGCGGAGGATCTGCTGCACGGAGCCGGCGGCCGCGGCCGCCGCGAACAGCAGCAGGGCCGCGCCGCCGACGGTGACGATGGCGACCCACGGGGTGTTCCACCGCCGGTGCACGGTGCCGAGCGCGGAGGGCAGGGTCCGGTCGCGGCCCATCGCGAAGAGCGAGCGGGTGACCTGGAGCAGGGTGGTCTCCAGGGTTGCGACGGTGGACAGCAGGACGGCGACGACGAGGAGTCTGCCGCCGACGCCGGGCCAGACCTCCTGGCCGATGACGGCGAGGACGTTGGGTCCGGCGGTGCGGATCTCCTCGGCGGTCAGCAGCACGTTGACGACGACGGTGACGGCGACGAAGAGCAGGAAGACGAAGCCGACGCCGACGAGGGCGGCGAGCCCGGCGGTGCGGCGGCTGTTCCGGGTCTCCTCGCTGAGGTTGCTGGTGACGTCCCAGCCCCAGTAGTAGAACGCGGCGATCAGAGCGCCGGCCGCGAAGCCCTGCGTGCCGTCGAAGTGGCCGAGGCCGAACCAGGACCAGTCGAAGGCGGTGGCCCGCCCGCGGTGCAGGACGGCCGCCAGGATGAAGCCGACCAGGATCAGCATCTCGACCCCGGACATGATCAGTTGGGCGCGTACGGTCAGCCGCGCGCCGCCCAGGACCACCAGCAGCATCATCAGGAACCAGCCCGCGCCGACGACCGCCGCGAGCGGGGTGCTGTCGGCGAGGTCCTGGTCGATCAGGGCCAGGGTGAGGAAGCCGGCGGGCAGCGACCCGGCCACCATGAAGACGGTGGCGGCGAAGACCAGGGCCCAGCCGGAGAGGAAGCCGAGGAAGGGGTGGAGGGTGCGGCCCACCCAGGAGTACCCGGCACCGGCGTTGACGTCGATCCGCCCCAGGCGGGCGTACGCGAGGACGATGCCGAACATCGGTATCGCGCAGTAGAGCAGGGCGGCGGGCCCCGCGTAGCCGACGGCCCCGAAGAGGACGGCGGTGGTCGCGGCCATCGAGTAGGCGGGGGCGCTGCCGGCGACGGCCATCACGATCGTGTCGAAGGTGCCGAGGACATTGGGCTGGAGCCCTCTGTTCGTGGTGCGCATGGCGGTGTCCTCGGGGCGCGGGGGGTGAGGCAGGACGAAGTGTCCCGTCCGCCGGGCCGGTTGCCGACGCGGCGGGCGCGGATCACGGTGAGATCGAGCGCATCGTAGTCGCCCGGATGGCTCCGGGTAACGGCGGTGGGGAGGGTTCCGTTCCGTGACCGCCGGTAAGTCCTCCCGTACGCCCCCGGAGGCGGGTTTACCGCAGGTCGGGACCGGCGATCGCGCGGGCCGCGCCGACCTCCTGGCGGAGCGGCGCGAGGACTCCGTTCTCGTCCCCGGGGAGTTCGCTGCGGACCTCGACGAGGGTGTCCGACGCGCGGATCCCCTCGGCGAGTTCGCGCAGCTCGCGCTCGACGGCGGCGACCTCGGCGGGGTCCGGTCCGGGGGCGCCGTGGTTCACCCTGATCCGGGCCGCGGTCGTGGCGTCCACGATCCGCTCGACGGCGACGACCAGCGGCCACCAGGCGGCGGCGCGCGTCCCGGTCGGCGGCGGCTCGGTCAGCGCGCGCTGGAACTCGGAGCGGACCGTGGACAGGTCGCGGTACAGCTTCCGCCGGGCCCGCAGCCGGGCACCCTGGTCCTCCGGGGCGCCGAACGCGCAACCCACGTAGGCGGCGGTGTCGGCGACGGCGTCCGCGAGCCGGTCGCCGATCCGGGAGTGCCAGGACTCGGGCCAGAGCAGATAGCCGGCGACCAGCGCGATCCCGCAGCCGATGAGCGAGTCGTACAGGCGGGGCATGACGAGGTCGAAGCCCTGCTGGTTGAGGGTGTCCGAGAGCAGCAGGATCACCGGGGTGATCGCCGCGGTCTGGAAGGCGTACCCCTTCGCGGAGAAGGCCGGGATGAGGGCGGCGAGGACGCACATCACCGGGACGTCCCACCAGCCGCGGGGCACCTCGGCGAGGACCAGGGCGGCGAGGAGGAGCCCGGCGGCGGTGCCGAACGCGCGGAGGACCGCGCGGGAGAAGACCGAACCGAAGTCGGGCTTCATCACGAAGGTGACGGTCAGCGCGACCCAGTACGAGCGGGGTACGGCGATCAGCGAGACGAGCGCCTGCGCCAGGCCGATGCACAGGGCGAGCCGGAGGCCGTACCGCCAGGACGCCTCCGAGAACAGGACGGCGCGGGTCGTCCGGCGGACGCGGATCCGCAGGGCGGCGGGCCGACCGAGCCGGTCGTCGACGTTGTGCGGGTCCGGATCCGCCTCGTGGACGACGGCGGCGGCGTACCGCAGGGCGTGGTCCACGGCCTTCTCGGCGGGGCGCTCCGGAGTCGGCAGATCCAGTACGGGTGCCCCCGTGCGGCCCTCCTCGACGGCGTCGGCGAGATCGCGCACGGCCGCCGGGATCGTCGCGGCCAGCGGGCCGAAGAGCCGGGCCCGGAGGTGGGCGGCGGGGGCGGCCTCGACGAGCGGGATGGCGACGTTGAGCTGCGCGAGCAGCCGGACGAGGGCCGGCGACCGGCCGTGCTCGCGGGCGCGGCGGGCCAGGACGAGGTCGTACGACTGGTCGAGGGTGGCGGTGACGGCCTGCCGCTTCTCGTCGTACGCGGCGGTGCCGGTGGCCTCGTACAGCTCGGCGACGGAACGGTAGGTCGCGGCGACGGCGGACCGCTCGGGCGCGGTGCGGCGCAGCGGCCATCCGAGGAGGGTGAGGACCAGGACGAACAGGCCGCCGACGGTGAGCAGCAGCGGTGCCAGCCACCAGGGGTCGGGCATGGGGAGGCCGGCGCCGACGACGGCGTTCAGGAGGAGGAGCAGGCCCGAGACGGAGGCGACCGCGCCGATCGAGGAGATCATCCCGGAGACCAGGGCGACCAGGGTGAGGACGGTGACGGCGACCCAGCCGTGCCCGAAGACCAGGGTGCCGAGGGTGACGCCGACGGCGCCGAACAGCTGCGGCACGGCGATGTTGAAGATCCGCATCCGGTAGGCGTCGGCGGTGTCGCCGATGACGCCGGAGAGGGCCCCCATGGAGACGAGGGCGCCGTAGGCGGGCCGGCCGAGGGCGAGCCCGACGGCGAGCGGGGCGGACAGCGCGACGGCGGCCCGGACGACGGCGGCCCAGGGAATCGGCGCGGAGGCCGGCCGAAGCCCGGCGGTGAGCCATGCGGGAGGAAGAAGACGGACGGGGCCGGAGGGGGGCATGGGGCCAACGTACTTGGACCCTGCTGATCGCGGTGCTGACGGGCCTGTGGGGACCGGCCCTCTCGGGAGGGTGGACGGCCCAGCTGCCCGCCGTCGTCGCCGGGGACCGCCTGCCCCGGGCGAACGCCCTCGACGCCATGACGTTCAGCGCGGCGAGCTCGTCTTCATCGCCGGCCAGTACGCCTCCGACGCGTCCGGTGCGCCCGTCCCCGGCGACTTCGCCGCCCAGGTCGAGCTGTCCCTGACCAACCTGCGGCTCGCCCTCGAAGGCGTCGGTCTCGGCCCGGAGCACGTCGTCCGCCTCGGCTCGTACGTCGTCGACCACGACATGGCCAAGCTGGAGGCGCTCGGCAAGGGCCTGCACGCCCACTTCGGCGAGCGGCTCCCGGCCCAGACCCTCAGCGGCGTCGCGGCACTCGCCCTGCCGGGGATGCTCTTCGAGATCGACGCGGTCGCCGTCCGGCCCGCCGGCTGATCCACTTGCGGGCCGCCGGACGGGGGTGTGCCCTTGAGGGTGCGGAAGCAGCAGGGGGGCGAGAGAGAAGGAGCTCCTGCCATGGCCGCACACGCAGCGATACCCGTCCGTAAGCCGTTCGGCCCGCACGGCCTGGCCACCCCGATCATCATCGGCGTGTTCTACGGCCTCTACGCGGTGACCACGGCCCGCCAGGGCAGCTCCTCCACCACCGCCGGGGACTGGTGGCTCGGTCTGGTCTCGGCGGTGGTCCTCGGCGCGGGGATCTACGCGCTCCGGCGCTACGGCCACGTCCTGCCGCGCGAACTGCGAGCCGCCGGCTGGGCCGCCCTGGCGGGCATCGCGGCGGGCTTCCTCTACAGCCTGTCGGGCGCCAGCGTCCTGTCGTCCAGCGGACTCGGACTGATCTTCGGCGCGGTCAACGGTGCCGCCGCCTACTACCTCTTCTACACCCACGAGGACGGCCGCGGCCGTCCCGCCGCGTACTGACGGGGGAGACCGGGGGAGACCGTGGGAGAACGGGGGAGGCGGGAACCGCCCCGGCGCCGGAGCGCGCGTCGCTCTGGCGGTCCGGCGGCGGGCGGCGGAGACTGGGAGGTGCGCCCGCCTCCGGCGCGCGCCCGTTCCGCGCCCTCGTCCTGGAGGATCCACGGCATGACCGACCTCGCCATCGAGACCGAGGGCCTGGTCAAGGTCTTCGGCAGCAACCGGGCCGTCGACGGCATCGACCTCCGGGTGCCCGCCGGAACCGTCTACGGCGTCCTCGGACCCAACGGCGCCGGCAAGACCACCGCCGTCAAGATGCTCGCCACCCTGCTCCGCCCCGACGCCGGCCGGGCCACCGTCTTCGGCAACGACGTCGTCAAGGACGCCGACACCGTGCGCGGCCGGGTGAGCCTCACCGGCCAGTACGCCTCCGTCGACGAGGACCTCACCGGCACCGAGAACCTCGTCCTGCTCGGCCGGCTCCTCGGCCACACCCGGCCGGCCGCCCGCGAACGCTCCGCACAGCTGCTCGCCGCGTTCGGGCTCGCGGAGGCCGCCGACAAGCAGGTCAAGAACTACTCGGGCGGCATGCGGCGCCGCATCGACATCGCCGCGTCCATCCTCAACACCCCCGACCTGCTGTTCCTCGACGAACCGACCACCGGCCTCGACCCGCGCAGCCGCAACCAGGTCTGGGACATCGTCCGCGCGGTGGTCGCCCAGGGCACCACCGTCCTGCTGACCACCCAGTACCTGGACGAGGCCGACCAGCTGGCCTCCCGGATCGCCGTCATCGACCACGGCAAGGTGATCGCGGAGGGCACGAAGGGCGAACTGAAGGCCTCCGTCGGCTCCGGATCGGTGCACGTACGCCTCCGGGACCCCGAGCAGCGGCCCGAGGCCCGGCGGGTCATCGTGGGCGCCCTGAACGCGACCGTGAAACTCGACGCCGACCCGGTCGCGCTCACCGCGACCGTCGACGGCCACGGGACGGACCTGGGCGCCGCCGAACAGGCCGCGCGGGCGCTCGCCGAGCTGGCGCGGGCCGGGATCACCGTCGACAACTTCGCGCTGGGACAGCCCAGCCTCGACGAGGTCTTCCTGGCGCTGACGGACCGGTCCGCGACCGGCGGACCCGGAGCCGGACCCGTGCCCGACACCGACACCGACCGGAAGGGACCGGCCGCATGACCACCGTCACCACCAAGGACGGCCGGACGGCCGACACCCTCGACTTCGTCGCCCCGAAGGCCGACGAACTCGCCGCGCTGCTCGTCGGCCACAGCCGCCCGCCGCGCCCCAGCGCGCTCTCCGCCTCGATGACCTTCGGCTGGCGGGCCATGCTGAAGATCAAGCACGTGCCGGAGCAGCTGTTCGACGTGACGGCGTTCCCGATCATGATGGTGCTGATGTACACGTACCTCTTCGGCGGTGCGCTGGCCGGCTCGGTGTCGTCGTACATCCAGTTCCTGCTGCCCGGCATCCTGGTGATGAGCGTCGTGATGATCACGATGTACACCGGGATCTCGGTCAACACCGACATCGAGAAGGGCGTCTTCGACCGCTTCCGCACGCTGCCGATCTGGCGTCCGGCGCCGATGGTCGGCTATCTCCTCGGCGACGTCGTCCGCTATCTGATCGCCTCCGTGGTGATGCTGACCGTCGGCATGATCATCGGGTACCGGCCGGACGGCGGGGTCGTGGGCGTGCTGCTCGGGGTGGCGCTGCTCGTGGTCTTCTCGTTCTCGTTCTCGTGGATCTGGACCATGTTCGGTCTGCTGCTGCGCAGCGAGAAGTCCGTCATGGGCGTCTCGATGATGGTGATCTTCCCGCTGACGTTCCTGTCGAACGTCTTCGTCGACCCGAAGACGATGCCGGGCTGGCTGCAGGCCTTCGTCAACAACAGCCCGGTCACCCATCTGGCGACGGCGGTCCGGGAGCTGATGGCGGGCAACTGGCCGGCCGCGGACATCGCCTGGTCGCTCGGCTGGTCGGCGCTGCTCGTGCTGGTCTTCGGGGCGGTCACGATGCGGCTCTACAACCGCAAGTGACGGCGCGGCACGGGGGCCGTACGCGGGTGCGTGCTACGCGCCGCGCGGCTTGGTCTGCTGGACGGACCAGCGGTTGCCGTCCGGGTCGGCGAAGAAGACGAACGAGCCCCACGGCATGTCGGTGATGCCGCTGACCTCGATCCCGCGCGCGCTGAGGTCGCGGTGGGCCTCCTCGATGTCGGTGACGACGACCTGCAGGTTGTCGAGGGAGCCCGGGGCCATCTCGGTGAGACCCTTGCCGAGGGCGATCGAGCAGGCGGAGCCCGGCGGGGTCAGCTGCACGAACCGGATGTCCTCGCTGACGGGCACGTCGTGGTCGGCGCGGAAGCCGACCTGCTCGTAGAAGGCCTTGGCGCGGTCGACGTCGGTGACGGGGACGGCGACCAGTTCCAGCTTGATGTCCATGGGGGCATCATGCGTCCGGCCACCGTCCGGCGCGCGGCGGGCGCCCGCCCCCTACGCCGCGGTACGGCCCCGGACCACGACCACCGGGCAGGGCGCGTGCTGGGTGACGTGCAGGGAGACCGAGCCGAGCACGGCCGCCGTGAAGCCGCTGCGGCCGCGGTCCCCCACGACCAGCAGGGTGGCGCCCTCGGCGGCGTTGAGCAGGGCCTGGGGCGCGTTGCCGCCGACGACCGTACGGGTGACGGCGGCGGCCTGGGACGGGGTGAGGGTCTGGTCGATCGCCTCGTCGAGGACCTGCTTCGCGAGCCGCTCGGGGTCGAACTCCGGCGGCACGCCCGGCATGAGCCCGGCCCAGGAGGCCGGGTACTCCCAGCCGATCACCGTCTGCAGGGCGTCCCCCGTGAGGGCGGCCTGTCCGGCCGCCCACGTCAGCGCCTTCAGGGAGGGCTCCGAACCGTCCACGCCCACCACGATCCTGCCGGCCATCACGGAACTCCGTTCGTTGTACGGCACATCTGAATCCTGCGCCTCCAACGTAACAAAGTGCTCAATCCAGCCGCAGATCGGCCAATTGCCGTGCGAACGGGACGACCTCGTCCTCGTCCGCCCGCCGCGCGGGCCGGGCGGCGACCGTGTCGGCGAACTCGGTGCCCGCCCGGGTGATCCGGGAGGGCAGCCCCTCCCCCCACCCTGTCGGGGAGGCCTCGCC
>NZ_RDBH01000115.1:0-4858 GCF_008042145.1 Streptomyces sp. adm13(2018)
GGCCTACGCCGTCCCGGCCGCCGGCCGCCCGCGCCGGCCGCCCGCTCGACCCCGACACGTCGCGGTCCGGTCGAGGCGGGCGCGGAGCAGGTCGTGTCCGTCGAGGACGGCCTGGGCGGCGGCGATCAGGGCCGGTTCGCCGAGGCCCGCGGGGGTGCGGAGCAGGACGGACTGGTTGAAGCCCTCGACGGGGCCGCCGAGGCCGCGCAGCCACTCCATGATCGGGGTGGCGGGCACGGTGCCGGTGCCGTCGTCGGGGGTGTGCGGGGTGTCGGTGCCCGGGGCGGTCGCGGCGAGGGCGAGGGCCTCGACGGTCTGGTGCTGGAAGATGTCGCGCGGGGTGAGGACGAGTCCGGCCTCGCGGGCCCGGCTGACGAGCTGGATCGAGACGATGCTGTCGCCGCCCATGGCGAAGAAGTTGTCGTCCACGGCGACCTGGGGGACGCCGAGCAGGTCGGCGAAGAGGCCGCAGAGGAGCTGCTCGCGCTCGTTGCGCGGGGCACGGTCGCCGCCGCCCGCGTACTGGGGTGCGGGCAGGGCCCGGCGGTCCAGCTTTCCGGTGCGGGTGAGGGGCAGTTCGGCGAGTTCGACGAACGCGGCGGGCGTCATGTAGTCGGGCAGCAGGGCCGCGACGTGGGTGCGGAGCGTGTCGGGGTCGAGCGGGCGGCCGGCGGCCGGGACGGCGTAGGCCACCAGGCGCTTGTCGCCGGGGCGGTCCTCGCGGACCACCACGACGGTCTGGGCGACGGCCGGGTGGGCGGCGACGGCGGCCTCGACCTCGCCGAGTTCGATGCGGAAGCCGCGGACCTTGACCTGGGCGTCGGCGCGGCCGGCGAACTCCAGGGTGCCGTCGGCGCGCCAGCGGACCCGGTCGCCGGTGCGGTACATGCGCGAGCCGCGCGGTCCGTACGGGTCGGCGGTGAAGCGTTCGGCGGTGAGGCCGGGCCGGCGGGTGTAGCCGCGGGCCAGGCCCTCGCCGGCGACGTACAGTTCGCCGGTGACACCGTCGGGGACGGGCCGCAGGGCCGTGTCGAGGACATAGACGCGGGTGTTGTCGAGGGGTCGGCCGATGGGGAAGGCGTTGCGGGCGACGTCCTCGTCGGTGAGGGCGTGGTGGACGACGCACAGGGTGGTCTCGGTGGGGCCGTAGCTGTTGGTGAGCCGGGCGCCGGTGGTCTGCTCCAGGACCTTGCGGACGGCGGTGGCCGAAGCGGTGTCGCCGCCGACGTAGATGTCGCGGAGGTCGCGGAAGGCGGTGGCGTGGTTCTCGGCGAGGAGCCGGAACACGCCTTCGCTGAACAGGCCGATGGTGACGCGGTGCCGGGTCATGGTGGCGGCCAGGGAGGCGATGTCGGTGGCGTCCCCGTCGTTGGCGACGATCCGGGCGCCGTTGAGGAGGGGCCCCCACAGTTCGTAGGTGGAGGCGTCGAAGGACGGCGGGGAGTGCATGAGCACCCGGTCGTCGGCGCCGTGGCCCCAGTAGCGGTCGCGGGTGAGCCCGGCGACGTTGCGGTGGGTGACGGCGACGCCCTTCGGCTCACCGGTGGAGCCGGAGGTGTACATGACGTACGCGAGCCGGTCCGGGTGGATCGCGGGGAGTCCCGGGCGGGGCTCGCCGGCCGGCGGGAGCCCTTCGTCGAGGAGCAGGACGGGTGCGGAGCCGTCCGGGACGTGGCCGGCGGTGGCCGTCTCGGCGAGGACGAGGACGGTCGCGGTGCCGTCGAGGATCCGCCGGGTGCGGGCCTCGGGGCTGCGTACGTCGAGCGGGACGTACACGCCGCCGGCCTTGGCGACGGCGAGGGTCGCCACGACGTGGGCGGCCCGGTCGGTGAGGAGCAGCGCGATCCGGTCCTCGGGGCGGACGCCCCGGTCGAGCAGGGTGTGGGCGAGCCGGTCGGAGCGGGCGTCGAGTTCGGCGTAGGTGAGGGCTAGGTCGCCGCGGACGAGGGCGATGGCCTCCGGGGTGCGGGCGGCCTGGCGGCGGAACAGTTCGGGCAGTGACGCCTCGGGCCGCGGGTGGGCGGTGTCGTTGCGGACGACGAGCAGGTCGTGGAGTTCCGCGTCGTCGAGGACCGCGAGGCCGCTGATCGGCAGCTCGGGGGTGCGGGCGGCGGCGGTGAGGAGCCGCTGGAGCCGGGTGACGAGTGTTTCCGCGGTGGAGCGGTCGAACAGGTCGAGGGCGTACTCGAGCCGGCCGAGGATGCCGTCGGCGGCGCCGTCGGCGGTGTGCCGCTCCCAGAGGCTGACGGACAGGTCGAACTTGGCGACCGGGGCGTCGGCGCCCTCGACCTCGACCCGCAGGCCGGGCAGGTCGATCTCGGCCCGGGCGGTGTTGTGGAGGATCAGCATGATCTGGAAGAGCGGGTGGCGGGCCAGTGACCGCACCGGGTTCAGCTCCTCCACCAGCCGCTCGAACGGCAGGTCCTGGTGGGTGTACGCGGCGAGGTCGGTCTCGCGGACCCGGGCGAGCAGGTCACGGAAGGTCGGGTCGCCGGCGGTGTCGGTGCGCAGGACCAGGGTGTTGACGAAGAAGCCGACGAGGTCGTCGAGGGCGTCGTCGGTGCGTCCGGCGATGGGGGTGCCGATGGGGATGTCGCCGCCGGCGCCGAGCCGGGTCAGCAGGGCGGCGAGGCCGGCCTGGAGGACCATGAAGAGGCTGACGCCGTGGGCGCGGGCGAGCGCGGCGAGTGCGACGTGCGTCTCGGCGTCGAGCTCCAGCGGCACGTTGTCGCCGCGGTAGGTGGCCACGTCGGGCCGGGGCCGGTCGGTGGGCAGGTCGAGTTCCTCGGGGAGGCAGTCGAGGGCGTCCCTCCAGTGGTGGAGCTGGCGGGTGAGCTGGCTGTCGGGGTCGGTCTCGTCGCCCATGACGCTGCGCTGCCACAGGGTGTAGTCGGCGTACTGGACGGGCAGGGGCTCCCACGCGGGCGCGGCGCCGCGGGTCCGGGCGGTGTAGGCCCGGGACAGGTCGGCGAGCAGCGGGGTGAGGGACCAGCCGTCGCTGGCGATGTGGTGGGTGACGAGGACGAGCACGCCGTCGCCGTCGCCGGTGCCTTCGGCGGTGAGCAGGCGGGCCCGCAGCGGCGGCTGGACGGTCAGGTCGAAGCCGCCGAGGACGGTGTCGGTGATGGCCTGCTCCAGCTCGGCGGCCGGGACGGTGTGTTCGTCGAGGACGGCGGCGCCCTCGGCGGGGCCGAGGACGTGCTGGCGGGGGACGCCGTCGGTCTCGGGGAAGACGGTGCGCAGGCTCTCGTGGCGGTCGGTGACGTCGCGGAGGGCGGCGCGCAGGGCGCCTCGGTCGGGGGTGCCGGTGAGGCGGAGCACGAGGGGCACGTTGTAGGTGGCGTTGGGGCCTTCGAGCCGGTTGAGGAACCACAGCCGGGTCTGGGCGAAGGAGAGCGGGACGCGGTCGCCTCGGTCGGCGGGGACGAGCGCGGGGCGCGTCTCGCCGGGGGCGGTGAGCCGGGTGGCGACGCCGGCGACGGTGGGGGCGTCGAAGAGCGCCTTGACGCCGACGCGGACGCCGAGGGTGGAGGCGATCCTGCTGAGCAGGCGCATGGCGAGCAGGGAGTGGCCGCCGAGGGCGAAGAAGTCGTCGTCGACGCCGACGCGTGCGACACCGAGGACGTCGGCGAAGAGGCCGGCGAGGATCTCCTCCTCCGGGGTGCGCGGGGCGCGGGTCACCGGTCCGCCGACGGACTCGGGGGCGGGCAGCGCGGCCCGGTCCACCTTGCCGTTGGCCGTGAGCGGGAGCGCGTCGAGGACGACGACGGCGGTGGGCGTCATGTACTCGGGGAGCACCTCGGCGACGTGGGCGCGGACGCGGTCGGGCACCAGCCGTTCGCCGGGGGCGGGGACGACGTAGGCGGTGAGCCGCTTGTCGTCCTGCTGGTCCTCGCGGACCAGCGGGAGGGCCTGGCGGACGCCGGGGGCGGACAGCAGGGCGGCCTCGACCTCGCCGAGTTCGATCCGGAAGCCGCGGAGCTTGACCTGGTGGTCCGCGCGGCCGACGTACTCCAGGACGCCCGCGGAGTTCCAGCGGACCCGGTCGCCGGTGCGGTACATGCGGGCGCCGGAGGGTCCGTAGGGGTCGGCGACGAACCGTTCGGCGGTGCCCGCGGGACGGCCGAGATAGCCGCGTGCCACGCCGGTCCCGGCGATGTAGAGGTCGCCGGTGACGCCGTCGGGCACAGGGAGCAGGGCCGCGTCGAGGACGTAGGCGCGGGTGTTCCACATGGGGCGGCCGAGCGGGACCGGTCCGGCCGCGAGGGGGGCGCCGGCCGGGACGCGGTGGTCGAGGACGCCGACGGTGGTCTCGGTGGGGCCGTAGTGGTTGACGACGGCGACCTGCGGATGCCGGGCGCGCCAGGCGGCGAGCTGTTCGGCGTGCAGGGCCTCGCCGCCGGTCATCAGCTCGGCGGTCGGGGAGAGTTCGTCGGGCAGGGTGTCGAGGAGGGGCAGGTGGCTGGGCGTGGCCTTGAGGAAGGTCAGGCCGCCGGGGACGTCGAGGCTCTCGTCGAGGTCGCCGACGTGGAGGCAGCCGCCGGCGAGAAGGGTGCCGTAGAGGGTGGTGAGGCCGAGGTCGAAGGAGAGCGGCGAGTGGAGCAGGGTGCGTCCGCTCAGGCCGGGGTACTCGGCGGCGCAGCGCACCACGTAGTCGACCAGGGACCGCTGCTCGACGACGACGCCCTTGGGCGTGCCGGTGGAGCCGGAGGTGTAGACGACGTACGCGGCGTCGTGGGGGGTGACGGGCGCGGTGCGGTCGGACGCGTCCGGTGCGTCGGTGCGGGCGCGGTCGAGCGCGTCGACGGTGTCGGGGGCGTCCAGGACGAGGACGCGGGCACCGGCCGCGGGCACCGGC
>NZ_RDBH01000115.1:4958-6644 GCF_008042145.1 Streptomyces sp. adm13(2018)
CCGGACGCTCCCGCCGTCGTCCACGGCGACGAACGGCTCAGCTACGCCGGGCTCGACGCCCGTGCCAACCGCCTCGCCCACCTGCTCCTGGCACACGGCGTCGGCCAGGTGCGGGGCGGCGCGGCGGCGGCCAGGTGCGGGGCGGCGTCCCGGGTGGCGGTGGTGGTGAGCAGGAAGGCGGGCCGGGCGTCGGCGAGGAGCCGGGTGACGCGCTCGCCGGGGTGTTCGGGGTCGAGGGGCAGGTAGGCGGCGCCGGCCTTGCCGACGGCGAGCATGGCCGAGACGGCGTCGGCGGAGCGGGGCAGGGCGAGGGCGACCAGGGTGTCCTGGCCGACGCCGTGTGCCAGGAGCAGGTGGGCGAGGCGGTTGGCACGGGCGTCGAGCCCGGCGTAGCTGAGCCGTTCGTCGCCGTGGACGACGGCGGGAGCGTCCGGGGTGCGGGCGACCTGCGCCTCGAAGAGCTGCGTGAGCGTGGCGTCGGGGGTGTCGTGGCCGGTGGCGTTGCGGGTGACGAGCAGGTCGTGCCGTTCCCCGCCGTCCATGACGGCGAGCCGGGCGAGCGGCCGGTGCGGGTCGCCGAGGGCGGATTCGAGGAGCCGGACGAAGCGGCCGGCAAGAGCCTCGACGGTGGGCCGGTCGAACAGGTCGGCGGAGTATCCGGCGGCGGCCTCGACACCCTGCGGTTCACCGTGCTCGTCGTACCGTTCGGCGACGGAGAGGAGCAGGTCGAACTTGGCCATGTCGGGGTCGATCCGGGCGACTTCGGCACGCAGGCCGGGGAAGTCGACCTCGGGGCGGTCCAGGTTCTGCAGTACGAGTTTGATCTGGAACAGCGGGTGGCGGTTGAGCGAGCGGCGCGGGTTGAGCGCCTCCACGAGCCGTTCGAACGGCAGGTCCTGATGGGCGAAGGCGGCGATGTCCGCGGTGCGGACGCGCTCCAGGAGTTCGGCGAAGGTGGGGTCGCCGGAGGTGTCGGTGCGCAGCACGAGGGAGTTGACGAAGAAGCCGACCACGTCGTCGAGGGCCTCGTCGCCCCGGCCGACGACCGAGCCGCCTATCGGGATGTCGGTGCCGGCGCCGAGGCGGGTGAGGAGGGCGGCGAGCGCGGCGTGCAGCACCATGAAGGGGGTCACGCCGTGGGCGCGGGCGAGGCCGAGCAGGGCGCGGTGGGTCTCGGGGCCGAGCTGGAAGGGCACGAGGCCGCCGCGGTGGCTGGGCAGCACGGGCCGGGGCCGGTCGGTCGGAAGCGCGAGCTCCTCGGGGAGGCCGGCGAGGGCGTCCTTCCAGTAGGCGATCTGGGCGGAGAGGACGCTGTCCGGGTCGCTCTCGTCGCCGAGCCGGTCGCGCTGCCACAGGGTGTGGTCGGCGTACTGGACGGGCAGCGGGGTCCAGTCGGGCAGGCGGCATCCGAGGGCGGCGGCGTAGGCGACGCTGAGGTCGCGGGCGAGCGGAGCGGTGGACCAGCCGTCGCCGGCGATGTGGTGGACGACGACGACGAGGACGTGGGTCTCGGGTCCTGTCTCGATGAGCCGGGCGCGGAACGGGGCCTCGCGGGTGATGTCGAAGCCACGGCCGACGGCTTCGGCGACGAGCATCTCGGCATCGGGGCCGGCGGCGGTGACGACGTCGCCGTACGCCACGAGAGCCTGCGGACCGTCTTCCCCGAGACCGACGGCGTCCCCCACC
>NZ_RDBH01000116.1:0-821 GCF_008042145.1 Streptomyces sp. adm13(2018)
GGTGCGGCGACCCGGTCGGCGACGCGGGTCCCGGAGCCCTGGCGGGAGGTGAGCCAGCCCTCGGCGACGAGTTCGGCGTAGGCGTCGGCGACGGTGTTGCGGGCGACGCCGAGGTCGGCGGCGAGCGAGCGGTAGGGCGGCAGCCGGGTCCCCGGGGCCAGTCGCCCGCCGCGTACGGCCTCGCGCAGCGCGGCGATGAGGGCGGTCCGGCGGCCGCCGGCGGCGCTCAGCTCCAGGTGCAGGTCGACGCCGAGCCCGCCGTCCTCGGCTGCGGTCACGGGTGCTCCTCACCATCGCTCACGAGGCCGCCCGCGGCCTTCTCGGTCCCGCCGGCGAGCGTAGCGCCGAAGGCGGGTCAGGGGCGTCGCGGGCGTCGCGAGGAGGACGGGACGCCCCGGACCCGGCCCGGGAGTTCGTCGCCGACCCCTATCGGGAGAGCGCGTCCCGGACGGCCTCCTCCGTGCGGCCGACGACGGCCGTGCCGTCCTCGGCGGTGATGATCGGGCGCTGGATGAGCTTCGGGTGCGCGGAGAGGGCCTCGATCCACCGCTCGCGGCTTCCGGCGTCGCGGGCCCAGTCCTTCACGCCGAGCTCCTTGGCGGCGGCCTCCTGCGTCCGGGTGATGTCCCACGGTTCGAGCCCGAGGCGGTCGAGCACCTGGTGGATCTCCTCGGGCGAGGGCACGTCCTCCAGGTAGCGGCGCACGGTGTAGTCGGCGCCCTCGGCGTCGAGAAGGGTGAGGGCGCTGCGACACTTGGAACAGGCGGGATTGATCCAGATCTCCATGGCCCCACGGTACCCCCCAGGGTCCGCTCCACCAC
>NZ_RDBH01000116.1:921-42556 GCF_008042145.1 Streptomyces sp. adm13(2018)
GGGTGAGGGCGGGCGCCTTGCGCGAGCCGTCGGTCTGCCCGGCGGTGTCACGGGCGGCCTGGAAGCCGGAGCGCCCGGCCTGCTGGGCCTTCACGGCCCACGGCAGGGCCGGCGGCGCGGCCTTCAGCGGGCCGTGGCCCACGTTGTACGAGGGGCCCGCGCCGCTGGTCTGCGGTGCGCCGACCTGGGCGGGGCTCGGGGCGGCGTGTCCCGCGCCGTGCCCGGCGTGGGCGGACGGGTCCTGGTGCGCGGAGCCGTGCCCGGCGTGCGCCTGGGCGGCGGCGGCCGAGCGGCCGTTCTCCCAGCTGCGCTCCTCGATGGTCAGCTTCACCGTGGCGGGCTTGTCGGCGATGCCGAAGAGGTCGCGGTACTTCTTCGCGACCCCGACCTTGGCGGTGTAGGAGCCCGCGGCGAGCTTCACGGGCTCGGTGTAGGAGCCGCCGTAGGTGTTCGCGGCCCACCCCTTCTCGACGCCCCACACCGAGCCGAGGGTGAACGGGTTGGTGGGGCAGCTCTCCGGATACTTCGAGGTGGCGGGCGCGTCGGGGCGGACCCGGCCGCTGGCGTTGTTCGGGCAGAAGCTCTCGGCGCGGGTGACGACGACCTTGCCGTTCTTGTCCTTGATGGTGATCTCGGCGAAGCCGGGGAGCCCGGAGAAGTCCTTCACGGTGCCCGCGGGCAGCGCCTTCGCCTTGGTCTTGCCGCCCTCGAGGACGGTCTGGGTCACCGTGACCGGGTCCTTGTAGGACTTCCGGGTCACCTTCAGCTCCAGCGGCTGCCCTTCGGAGGTGAGGTACGTGCCCAGGTCCAGGTAGACGCCCGGCTCCTCCTTCCAGGAGGTGAGCGTGACCGAACCGGTCGCCGCGATGAGGCTCAGCTTCGGCCCGGTCGGGGCCGCCGTCGCCTTCTCCGGCGCCGCGGCCATGAAGCCGACCGTCACGGCCATGGCGGCGACGGCGGTGGTCCCCGCGAGCAGCGGCCGCCGGAGCCGGTGGGTGCGCGTGGTGCTCATCGTTCTCTCGTCCTCCGAATGCTGTGGAAAAGCAGATCGGCCGCGGCCCGGCGGGAGTTCCCCCTCCCGGGGCTGACGCGGTGCGGGGCGCTCGGTGCACCCGCGCAGTGAGAGGAGGGCAGTGGGCATCCGGTTGTCCCGGGAGTCGAAACACCCTGATGTTGGCCGGAAGAAGCTCCCCGGGCGCGGGCCCGACACGGCTGCCGGAAGGGCACTTCACCACGGGAAAGAGGAGGCGGTGCGAGAGAGGGCGGTCAGGTGACGGGTGGCCGAAAGGGCCGTACTCCGAACCGGTGTCCCGGCGCATGGCGAGGCCCCGGCGTCCCTGAGGACACCGGGGCCCGGCCGTGCTGCGTGGAGGTGTGCGCTCAGCCCGGGTTGCGGGCGCCGGCGCGGCGGCGCTTCCGGATGAGGACGCCCGCGGCGGCGCCGCCGACGAGCAGGGCGCCGAGGGCGTACGGGTGGGCGCTCTCGGTCTCCTCCGCGCCGGCCGCCCATCCGAAGCCCGCCTCGACGGCGCCGTTCGGCCGGCCGGAGATCTGGTAGGTGACGGTCTGCTTGATCCGCGGCGGGCACTTGAGGGTCACCGTGTCGGTGCCGGAGGCGGCGTCCTGCGGGAGGGTGAACGTGCCGACGAGGACGCCCGCGCGGTCACCGGGCAGCAGGTGGAACTTACCTCCCGCCACCGACTCGCCCTTGCCGTAGGTCTCCTTGCCGCAGGCGGTGGTGGTGACGGTGACGGTGCTTCCGGGGGCCGCCTTGCCGGGATTGACCCGGGCGTCGCCGCCGGGGGCCGCGACGGCGGAGGGCGCGGACAGGACGAGGGCTCCCAGGACCAGGGCGAGGGCTCCCAGGACCAGGGCGAGCGGGGGAACCGTACGAGCGAGACGCATGCTTCTTCTCTCCTTCGGCGGAGCTTTCCTGGCCGGCTGGGCCGCGCGGCGCCTGTGCTGTGCTCCGTGCACGAGGAGATCGCCGCCCGGGGGGCGACGCAACGGGAGGAGGGGGGCCGGTGTCCCCCGGTCGGGGGCTTGATCATCCGTACCGATGATCATCACCGCAGGTCACGGCGGCCCGTGCGGTGCGGGAGAGGAATCCGTGCTCTGCCCGCGAACGGGTGAGGGCCCCCGGCGACGAGCGCCGGGGGCCCCGGATCCGCGTCCTGCTCAGCGGGCGGAGAGCCGCCCGGGGGCGGTCCCGCGCGGCCTCCCGAGCAGGGAACTCCCGCGCCCGGCCGGCGAACGGACTCACCGTCCGGCGGCCGGGCTCTCGACGCATACCCGCCGCGCGGACGGCGGGCAAGCGGTCAGGGCCGGCTCAGGATCGTCGTGAGGGCCTCGCGCAGGGCCGCGGCGGGGTCCTCGGACGCTCCTTCGGACCGCCAGGCGACGAAGCCGTCGGGGCGGACCAGGACGGCGCCGTCCACGGTGACCCCGTGGGCCTCCGCCCAGTCCGCCCCGCCCTCGGGAACGAGGTCCGCCTCAGGCCCGTCACCGATGCGGTACGAGTCGAGGGGCACCGCCAGTCGCGGTCCGACCTGGCCGGCCGCCGCGTGCCACCCGCCGGCGCCGTCCGCGGAGCTGAGCAGCACCAGGGAACCCTCGTACAGGTCGAGGGTGGAGAGCCGGGTGCCGGCGCGGTCCAGCCACAGGTGGGGGGCGCGGCTGCCGGGTTCGCCGGTCAGGCTCAGTCCTTCGAGCACGACCGGGCGGGCGGGGTCGGTGCCCAGGACGGCGCCCCGCTGGTAGCGGTAGCCGAGCACCTCGTTGAGGATGCCGCCCTTCCTGCCCCTGGGGCCGCCGCCGGCGGAGGGGCCGGGGGTGTAGCCGGGGTGGCTGTGCTCGACCGACCGTGCCGCGGCCCGGGCGCTGGTCGTCTCCGCGACCGGGCGGCGCTCCGCGTCGTAGGACGCGAGGAGTTCGGGGCCGGCCCAGCCGTTCAGGACGGCGGCGAGCTTCCAGGCGAGGTTGTGGGCGTCCTGGATGCCGGTGTTGGAGCCGAACGCGCCGGTGGGCGGCATCTCGTGGGCGGAGTCGCCGACGAGGAACACCCGTCCGTCCGCGTACCGTTCGGCGATCCGCTCGGCCGCGTGCCAGGGGGCCCGCCCGGTGATCTCGATGTCGAGGTCGGGGACTCCGACGGCGCGCCGGATGTGCTCCCGGCACCGCTCGTCGGTGAACTCCTCCAGCGTCTCGCCGTTCTCGGGGTGCCAGGGGGCGTGGAACACCCAGCGCTCCTGGTTGTCGACCGGCAGCAGGGCGCCGTCGGCGTCCGGGCTGGTCAGGTAGCAGACGATGAAGTGCCGGTCGCCGACGACGTCGGCGAGGCCGCGGGAGACGAAGGTGATGCTGACGTTGTGGAACAGGTCGCCCTGACCGTTCTGCCGGATGCCGAGCTGTTCGCGGACCGGGCTGCGCGGGCCGTCCGCCGCGACGAGGTAGTCCGCGCGGATGGTGCTGTGCTCACCGGTGACGCGGCTCTTGACCTGTGCGGTCACCCCGTCGGCGTCCTGCTCGAAGGACATCAGCTCCGCCGAGAACCGGAGGTCTCCGCCGAGTTCGCCGGCGCGTCGGACCAGGACCGGTTCGAGGTCGTTCTGGCTGCACAGGCACCACGCGGAGGGGCTGAAGCGGGCGAGGCCGCCGCCGGGGTCGATCTCCTTGAAGAGCCACTCGCCTGCGTCTCCCACCAGGTCCGGGGCCTGGAGGATGCCGTTGTTGGGCGCCAGCACCGACGCGGCCTCCTGGATCGGGTCGACGACCCCGGCGCCGCGGAACAGCTCCATGGTGCGCACGTTGTTGCCGCGGCCCCGGGGGTGGATCGAGGTGCCCGCGTGGCGCTCGACCAGGATGTGCGGCACGCCGAGACGGCCCAGGAACAGCGCGGTGGACAGGCCCACCAGCGAGCCGCCGACGATGAGTACGGGCGTGCGGTGTCCGGTTGCTTCGCCGGCCACGTCGAATCGGTCCATGTTCGTCTCCGGCGTCACGTGCGACGCGAATCGGGGATGGGATGCAGATTCATGCCCTCCTGGGAAGCCTCCGCCTGCCCGAGGCACCCGGATGGCCCGCGTTTCACTCGTCCGATCCACGCGGACTCGCGCACTCTCGGCGCTGCTGTCAAGGATCGACACATGACGACCCCGGCGTGTCGTTCACGTCGGTCGTTCCCCCCTCCCCACCGAGAAGAGAAGAGGTGTGCCGGATGGCCCCCTCGGGACGCATCTCGCAGTCCGTTTTCGACGGCTCCAGGCTGCGGGTGATCCTGCTGCTCGACCTGTACGAGGGAGCTCAGCAGCAGTTCCTCGACGCGTACGAAGTGATGCACAAGCAGGTCGCCTCCATCCCCGGTCACATCAGCGACCAGCTCTGCCAGTCCATCGAGAACCCCTCGCAGTGGCTCATCACCAGCGAGTGGGAGAGCGCGCCGCCCTTCCTCGCCTGGGTGAACAGCGAGGAGCACGTCGAGATCGTCAAGCCGATGCACAGCTGCGTGCGGGACACCCGCTCGATGCGCTACAGCGTCCTCCGGGAGACCGGCGCGCCCCAGGCGGCGGTGACGACGACCCCGGCCGACGCGCAGCTCAGGGCCCGGGTGGGCGAGGGCGTGGCGCGTCACGCCCTCACCTTCACCGTCAAGCCGGGTTCCGAGTCCAAGGTGGCGGAGATCCTGGCCGGGTACGAGTCGCCGCGGGCCCAGGTCGACGAGACCACGCGGCTCCGCCGCACCTCCCTCTTCATGCACGGCAACCGCGTGGTGCGGGCCGTGGAGGTGGAGGGCGACCTCCTCGTGGCGCTGCGGCACGTCGCCCGGCAGCCCGAGGTGCGCGCGGTCGAGGAGGCCATCAACCCGTACCTGGAGCAGGACCGGGACCTCACCGACCCCGAGTCGGCGCGGGTGTTCTTCACCCGTGCGGCGCTGCCCGCCGTCCACCACGTGACGGCCGACCGGCCGGCCCCGGCGGACCTGAAGCGGCACGCGCTGTACTACCCGGCGAAGCAGGGCCTCGGCATGGACCTCGCCCGGCTGCTCGCCGACCAGGACCGGGCCGCCGCGGACGACCCGGAGAGCCCGGTGCACGCCAGCACCGTGTTCCAGCGCGACGACATCGTGGTGCGCCTCGTCGACGTCGCGGGCGAGCTCGACCTCGACCCGGTCGCCTCCCTCGGGCTCCGGGGTGCCGGGAGGGCCGCGGAACTGGAGCGACTGCTCGACGGCGCCGCCATCGGCGTCGAGGGGTCCCTGGAGACGGAGCGGAACGTCAACCGGCTCCTGTCGCACGCCGACATGCTGCCCGTCACGGACCGCTCGGCGCAGTCCTGACGCCGCTCGCGGCCCCCACCGCGGTCCCCCAGCACGTCACTGCCACATCTGGAGGTACACACCATGCTCAAGCCACGCATCGTGACCCTGAGCGAGACGGAACCCAACCGCAGGCGCGGGGGTGATCTGCGGGCCATGCTCACGCCGGCCACCGTGGGTTCCACCAGCGGCTTCATGGGTCTGGCCATCGTCCAGCCGGGCGAGCGCATCGGCGAGCACTACCACCCGTACTCCGAGGAGTTCGTCTACGTCGTCTCGGGTGCCCTGGAGGTGGACCTCGACGGCGAGACGTTCGCGCTCCGGCCCGACCAGGGCCTCCTGATCCCGATCGACGTGCGCCACCGGTTCCGCAACGTGGGCGACGTGGAGGCCCGGATGGTCTTCCACCTCGGCCCGTTGGCCCCCCGGCCGAGCCTCGGCCACGTCGACACCGAGGTCAGCGAGGAGGCGCAGCTGGCCGCCGCGGGCCCGCACCCGGCCGTGCACGCCCCGGGCCAGGTGTCCGAGCGCAGCGGGGCCATCGAGTGAACCGGCGCGTGGCCGTCACCGGCATCGGTGTGGTCGCTCCGGGTGGCACCGGGGCGGCGGCCTTCTGGGACCTCCTCTCCGCCGGCCGCACCGCGACCCGCGGCATCACCCTCTTCGACCCGGCCGGGCTGCGCTCGCGCATCGCCGCCGAGTGCGACTTCGACCCGCTGGAGCACGGGCTGGACCCGGAGCTGAGCAGCCACGCCGACCGGTACATCCAGTTCGCCGTCGTCGCGGCCGGGGAGGCCGTCCGCGACTCGGGGCTCGACACCGACGCCGAGGACCCCTGGCGCGTCGCCGTCTCCCTGGGCAGCGCGGTCGGCGGCACCACCCGCCTGGAGCACGACTACGTGCTGGTCAGCGAGCGGGGCCAGCGCTGGGACGTGGACCATCGCGCGGCCGCCCCCAAGCTGCACATGGCGTTCGCGCCGAGCACGCTGGCCTCGGTCGTGGCCGAGCGGTTCGGTGCCCGCGGCCCGGTGCAGACGGTCTCCACCGGCTGCACCTCCGGCCTGGACGCCGTGGGCTACGCCTTCCACACGATCGAGGAGGGCCGGGCGGACGTCTGCATCGCGGGCGCGTCGGACTCCCCCATCTCCCCCATCACCATGGCCTGCTTCGACGCCATCAAGGCCACGTCGCCCGACAACGACGACCCGGAGCACGCCTCCCGGCCCTTCGACAACAACCGGAACGGTTTCGTCATGGGCGAGGGCGCCGCGGTCCTCGTGCTGGAGGAGTACGAGCACGCCCGGGCCCGCGGTGCGCACATCTACTGCGAGATCGGCGGCTACGCCACCTTCGGGAACGCGTACCACATGACCGGTCTGACCGGCGAGGGACTGGAGATGTCCCGGGCGATCGACACCACGCTCGACCAGGCCCGGCTCGACCCCACGCTGATCGACTACGTCAACGCGCACGGCTCGGGCACCCGGCAGAACGACCGGCACGAGACGGCCGCGGTGAAGCGGTCCCTGGGCGCGCACGCCTACGACACCCCCATGAGCTCCATCAAGTCCATGGTGGGGCACTCGCTCGGGGCGATCGGGGCGATAGAGGTGGCCGCCTGCGTGCTGGCCCTGAAGCACCAGGTGGTGCCGCCCACCGCGAACTACGAGACCCCCGACCCCGAGTGCGACCTGGACTACGTGCCGCGCACCGCCCGCCCCCGGAAGCTGAGGAACGTGCTCTCCGTGGGCAGCGGGTTCGGCGGCTTCCAGTCCGCGGTGCTCCTGACGGGAACGGGCGGGAGGACACGATGAGCACTCAGCGTCCACGGCGCGCGGTCGTCACCGGCATCGGGGTGATCGCCCCCAACGGACTGCGGTCCGACGCGTACTGGAAGTCCGTCCGCGAAGGGCTCGGCGTCCTGGACCGGATCACCCGCGAGGGCTGCGGGGACCTGCCGCTGAAGGTGGCCGGCGAGGTGCGCGGCTTCGACGCCGCCGCCCTGATCGAGGAGCGTTTCCTCGTCCAGACCGACCGGTTCAGCCACTACGCGATGGCCGCCGCCCAGCTGGCCGTCGACGACGCCGGGCTCGGCCACGACGACCCGGAGGAGCCCTTCTCCATCGGTGTCGTCACCGCGGCCGGCTCCGGCGGCGGCGAGTTCGGCCAGCGGGAGCTCCAGAAGCTCTGGGGCCAGGGCTCCAAGTTCGTCGGCCCGTACCAGTCGATCGCCTGGTTCTACGCGGCGAGCACCGGCCAGATCTCCATCCGGGGCGGGTTCAAGGGCCCGTGCGGCGTCGTCGCGAGCGACGAGGCCGGCGGACTCGACGGGATCGCCCACGCCGCCCGGGCCGTACGGCGCGGGACCGGCGCGGTCATCGTCGGGGCCGCCGAGGCGCCCCTCGCCCCGTACTCGATGGTCTGCCAGCTCGGCTACCCGGAGCTGAGCACCGTCGAGGACCCGGACCGGGCCTATCGGCCCTTCACCGCCGGAGCCTGCGGCTTCGTCCCGGCGGAGGGCGGCGGGATGCTCGTCGTGGAGGACGAGTCCCGCGCCCGGGACCGAGGGGCGGTGGTCCGCGCCGTCGTCGCCGGGCACGGTGCCACGTTCACCGGCGCGTCCCGCTGGGAGGAGTCCCGGGAGGGGCTCGCCCGGGCGATCCGCGTCGCGCTGGACGAGGCCGGCTGCGCCCCGGAGGAGATCGACGTGGTCTTCGCCGACGCCCTGGGCGTACCGGACGCGGACCGCGCCGAGGCGCTGGCGATCGCCGACGCCCTCGGCTCCCACGCCGCCCGGGTACCCGTCACGGCCCCCAAGACGGGCATCGGCCGTGCCTACTGCGGCGCTCCCGTCCTGGACACCGCCGCGGCGGTGTTCGCGATGGAGCACGGTGTGGTCCCGCCCACCCCCAACGTGTTCGACATCTGCCACGACCTCGATCTGGTGATGTCCCGCGCTCGGCCCGCCGAGCTGCGCACGGCCCTCGTCCTCAGCCGGGGACTGATGGGATCCAACGCGGCGCTGGTCGTGCGCCGCGGCGACGACTCCGCCCGGTAGGACCGGGCGGGAAGGAGAGCACAGATGATCACCACCGCACTGACCTTCGACGAACTCGCCGCGCTGATGAAGCAGGCGGCCGGCGTGACGGTCGAGCCCCGGGAGCTGGAGAAGGCGCCGGACGCGCCGTTCACCACCCTGGGCCTCGACTCGCTCGGGCTGCTCGGGATCGTCGGTGAGGTCGAGAACCGGTACGGCGTGGCGCTGCCCACGGACGCCGAGCGCTGCAAGACGCCCGCCGAGTTCCTCGGCCTGGTCAACAACGCCCTCAAGACGGGAGTCTGACGTTGTCCGGTCACACTGACAACAGCATCACCATCGACGCGCCGCTCGACCTCGTCTGGGACATCACCAACGACATCGAGAACTGGCCGAGCCTGTTCAGCGAGTACGCCGCGCTGGAGGTGCTCTCGCGCGAGGGCGACTCGACCACCTTCCGTCTCACCATGCACCCGGACGAGTCCGGGAAGGTGTGGAGCTGGGTGTCGGAGCGGACCGTGGACCGCGCCGCGCGGACCGTCCGCGCCCGCCGGGTCGAGACCGGTCCGTTCGCCCACATGGACATCCGGTGGGAGTACGAGCAGACCCCGGCCGGCGTCCACATGCGCTGGGTGCAGGACTTCGCGATGAAGCCCGACGCCCCGGTCGACGACGCGTGGATGACGGACAACATCAACCGGAACTCGCGGACGCAGATGGCCCTCATCCGGGACCGCGTCGAGCAGGTCGCCCGGGACCGCCGCGGCGCCCCGGTCCTGCCCGGCTGACCGGCCGCGACAGCGTCCGGACCCCCTGTACTCCGAGGAAGGAAGCCCCATGCACCACGCTCTGATCGTCGCCCGGATGGCGCCCGGTTCGGCGCCGGCGATCGCGGACGTGTTCGCCGCGTCCGACCGTGGCGAACTCCCCCACCTGGTCGGCGTCAACCGGCGTCGCCTGTTCCAGTTCGGTGATGTGTACCTGCACCTCATCGAGTCGGAGCGGGACCCGGCCCCGGCCATCGCCAAGCTGACCGGCCACCCGGAGTTCCGGGACGCCAGCGAGCGGCTGTCGGCGTACGTCAGCGCCTACGACCCGGAGACCTGGCGGGGCCCCAAGGACGCCATGGCGCAGTGCTTCTACCGCTGGGAGCGCGACGGGGGTTCCTGATCCCGAGGCAGCACGGCGGAAACCCGAGGCCGCCCGCCCCGCGTACGACGCGGAGCGGGCGGCCTCGGGTGTGCCTGCCGGGTGCGGATCAGGCGGGCACGGTGCACTCGAAGGCGTGGAGGTACGCGTTGACCGGGCGGATCTCGCCGATGACGAGCCCGGCGTCGGTCAGCCGGTCGACCATGCTCTGCCGGGTGTGCTTCGCCCCGCCGACGTTGAGGAGCAGCAGCAGGTCCATCGCGGTGGTGAACCGCATGGACGGGGTGTCGTCCACCAGGTTCTCGATGACGACGACCCGGGCGCCGGGGCGGGCCGCCCGGCGGACGTTGGCGAGCGCCCTGCGGGTGCTGTCGTCGTCCCACTCCAGGATGTTCTTGATGATGTACACGTCCGCCTCGACCGGGATGTCCTCGCGGCAGTCGCCGGCGACGACGCGGACGCGGGAGCTCAGCCCGCCGCCGTCCCGGAGGCGCGGATCGGCGTTCTCGACCACGCCGGGGAGGTCGAGCAGGGTGCCCCTCAGGTCGGGGTGGCGCTCCAGCAGACTGGCCAGGACGTGGCCCTGGCCGCCGCCGATGTCGGCGACGGAGGAGGCCTCCCGCAGGTCGAGCAGGTCGGCGACGTCCTGGGCGGACTGCCGGCTCGACGTGGTCATGGCCCGGTTGAAGACGTACGCGGACTCGGGCGCCTCCTCGTTCAGGTAGGGGAAGAACTCCCTGCCGAACACGTTCTCGAAGACGTTGTCGCCGGAGCGGACGGCCTCGTCGAGCTTCGGCCACACGTCCCAGGTCCACGGCTCGGTGCACCACAGGGCGATGTAGCGGAGGCTGCGCGGGTCGTCCTCGCGCAGCAGCCGGGACATCTCCGTGTGGGCGAAGGTGCCGTCGGGGTTCTCCGTGAAGACGCCCTGGCAGGACAGTGCCCGCAGGAGGCGCAGCAGGGTCCGGGGCTGGGCCTGTACCGCGGTGGCCAGGTCCTCCGCGGTCATGGGGGTGTCGCCGAGGGCGTCCGCGACGCCGAGGCGGACGGCAGCGCGGACGGCGGCGGCGCAGGCCGCCCCGAACACGAGCTCCCTGAGCCGCATGGGCGGCGGAGGGGCCGGATCGACGGTCCGGGATACCGGGTCAACAGTGGTCATCTGTCGCCTTGTCTGTGCGGTGGTGCCGTGGATGGGGTGCGGGGGGGGGCAGTCGTCAGCAGAGGCCGGCGGGCTCGGAGACCCCGCAGGTGTTGCCGCGGAAGGTGTTGCCCTGGCCGGTGTCCCGGTTGGCGAGGTCGGCCGCGCCGTTGCGGAGCACGACGTTGTCGCGGATCTCGTTGCGCTCGTTGAGGGCGCCCACGAAGCTCTTGAAGAGGACGATGCCTCCGGACAGGGGGGAGGTGCCGACGTTGTCCTCGATCCGGTTCTCGGCCACCAGCGTCTCCTCGGCGCCGGTGAGGACGATGCCCGAGCCCTGCAGGAAGGGCAGGCGGGGCGTCTTGGGGCACAGCTTGTTGTTGGCGTGGACGTGGTTGCGGCGCAGGGTCATGGCGCCGGCGCGCGGGGTGGACTCGTCGCCCACGACGAACACGGCGGCGCAGTTGCCGGTCGCCTCGTTGCGTTCGACGGTGAGGTTCCGCAGGCGTCGGACGGTGACGCCGATGCGGTTGCCCGAGACGCGGTTGTGGCTGATCACCGTGCCGCGGGCGTCGACGGCGCCGGCCTCCGTGTCGGTGGTGTTGGAGACGAACAGTCCGGCGTCGGCGTTGTCACGGGCGGTGTTGTGGGTCAGGGAGCTGCGGACGGACCGCTCCAGGGCGATGCCCCAGTTGCCGTTCTTCTCGGCGGTGACCCGCTGGACCCTCAGCCGGTCGGTCCGCGAGGCCCACAGTCCGTTCTTGGTGAAGCCCTTGAGGGTGAGCGAGCGTACGGTGACGCCCTCGGCGGGCCGGTCGGCGGTGCCGGTCACACAGACGCCGTGGCCCGCCTTCGCGCAGGTGTCGGCGCCGTCGCCGGGCACGAGGACGGTGGGGAAGACGGTCGAGCCCCGCAGGGTCAGGTTCGACGTGGTGATGCGGACGCTCTCGCGATAGGTCCCGGGGGAGAGCACGACCGTGTCCCCGGGCTTCGCCGCGTCCACGGCTTTCTGAATCGATTCGCCGGGCTTGACCCGGTGCACCGTCCGGTGGTCGGCCGTCGGAACGGCGGCCCCCATCCCCGAGACCACGAGGGTCACGGTGCATGCCAGGTAGGCGATCTGTCGTCTGGTCATACGGGGAAGCTAAGAGCGGGTGCACGGCCCCGCCACCGCTGATCCTCCAGGCGGACCTAGGCATACCTCCCTGCGGTCCACGCGCCGGGCGTGGCGCGCGGCCGCGGGGCCGGATCGATGCTCCGGCGCGGAGCACGGTCGGCCGGGGGGCGCGTCCGGAGTGGAGGGGGTGGTCGGATGCGCTCGTGGTGGGTGGTGGTGGCGGTACGCCTGGGCACGGTGCCGACCGGAAGCGGAGACGGGCGGGGCGGGGAGATACAGCTTGTTGTGCCCCTGCGGCGCGTTCTCCGTGGCGCTCGTCGCTCTCGCGCAGGCGGCCGGGATCTCGCCGTCCATGCCGAACCCGGACGGTTCGCGGTCCGACGTCAACGGAGACTTCCGCTCCCAGGGATACGCCAACCTCCTCGGCGGCCTGTTCCAGGCCCTGCCCTCCGGCGGCTCGATGTCCCGCACCGGCGTCGCGGTCTCCGCCGGGGCCCGCACCCGCTGGGCCGGGGTGATCTCCGGCGTCTTCCTCGCCCTCGTCGTCCTGCTGTGCGGGTCACTCGCCGAACGCATCCCGATGCCGGTCATCGGCGGCCTGATCCTCGTCGTCGGCGGCGAGCTGATCTGGGGCAAGCTCCGGGACATCCGCCTCGTGCTCCGCACCTCCCGGATGTCGTCGGCGGCGATGCTCCTCACCTTCCTCGCCACCACCCAGCTCCCCCTCCAGCAGGCCATCGTCCTGGGCGCCGTCCTGTCCCTGCTGCTCTTCTGCGCCCAGGCAGCGCGCCAGGCCAAGGTCGTCGCCCTGGACCGGGGCGAGGACGGCGCCTGGCGCACCGCCGACCCGCCGAAGCTACTGCCGCCCGGCGAGGTCACCGTCCTCGACTACGCCGGCGTGTCCTTCTTCGCCGAGCTCCCCCGTATCGAAGCCCAACTGCCCGACCCGGCCGGAGCCCGCGACGCCGTCCTCGTGCTCGTCGTACGGACCGTGCCGGACGTGCCGTCCTCGGCCGTGATCAAGCTCCTCGACCGCTACGCCCGCACGCTCGCCGACGCCGGAGGCCGGCTCGTCCTGGCCGGGGCCACGCCCCCGCTCGTACGGGCCCTGGAAGCGTCCGGACTGAGCGAGCGGCTCGGTGAGGACGGAGTCGTACCCGCCCAGCCCGAGCTGTTCGCAGCCCTGCGCACGGCGGCCGCCTACGGGCACGCCTGGATCGCCGCGCGGCAGCGGGCGGGCCGCGACCCCGGAGCTGCCTCGGACAGCGAACCGACCGGACGTTCATAGCAAAGTGCGCATACCGTCATCCGGTGCTGAGATGGACCGAACGCCGCCGCAGAACGGAGCAAGAGATGAGCGCCCTGCCCTTCGAGGACACCACAGACTTCGACAACGCCGACCGCGGATTCATCGGTGCGCTGACCCCCGGCGTTGTCGAGTCGGCGCAGGGCCGCGTCGTCTATGACAGCGACGCCTACGGCTTCCTCCAGGGCGAGTGCCCCGACACAGCGAACCCGAGCCTGTGGCGACAGGCACAGCTTGCCTCGAAGCAGGGCCTGTATGAGGTCACCGACGGGATCTACCAGGTCCGAGGCCTCGACCTGTCCAACATGACGCTCGTCGAGGGCGAGCGCGGTGTGGTCGTCATCGACCCGCTGATCTCAGTCGAAACCGCTGCCTCCGCACTAGCCCTCTACCGCGAGCACCGCGGTGACCGACCGGTCACCGGGCTGATCTACACCCACTCGCACGGCGACCACTTCGGCGGCGCCCGCGGGGTGCTGCCGCGCGGCACCGAGGAAGGAGTGCCGGTCCTCGCCCCGGCCGGTTTCCTGGAGCACGCGGTCAGCGAGAACGTCTACGCGGGCAACGCCATGACCCGTCGCGCGGTCTTCATGTACGGCGACCGGCTGCCCAAGGCGCCCGACGGCCAGATCGGCGCCGGCCTCGGCATGACCACCTCCACCGGAACCATCACGCTCATCCCGCCCACCGTCGACATCACCGCAACCGGTCAGCAGGAGACGGTCGACGGCGTCCGCATCGTCTTCCAGCTCACCCCCGGCACCGAAGCCCCTGCGGAGATGAACTTCCTCTTCCCCGACCACCGCGCCCTGTGCCTGGCGGAGAACGCCACCCACAACATGCACAACATCCTGACCCTGCGCGGCGCCGTCGTGCGCGACTCCCGCATCTGGTCGCGCTACCTCGACGAGGCCGTCGACCTCTTCGACGGGCAGTACGACGTCGCCTTCGCCTCCCACCACTGGCCGACCTGGGGCCACGACAACGTGGTGCGGTTCCTCTCCGAACAGCGCGACCTCTACGCCTACATGCACGACCAGACCCTGCGCCTGCTCAACAGCGGCCTGACGGGACCCGAGATCGCCGAAGAGATCCAGCTCCCGCCCGCCCTGGAAAGCGCCTGGCACACCCGCGGCTACTACGGATCCCTCAGCCACAACGTCAAAGCGATCTACCAGCGCTACCTCGGCTGGTTCAACGGCAACGCCGCCACCCTCTGGGAGCACCCGCCCGTCGAACTCGCCAAGCGGTACATCGACCTCGCCGGCGGCCCCGAGCGGGCCCTGGCCAAGGCCCGCGACTACATCGAGCAGGGCGACCTCCGCTTCGCCGCCACCCTTCTCAACCACCTCGTCTTCGCCAACGGCGGCGACGAGGAGGCCAAGGAGACTCTCGCGCAGGTCTACACCCGGCTCGGCCACGGCGCCGAGAACGGCACCTGGCGCAACTTCTACCTCACCTCCGCCATGGAACTACGCCACGGCGAGAACACCGCACTGCTCGACGCCGCCAACCCCGAAATGCTGATGGCGCTCACTACCGGCATGCTCCTCGACTCCCTCGCCATCCGCATCGACGGCCCGCGCGCCTGGAACGAGGACCTCACCCTCGACCTCGTCCTCACCGACGAAGACGCCCGCCACCGCCTCACCCTCCACAACGGCGCCCTCACCCACCGCACACTGGGCCGCGCCCCCCGCAGCCCCGCCGGCCTCACCCTCACCCTCACCAAGCCCCAGCTCCTGGGCGTCCTCGCGGGCAAGGGCCTCGACGGCATCACCACCGGCGGCGACCCCGCCCTGCTCGACCGCCTCTTCTCCTACGTCACCCAGCCCGACCCCGGCTTCCCCATCGTCACCCCGTGAGAACACTTCCGCCGTAGCCTGACGACCGTTCGCGTAGAGCCCTGCGACCGGGTTGAAGTCGGCGATCGCCGCGTACGCACGGCCTTCCGGTCCAGAACGAGTTCCGTCACTGGCCCGGAACCCACCTCCGCAGGCTTCGGGCGGCTGGGACGGCGCCGGAGCCGACGGAGGGGAACGTGCACCCTCAGGCCGTCAGACCGCTCACCGCGTCGCCGATGTACTTGGCGCCGAGGACGATCAGGACCGTGGTCATGATGGCGGCGTTGTGGGTGGCCATCCATGCCTTCCACTCGCCGAGCACCTTCACCGACTTCTCGCCGCCGAGGAAGTAGACGCCGAGTGGCAGCAGGGTGCACAGGGACGCGATCAGCACCATCAGGGCGGCGGCGACAGTCTTGCCGCCGGCGGAGGCGGTGCTGGCGGCGATGGAGACGGCGCCGCCGACCGCCAGGACCAGGTTCTTGGGGTTGGCGACGGCGAGCGCGGCGGCGAGTCCGGCCGATTTGCCCGGGGTGAAGGTGTCGATCGCCTTCATCCAGCCAGGCGGCTCGGCCGCGCGGCCCTCCCGGGGCCGGTCCTTCCACTGCTTGACGCCCATGAGCAGGAACAGCACGCCAAGTCCCAGCTTCAGCCACAGCGTCCAGGAAGCCGGCCCGTCGTCGCCGCCCGAGGCGTCCCCGCCCGAGCCGGCGAGGACGACCACGGTGACGAGCGCCGCGAGCGAGACCACCCAGCCCGCCGTGAAGGCGACGCCGTTGCCCCGGCCCTTCGGGGTGGCCAGCATCAGGATCACGGCGATCAGCGGCAGGGGGCTGATGGCGATGCCGACCGCGGAGGCGAGCATCCCTCCGATGGCGTCTCCCATCGTTACCTCACTTCCTCGCGGTGATGGGCGGCAGCCTGTAGGTGCCGTCGAGGACGGACGGGCCGGGCGTGTAGAGGCGGATCATGGGGCGGAAGTCGCCGGCGGGGGCGGGCAGCCAGTTCGCCGCCTCGGCCGGGTCCTCGGGGCGCTCGCGCTGGATGACGACAGTGAGGGAGCCGTCCTCGCCGTACACCAGGCCGGGGGTGCGGTCTCCGAGCGAGTACCGGCCGGCCGGGTTGTCGACGAGGTAGTAGTCGGGGGTGTCGTACATGGTCACCGACCAGAACGACTCGACAGGCGGCGGCTGTTCGAAGCGCAGGGTGTAGGACCGGGATCCGTTCAGCTGCTCGCCGTCGGCGTCGGTGAAGGTGTGCGCGTACACCGCTTCGTAGCCGTGGTTGCCCCACAGCGCGGAGCGTGCCGCGCCGGCCCGGACGAGGTAGGACGCTGCCCGGTCCGCGATCCGCCACTGCGGGGTGTCCAGCGTTCCGACGCCGTGGTGGTCGAGGTTGTAGTCGAACAGGTGTGGGTTCATCACCCAGGCCCCCGGAGGGCGGTCCCCTTCGGCGGGCGGATTCGCCGCTGCCTCGACCCGTGCCTTGCCGGTCACGAGCCCTTCGGTGAGGGCTTTGACGAGGGCGGGTTCGGCGTTCACGTACGGCGAGGGTCCCTCTTCGAGGAGCCCCAGCGGCTGGAAGCGTTCCTGGTGGTCCTGGTCGGGGCCGGCGGGTGGGAAGTCGGCCATCCACACGCGCAGCTGCTCGTAGAAGCGCAGCTCTTCGGGTACGTCGGGATCCGGCGTCGGCAGACCGGTCCGGTGGGTCGCCTTGTCGAGCGGGGTGAGCGTGAGCTGTTGCTGGAGGGCGCGTACGCGGGGCATGTCCTCGGGGCCGTCGCAGGCGTTGCGGCCGACGACGGAGATCACCGCGGTCGGGGCCTCGATCACCCCGCGCACCCCGTCGGGTGCGGTGCCGGACCAACCGGGCGGAGCGATGAGCCAGTCGCCTTCCTCCGTCCCGGTGGCGCGCTTCCCGAGGTAGGCGAAGTTGTTGCTCCACACGTCCACGAACTGCAGGACGTAGTACGCACCGGCGGTGTCCGGGACATGAAGCAGGACGGGGCCGCCGGAGAGGTCGACCTGGGCGATCGAGTACACGGTGTCGTTGTTCACGGACACGAAGTGGGCGTCCGGGGTGGCCAGTTTCGTGGAGTGGCCGAACCGGTTGAAGGGGGTGGGAGGCAGCGAGCCGAAGCCCTTGTGCATGAAGGCGGAGATCATCGATACGTCGAAGACGAGGGGGTAGCCGTAGACGTACGCGTCTGCGGCCAGGTCGGCCAGGTTGCCGGTCGGGTGGGGCACGACGGGGTCCTCTCTCAGGTTTCGACGCTCAGGGCGGGCAGGGACCAGGAGCCGTCGAGCACGGAGGCGTCGGGGCCGTACACGCGGATGGCGATGGTGAAGGGGCCGTCGGGCGCGGGCAGCCAGTTCGCCGCCTGCTTCGGGTCGGTCGGGCGGTCCTTGCGTACGTACAGGGTGAGGCCGCCGTCGTCGTCGACCAGTCCGGGGGTGCGGTCACCGATGGAGTAGCGGTCGATCTCGTTGGCGACGAGGAGCCGCTCGGGCAGTCGGTACATCGTCGCCGACCAGAAGTAGCGTGCCGGCGGCAGCGCCCCGGGGGCGAAACGAATGACGTGGTCGTGCGTGGCGGCGTTCGGCGGCCGGTTGCCCTGGTCGTCCCGGGCCCAGCCCGCGTACCAGGCCTCCGCCGCCGGCAGTCCGTAGAGGCCCTTGTCGACGCCCACCGCGCGGGTCAGGTAGTCGGTGCCGTGCTCGGCGCGGGTGCCGAACCAGTGGGTCGAGTCGGCCGCGTCCTTCTTCGCCTCCTCCAGGCGGGCACGGGCGTCCTCGATGCCCTCCTCGACGGCGGCGCGGATCTCCGGCTTCAGCGCGGCGGGCTCGAACTCCCCGCTGCCCCGCACACCGAGCGCGGCCAGCCGGCCGCGCAGTTCCCGCTCGGCGCCGAGGATGGGGAAGAACTGGAGCAGGAAGTCCAGGAGGGTGAAGAACTCGACGGTGCCGAGGTCCTCCTCCCGCCAGACGGGCCACACCGGTTCGTCGACCGGCGGTGGTGCGCCGGTGCCGGTGAACTCCGACAGCGGACGCAGCCGGTACCGCTCCTGGATGTCCCGCAAGGCCGGTACGTCGTCGGGGCCGGCCACAGACGTACGGCCCAGGATCCCGACGAGGAAGGTTGCGGCGCGCAGCACGCCCGTGACGCCCTCGGGGGCCACGCCGTCCCACCCGGGCCCGGCGACCAGGTAGTCGCCCGCCTCCGAGCCGGTCGTACGGGCGCCGACGTAGCCGACGTACGAGGTGTCCAGGTCGTGCAAGGGCAGGACGTAGTACCGGTCCACGGCCGGAACCGAGACCACATAGGGCTCCGCCCTCAGGTCCAGCCACGCCCACGAGTACGGAGTGTCGTTGTTCGGGGTCACCACGTCCGTATTGGCCGGGGTGAACGGCTCCGCGTAGTGGCGGAAGCGCCCGAACCCGCCCACGTACCGGGGATCGTCCTGATCGACCGCCTGCGGATACATCGTCCGGTAGTTCTGCAGGAGCGCGTATCCCCAGGTCCAGCCCTCGGCCGCGGCGCTCCGCGCCTCCTCGACGGTCAGCTCCGGCACAACGCTCTCCTCACCTTTTTATGATGTTTTGCCGTAAACTTTCATACTTGCCCCCCGGCCGCATCCGGAGCTCGCCCCGCGCCCCGCCGCGCCACGCGCCGAGCCGACGGGGCGCACCCCTCAGCGGACGACGGGAGCCGCTCCCGGGGACCCCGCAACGCCAAGGCGCCGGGCGTCCCGGTCCGGGCGCACGAGGAAGGCCGCCAGGAGGCCGGGTGACGGCAGCGAGCACGATCCGAACTCTTCGTCCTCCTGGACGGGACCCCCGCCGGGTACGACCGCGTCGGCGACAGCCGGCCCGACTACTCGGCCAAGCACCGCCGGCACGGCGTGAACGTCCAGGTCGTCATCGACCCCGCCGGCGAGATCCTGTGGGTGTCGACCACGCTGCCCGGCCGCACCCATGATCTGACCGCGGCCCGCACCCATCGCATCATCCAGACCTGCGGGCGTCAGGGCGTGCGGTCCTCACCCACGGCGCATACCAGGGCGCCGGCCCCTGGGTCACCACCGGACTCAAACGACCACCGGGTGATGAGCTCATCCTCACCCAGCGCACCGTCAACCGGGCTCTGGCCGCAGCCCGGGCACCAGTCGAACGCGGCAGGGCACTGCCGAAGTCCTGGCAGATCCTCCGCAGATCCCGCGTCAGCCCGAACCGCATGACCGTCATCACCAAAGCCGTCCTCACCCTGGAGAGGCAACGCTGAGAACGCTCACTCTTTCGGGAGGAACGCCCCGAACGGAGCCTTTCGTGGCCCCCCTCAGGTCTATAGATTCACAACGTCCGCGGCAACCCGAATGGTCTGGGAGAAGCTATGCCTGAAGAGAGCGCTGGAGATCGAAACCCGAATCAGTATGCTCGGATCATCACATTGGCTGTGGCTCGCATGCAGATGGCCGATTTGCTCGGGCGTATCCAAGGGAGGCGCTCCGGGTTCGTGAGTGCAGAGCTGGACAGAATCATCGGTGATATGCAGCCGATGGGCGACAGTCTTCGAATCGGCAACGCGACCGGTCTCTTCGCCTACCCTGCCGCCTTCGGTCCGGGAGAGGCGAGCGAAGATGCTGCCGCCGACCTTGCTGCGTTCGGGGATATGCTCCGCGAGGCAGCCAGCGACTTCGCAGACTTCGTTACGGATGTTCTGGCAGCTGGCAAGATCCTTCCTGCGGAAGGGGCAGTACCCGAACTCGTGGCCCTGGCGCACTTGGCCGATGAAGTGAGCCGGGGGGCGAGTGTCGAGGATCTCGCGGAGATCAAGCAGCAGATCATTTCGTCCTATTCGTCGCGCCTCTCCGGAGAGGGAAAGTAGGTCCCTCGGGGCCACTGATTCGGTAGCGCAGGAGGCGGCCAGTGGTGACTTTCTGGGAACTCGCGGTGTGCGTCGTACTGGCGGTCTGGTGGACGGCTTCAGCTGTCGCTCAGCACAAGAGATCACGCATACTGCTGCTCTCCTGGTGGGACAACTGCTGGATCAGCCCGCTCCTTCCAGTGTTCACCTTCTTTGCGCCACGCCCAGCCTCTCGCGACCTCTACCTTCTGATCCGGTCGTGGAACGACGGGGAGGCCGGGCCGTGGCGCGAGGTCGAGGTGGGTTCCTCGTGGCGGTGGTTCCACTGTGTCTGGAACCCAGGCAAGCGCCAGGGTAAGGCCCTCTCCGACATCGTCAACAACCTGCTGGCCGACCCGCCGAAATCGGACGTGCAGTTTGTCCTGCACAACTCCTATCTGCAGCTGCTCTGCTTGGCTTCTTCATTCCATGAAGGAGCATCGTCCACGCATCTGCAGTTCCTCGTAATCGGCGCTGGCGGATACAACTCCGGTGCGGCTCCTGCGGTCACCCTGCTCTCAAATCTGCACCGGACGAATGCAAAAAGGGAGACGCGCGATGACAACCGAGTCCGCGCTTGATCTGACGCAACGCCTCATCGGCTTGGCCGCGTGCATCACAGCTCTCGAGGCTGCCGGCGCCCGAACACTGCTGCCCCAACAGGGGCTGCTGTCGTGGAGAATCTCAAAACTCCGCCGGGTCAGTACAGCCACCGGTTTCACAGGAGGCCTCCTTGGATTCTTCTTCGACGGCAACAGGGTCTGGGCAACCTTTCTCGCACGGGCCTCCCTCGGCTGCGCCCTCATGCTCACGGACCAGACCTCCGTCTCGGCGCTCCTCTGTGGCGCTCTCGTCACTCTGATCCTCCTGTCCCACCTGGCCACCCCCCAAGGGAACGACGGATCCGATCAGATCACCCTCATCGCCGCAACCGCACTATTCCTGGCTCGCCTTTCACCCGCAGACTCTCTAGCGCAGCAAGCATGTCTGGCCTTCATCGCTGCCCAACTGACACTGGCGTACTTTGCTGCCGGCGTGGCAAAGACATTCGGCCCATCCTGGCGCGCCGGGACCGCAGTGGCCGAAATCGTTTCCACACGGACCTATGGCGCCCAATGGATCTCCCAGATCGCCCGTCGTCGACCCGCGCCGTTCGTCTTCGCCACGTACGGCACCGTGATGTTCGAGGTGGCGTTTCCCCTACTCTTCCTGCTGCCGTCAAGCTCCATCCCCCTGTTTCTCGGCGTAGCGATGTCGTTCCATGTGTGTGTGGCCTTCCTCATGGGGCTCAACAGTTTCGTGTTCGCCTTCGCAGCGACCTACCCATCGATCATCTGGGCTCATGAGGCCTTGAACCCGTGAGCGTGCGCCCCGTGCGACCGTGGGACACCGAGGTCACAGACCACTGCACACGAACTTCCTGTGCGCCGCGCCCTGCGTGACGAAATCGACGAGGACGACACCGAGCATGACCGGCCGATGGTTGCTGCATCAGGAGCGTGCTGATGACCTCGACCGACCGCTGCTCCGTACCAGCGTCGACGCCGGGTCACGGCATGTTCTTCGAGCGTGAGGACACAATCCTCGAGCTCGTGACCGACTCGTCGTGTGAAAAGCCGAGATCGCGGCCGGGCTGCGGAGCCGGCCGGACGACTGCCAAGCCTGCCGCTGGACGACCATGGCCGACTCGGCCCAGGGGCTGGTCAGACAGAGCCGGGGTCTGTCCGACTTTCGGCGGGGACGTGGTGGTGGTACGCGGGGTAACGGGGCATCGCCGACGGTTCGAGAGCCGGCCGGAGGTGACGACGGCCTGTTGCCCTGAGATGGGAAGGGCAGTCAAAAGGATGTGCCGGAGGACGCTCTCTCGGCCTCGTCACATGCCGTGGTCCACGTGTTCACTGCATCGGCTGGGTGCCCGTCTGTGGTCCGGCGGTGTTCCAGGGCGTCCAGCCCGAACAGCATGAACGTGAACAGGGGCGGCAACGGCGCAATCACGACCACGACGCCTCCCGTTGAAGCTGTGCCGAACGGGCACAAGGGTCTCCCCGAGCGGTCGGGACCTTCGTACTGTCGGGCGCCGCCTCGTGCGGTCCCGGCCTTGGTGGGTGGACTGGTGGGCTGCCGGACCGGGGGCCAATCATGGTGACGGCCCGGCAGCTCCGGGAGCGCGGCGAGTGAATCGGGCTGGATCTCCTTGATCGTCTCGCCGACCGCGCTGCGGCGCAGGACGGTGTGGAGCATGTCGTCCGTGATGACCGGCGGCCGGCCATCCTGGGTGAGACACAGCCGATCCGATCGCGCTAGTCGTTGCAGCAGCTGCTGGACGACGCCGAACTCCGCAGCGGTTTCAGTGCGGCCGTGGCAAGCCTGCGAGCGGTGACGTGCGGTTCGGTGGCGGGCAGGATGAGATGGCTTATGGTCATGCGGACGATGATGTCCGCTGTCATCTCGAGAGTCTCCGTGTGCTGCTCCGGGTAGCGTGTGCCCAACCATTCCCGCACCAGGTGCTGGCCCGCGTCGAAGATCGGGTCCGCTCGGGCGGTGAGGTAGGGGAGCAGGCTGTCGGAGCCCTGGCGGGCGGCTGCTATGACAGCCCGTATGAGGGGCTGCGTGTGAGCTTCCTCGAGTACGTACCGAATGGCGACTTCGAGGCAGGCTTGGGAGTCGGGTAGGCCGGGATGGAGCGTGTCGGCCACCCCGGCGAGGAACTGCCGGGTCTCACGGATCACCAGTGCGCGTCCCAGACCGGCTCGATTGCCGAACTCCTTGTAGACGGAGGGGCGGGAGACCTGAGCTCGTGCTGCGACGGCCGCAAGGCTGACCTGGTCCCATCCGGCTTCGCAGGTCAGGTCGCGAGCGGCATCGAGGACGCTTATCCTCATCTGCTTGCGCCAGGCGATCCGTGGGGAGTCGGGTGCTTCTTCACCTGCGAGGGTGTTCTTCGTGCGTCGCTGTTCGGTTTCCATGGCACATGTCTGTTCGCGAGTAGAGCCGCCGGATCACGAGGAACTACGCGAGCACGCGGCCGGATGAGCATGCGGTGGTGTCGGCCCCTTGGTACGGGGGACGGGGCCGACACCACGCTAGGGAGTCCGGGTGAACCGGACTGTCAGGAACGCTTGCGACGGGCGACCAGGACGAGACCGCCGCCGAGGGCGAGAGCGGCCGCCGCCATGCCGACGGGTACCAGGGGATCGGAGCCGCCGGTCTCTGCGAGCGGAGCGTTCCCGCCGTCCGCTGCGAGGCCGGAACCGCCGTCGCCCGTACCGGCGCTCAGCCCTTCCGCATCGGGCGAGGCGGTGGTTCCGCTCGTGCCGGCCGAGGTTCCTGTGCCGGTCTCGCCGGGCTGCTCCTCCCTGGGCTGGGCCTCACCCGGTCGACCGTTGGAGCCGGAATCCTCGACGTCGGAGGCGGGAGCCTGCTGCGTTGCGCCATCGGTGCCGAACCCGTAGGCCCCACGGTCAGGCGCACCGCCGGCATGGCGGGTGCCGGTCGTGACGGCGGTGAACGGAGTGCCCGAACCGATGGCCGGGGAGTTGTCGCGCAGCCGGAAGGCCGCGTCCGCAGTGGTGCCGGCGTCGGTGAACTTCGGGTCGGCGACGATGTCGTGGGGACCCTTGACCTCGGGAGCCTTGCCGCCGAAGTAGACGTTGTAGTCGTAGGTCACGTCCACGTTGCGGGACTTGCTGTTCGTCGCCTGTCCGGGCCGGCCGTACGCGATGTTGTTGAGCAGCCGCACGTCGGTGCTGTCGTGGGCGTAGATGTTGGCGTAGCTCTGCATGCGCGGGCTTCGGCCGTTCAGGTACGCCGTGTTGTGCACGATGTCGACGTGCTGGCTCTTGTAGGAGTGAATTCCCGAGCCGCCGTTGTCGTAGGACAGGTTGCCGGCGACCAGGACCCGTCCTCCGTAGGCGGGGTGACCCGCGTCGCCCTTGAGCGTGTCGATGATGATGCCGTTGCCGTCGGAGTAGCAGCGGCATCTCTCCCACTTGATCTTGGTCTCGTTGTCGTGGACGCGGTTGCCGGTGATGCGGATCTTGTACGTCCTGGCGTCGGAGTTCCCCACATCGCGCGGAGTGAGGACGGAGATGCCGCTGGTGGCGTAGACCGTGTACCACGAGTTGGAGTACACGTGGTTCGCGGAGATGGTCACGTGGTCGGATTCGATCGCCGATATGCCGCCGCCCGCACACGCGTGCACCTGGTTGCCGGTCACCTCGACGTGGTGCGACGCGGCACCCGTGGACCTGTCTCGTTCGATCGAGATGCAGTTGGTGTTGTAGGTCGGGTCGCCCTTCTTCGATCCGCGTTCGGCCCCGGCCAGGTTCAGTGCGGCGTTGTTGCCCTTGATCTCCAGGTTCTTGATGGAGATGTAGGACGCGCCGTAGACGCTGATGCCGTTCCACGCCCGCACCGGGTGGATCACCGGCCGGTGGCCGGGGTGTGCGGTGAAGGTGATCGGTGCCCCCGGTCGTCCCGAGCGCTTGATGGTCAGCACGTTGGATCCTGCGGAGCGCTCCGAGTACGTGCCGCTCATGATCGAGACGGTGTCACCGGGGCCGGCGCTGTCGGCGGCCTTCTGGAGGGTGCGGAAGGGTGCTCCGACCGAGGTCCCCGGGTTGCCGTCGCTGCCTTCGGGGCTCACGAAGTAGGTGCGGCCTGCCGCGTGGGCCGTACCGGCTCCCACGGTGACCACGCCGAGTGGGGCGGACGACGCGAGCAGTGCTGCGGTCATGGCGAAGGTGCGCGTGCGTTTCATTGGTGCCTGGTCTCCGAAGTCGTCCGGACGGAAGCGGGCCGTGTCTCCCTCGGTCGAGAACCGCGCACAGGAAAGTGGGCGCCGGGAGCAACAGGGCGAGGCGTCACGCCGTGTAGGAGCGCTGCCCCGGGGCGGTGCGCGACACACGGGTGCGCTCCGAAGTCCGCTGTGGGGGTGGGGTGGTGCGTGAACGACAGTTACAGAAGTGGAAATTGAGCGCAACCCTGTACCGCCTGTAAACATTCTGACGGCAGGTCAGGCAAGCCGGGTCGGTGCCGATGACTGTCGCCGGGTCATTTCGAAGAACCTCTGCACGGGGGTTGCGAGTTGGCATGCTGGTATATCAGCATGCCGCCATGCCACAGATCGACTATCCAGTGAACAGCGCCGAAGCCCTGCCGCCCGGCTCGCTACCGCCACTGCGCCAGGCCGTCTCCCGAACCGACCGGGTGCGGGAGGCGCTGCGCCAGGCGATCCTCGAAGGTGCGCTTCAGCCCGGAAAGCCCTTGGTGGAGCGGGAACTCGCGGAGGTGTACGGGGTGTCCAAGACCCCGGTGCGCGAGGCCCTGAAGCAGCTCCACTCCACCGGCCTGGTGGAGATCAACGCCTACCAGGGAGTCAGTGTCCGCCGCCCCGACAACCGTCTCGTGCAAGAGCTGTACGCCGCCCGCTGTGCCGCGGAACCCGAGGCCGTTCGTCTGGGTGCGGTCCGTCTCGGTGCGGGCGCCCACGCGGCCGCGCGTCAGGCGCTCCAGGACGCGACCACGCTCATCGGCTCGGGCGAGACGCGCGGTCTGGGCATCGCCAACCGGCGTTTTCACCGCGAGCTCTACAGTGCCTGTGGTAACAGCTTCCTCTGCGGATTCCTGGACCAGCTCCAGGACCTCACGGCTTTCGTGGCCGGCCTCGGCTGGCGGCTGCGTGCCACCTGGGAGGAAGAGGCCGCCGAACACGCGGCCATCCTGGAGGCGATGGAGCAGGGCGACGGTCCGCTCGTCGAACGGCTGACCCGCGCTCACATCGAGAAGGCCAAACAGACCATCTCCCGCGCGCTCGGCGACGGCCCCGGCGACGCCCGGTGAACGTCGAGCTGTTCGCCCACCCGCTCTCCTTCCGCCGACACCCGCAGGTCCAGGCGGACCGACTGGCCGCCCATGGCGTCGACGGTGTCCACCTGGCGTTCAGCTATCACGGCGGGCGGTGGCTGTTGACGACCAGCGACCCGTGTGCCGTGGTCGACTTCAGGGCCGGGCAGTGGTTCCGCGACGAAGCCGTCCCCGTCGACGGGAACGACCTCGCGCTGCCGGCTCTCGGTGACGACGCGACCACCGCCACGACCGCCCTGCTGCGGGCCGGCCTCGGTGTGACCGCCTGGCTCGTCGGGCTCCACCAGTCCGGACCCGCCACCCGCCATCCCGAATCGGCCCTCCGTAACGCCTTCGGCCACCACTACCGGCACGCACTCTGCCCGGCACGGCCCGAGGTCCGCGCCTATGCCACCGATCTTGTCGCCCGAACCGCCCGACGGCCCGGTGTCACCGGCCTCGAACTCGAAGCCTTCGGCTACCTGGGCTGGCAGCACCAGAGTGCTCATGACAAACTCGGCGCGGCCCTGCGTCCGGTGGACCGCTGGCTGCTCTCCCTGTGCTTCTGCTCCGCCTGCGCGGAACTCTTCACCCACGCGGGCATCGACGTGCCCGCCCTGGCCGAAACCGTCCGCGCGGCACTGCTCGCCCAACTCGCCGAGCCGCGCGAAGCCGGCGACCTCGAAGTCGACGCGCGCACCGCCCTGGGTTCCGACCTGCACGACACCGTTCTCGCCGTGCGCTCGCGAACCACCGTGACCCTCGTGCGGGACGCCGTCGCCGCAGCCGACGGACTGCCCGTCTCCCTACGCAGCACCAGTGACCCGTATGCCTGCGACGGCAAGTCCGCCGCCGACACGAGCGCCCTCGCCGCAGCAGCGGGCGCCCTCACCGTCACCGACCTGTCAGGTAATCATGACGCGCTGCGCCGCGAGCTCGCATCGGCAGCCCGGACCGGCGCGCAGGTGACCGTCGGATGGAACCTGGCCGTCGGCCGGACCACCGGCGAGCAGCAACTCGCGGATGTCGCCCGGGACGCGTACGCGGCCGGAGCCCGCTCCCTGGCCCTCTACGCCTACGACCTGGCCCCAGCGCAGCGCCTCGCGTGGCTGAGTGGCCTCTCCCGCCCGATCGGCTGTCCTGACACGGCCAAGCCCGCACCCCCGCCCCCTCTACCGGAGCCGGTGAAATGACCGGATACCTCGTACGCAGACTCTTCCAACTGATTCCGGTCGCCCTCGTCGTCTCCCTGGTGCTCTTCATGCTCCTGCGGCTGATGCCGGGCGACCCCACGCTCGCCATCCTCGGCCAGGAGGCCACGGAGCAGGACCGAGCGGTACTCCGAGAGGATCTCGGCCTGGATGCACCTTTGTGGCAGCAGTTCACCCAGTGGCTCGGCGATCTGGTCCGCGGCGACCTGGGCAGCTCGTGGCTCACCGACGAGAGGGTGAGCACGGTCATCTCCGACCGGTTCGCCGCCACGGCCGAGCTCGGAGTCATCGCGCTGGTCTTCGCCGTTCTCATCGGGATCCCCGCCGGCCTTCTCGCCGCCGTCCGCCGTCGCACCCGTACGGACACCGCGCTGAACTCCGTCGGTCTGGTCGCCCTGTCCGCACCTCACTTCTACCTTGCCGCACTGCTCATCCTCGTCTTCGCCCTGTGGCTCAAGGCCCTCCCGCCCTCGGGATACGTTCCCTTCACCGAGGACCCCGTCGAGAACCTGCTACGCATGGTCCTCCCAGCCGTCACGATCGGCTCCACCATCGCCGCGGTCACCATGCGCCAGACCCGCGCCGCTCTCCTCGCCGCGTTCAACGAGGACTACATCCGCACCGCCGAGGCATCAGGTCTCTCACGCAGCCGGATCGTGGGCGTCTACGCCCTGCGGAACGCCATCGTGCCGGTCGTGACCGTGATCGCTCTCCAGATCGGGGCGCTGATGAGTGCCACCGTCGTCACCGAGACCGTCTTCACCGTTCCCGGCATGGGCACCTTGATCGTCAACGGCATCTTCAGCCGGGATCTCCCCGTCGTCCAGGGCGCCGTGCTGATGGTCGTGATCCTCGTCCTCATGGTGAACCTTCTGGCAGACCTGGTCTACGCCTGGCTCGACCCGCGCATCACGTACTGACTCGGCCTCGCCCACAGCGTCACCCGATCCGCGCCTCCCCGCGCGCCGATCAGCACATCCCGCACCGCACGTCCCGCACGTATCTCCTGGAGCGCCGATGGCCATAGACCTCGCGCCGAAAGTCTCCCGCAGACCGGTTCTGGACCGGCTGCGCCGTGACCGCCGCGCCCACATCGCCGTACCCCTGCTGTTCCTCCTGCTCGTGGCCGCTGCCGCCGCACCCTTCTTGTCGGACTCGGTCAGCGCCACGGACACCGGGCGGCTCCTGACCGGCCCCAGTTCCCAGCACCTGCTCGGCACCGACGAGATCGGACGGGACGTCCTGGCCCGGATCGTCGCCGGCGCCGCGGTCACCGTAGGGGTGGCCACCATCACCGTGGGCGCCGCCCTGATCGCCGGCACGGTGCTCGGTCTGATCGCCGGATACCGCGGCGGCTGGGTCGACACCCTCGTGATGCGCGTCTCCGACGGACTGCTCGCGTTCCCCCTTCTCGTCCTCGCCCTCACCGTGGTCGCGGCCCTCGGCCCCGGGCTGCGCAACGCCCTGATCGCCATCGCCGTCGTCACCACCCCGCGTTTCGCCCGCGTGGTCCGGGGCGAGGTGCTCTCCCTGCGCACCCGCGAATGGGTGTCCGCTGCACGTATCGTGGGCGTCACACGGACGACGATCATGCGCCGCCACCTGCTGCCCCACCTCGCCGGCACCCTGCTGGTGTTCGCCGCCCTCCAGGTGTCCACCGCGATCATGGCCGAGGCCGCGCTGAGCTTCCTCGGGCTGAGCGTCCAGCCACCGCAACCGAGTTGGGGCGCGATCGTCGCCAGTGGCACCGACCACCTGAGCGCGAGCTGGTCGCTCAGCGTCTTCCCCGGGCTTGCGATCCTCCTTACCGTCGCCGCGTTCAACCTGCTCGCCGACGCCCTGCGCGACGCGCTGGACGCCCACCGCCCGGACCTCGCACCCGCGCGCTGAGCGGTCTCGCAGCCCTCCACCCCCTTTCCCCGTACAGAGGAAGTACTTCGTCATGCCCAACTCCACGCCGCCCCGGATACCACGTCGCACCGTCCTGGCCGGTGCAGCGGCCACCGCGGCTCTCGCCACCCTGGCCGGATGCGGATCCTCGGACTCCTCCGACGGAACCTCCGGGGGAACGCTCACCGCCGGTTTCGACAACGAGCCCGTCACCCTCGACCCGGCGCTGAGCTCCGCCATCTCCTCCGACCGCAACGTCCTCAACCTGTTCTTCGACACCCTGTTGCGTCAGCGCCGCGACGGAACCTTCGAGCCGGCCCTCGCCACCCGATGGACCGACACGGGCACCGAGATCACCTTCGAGCTCCGCCAGAGCGTGAAGTTCCACGACGGCACCCCGTTCGACGCCGACGCGGTCGTCCTCAACCTGAAGCGGATCTTGGATCCCGCCACCCGCTCCACCAAGACGGCCGCACTGGCCTCCATCCGTGACGTGAAGGCAACCGGCCCTCGGACCGTCACGGTCACCCTGAAGGCGGCCGATCCGCTGCTGCTCACCCAGCTCGCCCACGAGCCCGGCATGATCGCCTCGCCCACCGCGCTCGCCAAGGGGGCCGACGAGTTCGGCCGCAGGCCGGTCGGGACCGGCCCCTTCACGTTCCGCCAGTGGCGGACCAAGGTCCAGCTCACCGCCGAGCGCAACAAGACGTACTGGGCCAAGACCGAGGAGGGCACCGCGCTGCCGCTCCTCGACAAGGTGGTCCTGCGCTTCGTCACCGAGGCCAAGGTCCTGCGCGCCGAACTGTCCACCGGAGGGGTGCAGCTGGTGCGCGCCCTCCCCCCGGAGGAGTACAAGCAGCTGGCCGACGCCCCGCGGGTCACGATCAAGGACGAGGGCGTACGCCGCAACTACTACGCCTCGCTCAACGTCACCAAGGGACCCTTCCGCGACCCGCGGGTACGCGCGGCCTTCGCGATGGCCGTCGAGCGCAGGTCCGTCGGCAAGGCCGCAGCCGGCGGAGACTTCGACATCGCCCCCTCCTTCGCCACCGCCGACGACTGGTTCTACGACGACTCCCTCGCCCCCCTGCCGTACGACACCGAAAAGGCCCGCGCCACCCTGGACAAGGCCGGACTGCGCGGAAAGGTACCCATCACCCTCGTCGCCCGCCGCCGCGCCCCCGACCCCACCGTCGGAGAACTGCTCCAGAGCCAGCTCACCGCGGCGGGATTCGCCCCCAAGGTGGAGATCCTCGAATTCCAGACCCAGCTGGAACGCATGCGGAATCAGGACTTCGACGCGGCGATCCTCGTCATCGACATCCCCCGCCTGGACCCCTCCCTCACCTTCGACCCGTACTTCGCCAGCGACGGCCCGAGCAACTGGTCGGGCCTGAAGGACTCCGCACTCGACGCCCTGCTCGACAAGGGACTGAGCACGGACGACCGCGCCGTGCGCAAGCAGGCGTACGTCGACGTGCAGCGCCGCATCCTGGAGAACAACTACTGGGTCTTCCTGCACCAGGCCAAGTCACCACTGATCCACAGCAGCGACCTCAAGGGCGTCGACCTCGACGTCGACGGCCAGTGGCGCCTCGAGCGTGCCCGGCTCGGCTCCTGAAGGGCCTGCGATGACCCTCCTCGACATCAGCCGACTCGGCGTCACCTTCCACACCGCTTCCGACGAGCCGCCCGTGCGCGCCGTGGACGAGGTCAGCCTGCACCTCGACACCGGTGAGACCCTCGCCATCGTGGGGGAGTCCGGTTCCGGCAAGACCGTCACCGCCCTGAGCCTGCTCGGCCTCAACCCGCCCCCGCCCCTGTGCGAGACCACCGGGTCGATCCTGTTGGACGGCGCCGACCTGCGAGGCCTGGACCGACGCTCCTGGCGGGAGGTACGCGGCAACCGGGTCGCCATGGTCTTCCAGGACCCCGGCACCGCCCTCAACCCGCTGCTGACCATCGGCACACAGATCCTGGACGCCGTCCGCGCGCACGAACGCATGAGCCGCGAGCAGGCGCGAAAGCGGGCGGTCGAGGCGTTGACCCAGGCCCGCATGCCCGAGCCCGAGAAGCGCCTGACCCAGTACGTCCACGAACTGTCCGGAGGCATGCGCCAGCGCGCCGCCATCGCCCTGGCGATCGCCGCCCGCCCACGACTCCTCATCGCCGACGAACCCACCACCGCCCTCGACGCCGCCGTCCAGGCCGAGATCATGACCATGCTCCGCTCGCTGTGCGACGACCTCGGCATGGGCCTGATCCTCATCACCCACGACCTCGGCGTGGTCGCCGAACAGGCCGACCGGGTCGCGGTCATGTACGCCGGGCGGATCGTCGAGAGCGGACCCACCGCCCAGGTCCTGGCCGATCCCCGCATGCCCTACACCCAGGCACTCCTGGCAGCGACCCCGCGTCTGGACGCACCCGCCCGCACCCGCCTCGCCTCCATCGAGGGCCGGCCACCCCGGCTCAGCGAACACCCTCCGGGCTGCTCCTTCGCACCACGCTGCCCGGTTCGCACGGAGAGCTGCGAAAGCGCCGTGCCCCCGCTGCTCACCGTCGGCGAAAGCCACGCGGCGGCATGCCTGTTCGCCGACGCACCACGCGAACGGTCCCTGGCGCTGCCCGTGACGACCTACGACCTGCCCCGGGATGCCGATCACGAGGGCGGCACGCCGCTCGTCGAGTTCGACGCCACCGACCTGCGCTATCCGGTCCGCACCGGAGCGCTGCGCCGTATCACCGGGCACGTCGACGCCGTCCAGCAGGTGAGCCTGAAGGTCGAGCCGGGACGGACGCTCGCTCTTGTGGGGGAGTCCGGCTCGGGCAAGACCAGCCTGACCAAGATGCTGCTGAGGCTGGAGACCCCCTCCGGGGGAACCGTCCGCTACGACGGCATCGACGTCCGACGGCCGTCCGCCTCGGAACTGCGGCGGCTCCAGCGGGAGGTCCAGGTCGTCTTCCAGAACCCGTACGCCAGCCTCGATCCCCGAATGACGGTCCGCGAGATCCTCGCCGAGCCGATGCGGGTCCACGGGCTGGACACCGCGGAACCCGAGCTCGTACGCCTCCTCCAGGACGTCGGCCTCGACGCGTACGCACTGGACCGCTTCCCCTCCGCCTTCTCCGGCGGACAGCGCCAGCGCATCGCGATCGCCCGGGCCCTGTCCCTGCAGCCGCGACTGATCGTCTGCGACGAGGCCGTCAGCGCCCTGGACGTCTCCGTCCAGGCCCAGATCCTCAACCTGCTCGCGGACCTCCAGGCCGCCCACGGCATGGCCTACCTCTTCATCACCCACGACCTCGCCGTCGTCAGATCGGTCGCCCATCGCATCGCCGTCATGCGGCAGGGCCGGATCGTCGAGGAAGGCCCAGCCGACCGGATCTACGAGACCCCCTCCCACCCGTACACCCGCGAACTGCTCTCGATGGCCCCGGGGCGCACCGCACCCCGCCTCGCTGGCGCGGAGAGCACTCCCGGCACCGACAAGGAACGGAGCATCACATGGCCGAAGTGACCCGAGTCCGCCTGACCTCGATCAACACGCCGCGGCACAACAGCATCACCTGCGGACACATCCTCGTCGAACTCCTCACCGACGACGACGCGCTGACGGGCCTCGGTGAGATGTCCGACCTCCAGCACCTTCCGCGCTACCACCTCGACGTACCGGAACTGGAAGCCACCCTCAACGAGATCCTCGTGGGCCTCGACGCACTCCAGATCACCGAGATGGAACACCGCCTGGAAGCGAACTTCCCCCAGGCCGGATACATCTACGACAAGAGCCGCGCCATCAAGTGCGGGGTCGACATCGCCTTCTGGGACCTGGCCGCGAAACAGCTCGGTCTCCGGGTGTGCGACCTGCTCGGCGGCGCGGTCCGAGAGTCCGTGCCCATCGCGTATCCGATCTTCCGCCAGCAGCACGAGGAGGACGTCGAACGCAATCTCGCCATGGTGGGACAGCGACTGGAAGAGGGCTTCACCTTCTTCCGCGTGTACGTCGGACGCCGCCTCGACCTGGACGAGCGATTCCTGCGCACCGCCCGCGAACGGTTCGGCGACCGCATCACCATCAAGTCCCTGGACTTCTCGAACCTCCTCGACGCCAAGGCGGCCTGCGCCTTCGCCGAGCGGGTGGCCGACGTCGGCTACGACCTCGTCGAGTCGCCCGCCCCGCACCATGACATCCGCGGTCTGGTCCGGGCCCGCGACCGGCTCGCCGTCCCGATCAGCGAGCACGTCTACGGCTTCCGGTGGGCACTGGACCTCGTCGCCGCGGACGCGGTGGACGTGTTCAACGTCAGCGTCATCGCCATCGGCGGGATCACACCGGCCCGCCGGATCTTCGCGATAGCCGACGCCGCCGGCAAGGCGTGCCTGGTCGGCACCACGCAGGAACTGTCCATCGGCACGGCGGCCGCCGCGCACATCGCGATGGCCATGTCGGCCGTCACCGTCCCGAGCGATCCGGTCGGACCGCTCCTCTACACGCGGGACGTCGTCACCGACCCCGTCCGTTACACCGGCGGCCTGCTGTCCGTGCCGCACGGCCCCGGCCTCGGCATGACGCTCGACCCCCAGCGGCTGTCGGCTTCCGCCGGACCGCTGACCTGGGCGGCCACCAGCGCCGCCGCTGTCGTCGACCGACAGGTGGCCGCCACGTGAGCGACGCACCACAGCCGACGAGCGACGCCCGTGCAGTAGGCCGCTTCACCGGACGGGTCGCGCTGGTCACCGGCGGCGCACGCAACATCGGCCTCGCCATCGCTTGGCGGCTCGCCGAGGAAGGCGCGGCGGTGGCCCTCAACGGCCCCGACCCGGCCGAGACCGAAGCCGCGGCCGCAGCCATGCGCGACAGGGGCATGTCCGCGGTGGCCTGCCCCGGCGACGTATCCGACGCCCGCCAGGTCGACGCCTGCCTCAGCCGTACGGTCGATGTCCTCGGCGGACTCGACCTGCTGGTCAACAACGCGGCCGCACCCATGCTGGGGCGTGGTCCGCTGCTCGACCTCGACGTCGCCGACTGGGACCGCAGCTTCGCCGTCAACGCGCGCGGGGTGTTCCTGTGCACGGTGGCAGCCGCCCGGGTGATGGCCGCCGGCTCCTCGATCGTGAACATCTCCTCGGTCGGGGCCACCCGCGCCCACCGGGCCGCCGTCGCCTACGACGCCAGCAAGGGCGCCGTCGACGCGGCGACCCGTGCGATGGCCCTGGAGCTCGCGCCCCGAGGGATCCGCGTCAACGCGGTCGCCCCCGGCCCGGTCATCAACGACCGCTTCGCCCTCCTCGATCCGGCCCAGCGGCAGACCCGCGCGCAGCCGGTCCCACTCGGCCGGGTCGGCGACGGATCCGATGTCGCCGGGGCCGTCGCGTTCCTCGCCTCGGCGGACGCGTCCTTCATCACCGGACAGGTGCTGAACGTCGACGGGGGACTGAGCGCGCAGCTCAGGCCGCCGGGGACCGACCCCGGTCTCGACCGTCCCGTCCCCTGACCTGCCGCATCACCGTCCCGCTCCGTACCCGCCAGCTGTTCTGCCGCACCGAAGGAAGCTCGACATGACCCAGACCCCCCGGCAGCCCCTCGACCCCGATGATCTGGCCGCCCTGGGCGAGGCCAGCACCGCCACCATCACCACCCAACTCTTCAAGCACGGCCTGCGCAACACCTTCCTGGCGGGCCTGACCTGTGCCACGCCCGACGCCAGGCGCATGGTCGGCGAAGCCTTCACCCTGCGCTACATCCCGGCCCGCGAGGACATCGACACCCTCGAGGTCTACGACGACTACGACCACCCGCAGCGCCTGGCGGTCGAGCAGGCCGGCCCCGGCCAGGTTCTCGTCGTGGACTGCCGCGGCCAGGGACGCGCCGCCGCCGCGGGCAACATCCTGCTGACCCGCATGGCGGTCAACGGCGCCGCCGGCGTGGTCACCGACGGCACCCTGCGCGACATCGAGGAGATCAGCCGCCTGCCCCTGCCCGTCTTCGCCACCGGGGCGGCCGCCATGACCAACCTCGCCCAGCACCACGCCGTCGACCTGCAAGTCCCCATCGGATGCGCCGGCGTCGCCGTCTACCCCGGGGACGTCATGGTCGGCGACGCCGACGGCGTGGTCTGCGTACCCCGCCACCTCGTCCCGGTCATCGCCAGGGCGGCCCGGGAACAGGAACTGCAGGAGGCGTTCATCGTCGCCCGCGTGGCAGGTGGCGCCCCCCTGCGCGGCACCTACCCCCCGGACGAGGCGACCCGCCGCGCCTACGACGAGTCGCGCGGCGCGCTGCCGGCGACCGACTGAACCCCGTCCGCCCGGCGCCCTCCGACCGCGCCGGCGGCGGAGCGCCGGCAACCGGCGCTCCGGCAGCACGCCCCGCATCCCGTTCACCGAACGATTCGCCCTCCCCCGCAGAAGGCAGGAATCATGGTCAACCCCGCTCCATCCGGCTCTGTACGTTCCCGTAACGGGAGCACCGTCCCGCTCCTCCTTTCCGCCGCTCTGGTCGGCGCCCTGATCTCCGTCGCATCGGCAGGCCCTGCCACCGCGGCAAACCTTTCCAGCACCTTCGACGCCGTCGCGCCCGGCTCTCCCGCTCCCGGCTGGACGACCGGCGGTGACGTCACAGTCCAGGACGTGACCGGCACCGTCGACCGAAGCCTTCGCCTGCGAGACGTCTCCACCACGGCCAACACCACCGCCGCCGTCACGTTCGGAACCACGACGTCGACCGTCGTCGCCGGATTCCGGCTGCGAGCCGCCCAGTCCACCGCCACGGTCGGCGTACACCTCGACAGCTCGGGCGGCCACAGCGTCACAGTCGGGATGAGCCCCACCGGCCGCCTCTACACCTACGACGGCGCGACCCGGATTGACCTCGGCACCTACGTCGCCGACCGCTGGTACGACATCCGTCTCGTCGCCCGCCCCGGCACCGCCACTGCCGACCTCCACATCGACGGCGAACGCCGCGCAGCCGGGCTGCGTTTTCGCACCACCACCACCGATCTGGCCAGCCTGCAGGCCGGGGTCTCCGTGGCCGACACCGGCACCGCCTACCTCGACGACGTCCGCACCACCGCCGAGGCATCCCCGACGGCCTGGCCGCACCTCGGCACGATCGCCCCCCGCACGGCCGCACAGGTGGGCACCTCCCAGCTCCTCGTCGGGGCCGAGACCCTCGACCGCGACTACACGAACTACCAGGCCTACGCCCCCTACCTGGGGCGGCTGGGCGCGACCGGGGTCCGCCTGCAGGGCGGCTGGGCCAAGACCGAGAAGACGAAGGGGGTCTACGACTGGACATGGCTCGACCGCATCGTCGACGACGCCACGGCCCGCGGCGTCAGGCCCTGGCTCCAGCTGTCCTACGGCAACGGCATCTACACGGGCGGCGGAGGCGCCGGTCTCGGCGGCCAGATCCCGACGTCCACCGAGGCCCTGGCCGCCTGGGACGCCTGGGTGACCGCCATGGTCAAGCGATACGAGAACCGGGTCACCGAGTGGGAGATCTGGAACGAGCCCAACCTCGCCGGCATCCCGGCAGCCACGTACGCCGACTTCTTCGCCCGCACCGCGGCCCGCGTGCGCGCCGAACAGCCCGACTCCGTCATCTACGGGCCGGGCGAGGCCGGCATCGACGTCCCGTACACCAACGACTTCCTCGTCCGGCTCTCCGGACAGGGCAAGAGCCACCTGCTCGACGGCATCAGCTACCACCCCTACAACCCCAACCCCGACGACGTCTGGACCTACCAGCAGGTCGACAGGATCCGGGCCCTGATCAACCAGTACGCACCCGGAGCCGTACTCAGGCAGGGCGAGAACGGAGCCCCCAGCGCACCCAACAGCTTCGGCGCGCTCGGCGACCTCGACTGGACCGAACTGAGCCAGACCAAGTGGTTCCTGCGCCGCCTCACGCACGACCTCGGCCAGGGCATCAGCACCAGCGCCTTCAGCATCTCCGACCTCCACTACCCCTCGAAGATCAACAGCAAGGGCCTGCTCCAGACCAACAGCGACAAGTCGATCCGCTACGCCAAGCCGTCCTACTACGCGGTCCAGACCCTCGCCGCCGTCATCGACAGCTCGGTGACGGCGCTGCCGGCCTACCCCTTCACCACCGACTCCGCCACCACCCTGACCGTCCAGGGCTTCGCGAAGCGCGACACCGGACGCCAGATCGTCGGCATCTGGAACGGCACCACCACCCCGGGCGACAGCACCACCCGCACCCCGGTCCGCCTGACCCTCCCCGACGGCGACTTCACCGACCCCGTCTACGTCGACGTACGGACCGGTGCCGTCTTCGACATCCCCGCCGCCGACTGGACGGTATCGGGGAGCACCCACACCTTCCGCAACGTGCCGGTGTACGACTCGCCCGTCCTCATCGCCGACCGCTCCGCGATCAGGCTCTAGAAACCGCCGGGTCCCGCCCCCTCCCCCGGGCGGGGCCCGGCTCCGAGGAGACCCCCATGCACGCCACCGCACGAGCGGCCCTGCGGTCGGTCGTCGGACCCGGTCACTTCCGGGAGACGGACGGCGAACTCGTCCCCTACAGCAGGGACGCGACCCCGCTGTTCCACGCCCGGCCCGACGCCGTCGTCTTCCCGGCCGACACCGCCGAGGTCGCCGCCGTCCTCGACATCGCCACCCGCTACGCCGTCCCCGTGATCCCACGCGGCGCCGGCTCCAACCTGTGCGCCGCCACCGTCGCCTCCCGAGGAGGCGTCGTCCTGGTCCTGACCCGTCTCAACCAGATCCTCGAGATCGCTCCGGCCGAACTCCTGGCCCGGGTCCAGCCCGGCGTCACCAGCGCGACCCTGGCCGAAGCAGCCTCCCGCGACGGCCTCTTGTGGGCCCCCGACCCCGGCAGCCGCACGGTGGCCACCATCGGCGGCACGATCGCCACCAACGCCGGCGGCCTGCGCGGCCTCAAGTACGGCGTCACCCGCGACTACGTCCTCGGTCTGGAGGCGGTCCTGCCCACGGGAGAGGTGATCCGCACCGGAGGCCGCCTCCACAAGGACGTCGCCGGGTACGACCTCACCCGGCTCCTCACCGGCTCCGAAGGCACCCTCGCCGTCATCACCGAAGCCACCCTCGCCCTGAGGACCGCCCCTGCGACTGCCGGTACGGGAGTCGCCTACTTCCCCGATCTGGCAGCCGCGGGCCGGGCCGTCACCGCGATCATCGCCGCCGGGATCCTCCCCGCCACCCTCGAATTCCTCGACCGTGCCTGCGTCCAGGCAGTTGAGGACTTCGCCCGACTCGGGCTGCGCACCGACGCGGGCGCACTGCTTCTCTTCGGCGACGACGGCACAAGCGACACGGTCGCCCGCGCCCTGGGGCGCATGAGTGACGTCTGCACGGCCCACGAAGCCCTCGACGTCACGACCGCGGCCGAAGTAGCCCAGGCCGAGGCCCTCCTCGCCGCTCGGCGATGCGCACTTCCCGCCCTCTCCCGGCTGGGTGAGCTGACCATCCTGGAGGACGCCACCGTGCCCCGGCCCCGCATCGCGGAGATGGTCGACCGCATCGACGCCATCGGAGCCCGACACGGCGTCACGATCGCCACCTTCGGCCACGCCGGCGACGGCAACCTCCACCCCACCTGTGTGGTGAAGTCCCAGGACGACACGGATGCCGTCGCCCGCGCGGAGAGCGCCTTCGCCGACATCTTCGCCGCCGCGATCGACCTGGGCGGCACCATCACCGGCGAACACGGCGTCGGCGCGGCCAAACTCCCCTACCTGACCACGCAGCTGGGCGCCGACCAGATCGCCCTCCTGCGCCGGCTGAAGACGGCCTTCGACCCGGCCGGCATCCTCAACCCCGGAAAGCTGGGTTCATGACCGACCGCACAGGCGCCCCCCTGCCGAAGCCCGTCTTCGACCCCGACCTCCTCTCCCGCTGTATCTCCTGCGGCTTCTGCCTCCCCGCCTGTCCCACCTACGCCGAGACCGGTGACGAGGCCTCCTCTCCCCGAGGCCGGATCAACCTGATGCGCGCCCTGCAGACCGGCGATCTCGCACCCGACGACCCCACGCTGAAGGAACAGTCCTCGCAGTGCCTGGGCTGCCGCGCCTGCGAACCGGTCTGCCCGGCCGGCGTCGAGTACGGGCAGCTGCTGGAGCAGTGGCGCGACCACCAGTGGCGCGGACGCCGGATGCCCGTTCTCGCCCGTGCCCTCATGCTGGCCGCCGGCCGGCGGGTCCTCTTCCGCTTGCTGGGACGACTGCGGGGCACCCCGCCCGCGACCGTCGCCGAGACCCCGGCCGCCGGGTCCGGCGGGACCTCCCTCATGCTCGGGTGCTTCGAGCGCGTCCTCTTCCCGCGCGTCGGCCGCGCGGCTCTCGCCCTCGTCCCCGGGCTGACCGCCCCCACCGGCCAGGGCTGCTGCGGCGCGCTGCACGCCCACAACGGCGACACCGCCACCGGTGAGCGCCTCGCGCACCGGATGGGCGAGGACCTTCCCGGCACCATCGTCACCACCTCCGGCGGCTGCGCCGCCCACCTCGCCTCGGTCCTCGGCAGGGACCGCGTCCGCGAGCTCTCCGAGCACCTGGCCAACGGCTCCGCGTACCGCCCCCTCGGCGAACTCCGGGTCGACGGCCGCCGGGCCCGTGTCGCGCTCCAGGACTCCTGCCACCTGCGCAACGGCCTCGGAGTGTGGACCGCCCCGCGTGATCTGCTCGCCGGAATCGCCGACTACGTCGAACTCCCCTCGGCCGGCACCTGCTGCGGTGCCGCCGGCACGTACTCCCTGCTGCGACCCCGTGAATCGCGCCGCATCCTCACCGCCGAGATCGACGAGATCGAGGCCGCCGGCGTCGACTTCGTCGCCGCGGTCAATCCGGGGTGTCTGCGCCAGCTCCGCACCGGCCTGCGCCGCAGACGCTCACGGATCAAGGCCGTGCACCTGGCCGAACTCCTGCTCATGGCAGGAGACAAGAGCCTTCCGAGCGCCTAGGGGCGTCCACCGATCCGCCCGGGAAACCGACTCCAGCCCTCCGTGACACAACTGAGAGAAGACATGCCCTCCCGCTCCCCGCTCGACCTGCCCATCAAAGCCGCCCGCGCCGCCGCTCCCACTCTCGCCGCACTCACCCCGTCCGAGGTCGGCTCACTCCTCCGAGACCTCGCCGACGTGATCCGCGAGCACACCGACGAACTGGTCGCCCTCGCGGAGGAGGAGACCCGCCTCGGCGACGTCAGGCTGCGGAGCGAGGTACTGCGTACCCGCGTACAACTGGAGATGTTCGCCGAGATCGCCGAAGAGGGCGCCCACCTCGATGTCATGATCGACCGGGCGGACGACACGGCCGTCCCCGCCCCGCGACCGGACGTACGCCGCATGCTCGTCCCGCTCGGCCCGGTCGCCGTCTTCACCGCTTCCAACTTCCCCTTCGCCTTCTCGGTCCTCGGCGGTGACACCGCCAGCGCGCTCGCCGCCGGCTGCCCGGTCGTCGTCAAGGCCCACGAGGGCCACCCCCGTCTCAGCGACCGGATCGCCGCCCTCGCGGCCGAAGTCCTGCCACCGGGGGCGCTTTCCGTCGTCCACGGCCGCGAGGCGGGCCGCGCCCTCGTCACCGACCCCGCCGTCCAGGCGGTGGGCTTCACCGGCTCCACCACCGGCGGCCGTACGCTCTTCGACCTCGCCTCCGCCCGCCCCGACCCGATCCCGTTCTACGGAGAACTGGGCTCGCTCAACCCGGTGGTGGTCACTCCCCACGCGCTCGCCGCACGCGGCCCCGTCCTCGTGAGCGAGTACATCGCGTCCGTCACCCGCAGCCAGGGCCAGCTGTGCACCAAGCCGGGCCTGCTCTTCCTGCCCGAACGGCACGACCTGGACGAACCTCTCCGCTTGGCCATCACCCAGACCTCTCCCGCGCCGATGCTGGGATCCTGGATCGCCGAGGCCTACCGCACGACCCTCGACGAGCTGGCCACCCACCCCGCCGTCCGGCGGATCGCGACCGCACCGACCGGCCCCCACCACGCCGACCGGCCGGCCGACGGCCCCTCGGCGGAGCTCCTCACCGTCACGGCCCGCGACCTGCGCGCCCATCCCGAACTCCTCCGGGAATGCTTCGGCCCGGCATCGACCGTCGTCACCTATGCCTCCACCGAGGATCTGCTCACCACCCTCCGTGAGCTCCCGGGCAGCCTCACGGCCACGGTGCACGGCCAGGAGGAAGCGGACGAGGAACTGTCCCGCGAGATCTGGTCCGCCCTGCGGGCAGGCCGCCTGATCTGGAACGACTGGCCGACGGGAGTGGCGGTCACCCGCGCCATGCACCACGGCGGCCCCTGGCCTGCCACGACCAACCCGCTGCACACCAGCGTGGGCGGCACAGCCGTCGCCCGGTGGCTGCGCCCGGTCGCCTACCAGAACACGCCCGAGGCGTTGCTGCCGTACCCGTTGCGGACCGCCAACCCATGGCAGGTACCGCAGCGCACAGGGGCGTGACAAGGCGGACCTCTCCTCACGGTCCACCGAACATGAAAGGTCTCGGAACCGAAGCGGAGAAGCACCTCGGTCGCTGCCGGGTCTGTGTTGAGCGGGGCCGGGTCGGTTCTAGGTAGCGCTAGCGTGTAGAAGGCCTGGTTGGTATTTGTCCTGGTCAGGGCTGTTTGCGCTGGTGGGGTGGGGGACCGCCAACCCATGGCAGGTACCGCAGCGCACAGGGGCGTGACAAGGCGGACCTCTCCTCACGGTCCACCGAACATGAAAGGTCTCGGAACCGAAGCGGAGAAGCACCTCGGTCGCTGCCGGGTCTGTGTTGAGCGGGGCCGGGTCGGTTCTAGGTAGCGCTAGCGTGTAGAAGGCCTGGTTGGTATTTGTCCTGGTCAGGGCTGTTTGCGCTGGTGGGGTGGGGG
>NZ_RDBH01000117.1:0-1021 GCF_008042145.1 Streptomyces sp. adm13(2018)
CTCGACATCCCTCCGCCGTCCGGCGGACCGACCGCACCGACACCCCGCTAGTACGCGACGCCCCACCGAGCCGCACTCCACCGGCCGCACCCCACGAAGCCGCACCGCACCCCACCGAGCCGCACCCCACCGAAAGGACCGTCGCCATGAACAGCACGCTCTGGACCGCCGACCGCCCCTGGCGCGGCATCATGGTCGCCACCACCCTCCCCTTCAAGGACGACCTCTCCGTCGACTACGACGCCTACGCCGAGCACGTCGCCTGGCTCCTCGACAACGGCTGCGACGGCGTCGTCCCCAACGGCTCCCTCGGCGAGTACCAGACCCTCACCGCCGAGGAGCGCGCCCGGGTCGTCCGGACCGCCGTCGAGGCCGCGGGCGACGGCGCGCGCGTCATGCCGGGCGTCGCCGCCTACGGCAGCACCGAGTCCCGCCGCTGGGCCGAGGACGCCGCCGCGGCCGGCTGCGGATCCGTCCTGCTCCTGCCGCCCAACGCGTACCGCGCCGACGAGCCCTCGGTGCGCGCCCACTACGCCGAGGTGGCCGGCGTCGGCATCCCGGTCGTCGCCTACAACAACCCCATCGACACCAAGGTCGACCTCCTGCCGAGCCTCCTGGCCGGACTGCACGCCGACGGCAGCATCGTCGCCGTGAAGGAGTTCAGCGGCGACGTCCGCAGGGGCTACGAGATCGCCGAACTCGCCCCGGACCTCGACCTCCTGATCGGCGCCGACGACGTCCTCCTGGAGCTGGCCACGGCCGGGGCGGTCGGCTGGATCGCCGGCTACCCCAACGCGCTCCCCGCGACCTGCGCCGAGCTGTACCGGGCCGCCGTGGCCGGCGACCTGGCCACCGCCCGGCCCCTCTACTCCTCGCTGCACTCCCTGCTCCGCTGGGACTCCAAGGTCGAGTTCGTCCAGTGCATCAAGCTCTCCATGGACATCGCCGGCCGCCGCGGCGGCCGGCGATGTCCATGGAGAGCTTGATGCACTGGACGAACTCGACCTTGGAGTCCCAGCGG
>NZ_RDBH01000117.1:1121-14957 GCF_008042145.1 Streptomyces sp. adm13(2018)
CGACCGCCGTACGCACCGCCACCGAGAAGGCCGTCGCCGACGGCCACCGCTGACGCCGCCACCGCGGGACCCCACCGGTCGCCGGGGAGACCCGGCCGCCGCCCGTCCCGACCGCCCACCGAGAGGAACCCCGTGCGTACGCGTCACGTCTTCCACGCAGTCGACTCCCACACCGAGGGCATGCCCACCCGGGTCGTCACCGGCGGCGTCGGAGTGATACCCGGCGCCACCATGGCCGAGCGCAGGCTCCACTTCATCGAGCACCTCGACCACCTGAGGACGCTCCTCATGTACGAGCCGCGCGGACACGCGGCGATGAGCGGCGCGATCCTCCAGCCGCCCACCCGGCCCGACGCCGACTACGGCGTGCTCTACATCGAGGTCTCGGGCCTCCTGCCGATGTGCGGACACGGCACCATCGGCGTCGCCACCGTCCTCGTCGAGACCGGCATGGTCCCCGTCGTCGAACCGGTCACCACCGTCCGCCTGGACACCCCCGCCGGGCTCGTCTCCGTCGACGTACGGGTCGAGGACGGCGCTGCCACGTCCGCCACCTTCACCAACGTGCCCGCCTTCAGCGTCGGCCTGGACCGCACGGTCGACGTCCCCGGCCACGGCAAGATCACCTACGACCTCGCCTTCGGCGGCAACTTCTACGCCTTCGTCCCCCTCGACGACCTCGGCCTGCCCTTCGACCGCGACCGCAAGGACGACCTGCTCGACGCCGGACTCGCGATCATGGACGCGATCAACGCCTCCCCGGACCGCACCGGCAGGCGCGCCCCCGGAGGCCCGGACTCGACGAGTCCGGGCCTCCGCCGTGGGCGGACGCCCTCCCACCCACCCCGAGATCGCCGGGCTCAAGCACGTCTACCTGACCGCGCCCGGCTCCGACGCCACCCACTCGCGGCACGCCATGGCCATCCACCCCGGCTGGTTCGACCGCTCCCCGTGCGGAACCGGCACCAGCGCGCGCATGGCCCAGCTCCACGCCCGCGGCGAACTCCCGCTCGACCGCGACTTCGTCAACGAGTCCTTCATCGGCACCCGGTTCACCGGCCGGCTCACCGGCGCCACGGAGGTCGGCGGCCTGCCCGCCGTCGTCCCGACCGTCACCGGCCGCGCCTGGATCACCGGCACCGCGCAGTACTTCCTCGACCCGGACGACCCCTTCCCCGGAGGCTTCCTCCTGTGAGCACCGACAGGTCCACCCTCGAATCCCGCAACCCGGCCGACCCCGCCGACGTCCTCCTGCGCCTGCCGGCGCCGGGCGCGTTCGCCGTCGCCGACGCCGTCGAACGGGCCCGGGCCGCCCAGCCGGGCTGGCTGCGCGCGGGCGCCGCCGCCCGCTCGGCCGCGCTCGGCGCCGTCGCCACCGCGCTGGAGGCCGCGGCCGACGAACTCGCCGCCCTCGCCGTGCGCGAGGTCGGCAAGCCCCTCGCCGAGGCCCGTGCCGAGGTCGCGCGCACGACCGCCGTCTGGCGCTACTACGCCCAGGCGCCCTTCGAACCCACCGGCTCCGTCCACGACACCGCGTCCGGCCCCGGGCTCCTGATCCACCGGCGCCGCCCGCACGGTGTCGCCGGGCTCGTGACCCCCTGGAACTTCCCCTTCGCCATCCCGAGTTGGAAGGCCGCGCCGGCCCTCGCGGTCGGCAACACGGTCGTCCTCAAACCGGCGCCCGAAGCCACCGCGTGCGCCCGGCGCCTCGCCGAGATCGTCGAGAAGGCCCTGCCGGAGCGGGTGTTCACCGTGCTGCCCGGCGGCCCCACCGAGGGCCACGCCCTGGTCTCCACGGCCGACGTCGTCTCCTTCACCGGCTCCACCCCCGTCGGACGGGCCGTCGTCCGGGAGGCGACGGTCCGCGGGGTCCCCGTGCAGGCCGAGTTGGGCGGTCTGAACGCGGCGATCGTCCTGCCCGACGCGGACATCGGCCGGGCCGCGGCCCACATCGCCGCCGCCGTCGCCGGGTTCGCCGGCCAGAAGTGCACCGCCACCAGCCGGATCGTCGCGGTCGGCGCCGCGCTCGACCCCCTGCGCGAGGCCCTCTCCGAGGCCTTCCGCGCGATCCGCACCGGTGACCCGGCGGACCCGGGGACCGTCTGCGGACCGCTCGTCCACGAGGCCGCGCGGGACCGGGTGGTCCGCGCCTGGCAGGGACTCTCCGCCCTCGCCGGCGCCACCGTGCCCGACGCCCCCGGCTGGTACGCGGCCCCGACCCTGGTCGAGAAGGTCCCCCCGGGTCACCGACTGCTCGACGAGGAGGTGTTCGGGCCCGTCGCCGCGCTGCTCCCCGCCGACGACCTCGCCCACGCGGTGCGGATCACCAACTCCGTGCCGTACGGCCTCGTCACCTCGGTCCACACGGCCGACCTCGACGCGGCCCTGTACGGACTGGACCTCGTCGACACGGGCATGATCCGGATCAACGCCCCCACCACGGGCGTCGACTTCCACCTGCCGTTCGGCGGGGCCAAACAGTCCGGCCACGGCCCGCGCGAACAGGGCAAGGCGGCCCTCGCGTTCTACACGTCCTCCCGTACGTACACGCTGGCGCCCGCGGGCGATGCGATGTGACGTCAGGCCTCCGCCCGCGCGAGCTGCCCTGCCGTGTGGTCGAGCAGCATCTCCAGGACCGCCGGGTAGGCGCTGTGCGGCATGCTCCGGGCGAGAAGCCCCGCCGTGGCCGCGATGTGGGGGTGCGAGGCGGCCGGCAGCCGCGCGTACGTCGACCGCCACATCGCCTCGTCCTCCGCGCGCGCCTCGTCGGTCAGGGCCAGTGAGCCCGCGTCCAGGGCCGCGAAGGCGAGGCTCTGGTCGATGAACGCGTGGTACGTGCGGACCGCCGCCGGATCGGACAGGCCCGCACCCCGCAGGATGCCGAGGACCGCCTCGTCCACCGCGATCTCGCGCGGCCGGCCGCTCACCCGGCTGGCGGTGAGCACCGCCGCCTGCGGATGGGCGAGGTAGGAGGCGTGCAGGGCCAGCCCGAGGGCCCGCAGGTCGGCCCGCCAGTCCCCGGTCTCCGCCCAGCCGTCGAGCGCCCGCCCCATCAGCTCGTCGCCGATGGCCCGGGTCAGGTCGTCCATCCCGGCGAAGTACCGGTAGAGGGTGCTGGGGTCGGCCCCGACCGCCGTCCCCAGACGGCGGGCCGTCAACCCGGCGCCCCCGTGCTCCCGCAGCACCCGCAGGGCCGCCCGTACGTAGATCTCCTCCGACAGCACGGCGCCGCCGTGCGTGGGCCGCCGCCGACGGCGCGACCCCTCCGGAACCACCTGCTTCGCCACGCCCGCTCCCTCGCCTCCGCCGCCGGACGGGCCCTCCACCCGTACGGCGGTCGCGCGCCGCCCGTACGCGGGCCCAGGGTCGCCCGCACGCGGGTCGCGGGCCGCGACACGAACCGCGGCGCGCCTTATGCCAACGCCATTGACCTTAACCTGTCCCCTCCCGTTGCATCAGCCCTGCCCGGAGGCGTCCGCCTCCCGCAAGGAAGGTTGAATGACGTGCGCGTACTTCTCGTCGGCGCGGGCGGCGTCGGCACCGCCGCCACCCGCATCGCGGCCCGCAGGGACTTCCTCGGCCACATGGTGGTCGCCGACTACGACCTCGCCCGCGCCGAAGCCGCCGTCGCCGCCCTGGGCGGGCGCGGCGACCGCTTCAGCGCGCTCCGCCTGGACGCCTCCGACCAGGAGGCGGTGCGCCGGGCGCTCGCCGAGCACGACTGCGACGTGCTGCTCAACGCCACCGACCCCAGGTTCGTGATGCCGCTCTTCCGGGCCGCCCTGGAGGCCGGCACCCACTACCTGGACATGGCCATGTCTCTGTCAGCGCCGCATCCGGACCGCCCGTACGAGGAGTGCGGCGTGAAGCTCGGCGACGAGCAGTTCGAGCTCGCGGGGCGCTGGGAGGAGAGCGGCAGGCTGGCCCTGGTGGGCATGGGCGTCGAGCCGGGTCTCTCCGACGTGTTCGCCCGCTACGCCGCCGACGAACTCTTCGACGAGATCGAGGAGATCGGCATCCGCGACGGCGCGAACCTGACCGTCGAGGGCTACGACTTCGCCCCGTCCTTCAGCATCTGGACCACCATCGAGGAGTGTCTCAACCCGCCCGTGGTCTACGAGCGGGAGCGGGGCTGGTTCACCACCGCCCCGTTCAGCGAGCCCGAGGTGTTCGACTTCCCCGAGGGTATCGGGCCGGTGGAGTGCGTGAACGTCGAGCACGAGGAGGTGCTGCTGGTCCCGCGCTGGGTCGACGCGCGCCGCGTGACCTTCAAGTACGGACTCGGCGACGACTTCATCGCCAAGCTCAAGACCCTCCACGAGCTGGGCCTCGACTCCACCGCCGCGGTGACGGTGCCCGGCGCGGACGGGCCGGTGCGGGTCTCCCCGCGCGACGTCGTCGCGGCCTGCCTCCCCGACCCCGCGACGCTGGGCGAGCGGATGACCGGCAAGACCTGCGCCGGCACCTGGGTCAAGGGCACGAAGGACGGCGCGCCGCGCGAGACGTACCTCTACCACGTGGTCGACAACCAGTGGTCGATGAAGGAGTACGGCTCCCAGGCCGTCGTCTGGCAGACGGCCGTCAACCCCGTCGTCGCCCTGGAGCTCCTGGCCACCGGCGCCTGGACCGGACGGGGCGTCCTCGGCCCGGAGGCCCTTCCGGCGCGCCCCTTCCTCGATCTCCTCACCGCTTACGGGTCCCCGTGGGGGCAGCGCGAGGACGTCTAGAGGACGTCTATGAGGCGGCGCACGGCGGGGGAGGAGTACGGGGGCGGTGGACCGGCCGGTCCACCGCCCCCGTACCACGGGGCGCGGCTTACGGGGCGTCGACCAGGACGCGGCCGTCGGTCGCGACGTGCGCTGCCACTCCGTTGGCGTAGAAGGACTCCACCCGGGCCTGCTCGGTCGCGTTGGGAACGGCGTTCCGGCAGGCCGTACCGGCGCTCGACCCCGACATCAACTGTGTGCACGGGCCGGGCTTGGTGTCCGGGAGGCCCAGACTGTGGCCGAGCTCATGGGCGGCGATGCGGGTCTTGTCGTACCCCTGGGTCACCGCCTGGCTGCCGAGTTCGACCCGGACCTGCCGGCCCGGACGGACGGGCCCCAGCTGGGCCTGCGGCCAACCGGTGGTCGCCACGATCACTATCTCCGCCCGGGTGCCCGGTGCGGCCTCGACCAGCCTGACGTTGTCGACGTTGGCGTTCCAGGAGGCGACGCCCGCGGCGATGGCGGCCTCCCAGCCGCCGGCCCGGCTGTCGTCGTAGCGCAGTGTCACCACGGCGGCCGCGGCCGCCGGTTCGGTCGTGGGGGCGGGTGCGGCATTCGCCGTCGTGGCCGTCGCCGTGGCCAGGACGACCGCGACGGAGGCGGTGGCCGTCCTCAGCCAGGTGTAGAGCGACATGCTGCTCCTTCACTCGTGGGGGACCCGGTCCCGGCGGGACCGGGAGTGCGGGAGGAGGGCGTGGGTGACGGCCGACCCGGGGAGGTCGGCCCCGCCCGTCCTCCGGGGCTCTCCGACGGTAAGCTCCCACGACCCCATCCGTCATGTACCTGTCAGGCCAACTTCGTTCGGTCCGGTCGGCGTTGGGAGGGCGTCCGCCCACGGCGGAGGCCCGGACTCGTCGAGTCCGGGCCTCCGGGGGCGCGCCTGCCGGTGCGGTCCGGATGTGCGCGGGCGAACGCCGCTCTCAGACCAGGCGGTTGCCGAACGGGCCACCCATCACGTAGTACGTGCCCAACTGGCTGCGGTAGTCGGCGTCGTGCAGATGCAGGTCGCGCTGGAACTCGGGAGCGTCCTTGATCTGCTCCTTCGTCCCGTCGACGTAGACCTTCCGCTCCTCCGGGTCGATCCGGACCACGGTGCCGGCCGGGAGGAGGACCTCCTTGCCGAAGATCCAGACGCCGGTGTCCACGACCAGATAGGCGTCGTCGACCTCGTCGGAGTGCTTGTCCACCTTCCCGATGCTGCCGTCGGTCGCCTCGACCTTGTAGCCCGTCAGATCGGTACCGGACAGATGGCCCGCGGTGGACTTGTAGCTCCACACGTTCTCGGTCACGTGCAATCAACTCCTCCGGTAGGCGGGGGACGGCGACCGCTGCGGCCCGCCGCCCTCCCTTCTCCGTACGCGGCGGGTGGTCGGCCCGCCTGGACTCCGCCTGCCCCGGCCCGGGCGACCCATGCCGCGGCCCGCCGCCCCGGATCCATCCGGCGGCCGGGCCGCTCGCGGTGACGAGGGCGGGGCTACGAGGGGCGCGGCACCGGCGCCTCCGCCGTGCGTGCCGCCGGCAGCGTGATGCCCTGCTCCTGGGCGGCCGGGCCGGGGCGCAGGGTCCAGGGAACGGTGCCGGTACCGGTGAGCCAGCCGTCCCGCATCAGCTGCTCGACGACGAGGCCGCGGACCTCGCGGCTCACCTTCCAGTCCATCCCCCTGCTCAGCTGCCGGAAGGAGGGGCCGTGCCCGTGCCGGGCGCGGAAGTCCACGGTGAACGCGGCGGCCCGGGGGCCCGGCTCGGGGTGCGCCTCCTGCCACTGCCGGTGGCGGAGCCGGGTGGACGAGGTCGGGGGACCGGCCTGGGCGCACGTCGTGAAGGCCTGGGCGATCGCGGGGGCGGCGAACGCGCACAGGGCGCAGTCCTCGACGCTCCGGACGTGCCGGCGGAGTGCGGGGCTGGCCTCGTCCTTCCACGCCGACCAGGCGTCCGCGTCGAACCGGAACTTCGTCGTCCGCGCGGCCGCGGAGCCGTCTCCCGGGGCCGTATCGTCCTCGGCGGGCACGCGCACCCCCGCCAGATGGCCCACCCGCGGGTCGAGGCGATAGGCGTCGCCGGAGAGTTCAGCGAGGAAGCCCTTTTCCACGAGTGCCGGAAGCGCGGAAAGGCACGCGGCGGGCAGGTCCGCGGGAAGGGGTTCGAGCCGTTCGGCGGTGCCGTGCGCGGCGAGGAACAGGGCCGCGAGCCGCGCGGCCGGGGGCAGCTTCTTCAGTGGCTTCGCCGACATGGTCCTCGCCGTCCATCCCGACACACGGGACCGGCTCTCCCGCCCCAGGGGCAGGGGGTGATCGCCCTCCGTGGGCGGGGTGGACAGTTCGGGAACGGTCACGGAGGTCGGCGGAGCCGCGGGATCGCTGTCGAAGATGGAGTCCGCGATCTGCCATCCGAGGCCCCGCAGGGCGGTGACGGTCTCGTGCGGGTCACTCAGCCGGAGGGCGTTCAGATCCATTCCGGTGACGTTGCCGACCCCGCCCRGCGSGGCCCGGATCGTCACCATGACGGCGAAGAGCCGGGCCTCGGGTCCGGGGAGGGGCAGCGAGGCGACGTGACCCAGGAGTCTGCGGGCCGCCCGCCCCCGTTCCGCCGTGAGGAGGAAGGGGACGGGCGGGGGCTCGCCGACCGCGGCGACGGACTGGGGGGCGTGGGCTGCTGACGTCTGCACGCCACGCCCAACGGCTGTGCGGGTCCGGGGTTACTCTCGGGCGCCCATCGGCCGGGCGCGCCCCCGCCGGACAAGGTCACCAGTAGTGACGCCGGCCTCCCACGGCGTGTCCGAGGGCTCCGAGGATCCACAGGACGGCGCCGATCGCGACCAGGATGATTCCGATGGTCCACAGAATCGAGATGCCGGCGGCGAATCCGATGATGAGGAGGATGACTCCGAGAAGGATCATGGTGTGCCTCGCTCTCTGGCTCGTTGTCTCGCGGTTAGCCGTTTTTCGGCTGCGTAAACACCGCTTCCGATGGATCGGACGGGGCGGAGGGCCCCACCGGGGCGTCCTCGCGGCGCGGCAGGACGTCCAGGAGTTCGAGCAGGTACAGAAAGGCGGCTGCCATGGGCGCGCCGTCCGTCTCCTCGCGTACGCGTGCCCAGGCGACGCGCTCGCGCAGCCCCCGGGCCACGGGCAGCAGGGGGCCGAAGTCGCAGTGGTGCTCGGACAGGGCGAGGAGCCGGGAGACCATCAGGTCGGTCGGGTCCAGCACCGGCATGTGGACCGAGTCCACGGGAAGGGTCGCGGCCCGGGCGAGGAGTTCGCTGGTCACCGGCCGGCCCGCGAGGGAGAAGATCAGGTCGATGTGCTCGCCTCCCGAGCGCGCCTTCACCAGCCAGTCCTCGGGAGGGTCGACGATCCGCACGCCGTTCTCGAGCAGGGCCGCGGTGACGGCGTCGGCGTCCTCCCGGCGGACCGCGAAGTCGGTGTCGTGCTGAAGCCGCACCGGGATGCCGTGCGCGTACACGGCGACGCTGCCGACCAGTGCGAAGGGGAGACCCGAAGCCTTCAGGACGGCTCCGACCTGCTTCGTCGTCTCCAGGATCGCCTGGGTGTGGTCCTCGGGGAGCGCGGCCGTCCGCTCGCCCGCTCCCCCCTCCCCCTGAGAGGCCCGGCCTTCCGCGAGGTTCATTTCCGCTCCCGTCGTCACGCCTGCGTCGACACCGCGCGCTTTCCCGGATCGACCGACTCCAATCCTGGGCGACACGGCGGCGGCCCGCCGCCCCGCCGCGCGCACCGTCGTCCGGAGCGCCCGCGCGCGGGCACGCATGAGGGGTGTGTCGCCGGGTAGCCGCGGGGGTGGACCGCGGCACCTCGCGACGCGTGGAGGAGGAAGGATCATGAGCACGGTGGAGCAGACGATCGATGTGGACGTTCCCCTCCGGGCCGCGTACGACCAGTGGACCCGGTTCGAGGACTTCCCCACGTTCATGGAGGGCGTCGAGGAGGTCCGGCGGACCGACGACCGGCACTTCCACTGGCGGACCAAGGTCGCCGGGGTGCGCCGCGAGTTCGACACCGAGGTCGTCGACCGGCTTCCCGACGAACGCGTCGCGTGGCGCACGGTCGCCGGTGACGTCCGGCAGCACGGCGTCGTCAGCTTCCAGCCGCTCGACGAGACGCACACCCGTGTCCGGCTCGCCATGCAGGTCGAGCCGCACGGCATGGCGGAGAAGGCGGCCCAGGTGATGGGCGTGCTCGACCGCCAGGTCAGGGGGGACCTGAAGCGGTTCAAGGGACACGTCGAGGAGCATGCCCACACGACCGGCGGCGGGAGCGGACCGGCCCGTCCCGGTGGTGCCGCGTCCGAGGACGCGCCGACGGCAGGGGGCGACACTCCGGTGCGCCCGACCCCGCAGGAGGCGAAGGACTCGTGGCCGCTGCCGCCCCCGCACGACGACCGTCTGTGAAGAGTCTCCCCCCCGATCACGGCCCGTGAGGAGAGGTCCGCCCGTGCCGCGGACCGCGCCCCCGGAGCGGTGCGGCGGGGGCGCGCAGACCACGACCGCCGACCGCCCCAAGGAGCCGCAGACATGAACCGCGCCGCGCTGTTCGACGTCGACGGAACCCTCGTCGACTCCAACGCCCTGCACGTCGTCGCCTGGTGGGAGGGACTGAGACAGGGCGGCCACGACGTCCCGACGCACGCCGTCCACCGGGCCATCGGACTGCCCGGGGCGAAGCTCCTCGACCACCTGCTCGGCGGCGACCGGGACCGGTCGGAGGACGAGCGCCTCAGCGCCGCCCACGACGCTCTGTACGGCGCGTGGTTCGAAAGGCTCCGGGCCTTCGAGGGCGCGGGGGACCTGCTGCGGACCCTCGCGAGGAGTGGCTGGCAGGTGGTCCTGGTGACCTCGGCCAAGGACCGCGAACTACAGGCCCTGCGCGCGGCATTGGACGCGGACGACGCGATCGTGGCCACGGCCACCTCCGACGACGTGGCGGAGGGCAAGCCCGCGCCGGACCCGGTCGAGCACGCGCTCTCGCTGGTCGGCGCGGCGGCGGAGCGGTCCGTGTTCGTCGGGGACAGCGTCTGGGACATGAAGGCCGCCCGGCACGCGAGCGTCGTCCCCGTCGGACTGCTGTGCGGCGGCATTCCCCGCGCGGACCTGGGAGAGGCGGGCGCCGCCGCCGTGTACGACGACGCAGCCGACCTCCTCCGCCACCTCGGCACGGCGCCTTTCGCGACCGTCGGGGCCGGAGCGGTCGCACCGACCGGAAACGGAGACACCGCATGAGCGGCGAGGAGTACGAGTACCGGGTCGCCCGTTTCAGGGAGCGGCTCACGCGCGGCGAGGTGGCCGAGCTCGGCGTCCGCATCGAGGTGCGCGGGGAGATCCTCCTCCTGACGGGCACCCTCCCGACGGCCGACCGCCGCGAGGAGATCCTCCGCATCGCGGAGGCCGAACTGACCGGCATCCCGTTCCACGAGGCCCTCGTGGTCGCCGGCGCGGAGCCCCCCGACCACCACGAGGAGCTGCGGTGAGCCCCGTCGGCGAGCCGGTGAGCCCCGGCGGGCCGGGGGCGCCCGGCCCGGGCGCCGGCCCGGCATCCGGCGAAGGGCACGAGAAGACCCACGGGCGGCAGGACGGCCCCGTCGTCCGGGTGGCGGCCGTCGGCGACATCCACCTGGGCGAGGAGTCCGGCGGCCTGCTGCGGCCCTCCTTCGCGACCCTGCCGCTCTGCGCCGACGTCCTCCTGCTCGCGGGCGACCTCACCCGGCACGGCACCGTCGCGGAGGCGGAGGTCGTCGCGGCGGAGGTACGGGACCTGGGCGTCCCGGTCGTCGCGGTCCTCGGGAACCACGACCACCACGCGGACCAGGAGGAGGAGGTCGCCCGCGTCCTCACCGGGGCGGGCGTCAGCGTCCTGGAGGGAGGGAGCGTGACCCTCCCGGTCGACGGGGGCACGGTGGGGATCGCCGGAGCGAAGGGATTCTGCGGCGGCTTCGCGGGCCGCAGCGCGGGGGAGTTCGGCGAACCCGTGATGAAGGAGTTCGTCCGGACCGCGCGCCGCGCCGCCGAAGGCCTGCACGGCGCCCTCGCGGAGCTGGCCGCGGACGGGTGCGGGGCCAGGATCGCCCTCACCCACTACGCGCCGGTCCCCGACACGCTCGTGGGAGAACCGGTGGAGATCCACGCCTTCCTGGGCAGCTACCTCCTGGCGGAGGCCATCGACGCGTGCGGCGCCGACCTGGCGGTCCACGGACACGCCCACCTGGGCACGGAGCACGGCCTGACGGCCGGCGGTGTCCGCGTCCGCAACGTCGCCCAGCCCGTGATCGGCCGCGCGTTCGCCCTCTACCACCTGCCCCTGACCCGGACGGGTGGGCGCGATTGACCCGCACGGCCGGGGGTAGCCGCCGGATCGAGGGCCCCCGGCCATGATGGCTTCGCCGGGAGGGGTGCCGGAATCGCCGAGGATCGAGGAGAACGACGTGAGCCACGGAAGCAAGGAAGCCCAGGATGTCGTCGCGGCCATCCTCGCGGACCACCGCACGATGGAGGACCTGTTCCGCCGCATGCGGAGCGTGGAGGCCGACCGTGCCGCCGCCCTGGAGGAGTTCTCCGCCCTGCTCGTGGCGCACGGCGAAGCCGAGGAGAACAAGGTGTACGGAGCGCTCAAGCGGTTCCGCGACATCGACGACGACGAGGTGGAGCACGGTTCGGAGGAGCACGCCGAGGGCAACGAGGCCCTCCTCGCCCTCCTTGAGGTCGACGAGGTCGGCTCCGAAACGTGGGACGAGAAGCTGGAGGACCTCGTAGAAGCGGTCACCCACCACCTCGACGAGGAGGAGCGCACGATCCTGAACGGCGCCCGGGAGAACGTCCCCGACGAGCGGCGGGCCGAACTGGCCGGCGCCTTCCTGGAGGAGCGCGCCCGCCAACTCGCCTCGGGATGCGGCGACATCGAGAACGTACGCAAGATCGTCAACCGCTGAGCCGAGGCCGGGCCGACCGGCGAGATGGTCGCTACCCGGGCGAAACGCCCTCCGCGGGCCCCCGGCCGCCCCTTCGGATGTAACAAGATCGGATCGGTGGGTGTAGGCGGCGATGTGTCGGGGGAGGACCCGAGTGGCGCCCGTGGAAGGGCGTCGCGACGGCCCCACCCCGGACCGTCGCCGGACTGACCAGAAGGACGAGCATGGCCAGCGGCACCGTGAAGTGGTTCAACTCCGAGAAGGGCTTCGGCTTCATCGCCCAGGACGGCGGCGGACCGGACGTCTTCGCCCACTACTCCAACATCTCGGGCAACGGCTACCGCGAGCTGACCGAGGGCGAAGCCGTGACCTTCGACATCACCCAGGGCCAGAAGGGCCCGCAGGCGGAGAACATCGTCCGGGGCTGACCCTGACCTGTCCGCCTGACGGCGACCCCTGCCGACGGCGCCCGCACCCCGTGCGGGCGCCGTCGCGGTGCGTCGGCACCCCCACACCCGCCGCCCGCCGGGCCGTGACGGTCCGTACGGGCGGTCGAATCAGCCCAGTTCCTTCAGGACCCGGTCCGCGAGCGGGGCCGAGGAGGCCGGGTTCTGGCCGGTGACGAGGTTGCGGTCGACGACCACCTTCGGCGCCCACGGCTCGCCGGCCTGGACCTCGACGCCCGCCTCACCGAGCCGGGTCTCCAGCAGCCACTTCGCCTTGTCGGCGAAGCCGGACTGCGTCTCCTCGTCGTTGGTGAACGCGGCCACCTGGTAGCCGGCGAAGGCGTTGGTGCCGTCGTCCCTGACGGCGGCGAGCAGCGCGGCCGGGCCGTGGCAGACGATGGCCAGCGGCTTGCCGGAGTCCAGGGCGTCGACCAGCAGCCGGCCCGAGGTGGCGTCGACCGCGAGGTCCTCCATCGGGCCGTGTCCGCCCGGATAGAAGACGGCCGCGTAGTCGGCCAGGTCCACGTCCTCCAGACGGACCGGGTGCCGGAGCGCGGTGAACGAGTCGAGGACGGCGGTGACCTTGTCGGCGCCGTCCTGGCCGCCGTTGACCTCCGGGGCGAGGCTGCTCCGGTCGACGGTCGGGACGACGCCGCCGGGGGTGGCGACGACGACCTCGTACCCGGCGTCCGTGAACGCCCGGTACGGCGCCGCCGCCTCCTCGGCCCAGAAGCCCGTCGGGTGCTTGGTCCCGTCGGCCAGGGTCCAGACGTCGGTACCGGTCAGGACGAAGAGGATCTGGGGCATGAGGGTTCTCCCGGGAGGCTGTGGGCCGGGTTCCGGCCGAGGATCGGTGGTCCGGCGCCGCGCGGGCGCCGGTATGGCGATGTCTTCGAACGTAGCCGCGTCCGAAAGACCTTTCCCTGCGCATTCCCATGACTGCCATGGGAAATCCGATCGCGGGAGGGGAATGCGGAAGCCCTCGTGACCTGCGAAAAAGGCTCCGGGCTGTCCCGGTCCGGCGCCCCGCCGGCGCCCCTCCGCGGGCGGCGCGCCGATGGGCGGGAGGAGTGAAGCGCCGGGGCAAGCCCCGCCCCGCGCTGCCGGGAGGGAGCACGTGGGCACGCGGGCGCGTCAGCGGGGTGTATGCAAACGGTCCCCGCGCGTCAGGGGGGCGTCAGGACGGCCCCCGGCGTGGTGATCACCGGGCATAGCGTCGGAGACACCCCGGCGCGACCGCGTCGGAGACCCGTTCTCGCCCTTCGGGAGGAACCCATGGCAGACGCCCTGTACGGAGACGATCCCGAGCCCGGGGAACCCTTCCCGGCCGGACGCCTCTGCGTGCCCGTCCGGCCGGGCGCCCACGGCTGCGTGACCCGCCTGTTCCGGACGCCGGTCGGCGGCAGGACCGCCGTCGCGTTCACCGACCCGGCGCGGCTGCGGGCCGTCCTGGGAGCGGACCAGCCCTGGATCCGGCTCGCGGAGCCCGCGCTGCGGGCGCTGGTGGCACCCCTGGACGTACGCGACCTGCGGATCGACCCGCTGCTCACGGCCCCGAGGGCCGCCGCCACCGCCGTAGCCCTGCCGCAACCCCAGCGACAGCCGCATCCACAGCCGCTGCCCTTGACCGCGCTCGCGAGCTGACGGGAGATCCGGACATGACCACACTCGACACCCGGCCCCGCGCCGCGACCGGCCCCGCCCCCGGC
>NZ_RDBH01000117.1:15057-16235 GCF_008042145.1 Streptomyces sp. adm13(2018)
GCCTCCGCCGCCCCCGCCCCCGTCGTCGGAGGCACCCGTGCCGCCCAGGGCGAGTTCCCCTGGATGGTCCGGCTCTCCATGGGCTGCGGCGGCTCGCTGATCACCCCGCAGGTCGTCCTCACCGCGGCCCACTGCGTGAACGGATCCGGCAACAACACCAGCATCACCGCCACCGCCGGCGTCGTCGACCTGCAGAGCAGCAGCGCGATCAAGGTCAAGTCCACCAAGGTCTACCAGGCCCCCGGCTACAACGGGTCCGGCAAGGACTGGGCGCTGATCAAGCTCGCCAGCCCGATCAACTCGCTGCCCACCCTGAAGATCGCCGAGACCACCGCGTACAACAGCGGCACCTTCACCGTGGCCGGCTGGGGCGCCGCCCGCGAGGGCGGCGCGCAGCAGCGGTACCAGCTCAAGGCGAACGTGCCCTTCGTCTCCGACGCCTCCTGCAAGAACTCCTACGGAAGCGACCTCATCCCCGCCGAGGAGATCTGCGCCGGCTACACCCAGGGCGGCGTCGACACCTGCCAGGGCGACTCCGGCGGCCCCATGTTCCGCAAGGACAACGGCGGAGCCTGGATCCAGGTCGGCATCGTGAGCTGGGGCCAGGGCTGTGCCCGGCCCAACTACCCCGGCGTCTACACGGAGGTCTCGACCTTCGCCGCCGCGATCAAGTCCGCGGCCGCCACGCTGTAGCGACCGCATGTGGCAGGTGCCCCGGAGCGGCCTCGGCTCCGGGGCACCGGCATGCGAGGGGTACGGAACCGGCCGCAGTACGGGTACGGCGCCGGCGCCGCGAGGCGTCCGGTACGGACACGGCACCGGTACGGGACCCGGTCGCGGCACCCGTCGACGGTGGCGCCGCCAGACATCGGGTACGGACCCGGCCGCGGTACCGGCGCGGCACCGGCACCAGTACCACTGCGGCGCCCCCCGCCCTCAGACCGGATCCAGTACCGGCCCCGTCCCCGCGTCCCCCTCCAGTTCCAGCACCCACACCTCGTTCGCGCCCTCCCGCAGCACCGGTCCCGGTACGAACAGGGCCTCCTGCGGTCCCGTCGACCAGTACCGGCCGAGGCAGAAGCCGTTCACCCACACGAAGCCCCGGGTCCCGCCCGGCAGCCGCAGCCACGCGTCCCCCGCCCCGGCCACCTCCATCGTCCCCCGGTGCAGCCCCGGAC
>NZ_RDBH01000118.1 GCF_008042145.1 Streptomyces sp. adm13(2018)
GTGACCGGCCGTGCCATGTCCGGCTGTCCGAGCAGGTCAGCGGCCTTGTGCGACTGTCCTCGGTCATTGGTGACCAGGTCGCTGTTGCCCACCGGGGCCCTGTCCCCGGTCAGTGACCGGGAGGCAGGAGCCTTCTTTTCCAGGGGCAGCGGCCAGCCGTCGGGCCTCGGGAGCGACGGCCTCTCCGACGTAGCCGACGGCCAAGGACGGGTCGATCGCGACGCGGTACCCCAGGTCGGCCAGCATGCTCGCGGCAGAGGAGGAGGCGAGCTGCCGGTCCGGGCCGACGAGGCGCGACGCGAGGCTGTAGGAGGCGGGATCGCCCGGGTTGCCGGGGGCGGCGAAACCACAGGAGCGCAGGATGTGGTGGGCCGATTCGGGCAGGCCGGTCCGGCAGTCGGCCCAGACCAAGTCATCGGCCCAGGGGAAGATTTCGACGTCGGTGCCTTAGGTGTCGGCGAGGTTGGCCATGGAGGGCCCTTCTGGAGAGCGGCGCGGTGGGGTGCGCGCCGGGACTCCTTCGGTGCCGGGCGACGACGGTTGTCGGGGGCCGGTCTGCGGCTTGGAACCACGGGGGGGGGCACTACGGCGGTCGGCGTCCGGATCGCGGGCGGGAGGCTCTGCGGCGACCGGGCTGGTGCCGAGGATGTCGTCGAGCAGTTCCCGGGTCCGCAAGACGTTGACCCTCTCGTGGTACCGGGGGTTGGTCCGCTCGGCAGGGCACGCGGTGATCCCGTCCTCGGCGGCTGCCAGCTGCTCCTGAACGTCCTGGAGCATGACGTGGGCGGCAGCCAGTCGCGTCCAGGTCTCGAAGACCTCTTTGGGCGTTGCGTCCGCGGTGAGACGGGCGATCGTCCCGGGGACGGAGTACGGGTCGGCGGAAGCGCTGGGTAGGTGTCGGACCCGCGGCGGCTTGTCGGAGCTCGGTGCCACGCTGCGGTGTGCGTGCCGGATGTTGTGCTGCATCGCGGCGCCGATGGCCTCGCCGATGCTGGAGTAGAACTCGGGCACGGTTCCTCCGTGAGTTGGTGGTGCTGGCTGGCCAGGTCGGGTGGAGCGCGTGCTCCAGCCGCAGGAACGGTCCTGGGTCTGGGGGCGGAAGGCAGAGGCGGCGGAGTCACGGCGTCACCGGCAGGGGCAGGCTGTCGGCGAAGGACGAGAGCCGTTCGCGGACGGCGGGGTTGCCGGCGGTGACGCCGCACACGAAGCACGTACGCGACAGGCCGGCGGATGAAGCGGACGAGGAGAACACTCGATCACCGCCGAGGACCGGAGGCACGGGGCGGGCGCGCAGCCGCACGGGCATCCGTGGACTCGATACCGAAGACCGAGACGACCTCGGCCTTGGCCGCCGCAGGCGACACGGCCAACGCCGCGCTCTGGGAAGCAGGCAGATCCGAGGACCGCGTCCGCGTCTCGGCCTGGGACGGGCCGCCGGCACGACGCAGCTCGTCCTCCGAGTCGACGACCTCCGACTGCGCCGAGCTGACGAACTCCGCCGCGAAGCCGAACCGGTCAGCCAGCGCGTACGCCTCGTTGTCGAGGTCGGTGATGTGTTCGCTCGCCGCCTCCAGCGCTTCCCGGACACGTTCGGGGCCCCGTGCTCGGGGTGAAGGAGCTGGTCGACCGCTTGCCGAAGGTCCGCCCCGTTCTCGGCCGACCTGATGCGGTCCGTGATCTGAAGGAGCGCGGCTCCGGCAGCGTAGGGCCCAAGGGGATTCGCCGGAGTACTCATCCGGGCCACGTCCAGGGAAGGAGCGAGATCGACGCCGTAACGGGCGGCACGGAGCATCTCGGCCGCGTGGCTGGCGATGGCGACCCGGTCAGCGACCGCGGTGGTGGTGGGAAGCCGGTGGCGCCGTCCGTGCCAGTCCTCGATCTGCCGGAAGCCGGCGTGCTTGAGGATCATCGCGGAAAGATCTTCATTGGCGCCCTTCGCCACGACACTGCCGCTGGCCTCGGAGGAGATGGTGATGAGAGGGGCAGGCACAGAAGTCTCCTGGGCACGGGAAGTCGGATGGGGTGCGGTGGGCATATGCCCGAGATCGGCCGCGATACGGCGGCACTCGGTCTGGAGGCGGAAGGCGTCGCGATAGCCCTGGTGCAGGCCGCCGTCCTCACGGGCGAGGGTGGCCAGGACGTGCACCTGACGGGGCTGGTTGCGCAGGGCGATCCACCGGCAGGCATCCGGATCGCCTTCCGGGGCGATCCCGACGGCGGACACCAACCGGCGGGCGACGACAGCCCACTGCGCGTCGGTGAGGTCCGGCCGGTGAGGATCGGAACGGACCGAGCAGACCCACGTCGGCCGGTTGGGCGAACGTGCCCCGAGCCGCTCGACCGGAGCGTCGAGAGCATGGGCCAGGTAGGGCAGCGAGCCCGGCTCGGCGAGCAGCTCGATCGGCGACCCGTGACCGTCGCCCGCGATCAACCGGGGGCCGACGTGGGCACCGCGTTCACCCGGCCCGTACAGGTACGCGAGCAGGCCGGCGGTGTCGCTGGCGCGCTGCAGATGGGCGATCACGACGTCTACCTCGAAAGAGAAGGAAGAAACGAGGGCCCGGGAGACCGGACCAACAGGGAGAGAATCCGCAGGATTCGGGATTTGGCCCGGCCGGGGATCCCTGATAGAGGCCCTGCTCACCCGGCCCCTGGCCTTGGTGGGAGAGGAGGCACCGGTGCCCCGCCGAAGCGGGGCACGGGACAGCTAGAAGCGGGGGTTCTCGCTGGGCCGGTCGGCGTCAGTGGCGGCCTGGAGTAGCTCGGTGAGGTCGTCTGCCGCAGTAATCCGCCATTCACTGCGGGCATCGCCCTGACGAGTCATCATGGCGACGGAAGTCCGACCCATATGCGTGAGGAGGGCCTTTGCTGACCTGCGAGCCGTGGGTCCGCGAGTGTGTTTTCTGACTAGCCAGTGTGGGGCTCACCACCATGAGCAAGCTGGTCTCACGGCCGTGTGTTGTCTCGCAGCGCACCCCGCCAGCGTCGATCAAGACTACGACCGCCGTGACGTTCGGTCAGGCGGACTGCGGAGTAGACGGTGGAGGCTGGCAAGATGAGGCCGGGGCGATGGACGTGTGGGGGTTGGAGTTGCGCGAGTTCGTCTACTTGTCGGACGGGAAGATCAGTCAGTTCCTGTCAGAGCCTGGGCGGCTGCGGTTCTTGGGGGCTCTGCGGTTAAATACGCCTGTGGGGGGCGTGGACGTGGACGCACCTGCGGCCGATGGCGAGTGGGAACGGCTGCGCCGACTGAAGAAGATATCCAAGCATCTTGAAGAGAAGGCCCGCTGGTTCGCTGACGACGAGCTGCGTCCGAGAGACTGGATGTGGTTCGAAGCCCCTCTCCACTGCGTCACGCTGCGCGGGGGCTACCGTCACATGGTGCTGTTTGCCGACCCTGTGCCCGGTCAGGACTCCGAGTACGACGACAAAGCGGCTTGTCGCCTGCTGCTGCACGGGTCGGCCCGCCATCTGATCGGATTCGCGCCGACGGTGGTGGACGGCCCCGTACTGGGCATAGACGGAGGCTCCAGCATCGGCACGACGTTCCTCACCACGGCAGGCCATGTCGTCAGGGCACTGTCCGTTGAGCACGACCCTGTGGCTGAGGGCACCGAGTCGCCTTTCGCGTGCGTGAATGGATCGGGTGTGCGTGACCTCCTCACCGCTGTCGACACACGCAACGAGGGCGCCGGCACCGCGGCGTGGATGTATGGGTTCGCACGGGTGACCGCGGACTTGCCCGCCGAGGGCGGTCTTTCGCGCTGCGTGCTGGCCAGCCCGCTCGCCGTGGAAGTTATGCCGACCTGAGGCTGCGCCCTGCCGTTGGGCAGGCCACAGCGATGCACGACCAGGGGGACACGAAAGGAACACGGGATGGAAGACGCCACCGCACCAATAGCGCTGCGCCTGGTCCGAGAGCATCTTGCGCGGATCTACCGCCCTTTGATCGACATGACCGACACGTCCTCCCTGCCGCCGGAGCGACGGGATCCCGTGTTTCTTTCCCGCGCTCTGGCCGCCAAGGCCGTCGAGCTGCTCATTGGCTGCAGGCCGCAGGAAGCTGCCGACTCCGTCGTGGACGGGCCTGACGACTTCGGCATCGACGCGATCGCCATTTCTCCCGATCACACCGAGATCTGGTTCGTCCAGGCCAAGTGGAGCGACCTTGGCAAGGCTGGCTTCGACTCGTCGAATGCCGCCAAGATCGTGAACGCCTTGCAGCGGCTTGCGGACCGCCGTTACAGGGGCTTCAACGCACGCATCCACGCTATGACCAACCAGATAGACATGGCGCTCAGTTCACGGCACTGCCGTGTGCACCTGGTAGCAGCGATGGCGGGAGAGGCCCGACTGAGCCCTCACGTGCAAGACCAGCTATCGCTCGGGCAGGAACAGTTCGGTTTCGCCGGCCGAATCCCGGTAGAGGTACACACTCTCGGTCTGCCCGACTTCTATGCCGCAGCTCGCTCGACCGCGACGCGGCGCTGGGGAAGGGGAATGAACTCCCTAGCGACACAAGCCATCACGGAGGCCACTCGCCGGCGCCTGTTCGACGCCCTCAGAGCAGCGCCCTCCACCTGGTCCGGCGGTCTGGACGAGATCGCCTTCCTCAGCCGGCTCTACGACCTTGGCCGCCTGCCGAGCTTCGACCCCCGCTTCGCGACAGCCGAGGACGATATCGTCCAGCACCGCCTCAACAACCCGGAGGACTGGGAAGACGACTGGGTCTTCACCGACAGTCGCCTCGGGCTCGCCGACGGGCCGGATGCGGCTCTCCTCCGGTTCCTGGCAGAGATGATCCATCCAGCCGTCCGGGCGGATTCGAACGAGGTGGAGTACCTTCTGGCGCTGATCAACGACGCCCTGGCGCCAGATGGATACCAGCTCCGTCCGGCCTCCGTGATCAGCGGCTACCCCGTGTACGAAGCCCGCCGGACGAGCACCGGCGCCGGAAGGCCAACTGCGGCGCCGACACTCTCCACCACGTCTCTCTCCGGCCTGGCCGCCGCTGTCCCTGCCACGCCAGCCCATTCCGCGTCGGACGTCTACGCCACGGTTCGCGAACAGGCAAAGGGCGACCGGAGCGACTACAACCGCGCCCGCCTGCCTCACCCCGACAGCAACCAGGCAGACGTCTTTGATTCCACCCACAAAGCGACGGGCACCCGCGTGGCAGTGAAGCAGCTGCACGGAAAGTATCCGACCGAAGGCCGGGGCGCCCGCATGCGACGGGAGATCGAGGTCGGCATCGCACTCAACGGACACCCACACACCATGCCCATCCTGGACCACGGCACCGACTTCACATGGTTCGCCATGCCCTGGGCAGACGGCACCGCCGAAGACCACCAAGCCGAACTCCAGGACCCTGGACGCCTGCGCGCCCTAATCGACGCCCTCACCTCAGCACTGGGTGCAGCTCACCAGTCAGGCTGGATCCATCGGGACATCAAGCCGTCGAACATCCTTCTCCTGGACGGCCGATGGGTGCTCGCCGATTGGGGTGCCGTCCGCCGTCCACCAGGCCAGACCACCAAGGTCGGGCGTACGCGCCTCGGCATCGGCACCGAAGGCTTCACCGCACCGGAGATCTTCACGACGAACCAAGGCACGCCCCAAGCCACCAGCGACATCTACGGCGTCGGCCGGGTCATCGCCTGGGCCGTCACCGGCCAGATCCCCGCCGCTCCCTGCCACCCCAGGCCCCTGGCGCAGCATCGTCAGAGCAGCCACACAACAAGACCCCTCCCGCCGGCCCCAGAACATCGGCGAACTGATCGCCCTGATAGAACGTGAGCTCACAGCCATCCCCGAGTCCCCCCACGTACGGGCGACGAGCCTCGTCCAGAAGGCCAGCATCAACCGCATCGGTGCAGCTGACGCACTCCTCACTCTGCTCACCGACCATGCAGACGACTACGAGCTCTATGTGGATGTCCTCACCCAGCTCCCCGTGAGCCAGGCATACTCGGCCCTCACGCGAGACCCTTCCCGCGCGCAGACCGTCCTGCAGGCCCTAGCCGACCACGTTGACGGTGACGGCACGCACATAGTGCAGTTCGGGCAGGCCAGCCAGGTCGCGAAGTGGCTCTGTCAGATAGCCGAGCAAGCAGCTACCCAGCAGCAGTGGGACCTCCTCGACGAAGCCACGCAGACCATGTGCATCTGGGACGGTGCGTGGGACCAGTGGAATGCCCAGGAGCGGATCAGTCCCTGGCTCGACAGCCTGCAGGGCGATGCCGCGGCCGCTGTCGCGGGCATTTTGCGCCAGTACCCTGATTCGGCTGGTCACTTCAGCCATCTTGCCCACTCCCGAATCGTCGACTCGCGAATCCGCCAGGCGGTCGAGCTCTCCCAGCAGTGATATCCCTGGTCTGCTCCAGGGGGTGCGGGACCAGGTGTTCATGACGCCGATACCGTCCGGTGGGGGCACAAGGCCGCAGGTGTCCGTGCCCTCGGCGAGGACTGCCACGAGGTGACCTTCACCGACGGCACCATCTGTCGTCGCGAGCGTGCTGGTCGGCGCGAACGGCGCCTGGTCGCGGGTCCGGCCGCTGCTCTCCGGCGCCGTGCCCTTGTACGCCGGCACGTTGTTCGTCGAGACGTACCTGTTCGACACCGGCACCCGGCACCCAGCCGCCGCGAAGGCGGTCGGCGGCGTGATGATGATCGCGCCCTCGCCGGGCAGGGAGATCTTCGCCCACCGGGAGAGCGGCGACACCCTGCACATGTACGTGGCGCTGTCCAAGCCGCTGGACTGGTTCGCCGTCATCGATTTGACCGATGCCGCCGCCGCGACTGCGCGGATCGCGGCGGAGTTCGAAAACTGGACACCGGAACTCATCGCGCTGATCACCGACAGCGACACCGTCCGCAGCAAGCAGTCCCGCTCTGGGTGCCCTTCAGAGCGGAGGCCGCGTAACGGGCCCGGACTGTCTAGCAGAGGTCGGGGGACTGGTCGGTCATGGCGGACCTCCCAACTTGCCGTTGGTGCGTGCGGTCAGCCGGTCAATGCCTTGACTTCCTTGTCCACGGAGTCTGCAGCAGGGGTCAGGTCCCCATCGAGCGAGTCCAGAATCCGTGTACCTGGACCACTTGCCCATACGCACGCTAACTCCCCCTCGACGGCCGGGCCTCCGGCCGGAACGGCGACTCTATTCCACTGCTCTGACATCTCCGCCGAGCGGGCGTACCAGGACTTCGTCGAGCGGGACTGGGCAGGCGGGGCACTGTCGGAGCCAGACAACACCGGCGCGGCATCGGGCATTCCGCACCTTGGAACATCCCGCTGTACCGGCAACGGCCATGGGAGATATTCCTTACGGGAGTTGGGTCAGCGGTCGCGGGTGAACGCGATGCGCGGGTCGACGGGCCGGGCCGCCGCGACGGAGGTGGCGGGGGCCGACGCCGGCGTCTTGCCCGGGACACTGGCGAGGGCCGGGCTGGTGGCGAGCGCGGCGGCCACGATCGGAGAACTACGGCCAGCGCCCTGGATGCGGTCGCGGGACGATGTGGGCCCGGGGCGGTGGCGGGCCGCTACGTCCTGGACGAGGCGAGGTTGCACCGCGACCTGGACACCGGAACGGTGCAGGGCCAGCGTGGCGTCGGCGACCTTCCCCAGGGACTCGTTGCGGCTGGTGGCGGCGGGCAGTGTGTAGATGTCCAGGCGCTGATCGTGTCGCCAGCCGTGTTCGACCAGGGCGAGCCCGGTGAGCCCGGAGGCGCGGTTGTCGATGGCCGCGACGACGCCGAGCCGCGGATGCTCGGCGAACGCGACATCGGGCTCGGCGTGCGGAGCCCGGGCCGGGACGGGCTTCGCGCCGGGTACCAGGGAGGGGTTGAAGACGGCGTCCGCGTCGACCCGGAAGCCGGCGTTGCGCAGCAGCGCGACGGCCCGGGTGGCGCGGCCTTGCCCGTCACGTTGCTGGTCGGTCAGGGCGTACAGGGTCGGCTCGCCCAGGACGGGGCGGAAGTCGAGCCGCTCCAGCATCCAGGTGCCGGCGGCGAGGTTCTTGGGGTTCGCGGCGACGATGCCGTAGTCGGGGTGGCGGCCGACGGTGACGTCGGCAAGCAGTTCTTCGGCGGAGGTGGGCAACACGGCTGATCCATCCGGTGGTTCGATGACGAGGGAGGTCGAGGGCCGGAATGGTTCTGCGGGTGAGAGGCATGCGGCGTACTCCGAGACGGGAAGAGGTCAGCGACCAGGGGTGGTGGAGGGACGTGCGGGTGGAAGCACGGGACGTGGGGGAGGGTCCGTCGCCAGGCGTGTGCGGACCGTGCGTGGTGCGGCCGACGGTGAGGGCGCGAGAGCAGCGCTCACCCGTGGCGGAGCACAGGCTGGCAGGGCGGTCCGGTCGATAGGACTTCGGCCCTTGGACGTGAGCAGGGCCGAGTCGCACAGGACGGTGAAGCCCTCGTCCTGCAGCGCTGCGAAAGCCCGGGTCACGGCCCGCCGCTGCTCGGTCGGATCGGTCATGGCCGAGGGCAGCCGGTGGTAGCGCTCCCCGTCGAATGAGACGGCGGCGATGAAACCCGCACGGTGGAGCACGACGTCGGCGACGCGCTCCTGCGAGGAGCGCTGCTGTGCGGGGCGTGGCGGCACACCGAGCTGGTCCAGTCGTGTGTCGACGGCGGCGAGCAGACTCGGGACGCTGCCGCCGTACCGGGCGTCAGGGCCGCCGGGTTCCGAATCGTAGATCTCTTCGTACACCGAGGGCCCGGTGTCCCGGTGGCGGATCGCCGTCCAGCTTTCGGGGAACTCGGGCTCCTCGCTGGGTGGTTCCTGCGGCGGCGAGATGATCAGCGAGCTGCCGTCGGGGAGGGCGGCGTGGACGATGTAGTCGCTCAGGCCGTACTCGACGGTGACCTCCAGGCCGCGTTGGTGGAGGGGAGCGGTGAGGTAGCCGTACCGGTGATCCTCGTTCGGATCCTCGGAGACAACAGGCGAGGAGGGGGTGCTGGTCCACGCGGTGATGTGTGGTCCCTCTCGCTCGAAGGTGATCAGGGGGTTGTCCTGGTGCATGGGCTTCTTCCGTGGTGGGGTGTTCCAGCGGTCGGCGGCGCGGGCTGCGGGCACGCGGTACTGGGCGGGCGGTGGTCCACGAGGATCTGGCGATCGGAAGGTTTGGTCCCGCCGGGACTCGGTGCTACGGGCGTCAGCGGGAGCGACCCGGCACCGGTGGGCCGAGTGCCGGGTCGCTCCCGCTGACGCCCGTAGCAC
>NZ_RDBH01000119.1:0-13376 GCF_008042145.1 Streptomyces sp. adm13(2018)
GCTGGTGAGGTGCTTCCGCTTCGAGCCCGAGCAACGACCGCGGTCGCTGCGTGAACTCGCCGCGGAACTGCTGGAGATCGCCGAGAGCGAGACCGGCGCGCCGCTGCCCTGCACCCCTCCCCCACGGCCCGTGCCGGGGACGGTGGACTTCCGGGTGGGCGACCGGCGGATGACCGGAGGCGGCGTCTGGAAGGGCGGACGGACTCTGCTGATCCAGGCGAGCACGCTCATCGCGCGGCCCTACGAGCGCACCCTCGCGTTCTGGCCCAGTGGGGTGGGCACCATGAGGTCCTGGCTGCTCCAGGAACTCAACGCGCTGAACGAGGCACACCGCATGCTGGTCGAGGCCCCCGGCGACCCCACCCCGGAGCGGTCGGATCTGACCCGGGAGGCCCTCCTGTCCGCCGCGGCCGTGCTGGACCGGCTGGGCGACGGGCCCGCGGCCACCGAGAAGTTCCGCGCCTGCGTCGCGGCGACGGGCGACGAGCCCTCGACCGCTCTGGTGGACGTCCTGACGCGGCTCGCCAACCACCTGCGTCGCCACGGCCAGTGGGAGGAGTCGTCCCAGATCGCCGAACGCGCCGACGACGCCGCACGACAGTTGCCCGACGCGGAGGACTCGGGCGACACGGCGGAGGCGGTAGTCGCCGCGCTCATGTCGGCCGCGCACCACGCAGAGGACCCGGGCCGGCAGTTGAACCTGGTGCGGCAGGCGTACGAGGTCGCACAGGCCGCGGGACTCCCGGCTGGAACAATGGTGACGCTCACCAACCAGGGCATGCTGCTCGACGCCCTGGGCCGCAGGGAGGAGGCGGCGGAACTCTTTCGCCACGTCGAGGAACGGCTCTCCGACCCGCGTCCGATCCCGGCATTCGACGTCGTCACCCGGGCCCAGACATGGTCCGCGCTGGCGGAACACCACGCGGACGACGTCCCCGCCGCTCTGCGCTGTCTGAAGCGGGCCCGCGACCTCCTGGCCCGACTCGTCGAACGCGGGGAGACGGATCTGCTCGGCGCCCTGGGCCGGACTGAGTCGCGCCTCGTCGAGCTTCACGGGCGGCTCGACGGCCATGCTGCCGCGACCACCACCGCCCTCGCCGCTCAGAACCACCTGAGCGACGCGGCCGCGGAAGGGCACGGTGACCCACTGCATGAGCTCGCGCGCGCCAGTGACCACGCGGCCGCGATGCTCTGGGACAGCGACCCGGCAGCGGCCCTCGAAGCAGCCGAGGCGGCCCTGGCCATCTGGACCCGACTGGTGCAGAGCCGGGGGACGGCCGCCTGGGGCGTTCAGCTGGCCGAAGGACACCGCAAGGCCGGGGTCTGCCGTCTCAAGACCGGACAGCCGCAGCGCGCCGAAGAATGCTACGAGAACGGCCTGGCAGTGACGCGGCACGCCGACTACCCGTCGTCTCCGACGGGCTCCCTGATAACGGCCTCCCTGCTGCAGGAAGTGGCCATCCTGCGTCGCCGCTCCGGTGAGCGCGACCAGGCGCGCCGCCTGTGCGCGGAAGCCCTGGCACATCTGAACGAACCGGACCATCCGGAGCACGCGGAGGCGCGCCTGCGGACGCGTTTCGCGCTGTCGAACCTGCTGCACGACGAGGGCCGGACGCGGCAGCTGCTCGACGCCGAGCGGGAGAACCTCGCCGAGGTCGCGGCCGCCACGCAGCGAGGTGTGCTGGACGAGGGACGCCTCGCCTTCGCCGCCTACCGGACGGGCCAGGCGGCCATGAACTGGGGCGACTTCACCTGTGCCGTCGAGGCCGGAGAGATCGCGGCGCGCACCTACCTCCGGCTTGTCCGGTCGGGCCGTCCACTCCATGATGCCGTCGGCCTGGCCCGCTGGTCGCTCGGCATCAACCTCGTCCACCTCGGGAGACTCGCCGCCGCGGAGGAGCAGTTCGAGGCCGCGCTGCGGGAGTTCGCGGAGGCGACCCGCACGGACCAGACGGAAACCGTGCTGCGCGCGATAGGCGGTGACTCCCGTTCGGCCTACGTCGAGTTCATCGTCGAACGTCTGCCGGGCATCCGGACCGCCCGCAGGCCGTCCGCGGCCGACGTCGAGACGTACCTCGACGAGCGGAGCTGGATGCTGGGCCGGTCGATCGAGCGCGCGGAGCGCGAAGGCGGGAACTCCCGTGCCTGGAGGGAGGTCGCCTGGTGCGTGGGCCTGCTCGACGGTCTGGCTCAGGAGCACGGTGGGACCCCCGTACGCGATCTTCTCGCCGACGCCGGATACCTGCTGGGCACGCTCACGTCGGACGACCGGCTCGGCGCGGCCGCACACGGCTTCCGCACGGCGGCGGGCATGTGGGGCGCCACGGCCAGGGCCGAGCCTGCGAAGACCGACACCTCTGGTGTGCTCTACGTCGACAAGTGGCTCTCCGCCCTCCTCCTTCTCATGGACACCCACCTCCGTGACGGCGACCGATCGGCCGCGCAGCGCGTCCGAGAGGATCTGATGAGCGCGGTGGCGGATGCCTGCCCCGACCGAACCGAGGAGTGGAACCGGCACGCGGCCGAGGCCTGGGACACGGCAGGGGGTGCGGACAGCGAACCGTCCTTGTGATTCCCCCGATACGGAGCAGACCCATCGGCCCCGCCGGGGCCGTTGCCGGCCACCGTCTGCCTCCCCTGACCCGCGCTCGGGTCCGGACAGCACTGAGCCGCGCTGAGGTCAGGACATCCTGAGCCGTGCTCGGGTCAGGACATCGACGCCAGAAGTCCGATCTCCGGCGCCAGGACGCCCGGCTGGGCGAGGGAGCGGAAGTCGGCCTCGACGGTGGCGAGTTCGAGGACGCCCGCGCGGACGGCCCGGAACCGCACGGCGGACCACACGAACACGTCGAGGGTCTCGAAGCCCGTGTCCTCCTCCAGGACCTCCTCCTCGTGGAACCAGACGGCGACCCGGCCGTCGGTGCGGAGCACGTACAGGCTGCCCCCGCCGTCGGCACCCAGGGACCACACGTCCTCGCCGCCGAGTTCCGTGGTGTAGTCGCTGTCCAGGACGGAACAGCCGTTGGCCGCGAAGTCGAAGGCGTAGGACCAGTCGAAGACGTCGAGGCACTGCCTCATGCTTCCCGAGCGCACCTTGCGGTCGAAGGCGGCCAGCGCCGTCGCCGCGTGCTCCGGGAGCCTGCTGAGGAACGGCTCGACCGGACGGGTCGAGGCAGGCACCTCGACCGGCGGCGCGTCCGGGAACCAGCGCGCCAGGTCGTCGTCCAGACCCCGCTCCACGTACCCAGCCAGTTGATCTACAGAAAGAGACATGGCGGTCAGGGTAGTCAGGGGGTACGACATCCGGGACGGCCGAGCGCCGCTCCCGTTACCGCTTCTCTCTGTCGGCTGCCGGGGGCTGCCCGTCGGGCACGCACTTCATGCAGGTCGGGTTGTGGCACGGGCCCGACTTCCACTGGGGAATGAAGACTCCCATCGTCTTGTGCCTCGTGATCTGCGCGGTCACGGGCTCGTGGCAGGCGGGGCAGACATGTCCGGCCCGCGGTGTCGGCGCACGCTCGTCTCTGCTCATATGTACAGAATAGGATAATTTGCCCGAAAATGGTGAAGATTTTAAGCGGATGGGGTTCCGATCGCAGGCCACTGGAACGGGCCTTGGAGAGCCGCAGGTCAGCCGGACTGTGGCGGGTCTCCCGCGTCCCGTTCCCCCTCCGTCCGCGTCGGCGCGCGCTCACCCGCCCCGCCCGGGGAGTCGTCTCCCCCGCCCTCCGCGGGTTCGGCCGGCGGGCGCGGATACCGGATGCTCAGCACGACGGACACCGCCAGGATCGCGGCGATGACCGCCAGGCTGACCGGTGACGGGATCTCCGGAATGCTGCTGCTGAACATCTTGTGGGAGGCCTGGAGGATCAGTTTCACGCCGATGAAGGAGAGGATCAGCGCGAGGCCTTTGCTCAGGTAGTGGAAGCGGTCGAGCAGGCCCGACAAGAGGAAGTACAGGGCCCGCAGGCCGAGAATGGCGAACGCGTTGCTGGTGTAGACGATGAAGGCGTCGTCGCTGACCGCCAGGACGGCCGGCACGCTGTCCACGGCGAAGACCAGGTCCGCCGCCTCGATCGCCGCGACCACCGCGAGCAGCGGCGTGGCCACCCGCTTCCCGGCCTCCCGGACGAAGAACTTCATCCCGGAGTACTCGTCCCGGACGGGCACGATCTTGCGGAGCAGCCGCACCGCGACGCTCTTGCCCGGATCGAACTCGTCGTCCTCACCCTTGAGGATCTTGTAGGTGCTGTAGAAGAGCACGGCCGCGAAGGCGAACAGCACCGCCGTGAACCTGCTGACGACCGCGACTCCGGCCGCCAGGAAGATGCCCCGGAACACCAGCGCGCCCATGACGCCGAAGAACAGCACGCGGTGCTGGTAGGCGCGCGGCACCTTGAAGTAGGCGAAGATCAGCGCGAAGACGAAGAGGTTGTCGACGGACAGGCTCTTCTCGAGCAGCCAGGCGGTCGTGTACTCCACGCCCGGCGCCGTCCCCAGGACGAGGAAGACGACGGCACCGAAGACAAGGGCGAGCCCCACCCAGACCGCACTCCAGGCCGCGGCCTCCTTGAAGCCGATGACATGCGCCTCCCGGTGCGCCAGCAGATCCACGGCCAGCGACACGACGACGGTGACGGCGAACGCCACCCACAACCAGGACGGCACGTCGATCATGGGGGCCCCTCACGAGAGCAGGGGAAACCTTTCTTTTAGAAAGTTTGACGCAAAATTTCCCATTTGTCTTCCAGTCCCCCTCGGCCGGCGATGGAGGTCAGCCCCGCCGGGACGGCTCGCTAGGCGCGGCCGGGGTGGACTGAGGACGTGCTTCCCAGAATGTGCGGCCCGACCGACGCCCCTACGTCCGGGCCCAGATCAGGGGTGCCGCGATGGAAGGTGCCGCCTGGCACTTCCGCACGGTGGCTTCCAGGATTCGCCGACGGTCGGCCCATCGCCGACCGCGAACCGGATCGGCCGGCATCAGCGGCTCGATCCGGCCCGTCATTGCGCGCGAGTTCGCCGGGGTATCGCGGAAACCGTCAGGACGTCTGTTCCGGGCTGGTCGCGGTGATCACCGAGAACGCGCCGCCTTGCGGGTCCGCGAGCACCGCCATGCGGCCCGCCGCCATGTCGAACGCCGGGGCCAGGACGCTGCCGCCCGCCCGAACGGCGGCGGCCTGGATGTCGTCGACGCTGTCCACGTGGAAGTACGGCTGCCAGTGCGGGGGCACCCCGGGCGGCAGCTGGGTCATGTCCATCATCCCGCCCACCGCTCGGTCGCCGACCTTGAACTCGACGTAGCCCTCGGCGCCGGGCATCTCGGAGCGCGCCGTGGTCACCGGGAGGACCGCGGAGTAGAACGCGGACGCCGCCGGGATGTCGCTCGTGGTCAGTTCGTTCCAGATCAGAGCACCGTGTTCGTTGACGATGCCCGCACCGGGGAAGGTGCCGGGCTCCCACAGACCGACCACGGCGCCGGTCGGGTCGGCGACGAGAGCCATCTTGCCGAGGTCCATGACGTCCATCGGCCCCATCATGACCGTGCCGTGGGCGCCGGTGACGGCGCCGATCGCGGCGCTGATGTCATCTGTGGACAGGTAGGTGGTCCACACGGTCGGCGGCAGCGGGTCGGGAACGGTCCCGTCCTGGTTCATGGCCTTCATGATCCCGGCGACCGGCTTGCCCTTGAGCGTGCAGACGGAGTATCCGCCCTGCTCCGCCGGGCCGATCTCGCCCTGCCAACCGAAGAGGTCGCTGTAGAAGTCGATGGCCGCCTGCTGGTCGGGGACCATCAGATCGATCCAGCACGGGGTGCCCGGGCTGTAGGAACCGTTCATGTCGGGCATGGGAGCCTCCGGAATGTCGATCGGGACGAGATGAGCTTCCCCGTCCACGTGGCATGTATCTATAGCTCGACGGAAGCCGGAATCCCAGCTCATCCGAATTCGGCGGCGACAAATGAATCCCGAACGGTCTATTCGTGAAGGCGGGGCCGGTCCGGGATCGCGTGACAGTTTCACGGGCCCGGAACCGGCCGGTCGAGATCAGGAATGTCAGCGCCGACAGCACCGACAGCACCTCGGAAAGCGAAAGCGACCACGGATCGCTCTTCCGTCAAGCTTCCTCGACGTCGCCCCATCGACCCCATCGTCGTACGGACCGCCTGACCTTCCTGACGTAGGGGACGTACGGACCGCCGGACCGGCTATTCGTCCCCGGGGCGCTGCGCGGCCTCGGTGCTGCCCCTCAACTGATAGGGGCGAAGTCGGTGGGCCTTGTCGGTGCGGGGTACCTCGACGGGACGCCGGTACTCCGCCACCTCTCCCGGGGGTCGATTGGTGGCGGGTCGCACCGGATGGGACTGCGGCTCCGGTGGCGCGGATTCGTTCTCGCGGATGCTGGCCCCCAGGACAAACGCTCCGCACAGCACGGCGACGAGGATCAAACCGATGAGGATGTGCATCTCTTTCCTCCAGGGTCGTGACTTGACTGGCGTTTCCGCACGACCCTCGAACACGGATGCGTCGCCATCCGCAGAGAACCCATTCGGATGCATCGCTTTGACTTTCGGATGCCCGAACCCACCAACACGCCCCGCATCCCTCATCGGCCGGGACGGCGCAGCCCACTCACTGACGGGGGCGGCGAGGCCCACTCACTGGCCGGGCAGCGACGCACTCACTGGCCGGGACGGCGCGGCGCACTCGCCACCCCGGAGTCCCTGCCGCTCAGTGCGACGTCCAGCGTCTCCTGCGCCATGCGCATCGACTCCGCGTACTTCGGCTCGTACATCCGCTCCCAGGCCCGGTCCGGATCGACCTCCTCGACCCGGCTCACCACCCACCAGATGTTGCCGAACGGATCCCGTACCCGCCCACCGCGATCCCCCCACGCGCTGTCGGCGACCTCGGTGACCACCTGGGCGCCGTGCGCGACGGCAGCCGCCATGGCGGCGTCCGCGTCGGGGACGTAGACCCGCAGCAACGAGGGCATGACCGGCCAGTCGGGCCGGCGGTCGAAGGCCAGCACCACCGTGTCGCCGACGCGGATCTCGCCGTGGCCGATGGTGCCGTCCTCGACCGGGACCCGCGCGATCTCCTGCCCGTCGAACGCGGCGGTGATGAAGTCGAGCAACGCGCCGGTGTCGTCGGTGACCACCCACGGCGCGACGCTGGTGTAGCCCTCGGGTGCGGTGTGCCTCATCGGTCTCGTCCTCTCGTACGGTCCCTCGCGATGCGACAACGGTAGGACGGAACTAGGACGGATCCCGACCTAGAACAACCGCTGGGGCCGACACTCGTCTCGGCTAGGCTGGCCGCGCTCAAACACGTAAGCGAAGGACGACGCGTATGGCCCGCCCCTACATGCCCGGACCGAAGCAGTTCGTCTTCGCGTCCGGCGACGGCAACGACCAGCAGGTTTCCGTGGGGGACCCCCAGGAGGCCTATGTGGCGTTCTCCGAGTACTTCCGTGGTCGGGCATCGGACACCTGCACCGTCACCGACGAGCAGTCGGGGCAGCGTCTGGTACTCATGCCCGAGCAAGGCGTGGTCTGCCGCATCGAGGAGGCGAACCAGCAGCGGACGGAGTATCTCCGGATCGACCGGCCCAATCGCTACCTTCCGAGCGCGATGCTGTTCTTCGAGAACGGCTTCGGCGGCCTCGACCGCTTCGGCCAGTGGTTCTCCGACCTCTCGGACCTCGACGCGTCTCCGGAGGCGCGCGGCGCCGCCCGCGCCGCCGCCATGACGACCGAAGCCACGGCGATGGAGGAGGTCGGACGGATCTGGTCGGATTCGGGCTACGTGGACCCCAGCGACCAGTACTACGTCTTCTTCGACTCGCACGACGCCGGGGACGATCGGGCCGAGCGCGCGGCCCTGCTGCACCTGATCGGTTTCCTCGGCCTCCAGCGGGTGGACGCTCCGGCCGGGGCCGCCGACGGCGAGGTCTGGGTGCGCACCGACCCGCGTCTGGACGCCGAATGCGCACGATGGTCATGAGGGGACGCGGCACGGAACTGCCGCAGCACCAGCAGCCGCACCAGCAGCCGCATCGCGCTGTCGCCGGTCGGGGCAACCCGCCGTCGTCCGGGGGAAGGACGAGTCCGAACCGATGAGAGACATCGTCTTCACCCGTGCGAGCGGCTGGATCCCGACGGTGATCAGCGAGGACGACGGGCTGAAGCTGATGCTCGGCGCCGGCGCCGACGCGAACCACGAGCCCCGCACCTTCACCGTCCCCGTCACCGAAGCCCACCTCGCGGTGATCCAGGAGGACCTGCCCCGGCACCTGCTGCTGTGGGCCGCAGTTCTTCCCCTGTGCCGTGCGGCGGGGACCCAGGGGCCCCTCGACGAGAGCGCTGCCGTCGCCCTCCTGGATCCCGTCCTCCACGGGACGCCCGCGGACGTCGACGCGCTCTTCCGGCGCATCGCGTGGGACAGGAGTCGGCTGATCGCCCACGGCGCCGACATCGGTCTCCTCAAGGGCGGCCACGTGTACAGGGCGATGCGGACGGCGACGGAGACGCCGAACGAGAGGCGTGCGCAGGAGCATCACGCGAACAGCCGTCGGGCCGCGCGCGGCACGGTACTCGCCCCGCTGGACGCCGCGATCCTGAGGTACACGGGCCAGTACCTGCACGGTTCGACGATCCCCCGGCGCAATCCCGACGCGGTCGACCCCGCGCTCCTCGCCGAGGTCACGCTTGTGATCGCCACCGCGGAGCAGGCGTCCGCCGGGATGAACATCGGACGGGATCCGAGGCGGGGCAAGCACGCGACGGACAAGGGCGACTGGGCGCGTATGGAGTCGGCGGTCAAGGCTGCCCTACGCCGCGCGCACCCCGAGCTCGTCGACGACGCGGTACGGACCGTCTGCTTCCTGATGTGCAGCGAGGCCGCCGCCCGCTCCAGGAAGGCCCCCGTGGACGCCGACGAGGAGGATGTCGATTCCGGCACCGACGGGCGTGGCCGGAAGACGGCTCTGATCTTCACGGATGACAAGGACGCCGAGCAGAAGTGGCGCCAGGGCAGCGGCCGGACCGCCTCTGCGGCGTTCTGGGAGTTCGTCGCCGAACGGTCGCGTCCGAACAACGACGTGTTCACCATCGAGGACGAAGCGATGGGCGAAGGGATCCAGGTCCACTTCTACGCCGACTCCATCGCTCGCATCACGACGCTGCGCAAGGGCAGGGGCGGAGCGGAGCCGGAGTACGGGGTCGAGTACCGCCTTGTCGACGGGATGAGCGAGTACCGGACCCTGGTAAGCGCCTTCGCCGCCGGCGGCTACGCCGCTCTCGACCGGCACGGCCCGTGGATCAAGGACGTCGAAGAGTTCGAACGCGCACGCCGCCGCAGACGCGACTCCCGGTAGCCCCGAGCCGGGCTGTCACGGGTGAGGCGGCGCCGCAGTGCATCCGGTTCTTGCCATGCTTGGACGCACTGGTCCGCTGAAAGCCAAGGCCAAGGCCATGCTCGCGCTGCAGCCACACGTAGGGCTCATGCGACACACTGCGGGCCGACCGAACAACTCGGCTCAGAAGGCAGCAAGACGCTCGGGATCGTTGGCATCGACGATGAGAGCGTTGATCTTCATAGTCGCATGTGCCACACCTTGATCCTCTCAGAGCGCCACAGCCCAGCACGCCGGCGTTCTCTCTCCGCGCTCTGCGACGCCCCCCTTGTCTCTGACACCTGAAGCACCCTCAGGCCTTTGAATCGAAGACACCAGGGCGCGGCAAGGGTTCGGATTCGAAGTCCCGGAGTGCGCGGAGGGCGGCGCGGCCGGTTGAGGCGAGGGCCTGCCCCTGCGACTCCGGCTCATAGCCTGCCCCACGGCGACCGGCCGCCGCACAGGCTCGCCCGTCCGGTCTGGGTGCCGTGCATAGTGTGTTCATGGATCGATTCACGGGTCAGGCCCGCCTCGAATGGTGGGCCAATCACGCGACGTGCCTTGGGGAGTACGACATCGACATCACCGTCACTGTCGGAGCGGTCGGCCAGTGGCAGGCAACCGGGCGGCATGCCAACGGCCTTGACACAGTCCAGCGCGAGGGCTGGTACTTCCTTATGGAAATGGACCCCCACTTCTCCCTTGCGTTTCCCGGTGAGGACCGCGGCGGGATCATGGTGCGAGTCGTCGAGGCAGGGGATGGAACACTCGTACTCACGGAGGCACCGGACTGGGACGGCTCGGGGAACATCACCTTCGACCTCACCTGAGGGCAGCTCGGTCTTGATAGAACTGCGGGCGAAGGCCGGAACGGCGCCGCGCGTTCACCCCACCGACGACGTGGACATAGCGGCGGCGTTGGCTTTCGCCGACGGGGTCACCGTGAACCTGGCCAACCGGACGGAAGACGGCGTCGACGCCCCCGTTCACCGGTACGTAGCGCAGCTTCCTGGGCGGCGAAGGGGGCCCGGCCGGCACCGGCGCCCATCCCCCCAGCGGACCGGAACCGGCTGACGTGCTGATCCCGCCACGCCCTTCGCGTATCTGGTGAGCACCTGCGCGGGCGCCGTCCTCGCCCTCTCCTGCAGAGCCATGCTCGTTCCCCAAGCCGTGAAGGCCGTCGGCTTCCTCCTCTACGGCCGACGTATGCGTTCCCGTGCCCGGCGGTCGGACCCTTCTCGTGATGTCGTACGCGCTCGCGGCTGCTCGTACGCCGTCCCGCGTAGGACCCGCCGCCGGTCAGCGCTCGCCACCCGCGGATCAGCCGCGCCGCATGACGAGGGCCCGCCTATTGGGGGGAATGAGGCGGGCCCTCGTCTGCACTTCCGCTGACGGTCGGGATCCGGATGCAGTCCGCGCTACGCGATTCCAGTGCACCCCGCAGCTCGCCGACAAACTCCAGCACTATGCCTTCGCGGCCCGGCAACAATGATAATTATGGACCGTCTGCTGCACCTCGACCGCACGCTCGACCAGCTTGATCCGCCCGCCTGGCCGCCTCCCGGGGTGCACACGACTGCGTTGGTGCGCACGGTGCATGAGCTGCGGCAGGTTCCTCTCCATGCGCTCGGGCCGGCGGCCCTCCGCACTCTCGTCACCCAGCAGGTGGCGCTCCCCCACGTACTTCCGCTCACCGTGCGTCTGCTGCTGGACGAGCCGATGCTCGACGCGTACTTCTACGAGGGTGACCTGCTGCTGGCCGCAGTGGACGCCCCGGAATCGGCCTGGTCGCTGTTCCCGGACCTCCGGGGACGGCTGCGCGACGTGATCACGAGCTTGCCGGACTCAGCGGTGTCCAGTCTCCCCCACGGTTCTGTCGAGAGCCTCGCCCGCTTCGTAACCCACCCCGCACCCCTTCGCTGACGCATACCTCAGACGGCCACCCGGCACCCGGCCATCGCAGGCACCGGTTCTCCCGATCCGTCGGCTATCCGATCACCCGGGTCGAACGCGGCCGGGTGCGCAGTTCGGGCAACCGTGCGCGGTCCTCCGTGCCGGCCAGGCTCCCCCCCCATCGTCAGGAGCGAGAGGAGCCGTACGGGCCGGCCGGCCGTGGCGGCTGCCTCCAGTTCGTGGTGACCGCCAAGGAGGACGTGGGTCAGACCCCAGACGGTCGGGGTGACGGCGGCGGGCGCGTTGGCGGTCTGCATTCCTGTACTGGAGAGCTCCGCGGCCTGTGATCACGTCTGGACGAGCAGCGGTGCCGCGAGGGCGACCCCGGCTCCCGCCGCCAGAAGGTCCTTCCGCAAAAAGCCCTCGGCGTATGGCTGTGCATGTGTGTGTCCACGCTTCACGATCTTCGAACGGAGGCCGCGCGCCGTGCCGCTGCCGCATCGGCCGTCGGCCGCCGTTCTCGCGGACGACGGTTCCCTCGGGCGCTCACATCCGAGATCTCAGTACGTCTACCTCGCAGCCCGGTGCGAAGGGATCGAAGCCGTGCTCGCTCAGCCAGCGCACTGCCATCAGGCTGCGCAATGACCACCAGCCTCGGATCACGTCGAGGGTGGAGTCGGGGGCGATACCAGCACCAGTTGCGGTTCCCGTGCCGGTCGCGGTGGCCGTGCCGCAGCCGTAGCCGGACAGGACGTCGTTCAGGCGTTCCTCATGTCCCAGGGTGAAGGTGGCCAGGTCATACAGGGCATCGCCCTGGCCGGCCTCGGACCAGTCGATGATGCCCGTCACCTCGTCGCCTTCGAGGAAGACGTGCGCGATCTGGAGGTCTCCGTGCGTGAACACCTGAGTCCACGGCCGGAGTGCGGCCTGAGCCACCTGGCGGTTTCGGTGCACCAGGTCGGCCGGCAGCAGGCCGTCCGCCACGAGCCGCTCGCACTCGTCGTCGAGTTCCGCCGTGAGGGCCACGACGCTCCGGCCGGCCCCGCCGGGGCGGGGCGGAAGCGGCGCGTCGTGGAGTCTGCGGATGGCAGCGCCGGCCGCGGCCCACGCCGACGACGAGCCGGTCGACGCCCCACCGAGGCGCCCGAGCGGCGCCCCCGGGACCGCGGCAATCGCGAGCACGGGCGGCCTGCGCCACAGGATCTCCGGGGTCGGGACCGGCGCGAGGGACATCGCCTCGACCTCGGCGTCGATACGCGCCTGATCGGAGTCCACCTTGAGAAACACGTCGCCGACGCGCAGGGTGGCGCGTTCGGAATGGGCTACGACGACTTCGACCTCATCCATGGGGGCCCACTATCCCGGAGCCGGCCGTCGAGGTCTCCGGATTCGAGACGACCTGACGTCGAGCATCACGGTCTCAGGCACCGTACAGTCGCCGCACGAACCGCCACAGCCGGACCCGGAACGGGGCGAGTTCAGGACAGGAGTCATCCCGTCACGGCTCGGCGGTGAAGCCTTCGGCGCCACTCGTCGGCGTCGGGTCCGGGGTCCGCTGTCAGTGCTGGGCCGTGGGCCGCCGGCTCCTTACTGCGCAGCAAGAGCGCCCTCCCCTCGCTCGGTGACGCCCATATAGAGCACGGGCTCTCGACTCTAGTGCCAGCCGGTATACCCGTCCGGGAGTCCTCCCCCGCTGTCCCCGCGCGTGAGCCCGATCAAGAAGAGAACCACCACGATCAACACGAGCAGCCACAACCAGAAGCGGTCCTCGATTCCCGAACCACTCCCTCGCGGACCATCGTCGCCCCGGTCCCCGGGATCACCTTCCTCGTCTCTCATCCCGCACCACCTCCCCTRCCCCCTCCATGACACCGGCGCCACCCGATGGACATCAACTGCCACGCGCTTCATCGCACTTGAGCGAAAGCTTCAACGCGTTCGCCGACTGCCCCGCCATCGAGGTTGCCCAAGGAGACGGCCTGGGCCGTGCCCACGGTTCCCGGGCCTGCCCGGTGACCTACGGTTCCCGGGTCTGCCCGGTGCGCCCGCAAGCCTGAGCCCGACACCCAAGTCGCCCACCCACTCACCCC
>NZ_RDBH01000119.1:13476-17608 GCF_008042145.1 Streptomyces sp. adm13(2018)
GCCTCCTCCACCCCCACCGGGGGACCCGCCGGCGGCGGGTGCCGCCGGCGGGTCCCCCGGTGGGGGTGGAGGAGGCGGCGGACATCAGGAGACGGCGCCTCCTCCACCCCCACCGGGGGACCCGCCGGCGGCGGGTGCCGCCGGCGGGTCCCCCGGTGGGGGTGGAGGAGGCGGCGGACATCAGGAGACGGCCTTGTCCCACTTCTCGGCGAGGGTGGCCTTGGCCTTGTCGAGCTCGGCGGAGGCCGGGAAGGCGGGGGCTCCGGTGACCGCGGGCAGCTTGGCGACGAAGGTCTTGTCGGCGGTGCCGTCGGCGGTCATGGCCGGGAGCAGCACCGGGCGGGCGTAGCCCTTGAGCCAGAGGTTCTGGCCCTCGACGCTGTAGAGGTACTCCATCCACAGGCGGGCGGCCGCGGGGTGCGGGGCGTCCTTGTTGACGGCCTGCGAGTAGAACTGGGCGTAGACGCCGTCGGTGGGCACGGCCACCTGCCAGTCGACGCCCTTGTCCTTGAACTGGTCGGCGTAGCCGGCGTTCAGGTAGTCCCAGTCGATGCTGATGGGGGTCTCGCCCTTCTCGACCGTGGCCGGGGTGGACTCGACGGGGATGAAGTTGCCGCTCTGCTTGAGCTTGCCGAAGAAGTCGATGCCGGGCTGGATGTCGGCGAAGGAGCCCTTGTTGGCGAGGGCGGCCGCGTAGACGCCGCCGAAGGCGGAGCCGGACTTGGTCGGGTTGCCGTTGAGCGCGACCTTGCCCTTGTACTCGGGCTTGAGCAGGTCGGCGAAGGTCTTGGGGCAGTTCGGGACGCGCTTGGCGTCGCAGCCGATGGAGACGTAGCCGCCGTAGTCGTTGTACCAGCGGCCGGCCTCGTCCTTCTGGGCGGCGGGGATCTTGTCCCAGGCCTCGACCTTGTAGGGGGCGAAGAGTCCTTCGTCGGCGCCGCTGCGGGCGAAGGCGATGCCGAGGTCCAGGACGTCGGGGGCGCGCTTCTGGCCCTTGCGGGACTTGACGGCGGCGATCTCGTCGGCGCTCGCGGCGTCCGGGTTCTCGCTCTCGATCTTGATGCCGTACCTGGTCTCGAAGGTCCTGATGAGTTCGCCGTAGTTGGCCCAGTCCGGCGGCAGCGCGATGACGTGGAGGGCGCCCTCCTTCTTGGCCGCCGCGACGAGGGCGTCCATGCCGCCGAAGTCCTTGGCGGAGGTCGCGGTGGCCGCCTTGGCACCGTCGCCCTCGGCTCCGGCCGCACCCTCGGGTGCGGCGCCGCAGGCGGTGACGGTGGTCAGGACGGCGGCGCCGAGCAGCACGGCGGCACCGCGGAGAGGGGTTCTGCGCACGGGTCTTCTCCCAGAAGCGAGTGAGGGAACTTGTCTGAACAAGCCGCCCTCAGTTCGCCCGTGCCCCCTGTCCGCGAAGTGAACGGGGCATGGCCGGATCCTGGCGCCTCACGGAAGAGCGGGATGCGGTGAACAGCAGGTGAATGCGGTGGACTTGAGAGGAGCGGGCGTCTCGCGAACGGACCGTCCGGTCGGGTTAGGCTGACCCCGGGGCAGCACACGCCGTGACCGACTGTGCGCAGTCGCACGGGAGAACGCGAGAGAAGGGGGATGCCGTGACGGCGCTCTACGTGGAGATCGCGGAGGGACTCCGCCGCTCGATCCTCAGCGGTGAGTACGCGGTCGGGGCCCGGCTGCCGTCCGAGAGCGACCTGGCTGCCCGCTGGACCGCGTCGCGCGGTACGGTGCGCCAGGCCGTCGCCCTGCTCACCTCCGAGGGCCTCATCGGCTCCCGCCAGGGGGCCCGCCGCATCGTCCTGCGGCGGGAGCGCCGGCACAGCTTCGCCGAGCTCCACAGCTTCGCCCAGTGGGCCCGTGTCATGGGCTACCGGGCCACCAGCCGCTTCCTGCACCGGGAGCGGCGTCCGGCCAGCCCCGAGGAGGCCCGCCGGCTGGTCCTGCCGGAGGGCGGCGGAGTCCTGGACGTGCTGCGACTGCGGCTCCTGGACGACGAGCCCGTGATGGTGGAGCGTACGGCGTACGCGGGCTGGGTCGCGCCCGTGGTCGAGGCGCTGCCCGCCGACTGCGCCTCGATCATGGACAGCATGGCGGCCGGAGCGGGGATCGTCGCCCACTACGGCGAGCACCTCATCGACGCCGTCCCGGCCGGCAGCGACGACGCCCGGCTCCTCGGCGTCCGCAGGGGAAGCCCGCTGCTGCGCCAGCGGCACCTCACCAGCAACCCGGACGGTCGCCCGATCGAATGGACCGACGACCGCTACCGCGCGGGCAGCGTGACGTTCAACGTGAGCAACTCGGTGGGCACGGCACCGCTGGTGCGGGACCCGGGCTCGCTGCTGAGGTGAGGCCCGGCGGCCCTCCAGGGGGCCGAAAACGACGACGTGGTGGCCGGGAGCGATCCCGGCCACCACGTCGCACGGCGAACCGTCGTGTCCGAGGGGGGACTTGAACCCCCACGCCCGATAAAGGGCACTAGCACCTCAAGCTAGCGCGTCTGCCATTCCGCCACCCGGACAAGGTGCGCGTCGCGGTGAGTGGTGATCACTCGCGGCGACAGGATGAATATATCAGGGCTCTGACCTGCGCTTCACCTCCTTTTGCGGTCCGCTTCCGGTCCGCTTCCGGTCCGCTTCCGGGACGACGGTGGGGCCCGGCCGGGGCGACCCGCGCCCCTCTTCCTCAGCCGCCGGCGAGTTCTCCGCTCAGCCTGCCGTGCAGCGCGGCGCTGGGGTCGTTGAGGCCGGTGATCTCCACCGTCTTTCCGCGCTGCGCGTACTTCGCCTCGATCGCGTCGAGGACGGCGACGGACGAGGCGTCCCAGACGTGGGCCGCCGAGAGGTCGATGACGACCCGGTCGGGGTCCGTGGCGTACGCGAACCGGCCCACGAGTTCGTTGGCCGAAGCGAAGAACAGCGCGCCCGTCACCCGGTAGACGACGGTCGTGCCGTCGGGATCGGTCACGGCGGTCACCTCGGCGTGGTGGGCCACCCGCCTCGCGAAGATCAGCGCGGCGGTGACCGAGCCCGCGACCACACCGACGGCGAGGTTGTGCGTGGCGACCACGCACACCACGGTGATCACCATCACGGCGACCTCACCGGCGGGCATGCGCCGGAGGGTCGCGGGGGCGATCGAGTGCCAGTCGAAGGTCGCGAAGCAGACCATGATCATGACGGCGACGAGCGCGGCCATGGGGATGTCGGAGACGAGCGGCCCGAAGACGATGCAGAGCACCATCAGGAACGCCCCCGCGAGGAACGTCGACAGCCGGGTCCGGGCACCGGACACCTTCACGTTGATCATCGTCTGGCCGATCATGGCGCAGCCGCCCATGCCGCCGAAGAAGCCGGTGACGATGTTGGCGATGCCCTGGCCGACGGACTCGCGGGTCTTGTCCGAGCGGGTGTCGGTGATGTCGTCGACGAGCCGGGCGGTCATCAGGGACTCCATCAGACCGACGAGCGCCATCGCGAAGGCGTACGGCGCGATCGTCGTCAACGTGTCCGCGGTGAACGGCACGTCGGGCAGACCGGGCGTCGGCAGCGCGGACGGCAGCTCGCCCTTGTCCCCCACCGTGGGGACGGCGATCCCGGCGCCCACGGTCACGACGGTGAGGACCACGATGGAGACCAGCGGCGCCGGGACCACCGTGGTGATCCTGGGGAGGAACACCAGCAGGAGCAGTCCGGCCGCCAGGAGCGGATAGACCGCCCAGGGGACGTCCGTCAGCTCGGACATCTGCGTGATGAAGATCAGGACGGCCAGCGCGTTCACGAATCCGACCATCACGGAGCGGGGGATGAACCGCATCAGCTTCGCCACCCCGAGCGCGCCGAGCACCACCTGGAAGACGCCGGCCAGGATCACGGCGGCGACCAGGTACCCGAAGCCGTGCTCACGGTTGAGCGGGGCGATGACGAGCGCGACGGCGCCGGTCGCGGCGGAGATCATCGCCCGTCGTCCGCCGACGACCGCGATGGTCACGGCCATGGTGAAGGAGGCGAAGAGGCCGATGGCGGGGTCGACCCCGGCGATGATCGAGAAGGAGATCGCCTCGGGGATCAGCGCGAGGGCGACGACCAGGCCGGCCAGCACCTCGGTGCGCCACACCGCGGGGTCG
>NZ_RDBH01000012.1:0-19847 GCF_008042145.1 Streptomyces sp. adm13(2018)
ACCCGGTCCGGCCCGTCAGAGCCGTCACCGCGACCGTGCCGAGCAGACGGCGGGACGCGGCGGGGAACCGAGCCAGGAGACCCCCGTACACCTCGAGGAGCACCGAGTCGTCGACCGCGGGCCGCGGCAGCGGCAGTGCCCCCGCCAGCTGGGACGGGGTCAGCCGGCGCACCGTCGCGGCCAGGACACCGGGATGTCCCGCGGCCTCGTCGAGCAGCCGCTCCCCGACCGGCCCCGCGGGGGCGACCACCGGGCACAGGTCGGCGAGCAGCGCCCGCGCCCCGGCCGCGGTCAGCCTGCCCAGCCGCACCGTCTCCGCCCCGGGCACCGCGGGGAGCCGGTGGTGGCGTGCGGCCGCCACCAGCCACCCCGTCCGGTCCGGTCGGCCGCGGGCCTCCTGCCAGGCGGCCGCCAGAGCGGCCCGTGAGTGTGCGTCCCACAGGTGGAGGTCGTCCAGACAGATCAGTACGGCCTTCTCCCCGGCGACGAGGGCGGCGACAGCGCGGGCGAGTCCGCCCTCCCCCCGAGCGACCCGCAGCGCCCGGCGGCCCGCGGCCGGGGTGGGGGCGAGCTCCGCGAACAGCGCCCGCGCGGCGCTCCAGGGGCCGCGGTGGTGGGGAGCGGCGACCCGGTGGGCCGTACCGGGAAAGTCCTGCGCCGCCCGCGACAGGAGGGCGGTGCGCCCCTCGCCGGGGCTGCCCGTGACGAACAGGACGCCGCCTCGTCCGGCCGTGACGCCGGCCGACAGACGGTCCAGGGCGGCCAGTTCGGCCGCACGGTCGTACAGCCGCGAGCCGGTGGTGTGCGTCGTTGCGCTCACGGCGGTCACGCTACCGACCCGTGGGGGGCGGCGGAAGGCTCCCGGGTCTGGGCCGCTGCCCAGACCCGGGAACCGGGCTCTGTGACGGTGCACAGAGCGTCAGGAACCGAGGGGGCAGGTGCCCCGGTACTCGTCGATCGTCAGACTCGGCCGCGGCAGCGGACACAGGAACTGCTCGTAGCGGGTGTCGTCGTCGATGAAGCGCTTCAGCCAGGACAGGCTGTACTTCGCGATCGTCGTGTTCGAGGAGTTCGGGGTGAAGTGAGTGGCGCCGTTGAGCTCCAGGTACGCCTTGTCGAGGGAGCCGGGCAGGCTCTCGTAGAACGGCTCGGAGTGGGTGGCGACGGGGGCGATCGTGTCGCCGTCGGCGCCGATGACGAGAGTGGGCGTGGTGATCTCCGGCCAGGTCTTGTCCGTGTTCCACGCGGTGAGCGGGACCGCCGCCTTCAGCGAAGGGCGGCTCTTGGCCGCTTCGAGGGTGCCGCCGCCGCCCATCGAGTGCCCCATCACACCGAGTCGGCGCGCGTCGACGCGGCCCCGCACCGAGCTGCGCTGGGTCAGGTAGTCGAGGGCCGCGAGGAGTTGCCGTCCCCGGCTGTCGGGTTGGTCGACCGTGGTGAGGGTGTCGATGGTGAAGACCACGAAGCCCTGCGAGGCCAGCCGCGGACCGAGCCACGCGATGGAGGACTGGTAGGCGGTGAACCCCGGCGAGATCACCACCGCGCCGAAGGTGCCGTCACTCGTGGACGTCGGATAGTAGACGGTTCCGCCGCCGAAGCCGCTGACGGCGAGCGAGGAGACGGAGGTCTCGCCGACGGCGTACGGGCCGCGCAGGGCCTCGACGCTGCTCTGGGTGGGAGCCGGGCCGCGCTCGTACGGATTGGCGGCGGCGCTGCCCGCGGGTGCGGAGCCGGCGGCCTGGGCGCCGGGGGCGAGCAGCAGGGTCAGGCAGGCGGCGGCCGTGGCCGCGCCGAGGTGTCGTGTCACGACGGAGTCGTCCTCTCGTGTCGTGGGGCGGCCGCCGCCCGAGCGTCCGGGCGGTGGCCGTGCCGTGATCTGGCCCGGCCACTGTCCGGGCTTCCCGACCCGGAGGCATCGGCAGAACCACCGGCCTTCTCCGGACACGGCGGCCCGACCCCGGCCCGCTCCCGTCCCGGGGCGCGCTCGAAGGCGAAAGGACCTCGGGACCACGGGGAGCAGGGCGACGGGGCGATCGCCGGCCCTGACCCGCGGCCGGCTGCCCTACCCCCGCAGCCGGACCGTCACCGTCTTCGGACGCTGGTACTCCTGGAGGGCCAGCGTGCTCAGATCGGTGCCGTGGCCCGACGCGCCGCGTCCGCCGTGCGGGAGTTCCGCCGTCTGCACGAGGTGGCAGTTGACCCAGGTCTCGCCCGCGTCCAGGGCGGCGGTCAGTTCCAGACCGGCCGCCAGGTCGGTGGTCCAGGCGCTGGCSGCCAGCGCCTGCGGGACGCCGTTCGCCAGGGCCAGGGCGGCCGCCGGCGACTCGGCCCGCTGGACGGTGAGGAGGGGGCCGAACACCTCCTCGGTGACCGCCGGGTCGTCGTCCGGGAGGTCGGCGAGCACCCGGGCCGGCCGCCAGAGCCCCGCCTCCTCGCCCGGGGCGGGGGCGATGCCCGCGGCCAGGCTCCGCTTGGCGCCGGACGCCGCGACCAGACGGTCGTACCGCTCGGCCTGCTCGGGGTTGTTGAGCGGACCGAAGTCCCGGCCGGCCAGCCGCCCGCCCATCGCCGCCGTCAGGCCCCCGACGGCCGCCTCGTAGTTGTCCGGCAGCGTGATGACCCGCGCCGGGGCCGCGCAGCTCTGCCCGGCGTTGTACGTGACGGCCCGCGCGAGCGACTCCCACGTGTCGGCGGGCGCGTCCGGGAGGACGATCGCCGGCGCGTTCCCGCCCAGCTCCAGGCTCACCCGCCGGGTCCCGGCCCGGACCGCGACGTCGGCCCCCGCCCGGCCGCTGCCCGTGAACGCCACCATGTCCACCGCGGACTCCACGAGCAGCCTCCCCGTCTCCCGGTCGCCGGGGAGGGGGACGAGCACCTCGGGGCCCAGGGCGAGCGCGGCGTGCTCCGCGAGGAGCAACAGGCCGTCCGGGGTGGTCTCGGCGGGCTTCGCCACCACCGTGTTCCCGGCCGCCAGAGCCGGCGCACACCGCCAGGCCGCCATCAGCAGCGGGTAGTTCCACGGCACGACCACGCCCACCACCCCGACCGGCTCCCAGCGCACCCAGCTCTCGTGGCCGGCCACCAGCCGGCCCGCGGCCGGCGCGGTACGGGTCCGGGCGGCCGTGGCGAAGAACCGGAACAGGTCAGCGACCTGCTCGATCTCGCCCGCCGTCTCCGCCTCGGGCTTGCCCGTCCCGGCCGCCTCGCGGGCCCCGTACTCCGCCGCGTGCTCCTCGACGAGGCCGGCGAGCCGGTCCAGGCGCCGGCCCCGCTCCTTGGGGGTCAGGGCGCTCCAGCCGGGCAGGGCGGCCCGCGCGCCGGCCACGGCGGACCGGACCTCGGGCAGCCGGGACAGCACGGCCGTCCCCCTCGGCGCCCCCGTGCGGGGGTCGGTCAGCGCGGACTCGGCGGGGGAGCCGTCCGTCCCACGGGTCGTACGGGCGTCGCTGGTCATACGGGTGCCTCTCGTCCTTCGGGTGGTGCGGGTTCAGACGTCGTACGAGCGCAGCCAGAGCTCCAGGGTGAGCACCAGCCACAGCTTGCCGCCCTGCCGGGGCAGCAGCGCGCCCTCGCCCCGCAGCCAGGCCCGGACGGTCTCCGGCCGGAACAGCCCGCGCCGCCGGGACGTCGGCCCGAGGAGCAGGTCCTCGCCGAGCTCGCGGAGCGGACCCGTCAGCCACTGCTGCACCGGGACCCGCATCCCGCTCTTGGGCCGGTCGACCACGGTGCCCGGGAGGAGGTCCCGCACGGCCTCCTTGAGGATCCACTTCTCGGCCGTGCCGCGGAGCTTGAACGACGGCGGGGTCGCGAACGCGTGGTCGACGACCGCCCGGTCGAAGAGCGGGGACCGGCCCTCCACCCCCTGGGAGGACGTCAGCCGCTCCACCTTGGTGAGGATGTGATGGGCGCCCTTGGTCCGCAGGTTGCAGTGGAGCAGCTGGTTGAGGAGGTGCCCCATCCGGTACGGGCTGCCGCCCTCGGCCGTCAGATAGGGCGCCACGTGCCGCTCCAGGGGAGGCGCGTCCCGCAGGGCGTCGAGCGCCGGCGCCGTCAGCAGGTCCGGCAGATCCGTCCAGCACTTGCGGTACGAGCGCAGGTACGCGGTCGCCCGGTCCTCGTCCCACGGCGCCCCGGGGGTCCGGTGCATCTCCTGGACCAGCATGGGCAGGTTCTTCGGCCCGCCGAAGACGGGGTCCCCGCCCTCGCCGTTGAGGACGACGGAGGCGCCGTCCGCGGCCACGGCCTCGGCGAGCATCAGGTTCGGCACGGTCAGCGGGTCGCCGACGGGGCTGTCGAGCAGCGCGGCGGCCTCGGCGAGACGGGCGGCCACGGCCGCGCCGGAGACGTCCAGAACCCGGTGGCGGGTGCGGCAGTGCGCGGCCACCAGGCCCGAGTAGCCCAGCTCGTTCGGCAGGTCGTCGCCGAAGCTGATCGAGTACGTGTGCACCGGGTGGCCGTGGAGCTTCGCCGCCAGGGCCGTGACCAGGGAACTGTCGACACCGCCCGAGAGCAGCACCGCGGCCGGCTCGGCGGCGGGCAGCCGGTTCGCCGTGGCCCGCTCCAACAGGCCCCGCAGCTCCAGGACATGGCCGGTCGGATCCGCGGGCGGCCCCTCGATCCGCTCCCGGGGCTCCCAGTGCACGGACTCGCTGGACGTGCCGTCCCGGTGCAGCCGCAGCACCCTGCCGGGCAGCACCTCCCGTACGCCGGTCAACAGGGTCTCCTCGCCGGGCAGATAGGCGAAGGTGAGGAAGGAGCGCACCCCCGACAGGTTCATCGAGGTGCCCAGCGCCGGCCAGCGGCGCAGCGCGCGCAGCGAGGTGGAGGCCGTCCAGGTGTCGGCGGCCCGCGCGTAGAAGAGGGTGCGGGCGCCGACGTGGTCGCGGATCAGGACCAGGTCGGGGCCGTCGAGGACCGCGAGCACGAACATGCCCTCGGCCAGCGCCACCCCCGCCTCGCCGAGCAGCGCCCAGCAGCGCAGCAGCAGTTCGGCGTCCGGGCAGTCGGGCGGGGGCGGGGCGGCCCGCTCCGCGAGGGCGGCGAGGAGCACCGGGCGGTTGTGCAGGGTGACCTCGCCGACCGCGGTCCGCCCGTGCGCGGTGAACGGGCCCTCCGCACGGCCGTGTTCACCGGGAAGCAGCGCCAGCGCGGCGCCGGGGACGTCGACCGGGTCCCGGCCGGAGCCGGGTGCGCCCATCGCGTCCACGTGGGCGCGGGCCTGTCCGGTGGTGGGGGCGAGGCAGGCGCACAGACGTGCCACGAACTGCTCCTTCGGAGGGTGGTGCGGTGGTGCGGTGGGACCGAGGGGCGGGAGCCCGTCAGCCGAAGTCGTCGTCGTTCCAGGCGTCCCCGTCGCCGTCCCAGTCGGAGTCCCAGTCGTTCCCGTCCCCGGAGCCGTCGGACCCCGTGTCGGACGACCCGCCGCCGCCGTCGCCTCCGCCGGACTGCTGGGCCTGCGCCTGCTGCTGCCGCAGCTCCTCCTCCTGCTCGGGGGAGAGGCTCAGCGGCGGGAGCTGGGCGGCGGTCACGGCGAGGGAGGCCACGCCGAGACCGGCGAGGACGACGCCCATCCGGCCGCCGAAGGAACTCCGGTTGACCAGCACCCGCTCGCCGCGCCCCCAGAGCGTCCGGCCGTAGCCGATGTCCCGCGCGTAGGTGACGGTGCCGTCGGCGAGGGCGCGCTTGATGATGCGGTCGCCGAGCAGCTCGTCGGTGCCGGAGCCGCCGCGGTTGTCGTGCCAGTCCACGACGTGCGGACGGCCGAAGGCGCGACGCCGCCACTCCTCCAGGCCGTTCTCGTAGCGGCGGTGGACGGTGCCGTCGGCGAGCAGTTCGTCCGCGTAGCCGATCTCTTCGGGACGGTTCATGGTGTGCGTACCTCGGGTCGGTGGGAGGGGGCGCCGGGCCGGGTCACGCGGCGGGCCAGGTCATGAAGCCGGTGCCGCGCAGTCCGCGCAGGCCGCTCCACAGGGAGTCGCGGGGCTGGCGCGGCCCGCGCGTCAGACGGAGCACGGTGCGCACCAGCCGGTCCGGGGGGACGGCCGCCAGCTCGGCGAACCGACCGCCGGCCAGCCAGTCGGCCTCCCGTGTCCGCAGCGCCGCGGGCAGGGCGGCCAGTGCGGCGCGACCGGGCGCGGGACCGCGGCCGGCGGGCAGCCGCAGGGCGGCCGCGTGGCGCGGCACCAGGCCGAGGGACACCACCCGCAGGCCGGGGGCCGGGCCCAGACCGGACCGGACCAGGGCGGGGAGCGCGGCACCGGTCGTACTCGCGTCGTGCAGGACGTACACGGTGGCGCCTTCGGCCCGCTGGAGGGCGGCGAGCAGCCGGGGGTCGAGCGGAAGCGCGTCCGCGGCGGCGAACACCGGGCAGGCCGCCTCCAGATGGACGTGGTTGGCCAGCAGCATCCCGGCGGTCGCACGGTCCTGGCAGAGCAGCAGCCGGGGCAGTCCGTAGTCGTAGAGGTCGGGCTCGGCGGCCCCCGGCCGCTCCGGCTCCCCGGCCGGATCCGCGGTGCCGGGGTCGGCCCGGAGCCGGAGCGGCCGGGGGCCGCCGAGCCCGACCTCTACGACTACGGACTGCCCCGGCTGCTGCTCTGCCAGGACCGTGCGACCGCCGGGATGCTGCTGGCCAACCACGTCCATCTGGAGGCGGCCTGCCCGGTGTTCGCCGCCGCGGACGCGCTTCCGCTCGACCCCCGGCTGCTCGCCGCCCTCCAGCGGGCCGAAGGCGCCACCTGGAGGCGTACGGGCGGGAGGAGCCCCGGCACGTTCTCCCGCCCGTACGCCTCCAGGGCACGGGTGAAGACGGGCAGCCGCAGGACCGGGGCGGGCGTGCCCGGGAGCCGCCGCAGGAGCGCCGCGCCGGGGCTCAGGACCCGGCAGGTCTCGTAGTACAACTGGCGCTCGGTGAAGCGCAGTCCGCCGGGCTCCGCGGCGCGGGCCGCGGCCGCGGCGATCGTCCGGCCGGTCAGCCCGTCCACGGCCCGGGCGACCGGGCCCCGGGCGACGGGGACGCGCCCCGTGGCGGCCGGTCCGGACCCGGCGGTCTCGCCGGTCGCCGGGGCCGGGCCGGTGCGCGGGGGCGGAAGGGGGCGCTTGCTCATCCGGACGTGGCTTCCTTCGTGGAGGACGGGCCGTCGGTCCCGGCCGGCGCCTCGGCCGGCCAGGTGAGGAACCCGTCGGTGGAGCGGAGTTCGGCGGGCCGGGCGGCGAGCGCCCGTGCCACGGCCGCGGTGACGGCCCATTCCAGTCGGCGCGGCGGGACCGCGGCGAGCGGGCTCCAGCGGCCGCCCGCCAGCCACACGGCGTCCGCCTCGGACAGCCCGGCGACGGAGCGGAGGTCCGCCGCGTCCACGGACGTGTCCGACACGCGGTGGACCGCTCCCCGGCGGGTCCGGACCGCGGTGACGGGCAGACCCGCGTCCACCACGACCGTGCCCGGACGGGCGAGGCGGAGCAGCGGGGCGAGCAGCGCCCCCAGGGCGCTCGCGTCGTGGAGCACGACCACGGGGAGCCCGGCCGGCACGTCCGCGAGGTGCGCGATCTGAGGCGGGGACTCGACGAGCCGCACCCGCAGCCTCTTCGGGACGTCGTTGGCCCGGAGGAACACCGCGACCGCGTGATCGGTGCAGAGGAGGACGGCCCGGGGCCGTTCGATGGCGGACGCGCGGGGTTCGGTGGCCCGCGGGCCGTCGTCCACCACGCCCGGTGGCAGTTCCCCGTACGTGCGCTGCCACGGGCCCGTCATGAGCTGCCGGAAGACGGACTCCGTGGGGGAGACGCTCCACCGGGCGGCGCTCGCCGGGCGGTGGCGCAGCGACGAGGCCACCACCACGGCGATCACGGTGACGGTGACGCCGAGGGCCGCCGCCCAGCCCTGGACGCGCAGGCCGACGGCGAGGGCGGGCAGGGCGAGGCCCAGGGCGACCGCCCAGCGGACGCCGGCCCGGATCCCGCGTGCGGGCTGCGCGTCCCACACATAGGAGGACGTCCGGCAGAGGTACCAGAGCTGGGTGACGGTGACCTTCAGCCGACCGCCGTCGGTGGCCCGTTCGGCGATCCGCCGGATCCGCAGGTCGTGCATGCCCCGACCGTGGACCCTCGGTTCGAGCGCGAACCGGTGGCGGCAGAGGGCGCACTGCTGCCCGGTCCGCTGCCTGGCCGTCAACTGCTCGGCGCAGTGCGGGCAGATCACCGGCCACCCACCGGGTCCGGTCCGGCCGCCTCGGGCCAGGTGAGGAAACCGAGTTCGGCGGCCCGTCGCCGGTCGGGGTCGGTCCCGCGCCCCACCCGCTCGGCGACCCGGTCGACGACGGCGAGCAGCCGGGCCGGGGGCAGCCCGACGAGCGGGAACCGCCAGCCCTGCCCGAGCCACTTCAGCTCCTCGGGGGAGTACCCGCCCTGCTTGGCGAGGAGCCGAAGGTCCGCCGGGCGCGGCTTGCGCCGGAGGTCCCGGTACGGAACCGCCTGGGGCAGTGCCCGTACGGTCCGCAGCGGGGGGCCCGCGTCGAGGACCGCCCGGCCCGGCAGGGCCTCGCGGAGGCGCGGGACGAGGAGTTCGCCGTCCGCGTCGATGTCGTGGAGGACGAGCACCGGCCCGCTCGACGGCGCGGCCACGGCTTCGGCGACGCTCCGCACCACGGCGAGGCCGTGGCGGGCGGGCAGGCCGTCGGCGACGAGGAAGGCGACGACGGCGTGATCGGGGCAGACCAGCACCGCGGTCGCCCCGGCCGCGCCTGTCGGGCCCACGCCCGTGCCCGCCGGGCCGGCGGTGGGACGCGCCGTGTCGAGCACACCGGGCGGCGGCGCCCCGTACACCGACCGCCACGGGGACAGCACCTGCGCCTGGAAGGACTCCCGGGCGACCGGCGGCAGGCCCCGGCCGGCGCCCAGGGCCCGGGCCCCGGCGAGGGCGAGGCCGATGAGGACCAGTGCGGCGGAGCCGATCAGCAGGAACGGCTCCTCGGCGAAGAAGGCGATGACGGTGACGAGGCCGGCCACCACGAACGCCGTGCCCATGCAGCCCTCCCCGTACTCGCTGCCCCGGAGGCTCTTGCGGGAGAGGGCGTACCAGAGCTGGTCGGGGACGATTCCGATCCGTCCGCCGTCGGTGAGGGTGCCGGCGACGCGGCGGACCCGGAGGTCGTTCAGCCGGAGCGGGTTGGTCTTGGGGTCCAGCGCGTAGGCGCGTCCGCAGTGGCCGCAGCGGTTGCCGGGGCGCTCCTTGCGGAGCAGGTTGCGCTCGCAGTGCGGGCAGATCACCGGTCCGCCTCCAGGGCGGCCGCGACCCGGCGCAGCCGGGCGGCCAGCCGCTCGCGGACCGTGGTGGCGGCGATGCCGTGGACCCGCTGGGCCCGCTCGATGTCGCGGAGTTCGGCGGCCAGGGCCCGGTAGTCGGTGAGGAGGTCCGCGGCCAGAGCGGTCCGGCCGCCGGAGGGGGAGCCGCCGGGCGCCGCGGCCCGCCGCTCCGCCTCGTCCGCGGTGATCGCGTAGTCCTCGTGGTCGATGCCGTAGCCGGTGTTCGCCGCGAGGATCGTCAGCGGGGAGTCGCCGCGGTTGGCGAACGAGTGCGGCATCATCTCCGGGATCCGGATCAGCATGCCGGGCATGAGCGGGATGTCGGCGACCCGCCCGCGGGTCTCGTCGTACAGCCCGCAGGAGGCGTGGCCGAGGCTCAGGACGAAGTGCTCGCCGCCGTGCGCGTGCGGGGTGAAGGCGCTGCGCGGACCCACCACCCCGAGTTTCACCGTGGCGTTCGACGGGCGCTCCGGCGAGGTCGCCGCGTCCCCCACCAGGTAGTGGGCGAACTGCCCGTCGTCGATGAACCGCAGGAACTCCCGCTCGGGCCCCAGCTCCCGGCTGCCGTCCCGGTCGGCGAGCAGGATGCCGCCGTCCGGCCGCAGGTGGTACAGCTCCACCCCGCCGGGCAGGTCCCGCGGCACCCTGCCCGGTTCGTCGGGTATCCCGTCCCGCCCCCGTGCCGGTCGTACGCGTCGTGCCGCCATCGCGCCTCCCCCTGACGCCCGTTGTGCGTGCTCTCGCACCACCGCCGATGGTAGATCGTCGGCTGCCGACAGCGGGAGTCCCCCGGGTGGACCCCGGGTGATCCCGGGGTGAACGCCCGTCGCCCGGCCGGGCCTCCGGATCCTCCTCAGCCCCGCAGCTGCATCCTCACCGCGGGCTCGCCGATGGCCCCGGCCGCCGTCCGCCAGGCCGCGGTGACGGCACCATGGGCCAGCTGCGTCGCCGTCGTCACGTCGGAGGGCAGTCGCAGCGGTGCCCCGATGTGGACGTGCAGGCACGGCCGCCGGACCGGCGCGGTGAGCACCCCGGCGATCTGCTTGACCCGCCCGCCGGAGGTGATGCGCCGGGCTCCCGCCTGCCCGATCGGCACGACCGGACGTCCCGTCGCCTCGGCGAGCCGGGCGAGGCCGGTGCGGAAGGCCTCCGGCGGGTTCTCGCCGGAGTCCGGCCGCGTCGGGATGCGGCCCTCCGCGTACAGCATCACGTGCCGTCCCGAGGCGAGCGCCACCGCCGCGTGGTCGAGCGCCGCCGCCGCGTGGGCCGAGCCGCGGTGGACGGGCACGTACCCCTCGCGGGTGAGGGCCCGGCCGAGCAGCGGGATCCGCCACAGCCCGGCGGTGGCGAGCAGCACCGGCTCGACGGAGAGCCGCTTGCGGAGCGCGGCGAGGACGAGCGCCGGGTCGGCCGTCGAGGTGTGGTTCACGACCAGGATGCTGCCGGGTTCGAGGTGGGCCCCGGGGTCGGCGGTGACGGTCAGTCGACCGAAGAACGGGACGACGTGGGCGGCGAGACGGCTGAGCACGAGGGGCCCCCTGGCTCCGAGGACGAGGCGCTGACCCACTCATCGTGCGAGAACGGGCCGGGCTCCACATGAGCACGGGTACTCAGCTGCGGTACTCGGGTGGTGCGAGGGGCGGTACGGGTGCGGGGCGCCCCGACCCCCGGCGCCGGCCCTCGCGTCTCCGCTCCCGAGCCGCACGTCGCGCCCACCGCCGTCGTACGCCTCCCCGCCGCCGTCGAGAACCCCGTACGGATCCCCGTCACGCCCCCGGGCGCGGCCGCCGGACCGGTCGACCTCACCCTCCCGGCGGCCCGTGGCGTCCTCGCCGGCGACCCCCGCCGGGAGCGTGCGCCGCCCGGCGCGGCCCACGATCCGCGGGCCCCGCGCGGCCCTCCCTCCACCCGGCACAGCTGACGTTCACCGCGTCGCCGTCCGGGCCGTCGGCATGCTCCCGGACCGGTCCACGACGCGTATCCACCCACACGTCCGGCACGGCCGGCGCGCGCTCCACCACGTCACGGGAGCGCGCGCCACCGTCGTGCGCCGTCCGTTGGAGCCTCTGTGTCCCCTCGTTCGTCTCATTCGTCTCATTCGTCTCGTTCGTCTCGTTCCACGATCTGGCGTGCGCTGCTCGCGCTCGCCGTCGTCGCCCTGTCCCTCTGGGTCACCCTGACCACCCCGCCCCGACTCGGCCTCGACCTCCGCGGCGGGACCCGCATCGTCCTCCAGACCGAGGACGGACCCGTCGCCCGCGCCGACGCCGCGTCCACCGACCGCGCCCTGGAGGTGCTCCGCAAGCGCGTCGACGGGCTGGGGGTCGCGGAGCCCGCGCTCGCCCGCTCCGGCGAGCGCCGTATCGTCGTCGAACTCCCCGGCCTGCGCGACCCGCGCCAGGCCGCCGAGGTCATCGGCCGGACGGCCCAGCTCACCTTCCACGCCGTCACCGGCGAGGCCCGGGGACCGGCCGACGGCCCGGACGCGTCCGCCGGACCCGGCGGGGAGGGCGGCGCGTCGCGCGTCCTCGCCGACCCCGACGCGCCCGGCCGCTTCCTCGCCCTCGCCGCCCCCTCCCTCACCGGCGACGGCGTCAGGAGCGCCGACGCCGTCCTCGACACCACGAGCGGCCGCGGCTGGACCGTCGACCTCGTCTTCCGCGACGGCGCCGCCGACACCTGGGCGGCGCTGACCGGCGACGCCGCCTGCGCGGCGCCCGGGGACCCGGCCCGCAGGGTCGCGATCGTCCTCGACGACCGTGTCGTCTCCGCCCCGGCCATGCAGACGGGCGTCCCCTGCGGTTCCGGCATCGGCGGCGGGTCCGCGCAGATCACCGGCGGATTCTCCGCCCAGGACGCCCGCGACCTCGCGGCCCTCGTCCAGGGCGGCGCCCTGCCGGTCCCGGTGACCACGATCGAACAGAGCACCGTGGGCCCGACGCTCGGCGCCGAGGCGATCCGCGCCAGCGCCTGGGCCGCGGTGATCGGCCTCGCCTGCACCGGGGTCTTCGTGATGGCGGTCTACCGCCTCCTCGGCGTCCTCGCGACCGCCGCGCTCCTCCTCTACGGCCTGATCTCGTACGCCGCCGTCGTCGCCCTGGGCGCCACCCTCACCCTCCCCGGCCTCGCCGGCTTCGTCCTCGCCATCGGCATCGCCGTCGACGCGAACGTCCTCGTCTTCGAACGGGCCAGGGAGGAGTACGCGGCCCTGGGCCGGGGCGCCCGCGGCCGGGACCTGCGGCGCCCGCTGACCACGGCGTTCGGCAAGGTGTGGAGCGCCGTCGCCGACTCCCACGTCACCACCCTGCTCGCGGCCGGTCTCCTCTTCGTCTTCGCCACCGGCCCCGTCAAGGGCTTCGGGGTCACCCTCGCGATCGGGGTCGTGACCTCGCTCCTCACCGCGATGGTGGTCACTCGCCTCCTCGCCGACCTGGTCCTGCGCCTGCCCGCGGTCCGCCGCCGGCCGGCCGTCACCGGCATGGCCGGACTCGGCCGGCTCCGCGCCCGGCTGAACCGCCGGGTGCCGCGCCTGATGGCCCACCGCCGCCGCTGGCTGCTCACCTGCGCCGGACTCCTGCTGGCCGCCCTCGCCGGAATCGGCGTCCGGGGCCTGGAGTTCGGCGTCGAGTTCACCGGCGGCCGCGTCGTGCAGTACGCGGCCGAGCGGCCCGTCGACGCGGACGCGGCGCGGGCGGCGATCGCGACGGCGGGCTTCCCCGACGCCGTCGTGCAGACGACCGGCGACGGCGACGTGTCGGTACGCGTCCGGGAGAGCGGGGACGGCGAGCAGCGGGAGATCCAGGAGGCCCTCACCGGGGTCGCGGGACCGGTGGAGGTGGAGCGCGACGACCTGATCGGCCCCAGCCTCGGCGGCGAGCTGCGCACCCACGCCCTGCTCGCCCTCGGCCTCGCGGTCGCGGCTCAACTCCTCTATCTGACCGTGCGGTTCCGCTGGACGTACGCGACGGCGGCGGTGGCGGCCATGGCCCAGGACGTGCTGCTCGTGATCGGGCTGTTCGCCTGGCTGGGGAAGCCGGTCGACAGCGTCTTCCTGGCCGCGCTCCTGACCGTCGTCGGCTACTCGGTCAACGACTCGGTGGTGGTCCTCGACCGGCTGCGCGAGCTGCGGCGCCGCGGCGGCGGCGTGTCACTCGCCGGCCTCGCCGACCGGGCCGTCGCCCAGACCCTGCCCCGTACGGTCAACACGGGTATGGGCGCGCTCTTCGTCCTGGTGGCGCTCGCCGTGCTCGGGGGCGACTCGCTCACGGACTTCTCCGTCGCCCTGCTCGCCGGGGTCGTGATCGGCATGGCGTCCACGGTGTTCACGGCGATGCCGCTGGCCGTGGTCCTGGAGTCCGGGAACCCGCCCTCGGCCGCCCCCTCGGACGGCGGCTCCGGCCGACCGCGGCGGGCGGCCGGTCTCCGCGGCCCCGACCGCTCGGGCGCGGTGGTCTGACCGGGGCGGGGGTGGGCGGCGCCCACTTCGCCACCGTGCGGCCTTCACCGTACGAGGGACGAACGCGGCGCCCGCCGGGCGATTGCTCTGGCGGGCGCGGCTCCGGGCGGTTCACCGTGGTGCGGCTCGGCTCCGGGCGGGGCGTCACCGTCCCGCGAGTTCGGCCTCGATGAGGTCGGCGGCCTGCCGGGTGCCGCCCTCGCGGGCCATCGACTCCTGGATCTCGCGGGCGCGGCGCGGCACTTCGGGATCGCCGAGGAGCGCGAGCAGGTCCTCCCGCAGCCGCTCCGGGGTGACCTCGTCCATGGGCAGGTGCCGCGCGACGCCCAGGGCCTGGAGCATGTCGGCGTTCCCGAACTGGTCGACGGCCTGCGGGACGGCCACCATGGGCGTGCCCGTGGCGAGTCCCTCCTGGCTGCCTCCCGCGCCCGCGTGGGTCACGAAGGCGTCGGCCTTCCGGAGGATCGCCAGCTGGGGCACCCAGGAGTGCACCTCGACGTTGGCGGGGACGTCGCCGAGTTCCGCCGGGTCCACGAACTTCCCGATCTGGAGTACGACATGCCAGCCGGGGAGGCCGGCGAAGGCCGCCACGCAGTCGCGGTAGAAGCCGGGCAGCTTGGTGAACGAGGACCCGAGGGAGACCAGGACGACGGTCTTCGCCTCCGTCGGCCGCTCCCAGCCTCCCTGGTCGGCGCGCTCGCCCTGGCAGGCGCCGACGAAGGTGTAGACGGACTCGTCGACCCGGTCGGCCTGCGGCTGCAGGGCCCTGGGAATGAGGACGAGCGCGCGGCGCGGGCGGGCGACGAAGCTGTCCGGGTCGGTGTCGAGCCCGTGCTCGGCGAGCCAGGCCTCGAACCGCGCGTAGTAGGCCCTGCCGCGCGGCGAGGCCTTGAGCTCGGCGGTCATCGGCGCGGCGACCTCCTCCTCGTACCCCTCCCACGGCACGAGGTTGGGCCAGAGCGAGACCGCCGGTACGCCCCAGGTGTGGGCGAGGACGCGGGCCGGATACGAGGTGATGTCGTGGAGGACGAGGTCCGGCCGGTCCCCGTCGAAGGCGGCCGCGAGCTGGGGGAGGGCCTGCTCGGCATCGCTCAGGAAGGGTTCGAGGTTGTCGATCAGTTCGGTCCCCCAGGCGTCCGGGTCGTCGTCGGTCGGCAGGGTCGAGGTGTAGACGACGGGCGTGGCCCCCGTCTCCGCGACCTTCTCGGCGAAGGAGGCGGGGACGGCGTAACTGACGCGGTGGCCGCGGGCGACGAGCTCGCGGATCACCTCCAGGCTGGGGTTCACGTGGCCGTGCGCGGCGATGGAGAACATGGCGATGTGCGCGGGGGACGCGGTGGTGGTCATGACGCCCACTGTAGATGAGACGATACGTCTCGTCTAGCAAGTTTCCGGATGTGGCCAGGATGTGGCTACCGGTGCAGTCGCGGTCACCATCACGCGGGCGCGGTGCCGTTGTTCGCCGTGGATTCCGGCCGGGTTGGCGCTCCGGCCCCTCTTCCTGGTGATCTGTCCATGCCAAGATGTGGCCTGTCGCATCATGCCGTCCGACCCAGGGGACACAGTGAAGACACAGGTGTACGCCACCAGGGGCGCCCTCGCCCTCGCCGCCGCCCTCACGATGACCATCGCCCTGCCCGGCAGTGCGTTCGCCGCACCGCCCCCCGCCCTTCCGGCCAACGCCGACGCCCTGGAGCAGACCTTCCAGCCGGCCTACGACTACGACACCGACGGCTGCTACTCCACCGCCGCCATCGGACCCGACGGCACGATCAACGCCGGTCTCAAGCCGTCCGGCACCGTCAGCGGCCAGTGCCGCGACTCCTGGGACCTCACCCAGACCAACGGCTACTCCCGCGCCAAGTGCAACAACGGCTGGTGCGCGATCCTCTACGGCCTGTACTTCGAGAAGGACCAGGCCGTCTGGGGCAGCGGCCTCGGGGGACACCGCCACGACTGGGAGCACGTCGTGGTCTGGGTGCAGAACAACCAGGCCCAGTACGTCTCCACGTCCGCCCACGGCGACTTCAACACCTACGGCCGGGACTCCATCCGCTGGGACGGCACCCACCCGAAGGTCGTCTACCACAAGGACGGGATCGGCACCCACTGCTTCCGCCCCGCCAACTCCAACGACGAGCCGCCCGAGAACCACCAGCACACCTGGCAGTACCCCGGCCTGGTCGGCTGGAACGGCTACCCGGCGGGCCTGCGTGACAAGCTCACCCAGGCCGACTTCGGCAGCGCGACGTTCGGCCTGAAGGACGGCAGCTTCGCCCCCCACCTGGCCGAGGCCAAGCCGGCCGGCATCCCCTTCGACCCGTACGCCTGAGCGCGCCGACCGGGTCCGGGTGGGGCCTGACCTGCCTCAACACCCCCGGTTCCGGCATGGGATCATGCGAGGGCCCCGGGGGTGGGCCGCCCGGTCGGGTGGGTGCGATACGAGGAGTGGGCCGTGGGACCGCGTGGGGACCGAGGCGATGCGTCCATACCGGACGACGTGTGGGAGCAGTTCCTGAAGGACTCCGTGGCAGGGGTCCCCGACGCGCCCGAGGAGCCGTCCGCCAGGGCCCGTGAGGTGACGGAACGCCTGCTCAACGCGCCTGCCGACGAGGTCGGTTGGCGTACGTACACGCCCGCCCCGGCCCGGCGGCGCGGGAGGGGCTGGTACCTGGTCGGCCTGCTGGCCGCCGCGGCGCTGCTGGTCGCGGCGTTCGACCCGTGGGACGTGATCGGCTCCTCCGGCGACGGAGCGTCCGGGACGCCGCTCGCCCAGGAGTCGGAGCGGCCGACCGGCGCGCCGCCCGTGGAACCGGCCCGACTCGCCACACTGGCCGAGCCGTTCAGGGGATCACCGGCCGCCCGCTGGGCGGACGGCGCGGCCGGGATCAGCGTCCCCCCGGCCCGGGCGACCGGGTGGATGAGCACGGCGCAGGTGGAGAAGGCGCTCCGGCAGACCCGCGACTTCCTCGTCGCGTCCAGCCTGGACCCGGCGGTGCTCCGCGGCGACCGCCCCACCCGGGCGATCGCCCTCGTCAACCCGCACCAGAAGGACGTCAAGGACTACCTGGCCGCCGCGTTCGCGGCCGCCCCGACCCAGGAGAACGACCCGCTCCTGCTCTTCAGCCGCTTCGAGCCGTCCCACGCGCGCCTGGTCGGCGACGTCGTCAAGACCCGGGGGCGGATCACGTTCAGGGAGGGCGAGCGCGGCGCCCTCCAGGTGACCACCGACGTCACGTACGTCTACCCGGTCGTGTCGGCCGCGCCCGGCAGCGACGAGGTCGTGCGCACGATCGCCCGGCGCGAGGTCGTGGTGAACTGGAGCGACCCCTCGAAGGTCGTCACCGCACCGGGCACCCTCTCCCTCGTCTCGTACAAGGTCGACATGACCAACGGCGGCTGCGACGACCGCGCCGGCTGGTTCGCCCCGGAGTTCGGCACGCGGGGCCCGGCCGAGGAGGGGGCGGGCGGCGAGACCGTCGACCCCTACGACCGGAGCACGCCGGTGTCCGGCGACGCCCCGGGGAGCCCCGACCAGGGATGCCGGACCGCGTCCCGCTCCTGACCACCGTTCCCGCCCTGCGCCTGACCGCGGCTTCCTGTCCCGCTCCTGGCCACCGTTCACCGTCCCGCTCCGGACCCACCCGCGCGTGCCCCGTGCGTTCCCGTCCGCCGTTCCATGGTCACGGGCGCGCGTGGAGGGCACGATGGGGGCCGACCGCGGCCGGGCGACCCGGGCGCGCCGGCGGGAAACGGAAGGGATACGTCACCCCATGCCCCAGCACTACGGCGACTACCAGCACGAGATCTACTTCGACGGACTCTTCGGCGTCCTGCCCACCCAGCCGATGACCTTCGCCGAACTGGAGTCGAGGGCGCGGGCCGCGCTCCCGCCCTCACTGTGGTCGTACGTGGCGGGCGGCGCGGGCGACGAGTCCACCCAGGAGGCCAACGCCGAGGCCTTCCGTGACTGGGGGCTCGTACCGCGCATGATGGTCGGCGCGGGCCAGCGCGACCTGTCCGTCGACCTGTTCGGGCTGAAACTGCCCTCCCCGCTGTTCATGGCGCCCGTCGGGGTGATCGGCCTCTGCGCCCAGGACGGCCACGGCGACCTGGCGACCGCCCGCGCCGCCGCCCGGACCGGCGTGCCGATGATCGCCTCCACCCTCACCGTCGACCCGATGGAGGACGTCGCCGCCGAGTTCGGCGACACGCCCGGCTTCTTCCAGCTGTACACGCCCACCGACCGCGACCTCGCGGAGAGCCTCGTGCACCGCGCCGGGGCTGCCGGGTTCAAGGGCATCGTGATCACACTGGACACCTGGATCACCGGCTGGCGGCCCCGCGACCTCGCCACCGGCAACTTCCCTCAGCTGCGCGGACACGCGCTCGCGAACTACACCTCCGACCCCGTCTTCCGCGCCCGCCTCGCGAAGAGCCCCGAGGAGGACCCGCGGGCGGCCGTCCTGGAGTGGGTCGGGATCTTCGGCAAGCCCCTGGTCTGGGAGGACCTGGCCTGGCTCCGCTCCCTCACCGACCTGCCGATCGTCCTCAAGGGCATCTGCCACCCCGAGGACGTCCGCCGCGCCCGGGACGGCGRCGTGGACGGCATCTACTGCTCCAACCACGGCGGGCGCCAGGCCAACGGCGGGCTGCCCGCCCTGGACGCGCTGCCCGGGGTGGTCGCCGCCGCCGACGGACTCCCGGTCCTCTTCGACTCCGGCGTCCGCAGCGGCGCCGACGCCGTCAAGGCCCTCGCGCTCGGCGCCACGGCCGTGGGGATCGGGCGCCCCTACGCGTACGGTCTCGCCCTCGGCGGCACCGAAGGCATCGTGCACGTCCTGCGGGCCCTCCTCGCCGAGGCCGACCTGATCATGGCCGTCGACGGCTACCCCACCCTCGCCGACCTGCGCGCGGACGGCGCTCTGCGCCCGGTCCGCGCGCGGGCGCGGGATTGAGCGGGGGAGGGGCGACGCCCCGGAACCCCGCCCGGGCCACGCCGTCGGACGCCCTCCTCCGGGCCCTGCACACACCGGCCGATCCGCCGCTGCGCCGCTCCCGGCACCGGTGGCGGAACTCCTCGCCGCCCTCGCCGCGCCCCCGCGGCCGGCGGCCCACCTGCGGGCCGTCCACGACGTCGCCCTCCAACCGGTCGACTGGCTGGAGCACCACCGTCCGGACCTCGGCGCGGACCGCGAGGCCGTCCTCTTCGGCGCGGCGACGCACGACATCGGCAAGACCGTCCACGTCGCCGAGTTGACCGGGCCGGGCTCGCGGCACGAGGAGGCGGGGCGGGACCTGCTCCTCGCCCACGGCTTCCGCCCGGACCTGGCCCGCTTCGCCGAAACCCACGCCTCGTGGACCGCTCCGGACACGACGCTCGAAGACCTGCTGGTGAGCACGGCCGACAAGGTGTGGAAGAACAAGCGCGTCCCGGAGCTGGAGGATCTGCTGCTCGCGCGGCTGGCGGAGGCGTCGGGCCGCGAACGACGGGAGGAGTACCTCGTCCTCGACGACCTCCTCGGCCGCATCGGCGACGGCGCCGACCGGCGACTCGCCTTCCAGGCCGCCTTCCCCGTGTCCGCGTAGCGGGGCGCGGGCGGCGGGTGCCGCCCGCGCCCCTCCACGGAGGGGGATTCGTCAGACGAGGGAGGCCGTGGCGGCGACCGCGAAGGAGTGGTCCTGCTCCGGTGCGCCGCCGCCGACCCCGACCGCGCCGACGAGGACGCCGTCCCGGTGGACGGGGACGCCGCCGGCGATGAAGAGGAGGGGGCGGTCCAGGGCCGTGGACAGGGAGTGGAAGGGGCCGTCCGGCTTCACCAGGTCGACGAGATCGGCGGTGGGGGCGTCGAGCTGCAGGGCGGTGTAGGCCTTGCGGGTGCTCGTCTCGCCGGAGATCAGGACGGCGCGGTCGTCGCGGCGGAAGGCGAGGAGGTGGCCGCCGGCGTCGAGGACGGTGACGCTGACGGTGACCCCGGCCGCCTCGGCGGCGTCACGGGCGGCGGAGAGCAGGGTCTCGGCGTCCTGGGCGGTCAGCGGGGCGACGGCGGTGCGGGTGGTCATGGCACTTCTCCTGGGGGATGGGGATGGGGAT
>NZ_RDBH01000012.1:19947-49091 GCF_008042145.1 Streptomyces sp. adm13(2018)
CCCCCACACCGGACCGTCACGGAGCCCTCCCCCTCCGGGCTCCTCCGATCAGGGAGAACCATGCCCACTCGTCACAGCAGACCCCCACACCGGACCGTCACGGAGCCCTCCCCCTCCGGGCTCCTCCGATCAGGGAGAACCATGCCCACTCGTCACAGCAGACTCGCCGGGGCATTGGCCGCCGCCGCGCTGGTCGTCACCGGCGGCAGCGCACTGGCGACACCCCCCGCGTCCGCGGTCTCCGCGGTCTCCGCGGCGCCCGAGGCCGCCACCTACACCGTCACCGTCGGCGCCAAGGGCTCCTGGACCCACCCCGACGACACGCCCGCGGGCGCGTACATCGACAAGGACGGCACCTTCTACTTCCAGCAGGCGCACGCGCTGTACGGCGCGAACGACCCCCGGAAGTGGACCTTCTACACCGGAACGAACTTCGACACCGCCACCCGCTCCGCCGCCCTCAGCGACGCGGTGAACCCGGCCAACTCCGCCGACCGCAACAACGACACCACCTGGCGCTGCAACAACAGCCCCACGGGAGTGGAGTCCACCCCGGCGCCCTCCACCGGCTCCTACGCGCACCGCAACTACTGCGACCTCGCCGGCGTCTGGGTCGACCCGGACACCGGGGACTGGTACGGGCTCGTGCACAACGAGTTCACCCCACAGCCCTTCGGCGACGGCGTCCACTACGACGGCATCGACTACGCCGTCTCCAAGGACCAGGGACGGACGTGGAGCATCAGGGACCACGTCATCACCTCGCCGCACAGCACCACGCGCGGCGACACCACGGCCTTCCCGCGTCAGACGTACCACTACGGCACCGGCGACCAGCGCCTGTTCGTCGACACGGCCTCCGGCTACTTCTACGCCTTCTACGGCTCCCGGATCGTGAACAAGGGCGGCGGCTGGGCCGCGTTCTACGGGCACGTCGCCCGCGCCCCGATCGCGTCGAAGATGGCCCCCGGATCCTGGCAGAAGTGGTACGACGGCGCCTGGTCCCAGCCCGGCGTCGGCGGCCGCGAGAGCACCATGGTCCCGGTCGGCTCCGGCAGCACCACGGGGTACACCCCGCCGTCGAAGGAGTACGACCCGGCCAACTCCGGCACCGTCGCCCAGCAGGTGGCCGCCGGCCTGACACCCCCGACGTCTCCGCTGTTCGTCATGGACATCACGTACAACGCCCACCTCGGCCTGTACATCGGCCAGCCCCAGGCGGTCGACCAGAGCGGGAACGCCTCCCAGGAGATCTACGCCACCGACAACCTCGCCACCCAGAAGTGGTTCCGCCTCGGTGACACCGGCGGCTACCGGAACGCCTCCTGGTACCGCTGGTTCCTCGACAGCGGGAACAGGACCGGCTCCGGGATCGTCGGCAAGGACTTCCGCTCGTACTGCTCCTTCGGCTGCTCCGGCGGCACCTCCGGCGAGTACGTCAACCTGTCGATCGGCACCACCGAGCCCGCCGCGCCCGTCGACGCGACCAGGGCGTACCGCATCTCAAGTGCCGGCGGCCGCGTCCTGGCCGAGGCCACCGGCGGCGCCACCACCTCGCTCGCCGCCGCCACCGGGTCCGCCCTCGAATCATGGATCTTCACCCCGAACGGCGACGGCTCCCACCGCATCGCCAACGCCTCCTCGGGCCGGCTGCTCGGCGTGAGCACCGCCTCCACCGCCACCCGGGCCTGGGGCACCAGGCCCACGGTCACCGCCGCACCGGCCGGCGGCGCCACCGTCGGTCAGCAGTGGTTCGTCCTGAAGGGCACCTCGCCGACGGACGGCACCCCCACCGGCACGTACAAGATCGTCAACCGGTACAGCGGTCTCGTCATCGGCCTCTCCGCCGACTCCGCCCGGCCCGCCGAGACCACACCCACCCGCACCTGGACCAACACCACGGGGAACGCGGTCGGCGGCGCCCGTGCGGCCGGGGAGCAGACCCTGACCTCCCTCCAGCTGACGGCGGTCGACTCCGCGGTGACGGTCACCCATCCCGGCGACCGGGCGACCACCGTGAACAAGGCCGTCTCCCTCCAGCTGACGGCGGTCGACTCCGCCGGAAAGCCCCTCGCCTTCACCGCGACGGGGCTGCCCGCCGGGCTCGGCATCAGCACCGGCGGACTGATCACCGGAACCCCCACGGCGACGGGCACGTCCACGGTCACCGTCACCGCGTCCTCCGGGACCGCCTCCGGCACGACCACCTTCACCTGGTCGGTGACGGCCGCCCTCGACGGCGTCCACACCCTCACCGCCGGGGGCAAGGCCCTCGACAACCCCGACCACAGCACGACCGCGGGCACCCGGCTCATCACCTGGGCCCCGACCGGCGGCACCAACCAGCAGTGGAGGTTCACCCAGCAGACGGACGGCACGTACGAGCTCAGGAACGTCCGGTCCGGGCTCTGCGCCGACGTCGAGGGCGGCTCCACCGGTACGGGCGCCCGCGTCATCCAGTGGACCTGCACCAAGGGGGCCAACCAGCGCTGGAACGTCGTCCGTCAGCCGGGCGGCACCCACACCGTCGCCTCCGCGGCGAGCGGGCTCCTGCTGACCACCGCCTCGGCCGCCGACGGAGCCGCAGTCACCCAGCAGCCCGACACCGGAGCGACGCTCCAGCGGTGGACCCTCTCCTGACGCCACCGCCGTGACCGGCCCGCCGGGGCCCCGGCCCGCCGTGACCGGCCCGCCGGGGCCCCGGCCCGCCGTGACCGGTCCGCCGAGGCCCCGGAGAACGACCGGGTCCCCGGCGGGCCGTCGCCGTGTCACTGGTCTCCGGCAGGTGACCGATGACGGGCGCCTCACCCGTTCGGAGTAGTTAAGCGATCGCCGCCGGAGCGGCGGCCGGACGATGACCCCATGAGCCAGAACACCGCACCCCGCCCGCCCGGCGCCGACGCGGCCGCCCGCGGCACCGCCGGGGGAACCCTGTTCGCCGGTGTCCTCCTCGCGGTCATCGGCATCCTGGACGTCCTCCAGGGCATCGTCGCGATCGCCCAGGACGACGTCTACGCCCGCGTCGGCGACTACGTCTTCGAGTTCAGCCTCACCGGCTGGGGCTGGGTCCACGTCATCCTCGGCGTGCTCGTCGGCCTCTCCGGCGCCGGAATCCTCATGGGCTCCGAGTGGGGCCGGATGGGAGGCATCACCCTCGCCGGTCTCAACACCGTCGCCCAGTTCCTCTTCCTGCCGTACCACCCCTGGTGGTCCCTGTTCTCCATGGCCCTCTCCATCGTCGTGATCTGGGCGCTGGCCACGGACCACACGACCTTCGAGAAGCACGGCACCGCCTGACCGCCCCACGGCGCACCACCACGGCGCGAACGGCGTACGGCTCCGATGCCCCGGAGCCGTACGCCGTCGGCGTTCACCGGGACAGCCGGGACTCGACGAGGGTGCCACCGCGCCCGCGGACTCCCCCGATTCCGACTCCTCAGCGGGCGTTGTCAGTGGGCGGGGATAGGTTCGTTCCTGTTCCGCCGCAGTGGCGTGAACAACCCCTCTGACGTGCATGGGAGAGGTACGTTGCCGGTCTGGGAGCTGTCGAGTACGGCGCGGGTGGTACCGCCCGCGCGACCGAGGAAACTCGCCAAGGTGCCGTTCGTCGAACTGGCCGACGGACGACTGCAGGGCGTCGTGTCCAGCGGGTCCGACGCGGGACGCGTGTACGTGTCCTCGATCGCGACCGGGACGTACGCGTACGCGTGCAGCACGAACAACAACCGTCCCTGTGGCGGCGCTCGGGGAGGGTTCTGCAACCACATCCGGGCCCTCGTCGCCGAAGCCGTCCTGCAGTACGGGCCCGAGCGCGTCGCCCGCTACCTGAAGGCCGACCCGGGCGACAGCGAGGCCGACGCCCACCACCTCGTCGCGCTGATGACCGCGACGCGGCCCGCGCAGGGCGACACCGCCGCGGCCGCCCCGGTGTTCAGCCGCTTCCTGCGGCACCTGGCCTACCTGGAACTGGAGCCGGTCACCACACCGCTGCCCGAGATGCAGTGGTTCCCGCCGACGAGGACGGTCGCCTGATGCGCACGGACCTGTTCACCGACCCCGTCGAAGGGCTCGACGAGGCACTGTCCGCCGTCGACTCCTTCGACCGGGCCCTCGTCTCCGGACTCCTCCGGCCGCAGCCCGACCAGGCCGCGGGCCTGGCCGCGCTCGCCGCCGCCGTCGGCGGCACGCCGCTGGCCGCCGCGGTCGCCGAAGCCGCCGACAAGGCCGCCGCCGGAGCCGCCGGCGAGGACCACCTCATGGCACTCGCCGCCGCCCGCACCGCCCTCATGGGCTCCGTCCACGACGCCCTGACCGAACGCGTCGCGGACATCACCGGCCGTTCCCCCGCCGAACGGACCGACGCGCAGGCGCCGACGGAGGAGCCCGGGGCCAACGTCCTCGCCGCCGCACGCGCCTGGCTGTCCGACCTCGCCCGCGCCGGCTGGCAGGGCATCGACCACGAACTGGTCGCCGGCGCCGCGCCCGTCGTCTCCGCGATGCTGCCGGACCCGCTGCTCCGCCGGCAGGCCACCCTGCTGGACGGCTTCGCCGCCGAACTCGCCGCCTCCTGCCCCGGCGCCACCCTGGACCGCGTACCGGTCCGCCGCTGGGCCGACCTGTGGACCCGCGCCCTCCTCCTCACCCTCCCCGGCGCCGCCAGGACCCCGGCCACGGCCCCCGCGACCGGCCGTCTGCTGCCCCTCGGCATCGACCTCCAGGAGCACGCGACCGCGGTCCAGGCCCAGGTCCACGCGGTGTTCGAACCCGCCGACGGCACGCCGTCGCGCCTCGTCCGCGCGGCGGTGTCCGCGCCCAAGCCCGACACGGTCGTGGGCGCGGGCCTGTGGCAGCTGCTCCGGCCGCACATGTCGCTGCTCACCGCCGTGGGCGAGGGCCGCGCCGTGGAACTGGACGGCATGCCCCTCACGGACGAGGGCGACCTCGTCTGGGACGAAGAGCGGGCCCGTACGGGAGAGCCCGCCGACGCCTTCGGCACGGCCCGCGTCGCACTCGCCACCGCCGCCGACCCGGTGACCGCGCCGCTCGACCGCCACCCGGCGCGGATCGCCGTCCCCGTCCTCCTGGAGGGCTACACCGCGGAGGAGGACGGCGAGGGCCGCCCGGTCCTCGCCGTCGCCGGCCACCGGCTGCCCGTCGACACCGACCGCATCCCCACCGCGGGTCCGCTCACCCCGGAGGCGCTCACCGCGTCCGGGGCGTGCCTGGGGCTGCTCCGATGGGACGCCGGGGAGTTCGTCCTCCAGCCGCTGGCCGTCGAGACGACCGTCCGGAAGAAGGCGGTCGCCGTCCACGCGGGCGCGTGGGCCGGCGGCACCACCGACAAGGCCGGTGCCCGCGCGGAGAAGGCGGCCACGGACTCCGTCGCCGTCCTGCGCGAACGAGCGGGAAAGCTGCTGCGCGCATGACCGATCCCGCGTCCACCGGCCTCCCGGCGGCCCGGCCGGCCACGCCCGACTCCGACGACAACCGCCGCCAGGTCCTGTACTGGCGCCTCCTCGCCCGCCTCTTCGACCCCGAGGAGCAGACCGCCCTGGAGTCGGCGAGCCTCGCCGTCGTCGAGGACATCGGCCTGCCGTCCGCGCTGCTCGACCCCGGCGCGTCCGTCGACTCCGTCGTCCAGCGCCACCCCGAACTGGCCGACGAGTTCGACGGACTGATGGCGCCGGAGCCGGAGCCCGACGGCGCCCGCGACCGCGCCGCCGAGGTCCGCCGCGCGGCGCTCGCCGCGAAGCTCCTGCTCAACGTCTTCTCCACCGGATCGGGAACGGTCTCCGCCGGGCAGCTGGCCCGCTGGCAGTCCGACGCCGGCTGGCTGGAGCGCTCGCTCGGCCACCCGCCCGGCGGCCTGCGCGGCGGAGGCGGCGCGGGCCCCGACGGCCCCGGAGCCGGACTCGGACTCGGCGACGTCGAGGCCGACCTCGTCCGCCGGATGCACCTGCGCGAGGTCCTGGCCGACCCGGCGCTCGCCGCCCGGCTCACCCCCAGCATGTCCCTGATCGAGCAGCTCCTGCGGGACAAGGGGAACCTGTCCGGCGTCGCCCTCGCCAACGCCAAGAACCTCATCCGGCGTTACGTCGACGAGGTCGCCCAGGTCCTGCGCACCCAGGTCGAGAAGGCCACCGTCGGCGAACTGGACCGCTCCGTCCCGCCCAAGCGCGTCTTCCGCAACCTCGACCTCGACCGCACCATCTGGAAGAACCTCACCAACTGGAGCCCGGAGGAGGAGCGGCTCTACGTCGACCGCCTCTACTACCGGCACACCGTCCGGCGGACCACACCACAGCGGCTCGTCGTCGTCGTGGACCAGTCCGGCTCCATGGTCGACTCGATGGTCAACTGCACCATCCTCGCCTCGATCTTCGCCGGGCTGCCGAAGGTGGACGTCCACCTCATCGCGTACGACACCCGCGCGATCGACCTCACCCCCTGGGTGCACGACCCGTTCGACGTGCTCCTGCGCACCAACCTCGGCGGCGGCAACGACGGCCCCGTCGCGATGGCCATGGCCCGACCGAAGATCGCCGAGCCCAAGAACACCGTCATGGTGTGGATCTCCGACTTCTACGAGTTCGACCGCTCCCAGCCGCTGTTCGAGGGCATCGAGGCGGTCCACCGGTCCGGAGTCAGGTTCATCCCCGTCGGCTCGGTCACCAGCTCGGGCCGCCAGGAGGTCAACCCCTGGTTCCGGGAGCGGTTCAAGGCCCTCGGCACCCCGGTGGTCTCCGGCCACATCGACAAGCTCGTGCACGAACTCAAGACCTTCCTCACCTGAGCCCGCCCAGAAAGGCCCTCACATGTCCGACCTGCTCCGCGCCCCCGCCGAGATCAAGTACGCCGAGGAGCTCGACTGGCTCGAGTCGATCGACGACCAGCCCAAGCCCTTCTCCTGGCGCCTCTCCCCGAAGATGGTCCGCCTCTTCGTCCTCGGCTCCGAGCGGGCCGACGGCCTGGACCGGGAGGTGACGCAGAAGTGGTTCGGCGACCGCAGCTTCGTCGAGCGCTCCATCGTCACCCTCGCCTCCGACCGCGGCCTGCTCCTCATCGGCGACCCCGGCACCGGCAAGAGCTGGCTCGCCGAGCTGCTCTCCGCCGCGATCAGCCGCAACTCCACCCAGGTCGTCCAGGGCACCGCGGGCACCACCGAGGACCACATCAAGTACTCCTGGAACGTGTCGATGGTCATCGCCAAGGGCCAGTCCCGCGAGTCGATGATCCCCTCGCCGATCATGACCGCGATGGAGACCGGCACCGTCGGCCGCTTCGAGGAGCTCACCCGCTCCACCAGCGACGTCCAGGACGCCCTCATCTCCATCCTCTCCGAGAAGTACATCTCGGTGCCCGAACTCGACGGCGCGGGCGGCGAGAACATCGTCTTCGCCCAGCCCGGGTTCTCGATCATCGCCACCGCCAACAGCCGCGACCGCGGCGTCAACGACCTCTCCTCCGCACTCAAGCGCCGCTTCAACTTCGTCCGCATCCCGGTCGTCACCAACAAGAAGAGCGAGGCGGAGATCGTCCGCTTCCGCACCGAGGAACTGCTCCGCCGGCACGCGATCGAGCTGGACGTGCCGCCCACCCTCCTCGACGTCCTCCTCCAGAGCTTCGCCGACCTGCGCGCCTCCGCCGCCGCGGCCGGCAGCGACGACGAGAAACTGGAGTCCGCACTGTCGACGGCCGAGCAGATCGGCGTCCTGGAGGACGCGGTCCTGCACAGCGACTTCTTCGGCGAGCGCACCCTGACGGCCCGCGCCCTCGCGTCCTCCCTGGTGGGCACCCTCGCCCGCCGGGAGCCCGAGGACCTGGCCATCCTCAACAAGTACCTCCACGGCGTCGTCGAGCCCCGGGGCAAGGAGCAGGGCGGCTCCTGGCCCGAGTTCCTCGAAGGCGGCCGCGAGGCGATCGCGAAGCTGGCATGAGCGGCCCGTACGAGAAGCCCGCGAGCCCCTCCTTCACCGCCCTGCGCGGGCAGCTCCACGAGGCGGCGGCCGAGTTCGCCGGCGGCCGGGACGCGCTGGAGGAGATCCTGCTCGGCATGGTCGACGACGTCGACCGGGCGGTCGCCGAACCGCTGGAGATCTTCCCGGTCTGCCACCACTCACCCGCCTCCGCCCTCGCCATGGCGAGCCGCCTCCGCGAGAAGCAGCCCAAGGTCGTGTACCTGGAGCTGTGCGAGGACATGGCCCCGCTCCTCACCGAACTCCGCAACTGCCGGCTGCCCGTGGCCGTGCAGGCCTTCGCGAGCGAGATCGACGGCTTCCCGCCCGACTGGGCCCCGCTCTCGGTCGTCGCCCCGATCACCGAGGCCTCCGCCGAGTACCAGGCCATCGCCTACGCCCTCGACACCCCCGGGGTGGAGCTCGTCCTCGTCGACCGGTCCTCCGACCACGTCTTCCAGTGGGACACCCGGCGACCCGCCGGCGACGAGGCGCCCGCGACCGGGGCGGGCGCGGAGCCGGAGGCGGCCCTCCACGGCGAGGCCGTCGGAGTCGAGATCGGCGACCTCCGCCCGCGCTTCGCCGAACTGGAGGAGCACCTGCTGCGGCACGGCAAGGTGCGGCACTGGTCGGAGTGGTGGCACCAGTACGTCGAGGTCCCGCTCGGCGACAGCGACCACGACACCTACCGCCAGGTCATGTTCCTCATCGGCAGCCTGTTCCGCCGGCTCGCCCCGGGCGGCGGCGAGCGGGTACGGGTCGACGAGGACCGCGAGCGGTACATGTGGACCCGGATGCGCGAGCACCTCGCCGCGACCGGCACCGACCCCGCCGACTGCCTGTACGTGTGCGGGGCCTTCCACGCGGCCAGCCGCGTCGAGGAGTTCGGCATCGGCGGCACCGGCGACTTCACCGTCTCCCCGCGGACCGCCACCATCTGGCAGTACGGACTGATCCCCTCCAGCCACGCGGCGATCGAGGCCCAGTTCGGCCTCGCGTCCGGCTCCGTGTCGATCGCCGCGACCGAATGGGCGAAGAACCTCAAGCGCACCCGGGTGCGGCCCTACCGCCTGGAGGGCCAGGCCGGTGCGAGGAAGCCGGCCGCGCGGAAGACCGCGGCGAAGACCCCCGCGACCGCGCCCGCCTCCGGATCCGCGGCCGCCCCCGCCTCCGTACCGGCGGAGGACCGGCTCACCGGTTTCCTCCGGCAGCCGCCCGCCCTCCACGGCCTCGACGAGGCCGAACTCCTCGGATGGTCGGTGGACATCGTCCGCGCCGCCCGCCGCAGCGGCTACCTGGCCTCCACCGCCGACGCCATCGCCGTCTTCGAGACCTCGATCCTGCTCGCCGGGATGCGGGACCGGGCCAAGCCGACGCCGTACGACTTCCAGGACGCGGCGGTCACCTGCATCGAGAAGGACACCGTCCCCGGCCGCCGGGACGTCCGGCGGCTCGTCGAGATCATGATGGGCGGCGACCGGATCGGCCAGGTCGGCTACGAGGCGCTGCCGCCCCTCGCCCGCGACGTCCACGACCGGCTCGCACCCCTGGGACTCAACCTCCAGCAGCGAGGGGTCCGGCGGGCCCTGCTCGACATGGCGTCCCGGCCCGGACTGCGGGCCTGCTCCGACGTCCTCTGGATGCTCCGCCGCCTGCTGCCGCCGGGCGCGGCCCGCACGGTGATGGGGGAGCGGCGGCTCGGCGAACGCTCGATCCAGGAGTCCTGGGACCTGTCGCTCGGCACCCATCAGCGCGCCCTCATCGAGCTGGGCTACGAGGGCGTCAGCCTGGAGCAGGTCCTGGAGCAGCGGCTGCGCCGCACCGCTTACGGGCCGCGAGCCACCACCGCCGAGGTCCTCGCGGCCGTCGAGGACGCGACACTCCACCTCGGCGGCCGTCGGCTCGCCGACGAACTGGGCGGCCGCGCCCTGGAGGTCCTCGCCGGTGAACGCACGGTGGACGGCGCGCCGGAGGTGCTGCACCGGGTGCGCGGCCTCCTCGCCTACTACCGGACCAGCGAGCCGGTCCTCCCTCCGTGGATCGAGTCCTTCGTCAGGGCCGGGTACGCGCACTACTGCACGCTGCTGCCGACGGCCTTCCGGGACGAGGACGCGACCGTCGGCCAGGTGGCGGCGATGCTGGGCTTCCTGTTCAGCATGGAGAGCCTGGCGCTGTCGCTCGGCTGCGACCGCACCCAGCTGGAGCTCGCGGTCGCGCAGTCGCACCCGGGCGATCCCGCCAAGACCGCCCTGCTGTGGGCCGCGCAGGTCCAGCTCGGGACGCTGTCCCGGGGCGAACTCCGCGGCCGCTGCGACGAGCTCCTCGGCAACCCCCTGGTGGTGCCCTCGTACCCCCGTTACCTCAGCGGCTTCGTGCACGCCCTGGAGCCGGTGCCGGGCCTCGCGGACGTCGTCGTGGAGGCCGTGTCCAACGCCTTCGGACGACTCCCCGACCCCGTCCTGCTGCCCTGGCTGCCCACCCTCATCACCACCCTGAGGTCGAACGCCGCCGACCTGGCCCCGCTCCTCATCCGCGAGGCGGGCCGGATCTTCCCCGCCCGCCTCGCCGCCCTGGACACCTGGGTCCCGCCGTGGCACGCCCGGCCGGCGGCCCCGGGGCCGCCGGGCGCCGCGACGGCCCGCGGCGCGGCGCTGCTCCCGCGGCATCCCGAGACCTGCGACGCGCTCGCGGACCTCCTGGGCGTCACGGACGGCTGGGGTCCGGTGGGTGGACCGGCCGAGGAACCGGGGGGAGCGGCACTCCTGTTCACCCACCGCGCGACCTGTGACGCGGTCGCGGACCTCCTGGGCTGCGACGGGTCCTGGGCGCCGGGCGCCGGTACGGCGGGCGGACCGTCCCTCACGGCGCGACACCCGGCCACGGCCCACGCGGTCGCCGCGCTCCTCACGGCGCAGTGACGCCGCACCGGCCGCCGGACGGTCGGCGGCCGGTGCGGGAGGGGGGGAGAGGGCGCCGGGCGGGTCAGCGGTCGAGCGCGTCCAGGACCGAGCCGAGGTCGACGAATTTGAAGCCGGTCGAAGGACGGTCCCCGTCGCCGGGGGTGTCGTGGCCGTCCTGCACGACCAGCAGGCCGTGGGGGTACTTCGGGCCGAGGGGGGCGTTCAGGGCGGCGGCGCCGTCGCACTCCTCGGAGCCGTCGAGGACCCTGCTCGCGGGCCCGACCCGGAAGCCGCCCTCGTACTCGTTGCGGTCGGCGAGCTCCCGGTCGTAGGCGGCGAAGGTGTCGTCGCCCTGGCTGGAGGCCAGCAGGTAGCCGTCGCCGCCTGGCTCGGTGACGAGCGTGAGCCCCTCGACGTCCGAGGAGATCCGGGTGCCGCCGAAGCCGGGGTCGGCGCCCGGAGTGCACTCCTCGGTCTCCTCGTCGTAGACCCCGGGAACGCCGTACTCGCGGACCTTGTCGACCAGCTTCGGGGTGCCGGTGAGGTCGGCGCGGAGCCGCCAGATGCCGACGTCCTCCTGGCCCGCGTACAGGGTGCCGTTGGCGGGGTCGACGACCATGCCCTCGACCTGCGGCAGTTCGCCGGGCTCGCCGCACGGCGCCCACGACGTGCCGTTCGGCAGCCGGAAGGAGGCGGGCAGCTCCAGGGTGCGGATCGTGCGATAGGTGACCGTGCCACCGGCGGCCGGGAGGAGTTCGAGCAGCGTCACGGCGGTCCGCTCGCGCCGGCTGACCAGGGCGAAGGCCTTGCCGGAGGCCGGGTCCGTCCAGGTCGCCAGGCCGTACGCGGTGCGCTGGTCGTTGATCTCGGCCTGGTCCCGGGAGAAGACCGCCGGGGCGGCGGGGTCGGTGACGTCGGTCAGCGGGCCGCCGGCGCGGTCGCGGTCGATGCGGTAGAACCGCAGCCGGTCGTGCCCGCGGTCGCTGGTGACGGCGAGGTCGGCGCGCCCCGAGGAGAGCCGCAGGCCCTGCACCAGGTCCACGTTGTTGAACCGGCCGGGGGCGTCGTCGGGTCCGGCCGCCGGTGGAGCCGCTATCGACTGGACCGGACGCGCGTCCAGGTCGTAGACGCGCAGGCCGCCCTCCTTGGCGGTCGCGATGACGAGGCTGCGGGCGGGGGCCGCGCGGTTGCGCCAGATGGCGGGGTCGTCCGCGTCGGCGTTGCCGCCCGCTTCGTCGTCGTGCAGCACCGGGGTCTCCGCGCGGGGGACCACGGCCGGCAGGGTACGGGCGGGGCCGTGGTGACGGGCGTCGGCCCGGGCCGGCACGGCGAGGGCGGCCGCGGCGAGCGCCGTGGCGACGGCGAGCACGAGCGGTCGGGCGGTACGGGGGCGAGTCACGCAGGTCTCCTCTGGAGGGGGCTCGTACGTCCTGCGCGAGCGTGCTGCCCTTCCGTGTCGGCCGGGGGCCACCGCCCGGCCGGGGACGCGAAGTCCAGGTGTACGTGCGGTGAACCCGGCGCGGGCCGCGAGGCGTGGCACTCTCCGGTTTCCGGCGTCGGCCGCGCGGTGTGCCTCGGGCCGGTGTCGGCCGCGGTGCGTGCCATGGCCGAAGGCCGGCCGCGCGCGGCGGGCCTCGCCGTCCCGTTCAGTCGCCGGGCGGAGGGGAGACCGCGGAGGACGGCGTGCGTTCCGGGGCGGGATCGGCCGTCCGGTCCCTCCGCCGGTTCCTGGGCGCTCGTGTCGAGCGCGAGGACGCGCCAGGCCCCGGGACTACTGGGGGACGGGCCACAGAAGCGGCCGGGAACACAGACGACCCGTGGGCCTGGTCCCGTCCGCTCGAGTTCGGACGGGAGCCGGCCGGATAACCGGCGGCCCACGGGTCGGGTGACTGCGTGGTTTTCGGCAGACGACCTGCCGAGGTGCACAGAGTGCGACGGCAGGCCGTTAGCCCGCAGTCACCTCACGAATCCGAAAAGAAACCATGTTCTCGGATCACCTCCTTTCAGCGTGTGACCACAGCCTAGGAAAGGCCGCGGCGACGCTCAAGCGATTTATTCGCGGGTTTTCGAGCGGGGTTCCGGACGACCGAGTTCCGCCGCGACCAGCGCCGCCGCGTCGGCCACGAGGGCGTCGACGGGAGCCGCGTCCTCGGTGAACCGGGTGGACAGCACGGTGAGCACGACCGGGCCGCCGTCCGGCTTCCAGGCGACACCCGCGTCGTTGTTGCCCCCGTAACGGCCGCCGCCGGTCTTGTCGGCGAGCAGCCAGTCGGCGGGCAGTCCCTTGCGGAACCGCTCGGTGCTGGTCGTGTTCGCCAGCATCCACGTGGTGAGCCGCTCCCGGTCGTCCCGCGGGAGCGCGGCGCCGAGGAGGAGCCGCCCGTAGCTCCGGCCGACGGCCCGGGGGGTCGAGGTGTCGGTCTCGCGCCAGGGCTCGGCCGAGTTCAGCTCGGGCTCCCAGCGGTCCAGGCGGGTCGTACGGTCTCCGATCGACCGGGCGAAGCGGGTGACGGAGGTCGGTCCGCCCAGTTCGCGGAGGAGCAGGTTCGCCGCGGTGTTGTCGCTGAAGCGCAGGGTGGCGTCGCACAGCTCGGAGACGGTCATGCCGTGGGCGATGTTCTCGGCGCGTTCCGTCACGGGGGACCAGCCGGAGCGCGTGACGTCATCCGCCGTGTAGCGAAGGCGGCGGGCGAGGAAGGAGCCGTCCCGGTCGAGGTCGCGCAGGACGGCGGCGACGGCGAAGGTCTTGAAGACCGAGCACATGGGGAAGCGTTCGTCGGCGCGGTACGCGACGGAGCGCCCGGTCCGCACGTCGTGGGCGAACACCCCCAGCCGTGCGGCGTGCCGCTCCTCAAGGGCGCGGAGCCGCGCGAGGAGGACCTCGGCGCCGGGCGACGAGGCGTACGCCGGCCCGCCGAGCGGTAACGCGGCGGCGAGGGCGGCACCGGCCCCGAGGCCGAGCACACCGCGACGGGACGGACTGAATCCGGTGATGGACAAGGTGTTTCCCTTTCCCGAGCGATCACTGCACAGGGAAACACGCGCGGGCACCCCCGGCCGGTTTCGACGGCGGACCGCGGGGCGAGGAGATTCGGGGAAGGACGGGTGAAGGTCCTTCAGGCGTGCCGGCCGGCGCCGAACGCCCAGGACGCGATGTCGCGGTACCGGATCGGCCCCGGGCCCCGCCCGAAGTCGCTGCCGACCAGGTGGAGCCGTTGCGCCGGCCAGCTGCGCCCGGCGAAGCCGGTCAGTCCGGCGGCCAGGGCCACGGTGCTCGACGGGTCGTCGCGGCGGGCGCGGGCCAGCGTCAGATGGGGGCGGAGCGGCCGGTCCTCGAAGGGGATGCCGCAGGCCGTGACCACTCCGCGGACGTCGGCGGCCAGCCGGTGGAGCGCGTCGAGGTCCCCGTCGATCCCGCTCCACAGCACCCGCTCGTCGAAGTGCCCGCCGCCCCGCAGGGACAGCTCCACCGGTCCCCGTGACGCGGCGAGGTCCGCGAGCGGCGTCCGCAGGGGCGGTACGGCGGCGGCCGGCAGCTCCCCGAGGAAGGCCAGGGTGATGTGCCAGTCCTCGACCCGGTTCCACCGCATCCGCGGATAGGCGTCGTAGGCGGGGCCGAGTACCCGCTCCAGCTCGTCCTTCGCCTCGTCGGGCGGGGCGAGGGCGATGAAGACGCGTACCGTCGCCGCACGGTCCCGCTCGCCCGCGCCGGGCTCGGTCCCCGGCCTTCGCCGTACCTCGGCCATGTCCCGTTCCCCGCTCACGCTGCCCGCCCCGCTCTCCCGGCCCCTTCCGAGCCCGGCGGGGGTGGTCGTCCTGTCGTGAGCGTACGCGCCGACCGGGCCGCGCCCGCCGGGGGCCGCCGGGCCGCGCGCGGGGAGCGGCTCGCTCGCCGGGCGGACCCCGTCGCGGTCACGTAGGGTCGTGCTGCCACTACGACAACGGCGGTGGTACGACAACGGCGGTGGTACGACGAGGGCGAACCTCGTCGCCGCAGGCGCGGGCGGGGGCGCCGCCCGACCGATCCGGGGTGCCCCATGTCAGGACAGTTCGAAGCGACGTTCGAGGTCGACCGGCCGGTGGATGAGGTCTTCGCGTTCCTCTCCGACGGCCGCAACGACCCCGAGTTCAGCCCCCGGGTGCTCAGGATCGAGCGGGTCCCGGACGCCCCGACCGCCGTCGGCACCGTCTTCCGGAGCACGGTCAAGGACGCCGGGATGAAAACGCACCGGGAGTTCCGCGTCACCGCCCTCGAAGCTCCTGTGAAGCTCCGCTGGGCCGAGGTGTCCAAGAACCTCGTCATGGCCCGCGAGGGCGGCTACGACCTGGAGCCGCTCACCGGCGGCCGGACGCAGGTGCGGATCTACAACGTCCTCGAAGGCCACGGCATCGGCAAGCTGCTCACGGGTCTGGCGCTCGCCGCCGCCCGCAAGGACGCCCCGGGCTTCGGCGCCCGGATCAAGGCGGCGGCGGAGGCGGGAATCGCCCCGCGCTGACGCGACGGCCGGACCACAGGGACCACCGGAGCGGCCGGGACACCGGGACCCCCGGCGCCTCCGAGGCTGCCGGGGCCACCGGCACCACCGGACCTACCCGTCCGCGTCCCTCTGCCGTGGGATCGGCACGCCCCGCGGTGCCCGCGGCGGGGCGCTGAACCGGACCGGGACGCCCGGTGAGTACAGCACGCTGACGGGCGGCCCGGACGGCTTCTCCAGGCCGGCGGCGGTGAGCAGCGTCTCGTCGAGATCGAGCAGCCGGGCGCGGTGCAGCGGCCAGCGCGGGTGGGTGTTCGGGAGGTAGAGCGGCTGCCCGCGGAACGAGCTGTGCATGCCCCAGCGGGCGGTCAGGAAGTGTTCGAGGGCGGTGGGCTCGGCCACCGGTTCGCCGACCTCCACGCTGATCGCGCTGCGCGCGCCGCGGGGGCCCGGCCACCGTCGACTGCTCGTGTACGTCAGGGTCGGGCCGTCGCTCCGGACGCTCATCCTGGACCAGACGTACGGGATCCGGAACGCCCACCGTCCGACGGCCACCGGGATCAGCCGCGACGCGTCGAGGGAGCGGAAGACGACGCCCCGGCGTCCGCGGGCGTCCACGGAGTACAGCCGGACGTTGGTCTCGGGGAAGGACCCGAGGTACGGGACGCCGGGGAGCCGGAACCAGCCGACCCGGTGCATGCGGAAGGCGACCAGACCGACGTAGGTGACGCCGTCGTGGGTGTCGGGCACGGTCCCGGCCGGGAGGAGCGGCGCCACGTCGGCGGGGTCCGCCGCCCAGTGCAGGAACGCCAGGTCGAGCCAGGACTGGGTGAGCAGGGTGCGGTCCGGGCGGTGCGGCGGGTCGGCCGATATCGGCTCCGGGAGCGCGGCGGGCTGCGACGGCATACCAGCAGTATCGGGCACCGGAACGGCGGAGGTGGCCCTCCACGGGTGTGTGGAGGGCCACCTCTTCACGGTGGGCCGGGGGCGCGGACGATCCCGGCGGTCGCGGTGATGCTGTTACGGCGCGATCTTGAGGAGCTTGTTGGCGGTGCCGGAGGAGGGGTTCTTGATGGCGTCAGCGGTGGCCGCTCCGGTCAGCGCAGTGGCCGTGTCGGCCGGCGTGGCCGACGGGTTGGCCGCCAGGTAGAGGGCGGCGGCGCCGGCCACGTGCGGGCTGGCCATCGACGTTCCGGAGATCGTCTTGACGCCGGTGTCGCTGTCGTTCCAGGCGGAGGTGATGTCCGAGCCGGGAGCGTAGATGTCGACCACGGACCCGAAGTTCGAGAAGTCCGACTGCTGGTCGTCCTTGGTGCTGGAGGCGACGGTCAGGGCCTCGGGCACCCGGGAGGGCGAGCCCTGGCCGGCGTCGGAGGACTCGTTGCCGGCCGCGACCGCGAAGGTCACACCGGAGTCGATGGCCCGCTTGACCGCCGCGTCCAGGGCCTCGTCGGCGCCGCCGCCGAGGCTCATGTTGGCGACCGAGGGACCCGAGTGGTTCTCGGTGACCCAGTCGATGCCGGCGACGACCTGCTCGGTGGTGCCGGAGCCGTTGTCGTCCAGCACGCGGACGGCGACGACCTTGGCCTTCTTGGCGACTCCGTGGGACGTACCGGCGATGGTGCCGGCCACGTGCGTGCCGTGGCCGTTGCCGTCGTCGGCGGACTGGTCGTTGTCCACGGCGTCGAAGCCGTGGGTCGCCCGGCCGCCGAAGTCCTGGTGCGAGATGCGGACGCCGGTGTCGATGACGTACGCGGTGACGCCCTCGCCGCCGTTGTCCGGGTACGAGTACTTCTGGTCCCCGGCCGTTTCGGCCTGGTCGATCCGGTCCAGGCCCCAGGACGGGGGCTGCTCCTGGGTCTCCTTGATGCTGAAGCGCTTGTTCTGGACGACGGTGCCGACCGCGGGGTCGGCGGCGAGGCGCTTGGCCTCGTCGACGGACAGGTCGGACGCCGAGAAGCCGTTCACCTCGGAGCCGTAGGAGCGGACGAGCTTGCCGCCGTACTTCTTGGCGAGGTCTCCCTTGTTCGCGGATGCGTCGAGGATGACGACGAAACTGCCCTCGACGGCGCCCGGGGCACCGAGTCCGTGGACGGTGCCCTCGGCCGGAGTGGCCGCTCCGGCCAGATTGCCCGCGAACAGCGCAGCGGCGGCTGCGGCCGCCGTGCCTGTGGCTATGGCCGCGTTGCGAAGTCCGTGGGATCGCTTGTGAGTTGCCATGAAAGTGGGTCTCTCCTCGTGTTGACGTGTGGGGCGTCAAACGTTCGAGAGAACCCTGTTCGGATTGGCAGGAGCAAATCAAGACCGAACCCGGGGTAAAGCGATATTCAACAAGGTTTCTTAAACAGCTCGCCGCATCGCCTTCACATCCCACACGACCCCCGGCCAAGTCCTCCCTGAAAAGGTCACGTTCGCCGACGCCACGACGGAGGACATGATCGGCGCGATCCGAACTCCGTTCGTGAACAGCCCGGTCCGTCCACCGGGGCGATGTCGGTGCCCGGAGCTACCGTCACCCCCCATGGGATTCACCAGCGGCGCGTGGGCGATCTCCGCGCCCCCCGACGCGTACGTCGCGCACCTCGGTCCGCGGCTGCTCCCCGCGATGCGTGCCGACCGCGACGGCCCGGAAGCCGCCGTCCGTGGGGGGGAATGGCAGCGGGCCCCGCTCCCCGACCACCGGACCTGGTACGAGGACTGCGGGGTCTGCGTCCATCTCTGCTGACCGCAGCGGCGGTCAGCGGGGGCGGGTCGCGGTCTCCGCCGGTGTGCCCGGGGCCGGGAAGCCCGCGAGGTCGTCGTCCTCCGCGGCGACGGCATGGCCGAGGAGATGCAGCGGACCCGCGGTGACACCGGCCGCCGCCATGCCCCGCCAGTACGCCCGCGCCAACCGCGCGTCCACCAGCCCGTGCACCAGCGGCAGTTCCGGATCCGCCGCGTGCAGCAGCGACTCCAGGCGGCACGAGGCGATCGTGCCCGGGAGCCACGAGCGCGCGGCGTACCCGGCCGCGACGGCGGCCGGCAGCCCCGGGGCCGTACGACGGACGACGGCCTCCTCCGGCCCGTCATCAGCCCAGTCAGGGCCCTCAGCCCCGCCGGATCCCGACCCGCCGACGGACAGCAGGCCGCCGCCGACGACGAGGACGTCGCGCCGCTCCCGCATCCGCCTCAGCGCCTCGGCGGTGTCGAAGCAGTGCGGGAAGGAGTCGTCGACGACGATCGTGCCCGGCCGCAGCCGTGACACGTCGAGGATCGCCCGCCCGCCACTGACGGCCGTGACGAGGAGGTCCGCCTCGTAGACCGAGGACGGAAGCGCGGACGCTCCCGACTCGTGGACCTCCACGGCCCCGGCGAGCCCGCGGGCCACCAGGCCCCCGGTGAGCGCCCGCAGGCGTTCCGCGCTGCCCTCGACGTCGCAGAGGATCAGCCGCGCGGGCGGCCGCGACGCGAGCGTCAGGAGGAGTTCGAGCGACGAACTCCCGATGGAGCCGAGGCCGACGACGGCGACGGCGAGATCGCCGAGATCGTGGAGGTCTTGGGGATGGCCGAGGTCGCCGAGATCTTCGTGGCTGACGCCACCGGGCTCACTGGTCCCGGCGAGCGCGCCCCGGCCCGTTCGGGCGAGCGCCGCGTGGACGGTCTTGACCACGGACACCGCCGTCGCCGCGTGCCCGGTCGTCACCGCCGTCGGCCCGTCCGTCTCCCGCCGCACCCCGAATCCGTACGCCGTCAGCGACGGGATCATGCCCGCCAGCGAGACGGACCTGGCCCCGAGTGACGCCGCGTGTTCCACGGCCCGGGCCGTGCGTGCGGCGAGGTCGGGCGTCGACCCGAGCTCGTCCGCGAAGAGCGGAAGGCACACGAATCCCGAGCGCCCCAGGGGAGTGTCGATCTCCTCCACGAGCCGCGCGTGTCCGCCCGGGAAGAGCACCTTCCGCAGCCACCCGCGCAGTTCGGCGCCACCGGCCGCCGACCCGTCGCCCGCACCGAGACCGCCGGCCCCCGCGAGCGCGGCCAGCTGTGCCGGCGGCGGAAGGTATCCGACGAGCGCGGAGTCCAGGACACCGTGCGACGGCTGCGCGTCCGGACCGGACGGCGGTACGTCCTCCGGCACCGCGCCGCACGCGGCCGTCGCAGCCCGCAGGGCCTCCGCGAACGCGGCGAACGCCGTGTCGTCGGGGAACGCCGCCGCCGACGCCCGCAGCGTCACCCGCAACTCCCCCTCCCCGACCGGCCGCACCGCCAGGAACGTGTCGGTGCCGACCGGCGGAGGCGCGAGCTCCGCGTCGGTCTCGTCCCACCGCACCCGCAGCGTGTCCCCGCTCATCGGCCCCAGGGCGGAGAAGTCCAAGAAGGTGAAGAAGAACTGGGCCGTCGACGGCAGTCCGCCCTCGCCCGCCGGGGGCACGACTCCCTGGGACCGCGCTGCCTCGACCTCCGCCACGACCGCCCGGAGATCCTCGGCGAACGTACGGCCACCGGCCCCGGAACCGAGCCTGAGGGGAACGGCGGCGGCGTACGGACCGAACGCCAGGTGCGCGTCGGGGTGGGTGTCGTCGCGGCCGGAGACCGCGAGCCCGAGGATCAGGTCCGCCTGTCCGGTCGCGTCGGCCAGCGTCCGGTAGTACGCGGTCAGGACCGGTGCGAAGAGCGTCGTACCCGCGCCGGTGGCGCACCGCCGCAGTGCGGAGACCGCGGCTGCGTCCAGGGTGAATCCGGTGGAGCGGTACCGGGGGACGATCGCGGGGTCCTGGGCGGGCTGCCTCCCCGGGGTACCGGCTCCGAGGACCGGGCGGGAGTACGGCCGGGCGAGACGGTCGGCACGGTCGGAGAGGACGGCGCCGCACGCCTCACCGGGCGCGTCACCGGACCCGGCGGCTCGGTCCTCGAGGGACAGGACATGGTCGCGGAACGAACCGAGCAGCGGCGGGAGTTCGGCGGGCTCGCCGCGTAGGACACGGTCATAGACGGCGAGCAGCTCCCGCCCGAGCAGCGCCACGCTGAACCCGTCCCCGATGAGGTGGTGGGCGTGGACGACGAGCGCGTGCTCGTCCGGCCCGAGGGTGAGCACCCGCAGGCGGAGCAGCGGCCAGGTCCAGGTCTCGAAGCGCCGTTCGCGCTCCTCCGCGATCCGGGCCGTGAGGAGGCCCGGATCGGTGAGGGTCTCGAAGGCGACCGGGAGGCGGAGGCTGGGCGGCAGTTCCTGCTGGACGGGCGGGCGCACTCCGGCGGGGAACACGGTCCGGAGCATCGGATGGCGTGCGACACAGGCGTCGACGGCCTGCTGGAAGGCCTCCTGCCGCAGGGGCCCGTCCATCCGGGTGCGGTGCCATGGGACTCCGGGGCGAGTGCGGTGCCACCGGTCTCCGGGGTGGGCCCGTCGCCGCCCGGTCCGGGGGTGGGTGCGACGACTGCGCCCGGTCCGGGAGCGGGGGTGAGGGCCCCGCCCGGTTCCGGGGTGGGTGTGGTGACCGTGTCCGTCATGAGGGTTCCTGTCGTCCGACCGGCTCGCGGGTACGGACGAGGAAGGTAGGATCCGCGCGTGACGGACGGCGGCGGCGCGCGGTTGCGCCGGGGTTACGCGACTTGACGGGCCGTTAACTCGCGGTCACGCCACGCGGACGGCACGGCCCGCTGACCGGTCACCACGCGACCTGGCGGGCCCGCTGATCGGTCACCACGCGGACGACGTGGCCCACTGCCCGGTCACCACGCGACCTCGGGCCCACTGACCGGTCACCGCACCGGTAGGTGGTACGAGAGGCGGTAGCGGTCGGCGGGGACGACGACGTCGGCCGTCTCGACGGCCCGGCCCGAGGCGTAGTACGTGCGCTCCACGACCATCACGACATGACCCGGCACTCCCCCGAGCGCCAGCAGCTCCTCGGCGAGGCCCGGGCGGGCGCCGACGTCCTCCACCACGTTGTCCACGACGACGTCGATCGCGGCCATCCGCTCGACGACCCCGCAGCCGCCGAGCGGTCCCTCCTCGGGCAGCATGACGGGCGTCCGGCCCGTGACGGCGAGCGGCTCCCAGGAGGTGGCGACCATCATGGGCTCACCGCCGTCCCGGTACACGTACCGCGTGCGCATCACCCGCTCCCCCGGTTCGATGCCGAGCCGCTCGGCCACCTCGCCGTTCGCCGGCTCCTGCTCGCTGCTCGACTCCCAGGTGCCACGGGCCCCTTCGGCCGCCTGCTCCTGCCGGAACGGGCTGGCGCCCGACGCGGGGCGGTAGCCGGAGCGGGCGATCCGGCGCGGCACCGGGCGCTCGCGGACGTAGGTGCCCGAGCCGGAGCGCCCCTCCACCAGCCCCTCGGCCATGAGCACCTTGCGGGCCTCCAGCGCGACGGTGTCCGACACCCCGTACTCCTCGCGGATGCGTGCCTGCGAGGGGAGACGGGTATGCGGAGGAAGCGAGCCGTTCGCGATCTTCTCCCGCAGATCGCTCGCCACGCGCAGATAGGCGGGCTGCTCACCGAACGTCACTGGACACTCCCCTCAGGTTGACTGACAGCTACAGCCTGGCAACCGTCGGTCGCGATCCGCAAGCATGGGCCAAAGTTTCACCCGAAGTGATGACTCCCAGGACATCCGCGATCACTCCCCCTGCTGCGCGGAGTCACCCCGGACAGACCGCGTCGGCCCTCTTGACCCGCATTGGTACAGACCAATACGTTCCTGCCAGCACACCTGCTCCACACGCACGCTCCGCGGCGCGCACGCCCCCTGCCGTCCGCGCCGTCCCGCACGCTCCACCGCACGCGCCATCCCGCCTCGCACAGGAACGAGCCCATGCGTCCCAGAGCCATGACCAAGCTGACCTTCGGTGCGGCCGCCGCGGCCACCCTCGGTCTCCTCGCCTCCCTGGCCCCCACCGCCGACGCGCACCAGCCGTCCGGGCACAAGCCCGAGCTGAAGCGGATCGGCTACTTCACCCAATGGGGCATCTACGGACGGAACTTCCAGGTCAAGGACCTGAAGACGAGCGGCACCGCCGCCAAGCTCACCCACATCAACTACGCCTTCGGCGTGATCGGCGCGGACGGCAAGTGCCTCATGGGCAACGCCCCGGGCTCCGACCCGTGGGCCGACTACGTGCGCCCGGTCGACGCCGCCTCCTCCGTGGACGGCGTCGGCGACACCGCGGACCAGCGGCTGGCCGGCAACTTCAACGAGCTGCGCGAGCTGAAGGCCGCGAACCCCGGCCTCAAGGTCATGATCTCGCTCGGCGGCTGGACCGGCTCCGCGCACTTCTCCGACGCGGTGCGCACCGACGCCGGCCGCAAGGCCCTGGTCGCCTCCTGCGTGGACACGTACATCAAGGGCAACCTGCCCGTCGACGGCGCACGCGGCGGCGCGGGAGCCGCCGCCGGGGTCTTCGACGGCGTGGACCTCGACTGGGAATGGCCCGGCTCTGAGGGCGCCCCCGGGAACGTGATCCGCCCCGAGGACAAGCCCAACTTCACCAAGCTGGTACGGGAGTTCCGCACCCAGCTGGACGCCTACGGCCGCTCGCTGCCGAAGGCCCAGCGCAAGCACTACGAGCTCAGCGCGTACGTGCCCACCGCACCCGCCAAGATCGACGCGGGCTTCGAGGTCTCCAGGATCATGCGGGACTTCGACTTCGTGAACCTCCAGGGCTACGACTTCCACGTCTCCGGCGAGAAGACCACCGCCCAGCAGTCCGCGCTCTTCGCGAAGAACGACTTCAGCGTCGACCAGACGGTCAAGGCCTGGCTGCGCCGCGGCGCCCCGGCCCACAAGCTCGTGGTCGGCATGCCGTTCTACGGCCAGGGCTGGACCGGCGTCACCGGCGGCGGCGACGGCCTCGGACAGCCGGCGACCGGCCCCGCCCCCGCGACCTGGGTGGCGGGCTCCGAGGACTACAAGCACCTCAAGAAGCTGGCCGCGTCGGGGACGTACAAGCTCCACCGCGACTACCGGAACGGCCACGCCTGGCTCTTCGACGGCACCAACCTGTGGACGTACGACGACCCGACGGTGCTCCGCACCAAGGCGTCCTACGTGCGGCACAACGGGCTCGGCGGCGCCATGATCTGGTCCCTCGACGGGGACACCCCCGACGGGGAGCTGATCACCGCCATCGACCGGGGCCTGAACCGGCGCTGATCCGGCGCTGATCCGGCGCTGATCCGGCGCTGATCCGGCGCTGATCCGGCGCTTCGGCGCTGATCCGGCGCCGACCCGCCCGGCCGTCGTACGGCGACGGCCGGGCCCCCTTGGCCGCGGACCGGCCCCGCCGCTCGCGGCGGACCGGCGGCGGCGGTCGGTCACGGGCCGCCGCTCTCCGGACCCCGCCCGGTCCGCACACGACGGGGCCGGACCTCCCGAAGGAGGTCCGGCCCCGTTTCCCATCACGCGCGCGCGTGCGCCCGCGTAGGCCACTCAGCCCCACCCCACCGCGGGCGGGCGTCAGACGGAGGAGCCCTCGCCCGCCCCGTCCACCGGGGGCGTGCCGGTCAGGTCGAGTGCCGTCCGCGCGTCCGCTCCCAGGTCCTCGGGCAGCGACTCCCACGCCGGGTCGTACGCCTCCCAGTAGGCCTCCGCGTCGGCCGCCGTCGCCAGTGTGAGCCACTCCTTCGACGCCGCTCCCAGCTCCTTCCGGAGGGCCACGACGGAGGGCACCGCGCCGGCGGGCCAGGCGCGCCGTTCCAGCCCCGCGCGCGCCGTCTCGATCGTCGCCAGCAGCTCCGAGGCCCACGCCTTGTTGGCGGCGAAGTCCTCGTCCGCGTCCTCGTCGGGCTCCCGGTAGGACACCGTCTCGATCGGGTTGACGGCCTTCAGGAAGGCCACCTGATGGTCGTCCAGGGTGCTCGCGTCGGAGCGCACGGAGCCGCTGAACGGCTTCTTCTCTCCGGCGAACACGCAGGTCACCGTACGGTCGCCGAGTCGCCAGCTCTGGGCGCTCGGCAGGTAGTAGTAGAGCCAGACGTCCTTGGGGACGGCCCAGGTGTCCAGGGCGTAACCGCCGTTGACCGTCTCGCAGCGCTTCTGCGCGATCGCGTCGATCGCGTCCTCGCCGGGCCAGGTGCGGAAGCCGGTCACCTTGAAGCCGCCGGTGACCTCGCCGATGTGCGGGCGGGCGCAGTCGACGACCGTGACGTCCGTCGCGTACTCGTCCAGCCTGCCGTCCGGAGTGAAGCACTGCCCGGTCCGCAGCGAGAACGCCGACTTCGAGCGGGACGCCTCCTCCACACCCTCCTTGAAGCCGCCCCAGAAGGTGCTGAGGCCGCCGGTGGCGATGCCGACCACGAGCAGCAGCGAGCTGAGGGCGGAGAGGACGATGCCCGCGACCGCGAGCCCCTTGCCGGCCTGGTCCCGCTTCCTGATCCGGGGCAGGGCGACGAGCCCGAGGACGAGCCCCAGCGGTGGCAGGCAGCAGACGACGCCGGAGACGAGGGAGGCGACCGCGAGCCCGTTGGTGGTGCGCCGGGGCGGCATGCCGTACGGCACGGTGCCGGGCGGGCCGGGCACGCCGGGCGTCCCGGTGTGGGGCCCAGCCGCGTACGGCATCCCCGGCGAGGTGTACGGCCCCGGCGCGGGCCAACTCCCCTGCTGCGGGCCGCCGTGCGGGGGCGGCGGCGGTGGGGTCGGCGGGGTCGGCTCCACGGGTACGGTGCTCCTGTTCGGGGCGAACGACGCGAACAAATGATCGGTCGCGCATCGTACGCGGCCGACTGGAGGCCGTCGCGTGCGGGGGACGACTCCGGCGCTGCCTCTCTCTCCCCGGCGACGGCGACGGCGACGACGCTCGCGCACGGCGTCCACGCGCGCGCATGGCGAAGGGGCGGCCGCCTGCGGGCGACCGCCCCCTCACCTCACTCGTCACGCACCTCGCTCGGCACAGTCCGACGGAGCCGGGGTCAGAACTGGAGACCCCAGGCGTCGATCTTGCCGGTGTCGGCGCTCGCGTTGTCCGTGACCCGGAGCTTCCACGTGCCGTTGGCGACCTCCGAGGAGGCGTTCACCGTGTACGTGGTGTTGATGTTGTCCGAGCTGCCGCCGGTGCCGAACGCCTTCAGCGTGTACGCCGAGCCGTCGGGGGCGATCAACTGGACCTGGAGGTCACCGATGTAGGTGTGGACGATGTTCACCGGGACCTGGAGGGCGGCGGGGGCGTTGCCGGTGACGCCGCTGACGGTGACCGGGGACTCGACGGTCGCGTTGTCGGCGATGGCGTAGTCCGCGGTGTTCTCGAACTTCTTGCCGGGGGGCGGGGTGGTGCCGCCGCCACCGACGTACAGCAGGCGGTTCGGGGAGCCGGTGCCCGGGTTGGTGACGACGTTCGGCGTGGCGGCGTTCACCAGGGCGGTGCCCACCTGGGCCGGGGTGGCCGTCGGGTTGTCCCCGAGGTAGAGCGCTGCCGCGCCGGCGACGTGCGGGGACGCCATCGACGTACCGGAGATCGTGTTGGTGGCGGAGTCGCCGGTGTTCCACGCCGAGGTGATGTTCGAGCCCGGGGCGAAGAGGTCCAGGACGGTGCCGTAGTTCGAGAAGCTGGAGCGCGCGTCGGTGTTGGTCGTGGAGCCGACCGTGAGCGCCTCGGTCACCCGGGCCGGGGAGTAGTTCGAGGCGTTGGCGTTGCTGTTGCCCGCGGCGACGGCGTACGTGACGCCGGACGCGATCGAGTTGCGGACGGCCGTGTCGAGCGTGGAGTCCACGCCTCCGCCGAGGCTCATGTTGGCGACGGCCGGCTTGACGGCGTTCCGGGTCACCCAGTCGATGCCCGCGACGACACCGGCGGTGGTGCCGGAGCCGTTGTTGTCGAGCACGCGGACGCCGACGATCTTCGCCTTCTTGGCGACGCCGTGGGCGGTGCCCGCGACGGTCCCGGCGACGTGGGTGCCGTGGCCGTTGCCGTCCTGGGCGACGTTGTCGTTGTCGACGGCGTCGTACCCGTTGAAGGCGCGGCCGCCGAAGTCGCTGTGGGAGATCCGCACACCGGTGTCGATGATGTACGCGGTGACGCCCTGTCCGGCGGTGTCCGGGTAGGTGTAGCTCTGGTTCAGCGGGAGGGCCCGCTGGTCGATCCGGTCCAGGCCCCAGGACGGCGGGGAGGGCTGGGTGGCGGTGATCTTGAAGACGCGGTTCTGGACCACGGACTTCACGGCGGGGTCGGCCGCGAGCTTCTTCGCCTGCGCCTCGGAGAGCTCGACGTTGAAGCCGTTGAGCGCGGCGGTGTACGTCTTCTTGATCTTCGCGCCGTACTCGGCGGCGACCGCGCGGCCCTCGGCGGTCTCGGCCTGCGCCGACTCCTCCAGGGTGACGATGTAGCTGCCCGCGATCGTGCCTTCGGCTCCGGCGTTCTCGATGACGCCCTCGGGGGCGGCCGGCACGGCGGTGGCCGGGAGGGCGGAGAGGGTGCCGACGGTGAGGGCGGCGACGGCGACGGCCGCGGCGGTGGCGATTCGACGCCGTGATTCACGCATCACTGACATGTGAGGGGTCCTCCTCATTGGTGGTGCGTCGCTGTGGGGGATCAGCAGGGACATGACAAAGCAATGTGGCTCCACACCGCCCGGTACATCCGGCTGCCGAGCGAAAGGTTGACTGATCCATAGGAATCTCACAAGAGCCGTCGACAGGCCGCAACACCCGCGCCACACGGCTGACATGCTGATCGCCATGACCTCGTACCGCTGCCCGCGCTGCCGTGTCGACTCGCCCGCCGACGCCCTCACCTGGTGTTGTCCGAAGTGCCGTGGCCCGTGGGATCTGGAGTTCACCGGCGGGCCGGTTTCCCTCCCGTCACTCGCGTCACGACGAAATTCATTGTGGCGTTACGAGGAGGCGCTGCCGCCGATGCCGTACGCGCCGGAGGTGACGCTCGGGGAGGGCCGGACCCCGCTCGTCCCCCTGGTCGACGGGGCCGAGGGATCGGTTTCCGCCAAACTCGACTTCCTGATGCCGACCCTGTCCTTCAAGGACCGCGGCGCGGTGATGCTCGCCGCCCACGCCCTCCGCCTCACCCGGAACGGCACCCTCCGCCGGATCGTCGCCGACAGCAGCGGGAACGCGGGCACGGCGATCGCCGCCTACACCGCACGGGCCGGCCTCGACGCCCTCGTGTACGTCCCCGAGGGCACCTCCGCCAAGAAGCTGGAGCAGATCCGGGCGCACGGCGCCGAGGTCGTCGAGGTGCCCGGCGACCGCGAGGCCACGGCCCGGGCCGCGCGGGCGGCCGCCGACGAACCCGGCACCTTCTACGCCTCGCACGTCCACAACCCGTACTTCCTGCACGGCACCAAGACCTACGTCTACGAGCTGTGGGAGGAACTCGGCGGCCGGCTCCCGGACACGATCGTCGTCCCCGTCGGCAACGGCACCCTGCTGCTCGGGGCCGCCCTCGCGCTCGACGAGCTGCACCGCCACGGCCTCACCGACCACCGCCCGGCCCTCGTCGCCGTCCAGGCCGAGGCCGTCTCCCCGCTGGCCACGGCCTTCCACGCGGGCGCGGACGACCTGCTCGGACCGGTCCCCGCGCGCCCCACCCTCGCCGAGGGCATCGCGATCCCCGCACCACCCCGCGCCCACCAGATCCTGCGGGCGGTCCGGGCGACGGGCGGCACGTTCCTGACGGTGACGGAGGACCAGATCCGCACGGCACAGCGGGAACTGGCCGGGCGTGGCCTGTTCGTGGAGTCCACCGGAGTGGCCTGCTGGGCGGCGGTACGGGCCGCAGCGCCCCGCCCCGGCCTCACGGTGGTGCCGCTGTGCGGGGCGGGCGCGAAGACGGGCTTGGCGCGGTGACCGGTGGCCGTCGGCGCGGGTGCGAAGCCACGGCACCCGCGGCCGGGCTCTGAACTCGTCGACGCGGTGACGCGGCTACGGCTCCGGCGGCCGGGCTCTGAACTCGTCGACGCGGCTACGCAGCCATCGCTCCGGCCGCCGGGCTCAGAACTCGTCGGCGCCGTTGCGCAGCTCCGGCGTCCAGTAGCCCGTCTTCGCGGCGGCCTCGGCGACGGCCAGGCCGCCCGCCGGGGCCTTGACGACGATGCTGCCCTCGGCCGGTCCGTCGGCCGCGAACAGGTTCACGTTGAAGCTCCGCACGACCTTGTTGTCCTCATGGGTGCCGCCGAGCGAGACCCGCACGTTGGCGTACGCGGGCGCGCCGGGCCGCAGCACGACCGGGGCGGCCGGCCGGCTCTTCGCTACGGCCGGGACGTCCTTGGCCGTCTGGATCGGGCCGAAGGCGATCAGCGGGTACTGGAGCAGGGTGCAGGCGCTGCCGGAGGTGTTGGTGGCGGTGAGGACGATGTGCTCGGTCGGGACCTCGTCGGCCTTCGCCGCCGTGATCTTGACGTCGGTGTAGGCGCAGGCGGGCGCCGCGCCGGAGGCCGTACCCCTGCCCGAGGCGCCCTTCGACGACCCGGCGGAGCCCGTGGCCCCGGCCGTGGATCCGGCCGAGGAGCCCTTCGTACCGCCGTCGGAGGAGCCGCCGGACGTGCCGCCGGAGGTGCCGCCGGCCGTCGTCGAGGCGCCGGCCGACCCCGAGCCGCTCTTCGCGGCGGTCTGGTCGGCGGTGCCCCCGGCCTCCCCCGCCCCCTGCCCGGCCTCGCCCGTCCCCTGCCCGGCGGCGCCCGCCTGCGCCTACACCGACGTCAAGATCACGGCGGCGAAGGCCGACGAGGTCCCGACCGAGCACATCGTCCTCACCGCCACCAACACCTCCGGCAGCGCCTGCACCCTGCTCCAGTACCCGCTGATCGCCTTCGGCCCGATCCAGACGGCCAAGGACGTCCCGGCCGTAGCGAAGAGCCGGCCGGCCGCCCCGGTCGTGCTGCGGCCCG
>NZ_RDBH01000120.1 GCF_008042145.1 Streptomyces sp. adm13(2018)
GGTCGGGGCGAGACAGTCGGCGGCCAGCTCCCGCCAGAACGGGGGCACCGCGTGGTCCATCCGCAGCGGCGCCCGCCCCTCGCCGTACTCCTGGACCGCGGCGCCCCGCGCCACCGGCGTGGCGCCGGAGAACGGCGAACCGCCCGACGAGAACACCTCGTGGACGACGATGCCCAGGGCCCAGATGTCCGCGGTCGGCCTGATCCGGACGCCGAGTTCGCCGAGGGGCGCCCGCCAGCGCTCGGGCGGCAGATAGTCCAGGGTTCCCATCGGCGGGGCGTACCCGTGGGTCCCCGTCAGCTCGGTCGCGAGGCCGAAGTCCGACAGCTTCACCGAGCGGTCGGCGCCCAGCAGGACGTTCTCCGGCTTGAGGTCGGCGTGGACCCAGCCCGACCGGTGGAGATGCGCGAGCCCCTCGCAGATTCCCGCGATCAGCGGTCCCCGGTCCGCCTCGGGCACCCCCGCGTCGAGGAGCTCCCGCAGGCTGCCGGAGGCCCGTTCCATCACGAGCACGATCGCGCCGTCCACGGCGGGCCGGTCGGGCGCCGCGAGCACGAACGAGCCGAGGAGACCGATCAGCCGGGGATGCCCGACCCTGCTCCCGAGCTCGACCTCGCGGCGGGCGGACTCCATGATCCTGCGCGCCTGCCGCGGTGCGAGTCCCGCGGTCGGCATGATCTTGAGCGCGACCTCGGCGGGGCCCGCGGGGTCGGCGGCGGACCGGCCCGCGGGCCCGTCGGCCGGCCGCGCCGCGTAGACGGTGGACCACCCCCCGGACCCGATCAGTTCGGAGACCACCCAGCCTCCCACCCGGTAGCCGGGCGGGAGTTCGTCCGTACGGTCGGGCCCCGCGATGGCTCCCGGAATGCCCGGCGAGGTCACGACGCGCCCTGCCGCTCCCGCCCGCCGGCCCCCGTCAGGGGCGGCAGCAGCGCGAGGTGCTCCTCACGCACGAGCCCGAACCGCAGGGCGAGCCCGACGATCTCCTCCCGCTTGCCGTTCCGGCGGTCCCCCTTGCCGGACTCCCCGGTGGCGGGGCCCGCGATGCGCAGCTTCTCCTCGGCCAGGTAGTCGATGTGCGAACTGACCGCCCGAGCGGTCAGCGTGCCGCACGTGAGGTGCTCCCTGAGCCGCTCGACGATCTGCGGGGTGGTGGGCACCGCGACCCGGGACTGGTCCCGCAGACGCGGTTCGCAGAGCGCGACGAGAACGAGGAAGTACGTGGCCGTCTCGTCCAGGGAGTACGCGGTCACCGTGCTGTTCCCCCAGGGGACGTCCATGGCCTCCGGGTCGAGGAACACGTGGTCGGGGGCGAACACCTGGAAGGAGACGGTGGCGTCACCCCGGGTGGGCAGCACCACCCGGGAGAACTCGAACGGGATGGGCGCCCCGACCCGGCGCGGCGGAATCCGCAGGTACTCCCCCGCACCCTCCGGGTTCTCCACCAGGTAGCTGTGGCCCGCGCTGTGGTTCGTCAGCTGCCAGTGGTCCTGGGTCACCCGGATCTCCCCGGCGAGCCGCGAGATCGCCGGATCGTCCAGGACCAGCTCGACGGGGACCGCGGCGGAGCCCCGTCCGAAGCGGGCCACCTCGCCCGGGCCGAGCCGGAGCGTCACCGCGTCCCCGCCCGGCTCGCCGCCGTCGGCGCCTCCCGTACCTCGCGGCAGATGGACGACTACGCCGCTCACCCGTTCCCCCGTTCCCCCGGCCGTACTCTCGGATGAGCCGAACGATACTCATCCGTAGGGGGAGTTCACCGTCGTACTTTGGCCACCTCGTCCGGACGGGCCGCCCGGCGGCCGGACCCGCCCGCCACGACGGTGCGCGGGGCGCCCCGGAGTCGCTCCCCCCGTGGCTCCGCGCGACGCGGACCGCCGGGGACCTTCCCGCCGGGACCAGGTCATGTCGGCGCCGTGAAATGAGCCGCCATGTGGGACTGTTTCCGGTCCTTCGCCGAGCAGTTGGGACGTGGAGCGGGCCACGGGGAGAGCGGGAGACGGGCCGTGTCCGCGGGCCGCCGGAGGGCCGGACCGGCCGGGCCGGAGTCGGCCGCCGCCGCCGGGCCCGGGGCCGTACAAGGTGGGCAACGTCACCGTGACCGGCGGGCGGAATCCGGGTCCGGGGCCCTCACAGGCCTCCGGGAACGGCCTATGTCACCGTTCACGTGGCGAGATCCGTACGCTCCGCTCACAGGGCGGGAGCATGCGACACCAGCGGCGCCACCGCACGCTCGCCGAAGGAGGTCCACGGCAGCCACCCGCCGCTCGGCCGCTCCTGGACACGGGTCCGGATCCGCCCCGCGGCGGTCACGGCGAAGACGTGCAGCCGCCCGGACGGGTCGCGTACGGCCGTGGGGGTGGCGACGAGCCGGACGCCGGGCTCGCCGAACTCCCGCTCGGGGCCCCAGTCACCGCCCGGAGCGAGCTGCCAGCGGTGACTCAGCCGGGCGCCGCCCGGAGCGAGCGAGAACGCCTCCAGGCGGCCGTCGGCGTTGGCGGCGAACGCCGGAGCGGCGGCGCTCCACCCGAACATCGGCAGCCACGCGTCCCAGCCGCCGCTCGGCGCGGTCTGCCGCCGGGTGAAGGTCCCGACGCCCGACGGCCCGATCGCGGCGACCGCGAGCCGGCCGCTGCCGTCCTCGGCCGCCCGGGGCGCGGAACCCGCCGCGGTGCCGTACGGGTGCCATGCCGGGGTCCACGGCCCGCCGGGGGTCTCCTGCCACCGGTGGACGATCCCAGCGCCGCCGGGCGCGAGGGCGAACACCTCGAGCCTGCCGTCGGCGTTCGCCGCGACCGCCGGTGGCGCGCCCGCCGCCGGACCGAAGCCGGGTTCCCACGGGTCCCAGGCCAGTGCCCCGGGCGACCGCTGCCGACGCCGTGCGAAGGACGCGCCGCCCGGGCTCAGGGCGAAGACCTCCAGCCGGCCGGCCGCGTCACGGGCGACGGCGGGCGCGGCGCCGGCCGGGCCGCCGAACCCCTCCCAGTCGTGCCACCCGCCGTCCGGGCGCTGCACGCGGCGGTTCAGGTGGGTGCCGCCCGGGGCGATCGAGAACACCTCCAGCCTCCCGTCGGTGTCGCGGCCGAGGGAGGGAACCGCGCCCGCAGGGCCGCCGAACGGCTCCCACTCCGACCAGCCGTCGCCGTACGGGTCGAGCTGGACGCGCCGCAGCATCGAGCGGTCGGCGGCGTCGAGCACGAACAGCGTGAGGCGGCCGTGCACGTCGAGCCCGGCCACCGGGTGGTCGGGGCTCTGCCACGGGACCGGAGTGTCGCGCCACTGGAGCGGCGCGAGGAACAGTCCGTTGCGGAACCAGCCGGCCGCGCTCGCGTACCAGGTACCCCCGTCGTCGACGACCTCGACGGCGTGACCGGCCACATGCCCCGCGTATCCGGCGAGGTCGAAGCGGAAGGGGTCCCGCGACGCCAGTACGTCGGTCCCCTCGTAGCCGCCCCGCGGGCCGATGAACAGGTAGTACCAGCCGTCCCGCCGGACGACGTAGGGCGACTCGGTGACCGAGACGGTCGCGTCCGTGCTCGCGTCGGTGAAGGCGACGCCCGGCTCGCTCCAGTGCGTCAGGTCGGCGGACCGCCGGTGGGCGACGACGTGGTGCCCGCCCGGCCCGGAGAGCTCCGTGTAGTACATGACCCATTCGTCCCCCACCCGCAGCACCATCGGGTCACGCGCCGCGAGGCCCCGGAACAGCGGGCCGGACGGTACGCGGGTCCAGGTGAACAGATCGGTCGACGTGGCCAGGTTGACGGCCGCACCGCTCGCGCCCCCCGCGGCGTAGAACATCCAGAACGTGCCGTCGGCCTCGATGACGTGCGGCGCCCACAGGTGCTCCTCGCCGAAATAGGACGGGTCGACGGTGAGGGCGTCGGCGTGAGCGGTCCACGGACCCAGCGGGCTCGGGGCGGAGGCGTGGGCGAAGGAGATCTCCGCCGAGCTGTCCGGCGCCTCGCCGCGCGGCGCGCTGTCGCCGACGATGCCGAAGACGTGCCAGCGGCCCCGCGCCCTGATCAGCGTGTGGTCGTTGAGATAGCGCGGGCCGGCGGGGGTCGACGGGTCGTGGACGTACGCGAAGGGGCCCGCGCCGACCCACGAGGGCGTCGGGGCGTCACCGGTGGGCGCGGCGACGGCCGGGGAGAGCCCGAGCAGGGGCAGCGCCCCGGCTCCGGCCACACCCCGCAGCACACTCCGTCTGCTGATCGGAGACACGGATCTGATCCCTCCGGGTGAGCGGTCAGCCCTGGCCGGGGCCGGGAGAACCGCCCAGCCACTCCCAGCCGGACCAGCTGGAGAACCCGGTCTGCCAGATGTGGAAGGTTCCGGAGGGGTTGGTCCCGAAGACCTCGATCCGGCCGTCGGCGTTGGAGGCGGCGGTGACCTCCGTACCGCCGGAGCCGAAGGGGGCCCAGTCGCTGTAGGGGGCGTTCACGGCGGTCTGCCAGCTGTGCATGGCGGTGGTGCCGTTCATGGCGAAGACCTCGACGCGGCCGTCGGGAGTGCGTTCGCTGGTGAGCTGCGCGTCGGCCGGGCCGCCGGTGCGTTCCCAGCCCGACCAGCCGGAGGGCCCGGTCTGGTACCGGTGGAACACGCCGACCGGACCCGAGGCGAAGACCTCCAGGCGGCCGTCGGCGTTGTGGTCGACGGTCAGGTCGTGGCCGCCTTCGCCGAACGGGCCCCACGCGGACCAGCCGCCGCTGGGCGCGGTCTGGTAGCGGTGCTGGAAGGTGGTGCCGTTGAGGGCGAAGACCTCAAGGCGTCCGTCGGGAGCCTTCCCCATCTCCACACGGCTGTCGGCGGGGCCGCCGCCGGTGGACTCCCAGCCCGACCAGCCGCCGTTGGGGGCGAGCTGATATCGGTGGAACAGCCCGACCGGGCCGGAGGCGTAGACCTCGATGCGGCCGTCCGCGTTGACCCCCGCCGCGGTGTCCCGGCCGCCCTCGCCGAAGGCCTCCCAGTGCGACCAGCCGCCGGAGGGGCTCAGCTGCCAACGGTGCTGGAAGGTGGTCCCGTTGAGCGCGAACAGCTCCAGCCGGCCGTCGGCGTTGGGCGCGAGCGAGAGCTCGGCGTCGGCGGGACCGCCCAGCGACTCCCAGGGCGACCAGTCGCCGTTGACCTCCCGCTGCCAGGCGTGGTGGATGCCGTCGGTCCCGGCCGCGAACACCTCCAGACGCCCGTCCGCCGACCGCGCCGACACGACCCGGCCCGACTCCGACGGATACACGAGGGGCTTCGGCCGCGGCCCCGTGCCCGGGGTGCAGGGCAGCACGACGCCGCGTTCGGCGAGATAGACCTCGGGGTCGACGCCGTAGGAGGCGGACGAGTCCCCCCAGATCCGCAGATGCAGGTGGGGGCCGGTGGAGTTCCCCTCCGAACCCATCAGGGCGATCTGCTGGCCGGCCACGACACGGTCGCCGGCGAAGACGTCCCGCCGGGACATGTGCCCGTACTCGGAGATCCGCCCGTCGGGCTGCTGGATCCGGATCCACTGGCCGTAGCCCGGCTCGTACCCGGAGATGGTCACCTCGCCGTCGGACACGGCGTGGATCGGCGTCCCCACACCGTTGGCGATGTCGACGCCGTTGTGGCCGGAGTGGAAGTGCTGGGACACGGGCCCCGCGGCCGGGCACGCCGCGGTGGAAGCGGCCGATGCGACCGAAGCGGCCGGAGCGGTGGAGCGGACGGACGCGGTGGAAGCGGTGGTCCGGGCCTCGGCCGGGGAGGTGGGCACCAGGGCCGGCAGCAGCAGGGCGGCCGACGCCGCGAGCACGGAGCTCACCGCGCGGCGGGACAGTCCACGAAGCACAGGAAGCTCCTCCAGGGGGCGCGGGCCGCCGACCGGGTGGCGCGAGCGGGCGGTAGGGAACGTAGCAACGCCCCGACGGCCCGGAGACCCCGGAAGGTTACGGGGTGACAGTCGGCCCCGCCTCGGGTACCGGATCGCCCGTGGGCGCCGGTCCATCATCGGGATTTCATCGCCCCTTCCTAGCGTGACCGCGTTCGCACGAGGAGCGGTACGAAGGGGAGGACGGGCCGATGGCACGGACGCGAGCGAGAGCGAGGCTGCCGATGGCGGTGGCAGCCGCCGTCGCGGTGATGAGCACGATGGCCGCCACGGGCTCCACGGCCGCCACGCGGCCGGGGGCGGTGGGACCGGACAGGCCGACCATCCGGTACACCGAGTACGGCATCCCGCACATCATCGCCTCGGACTGGGAGGGCCTGGGCACCGGCTACGGATACGCGGCGGCCAAGGACAACATCTGCACGCTGGCCGACACCTATCTGATGGTCAACGCCCAGAGGTCCCGCCATCTGGGGCCCGACGGCAGGGCGAGCCCCGGCCAGAACCAGAACACCACCACCAATCTCAAGAGCGACCTGTACTTCCAGCGGATCAAGGACGACGGGGTGGTGGAGCGGCTGATCGCACAGCCCGCCCCCGACGGGCCGGAGCCCGCGGTCAAGGAGGCCATCCGGGGCTACGTCCAGGGATACAACCGGTACCTGTCCGAGACGGGGGCCGACGGCCTCACCGATCCGGCCTGCCGGGGCGCCGCCTGGGTGCGGCCGATCACGGAACTCGACGTCTACCGGCACGCGCACGCCGAGATCATCATGGGCAGCGCCGACGCGCTCCTCGACGGCCAGGTCGACGCCGCGCCCCCGGGGGCGGCGTCCGCCCCCGCGAAACCCGCGTCCTCACCCAAGGAGACCGCGGCGAAGATCAGTTCCGCACTGGCGGTGAGCCGGCAACAGAGCATGGGCAGCAACGCGCTGGCCGTCGGCTCGCAGGGCGTCTCCGGCGGCACCGGCATGCTGCTGGCCAACCCGCACTTCCCGTGGCAGGGCAAGAACCGGATGTGGCAGAGCCATCTCACCATCCCGGGCAAGGTCAACGTCTCCGGGGCGAGCCTCCTGGGACTCCCCGCGGTGAACATCGGGTACAACGACGACGTCGCCTGGAGCCACACGGTCGCCACGGTCGCCCCGTTCGGGCTCTTCGACGTCCAGGTGGATCCGCTCAACCCCACCAAGTACCTCGTCGACGGCGTCTGGGAACAGATGACCTCGCAGCAGGTCACCGTCGACGTGCGGAAGCCGGACGGCTCCCTCGGCAAGGTCACCAGGACCCTGTGGTCCACCCGGTACGGCCCCGTCACCACCTCGATGCAGGGGGTGTCGCTGCCCTGGGTGGTCAGCGCGCACGCCGTGCGCGACGTCAACATGAACAACCTGCGGGCGCTGAACACCTGGTTCCGTCTCGACCAGGCCAAGGACGTCGAAGACGTCGTCAACACCCTGGAGACCACGCAGGGCGTCCCCTTCTTCAACACGATCGCCGCGGACCGCAAGGGCAAGGCGCTGTACGCGGACATCCAGGCCACCGCGAACATCACCGACGCGCACGCCCAGTCGTGTCTCACGATGACCGGCCAACTCCTCTTCAACCAGCCCCTGAGGCTGCCGAACGTGCCGCCGATCTCCATCTTCGACGGCAAGCGGAGCGCGTGCGACTGGCCCGACGACCCGAACGCGGTCGCGCCGGGACTCCTCGACCCGCGCAAGCAACCCCGGCTGATCCGGGACGACTTCGTGGGCAACGCCAACGACAGCGCCTGGCTGGCCAACCCCGACCAGCCGCTGACCTTCCCCCGGGTGATGGGCGACGCCCAGGCACCCCGCTCGCTGCGCACCCAGGAGCTCATCCTGACCGCCCGGAAGCGGATCGACGGGACGGACGGGCTGCCGGGCAGGGGCTTCACCCCGGAGACCATGGGGAAGCTGCTGTTCGCCGACAACAGCCGAGCGGCCGACCTCGCCCTCGACGCCACCGTGGCGATGTGCAAGAGCGTGCCCTTCGGGCTCATCCTCGTGGACGGCACCCTGGTCAACGTGAGCGAGGCGTGCCCGATCCTCGCCGCCTGGAAGAGCCACGACTACACGTCGGACAGCCGGGGTTCCCTGCTGTTCGCGAACTACTGGGCCTCCCTGCAGGGCGGACAGGGCATCGAGAAGCTCCCCTGGCGGGTCCCCTTCGACCCCAAGGACCCGGTGCACACACCGAATTCGCTGGACTCCGGCAGCTCCGCCGTCCGCGACGCGTTCGGCAGGGCCGTCCTCGCGATGCGCAAGGCGGGCATTCCGTTGAACGCGCCGCTCTCGGACGTCCAGAAGGTCACCCGCGGCGGCGAGCAGATCCCGATCCACGGAATGATCGGCGAACTCGGCGTACTCAACGTGATCACCATGGGCCAGGTCGACGGAAAGACGGACGTCGTCTTCGGGTCCAGTTTCATCCAGCAGGTCCGGTTCACCGCCGAAGGGCCGCCGCAGGCCCGCTCCGTCCTGGCCTACTCCCAGTCGGCCGACCCGAACTCGCCGCACCACGCCGACCAGACCAGGCTCTTCTCGGCCGGCCAATGGGCGACCGAGCGGTTCACCGAGGAACAGATCGCGGCCTCACCGGCCCTGGTGGTCAAGGTCCTCGACTGATCCGACGCACGGAATCCGAAGCGCAGACGGAGCATCACAAGAGAGGAAGCACCGTGAGAAGAACAGCGAACGTCCGGCGCACAGCGCTGGCATGGGTGTTCGCCGTCCTGGCCGTGGTCACGGTCATACCGGCGGCCTCGGCACAGGCCGCCGACGACGGCACCCCGCCCCCGATGGCGAACGGGTTCGGCCTGACGCAGGTCGGCACGGCGACGGGCAACGCGACCGAGTTCTACCTGACCGTGACCACGCCCGAGGTCGCGGAGGAACAGCACATCAAGATCATCCTGCCGAAGACGTACTACGACGACCCGAACCGGCGCTTTCCGGTGATGTACTTCCTGCACGGCTCACCCGACGACCCGATCCAGCAGAACTATCCGGCGCTGCGCATGTCGGACCGGATGATCACCGTCATCCCGGACGGCGGCGCCCGGGGCTGGTACGCCAACTGGCTCAACCAGAGGACCGCCGCCGGTGCCCAGAACTGGGAGAACTTCCACCTCAAGCAGGTGATCCCGTTCATCGACGCCAACCTGCGGACCATCGCCACCAAGAAGGCCAGGGCCGTCGCCGGTGTCTCGATGGGCGGGTTCGGAGCCCTCCACTACGCCCAGGCGCGCCCGGACCTCTTCAGCCAGACCGCGTCCCTGTCCGGCGACATCGACCTGTCGGTGCGGTCCATGGACCTGCGCCTGGCCGTCGTCGCCTCCCTGGTCGCCTACGAGCCCTCCGTGGACAGCGACGCCGCGTTCGGGTCGCCGTACCCGGTGTTCAACGCCGACTGGCGGTTCAACGAGGTCGATCCCTCGCAGCACATGGACCGGATCAAGCAGGGCGGGATCGGGGTCTCGATCTACGTGGGCAACGGCGGAGGCTCGGTCACCGACCTGGAGTTCTGGCTGGAGGGCGCGGCCAAGCACGTCAAGAACGCCATGGACGCGCTGGGCATGTCGTACCACTTCGTGAACTACGGCGACGGTTCGGGCTGGGGCACCCTGTGCAACGGCGGCCACAACGCCGGCTGCTGGGAGGAGGACCTCCGGGACCTGGTTCCCCGGCTGGAGAGGCACTTCGCCTCCTGACGCCATGAGCCCGCCGTCGTCCCGTGCCGCTCGTGCGGTACGGGACGACGGCGGGCTCGCGCCATCCGCCGGCGGGCCTGTGCGGTCCGCCGGCGGACCGTCTAGCCGACCGCCGGTACGGGCCGGCCGACGGGCGCGCTCCGGGCGGGCGCGGAGGCGGACGCGCGGAGGCGGACTGCGGACCGGGCGGGCGCGGCTGCGGACCGGGCGGGCGCGGCTGCGGACCGGGCGGGCGCGGCGAGCCTGCCGACCGCCGGGCCGGGGCCGTTCAGCCAGCCCCATTGCGACCAGCTGGCGAACCCGGTCTGCCACCGGTGGTACACACCGGCACTGCTGGTGCCGAACACCTCGATGCGGCCGTCGGCGTTGTTGCCCGCGCCGATCGCGGTGCCGCCGGTGCCGAAGTTCTCCCACGACGAGAACGGCGCGTTGGGGGCGGTCTGCCAGGAGTGGCTCGCCGCGTCGGCGTTGATCGCGAACACCTCCACCCGGCCGTCGACCGACCGCGAGGTGGTCAGCTCGGCGTTGGACAGCCCCCCGGTACCCGTCCATTCCGACCATGTGGTGGGGGTGGTCTGCCAGCGGTGGAACACCCCGTCGGCGTTGGAGGCGAACACCTCCAGCCTGCCGTCCTGGTTGTGGCTCGCGGTCACGGCGTGCCCGCCCTCGCCGAAGTGCTCCCAGGCGGACCAGTCGCCGTTGACGCCCATCTGGTACAGGTGCCCGAACGTCGAGTCCGACAGCGCGAACACCTCGAGTCGGCCGTCGGGCGCGTTCTCCATGGCGAGCCGCGCGTTCGCCGGGCCACCACCGGTCCCCGTCCAGCCGGACCAGCCGCCGCTCGGCGCGGTCTGCCAGCGGTGGAACACGCCGTCGGCGTTGGAGGCGAACACCTCGATACGGCCGTCGGCGTTGTTGCCCGCCGCCAGCCGGTACCCGCCGGTGCCGAAGGTCGCCCAGCCGGACCACCCCGCACTGGGCCCGGTCTGCCACATGTGGTCGAGCGTGCTGCCCGACAGCGCGAACAGCTCCAGCCGGCCGTCGGCGTTGGCGGCCACCGCCAGCTGGGCGTCGCGCGGGCCGCCCGCGAACCGCCACGGCGCCCAACCGCCGTTCACCTCGTTCTGCCACGAGTGGTAGACGCCGTCGGCGCCCGCCGCGAAGGCCTCCAGGCGCCCGTCGGCGGACCGGCCCGACACCACCCGCCCGGAGCCGTACGGGTGCCGGGGGCCCGCGCTCATCCCGGACCAGAGCGCGTTGGCGATGATCACGGCGTCGGCCGCCTCCAGGCCGTACTTGTACCGCAGGTCCTCGCGCGGCCGCTGCACCTGCCAGCACACGTCACCGATCGCCACGTTGTTCCACGAGCCGCCGGGGAACGTGTCCTCCGTCGCGTCGAGGAACGCGTTGGTGGCGTAGACCGGGTCCAGCCGCTGCGCCTTGCTGCCCCACCAGTCCTGCTGCTGGAACAGCCCGATGCTCGTGTAGTCGACGGCCTGGGAGTAGTTGTTGATGTCGGTCTCCACGATGACCGTGGCGATCGCGATGGCCGCGGCCCTCGGGTTGAGCCCCCGGTCCTTCACCGCCTTGGTGACCATCCGCGCACAGGACATCCTGTAGGGCGTCAGCAGGCCCGCCATCCGCGCCCCCATCTGGGGGTTGAGCTGGCCGGCCATGATGCCGTCGGCGGCCGACGGGCCGGCCGGGTCGCAGGGCTCGGTCGGTATCCGCAGGGCGTCCGGTCCCCTGAAGAACCGGGAGACGCCGTAGTGGTCGTCGCGCGGGGCCGGTCCGGGGTCGGGCAGGGCCACGGCGACCGAGGCCGTCAGCCCGACGACCAGTGCCCAGACGCCGGCCAGCAGGGCCAGTCTGCCGAGCACGCGGGTGAAGCCGGTTCCTCTCATCGTGTGCCTTTCCGTCATGCGTTCAGATGGTCGGCGGCCGACAGTAGGAGGCACCGATGAAATGCCGATGGAATCGGTTCCCGGGCGCGTTTCATCGGGATGTCATCGGCCGCTGACACTCTCGTCGTACGCAGGCCGAACACACGGGAGGATCGACATGCGAGCGAAGAGGATCAAGGCCGCGCTGGCCGGAATTCTGCTGACGGCCGGGATCTCGGTGACGCAGGGCGCCACGGCGCAGGCGGCGGTGACGGCTTCGTGCGAGGGCACGTACACGATCGTCGTCGGCGGTACGGGAAGCTCGTGGAACAACGACGGCTTCTCCGGCAACATCCAGCAGCACGTGGGATATCCGACCCAGATTCCCAACGGCGCGAGCGCCCGGGCCGGTGTCAACGAGCTGAACCGGCTGGTCCGTGACCAGCGGGCCGCGTGCCCGTGGCAGCACGTGAAGATGGGCGGATACTCGCTGGGCGCCGCGGTCGTCCACATCTGGGTCACCGAGAACTGGCAGACGTTCGGCAATGTCAACGCCATTCTCATCGCCGACCCGAAGCGGCAGGGAAATCCCGGCGCCAACGGCGGATCCGTCCCCTTCGGCGGAATCGTCGGCGCCCCGCTGGCCGGTGCCGACCGGTTCTTCGGCAATGTGCCGGTCAAGACCATCTGCCACTGGGACTACGTCTGCGACGAGTCCGCCGGAATCTGGACCTACCCCGGCAACCACGTGAGGAACTACCCCAACGACTTCAACATGGACTTCCACAACGACGTCGCCAACGAGCAGTGGTACAACGGCGCCTGGCATCCCGCGTCCTGGTGATCACGCGAAAGCGGTGCGACCGGCCGAGGGAGTGAGGCCGAGGCCGGTCTCGTCACCGCGCAGGATCATCTCGTGCGTCCGCCGCAGGGTCCGGCCGGGAGAGACGCCCAGTTCGTCGGCGAGGCCGCGGCGGGCCCGGTCGAACACGGTGAGGGCGTCGGCCTGGCGGCCGTCGCGGTACAGCGCCCGCATCAGCAGCGCGGCCACCGGCTCGTCCAGGGGGTGCGCGGCGGACAGGGCGAACAGTTCGGAGATCGCCTCGGCGTCCCGGCCGAGCCGCAGCTGGCACTCCACCTTGCGCTGGACGACGGCGATCCTGCGCCGGGTGAGCCGCAGCCGCTCCAGCTCGGCGAGCGGCCCGGGCAGACCGGCCAGCGGTTCCCCGCGGAACAGGTCGAGGGCCTGGGCACACAGGCGGACCGCCTCGGCCGGTTCACCCGCGCGCTCGGCCGTGCCGACGCCGACGAGGAGCTCCTCCATCCGTGCCACGTCCACGTCGACCGCGCCCGGGACGAGCCGGTATCCGTGCCGGGCGTGCTCGATGACCGAGCCGGGACTGTCTCCGATGCGCAGGGTCTTGCGCAGGCGGTAGACGTACACCGGCACCACGTTCGCCACCGGCGGCTCCGTGCCCCAGACGTCGTCGAGCAGTTCCTGCCGGCTCAGGGAGCGTCCCGCGCACAGCGCGAGGGTCGCGAGCACCGCCTGCTGGCGCGGATGCCCCAGATTCAGCGGCCGCCCGTCGTGCCACGCCCGCAGTGGTCCGAGCAGGGATATCCGCACCGCGGGACCGGTCGCGCGGCCGGCCGCCCGGGGCGCCGCGCTCACCGGCTGCGTACGGGTGCCACGGCCGGGGACGACCAGGCCGCAGTCGAAGGCGTGGACGATGGCCGCAGCCCGGTCGCGGAGCCGGAGGGTGACGAGTATCCGCGCGAGGAGTTCGGCCACGACGTCCTCGGGGATCGCGAGGGCGGCGGCTATCTCGTCGTCCCGCAGGCCGCAGCCGACCGCGGAGAGCACCTGGCGCTCCCGCTGCCCGAGGGCGGTGGCGGCGGGACGGCGGGCGGTGGTGGCGGTCGTCGGCATCGTTGCTCCCCGGGCTCCGGACTGGTCGGGTCTGGTGGGCGCCGTCGACACGGTAGGACGGTGAGCACCGGGCGGGGCATCCGGAACGATCCGGAGTGACACGCGCGATCTACGGCGTCACTCCTTCCCGCCGTCCCGCTCGCCGCCGCCGGTGTCGGGCCCGTGGTCGTCCAGTTCGCCCCGCAGCGAGGACGGGCCGGCCGAGCGGTCCTCCCCGAGAGCCTGGCCCTCGCCGGGGTGGTCTGGCGGGACCGACCGGGCGGTCGGCTTCGCCGGGGCTCCGGGCCGACGGGCGGGGCGGACCGTGGACGTCGGTGGCCGCGGTCCGGTGGTGGACGGTGCCGGTGTCGGTGCGGGTTTGGCGTGGTGGACCGTGCCGGGACGTGACGGCGGTACCGGCGGTGGAACGCCCCGGGCCTCGGTGATCAGCCGGTCAGGGCCTCCGTCAGGTCGTGGTGCAGCAGGCCGAGGGCCGGCCGGTCTGGCGGGAGCAGCGGCACGACCAGCTTCCAGTACCGCGCCATCACCCCCGTCTCCTCCCTGGCGAGCACGTCCACGAGGCGCCGGCGGAAGGCGGGCGAGTCCCGCTCCCCGAGCGCCACGGCGTACGCTCCGGCGAAGCAGTCCAGGACGCCCCGGCCCCCGGGCGGCCGCCCGGCCAGCACCTCCGCGCCCGCCAGGTCGTACGCCTCGCCCAGACCCTGGTACAGGACCGCCGGCCGGTACCGCTCACCCCGGAGCGGCGGGCCCGGCGGCCGCCCCGGCCGAGGGTCCGACACCAGGGCGCCCAGCCGGGCGAAGGCCCGTACCTGACCGGGTGACGGATCGTCCGGCGGCACCGGCACCACGTGGTCGAGCACCCGCGCCACCAGCGGCGCCGGCAGCCGCACCGGCAGCGAGCGGCGCCAGAACCGGACCACCGCGTCCATGTCCGGCGGCAGCGCCACCGCGCCCAGCAAGGGCAGCAGCTCGGCCCGCTCCGTCCCTTCGCACTCCGCGAGGAGCCGCAGCGACGCCTCCCGCCACGCCAGCGCCGCGCGCTGCCGCGCCACGCCCCGCAGCTCCCCGGCGACCGCCTCCGCCAGCCGGCCGTCGTCCTCCAGCGCCCGCGCCACTTCGGCCACGCCGAGGCCCAGCGCGCGCAGTGACCGGATCTCCCGCAGCCGGACGAGCGCGCCGGGACCGTACCTCCGGTGGCCGCCCCCGCTGCGCCCGGCCTCGGGCAGCAGCCCTTGGTCCGAGTAGTACCGCACGGTCTTCACCGTCACCCCGGCCCGCCCGGCCAGTTCACCGATGCTCCACGTCCCGCCGTCCGCCGCCGTCACCCCGCGCACCTCCCTCCGCCGACCCTAGGCCGTCTCTTCCGGATCCTGCCGGTCAGGCCCGCGTCGTCCGGTGCCGTGCATCGCAAGGCGGAGAGGCACCCGCGAACGGGACGTACCCGGGTGCCTCGACAACGCGGCGAGGTGCGGTGCCGGGCGGCGCGGGTCAGGCACGATCCGGAAGAGACGGCCTGGCCGCCACGGTGGCCCCGGTCCCGGCGGGTGGAATCTCCCCCGGGGGGAGCTCCTAGCCTTCCGGCAGCCGCGACGGGAGCGGCGTGAGTGGCGGGACACAAGCACGAGGAGGCGGGAATGACGGCGTTCGTTCTGGTGGGAGAGGCGTTCACCGGGGGGTGGCTGTGGGAC
>NZ_RDBH01000121.1:0-5352 GCF_008042145.1 Streptomyces sp. adm13(2018)
CGCCAGCCCCCCGTAGTGCCGGACCAGCAGCTCCACGTCGGTGGTGTACACGGTGAGCCGTACGAGGTTCGCGAGGTACATGCCCGCCTCGGCGAGCACCGCCTCGACGTTGTCGAGGCTCAGCGCCAACTGCGCGGCCATGTCCCCCTCGTGCAGCGGCTCGCCCTTCTCGCTCATCGCGGTCTGTCCCGAGAGGTACAGGGTCCGGGTGTGCCCGGAGACGAGTTCACCCTGATTGAACCCCCACTCCGCCGACCACGTCACCGGGTTGACCGCCACGCGCTCCATCGCCACATCAGCTCCGTTCGATTCGTCGCCCCGCGTCGGGTCGAAGCGGGGAGTACGGACGCCGTCACCGCGGTTCGCACCGCTCCGACGTCGTGGTGACGAGCCTCCCAACGAATCACGACACCCTTGGTCATGTATTCCGTTAGCGTTCTCGCATGCGTGCCGACCGGCTGGTCTCCCTGGTGCTCCTGCTGCGCCAGCGCGGCCGTCTGACCGCGGACACGCTCGCCGCCGAACTCGGGGTGTCCACCCGTACGGTGCTGCGCGACATCGAGGCGCTCTCCGGCGCCGGCGTCCCGGTCTACGCCGAACGCGGCCGCCACGGCGGCTTCGCCCTGCTGCCCGGCTTCCGCACCGAACTCACCGGGCTGAACCCCGACGAGGCCCTCGCCCTGCTGACCGCCGCGCCGGGGCGCGAGGCGCGGGCGTTCGGCCTCGGACCGGCACGGGCCTCCGCCCTGCGGAAGGTGCTCGACGCCCTGCCCGACGCCCACCGGACCAGCGCGAGCGACGCGGTCCGACGGTTCCTCGTCGAGCCCGAGGCCGACCTGCTGTCCCGGCGGCGGACCACCGACGAGGTACCCGGCACCACGATGCTGGAGGTCCGGCGGGCGGTCCTCGCCGGACACAAGCTGCGCATCCGCTACGCGGCCACGGGGCAGCCGCCGGAGTGGCGCACGGTGGACCCGATCGGCCTGGTCACGGTGCGCGACCGCGGCTACCTGCTGGCCACCCGGGCCGGCGAGGACCGCACCTACCGGTTGTCGCGGCTCCTGGCCGCCGAGGAACTGGCCGAGCCGGCGGAGCGGCCCGACAGCGTCGACCTGGACCGGATCTGGCGGGAGCGCTCCACCCGCTTCCTCGGCGAGGACCACCTGACCGTTCTCGTACGGGTGAACCCGGCGCGCCGCGAGGAACTCCTGGACACCGCGGTGGCCGTCCGCGCCGAGGAGGCCGACGGGGACGGCGGGCTGCGGCTGGAACTGACCTACCAGGACGCGCGGCACGCCGAGTGGGCCCTGTGGCAGCTCGGCGCGGACGCGGAGGCCCTGGCCCCGGCGTCCCTGCGTGCCGCGCTGCACCGGCGCGCCACGGCGCTGGCCGCCCGCTACGAGGACCCGGCCTGAGGCGCGGCCGGGCGCGAACGGACCCCGGTGCGGCCGCACGCGCGCGGGCGGCGGGCGGACCTCAACCGACCCCGGCCCGCCCGGTCACAGCCTTCGGAAGACGGGCCGTGCCCAGGCCGGCGGCTCCCGGGGCGGGGTCAGCGGCTCCGGGGTCCTCGTCACGACGGGTCCCGCTTCACCCCCAGCCGTCAGTGCCGCCCGCAGAGCGGCCACGAACTCCAGGCAGGTCCCGTACCGTTCCTCCGGGGTCTTCGCGAGCGCCCTCGCGAACACCGCGTCCGCGGCCTCCGGCAGCCCCGGCCGGACCTCGGACAGCGGCGGCGGGGGATCGTACTGCTGCGCCCACAGCACCGCCCAATCGGTGTCACGGCGGAACGGCGGCGCTCCCACCAGCGTCTCGAACACGACACAGGCCAGGCTGTACACGTCGCACCGGCCGTCCACCGGCTTCCCCGAGATCTGCTCGGGCGCCACGTAGTCCAGGGTGCCCACGAACTCGCCCACCGTCGTGAACCCGGTCAGCGACAGGGACTTCTTCGTCAGCCCGAAGTCCGTGAGGTAGACGTGCTCCGGGTGGTCCCGGTCCGTGCCCTCGGCGACCAGGATGTTGCCGGGCTTCACGTCCCGGTGCACCAGGTCGTGGGCGTGCGCCGCGTCCAGGGCCGAGGCGACCTGCACGGCGATCCGGCCCGCCTTCCCCGGCGGCAGCGGCCCCTCGCGGTCCAGCAGGGCGACCAGGTCCTGGCCCGCGACGTACCGCATGGCGATGTAGAGCACGCCCTCCGTCTCGCCCGCGTCGAAGACCGGCACGATGTGGGGGTGGTCGATCGAGGCGGCGACCCGGGACTCGTGCGCGAAGCGCCTGCGGAACGTGTCGTTGCGGGCCAGTTCGGGGGCGAGCAGCTTCAGCGCGACCGTCCGGTCGAGCCGGAGGTCCCGCGCCCGGTAGACGACCGCCATCCCGCCGCGGCCGATCTCGTTCTCCACCCGGTAGCCCGCGATCTCCTTGCCGAGCAGCCCGGAGGCGCGGCCCGCGGGCAGCTCCGGCTCGTCGCCGGACGTGCCCGCCATCACTCCTCACCGCCCTTCCGGGGCGGCGGCCGCTCCACGATCTCGGTGGGCGGCTGCTCGACGATCTCGTTGGGCGGCCGTTCCACGATCTCGGTGGGTGGCGGTGCGGCGGTCTCCGCGGGGGCCGGTGGTGCGGTGGTCTCGGCCGGAAGCGGCGGCGGGCCGGTCTCGGGGCTCGTCGGCGGGTCGCCAAGGACCACCACCTGGGTCGGCTCGTACCCCGGGGGCCCGTCGCCGGGCCGGGCGTCCCCGGCGGCTCCCTCGCCTCCGTCGCCCTTCTCCGCGCCGCCGCGCCGGGCGCCCGGCGCGGCGGGGGAGGCGATCGAGGGCGCCGACGAGGCCGCGTACGTACTGAGCCCCAGCCCGTCGCAGTACACCCACCGCTCGTGTTCCGCGTCGTACAGCCACACCGACTCGCCGTCGACGACCATGCCCACCCGCAGTCCGCGGGTCCGCTGCCGGAAGTCCTCGCCGTCCAGGCGCCCCGCTCCCAGTGCCTCCGCCGCCCGCCGGTAGCGGCCGAGCGCGTCCTCGGCGCGGGCGATCAGGGGCCGCGGGTCGGCGGTCCTGGCCGTCGGCCGGCCCGCCGCCGGCGGGTCGTCCGGGACGGTGACGAGGAGCCGGGCGTCGACCCAGGCGGTCCAGCCGTTGGAGCAGAGCACCCGCCCCCAGTCCCCGGCCCGCTCCTCCAGGCGCACCGGCAGGAACGCGTCGAGCGGCGCCGTCGGCAGCCCGGGATCCGGCGCCTGCCACGCGTCGAGGCCGTCGCGCGGGACGACGTGGGTGGGCCGGAAGTCCGGCACGTACTCGGGTACGGGGACGCTCACCTGACCACCTCCGGGTGCACGGGCCTACTTGCGCATGACGACGGGCTCGTGGCGGCGCAGCAGTCGCGCCACCAGCAGGCCGATGACGAGACAGAGCACCACCATCATGCCCATGTCGAACAGCCAGGCCGCCGCGGTGTGGTCCATCAGCGGGTCCGCCGTCTTGTCGCTCGGCGAGACGGTCCCGATGTCGACCGTGGCGCCCATCGCCGCGAACGCCCACCGCGAGGGCACCAGCCAGGCGAGCTGCTCCAGGACCGGTGTCCCCCGCACGGTCAGGAGCGCCCCGCAGAACACCACCTGGACGATCGCGAGGAGGACGAGCAGCGGCATCGTCACCTCCTCCTTGCGGACCAGGGCGGAGACGAGCAGCCCGAGCATCATCGCCGTGAACGAGAGCAGGGCGACGGCGAGGGTGATCTCCACCAACGGGGGCATCAGGACGCCCTTGCCGCCCGGCACGTTCAGCGGGACGCCGATCAGGGCCACCAGCGTGAGCACGATCGCCTGGACGACCGTGATCGTGCCGAGGACCACCACCTTGGAGGCGAGGTACGCCGAGCGGGACAGGCCGACGGCTCTCTCCCGCCGGTAGATCGTGCGTTCCTTGACCAGCTCGCGCACGGCGTTCGCCGCGCCGGTGAGGACGCCGCCGACGCAGAGGATGAGCAGGACGTTGAGCGTCGACTCCTGGTTGAAGCCGCCCTCGGACAGGGCCCGGGCCATCGCGCCCATCACGAAGGGCAGCGCGATCATGATGGCCAGGAACGTGCGGTCGGCGGAGAGCGCGGCCGTGTACCGGCGGACGAGCGTCCGCAGCTGGGAGCCCCAGCTCTGCGCCTTCGGCGGCGGGGCGGGCTCCCGCTCCTCCGCGGCGGCCCCGGGCACCGGGACGTTCGGGCGGGCCGTCGCGTCGGCCACGTAGCGGTGGTGGAAGCGGGAGGACCGGTACAGGCCGGCCCAGTCCCGGTCCCGGTCGTTCTCGAAGGACTCGAAGGCCTCCGGCCACTGGTCGAAGCCGAAGAACTCCAGGGCCTCCGAGGGCGGTCCGTAGTAGGCGACCCGGCCGCCGGGTGCCAGGACGAGGAGCCGGTCGCAGACGTCCAGGCTGAGCACGCTGTGCGTGACGACGACGACCGTCCGGCCGTCGTCCGCGAGCCCCCGCAGCATGTGCATCACGGACCGGTCCATGCCCGGGTCGAGGCCGGACGTGGGCTCGTCCAGGAAGAGCAGCGAGGGCTTGGTGAGCAGTTCGAGGGCGACGCTCACCCGCTTGCGCTGGCCGCCGGAGAGGCTGTGGATCGGCTGCTGCGCGCGCTCGACGAGCCCCAGCTCCTGGATCACCTCGTCCACCCGGGCCCGCCGCTCGGCGGGCTCGGTGTCCTCGGGGAACCGCAGCTCGGCGGCGTACCCGAGGGCCCGGCGCACGCTCAGCTGGAGGTGCAGGATGTCGTCCTGCGGGACGAGCCCGATGCGCTGCCGCAGCTCGGCGTAGTCCCGGTACAGGTCGCGGCCGTCGTAGAGCACCGTGCCCCGGTCGGCGGGGCGCTGCCCGGTGAGGGCGCCGAGGAGCGTCGACTTCCCGGCGCCGGACGGGCCGACCACTCCCAGCAGGCACTTCTGCCCCACGGGGAACGAGACCTCGTCGAGGAGCGTCTTGCGTCCGTGGTCGACCGTGACGGCGAGCGACTGCACGTCGAGGGAGACCTCGCCGGTGTCCGTGAACTCGACCAGCTGGCCGCCGATCAGGCAGAACGCGCAGTGGCCGATGCCGACGATGTCGTCCGGGGTGACCCGGGCGTCGACGACGGGGGCGCCGTTGAGGTAGGTGCCGTTGTGGCTGCCGAGGTCGTGGATCCAGTAGGTGCCGTCGACGAGGGCAGCACGAACGGCACCTTCACGGACGGCCTGCGGATGGACGGGCCCCGTGCGGTGGGCCCAGGGTCCGTCGTACGGTTCGGGCATCCGGAGGAGGGCCCCCGCGCGGTGCTGTCCGCCGGGGCGGCCGGAGCCGCCGGGGTCGAGGCCGAGGCGATGTC
>NZ_RDBH01000121.1:5452-8065 GCF_008042145.1 Streptomyces sp. adm13(2018)
GGCACCACGCGGTGCTCAGCGCGGCGGCCGGACGCTGGACCCTCGTCGACGAGGGCAGCACGAACGGCACCTTCACGGACGGCCTGCGGATGGACGGGCCCCGTGCGGTGGGCCCAGGGTCCGTCGTACGGTTCGGGCATCCGGAGGAGGGCCCCCGCGCGGTGCTGTCCGCCGGGGCGGCCGGAGCCGCCGGGGTCGAGGCCGAGGCGATGTCCGGGGCGTGGGGTGTCTCTGGTGCTGGTGCTGGTGCTGGTGCTGGTGGTGCCTGGGGCGCCTGCGGTGCCGGTGGTGTCTCCGAGGCCGGCGGTTCCTCCGGGGCGGGCGGTGTCTCCGGGACAGGGGAGGCCTCGGAGGCGACACCGGCCTCGGAGGCGACACCGGCCTCGGAGGCGACACCGGCCTCGGAGGCGACACCGGCCTCGGAGGCGACACCGGCCTCSGAGGCGACACCGGCCTCGGAGGCGACACCGGCCTCGGAGGCGACACCGACCTCGGAGGCGGCACCGACCTCGGAGGCGGCCCCGGACATCGCCTCGGCCTCGACCCCGGCGGCTCCGGCCGCCCCGGCGGACAGCACCGCGCGGGGGCCCTCCTCCGGATGCCCGAACCGTACGACGGACCCTGGGCCCACCGCACGGGGCCCGTCCATCCGCAGGCCGTCCGTGAAGGTGCCGTTCGTGCTGCCCTCGTCGACGAGGGTCCAGCGTCCGGCCGCCGCGCTGAGCACCGCGTGGTGCCAGGAGGCGCGGGCGTCCGCGAGCACGATGTCACTGGTGGGGTCCCGCCCGATGCGATAGACACGGCCCGGAGTCATCCGGATCGTGTCCCCGTCGATCTCGAGGACCAGCTGGGGCGCCGCGGGCGCGACGGGCCGCTCTCCCATGCGTGAATTTTATCCGCCGGAGGCCGTCCCTGCCCGGGATGGGACCGCCGGTAGGGTGGGCGTCCGCCGCAGGACGCGGCCCGGAACGACGAGGAGGCGCCCGTGCCGAAAGGTGTCACCAGGAGGCGGCCGCGTACCCGCGCGGCGCTGTTGAAGGCCGCCCTGGAGACCTTCGCCGAGCACGGATTCCACGCCGCGACGATCGAGCAGGTCTGCGAGCGGGCCGGCTACACGCGGGGTGCCTACTACTCGAACTTCGCCAGCAAGGAAGAACTCTTCCTGGCCCTCTTCGACGAGCACAGCGACCGGATCGTCCGGCGGCTCGCCGAGTCGATCGACGCGCTGACGGCCGACGAGTACACCCTGGACCGGCTCGCGGAGCTGGCGGCCCGGGTCGAGCCGGACGAGCGGGACTGGTACCTCGTCACCACCGAGTTCACCCTGCACGCGATCCGCGACCCGCAGGCGGCCTGGGTGCTCGCCCGTCATGACGCGCGGCTGCGGGCCGAGATCGCCCGCGGGCTCACCCTCGTCCTGCGCCGGGCCGGACGCGAACTCACCGTGGACGCCGACCGGTTCGCGCGGCTCCTCATCGCCCTGCGCGAGGGTGGACTCGCGCAGAGCTACGTGGAGCCTGCGGAGCTGCCGCCGGGCAGTCTGGAGCGCCAGTTCCTCGTCCCGCTCCTGGAGGCGTCGACGCGACGCATCCCCGACACTGCCCCCGACACCGGCAGCAACGCCGGTGCGGGGCAAGGGAGTCAGTCGAAGAGGTCCGGGTCCGACGCCGTGATCTGATCCCACAGCGGGCGCGCCTGGAACCAGCCGGCCAGATGACCGCCGATCTGCCCGCGGGTGAGCAGGGCCGTCTCGCGGTCGATGTGCTGCGGCGTGCCCGCGGCCATCGCGAGGAGCTGGGCCTGGCAGGAGCGCTCCATGGTGACGAACCACCAGACGGCCTCGGCGACGGACTGTCCGACGGTGAGCAGTCCGTGGTTCTTGAGGATGACCGCCTTGTGGTCGCCCAGGGCCTTCGCGACCCGCTCACCCTCCTCGGTCTCGTTGACGACGCCGCGGTAGTCCTCGTAGAGGCCGTGGTCCTCGAAGAAGGCGCAGGCGTCCTGGGTGATCGGGGCGAGCGGGATGCCGAGGCTGGAGAACGCCTTGCCGTGCAGGGAGTGCGAGTGCGCGGCGGCGACCGCGTCGGGCCGGGCGGCGTGGACGCGGGAGTGGATGACGAACGCGGCCCGGTTCACGGGCCTGCGCCCCTCCAGCACGGTCCCCTCGTGGTCCACCAGGATCAGGTCGGAGGCCTTGATCTGGCCGAAGCTCATGCCGAAGGGGTTGACCCAGAAGGCGTTCGGCTCGCCCGGATCGCGGACGGTGATGTGCCCGGCGACCCCCTCGGAGAAGCCGAACCTCCCGAAGATGCGAAAACCGGCGGCGAGTTGCTCCTTGCGGTACCGACGCTCCTCCTCGACGGAGTCGAAGGTGGGCGGCAGCGGCAGCACGACCCCGTCGGGCAGCGGCCCGACGGCGGCGGCGAGCGCGGACGGCACGGTACTCATGACGACTCCTCGGCGAACGGATGAGACTCGGGACCGGTACACGACCCGACGGGGGCGGGGCGCGCCAAAAGATACAGAGACGCATCCGATACGACAATGGATCAGGGTTCGGGGCGGGGGGTCGGCTGTCGGCGTGTGGAGGCGCCTCCCCGGGGCGCACAGGCG
>NZ_RDBH01000121.1:8165-10502 GCF_008042145.1 Streptomyces sp. adm13(2018)
TCCCCGTTCACCCCCTCGCCCCCTCGCCCCGGAGTCATCGCGTGACCAGTTCCGACGTCCTGATCTACACCCGCACCGCGGGCTACCGGCACGCGTCGATCGCCGACGGGGCCGTCGCGCTCGTGGAGCTCGCCGGGGAGCTCGGGCGGGGGGCCGAGGTGTCCGAGGATCCCGGGGTGTTCAGCGCCGGGCGGCTCGCCGGGTGTCCCGTCGTCGTGCTGCTGTCCACCACCGGGAACGTGCTGACACCCGAGGGGCGGGTTGCCTTCGAGGTGTATCTGCGGGGCGGCGGCGCCCTGCTCGCCGTGCACGCTGCGGCCAACGCCGAGCCCGACTGGCCCTTCTACGGCGAACTGCTCGGCACCCGCTTCGGCGGTCACCCCGAGGAGCAGCCCGGCGTCGTCCTCGTCGACGACCGCGACCATCCCGCGACGGCCCCGCTGCCGGCCCGCTGGGCGTGGACCGACGAGTGGTACGACTTCACGTCCGACCCGCGCCGCTGTGCCGCCCCCGGTCCGCACGGGGACGGACGGAGCGGGACCCGGGTCCTCGCCCGGGCCGACGAGTCCTCCTACCGGGGCGGGACCCATGGGGACGACCACCCGCTCGTCTGGTGCCGGGAGATCGACGCCGGGCGGGTGTTCTTCACCGCGCTGGGCCACGCCCCCGAGACCTACCGAGACCCCGCCTTCCGCGCCCACCTCTCCGGTGCCCTCGCCTGGCTCACCGCCTGAGCGGGGCCCGGGCGGCCCCCGGCGGGCGTCCCGGACCGCACCTTTCTAGCGCCGTATCCGCGCAGGTCGCCGCCCCTTTCGCATCACCCCACCGCGCTGCCCCTGTTGCGCCGGGCGCCGCTTCGCGGAAACGTGCAGTCGGGAACCGATGTCAGGAGGAGACACGTCATGGCCATCGCCACCGTGAACCCGGCGACCGGCGAGACGCTGCGCGTCTACGAGGCCCACGGGCCCGAGGAGGTCGACCGGCGCATCGCCGCCGCTCACGACGCCTACCGCCAGTACCGCACGACCTCCTTCGCCGAACGCGCCCGTCTGCTGCGGGCCGCCGCCGGTCTCCTCGACGAGGACACCGAGGACATCGCGCACACCATGACCGTCGAGATGGGCAAACCCATCGCCGCCTCCCGCGCGGAGGCCGCCAAGTGCGCCAAGGCGATGCGCTGGTACGCCCGCAACGCCGAGGAGCTGCTCGCCGACGAGCACCCCGCGGAGAGCGACGTCCAGGACTCCGGCGCCGACCTCGCGCGCGTCCACTACCGGCCCCTCGGCCCGATCCTCGCCGTCATGCCGTGGAACTTCCCGCTCTGGCAGGTCATCCGGTTCGCCGCACCCGCGCTCATGGCGGGCAACACCGGCCTCCTCAAGCACGCCTCCAACGTGCCGAGGACCGCGCTCTACCTCGGCGACCTCTTCCGCCGCGCCGGATTCCCCGAGGGCTGCTTCCAGACCCTGATGATCGGCTCCCGTGACGTGGAACGCGTCCTGCGAGACCCCAGGGTCGTCGCCGCGACCCTCACCGGCAGCGAGCCCGCCGGCCGGGCCGTCGCCGCCATCGCGGGCGACGAGGTCAAGAAGACCGTCCTGGAGCTCGGCGGCAGCGACCCGTTCATCGTCATGCCCTCCGCCGACATCGTCGGAGCGGTGAAGACGGCCGTCACCGCGCGCGTGCAGAACAACGGCCAGTCCTGCATCGCCGCCAAGCGGTTCATCGTCCACCGGGACGTGTACGAGGACTTCTCCGAACGCTTCACGGCCGCCATGAACGCCCTCACCGTCGGCGACCCCCTCGACGAGTCGACCGACGTCGGCCCCCTCGCCACCGAGCAGGGCCGCACGGACCTGGAGGAACTCGTCGACGACGCCGTCCGCGGGGGCGCCACCGCGCTCTGCGGCGGTCACCGCCCGGAGGAGCCGGAGCTGGCCAACGGCTGGTACTACCGGCCCACCGTCCTGGCGGGCGTCACGCCGGAGATGCGGATCCACCAGGAGGAGGCCTTCGGGCCGGTCGCCACGGTGTACGCGGTCAGCGACATCGAGGAGGCCGTGGCCGTCGCCAACGACTCGCCGTTCGGCCTCAGTTCCAGCGTCTGGACCCGCTCCCCGGAGGACGTCGCCTTCTTCGTACGCGATCTGGAGGCCGGCGGCGTGTTCGTCAACGGCATGACCGCCTCGCACCCCGCCCTCCCCTTCGGCGGCATCAAGCGCTCCGGCTACGGACGCGAGCTCGCCGGGCACGGCATCCGCGAGTTCTGCAACGCGACGACGGTCTGGCAGCGCGCCTGACGCATACCCACCCGTCGGCGTGACCGGCGGGTGGGTA
>NZ_RDBH01000121.1:10602-27190 GCF_008042145.1 Streptomyces sp. adm13(2018)
GCCTTCAGCCCCCCGCCCACTCCAACAACCGCTCCGCGGACCAGGTGTTGATCACCCGCTCCTCCGGCACGCCGCACTCCTCCGCCCGCGCGCAGCCGAGGATCTGCCACCCCAGCTGACCCGGCGCGTGCGCGTCCGTGTCCACCGCGAAGTACGTGCCCGCCGCCACCGCGAGCCGCAGCAGCCGCCGCGGCGGGTCGAGCCGCTCCGGCCGGCTGTTGATCTCGACGGCCGTCCCGGACTCGGCGCACGCGGCGAACACCCGCTCCGCGTCGAACTCCGACTCCGGCCGCAGCCGCCCGCCCGCCACCAGCCGGCCCGTACAGTGCCCGAGCACGTCCATCAGCGGGTCGCGCACGGCCCGTTCGAGCCTGCGGGTCATCGCCCGCGCGTCCATCCGGAGCTTCGAATGGACCGAACCGACCACCAGGTCGAGGCGGTCGAGCAGCTCCGGGTCCTGGTCGAGGGAGCCGTCCTCCAGGATGTCGCACTCGATGCCGGTGAGCAGCCGGAACGGCGCCCACTCCTCGTTCAGCCGCGCCACCACGTCCAGTTGCTCCCGGAGCCGCTCGGCCGACAGGCCCCGCGCCACCGTGAGCCGGGGCGAGTGGTCGGTGAGGACCGCCCACGCGTGGCCGAGCGAAGCGGCCGCCCGCCCCATGTCCTCGATCGAGGCGCCGCCGTCCGACCAGTCCGAGTGCAGATGGCAATCGCCGCGCAGCGCCGCCCGCAACTCCTGACCCCCGCCCGTCGGTTCGGCGGTCCTGAGAGACTCCTCCAGCTCCGCCTCCAGCCCGGCAAGGTACTCCGGGACCCGCCCGTCCAGCGCCTCGCGCACCACCGCCGCCGTCTTCGGCCCGATGCCCTTCACCGCCTCCAGGGTGCCCGCCGCCGCCCGCCGGGCCGCCTCTCCCTCCGGCAGGGCGGAGAGCGCGGCGGCGGCCGTACGGAAGGCCCGCGCCCGGTACCCGGGCGCCTGGGCGCGTTCCAGGAGGAACGCGATGCGGTTCAGTGCCGCCACCGGATCCATCGTGCCGCTCCCTTCCTCAGACGCCCTTCGCGAGGTCGGCCGGCACCTCGGCCGGACCGATCTCGCACCACACGGCCTTGCCCTCGCCGCGCGGCTCGACACCCCACCGCGACGCCAGCGCGTCGAGCAGCAGCAGTCCCCGCCCCGAGGTGGCGGCCTCTCCCGGGGTACGCCGACGGGGCCAGGCGCTCGACCGGTCCTGCGCCGACAGCCGTACCCGCCGCACCGGTTCGGGGAGCACCTCCAGGGTCAGCACCGCACCGCCCTCGGTGTGCAGCAGCACGTTCACGAGCAGCTCGCCCGTCAACAGCTCGGCGTCGTCGGCCAGTTCCGTCATGCCCCAGTCGCGCAGCGCCTGCCCCACGGCCGCGCGCGCGTCCGACAGGCCCTGCGGGTCGGCCTGGTGGATGTACTGGTGGATCCGCGGCGCCCGCGGTGTGCCCGGGTCCGGGCTGCGGCGCAGCACGAGGAGCGCCACGTCGTCCCCCGACCCCCAGCGCTCCCAGAGCCGCTCGGAGAGGTGGTCGGCGAGCGCCTCCGCCTGCGGCGGGCCGCTGCTGATCGCCCCGGAGAGCGCGGCGAGACCGGCCTCGATGTCCGAACCGGGCTGTTCCACGAGGCCGTCCGTGCACAGCACCAGCGTCTCCCCGGGCACGAGGTCGAGCCGCGTCTCCGGGAACTCCTCGTCGCCGAAGACCGTCGCGAGCCCCAGCGGCAGCCCGCCCCGCAGCTTGGGCCGCCCGACCCGCCCGTCGGTGTGCCGGATCAGCGGCCCCAGGTGCCCGGCCCGTACCGCGCGCAACGTGCCGCTGCCCAGGTCCACCTGTGCGTACGTGCAGGTCGCGAAGCGGTCGGTGTCCAGCTCGGCGAGGAAGCGGGAGGCGCGGGCGAGCACCGTCGACGGGGCGTGCCCCTCGCCCGCGTAGGCGCGCAGGGCGATCCGCAGCTGCCCCATGATGGCGGCGGCGTGCGTGTCGTGCCCCTGGACGTCGCCCACGACGATCCCGACCCGGCCGCGGGGCAGCGGGATCACGTCGTACCAGTCGCCGCCGACCTGCCGCCCGCTCCAGGCCGCGTGGTACCGCACGGCGATCTGGCCCCCCGCGAACTGCGGGATCCGGCGCGGCAGCATCGTCGCCTGGAGTCCGGTGGCGAGTTCCCGTTCCTCGTCGAAGAGGATCGCCCGCTGGAGCGACTGGGCGACGATCGCCGCGAGCCCGAGGGCCAGGTTCCGTTCGTCGGCGTTGAACGAGGTGCGGCCCCGGTAGAACAGGGCCATCCCGCCCAGCGAGCGCGCCTGCGCGACCAGCGGCAGGTAGCAGGCGGCCCGGAAGTCGAGGCGGTCCAGGTACGGGGCCAGCTCGGGGAAGTCCCGCCCGAGCGACGGGAACGACGGGGCGAACCGGGGCCGCCCGCTGAGCACCGCCTCGGCCAGCGGCATGCCCCGGTCGAGCCGGCGGACCCGGAAGTCGTCGAGCACGCCGAGGGTCTCGCCGCTGAGCGCGATGATGTTCAGCGAGCCGTTCTCGACGAGTCCGAGCGCCAGGCCGTCCGCGCCGAGCCGGGCGAGCCCGCCCGGGCCGGTCAGCGCGGCCGTCACGTCATCGACGGTCACCGCCCGCGACAGGGCGGCCGTGGTCCGCTCCACGATGTTCGTCTGGACCTCGCGGCGCTTCTCCAGCTCCCGCACGAAGGCGAAACGGGTCAGCTCGGCGGTCGTGTCCCGGACGACGCCGACGATCCGCCGGGCCCGCCCGTCCGGCGAGCGGAGGATCCGCGCCTGCACATGCGTCCAGTGGGGTGGTCCGTCGTCCTGCGGGATGGGGAAGTGCGCGGTGTACGAGACCTCGCCACTGGTCACCGCCGTCCGGACGACGCCTTCCAGCCGGGCCCGCTCGTCGGGCGCGAGCCGGCCGATCAGCGTCACCGGGCGGCCGTCATAGGCGTCCGGGACCACACCGAAGACCAGCAGCCCGGCCTCGTCGACATCGATCGTGCCCGTGTCGAGATTCCAGTCGAAGCTGCCGGTCCGGTCCATGGCGAGCCACTCGGCGGGCCCGATCTCGCCATTGCGCGTACGCCGGTCTTCATCGGTCATCCTCCCCATTGTCGAACCCGCGCCCCGCCGACGCCATGGCGATGACACGGCGTGGCGCGAGTTCCTCACGGCCGGGACGGCGGCGGGGACGGCGGACGTCCGGCGGCGGAGCCGTCCGAGGGTCGCTCCCGCCGCACCCGTCCCGGGGGATCACCCGCACCCCACGGGCCCCGGCGCGCCGCCCGGGCAGAATGGGCCGGTGCAGCCGCCCTACCGTGTTCTCGGTCCGTGCCAGGCCCTCCGTACCGACGACGGGACGGAGGCCGTCCTGGGCGGCGCCCGGCTCCGTGCTCTGCTCACCGCCCTCGCGGCCGCCGGAGGGCGGGCGGTGGGCACGCACGCGCTGATCGACCAGGTCTGGGGCGGGGCCGACGACGCCGGGGACGCCGACGTCCCGGACCGTACGGCGGCGCTCCAGGCCCTCGTCGGCCGGCTGCGCAGGGCGGCGGGCCGCGAGGCCGTCGCCTCCGCCCCCGGTGGCTACCGGCTGGCCGCCGAGCCGGACGCGGTCGACCTGTACCGCTTCGAGCGGCTGGCCGCCGAGGGCTCCGCCGCGCTCGGCGCGGGCGACCCGGCGCGGGCCGCCGCCCTCCTCGACGAGGCCCTCGCGCTGTGGCGGGGGCCCGCCCTCGTGGACCTCCCGGGCCGGGACGTGGACCCGCTGGTCGTCCGGGTCGAGCAGCGGCACGCACAGGCCCGCCGCGACCGGCTCGCGGCGGCACTGGCCCTGGGCCGGGCCGCGGAGGTCCTGGCGCCGCTCGCCGCCCTGGCGGCCGGAGAACCGCTCGACGAACCCCTCCAGGCCCTGCGGATCCGCGCCCTGCGCGCGGCGGGGCGGCCCGCCGAGGCCCTGGCCGCGTACGAGGAGGCCCGTAGGGGCCTCGCGGACCGGCTGGGTACGGATCCGGGGCCGGAACTGCGGGCGCTGTACGTCGAACTCCTGGCGGACGGTACGGCCCCGGCACCGGAACCGGAGGCCCACGGGCGGCTCGGGAGCGGGCCGGGCAGCGCCGTGCCGGGCGGGCCGAGTGGCGGGACCGGGTCGGGTGCGGCCGGGACGGCGGCCGCGCCGGGTGGCCCCGCCGCGACCGGGCGGGGTGCCTCCGCCGGTCTTCCCGCGCGGCTCACCTCCTTCATCGGACGTGAGGACGAGCTGGGCGACCTCGGCGCGGACTGGGGTGACCGGCGGCTCGTCACCCTCACCGGGCCCGGCGGCGTCGGCAAGACGCGGCTCGCCCTTGAGGCGGCCGGCTCGTACCGGGACGGGGCGGTCCACCTCGCCGAACTCGCCGCCGTACGCCAGGAGTCCGGGGTCGCCCCGGCCGTCCTCGGCGCGATCGGCGCACGCGGCACGCACGGCTGGCACCGCTCGGGGGTCGGGGCCGCCGACCCGGAGGACCCGTACGCCGAGATCGTCGAGCACTGCGCCGGGCGGCGGATGCTGCTCGTCCTCGACAACTGCGAGCACCTGGTCGCGGCGGCGGCCGAGCTGGTGCACGTACTGCTCGGTCGCCGCCGCGACCAGGTGCTCGCAGTTGTCGAGGAGCTCCTCGATCACGTCCCAGTTCAGCAGCAGCTCGCCGGCCTCCTCGACCGCCTGGTGGTCGAGCCACACCTGCGGGGTGCGGACCGAACTGCTCACCTGGCGGCCGTTCTCACCGATCCCGGCGAGGTGCCGTACGACTCCGCCGCGCTCGGCATCCTGCGGGCGGGGGCGGCGTACGTGCCGATCGACGCCCGGGTGCCCGCGGAGCGGCTGCACGTGCTGCTGGACAGCGCGGGGATCTCTCAGGTGGTCACCCAGCCGTGGGTGGACGACCTCGCGGACTGGCCGCGGGACGTGGCCAGGACCGTGGTGCGGGCCGACGGGCCCGACGTGGAGGCCGGTGGTGCGGTGGAGCCGCTCGGGCCGTCGGGCGCCGAGTCCACCGACCTCGCCTATGTGATCTTCACGTCGGGTTCCACGGGTCTGCCCAAGGGCGTGATGATCGAGCACGGCGCGGCCCTGAACACGATCGTCGACGTCAACGAGCGCTATCGGGTCACCGCGGCGGACCGCGCCCTCGGACTGTCCGCGATGCACTTCGACCTGTCGGTGTACGACGTCTTCGGACTGCTGTCGGCGGGCGGTGCCCTCGTCCTGCCGGAGCCGTCCGCGCACCGCGAGCCCGCGCGCTGGGCGGAGCTCGTCACCGAGCACGGGGTGACGATCTGGAACAGCGTGCCGGCGCTGATGGAGATGTTCACCGAGCACGCCCTGGCGAACCGGCTCTCCGGGCTGCCGCTGCGGCTGGTCATGATGAGCGGGGACTGGATCCCGGTGACGCTGCCGGGCCGGATCCGGCTGCTCCTGGAGGACGCCGAGCTGTGGAGCCTCGGCGGCGCCACCGAGGCATCGATCTGGTCGATCCTGCACCCGATCGGCGAGGTCACCGAGGACTGCGTGAGCATCCCCTACGGCAAGGCCATGCGGAACCAGCGCTTCCATGTGCTGGACGCCGCCCTGCGCCCCTGCCCGGTGTGGGTCCCCGGCGACCTCTACATCGCCGGGGTGGGGCTGGCACGCGGCTACCTGAACGACGAGGTGAAGACCGCCGCCGCGTTCCTGCACCACCCGGTCACCGGTGAGCGGCTCTACCGGACCGGCGACCTGGGCCGCTTCCTGCCGGACGGCAGCATCGAGTTCCTCGGCCGGCAGGACTCCCAGGTCAAGATCCAGGGCTACCGCATCGAACTGGGCGAGGTGGAGGCCGCTCTCACCCAGTGCGAGGGCGTCCGGGCCGCCGCGGTGGTCGCGGCGGGCGAGCAGCACGGGCCCAAGCGGCTGATCGCGTACGTCGTCCTCGACGAGGGGCGCGACGACTCCGAGCAGCGGATCACCGACGCGCTGCGCAAGGTGGTCCCCCAGCACCTGGTGCCGCAGCGGATCCTGGTCCTGGACGAACTGCCCCTGAGCGACAACGGCAAGGTGAACCGGGCGGCGCTGCCCGCTCCCGACGAGGTCGCCGTCGAGGGCGCCGGGTTCGTCGCCCCGCGCGACGAGGTGGAGCGCCGACTCGCCGAGATCTGGGCGGAGTTCTTCGGCGTGGCCGAGATCGGGGTGACCGCGAGCTTCTTCGACCTCGGCGGGGACTCGCTGCTCGCGGTGCGGCTGATGGCCAGGATCGCCCGCGGTCTGGGCCGCAGCCTGCCGCTGTCCAGCCTGTTCGCCCGGCCGACGATCGAGCTGCTCGCGCAGGCGGTCCGGGAGGTCGGCAGCGGCGAGGAGGGCCGGCGGGCGCTCGTCCCGGTGCGGACCACGGGCTGGCGGACTCCGCTGGTCTTCGTCCACCCGGTCGGCGGTGACGTGCTGTGCTACGCGGAGCTGGCCGAACTCCTGGGCCACGACCAGCCGTTCTACGCGTTGCAGCTCCCGGACCGGGAACTGGCGAGCGTCGAGGACATGGCCGCCCACTACGTCGCGGCGGTCCGAGAGGCGCTGCCCGAGGGCCCGTACCGGCTCGGCGGCTGGTCGATGGGCGGGGTGATCGCCCTGGAGATGGCGGCCCAGCTGACCGCCGCGGGGTGCGAGGTCGAACTGCTCGCCGTGGTCGACCTGATCGAGCGGCCCGGGCCGGCCGAGGGCGCGCCGGTCTCCGACGAGGTGCTGCTGTCCTGGTTCGCCCGGGACCTGGCGGGCCTGGCCGGGGTGGCGTGGGAGCTGCCGGCCGAGGCGTTCGACGGACGTCCGCCGGTGGAGGTGCTGTACGAGGAGGCGCGGGCGGCGGGGGCGTTGTCGGTGGACATCGACCTCGACACGCTGAGTTCCATCGTCGGCCGGTTCCAGAGCAACTACCGGGCCCTGCTGCGGTACGCGCCCAGCGGCTTCGCCGGCCGGGTGCTGTCGCTGCGGGCGGCGGACGGCGGCGCGTCCGTCGAGACGGCGTCCCGCTGGATGGAGTACTTCCCCGGTGACGCCACCCTCGTCGACGTGCCCGGCGACCACTACACGGTGATGCGCGGCGAGCGGCTGCGGGTCCTCGCGGACGAGCTGAGCCGGGCCCTCGACGCCCACTGAACCGACCCGGCCGGGCCGCCCCCGCGGTGGCCCGGCCGACCAGCCCCGGACCGGTCCCCAGGGTTCCACGGGACCCGGTCCAAGAAGTGAGGACGATCGGTATGCGAAGTGATCAGGCCGGCCCGATGCGGCGGCGGAACGGCGGAGTTCCCGCCACGGGTGCCGGAGCGGGCCGATGAGGGCGCTGCCGGCCTCCGTGCCGGTCGCCGTCGTCGGGGCGGGCCAGTCCGGGCTCGCCGTCGGGTACCACCTGCGGCAGGCCGGGGTGGAGTGCGTACTGCTGGACGCGGGCGGTGAGGTCGGCGAGACGTGGGAGCGGCGCTGGGACTCACTGACGCTGTTCACGTCCGCGCAGTTCTCCGGGCTGCCGGGCCTGCCGTTCCCGGGCGAGGGCCGGCACTACCCCGGCAAGGACGAGGTGGTGACGTACCTGCGGGAGTACGCCGAGCGGTTCGACCTGCCCGTGCTGCCGGACCACCGGGTGCTGTCGGTACGGCGGGACGGGGACGGGTTCCTGCTGAACACGACGCGGGGCGAGTGCCGGGCAGGTCGCGTGGTGATCGCGACCGGGGCGTTCGGCGTCCCCCGGCTCCCGGAGTTCGCGGGGGCGCTGGGCGCGGACGTGCCCGCGCTGCACACGAGCGAGTACCGGAGTCCCGCGCAGCTGGCGCCGGGGACGGTGGTGGTCGTCGGGGACGGCAACTCGGGCCGGCAGATCGCCGCGGAGCTGTCCGGCACCCACGAGGTGCTGCTCAGCTGTAGCGAGGCCGTCTCCCCGCCGCTGCCCCAGACGGTGGTGGGCCGGGACATGTTCTGGTGGATGAGCGTGCTCGGGGTGATGCGGCTGCCGGTGAACATGCAGGCGCCCGACCCGGTCGTCGGCGACCGGGTGCCCGAGCTCGTCGCGGCGGGCGCGATCCGCACGGTCGGCCGGATCACCGCGGCCGACGGCGCGGAACTGCTGACCGCGGACGGCGAGCGCGTCAAGCCGTCGGCGGTGATCTGGGCGACCGGCTTCCGGACCGACTGGAGCTGGCTCGACCCGGAGATGCTGGACGACGAGGGGCAGCCGCGGCACACCGAGGGCGTGGGCGCGGTCCCCGGCAGCTACTACCTGGGGCTGTACCGGATGCGTACCCGCGGTTCTGCGCTGATCGGCTTCGTCGGCCGGGACGCCGAGCACATCGCGGGGGCGATCGTCGCCGCCCGCGGCGAGGACGCCACGACCGCTCCGACCACGACCGGAGGCCTGCCCTCATGACCAGTGCCACCTCGACCGAACTCGACGTGCTGGGCGCGCTGCTGGCGTTCGACTTCATCGGGTTCGCCCAGAAGTCGGCGGCGCTCGACCCCGCCGATCCCGCGTACGGCCGGGCCGTGGGCGCCGCCTTCGGGATAGCGGCCCGGCGGCGCTTCCCGGAGGGCGCGGCGCCCGGGGAGATCGACGGGTACGTCGCCGAGGTCCTCGGCTCGCTGGACGCGGGCGCGGAGGACTTCGACCCGGCGTTCCTGGCGGGGTTGCTCGCCGCCGGACTCGCCGGGGACGAGGAGCCCGTGGGCGGGCTCCCGGACCCCGAGGCGGCCATCCAGGCCAGGCTGGTGCTGACGCTCCGGCTGGCCCGGGAACTCGGTCTCGACGCCCACGGGCAGCGGGAGCTGCTGTCCGAAGCGGCGGGCCGGCTGGCCGTCTGACGCGGCGGGCCGACTGGCCCGTGCGAGGCGGGCGGGCCCGGGGCGGCGCCCCGGACGGTCCTGGTGTGCCGGGCCGTCCGGGGCGCCGCCCCGCCGTTCACGGAGCGGGCGTACCGGGTGTCGCGCCCGTCCCCGCAGCCCCGGGCTCCCCGGCCGTCCGCGGCCCCTCGGCCGTCTGCGGGCCAGGAGCGCCCGGGGCCGGGGTCCAGACGTCGAGGGTGCCCTCCGCGTACCGGGACCGTACGGCTCGCTTGTCGTACTTGCCGACGCTGGTCTTGGGCACCGCGTCCACGAACGACCACCGCTCCGGCACCCACCAGCGGGCGACCCGTCCGGTGAGGAACTCCCGCAGCCCCGCCCCGTCGACCTCGCCACCTGGCACCAACGACACGCAGGCCAGCGGGCGTTCCTCCCAGCGGGGGTCGGGCACGCCGACCACGATGGCCTCCAGGACCGCCGGATGCTCGATGATCGCGTTCTCCAGCTCGATGGTGGAGATCCACTCGCCGCCGCTCTTGATGCCGTCCTTGAGCCGGTCGCTGACCACCACCCAGCCGCCCGGCTCGATCACTCCGAGGTCGCCGGTGCGCAGCCAGCCGTCGTGGAACCTGTCGGCGGAGTCGGGGGTGTTGTGGTACGAGCCGGTGACCCACGGTCCGCGGAGCTCCAGTTCGCCCACCGAGGTGCCGTCCCAGGGCTGTTCGGTGCCGTCCTCGCCGATCAGCCGGACGTCGACGTAGGGCATCACCCGGCCGCTCTTGGCCAGCCAGCCGACCTCCTCCTCGTCGGGGGTGCCGTGCGGGGGGACGGCGAAGGTGGCGAGGGGGCTGGTCTCGGTGAGGCCCCAGCCCTGGATCAGCCGGACGCCGTAGCGGTCCTTGAGCCGCTGGAGCAGGGCGCGCGGCGGGGTGGCGCCGCCACAGCCCGCGAGGCGTACGGCGCCGAGGTCGAGCGGGTGCTGTTCGCCGTGGTGGACCAGGCTGTTCCAGATGGTGCAGATCGCGGCCACCGCGGTGGGCCGTTCCTCGTTGATGATGCGGGCCAGGTCGGGGGTGTGGAGCTGCGGGCCGTTCATGATCAGGTCGGCGCCGGCCAGCCACGCGGAGTACGGCCAGCCCCAGGCGTTGGCGTGGAACATGGGGACGATCGGCAGGACGCGGTCGCCGTCGTGCATGGCGAAGCCGGAGCCGCCCGAGACGCCGAGGGTGTGCAGGGAGATCGAGCGGTGGCTGTAGGCCACGCCCTTGGGGTCCCCGGTGGTGCCGGTGGTGTAGCAGAGCGCCGCCGCCTCCCGTTCGTCCAGGTCGGGCCAGACGTAGCCGGGCCGTTCGGCGGCGAGGAGTTCGTCCCAGCGGTGCACGGCGATGTGCCCGGGCAGCTCGACCTCGGGCGCGCCGCCGATGACGACCACATGGCGTACGCCGCCGAGGCGTCCGGCGAGGGGGCGGAGCATGTCCTGGAGGGTGGCGTCGACCAGGAGGACGGCGTCCTCGGCGTGTTCGACGATGTAGCCCAACTGGTCGGGGTGGAGGCGCAGGTTGAGGGTGTGGAGTACGGCCCCCATGCTCGGTACGGCGAGGTAGGCCACCAGGTGTTCGGGGGTGTTCCAGGCGAGCGTGGCGACCCGTTCGCCGAGCTGGACGCCCAGTCGGGCCAGTGCCGCGGCGAGTTGCTCGGCCTGGGCGGCGATCTCGGCGAAGGTCTGGACGGAGCGCTCGGCGCGGCCGTCGGCGCAGCGGATCACCCGGCTGTCCGCGTAGACGCGTTGACCGTGTCCCAGGAGGTCACGGACGAGCAGCTCGCGGTCCTGCATCGTGCTCTTCATGGTGCGGCCCCTTGGAGGTTGCGCCGTCAGAAGGACGGAGCCGGCCCCTAGGGAGGGGCCGGCTCCTCCGGCGTGCGTCGGCGGCCGGCCGGCGCACGCCGCTGCTCGATCAGGCCGGGATCAGCCCGTGAACAGGATCTCTCCGAGCATCTTGGAGGTCACGTGATCGTGGTCGAGGAGGTTGACCCGGGCGTTCATCTTGCCGCTGCCGGTCGCGAACGCGTAGTTGCCGGTCCCCCCGGTGATCGAGAACGTGCCGGTCGGGTAGACCAGGGTGTCCGCGGTCAGCGGCGCGGTGAGCTGGTACGTCAGGGTGAGCTTGTCCCCGTCGGCCTCCGTGATGGTCGCGGTCCCCTTGATGTCGTACTTGCCGGGGATGGTCGCGGTACACACGACCTCGGTCTGCGTCCACGTGCCGCCGGTGGTGGGCTTGCCGGTGGCGGTGCCCGACCCGGTCACGTTGTAGCCGTTGCAGCCCACGGTGTCGGGGTGCGTGGTCGCGACCACGGCGAAGTTCGCCGTGCTGTTGACGCTGGGGTCGTACGCCTTGATGGACGTGGTGGCGGTGTCGGTCTCCGCCGCGAAGGTGGCACCGGCCGTACCGCCCGCTATCAGTAACGTGGCGGCGGTGACGCCTGCGGTGCGGGCGAACCATCTCTGCGCGAGTCTTGTCATCTTCTCCCCCGGAATGATACGGAAACTGCTCAACTACGCCTATTTGCAGGCCTGTTGAAGACAGCTTCCCTGATCGAAAGGCCTTGCGTCGAGGCATTCGGGCTTTTGCCTCCGGGAGGCCCTCATTCCGGGGGAAACGCCCGCTCCGGGCACGCCCCCGGGGCTCGGGTCAGCCGAGCTGGCGGCGTACGAGGGCGTGGAAGGCGCCGCCCGTGTCGGCGAGCAGCGCGGCGGGCGGGCCCTGCTGGACCACCCGGCCGTCCGCCATCACCACCACCCGGTCGGCGTCCATGACGGTGGAGAGCCGGTGGGCGATCACGACGCGGGTGGCGCGCAGGGCCCGGGTGGACTCGATGACGACCCGCTGGGCCTCGTTGTCCAGGGCGCTGGTGGCCTCGTCCAGGAAGAGGACCCGGGGCTTGCGGATGAGGGCCTGCGCGATCATCAGCCGCTGGCGCTGACCGCCGGAGACGGTCCCCCCGCCGTCGGACAGCATGGTGTGCATCCCCATCGGCATCGCCTTGATGTCCTCGGCGATCCCCGCCATCGCGGCCGCCTCCCAGGCCTCCTCCGGCGTGTACGGCTCCGCCCCGCGGATGCAGTCGAGGATGGACCCGGAGAGCGGCTGTGCGTGCTGGAGGACGACTCCGCACTGGCGGCGCACCGCCGCCCGGTCGAGCGCCGCCAGGTCCTGGCCGTCGTAGAGCACCCCGCCCTCCACCGGCCGGTCGAAGCCGATGAGGAGGCGGAGCAGGGTGGACTTGCCGCAGCCGCTGGGGCCGACGACGGCGACGAACTCGCCGGGCCGCACGCGCACCGACACGTCGTCGAGGACCAGCGGCCCGTCGTCGGTGTACCGGTAGGAGACGTTCTTCGCCTCGACCGCCCCGCTCAGTACGCCCGGCTGGGTGCTGGATCCGCGTACCTCGGGCGGCTCCCGGAGAACCGGGCCGAGCTGCTCGAACATCGGCTGTACGGCGGCGGCCGAGATCAGGGCACCGGTCAGCTGGGTGACCGAGGACAGCAGGATCGTCACGGCGGTGCTGAAGGTGAGGAACTCGGCGGCGGACATGCTGCCCCGCGCCGGTCCCGCGAGCAGCATGAACATCACCAGCATGCACAGCGGCGGGCAGACCGCGTTGAGGACGGTGACGGCGTTCTTGATCCGGCCGATCCGCTGCTGGAGCTCGCGGGTGCGGGCGAACTCCCGCGCCCAGGCGGCGTAGGCGAAGCTCTCGGCCGCAGCCACGCGCAGCTTGGGCAGCCCACGCAGGGTCTGGAACGCCTGGTTGTTGAGCTTGTTGCCGAGCGCCAGCAGCCGCCGCTGGTAGCGCAGTTGCCAGAGTCCGAGCCCCAGGAAGAGGCCGGCGACGAGGAGCAGCACGGCGAGCGCGGCCAGGGCGAGGGGCACGCTGTAGAAGAGCAGCAGGACGAGGTTGACGGTGCCGACGGTGCTCGCCTGGAGGCAGACCGAGCCGATGCCGGAGAGGACGCTGCGGATGGCGCTGACGCCCATGGCCGCGCTCGCCAGCTCGCCGGTGGAGCCGCCGGCGAAGAACGTCACGGGCAGCCGCAGCAGCCGGTCCCAGACGGCCGGCTGGAGGGTGGCCTCGACGCGGCCCTCCAGGCGCAGGATCGCCATGTTCTGCAGCAGCATGAAGGCGGCCGAGACGAGGGAGGTCACGATCAGCGCGTACGCGGTCTGCACGATGAGGTCGCTCTCGGCCCGTGGCACGTACGCGCCGAGGACCCGGCCGGTGGCCAGCGGGACGAGCGCGCCGAGTCCGACCGCCACCAGACCGCCCAGGAGCAGGCCGCGCAGGTCCCGGCCGGTTCCCCGCAGCCCGAAGCGGACCAGCCGCAGCACTCCCGGCCGGCCCTCGGGCAGCGGGCGGTAGAACATGACGGCGCCGGGTTCGAAGGCGCCCTCGTCGGCGGCGCCGATCCGCTCGCGCCGCCCGGTCGCCGGGTCGACGGCCACGTACCCGCCGCGCCGCCACAGCAGCGCGACCGGCGCGCCGTCCTCCTCCCGGCGGCCCACCAGCGGCCCGCTGTCCTCGCGCCACCAGCGGCCGTGGAGCCGGACGGTCCGGGTGCGGATCCGCGAGGCGACCGCGAGGCGCTCGACGGGGTCGGCGGGGCCGGGGCCGGCCGCGGCCCCGACCGGCTCCGTCAGGGAGACGCCCGCCTCGCGCGCGACCAGCCGGCAGGCGGCGAAGGCCGCGTCGTCACCCCCGCGCCCCGGGGTCCCGCGGGGCCGCCCGCCGGAGCGGCCGATCGAGGCGAGCAGGGCCCGGTCGGCCTGCGTACGGGCGGCCTCGCCGGCCTCGATGCCGGCCGCGGTCCGGTCCTCGTGGGCGCGCTCGACCTGCTCGATCCAGTCGTCCAGGGCGTACAGCAGGCGGTACTGCTGGTCGACCATGCCCTGCCACATCTCCCCGTCGACGAGGAGCGCGGCCGCGGTGTCGTACCCCTCGTATCCCTCGTACACGGCGCCGTACCGCACGCTCCCGGGGGTGATCTGCATCCACAGCACGTCGTCGTCGGCCGCGCCCGGGCCGGCGGTGGCGCGGCTCTCCAGCGGCGCCTGGTAGAGGACGCGCAGACCGCGCCCGACGCCGAGCGCGAAGGCGTTCTCCAGCGGACTCGGCGGCACCTCGGCGAGGCCGTGATCCCCCGGTCCGTACGGGGTGAGCGCGCGCAGCTCGATGCGGCGTAGCAGGCAGCCCGGGAGCGGACGGGCGATCAGGGTGTGGCCGGGGCCCTCGGCGGGGCCGAGCAGCAGCGCGCCCGGGGCGAGGCGGCCGAGGAAGTGCCAGTGGCCCTCCTGCACCGCGTCGACGGCGAACAGGTCGAGTCCGCCCTCGACGACGAGCCACAGGACGAGCGGCCCCTCCAGGGAGAGGCTGCGCAGCCGCGCGCAGTCGACGGGGGTGCCGAGTCCGCCCAGGGCGGCGACGACCGGGTCCGGGGCGACGGGTGCGGGGTGGGGGGAGGTCACCTCAGTGCTCCTTGACCAGTCGGGCGTACGCGCCTCCGGCGGCGAGCAGGTCCTCGTGCCGTCCGCGCTCGACGACGGTGCCCCGCTCCAGGACGACGATCTCGTCGCTGTCGCGGACGGTGCTGAGCCGGTGGGCGATGACCACGCAGGCGCAGCCGCGGCGGCGCAGGTTGTCGATGACGAGGCGCTCGGTGGCCGCGTCCAGGGCGCTGGTCACCTCGTCCAGGACCAGGACGCTGGGGCGCCGGACCAACGCCCGCGCGATCTCCAGGCGTTGGCGCTGGCCACCGGAGAAGTTGCGGCCGTCCTGCTCGACCCGGCTGTGGATGCCGCCGGGCCGGCGGGCGACCACCTCGTACACGGCGGCGTCCTGAAGGGCGGCGACGACGGCCTCGTCCGGGAGGGAGGGGTCCCACAGGGCGATGTTGTCGCGGACGGTCCCCTCGAAGAGGAAGACGTCCTGGTCGACGAAGGAGACGGAGGCGGCGAGCGCGCCGCGGGGGATGTCCTCCAGCCGCATGCCGTCGATGCGGATGGTGCCCTCCCAGGGGGCGTACAGACCGGAGACCAGCCGGGAGACCGTGGACTTGCCGCTGCCGGAGCCGCCGACGAGCGCGACCTGCCGGCCCGGGCCGACCGCGAGCGAGAAGTCCTCCAGGAGCGGCGCGTCGAGCGGGCTGTAGCCGAAGGTGATGCCGTCCAGCACCACCTGGCCGGTGAGCCGGCGGGCGGCGGCGGGCGGTTCGCGCCGCGAGTACAGCGGGTCGACGGGGAAGTTCTCGACGTCCTTGAGGCGGGCGACGTCGGCGGCGAAGTCCTGGATGCGGCCGGCCACGCCGTTGAGTCGCGTGATCGGGGTGGTGAAGCTGGTGACGAGGGCCTGGAAGGCGACGAGCAGACCGACCGAGAGGTGACCCTCCACGGCGCGCAGGCCGCCGATCATCAGGATCAGCGCGCTGTTGAGCGCGGCGAGCGTCGGCGCCACGATCGCCAGCCACATGCCGGGGACACCGAGCCGCTGCTGCACGTCGAGGGTGACGGCGTGCTGGCCGGCCCAGCGGCGGAAGAACCCGTCCTCGCCGCCGGTGGCCTTCATCGTCTCGATGAGCTGGAGCCCGCTGTACGCCGTGTTGGTCAGCCGGGCGCTCTCGGCGCGCAGCTTCTGGGTGTCGGTGGCCCGCAGGTGGATGACGATCCGCATGGCCACGACGTTCAGCAGCGCGACGCCGATGCCGACGAGCGTCAGCTGCGGGTCGTAGGTCCAGAGCAGCACGGCGTAGAGGACGACGACCACGGCGTCCACGCCGGCGGCGGCGAGGTCGCGGGCGAGGGTCTCGGCGACCGCGTCGTTGGACTCCAGGCGCTGGACCAGGTCGGCCGGGTTGCGCTGGGAGAAGAAGGAGACGGGCAGGCGGAGCAGGTGCCGCAGGAAGCGGGCGCTGCCGAGGGTGGAGGAGATGACCCGGCCGCGCAGCAGGTTCGCCTGCTGGAGGTGGGTGAGCACCGCCGTGAGCAGCAGGGCCGCCGCCGTGGACGCGAAGAGGACGCCGAGGAGCGAGGTCTGCTCCCCGATCAGGAACATGTCGATGTACGTACGGCTGAGCGCGGGGATCGCCGCGCCGACGACGACCAGGAGGAGGCTGGCGAGCACGGCGGCGAGCAGGGTGCCCGAGGTGCCCCGCAGCCGGGCGGGCATCGCGCTCATGACGCCGGGCCTCCGGCCGGTGCGGCGGAAGTCCTCGCCGGGCTCGAAGGTGAGCACGACGCCGGTGAAGCTGGTGTCGAACTCCTCCATGGGCACGAAGCGGCGGCCCTTGGCGGGGTCGTTGATGTGGACGCCCCGGCGGCCGAGGCGGCGGCCGATGCCCTCGTAGACGACGTAGTGGTTGAACTCCCAGAAGAGGACGGCCGGCGGCCCGACCCCGGCGAGGGCGGCCAGGTCCATCTGCATGCCCTTGGCCCTGAGACCGTAGCCGCGGGCCGCCTTGAGGATGTTGCCGGCGCGGGATCCGTCGCGGGAGACGCCGCAGGCGATGCGGAGCTCTTCCAGGGGGACGAAGCGGCCGTGGTGGCCGAGCACTATGGCCAGCGCGGCGGCGCCGCACTCCACCGCCTCCATCTGGAGCACGGTGGGGGTGCGCACGGGGCGGGGCGTACGGCCCTTGGGGACGGGCCGGCGGCGGGGGTTCCGGCGGGCCGTCCCCAAGGGC
>NZ_RDBH01000122.1:0-5371 GCF_008042145.1 Streptomyces sp. adm13(2018)
GGGGTGGACGCCTCGCGGGGTGGTTGAGATCCTCCCATCGCCCAGCGGATGGACCCGGTCAGCCCGCGGCCGGAGAGGTGGACGAGGCCGTCCGGCAGATACGGCGCCGTGTGGAGCCCCAGGAGCGAGCGGGCCCAGGGCGGCAGGAGCCTGACCGCGTTCGAGGCCAGGACGGCGTACGGGCCCCGGGCCGGCCACGGCAGCGGGGGTTCCCGCAGGACGAAGCGGGCCGCGTCCCGGGCCTGCGGCGTGGCGCGCAGCTCGGAGCGGTAGCTCGCGAGGCGGAGGGCGAGCGCGGCGCGGTCGCACGGCGGGTCGGGGACGCCGAGGGCGCGGGCGACCCGCGCCGCGTCGGCGACGTACCCGTCGTAGCCGGCGCCGTCCAGCGGCTCGGCCCCGAAGCGCTGGTGCGCGCGCAGGAAGCTGTCCACCTCGGCACAGTGCACCCAGCACAGCAGGTGGGGATCGGCGGCGTGGTAGGGCTCGCCGGTCGGGGTGGTCCCCCTGATCCGCTCGTGCACCGCACGGACGCGGTCCACGGCCAGCTGGGCGTCCTCGGCCGTGCCGTACGTCGTGTACGCGAGGAAGGTGCTGGTCCGCTGGAGGCGTCCCCAGGGGTCGCCCCGGAATCCGGAGTGCCCGGCGACCGCGGCCATGGCGCGCGGGTGCAGTGATTGCAGGAGGAGCGCGCTGAGGCCGCCGATGAACATGGACGCGTCACCGTGGACGGTACGGATGGGCCGCTCGGGCCCGAACCAGCGCGGGCCGGGGGCACCGTGGATTCGGGCGCGGTTCTCCGGCCCGGTGGGCCCGGCGACATGGCTGAACAGGCTGGTCCCGATCCGCTCGCGCAGCCCGGGCCCCGACCTCTCCGACGTGTTCACCCTTCCATCCTCGCGCGCACCCACGGGAAGGGCAGGCCCGCCTGCGCCGAACGCGACCCGCGCCCTCCGCAACCGGGACCGCGGCACTGATCGCGGTCACCGGCCGACGGCCCCCTCCCACCGGCCTCCCCCACGGCGCAGAGCGGGTACGTCGATTCGAACCCGCGGGAACACCCACCGGGACGCCGAGCCGGCCCTCGGCCCTCGCGGTCCGTTCTGTCCCACCGGTCCAGCCGGTCACGACCGGGTTTCCTCGCAGCTCAGGCCCTGTCGGCGACGTCCCTCAGCGGCTGAGGGAGTCCGCGAGGTCCAGGAACAGCGTCATGCCGAAGACCGCGACGGCCACGCCCCCGAGCAGCAGCAGCGTCGCCGCCAGCGCGAAGGCCATGGTGATCCTCGTACGCCGGACGGCCGACCGGTACGCGCTGTCGTCGTCCCACTCCTGCCGATCCATGCCCGCCCCCTTGACAGGCACCCTACAAGGCGCCGAGGCGCGCCTCCGGTTCGGCGTGGCATCGTGGGGCCATGACGATCTCGGTTCGCCCGGCCTCCGACTTCGAGGACGTCCGCGCCCTCGTCGGCCCGAAGTCGCCCGGGGCCACGGTCTGCTGGTGCCTCAGCTACCGGATCCCGTCCAAGCTCAACAACGAGCTGCGCGGGCCGGCCCGCGGGGAGTACGTCGCCGACCTCTGCCGTCAGGAACCCCCGCCGGGCGTGCTCGCCTACGACGGGGACGAGCCGGTCGGCTGGGCCGCCGTGGCGCCCCGCTCCGACACCTCCTTCGCGCGCAGCCGGAAGATCCCGTACGTGGACGACCTGCCGGTCTGGTCGCTGTGGTGCGTCCGCGTGCGCCCCGGTCACCGCAAGCAGGGGATCTCGCACGCCCTGATCGCCGGCGCGGTCGAGTTCGCCCGCGCCCAGGGCGCGCCGGCCGTCGAGGCGTACCCGCTCGACAGCGGCGACGCCAAGGTCGATCTGACGATGGCGTACCCCGGGATCCGGAAGAACTTCGAGCGCGCCGGGTTCGTCCACGCGGCCGACACCACCTCGGTCCTGGCCGGACACCCCCGGGTGCTGATGCGGCTCGACCTGCGCTGACAGGTGGCCCGGAGGCCGACGCGTCCGGGCGGACCCGCCGTGCCGCCGCGGTCCCGTGCGGCGCGCCCCGGGTCGGGGGCCGCCCCGCCCGGCGTAACGTGGCGGCCCGCGGGCGGTCGCGGACCGTCGGCGTCAAGTCCGGTACGAGGGACGAGGAGTGACGGTCTGCATGGGGACGACGGACGACGAGCGGTACGACGTGACAGTGGTCGGGGCCGGGGCCGCCGGGCTCGCCTGCGCCGCGGACCTCGGGGCCGGCGGACTGCGGGTGCGGCTGCTGGAAGCCGACGACACGGTGGGCGGCCGGATGCGTACCGACCGGGTCGCGGGCTTCACCCTCGACCGGGGGTTCCAGGTCTTCAACACCTCCTATCCGCAGGTGAAGCGCCGTCTCGACCTGCGGGCGCTGCGGCTGCGGCCGTTCACCCCCGGCGTCCTCGTGCAGACGGACGACGGGCTGCGCCGGTTCACCGACCCGAGCCGCCGTTTCCGTGAGAGCGGCGACCTGCTGCCCGGGCGGCTGGCGTCCGGGCGCGACCTGCTCGCCCTGAGCGCGCTGACGGCGCGCGACGTGCTCGCCCCGGCCGGCCGGCTGCGGGCGCGACCCGACACCACGACCCTCACCGCGCTCGCCGCCGCGGGCATCTCCACGGAACTCGTGGAGACGTTCTTCCGGCCCTTCCTCTCCGGGGTGTTCCTGGAGGACGACCTGGAGACCTCGGCCCGGTTCTTCCACTTCGTGTGGCGGAGCATGCTGCGCGGCACCCTGTGCCTTCCCGCCGACGGCATCGGAGCCGTACCCGCCCAGCTGGCCTCCCGGCTGGGCCCCGGCGTGCTGCGGACCGGGGCTCCGGTCGCCGCCCTCACCGCCCAGGGCGTCGCACTCGCCGACGGGGACGAGGTCCGCTCCCCCACGGTCGTCGTCGCGACCGGGCAGCGGGCAGCCGGCGAACTCCTGCCGGGGTTCGACGTCCCGCGCGGCCGGACCGTCACCACGCTCTACCACGCGGCCGCCCGGCCGCCACTGGCCGAGCCCGTCCTCGTGGTCGACTCGCGGCGCAGGTTCCTGAACAGCTGTGTGCTCACCGCCGTCCACCCCGGGTACTCCACCGACGGACGGGCGCTGGTGTCCACCTCGGTCCTCGGCGCGCCCGACGCCCCGGCCGTGGACGCCGTCGCCCGCGCCCTGGGCGAGGTGTACGACACGGACACGGGGGCGTGGGAGCTCGTCCACCGCGTCACCGTCCACGACGCCCTGCCCGCCATGCCCGCGCCCCATCCGCTGTCACGGACCAGCCGGGTCGGGCCGGGCCGGTACGTGTGTGGTGACCACCGGGCCACCGGCTCGCTCCAGGGAGCCCTCGCCTCGGGCACCCGGGCGGCGCGCGAGATCCTGGCCGACCTGAGGCGCGGAGGTGTGCGGTAGCGGCGGGCCGCTGGGCGAGGGCCGGGAGTGCATCCGTACGCGGGCCGGACCGCGAAGTGATTCGCGGCAGGCGCCAGGGGCAGGCGTCCGTCAGGTCGGTCACGACCACGGTCATGTAGACGACAAGGCGGAGGTCATACGGTGATCACGGTGGAACGGAACTTCGTCGTGGGGCTGCCGCTCGACGAACTCGTCGCGTATCTGGAGGACTTCAGCCGCACCGAGGAATGGGATCCCGGAACCGTACGGTGCGTGCGTCTGGACGAGGGGCCGGTACGCCCCGGGGCACGCTGGCACAACACCTCGCGCTTCCGCGGCCGGACCACGGAGCTCGAGTACCGGCTGGTGGAGCGGGATCCGGCGCACCTGAGGTTCGTCGGGGAGAACAAGACGGTGACCGCCACGGACGACCTGTCGTTCGAGGCCGCGTCCCCGTCGGTCACCCGCCTGAACTACCGGGCGTCGCTGCGGTTCAAGGGGCTGGCGAAGCTCGCCACCCCCTTCCTCAGGTCCGAGTTCGAACGCCTCGGCGACGAGGTCGCCGAACGCCTCCCGACCGCCGCCACGCAGCACCGGACGTGACGGCGCCCCACTGACGACACTTCTCCCTGACCTGCCGTGGGCGTCGTCGACGTCCGTGTGCCGGGTGCGTGCGCGTCCGGGCGTCCGGGCCCCTATCTCCGTGCGTGGGGGTCCGGCGGCTCGGGCTCGCGGTTGCCTGGGGCGAGGCGGTCGAGGAGCAGGGTGAGAAGGACGGCCGTCAGGGTGCCCGCGACGACGCCGCTGCCCAGGATGGTGCGCGCCCAGCCCGGGAATCCCGCGTAGAGGTCCGGGGTGAGGAGCGGGAGCAGTCCCACGGTGAGGGCGAGTGCGGCGGTCAGCGAGCCCGTGCCGGTGCCGGAGAGGTCGGCGCGGCGGAGCATCTCGACGCCCATGACGGCGATCACGGCGTAGACGACGAGTGCGGAGCCCCCGACGACGGCCTCGGGGATGCCGGCCAAGGCCCGGGACACGGGGGTGGCCAGGCCGAGGGCGACGAGGAGCGCGCCGGCCCCGGCGGTGACGAAGCGGCTGCGGACCCCGGTGAGCCGGCCGATGCCGATGTTCTCGGCGCTGGTGACCATGAGGGACGTGCCGAACAGGCCCCCGGCCAGGGAGACGACGGCGTCGGCGCGGGCGACGCGGGGGACGTCCCGTTCGGGAGCGGGGGCGCGGCCGACGGTCTCGCTGTTGAGGACGGTCTGTCCGGTGATCTCGGCCAGGGTGGTGAGGCTGAACACCAGCAGCGGGAGGGCGGCCAGCAGGTCGAACCTCGGTGTCCCGAAGGGCAGGAACGCGGGCAGTGCGAAGCCGCTGCCGACGGCGGGGACGAAGGTTCCCAGACCGGTGGTCACGGCCACGACGGTGCCCGTCGCCATGCCGATGAGGACGGACGTCTGGCGCCAGACGCCGCGCAGGAACACGTACGCGGCGACGGTGGCCGCGACCGTGAGCGCGGCGAGGAGGACGGCGCGGGGCTCGCCGGTGCCGTCGGGGCCCGTGACGAGTCGGGCCGCGACCCGGATCATCGCGATCCCGATGAGGAGCACGGTGACGCCCATGACCAGGGGCGGGAAGAGCCGTACGACCCGGGCGTACAGGGGCAGGACGGCGAGGAGCAGCGCGGCGGCCAGGAGGACGGCGCCGGAGGCGGTCGCCGGCCCGTGTTCCTGGGCGATCTGGAGGAACAGCGCGGTCGCCGCGCCGCCGGGCAGCATGACGAACGGCAGGCGTCCGCCGATCCGCCAGACGCCGAGGGACTGGAGCAGGGCGCCCGCACCGCACAGCAGCAGGACCGCGCTGAGCAGGGAGGCCGTCGCGGCGGGCGGCATCTTCAGGGTGCCGGCGACGAGGAAGACGGTGGAGACGGGGGCGGCGATCATCGCCAGGACGTGCTGGGCCGAGAGCGGCAGCAGTCTCCGCC
>NZ_RDBH01000122.1:5471-7458 GCF_008042145.1 Streptomyces sp. adm13(2018)
GGGCTGCACCACGCCGGCGGAGGGCGGCAGGGAGGAGGGGGCGGAGTCGGCTCTGCCCTCCGCCGGCGTGGTGCAGCCCGTCACGGCGGCGAGGAGGCCGGCCAGGGCCGGCACCGCGAGACGGTGCCGGCGCCTTCGCTCGCTGCGGAGGGGACGGGGTTCGCGGGCGGTCACGGTGCGGCGCTCCTGGTCGTCGGATCCTCGGGGCGGCACGCGGCTCCCCACGGGTCCACGGTACGGGCGGGGGGCGCCCCTGACACGCCGGACGGCCGGACCCGTCCCGTCCGGTCCCGTCCGGTCCGATCCGGTCCCGTCTGCTCCGGTGCGGTCCGATCCGATCCGGTCCCGTCCCGTTCCGTCAGCGGGCGCCGAAGACCTGGGTCCAGTACGGGCCACCCTGGGAGTGGATGCCGATGCCTATCTCCTTGAAGTCGCAGTTGAGGATGTTCGCGCGGTGGCCCGGGCTGTTCATCCAGGACTCCATGACCTGCTCGGGGGAGCTCTGCCCCATGGCGATGTTCTCGCCGTACGTCGACCACGGGTACCCGGCGGCCGTCACCCGCTCCCCCGGGCCGGCGCCGTCGGGGTTGGTGTGGTCGAAGAAGTCGCGGGCCGCCATGTCCTCGGAGTGGCCCTGCGCGGCCCTGGTGAGGGTCGCGTTCGCGCTCAGCGGGCCGCAACCGGCCTTGGCGCGCTCGGCGTTGACCAGGGCGATGACCTGCTCGGCCTCGGAGCTCGGGCCCTGGTCGTTCTGGCCGGCGCCCGTCCCGTTCCCGGTCTCGCCGCCGGAGCCCGTGCCGGAGCCGGGCCGGCTCGGCCGCGTGTCGGGGGTGGGCGCCGCGGTGCGCGGCGGGGTGGTCTTCACCGCCCTCCGCCCCGTGGCGCGACCACCTCGCCCACCACACGCTCGGCTGCGGGCACTGCACCCCGCGCTGGCCCGCCCTGGTCCCCGCCCCCCGCGCTGGTCGCGGAGGGGTCGGTGTGCTCCGGCGCGCGGTGGGGGGCGTGGCCTGCGGCCGCGTACGCGTCGGGGACGAAGCCGTGAGCCGTCGGCGCGGCGGCGAAGGCGGAGGCCGCCGCCCGGCCGCGCCCGGCCTCGTCTCCTCCTGCCGCGCCCATGGGCGAGGCTGCGGAAAGGAGGGCCTCGGCGGGGACCAGGGCGTGCCAGCGCGGGGTGCAGTGCCCGCAGCCGAGCGTGTGGTGGGCGAGGTGGTCGCGCCACGGGGCGGAGGGCCGGCCGTCCCAGTCGGCGGCCTCGCGGCCGAGGAAGGGGCAGGCGGGGTTGCCGGCGAGGGCCGCGGCGACGACCCGGGCGGCGTCGAGCCGGGCCCGTACCGCGTCGAAGCGGGCCGGTGCCTCCTCGGCCGGCCAGCGCAGCGCGGCCGCCGTCTCGTAGCGGGTCAGTTCGCCGGCGCACTCCAGCCACCAGAGGGCCAGGAGTTCGCCGTCGTCCGGGTCCAGCCACTGGGCCGCGTCGGTGATCTCCTGGGCCGGTCCGTGCCCGGGCCACTGTCCGGCGTCGTACCCGTGGGCGTACCCGGCGGGCTGCTGGTGGCGGTGGCGGCGGATCCCGTCCACGGCGATGGCGACCAGCCAGGGCCGGAAGACCCCGGGGTCGGTCAGGGTGGCGAGGCCGTCGAGGGCGCGCAGCATCGTCTCCCGTACGACGTGCTCGACGTGCTCGGCACCGTGGCGGCCGTTCATGGCGACCGCCACGGTGGTGTGGACCAGGGGCAGGTGGGCGGTGACCAGCTGCTCCCGTGCCCACGGGTCGCCGTTCCGCGCCGCGAGGACCAGCTCGGTGTCCCGCTCGATTCCTGTGCTCTGCCGCACGCCGACCGTCCCGTTCGTTGGAGGTGATTGCGCAGAGGAGAGCCTGGAGCGGGACGCGGATAACGGAAACCCGGGAGACGGTGAAAGTGACGTGAGTCACTCGGGTCGGGTGGGGCCCGTGGGGTTCACTCGGGTCGGGTGGGGCCCGTGGGGT
>NZ_RDBH01000123.1:0-2886 GCF_008042145.1 Streptomyces sp. adm13(2018)
GCGTCGACAGGGGCGCCACGAGGCAGAAGTACGCGGTCCGGAAGCGCGGCGAGCGGAGGGTCCAGGCGGCGAGCACGATCCACAGGGGCCACCACAGCAGGGTCGCCCGGGGAAGGGACTGGTACCAGTACGACGTCCCCAGCGCCCACAGGCTGAGGCCGACGTAGACGGCCTCGGGCCAGCGGCGGCGGCGCACCAGGAGGGCCGCGAGCSCCAGGAGCAGGAAGAGCCAGACCAGGACCTGCGCGCCGGTGCTCAGCCGCAGCGGTCGGGTCGCGGAGTACGCGGGGAGCCCGGCGGTCTCGGGGCCGTCGCCCAGGACTCCCTTGGGGTACACCGGGGTCAGCAGACTGGCGTAGGCCGTCAGGCGCATGCGGTACCGCACGACGGCCGCGGTGGCTCCGAAGACCGGTTCGGGGAGCCGGCCCAGGACGATGCCGATCAGCCAGAACACCCAGGCGACGGCGAACCAGCCGGACATCGCGAGGCTGCTGACGACGGCCGCCGGGATCATCAGGATCAGCCGGAAGAGGACGGCGAGCCGGTTGAGCGGGGTGGCGCGGAGTTCGATGCGCACCGGGTAGTCGGGGGCGTCGAAGGAGAACGGCGGGTAGCGGTCGACGAGCAGGGTCGCGTCGGCCGTGACCCGGGTCTGGTAGGCGAGGACCGAGCCGAGGAAGGACGCGATCGGGTCGGGCAGCCGGCCCAGGACCAGGGCGCTGAACCAGCCCGCGATCGTGACGAAGAACGCGAGGAGGGACAGCAGGGCGACGACGACGAACTGCGGCAGGAGCAGGAGCCAGCGCAGCAGCACGGTCCAGCGGCGCTGGCGCCCGGGCGGCGGCACGTCCAGCACCGGCCGCCATTCGGGCCCGTCGGCGTCGGCTCCGGCCGCGGGCCGGGGTTCCCAAGCTGCTGCCATGGCGGTCTCCGTCTCTCCGGCGTCCCCCGCTTCCCGGTCACGTCGATGGTCACCCGGGAGCCCGGCCCCCGCACGGTCACGGGGCCACCCGGAGCACAGGGGACGGGACCGGAGCGCGGGCGCGCACTCCGGTCCCGTCCCCTGTCGCTCTCCTCAGAGCGCGCCGACGATGTCCTCGACCCGGGCCTTCGCGTCGCCGAAGAGCATCGAGGTGTTCTCGCGGAAGAACAGCGGGTTCTGCACGCCGGCGTAGCCCGAGGCCATCGACCGTTTGAAGACGATGACCCGGCCCGCCTCCCAGACGGTGAGGACCGGCATGCCGGCGAGCGGGCTCGACGGGTCCTCGGCTCCGGCGGGGTTGACGGTGTCGTTGGCGCCGATGACCAGGACGACGTCGGTCTTCTCGAAGTCCTCGTTGATCTCGTCCATCTCCAGGACGATGTCGTACGGCACCTTGGCCTCGGCGAGCAGGACGTTCATGTGGCCGGGCAGCCGGCCGGCGACCGGGTGGATGCCGAACCGTACGTCGACGCCCTTCGCCCGCAGCTTGGAGGTGAGTTCGGCGACGGGGTACTGGGCCTGGGCAACGGCCATGCCGTAGCCGGGTGTGATGACCACGGAGCGGGCGGAGGCGAGGAGTTCGGCGGTGCTCTCCGCGGTGATCTCCGAGTGCTCCCCGTAGTCGACGTCCGAGCCCGCCGGGGCCTCGATGCCGAAGCCGCCGGCGATCACGGAGAGGAAGGAGCGGTTCATCGCCCTGCACATGATGTACGACAGGTAGGCGCCGGAGGAGCCGACGAGGGCGCCGGTGATGATCAGCAGGTCGTTGCCGAGGAGGAAGCCGGAGGCCGCCGCGGCCCAGCCGGAGTAGCTGTTGAGCATGGAGACGACCACCGGCATGTCCCCGCCGCCGATCGAGGCGACCAGGTGCCAGCCGAGGGCGAGCGCCACGGCGGTGACGGCGATCGGCAGCCACAGCGCGGGCGCGGTCACGAACCACACGGTCAGGACGGCGAAGAGGCCGAGCGCGCCGAGGTTGAGGGCGTTCTTGCCCGGCAGCGTCAGCGGCCTGGAGTCGATCTTCGCGGAGAGCTTCAGGTAGGCGACGATGGAGCCGGTGAAGGTCACCGCGCCGATGAACAGGCCGATGAACACCTCGGCGTGGTGGATCCCCAGGGTGCCGAGGGCCTCCAGGGCGCGGGCCTCCTCGCCGTCCGGCCGGTGTTCGACGTTGAGGTAGCCGTTCCAGCTGACCAGGACGGCGGCGAGGCCGACGAAGGAGTGCAGCAGCGCGATCAGTTCGGGCATGCCGGTCATCTCGACGCCTCGGGCCCGCTGGAGGCCGATCAGCGCGCCGATCAGCATGGCGGCGGCCATCAGACCGAGGCTCGCCGTGCCGATGTCGCCGTCGACGGCGAGCAGCACGGACGCGACGAGCGCGATGCCCATGCCGAGCATGCCGAAGGCGTTGCCGAGCCGGGCCGACTCGTGCTTGGAGAGTCCCGCCAGCGCCAGGATGAAGAGCAGCGCGGCGACGAGGTAGGCCGCCTGGGCGGCAAGGTTCGCAGACATGTCAGCTCCGGTTGAACATGGCGAGCATGCGACGCGTCACCGCGAAGCCGCCGAAGACGTTGATACTGGCCAGCAGGATCGCCACGGCGGACAGCACCGTGACCACCGTGCTCCCGTGCCCGATCTGGAGCAGCGCGCCGACCACGATGATCCCGGAGATCGCGTTGGTCACCGACATCAGCGGTGTGTGCAGGGCGTGGTGGACGTGGCCGATGACGTAGTAGCCGATCACGATCGCGAGCACGAACACCGTCAGGTGGGGCAGCAGCGCCGCCGGGGCGAACCCGGCGGCGAGGAACAGCAGCAGCGCGGCCAGCGCGACGCCGCCGAACCTCCGGCCCGCCGTCAGCGGCTTCCGTACGGCCGGGGCCGGCGCCGGTGCCGCGGCGGGG
>NZ_RDBH01000123.1:2986-8491 GCF_008042145.1 Streptomyces sp. adm13(2018)
GCGGAGACCTGGACGGGTGGGGGCGGCCAGGCCGACTCGCCGTCGCGGACCACGGTGATCGAGCGTTGTACCGGGTCGTCCCAGTCCAGGACGAGCCGGCCGTCCTTGTCCGGGGTCATCAGCTTCAGCAGGTTCACCAGGTTCGTGCCGTACAACTGCGAGGCCTGCGCGGGCAGCCGGCCGGCCAGGTCGGTGTAGCCGAGGATCGTCACCCCGTTCTCCGTGACGGTCCGCCCGCCCTTCACGCTGCCGACGACGTTGCCGCCGTTGGCCGCGGCCATGTCGACGACCACGGAGCCCGGCTTCATGTCCGCCACCATCTCCGCGGTGAGCAGGACGGGCGCGGGACGGCCCGGGATCAGGGCGGTGGTGATGACGATGTCGGCCTCGCGGCACTGCGCGGCGTACAGCTCGGCCTCACGGGCCTTGTAGTCGTCCCCCATCTCCTTGGCGTAGCCGGTGGCGGAGACCTCGACCTCCGGAGACGCGATCGACAGGTACTCGCCGCCCAGCGAGCGGACCTGGTCGGCCACCTCGGGCCGCGGGTCGGTCGCCCGTACGACCGCGCCGAGCGAGCCGGCCGTGCCGATCGCCGCGAGGCCCGCGACCCCGGCACCGGCCACGAGTACCTTCGCCGGGGGCACCTTGCCCGCGGCGGTCACCTGGCCGGTGAAGAACCGCCCGAACTCGTGCGCGGCCTCCACCACCGCCCGGTAGCCCGCGATGTTCGCCATCGACGACAGCACGTCCATGGACTGCGCCCGGCTGATGCGCGGTACGGCGTCCATCGACAGGGCGGTGAAGGGGCGCCGGCCCAGATCCTCGACCATCGCCGGGTCGAACGCGGGCGCGAACAGCGCGATCACCGTCGCCTCCGGCCGTACGGCGTCCAGCTGCGCGGGGCCGGGGGCGTTCACCCCGAGGACCACGTCCGCGGCGACCGCGTCCCCGATCCGCGCGCCGGCGGCTTCGTAGGCGCTGTCGGCGAATCCGGCCGCGGCGCCCGCACCGGGGTCGACGAGGACCTCGTACCCGAGTGTGCGGACCTGTTCGATCGTGGCAGGCGTGGCCGCGACACGCTTCTCACCGTCCCGCGCTTCTTTGAGAACTCCGACGATCACGAGTCTTCTCCGTTCAGAGCTGGTTGCCGCGAACGACCTCCCCCTGATGCGCCGTCGCACCGGGTTCTGGTCCGGATCAGCATCGGGCCACCCCCACCCCGACCGAAAGGCCACCCGTCGTCCCATGATCGGGGAGACGATGACCCAGGAGAAGCACGCGCCCCGGAAAACCCGCCGCGGCCGCTCCCTCCGGGGAGGGAGCGGCCGCGGGGCGGTCCGGGTGCCGTGGGTCAGGTGCCCGCTCTGCGTCTGCCTCGTACGCGTACGCGGCGTGGGTACGGGAAGAGGCGCGGCCGGCGCTTCGCGGCCACGTCCTCCATCCAGCCGAAGGCCAGGACCAGCAGGCCGATCAGGGGGATCGCCACCAGCAGCGGGAGCCACTGGCTCATCAGCAGCCACTGGAAGTGCTCGTAGACGAAGCCGACGGACCAGAGGGGGTCGATCAGCGGGACGGCGACGACCAGCGCGGCCACGTGCCAGAGGTAGACGCTGACCGCGCGGGAGTTGAGCAGGCCGATCAGGCCGTTCCAGCGTTCCAGCGGGCGGGGCCACTGCTCCCAGGAGGGGCTGACGTGGAGCAGGATCGCGACGAAGCCGAAGGACCACAGGGCCTGGGCGATCGGCCAGCTCTCGATGTCGGTGGGCACGGTCGGATCGACCGGCCGGGTCTGCAGGTACCACCAGCCGGCCACCATGACCAGCGGCGCGACGGACGGCACGACGTACTGCGGGATCTTCTTGAGCAGGCCCTCCTGGTGGGCCATGCCGAGGATCCAGCACGAGCCGAACATGGCGAAGTCGCTGAGGTTCTCCCGCACGCGGCCGTAGAGGAACTCCTGGTCGATCAGGACGGTGTTCAGCACGGCCGTCACCGCGAGCGGCACGGCCAGCGTGACCACCGGCATCCGGCGCAGCGCCCACAGCATCAGCGGGGACAGCAGGACGTACCAGAGGTAGGCGCGGAGGTACCAGAGCGGGACGACGACCTGGACCGCCCAGCCCGTTTCCACGAGTCCGCCGAAGCCGTTCAGCGACTCGGCGTACGGCGGGGTGCTCAGCGGCATCAGCCAGAAGAGCAGCTTCCCCCACCACCACTCGGGGTGGCCCTCGGCGTCGGGGCCCCAGCCGTCGATGATCTCCAGGGTGAGGACGATCGCGCCGAACAGCCACATCGGCGGCAGCAGCCGGCGCAGTCGGCCCCGGATGACGCCCGGGGCGGGACGGCTGCCGAGCGAGCGGGTCATCAGCGAGCCGGCCAGCGCGAACATCACGCCCATGGAGGGGAAGACGACGGGCAGCCAGAACCAGCCGAAGTTGTGGTAGATCACCACGCGGACCAGCGCCAGCGCGCGCAGCAGGTCGAGGTAGAGGTCCCGGCCGGGCCTGCGCGGGGCCGGTGCGGACGGCTCCGGCGACGACAGCTCCGGCTCCGGCTGGGACTCCTGCCGCAGGGTGGCGGGGATCCTCAGCGCCAGGGTCTCCTGGTGTCGGCCGAACTCGAAGGACGCGGTCATGGTCAGGCCTCCACCGGTACGGCGACCTCGCCGGTGCGCCGGAGCTTCTGCCAGCGCAGCCGGCCACCGGTCAGTGCGGTGATCGTGGACTGGAGCAGGACGATGTACATCAGCTGCCGGTAGACCAGTTGCTGGATCGGCAGGCTGATCAGATGCAGCGGCTTCTCGCCGTCGAGCCGGAAGGCGTACCAGGACAGCACGGCCTGGAGCAGGATGAAGCCGCCCCAGCTGGCGAGGGTGATCGGGGCGTCCGCGAAGAGCACGCCGTACAGCAGGAACAGGTCGACCAGCGGGGCGAGCAGCGGGGCGACCACGCCGAACAGCACGACGAGCGGCAGCCCGAGGCGGCCGAAGCGCCCGGCCGGACCGCGGGAGGTCACGGCGCGGCGGTGCTTCCACATGGCCTGCATGGAGCCGTAGCTCCAGCGGTACCGCTGGGACCAGAGCTGCTGGAGGCTGGCGGGTGCCTCGGTCCAGGCGCGGGCGCGCTCGGCGTAGACGATCCGCCAGCCGTCGCAGAGCACCGCCATGGTGATGTCGGTGTCCTCGGCGAGGGTGTCGTCGCTCATCCCGCCGACCCGCCGCAGGGCCTCCCGGCGGAAGGCGCCGACCGCGCCGGGGATGGTCGGGATGACGTTGAGCATGTCGTACATCCGGCGGTCCAGGTTGTGGCCGAGGACGTACTCGATGTGCTGCCAGGCCCCGATGAGGCTGTCGCGGTTGCCGACCTTGGCGTTGCCCGCGACGGCGCCGATCGTCCGGTCGCCGAAGGGCTGGACCAGTTCGCGCACGGTGGACGGCTCGAAGACGGTGTCGCCGTCCATCATCACGATGATGTCGTACGAGGCGGCGGCGATGCCGGTGTTCAGTGCGCTGGACTTGCCGCCGTTGGGCTGGCGGATCAGCCGGACGAAGGGCAGGTCCATCTCCTCGACGATGTCCGCGGTGCCGTCCGTCGAGCCGTCGTCGATGACGAGCACCTCGATCGGGTAGTCGCTGGCGGCGAGGGAGTTCAGGGTGTTCGCGATGCACTCGCGCTCGTTGTAGGCCGGTACGAGGACGGTGACCGGCTCGGTCACGGGCGGCCCCCAGGCGTCGCGTCGCCGGGAGCGCCGGGCGTGCAGGGGTGCGAGGACGAGCATCAGCGCGAAGCGGCCGAAGTTGAGGAAGCCGACGACGGCCAGCAGGGCGACCAGCACCGGCAGGGTGAGCACGGCGACGTGGGTGGCCCAGATGTAGCCCTTGCCCGCCCACAGCTGGTAGCCGTCGACCGGCACGGTGGCGTTGGTGGCGCCGAGGGCCTCGGAGATCGTGGCGAAACGGTACCCCTCGCCCTTCAGCTTCACGATGATCTGTTCGAGCGCGGCCAGGGTCTCGGCGCGGTCGCCGCCGGCGTCGTGCAGCAGGACCAGCTCGCCGTCGCCGGGCTTGCGCGGCATCGCGGCCTCGACGATCGCGTCGACGCCGGGGCGCTTCCAGTCGTGGGTGTCGCGGTCGATGAACGCGGTGAGGTAGCCGTGGGAACCCACGTACTTGATCACCGGGTAGTTCCAGTCGTCGAGCGCGGAGGCGTCGGAGGAGTACGGCGGCCGGAACAGCGCGCTGTGGACGCCCGCGACGCCGGCCAGGGCGAGCTGCGTCTGCGCCAGCTCCCAGCTGATCCGGGTCTCGGACTGGTAGACGAGGTCGGGGTGGGTGAAGCTGTGCACGCCGATCTCGTGGCCGCCCGCGACGATCTGCCGGATCAGCTCGGGGTGGCGGGTGGTCATCGCGCCGGTCACGAAGAAGTCCGCGCGGATGTCGTGGGCCGCGAGCACGTCCAGGATCTTCGGGGTCCACTCCGGCGACGGGCCGTCGTCGAAGCTCAGGACGACGGTGTGGTCGGGGATCCGGTAGCTCACCGGGCGCTCGTTCTTCTCGCCGCGCGCGTCGATGACCGGGCCGCCCTTGAGCAGGTTCTCCGGCACGGTGGTCTTGTCGACCGAGGTCGCGACCCGGGTGTCGTGGAACGCCTCGTTGGTGGCGAGGCCGCGGAGCACGAGCAGCGCGAGCAGGCAGGCCAGCAGGGACAGCGGCATGAAGAAGCGCAGCGGGGGCGCAGCCAGGCGGCGCGGTCTCAGCAGGGACTGCCGACGACGCTGACGCTGGTGGCGGGACAAGGACGCTCCTGGAGATGGGTGGTGCGGACGGGGCGGGCAGGCTCGGCCCGGACCGCAGGCGTTGCTCCGGGCGGCACGGTGTCCCGGTTTGCCATGGAAGGGGTGATGCCCGCGCTCGACGAGGGGGCCGGATGGGCGCGGTCGACGTGCGGCGTACGTGGCGGGTGGCCGACGTGACGGGCGGTGCGACGGCCGGGGTGACGGCCGGGGTCCGCGAGCGGGGCGATGGCCGAGGCCCGCGGACGAGGTGTCGGTGGACCGACCCGCTAGAGGAGGGAGGGCACCAGAGGGCCCCTGGCGGGCTGGTAGGAGGGTTTGGGCGGTATGTCCATGGCGGGAGCGTCCGACTGCATGCCGATGAGACTGCTGCCCATGACGGCGGCCAGGATCGCACCGAGGACGGAGACCGGCCAGCCGAAGCGCCGCATCAGCCGGCTGCGCAGACCGGACTGGTCGACGAAGACCGGTGCGGGAGCGGGCTCCCACTCGGCGGAATCCCACGCGGTGGACTCCGGTTCGGTGGACTCCGCTTGAGCGGGCTCCCAATGGACGGGCTCCGGCCGGGCGGGCTCCCACTCGGCGTACTCCCGCTGAGCGGGCTCCGACGGAGCGGGCTCCCACTGAGCGGGCTCCGACGGGGCGGGCTCCCACTGAGCGGGCTCCGACGGGGCGGGCTCCCACTGAGCGGGCTCCGACGGAGCGGGCTCCCAA
>NZ_RDBH01000124.1:0-2885 GCF_008042145.1 Streptomyces sp. adm13(2018)
TCCCCCGACGCCGTATCGGCTACGTCCCCCGGCGCCGTCCCGTCGGCCGGTTCGTCGTCGATCCCGATGATCACCGGGCCGCGGTCGGTCTCGACGACCTCGACGACGACCGGTTCGCCGCCCGCGACCTCGATCGTCTCGGTGTGCGCCGCGGCCGGGCGCCAGCCCTCGGGGCCGTACGCCTCCAGCCCGCCGTCCGGGAGCCGCCGCAGCCGCTCCCGGTAGAGGTCCTGGTAGTCCGACATCGCGTTGGTGATCGCCCAGGCCGCGGCCCCGGTGTGGCCGAAGTGGGCGAGTCCGGGGATGCCGGGCACGGCGATGCCCACCACGTCGTACGCGGGGCAGGCGAGGCGGATCTGCTGGTAGACGCCGGGTGCCTCGATGAAGCGGTGCGGGTCGCCCGCCACCAGCGCCGCCCCGCTCGCGGTCCGCCCGCCCGCGACCAGCCAGCCGTTGGAGCCGGACGTGCCGGGTCCGTCGGTCGCGAAGAGCTCCGTCCACTCCTCGCCGAGCCGCCGGGCGACCTCCTCGCGCCACAGCTTGGTGGGGAAGCCGGCGAACAGGATGTGGGTGGTCAGCCAGACGGCGAGCGGGGTCCACGGCTCCCACCGGCCGGGGGCGAGGCCGGTCCCGGCGAACTCGGGCGCCCGGGCCGCCCCGTCCGCGAGGCCGTCGTTCACCCCGTCCGCGTAGGCGCGCACCCAGGCCGCCGTCCCGGCGTCCTCGCGTTCCAGCCGCTCGAAGCAGCGGCGGGCGGTGTCGGCGAGCCGGGCGCGCCGGGCGAAGGTGTCCCACCCGAGCTCGGCGGCGCCGAGGAAGGCCGCCGTGGTGCCCTGCGCGCGGTGCCGCTCGACCTCCAGCTGCCAGGCCCGGTCGCGGGCGGTGACCCGCCCCTGAGCGAAGGCGAGTTCGTCCTCGTCCGCGGCGCGCAGATGGGGCACGCCCCACGCGTCCCGGTAGACGTCGATGCTCACGGAGACCCCGATCCCGTCCTTGTCACCGACATGGTCTTCGGCCATGTCTTCTGCGTACTTATTAGGTTAGGCTGACCTAAATTAATCTACAGGAGTTCAGGGGAGGGGATTGCCGTGGGTCACGGCTGGCAGGGTGCCGTTCTCAAGTTGTTCCGGGGCAAGGACTTCACGTTCACCGTGACGGGGGCCGAGCAGGTCACCGAGGACTACCGCCGGGTGCACTTCACGGACGGCGGTCTGCTCGCCGCCGCCGGGATCCACCCCACGATGTGGGTCCGGCTCTGGTTCGAGGACGCGGGCAAGCCGCACCAGCGCGCGTACACCCTGGTGGATCCCGACCAGGAGGCCGGCACCTTCAGCCTGGAGTTCGCGCTCCACGACGGCATCGCCAGTCGCTGGGCCCGCGCCTGCGCCCCCGGCGACATCGTCGAGGCGACCCTCCAGGGGACCGGCTTCGACGCCCCGGATCCCCGTCCCGGACGACTGCTCGTGGTCGGCGACCCGGCGTCGCTGCCCGCCGTCAACTCCCTGCTCGACGCCCTCCCGGGGGTCCCCGCCACCGTCTGGTTCGAGACCCAGCACGCCTCCGACGGGGAGCTGCCGTTCCGGCTCGACCCCGAGCACCACGAACTGCGCCGGGTGCCGCGCCGGGACGGCGGGGCCGACCTGGTCTCCCGGGTGAAGGCCGAACTCCCGGCCCTCGCGGACTCCGACCCGTACGTCTGGATCGCCTGCGACACCGCGACCACCCGCACCCTCGCCACGTACGCGCGCAAGGAGCTCGCCCTCCCCAAGGAGCGCGTCCACGCGCTCGGGTACTGGCGCGCGAGCTGACCGCTCCGTTCCGGCCGCTCCCGGCCCGTGCGCCGGGTTGACGATCCGTTACCCCGGCGCGTGGCGGATCGTTCACACCATTCGCCGGGGCGTCCGCTTCCGGCCTCTCGTGCGCAAGACGCGTGACGCCCGGGAACGGTTGTGGCGAAAACAATCGAATATGAACACGGAAACCCCCCTTTGGAGTGAACTCACGTCAGGCGACCGCGGGTTCACTCTCCGTGCGTAAAGATTCCGGTGTCTCAAGTCGCCGAGTCCGCGCCGACCCACCGTCCCCGTGGTGAGCGGCCGGCGACGCCATGTCTCTTGTGGGGGTTCCACCACCTTGAACAGCAACACCTTCCGCATGCCCGTACGCCGGACCGCCGCCGCCGCGACCGTCGCCGCCCTGGCCGTCGGCCCCGTGCTTCTCGCGGCCCCGGCGGCACAGGCGTCGGGCGGCGAAGGGCGCGCCACCGCCGTCGTCCTGCGGACCGGCCTCGACGTCTCCCTCCTGAACAAGACGGTCGACGTGCCGCTGCGGGTCTCCCTCAACGAGGTGAAGGCCCCGGAGACCGAGAACCAGACCGCGCTCTCCGTGAAGGTGCGGGGGGCCGAGGGCGACAAGCCGATCGACGTGCTCGCCGCCGACGTCGCCACCTCGAAGGCCACCGTGGACGAGGAGAAGGCCGAGGGGTACGTGAACCTCGTCAAGGCCCGGGTCCACGTCCCCGGCATCCCGCTGCTCTCGCTCATCGAGGTCGAGAAGGTGACCTCCAAGGCCCTCTGCGAGGTCGGCCGCAAGCCGGTGGCCGAGTCCAACGTCCTCGGGCACGTCATCGTCTTCGGCAAGAAGACCACGCTCTCCACCGCCGGCCGGACCGAGGTCGACGTGCCCCAGGTCGGCAAGGTGACCCTCGACCTGTCCCGCACCTCCACGACCTCGCGCACGGCCGCGGCCACCGCCCTCGAACTGAAGGTGGAGGTCGACCCGCTGAAGCTCGGCGTCGCCGAGGTCAACGGCACCGTGTCGCTCGCCGAGGCCACCTGCGAGACGCCCGAGGGCACGGCCCCCACCCAGAAGCCCACGGAGAAGCC
>NZ_RDBH01000124.1:2985-6631 GCF_008042145.1 Streptomyces sp. adm13(2018)
GCCCCCGGCCCCCTCCGGTTCGCCGTGCTCGGGCCCGTCCGGGCCTGGCGGGGTGGCGAGCCGGTGCCCACCGGCTCCCCCCAGCAGCGGGCCCTGCTCGCCGCGCTGCTCCTGCGGGGCGGGCGCACCGCCACCGCCGCCGAACTCATCGACGCCCTCTGGGGCGAGGAGTCCCCCTCGCAGGCCCTCGCGGCCGTGCGGACGTACGCCTCCCGGCTCCGCAAGGCCCTCGGACCCGAGGTCCTCGTCAGCGAGTCCGGCGGCTACGCCCTGCGCACCCCGGCCGCCTCCCTCGACGTCGACACCGCCCAGGAGCTCGGCGCCGAGGCCGAGAAGCTGCGGGCCGCCGGGGACCGCGCGGGCGCCCGCGACCGGCTCGCCGAGGCCCTGGACCTGTGGAACGGCGAGGTGCTGGCCTCCGTGCCCGGGCCGTACGCCGACACGCAGCGGACCCGGCTGGAGGAGTGGCGGCTCACCCTCCTGGAGACCCGGCTCGACATCGACCTGGAGGTCGGCGCGCATGCGGAGGCCGTCTCCGAGCTGACCGCCCTCACCGCCGCGCACCCCCTGCGGGAGCGGCTCCGCGAGCTGCTGATGCTCGCCCTCTACCGGAGCGGCCGGCAGGCCGAGGCGCTCGCCGTGTACGCGGACACACGACGGCTGCTCGCCGACGAACTGGGTGTCGATCCCACACCCGAACTCTCCCGGCTCCAGCAGCGCATCCTCCAGGCCGACGCCGAACTCGCCCGCCCTGTCGAGGAGTCAGGACCGGCCGCCCCGCCCGTCGCCCGTCCCGCGCAACTCCCCGCGACGGTCCCGGACTTCACCGGCCGCGCCCCGTTCGTACGGGAGCTGGGCGCCCGGCTGGCCACCGCCGAGGGGCACGTCATGGCGGTGTCGGCGCTGGCCGGCATCGGCGGGGTCGGCAAGACGACGCTCGCCGTGCACGTCGCGCACGAGGCACGGCCGCACTTCCCGGACGGGCAGCTGTACGTCGACCTCCAGGGCGCTGGCTCGCGCGCCGCCGCGCCCGAGACCGTCCTGGGCTCCTTCCTCCGCGCCCTCGGCACCCCCGACTCGGCCATCCCGGACTCCCTCGACGACCGGGCGGCGCTCTACCGCTCGACCCTCGACGGCCGGCGGGTCCTGGTCCTCCTGGACAACGCCCGGGACGCGGCCCAGATCCGCCCGCTGCTGCCGGGCACGGCGGGCTGCGCGGCGCTGGTGACCAGCCGCATCCGAATGGTCGACCTGGCCGGAGCGCACCTGGTGGACCTCGACGTGATGTCCCCCGAGGAGGCGCTCCAGCTCTTCACCCGGATCGTCGGCGCCGAGCGGGTCCAGGCGGAGCGGGAGGCGGCGCTGGACGTCGTGGCGGCCTGCGGGTTCCTGCCGCTGGCCATCCGCATCGCCGCGTCCCGCCTGGCGGCGCGCCGCACCTGGACGGTCTCGGTGCTGGCGGCGAAGCTCGCCGACGAGCGGCGCCGGCTCGACGAGCTCCAGGCGGGCGACCTCGCGGTCAAGGCCACCTTCGAACTCGGCTACGGGCAGCTGGAACCGGCCCAGGCCCGCGCGTTCCGCCTGCTCGGCCTCGCCGACGGCCCGGACATCTCGCTCGCGGCGGCCGCGGCGGTCCTCGACCGGCCGCTCTGGGACACCGAGGACCTCCTGGAGGCGCTGGTCGACACGTCCCTCCTGGAGTCCGCGGCGCCCGGCCGCTACCGCTACCACGACCTGGTGCGGCTCTACGCGCGTGCGTGCGCGGACCGCGACGAGCAGCCGCCGTCGGAGAAGGACGCGGCGCTCTCCCGGCTCCTGGACTTCTACCTGTCGACGGCGGCGGGGGTGTACGCGATCGAGCGGCCCGGCGACCGCCTGGTCGACCACCTGGAGCCCACGGCGCACGAGGGCCTGTCCTTCACCGACCGCCACGAGGCGCAGGACTGGCTCTACGCGGAGGCGAACTGCCTCCTGGCCTGCGTCCGCCAGTCGGCCGCGTCCCCGACGACACTGCGCCGCGGGGTGGACCTGCTGTGGGCGTCGCTGGACCTCGGGGAGTCGGGGGCGAACTCCAGGGAGTTCGAGGCGACCGGGGTCGTCGTCCGTGATGCGGCGCGCAGCCACGCCGACGCCAGGGCCGAGGGCCGCGCGCTCATGGTCCTCGCGGGGGTCCACCACACGGCGGGCCGCTTCGCGGAGGCGGACCGGGACGCCGAACTCGCCCTGCCGCACGCGGACGGGGCCGGGGATCCGCTGCCGGCCTGCTGGTCCGCCAACGCCCGGGGCATCATCGCGCTCTACCAGAACCGCTTCGAGGAGGGCGAGCAGTACCTCACCCAGGCGATCGAAAGGTTCCGCGAGATCGGGGACCAGCCGGGGGAGGCGAGCGCCCTCTGCAACCTGTCGCGCATCCACCTGGCCATGGGACGGACCCCGAGCGGCATAGCACTCGCCCGCCAGGGAACCGAGATCTACGACGCGATGGGACACGCGCTCCGGGGCGCCAACGGACGGTACGCCCTCGGGCTCGCCCTCACCCAGGACGCCCAGCTGGCCGCGGCGGCCGAACAGCTCCGCGAGGCGCTGGCGGTCTTCGCCGACAGCAGGCAGCGGCTGTGGGAGGGCATGACGCTCTTCCGGCTGTCCGAGGTGGACCTCGCCGCCCACCGACACGCACAGGCGGCGTCGAACGCCGAGATGGCCCTCACGGTGCTGCGCGGCATCGGGGGCGAGTGGCGGCGGGGCAACGTCCTCACCGTCCTCGGCCGCGCCCTCTTCGGCATCGGTCAGAGCGGCCGGGCGCTGGTCTGCTGGCAGGAGGCACTGGGCATCTTCGACGCCCTCGGAGCCCCGGAGGCCGCCGGGGTGCGTGCGCTGCTGACACCGGCAACGGCCGCGTAGACGTCTCGGGCCAGGGCGTTCATCGTTCGTTTATCGCCACCCGACATGCTCTTCTCAGACGATCCGCCGCGTCGGGGGGCACGCGGGTCGCCGATGAGGGCCACTGCCCCTGAGTACTAGGGTGATCGGCCCCCGGAGATTCGCCCAGCTGTCCACGGGGGAACGGCTGGGCGGATCTCCCCCATCTCGGACATCACACGCAGGAGTTGACGAGCATGACCGACCCGATCAAGCAGGAACCGCTCATCACCACCAAGGACATGCACGCCACGTCCGAGCCGGCCATCGACGCGATCACCGAGAAGATCACGGGTGACCGCGACGAGTCCATCGCCACCAAGGACATGCACGCCACGTCCGAACCCGCCATCGACGCGATCACCGAGAAGATCACGGGTGACCGCGACGAGTCCATCGCCACCAAGGACATGCACGCCACGTCCGAACCGGCGAAGTAGACCACTCCCGACGGGGAGAGGCCGCGGCGGCGACTTCGGGGGAGCCGCCGGGGCCCGCGGTCCGGTCGACGGGGGAGCACACGGGCCCGGGGGACGCCCGGGACGGAACCAGGGGGATCCGTCCGGGCTGGACCCGTGCGCAACGCGATCGGACCACCGCAGAAGAGGGGCCGGGCACCTGCCCGGCCCCTCCGGCGTGCCCGGGGGGGCGGGCCCGGCGCCCAGCGGACCCGGCACCCCCGTGACCTGCCGCCCCGGCGACCCGCGGGCCCGGCGACCCGGCGCCC
>NZ_RDBH01000124.1:6731-17146 GCF_008042145.1 Streptomyces sp. adm13(2018)
CCTCAACACCGCCCCCGCAGCTCCCCCTTCCCTCAACACCGCCCCCGCAGCTCCCCCTTCACCACCTTCCCGCTCGCGTTCCTCGGCAGTTCGGTCACGAACTCGACCTGCCTCGGGACCTTGAAGTTCGCCATCTCGCGGCGCGACCAGGCGATCAGGTCGTCCGCCGTGACCCGGGCGCCCGGCCTGCGGACCGCGAACGCCTTGCCGACCTCGCCCAGCCTCGGGTCCGGGACGCCGATCACGGCGACGTCCGCGATGTCCGGGTGGAGGCCCAGGAGCTGCTCGATCTCGGCCGGGTAGGCGTTGAAGCCGCCCACGATGAACATGTCCTTGAGGCGGTCGGTGATGCGCAGGTTGCCGGCCTCGTCGAGGACCCCGATGTCGCCGGTATGCAGCCAGCCGTCCTCGTCGATCGCCGCCGCGGTCTCGGGCTCGTCCTCGAAGTAGCCGCTCATCACGTGGTGGCCGCGGACCAGGACCTCCCCCGTCGGCGAAACGCGGACCTCCGTGCCGGGGATCGCGCGGCCCGAGGTGGTGGCCACCGTCTCCGCCGGGTCCTCGCGGCGGCACATGGTGACGATCCCGCTCGCCTCGGAGAGACCGTACGCCGTGAGGACCGTGCCGACGCCGAGCTCCGTGCGGAGCCGTTCGACCAGCCGGAGGGGGATCACGGCCGCGCCCGTCACGACCAGGCGGAGGGTGGAGAGGTCGTGGCCGCCGCGCGCCGGGTGGTCCAGGAGGGACTGGTGGAGGGTGGGGGGTCCAGGGAGGACGGTGATGCGTTCGGCGGCGATGTTGGCGAGGACGGTGTCGACGGTGAAGACGGACTGCGGGACGATCACCGCGCCCCGCATCAGGCAGGCGAGGATCCCGGCCTTGTAGCCGAAGGTGTGGAAGAACGGGTTGACCACGAGGTAACGGTCGCCCTCGCGCAGGCCCGCCAGTTCGGACCAGATCGCGTAGCAGCGCAGGCTCTGTGCGTGGCTGATGACTGCGCCCTTGGGGCGGCCGGTGGTGCCGGACGTGTAGACGATGTCGGAGGGGGCCGCGGGGGCGAGGGCGGCGGCCCGCGCCCGGACCCGGTCCGCCGGGACGGCGTCGCCCTCGGCGAGGAACTCCTTCCAGGTCGTCCACTCCTCGGGCGCGGTGTCGCCGAGGACCACGACCTTCTCCAGGTCGGGCAGCGCGACCCCGGAGCGGCGCAGGGAGGCCACGTAGGAGGTGCCGAGGAAGGTGCCGGTGACGAAGAGCAGGCGGGCGCGGGAGCGCTGGAGGACGGAGGCGGCCTCGGTGCCCTTGAAGCGGGTGTTGAGCGGGACGAGGACGGCGCCGGCGGTGACGGCACCGAGCGCGGAGACGATCCAGTCGAGGGTGTTGGGGGCCCAGATCGCGACCCGGTCCCCCGTGCGTATGCCGGTGGCGAGGCAGCCGGCCGCGGCCCGTTCGACGCGGGCGCCGAGTTCGGCGTAGCTGATCCGGTTGCGGCCGTCGACGACGGCCTCCCGGGCGCCGTAGCGCTCGGCGGCCGCTCGGACGAGACCGGGGATCGTGCCCCACTCCAGGTCGCCGCGCATGTCCATACCCAACCTCCCTGTAGCTGACTATCCGTCAGATTAGTTGTAGCCTGACGCGCTGTCAGCAGTGCTGCCCCAGGAGGAGGTCCGGTGCTCAAGGACGCCACGGCCATCGTCGGCATAGGTCAGACGGCCTTCGCCAAACAACTCCCCGAGTCGGAGAGGACGCTCGCCTGCCGGGCGATCCTCGCCGCCCTCGACGACGCCGGGATCGAGCCCTCCGAGGTCGACGGGTTCGCCTCGTACACGATGGAGGAGACCGACGAGGTCGAGGTCGCCAAGGCCATCGGCGCCGGCGACGTCACCTTCTTCTCCAAGGTCGGCTACGGCGGCGGCGGTTCCTGCGCCACCGTCGGCCACCTGGCCGCCGCCGTCGCCACCGGCCAGGCCACCGTCGGCGTCGCCTGGCGCTCCCGCAAGCGCGGCAGCGGCCCCCGGCCCTGGAAGAACACCGCCGTCCAGCTGCCCACCCCCGGCCAGTGGACCCGCCCCTTCGGACTGCTCCGCCCCGCCGACGAGATCGGCATGCTGGCCCGGCGCTACATGCACGAGTACGGCGCCACCCGCGACCACCTCTTCAACGTGGCCCTGGCCTGCCGCAACCGCGCCAACCAGAACCCCGACGCGATCATGTACGAGCGCCCGCTGACCCGCGAGATGTACATGACCTCGCGCTGGATCAGCGACCCCCTCTGCCTCTTCGACAACTGCCTGGAGACCGACGGCGCGCTGGCCTGCGTCATCGTCTCCGCCGCCCGGGCCCGCGACTGCCGACGGAAGCCCGTGTACGTGCACTCCGCCGCCCAGGGCCTGCCCGCCCAGCACCACGGCATGGTCAACTACTGGAACGACGACCCGCTCTCGGGCCCCGCCTGGACCGCCGCCCGCCATCTGTGGAAGCAGGCCGACTTCGGGCCGCAGGACGTCGACGTCGCCCAGATCTACGACGCCTTCACCCCGCTCGTCCCCCTCTCCCTGGAGGGCTACGGCTTCTGCGGCCGCGGCGAGGGCGCCGCCTTCACCGAGGGCGGCGCCCTGGAGACCGGCGGCCGGCTGCCCATCAACACGGGCGGCGGCGGCCTCAGCGAGGCCTACGTCCACGGCTTCAACCTCATCAACGAGGGTGTGAAGCAGCTCCGCGGCACCTCCACCGCCCAAGTCCCCGACGCCGCCACCTGCCTGGTCACCGCAGGCGAGGGCGTCCCCACCTCCGCCGTCCTGCTGCGCGCCTGAGGAGCTGGTCCCCATGCTGACCCCCGTCACCGACGAGGACGGCGCCCCCTTCTGGGAGTACGCCGCCCGGGGCGAACTGCGCGTCCAGAGCTGCGCCGACTGCGGCGAGCTGCGCTTCCCGCCCCGCCCCTGCTGCCCGCACTGCCAGTCGTTCGCGAGCGAGTGGCGCCCGATGTCCGGCCGCGGCCGGATCTGGTCGTACGTGTTCCCCCACCCGCCCCTGCTGCCCGACTACGCCGCCCAGGCCCCGTACAACGCGGTGATCGTCGAACTCGCCGACGCGCCCCGCATCCGCCTCGTCGGCAACGTGGTCGCCACCCCGGACGCCCCGCTCGACTCCGTCGACCCGAGCCGGCTCCGGATCGGGGCCCCGGTGCGGGTGGCCTTCGCCGAGATCGACGGCGTCGTCGTCCCGCGCTGGCTCCTGGAGCGCGGATGAGCGGCCCCGGCATCACGGTCGAGCGGGACGAGGAGACCGGCGTCGCCGTCGTCACCCTCGACCGGCCCGAGCGGCACAACGCGATCACCCCCGCCATGGCCCGCGCGCTGGGCGCCGTCTGGCGGGGCTTCCGGTACGAGGACGGGGTCCGCGCGATCGTCGTCACCGGCGCCGGCGGGCGGGCCTTCTCCACCGGGATCGACCGGACCGCCGTGGGGGAGGTGCCCCAGCCCTCCTCCCCGTACACGATCGACGACCCGCTGCTCGCGATCGGCCCCAAGGCCAACGACCTGTGGAAGCCGGTCGTCGCCGCCGTCGAGGGGATGGCCTGCGGCGGGGCGTTCTACCTGCTCGGCGAGGCCGAGTTCCTGATCGCGGGCGAGGACGCCGCCTTCTTCGACCCGCACACCACCTACGGCATGGTCAGCGCCTTCGAGACCGTCCACATGGCGCTGCGCATGCCGTACGGGGAGATCGCCCGGATGGCACTGATGGGCGGCGCCGAGCGGATCTCGGCCCGGCGCGCGTACGAGACCGGGCTCGTCTCCGAGCTGACCCCGCCCGGCGGCGCGCTGGCCGCCGCCCGCGCGGCCGCCGCCGTCGTCGCGGGCCATCCGACGGAGGCGGTCCAGGGCACGGTCCGGGCCCTGTGGTCGGTGCAGCAGGCCGCCCGCGCCCAGGCACTGGCGCACGCGCCGCACCTGGTCGCGCTGGGAAACCTGCCCGCGGACCGTCAGGCGGAGCTGTTCGGGAAGCGGGGGACGGGCTTCAGGACGCGGTAGCCGACGGGGTGGCGTAGCGTCGGGAGCGGGAGCAGGACCCCGAGGAGGCCGCAGCGATGATCCGTAACCTCGCCGGCTCGGTCCTGGCTCTCGCCGGAGCGACGGCCGCCGTCTGGAGCCCCTTCCGTGCCTGGTACGACGGCCGTCACGGACGCGACTACGCGATCGACGAGCTGTTCACCGGCATCACCGACGCCAGGGCCGAGGTGATCGGCTCGATCCTCGCGCCGTTCCTCTTCGCCGCCCTGCTGACCCTCCTCGGCGTGCTGCTGCGCTCCCGGCTGCTGGTCGCGTGCGCCGGGATCGTCGTCCTCGGCTTCACCGTGCTGTGGATGGTGCGGGTCGGGCAGGCCGAAGGCAGCCTGACGGTGGGCGGCGACGGCGGCGGTCTCGGCGACGGCGTCGCGAACGCCCTGGGCGGCGGCGTCCTGCTGCTGATCGGCGCGCTCGTCATGTCGGGCAGGTCCCGCGCCCCGCACCGAGGGGACCGGCCGCCGCCGCGGTCCGCCCGCCCGGCGCCGGACGCACCGCGCCCGGACGGGCCGCGCCCGGACGACCCCGACCCCCGGGAGGATCCGCGGGCGCACCCGCAGGCCTCGGCGCCGTACGCGGCGACGCAGACCTACGACGTCCCGGTCCGGGACCCCGACCAGGAACGGCGGAACCCGCCGCCGGGGAGCTGAGCATGCCCCGGGGCGGGTCCCCCTCGTGCGCGCGGCCTCGGCCCGCGGCGGTGTCCTACCGGGCGGCGGCTCCCCGGCCGGTGGCCGTGCCCTTGACCGCGTCGAGCGCGTACACGCAGCGGTCCTTGCTGCACGCGTAGACGACCCCGCCCCGGACCACCGGCGAGCCGGTGATCTCGCCGCCGGTCGCGAGCTTCCAGCGGAGCTGGCCACCGGTCGCGTCCAGGGTGTAGAGGACGTGGTCGGCCGAGCCGAAGTGGACCCGGCCGTCGGCGACGACCGGCGAGCCGACCAGCTCGCCGCCGGCCGCGAACCGCCAGCGGGGCGTGCCGGTGACCGCGTCGAGCGTGTACAGCGCGCTGCCGCTGCCGACGTGCACGTTGCCGTCGGCGACGAGGACGGGCTCGGTCGACTGGCGCGGCTCGGTCGCGATGCGCCAGCGGTCCTGGCCGGTGGTGGCGTCCAGGGCGTAGACCGTGCCGAGGTGGTCGGAGAGGTACACCCCGCCGCCCGTGACGGCCGGTCCCGGGGCGAACGCCGGCGGGGAGGTGAAGACGGCCGGGGCCTCGAAGTGCCAGCGGACGTGCCCCGCGGCGACGTCGATCGACAGGACCCGGGTCCCGGCGGAGACGTACACGCAGCCGTCCTCGGCCTGCGCCACCCGGACGGGCACGTTGGCGCAGGAGGCGGCGTCGCCGATCGGGTACGACCAGCGCTCCGTCCCGGTGCGGGCGTCGAGGGCCTGGAGGCGGGCGTCCCGCCACACGTACACGGTGTCGCCGTGCACGGCGGGTCCCGCCTCCGGGGTCTCGAAGTCGGTCTGGGCGCCGGTGATCTCCCACAGCTTGGCGCCGTTGGAGGCCTCCCAGGCCTGTACGCCGCCGCCGCGCGTCCCGGTGACGACGGTGCCCCGGTCGACCTGGAGCGCGTAGACCCAGGCGTCCGTCCGCAGCCGCCAGCGCTCGGTGCCGTCGGTCGCGTCGAGGGCGTAGAGGGTGGGGCCGTCGGAGGCGTGGATCCGGCCTGCGGAGACGGCCATGGACCAGGCCACGTCCCGGGTCTTGAACTGGCGCCGGCCGCTGCCGGTGTCCAGCGCGTGTACCTCGAAAGAGGTCACGTACAACAGGTCGCCGTCCACGACCGGGGTACCCCAGACGTCGTTCGACATCCGGAAGCGCCACGGCCGCCAGGGGCCGGGCTCGGCCGGCGCGGTCTGGTCGGAGCCCTGCGGTGGCACGTTGACCGGGCGGGAGCCGGGCGGCGGGCCGGGCTCCCCGGCGTACGAACCGTGGTCCGCGCCGTGCGGGCCGCCGCCGGGCGGCCGGATCCAGCCGGTCGCCGGGCCGGCGTCGGCGCCGCGGCCGACGGCGAGCGCCGCCCGGGTGTCGGCGACCCGGGGTCCGGGGCCGATCGGGACGGTCGCGCCGGCGAGGCGCACGGGTCCGCCGCCGCTCTCGGCGGGTCCCGCGTGCCGGCCGCCGGCGACGGGCGCCGGCTCCGGGAAGCGCGGGTCGCCGCCCCGCTCGGCGGGCTGCCGGGGCGGGCGCGGCGGCATCGGCGGCGCGGTGGCCGGCGGGGCCGGGCGGCCGCCGCGGCGGGTCTCGATCATGTCGGTGGCGCTCCGCGGCAGCCAGGCCGAGGCCGTGCCGCTGTCGTCGCTGCCGGGGCCGAAGAGGTGCGGGGCCAGCTGGGCCTGGAGGTCGGCCGGGGTGGGCCGGCGGCTGACGTCCATCTGCATGCAGGAGTCGATGAGGGGCCGCAGCTCGTCGGGCAGGCCCTCCAGGTCGGGTCCCTCGCGCAGCAGCATGAAGACGGTCTCGACCGGGTTGGCGCCGTGGAACGGCGCGTGGCCGGTGGCCGCGAAGACCAGCATCGAGCCCAGCGAGAAGACGTCGCTGGCGCCGGTGACGCTGCGCGAGTCGCGGGCCTGCTCGGGCGACATGTAGGCCGGGGTGCCGACGGCGACGTTGGTCATGGTCAGGCGCGTGTTGGAGACGCCCGACGCGATGCCGAAGTCGATCACCCGGGGGCCGTCCTCGACGACGAGGACGTTGGAGGGCTTGAGGTCGCGGTGGACCAGGCCCGCGCCGTGGATGGACTGCAGGGCCTCGGCTACGCCGGCGGCCAGCCAGCGCACGGCCTGGGCCGGGAGCGGTCCGCACTCGTTCACTATCTCCTCGAGCGAGGGCGCGGGGACGTACGCGGTCGCCAGCCAGGGCACGGCGGCCCGCGGGTCGGCGTCCACGACGGCGGCCGTGTAGAAGCCGGAGACCGCCCGCGCGGCCTCCACCTCGCGGGTGAAGCGGACCCGGAACAGCTGGTCCTCAGCGAGCTCCGTGCGCACGGTCTTGATCGCCACGCGCCGGCCCGAGGCCGAGCGTGCGAGATAGACCAGACCCATTCCGCCCGCGCCGAGCCGGCCCAGCACCTCGAAGGGCCCGATACGTCTCGGGTCGTGCTGCGTCAGCTGTTCCACTTGCCTGCCACCTCCCCGTACGGGCCATGAGGGTACGGCCCCGTGGCCCTGATTCTTCCTGTCCGAGGGCCCGGTTGCGAACCCGGGGGCGGATCGGGGTGTCTCAGGTCATAAGGAAGCACCCCGCGGGGCGCCCGCGGGTGGTCCTCACGCGGGGCGGGAGGGCTCCGAGAGGACCGCGAACCGCGCGCCCTGGTTGTCGTGGAGGACGGCGATCCGGCCGTGCGGGGTGTCGAAGGCGGGGGTGGCGACCCGGCCGCCGAGCCGGAGGGTGGTCGCGCAGGCCTCGTCGCAGTCGTCGACGACGAAGTAGACGAGGACGTGGCCCGGCATCTCCGCGGGGAAGTCGTCACTGATGACGGCGCGGCCGCCGAAGGCGCTGTCGTCGCCGGGCCGGGAGCCGGGGGGCGACCAGACGCGGTAGTCGAAGCCGCTGTCCCGGCCTTCCTCGTCGGGGTCGGCCTGCCGGCCGAGGTAGCCGAAGACGGCGGCGTAGAAGGTGTCGACGGCGTCGGGGCGGCGCGTGTACACCTCCATCCAGCAGTAGGCGCCCGGTTCGTCGGTCGTCTCGAAGCCGTCGTCGTCCCCGGACTGGCGGAGGCCGAAGACGGCGCCGCCGGGGTCCGCGGCGAGCGCGAGGACGCCGAAGGGGCCGACGGGGTAGGGCGCCATGACCATCTGGCCGCCGGCGGCCCTGATCCGGGTGGCGAGGGCGCCCGCGTCCGGGGTGGCCAGGTAGAGCGTCCAGGTGGTGGGCATGCGGCCGTCGCGCTTGGGGAGGAGGCCGGCCACCCGGCGGCCGTCGAGGAGGGCCTCGTCGCGGTCGGGGTCGAAGGTCCAGCCGAAGAGCTCGCCGTAGAAGCGCTTGCCCGCCCGGAGGTCGGGGAGCTGCGCCTCCACCCAGCAGGGGGTGCCCTCGGTGCGTACGGCCATGTCCACCACGCTAGGTCGCCGGAAGCGGTCCCGCAGGGCTCCGGAACACCCGGATATACGAACAAAGTACCGATTTACAGGTCCGGAACCCTTGGGGCGCCCGGGTTGTCCACCGAAGTTGTCCACAGGCTGTTCATAAGCCTGTTCGGGTACGCGGTTGCCGCGGCGGGCCGGGGAGGCCGGGCCCTCTCCGCCCGGTGGAGAGCGGGCCGCCGCCTTCGCCGCCCGCCAGGAGTGGCGCGATCCCGCCCCTCCCCCGCGCCGGGCCGCCCGTGGAGACACGCGTGCCGACCTCGGAGAACACGCGCGGCCGGGGGGTGCACCCCATTTGCAGTCGGCCGAATCGCGCGCCGACACCCCCTCGGTAAGCTGACGGCATGACAGGACAAGTACGCACCGTCGACGGCCGCGTGGCCGGACGACGCGGGCAGGCGACGCGGCAGAAGCTGCTCGACTGCCTCGGTGAGATGCTCAGCTCCTCGCCCTACCGGGACGTCAAGGTCATCGATGTGGCCCGGAAGGCGGGTACTTCACCCGCGACGTTCTATCAGTACTTCCCGGACGTCGAGGGGGCCGTGCTCGAGATCGCGGAGGAAATGGCCAAGGAGGGCGCCGGGTTGACCGAGCTGGTCTCCGGCCGCTCCTGGGTCGGCAAGGCGGGCTGGCAGACCTCCGAGGAACTCGTCGAGGGCTTCCTGGACTTCTGGCGGAAGCACGACGCGATCCTCCGGGTCGTGGACCTCGGCGCCGCGGAGGGCGACAAGCGGTTCTACAAGATCCGCATGAAGATCCTGAACTCGGTCACCAACTCCCTCACGGACGCGGTGAAGGAGCTCCAGGCCAAGGGCAAGGTCGACAAGGAGGTCAGCCCCGCCGCCATGGCCGGCTCGCTGGTGGCGATGCTGGCCGCGGTCGCCGGCCACCAGAAGGGCTTCACGACCTGGGGCGTGAAGCAGGCCGAACTCAAGCCCAACCTGGCCCTGTTGGTGCATCTGGGCATCACCGGCAAGAAGCCGACCAGATAGTCCCGACCCCTCCTCCACCCGTCCTGTCGTCGACGCCGACGGCGGCCCGCCCCCACGGACCGCCGTCGGCGTCGCCGTGTCCGGGGCCGGCGTCGGTTTCGGCGTCATCACGGCCGGGGTCGGCGTCGCCGTGTCCGGCACCCGGGCCGCCCGCCCGCCGGTCCCTCACCGCCGCGTCAGCCGGAACAGTCTGATCTCGCGCTCGATCCGCGCCTGGTACGTGGCGTACGGCGGCCAGAACTCCAGGGCCGCCCGCCAGGCCTCCGCGCGCTCCTCGCCCGCGAGCAGCCGGGCCCGTACGGGGATGTCCTCGCCCTTCCAGTTCACCTCGACGTCCGGATGGGCGAGCAGGTTCGCGGTCCATGCCGGGTGTCCCGGGCGGCCGAAGTTGGAGCCGACGAGCAGCCAGCCGCCGTCCGCCTCCGGCAGGCAGGCGAGCGGGGTGACCCGGGGCAGCCCGCTCCTCGCACCCCGGGCGGTCAGCACCACACCGGGCAGCATCCGGGCACTGAGCAGCACCTTTCCCCTGGTCAGCCGGTGTACGGCCTTGTCCATGGCGGGCACCACGCGCGGGCCGATCCGGGCGAACGTCCGGGTCGAGGACATCTTCTGCATGAGGGTGCGTCCCAGGAGCATCTACGCCGCCGCCTCTCCGAGGAGTCCGGTCCGTTCCGCCGCGCGGGCGCGCAGCCGCCGCACGGGCCCGAAGAGCAGTTCGTCGGAGGCGGCCCGCCGGAAGAAGGGCTGCGCCTCGTGCTCCCCGGTGACGCCGAGGCCGCCGGGGAGCCGGACGCACTCGTCGGCGGCGGCGCGCAGCGCCTCCAGCGCGTGGGCGAGGGCGAGCGGTCCGCCGTCGTGCCCGGGGCCGGGTTCCCGGGCGGCGGCGTACGTGAGGGAGCGCGCGGCCTCGACCTGGACGCAGAGGTCGGCGAGGCGGTGTCCGGCCGCCGGGAGGGAGCCGGCGGGCCGGCCGGGCCGCTCGCTCCCGCCGATGTGGGCGACGGTCCGGTCGAGGGCCTCCCGGGCCGTGCCGACGGCCTCGGCGGCCAGCAGGACGGCGGCGCGGCGGCCGGTGGCGGCGAGGGCGGCGAGGACGTCGGCGGGCTCCTCGCCGAGCAGTTCGGCGGCGGTGTCGCGGAACTGGACGGAGGCCTGGGGGCGGGTGGGTCCGTCGCCGCGCCGCCGTCCTGCTGGCCGCCGAGGCCGTCGGCACGGCCCGGGAGGCCCTCGACCGGACCGGCACGGCCCGGGAGGCCCTCGACCGGAC
>NZ_RDBH01000125.1:0-8287 GCF_008042145.1 Streptomyces sp. adm13(2018)
CCGCCCTCGGCCTCACCCCCTCCTCGTCGCCGCCTCCCGCAAGCGCTTCCTCGGCCACGTCCTCACCCGCGAGGGCGCCGCACCGCCCCCCGCGCGCGAACGCGACGCCGCCACCGCCGCCGTCTCCGCCCTCGCCGCCCACGCGGGCGCGTGGGCCGTCCGCGTCCACGAGGTCCGGGCCACCGCCGACGCCGTACGGGTCGCCCGCGCCGTCGAGGGAGCCGCGTGACCGGCGCCGCGGACCAGGCGGCCGACGAAGCCGCCGTCGAGGCCGCCAACACCGCCTTCTACGAGGCGATGGAGACCGGCGACTTCGAGGGCGTCTCCGCCCTCTGGCTCGACGACGGCGCCACCCCGGTCACCTGCGTCCACCCCGGCTGGCCCGTCCTCACCGGCCGCGGCGAGGTACTCCGCTCGTACGCCCTGATCATGGCGAACACCGAGTACATCCAGTTCTTCCTCACCGACCTCAAGGTCGCCCTCGCCGGCCGCACCGCCGTCGTCACCTGCACCGAGAACATCCTCAGCGGCGGCCCCGCCGAGGACGGCGAGGAACTGGGCCCCCTCGTCGGACAGCTCGTCGTCGCCACCAATGTGTTCCGCCACACACCCGAGGGCTGGCGGCTCTGGTCCCACCACGCCTCCCCCGTCCTCGCCGACACCGCCGAGACAACGGACGAGGAGCCCGACGGCGACACCCCGTAACCGCTCCACCGCACCCGGTCCGGCGCCGCCCACGCCCCCGAGGGCAGGCCCTGTCGGTCCCCGCAGGTAGATTCGGGACGGGACACCCGGCCGTCCGCACCCGGCCGCGTGCCCACCGAACTACGACAGCAGGAGTGATTCGCGTGGATCGTGTCGCGCTGCGCGGCCTCAAGGCCCGGGGCCACCATGGCGTCTTCCCCAAGGAGCGCGAGGAGGGCCAGACCTTCATCGTGGACCTGGTCCTCGGCCTGGACACCCGCCCGGCGGCCGCCGCCGACGACCTGGCGAAGACCGTGCACTACGGGGTCGTCGCCGAGCAGGTCGTCGACGTCGTCCAGGGCGAGCCGGTCGACCTCATCGAGACGCTGGCCGAGCGCATCGCCCAGCAATGCCTCAGCCACGCCGGGGTACAAGAAGTGGAGGTCGTCGTCCACAAACCGGACGCGCCCATCACCGTGCCGTTCGACGACGTGACCATCACGATCACCCGGAGCCGACGATGAAGCCGACGCAGAGCGACCCCACCGTCCAGCCCGTACCGGCCTCCGTCGTCGCCACCGTCGACGCGGCCGACTCGACGCTGTCCAACCCCCGCTGGGCCGTCGTGGCCCTCGGCGCCAACCTGGGCAACCGCCTGGAGACCCTCCAGGGGGCCGTCGACGCCCTCGCGGACACCCCCGGCCTCCGGGTCAAGGCCGTCTCCCCCGTGTACGAGACGGAGCCCTGGGGCGTCGACCCCGACACCCAGCCCTCGTACTTCAACGCCGTCGCCCTCGTGAAGACGACCCTGCCGCCCTCCTCCCTCCTGGAGCGCGCGCACGCCGTCGAGGAGGCCTTCCACCGCGTCCGTGAGGAGCGCTGGGGCGCCCGCACCATCGACGTCGACATCGTCGCCTACGCGGACGTCGTCTCCGAGGACCCCGTCCTCACCCTCCCGCACCCCCGGGCCCACCAGCGCGCCTTCGTGCTCGCCCCCTGGCACGACGTCGACCCCGAGGCCCAGCTCCCCGGCCACGGCACCGTCGCCGCCCTGCTCACCACCCTCGGGGACGACGGCGTGGCCCGCCGCACCGACCTGGAACTCCGTCTGCCCGAGTAGTCGTTACGCTCGGGGCAGACCGCCCGGCGGAACACGACCGACGACCAGGAGAAGGACACCGGTGAAACAACTGCGGCTGAAGGTGCTCGCCGGACTGTTCCTCGTCGCCGGCATCCTCTCCTGGGGTGCGGCCCGGCTCTGGGACTCGGTCGGCACCCTGCCCAGCGTGCCGATCGCCGCACCCATCGTCCTGGCCGTGATCGCGGTCGTCCTCACCGCGACGGCCTTGTCGATCCGGGCCCGCCTCAAGGCCCAGCGCGAGCGCCGCCCCGGCGCCAAGGGCGTCGAGCCCCTGATGGCGGCACGCGCCGTGGTCTTCGGCCAGGCGAGCGCCCTGGTGGCCGCCCTCGTCGCCGGCATGTACGGCGGCACGGGCGTCTTCCTCCTCGGCTCCCTCGACGTCCCGGCCCGCCGCGACCAGGCCCTCTACGCGGCCCTCTCGGTCGCGACGGGCATCGCCGTCATCGCGGCCGCCCTCTTCCTGGAGCGCGTCTGCCGCCTCCCGGAGGACGACGACGAAGACCCGGGCAAGGCCCGGGCCTGAGAACCTACGTCGTGGCGCCTCAGCGCGCCATGATGAGGCTCATGGCCTCCGCGCGGGTCGCGGGGTCACGCAGCTGGCCGCGCACGGCCGAGGTGATCGTCTTGGCCCCCGGCTTGCGGATGCCGCGCATCGACATGCACATGTGCTCGCACTCCACGACGACGATGACGCCGCGCGGTTCCAGGATCTCCATCAGGGAGTCCGCCACCTGGGTCGTGAGGCGTTCCTGCACCTGGGGGCGGCGGGCGTAGACGTCGACCAGCCGGGCCAGCTTCGAGAGACCGGTGATCTTCCCGCTCGTCGACGGGATGTACCCGACGTGCGCCACCCCGCGGAACGGTACGAGGTGGTGTTCGCAGGTCGAGTAGACCTCGATGTCCTTGACCAGCACCATCTCGTCGTGGCCGAGGTCGAAGGTCGTCGTCAGGACGTCCTCGGGCTGCTGCCACAGACCGGCGAATATCTCCTTGTACGCCCGGGCGACGCGGGCCGGCGTCTGCTGCAGCCCTTCGCGGTCCGGGTCCTCGCCGACCGCGATGAGGAGCTCGCGTACGGCTGCCTCGGCGCGCTTCTCGTCGAACTCGCCGATGGTGCCCTCGCCGTCCAGCGTCACCGGGTCGGTCATCTCTGTGCCTCGTTCCGTCTGACTGATGTGCGCGAAATGCCGCGCCCCCACAGGCTAAAACCTGTGGGGGCGCGGCAGCCATTCCGGATTCGGAAGGGTCAGTCCTCCGGATTGTCCACGGGGGCGATCTCGATGCCCTTCGTGGTGTCGACCGCGGGGGCCGCCGAGCCGTTCGCCGTGTTCGTCAGGGCGAGCTCCTTGGGGGAGAGCACCGGCGGACGCGTGGACGGGGTACGGCGGGAGGAGCCGGTCCAGGCCGGGCGGGCGGGGCGCTTGGTGATGGCGGTGAAGATCTCGGCGATCTCCTCCTTGCCCAGCGTCTCCTTCTCCAGGAGGGCGAGGACCAGGTTGTCGAGGACGTCACGGTTCTCGACGAGGATCTCCCAGGCCTCGTTGTGCGCGGTCTCGATGAGCTTCTTGACCTCTTCGTCGACCAGCGCCGCGACCTCTTCCGAGTAGTCGCGCTGGTGCGCCATCTCACGGCCGAGGAAGGGCTCGGTGTTGTCCCCACCGAACTTGATCGCGCCGAGACGCTCGGTCATGCCGTACTGGGTGACCATCGCGCGGGCCGTGGCGGTGGCCTTCTCGATGTCGTTGGCGGCGCCGGTGGTCGGGTCGTGGAAGACCAGTTCCTCCGCCGCACGGCCGCCCAGCATGTACGCCAGCTGGTCGAGCATCTCGTTGCGGGTGGTCGAGTACTTGTCCTCGTCCGGCAGGACCATCGTGTAGCCCAGGGCGCGGCCGCGGGACAGGATGGTGATCTTGTGGACGGGGTCGGAGTTCGGCGAGGCCGCCGCGACGAGGGCGTGGCCGCCCTCGTGGTACGCGGTGATCTTCTTCTCCTTGTCCGACATGATCCGGGTCCGCTTCTGCGGGCCCGCGACCACACGGTCGATCGCCTCGTCCAGTGCCGCGTTGTCGATCAGCTTCTGGTCGCTGCGGGCGGTGAGGAGCGCCGCCTCGTTGAGGACGTTGGAGAGGTCCGCGCCGGTGAAGCCGGGGGTGCGTCGGGCGACGGCGCCGAGGTCGACGTCCGGTGCGACCGGCTTGCCCTTCTGGTGGACCTTGAGGATCTCCAGCCGGCCCAGCATGTCCGGGCGGTCGACGGCGATCTGCCGGTCGAAACGTCCGGGGCGCAGGAGCGCGGGGTCGAGGATGTCCGGCCGGTTGGTGGCGGCGATCAGGATGACGCCGCCCTTCACGTCGAAGCCGTCCATCTCGACGAGGAGCTGGTTGAGCGTCTGCTCGCGCTCGTCGTGACCGCCGCCGAGGCCGGCGCCGCGGTGGCGTCCGACGGCGTCGATCTCGTCGACGAACACGATGGCCGGCGCGTTGGCCTTGGCCTGCTCGAAGAGGTCGCGGACCCGGGAGGCGCCGACGCCGACGAACATCTCGACGAAGTCGGAGCCGGAGATCGAGTAGAACGGGACCCCGGCCTCGCCGGCCACGGCGCGCGCGAGGAGCGTCTTGCCGGTTCCGGGCGGCCCGTAGAGCAGGACGCCCTTGGGGATCTTGGCGCCGACGGCCTGGAACTTGGCCGGCTCCTGGAGGAACTCCTTGATCTCGTGGAGTTCCTCGACGGCCTCGTCCGAGCCCGCGACGTCGGCGAAGGTGGTCTTCGGCGTGTCCTTGGTGATGAGCTTGGCCTTGGACTTGCCGAACTGCATGACGCGGGAGCCGCCGCCCTGCATCTGGTTCATCAGGAACAGGAAGACGACCACGATGAGGACGAAGGGGAGGAGGGAGAGCAGGATCGAGACGAAGGGCGACTGCTTCGTCGGGGAGACGGTGTAGCCCTTCTCGATCTGCCCGGCCTCGAACTTCTCCTGCAGCTTGTCGGCGACGTCGACACCCTGGGAGCCGATGTAGCTGGCCTGGACCTTGCTGCTGTTGTCGATCTTCTGGCCGTCGACGAGCTCGATCTTGATGATCTGCTCGTCACCGGTGGTGACCTTTGCCTGCTTGACCTGGTTCTTGTCGATCGCCTGGACGACCTTGCCGGTGTCCACCGTCTTGTAGCCCTCGGACGAGCCGACGACCTGCATCAGCACGACCACGGCGAGGACGGCCAGCACGATCCACATGACCGGCCCACGGAAGTATCGCTTCACGTCCATCCATACGGAGCGAGATCGCTCCGTCCCTCCTGCCCGTAGGAAAATGCTGCTGTGGGAGCTGCTAGGTGAAAAAGCTGTTCTTCGGACGGTACCTCAGCATCGTCGCCCGCGACCGCCTTCCCGTGGTTCAACGGGGGGAAGGCGGTCCGGGTTCCCCGTACGGCCCTGGTGTTCAGCCGCCGTAGACGTGCGGGGCGAGCGTGCCGACGAACGGAAGGTTCCGGTACTTCTCGGCGTAGTCGAGGCCGTAGCCCACGACGAACTCGTTGGGGATGTCGAAACCGATCCACTTGACGTCGATCGCGACCTTGGCGGCCTCGGGCTTGCGCAGGAGCGTGCAGACCTCCAGGGAGGCCGGCTCGCGCGAGCCGAGGTTCGACAGCAGCCAGGACAGGGTCAGGCCGGAGTCGATGATGTCCTCGACGATCAGGACGTGCTTGCCCTTGATGTCGGTGTCGAGGTCCTTGAGGATTCTGACGACGCCGGAGGACTGGGTGCCCGCTCCGTACGAGGAGACGGCCATCCAGTCCATGGTGACGGGGGTGGACAGGGCGCGAGCCAGGTCCGCCATCACCATCACGGCGCCCTTGAGGACGCCGACGATGAGCAGGTCCTTGCCCGCGTATTCCGCGTCGATCTTCGCGGCCAGCTCTGCCAGCTTGGCGTCGATCTCTTGCTTGGTGATGAGCACCGACTGGAGGTCGGTGCCCATGTCCTTCTCGTTCACCCGGGTCACTTTCGTTGCAGCGTGCGTCAGCCTTGCCGGATGACCAGTCTGCCACCCTGGCGGCGGGCTTCGACGCGACCGGGCAGGTTGATGGCCCCCTGGCCGCGCCAGCCGGTGATGAGCCGGTCGACTTCCTCGATGTGGCGGGCGAAGAGGGAGCCGGCGGGCGCGCCCTCGGCGATGACGGCGCGGCGCAGGACGCGGCGGCGTACGGCGGGGGGCAGGCCGTGGAGTTTGGCGCATTCCAGGGCGCCCGCCTCGTCGCGTACGCGGGTCTCGGCGTCGGCGGCCCAGGTGTCGAGGGCGTCGGCGTCGTCGCGGGAGAGCTGGGCCGTTCGGGCGAGGGCTTCGACGACGCCCTTGCCGAGGGCCTTCTCCAGGGCGGGGAGGCCTTCGTGGCGGAGCCGGGAGCGGGTGTAGGCGGGGTCGCTGTTGTGGGGGTCGTCCCATACGGCGAGTTCCTGGGCGACGCAGGCCTTGCGGACGGTCTGGCGGTCGAGCTGGAGGAAGGGGCGCCGGTAGCGGCCGGAGGCGCCGGAGATGGCGGCCATGCCGGAGAGCGACCGGATGCCGGAGCCGCGGGCGAGCCCGAGCAGAACGGTCTCCGCCTGGTCGTCGCGGGTGTGGCCGAGCAGGATCGCGGCGGCTCCGTGGCGTTCCGCGGCGTCGTCGAGGGCCGCGTACCGCGCGTCGCGTGCGGCGGCTTCGGGGCCTCCTTCGCGGCCGACGGTGACGGTGACGGCCTCGGAGGGGGTGAGGCCGAGGGCGGTCATGCGTCCGACGACTTCGTCCGCGCGGGTGGCGGAGCCGTCCTGGAGTCCGTGGTCGACGGTGATGCCGCCGGCGCGTACGGGGAGTTTGCGGGCCTCGAAGGCGAGGGCGGAGGCGAGCGCCATGGAGTCGGCACCTCCGGAGCAGGCGACGAGCACGAGGGGGGTGTGCGCGTCGGGTGCGGGGGCGGGGTCGGTCTGGTGCTCGGTGAGGACGTCGTGGAGTACGCGGCGGACCGCCAGGCGTATCGCCGCGACCGCAGGATGGGGACCCATGTCCGGTGCCCTTCGTGAATGGGGTGGGGTGCCTCGGTCGGAGTACTAACGGTCGGAAAGGGGGGTTCGGTCACTCAGAGTGCGTCGATGGTGACAGAAACCCGGCCGTTACCCGAGCATTGCACGCCTCACCCTCTGCCCAGGGTCCCTCGGATGGGTGATTGGCCGGTGGTTCCGACGTGTTCCTGCGCCGTGTGTCGCTCCAGCCTCACGAGTCTGCCCTACGGTGCACCCTCGCGATCCAGTCGGCGGGGGCGGCGATCTCCGTCTTGGTGGGGAGCGTGTTGGGGGAGGTCCAGACGCGGTTGAAGCCGTCCATGCCGACCTGGTCGACGACGGCGCGGACGAAGCGCTCGCCGTCGCGGTACTGGCGGAGCTTGGCGTCGAGGCCGAGGAGCTTGCGCAGGGCGAGGTCGAGGCGGGAGGCGCCGCGCGCGCGGCGCTGCTGGAACTTCTCGCGGATCTCGGCGACGGAGGGCACGACCTGGGGTCCGACCCCGTCCATGACGTAGTCGGCGTGGCCTTCGAGGAGGGACATGACGGCGGTGAGGCGGCCGAGGATCTCGCGCTGCTCGGGGGTCTGGACGAGTTCGACCAGGGAGGGGGCGGGTTCGCCCTCCTCGCCCTCGGGGCGGCCGCCGGCGAGGGTCTGGGCGGCGTCGCGGAGGCGTTCGACGACGGTGCCGGGGTCGACGTCGGTGGCGGCGAGGAACGACTGGATTTCGCCCTGGAGGTGGTCGCGGAGCCAGGGGACGGCGGTGAACTGGGTGCGGTGGGTCTCCTCGTGGAGGCAGACCCAGAGCCGGAAGTCGTGCGGGGAGACGTCGAGTTCCCGTTCGACGTGGACGATGTTGGGCGCGACCAGGAGGAGGCGTCCGCCGCCGTCGGCGCCCGCGGGGAGGTCGCGGGTGGCGGGGGCGAAGGTCTCGTACTGGCCGAGGATGCGGGAGGCGAGGAAGGACAGCAGCATGCCGAGTTCCACGCCGGTGACCTTGCCGCCGACGGCGCCGAGGACGGCGTTGCCGGGGTTGCCGGAGCGGCGTTCCTGCATCTTCCCGAGGAGCGGGGTGAGGAGTTCGCGGAAGCCGGCGACGTTGGCCTTGATCCAGCCGGCCCGGTCGACGACCAGGACGGGTGTGTCGGCGATGCTGCCCGGGTCGGTGCCCTCGGGGAACATCCGGGTGTAGGCGCGGACGTGTTCCTCCGAGGCCTTGGCGTGCCTGCGGAGTTCGGCCACGATCTCCCGGGCCTCGTCACGGCCGACTTCGGGTCCGGGCCGCACGAGGCGGGTCGCGGTCGCGACCGCGAGGTTCCAGTCGACCATCCCTGATGTGCCTGCGCCACCGATGCTCGTCATGCGTCAACCGTACGGTCTCGACGACTGTTCGGGGTGGGTTCGGGACGGCTTCGGTACGGGTCGGGCC
>NZ_RDBH01000125.1:8387-32704 GCF_008042145.1 Streptomyces sp. adm13(2018)
GGCGTGATGTGCGCCACCCGCCACCGGGGCGGCGGCGCGGGCCCGCTCCGCCGTACGCTGGCCCGAGTCCCACGGACCGGCCGCGGCCACCGCCCCGGCGGCCAGGGCCAGTCCGAGGGCGGCGGAGCCCGCCGTGAGCTGCCACATCCTCGGCTCGGGCATTGCTGACCAGCCCCTTTCGCGATCACACACGTGCGTGAGGGACACTTAATCACCGCGCGTCGTCGCGAGCATTCACTTGTGTTGATTCAGGAGGAGCCACCCGTGGAGTTCGACGTTCTCATCGAGATCCCCAAGGGATCGCGTAACAAGTACGAGGTCGACCACGAGACGGGTCGCATCCGTCTGGACCGTCGTCTGTTCACGTCGACGGCCTACCCGACCGACTACGGCTACGTCGAGAACACCCTGGGTGAGGACGGCGACCCGCTGGACGCGCTCGTCATCCTCGACGAGCCCACCTTCCCGGGCTGCCTGATCAAGTGCCGGGCGATCGGCATGTTCCGTATGACGGACGAGGCCGGCGGCGACGACAAGCTGCTGTGCGTCCCGGCGACGGACCCGCGCATGGAGCACCTGCGGGACATCCACCACGTGGCCGAGTTCGACCGCCTGGAGATCCAGCACTTCTTCGAGGTCTACAAGGACCTGGAGCCGGGCAAGTCGGTCGAGGGCGCCGACTGGGTCGGTCGCGCCGAGGCCGAGGAAGAGATCGAGAAGTCGTACGCGCGGGCCAAGGAGCAGGGCGGCCACTGAGCCGGTCGCCGGGCCGGTCGTTCGGCCGGGCGCTGAGCCGGTCACTCGGCCGGTCGGCAGCCGGTTTGTGAGCCGGTCTTCGAGCCGGTCGACGGCTGGACCGGTCCTGTAGTGAACGCGTGAAGGCGGTGCACCCCTTGGGTGCACCGCCTTTCGCACATCCGCCGCACGCTCATACTGGAATCCAGGATTCCCGGAGAAAGCGAGGCGGACAGAGTGGTGGCGGAGCCGGGCGGCTCGAAGAACGGTGCGTGGAGGGTCGCCGAGGGGGCCCCGGAGGACCGGAAACCGCAGTCGGACGAGGCACGGAGCGCGTTCGTGCCACCGGCGGGGGTGGAGCAGCCCGCCCCGCCGGAGGAGGAGCACCCGACCTCCGAGTTCGCCCTCCCCTCGGGCCTGTCGCCGGAGCCACCGGCCGAGCAGGAGGGTTCCGCGTTCGCGACGCCGGCCACCTATTCGGCGAAGAGCTCGCCGCCGGCCTTCACCCCGGCGTACGGGGTGCCGTTGGTGCGGTTGTCGCAGGACGCGCCCTGGCAGGACCGGATGCGGACCATGCTGCGGCTGCCGGTGGGTGAGCGGCCGGTTCCGGACGCGGCCCGCAAGGAGGACGAGAGCGGTCCCTCGGTGCCGCGCGTGCTCGACCTGACGCTGCGTATCGGCGAGCTGCTGCTGGCGGGCGGGGAGGGCGCGGAGGACGTCGAGGCGGCGATGTTCGCGATCTGCCGCTCGTACGGTCTGGACCGGGTCGAGCCGACGGTGACGTTCACCCTGTTGTCCGTCACCTACCAGCCGTCGCTGGTGGACGACCCGGTCACGGCGAACCGGACGGTACGCCGCCGGGGCACGGACTACACGCGGCTGGCGGCGGTGTACACGCTGCTCGCCGACATCAACGCGCAGGCGCACGAGGTCACGCCCGAGGAGGCGTACCGGCGGCTGGCGGAGATACGGCGCAACCGGCACCCGTACCCGGGCTGGGTGCTGACGAGTGCGGCCGGCGTGCTCGCGGGCGCGGCGTCGGTGCTGCTGGGCGGTGGTCCGACGGTGTTCTTCGTGGCGGCGCTGGGCGCGGTGCTCGGCGACCGGCTGGCGTGGCTGTTCGCGGGACGCGGGATGCCGGAGTTCTACCAGTTCCTGGTGGCGGCGATGCCGCCGGCGGCGATGGGTGTGCTCCTGACGATGCTGCACGCGGATCTGAAGCCGTCGGCGGTGATCACCGGTGGCCTGTTCGCGCTGATCCCGGGACGGGCGCTGGTGGCGGCCGTGCAGGACGGTCTGACCGGCTTCTACATCACGGCCTCGGCCCGGCTCCTTGAGGTCGCCTACTTCTTCGTCGCGATCGTGGTGGGCGTGCTGTCGGTGCTCTACATCGCGGTGCAGTTCGACGCGCAGCTGAACCCCGAGGGCGTGCTCCAGGCGGAGGAACGGCCGGTGACGCAGATCCTGGCGTCGATGGTGCTGTGCGCGACGTTCGCGGTCCTGTTGCAGCAGTCGCGGTCCACGGTGCTGTTCGCGACGCTGAACGGCGGTGTGGCGTGGGTGATCTACGCGTCGATAGCGGTGACCGCCGACGGGTCGGCGGTGATGGCGACGGCGGTGGCGGCCGGTCTGGTGGGCCTGTTCGGGCAGTTGATCGCCCGCTACGAGCACACGTCGTCGCTGCCGTACGTGACGGCGGCGATCGGTCCGCTGCTGCCCGGTTCGGCGACGTACTTCGGAGTGCTGGCGATCGCCCAGAACAACCTGGACCAGGGCTTCGCGTCGCTGGCGAAGGCGGCGGCGCTGGCCCTGGCGATCGCGATCGGGGTGAACCTGGGAGGCGAGCTGGCGCGTCTCTTCATGCAGGCCCCGGCGACCGCGGCGGCCCGCCGCGCGGCCAAGCGGACCAGGGGGTTCTAGGGGGTTCCAGCGGCGCGGGACCCGGCCGGGGCGTCCTGGCGCGGGAGCCGGTCCCGGCGCGGGACGGGTTCTCGGTCCGGGCCGGGTCCACGGGATACGGGAAGGGCCCCGCACGGTGTGCGGGGCCCTTCCGGCGTCCGGGGTGCGGTCTCGGCGTCAGCGCTTGGCGTGCCGGCCGCGGGGCGGGTTGGGGTTGCCGGGGCCGTCGTGGTCGCCCAGGGCGCCCTGGTCGCCGCCCGCGGCCTGGCTCTTCTTCGACTGCGAGCGGGCCCGGAGGAACTCGATCACGATCGGGACCACGGAGATCAGGACGATGCCGACGAGGATCATCTCGATGTGCTCGTGCACGAAGTCGATCTTGCCCAGGGAGGCGCCGAGCAGGGTCACGCCCGCGCCCCAGAGCACGCCGCCGATGATGTTGAACGTGATGAACGAGCGGTAGTTCATCCGGCTGACGCCCGCGATGATCGGCGTGAACGTCCGGACGATGGGCACGAACCGGGCCAGGACCAGGGACTTCGGGCCGTGCTTCTCGAAGAACTCGTGCGCCTTGGTGACGTTCTCCTGCTTGAACAGCTTGGAGTCGGGCCGGGTGAAGAGCGCCGGGCCCACCTTGCGGCCGAAGAGGTAGCCGACCTGGTCTCCTATGATCGCGGCGGCCACGATCAGCGTGCACACCAGCCAGAGCGGGGTGTCGAGCTTCCCGGTGGTGACCAGGAGGCCGGTGGTGAAGAGCAGCGAGTCGCCGGGGAGGAAGAACCCGATGAGGAGTCCGGACTCGGCGAAGACGATGACGAGGACACCGATCAGACCGAACTCTCCGATCAGATAGTCCGGGTCCAACCAGCTCGGTCCGAGGGCAAGCGTGTTCACGGGTTCCGGGCTCCTGCGATCGGTGGGGGCATGGGGGACGGCTGGCCCCAAGCTATCAACGCGGGTCGGACGCGACCGGTTCCACCCGGGGCCCACGGGATGCGAAGACGTCCCGCTCCCCCGAGGCTGGGGGGCCAGGAGGTGTATGCCGATGGGCATCGAGGAGTACGGAGGCGGCCAGGGGTCGCATCCCGACGTACTGGTCGTGACGACGAACGACGTGCCGGGTTTCGAGGTACGGCAGGTGATCGGTGAGGTCTTCGGGCTCACCGTCCGCTCCCGCCATCTGGGCAGCCAGATCGGCGCGGGGCTCAAGTCGATGGTCGGCGGGGAGCTGAAGGGTCTGACGAAGACCCTCGTGCAGACCCGCAACCAGGCCATGGAGCGGCTGGTCGAGCAGGCACGGGCGCGCGGCGCCAACGCCGTGCTGATGTTCCGCTTCGACGTGACGGACGCGGCGGACGTGGGCACGGAGGTCTGCGCGTACGGCACGGCGGTGGTCATCGCGCCGCGGGGCTGAGCCGGCTGGAGCCTGCGGCGGGCGCCCGCCGGCCGAGGCGCGCGCCGGGTCACCGGGCGGACGTCCGTACGCCAGTCGGGGCACGCACGCCTCAGGACGGACGGGCGTACGGGAGGGCGCGGGACCGTACGGGGGCGCGCCCGCACCCGGCACGGCCCCGCACCCGGCACGGCCCGGCGCCCGTACGGGTGCCCGCGCCCGCACCCGTACGGGCGTGGGGCGCGGGGCCGTACGGGTGCCTGCTCGACCAGCCGCTCCATGGCCTGGTTGCGGGTCTGCACGAGGGTCTTCGTCAGACCCTTCAGCTCCCCGCCGACCATCGACTTGAGCCCCGCGCCGATCTGGCTGCCCAGATGGCGGGAGCGGACGGCCGATCACGCTTCGCCCACTCCCCCCGCCGCCGACCCGACCCCCCTGCGGATCCTGCTCCCCCAGGTGCTCCCCGCGCTGCTGGTCGGCGTCGTGGCGGCCCTGGTGTTCCTGGGGGTCAGCGCCCTGGCGGACCAGCTGAAGAACGTCCTCTGGGACGACCTGCCGAGCGCGCTCGGGATCGGCGGCTACTCCGCCCTCTGGATCATCGTCATGCTCACGGCGGCCGGCATCGCCTCCGGTCTCCTCATCTGGAAGTTCCCAGGCCACGCCGGGCCCGACCCGGCCTCCGAGGGCCTCGGCGGGGTGCCCCTCGCCCCCGGGGTCGTCCCCGGCCTCCTGATCGCGGCCACGATCACGCTCGCCGGCGGGGTCAGCCTCGGCCCCGAGAACCCGATCATCGCGTGCAACATCGCCCTCACGTACTGGCTCGGCCGCAAGGCCGCCCCCGCCGTCCCGGGCGCCGCCTGGGTCGTCCTCGCCTCGTCCGCCACCATCGGCGCCCTCTTCGGCACCCCGGTGGCCGCCGCCCTCGTCATCTCCGAGGCCCTCGCCGGCACCCCGGGGCCCGGCTCGCTCTGGGACCGGCTCTTCGCCCCGCTCGTCGCCGCCGGTGCCGGGTCCATGACCACCCAGCTGCTGGCCGAGCCCACCTTCGACATGGGGCTCCCGCCGCTCACCGACCCCGGCTGGGGCGACCTGCTCTCCGCCCTGGTGATCGCCTCCGCCGCGGCCGCCTTCGGTCTCGCCGCCTGCTACCTCTTCCCCCACGTCCACGCCGCCTTCCGGCGCCTGCGGCACCCGCTGCTGATGCTGCCGGTCGGTGGACTCGTCCTCGGCCTCCTGGGCGCCGTCGGCGGACAGCTGACCCTCTTCAAGGGCCTGGACGAGGTCAAGGAGCTGAGCTCCTCGATCGGCGGGTGGTCCTCCGGCGAACTCGCCAAGTTCGCCGTGATCAAACTCCTCGCCCTCCTCGTCGCCGCCTCCTGCGGCTTCCGGGGCGGCCGGATCTTCCCCGCCGTCTTCATCGGCGCCGCCTTCGGACTGCTCGCCCAGGCCCTCGTCCCCGAGGTCAGCCCGACGGTGGCCGTCTCCGCCGGTGTCCTCGGCGTCCTGCTGGCCACCACCCGGCAGGGCTGGATCAGCCTCTTCACCGGGGCGGTCATCGCCGGCTCCCCCGCCGTGATCGCCCTCCTCTGCCTGGCGTCCCTCCCCGCCTGGCTGATCGTCACCGGTCGTCCCCAGCTCCAACTCGACCAGCAGGGGCACGCCCTGCACTGACCCGGTTCCCCTCTCGACGCGTCCCCACCGGACAGAAGGAGTCCCCCATGCCGCTCCACCAGGGTCCCGCCGCCTCGCCCGCCGAGCCTCCCCGCCGACTGGCGCTGAACCCCTTCTTCGGGGAGGCCGCCAACCCGGTCGGCGGCATGACCGAGGCCCCGCCGCACCACCGGCTGCCGGACGGCCCGCTGCCCCCGGCGAGCGCGTACCAGCTCGTCCACGACGAGCTGATGCTCGACGGCAACTCCCGACTCAACCTCGCCACGTTCGTCACCACCTGGATGGAGCCCCAGGCGGGCGTCCTGATGGCCGAGTGCACCGACAAGAACATGATCGACAAGGACGAGTACCCGCGCACCGCCGAACTGGAGCGCCGCTGCGTCGCCATGCTCGCCCAGCTGTGGCACGCCCCGGACCCGGCCTCCGCCGTCGGCTGCTCCACCACCGGCTCCAGCGAGGCCTGCATGCTCGCCGGCATGGCCCTCAAGCGCCGCTGGGCCAAGCGGAACGCCGACCGCTATCCCGCCGCCCGCCCCAACCTGATCATGGGTGTCAACGTCCAGGTCTGCTGGGAGAAGTTCTGCAACTTCTGGGAGGTCGAGGCCCGGCTCGTCCCGATGGAGGGCGACCGCTTCCACCTCGACGCCGAGTCCGCGGCCGCGCTCTGCGACGAGAACACCATCGGCGTCGTCGCCGTCCTCGGCTCGACCTTCGACGGGTCCTACGAGCCCGTCGCCGAGATCTGCGCCGCTCTGGACGCCCTCCAGGAGCGCACCGGTCTGGACATCCCCGTCCACGTCGACGGGGCCTCCGGCGCGATGGTCGCCCCCTTCATCGACGAGGACCTGGTCTGGGACTTCCGGCTCCCCCGCGTCTCCTCCATCAACACCTCCGGTCACAAGTACGGCCTGGTCTACCCGGGCGTCGGCTGGGCCCTGTGGCGCACCTCCGCCGAGCTCCCCGAGGACCTCGTCTTCCGCGTCAACTACCTGGGCGGCGACATGCCCACCTTCGCCCTCAACTTCTCCCGGCCGGGCGCCCAGGTCGTCGCGCAGTACTACACGTTCCTCAGGCTGGGCCGGGAGGGCTACCGGGCGGTGCAGCAGACCTCCCGCGACATCGCCCGCGGCCTCGCCGAACGGATCGAGGCGATGGGCGACTTCCAACTCCTCACCCACGGCAACCAACTGCCCGTCTTCGCCTTCACCACCACCCCCGACGTCACCTCCTTCAACGTCTTCGACGTCTCCCGGAGACTCCGCGAACAGGGCTGGCTGGTCCCCGCGTACACCTTCCCCGCCAACCGCGAAGACCTGTCCGTCCTGCGAGTGGTCTGCCGCAACGGCTTCTCGGCCGACCTCGCGGACCTCCTCATCGAAGACCTGAACCGCCTCCTCCCCGAACTGCGCGACCAGTCCCGCCCCTTCACCCAGGACGAAGCCGCGGCGACCTCCTTCCACCACTAGGCCGTCTCTTCCGGATCTTGCCTGACCCGCGCCGCCCGGCACCGCACCTCGCCGCGTTGTCGAGGCACCCGGGTACGTCCAGTACGCGGGTACCTCTCCGCCTTGCGATGCACGGCACCGGACGACGCGGGCTTGACCGGCAAGATCCGGAAGAGACGGCCTAGAGGGCGCCCGCCCGCACGTACGCCGACAGCCCGCCGCATTCCGGTCGCTGGGGGATGCGCCACGAATGTGACGAACTCCGGGCCGGATGCGCACGGAATTCACTTCTCCGTGCACGACGGAGGAAGGCCCAAAGGGCGTATACGGGGCTTGTGCGCCCGGGCAATCAGGGGCGAATCCTCCCCCTGGGGGCGCGGAGATCTCCAACCCATCGGCGCCGCCTCTCCCCCAGCGCGGGCGCGCCGTACAGTCGATCGGCTTTCACGAGAGGAAAGCGCCCGGCATTGGAGAGAAGTTCCCATGAGGTCTGTTCCCGTCGCCCGACTGACCGCCCTCAGTCAGGGATACGGCGGTCAACGCATCATCAAAGACCTCAGCCTGTCCATCGAGTCGGGCGTCACCGGTCTGCTCGGTCCCAATGGGGCCGGTAAGACCACGCTGTTCCGCACCCTTGCCACGGTCGCGCCGCCGCGGAGCGGAGTGCTGGAGTTGTTCGGTGAGCCCGTCGACAGCGAACGGGACGCCCGACGGGCTCGTCGACGAATCGGCTATCTGCCGCAGGACTTCGGCTACTACCCGGCATTCTCCGTCAAGGACTTCGTCAGCTACTGCGCGTGGCTGCGCGAGGTTCCCTCCAGGGACGTCGCCTCGGCCACCGAGAAGGCGCTCGCCGCGGTCCGTCTTTCCGACAGGTCGCGCGACCGCATGAAGTCCCTGTCCGGCGGAATGCTGCGGCGTGCCGGAATCGCCGCGGCGATCGTCGGCTCGCCTTCCCTGCTGCTGCTGGACGAGCCCACCGTCGGCCTGGACCCGGCGCAGCGTCTCGACTTCCGGGACCTCATCCGTTCGCTCGCCCGCGCGGGAACGGCCGTGGTGCTCAGCACGCACCTCGTGGAAGACGTGGGCGCCGCATGCGACGCCGTCCTCGTGCTGAACGAGGGCAGCGTGGTCCACCGCGGCACACCGCGGCAACTGGCGGAGCTGGCCGGACCCGCGGCTCCGGGCGACAGCCCGCTGGAGCGCGGCTACATGACGGTCCTGGGTGCCGGGCGACCGGCGGAGGAGGCCGCGTGCTGAACACCTACCGCATCGAGCTGCGGCGCTCTCCTCTCCTCACCGCCTTTCCCGTGATGATCGCCGTGGACCTCGCGGTGCTCTTCGGACGGTCCCGGTACTGGATCGGCGTGTGGCCGGAGGCCAGCGTGGCGGCGCAGATCGTCACCCTGTTCCTCGGGCCCGTGCTCGCCGGCGTCTCCGCCTGGCAGGCAGGACGGTCCTCACGTGCGGGCATGGCCGAATCGCTGCTCGCGGCTGCCCGGCCCGGCTGGCGTGTCGAGGCCGCACGGCTGGGCGCCACCCTCACCCTGGGCTTCCTCGCCTACGGAGTGGGGTGCCTCACCGCGGCGGCCGTCTCGTTCGGCGACGCGGGGCCGGGCTTCCTGTGGCCTTCCTACCTCCTGCTGGGCGCGGCGACCCTCGTCATCTTCGCCTCGGTCGGACATCTGGCCGGCCGCTGGTGGCCCTCACCCGGGTTCACGCCGGTGATCTGTGCACTGGGATGCTTCATCAGCATGCTGGCGCTGCCGTTCAAGTTCAACGTCCTCGCCGGCCCACCGGACACCTACGTCCGTCCCGTGCCCGTGGCCGTCCGCCTGCTGCTCGCCCTCGCGCTCGCCGTCCTTGCGGTCACCGCACCACAACGGACGAACAGGGTGGAGCGCCGGCTGCCTCGCCGACCCCTTCCACTGCCCACACGTGCCGTCGTCATCGGCGCGGCCGTGTGCTCCCTCGCCGCACTGGCCGCCGCACCCGCTGCCGGTGAACTGCGGGTGGAACGCCCGGCGTCGGCTGCCACACCCGTGTGCGAGCGCGCCGACGGGTCCGCACCGGAGGTGTGCGTCTGGCCCGAGCACCGGAAGTACCTGCCGGAGCTGACGGCGATGGCGCAGCGTCTCGCCCAGCCCACTCAGCCTTGGGTCAAGGCTCCGGAGAGCTTCTACGAAGTCGGTCTCCGGCGCGGCGAATTGGGCGACCGCGGCTTCGACATCGCCGAAGGACATACGCGCACCGCGGCCATCGCCATGGCCGACCAGGTGTTCACCACCTCTCTCGGCCGATGCCGCCCTCCTCTGAAAGAGCGTCGTGCATGGCAGGCCATCGACAACATCCACCTGTGGCTGGAGTACCAGGCGATGGGACAGGATCCGGCCGTGGCAGACAAGGGTCTCCATCTCACCGGCGTAGGAACCGCTCAACACGAGGCGGGAAAGGCGGTAGGCCTCTCGCCCGCCGAGCAGCGGACGTGGATCGCGCAGGAGCGCGGTCATCTCGGCGAGAAGGCGTGGTGCGCCCCTGATGACTGGCTGTGATCTGCTCCGTTACGCGAGAGTGCACCGAGCCACGGCGATCATCACCGGAACCGTGGTGGTCGCCCTCCTCTCCGCGTTCTTCGGGAACACCCGTATCGCCCTGCCCTCCATCGGAAGCGCGAGCCTCTCGTCCGGTGTCCCCTACCGGCAGGAGCTTCCGCTCCTGTCCGCCGTCTTCATCACGGCAGCCTTCGGGGGATCGATGTCCGCTCACGAGGCCTCCGGAACGCCCGCGTTCCATCGGCTCCGCAGGGCCTACCTCGTCGCCCTGACGACGCTGGCCTGTGTGCTCTCCTTCGGCACCGAGTCACTGACCGCCGGGCCGGAGCAGGGCGTGGTCTTCGTCCGGTCCCTCCTGATCTGGCTGGGCCTCGCGCTCCTCTCCGTCCGCCTCTTCGGCGAGCAGCTCGGCTGGCTCATTCCCCTCGCATCGGCCTTCGCTCTGATCTGGTATCCCCTCCACTGGTGGGACTGGACAGCCAATCCCGCTTCCGACGTGGCCAGTTGGTCCACTGCCGCCCTGTCCCTGGCGTGGGGCGCCGCTGCCACCGCCGCGACCCCGTGGCGACGAAGAACCCTCTTCCGCAGTCGCTCATGATCACGCGGCCGGCCCCCGTCCCGCTCGGTCAGCCGCCTGACCGGTTGCCGCAGCCAGGTGGAAGGTCGACCAGCGGACTCCGTCCCTCGTCAGTGCGTACGGGCAGGGGGAGGTCTCGCGGAGGAGGACCAGGGGAGTGCGGCGGGTGTGGTGGGTGCCTTCGGTGAGGCGGGTGAACGTTCGGCCGCCGCCCCGGGAGACGGCCACCACTGACCCGCCCCGACAGCGGGTCCGTGCCCGAGACCCACCAGCACCAGCGCCACGACGGCGCCGATCGCTCCCCCACGGGCCTGCGCATCGCACGTCCCTCTGTCCTCCCCGGGCGGTCCGCGGTGAACCGCCTCCGGGTTCCCACCTTCGCGCCGCTACTTACCCAGCCGCCCGAACTTCCGTACCGCCAGCGGGAAGAAGACCGCGAGCAGCGCCAGCGGCCACGCCACCGCCGCCCAGACGTGGCCCGGTTCCCCGCCCGGGCCGCCGAAGAGGTCGCGGACCGCCGTCGCGGTCGCCGACATCGGGTTCCACTCCACGAACGTGCCGAGCCAGCCCGGCATCGAGTCGGGCGAGGCGAAGGCGTTGGAGAGGAAGCCGACGGGCCAGACCAGGATCTGCACCGCCTGCACCAGTTCGGCGCGCCCCGCGACCAGCCCGAGGAAGATCCCGATCCACAGCATCGCGAAGCGCAGCAGGAGCAGCAGTCCCAGCGCTCCCAGGGTGTTCCCGAGGCCGCGGTCGGCCCGCCAGCCGATCGCGTAGCCGACGCCGACCATCACGAGCAGTCCCACCGCCGACTGGAGCATGTCGGCCGCCGCCCGTCCGACGAGCACCGCCCCGTCGGTCATCGGCATGGCCCGGAACCGGTCGATGACGCCCTTGTTCAGGTCCCGCGTCACCGCCGTCATGGTGCCTTCGAGCCCGAACACCATGGTCAGCGTGAGCATCCCGGGCACCAGGAAGTCGACGTAGTCGCCGTCGACGCTCCGGCCGCCGCCGACCAGGTAGCCGAACATCAGCAGCATCATCACCGGGAACACGAGCCCGACGACGACCTGCACCGGCTGGCGCGCCCAGTGCGCCAGTTCCCGGCGGGTCATGGTCCAGCAGTCGCCCACCACGTACGCGGCACTCATGCCGTCACCTCCTGTTCCGCGACCCGTCGCGGGGCCTCGTCCCGGTCCGTCAGATGCAGGAAGACCTCGTCGAGCGTCGGCCGGCGCAGGGCGATGTCCTCCGCCTCGATCCCGGCCGCCCCCAGCGCCCGTACGGTCTCGGCGAGCGAGGCCATCCGGTCCGCCACCGGCGCGCTGAGCAGCCGCCGGTCGGCGTCCACCCGGACTCCGGCGCGCGGTACGGGCAGCAGCGCGGCCGCCTCGTCGAGCCGCGCCCCGTCCCGTACGACCACGTCGATGCGGTCCGCGCCGACCAGCGTCTTGAGCTCGCCGGGCGTGCCGTCGGCCACGACCCGCCCCTGGTCCACCACCGAGATCCGGTCGGCGAGCTGGTCGGCCTCCTCCAGGTACTGCGTGGTCAGCAGCACCGTGGTGCCCCCGCCGACGAGCGAGCGGACCGACTCCCAGACCTCACCGCGCCCGCGTGGGTCGAGTCCGGTGGTCGGCTCGTCGAGGAAGAGCACCTCGGGGTCCGTGATGAGCGAGGCCGCCAGGTCGAGGCGCCGCCGCATGCCGCCGCTGAACTGCTTGACCGGCTTGCGGCCGGTGTCGGTGAGGCCGAAGCGCTCCAGGAGCTCGTCGGCCCGCGTGCCCGCGCGCCGCGCGCCCAGGTGGTGGAGACGCCCGAACATCTCCAGGTTCTGCCGGCCGCCCAGCTCCTCGTCGAGGGCCGCGTGCTGCCCGAGCAGCCCGATCCGCCGCCGCACCTCCCGCGCCTCGGTCCGTACGTCGTGCCCCGCCACCCGCACCAGTCCCTCGTCGGGGCGCAGGAGGGTGGCCAGGATCCGTACGGTCGTCGTCTTGCCCGCGCCGTTGGGCCCGAGCAGGCCGTGGACGGTGCCGCGCCGGACCGTGAGGTCGAGGCCGGCCAGGGCGTCCTTCTCGCCGTACCGCTTGCGCGCGCCCTCCACGAGGATCGCGTCCCCTGCCGCTCCCATGTCGTTTCCTCCCTGGATCGATGTAGTCAAATTTGATCAGCCGCCGTCGACGGAGCAAGGTATGCCCGGCGGAGCCTTTAGTCAAACTTGATTAGATGCCCGGGATCCCTCGGATCCCTGTCACCCCGTCCCTGACCGGCCGCCTGACCGGTCAGGTCGCGTAGGGGTTCTCCTCGCCCTCCGCGAGGACCGCCACGAAGGGGTCGCCCTCACCGGCGAACACATACGCACCGGCCTCGATCCGCTCGATCAGACCGAGCGTCCACTCCTTGCCGGCGTCCGCCGAGTGGACCCACATGTGCATGATCTCGCCGATGTGTCCGAGCTGGCCGGGGCCGCCCTCCGGCGTGTAGTACCCGGTCACCGCGGCCCGCCACTCGTCCAGCGCCCGCACCCGCTGCCGCAGCAGTGCCGCGGCCTCCTCCCGGGGCAGGTCCACGATGAAGCCGATGCCCGCCGACAGGACGTCCATCTTCTGGTCGTACGTGGTGAGCGCCTCCCGCAGCAGCGCGAAGTACTCGTCGAGCCCCTGCCCGGTCAGCTCGTACTCGACGCGGGGCGGCCCGCCCACCGCGCTCGGCGCCACCTCGTGCGCGTGCAGCAGTCCTTGCTTCGCCATCTGCTTGAGCGCGTGGTAGATCGAGCCGGGCTTGGCGTGGGACCACTCGTGCGCGCCCCAGAACTCCAGGTCGTTGCGGACCTGGTAGCCGTGGGCGCGTCCGTGCTGCTTCACCGCGCCCAGCACCAGCAGCCGGATCGCCGACATCGCCGTACCTCCTGGTCAATTTTGACCAGAGTACGCGCGCGGTGCCGCCGGACGGCGGCACCGGCCGGGCCGGGGGCCTCAGGCCCGGCCCTGCTCCGCCGCGATCAGCTCGAACGACCCCTTGCCGTCCAGGGACTCGCGGATGACGTCGGCGTGCCCGGCGTGCCGGCCCGCCTCCTGCACCAGATGGAGCAGCATCCAGCGGATCGAGACCCGTCCGTCCGCGGGGAACCAGGGCGCCTCGGGCAGCGGGAAGGTGTCGTCCAGGCTGGGCACCGAACGGACGAACTCCTCGGTCTCCTTCGCCACGCCCGCCCAGAACGCCACGATCTCCGGCACGGTCTCCCCGCCCACCAGCCGGAAGCCCTCGCTCCAGGTCTCCTGGCTGCGCTGCCGCTCGTTGGGCTGCTGCTGCGCCAGCCGGAGCCAGTTCAGCTCGACCTCGGCGACGTGCTTGAGCAGCCCGGAGAGGCTGAGTTCGCTGGCGCTGGGGCGACTGGCCGCCTGCTCCTCGGTGAGACCGTGGAGCGAGCGGCGGATCGCGGCGCGCTGGGCCTCGACGAAGTTGAGGAGCGCTCCGCACTCGTCGCCGTGGGTCTCCGTGGGAACGAGAGCCACCATGATGTCCGCCTTCCGTCGCCGAATCGCTGTGCCGGCCGGTCCGGGGGGCCCCGGACCTTCTCGACACCCCTCACGCTACGGACCCTTGCGGACACCTACTGTCCTAAAGGAGGCACCGGCTTCCTGCCCTGGAACCGGTTTGCTGCCCTGGAGACGGCTTGCTGCCCTGGAGTCGGCTGACCGCCCGAACCGGCCGACTGCCTGGAACCGGCTGACCCTCCTAGAAGGGGAACCGGCTCCGGCCGTGCTGGATCGAGATCCACTTCTGGGTGGTGAAGCTCTCCACCATCGACTCGCCGTTGAGCCGTCCGATGCCCGAGTGCTTCTCGCCGCCGAAGGGCACGATCGGCTCGTCGTGCACGGTGCCGTCGTTGATGTGGATCATGCCGGTGTGGATGCGCTTGGCCACCCGTACGCCCCGCTCGACGTCGCCGGTGTGGACGGCGCCGCTGAGCCCGTACGGGGTGTCGTTGGCGATCCGTACGGCCTCCTCCTCGCCGTCGAAGGGGACGATCAGGGCGACCGGTCCGAAGATCTCCTGGCCCAGGATCGCGGCGTCCGGGGCGAAGCCGGTGAGGACGGACGGGGAGACGAGGTTGCCGTCGACCGTGCCGTGCAGGAGCGCTGTGGCGCCGCCCGCGACCGTCTGGTCGACGAGCGAGGAGACGGCCTCCGCCTGCTGGGAGTTGATGAGCGGACCGATGTGGGTGGCGGGGTCGGCCGGGTCGCCGACCCGCAGGGTCTTCACCTTCGCCACGAACTTCTCCGTGAACTCCTCCTCGACCGTCCGGTCCACGAGGATGCGGTTGGCGGCCATGCAGACCTGGCCCTGGTGCACGAAGCGGCTGAAGACGGCCGCGTCCACCGCGTAGTCGACGTCGGCGTCGTCGAGGACGATGAGGGCGCTGTTGCCGCCGAGTTCGAGGACGGCCTGCTTGAAGTTCTGCGCGCAGACCGTGGCGACGTGCCGGCCGACCTTGTCGGAGCCGGTGAAGGAGATGACCTTCGGGACCGGGTGGGTCAGGAGCGCGTCGCCGATCTCGGCGATGTCGGTGACGACGACGTTCAGCAGACCGGCGGGCAGCCCGGCCTCCTCCAGGACCTTGGCGACGAGGGTGCCGCCGCAGATCGGGGTGTTCTGGTGCGGCTTGAGGACCACCGCGTTGCCGAGGGCCAGCGCCGGGGCGACCGACTTGATCGACAGCAGGAAGGGGAAGTTGAAGGGGGAGATGACACCGACGACGCCGACCGGGACGCGGTAGACGCGGTTCTCCTTGCCGTCGACCGGGGACGGCAGGATGCGGCCCTCGGGGCGCAGCGCGAGCTGCACCGCCTCGCGCAGGAACTCCTTGGCGAGGTGCAGCTCGAAGGCGGCCTTGAGCCGGGTGCCGCCGAGTTCGGCGACGATCGTCTCGGCGATCTCCTCCTCGCGGTCCTCGACGATCCGCAGGGCCCGCTCGAAGACGAGCCGGCGGGTGTACGGGTTGGTCTCGGCCCACTCCGTCTGGGCGCGCTCCGCGGCGCGGTAGGCGCGGTCGACCTCTCCGGCGGTGGCGACCGTGATCGACGCGAGCTTCTCCCCGGTGTACGGGTTGAAGTCGATGATGTCCCAGGAGCCGCTGCCGGGCTTCCACTCGCCGTCGATGTACTGGTGGGCCAGGTCGGTGAAGTGCGACATGGATCGAGACCCCTCTACCCGCTCTACTTCCGCACGGATGACAGAAGTGACGCCGAAACGCCGAATCGTCGGAACTGATGTCACGTCATCGTACTGATGTGTCAGATGAGTTGAAGAAGTCCCCGCAGAAGATCACGGCTTTCGGCCGGATCGGGCCCTTCCTTCTGCAGCCGCTCCATCACCCGCTGGTACTGGCCGACCTCCTCGCGCTTGTCGAGGTAGAGGGCGCTGGTGAGCTGCTCCAGGTAGACGATGTCGGAGAGGTCGGACTCGGGGAAGCTCAGCATCGTGAAGGCGCCGCTCTCGCCGGCGTGGCCGCCGAAGCTGAAGGGCATCACCTGGAGCGTGACGCCCGGGTGCTCGGAGACCTCGATGAGGTGCCTCAACTGGCCGCGCATCACGGACCGGTCGCCGTAGGGGCGGCGCAGCGCGGCCTCGTCGAGGACGGCGTGGAACTGCGGGGCGCGCTCGGAGACGAGGACCTTCTGCCGTTCGAGGCGGAGTGCGACGCGGCGGTCGATCTCGGCGGCGGGGGCGTCGGGCATGCCCCGGGTGACGACGGCCTGGGCGTACGCCTCGGTCTGCAACAGACCGTGGACGAACTGCACTTCGTAGACGCGGATGAGGGAGGCGGCGCCCTCCAGGCCGACGTAGGTCTGGAACCAGCCGGGCAGGACGTCGCCGAAACTGTGCCACCAGCCCGCCACGTTGGCCTCGCGGGCGAGCCCGAGGAGCGAGCCGCGCTCGGCCTCGTCCCCGACCCCGTACAGCGTGAGCAGATCCTCGACGTCCCGTGCCTTGAAGCTCACCCGCCCCAACTCCATACGGCTGATCTTGGATTCGGACGCGCGGATCGAGTAGCCGGCCGCCTCGCGGGTGATCCCGCGCGACTCGCGCAGCCTCCTCAGCTGTGAGCCCAGCAGGATGCGCCGCACCACACTCCCGCTCGCCCCGCCCGATTCGCCTGCGGTCACGGCTCCCAGCCTCCCCTTACGGTGTCGAGCCCCCGTCGAGCCCCGGATTCTGCCACCAAACGCATCAGCGCGTACACATTCGATTACGGAAAGACGGCGAGTTCCGGGCAGTAGCGGAAAGTTCCCCTCCGACACCGGACGACTTATGCACAGATTAGGCACGGGGACGGACAGGTCCGGCGCGTGCACGTGCATCTGCCCTTGCATCCAGTGGTCGCATTCGGAACCATGGAGCCCGCGCAGCCGCGTACTCGTTCGTGTTGTCGTGTTGTCGCACCACAGTCGCGATTCCCGGGAGTGCCTCGCATGGGGACGAATGGATCGACCGTGCTCGAGCCGTTACGGCAGGGCCTTCCGCCGATCGACCCCGGAGCCGTCTCCACCTCCGCCTCCTGCGCCCTGCCCCCACGGTACGAAGCCGTGCGCGGGGCCCGGAAGTTCACCAGCGCCACGCTCGACCGCTGGGAGCTGACCGAGCGCTTCGACGATGTGGCCCTGGTCGTCTCCGAGCTCGTCACCAACGCGCTGCGCCATGCGGTGCCCTCCGACGCGCCGCAGGAAGACGGCCAGAATCCGCCGGTTCGCCTGCATTTGATGCGCTGGTCCTCACGCCTGGTGTGCGCCGTGCGCGACCCCAGCCGGGAGAGCCCGGAGGCGCGCGGCGGCGAGGAGGACTTCTCCGCCGAGTCGGGACGCGGGCTGTTCCTCGTGGACTCGTTCAGCGACAGCTGGGGGTGGCACCCCCTCGCCGGCACACTGCGGGGCAAGGTCGTGTGGGCGCTGTTCCGGATCGGGCCGGAGTAGGCGTGCGCCGCATCACCGCGCCGCTTCGCTTCACCGTGGCGCGTCACCGCACCGGACAACCGTGCCGCACGCGCGCGTGGAGCGGCGCACAGGAGCGACGCGAAGGGCCCCGGCGATGATCGCCGGGGCCCTTTCCGCGCGGGGCACGTGGTCCGCGTACCCGTGCCGCGCTCACACCAGGTGGTCGAACTCCCCGTCCTTGACACCGAGGAGGAGCGCCTCTATCTCCGCGGGCGTGTAGACGAGGGCGGGTCCCTCGGGGTGGCGCGAGTTGCGTACGGCGACGTTTCCCCCGGGCAGTTTCGCGAACTCCACGCACGATCCCTGGGAGTTGCTGTGCCTGCTCTTCTGCCACACGACGCCCCGCAGCTCCGTGGCCGCCATGCCGTTGTACGCACGATGCGCATGATGCACTGGTAGCTCCCCGAGTTGCTTGGTGCAGGTGTCAACTTGCTCGGATCATAGCTGTGTTCATATACCGGTGCATGAGCAGATGCACGTGCACGGGGGGTGGCGTAGCGGCTACGCGACAGAGCGTGCTACCTGCGGGTACGCCCTCGTGCCCGTCCCTCACCCTACGGGTCGCGGCCCTCCGCCGGTCGCCTCGCGGAGCCGGTCAGGGCGTGTCGCCGCCCGGCAGCAGGGACAGTTCGGAGAGGAGCTTGCCCGCACGGTCGTACAGCGACGTGGAGACCTCCCCCATGCCCGGCCCGGTGTGCGCGTACCAGACGCCCCAGCCCGGCCGGCCCGGCAGTTCGAGCAGGGTGGCGACGGCCTTGCGACCCTCGGCGTTCCTCAGCTCGACGCGGCCCGCGGAACGGGTCCCGTAGTAGAGCCCCGAGTGGAAGGTCCCCTTCGGGCCTCCCTGGCTCTGGTGGCTCACGCCCGGCGCGCCCAGGTCGATGTTGCCGTCGGTGACGCTGCGCGCGTTCTCGTAGCCGTCCGGCCCGGTCCAGTGCTTGCCCTGCGCCGTCAGCCAGATCCGCCAGCCCTTCCCGGCGTCCACCCGCTCGCCGGAGGCGACGGTCCTGACCGGGGTCGGCACGGGCGGGGGCGGTGTCGTGGTCGTGCGGACGGGCGGCGAGGAGGTCGGGACCACGGCCGGCGGGACGACGACCCGGGCCGGCCCCGCGGCCGGCGGGGACGGGAGGACGGGGGTCAGGACGACGACGGCCGCCACGGTCGTCGCGACCGCGAGCACCGAGACCGCCGACAGCGCGGTCGTACGGCGCCGCCGCCGCGCCCGGCCCGCGCGCCGGACGGCCGCCAGCGGCACGGGCCCCGGGACGACCTCGGCGGCGGCCCGCGCGAACGCCGCGAAGGAGGCGGCGCGCGCCCCGCGCCGCGGACCGGCCGCCTCACGGCACCAGGATCAGCTTCCCGCGCGCGTGCCCCGACTCGCTGAGTTCCTGGGCGCGCGCCGCCTCCTTCAGGGGGAGGGTCGCGGCGTGCCGGACGGTGAGGGTGCCGGCCGCCGCCGCGCGCGCGTGGGCGGCGAGTCCGGCCCGTACGGCCTCGGGGTCGCCCAGCACGCCGGAGAACACGATCCCGTACTTCTCCGCGTCGGAGTCGGCGATCGTCACGATCCGCTCCGTCGCCGCCCGGGCCCCCTCGGGCCCCGCTCCGCCGAGGAGTTCGATCGCGATCGGCAGCACCCCGTGCCCGGCCGCGTCGAAGACGGCGTCGACGCCGTCCGGCGCGGCGGCCCGCACCCGGCCGGCCAGACCGTCGCCGTACGCGACCGGGATCGCGCCCAGGGCCCGCAGGTGGGCGTGGTTGGCCTCGGACGCGCTGCCGATCACGGTGATCCCGGCGGCGACGGCCAACTGGACGCCCACCGAACCGACGACCCCGGCCGCACCGTGCAGGAACAGCGTCTCGCCCGCTCGTACGCCGAGCAGGTCGAGGACCCGCTGGGCGGTCTCCCCGGCCACCGGGAGGCTCGCGGCCACCTCCCAGGACAGCCCGGCGGGCTTGGGCGCGACGATGTCGGCGATCGCGTACTGGGCGTAGGCGCCGGTCTTCGTCCAGCCGAAGACCTCGTCGCCGACCGCGAGACCGGTGACGCCCTCGCCGAGCCGGTCGACGGTGCCGGCGAACTCCAGGCCGGGGACGGCGGGGAAGGTCGTCGGGTAGAAGGCCTCGACCAGGCCGTGACGGCGCTTCCAGTCGACCGGGTTGACCCCGGCGGCCGCCACCCTGACGCGGACCTCGCCCGGACCGGGCTCCGGAACGGCGACCCACGACGCGTGGCGCAGCACCTCGGGACCGCCGAACTCCTCGTACACGATCGCTTCCATCTCAGCCTCCACAGCAGCCCGTTCGTCTCGACGGGCTTCAGCCTGCGGCCGCGACCACCCCCGACCCGCCCTCCCAACGGCCAGTCCCACCTGTCCGAAAGACCGGCCGTACGCCGGCCCTAGCCGCGTACGCTCCCCGGCATGGACGCGCACACGCTGACCACCGCGTACGAGATCATCCGGCAGCCCCTCGGCGAGATCCTGCCGAAGGTGTCGGCCGCCCTCGCCGCGCTCGTCCCGCACGTGGACGCGGCCGAACTGTCCACGCACTGCGCCCACTCCCCCTTCAAGGCACTCGGCGGTACGGCGCTGCTCACCGCCGCCGAACTGGCCCCGCTGCTCGCGGCGGGCGTGCCCGGACAGCCCTGGCAGGGCGTGGCGACGATCGGCGGCCGGGACCGCGAGGTCCTCGCCGTCACCAGCCATGCGACCCGGCGCGGCGCGGTGCTCGTCCTCGTACGGGAGGACGGGTCCGCGCCGGCCGGAGCGGCCGAACTCGCCGTCGCGCAGGCCCTGTGGGACCTGGTGGCCGGCCACTTCGACCGCTTCGCGACCGAGGCGATGCCGGGCGCACTGGCCCGCTCGCGGGCCGCGGCCGACACCCGGGCGCGGGTGATCGCGGAACTGACCACCACCCACACGGCGGCCCTCTCCGGGGTCCTCGGGGTGCTGCGCAGCCGTGCCCTGGACGACACGACCGCCCGGGCGACCGCGACCGACCTGGCCGCGTCGGCGCTGATCGAGCTGCGGGCGGCGCAGCGGCGGGACCGGGTGCTCGCTGAGGAGCCGGCCCAGGACGCCTTCGAGCGGCTCGCCGCCGAACTCCGGCCGATGCTGCGGCACAGCAGGGTCCGGCTCGACCTGGGCGCGCCGGACACGGACCGCTCGCTCGCGGCGGACGTGGCGCACAGTGCGCGGGCGATCGTCCGGGCCCTGCTCCTGATCGTGCTCGAACAGGACTCGGTGGACCGGATCCACGTCGGCTGGCAGCTGACCGAGCACGAGCTGCGGGCCTCGGTGCGGGACGACGGCGCGGGCGCCCTGGCCCCCTGCGACGTGGGCGCGGGCACGGTCAGGGACCGGCTCGACGTGCTCGGCGGGCGGCTCGACGTGGACGCGGTCCCCGGCTGGGGCACGACGCTCACGGCGGTGCTCCCGCTGGCCGCGCCGGCGGCGCCGGTCGAGGCGGCGCACCCGCTGACCGGCCTCGGCGAGCGGGAGGTGGAGGTTCTGCGGCACCTGGCACTCGGACACCGCAACCGGCGGATCGCGGAGGAACTGCACATCAGCGAGTCGACGGTGAAGTTCCACGTCGCCAACATCCTGAACAAGCTGGGCGTCGACTCCCGCGGCGAGGCGGCGGCCCTCTTCCACGCGGCGGCGTAAGGCCCTCCCTGGTCATCCCCGCACCCGCCCCCGTCCCCGCAACGCACCACACGCACGCATGCACGCGCGTGCGTGCGTGCGGCCCGGCGCGGGCCCGGGCCCGGGCGGCGCGGCGCGGTGGTTGCCGGGGGCTGTCAGTGGCGGGTGCCAGACTCGCACCCATGACCGAGCGGTGGGCAGTCGCGCCGGAGGCGGAGGGGGACGGAGCACGGCTCGTGCCCCTCGGCCCGGACGGGCTGCCCGTCGGGGCCGTACGGCGCGAGCCGGACCTGGTCGCGGCGGTCCGGGCGAGACCCGACGTGGCGCGCTGGGTGTGGCGGTCGACGGCCGAGGTGTACCCGCGGCTGCTGGCCGGCGGCGTACGGGTCGAGCGGTGCTACGACGTGGAGGACGCCGAGCAGCTGCTCCTGGGCCACGAGGGGCGGCTCGGCGAACCCCGCTCCGCGGCCGCGGCCTGGGCGCGCCTGCGGAACGCCCCGGTGCCTCCCGACCCGCCGATGCGGCTCGCCGAGCCCGGCTCGCAGGACTCGCTCTTCGAGCCGCGCCCCGTCGTCTCCGTCCCGTTCGACGGGCTCCTCGCCGTCTACGCCGAGCAGCTCCGCCGCCACGACCTGGCGGAGCACCCCGGCAGGATGCGGCTGCTCACGGCCGCCGAGTCCGCGGGGATGCTGGTGGCCGCCGAGATGCACCGGGCGGGCCTGCCCTGGCGGGCGGACGTGCACCGGGACCTGCTGCACGAGCTGCTCGGCGAGCGGTACGCGGGCGGGGGCGAGCCGCGCCGCCTCGCGGAGCTCGCCGACGAGGTCTCGGCGGCGTTCGGGCGCCGGGTCCGGCCCGACCTGCCCGCCGACGTGGTGAAGGCCTTCGCGCAGGCCGGGGTGCGGGTGAGGTCGACCCGCCGCTGGGAGCTCGAAGAGCTCGACCACCCGGCGGTGGCGCCCCTGATCGCGTACAAGAAGCTGTACCGGATCTGGACGGCGCACGGCTGGTCGTGGCTCCAGGACTGGGTGCGCGACGGCCGGTTCCGCCCGGAGTACCTGCCCGGCGGCACGGTCAGCGGCCGCTGGACGACCAACGGCGGCGGGGCCCTGCAGATCCCGAAGGTGATCCGGCGGGCGGTGGTCGCGGACGGCGGCTGGCGGCTCGTCGTGGCCGACGCCGACCAGATGGAGCCGCGGGTCCTCGCCGCGATCTCCCGGGACCCGGGCCTGATGGAGGTCGCGGGGCACCCCGACGACCTGTACACCCGGCTCTCGGACCGGGCGTTCTCCGGCGACCGCGACCACGCCAAGCTCGCGCTCCTGGGCGCGATCTACGGGCAGACCAGCGGCGACGGCCTCAAGAACCTGGCGGCGCTGCGGCGCCGCTTCCCGCGCGCCGTGGCCTACGTCGACGAGGCGGCGAAGGCGGGCGAGGAGGGCCGGCTCGTACGGACCTGGCTGGGCCGGACGAGCCCGCGGGCGGTCGGCTCGGGGGACGACGGCGAGGCGGGCCTGCCTCAGGAGGGCGGCGAACCGGCCCCGGAGGAGGCCGAGTTCACCCCGGGATACGCCTCCGGGAACGCGCGGGCCCGCGGCCGCTTCACCCGTAACTTCGTGGTGCAGGGCAGTGCGGCCGACTGGGCGCTGCTGATGCTGGCGGCGCTCCGGCGCGCGCTCTCCGGGATGCGGGCGGAGCTGGTCTTCTTCCAGCACGACGAGGTGATCGTGCACTGCCCGGCGGAGGAGGCGGAGGCGGTCACGGCGGCGATCCGGGCGGCCGGGGACGAGGCGGGCCGGATCACGTTCGGCGACACCCCGGTGCGGTTCCCGTTCACGGTGGCGACGGTGGAGCGGTACGCGGAGGCCAAGTAGGGGGCGCCGGCCGGAAGGTGGCACGCCGGAAGGGCCCCGCACGCGGGTGCGTGCGGGGCCCTGGCCGGGAGCCGGGTGCGGGATCCGCGTACGGGACCCGCGTACGGCGGTCACTTCATGGGCAGCTGCTGCCACTTCGGGCTGAGCGCGATCGACTTCAGCTGGTCCATCGTGAGCGCGGGCTCGGCGCGGGTGGCCGCCTCGTGCTGCGTTCCGGCGTTGAAGGCGGACACGACGACACGGAAGCCCTCCGGCGTCATGGTGTCGGCGGTCCACCAGACGACGCCCGCGCCGCCCTTCTCGCCCGGCTGCTGGGTGAGCTTCACCCTGCGGCCGTCGGGCAGCGTCGTGACGTCCCCGCCGCCGAAGAGGTCGTCGCCCACGTTCGCCATGTCCTGCTGGACGTTGATCTGGACGAGGCTCCTGCCCTCGCCGTCGTCGACGACCAGGTAGGCGTACTCCCCGTCACCGCCCTTGCCGGCGACCTCCAGACCTTCGGGCAGGAGGGAGCGCAGGGTGGACTGGACGGACCCCGACACCGGCTCCACGTGCCGCCGGGACTCGTCCTGGCGGTCGATGCCGCCCGTACCTCCCTGGCCGCCGTCGCCCTGGCCACCGTCACCGGACGCGTCCACGTTCGCGGGGAGCTGCGCGGTCAGCAGGCCCCAGTCGTCGGCCGTGACGAGCGCCTTGAGCTGGGCGGGGGTGAAGGGCGGGTTCCCGCGGCTGACGGGAGCGCCCTTCTCGGCGGCGGCGTTGTACTCGCTGACGTCGACGAGGAAGCCGTCCCGGGTGAGCAGGACCGCGCGCCAGGCCTTGGTCTCCTCGCGCTTGTCGGGGTAGACGTACCCCTGGAGGATCATGAGCCGGCCACCGCCCGGCACGGTCTCCTCGGTGCAGTCGTCGTAGGGGACGAAGACCTTGTCGGGGCAGACCACCTGGTCCTGGCCCGCCTCGCCCGTACCGGCGCGGAAGAGGCCGACGGAGACGCCGGACCGGCCCTTCCCGTCGTCGTAGACGCCGACGAGCGACTGGCCGAAGCCGTCGAGCCCGTCGATCTCCCACTTCCCCTCCGGGAGGTTGGACTTGAGAGCGGCGGCGATGTCCGCGACCAGGATCTTCGCCTCCCCCGGCCGCTGCTTCCCGGGCACGGGGTCGACGCTGGGGGTGGGCCGGGGAGGCCCGGCCACGGACGAGGTGCCGCCGGAGTGCGACACCAGCGAACCGCCGTACACGCCGCCGACGGCGACGGCCGCGAGCGCGAGGACGCCGCCGCCCACCGCGAGCCGGCGGCGGACCAGGCGGCGCCTGCCGCGCCGCAGGCCGCCCTCGACCAGCTCGCGCCGGTCGTCGGCGGCGAAGCCGTCACACGTGCGGTGCAGGATCGCGCCGAGGGCGTCCTCAAAGCCGTCGTTCTGGGGGCTTTCGTTCTGGGGCATGTCGAATTCACCGTCTCCGGTCAGGGGGTGAGGGAGCGTGGCGGGGGTGCCCGGCTCGGGATGGCAGAAGAGGCAGAAGGGAGGAGAGGGGGAGAG
>NZ_RDBH01000125.1:32804-45189 GCF_008042145.1 Streptomyces sp. adm13(2018)
GAGCGGCACGGTCGGTAGCCCCGCCCACCGGGCGGACCATTGGGTGCCTCCCACGATCCGGCCGCGGCGGGGCTACCGACCGTGCCGCTCCGGGCGTACCAGCAGACCCCGTTCGAGGGCGACGACCACCGCGTGGGTGCGGCCGTCGAGCTCGGCGCCCTTCATGGTCACGTCGATCCGCACGGCGGTGCCGTCGGCGGCGCGGACGGCGGGTGCGACGGACAGGACTTCGGGCAGCTTCCGCATCCGCGCGCCGATGTCCCGGGCGGCGGCGTCGGCCGCGCCGGGGTCGAGGCGGCCGGCGCCGGGAGCGGCGGAGATCAACACCCGCTCCAGCGGCCGCTGCTGCATCCCGCCCTCGGCGGCGAACGCCTCGGCCCGCCCGGCCTCGCCGATGCGGAAGTCCTCACTGGTGGCGGGATTGCCACCGACGCAGATCCCCGCCGCGCGGCACAGAGCGACGAACAGGAACCACCCGACGATCGCACGCCAGGGATGCCCGGCACTCCAACGGGCCGTACGTACAGGAAGATTCGTCATGCCCCCATGCTGTCGACGCACCCGCCACCCCCGGGCAGCCCCGACCGATGGAACCTCCCGTCCACCGGTCGATGGACAAGCCACCCGCGGGACGGTCCTCCACCGCGGCCGGTCGCCGACCTCACGGGCACGCAAGGGGCACGCATCGCAGCAGGCCGACCCTCCAGCGCCCGCCCCGAGGGCTGGACAACACAGAAAGGCCCAGGTCAAGGGATACGTGACCTGGGCCTTCTCTGAGCCGCCTTCGGGATTCGAACCCGAGACCTACGCATTACGAGTGCGTTGCTCTGGCCAACTGAGCTAAGGCGGCGCGCCGTCCGGACCCATGGTGGGTGCAGCAGCGACGCCAAGTCTACACAGTTTCCCAGGATGCTCCGACCACCCCCGCACAGGGCCTATGAGCAGCGCTTTCCGTCTGCCGGAGGGGTGCCTTCCAGGAGGTAGGTGTTGATCGCCGTGTCGATGCAGTCGCTGCCCCGGCCGTACGCGGTGTGGCCGTCGCCCTCGTAGGTGAGGAGGGTGCCGGAGGAGAGCTGGCCGGACAGGGACTGGGCCCACTCGTACGGGGTGGCCGGGTCGCGGGTGGTGCCGACGACCAGGATCGGCGCCGCGCCCTCCGCGGTGATGCGGTGGGGGGCGCCGGTGGGCGGGGTGGGCCAGGAGGTGCAGTTGAGGGCCGCCCAGGCCAGGCCGCGGCCGAAGATCGGGGAGGCCTTCTCGAAGGAGGGGACGGCCTTCGCGACGTCGGCGGGGCCGCCGTACGCCGCCGGCAGGTCGAGGCAGTTCACGGCCGCGTTGGCGAACATCAGGTTGGCGTACGTGCCGTCCGCCTCCCGCTCGTAGTAGCTGTCGGCCAGGGCGAGGAGCCCGGCACCGTCGCCGTCGACCGCCCGGGCCAGGGCCTCCCGCAGCTGCGGCCAGGCGCCCTCGTCGTACATCGCCGCGATCACGCCCGTGGTGGCGAGGGACTCGCCGAGCGGCCGGCTCTCGCCGGTGGGCACGGGCTCGGCGTCCACGTCCCGGAAGAACTTCTTGAGCGCCTCGCCGGCCGCCTCGACCGAGCCGGTCCCCAGCGGGCAGTCCGGCTGGGTCACGCAGTCCGCGGCGAACGCCCGGAAGGAGGTCTCGAAGCCGGCCGTCTGGTCGCGGTTGAGTTCGATCGCCGGCAGCGACGGGTCCATCGCCCCGTCGAGGACGAGGCGGCCGACGCGGTCCGGGAACAGCTCGGCGTACGTGGCCCCCAGGAAGGTGCCGTACGACGCGCCCACGTAGTTCAGCTTCTCGTCACCGAGGACCGCCCGCAGGACGTCCATGTCGCGGGCCGTCTCGACAGTGGACACGTGCGGCAGGATCGTCCGCGACTTCTTCGCGCAGCCCGCGGAGAAGTCCTTGAACGCGGCGCTCAGCGCGTTCACCTCGGCGGGGTCGTCGGGGGTCTGGTCGACCTGCGTGAACGTGTCCATCTCGGGCCCCGTCAGGCACTCGACGGGCTCGCTGCGCGCCACCCCGCGCGGGTCGACGGCCACCATGTCGTAGCGGGCGCGGACGGGGGCGGGGTAGCCGACGCCCGCGTACCCCTGGAGGTAGCCGACGGCGGAGCCGCCCGGGCCGCCCGGGTTGACCAGGAGCGATCCGAGCCGCTTGCCGGGGCCGGTCGCCCTGACCCGGGAGACCGCCAGGTCGATCTGCTCCCCGTCCGGCTTCGCGTAGTCCAGCGGGGCGCGCAGGGTCGCGCACTGGAAGCCCGTGACGCCGCAGTCGCGCCACTTCAGCTTCTGCCCGTAGAACTTCTTCAGCGCCTCGGGCGAGGAGGAGGGCGAGGCCTGCCGGGCCGCCGCCGTGGTGCGGGACGCCGCCGCGTCGCTTCCGCCCGAGCAGCCGGAGAGGATCAGTCCGGCGGCCGCGAGGGCCGTGGCGGACGTACGGAGCAAGCGCCTGGAGTCCATTCCCGGAGCGTATCCGGAGCGGTACACACCGTGTCCAATCGGTGGTCTCCGAAGCTTCCCCCGCCAACCCGGACCGATCCGGAGGAACCCCCCGGGCCACCCGCCGGCCCCGTACCTTCCCCCGCCAACCCGCACCGATCCGGAGGACCGAGACGGGGGACCGATACGTAGGACCGACACGGAGGCCCGACACGGAGGAAACCCTGAGACGCCCCCTAGCCCCGCAGCGCCATCGTCATCGCCTCCACCGCCAGCAGCGGTGCCACGTTCCGGTCGAGGGCCTCGCGGCAGGACAGGACCGCCTCGATGCGGCGCAGGGTGCGCTCCGGGGTGGTGTCCCGCGCGATCCGCTCGATCGCGTCCCGCACGTCCGTGTTGGCCAGGTCGGACCGCGAGCGCAGCTGGAGGGCCAGGACGTCACGGTAGAACCCGGTCAGGTCGGTGAGCGCGAGGTCCAGGCTGTCGCGTTGGGTACGCGTCCTGCGCCGCTTCTGCCGCTCCTCCAGCTCCTTCATCGCCCCGGCCGTGCCGCGCGGCATCCGCCCGCCCTGCGCGGCGCCGAGCGCCGCCTTCAGCTCCTCGGTCTCCTTGACGTCGACCTCCTCGGCGACCTGCTTCGCGTCCTCGGCCGCCGCGTCCACCAGCTCCTGCGCGGCCTTGAGGCAGCCGCCGACGTCCTCGACGCGCAGCGGCAGCTTGAGGACGACGGACCGGCGCGCGCGGGCCCGCTCGTCGGTGGCGAGCCGCCGGGCCCGGTCGATGTGGCCCTGGGTGGCGCGGGCCGCGGCGTACGCCGTCTCCGGCTCGATGCCGTCCCGCCGTACGAGCATGTCGGCCACGGAGTCCACGGGCGGGGTGCGCAGGGTCAGGTGCCGGCAGCGGGAGCGGATGGTGGGCAGCACGTCCTCCAGGGAGGGCGCGCAGAGCAGCCAGACCGTCCGGGGGGCGGGCTCCTCGACGGCCTTCAGGAGGACGTTGCCCGCGCCCTCGGTGAGCCGGTCGGCGTCCTCCAGGACGATGACCTGCCAGCGGCCGCCCGCCGGTGACAGCTGGGCGCGCCGGACCAGGTCGCGGGTCTCCTTCACACCGATGGAGAGCAGGTCCGTGCGGACGATCTCCACGTCCGCGTGCGTGCCGACGAGGGTCGTGTGGCAGCCGTCGCAGAAGCCGCAGCCCGGCGCGCCGCCCAGGGCGCGGTCGGGGCTCACGCACTGGAGCGCGGCGGCGAACGCCCGCGCCGCCGTCGCCCGGCCCGACCCCGGCGGTCCGGTGAACAGCCAGGCGTGGGTCATCTTCGAGGCCTCGGGCGCGGGCTCCCCGGCGACATGGGCGGTCACGAGCGCGTCGGCGTCCCGCGCGGCCGCGGCGAGCTGCTCCTCGACCTTCGCCTGTCCGACCAGGTCGTCCCATACGGCCATGTCTGCCCCTCCTCAGGTACGCCCTCCATTGTGGGGCAGTCCTCTGACAACCCCTGCCGGGCGAAGCATGCGCGGTATGCCGGAGACGGCCTTCGTACGGCGTCAGGCCTCCGTGCCGCGGCGGGTGAGCCACAGGCCGGCGGCCGAACCGAGCAGGACCGTGCCCGTGGCGACGCTCGCCGCGGCGTGGGCGCCGCCGGTCAGGTCGGCGACGGTGTTGACGTAGAGGTTGGCGAGGACGCTCGCCGTGAGCAGCAGCCAGAAGATGACGCGCATCGGAGTCTCCGTGTGTCGAGAGGGCGGGGGTAGGGGCTTGCCGTACGGGTCGGCCTTCGGGTCGGCACCCTTGATCGCCGGCGGAAGCATGTTGGTGGCGATGTCGCCACCGGCCTGCGGGCCGCCACGGGGTCGTGGGTGACGAGGACGACCGTGGTCCCCCGTTCGTCGACCGCGCGCCGCAGCAGGTCGAGGACGCCGGCAGCGGTGACCGGGTCGAGGGCGGCGGTCGGTTCGTCGGCGAAGACGACCTCGGGGTCGTTGACCAGGGCGCGGGCGATGGCCACCCGCTGGCGCTGGCCTCCGGACAGGTGCTCCGGCCGGTCCCCGGCCCGGTCCGCGAGGCCGACGGCCGCGAGTCCCGCGAGGGCGCGGGCGTCGAGTTCCCGGCCCTCCCGGGCTCCGCCGAGGAGCAGCGGCAGGGTGACGTTCTCCCGGACGTCGAGGGCGGAGACGAGGTTGAGCGACTGGAAGACGAAGCCGACGCGGTCCCGGCGGAGCCGGGTGAGGCCGGCGGTCTTCAGCGTGGCGAGGTCGGTGCCCCCGATCCGTACCGTTCCGGTCGTCGGCCGTTCGAGTCCCGCGGCGCACTTCAGCAGGGTGGACTTGCCGCAGCCCGAGGGGCCCATCACCGCCACGAACCGGCCGCGCGGCACGGCCAGGCTCACCCCGTCGAGCGCGGGCGCCCCGCGCCCGTAGGTCCGGCTCACCCCGTCGAGGGAGAGGGCCGCGTCCGGGATGCGCGGGGCGTCCGGGGCGACACCGCTCCCCGCCGCCGCAGAAGCGGTCGCCGCCGCGGAAGCGGTCGCAGTTGCAGTCGCGGTCGCCTTCGTCGAAGCCGTCGCCGTAGCAGTCGTCGTCATACCGACAACGCTAGGAAAGCGCAGGTCGAAGCGGCATGGTGCTGGCTTCCGGCCGGAGGGTGGAGCCGGCTACACCCTCCGGCAGGTCGGCGCCGGTGTCAGCGACGGCGCCGCGGGCCCTCGTCCTCGTCCTCGTGCGGGCCGAACAGCTCGTCCGCGAGCGTCGGCAGATCGTCGAGCGGGGTGTCCTCGGCCCAGTCGGAACGGCGGGGCCGGCCGTTCTCGTCGAGCTGGGGCAGCTCGCGGGTCCGGTCGTTCGCGCCCTGCGGCGGCTGCCCGGCGGACCGGGTGTCCCGGAAGATGCCCTGCGGCACCCGGTCGACCGGGTCGGACGGGGTGTCGCGCACGGAGGGCAGGACGGCGGTCTCGTCGGTCTCCCGCACGGCGCGCAGGACGGTGGTCTCCTCGGAGGCGCGCTCCCGGCCGATCCGGGGCAGGACGCTCGTCTCGGCCTCCGGCTCCGGCTTCGTTCCCCGCCCGGGCTTCGTCCCCGGCTTCGCCTCCCGGCCCGCCGCCGGCTTCGGCTCCGCCTCCGGCTTCGTCATCCGCACGATCGGCGTGGCGACGGTGACCTCCTCGGGCGAGACGGTCGGGGCGTCGGGCTTCACGATCGGCGTCGGCTGGGTGATCTCGTTGGCCGAGAGCTCGACCGCCTCGGCCCGCTGCCGTGCCGCCTCGGCCTCGGCATCCGCCTTGGCGCGGGCCGCCTTCGCCTCGGCGGCGGCCTTCGTCTCCGCGGCCGCCTTCCTGTCGGCGGCGTCCCGTTCGGCGGCGGCCTTCGCCGCTTCGGCGCGGAGGGCCGCGGCGGCCTCCGCCTCGGCGCGCTCGGCGGCCGCCCGCTCGGCCGCCGCCTTGGCGGCCTTCTCGGCTGCGCTCTTCTCCGCGGCGACCTTCGCCGCGGCCTCCTCCGCCGCCTTCGCGGCAGCGGCGGCCTCGGCCATCCGGCGGGCCTCCTCGGCGCGGAGCAGGGCCTCCTCGGCCTTGCGCTGCTTCTCCAGGCGGCGCTCCTCGGCCTCGGCCCGCAGCCGGGCCTCCTCCTCGGCCTCCTTGCGGAGCCGCTCCTGCTCCTCCAGCCGGGCCTTCTCCTCGGCGGCGAGGCGCCTGCGCTCCTCCTCGGCGGCGACACGGGCCTCCTCGGCCTTGCGCCGGGCCTCCTCCGCCTGGCGCTCGGCCTCCAGACGGCGCGCCTCTTCCTCCTCGCGCCGCTTGCGCTCCTCCTCCTCGGCGCGGAGCTTGGCGAGCTGCGCCTGCCGCTCGCGCTCCAGGCGCTCCTCCTCCGCCTTGCGGGCGGCCTCCTCCTCGGCGCGGCGGCGGGCCTCCTCCTCGGCCTTGCGGCGGGCCTCCTCGACGGCCTTCACCTCGGCCTCGGAGAGCGGCAGCATGCGGTCGAGCCGGTGGCGCACGACGGTGGTGACGGCCTCGGGCTCCTGGCCGGCGTCGACGACGAGGTAGCGGCCGGGGTCGGCCGCCGCGAGGGCGAGGAACCCGGCGCGCACGCGCGCGTGGAACTCCGGCGGCTCGGACTCCAGGCGGTCGGGCGCCTCGGTGAACCGTTCCCTCGCGGTCTCCGGGGAGACGTCGAGGACCACGGTCAGGTGCGGGACGAGTCCGTCGGTCGCCCAGCGGGAGATGCGGGCGATCTCGGTCGGCGAGAGGTCCCGGCCGGCGCCCTGGTAGGCGACGGACGAGTCGATGTAGCGGTCGGAGAGGACGATCGCGCCCCGCTCCAGGGCCGGCCGGACGAGGGAGTCGACGTGCTCGGCGCGGTCGGCCGCGTACAGCAGGGCCTCGGCGCGGTTCGAGAGCCCCGCCGACGACACGTCGAGGAGGATCGAGCGGAGGCGCTTGCCGATGGGGGTGGCGCCGGGCTCGCGGGTGACGACGACCTCGTGGCCCTTGGCCCGGATCCAGTCGGCGAGCGCCTGGACCTGGGTGGACTTGCCGGCGCCGTCGCCGCCCTCCAGGGCGATGAAGAAGCCGGTCGGGGAGGGCGCCTGCGCCGGGTCGGAGCCGCGCAGCGCGTCGCGGAGGTCACGGCGGAGCGGGACGCCCGCCCGGTCGTCGGTCTTCGCGAGGACGAGGGCGGCGACCGGCAGCAGCAGGGCGCCGACCAGGGCGAGCGTGAAGGCCGCGCCGCCGTGGTCGAAGACGAAGCTGCCCGAGTCGGAGGCGAGCCGGTGGGGCCCGATGGCGGCGGCGAGCAGCGGCGCGGCGAGCGCGCCGACCGCCATGCCGACGCGGGCGGTGGCCTGGAGGTGCTCGGTGGTCCGGGCCCGGCGGGGCTCCTCGGTCTCCTGGTCGACGAGGGTGTGTCCGGTGTTCGCGGCGACGCCGGCGGCGTAGCCGGCGAGGACGGCGAGGAACAGCACGGTCGCGGTGTCCGGGACCAGTCCCATCGCGATCAGGGCGACGCCGGTCACGGCGGTCACGAGCGCGAGCAGCCGGCGGCGGGACAGGACGGGCAGGACGGAGCCCGCGGTCCGGATGCCGACGGCGGTGCCGCCGCTGAGCGCGAGGACGAGCAGCGCGTAGGTGACGGGCCCGCCGCCCAGGTCGTCGGCGTGCAGGACGGCGACGGACGCGGCCGCGGTGATGGCTCCGGCGACGGTGGCGCAGGTGAGGACGAGCAGCGAGAGGGCTCCGGTGCGGCCCTTCTCGACGCCTCCCTCGGCGCCCTTGTCGGTCGGCCGGCGCAGGCCCTCCAGGGGGGAGCGGGGCCGGGGCGTCTCACCGCCGGGCAGCGCCATGGCGTACAGGACGGTGACGGAGGCGGCGAACAGGCCGGCGGCGACGTACGAGGCGAGGGCGGCCTGGTGCAGCGAGAACCAGTCGATCCCGGCGCCGAGCAGGTTGCCGATCAGGGTGGCGACGAGGAGGACGACGGCCGCGGCGGGGACGGCGAGGAAGCCGGTGCGCTGGGAGAGTCGGCGCAGCGCGCCGAGGTGGTCGGGCAGCGGTCGTACGGCTCCGCCCTCGATCGGCGGGGCGGGCAGCAGCGCGGGGGCGGCGCCCTCGCGGCTGATGGTCCAGAGCCGTTCGGCGGCGCCGGTGACGAAGACGGTGCCGAGCAGGTACCAGAGGGCGCTGCCGGGGGTCCAGTCGATCCAGAGCGGCGCGATGACGAGGAGCGCGATCCGGACGCCGTCGGCGCCGATCATGGTCCAGCGCCGGTCGAGCGTGCCCTTGGGCCCGGTCAGGGCGGTCAGCGGTCCGAGGAGGACGGCTCCGAAGAGGACCGAGGCGAGCAGCCGGGCGCCGACGACGGCGGCCACGGCGAACGCGGCCCCTCGGTAGTCCCCGCCGAACGCGTCCTCGGCGACGGCCGCCTGGAAGCCCAGGAGGACGAGGACGAGGAGGGCGAGCGCGTCGCCGGTACTGCCGACGAGCTGGGCGCTCCACAACCTGCGCAGTGGCTGATGGCGCAACAGGGCACGTACGGCACGCTCCCTGGAATCCGCGACGAGTGCGGCGTCGGAATCGACGAGGCGGTCTGGCTGCTCTGCTCGCGTCATCCGTCCACCCTATCCGGACGGCCTCGGTCCCCGTGGCCTCCGACCGAACATCCGGACGAGCCTGTGACAGGACCTACACATGGCCGAAAAACGGGGGTGGAGGCAACCGCCCCCACCCCCGCCGAAACGTTCGTCCACGAACCGGCCACCAACCGACTACGCCAGCTCGGACCGACCGCCCACGAACCGGCCCCGCCGACTCGGACCGACCCGCTCGCGAACCGACTGCTCCGGTCGAACCGGCCGCCGGCGAGCCGACTACTCCGGCTTCGCCGCCGCCGTCTTCTTCGCGGCGGTCGTCTTCGCGGCCGTCGCCTTCTTGACGGTCGTCGTCTTCTTCGCCGCCGTCTTCTTGGCCGCGGTCGTGGTCTTCTTCGCCGCGGTCTTGGTGGCCGTCTTCTTCGCGGTGGTCGCCTTCTTGGCCGGAGCCTTCTTGGCGGTCTTCTTCGCCGGCCCCTTGGCGCGCTTCTCCGCGAGGAGCTCGTACCCGCGCTCCGGCGTGATCTCCTCGACGCTGTCGCCGGTCCGCAGGGTGGCGTTGGTCTCGCCGTCCGTCACGTACGGGCCGAAGCGGCCGTCCTTGACGACCACGGGCTTCTCGCTGACCGGGTCGGTGCCCAGCTCCTTCAGCGGCGGCTTGGCCGCGGCCCGGCCCCGCTGCTTCGGCTGGGCGTAGATCGCGAGGGCCTCGTCGAGGGTGATCGTGAAGAGCTGCGCCTCCTCGGTGAGCGACCGCGAGTCCGTGCCCTTCTTCAGGTACGGGCCGTAGCGGCCGTTCTGCGCGGTGATCTCGACGCCCTCGGCGTCCGCGCCGACGACCCTGGGCAGGGACATCAGACGGAGGGCGTCCTCCAGGGTGACGGTGTCGAGGGACATCGACTTGAAGAGGGAGGCGGTGCGCGGCTTGACCGCGTTCTTGCCGGTCTTCGGGGTGCCCTCGGGCAGGATCTCGGTGACGTACGGGCCGTAGCGGCCGTCCTTCGCGACGATCTGGTTGCCGCTGACCGGGTCGGCGCCCAGCTCGAAGTCGCCGCTCGGCTTGGCGAGCAGTTCCTCGGCGAGCTCGATGGTCAGCTCGTCGGGTGCGAGCTCCTCGGGGACGTCGGCGCGCTGGTGGCCCTCGGCCTCCTTCTCGCCGCGCTCGACGTACGGGCCGTAGCGGCCGACGCGGAGCACGATGTCGTTGCCGACGGGGAACGAGGAGATCTCGCGGGCGTCGATCGCCCCGAGGTCGGTGACGAGCTCCTTGAGGCCGCCGAGGTGGTCCCCGTCGCCGTTGCCGGCGTCCGCGGCGCCGCCGGAGGCGGCCGTACCGGCCTCGCCCTCGCCGAAGTAGAAACGCTTCAGCCACGGCACGGACTGGGCCTCACCGCGCGCGATGCGGTCGAGGTCGTCCTCCATGCGGGCGGTGAAGTCGTAGTCGACGAGCCGGCCGAAGTGCTTCTCCAGGAGGTTGACGACGGCGAAGCTCAGGAAGGACGGCACGAGGGCCGTGCCCTTCTTGAAGACGTAGCCGCGGTCGAGGATGGTGCCGATGATCGAGGCGTACGTCGACGGGCGGCCGATCTCGCGCTCTTCCAGCTCCTTGACCAGCGAGGCCTCGGTGTAGCGGGCCGGCGGCTTGGTCGCGTGCCCGTCGGCGGTGATCTCCTCGGCGGTCAGCGCGTCGCCCTCGGCGACCTGCGGCAGGCGCCGCTCGCGGTCGTCGAGCTCCGCGTTCGGGTCGTCGGCGCCCTCGACGTACGCCTTCATGAAGCCGTGGAAGGTGATCGTCTTGCCGGAGGCGCTGAACTCGGCGTCACGGCCGTCGGCGGCGCGGCCGCCGATCTTCACGGTGACGCTGTTGCCGGTCGCGTCCTTCATCTGGGAGGCGACGGTCCGCTTCCAGATCAGCTCGTACAGCCGGAACTGGTCACCGGTCAGACCGGTCTCCGCCGGAGTGCGGAAACGATCACCCGAAGGACGGATCGCCTCGTGCGCCTCCTGGGCGTTCTTGACCTTGCCCGCGTAGACGCGCGGCTTCTCCGGCAGGTAGTCGGCGCCGTACAGCTGCGTGACCTGCGCCCGCGCCGCCGAGACGGCGGTGTCGGAGAGGATCGTGGAGTCCGTACGCATGTAGGTGATGAAGCCGTTCTCGTACAGCTTCTGCGCCACCTGCATGGTCGCCTTCGCACCGAAGCCCAGCTTGCGGCTCGCCTCCTGCTGGAGGGTGGTGGTGCGGAAGGGGGCGTACGGGGAGCGGCGGTACGGCTTCGACTCGACCGAGCGCACCGCGAACGCGGTGTCGGCGAGCGCGGCGGCCAGGGCGCGGGCGTTCGCCTCGTCCAGGTGGAGGACGCTGTCGCTCTTCAGCCGGCCGTCGGCGCCGAAGTCACGGCCCTGCGCGACCCGCTTGCCGTCGACCGTCGCGAGCCGGGCGACCAGCTGCGACGGGTCGGAGGCGTCACCGGTGCGGCCGGTGCCGAAGGTGCCGGTGAGGTCCCAGTACGCGGCGGAGCGGAACGCGATGCGCTCGCGCTCCCGCTCGACGACGAGACGGGTGGCGACGGACTGGACACGGCCGGCGGAGAGCCGGGGCATGACCTTCTTCCACAGGACCGGCGAGACCTCGTAGCCGTACAGGCGGTCGAGGATGCGGCGGGTCTCCTGGGCGTCGACCATGCGCTGGTTCAGCTCGCGCGGGTTGGCGACGGCCTCGCGGATCGCGTCCTTGGTGATCTCGTGGAAGACCATCCGGTGGACCGGGACCTTGGGCTTCAGGACTTCCTGGAGGTGCCACGCGATGGCTTCGCCCTCGCGGTCCTCATCGGTGGCGAGGAAGAGCTCGTCGGATTCGGCCAGCAGCTCCTTGAGCTTCCTGACCTGCGCCTTCTTGTCGGCGTTGACGACATAGATGGGCTGGAAGTCGTGCTCGACGTCGACGCCGAGGCGGCGCACCTCGCCGGTGTACTTCTCGGGCACCTCGGCGGCGCCGCTCGGGAGGTCTCGGATGTGCCCGACGCTCGCCTCGACGATGTAGCCGGGGCCGAGGTAACCCTTGATCGTCTTCGCCTTGGCAGGCGACTCGACGATGACGAGTCGGCGGCCGCCGTGTGCGGCTTCGCTGGTCGGGGACAACTTCGCTCTTCTCTCCGGATCGACACTCTCGGGCACGTACGGCGCTGGCACGCACGGCAGCGGCACGGACGGTGACGCTCCCGTCGCTGCGGAGTGTGACGGTACAACCCGCCCCCGTGTCAAACGGCGAAAGCCCGCAACGGCCACTCGAACGGTAACCCGAGTCCTGGCATTCCTGCCGCCCGGACTCCCGCCCGGGCGGGGCGCGGCAAGATCAGGAGGAGAGGCAGCGGGGGGTCAGAGGCGGCCGAAGCACCAGACTCCGAGGAGCAGGGAGGCGACGCCGAAGAGGCTCGTCAGGGCGACGGCGGCGCGCGGGGCGACCCCGTGCGCGACGGGCTCGCGGTGCAGTGTCCGCACGGTGGTCCACAGCAGCAGCGCGCCTCCGAACAGCGTGAACGCCGTTCCCGCGAAGATCGCCGGCCCGCTCTCCATGCCCGTACCCCGTTCCGTCCGCGTGCGGTGTGTTCCCCCGCTGCCGAGGCTGACACCCCGCGGCGTCTTGCGTACGAATTCCGGGTGAACGACGAGGAGCGTCCCGTACGGTTTCACGAAGATGGCCGGTAGTGACCCACCCCTCACTTCTCGCACGTCCCGGCTACATCGTCGAGGCGAGCGTCGGGCACATCCGAGACCTCCCGAGCGGCGCCGCCGAGGTGCCCGAGAAGTACACCGGCGAGGTGCGCCGCCTCGGCGTCGACGTCGAGCACGAC
>NZ_RDBH01000125.1:45289-56641 GCF_008042145.1 Streptomyces sp. adm13(2018)
CCTCCGGCGCGCGGCCGGGGCGGACGAGGAGGAACACCCGGGGACGCGGCCCGACCAGCGGGGTCCCGGCGGACGTGGACGGGATCGCCCGGTGAAACGGGGCCCGGCGGGAGATCGCCCCGCCGCCGGCGACGAGCCGCGCGGCGGCGGGGAAGTGGAACGTGGTTCTCGTGGCTCAGGCGAGGCCTCAGGCGGACCGGCCGCGCATCACGCCCCGTCCTCCCCCTCCGGGGCCGGAGCGCCGTCCTGGTCCCCGACGGGCAGCAGGAAGCCCTCCTCCACGAGCAGCCGGATCGCCTGCGGCGTGCGGTCCCGCAGTATCACCGGGTCCTCGCCCATCAGCTGACCGATCGCGTCCAGGATGCGGCCCGCGCTGAGGGTTCCGTCGCAGACCCCGGCGAACCCGGCGCCGACGTGGTCGACCCGGGTGGCGCGCCGCATGCCCCGGTTCTGCCGGAGCACGACGTGCTCCGGATCCTCGGCTCCGGGCAGACCGACCTGCTCCTGCACGACCTCGGGCGCGAGCGTGAACCGGTCGGCGAGCAGGGAGGCGTCGTCGTGGGTACGGAGGTAGTCCTGGCGCTCGAAGTGGGCGCGGACGGTGGGGCCGAGGGGCTGCTCGACCGGGTGCGGCCACTCCTCGACGACGATCGACGGCTCGACGGCGCCGGACGCCACGGCCGGGTTCCGCCGGATCGTGATCCAGCCGAAGCCCACCGCGCGCGTCCCGCGGGCCTCGAACTCGTCGAGCCAGCGCCCGTACGCCTCGCCGTACGCGTCCGGGTCCCCGCGGTGGTCGCCGCTGTCCCGCAGCCACAGCTCGGCGTACTGGGTGACGTCCTGGACCTCGCGCTGCACGATCCAGGCGTCGCAGCCCGCGGGCACCCAGGAGCGCAGCCGGTCCTGCCACTCCTCGCCGTCGACGTGCTGCCAGTTGGCGAGGAACTGGGCGTACCCGCCGTCGTTCAGCCGCTCGCCCGACTGCTGCACGAGCGTGCGGCACAGGTCGTCGCCGCCCATCCCGCCGTCCCGGTAGGTGAGCCGGGCGCCCGGGGAGATCACGAACGGCGGGTTGGAGACGATGAGGTCGTACGTGTCCCCGTCGACCGGCTCGAAGAGCGAGCCGGTCAGCAGCTCGGCCTCCCGGGCCCCGGAGAGCGCGAGGGTCAGCCGGGTGAAGTCCAGGGCGCGCGGGTTGAGGTCGGTGGCGGTCACCAGGGTGGTGTGCTGCGCGGCGTGCAGCGCCTGGATGCCGGAGCCGGTGCCGAGGTCGAGCGCGGAGGCGACGGGCGTGCGGACCGTGATGCCGGCGAGCGTGGTGGAGGCGCCGCCGACGCCGAGGACGACGGCCTCCTCGGCCTGGCGGCCGTCCTTGCCGCTGCCGCCCGCGCCGCCGACGGCGCAGCCGAGGTCGGAGACGATGAACCAGTCCTCGCCGTCCGGGCCGCCGTAGGGCCGGATGTCGACCGTGGCGGAGACCGTGTCGTCCTCGCGGACCACCCAGCCGTCGGCGAGGGCCTCGTCGAGCGGGAGCGCGGCGGCGGCCCGCTCGTGCCCGACGGACCGCTGGAGCAGGAAGAGCCGGACGAGGGTCTCCAGCGCGGAGTCGCCGCGGGTGGCGCGCAGCGCGGGCACGGTCTCGCTGCGCGCGAGCGCGGCGTAGGCCGGGGCGCCGAGGAGGTCGAGGAGACCGTCGGCGGTGAAGTCGGCGGCGAGCAGCGTCTCGCGCAGACGGACGGCGTGCGCGGGCACCGGGAGGCGGGGAGGCAGGCTGGTCGTACTCACCGCTCCATTGTGACGGCCGCCGACCCGGCGGCGTACGGCGGATCGCCGCTGCCACCGGGTCGGTCGGGTCACGCGGGCCGGTCGGGTCGGTCAGGCCCGGTCGGGTCGGGTCGGGTCGGTCGGGACGCTCAGGCCCGCTCGGGTCGATCGGGTCGCTCGGGTCGCTCGGGTCGCTCGGGTCGATCGGGTCGATCGGGTCGATCGGGTCGCTCAAGCCTGCCGGAGCTGCCGGAGCTGACGGAGCTGACGGGGCGTACGGGAGCCCTCGACGGCCCCGCTACTCCTCGGTCTTGGCCCGCGCGGTCGTCTTGCCGGCCGCCTTCGTCGTGGCCTTCTCCTTGGGCTCGGTGGATTCCGAGCCCTTGTCTGAGGAACCCGAGCTGGTGGGGCCCGGGTTCGGGGAGGCCGAGCCGCCGCCGTTCGGCGGGGTCGAGGCCGTGGGCTTCTGGCAGCCGGGCTGCTTGGCCATCGCCTGGCCCAGCTCGCCCTCCTCCAGCTTCGACAGCGCGTTCTGGTCCATCTTCTCGATCTTGGTCAGACCGTCGGCGACACCCTGGAGGCCGTCCGCGAACTTCTGCTGGTTCGTCGGGTCCAGCGCGTCGACCTGCTTCTTCAGGCCCTCGTAGGCCACCGCGGTCGCGTTCAGCTCCTTGATCGCGTCCTGCTGGACCTTCTCGCCGTTCTCGACGGGCGGGGCGCCGGCGCTCTCGACGGCCTTCGCCAGCGCCCGGTCGGCGTTGGCGATGTCCTGGAACGCCTTCGAGTCCGCGGCCTGGATCTCGGCGGGCTTGCTGTCCGCGGCCGTCGAAATGATGATCTGGTGGGCGTCGGCCCGCTTCTGGATCTGGGGCTTGGCCTGATCGCAGAACGTCTTCGCCCAGTCGTCCACCTTGTTGCCCTCGTCGTCGCTGCAACCGGACAGCGCGAGCACGAGTACCGCACCGCCGGACAGTGCGGCCGCAAGCTTCTTGTTCACCGGATCGGTTCCCTTCCAAGGCTCTCGGCCCCGGAACATACACGCCGAACGGGCTACTTCCACCTTTCGTGCGACGGATTCGTCCCGTATTGCAGTCTTTTGACCCAAGGGAGAGACGTCTCACGCATCCCGGACACGCCCGGGAATGAGACGGACACCACGTACGGACGGGCCGCACGGCCGCCGATCCGGACACCGCGTCAGGACACCGTCACCGAGCGCCTCTTGGACATCCGTACGGCGACCACGACGACCAGCAGGGCGAGCACCGCGACCGCCGCGCGGAGCCCGGCGCCGGCGTCGTCCCCGTATCCGAACTGCACGACCGCGGGCGCGATGAGCAGCGCGACCAGGTTCATCACCTTCAGGAGCGGGTTGATCGCCGGTCCCGCCGTGTCCTTGAACGGGTCGCCGACCGTGTCCCCGATGACCGTGGCCTCGTGCGCCTCACTGCCCTTGCCGCCGTGGTTGCCGTCCTCGACCAGCTTCTTCGCGTTGTCCCAGGCGCCACCGGAGTTGGCGAGGAAGACGGCCATCAGGGCGCCCGTACCGATCGCTCCGGCGAGGTACGCGCCGAGCGGTCCGACGCCCAGCGAGAAGCCGACCGCGATCGGTGCCATCACCGCGAGCAGCCCGGGCGTGGCGAGTTCGCGCAGCGCGTCCTTGGTGCAAATGTCGACGACCCGCCCGTACTCGGGCTTCTCGGTGAAGTCCATGATCCCGGGGTGCTCGCGGAACTGCCGCCGCACCTCGTGGACCACCGATCCCGCCGACCGCGAGACGGCGTTGATCGCGAGCCCCGAGAAGAGGAACACGACCGCCGAGCCGAGGATCAGGCCGAACAGGTTGTTGGGCTGGGAGATGTCCATCGAGAGGGTCAGCCCGTCCGCCCGCGCGCCGACCTCGGCGACCGAGGTGGCGATCGCGTCCCGGTACGACCCGAACAGCGCCGCGGCCGCGAGGACGGCGGTGGCGATGGCGATCCCCTTGGTGATGGCCTTCGTCGTGTTGCCGACGGCGTCCAGGTCGGTGAGGACCCGCGCCCCCGCGCCCCGCACGTCCCCGGACATCTCCGCGATGCCCTGCGCGTTGTCGGCGACCGGCCCGAAGGTGTCCATCGCGACGATCACGCCGACGGTGGTGAGCAGCCCCGTCCCGGCGAGGGCGACGGCGAACAGCGCGAGCATGATCGAGGTGCCGCCGAGCAGGAACGCCCCGTAGACGGTCAGGCCGATCAGGAGCGCCGTGTAGACGGCGGACTCCATGCCGAGGGCGACGCCCGCGAGGACGACGGTCGCGGGGCCGGTGAGCGAGGACCTTCCGATGTCCCTGACGGGTCGGCGGCTCGTCTCCGTGAAGTAGCCGGTGAGTTGCTGGATGAGCGCGGCGAGGACGATGCCGAGGGCGACGGCGACCAGGGCGAGGACCCGCGGATCTCCGGCGTGCTCGCGGATGCCCGGCTCGGTGACGCCCTGGAGCTCGGCGTAGGAGGAGGGCAGGTACGTGAACGCGGCGACGGCGACTCCGGCGAGCGAGATCACGGCGGAGACGAGGAACCCGCGGTTGATCGCGCTCATCCCGCTCCGGTCGGCGCGCCGCGGGGAGACGGCGAAGATGCCGATCACCGCGGTGATCACGCCGATCGCGGGCACGATCAGCGGAAACGCCAGGCCGTGGTCGCCGAAGGCCGCCTTGCCCAGGATGAGGGCGGCGACGAGGGTGACGGCGTACGACTCGAAGAGGTCGGCCGCCATGCCCGCGCAGTCGCCGACGTTGTCGCCCACGTTGTCGGCGATGGTGGCCGCGTTGCGCGGGTCGTCCTCCGGGATGCCCTGCTCCACCTTGCCGACCAGGTCGGCGCCGACGTCGGCGGCCTTGGTGAAGATGCCGCCGCCCACGCGCATGAACATGGCGATGAGCGCGGCGCCGAGGCCGAATCCCTCCAGGACCTTGGGCGCGTCGGCGGCGTAGACGAGCACGACGCAGGCCACCCCGAGCAGTCCGAGACCGACCGTGCACATGCCGACGACCCCGCCGGTGCGGAAGGCGATCCGGGTGGCCCGGTGGGCCACCTCCGTGAGGCTCCCGCCGGGTTCGCCCTCGACCGGCGTGGCCTCCCGGGCGGCCGCCGCGACCCGCACGTTGGCCCGTACGGCGAGCCGCATGCCGATGTACCCGGTGACCGCCGAGAACAACGCCCCGACCAGGAAGAACAGGGAGCGTCCGGCGCGCTGCGACCAGGTGTCGGCGGGCAGCAGCATCAGCAGGAGGAACACGGCGACCGCGAAGACGGCGAGGGTCCGCAGCTGGCGTGCCAGGTAGGCGTTGGCCCCCTCCTGCACGGCGGCGGCGATCTCCCTCATCCGCTCGGTGCCCTCACCGGCCCGGAGCACCTGGCGGGCGAGGAGCCGCGCGACGACCAGCGCGGCGAGGGCGACGGCGCCGACGACGTACACGATCGTCCGGTTCCCGCTCGTGAGCACCGCAGCGGCGAGAGAAGTGGGATCCATGGGGAGGGATCATAGGGAGACAAACCAGTACGTACGGGGATGCCGGAGCACCCCCGCGCGGATGCACCAACCGAACCCCCGGAATCCACCCCGGCGCGCGGCGGTGCCCCGGGCCGGGCTCGGCGCAATGAGAAGAGGCCCTGCGGGGCAGGGCCTCTTCTCATTGCGCACGAGTCGCAGTGCGGGCGGATCAGGACAACAGATCCGCCGCGTTCACCGGCCAGCTCATCCGGATGGTGCCGCCGTCCTCGCCGGCGCTCACCTCGACATCGTCGACGAGCCCGCGGATCACCGCGAGCCCCATCTCGTCCTCACCGTCGGCGTCGTCGAACTCCTCGGCGGGGGCCGCGGCCCGCGCGCCGGGGACGCCGACGGCATCGGCCGCCGCGACCCCCGCGCCCGGGACCTCGTCGCCGACCTCGATGGAGAACGTCTTCTCCTCCTCGGTCAGCACGACCCTGATGGGCGTCGACACGTCGTTGCTGCGGTGCAGCCCGACGGCGCGCGAGCACGCCTCGCCGACGGCGAGCCGCACCTCGTCGAGGACCGCCTCGTCCACCCCGGCCCGGCGCGCGACCGCGGCCGCCACCAGGCGGGCCGTGCGGACGTGCTCGGGCTGAGCGCTGAAGCGGAGTTCAACGGTGGCCATACGAACCCCCTGGGCTCAGTCGACGGCGTTGACGGCCTCGTCGACCGAGGTGTGGATCGGGAACACCTTGGTGAGACCCGTGATCCGGAAAATCTTCAGAATGCGCTCCTGGTTGCACACCAGACGCAGCGAGCCCTCGTGGGCACGCACGCGCTTCAGGCCGCCGACGAGCACGCCGAGGCCGGTGGAGTCGAGGAAGTCCACGCCCTCCATGTCGACGACCAGGTGGTAGCTGCCGTCGTTCACCAACTCGACCAACTGCTCGCGCAGCTTGGGCGCGGTATACACATCAATCTCGCCACCGACCTCGACGACCGTACGGTCGCCACCAGCGCCGGACACATTGCGAGTCGACAGGGACAGGTCCACGGATCCTCCAGCACCTTGCTATCGAACGATCGTTCTCCACTGGGTCTCCCGGGCGGAGTCAGGGAACTGATCGCCAGCCGCGATGGCATTCGATCACTTACCAGCAGCCATGCACGACGCCTTAGAGGCATTGTCCGTCATGGCAGTGACACACTCGGTGCCGATGGCAACCAATCAGCGCCCCCGCCGACCGGCCGGGGAGACGGGCAGCCGCCCCTCCCCCGGCATGGTCCTCGACCGGCTCTCCTCGGGCGAGAGCCGGGCCGCGCGCATCACTCATACGGAGCACATGCCCGCCCGGGAGGGTCGCCATGCAGTCTGGCCGCACCGCATCCGTCCGGAAGTGATCGCGGCGATCGAGTCGGCCGGAATCGACCATCCGTGGGCGCACCAGGCGGAGGCCGCCGAGCACGCCCTGGACGGCGAGAACGTCGTCATCGCCACCGGCACCGCCTCGGGCAAGTCGCTCGCCTACCTCGCCCCGGTCCTGAGCACCCTCCTGGACGGCTCGGAGGCACCGAACGGCCGCGGGGCCACCGCGCTGTACCTCTCGCCCACCAAGGCCCTCGCCGCCGACCAGCGGCGCGCCGTGCGCGAACTGGCCGCACCGCTCGGCAACCGGATCCGCCCCGCCGTCTACGACGGCGACACCCCCGTCGAGGAACGCGAGTGGGTCCGCCAGTACGCGAACCACGTGCTGACCAACCCCGACATGCTGCACCGGGGCATACTCCCCTCCCACCCCAGGTGGGCCTCCTTCCTGCGCGCCCTGCGCTACGTCGTGATCGACGAGTGCCACACCTACCGGGGCGTCTTCGGCTCCCACGTCGCCCAGGTGCTGCGACGTCTGCGCCGGATCTGCGCCCGGTACGGCTCCGAGCCGGTCTTCCTCCTCGCCTCGGCGACCTCCGCCGACCCCGCCGTCGCCGCCGGCCGCCTCACCGGCCTGCCGGTCACCGAGGTGTCCGACGACGCCTCCCCACGCGGCGAACTGGTCTTCGCCCTGTGGGAGCCGCCGCTGACCGAGCTGCACGGCGAGCGCGGCGCGCCGGTGCGCCGCACCGCCACCGCGGAGACCGCGGACCTCCTGACCGACCTGACCCGCCAGGGCGTCCGCTCGGTCGCGTTCGTACGCTCCCGGCGCGGCGCCGAGCTGATCTCGGTGATCGCCCAGGAGCGGCTCGCCGAGACCGACCGCTCCCTCGCCCGCCGGGTCGCCGCCTACCGCGGCGGCTACCTCCCCGAGGAGCGCCGGGCCCTGGAGCACGCCCTGCACTCCGGCGAACTCCTCGGCCTGGCCGCCACGACCGCCCTGGAGCTGGGCGTGGACGTCTCCGGCCTCGACGCGGTCCTGATCGCCGGCTACCCGGGCACCCGGGCCTCGCTGTGGCAGCAGGCGGGCCGCGCCGGCCGCTCGGGCGGGGGCGCCCTGGCGGTCATGATCGCCCGCGACGACCCGCTCGACACGTACCTGGTGCACCACCCCGAGGCGATCTTCGACCAGCCGGTCGAGTCGACCGTCCTGGACCCCGACAACCCGTACGTCCTCGCCCCCCACCTCTGCGCCGCCGCGTCGGAGCTGCCGCTGACCGAGTCCGACCTGGCCCTCTTCGGCCCGGCCGTGCCCGACCTGCTGCCCCAGCTGGAGGGCGCCGGACTGCTCCGCCGCCGCTCCACCGGCTGGTACTGGACCCGCCGCGAGCGGGCCGCCGACCTCGCCGACATCCGGGGCGGTGGCGGCAGCCCCGTGCGGATCGTCGAGGCGGGCACCGGCCGACTGCTCGGCACCGTCGACGAGGCCGCCTCCCACGCGGCCGTCCACGAGGGCGCCGTCCACCTCCACCAGGGCCGCACCTACCTGGTGCGGGAGCTGGACCTCAAGGACTCCGTGGCACTCGTGGAGGAGGCCGTCCCGCCGTACTCCACCACCGCCCGCGACACCACCTCCATCGCCGTCCTGGACACCGAGACCGAGATCCCCTGGGGGGCCGGCCGCCTCTGCTACGGCTCCGTCGAGGTCACCAACCAGGTCGTCTCCTTCCTGCGCCGCCGTCTGATCACGGGCGAGGTGCTCGGCGAGACCAAACTCGACCTGCCGCCCCGCACCCTGCGCACCCGGGCCGTGTGGTGGACGGTCACGGAGGACCAGCTCGACGCCGCCCGGATCACCCCCGAGATCCTCGGCGGCGCCCTGCACGCCGCCGAACACGCCTCCATCGGCATGCTGCCGCTCTTCGCCACCTGCGACCGCTGGGACATCGGCGGGGTCTCCGTACCGCTGCATCCCGACACCCTGCTGCCCACCGTCTTCGTGTACGACGGCCACCCGGGCGGCGCGGGCTTCGCCGAGCGGGCCTTCCACACGGCCCGGGCCTGGCTGACCGCCACCCGCGAAGCCATCGCCTCCTGCGAGTGCGAGGCGGGCTGCCCGTCCTGCATCCAGTCCCCGAAGTGCGGCAACGGCAACGACCCCCTCCACAAACGCGGCGCGGTCCGCCTGCTCACGGAGATCCTCCGCGAGGCCCCGGAGCCGGCGCCGGAGACGGCCCCGCCCGGGACCTGACCTCCGGTCGGTAGGGGCCGCGCACGACCCGGGCGGCCACCTCCGCGAGGTCGCCCCGCACGGCGCAGCCCACCAGCTCGGCACCCTGCGCCGCGGCCACCCGCGAGGCCGCGGCACAGGCCTCCGCCTCGCCCCACAGCGCCCGGTCGGCGGCGGCGAGCGCCGCCAGGTCGGCCGCCCCGCCGGCCCGGTGCCGGGCCGCCACCGCCTGCCCGAGCGCGAGCACCGCCCCGAACACCACACAGAGCGCACAGGCCGCGAAGGCCACCCACACGGTCGCCATACCCCGCTCCCCCGCCCGCGTCCGGCCCGAAGCACGGCCCAGGAACCGTCCCCAGGCCCATGCCCGGCCACGCAGCCGTCGTCCCCCGCCCCACGCCGGGCCCCGGGCGCGGTCATCGGAGGTCATGGCGCGTCGCCGTCCGCCGGGGCGGGTGGTGCCGGGACGGGTGGCGCCGGGGCGCCGATCGTGGTGTCCTCCGCGAGCGCCGCCGCCTCCGCCCGGAGGGTCACTCCCATGCCCCCGGGGCCCGGCGCCGAGGCCTCCACCGTGACCCGCCACAGGTCCCCCGACCGCGTCACCGCGACCCGCGCGCCCTCGGGCGCGGCGGTCCGCGCGGCCGACTCGGCCGCGGCCGGGGGCTCGGCGCGGGCCGCGACCCGCGCTCCTGCCCGCGCCGCGTCCACACAGCGGATCTGCGCGGCGGCGGCCGCGAGCCCCCAGAGCAGGGTGACCGTGAAGAGGGCGAGGACGGGCAGCACCAGCGCCGCCTCCACGGTCACGAACCCCCGGTCAGAACGGCGCATCGAGAGCCTTGCCGATCATCGACTCCAGCGCCCCCGAGACCGTCCCGCTGGTCACGATCTTGTACAGGACCGCGGCGAACCCGGCCGCCGCGATCGTCCCCACCGCGTACTCGGACGTGGTCATCCCCGCGTCCCGGCGCGCCGCGTCCCGCCGCGCCCGCGCCCGCGCCCGCGCCCGCATCCGCGCCTGACGCCCCATCGCCGCACTCACTCCCATGCCGACCTCCTCAACTCGTCGTGCTCGTGGTTCTCGTGGTTCTCGTGGTTCTCGTGGTTCTCGTGGTTCTCGTTCGCTTCGTTCGCTTCGATCGCGCCGTTCACCGTGCGTCCGGCTCAGCCGCCCCCTCCGTCCAGGAGCCCCGCCGCCAGGCCGATCACCACCGGGGCCACTCCCACCGCCAGGAAGGCCGGCAGGAAGCAGAGACCGACGGGTCCGCTGATCAGCACCTGCGCCCGGCGGGCCCGGGTGGCCGCCGTCCGGGCCCGGGCCGAGCGCAGCGCGGCCGCGTGCCGGGCGACCGCCTCCGCCGCGGGCGCGCCCGAGGAACCCGCCCGCTCCAGGCACCGCGCGAGGCCCACGGCGCCCGGTAGCGCGCCGAACCTCCGCCACACCTCGGCCGGGGCAGGCCGCCAACAGATCTGCGGCCAAGGGCAGATGGCGGGCCGCATCGTCGTCGGTGTCCACCGGCGCCGCGGACCGGCCGGCGGTGCGCCGCCGCATCGCCACGGCCACCACCCCGGCGGCCACCAGCGCGCCCAGCGCCCCGAACAGCACCCAGCCGAGCCCCGCCGCCCCGAGGGGCGCCAGCCAGTGCCCCGCCCACCGCGGAGGCCCCGCACGGGCCTTCCGCCGCGGCGGGCCGGAGGCGGGCAGCAGGCCTCTCCAGCGCCGCCGCACCCCGCGTGCCCGGCGTCGGGCCACCAGCTCCCGTACCCCCAGCTCGCAGGCAAGGAGCGCGGCCACCGCCAGCGCCGCCATCCGCACGGCCCCACTCATGCCCGCTCCCCTCCGCGCACGATCCGCGCGGCCCACCACAGTCCGGCCGCCTCCAGTGCCCCGCCCACGACGAGGCAGCCCAGACCGGCGGGTGTGTGCAGCAGCACCCGCAGCGGGTCCGCGCCGAGAGCGGCGCCCAGGGCGACACCCGCCAGCGGCAGCACCGCGAGGACGACCACCGTCGCCCAGGCCCCGGCCAGTTCGGCGCGCAACCGCTCGCGCTGCTCGCGGTGCTCCCGCAGCGCCGCTTCGAGCCGGTCGAGCCCGGCGGCCAGGCCCGCGCCGCCGTCCACGGCCACCTGCCAGCAGGCCGCCATCCCCGCGAGCCCGTCGGCGCCGTCCTGGGCGGCCGCCCTCCGCAGGGCCGCCGGCACGTCCCCGCCGAACCGGGCCGCCGCGAGCACCGCCGCCTCCTCCGCACCGAGGGCGCCCGTCTCCCGGGCCGCGAAGGACAGCGCCTGCCCCGGCTGCCAACCTGCTCTCAGCTCCCCCACGACGGCCCCGCACAGGGCCACCACGCGCTCACCCCGCGCCTCGCGCTCCCGCCGCCGTCCGGCCTCCCGCAGCCGCCGCGCGACGAGCGGCACCGCGACCGCCCCCGCCACCAGCGGAAGCGGCGACTCACCGAACACCGCGACGACTCCCGCCGCCGGCAGACACAGCCAGGCGTGACGCCCCCGGAGGGCCGCCCACCCG
>NZ_RDBH01000125.1:56741-87749 GCF_008042145.1 Streptomyces sp. adm13(2018)
CCCGACCCACCCTGGAGGCCTGACCCATGGCACTCGCAGTCCCCCGCACCTGGGTCGTTGGCGAGGTCGTCGTCGCGGCCACGCTGAATGCGGAACTCCGCGACCAGTTCAACGATCTGATCGCTCCGTGGATCAGCTACACCCCGAACTGGACGGCCACCGGTACCGCGCCGGCGCTCGGCAACGGAAGCCTGTTCCACCGGTACAAGGTCATCGGCAAGATGTGCACCGCGACCTGGGAGCAGGTCATGGGCACGACCACAACTTTCGGCACTGGCGCCTGGGGCTGGTCGCTTCCGTTCACCGCCGCGTCGCCGTCGGGCTCATCGTCCTCCTTCGGCTACATCGGCACCGCACGAGGGCACTCCGCCACCGCCTGGTACACCGGTGCGATCTTCGTTGCGAAGGGCAGCGCGGTCGCTCGGGCCTACTCGCACGCTGCTGCCACGGACTGGTCCACGTCCCAGCCGCATGCCTGGGTTGGTGCGTCGACTAACTTCCTTGCCGCCTCCGTCACCTACGAGACCGTCTGACCCGCCTCACCACCGCTCGCCCCGCGCCACCTGGCCGGGGCTTTCTCCATGTCTGGAGGCCTCATGGCCGTACCGATGACCGCCGACGAGTGGCTCGACGCCCTTCGTGCGGAGGGCGTCACCGACATCGTCGAGATGCCCGGCTGGCGCACCCACAACCGCAACAGCGTCGGGCCCTGGGGCGACGTGCACGCCACGATGGTCCACCACACCGCCGGGGAGGGCTCCGGCCTGCCCGCCTGGTGCTACAGCGGCAACAGCGAGCTCCCCGGGCCGCTGTGCCACGACTTCCTCGCCCGGTCCGGGCGCCTGTACCTCGTCGGCAACGGGCGCGCGAACCACGCCGGCCGGGTCGCCCGCAACGCGTACAACGCGGTGCTGAATGAGCAGGACAACCACCCGGCGCCCGGCCCGGACGAGCTCGACGGCAACGCAGTCAGCTACGGCCTGGAGTGCGAGAACTCCGGGGCCGCGGATCGACCGTGGCCAAAGGTCCAGTACGACGTCGCCGTCCGCGTCCAGGCCGCCCGCTGCCGCTTCCACGGCTGGTCCGCCGACTCCGTCTGGGCCCACAAGGAAGCCACCCGCCGGAAGCCGCTGGACCCCCGCATCCCCATGGACACCTTCCGCGAGGACGTCGCGGAGCGCCTGCGGCACCCGGCGTCCTGGAACCCCGGCGACAAGCCACCCACCACCCCGCCTCCGGTCACGCCGAGGCCCACCCCGGAGGAGAAGCCCGTGGCACTGCCCACATCGGATCTCGCCCGCATCGCGCTCGCGATGCTCGGCTACCGCAACAAGAAGGCCGACGAGGCCTCGGTGAAGAAGACCGGCCGCCGGATCCCGGACGTGTACGGCTACATCACCGGCACCTACACCACTGTTCAGGCCATCGCGGCGGACCTCAAGAAGCTCGTCGCCCTGCTCAACGCCCAGAAGGAGAAGTAGACATGTCCGTGCCCCACTCGATCGACATGCCCGACGCCGAGACCGTCATCAAGACCGGCAAGACCTACGTCCGGGACCTCGCCGAGCGCGTCGTGTCCACCGGCCTCCAGGCCGGGCTGGGCGCCGTCGTCGTCACGCGCCCGTTCGACCTCAGCATGTGGGAGGCCGCCGGCATGGCCGGGGTCGCCGCGAGCCTCGCGCTCGTGAAGGGGCTCATCGCCCGCTGGCGGTCGGTCACCAACTCGGCGAGCCTGGCCAAGGGGGTGTGAGCGTGACGGCGGCCGAGTTGCTGCGGGCCAGGCTCGGCCGCCGCGGCAGCGTGCTCCTGGGCTTCGGGGTCCTGGAGCTGCTGTACGGGCTCGGGCTAGTCCTGGACCCCCGCTTCGGGATCGTGCGCGGCGTCGGAGTGCTCACGCACGTGGCACCGATGGCGGTCTGGGGCGGCCTGTGGATGGCCTGCGGACTGTGCGCGCTGGCCATGGCCTGGGAGGTCCGGGCCACGCGCGACACGTGGGGGTACGCGGCGGCAATCCTGCCGCCGATCGGCTGGGCCGGGGCCAACCTGATCGCCTGGCTGACGGGGTCCTTCGCGCAGGCGTGGACCTCGGCGGTGACGTGGGGGTGTCTGGCCTACGTGATCCGCCGGGTGAACGGGTGGCCCGAGGTCAGGGGGGATAGGGAGGGGCGCCCGTGAACGGCGACAACTTGTACACGGTCCTGGTGGCGGCGGCAGGGCTACTCGGCGCGATCTACACGGCGAAGGCGGGGCCCCGGTCAGACGCCCCCGCCGTGACGGTGGCAGCACCGGAGGCCGACAAGGACGGCGCGCTGGAGGTGTCGCCGGAGATCTGGTCCCACTTCAACGGGAAGATCAACACACTGGAGCACAAGGTTGACCATCTGACGGAGCTCGTCGAGCGGCAGACCGTTCGGGTCGGCGCGCTCGAACGTCTCCTCCGGCAGGCCATGCGGATCATCCGCCAGGCGAACCGCCGGCTCATCGCCCGCGGGGAGCCCGCCGAGGAGATCCCCCAGGAGCTCGTGCCTTACTCGATCGACTGACCCAGGCACGACGACACTGCCCCCTCTCGCCTTCGGGCGGGAGGGGGCRGTKTCGTCGTGCCTGGGGTCAGTCCAAGGGGAGTGCCTGGTGTGCAGCGACGATGGCGTCGATGCGCTGGGCGAGGTCGAAGTCCGCAGCTGTCAGCCGGTACCCGGCGTCGTGTGTGGTGATGGACGCGCGCAGGTGGTCCATGCGCAGGTCCAGGTCGGCATGGTGCTGCACCCGGCGCGACCGGTCCGCAATCGTCACGATGGCGGCCACGGCGGCGTGGTATCGGATCGGGTAGGTGCGGCTGATCGTCTCTCCCTCACGGTCCCACTCCGGCACAGCGGCCAGCGCTGCCTCGATCTCCGCCTCGGTCAGCGGCTCCGGCACACCCATGTCAGCTCCCCTCGGTCACGGGCGCGAGGGCCTCGGCGAGGTCTCGCCCGACCGGGGCATCCTGCCACGGCCGCATCGCCCGCTCCAGGGTGGCCAGTTCGCGGCGCATCCGCGCGGACCGGGTCTCGACCGCGATCGCCGCGACGTCCCGGGCGATCTCCACTGCCTGCTCCGGCTGCCTCGCGGTGGCGGCTGCCGTTGCGTGCCGCGCCATGTAGACGCCGCGGTCTCGTCGCGCAGTCGCCGGGACGACGTCGAGCACCTGCGACCACAGGTCGCTCGCCTCGGCGCCGAGCCCGAGCCGGCCGTAGCAGGTCGCGCGCTGTACCTCCAGGTAGCCCGGTGTCCGGCGGCACGCGTTGCCCCAGGGCAGGTCGTCGTTGACCCGGGGCAGGAGCCGGTCGGCTTCGTCGATGAGCCGGTCCACCGTGCCGCGGTCGTGCAGGAGGCTGGCGCCGTGGGCCTGCTGCTGCATGGCCATGACCCGGATCTTCGGGACGACGCGGTCGTCGTCGAGGGCGGCCTCGCACAGGTCGACGACGCCGGCCCCGTCGCCAAGGTCGGTGCGGACCTGCGCCGAGTTGACCATGGCATAGCCGATGAGGTGCGGGTCGCGGGCCCGGAGCGCTATCTCCTGCGTGATCCCCCGCCAGAAAGCTGCGGCGGAGAGATCGCCGGCGTCCTGGTAGAGCCAGCCGACGAGCGCGGCGTAGGCGGCACCGACGCGGAGGAGGCCGCGGCGGGTCTCGCCGGTAGCGCTGCGGGTGAGCTTGTCGATGAGCTGGTATTGCGGGCCAAGGGTGCCGATGAGGTCGTGGGGGCCGAGGAGCATGTCGGCCCGGTAGTGGCCCTCCAGCTGGGACTGGAAGTAGTCGACGAGCCCAGGGTCGACGTGCTGCGTAGCGGTGGGCCCTGGGACGAGGGCCGCGGCAGTGACGGCGAGGAAGCTGGTGTTCTGCACGGTGGTCTCTTCGTGGTGCTCGGGCCGGATCCAGCCCGGCGGGGTGGTGAAGCCGAGATCCTCTGGCCACCGGCCGAGCGCGTCGTGGAGGACGAGCGCGGTCTCGTCCGACGGCCATCCGGGGCGCGGGCCTTCCCAGCGGCGCCACGTTCTCGCCGACAGGGTGAAGTGTGCGTCGTCGAGGAGGCGCTGCCCGTGGGCCTGGAGCCCTTCGGCCGCGGCCTCGGCCGACCGCCAGCCAGCCTTCAAGCGTGCGGCTCGGAGGGCGTCGTTACGGCTCATACCGCCAGTGTGAGGTGTCATCGCGGTCCCTCAGGGCCGTGGCCGCGACGTGGCCATGCGTGGCCACTCGATGGCCTATCTGCGCGGAGCGGTGCTGACTCATCATCAGCCGTAGACGAGCCGGGCGTACCGCGAACTGCGGAAATCCCCCTGGCCGAACTGACGGACGGAGCAGCCGATGCGGGAACAGGACGAGCGGAGCAACGTAGAGGCGGAGCCCACCGCAGACCTGGGCGCCGCGCTCCTCCAGATCGCCACGCCCCTGGAGAAGCACGCCGAGGACGAGGCCATGAAGACCGTCCACCAGGCCCTCACCATGCAGGACACCATCGGCACTCTGGAACTCGCACAGCTGACGGACAGGCTCCTCACGCAGTGCGCCGGCCTGACGGTCGGCATCGAGACCATCCCCGCCGACGAGCGCCCGGTTCGCGGACGGGGCGCCCTCAGGGACTGGGCGCAGCTCCAGCAGGACGGGCCCGGCGACGGCCCCCTCGGCACGTGGTCCTACGCCCGACAGCTCGCCGTGGTCGCCCGCAGCATGGTCACGGCCCTACGGGAGCACCGCGAAACGACGGAGGGCCGCGCGCCTTACATCGGCCGCCCTGGGCTGCCCCCGCTCACCCCGTCGTCCCCGTGAAGGAGTGGCAGCGCCAGACGCTCTACTGCCTGATCACCCTCGGCATGCTCGCGACCCTCGTCGTCGGCATCGCCCACTGACTCCCGCCCCCGCGGGGCGGGCCCTGCACCATCGGACATCCACCACCAGGAGGACCCCATGGCCTGCACGACCGGCAACCCCACACCCTGCTCCGCCAGCCCCGAGCCCGGCAACCCGCCGGCCGTCCGCTCCCTCCTCAGCGACGCGGCGTTCAACGGCGTGATGCACACCGTCCTCGACGACAACCCCGGCTGGGACGCCTCGTATGCCGGGCGGATCGTCGAGGAGGCCCTCAAGTTCGTCGTGGCCGCGTCGCTCTTCCCCACGGCCCCGATCTCCCCCACGAAGGAGGTCGACGAGGGCTGGCACGCCCTCATCCTCCACACCCACCTGTACGCCACCCTGTGCAGCCGCCTCGGCCGCACCGTCCACCACTACCCCGAGCGCCCGGAAGCGGCCCGCCGCGACCCGGACGTCATCACCCGCACCGTGGCCCTGATCGAGCAGGCCGGCTACACCCCCGACCCGGAGCTCTGGACCGGCCGCGTCGGACAGCTGGTCGGCGTGGTCCGGCACACCCCGCCCGGCGGCTGCGGCCCGATCAACCCCGGGAACTGCGCGACCCACGGCGGGGGCGGCGACGACTAGGCTCGGCAGCCTGCCGACGTAGGGAGAGCGCGATGGATGCCAGCGAGGTCTCGTCACTGCACGACGCGATGCGCCAGTACGGGATCCCCGGGAACCTCACACCGAAGGACCCGCGGAATCAGGCGGGCCCCTGGCAGGTCGTGGACGACGCTGGCCAGGACATCACGGAGGTCACCCTCGCCGCTGCGGCCGCCGCCTTGCGCAGGCAGCCTCAGCGCGGGTTCGTCATCGCACGCTAGTTGCCCAACAACCGCCCCGGCCGGACCGTCTCCGGCCGGGGCGTTCGCGTTTCCTCGTTCCGAAACCAGCCTGGAGGGTGGAGAGCTAGCGGATTACTGGGGCAGCCCTCATCCATGACCGCTGAAGAGCTTATGAAGACGGCCGAGCTCGCCGTCCTCCTCCGCAAAACACCGGCTGCGATCAGCATGATGCGACACAGAGGTAAGGGGCCAAGGGGGTTTCGTGCGGGCCGAGAGGTGCTGTATCCGGTCGCCGAAGTGGAAGCCTGGCTGGCGGCCAAGGTCGCGAATGACCCTCTCGCCCAGCGCGCGACCAGCTCCTGATGTGGCTTCGAGCATGCGCCTTCGATTCCAAGGCGAAAGCGATATCAGTTCCCGGAGCCGGGAAACATGCAGTTCAGAGGCCCGCCGCATCACTCTATGAGCACCCATAAAGTGATCCAGGTCTAGAGGTGTCCTGAACAGGTCTTGGGGTTCCCCGTGCCTGTGCCGCCGCTGACCAGGTAGGACACCCGGGCGTCGATCAGTGCGCGCAGGACGGGGGCGCCGCCCGGTGGCACCGTGCCCGCCGCCGCGAGTTCGTCCAGGGTGAAGGCGCGCGGGCGGACCACCCGGAGGGACAGGCAGGTGGAGCCGACGGCCACCGGCGGCAGCACCGCGTGCATCCGCGTGCCGTCGGGCAGGCGCGCGTCCACCCAGGGCCGGGCGTCGTCGAGACGGCGTCCGGCCACCGCCGCGAGCCGCTGAGCGAGCCTGCGCACGGCGGCGGCGTCGGTGAAGGAGACCGGAGCCCGCTCCAGGCCGGTGCCTCGGTCCACCCACACCCGGTCGGGTGCGGAGACCAGGACGTCGGTGACGGCCGGGTCGGCGAGGAGCGGTTCGAGGGGGCCGGTGCCGATCAGTTCGCAGCGCAACTCCTCCGCGACACCGAGCACTTCGGCGTCGCCCAAGAGGCGCCCCTGTGCCCGGAGGGCTGCCGCGACGCGCGCCGGAGTGGGCTCGGAGCCGCTGGCCGCGAGCCGCTGCCGCACGGCGTCGAGCAGTCCGGCACCCCCGGCCGGGCCGCCGGTCACGCCGCACCGCCGGGAGCGAGGGCGCGCGCCCAGAAGGCGTCGCAGAACCGGCCGAGCGGGCCGCGCGGCTCGGCGCCCGGCGGCACGCCCGCGTCCTGGTCGGCCACGATCCCCGGGTCGTAGGGTAGTTCACCCGTGAGTGGCAGCCGGAGCGCGTCGGCGACCCACCGTTCGTCGAGCCCGGCCAGGTACGGCCCGCGGACCACGGCCCGCAGGTCCCGCACCCCCGTCGCGAGGCTGGACACCACGCGGTGGGCGGCGGCGACGGCCCTCAACTCGCCGGGCACGACGAGCAGTCCGAGGTCCAGCTGGGCGTGGGCCTCGACGGCGGCCGGGTCGGCGCCGCGTGGCAGGTCGACCACGACGACCCCGCCCCGGCGGCGGGCCGCCGCGAGCACGGACCGCACGGCCTCGGGCGGCACCGGTGCCGCAGGCTCCCGGCCCCAGCTGAGCACCCGGACGCCCCGCACGGAGGGCAGGGACTCCTCCAGGGCGCCGCCGGCGAGCCGCCCCTTCGAGGCGGCGAAGTCGGGCCATCGTCTGCCCTCCTCGCGCTCACCGCCGAGCAACACGTCCAGTCCCCCGCCCAGGGCGTCGCCGTCGACGAGCAGGGTGCGCCGCCCGGCTCGCGCGGCGGCCAGCGCGAGGCCGCAGGCCAGGGTGGAGGCGCCCGCGCCTCCCCGGCCGCCGACGACCCCGACGGTGAGCGCCGGGCGGCSCACCCCCTCGGCCGCGTCGGCGATGCGGTCGACGAGGACGCCCTCGGCGTCCGGCAGCCGCAGGACGCACTCGGCCCCGATCTCGACGGCGAGCCGCCACACCTCCGGGTCGTCCCGGTCCCGCCCGACGAGAACGGTCCCCGGGCGGCGCGCGGCGCCCCGGCACCGTGCCGCGACATCGTCGCCGACCAGGACGAGCGGCGGGTCGGTCCAGCCCGCGCGCCGCTCCGGCACCCGGTGGTCCACCTCGGGATCGACTCCGGCCGCGGCGCACAGCCGCAGCAGGTCGTCGAGCAGTCCGAGATCCTCGGTGACGATCAGCGGGCCCGTGCGGCGCGGCCCCCGTGCCCCGGCCCCGTCCGGGCCGTCCGGCGCCGGAATCCGGTCCGCCCCGCCCGGCGCCGGGCTCCGCCCGATACGCCCGGCCCGGGAAGTCCTGGTTGCCTCCACGACACACACCCCTCTCGTGATTCCTGCCGTTCGCGAACTTCGCGACAGGAATCACCGTGGGGCCGAACCGGAAATCCTGGTGATCTTGTTGGAGAACTGGGGATATCCCAAGCCCTGTGAATAACTTCGTCACCCCTGCGGGGACTGCCTGGAACGCAGCCCGCCGGTTACTGTGGGTGAGGAATCGAGGCATCCGGCACGGCGTCGGACGAGGGCCGGACGACGGCCGGAAGGAAGGAGGGGCGATGTCCCACAGCGCCGAAACGGCTCCGGACATGCGACGACCCCCGCCGGGGGGGAGAGCGGGGGTCGTCTTTCCGGCCGGCTCGGGGGGGGAGGAGCCGGACCGGGTTAGCACGGTCGCGAACGATCCGTGACTTCCATGGTGTACCCGAGAGCCTTCTCAGGCAAACCCACGCGCCCCAGCGTACGCCGAATGGCGGGCACCTATGCTCAGGCTTGTGGAAAACCACTCCTTGCCGCGCACAGCCGCCTTCTTTGACCTGGACAAGACGGTCATTGCGAAGTCCTCGACGCTGACCTTCAGCAAGTCCTTCTACCGGGGCGGACTGATCAGCCGCCGTGCCGCCCTGCGGACGGCCTACATCCAGTTCGTCTTCCTGGCAGGTGGGGCCGATCACGACCAGATGGAGCGGATGCGCGAATATCTTTCCGCGCTCTGCAAAGGCTGGAACGTGGCCCAGGTGAAGGAGCTCGTCGCCGAGACCCTTCACGACCTGATCGACCCGATCATCTACGACGAGGCCGCCTCGCTCATCGAGGAACACCACGCCGCCGGCCGGGACGTGGTGATCGTCTCGACCTCCGGCGCCGAGGTCGTCGAGCCGATCGGCGAGATGCTCGGCGCCGACCGGGTCGTCGCCACCCGAATGGTGGTCGGCGAGGACGGCTGCTTCACCGGCGAGGTGGAGTACTACGCCTACGGGCCGACCAAGGCCGAAGCCGTCCGCGACCTCGCGAGGTCCGAGGGCTACGACCTCTCCCGCTGCTACGCGTACAGCGACTCGGCGACCGACATCCCCATGCTGGAGGCCGTCGGCAACCCGTACGCCGTCAACCCGGACCGGGCGCTGCGCCGCGAGGCCACGGCGCGCGAATGGCCCGTCCTCGCCTTCGAGAAGCCGGTGCGGCTCAAGCAGCGGCTGCCCGAGTTCCGTATGCCTCCCCGCCCCGCGCTCGTCGCCGCGGCGGCGGTGGGAGCGGCGGCCGTGGGCGCGGGACTCGTCTGGTACGCCGCCCGTCGCCGGGCGGCGGGAGCCCCTCGGCTCGCCGATGGCTTTGCCCGCGTTTGAGCAATACGCAGAGAAGTGAATCCAGCACTTTCGCTTCCACTCCGACAGGAGTAGAAAGGAATCAGGCCCGCGAGACCGAGGACATCCGAGAGGATCACCTGTTGAGCATCAAGGCCCCACGGACCTAGCACAGAAACCGAGCACCCACGCGACGTCGACCCGTCGATTACGGGCCAGCCGCACCAGGCCACGGGCAAAGTTCCCGGCCTGATGGGCACATATTCGAGGACGCTTGGTAACTCGGTGGACGTGCCAGCGGCGGTACCTGAACGGGTACCGCCGCAACCCGTTCCGGGCCCGGTGACTCAGGCCGCGCCGCGCTGGAGCGCCTCGCAGACCGCGGTTGACTCGCGGACGCCGAGCTCGACCGAACGGCCGCAGTGCGCGATCCAGCCGCCCACGCCCTCCGGGGTCCCCGTCAGATAGCCCTCGAACGCGGCGAGGTACGCGGCCCGCCCCTGCTCCGCGTGGCCGACCTCCGCCGGGCAGATCGCCTTGGGGTCGAGCCCGCTGCCGACCAGCGCGATCCGCTCGGCGGCCCGCGCGACCAGCCCGTTGTACGAGGTGAAGGGGCGCAGGGCCAGCAGCTCGCCGTGGACGACGGCGGCCGTCACCAGCGCGGGGGCCTCACCGCCCGCGACGATCAGTTCCGCCAGGCCGTCGAGCCGTCCGCCGACCTCGGCGGGCGTCGGAAGCGGGGTGGTGACCAGCGGTTCGTCCACGGTCTCGCCGTCCAGCCGGGGCCGGCCCACCGAGTCGCCCTGGTCGCCCTCGGCGACGAGGTGGAGGCGGGCGAGGACCCGCAGCGGCGACTGGCGCCAGATGGAGAGCAGCTGCCCGGCCTCGGCGCCGAGGCGCAGGGCGGCGCCGACGGTGCGGGCCTCGGCGTCGGCGCCGAAGTCGGTGCGGCGGCGTACCTCTTCCAGGGCCCAGTCGGCGCCGGACAGGGCGGCGGAGCCGCGCGCGCCGCGCAGGGCCGCCTCGGAGGAGATCTCGTTGCTGCGGCGGCGCATCACGCGGTGGCCGTAGACCCGGTCGACGGCCTTGCGTACGGAGTCCACCGCGTCGGCGACGCCCGGCAGGGAACCGAGGGCGGCCAAGGGGTCAGAGGCGTGCGTACTCATAGGTAGCGAGGCTACGCGCCCGGGCGGCCGACCCCACGATGGAGTGGTCTTCTTCACGCATCGCGACCACGCGGCGCGTTCATGCCACTACGCTAGGTGAACATGAAGATCGCTTTCGTGGGGAAGGGCGGCAGCGGCAAGACCACGCTGTCCTCGCTCTTCATCCGTCACCTCGCCGCCAACGAAGCCCCGGTCGTCGCCGTGGACGCCGACATCAACCAGCACCTGGGCGCCGCGCTCGGCCTGCCCGACGCGGAGGCCGCCGCGCTGCCCGCGATGGGGGCGCAGCTGCCCCTGATCAAGGAGTACCTGCGGGGCAGCAACCCGCGGATCGCCTCCGCCGACACGATGATCAAGACGACGCCGCCGGGGGAGGGCTCGCGGCTGCTGCGGGTCAGCGAGGAGAACCCGGTCTACGAGGCCTGTGCGCGGCCGGTGACGCTGGACGACGGTGAGATCCGGCTGATGGCGACCGGTCCGTTCACGGAGTCGGACCTCGGGGTCTCCTGCTACCACTCCAAGGTCGGCGCGGTGGAGCTCTGCCTGAACCATCTGGTCGACGGCCCCGACGAGTACGTGGTCGTCGACATGACCGCCGGTTCGGACTCCTTCGCCTCCGGGCTCTTCACCCGTTTCGACATGACCTTCCTGGTGGCCGAGCCGACCCGGAAGGGCGTCTCGGTGTACCGCCAGTACAAGGAGTACGCGCGGGACTTCGGCGTGGCGCTCAAGGTCGTCGGGAACAAGGTGCAGGGCCAGGACGACCTGGACTTCCTGCGCGGGGAGGTCGGCGACGACCTGCTGGTGACGGTGGGCCACTCGGACTGGGTCCGGGCCATGGAGAAGGGCCGCCCGGCCCGCTTCGAGCTCCTGGAGGCCGAGAACCGGATGTCGCTCCAGGCGCTCCAGGACGCGGCGGACGACTCGTACGCCGACCGCGACTGGGACCGCTACACCCGCCAGATGGTCCACTTCCACCTGCGGAACGCGGAGAGCTGGGGCAACGAGAAGACGGGGGCCGACCTGGCTGCCCAGGTCGACCCCGATTTCGTCCTCGCCGAGAGCCTCGGCGCGGTTCAGCCCGTCTGAGGTCCGTCGCCGGGGCGGGCGGCGGCGGGTGCGCCGGCGGCCGTGGCTCCCGCGGCGGCCGGGAGCTTCGCCGGCTGGGGGGCGAGGAAGGCCTTCCAGCCGGCCGCCGGGGCCTCGCCGACCTTCAGGGTGCGCATCTTGGCGACGACGTCGGGGTCTTGGGCGTCGAGCCAGTCGGCGAGCTGCCGGAACGACACGCACTTGACGTCCTTCTGGACGCAGACCGTGGCGATGGTCTCCTCGATGGCGCGCATGTAGACGCCGCCGTTCCAGGACTCGAAGTGGTTGCCGATGATCAGCGGCGCGCGGTTGCCCCGGTAGGAGCGCTCGAAGGCCTGCACCAGGCCGTCCCGCATCTGGTCGCCCCAGTGCTCGCGCTGGGACGGGTCGCCCTGGGTCGTGCCCGGGGACTGGTTGACCATGAAGTTGTAGTCCATGGACAGGGTCTGGAAGGCCCGGCCCGGGACCGGCACGAGCTGGAGCGACAGGTCCCACAGGCCCAGGTCCTTCTTGGGCCAGATGTGGTCGTTGACGCCGCTCGTGTCGTAGCGGAAGCCCAGCTGCGCGGCGGCCTGGACGAAGTTCGTCCGGCCTTCGAGGCAGGGGGTGCGGGCGCCGACCAGTTCCTTGTCGTAGTCGAAGGGAAGCGGCTGCTCGGCGCGCAGCCCCGCGTTGGTCTTCCAGTTCTTGACGAAGGACTTGGCCTGCTTGATCTCGCTCTTCCACTCCTCGACGGACCAGGTGCCGACACCGCCGTCGGCGCCGCAGAAGTGGCCGTTGAAGTGGGTGCCGATCTCGTTGCCGTCCTGCCACGCGCCGCGCAGTTCGCGGACGGTGGCGCGGATGCCCTCGGTGTCGTTGAAGCCGATGTCGGAGCGGCCGGCGCTGTGCTGGGGCGGGTCGTAGAGGTCCCGCTTCTCCTCGGGCAGCAGGTACACGCCGCTGAGGAAGTACGTCATGGTCGCGTCGTACTTCTTGCCGACCTCGCGGAAGTGGGAGAACAGCTTCTGGCTGTCCTCGCCGGCGCCGTCCCAGGAGAAGACGACGAACTGCGGCGGGGTCTCGCCCGGCTTGAGGCGCTGCCAGACGGGCTGGTGGGGCTGGGCACCGGTGAAGGCGGTGGAGCCGTCGCCGATCAGACGGACCGCGTTCTGCGGGGCGGCGGCGGGGTCCTTCTTGGCGCCCGCACCGCCCGGCTCGCTCTTCGCGGCCGTGCCGTCGGAGCCCGAGCAGCCGGCGAGGCCGCCGATCAGGGCGACGGCGAGGGCACCGGCGGCGAGCGCCTTCCTCTGGGCAGTGGTCCTTCTCCCGGCGGCTGTCATGCGCGCACCTCTCCTCGGTTCCGTACGAGCGGCGTCAACGTCGCACCGCGACTGCCGGAGAGATGAAACGACAAGCGGTAATTCGTTCTCCCTTCACTGGAACAGGTGAATCATTGCCCTATTTGCCCGGAAAGTAATGCCACAGACTTTACTCTCCATTACGATCCATTTACCGAGCGTTGATCCTCGCCTGGCGGGGATCCCGCCTTGCCGCCGCAACGCATCCCGCCGCTGCACGCCGTGACCCACGGCCGCGAGCCCCCCACGTTCGTCCCGCACGAACCGCGACCGCGCCGCCCCGGAGGAGACGGGAATGACCCTCTGCACCCCTGCCCGCACGCCCAACCGACCCCGCGTCCAGCGGCCGCACAGCCCGCCGGAGCGACCGCGCCGCTTCCGTGTCGCCGGCGTCGACCTGTCGGCGTCCATCGCCGTCTTCCTGATCGCCCTGCCGCTCTCGCTCGGCATCGCGCTCGCCACCGGAGCCCCGCTCCAGTCCGGCCTGGTCGCCGCCGCCGTCGGCGGTCTGGTCGCCGGCCGCTTCGGCGGCTCCCCGCTCCAGGTCAGCGGCCCCGCCGCCGGCCTCACCGTGGTCACCGCCGAGCTGATCCAGCTGTACGGCTGGCGCACCACCTGCGCCATCACGGTGCTCGCGGGCCTCGCCCAGCTCGGGCTCTCCGTCCTGCGGGTGGCCCGCTCCGCCCTCGCCGTCTCGCCCGCGATCGTGCACGGCATGCTCGGCGGCATCGGCGTCACCATCGCCCTCGCCCAGCTCCACATCGTGCTCGGCAGCACCCCGCAGAGCTCCGCCGTCGACAACTTCCTGGGGCTGCCCGCCCAGTTGTCGCACCTCCACCCGGCGGCCCTCGGCATCAGCGCCCTCACCGTGGCCGTGCTGCTGTGCTGGCCCCGACTGCCCGGCCGGGCGGGGGAGCTCCTCCGCAAGGTCCCGGCCGCGCTCGTCGCGGTGGCGGGGGCGACGGCGGTGGCGACGCTCGCCGGACTCGCCGTCCCGCGCGTCGACCTGCCCTCCTGGAGCAGCCACGCGCTGCCCGGGCTGCCCGAGGGCCCGGTCCTCGGCATCGCGGCCGGCGTGCTGACGATCACCCTGGTCACCAGCGTGCAGTCGCTGCTGTCCGCCGTCGCGGTCGACAAGCTGGTCGCCGCCCGCCCGGACGGCGGCCTCGGCATCCCGCGCACCGCGCTCGACCGCGAACTCGCCGGCCAGGGCGCCGCCAACGTGGTCTCCGGGGCGCTCGGCGGGCTGCCGGTGGCCGGCGTCGCGGTCCGCAGCGTCGCCAACGTCTCGGCGGGCGCGGTGAGCCGCGCCTCCACGATGCTGCACGGCCTGTGGATCGTGCTCGCGGCCCTGCTCCTGGTGCCCGTGCTCGACCTGATCCCGCTGCCCGCGCTCGCCGCCCTCGTCATGGTGGTCGGCATCCAGATGGTCAGCATCACCCACATCCGCACCGTCACCCGGCACCGCGAGGTCGTCGTCTACGTGGTGACGCTGACCGGCGTCGTCCTCGTCGGCATCCTGGAGGGCGTCGCCCTCGGCATCGCCGTGGCCATCGCGGTCGCCATGCACCGGCTCGCCCGCACCCGGATCACCCGCGAGGAGCGGGACGGACGCCAGCTGCTGCACGTCCGGGGGCAGCTGACCTTCCTCGCCGTGCCCCGGCTGAGCCGGGCCCTGCACCAACTGCCCCGCGGATCCGACGTGGTGGTGGAGCTCGACGGCTCCTTCATGGACCACGCCGCCTACGAGGCCCTCAGCGACTGGACCGCGGGGCACCTGGCCCACGGCGGGACCGTCGAGACCACCGGCCCCTCCGGGACGAGGATCGCCGAGTCCACCCCCTCGGACGTCGCCGCGCACGCCTGCTGCCGGCCCTGGACGCCGTGGCACAACCACCAGTGCGGCGAGCAGCCGGCCGAGCGGCCCGACGAGGCCGCGGAGCCGCCGCGCGCCACGGGCCTCAGGCTGGCCAGCGGCATCGGCCAGTTCCAGCGGAACACGGCGCCGCTGGTCCGGGACGAACTCGCCCGGCTCGCCCGCGAGGGCCAGACCCCCTCGCAGCTCGCCGGCCGAGCCTGGAGCGGATGGCGAGCAGCAGACACGCCTGGGCGCGGATCTCCGGCCGCCTCCCGGCGGACGCGGTCGAGCAACTCTGCCTCACCAACGTGGTGCAGCAGCTGGAGCACCTCCGGGCGTACGAGCCGGTGGCGCGGCGGCTGGCCGAGGGCACGCTCTCACTGCACGGCGTGTACTTCCACGTGGGCGAGGCGCAGGCGTACCTCCTCTCCGGGACGGACGAGGTGCACTCGTACGACGACGTGTTCACCCAGGTCATGCCGACGGAGCCGCGGGAGACGGCCCGAGTGCCCTGATCCGGCCGGGGGCAGCGCGTCCTGAACCTTTCGCTTCCCCGGTCCGTGAGACTGTGTGGCCCCTTCTCCCACCGCTCGGGAGGAGGGGCCCCCGCACGCCGGACGGCTCACAGGTCTAAACCAATTGCCCGGAGGCCCTTGTCACCCGGGCCTTCGACTGATGAGCTATGACGCGGGACACATACGCACAGAGGACGCCCTGGGAAAGGGAGATGTCGTGAGCAACGAAAGCCTGGCCAATCTGCTTCGGGAAGAGCGACGGTTCGCGCCGCCCGCCGAGCTGGCCGCGGACGCCAACGTGACGGCGGAGGCGTACGAGCAGGCCAAGGCGGAGAGGCTGGGCTTCTGGGCCGAGCAGGCCAAGCGCCTGACCTGGGCCACCGAGCCGACCGAGACCCTCGACTGGTCGAACCCGCCGTTCGCCAAGTGGTTCGCCGACGGCGAGCTGAACGTGGCGTACAACTGCGTCGACCGGCACGTCGAGGCCGGCCACGGCGACCGGGTCGCCATCCACTTCGAGGGCGAGCCGGGCGACAGCCGCTCGATCACCTACGCCGAGCTCAAGGACGAGGTGTCCAGGGCGGCCAACGCCCTGACCGAGCTGGGTGTCCGGAAGGGCGACCGCGTCGCCGTCTACCTCCCGATGATCCCCGAGGCGGCCGTCACGATGCTGGCCTGCGCCCGCGTCGGCGCCGCCCACTCGGTGGTCTTCGGCGGCTTCTCCGCCGACGCCGTGGCCTCCCGGATCCAGGACGCCGACGCCAAGCTGGTCGTGACCGCCGACGGCGGCTACCGCCGCGGCAAGCCGAGCGCCCTCAAGCCGGCCATCGACGAGGCCGTCGCCAAGTGCCCGCAGGTCGAGCACGTCCTCGTGGTCCGCCGTACGGGCCAGGACACCGACTTCACCGAGGGCCGCGACGTCTGGTGGGACGACATCGTCGCCCGCCAGTCCGCCGAGCACACCCCGGAGGCCTTCGAGGCGGAGCACCCGCTCTTCATCCTCTACACCTCCGGCACCACCGGAAAGCCGAAGGGCATCCTGCACACCTCCGGCGGCTACCTCACCCAGGCCGCGTACACCCACCACGCCGTCTTCGACCTCAAGCCGGAGACCGACGTCTACTGGTGCACCGCCGACATCGGCTGGGTCACCGGACACTCGTACATCGTCTACGGCCCGCTGGCCAACGGCGCGACGCAGGTCATGTACGAGGGCACCCCGGACACCCCGCACCAGGGGCGGTTCTGGGAGATCGTGCAGAAGTACGGCGTCACGATCCTCTACACGGCGCCCACCGCGATCCGCACGTTCATGAAGTGGGGCGACGACATCCCCGCCAAGTTCGACCTGTCCAGCCTCCGGGTGCTGGGCTCGGTCGGCGAGCCGATCAACCCCGAGGCCTGGGTCTGGTACCGCGAGCACATCGGCGCGGGCAAGACCCCGATCGTGGACACCTGGTGGCAGACCGAGACCGGCGCGATGATGATCTCGCCGCTGCCGGGCGTCACCGAGACCAAGCCGGGCTCCGCCCAGCGCCCGCTGCCGGGCATCGCCGCGACCGTCGTCGACGACGAGGCCAACGAGGTGCCGAACGGCGGGGGCGGCTACCTGGTCCTCACCGAGCCGTGGCCGTCGATGCTCCGCACCATCTGGGGCGACGACCAGCGGTACATCGACACCTACTGGTCCCGCTTCGAGGGCAAGTACTTCGCCGGCGACGGGGCCAAGAAGGACGAGGACGGCGACATCTGGCTGCTCGGCCGGGTCGACGACGTCATGCTCGTCTCCGGTCACAACATCTCGACCACCGAGGTCGAGTCGGCGCTCGTCTCGCACCCCGCCGTCGCCGAGGCGGCCGTCGTGGGCGCGGCCGACGAGACGACCGGCCAGGCGATCGTCGCGTTCGTCATCCTGCGCGGCACGGCCAGCCAGGACGAGAGCCTGGTCGCCGAGCTCCGCAACCACGTCGGCGCGACCCTCGGCCCGATCGCCAAGCCGAAGCGGGTCCTGCCGGTGGCGGAGCTGCCGAAGACCCGCTCGGGCAAGATCATGCGCCGGCTCCTGCGCGACGTCGCGGAGAACCGGGAGCTGGGCGACGTCACGACCCTGACCGACTCGTCGGTGATGTCCCTCATCCAGACCCAGCTGCCGAGCGCCTCCAGCGAGGACTGAGCCCGGCCCGTCCACCGCGGACTCCCCGCGGCCACGACACGAACGCCCGCCCCCGCCCCACCCGGACGCCCCTCGGAGGGACGAAAGCCGCGAGATTCCCTAAAGTGATTCTCGCCGGACACACCCCACGCGCGTTGGGTACGGTAAGGAGAGCGTCAACGACGCGACAAGAAAACCTAGGTGCGCCGGGAAGTCTGGTCGGCATGTGCTTCGTCCTGCCCGCCCGACCGGAGGTTCTCCCCCGTGCCCGCGCCCGCACCCACCGACCGTAAGTTCCTCGGCAGGCTCTCCCTGCCCGAGCGCCGGTACCTCACCGACGCCCTGCGGACCGAGACCGTCGGCGGTGTCCTGCTCCTCGCCGCCGCCGTCGCCGCCCTCGTCTGGGCCAACACCCTGGGCGGCAGCTACGAGGCCGTCAGCGACTTCCACCTGGGCCCCGCCGCCCTCGGCCTCGACCTCTCGATCCAGCACTGGGCGGCCGACGGCCTCCTCGCGGTCTTCTTCTTCGTCGCCGGCATCGAGCTCAAGCGCGAACTCGTCGCCGGTGAGCTCCGCGACCCCAGGGCCGCCGCGCTCCCCGTCATCGCCGCCCTCTGCGGCATGGCCGCGCCCGCCCTCGTGTACGCCCTGGTCAACACCCTCGGCGACGGCCCGATGGACGGCTGGGCCGTCCCCACCGCGACCGACATCGCCTTCGCGCTCGCCGTCCTCGCCGTGATCGGCACCTCGCTGCCCTCCGCGCTGCGCGCGTTCCTGCTCACCCTCGCCGTCGTCGACGACCTCTTCGCCATCCTGATCATCGCGATCTTCTTCACCAGTGACCTGAACTTCGCCGCGCTCGGCGGCGCCTTCGCCGGACTCCTCCTCTTCTGGCTGCTGCTCCGCAAGGAGGTCCGCGGCTGGTACGTGTACGTCCCGCTGGCCCTGGTCATCTGGGGCCTGATGTACAACAGCGGCGTCCACGCCACCATCGCCGGCGTCGCCATGGGCCTGATGCTCCGCTGCACCACCCGGGAGGGCGAGGAGCACTCCCCCGGCGAGCACATCGAGCACCTGGTCCGCCCGCTCTCGGCCGGCCTCGCCGTCCCGCTGTTCGCGCTCTTCTCGGCCGGCGTGAGCATCTCCGGGGGCGCGATCCACGACGTCTTCACCCAGCCCGTCACCCTCGGCGTCGTCCTCGGCCTCGTCGTCGGCAAGACCATCGGCATCTTCGGCGGCACCTGGCTCACCGCCCGCTTCACCCGGGCGGAACTCAACCCCGACCTGTCCTGGCCGGACGTCTTCGCCGTCGCCACCCTGGCCGGCATCGGCTTCACCGTCTCGCTGCTCATCGGCGAGCTCGCCTTCGCCGGGGACGAGACCCTCACCGACGAGGTGAAGGCCGCGGTCCTGGTCGGCTCGCTCGTCGCGGCCGTCCTCGCCTCCGTCCTGCTGAAGCTGCGGGTACGGAAGTACCAGGCGCTCGTCTCCGCCGAGGAGCGCGACGACGACGAGGACGGCATCCCCGACATCTACGAGGAGGACAACCCGGAGTACCACCTCCGGATGGCCGCGATCTACGAGAAGAAGGCCGCGGAACACCGGGAGCGCGCCCAACTGGCGGGGGCACCGCGCGACGGGGCCGACCGTCCGGCATGATCTGAGTCGGACCGCGCAGAAGAGAACGCGGACCGCAGAAGAGAAGAGGGAGCAGCGATGAGCGACCCGTACGACGGAACCGAGCGCAGTCTCGGCCAGCTGGTCGCCTCGGCGACCGCCGAGATGTCCGCACTCGTGCACGACGAGCTCGCCCTGGCCAAGGCCGAGATCAGGCAGGACGTCAAGCGCGGTGTGATCGGGAGCGCGGCCGGCATCACGGCCGCGGTCGTCCTGCTGTTCTCGCTGCCGATGCTGAGCTTCGCGCTCGCGTACGCCATCAACACCTGGACCGGCGGGCACAACGGCAACGGGGGCTGGAACCTCGTCTGGTGCTTCCTGCTCTCCTTCGCGGCGAACGTGCTGCTCGCGGTGCTGCTCGGCGTGATCGCGTACGCCAAGTTCAAGAAGGTCAAGCCGCCGGAGAAGTCCATCGCCTCCGCCAAGCAGACGGCCGCGGTGATCTCCACCGTCAAGCCGCACCCGCGCCCCGAGCCCGCCAAGGCCCTGGACAAGGCGCTGGACAAGGCTCCCGCTGTGGCACGCTCGTCGGTATGACCCTCCCCGAGAGCAGCAACGGCGGGCCCGTCCGGCTCGACGGGCCGTGGACCCATCGCGACGTGGCCGCCAACGGCGCCCGCTTCCACATCGCCGAGATGGGCGACGGCCCCCTGGTGCTGCTCCTGCACGGCTTCCCGCAGTTCTGGTGGACCTGGCGGCACCAGCTGCCCCTGCTCGCCGAGGCGGGCTTCCGGGCCGTCGCGATGGACCTGCGCGGGGTCGGCGGCAGCGACCGCACCCCCCGGGGCTACGACCCCGCCAACCTGGCGCTCGACGTCACCGGGGTGATCCGTTCGCTGGGCGAGCCGGACGCGGCGCTGGTCGGGCACGACCTGGGCGGCTACCTCGCCTGGACGGCGGCCGTCATGCGGCCCAAGCTGGTGCGCCGGCTCGTGGTGTCCTCGATGCCGCATCCGCGCCGCTGGCGCTCGGCGATGCTCTCCGACTTGGCGCAGTCGCGGGCCGGGTCGCACATCTGGGGCTTCCAGCGGCCGTGGCTGCCGGAGCGTCAGCTGGTCGCGGACGACGCGGCGCTGGTGGGCGAGCTGATCCGGGACTGGTCGGGGCCGAAGCCCGTACGCCCTTCCGATGAGGAGGCGATCGAGGTGTACCGGCGGGCGATGCTGGTGCCGTCGACGGCGCACTGCTCGATCGAGCCGTACCGCTGGATGGTGCGGTCCCTGGCCCGCCCGGACGGCATCCAGTTCAACCGGCGCATGAAGCGTCCGGTGCGGGTGCCGACGCTGCATCTGCACGGCTCCCTGGACCCGGTGATGCGGACCCGCAGCGCCGCGGGGTCCGGCGAGTACGTGGAGGCGCCGTACCGCTGGCGGCTCTTCGACGGCCTCGGGCACTTCCCGCACGAGGAGGACCCGGTGGGCTTCTCGACGGAGCTCGTCAACTGGCTGAAGGACCCCGAGCCCGACCGCTGAGGGAGCCGAGTCCGACCGCTGAGGGAGCCGGGAGCGACCGCTGGGGGAATCGGGACCGGGATCCCCTCCGTACGGCCTCCAGCGGGCGGCTGACGGCCCCTCTGGCGGCCGCGGTGCGCACAGACTTCCTTCGAACGGCCATGTGCCCCGTGCATACTCCAATTGGCGGGCCCCGGGGCGATTACCGACCTTGGGCCACGGGCACACGTCGAGGTATGGGCTGGACGCACGACTACAGTGACACGGCATCACGCAACCGCCGCTCGGCCGTCGGGCAGGGCTCCCGCGAGGGGGCCGGACCGCCGGACCCGGCCGGTCGGCACGCCACGCAGGGGGTGGGGATCTCGCGCATCCTCCGCCGCCGGGCCCGCTGGGTGTCCGCCCGGCTCCGGCACCCCCGCGACACCCCGTAACAGCACCGCACACGCTCTGGGGCCCCGACCGACGGTCGGGGCCCCAGACGTCTGCCGACGCCAGCGGGCTACAGCGCGCAGGCCTCCGTGTCGACCTGCTGGTTCGCGGTCCTGCCGCGCTCGATGTCCTCACGGATCTCGTCGACGGTCAGGGCGTAGCCGGTGTTCGCGTCGTCGAGGGAGCGGGCGAAGATCACGCCGTACACCTCGCCGTCCACGGTGAGGAGCGGGCCGCCCGAGTTGCCCTGGCGGACGGTCGTGTACAGCGAGTACACGTCCCTGCGGACCTCGCCCCGGCGGTAGATGTCGGGTCCGTCGGCGTTGATGCGGCCGCGGACGCGCGCCGAGCGCACGTCGTACGAGCCGTTCTCCGGGAATCCGGCGACGATCGCGCTGTCGCCGCTGCGGGCGTCCTCGTCGGTGAAGGCCAGCGGGGTGGCTTCGAGGTCGGGCACGTCGAGGACGGCGATGTCGCGCCGCCAGTCGTAGAGGACGACCTTGGCGTCGTAGAGCCTGCCCTCGCCGCCTATCTGGACGGTCGGCTCGTCGACCCCGCCGACGACGTGGGCGTTGGTCATGATCCGGCGGTCGGCGAAGACGAATCCGGTGCCTTCGAGGACCTTGCCGCAGCTCTGCGCGGTGCCGACGACCTTCACGATGGAGCGCTGGGCGCGCTCGGCGACGGGGCTCCGGGCGAGCTCCGGGTCCGGGGGCACGACCGGGGTGATCGGTTCGTCGGCGAAGGGGCTGAAGACCGGCGGGAAGCCGCTGCGGGCCAGGGTGGAGCTGAAGTCGTCGAACCAGCGGGACGCCTGAGACGGCATCACCTGCTCGACGCCGAGCAGGACCTTGGAGGTCCGCACCTCCTTGCCCAGGGTGGGCATGGTGGTGCGGGCGAGCCCGGAACCGATCAGCCAGGCCACCAGCAGCATCGCGACGACGTTGACCAGGGCACCGCCGGTGGCGTCGAGGGCGCGGGCCGGCGACCAGGTGATGTGCCGGCGCACCTTGTTGCCCAGGTGGGTGGTGAAGGCCTGGCCGACGGAGGCGCAGACGATGACCACCATCACGAAGACGACCGTCGCCGTGGTCGAGACCTCGCTGTTGTCGGTGAGCTGGTCCCAGAGGACGGGCAGCAGCAGGACGGCGACGAGGCCGCCGCCGAGGAAGCCGATCACCGACAGGATGCCGACCACGAACCCCTGGCGGTAGCCGATGATCGCGAACCACACGGCGGCGAGCAGCAACAGGATGTCCAGCACGTTCACCGTCAGATGCCTCGCAGATTCGTTTCCGGACTCCGGCGTTCTCGCCGGTCCGCCGGGGTTTCAGCCGTCTTCGCCGGGGATCAGCCTGTCATGAGCGCCAGTCGAGCGGGACCTGCCTGGACCGGTCCCAGGGGCGCTCCCAGCCGGAGAAGTGCAGGAGCCTGTCGATCACTCCGGCGGTGAAACCCCAGACCAGGGCGGACGCGACCAGGAACGCGGGGCCCTGGTGGCCGCTCGGGTGGACCGCGGTCGCGCGGTTCGCCGGATCCGTGAGATCGGCCACGGGCACGGTGAAGACCCGGGCGGTCTCGCCGGGGTCGACGACCCCGACGGGGCTGGGGGCGCGCCACCAGCCGAGGACGGAGGTGACGACGAAGCTGCTGACCGGGATGTAGAGCGGGGGGAGGACGGCGAAGAGCTGGACGCCGGCCGGGTCGAGACCGGTCTCCTCCTGCGCCTCCCGCAGGGCGGCGCGCAGCAGACCGCCGTCCGCCGGGTCGCCGTCCTCGGGGTCGAGGGCGCCGCCGGGGAAGGAGGGCTGTCCGGCGTGCGAGCGGAGGCTGCCGGCCCGCTCCATGAGGAGCAGCTCGGGGCCGCGCTCGCCCTCGCCGAAGAGGACGAGGACGGCGGACTGCCGCCCCGCGCCGCTCGCGGGCGGCAGGAAGCGGCTCAGCTGCTCGGGCCGGACCGTGCGGGCGGCCCGGTCGACGGGCCCGAGCCAGTCGGGCAGCCCGTCCCGGCTGAGCAGCCCGGTGCCGGGTCCGTGGATCTCTTCGTCAGTGCGCGTCATAGGCACCCCCGGATTTCACAACGCCTTCGATGTACGGGTTCGTTCCCTCCGCAGCTCTCGCGGTGGGCCGGGAACGGGTTCAGCCGCCGCTCGCGCCCAGCGGGGGCGCCGGGCGGCCCGGGTAGCCGGGCGGCGGGTCGAGCCGCTGGCCGGGGAAGCCGCCCATCTCGTACTTGAGCAGCTTCCTGGCCTTCTCCGGGTCGGTCTCCCCCTCGCCGTACGACGGGCAGAGGTGGGTGATCGGGCAGGCGCCGCAGGCCGGTTTGCGGGCGTGGCAGATGCGGCGGCCGTGGAAGATCACCCGGTGGGAGAGCATCGTCCACTCGCTCTTCGGGAAGATCGTGGCGACCTCGGCCTCGATCTTCACGGGGTCCTCGGACTCGGTCCACCGCCAGCGCCTGACGAGCCGCATGAAGTGGGTGTCGACGGTGATGCCGGGGACACCGAAGGCGTTGCCGAGGACGACGAAGGCGGTCTTGCGGCCCACGCCGGGGAGCTTGACGAGGTCCTCCAGGCGGCCGGGGACCTCCCCGCCGAAGTCGTCCCGAAGGGCCGCCGCGAGCCCCATGATCGACTTGGTCTTGGCGCGGAAGAAGCCGGTGGGGCGGATGAGCTCCTCGACCTCCTCGGGCACGGCGGCGGCGAGGTCCTCGGGGGTGGGGTACTTCGCGAAGAGGGCCGGGGTGGTCTGGTTGACCCGCAGGTCGGTGGTCTGGGCCGAGAGGACCGTGGCGACCAGCAGCTCGAAGGGGCTGCGGAAGTCGAGCTCCGGATGGGCGTACGGGAAGACCTCGGCGAGCTCGCGGTTGATCCGGCGGGCCCGGCGGACCATCGCGAGCCGCGACTCGGGCTTGGCGGGCTTCGCGGTCTTCGCGGTCTTCGCGGTCTTCGGGGTCTTCGCGGTCTTGGCGGTCTTGGCGGTCTTCGCGGTCTTGGCGGTCTTGGTGGGCGCCGCAGGGGCGGCGGGCTGGGCGGGCTTGGACGCCGTGGAGCCTCTGGACGGCTTCCTGGCGGCCTTCGCGGCCTTCACCGCCTTCGCCCCCTCGGCGGGCGCCACGGACTTCCCCGGCTCTCCCGACCCCGCAGGCTTCCGATTTGCGGCTTTCACCCGTTTCGACACACCGCGTTCGCCCACAGCGGAATTACCTTCGGCCGACACTCTTTCAGCCCCCTTGGCCTGCGCTCTCACCGGCGAGTTGGACACCCGGCCAGCCTAGGGGCCGACACCGACATCCGCCCCGGGCGTGGCCGATCAGCCCCCAATCGGGCCCCTGACGTACGGTCGGGCGGCTCGGTACGTCAAACTTGTTGTGATTGATCGCACTGTTTTGTACGTCCGGCATCATGGGACGCAGGTCCCTGAGCAGGTCGACAGTATGGAGAGAACTCGTGGACGACGTTCTGCGGCGCGCCCCGCTCTTCGCGGCGCTCGATGACGAGCAGGCTGCCGAGCTGCGCGCCTCGATGAGTGAGGCGACGCTCGCCCGAGGCGACGCGCTCTTCCACGAGGGCGACCCCGGCGACCGCCTGTACGTGGTCACCGAGGGCAAGGTGAAGCTGCACCGCACCTCCCCCGACGGCCGGGAGAACATGCTGGCCGTCCTCGGCCCCGGCGAGCTGATCGGCGAGCTGTCGCTCTTCGACCCGGGCCCGCGCACCGCCACCGCCACCGCGCTGACCGAGGTCAAGCTGCTGGGCTTGGGCCACGGCGACCTCCAGCCCTGGCTGAACGCCCGCCCCGAGGTGGCCACCGCGCTGCTGCGCGCCGTCGCCCGCCGGCTGCGCAAGACGAACGACCAGATGTCCGACCTGGTCTTCTCCGACGTGCCGGGCCGGGTCGCCCGCGCCCTCCTCGACCTGTCGCGCCGCTTCGGCGTGCAGTCCGAGGAAGGCATCCACGTCGTCCACGACCTCACCCAGGAGGAGCTGGCCCAGCTGGTCGGCGCCTCCCGCGAGACGGTCAACAAGGCGCTCGCCGACTTCGCCCAGCGCGGCTGGCTGCGCCTGGAGGCCCGCGCCGTAATCCTGCTGGACGTGGAGCGCCTCGCGAAGCGCTCGCGCTAGTCGTCGCACGCGAAGGGCCGCCCCCGCCGACCGGCCGGGGCGGCCCTTCGCGTGTGTACGCCGGACGGGCCGGCCGTCAGCGCTTCGAGCCGTCGACGATCACCGGCGCCGAGGAACCGTTCGCGCAGGGCACGGTGTAGACCGGGTTCTTCGCGGCGGCCTCCTTGAACGCGTCGATGCACTGGTTCATCAGGACCTTGTCCGTCAGCGAGTCGTTGAGGATCCGGTTGGCGCGGGCGATGCCCTCCGCCTCGATCCGGCGCCGGTCGGCCTCGGCCTTGGCCGTGCGGGCGGCCTCGGTGGCGCGCTCGGTGGCCTGCTGCTGCTGGATCTTGCGGTCGATCTGGGCCTGGAGCGAGTCCGAGGGCTTCACATTGCGCAGGTTGACCGTGGTCACGTCGATGCCGCGCGGGGCGAGCCGCTCCTTGATCAGCGAGCCGATCTCGGCGTTGATCTTCTCGCGGTCGGAGGCGTAGCCCTGCTCGCTGGAGTAGCGGGCGAAGACGTTGCGGACGATCTCCCGGCTGTCCGGGTAGACCAGCCGCTGCTGGATGGCGTCCTCGCTGCCCGCGAGCTTGTACAGCTCGACCGACTTGGTCGGGACGACCGCCCACTTCACGGTGACCTCGGCGTACATGACACCGCCCTGCGAGGAGCGGACCTCGACCACGTCCTTGTCGGACAGGTTGAGGTCGACCGGGCGGGTCGAGAAGGTCGTGACGTCGGTGAAGGGCGACTTCACGTGCATGCCGGAGGTCATGGGCGAGCCCACCTTGCCGAAGGCGACCGGCACGCCGACCTCGTAGGCGCTGATCACGTACGTCATGCTCACGATCAGCGAGAACACACCGGCCAGGACGGCGCCGAGGGCGCCGAACCGCAGCCCCTTGGAGTCGGTGGCGCGGCCGACGAAGAAGAGCACCACCGCGGCTATGACCAACAGGATGGCGATGACGAACACGGGCGTTCCCCCCGGAAGCTAGGTCAGAAGTAAGCGGAGCGTAAAGCACGGGTCAAGACGACCGACGCGCCGGGGGGCCGCTCGGTTCCGGATCGTGACGCCTCCGGGTCGTGACGCCTCCGGCCCACTCTCAGACCAGACCCCGCCCCTTCAGGTACTCCAGCTGCGCCCGTACGGACAGCTCGGCGGCCGGCCACAGCGAGCGGTCCACGTCCGCGTACACGTGGGCGACGACCTCCGCCGAGGTCCGGAGGCCGTTCTCGACCGCCGTCTCCACCTGGGCGAGCCTGCTCGCGCGGTGGGCCAGATAGAACTCCACGGCCCCCTGCGCGTCCTCCAGGACCGGCCCGTGGCCCGGCAGGACCGTGTGCACCCCGTCGTCGACGGTGAGCGAGCGCAGCCGCCGCAGCGAGTCCAGGTAGTCGCCGAGGCGGCCGTCCGGATGGGCCACCATCGTCGTCCCGCGGCCCAGGATCGTGTCGCCCGTGAGGACCGCCCCGTCGGCCGGCAGGTGGAAGGAGAGCGAGTCGGAGGTGTGGCCGGGCGTCGGGACCACCCGCAGCTCCAGGCCGCCGACGGCCACCACGTCCCCCGCGCCGAGCCCCTCGTCGCCGAGCCGCAGCGCCGGGTCGAGGGCACGCACGGGCGTGCCGGTCAGCTCGGCGAAGAGCCCGGCGCCCTCGGCGTGGTCCGGGTGGCCGTGCGTCAGCAGCGTGAGCGCGACCCGCTTGCCGAGCTGCTCGGCGGTGGCGATCACCCGGCGCAGATGGCCCTCGTCGCGCGGTCCGGGGTCGACGACCACGGCGCGGTCGGAGCCGGGCTCGGAGAGCAGCCAGGTGTTGGTGCCGTCGAGGGTCATCGCCGACGGGTTCGGCGCGAGGACGTTCACGGCGCGCTCGGTCGCGGGCCCGGAGGTCACGAGTCCGCGCGGCTGGCCGGGCAGGGCGGCGGCGTCGCTCATCGGGCGCCCCCGGTCGAGATGATCTTGGTGAACTCCTCGTGCCCCGGCCAGCTCAGGACCAGCGCGTCGCCCTCCAGGCGCGCCTGGGCGAGGACGGGGGCCATCTCCTGCTCCCGGGCCCCCGCGAGGGCCTCGGCGGCCGTGCCGTACGGCTCCAGGGCGCGCAGGGTCGAGATGGTCGGCGGCATCATGGTCAGCTCGCCCCGGTCGTAGCCGGCCGCGGCCTCCGCCGGGCGGATCCAGACGGTCCGGTCTGCCTCCGTGGAGGCGTTCCTGGTGCGCTGCCCGGCCGGCAGGGCGGCCACGAAGAACCAGGTGTCGTACCGGCGCTGCTCGAACTCCGGCGTGATCCAGCGGGCCCACGCCCCGAGCAGGTCGGAGCGGACGACGAGCCCGCGCCGGTCCAGGAACTCGGCGAAGGAGAGCTCGCGGGCGACGAGCGCCTGCCGGTCCCGCTCCCAGTCCTCACCGGTCGTGTCGCCGACGACCGCGTCCCCGGTCTCCCCGGCGAGCAGGACGCCCGCCTCCTCGTACGTCTCGCGGACGGCGGCGCAGACCACGGCCTGGGCCTGCGCCGGGTCGTCGAGGCCGAGCCGGGCGGCCCAGGTCTCCCGGGAGGGCCCCGCCCAGCGCACCGGGTGCTCGTCGCGCGGGTCGACCCCGCCGCCGGGGTAGGCGTACGCGCCGCCCGCGAAGGCCATGGAGGTGCGGCGGCGCAGCATGTGGACGTCGGGACCGGTGTCCCCGTCCCGCAGCAGCAGGACGGTGGCGGCGCGCCGCGGGACCACCGGGGTGAGCTCACCGGCGGCGAGGGCGCGGATGCGGTCGGGCCACTCGGGCGGGTACCACTGACCATTCGACATGGCCGGATGGTATGCGCACGTACGTGAATGCACGAGAGCCGGTCCTCGCGCACGGCCCCTTGCGGGCGCGTGCGGGAGAACCGGCTCCGCGGTGTCGTACGGCGTCCGGGCGGCCAGGCCCGTACGGCGCGGCCGCGGGACGGCGCCGTACGGGGCCGGACGCCCGCGTCGTGCGGGCGGGTCCTGCCGCCCGAGACGTACAGGCGGGTCCTGCCGCCCGAGACGTACAGGCGGGGTGGGTCAGGCCTCGGTGAGTTCGACCTGGAGCTCGACCTCGACCGGGGCGTCGAGCGGCAGCACGGTCACGCCGACGGCGCTGCGCGCGTGCACGCCCTTGTCGCCGAGGACCGCGCCCAGCAGCTCGCTGGCGCCGTTGACGACGCCCGGCTGCCCGGTGAAGTCGGCGGCGGAGGCGACGAAGCCGACGACCTTCACGACCCGCTTGATCCGGTCGAGGTCACCGGCGACCGACTTCACGGCCGCGAGGGCGTTCAGCGCGCAGGTGGCGGCGAGCTTCTTGGCCTCCTCGGCGGTGACCTCGGCGCCGACCTTGCCGGTCAGCGGGAGCTCGCCGTTCACCATCGGGAGCTGGCCCGAGGTGTAGACGTAGACGCCCGACTGCACGGCCGGCTGGTAGGTGGCCAGCGGCGGCACCACGGCCGGCAGGGTCAGGCCGAGTTCGGCCAGCTTCGCCTCGACGGCCCCGCTCACGACTTGGCCCGCTTCAGGTAGGCCACGAGCTGCTCGGGGTTGTTCGGCCCGGGCACGACCTGGACGAGCTCCCAGCCGTCCTCGCCCCAGGTGTCCAGAATCTGCTTGGTCGCGTGCACCAGAAGCGGCACCGTGACGTACTCCCACTTGGTCATGGGGCCGACTGTATCCGCTGGCGCGGAGCGGTTCTCCGACCCGGCCCCCGAAGCCTCCCCTAGGGAGCTTCTCGGGGGCGGCTGCCTGATTGGGCGGCGCCGCCAGTGGTTAGGCTCGACAACGTGAGCAGGCTCCAGGTCGTCAGCGGCAAGGGCGGTACCGGTAAGACGACGGTCGCCGCCGCCCTCGCGCTCGCCCTCGCGACGGAGGGCAAGCGCACCCTCCTCGTCGAGGTCGAAGGCAGACAGGGCATCGCACAGCTCTTCGAGACGGAGGCCCTTCCGTACGAGGAACGCAAGATCGCCGTCGCCCCCGGCGGCGGCGAGGTGTTCGCGCTGGCCATCGACGCCGAGCGCGCGCTCCTCGACTACCTCCAGATGTTCTACAAGCTGGGCAGCGCGGGACGGGCCCTCAAGAAGCTCGGAGCGATCGACTTCGCGACGACGATAGCGCCGGGGGTACGGGACGTCCTGCTGACCGGCAAGGCGTGCGAGGCGGTCCGGCGGCGGGAGAAGGACGGCCGCCCGACCTACGACCACGTGGTCATGGACGCGCCCCCCACCGGCCGCATCACCCGCTTCCTGAACGTGAACGACGAGGTGGCGGGCCTGGCCAGGATCGGCCCGATACACAACCAGGCGCAGGCCGTCATGCGGGTCCTCAAGTCGCCCGAGACGGCGGTGCACCTGGTGACCCTGCTGGAGGAGATGCCGGTCCAGGAGACCGCGGACGGCATCGCGGAGCTCCGGGCGGCCGAACTGCCGGTGGGGCGGGTCGTGGTGAACATGGTCCGGCCCCACATCCTCGACGAGGCCGCCGTACGGGCCGCCGCCGGCGACCACCGGGAGGCGATCGCCAGGACGCTGGCCTCCGCGGGCGTCTCGGGCGGCACGACGCTCGTCGAGCCCCTCCTGGAGCAGGCGTCCGAGCACGCCCGGCGGGTGGAGCTGGAGCGGGCTCAGCGCACGGTCCTGGAGGGCGTCGGCGTCCCGACGTACGAGCTGCCGTTCCTCGGGGACGGGGCGGACATCGCGGGGCTCTACCGGCTGGCGAAGGAACTGCGGAAGCAAGGGGTGGGCACGTGACGGAGAAGTCCCCGGGCAGCGGCACGTCCCCGGCCCCGACGCCGACCCCGACCGACGACGACCCGGCAGCGGCGCCCGAGGCGGGCGGGCTCGACGCGGCGCCCGGCGGCGGAGCCGAACCGGACGACCGGGCCACGGCGCCCGACACGCAGGGGCCCGGCTCGGCGCACGAGGCACGCGGGCTCGACGCGGTGTCCGAGGACCGCGGGCTCGACGCCGTTCCCGTCCTGGAGCTCGACCCGCTGATCGACGACCTCGGCACCCGGATCATCGTGTGCTGCGGCGCCGGCGGGGTCGGCAAGACGACCACGGCGGCGGCGCTCGGCGTGCGCGCGGCGGAACGCGGCCGGCGGGTCGTCGTCCTCACCATCGACCCGGCTCGCCGGCTCGCCCAGTCGATGGGCATCGACTCCCTCGACAACACCCCGCGCAAGGTCGACGGGATCAAGGGCTCCGACGGCGGCGAACTGCACGCGATGATGCTGGACATGAAGCGGACCTTCGACGAGATCGTCGAGGCGCACGCGGAGCCCGGCCGGGCGCGGGCGATCCTGGAGAACCCCTTCTACCAGTCCCTCTCGGCCGGATTCGCCGGTACGCAGGAGTACATGGCGATGGAGAAGCTGGGCCAGCTGCGGGCCCGCGACGAGTGGGACCTGATCGTCGTGGACACCCCGCCGTCCCGCTCCGCGCTGGACTTCCTGGACGCACCGAAGCGGCTCGGGTCCTTCCTCGACGGGAAGTTCATCAAGCTGCTCATGGCCCCGGCGAAGGTGGGCGGCCGGGCCGGGATGAAGTTCCTGAACGTCGGCATGTCGATGATGACGGGGACTCTGGGCAAGCTGCTGGGGGGTCAGTTCCTCAAGGACGTGCAGACGTTCGTGGCGGCGATGGACACGATGTTCGGCGGGTTCCGGACCCGCGCCGACGCCACGTACAAGCTGCTCCAGGCCCCGGGCACGGCCTTCCTCGTCGTCGCCACGCCGGAGCGGGACGCGCTGCGGGAGGCCGCGTACTTCGTGGAGCGGCTGGCCGCCGAGGAGATGCCGCTGGCGGGTCTCGTCCTGAACCGCGTGCACGGCAGCGCCGCCGCGTCGCGGCTCTCGGCCGAGCGGGCGCGGGCCGCGGCGGAAAATCTTGACGAGCGCCGCATTGTGGATCAGGGCGACGGGAAGACTCCCCGAGGTGGCTCCCCGGCCACCGAGCCCGAGCCGTCCCACCTCGCCACCGCCGCCACC
>NZ_RDBH01000125.1:87849-101124 GCF_008042145.1 Streptomyces sp. adm13(2018)
GCCCAAGCCCGCCCGGCTCAAGCCCGCCCGGTTCTAGCCGACCGCCGCGTACGCCTCGTACGTCGCGTCGTCCTCGATCGCCACGGGCAGCAGGCCCGCTCCCCGCTCGTACTCCGTGCGCGCGGTCTCCAGGAGCCGGCGCCACGACGTGACCGTCGGCCTGCGGCGCAGCAGGGCGCGGCGCTCGCGCTCCGTCATCCCGCCCCACACACCGAACTCCACGCGGTTGTCGAGGGCGTCGGCCAGGCACTCGGTCCGCACCGGGCATCCGGTGCACACCGCCTTCGCCCTGTTCTGTGCCGCACCCTGCACGAAAAGTTCATCCGGATCGGTAGTGCGGCAGGCCGCCTGCGCACTCCAGTCAGCTACCCAGCCCATACCGGCGCCGTCCTCTCCCGAATCGAGGCTCCCCCACGGCGGAAGCGGCATATTCACCGCTGCCAGTTGGGACGTTACGGAAGGTGGGCACAGCGCAACACCCCCTTCGGGCCCAATCTTGGATGGCCCGAACGGACTATGCGTGCGCGTCAGATCACCCAGGGGAGTGATCGAGGGACATGCGTGAGCTATCGGACATATCAGCTGGATACGCCCGTCTACGGCGGGGCCGCTTCGGGCACCGTGTGACGCATGAGCCGGAATCGGACACGAGGTTCCCGTGTTTCGGGGTCACGGGAGTTCATGCCGCAGTCACGCCCGGGTCTTGATGCCAGACCACACTGCTGTGACAGTTGGGAGCAGCTTAGGCCAAGGCATATACGCGTGTCCGGCGAATGAGAACGTAGGCTGCCCCCATGGCAAAGAAGCGCTCCGGCGGTGGTCTGACCGGGACCCAGCAGGCCGCCAAGTTCCTCGGTGTCAGTGTGCTCGCGGGAGCCGTGCTGGCGGGCATCGCCCTGCCCGCGGCCGGCGCACTGGGACTGGCCGCGAAGGGGACGGTCGAGGGGTTCGACGAGATCCCCTCCAACCTGAAGACCCCGCCGCTGAGTCAGCGCACCCGGATCCTCGACTCCGAGGGCGGCCTGATCGCCACGGTGTACTCGCGGGACCGCACGGTCGTTCCGCTCGACAAGATCTCGCCGTACATGCAGAAGGCGATCGTCGCGATCGAGGACGGCCGCTTCTACGAGCACGGGGCGATCGACCTCAAGGGCGTGCTGCGCGCGATCAACCGCAACGCGCAGTCGGGCGGGGTCGCGCAGGGCGCGTCGACCCTCACCCAGCAGTACGTGAAGAACGTCTTCGTCGAGGAGGCGGGCGACGACCCGGAGAAGGTCGCCGAGGCCACCCAGCAGACCATCGGCCGCAAGGTCCGCGAGCTGAAGTTCGCGATCCAGGTCGAGGAGGAGCTGGGCAAGAAGAAGATCCTGGAGAACTACCTCAACATCACGTTCTTCGGACAGCAGGCGTACGGCATCGAGGCCGCCTCCCAGCGGTACTTCTCCAAGCGCGCGGCCGATCTGAGCCTCGGCGAGGCGGCCATGATGGCCGGTCTGGTGCAGTCGCCCAGCCGCTACGACCCGATCAACGACATCCAGGAAGCCACCAAGCGCCGCAACGTGGTCCTCCAGCGGATGGCCGACGTGAAGGACATCAGCCAGGCCGAGGCCGACAAGGCGAAGGCCACTCCGCTGAAGCTGAAGGTCAAGACGCCGAAGAACGGCTGCATCACCGCCGTCGACGGCGCCGGCTTCTTCTGCGACTACGTCCGCAAGACGATCCTCAGCGACCCGGTGTTCGGCAAGACGGCCGAGGAGCGCACGAAGCTGTGGAACCTGGGCGGTCTCACCGTCAAGACCACGCTCGACCCGCGCGCGCAGGCCGCGGCCAACGAGGCCGCCGTCGCGAAGATCAACAAGGACGACCCGGTCGCCGCCTCGGTCGTCCAGGTCCAGCCCGGCACCGGCAAGATCCTCTCGATGGGCCAGTCCCGCCCGTACGGCCTGGACCAGAAGCAGCACCAGACGACGCTGAACCTGGCCGTCGGCAGCAAGATGGGCGGCACGACGTACGGCTTCCAGGTCGGCTCGACCTTCAAGCCGATCACGGCCGCGGCGGCCCTGGAGAAGGGCCTGAGCCCGGCTCAGACCTTCGACACCCCTTGGAAGATCAACATCCCGGAGCAGGACTACACGCGCTGCGACGGCAAGCCCGCGGGCTACGCCAACTGGGAGATCGGCAACGAGGTCGAGTCGGAGAAGGGCTCGTACGACATGACCGGCGCCCTCGGGAAGTCGATCAACACGTACTTCGCCAAGCTGGAGCAGATGGCCGGCCTCTGCGAGACCATCACGATGGCGAAGAAGGTCGGGTACGAGCGTGAGCTCGGCAAGAAGGTGAAGGAGCTGCCCTCCATCACCCTCGGTGCCCAGGAGAGCACCCCGCTCGACATGGCGACCGTCTACGCGACCTTCGCCAACCGCGGTCTGCACTGCACCCCGGTGGCCATCGAGTCCGTCAAGGCCGCCAACGGCGACAAGCTCAACGTGCCGGACACCAAGTGCACCCGCGCGATGAGCGAGCGCACGGCCGACATGCTCAACCAGATGCTGAAGGGCGTCGTCGAGGACGGCACGGGCCAGAAGGCCGGCCTCAGCGACCGCGACAACGCGGGCAAGACGGGTACGACGAACGACCGCAAGGACGCCTGGTTCGTCGGCTACACGCCGAACCTGTCCACCGCCGTCTGGGTCGGCGACGACGTCGGCGAGAAGAAGTCGATGTACGACATCACCATCGGCGGAGTGACCTACGACAAGGTCTGCGGCGGTTGCCTCCCCGGCCCCATCTGGAAGATCGCGATGACCGGCGCGCTCGACGCCTCCGAGACGCCCGGCTTCGCCGCCATCTCCGTACCGCGGGCCGAGCAGCCCAAGGACAAGGAGAAGGAGGGGGACGAGGGCCCCAACAAGCCGAACAAGCCCCGTAAGCCCGGCAACAACAAGCCCGGCGACACGAAGCCCCCGAACAACCCGTTCCCGGGCATCACCCTCCCGGGGGACCTGCTGGGCGGCGGCGACGGCGGCCGGGGCCGCGGAAACGGCTGACGAGCAGCGGACCGTACGAGGAAGGGCGCCCCACTGGAGTGGGGCGCCCTTCCTCGTACGGTCGGTGCAGGCGGCTCGCGGGTGTCAGCCGGCGAGGTGCTTCTTCACGGAGGCGGCGACGCGGCCGCCGTCCGCCTGGCCGGCCACCTTCGGGTTCACGATCTTCATGACGGCGCCCATCGCGCGCGGGCCCTCGGCACCGGCCGCCTTCGCCTCGGCGACGGCCGCCGCGACGATCACGTCGAGCTCCTCGTCACCGAGCTGCTTCGGCAGGTACGCGTCGAGGAGGACCCCCTCCGCCTTCTCCCGCTCGGCCGACTCGGGGCGGCCGCCCTGGGCGAAGGCCTCCGCCGCCTCACGGCGCTTCTTCGCCTCCTTGGCGATCACTGTCTGCACCTCGTCGTCGGAGAGTTCGCGCTTGGTCTTGCCCGCGACCTCCTCCTTGGTGATCGCGGTGATGGTCAGCCGCAGGGTCGAGGAGCGCAGTTCGTCGCGCTCCCGGATCGCGGCGTTGAGGTCGTCCTGGAGCTTCGCCTTGAGCGTGGTCATGCGCCCAAGTGTGGCAGGTGCGGCGCCCCGCCCGCCCGCGCATTTACGCCCCGCGGGTCTGCGACGATGGGGGGATGCGCGCACGGTACGGGATCCCCCTGAAGATCACGGCAGGCCTCACGGCGACGGCGGCGGCCGGAATCGTCTACGCGGCGGGCTTCGAGGCCCGCTCGTTCCGGCTCCGCCGCGTGACCGTCCCGGTGCTCCCGCCCGGCATGGCCGACCTGCGGGTCCTCCAGGTCTCCGACATCCACATGGTGAGGGGCCAGGACAAGAAGCGCGCCTGGCTCCAGTCCCTCGCGGGGCTCCGCCCGGACTTCGTCGTCAACACAGGCGACAACCTCTCCGACCCGGAGGCGGTGCCGGAGGTCCTCGACGCGCTGGGCCCGCTGATGGAGTTCCCCGGCGTGTACGTCTTCGGCTCCAACGACTACTACGGGCCCCGGCTCCGCAACCCCGCCCTCTACCTCCTGGAGCGGATGCAGGGCAAGCACGGCCTCAACGGCAACAAGCCGGTCGTCGGCGCCGTCCACAACCCGTGGGAGGGGCTGCGGGACGCGTTCGACGCGGCGGGCTGGGTGAACCTCGGCAACACCCGGGGCCGGCTCAAGCTCCCGCAGGCGGACCTCGCGTTCACCGGCCTGGACGACCCCCACATCAAGCGCGACCGGTACGAGCGGGTGGCCGGCGGCCCCGACACCTCGGCCGACTTCTCGGTAGGCGTGGTCCACGCCCCCTACCTGCGCGCGCTCGACGCCTTCACGGCCGACGGCTACGAGCTGATGCTGGCCGGGCACACCCACGGCGGGCAGCTGTGCATCCCCTTCTACGGGGCGCTCGTCACCAACTGCGACCTGGACACCGACCGGGTGAAGGGCCTGTCCAGCCACACGGTCGGCGACCGCACGTCCTACCTCCACGTCTCCGCGGGCTGCGGCACCAGCCGCTACACCCCGGTCCGCTTCGCCTGCCCGCCCGAGGTCACCCTGCTCACCCTCACGACCCGCCGCTGAGCACCCCCGACGACCTGCGCCGCGACCCCCCGGAAACCGGATTTCGCCTCAGCGCGCGCGTGGGCTAAAGTAATCGATGTCGCCGCGACGTGAAGAACAGAGCAGCGACATCGGGGTGTAGCGCAGCTTGGCAGCGCGCTTCGTTCGGGACGAAGAGGTCGTGGGTTCAAATCCCGCCACCCCGACAGCCGAAACAGCAGGTGAGGCCGGTACTGGATCCAGTACCGGCCTCACCTGTTTCTGTCTGCGCGTCCATCGGCCGGTGCTCCGTGACCACGAAATGACACCAGCGGCCGACGCCGACAGCCCCGAACGGCGCCGACCGCAGCGGAACTTCACCAACCTCGAAGCCGAGGCAGCGAGCCGCCCGAGCTGAGCCGCCGAACAGCCGTGGACGAGTACGAACGTCTGCGGACCCGTCAGCCCGTGATCTTGAAATGGGTGTCGCGTGGCGGCCGTGGCGGAGCCCCGGGGTCAGGTGGTGGGGTGCCCGGCCGTGATGAGGAGGGTGGTGGGTCCCGCAGAGCCCCCTCCGCCGGTGCGCCCTCCCGGCGGCGCGAGCGGCCCGGCAGCGGCACCGGCAGCAGCACCGGCGGGCTCGCCGAGCTGTCCCGGCGCCGCCCCCGCAAGACGGCCGCCGTCGCCGGCGCCATCGCCTTCGTCGTCTTCCTGGTGATCGGGATGGCCTGGCTGTCCTGACGCCCGGCCGCATACGGTCCCGGGCCCGCGCCCGCCCTCAGTACGGCCTCGGCTCCATCACCCGCGACTCCCCGTCCACCCCCACGATCAGCGTGCAGCCCGGCTCGCCGGGCCCCGCGACGGCCCGTACGTTCACCGCCGTCGGCGGGTCGGTCGGCAGCTCCACCGGGACCGTCACCGGCCCGTCGTCCCTGGTCGTGGCATGGCCGGTCTCCTTGCCGTCGACGAGGACCTCGACGACGAGCCTGTGCCCCGTCTGGACGGTCGCGGAGACCGAGTGCCCCAGGTGGTCGGTGTGGAAGTGGTGCCGTCGGCTCATGGGTCACCTCCGTACCTCCAGAGTAGGTACGGACCGCCGGTCCCGCCCGCCACCGCCCGGCCGGCCCGGCCGCGCGGGGCGCGACCGGCGTGCGGCCTCGTCGGCCCGGTGGTCAGATGGAGCGGTACGCCGACCGGCGCCCCCGTGGAACGGAGCAGCCCCGATGACCGAGCGGCAGCGGCCTCAGCGGCTCGCCCACACGAGCGCGCCGAGCAGGATCAGGGCCCCCAGGGTCCCGAGGTTGACCACCTTGTACTGGAGGAAGATCGCGGCGAACTCCCTCATGGTCGCCGACGGCAGGAAGTAGCGGGCGGTCGGCGAACCCACCACCTGGCCGTCCACGCCCGCCCGGCGGGCCAGGATCGCGGCCCGGAAGGCGTGGAAGTTGTTGGTGACGATCACGCACGAGGAGCCGGGCCTGCCGTGCTCCATCAGCTCCCGGCTGAACGCCAGGTTCTCCTCCGTGGTCCGCGAGCGGTCCTCGCGCAGCAGCGCGTCCGCCGGGAAGCCGCGCTCCAACAGGTAGTCGGCCATGGCGTGGGACTCGGGCATCACCTCGTCGGGCCCCTGCCCGCCGGACACGATGAGGACGGGCGCCGCGTCGTCGCGCCGCCGGTGCGCCACCAGCCGCTCGTGCACCGCGAGGGCCCGGTCCAGGCGGCTCGCGAGCAGCGGCGGGACCTGGTCGCCGCCCGTCAGGCCGGACCCGAGGACCACGATGAAGTCGGCGTCCCGGCGGAGCCTCGTACGGCCGTAGAGGAACGCGTAGCCCACGAAGCAGACGAAGAGGAACGAGACGTAGCCGAGGACCAGGAGGAGGGTGACGACGGCCACCCGCAACGCCCACGATTCCGTCGCAGCGGCCGTCACCGCCAGGACCATGACACCGAACATGCCGAGCCCGGCCAGGAGCGACAGCAGGTTGGCCGGGCTCCTGCCCTCCTTGCGGACCATCTTCACGCCGTTCGCGGTGAGCAGCCCCGCCAGGACCACCGGGCCGACGCCGAGCACGAGCAGCCCGCCGATCATCACGGTCTCCGCGACCCCCGGCGGCGCGTCCTCCACCCCGACGAGCAGCCCGATCGCGAAGAACGTCACGGCGAGACCGAGGAGCACGGCGTTGCCGAAACGGCGCCGGTCCCGCCCCACACCGATCGCGAACAACAGCAGGAAGACCGCGGCGACGGCGAAGGCGAACGACATGACGGCATCGTAGGCGGCCCCCTCGGGCCCCTTCGGGCCTCCCCCTCAAGGCTCCTCGTCAGGACTCCCGCTCAGGCCCTCTCGGGCCTCCCGCTCCGGCCCCCTCGGGCCTCCCGCTCAGGTCTCCCCCGCCAGGGCGAACAGTCCGCGCCGCGCGCCCTCCTCGTAGGCGTACCGGAGTTCCGGGCCGTCGAGCAGCGTACGGAGCGCCCGCTCGCTCCGGTCGCGGGTCACCACGCAGAACTCCGCCGGCCGGTACGAGGAATCGAAGACGGAGGTCCGTAACAGGTCGACCGCGCCCAGCAGATGGGCCGCCTCGTCCCGACGCCCCGCCGACAGCCGGATCTGGGCGAGGAGTTCCGCCGCACCGGCCGCCCCCGCGGCCGAGCCCAGGCGCAGGTGCTCCCGGAGCGCCCACCGGGCGTGCTCCGCGGCCCGCTCCGCGTCCCCGTCCCACGCCGCGAGCTCGGCCCGGGCCATGGCGGACCAGGCCTCGGCGTTCATGTCCCGGCCCGCCCGGCCCCACCGGCTCTCGCGGTCCAGGTCCGCCAGGTCGAGCGCCTCCTGCGCGGCCTCCGGGTCCGTACGGCACAGGGCGAGCGCGAGACCGGCCCAGCAGGCGTGCCGGGTCGGGCCGAACTCCGGGTACTCCTCGGTCAGCGCGAGGGCCTCCCGGTACTCGTCCGCCGCCGCGCGCGTACGCCCCTGATAGAGGGCGGTCGATCCCCGCAGATGGGCCAGCAGCCCGAGGGCCCCGCCGTCCCCGTCCCGGACGGCCGCCGCCCAGGCCCGTACGAGCAGCGGATCGGCCTCCTCCGGGCGGCCCGACTCCAGCTCCAGGAACGCGGCGAGCCACAGCGCGCGGGCCGACGGCTCGCCGCCGAGCAGCGCCAGGGCGTGCCGGAGCCGGGTCCGGCCCTCGGCGGCCCGCCCGCAGACCACCCACAGGAACCACAGGGACACGGCGATCTCGACGGCGGCGTCCGCCTCGTCGCCGCGCGGCGGGGACGCGGTCGTCGGGTCCATGGCGGCGGCCAGGTCCGGCAGTTCCCGCAGGGCGAGGTCGCGGGCGTCGAGCTGCCGGCCGCTCTGCCACCGGTCGGCGGCCGTCCGGGCGAGCTTCACGCACCACCGCCGGTGGCGCAGGACCAGGTCGGGCCGGTCGCCGCGCCCGGTGAGCCGGCGGGCGCCCACGGCGCGCGCCGGGTGCGGCATCCAGTAGCGGGGGACGTCGTCCTCACCGGCGAACAGGTCGTCGACACGGAGCAGGGCGAGGGGCAGGAGCCGGTCGAGGACGCCGAGGACCGCGGTCGGGGGCAGCGCCCAGGACGCGCAGACCTCGCGGACGGCGTCCGGGCCGAAGGTCCCCTCGAAGACGGACAGCCGCTCCCACAGGAGCCGTTCGGAAGGTCCGCAGCGGTCGTAGGCGCGCTCCGCGGCGGCGAGCTGGTCCCCGCTCACGGGCTCGCCCCACAGAAGCCGCTCGTCGGGGGCCGGCCCGGCGGCCCACGGCGCCGACCGGTCGGCGGGGGCGGTGCCCTCCCGGAGCCACTCGTCGGCCGACGGGCCGTCCCAGAGCTGCCGATCCGCCGACGGACCGTCCTGAAGCCACTCGTCGGCCGGCGCCCCGTCGCGGAGTCGTCGGTCCGTCGTCCCGGGTGGGTCCTCGGCCCCCATGCGCACCGCCCCCGTCCTCTCCGTGTGTGAGGTGTTCCGACTCCATGGCGCGCGAACGCCGTTACGGCTTGAATGCACATGCCTCGGTTCACCATCCTGGGGCGCCCCGCAAGCCGTATCCCTGGTTTGCCGGGGATCGACCAGGGAGGGAAATGACGACCGGGGAATCCGTCCTGGGAGAGGCGGATCTTTCGCTGATCCACGCACTGCAGATGGCTCCGCGCGCCAGCTGGACCCAGCTGTCGGCCGTACTGGGCGCGAGTCCCGACACCCTCGCACGCCGCTGGGAGCACCTCACGGCCGGGGGGTACGCCTGGAGTTCGCTGCTCGCCGCCCGCCACGGCACGGACGAGATGCTGTACGCCTGGGTCGAGCTGGAATGCGCCGCGGGCACCTCCGAGGCCACCGCGGCCGACGTGGCGGGCGATCCGTACACCCTCGGCGTCCACCAGGTGACCGGCGACGCCGACCTCGTCCTGCTCGTGATCTCCCCCGACCTGCACGCCCTCGACGGCTACCTCGCCGGACGCGTACGGCGGCTGCCCGGGGTGCTGCGCTGCCGCACCCAGGTCGTCACCCGGATGCACAACCGCCCCTACCGGTCCCGGATCGAGCAGCTCACCCCGGGACAGGTCCAGCTCCTCACCGAACTCACGGGCGGGGACCGGCGGCCGCGCACGCACGCGCGTGTACTCTCCCACTTCAGCGCGCTGGACCGCCGGCTGATCGCGGAACTGGCCGGGGACGCCCGCCGGAGCGCCGCCGAACTGGCCCGGCAGTGCGGTACGAGCGAGTCGACCGTACGCAGGCGGCTGGACGCCCTGTCGGCCGGCGGCACCCTCCACCACCACTGTCTGCCGGCCCCGAGGTTCTCCGGGCGTCCGATGTGGGCGATGGTCACCACCGACGTGCCGCCCCTGGAGGTGCCGGCGACGGTGGCCGCGCTCGCCCGGCTCCCGCAGACCCGGCTGGTCACCTCCGTCACCGGACCGCACAACCTGGCCGTCGCGATGTGGCTCCGTACGGTCGACGAACTGCACGAGGTCACCTCGGCGTTCGTACGGGCCGCCCCGGCGCTGCGGATCGCGGGCACGGCGCTCGCGCTGCGCACCCACAAGATCGGGGCCCAGGTCCTCGGCCCGGACGGACGGCGGACCCACCACATCCGTCCCGACGCCCCCTGACGGGTCTTCCTGACGGGGGGGGCGGCGGGCTCAGGCGGCCGGGCGGGTCGCCTTGATCGAGTACATCATCGGGATCCGGGGCCGGTCCGACGGGAAGCGGTAGTAGCCGTCCTCGTGCCGCTGCAGCGCCCCGTACCGCGGGAACAGCGAGGCGTCGTGCTCGTGCAGGAACTCGATCCGCAGGCCCGCCCCGGCAAGCGCGGTGACGACCTCGCCGACCGGATGCACCCACTCCACGCTGCGGTTGTGGACGGTCGCGGCGTCCAGCTCGGCGTACGTGCCCGGGGTGGTGTCCACCCAGGGCTCGCGCACGAAGTAGTCGTTCACGATCCGGCTGCCGGTCTCGTCGTCGAGCGAGTCGGTCAGCGGATGGAACTCCGCCATGTACAGGAAGCCGCCGGGGGCGACGAGCGAGGCCGCGGTCTCCGCCCAGCGCACGATGTCGGGCAGCCAGTTCAGCGCGCCGCAGCCGGTGTAGACGATGTCGTACGAGCTGTCCGGGACGGCCTCCGCGGCGTCGTACACGTCGGCCGCGACGAACGCCGCCCGGTCCTGGGTGAAGCCCAGGTCGGCGGCGAGCGAGCGGGCCGTGTCGACGGCCGGCTCGGAGAAGTCGAGGCCGACGACCTGCGCGGCGCCGTGCCGGGCCCAGGACAGGGTGTCGAGGCCGATGTGGCACTGGAGGTGCAGCAGGGAGCGGCCGGTGACGTCCCCGACCTCCGCGAGCTCGAAGTCGCGCAGGGCGTCCTTCCCGGCGCGGAAGGCGTCCAGGGCGTAGAAGTCGCTCGCGGCGTGGATCGGGACGCGCTCGTCCCAGCGCGCGCGGTTGACCTCGTGCCAGTCGTCGGGCGTCGGCGCATACATGCCCGCGAGGTTATCCACAGGTTGAGGGTGACGCGACCCGATTGTCCGCCGCGCGGAGCATCATGGGTGCCATGACTGAGAGCAACCACCCCGACCCCACGACCGGGCCCACCGACCAGGCCCCCGCCTGGCAGCGACGCTTCCGCGCACCGCGGGTCTCCCTGCCCGAGTGGGCGGAGGAGGCCCCCGACCGCTCGCTCTTCGTGTCGAACGCGACGGGGACGTACGAGCTGTACGCCTGGGACCGGGCGACCGGGGAGCAGCGCCAGGTCACGGACCGGCCGAACGGCACGACGGACGGCACGCTGTCGCCCGACGGCGCCTGGATCTGGTGGTTCGCGGACACCGACGGGGACGAGTTCGGGGTGTGGATGCGCCAGCCGTTCGCCGGCGGCGCGGACGAGCCGGCCGTGCCGGGTCTCGACGCCTCCTATCCCGCGGGCCTCGCCATCGGCCGGGACGGCACCCTCCTGGTGGGCCGCTCCACGGACGAGGACGGCTCGACGGTCCACCTCGTGCGCCCCGGGGCCGACGCCCCGGTCGAGATCTACCGGCACCGGGAGTCGGCCGGGGTCGGCGACCTGTCGTACGACGGCTCCCTGATCGCCGTCGAGCACACCGAGCACGGGGACGCGATGCACTCGGCGCTGCGGGTGCTGCGCTCCGCGGACGCGAGCGTCCTCGCCGAGCTCGACGACACCAAGGGCGGCACGGAGGAGCTGGGGCTCACGGTCCTCGGGTTCGCCCCCGTGGCCGGCGACAGCCGGCTGCTCGTGGGGCACCAGCGGCGCGGCCGCTGGGAGCCGATGATCTGGGACGTGGCGGACGGCACGGAGCGGGACCTCCGCCTCGACCTGCCGGGCGACGTGTCGGCCGAGTGGTACCCGGACGGTTCGGGCCTGCTGATCGTGCACAGCTTCGAGGCCCGCAGCGAGCTGTGGCGGTACGAGATCGCGACCGGCGCCCTGGTCCGGGTGGACACCCCGCCCGGTTCGGTGTCGAGTGCCACAGCCCGGCCGGACGGCAGCGTGGAGTACCTGTGGTCCTCGGCCGCCGAGCCGCCGGTGGTGCGGTCCACGGACGGCGGCGTCGTCCTCGACCCGCCCGGCGCCAAGGCCCCGCCGTCGGTGCCGGTGGAGGACGTGTGGGTGGAGGGCCCGGGCGGCCGGGTCCACGCGCTCGTGCAGCGGCCGGCGGGCGAGGGCCCCTTCCCGACGGTCTTCGAGGTGCACGGCGGCCCCACCTGGCACGACAGCGACGCCTTCGCGTCGGGCCCGGCGGCCTGGGTGGACCACGGGTACGCGGTGGTGCGGGTCAACTACCGGGGCTCGACGGGGTACGGACGGGAGTGGACGGACGCCCTCAAGCACCGGGTGGGCCTGATCGAGCTGGAGGACATCGACGCGGTCCGCGGCTGGGCGGTGGCGAGCGGTCTCGCCGACCCGGCCCGGCTCGTGCTGTCCGGCGGCTCCTGGGGCGGCTACCTGACGCTCCTCGGTCTCGGTACGCAGCCGGAGGCCTGGGCGGTCGGGCTCGCCGCGGTCCCCGTCGCGGACTACGTCGCGGCGTACGAGGACGAGATGGAGGCGCTGAAGGCCCTGGACCGGACGCTGCTCGGCGGTTCGCCGGAGGAGGTGCCCGAGCGGTACGCGGCCTCGTCGCCGCTCACCTATGTCGACGCGGTGAAGGCACCGGTCCACATCTCGGCCGGGGTCAACGACCCGCGCTGCCCGATCCGCCAGATCGACAACTACGTCGAGCGGCTCGTGGCGCGGGGCGCGGTCCACGACGTGTACCGGTACGACGCGGGCCACGGCTCGCTCGTGGTGGAGGAGCGGATCAAGCAGGTCGGCCTGGACCTGGCGTTCGCCGCGAAGCACCTGGGAGGTGGGCCGGTGCGGAGCTGAGGCGGCCGGGGACCCGGCCGACGGGCCGCCGGGGCGGCCCCCGTACCGTGGGGGGCGTGTACCGGTTCCTGAGAACGCCCCGCTGGTGGGGGATCAACGTCTTCGTCCTGCTGGCGATCCCGTTCTGCGTGTTCATGGGGACCTGGCAGCTGGGCAAGTTCGAGGATCGCGTCGACTCCCACGAGGAGGCCGAGCAGCGACCCGCCGTCAGCACGCTGAAGACGGCGCCGCTGGACTCGCTGCTCCCGGTGGACAAGGAGACCTCGGGTCGCTCGGCCGAGGCGCGCGGCCGGTTCGGGGCGCAGTTCCTCGTACCGGACCGCGACCTGGACGGCCGGACCGGCAGTTACGTCCTGACGCTGCTGCGGACGGACGGGGGCCGTTCGGTCCCGGTGGTCCGCGGCTGGCTCCCCACGGGGGCGAAGGTCCCGGCCCCGCCGTCCGGCGAGGTCACGGTCGTGGGCGCGCTCCAGGCCTCGGAGAACGGTGGCACCAAGGGCGTCAACGCGGCCGGCGGGCTGCCCGAGGGGCAGCTGGGGATGATCAGTGCGGCGTCCCTGGTGAACGTGGTCACGGACGACGTCTACGACGCGTGGATCACCCTCGCCGAGTCCCCGGCGGGGCTGACCCCGGTCCCGGCGGCGGCCGCGGCGGGCACGAGCCTGGACGCGAAGGCCTTCCAGAACCTGGGCTACACCGCGGAGTGGTTCGTCTTCGCCGGCTTCGTCCTCTTCATGTGGTTCCGCCTGGTCCGCCGCGAGGCGGAGGCGTCCCGCGACGAGGCGCTGGGTCTGTAGGGAAGCGGGGAGGGGC
>NZ_RDBH01000125.1:101224-108852 GCF_008042145.1 Streptomyces sp. adm13(2018)
GTGGTGGGGGTGGTCGGACAGGTCTCGCTCGGCACCCAGACGAACTTGACCTCGTAGGAGCCGTTCGGCTTCAGGGCCATCGCGGAGTACTCCTGGGAGGGGTCGGGCAGTCCGCTGCCGCCGTCTCCCGGGGTGTGCCGGACCACCGAGATCCGCGCGGGGTCGGCGGCGCCGCGGGCCTCGAAGCCGACGACTCCGGCGCCTTCCACGACGCAGGCCCGGTCGGAGACGTTGGAGATGCGGAAGGTGCCGTACACCTTGCCCTCGCCGTCGGGTCCGCCGGCGCCCGCCGAGCTGACGCCGAGCTGGGCGGCCGTGCAGGCGGGGAAGGCTCCGGGGAGCGCCTCCGCCTCGCGTCGGTCGCCGGAGGAGGCGCCGGGGCCGGGTCGGTCCGGCTTGCCCGCGGAGCCTTCGGCGGTGCCCTGGCTGGGCGATCCGGTGCTCGCGGGGGGCTGGGCGCTCTGGCCGCCCTCGATGCCGGTCTCGGCGCCGGTGCCGCCCTGGGCCTCCTCGCCGTGCCCGGCGTTCACGGGGTTCCCGGCGGCGGAGACGCCGCCGGAGGAGGCGACGTGCACGAAGGCGGGTACGGCGGTCCCGATGAGGACCGCGGCGGCCGCGGCGCCGACGACGGCCTGCCGCTTGCGGGCGCGGCGCGCGGGCACGGCGCGGCGCAGGTGCTCCAGCGAGCCCTGGGAGGGCTCCAGTCCGGAGACGGCGCTCTGGAACAGCCGCCGCAGCGCGAGTTCGTCGTCCCCGTCGCCCTCGCTCGGGCCGGGCTCGATCTTCACCATGCGCTGTCCACTCGGTTCGTCACGTTCATCGGGGACGTCGCTCTCGACGTCGGCGCCCTTGACGGCGCCCGGGCCGTCGGCGGCGCCGGAAGACGCCTGCCGGGCCTCACCGCCGCGCCCGGCCCCGGCGGTGCCCGCGGCCCCGGCGGTGTCCTCAGCTCTGGCGGTGTCCGCGGCCCCGGCAGTGTCCTCGGCTCTGGCGGTGTCCGCGGCACCGGCGGTGTCCGCGGCACCGGCGGTGTCCGCGGCCCTGGCGGTGTCGTCGCCGTCGGCTTCGCCGGCGGTGTCCTCGCGGGGTGCCTCGCTCACGACGTCGCTCCCATCGCGACGCGCAGCGACGCGATGCCCCGCGAGCCGTACGCCTTCACGGAGCCCAGGGATATCCCGAGGGCCTCGGCGACCTGGGCCTCCGTCATGTCGGAGAAGTACCGCAGGGCCAGTACCTCGCGCTGGCGCCGCTGGAGTCCGCGCATCGCCTTGATGAGGTCCTCGCGCTCCAGCTGGTCGTACGCGCCCTCCTCCGCGCTGGCCATGTCCGGCATCGGCTTGGACAGCAGCTTGAGTCCGAGGATGCGGCGGCGCAGTGCGGAGCGGGAGAGGTTGACGACGGTCTGCCGCAGGTAGGCGAGGGTCTTCTCGGGCTCGCGCACCCGCTTGCGGGCCGAGTGGACGCGGATGAACGCCTCCTGGACGACGTCCTCGCAGGAGGCCGTGTCGTCGAGGAGGAGGGCGGCGAGGCCGAGGAGCGACCGGTAGTGGGCGCGGTAGGTCTCGGTGAGGTGGTCGACGGTCGTCCCGGCCGCGGTGGTGCCTTCGGCACTCGTGCGGGGCGAGGGGATGCCGTCCACGGCGCTCGTACGGGATCCGGTGGGCACGGGGGCGATCACCGGCATGCCACCGAGCGGGCGCGACCGGCGCCGCGGAACCGCTGCCGGACCGCGCGCGGGAACGATCGCGGTGCCGCGCGCCGGTGCGACCGGCGTGCCGCGGGCCGGGACGGCTGTCGTGCCGCGGGCGGGGACGACGGCGACGCTCCGCGCGGGGAGCACTGCTGTGCCCGCGCCGCGCAGCGGAGCGATGGTCGCGATGTCGAGTACGTCTGCCACGCAGGTTGGACACGCTTCCCCCTGGCAGGGTTGTACGCGTACGCCACCGTTTTTGACGGTGAGTCGTTCGTCCTCATGCGTAACCGTTCTCCCCCGATGCCCCGCTTTCGCAGCGTGCTCCACGCCGCACAGGGTGAGTGCACGCAGAGACGCCCTCCACCCAACTGCTGGTTGCAGGAGGGGGGAAGAGCATCGTCACCCCCGGAATCATCGCAGTTCAATAGGTATCTGACGCCTAATTGCTCACAGGTCGTTCACAGATCCTACAAATACGTGACAACCGATTCAGCGATCTGGAGGGCGTTGAGGGCCGCTCCCTTGCGGAGGTTGTCGGCGCAGACGAAGAAGTCGAGGGCCCGCTCGTCGTCCATGGAGCGGCGTACCCGTCCGACCCAGGTGGGATCGGTGCCGACGACGTCGGCGGGGGTGGGGAAGTCGCCCTCGGCGGGATCGTCGTACAGCACGACCCCGGGTGCGGTCGCGAGGATCTCGTGGGCGCGGCCGAGCGGTACGGGGCGCTCGAAGCGGGCGTGCACGGTGGCGGAGTGGCCGGTGACGACGGGGACGCGGACGCAGGTGGCGGCGACCCTGAGGGCGGGGAGCCCGAGGATCCGCCGGGTCTCGTCCCGTACCTGCTCCTCCTCCGAGGAGGCTCCGTCGGCGCGGGCCGTGCCGGACCAGGGCAGGACGTTGAGGGCGAGGGGGCCGGGGAAGGGTCCGGTGTCCTCGCCGACGGCCCGTCGTACGTCTCCGGGGTGGGTGCCGAGGTCGTCGCGGCCGGCCAGGAGGCGGAGCTGGTCGCGGAGCGTCTTGACGCCGGCCTGTCCGGCGCCGGCGCCGCTCGCGGCCTGCTGGGCGGTGACGACGAGTTCGGTGAGCCCGAACTCGGCGTGCAGGGCGCCGACGGCGACGACCAGCGCGAGGGTGGTGCTGCCGGGGCTGGCGACGATGCCGCGGGGCCGCAGGCGGGCGGAGTGGGCGTTGGTCTCGGGGACCACGAGGGGGACGTCGGGGTCCGCGCGGAAGGCGGCGGAGGTGTCGACGACGACGGCGCCCTTGGTGGCGGCGATGGGCGCCCAGCGGGCGGCCACCGTCTCGGGCACCAGGAAGAGCGCCAGGTCGACGCCTTCGAGGGCCTCCTCGTCGAGCGGGAGGATCTCGCACTGCTCCCCGCGCACGGCGGCCTTGCGGCCGGCCGAGCGCGGGGAGGCGAGGAGGCGGATGTCGCCCCAGACGTCCGCGTGCTGCGTGAGCATCTGGAGCATCACCGAGCCGACGGCTCCGGTCGCACCGACGACCGCGAGTGTCGGCTTCGGGGTCATCGTCCGGTGCCCCCGTAGACGACGGCCTCGTCGGAGTCGCTGTCCAGGCCGAAGGCGCTGTGGACGGCGCGCACGGCCTCGTTGACGTCGTCGACGCGGGTGACGACCGAGATGCGGATCTCGGAGGTCGAGATGAGCTCGATGTTCACGCCGGCGTCGGAGAGGGCGCGGAAGAAGTCCGCGGTGACGCCCGGGTTGGTCTTCATCCCGGCGCCGACCAGGGAGATCTTGCCGATCTGGTCGTCGTAGCGCAGGGAGTCGAAGCCGATCGCGGTCTTCGCCTTCTCCAGGGCGTCGATGGCCTTGCGGCCCTCGGCCTTGGGGAGGGTGAAGGAGATGTCCGTGAGGCCCGTCGAGGCGGCGGACACGTTCTGCACGATCATGTCGATGTTGATCTCGGCGTCGGCGACGGCCCGGAAGATGGCCGCGGCCTCGCCCGGCTTGTCCGGCACGCCGACGACGGTGATCTTCGCCTCGGAGGTGTCGTGGGCGACGCCCGAGATGATGGCCTGCTCCACCTTGCGGTCCCCTTGCGGTTCGTTGCTGACCCAGGTGCCCTGGAGTCCCGAGAAGGACGAGCGGACGTGGATCGGGATGTTGTAACGGCGTGCGTACTCGACGCAGCGGTGCAGCAGCACCTTGGAGCCGGAGGCGGCGAGCTCCAGCATGTCCTCGAAGGAGATCCAGTCGATCTTCTTCGCCTTCTTGACCACGCGCGGGTCGGCGGTGAACACGCCGTCGACGTCGGTGTAGATCTCGCAGACCTCGGCATCGAGGGCGGCGGCCAGCGCGACGGCGGTGGTGTCGGACCCGCCGCGGCCGAGGGTGGTGATGTCCTTCTTGTCCTGGGACACGCCCTGGAAGCCGGCGACGATGGCGATGTTGCCCTCGTCGAGGGCGGTGCGGATACGGCCCGGCGTGACATCGATGATGCGCGCTTTGTTGTGGACCGAGTCGGTGATGACACCGGCCTGGCTGCCCGTGAACGACTGGGCCTCGTGGCCCAGGTTTTTGATCGCCATGGCCAGCAGGGCCATGGAGATCCGCTCTCCGGCGGTCAGCAGCATGTCGAACTCACGCCCGGCAGGGATCGGGGATACCTGCTCGGCGAGATCGATCAACTCGTCCGTCGTGTCGCCCATCGCGGAAACCACGACGACCACCTGGTGGCCGTTCTTCTTGGCGTCCACGATCCGCTTGGCGACCCGCTTGATGCCTTCGGCATCGGCAACGGAGGAGCCTCCGTACTTCTGCACGACAAGGCCCACGTGCGCTCCTCGATCAGTATCTGCCGCAGTCATTACTGCGGTCGGCTCAGTTTAACGAGCGGTCCGGAATCGCCGACCGCATATCGCATCCTGAGATGTCCCGCTCAGTCAGTGATCACGGCCTGGACGGTCCGGACCGCCCGGTGGGTCTGCCTGCCCGGGTGAGCCGGGGGTACGCGGCGGGAGCCCGAGATGTGCGCGGGCTCACACGACGGCCGGGGAGCCGCGCCGCTACTTCCTCAGCGCGCGCAGGCCGAGCGGTGCGCCGATCTCCTCGACCATCACACGGCCCGCCTCCTCGGCGAGGTCGTCCTCGGTGAGGTCCTCGTCGGTGTCGAGGCCGTCGAGTGCCGCGAGCGGCTGGTCGAGGCGGACGTGGGCGACGAGGGACTGGAGGGCGCGGAGGGTGGCCGAGGCGGTGGGGCCCCAGTTGGAGAAGTACGAGAACTGCCACCACCAGAGGGCCTCGCTGGTGCGGCCGGCGCGGTAGTGGGCCAGGCCGTGGCGGAGGTCGGCGACGATGTCGGCGAGGTTGTCGGAGATGCGGGCCGGGACCGGGGCCTTGCGGGGCTCGTACGGGTCGAAGACCTCGGAGAACACGTCGACCGGTTCGAGGAGCACGGCGAAGCGCTCGCGCAGGTCGTCCATGTCGGGCTCGGGGCCCGTGTCCGTCTCGTAGCGCTCGTCCGGGACGATGTCCTCGTGCGCGCCGAGCCGGCCGCCCGCGAGGAGCAGCTGCGAGATCTCCAGGAGCATGAAGGGCACGGCGCTGTCCGGCTCGTCGCCCTTGGCGACCTCGGTGGTCGCGACGATGAAGCTCTCGATGGAGTCGGCGATCTGGACCGCGAAGTCGTCGGGGTTCTGCGTGATCGCGTGCAGCGTGGGGTCAGACATCGAGGAGCCTCCCTGAGAGCGCACCGGCCCGGTCGTCATACATCTAGCAGCCTCCGGCCCTCGAAGGCACGGCCGAGGGTGACCTCGTCGGCGTACTCGAGGTCGCCGCCGACCGGGAGTCCGCTCGCGAGCCGGGTCACCTTGAGGCCCATCGGCTTGATCATCCGCGCCAGGTAGGTGGCGGTGGCCTCGCCCTCCAGGTTCGGGTCGGTCGCGAGGATCAGCTCGGTGACCGTGCCGTCGGCGAGCCGGGCGAGCAGCTCGCGGATGCGGAGGTCGTCCGGGCCGACGCCCTCGATCGGGCTGATCGCGCCGCCGAGGACGTGGTACCGCCCCCGGAACTCGCGGGTCCGCTCGATCGCGACGACGTCCTTGGGTTCCTCGACCACACAGATGACGGTGAGGTCGCGGCGGGGGTCGCGGCAGATGTTGCACTGTTCCTGCTGTGCCACGTTGCCGCAGACCGCGCAGAACCTGACCTTCTCCTTGACCTCCAGGAGCGCGTGCGCGAGACGCCGTACGTCGGTCGGCTCGGCCTGGAGGATGTGGAAGGCGATCCGCTGCGCGCTCTTGGGACCGACGCCGGGCAGCCTGCCCAGTTCGTCGATGAGGTCCTGAACCACGCCTTCGTACACGGAACGCCCTTCCAGGGGAGTGCTTGATTCTTACGGTAGTGGCTTAAAGCGGGGCTAAGAAGTCCACGGGGGAAGGGGGCTCGAAAGCCCCCGGTCCGCCGGGGTCAGAAGCCGAGGCCGGGCATGCCGCCCATGCCCTGGGCCAGCGGGCCGAGCTTGGCCTGCTGGAGCTGCTGCGCGTTGTCGTTGGCGGCCTGGACGGCGGCGACGATCAGGTCGGCGAGCGTCTCGGTGTCCTCCGGGTCGACCGCCTTGGGGTCGATGACCAGGCCGCGCAGCTCGCCGGAGCCGGTCACGGTCGCCTTGACCAGGCCGCCGCCCGCCTGTCCGTCGACCTCGGTCGCCGCCAGCTCCTCCTGGGCGCGGGCGAGATCCTGCTGCATCTTCTGGGCCTGCTGGAGAAGCTGCTGCATGTTGGGCTGACCACCACCGGGAATCACGGTCACTCCTGAGGTTCGGTACGTCCGTATGTCGGTACGCCGAGCCTACGTGGTCCCCGCCCGCCCTGCTCCACCACTCTTTCGGGTGAGAAACCGCGGGCTCCTCTACCTGATCAACACGCTCTTGCGGGCGGAGATCCTGGGATTCGGGGCCCGCCGCCCACCATTCGGCGGTAGGAAGGGCAGGCACCACGTGCACCGCACGTCACAGAAGGACACGAGTACTGAGCTGAACAGAGGAGTCCCCCGGTGAGCCAGCAGCCGGAGATGCAGCCACCGGGACCCCCCGGGGGAGACGTCCACCGTGATCTGACCGGTACGGCGTTCCCCCTGGGCGACTGGGGGGAGCCCGCCGAGCGGCTCGACGAGCTGTACCGCTGGGTGGAGGCCTACGCCCTGCGCACCGCCGAGTGGTACCTCTCCGACCGGGTCTGGAAGCGCCGCAACGCCCGGCTGCTGCGGATCGGCACGGCCCTCGGGGTGATCGCGGGTGCCGCGCTCCCGCTGCTCGACCTGACCGGCGTCGCGGAGGGGGCGGCCGGCTGGGGCTATCTCTCGCTGCTGCTCGGGGCGGCCTGTCTGGCCTGCGACCGGTACTTCGGTCTGACGGCGGGCTGGATGAGGGACGTGGCGACGGCACAGGCCGTGCAGCGCCGTCTCCAGGCCCTTCAGTTCGACTGGGCCTCGGAGAGCGTCCGGGAGGTGCTGGGCCCCACGGAGGGCACCGCGAGCGAGGCCGCCGAGCGCTGCCTGGGCGTGCTGCGCCGCTTCTCGGAGGACGTGACGGAGCTCGTACGGGCGGAGACCGCGGACTGGATGGTCGAGTTCCGCTCGGGTCCGGCGCCGCTGGCGCTCCAGTCGGTGGGCGTGCTGCCCGCGCGGGCGGAGAGCCACCACCCGTCGGGTCGTTTCCCGCTGCCGCCGGGCACCCGGCCGAACATGCCGCGCCAGCGGCCCCCGGAGGCCCGCTGACGAGAGCCTCCGGGGCCCCGGGGGTGCCCGGCGGGCGCGGAACGGGCCGCGGTGGGCCTCAGCTCAGGATGATCATCGAGCCCTGGGCCAGGCTCCGGGTCGCGGCCGCGTGCAGCCCCAGCCACACGTGGCGCTCCCGGGCGAAGGGGCCGCCGTCCGGCGCGACCGCCGCGGCCGGTTCCTCCAGGGTGGTGGGCCGC
>NZ_RDBH01000125.1:108952-117676 GCF_008042145.1 Streptomyces sp. adm13(2018)
GGGTTGGCGGGGTCGATGCCGATGGAGGGCGCCACGAACTCCAGCTCGCGCAGCAGCCCGTACGAGGAGCCGAGCGGCCCGCCGCCCTCCAGGAGCTCGTCGTTGGCGAGCGGGACCGGGAAGTCCACCGGGACGTAGGCGCCGGCGTGGTCGTAGTGCCAGACGAGGTGGGACTGCTGGGCGGTCGGCTCGAACATCTCCAGGAGCTGCTCGTAGTCGCCGCCGAGCTCGCCGACGGGTTCGACGGGGAGTCCGCACATCTGGAGGAGGTAGGCGCGCCGCAGGAAGTGCAGGGCCTCGTAGTCGAAGCCGGCGATCGGGGCGACGTCGCCGGAGAGCCCGGGCATGTACGCGTAGACCGGTACGGTCGGCATACCGGAGGCGGTGAGCACGGCGTCGTACGCGGCGATCTCTTCGGCGAAGGGGTTGTCGGGGCTGTGGCACAGCACGTCGACGAGGGGGACCAGCCACAGGTCACAGGCCAAGGGAGGCTCGCTCTCCGTCAGTTGCGGGGGACGCTCGCAGGGCGTTCGCCAGGCTTTTGCAGGGACGGCCAGGTTAGTCGGCGCCCCACGGACACCGTCCACCCGCTGAGGAACTGCCCGGGGAGCCGGGCCCTCAACCCGGGGAGCGCCACCCAACCCGGGCGGCCGCCCCCGTCGGTCGGGTCCGGGGCCCGCTCAGCCGGCCCGCCGCTCCAGCTGGTCGGCCCATTCCAGCGAGTGGGTGTTGTACTCCCGGACGACCGCGACGGCCGCCTCCCCGTCGCCGCGGGTGATGGCGTCGACCAGGTCGACGTGTCCGCTCCACAGCCGGCCGGGGACGTCCCGCTCGGAGCGCAGGTGGGGGACGGAGAACACCCAGGCCTGGACGCGGAGCCGGTGGAGGAAGTCGGCGATGTAGTCGTTGGCGGCGACGAGCCGGCCGAGTTCGCGCCAGTACCGGATGTCGTAGCCGATGAGGATGTCGAGGTCCCCGGCGCGGGCCGCGCGGGCCGCGGCCTCGCCCCTGCGGCGTACGGAGACGAGGGCGACGCCGATCCCGAGGTCGGGTTCGGTGACGGCGGAGCGGGGCGGCACCATGGCGGCGTCGCGCCGGAAGATGCCGTCGACGACGAGCATCCGGGCCTGGACCATGTTCCGGTAGTCGTCGACCGAGTACTGGTGGACGCGGAAGCCGCGGTGCTGGTCGGAGTCGAGGAGGCCCTGGGCGCAGAGGTCGACGAGGGCTTCGCGCACGGGGGTGGTGGAGACGCCGTACTGGTCGGCGATCTGCTTGACGGTGAATTCCTCGCCCGGTTGGAGACGGCCCGCGAGCACCTCGTCACGGAGCGCGTCCGCGATCTGCTGTCGCAGGGTGTTGCGGGTGACAGCTCCGCTCGCGGGCATGGGTGCGCCCCCTCCGTCCGGCTCCGGACACCCTAGTCCAGACGGAAGGGGCGCCCCCGTTTCCGGTGTCACATGGTTGTCACGCGGTGTGCTCGTCGGCCACCGCGAGGGCGGCGTCGAGGGCGGCGAGGCCTTCCTTGGCCTCGGCCTCGGTGACGTTGCAGGCGGGGACGGCGTGGGTGCGGTTCATGTTGACGAAGGGCCACAGGCCGTTCTTCTTCGCCGCGGCGCCGAAGGCGGCCATCGGGGCGTTCGCCTCGCCGGCCGCGTTGTACGGGACGAGCGGCTCGCGGGTCTCGCGGTTCTTGACCAGGTCGAGGGCCCAGAAGACGCCGAGGCCGCGGACCTCGCCGACGGAGGGGTGGCGCTCGGCGAGCTCGCGCAGGCCGGGGCCGAGGACGTGCTCGCCGATGTGGGCGGCGTTCTCGACGACCTTCTCGTCCTCCATGACGTGGATGGTGGCGACGGCGGCGGCGCAGGCCAGCGGGTGACCGGAGTAGGTCAGTCCGCCCGGGTAGGGCCGCTTGTCGAAGGTGGCGGCGATCTCGGCGTTGATGGCGACGCCGCCGAGGGGCACGTAGCCGGAGTTCACGCCCTTGGCGAAGGTCATGAGGTCGGGCACGACGTCGAAGTGCTCGGCGGCGAACCACTTTCCGGTGCGGCCGAAGCCGGCCATGACCTCGTCGAGGACGAAGACGATGCCGTACTTGTCGCAGATCTCGCGGACGCCGGCGAGGTAGCCGGGCGGCGGGGTCATGATGCCGGCGGTGCCGGGCACGGTCTCCAGGATGATCGCGGCGATCGTCGCCGGACCCTCGAAGGCGATCGTGTCCTCCAGGTGCTGGAGGGCCCGTGCGCTCTCCTCCGCCTCGGTGGTGGCGTAGAAGGGCGAGCGGTAGAGGAAGGGCGCCCAGAAGCGCACGACGCCGGCGGAGCCGTTGTCGGAGGCCCAGCGGCGCGGGTCGCCGGTCAGGTTGATCGCGGTGGAGGTGGCGCCGTGGTACGAGCGGTAGGCGGAGAGCACCTTCGTGCGGCCGGTGTGCAGCCGGGCCATGCGGACGGCGTTCTCGACGGCCTCGGCGCCGCCGTTGGTGAAGAAGATCTTGTCCAGGTCGCCCGGGGTGCGCTCGGCGATGAGGCGTGCGGCCTCGGAGCGGACGTCGATGGCGAAGGCGGGCGCGAAGGTGGTGAGCTTCGCGGCCTGCTCCTGGATGGCGGCGACCACCCGGGGGTGCTGGTAGCCGATGTTCGTGTAGACGAGGCCGCTGGTGAAGTCCAGGTAGCGGTTTCCGTCGTAGTCCCAGAAGTACGAACCCTCGGCGCCGGCGACGGCGAGCGGGTCGATCAGGCCCTGGGCGGACCAGGAGTGGAACACGTGCGCGCGGTCGGCGGCCTTGACGGCGGCCCCGGCCTGGGGATCGGGTTCGACGACATGAGGGGTCATGGGGTCGAGGGTAAGGAACCGCAGGTAGGGCGGGCCATGGCCATCTTGTCCACCGAGACCGGGGCGGACGCGACACCTTGTTCCGTCATGCGGAATCCCGCCGGAATCCCCTGTGAAGTTCTCCACCCGCCATTGACAGCATACTGTCGTCATGACAGTCTTCTGTCATCAGGGGAACCAAGGGACCGACCACACCGAGCAAGGGGTCAGCCATGGGAACGAACACCGCAGCGAAGACCGTCCACCTCGCCGTCTACGACACGCTCGCCGACTGGGAGACGGGCCACACCACCGCCTGGCTCGCCCGCGCCGGGTACACGGTCCGGACGGTCGGCCCGGTCGCCGGGGAGCCCGTCACGACCATCGGCGGCCTGCGGATCGTGCCCGACCTCGGGCTCGCCGACCTCCGGCCCGAGGACAGCGCGCTGCTGATCCTCCCGGGAGCCGACGCGTACGACGAGGGCGACGCACTGGCCCCCTTCACCGCCAGGGCCGCCGCCTTCCTCGGCGCCGGGGTCCCGGTCGCCGCGATCTGCGGCGCCACCGCCGGCCTGGCCAAGGAGGGGCTGCTCGACGACCGCCCCCACACCAGCGCGGTCTCGTTCTACCTGGACGCCACCGGCTACCAGGGCGGCGAGCACTACGTCGACGCGGACGCGGTGACCTCCGAGGGCGAGGCCGGCACCGGCGCCCTGGTCACGGCGGGCCCGACCGAGCCGGTCGCCTTCGCCCGCGAGGTCTTCGCGGTCCTCGGCGCCTACGAGGGCAAGCGGGACGCCTGGTTCCGCCTCTTCCACGACTCCGACCCGGCGGCCTTCGCCGAGCTGAACTCATGAGCCGCGCCGAGCAGGACGCGCTCTCCCGGACCGCCCTGGGCGTCTTCCGCCTCAACGGCCAGTTCCTCGCCGTCTCGGAGAAGCTGGCCGAGCCGGCGGGACTGACCGCGGCCTGGTGGCAGGTCCTGGGAGCCGTCCTCCCCGGGCCCCTCCCGGTCGCCGGGATCGCCCGGACCATGGGCATCACCCGGCAGAGCGTGCAGCGGATCGCGGACCTGCTCGTCCGCGAGGGCCTCGCGTCGTACGAGCCGAACCCGGCCCACCGCCGGGCCAAGCTCCTCGCCCCCAGCGAGGCGGGCCGGGCGGCCATCGCCCGCATCGACCCGGGCCACGCCCGGCTGGCCGCCGCGCTCGTTCGGGAGCTGGGCGGCCAGGAGGCCTTCGACGAGACGGTACGGGTCCTGGAGCGGCTGTCGGCGGCCTTGGAGGCCGTCGAGGCCGGTCACCAGTAGGTGACCTGCCGGAGGTAGACGCACTCGTGCCGAGGCCGGACGAGGTAGCTGAACATGCCGCCAGGAACGAAGGCGTCGTTCCCCTTGGGGCCCTCGCCCTGATACGCGGAGCCGTCCAGATAGAAGGCTTCGGCGGACCTCACCAGTTCGTCGGCCTTCTTCTCCACCTCGGCGACGAAGGCGGGCGGCGCGCCCCCCACGACGTGCTCCTCGTCGGGGTCGTACTCCCAGCGCCAGCTCACTCGGAGACCGCCCGCGCGGCTTCGCTCTCGACGGCACGCAGCTCGTCCATCGCCGCGCGGAAGGCCGGATCCTCCTTGCCCCTCGTACGGTGGAGCGCATCCAGCGCGGCAAGGCGACGCGTAGAGAGGTCGTACCGCCGCTCGATCTCCACCTCGCGGGCCCACACACTCAGCCACCCGTGCAGGGGCCCGAGCGTGTCGTGTTCGGCGGCCAAGGAGAACGCCTCGTTCTTCTGCTGTTCCATCTCCGCCAGCCGGTGAGGCGCGATGCGGGCAAGCGCGACGCGCAGGGCATCCGGCGTCCGCTGAGGTCGTGGAATCAGCTCTCCACCGTGCTCAGGCTCTGTGCTCACAGTGTCCTCCCAAGGGTCCGCCGCCAGCCTAGAGCTTCCCGGCGGCCCACGACTCGGAGAGAGGCGGGCCACGAGCGGACTGACCACCCGATGCCGTGCCATGACCACGTCAGGCCGAGCCCCGCCACCACGGCCACCGGCCAGGACGGAATGCTGAGCGGGACGGCCACCGTGGTCGCCTTGGCCCAGGTGGTCAGGACCCGCCGTTGAACTGCTCGGCCACGGCGCTCCTCAGCAGCAGCGGATGGACGAACCGGTCCGGCGCCGACGGCGGGAAGCGCCAGGACAGCGGCCAGGTCCGCCCGGTCAGGGCGGGCACGGGTACGTAGCTGACGTGGGCGGGCCCCGAGTTGAACCGGGTCACCCCGCGCGGCCACGGCTTCCGCGCGGTCGACCCCGCCGGCACGAGGAAGTAGACCCCGCGCCGCCCGTTCGCCTCGATCACCACCGGCCCCGGGTCGCCCCCGGTGAGCACCTCCATCCGGTCCGCGAGCAGCCGCCCCTCGTCGCCGTCGACCCGGACGGCGTCGAATTGCACCCCGGCCTTTCGGAGTTGGAATCCGGAGAGAGGAATCCAATCCGCGTTTGGTTCTCGATTATCTTCATTCACGGGGACATGTTCCCGCGCCGACGCTAGCGTTTTCCACGACTGCGGCAGGCGCGTCGGCAACCCCTTGACCTGCGTCAACGTGCCTTGCGGGCAGTCGAATTCGGCGGGGAGCAGTTGAGACCGGTTGAGACCGGTTGAGTTCGAATGGGGATCGCGATGACGCGAGAAGAGAACAAGGAACCAGTAGGTCCCGCTGCGCGGGTGGCGGCCAAGGTAGCCAAGAGAATGCGGCTGAAGAAAGGCCTGACGCAGGATCAGCTGGGCTCGCGGATGGGCTATACCGGCGCGGCGATCAGCGCCACGGAACGGTTCCTGCACCCGGTCAGCGACGAGATGCTGACGAAGCTCGAAGAGGCCCTGGGCGGCGGCACGGGCATGTTCGACGAGATGCGGGAGCTCGTACGGCTGGAGAAGCTGCCGGAGCAGTTTCGCGAGTACGCGCCGATCGAGCAGAAGGCGGTGGCGCTGTGGCTGTACGCGAACCACGTCGTCCACGGGTTGTTCCAGACGGAGGCGTATGCGCGGGCGCTGATTGCGGGTGGTCACCCGGAGCCCACTCCTGAACGGGTGGAGGAGCTGGTGGTCGGCCGGATGGCCCGGAAGGCGCTGTTCGACCGTACCCCGGTGTGCGAGATCGAGCTGGTGCTCGACGAGTCGGTGCTGCGGAGGCCGATCGGGAGCGAGGAGGTGATGCGGGAGCAGGTGGCGTACTTGGCGGAGTGCGCGCGAAGGAGGAACGTAAATCTCCAGGTACTACCCCTGGATGCTGGATTGGGGGGTGAGTACGCGGGCGACCGGGGCACTCTGGAGATCGTCGAAACCCCGGCTCACGACCGCGTGACCTTCCTGGAAATCCAGGGTGAGAGCCTATTGATCACCGACCGCGCGAAGGTGAGTAAGCACCTGCAGCGGTATGCAAAAATCCGGGCACAGGCCTTGGATCCGCGCAGGTCGCTGGGTCTCATCGAGGAGTTGGCGGGAGCACAGAGATGAACGACACCCTGCACTGGTTCAAGTCGAGCTACAGCGACAGCGGTGGCGGCAGCTGCGTCGAGGTCGCCTTCGACTGGCGTAAGTCCAGCTACAGCGATGGGGGCGGCGGCAACTGCGTAGAGGTCGCCACCTGCCCCCACGCCGTCCACCTCCGTGACTCCAAGCAGAGCGGCGGGCCCACGTTCACCGTGGAGCCCGCCGTCTGGAGCACGTTCGTCGCCTGGCAGTAGCCGATCAGCAGGACAGGTTCGACCCCGCGGGGACGCCCAGGATCTGGGTGAACTGCTGGTACTTGGTGACCCGGCTCTGGACCTGGGCCGGGTTGCGGCCGTTGCACTCCAGGCTGCCGTTGATCGCCCAGATCGTCTGGCCGAAGCCGGCGCCGTTGACCATGGCGTTGTGCGCGGTCATCGTGCCGGGGCCGTTCTGGGTGTTCCAGTACCAGAGGCCGGTCATCATGGCGACGGCCGGGTCCTGCTCGACGCGCCAGGGGTTGTTCAGCAGGTCGATGCCGAGGGCGTCACCGGCGGCCTTGTAGTTGAAGTTCCAGGAGAGCTGGATGGGGCCGCGGCCGTAGTAGGCGGCCTGGCCGGCGGGGCAGCCGTAGGACTGGCTCGTGTCGCAGTAGTGCGGGTAGTTCGCCGTGTTCTGCTCGACGATGTGGACGAGACCGCCGGTCTCGTGGGAGACGTTGGCGAGGAAGGCCGCGGCCTCCTGCTTCTTCACCGTGTCGCTGCCGGTGTTGGCGAAGCCGGGGTACGACTTGAGGGCGGCGGTGAGGCCCGCGTACGTGTAGAACGGGTTCCGGTTCGGGAACATCTGGTTGAACTGGGCCTCGGAGACCACGAATCCGGAGGTCGGCGGCGTGGTCGGCGGGGTGGTGGGCGGCGTGGTGGGTCCGCCGCCGCAGACACCCTGGTCGGCCCAGACGCCCCACTCGCCGGTGCTGCCGGGGGTCTCGTTCTGGGTCCACCACTTGGCCTGCCAGTTGCGGCCGTTGTGCGAGGCCGTCATGCCGCCCGTGTAGACGCTGGACGAGTTCCAGGCGGCCGCGCAGGCAGCGGCCGCGCCCGCCGAGGCGGCGGGGATCAGGAGGACGGCGAGTCCGACGGCCGTACAGAGCGCGGCCAGCGAGGTGACCAACTTACGCAGCATGCGTGCTTCCTTCCGGGTGGGGCCGGGTCGGGGAAAGCACAGCGAATCGCTATTGGTCTGGACCTGTCAAGGTCTAGACCAGAAGTTGCGGCAAGGGGAATTCCACATAGCCCCCGGACGGCCCCGGACACACAGAAGGCGGTCCCGGGCCGGGAGTTCGGGCCCGGGACCGCCGTCAAGCGGTCCCCACGCAGGTGGGAGAGGTGCGACTAGAAGAGGTTGTACTTCTGGAAGCCGCTGCCGGCCTTGACCGGCGCCTTGAACGGAGCCGTGGCGTTGCCCGTGCCCAGGTACTTGAGCAGGTCGCCGTTCGACTTGCGGGCGAGCAGGTCCGCCTTGCCGTCGAGGTTGATGTCACCGGTCGACAGGATCCGGTCGTACGCGTTCCAGCCGGAGCCGACCTTCGTGCGGCCGGTGAACGGGGCCTTGTAGTTGCCCGTGCCCTTGTAGAGCCACAGGACGCCCGTCTTGTCGCGGGCGACGACGTCGGGCTTGCCGTCGCCGGTCAGGTCGCCCTGGCCGGCGATCTGGGTGTACGCGTTCCAGCCGCCACCGACCCGCACGCGGGGGGTGAGGGTGCCGTTCGGGTAGGAGAGGTAGCTCCACAGCACGCCGGTCTTGTCGACGCCGAGCAGGTCGGCCTGCTGGGCACCGCCGATGTTGCCCGGCGAGAGGACGGTCGTGTAGATGTTCCAGCCGCGGCCGACGGTGTTCCCGTCGATGTCCTCGTTGTCGGCCGAGTAGAAGTCCAGGCGGCCGTTCTTGTAGACGGTCCACTCGGATTCGCCGTGACCGTCGTTGTCGTTGTCGGCGACGATGATGTCGGCGACGTCGGCGACCTTGTCCAGCGGACCGATCGTGTCGATGTCGTTGCCGATGGGGAACCAGACCTGCAGTTCCTGGGTCGTCTTGTTGGCGCCGTACATCTCGAAGGTGGGCTGCACCGGCAGCTCGGTGCCGGCGGCGGAGGCCGTACCGGCGACGGTGGCGGTCGCGACCGCGACGGCGGTGGCGACGAGGGCGCCCTTGAGCGCACGGCGACGAATGATGGTCATCAGATTCCCCCCTGGGACTCTTCGGCGGCGCGCTGCACGCGCCGCTGATCTTGAAATCTTGCCACACACGTTCGAAATTTGGCGAAATTTTGAAGAGCCCGTGGGCATGACGTGAAGACGCCCAAATGGCCTGCGCCTGGAGGGGGTTGTGGATCCGGGAGCGAGACGTGCGGGTGGGCGGGGATGCGACAAGGCC
>NZ_RDBH01000126.1:0-3739 GCF_008042145.1 Streptomyces sp. adm13(2018)
TGGTCGAGCAGGACGGCCCGTCAGCCGTGGTGTCGCAGTTCCTCCACCAGGCGACCGCCGTCGGTCAGCAAGGTGCCCTGCAGCGCGGTCTGCCCTGACGGGCCGTCCTGCTCGACCAGTACCTGCAGGCGGACCTCCTCGAACTTGCTGACGGCCTGCTTGAGCGCTGTGTCGAATTCCCGCAGGCCGTCATGGTCCTGCCGGCCGATGTGGTGCAGCGCTGTCGCCGCCGCCCGCAGCAGGGTGGCGTATGCGGACCGGAAGGACGCCGGCAGCGAGAGGAGTTCGCCGCTGCTGACGGCGTAGTCGAGACTGCGGCTCACCGAGCGGAGGTGGTCCTGGCAGCGCTGCGCGACATCGAGCGCGGTACGGGCGCGGATCAGGGCGCCGGCGGAGTCCGCGATGCTGGCACGCGGGTTGAGACGGCTGTTCTCCACCTCATCGTCGATCGCGTACCGGATCCGGTCGGCATCCGAGGACAGGTGCCGCCATGCCTCCCGCAGCTCGTGGACCTCGTCCGCATCGGGCTCCCGTACATCGAACGTGTCGGCAAGATCGCCCATACGCTCCTCGATGCGCGTGATGAGATCGGCAACCGCTTCCTGGCGGTGCCGGGTGTGCCGCGCGGGGGCGAGCACGAGGTGCGCGGCGATGCCGCAGACGGCGCCGAGCACCACAGAGGCGATCAGGTAGCCGATGTAGTCGATCTGGCCCTGTCCGGAGGAGTAGGCGAAGAAGCCGACGATGGCGACCTGGGTACCGTGCGCCCCCAGCGGCCGGAACCGGCCCACGGCCAGTGCCAGGACCGTCAGCAGACCGAAGGACCAGCCGTGGATACCTGCCGCCGCAGCCAGCGATGCCGCCAGAGCGGCGCCGACCGCCATCGCGCTCATGTACTGCGCGGAGTCCCTCAGCGACCGGTAGACCGTCGCCTGCACTGCCACCAGCGCGGTGAACGGGGCGAAAGTGGAGACGGTGGGAGGCAGCAGATGACGGGCCAGCACCCAGGCCGCAGTGGCGGCCAGCGCGGTCTTCACTCCGAGGACCAGATGATCGCGCTCGCTGCCGGTGCGCCGTATCCCGCGCTGTACGAAGCCCACAGCCTCTGTCGCGTGTGTCCGGACGCTCATCCACAGCTTGCCCCAGTCGGGCATATGCCACCTCCGGTCGGACGCCTGCCCGTGCACGAGGAGCCCACGCGGGGTGCCCGCCCCGAATTCGTGCCACAGACCGCGCCGGCTCCAGCCGCGGAGGGCTCGCCCCGGGGGAGGGGCTCGCGAGGAGCAGGGCGGTGACGTGTCCTCCGACCGTTCCTCCAGCCGTGGTCATTTTGTCCACGGGACGAACTGTTGTGGTTTCCGCGGTGGCGCAGGGGCACCCGTATGCCGGGGTTGTGCCGTTGGACGGACGACGACGCCACATCCGTTACGACGCCGACGATGGCGGTCATGGCTGTGGCAGTCCCGCACGGTCCCTGTTCCCAGCCCGAAGGATGACCATGTCCCACGACAACCCGCTGAAAGCAGCCGTCGAGAAGCTGACCGAGCCGTTCCGGGAGGCCGGGCCGCGGGAGGGCGTACCGGGGGCTCCCTCCTCGGCGCCCGCGGCGCTGGAGGAGCCCACCGCTCCGCAGGGGCCGCTGCCGCCGAAGCCGGACCAGACAGGGCCGGAGACGGTCAGCCCGACCGGTCAGCCCACCGGCGCCGAGCAGGCCCGGGTCGCGCAGAGCGGCTCCTACCTGACCACCGCGCAGGGCACCCGGCTGCACGACACCGACCACTCGCTCAAGGCGGGCCCGCGCGGCCCGGTCCTGCTTCAGGACCACCACCTGCGCGAGAAGATCATGCACTTCGACCACGAGCGGATCCCGGAGCGCGTGGTCCACGCGCGCGGTGCCGGGGCGCACGGCGTCTTCCAGTCGTACGGCACGGCGGCGGGCGTGACGAAGGCGGCCTTCCTCGCCGCAGACGCCGAGACCCCCGTCTTCGTCCGCTTCTCGACCGTGCTCGGCTCGCGCGGCTCGGCCGACACGGTCCGCGACACCCGGGGCTTCGCGACGAAGTTCTACACCGAGGAAGGCGTCTTCGACCTCGTCGGAAACAACATCCCGGTCTTCTTCATCCAGGACGCCATCAAGTTCCCCGACGTCATCCACGCCGGCAAGCCGCACCCCGACCGGGAGATCCCGCAGGCCCAGAGCGCCCACGACACCTTCTGGGACTTCGTGTCACTTCACACCGAGGCCCAGCACCACACCATGTGGAACATGTCCGACCGGGGCATCCCCCGCTCCTACCGGACGATGGAGGGCTTCGGCGTTCACACCTTCCGTCTGGTGAACGCCGAGGGCGCCACCACGCTGGTGAAGTTCCACTGGAAGCCCAAGCTGGGCGTGCACTCGCTGGTCTGGGAGGAGGCACAGATCGCGAGCGGCGTCGATCCCGACTTCCACCGCCGGGACCTCGCCGACGCCATCGAGTCGGGCGCCTACCCGCAGTGGGAGTTCGGTATCCAGACCTTCCCCGACACCCCCGACCAGACCTTCGAGGGCATCGACCTGCTCGACTCCACCAAGATCGTGCCCGAGGAGCTCGCCCCGGTCCAGCCCATCGGCCTGCTCACCCTGGACCGCAACCCGTCCAACTACTTCGCCGAGACCGAGCAGGTCGCCTTCCACGTCGGCCACCTGGTCCCGGGCATCGATGTCACCGACGACCCGCTGCTCGCCGGACGCCTCTTCTCCTACCTGGACACCCAGATCACCCGCCTGGCCGGGCCCAACTTCAACCAGATCCCCATCAACCGGCCGCACGCCCCCGTCAACGACATGCTCCGCGACGGCTTCCACCAGCAGGCCGTGCACACCGGCGTGGCCCCCTACAAGCCGAACTCCCTGGACGGCGGCTGCCCGTTCTTCGCGGGAGCGGACACCGGAGCCTTCGTCGAGGTGCCCGTCGAGGTTCCGGCCGGACGGAAGGTACGCGAGGCGCCCGCCTCGTACGCCGACCACTTCAGCCAGGCGCGCCTGTTCTGGCTGAGCATGACCCCGGTCGAACGCGAGCACATCATCGCCGCGTACACCTTCGAACTCGGTAAGTGCTACGACCAGGCGATCAAGGAGCGTCAGCTCCAGGCACTGGCCAACATCGACACCGAGCTGTGCGCCCAGGTCGCCACCGGCCTCGGTCTGGCGGTCCCGACGGCCGTCGAGCCCGCGCCCGACAGCGACCCCAGCCCCGCGCTCTCCCAGGTCGGCCGCGAATGGCCGGCCGACGGGCGGGTCATCGGCATCGTCACCGACGGCACCACCGACCCCGACGGGGTGCGCGCGCTGCGCGGGGCCGTGCTCGAGGCGGGCATGGTCCCGCTGGTGGTCGCGCCCGCGGGTGGCACGATCGGCGGTGACACCGACCCGATCACCGTCCAGCGCACCTTCGCCACCGCGCGCTCGGTCGAGTTCGACGCCCTGGTCCTCGCCGGCGCACCCGCCCCGGGCGCCGACGCCCAGGGCGCCCGCGACGCCAAGGCGGGCGGGACGGCGCAGGGCACGGCCGCCGTGGACCCGCGCCTGGCACTGCTGGTCTCCGAGGCCTTCCGCCATGCCAAGGCCATCGGCGGTTGGGCGGGCGCGGAGAACGTCCTCAACGCCTCGACCGTCCCCACCGACGCACCCGGCGTGGTCCTCGCCGACAGCGGCGAGACGGTCCTGGCCGCACTGGCCCCACTCCTGGCCAAGCAC
>NZ_RDBH01000126.1:3839-35379 GCF_008042145.1 Streptomyces sp. adm13(2018)
GGGCCACCGCGCCCGAGCGGGGACGAGCTGGACTACGCCGCCCTGGTGCTGTCCGGCCCCGAGGAGCCGAGTGCGCGCAGGGGCCGGCTGTTCCCCGGCCCGTCCTTCGACGCGGTGGGCGCGGAGTACCGCCGCCGGGCCGACGCCGTCGCCTCGCTGCCGCTGCCCGGCCACGCGGTGCGGCCGCGGGAGTCCGCGGGCTCCTTCGACCACCGCTTCGACGCCGCGGCCCGCGCCGACGTGCCGTCGGACGGGACCTGGCACACCGTCACCGTCGGGGAGATCCCGGTCGGACTGCGCACCGAGTACCTGTGCGTGCCGTCGGTGGAGCAGGCCGTGTACGCGACCCTGGTCCTGTCCAACGCCACGGACCAGGCGCTGCTCGCGGGACCGGTGGAGGTCTTCGTCGACGACGACTTCCTGCTGACCACCGCGCTGCCCACGCTCGCGCCCGGCGGCGTCCGCCGGGTGGGTCTCGGACCGGCCGAGGGCATCCGCGTCACCCGGCGCACGCAGCTGAACGAGTCGACGGCGGGCCTGCGGAACAACGTCACCGTGCTCGACCACCGCGTCCACGTCGAGCTGGTCAACGGGCTCGCCCGGCCCGCCCCGGTCGAGATCCGCGAGCGGGTCCCGGTCACCTCCGACTCCGATGTGCGGATCGAGGAGAAGGCCGACTGGACGAAACCCGCCGACGGCGGGGCCGCCGAGCACCACGCCCCGGGCACCCGCGTCTGGCGGGTGGAGCTGCCCGCCGGTGGCACGACCGCCCTCGACGGCGGGTACGAGATCCGCATCCCGGCCGGCAAAGCCCTGGTCGGCGGAAACCGCAGGAGCTGAGAGAGCCCATGTCCACCGACTCGACGCCGATCACCGGCGACGGCACGTCCGTGCCCGGCGCCCCCGGGCCCGTTCCCGTGATTCCCGCTCCCGTCACCGCCGTCACCTGCCTGGAGGACCGCGCCCAGATCGAGCGGGCCGTGGAACTCGACCTGGCGGGCGGGGTCCAGCGGCTGCGGCTCGGACCGGTCACCGCGCTGGCCGTCGACCGCACCCTGCACGCCGAGGTCACCTCCGGTCACCCGGTGACCGTGCTCGACGTCCGGATCGTCCGCGGCTGGGAGCCGCGCGCACCGCGGCCCGGTGACGAGGACTCCGCCCTGCGGCACCGCGTCCACGCCCTGGAGGAGGAGCGGGCCGTCCTGGAGCGGACCCGCGAGCGGCTCCGGACCCGGCTCGACGTCCTCGGCGGTCTCGCCGCCGACCTCCTGCGGGACATCGGCGAGGGCGCCGGCTCCGGCGAGGCCGAAGGATCCCGCTGGAGCCGTGAACTGGACCGGGTGGACGCCGAGCGCGACACCTGCGGCGAGCGGCTGCGCGCGGCCGACGCCCGGGCGGCCGCGCTCCGGGCCGAACTCGGCGAGCTACGGCGGGCCGTGGAGAACGCCGAGGAGGAGCCGGCCGAGCTGGTGGCCCACGTCGAGCTGACCGTGGAGGCGGCCGCGGCCGGACCGGTCGGGCTGGTGCTGAGCCACCTCGTGCCGTGCGCCCTGTGGCGGCCGGCCTACCGGGCGGTGCTCGACGGCCCGGAGGTGACCCTGGAGACCGACGCGATGGTCTGGCAGCGCACCGGCGAGGACTGGAGCGGGGTCGGGCTGACGCTGTCCACCGCCCGGTCGTCCACGGCCACCGAGCCGCCCTCGCTGGACGAGGACCGGCTGACGCTCAAGGACCGCACGGCGGCGGAGCGGCGTACGGTCGACGTCGAACTGCGCGAGGAGGACGTCAGCGATCTGGGACCCGTACCGGTCCTCGGCCTGCCCGGCGTGGACGACGGCGGCGAGACGCGGGTGCTGCGCTCCCCCGTCCCGGTCTCCGTGCCCTCGGACGGCCGCGCGCACCGGGTGCCGCTCTCCGTCTTCGGCACGGCCGCGCGGAGCGAGTACGCCTGCTCGCCCGAGGTGTCGCCGCTGGTCACCCAGGTGGTGCGGTTCGACAACCGGTCCGGGCACGTGCTGCTCGCGGGACCCGTGGACCTGGTCCGCGGCGGCGGGTTCGGCGGCCGGGGCACGCTCGGGTTCACCACCCCCGGCGCACCCGTCGAGATCGCCTTCGGCAGCCGCGACGACCACCGGGTGGTCCGGGAGGCGGAGGAGACCAGGGACACCACCGGGATCACCCAGCGGACGGTGGTCACCCGCACGGTCCGGCTGCACGTGTCCCGGTTCTCGGCTCCCGGGGAGTCGGACGACCGGGTGGTCGTCCTGCGGGAGCGGATCCCGGTCTCGGAGGTCTCGGCGGTGGAGGTACGGCTCCGCGAGGAGGCGTGCTCGCCTGCGCCCGACACGGTCGACGCCGAGGGCATCGTCCGCTGGGACGTCACCCTGCCGCCCGGCGGACGGCGGACCGTCACGCTGGTGTACGAGCTGTCGGCGAGCTCCCGGGTCGCGGGACTCTGAGCGGGGCGGGGGGGAGACCTTTCCCCCGCCACCTTCCTCCCTTTCCGCCCATTCCCTCCTTACGTCCTTTCCGGCGGGTCGCTCATAGGATTTCCCTTCTCTCGCACGAATTCCGGCGCCGGAAGGCCCTGCGTGTTCTCTCCGTGGTGCGGTCCGCGGTGCGCGACCATACGGACGCCGAGTCGCCGTGCCCGACATTCCAGAGGCGGACGACGTCACGCGCACGCGGCCGGCCGACGGAATCATCGCGACAGGAAGAAGGACGGACGTGTCCGAGAGCGAGAACCCGGCAATCCCCTCCCCGACCCCGAAGGCGACGCGCCCCAGGACGAACCGGGACTGGTGGCCGAACCAGCTGGACCTCTCGGTCCTCCACCAGCACTCGCCCCAGGCCAGCCCGATGGACGAGGACTTCGACTACGCGGCGGAGTTCGCGACCCTCGACGTCGACGCGCTGAAGCGGGACGTCTTCGAGGTGATGACGGCCTCGCAGGACTGGTGGCCGGCCGACTACGGCCACTACGGGCCGCTGTTCATCCGGATGAGCTGGCACGCGGCGGGGACGTACCGCATCGAGGACGGCCGGGGCGGCGGCGGCTCCGGCGCGCAGCGTTTCGCACCGCTCAACAGCTGGCCGGACAACGCGAGTCTCGACAAGGCGCGCCGGCTGCTGTGGCCGGTGAAGCAGAAGTACGGCCGGAAGGTCTCCTGGGCCGATCTGCTGGTCTTCGCCGGAAACTGCGCGATGGAGTCCATGGGATTCAAGACGTTCGGATTCGGCTTCGGCCGGGAGGACATCTGGGAGCCCGACGAGGTCTTCTGGGGCCCCGAGGACACCTGGCTCGGAGACGAGCGGTACCGCGGCGACCGGGAACTCACCGGTCCTTTCGGGGCCGTCCAGATGGGCCTGATCTACGTCAATCCCGAGGGCCCCAACGGAAATCCGGACCCGATCGCCGCGGCCCGCGACATCCGCGAGACGTTCGGCCGCATGGCGATGAACGACGAGGAGACGGCCGCGCTGATCATCGGCGGGCACACCTTCGGCAAGTGTCACGGGGCGGTCGACCCCACGTGCGTCGGACCGGAGCCCGAGGCCGCCCCGCTGGAGCAGCAGGCCCTCGGCTGGCGCAACACCTGCGGCAGCGGCAAGGGCGCCGACACGCTCACCAGCGGCCTGGAGGGCGCGTGGACGACCGAGCCCACGCGCTGGGACAACGGCTACCTGGACAACCTCTTCCGGTACGACTGGGAGCTGACGACGAGCCCGGCCGGCGCCCGGCAGTGGACCCCCACGGACCCCGCGGCACGGGACACCGTGCCGGACGCCCACGATCCGTCGAGGCGGCACGCTCCGATGATGCTGACCACGGACCTCGCGCTGAAGCTCGATCCGGTCTACGGGCCGATCGCGCGGCGCTTCCACGAGAACCCGGACCAGCTCGCGGACGCCTTCGCCCGCGCCTGGTACAAGCTGCTGCACCGTGACATGGGTCCCGTCTCCCGCTACCTCGGCCCGTGGATCCCGGAGCAGCAGCTCTGGCAGGACCCGGTCCCGGCGGTCGACCACCCGCTGGTCTCCGACGCGGACGTCGCCGCCCTGAAGACCCGGATCCTCGACTCGGGCCTCTCCGTCTCCCGGCTGGCCGCCACCGCGTGGGCCGCGGCGGCGAGCTTCCGCGGCACGGACAAGCGCGGCGGCGCCAACGGCGCGCGGATCCGGCTCGCGCCGCAGAAGGACTGGGAGTCCAACGCCGTCCCGGAGGTGACCGAGACGGTGGCCGCCCTCGACCGGATCCGGCGGGAGTTCGACGACGGCCGGTCCGACGGGGTGCGGATCTCCCTCGCCGACCTGATCGTGCTGGGCGGCTGCGCGGCCGTCGAGCAGGCCGCGCGGAGCGCCGGCCACACCCTCACGGTCCCCTTCTCGCCGGGGCGCACCGACGCCTCGCAGGAGCAGACCGACGTGGAGGCGTTCGCCGTGCTCGAACCGCGGGCGGACGGCTTCCGCAACTACCTCCCGGCGGGCGAGAAGCTGTCGCCGGAGACCCTGCTGCTCGACCGGGCGAACCTGCTGACGCTGACGGCGCCGGAGATGACGGTCCTCGTCGGCGGCATGCGGGCACTGGACACCGGCTTCCGCACGTCCCGGCACGGGGTGTTCACCGACCGTCCCGGGGTGCTGACCAACGACTTCTTCGTGAACCTGCTCGACATGGGCACGCAGTGGAAGCCGTCGGAGGCCACCGAGAACGTCTACGAGGGCCGGGACCGGGCCACCGGCGAGGTCCGGTGGACGGCCACCGCCGCCGACCTCGTGTTCGGCTCGAACTCCCAGCTCCGCGCGCTGTCGGAGGTCTACGGGGCGCGGGACGGCGGCGAGAAGTTCGTCCGCGACTTCGTGGCCGCCTGGAACAAGGTCATGGACCTGGACCGGTTCGACCTCTCCTGAGCCGCGCGCCCCGGGCGCCCCTCCCGCCGGACGGCGGCCCGGGGCTTCCGGGGCGCTCTCTCACTCCTCCAGGAGACGGCGGGCCTCCGCCAGGAGGCGGAGGAGTTCGGTGCGCGCCGGGTCCTCGGGGGCGGCGGGCGCCGCCCCGCGCGGCGCGTGGGTGGTGAGGACGTGCAGGGCGACGGCGGCCTGCCGGGCGAAGAGGCTCAGCAGGTCCAGCTCGGACAGGCTGGACCGGGCCTGCTGCGAGGGGTCGAGGACCTCCAGTACGCCGAGGACCCGGTCCCCGTGCACGAGCGGCGCGGCCATCAGCGCGTTCGGGACGAAGCCGGTGGACTTGGCGACGTCCCGGTCGAAGGACGTGCTGTCGTGCAGGTCGTCGACGACCATCGGTTCGCCCGAGGCGGCGACCCAGCCGGCGATCCCCCGGCCCGCGGGGAACCGCCGGCCGACCAGGAACTCCTGCCCCTGCCCGGAGACGGCCTCGAAGACCAGCTCGTCCGCCTCCGCCTCCAGGAGCAGGATGGAGCTCGCCTCGGCGCCGAAGATGGCGCGCGCGGTGTCCACGACCGACTGCAGGAGCTCCGCCATGGCCGGATCGGGCCGGGGCGCGGGTGACACGGCGGGGGCGATCGTCTGGGCCATGGGGGTTCCCTTCCGGCGCCGGTCGTTACCGGCTGTCGTGGACACGGACGTTGGCGGCGGACAGGTACAGGGCGTTCTTCAGCTGGAACGGGGTCAGCCGCGGCCGGACGGACAGGATCCGCGCGCACAGCCCGGCGACGAACGGGGTGGCGAAGCTGTTGCCGGAGGTGCGGATCGACGTGCCGCCGAGCCACGCCACCTGCACCCGCTGGCCCGGGGCGAAGAACTCCACCGGCGGCTCGGGGTTGTAGAGGTGGAGGTCGGGGTCGTCCTCCTGGTGGCTGCCGACGGAGATCACCGAGGAGAAGCGCCAGGGGAAGCTCTCGACATGGGTGTTGTGCGCGGAGGCGACGATCACGGTCTGCTGGAAGTACGCCTCGTCGGCCAGCCTGCGCAGTTCCTCGACGAAGCGGTCGCGGCTGGTGGAGAGGGAGAGGTTGACGACGTCGAAGCGCTGGCGGACGGCCCACCGGATCCCTTCGAGGAGGATGTCGCCGCTGCCGGAGAAGCGCTCGCCGAGCACCCGGACGCTGGACAGCTCGCAGTCCGGCGCGGTGCGGCGGATGATCCCGGCGCAGGCGGTGCCGTGACCGCAGGCGTCGCCCTCGTCGGTCTCCTCCACGTGGACGCCGTCGTCGTCCTTGAAGACGCGCCAGGACCGGTCGACCGGGCCGACCATGGGGTGGTCCCGTTCGACCCCGGAGTCGACCACGCAGACGCGTATGCCGCGCCCGGTCCCGCCGAGCAGACCGCCCTCGGGCGGCTCCGGCGGGTGGTCGGCCTCCACGGGTACGTCGGCGGGGCCGCGCCCGCGCAGGCCCCAGGTGAGTCCGGGGGCGGGGGCCGCGGCACGGGCCGCTTGCTGACCGGTGGTCATCGTGGTGCGTCCTTTCCGGTTCCGGCGGGTGCCGGGCCGACGGGCTCGGTCCCGGGCGGGCGGCCCTGGCAGCGCAGGGCGAGCTCCTCGGCCCGGCGTGCGGCGGGGAGGTGCCCCTTGGCGCCGAAGCTCCGCCGGGCGCGGACCGCCGCCTCGCCCGCGTCCCGCACCCGTCCCAGGGTCAGGGCGGTGCGGGCCGCGTCCAGGGCGGCGAGGCCCTGGACGATGGGCGAGTCGGTCAGGACGGCGGTGGCGAGTGCCCGGTCGGCGAGGCGGGTGGCGGCCTCGGCCTCGCCGTGTTCGGCGGCGATCCGGGCGCGCAGGCCGTCGAGGTCGGCCGACTCGGCGCGCGGCCGGGGCGGCCCGGCCGGGCCGCCCGCCGGTTCCAGGGCGGCGAGGGTGCCGTGGGCGGTGCGCCAGTCCCCGAGGTCGAGGCGGATGCGGGTGGTGTCGAGGAGGGCGCTGCGGAGCAGCCCGGTCGCGCCGAGGGCCCGGGCGGCGGTGGCGGCCCGTTCGAGACTCTTGAGGGCCTCCTCGGGTCGTCCGGCCAGTTCGTCGACGGTGGCGGTGAAGAGCGGCAGGAACGCGTCGGTCTCGGCGTATCCGAGGCGCTGGGCGAGCTGTTCGGCCTCGGCGAGGCAGGCGAGCGCGCCGTCGCGGTCGTCGTGGAGGGCGAGGACGACGGCCAGCGGGCAGTTGAGGGTCAGGCGTACGGCCCGGCGGCCGGAGCCCTGCTCGGCAAGGAGCGCGCGGCAGCGGGTGACCGCGTCGGCGACGGGCAGGGGCCCGCGCCAGAGGGAGACGCCCATCGCTCCGAGGGTCGCGGCCCGCTCGGGCTCGGCGTCGGCCCGTACCGCGTGGCCGAGGGCCCGGTCGAGGAGCCGCTCGGCGTCCCGGTGGCGGCCCTGCTCCTGGGCGTGCTGGGCGAGCCGCAGGCAGGCTCGGGCCTGGCCGAACTCGTCGCCGGCCGCGGCGAAGACGGGCAGGGTGACGGCGGCGGCCCCGGCCGGCGACTCGACGGGGGCGGCCGGGCCGTCCCCGGCGCCGCCGGTCGCCGCCCGCTCCGTCCCGGTCCGTCGGTCGTCCGTGGGGTCGTCGGGCGGCGGGCCGACGGAGGCCAGGCTCAGTCGGGCGTGGGCCGCCTCCACCGTGTCCGTGCCGGCCTTCGGGGGCTCCGCGAGGACTTCTTCGAGCAGTGCCCGGCCCTCCGGGACGCGCCCGAGGTCCAGGAGTGTCTGGCCGAGTCGGCGTCGGGTCGCGGTGCGGCCCGGCTCGCCCTCCGTGTAGCGGGCGGCGGCCCTGTCCAGCAGGTCGGCGGCCCACACGGGGTCGGCGTGGGCGAGGGCCAGGCGCCCGCCCTCGGCGAGGGCGTCGGCGGCGCGGCGGCGCAGCCCGTCGGTGTGCGGGTCCTGGGCGCCCAGCTCGACGCGGTAGCGGTACGCCTGTTCCAGATGGGCGCCGATCGCGGCGCTGCCGCGCTGCCGGACCGTGTCGAGGCGGGCCGCGCGCTCGTGCCGGTCGGCGCGGTCCTGTTTGGACTGGGTGGTGTGGACGACCTCCTGGATGAGGCCTCCGGCGAAGCGGAATGCCTCGCCGTCGGGCCTGATGAGGCGGTGGCGGACCAGTCGGCGCAGGGTGGTGCGGAGTTCGGGGGCGGTCCACGTCTCGGCGGGTGGCGCGGCGAGTGCCAGGAGTTCGTCGGCGGTGAAGTCGCCGTCGAGGACGGACGCCAGGCCGAGGGCCTGCTGCTCGGGGGGTTCGAGGGCGTCGATCCGGGCTCCGATCAGGGCCTGGAGGGGCAGCGGGACGCCGTCCGCGTCGACGGGCCCGCCGGCGACGAGGAGCTGCTCCAGGTGCAGCGGGTTGCCGCCGACCCGGGCCAGTATCTGGGGGGTGAGGGGCGAGCTGTCGCCCGTACGTCCGGTCAGTCCGGCCGCCAGCAGCTGGGCCTCTCCGTCGGTGAGGCCGCCGAGCAGGACGGCCCCCGGGGCGAGCGCGGGACGGGTGTCGAAGAGCTGGGGGCGGGTGAGCAGGACGAGGAGGACCGCCGCGTCGGTCAGGGCGCGCGCGAGCCGGTCGAGGGCGTCGAAGAGCGGTGGGGCGGCCCAGTGGCAGTCGTCGACGACCAGCACGACGGGCTGCGTCTCGGACAGCTCGGCGAGGACCTTGGCGAGGGCGGCGCAGGTGTCCGCGGGGGACGGGTTGGGCGTCCCGTCGAGGAGGAGACCTTGGTGCAGCAGGTCGAGTTCGGGCGAGGGCGGGACCGTGCCGACGTTCTTGAGCAGCCCGGCCACGGCGTCGGCGAGCGGTCCGAGGCTGGGCTGCGCGCCCCGGGACCGGCAGCGGCCGACGCCGTGGCGGGGGACGGAGGAAGGGGCAGGGGTGCCCAGGTGGCCCCCGCCACGCCGGGGCCGCGCTCTTCGACGACTTCGACTACACCGGCCACACCGACCCGGCGATCGGCGCCCACGGCTGGAGCGTCCGCTCCAACTCCGGCGGCCCCGGCGTGGCGGGGGCCACCTGGGCTCCGGAGAACGTCACCTTCGCCAAGGAGGGCACGAACTCGATCATGAACCTGCGGTCCTCGACCGCCGGCACGGGCGAGTCCACCCGGCACACCGAGATCCTCACCCAGACCTCGAAGTTCAAGAACGGCACCTACGCGGCGCGGGTGCGCTTCTCCGACGCGCCGGTGTCGGGCCCGGACGGCGACCGCGTCGTGCAGACCTTCTTCACCATCAACGACCTCAAGGCACCGATGGCCGACGACTACGCCGAGTACGACTTCGAGTACCTCCCCAACGGCGGCTGGGGCGAGCCCGCCAACATCCTCTACACCACGTCGTGGGAGACCTACCGGCCCGACCCCTGGGAGGCCGTCAACCAGCACTCAGAGTCCCGCACGAGCTACGCCGGCTGGCACGACCTCGTGCTGACCATCGACGACAACACGATCGTCTACTACGTCGACGGCCAGGAGTTCGGCCGGCACGACGCCCGGTACCTCCCCGAGCGCCCGATGTCGATCAACTTCAACCAGTGGCTGATCGACCTCGCCGGCCAGACCTCGACGACCCCGCGCGCCTACGACCAGAAGGTCGACTACGTCCTGCACGTCAAGGACCAGGTCCTGACCCCCGCCCAGGTGGCCGCCAAGGTCGGCGCCTACCGCACGGCGGGCACCACCTTCCAGGACACGGTGCCGGCCGCGCCGTAATCCGGCCGGACCGCTCCCGCCCCCGGTCCGCCTCCGCGGGCGGACCGGGGGCCGGCCCGCGCGGACGTCCGCCGCATGCCGGACGGGCCGTCCCGGTGGATCCTGGGGACATGGGTGGAGATCCCGGGACGCGGCGGTCGAAGGCCGGGCTCCCGCCGGCCTACGCGGCGGCCGTGCGGCGGTCGGTCCGCGTCACGGTCGCCGCCGCCGCAGGTTTCTACCTCTTCCTGTACGGCTTCGACTCGCCCGTCGCCGCCACCTACGCGCTCTTCGCCGCGGTCGCGATGGCCGGCCTCTCCCGCATCCCCGGCAACGGGCGGCAGCGCGCCGCGACCCTGCTGCCCGTGGTCCCCGCGTGCTGGGTGCTCATCACGATCGGCACCTACCTGTCCGTGCGGACGTGGAGCGCGGTCCTCGGCATGTTGGTCGTCGGCTTCGTCCTGGCGTTCATGGCCGTGGGAGGCCCCCGGCCGGCCGGGGCCGCGCCGGGGCTCCAGCTGATGTACATCCTGCCGTCCTTCCCGCCGTACGTCCCCGGGACCCTGGGCGAGCGACTGGTCGGCGCCACCGTCGGGCTGCTCGTCCTGATCCTCGCCGAGGCCTTCCTGCTGCCCGACCGCGCGCCGCGCGTCCCCTACCGCGAACTGGCCGCCCGGGCCGCGGAGAGCGCGGGGCGCTGCGCCGACCAGCTGGTCTCCGCCCCGTACGCCCTCGGCGACGCCGCCCGCCGGACCGCCCGTGAGACGAGCGGCGGTCTGCGGTCCTCGCGGGTGCCCGAGGCGGAGCGGCCCGCGGGCCCCGGCGTCAGGCCGCGGGCCCTCACCCACACCGGTCTGGCGGCCCGCACCCTGCTCGGGCGGCTGGCGGCCCTCCCGCCCCACGCGGGCGACCCGGCGGAGGGCGGGGCGGCGCCGGAGGTGCTGCGTGAGGTGCGGGACGCGTCCCTCGAGGCCGCCGCCCGGCTGCGCGGGAACGACCGCCCGCGGGGCGCCCGCCCCCACCCGCAGGAGCCCGCGCCGGCCCGCGGCCGTCTCCAGGAGGCCCGTCACTCCCTGGCCGCGGGCGCCGCGCCGGGCGCCACGCCCGCCGCGCTGCGCCGCCACGCGGCCGTCTTGGAGGTCGCGGACGCGGCGCTGGCGATGTCGACGGCGGCGGAGATCGCCGTCCTGGGCAGAGCGGCTCCGGCGGCCGCCCCCGGCCGGTTCTGGTACGCGCGGATGCGGGCGCCCCAGCTGTGGTGGCACCGGATCTCCGGGCACGCGGGACAGCGGTCGGTGTTCTTCCAGAACGCGGTGCGCACCGCGCTGGCCCTCGCGGCGGCCCGCACGATCGCGGGTCTCGACACGCTGCCGCACGGGTTCTGGATGCTCCTCGCCACCCTCACCCTGACCCGGACGACGGCCCGGGAGACGCGGAGCACGGTACGGGTGGCGCTCACCGGGACCCTCGTGGGGGCGCTCGTCGTGGCCGCGCTGCTCTCCCTCGTCGGCACGGACACGACGGTGTACGCGGCCGCGCTGCCTCCGCTGATGCTGGTCGCCTTCACCCTGGGGCCGGTGAAGGGCGTGGGCTGGGCCCAGGCGATGTTCACGATGGTCGTCGCCCTGGTCTTCGCCCAGTTGGCGCCCGCGACCTGGCAGCTCGCCGAGTTCCGGCTCCTGGACGTGGTCGCGGGCAGCGCGGTCGGCGCCGTGTTCGGGCTGCTCGCCTGGCCGCGGGGCGCCCACGACGAGCTCCGGCGTGCGGTGGCGACGATGCTCCGCAGCGCCGCGGAGACCGTCGTGTCCACGACCTCCCAGCTCGCCGCGGGCGGGGCACGCGCGCCCGTGGCCGTCTCGCCGGGCCACCGGTCGCTGCAGCACGCCCTGATCATGGCGGAGTCGGCGTACGCGCAGTACCGCAGCGAGCCCGCCGAGCTGAACGCGCCCGACGACCCGCAGGACTGGCAGGCCGCCCTGATGTCCGGCCACCACACCCTCTGGGGCGCGGACCGGCTGCTGGTGCCGTTCGAACCGACCGTCGTCCCGCCGCTGCCCCGGGACTCCGCCGCGTCGGCGACCCGGATCGGCGACCGGGTGGCGGCGGGCATGCTGCTGGTCTCCGCGCGGCTGGACCCCGGCGGCGACACACCCGGCAGGCCGGCCGCCGCCGATCCGCGCGCCTTCGTCGACTTCGCCGCCGAGCCGCCGGGGGCGCCCCGGCCGTACTACGCGACGGTGGAGTGGCTGGAGGCCCTGATGACGGACGTCGAGCGGATCAGCGAGAACCGGAAGATCGCCGAGCACCGCGAGGGGTGATCGGCCGGTCGCCGGTCGCCGCGACGGACAGTTCCCGGAGTCGTGCGGCGGCGTCGGGGGCGACAGCGGTCGGGGTGTACGGGGACCACCTCGCCCGCCGCGAGGCAGGCGGGCTCCGGGACCCGACGGCCTGAGGTACTCCGGCGGCGCGCGGCTCTGCGTCGGCGGCGGGGTTGGGGCGGCGCCCGGCGGGAAGGATCGGGCGTGACCATCAGCTCCCGGGCCCGGCTCGACCGGGTGACGTTCGTGCTCGCCGGCGAGTTCGGCATCGTGCCGTCCTCCCTTGCCGAGGGCCCGTCCGGTACGGCGACGCGCAACTACCTGGCGGAGACGGACACGGGTGAGCGCTGGTTCGTGAAGACGTACCCGGAGGGGACGGACCTGGCGGAGGCCGAGGCCGCGGCGGGGCTCGCCGAGTACGCCCGGCTGTGCGGCGTACCGGTGGCGCGGGCCCGGCACGCGGTCGACGGGAGGCGGCTGGTCGCCTCGTACCGGGGGACGGCCGTCTCGGTGACGGCGTACGTCGCGGGGGCGGTCACCGCCGACGGGCGGCTCACCGGCCGGAGGTGGGAGGCGGTCGGCACGGCGGTCGGGCGTCTGCACCGGGGGCTGGCCCGCCATCCGCTCGGCCGGCCCACGTGCGGCCCGCGGGACAGGTCCTTCGATCCGGCGCGGGCTCGTGTACGCCTCATGGATCTGGTCAGCCGCTACGAGGCGGAGCCACCGCGCACCGCGTTCGAACGGTGGGCGGCGGAGGCGGCGCGGGAGCGGCTGGCCGCGCTGCCGCTCGTGGAGCGGCTGCTGGCGAAGGCCCCTCCGGTGACGACCTCGCAGCTGGTGCACGGGGACCTGTCGGGGCCCAACGTCCTGCTGCGCGGCGACCGCGTCGCCGCGGTGATCGACTTCCGTCCGCCCGGTCGGCGCGATCCGATGTGGGAGCTGGGCCGCCTCGCGCTGGACCCCCGCACGGTGCTCGCCCACGAGGACTGGCCGGAGGGCCTGGCGCGGCTCGTCGCCGCCTACCGGGAACTGCATCCGACGCCTCCGGTGGAGGAGCTGGTGAGCGTGGTGCGGCTGACGGCCGCGTACCTGGGGTGCACGGTGTATCCCTTGAACACCGTCGTCGACGGCCTCGGCCCGGTCACCCCGTCCCTGGAGGCGTACGCCGAGCACCGCGTCCTGGCCGCGGCCGCCCTGCGCGCCCGCCTCGACGAGGCGGAGGGGGCCCTCCGTGACCGACTCACCTAGTACGCACCCGACCGCGCCGGCGGTGGAGTTCCTCGACGCGCGGCGGATCGCCTTCACCGAGGGGCCGCCGCCCGTCCTGACGCCGTGGGAGCTGAGCGAGGTGGACCGGCTGTGGTCCGGCACGAGGGCCGGCAACCCGGCGGTGTTCGACGGGCCCCTGGTGGCGGTCACCGGGATCGACCTCTCCGTGCCCGGGGTCCTGGTGGCGTCCTGGGCGCGGCTCTCCTACCGGTACCGGGCGCTGCGGGTCCTCCGGGCCGCCGCCGACGTGCCCGGCTCGGTGTTCGTGACGGTGCTGCTGCCCACGGAGCGCGGGCTGGTCGTCGGCCGCGGGTCGGCGACGACGGCGGCGCCGGGGCGCTGGACGCTGCCGGGTGGTGCGGTGGAGCCGCCCGTGGGGGCCGGGCCGCTCACCGAGGCCGCGCTCCGGCGGGACGCCGCGCGCGAGCTCGCGGAGGAGATCGGGGTACGGGTCGCCGCCGAGGGGTTGCGTCTGTTCGCGGTCACCCGGGGCCACCGGTTCGGGAGTCTGGGGTTCCACTTCCTCGCCCCGCCCGCGGCCGCCGCACCGGTCCTCCGTCGGCATGCCGAGCTGGTGGCCGCGGAGTCCGGGCACGGGGCCGGGCCCGAGCTGGACGCACTCGCCTTCGTGTCCTCGGCGTCCGAGGCGGAACGCCTGGGCCCGGGCTCCGACTACCTGGCGCAGGTCCTCGACCGGTACGACGGAGGCTCGGTCTGACCGTACGTCAGACGCGCGGTGTCGAGGGCGGGTTGGGACCCCGGAGGCGGTGCGGGTGTCCGTTGGTGACGCGTCGCGACCGGTCGGGGCCCCTCCCCCGGATTCAAGCTGCCCTTCGAGGACTCATTGCGCCTCACGGTCGACTTCTTGAGTGAAACCGTCAGCACCTTGCGTCATCGAGCCGGGGTGCGGGGTCGGAGAGTCAGGCGGACGGCGGCGGTGCCGTCGAGCCGCGGACGACCAGTTCGGGTTCGAAGAGGAGTTCGCCGGGGTCGGTCTGGGTGCCCTGGATCTGGGCGCAGAGCAGTTCCACGGCGGCGCGCCCCATGGCCTCGATGGGCTGGCGCACGGTCGAGAGCGGCGGCTCGGTGCAGTTCATGAAGGCGGAGTCGTCGAAGCCGATGACGGAGACCTGCGACGGGACCGCCAGGCCCCGGCGCCGGGCGGCCCTGATGGCGCCGAGGGCGAGCGGGTCGCTGGCGCAGACGATGCCGGTGACGCCCCGCTCAAGGAGGCGGGCCGCGGCGGCCTGCCCGCCTTCGAGGGAGAAGATCGACCGGACGACGTGCTCGTCCGGCAGGTCGCCGCCGGCCGCCTCGGCGACGGCGCGGGCCGCTTCGAGCTTGCGGCGCGAGGGGACGTGGTCGCTGGGGCCGAGGACCAGGCCGATCCGCTCGTGGCCGAGGGAGGCCAGATGACGCCAGGCCTGCTCGACGGCGACGGCGTCGTCGCAGGAGACGCAGGGGAAGTTGAGGCCCTTGATGGACGCGTTGATCAGGACCACCGGGATGTTGCGCTCGGCGAGCTGGTGGTAGTGGTCGTGCGGGGCGTCGGCCTGGGCGAACAGGCCTCCGGCGAAGACGACTCCGGAGACCTGCTGCTGGAGCAGGAGGTCGACGTAGTCCGCCTCGGAGACGCCGCCCTTGGTCTGGGTGCAGAGGACCGGAGTCAGGCCCTGCTGCGCGAGCGCGCCGCCGATCACCTCCGCGAACGCGGGGAAGATGGGGTTCTGCAGTTCCGGCAGGACGAGGCCGACCAGGCGCGCGCGCTCGCCCCGCAGCTGCGTGGGCCGCTCGTAGCCGAGCACGTCGAGCGCGGTGAGGACGGACTGTCGTGTCGCCTCGGAGACACCGGGCTTTCCGTTGAGGACACGGCTGACCGTCGCCTCGCTGACTCCCACCTTCTTGGCCACCTGGGCAAGTCGTCGCGTCATGAACGCAAGAGTATCGCAGGCTTCGCAAGCGAATTGCGGCGCTGCCGACCGCCCGTGACGGGCGTGTGCGACCCCGGTGATCGGACAACGTGTGAAGGGTTGACGGGCACTGGGGCGCCTCATAGCTTCAGGACTTGATAAAAGGCTTGCTGTTGTTGTCCGTTGGGCGCGAGACGGCGAAAGGTTTGTCAGGTGCATAACACATTCGGGCGGATACGCAGGTGGTTCCGGCGGTCGGGGACGGGCCCCGGGACCAGAGCCGCCGCCGGGCCCCGCACCCGCCGCTTGCGGCCGCTCACCGCGCTGACCGCCGGCGCCCTCGTCGCCGGCAGCCTGGTCCTCACCGGCCCCGGCACCGCGCAGGCCGCGGGCGAGCGGGTCGACGTCTGGCTCACCACCACCTCCGACTCCGGCGGCCGTACGGTCACGCGGGGCCTCGCCCCGCAGGCGCCCCTCGCCTTCGGCCCGGCCGGCGGCTCCGCGAACCACACGGTCACCGTGAACGAGAACACCACGTACCAGCAGTTCGAGGGCGGCGGCGCCTCCATCACCGACACCACCGCCCATCTGCTGCGCGGCGGCGCCGTCAGCGCCGCCACCCGCGACGAGGTGATGCGCAGGCTGTTCTCGCCGACCGAGGGCATCGGCCTGTCCTTCGTCCGCAACCCCATCGGCGCCTCGGACCTCTCCCGGCCCGGGCACGTCTCCCTCGACGACACCTGCTGCGACCTGAACGACTTCGGCGCCAACGGCTACGACACCGACGTCCGGCTGCTGACCGTCCAGGCCAAGCAGCTCAACCCGGCCCTCCGCGTCAAGGGTGTGCCGTGGAGCGCGCCGGGCTGGATGAAGGACAACGGCCGGATGGACCAGATGGGCTGGCTGAAGGCGGAGTACTACCCGCTGTACGCCCAGTACCTGGTGAAGTACGTGCAGAGCTACCAGGCCGCCGGGGTCAAGGTCGACTACCTCTCCGTGCAGAACGAGCCGAACTGCTGCCAGGCCGGCAACCCGACCGCCATGAACTACCCGGGCATGAGCTGGAACCCCGCCGGGCTCGTCGAGTTCACCAAGAACCACGTCTACCCGGCCTTCCGGGCCGCGGGCATCACCACCAAGGTCCTCGTCCACGACTGGAACTACGGCGACTACGCCTCCTTCGGCGCCGGGATCCTGAACGACGCGGGCGTGCGCAACGACCCCCTGTTCGGCGGCATCGCCTGGCACGGCTACTTCGGCGACCCGGCCGTGGGCACCCAGGTCCACAACCAGTACCCCTCGGTGAAGCAGTTCAGCACCGAGCACTCGGGCGGCACCTGGATCGGCAACCAGCACAACGAGGACATGGCCGACATCGTCGACTACGCCCGCAACTGGAGCGGCAGCCTGGTCAAGTGGAGCCTCGGGCTCAACCAGAACATGGGCCCGCACAACGGCGGCTGCGGCACCTGCACGGGCCTCATCACCGTGCAGGAGGGTGGCGCCCGGGCCGGACAGGTCGACTACACCGTCGAGTACTACACGACGGGACACCTCACCAAGTTCGTGAAGCCCGGCGCGTACCGGATCGACTCCACCGCGAACAGCACGGTCCAGAACGTGGCCTGGCGCAACTCCGACGGTTCGAAGGCGCTGATCGCCCACAACGGCGGCGGGTCCGCCCAGTCCGTACGGGTCGACTGGGGCAACCAGTCCTTCACCTACACGCTGCCCGCCCGCACCACCGCGACCTTCACCTGGTCCGGGACCGGCGGCGGTAGCGGCGCCGGGGCGCTGACGGGCCTGGCCGGCAAGTGCCTCGACGTGGCCGGCGGCGCCACCGCCGACGGCACCCCCGTCCAGCTGTACGGCTGCAACGGCACGACCGCCCAGCGCTGGACCCCCTCCGCCGACGGCAGCATCCGCGCGCTCGGCAAGTGCCTTGACGTCACCGGCGGTTCGACGGCCGACGGAGCGCAGGTCCAGCTGTACACCTGCAACGGCACCGCGGCCCAGCGCTGGTCGTACGACGCCACCACGCACGACGTCGTCAACACCGGCGCGAACAAGTGCCTGGACGTCACCGGCAACTCCTCCGCCGACGGGACCAGGGCGCAGATCTGGACCTGCACCGGCGGGGCCAACCAGAAGTGGACCCACCACGCGGCCTGACCCGCGTACGTCCTCCGAGTCCCGCCTCTCGCACGAGGCCCGCAAGAGCTCGTACGTCTCCGAGTCCCGCCCCCTCACGAGGCCCACAGGGGCCTTCCAAGGAGTCCGCATGCCACCCGCACGTCCCCGCAGAACGGTGGGCGCCGCCGTCGTCGCCGCGACGGCCGTCCTCACCGGTCTGCTCACCGGCGGTCTGTCCACCGCCGCCGCCCAGGAACCCGCGCCCCGGGCAGTCGACCGGTTCGAGGGCGAGATCCCCTTCGCCTCACCGCCCGCCGAGGGCCTGTTCACCTGGGGAAACGCCACCGAGTCCCACCCCAAGCTCGAACTGAGGGAACGCGCCGACGCGCCCGAGGGCGGCAAGGTCCTCGAAGGCCGCTACGACATCAGCGGCTGGGGTGGCTTCACGCATGACTTCGCCTTCGACCGACCGGCGCACGACTGGACGGCGTACAAGGGGATCCGGTTCTGGTGGTACGGCCAGAACACGGCCCCGCTGCCGCCCGGTTCGGGCAAGCGGATCGCCCTGGAGATCAAGGACGGCGGCGCGAACGGCGAGGCGTCGGAGCTGTGGACGACCTCCTTCACCGACGACTGGGAGGGCTGGCACCTCGTCGAGATCCCGTTCTCGGAGTTCCAGTACCGGACCGACTACCAGCCCGTCGGCGGCATCGACCAGGTCCTCGGGCTCGACCGGATGTGGGGCTACGCGGTCACCCTCCCGACCGGCGGACCCGGGTCGTTCGCGCTCGACGGCGTCGAGCTGTACGGCACGGCGGAGCCCGCGCTCACGACCAAGGTGGTCACGAAGTCCGTCGTGCACCCCGTCGACGAGGGCGGCGGCGCCCGGGTCGACGTCTCGGTGGCCACCACCGGCTCCGGACCGATCGGCGAACCCGTCACCGTGGCGTACACGACGGAGGGCGGCACCGAACCGGGGCGTGCGGAGCCCGGGAAGGACTACCGTCCGGTCACCGGCAGCCTCGTGTTCCCGGCCGGGACCCCCTCCGGCACGACCCGCTCGATCACCGTGCAGACCCTCAAGGACGGTTCGGCCGAGTCCGCGGAGACGATCCCGCTGAAGCTCACGGTCGAGGGCGCCAAGCCTGCCGCCGAGAACCCGCTGGTCGTGGTGAACGCGCACGGTCTGCCGTACCTCGACCGCAGACTGCCGGTGCGCCGGCGGGTCTCGGACCTGCTGTCCCGGATGTCCCCGGCCGAGAAGGCCGGCCAGATGACGCAGGCGGAGCGGAACGCGCTGCGGGGCCAGGGGGACATCGCCGGGTACGCCCTCGGGTCCCTGCTCTCCGGCGGCGGCTCCGTCCCCACCCCCAACACGCCGGCCGCCTGGGCGGCCATGGTCGACGCGTACCAGCTGCGCGCGCAGGCGACCCGCTTCCAGATCCCGCTGATCTACGGCGTGGACGCGGTGCACGGGCACAACAACGTCATCGGCGCGACGATCATGCCGCACAACATCGGCATCGGCGCGGGCCGGGACCCGGAACTCGCCGCGCGGACCGGCGCCGTCACCGCGAAGGAGGTCCGGGCGACGGGCGTGCCATGGGACTTCGCCCCGTGCCTCTGTGTGACGCGTGACGAACGGTGGGGCCGCTCGTACGAGGCCTTCGGCGAGGACCCGGCGCTCGTCACCGCGATGGAGACCGTCATCAACGGCATGCAGGGCGCCCGGAACGGCAAGGACCTCGTCCGCAACGACAAGGTCCTGACCAGCGCCAAGCACTTCGTCGGCGACGGAGGCACCGCCTTCGGCTCCTCGACCACCGGCTCGTACACGATCGACCAGGGCGTCACCAAGGTCACGCGGGCGGAGCTGGAGGCGGTGCACCTGGCGCCGTTCGCCGAGGCGGTGAAGCGCGGCACGGGCACGGTCATGCCCTCGTACTCCTCGCTCGACATCCTCGGGGACGAGCAGGGCCCGGTGAAGATGCACGCCAACGCCGAGATGATCAACGGCGTCCTGAAGGACCGGATGGGCTTCGAGGGCTTCGTCGTCAGCGACTGGCAGGCCATCGACCAGATCCCGGGCGACTACCCCAGCGACGTGCGCACCTCGGTCAACGCCGGACTCGACATGATCATGGTGCCGACGAACTACCAGGAGTTCACCCGGACGCTGACCTCCGAGGTCGAGGCCGGGAGGATCCCCGCCGCGCGGATCGACGACGCGGTGGCCCGCATCCTCACCCAGAAGTTCCGGCTCGGACTCTTCGAGAAGCCGTACGCCGACACCGCGAACCTGCCGTCCATCGGTTCGGCCGAGCACCGTGCGGTGGCGCGGGAGGCCGTGGCGAAGTCCCAGGTGCTGCTCAAGAACGAGGGGTCCGTGCTGCCGCTGAAGCCGTCCCAGAAGGTGTACGTGGCGGGGTCGAACGCCGACGACCTGGGCAACCAGGCAGGCGGCTGGACCATCAGCTGGCAGGGTTCGTCCGGCCGCACCACGACCGGCACGACGATCCTCGAGGGGATGCGGAAGGCGGCGCCGGGGGCCGGGATCGGGTGGTCGAAGGACGCGTCCGCGCCGACCGACGGGTACGACGTCGGCGTGGTGGTGGTCGGCGAGGCCCCGTACGCCGAGGGGTTCGGCGACGTGGGCAACGGCCACGACCTGGAGCTGACGGCCGCCGACAAGGCCGCGGTCGACAAGGTCTGCGCGGCGATGCCGTGCGCGGTCCTGGTCGTGTCGGGCCGGCCGCAGCTCGTCGGCGACCGCCTGCCCGCCGTCGACGCCCTGGTCGCGTCCTGGCTGCCGGGCACGGAGGGCGACGGCGTCGCCGACGTGCTCTACGGCAAGCGGCCGTTCACCGGCCAACTGCCGGTCAGCTGGCCGAAGTCGGAGGCCCAGCTGCCCCTCAACGTGGGGGACGGCAGCTATGACCCCCAGTACCCGTACGGCTGGGGGCTGACCACCCTCACCCCGGCGCCCACCGGCGGGGAGCCCGCGCTGCGGGCGCTGCGGGTCGCGGCCGTGGCGCTCCAGGCGGTCGGCCGCGGCGACTCCGCCGAGGGGCGCAAGCTCGTGGGAGTGGCGCGCCAGATCGTCCAGCGGAAGATCGGCCTGCGCATCACCGAGGCCACGGCCAAGCCGTTCGCCGACGCGGACCACCTGCTGCTCACGGGTGATCTCGCGGGCGCCGTCGGCAAGCTGACGGAGGCGTACCGGGCCGCGGGCTGACACAGGACGCGGACGCGGGGCCCGGCCCCCGGGGAGGACGACTCCCCGGGGGCCGGGCTTGTCGTGGTCACCGTCCCGAGCTATCTTGCATTGCATGGTTCCTGGTAACGCAATGAACGAGGCGGGCGACAGAGTCCCCAGCCAGCTCCGCAAGGGAGTGCTGGAGTACTGCGTCCTCGCGCTGCTCAGGGACGAGCCGAAGTACGGCGTCGAGCTCGTGGCCGAGCTCTCCGCGGTCAGCGTCATGACCACCAGCCAGGGCACGATCTACCCCCTGCTGTCACGCCTGCGCCGCGAAGGTCTCGTCGCCACCGAACTGCGCGACTCCCCCAGCGGGCCGCCGCGCCGCTACTACACGCTCACGGGCGTCGGCCGGGCCTCCCTGGCCGAGTTCGCCCAGGCGTGGCCGCTGTTCCGGGACGCCGTCGACCACTTCCTCACCGACCCACAGGGGGATTCCGCATGAACGCCACCGACCAGAGCCCGCTCGTCGCCGCCTACCTCGACGCCGTCGCGCGCGAGACGGCCGAACTGCCCGCCGAGCGCAGGGCCGAGCTCCTCGCGGACCTCCGCGAGCACATCGAGGCCAGCGGCGCGGAGGGCGGGGAGCAGCTCCGCGCCGTGCTCGCCGAGCTGGGCGAGCCGCGTACCGTGGCCGCCTCCGCGCTCGCCGAGGAGGCGCCGGCCGGTGGGGCGCCCCTCTCCGGAGCCGGGCGGGCGCCGGTCTCCGGGGCCGGGCGGCGCAAGCTGACCATGATCCTGCTCGGCGCCTCGGGAGTGCTCCTGCTGCTCAACCCGTGGGTGGGAGCCCTGGCCCTGATCGCCGCCCTGGTACTGCTCTGGGGCGCACCGCAGTGGACCGGCCGGCAGAAGGCCCTGGGGACCGCCGCGGGCGTGGCGGTGCCGGTCGTCGTCGGCCTGGGCGCGCTGCTGGGGGACGCGTCCCGGATCGGGATCGTGGAGCTGCTGCTGATGCTCGTGTTCTCGCTGGTCGTGCCGATGCTCGGCGCCGTCGTGCTGCTGCGCGCCGCGCGCCGCTGACGGTGCGGTACGGCTCCGGGACGCACGGCGCCCCCGCCGAATCCGTGGTTCGGCGGGGGCGATGTGCGGCGGTGCCGCGTGCCGGTGGGGTCCGGGGTCAGCCGGCCAGCAGCTGGAGCGTGTCGATCACGCGGTTCGAGAAGCCCCACTCGTTGTCGTACCAGGCGACGACCTTGACGTGGCGGCCCTCGACGCGGGTCAGCTCCGAGTCGAAGATCGACGAGGCCGGGTTGCCGACGATGTCGGCGGAGACCAGCGCGTCCTCCGAGTACTCCAGGACACCGGCGAGCGGGCCGGCCGCGGCGGCGCGGTAGGCCTCCAGGACGTCCTCACGGGTCACGTCGCGGGCGACGGTCGTGTTGAGCTCGACGATGGAGCCGACCGGGACCGGGACGCGGATGGAGTCGCCCGACAGCTTGCCGTCGAGGTTCGGCAGCACGTGGCCGATCGCCTTGGCGGCACCCGTCGAGGTCGGCACGATGTTGACGCCGGCGGCGCGGGCGCGACGCGGGTCGCGGTGCGGGCCGTCCTGCAGGTTCTGCTCCTGCGTGTAGGCGTGGACCGTCGTCATGAAGCCGTGCTCGATGCCGGCCAGGTCGTCGAGGACCTTGGCGAGGGGCGCGAGGGCGTTCGTGGTGCACGAGGCGTTCGAGACGACCGTGTGCAGCTCGGCGTCGTACGCGTCGGTGTTGACGCCGTACGCGAGGGTGACGTCGGCACCGTCGGCGGGGGCGCTGACCAGGACGCGCTTGGCGCCGGCGTCGATGTGGGCGCGGGCGGCCTTGGCGCTGGTGAAGCGGCCGGTGGACTCCAGGACGATGTCGACACCGAGCTCGGCCCAGGGGAGCTGCGCGGGCTCACGCTCGGCGAGGACCTTGATGCGGCGGCCGTCGACGACGAGGGTGTCCCCGTCCACGCTCACCGGGCGGCCGAGGCGGCCGGAGGTCGAGTCGAAGGCGAGCAGCCGCGCCAGGGCGGTCGGCTCGGTCAGGTCGTTGACGGCCACGACCTCGAGGTCGGTGTCGCGCTCCAGCAGGGCGCGCAGCACGTTGCGTCCGATGCGACCGAAACCATTGATGGCGATGCGAGTCATGAACAGTGTCCCTTCTGCGGTGACTCCAGGTTCGCGCGGTGGGGACGGTCCTGACAGAGGCGCGATCGCCACGGTCCGAAAGGATCGCGCCAAGGTCGTCGGGCTCGCGCGGCGGGGGCGACTCCCCCTGGTGAAGCGGGGTCTACTCGCCCTTGGTGAAGGTGCGCCGGTAGTCGCTGGGCGTGGTGCCGAGGATGCGCTGGAAGTGCAGCCGGAGGTTGGCGCCGGTGCCCAGGCCGACGTCGGCGGCGATCTGCTCGACGCTCCGTTCCGAGCGCTCCAGGAGTTCCCGCGCGAGGTCGACGCGGGCCCGCATGACCCATTGCATGGGCGTGTAGCCGGTGTCCTCGACGAAGCGGCGGGAGAAGGTGCGCGCCGAGACGGCCGCGTGGTGGGCGAGGGCGTCCAGGGTGAGCGGCTCACCGAGCCGGTGCAGGGCCCACTCCCGGGTGGCGGCGAACCGCTCGCCGAGCGGCTCGGGCAGGCTGCGCGGCACGTACTGCGCCTGGCCTCCGCTGCGGTAGGGGGCGGCGACCAGGCGTCGGGCGGCGTGGTTCGCGGCGGCGACGCCGAGGTCGCCGCGCAGGATGTGGAGACAGAGGTCGATGCCGGAGGCGGCGCCGGCGGAGGTGAGCACGCTGCCCTCGTCGACGAAGAGGACGTTCTCGTCGACGCGGACGAGGGGGCGTTTCGCGGCGAGGGCCTGGGTGTAGTGCCAGTGCGTGGTGGCGCGCTTGCCGTCGAGCAGGCCGGTGGCGGCGAGGGCGAAGGCGCCCGTGGAGATCGCGGCGAGGCGCGCGCCGCGGTCGTGGGCGGCGATCAGCGCGTCGACCACACCCCGCGGCGGGTCCTCGCGGTCGGGGAAGCGGTAGCCGGGGACGAAGACGACGTCGGCCCAGGCGAGGGCGTCGAGGCCGTGGGCGACGGCGTACGAGAGGCCGTCGCCCCCGGTGACGAGCCCGGGTTCCGCACCGCACACCCTCACCTCGTACGGCATGCTCGCGCGGGTGGTGAAGACCTGCGCGGGAATGCCGACGTCGAGCGGCTTCGCCCCTTCGAGCACGAGGACGGCGACGCGGTGAAGGCGGGGAGTGGGCGGCACGGGTACCAGCGTAGGCGGGGCGCCCGCGTCACCTGCGGACGGCTCCGCGGGTCAGCGGCCCCCGGGCCCGGGCGGAGCCGTGACTCAGCGGGTCGGCGTGCCCCCGCCCGGGCCCGGGCGGGGGCTCAGCGGGTCACCGTCCACTTCTGGTTGGCTGCTCCGCCGCACGACCAGATCTGCAGCCTGGTGCCGTTGGCGGAGCTGTTGCCGGTGGCGTCCAGGCACTTGCCGGAGCCGAGGTTGACGATGTCCCGGGCGGCGTTGGCGGTCCACTTCTGGGCTCCGGTGCCGTTGCAGTCCCACAGCTGGACCGGGGTGCCGTCGGCCGTGCCCGCGGAGGTGACGTCGAGGCACTTGCCCAGGGCCCGGACCGTCCCGTCGGTGCCGATGGTCCACTTCTGGGCGGCGGTGCCGTTGCAGTCGTAGAGCTGGACGGGCGTGCCGTTGGCGCTGTTGGCCGCGGCCACGTCGACGCACTTGCCACCGATGCCGGTGATCGGTCCCCCGGTCACGGGCGTGTCGGCGGTGGTGACGCGGACGTGGTCGACGACGAGCTGCTGCGGGAAGGCGGTCGAACCGTCGGGGTCACCGGGCCAGTAGCCGCCGACGGCCAGGTTGAGGATGAGGAAGAACGGCTTGTCGAAGACCCAGGCCCGGCCGCCGAGGTCGGCGGGCGTACGGGTCTGGAAGACGTTTCCGTCCACCGACCAGGTGATCTTCCCGGGCGACCAGTCGACGGCGAAGGTGTGGAAGGCGTCGGCGAAGGCCTGCCCGCCGGGCAGGGTGTAGCCCGCGCCGATGCCGCCGGAGCCGGAGTAGCCGGGGCCGTGGAGGGTGCCGTGGACGGTGGACGGCTCGAATCCGACGTTCTCCATGATGTCGATCTCGCCGGAGGCGGGCCAGCCGACCTGGCCGAGGTCGTTGCCGAGCATCCAGAAGGCGGGCCACATGCCCTGGCCGCGCGGCACCTTCATCCGGGCCTCGACGTGGCCGTACTGCGCGGTGAACTTCCCGGCGGTGTTGAGCCGTGCCGAGGTGTACTCGCACCGCCCGTACCAGCACTGGTAGTTGCCGGGGTTCTCCTTGCGGGCGGTGATCACGAGGTGGCCCTGGCCGTCGAGGGCGGCGTTGCGGTTGCCGGCCGTGTAGTACTGCCGCTCGTGGTTGTTGACGTTGTCTCCGGTCTCGATCTGCCACCGCGAGCCGTCCACGGGGAGGCCGGCGGCGCCGTCGAAGGTGTCGGAGAAGGTGACGGCGGCCGCTTGGGCCGCCGGGCGGAGGGCGGTGGTCGTGTCGGCGGGGCCGGTGTTCCGGGTGGGGCCGGTGGGGCCGAGCGCCGCTGTGGCCAGGGCCAGGGCGAGTGCCGTCACGGCGGTGAACAACGGCCGCCGTGCTGTGCGGGCGGAGGGCATGGCTCTCACTTCCGTCGGGTGTGGGGGGAGGCGAGCAAACATCTGCCATGTCCATGACATTGACGGGGTTCGGTCGCCTCCATGATTTAAGAAGTGAAGTAAGGGGGCGTCAAGAGGTCTGCACTCCCCCGCACGTCCGGCCCGGTCGGTCGCCGGCGTGGTCGGTGATCGCCCACCGGACCGGGCGTCCATGATCTCGATGGCCTTCCGGGCGTACCGGGCGTCGTACGATTCCCCTCGTTGTCACTTACATCGTCCTAAGGAGATCCCCCATGGCCCAGGTCACGCTGAAGGGCAACCCGGTACAGGTCAACGGCACCCTGCCGACCCCGGGAAGCCAGGCTCCCGACTTCACGCTCGTCGCCGAGGGCCTGGCGGACAAGTCGCTGAAGGACTACGCCGGCCAGCGCAAGGTCCTCAACATCTTCCCGAGCGTCGACACGCCGACCTGCGCCTCCTCGGTCCGCGCCTTCAACGAGAAGGTCGGTTCGCTGGAGAACACGGTGGTGCTCTGCATCTCCGCCGACCTCCCCTTCGCGCAGGCCCGCTTCTGCGGCGCCGAGGGCCTCGAGAACGTCAAGAGCCTCTCGACGCTCCGCGGCCGTGAGTTCCACACCAACTACGGCGTGGAGATCGCGGACGGCCCGCTGGCCGGCCTGACCGCCCGCGCGGTCGTCGTGCTCGACGAGAACGACACCGTGCTGCACGCGCAGCTCGTCGGCGAGATCGCCGAGGAGCCCAGCTACGACGACGCGCTCGCCGCGCTCAAGTAGCGGCACCGGCGCCGCCCGCCGGCGCCACGCAGCGGAGCCCCTCCACCGCCAGGGTGGAGGGGCTCCTGCCGTTCCCGGCCGCGGACGACCGGCCACAGCGGCCCTCTCAGGCGCAGGCCGGGCAGAGTCCGCGGTACGTCACGTCCGCCTTCGAGACCGTGAAGCCGAACCGCTCCGCGGGCGGCAGCACGTCCAGCGGGTCCCCCGTCGGGTGGACGTCGCGGATGATGCCGCAGTTCGAGCAGACCAGGTGCTGGTGCGGCCGGCGCGCGTTCGGGTCGTAGCGCTTCGCCCTGCCGTCGGTCGAGAGCTCGACGACCTCGCCGAGGGCCACCAGCTCGCCCAGGGTGTTGTATACGGTCGCCCGCGCGATCTCCGGCAGGCTCTCCACGGCGCGCGCGTGTACCTCGTCGGCCGTGAGGTGGACGTGCTGGCCCGCGAGGACCTCCGCGACGACGCGACGCTGGGAGGTCATGCGCCAGCCACGCGCCCGCAGGCGCTCCAGCAGGTCACTCATTTTCGGCCCACCCCTTCGAACGGTTGGCGTGGTTCTTGACTTGGACTCTGTCCATTGTAGGATCGCTTCCGGCGATAGCCAAGCACACCGCGGCTCCGGTCGGGCACGAGACACCCCACTGGTGCCCGCCCCGGCTGAGCACCGAGATCCGCCCCGTCCGGAAGGATTTGCATGTCCGAGAACCACGACGCAATCGTCACCGACCCCGCCCCCGAGGGCACGGGCGGCTGCCCGGTCGCGCACGGCCGCGCCGCGCACCCGACCCAGGGTGGCGGCAACCGCCAGTGGTGGCCGGAGCGGCTCAACCTGAAGATCCTCGCCACCAACCCCGTCGTGGGGAACCCGCTCGGTGAGGAGTTCGACTACGCCGAGGCGTTCAACGCCCTCGACCTCGCGGCCGTCAAGCGCGACATCGCCGAGGTGCTCACCAGCTCGCAGGACTGGTGGCCCGCCGACTTCGGCCACTACGGCCCGCTCATGATCCGCATGGCCTGGCACAGCGCCGGCACGTACCGCATCAGCGACGGCCGCGGTGGCGCCGGCGCCGGTCAGCAGCGCTTCGCGCCGCTGAACAGCTGGCCGGACAACGGCAACCTGGACAAGGCCCGCCGCCTTCTGTGGCCGGTGAAGAAGAAGTACGGCCAGAACATCTCCTGGGCCGACCTGATGATCCTCACGGGCAACGTGGCGCTGGAGACGATGGGCTTCAAGACCTTCGGCTTCGCCGGTGGCCGCGCCGACGTCTGGGAGGCCGACGAGGACGTCTACTGGGGCCCCGAGACCACCTGGCTCGGCGACGAGCGCTACACCGGCGACCGCGAGCTGGAGAACCCGCTCGGCGCCGTCCAGATGGGCCTCATCTACGTCAACCCCGAGGGCCCCAACGGCAACCCGGACCCGGTCGCTGCGGCCCGCGACATCCGCGAGACATTCCGCCGCATGGCGATGAACGACGAGGAGACCGTCGCCCTCATCGCCGGTGGACACACCTTCGGCAAGACCCACGGCGCCGGCCCCGCGGAGAACGTCGGCGACGACCCCGAGGCCGCTCCCCTGGAGGCGCAGGGCTTCGGCTGGGCGAACTCGTACGGCACCGGCAAGGGCGCCGACGCGATCACCAGCGGTCTGGAGGTCACCTGGACCACCACGCCCGCGCAGTGGGGCCACGACTTCTTCAAGCACCTCTTCGAGTACGAGTACGAGCTCTCCAAGAGCCCGGCCGGTGCGCACCAGTGGGTGGCGAAGAACGCCGAGGCGATCATCCCCGACGCCCACGACGCGTCGAAGAAGCACCTCCCGACGATGCTCACCACCGACCTGTCGCTGCGCTTCGACCCGGCGTACGAGCAGATCTCGCGGCGCTTCTACGAGAACCCCGAGCAGTTCGCGGACGCCTTCGCCCGGGCCTGGTACAAGCTGACGCACCGTGACATGGGCCCGGTCGTCCGCTACCTCGGCCCGGAGGTCCCCTCCGAGGTCCTCCTGTGGCAGGACCCGCTGCCGGCCCGCGAGGGCGAGACCCTCGACGCGGCGGACATCGCCTCCCTCAAGGAGCAGGTCCTCGCCTCGGACCTGACCGTCGCGCAGCTGGTCTCCGCGGCCTGGGCCTCGGCCTCCTCCTTCCGCGGCAGCGACAAGCGCGGCGGCGCCAACGGCGGCCGCATCCGCCTGGAGCCGCAGCGCAACTGGGAGGTCAACAACCCGGACGAGCTCGCGCAGGTGCTCCGCACGCTGGAGGGCGTCAAGGCCTCCTTCGACGCGGCGGGCGCCAAGAAGGTCTCGATCGCCGACCTCGTCGTCCTCGCGGGTGCCGCGGCCGTCGAGAAGGCGGCCAAGGACGGCGGCGTCGACATCGAGGTGCCCTTCACCCCGGGTCGTGTGGACGCCTCGCAGGACCAGACGGACGTGGAGTCCTTCGCCGCCCTGGAGCCGCAGGCCGACGGCTTCCGCAACTACCTCGGCAAGGGCAACCGCCTCCCCGCCGAGTTCCTGCTGGTCGACCGCGCGAACCTGCTGACCCTGAGCGCGCCGGAGCTGACGGTCCTCGTCGGTGGCCTCCGCGTCCTGGGCGCGAACCACCAGCAGTCCGCGCACGGCGTCCTCACCAAGGCCCCGGGCACCCTGACGAACGACTTCTTCGTCAACCTGCTCGACATGGGGACGACCTGGACGGCGACGTCCGAGGACTCCACCACGTACGAGGGCCGCGACTCCGCCACCGGCGAGGTCAAGTGGACGGGCACCCGCGCCGACCTGGTCTTCGGCTCGAACTCCGAGCTGCGCGCGCTGGCCGAGGTCTACGCGAGCGACGACGCGAAGAAGAAGTTCGTGACCGACTTCGTCTCCGCGTGGGACAAGGTCATGAACCTGGACCGGTTCGACACCGTCTGATCCACCCGGGCCGGTCCGCACCCGTGCGGGCCGGCCCGGCAGCGGCGGACCCCGTGCGATCCCAGGGCCCCGCCGGTCGGCTTCGTCGACCGGCGGGGCCCTCCCGTGTGCCCGCGCGCGGTGGTCGTGACGCGGCCGCCGGCCCGGCGCGGGCGCCCGGCTCTCCCAGCGGGCGCGGCCCGGCCGGTGACGGACGGCCGGGTTCCACAACCCGCGGCCCGTGTCAGGAACCGTTCCGGGGCGTTGGCACTCATGATCCATGGGTCCCGGGGCCCGGCCCGACGGCCGGGTGCCCCCGCGCCCCGCGGCGCGCGTCGGGCGCGCGCCGTGTCGAACGATTCGGAAGAAGTAGAGGAATCACCGTGCCCCTGTCGTCGCACCGACGCCTGGCCGTGAGTGCCACCCTGGTCGCCGCGCTCGCCGCCGGCCTCACCCCCGCCACCAGCGCGTTCGCCGCACCCGCCGCGCCCGTCCCGGCCACCGCCGCCACGACGCCCGCGGTCCCCGCGCCCGACATGGACGGTGTCGTCGCGGCGCTGAACTCGGCCATGGCCAACGGCGCTCCGGGCGCCATGGCCCGCTTCACCGGCCCCGACGGCGTCCGCAGCCGGACGGTCGGCGTCCAGGACCGGGTCTTGAATGCGCCCATGGCGATCCAGTCGCGCTTCCGGATCGGCAGCGTCAGCAAGACGTTCTCCACCGTCGTCCTGCTCCAGCTGGTGGAGGAGGGCAGACTGGAGCTGGACGCGCCGGTGAACCGGTTCCTCCCCGGTCTGCTCCCCGACGACCGCATCACGGTCCGTCACCTGCTGACCCACCGGAGCGGTCTGGCCGACTACACGAACGCGATGTTCGAGCACACGGTGCCGGGCTTCGAGTCCGTGCGGAACCGGGTGTTCAGCTACCAGGAGCTCGTCGACCTGTCGCTGAGCGAGCCGCGCACCACCCAGCCCGGCGTCTCCTACCAGTACTCGAACGCCAACTTCGTGGTCGTCGGCATGCTGATCGAGAAGCTCACGGGACGTCCCGTGGCCGACGCGTACGAGCGCCGCATCTTCAAGCCGCTGAAGCTGACCAAGACCTCTTACGTGCACCCCGACACCCGCATCAAGGGCGCCCACGTGCGCGGCTACCTGCACCCGGACGAGGAGGGCGGCGCGCTGGTGGACTCCACGGAACAGACCGTCTCCTGGGCCCAGTCCGCCGGTGCCGTCATCTCCAACCCCGCCGACCTGAACACCTTCACGAGCGCCCTGCTGCGCGGCCGGCTGCTGTCCCCGGCGATGATGGAGGCCATGACCACGGTCACGCCGACCGACGCCACCAACACCCGGTTCTACGGCCTCGGTCTGCGCCGCTACGACCTGTCGTGCGGTACGCAGGTGTACGGGCACACCGGCACGGTGCAGGGCTTCTACACGTACACCTTCTCGACCCGCGACGGGCGCCGTAGCCTCGCGGCGATGGCGAACACCTCGAACCGCGGTGCCGCCAACACGGCGCTCGGCGGGACGCTGGAGGCGGCGTTCTGCGGCAAGAAGCCGGCTCCCGCGGCGTCCTCGCGGGCCGCCGCCCCGTCCACGGCCCGTGACCTCACGTCACTGCCGGCCGAGCGGGACCTCCCCGAGCGCCACTGAGCCGGTCCGGGGCGTCAGGCCTCGTACTCGGTGAGGTCGATCGCGTAGATCCGCAGGGGGACGTCGAAGGCCGGATGGTTCGTCTCGCGTTCCCCGGTCATGCCGAGCTTGCCGATGACGTTCTCGGAGGCCCGGTTGCTGATGTGGGTGATCGCGACGACCCGGTCGAGTCCGCGGTCCTGGAGTGCGAACTCCAGGACCGCGTGCGCGGCCTCGGAGGCGTAGCCCTGTCCCCAGTACTGGCGGCCCAGCCGCCAGCCGATCTCCACGTCGGGCATCGCCTCGGGGAGGAACTCGGGCACGGAGAGGCCCGCGAAGCCGATGAGCTCGCCCGAGCCGAGGAGCTCGACCGCGAAGATGCCGAAGCCCTCCTCGTCCCACTCCTCCTCGTACCGCTCGATGTCCTCGGCGGTCTCCTCCAGGTCCCGGACCGAGCCGTCCCCGATCCAGCGCATCACCTCGGGATCGGCGTTGATCTCGGCCAGCGGGACAAGGTCGTCGTCGCTCCAGCGCCGGAGGAGGAGACGGGGGGTGCGAATCTCGGTCATGCCCCCATCCTGACGCACGCGACGAGCACCCCGCGCCACCGGCCCTCTCCTGGTCAGCCGGGTACGGGTGCCACCACGTGACCGGTGACCGAGCAGACCCAGGCCGCCCCCTCGGGCGTGCGGGTGGCGTGGGGGCCGGTGCGGTGGTCGGGGCAGAGCGGCCAGACCAGCCGTTCGCGCTCGGCGAGGTGGCACTGGACCCCCTCCGCTGCCGAGACGGCGATGTCGACCGGGTCGAGGCCGTTCACGATCTCGTGACCGACCGAGACGCGGCCGATCCCGTCCGGCACGTCGGACCACTCGTGGCGCACGGGCACGTCGAGGGCGCGGCCGGTGTCCTGGCGCGCCCGCGCGAGCAGCGCGGCCACGACCCGCTCGGCGTGGATCCGCCGGTGCTCGTCCACGAGGGGTGCGAAGAAGGGGGCGGGGGCGGCGCCGTTGTCGGCGAAGGCCGCCCGGAGGAACGCGAGTCCGCCCGGCGAGCCGCACGCGGCCTCGGCCTCGATGTCGAGGGCTGGGTCGAAGTCGCGGC
>NZ_RDBH01000127.1:0-4589 GCF_008042145.1 Streptomyces sp. adm13(2018)
CCTTCGAGCTGCTCGAGCCAGTAGCCCTCGGGGACATCGAGGCGCAGCCGTAGGCCGGGGCAGCGGGGGTGGACGGATGTCTGGGGCAGTACGGCCCGTATGTTCAGTTCCAGGTGCAGACTGCCGCGGCGGCGTTCCTCAGGGCCCTGACCAGGGTGTTGGGAAGTACTAAAGGTGCGGCTGTTCGACGGCGCCCGGTTCGATGGGCACGGTCACGGCCGCCTGTCCCAGCCACAGCAGCGAACCGGCGCCGGCGGGGGCGTACAGGTCGCTCTCCAGGGTCAGGACCCGGCCCGCCTCGGCGACCGCCAGGAGGCGTACCGCCGGCGGCGGGTGTCGAGCCCGGGCTTAGGGCGCGGCGTACGTCCCGGACCAGAACGGACGAAAGGGCACGGTGTGCTCGCCCTGCTACGGGACCGTAGTGCAGGCGACTCGCTCGACTCGGAGTCTGCCTCGTGGCGAGGTGGAGCGGTTCTGGTAGCCGATCACCCGGTACCGCTTCACGGTTCGTCGTCCTTGAGTCCTCTGCGGGTAGTGACGACAAGAAACGGCGGCGGAGCGTAGCGGAGGAACTGATTCCGCCCAGCCGTCCGGTCGTATCTCGTGTCATTCCCCAAGTCGGTCACCAAGGTTCCGGTCGGCCATCGAACCTGTGCGATCATGATCATCATTTTCCGGCCAACCGCCGGACTCTTCCCTTTGATTGCAGAGGACCATGAAACTCACCGTTTTCGCCCGTGCTCGACACGGCCTGCTCGCTCTCGCGGCCTCCCTCGGTCTCATCCTCGGCCTCTCGGTCGCCCCGGCCCAGGCGGCGGAGCCGACCTTCATCTACCTGGGGACCGTCGTGATCCAGAACGAGAATTCTGGGAAGTGCCTTGAGGTGGCGGACTGGAGCAAGGCGAACGGCGCGGCCGTGCGTCAGTGGACGTGCCACTACGGTGACAACCAGAAGTGGTACCGCTGGGGCGTTTCGAACGACAGCAATGCCAGCTACTACATCAACGTCAACAGCGGCAAGTGCCTGGAGATCGCCGGCTGGGCGACCGGGAACGGTGCGGCCGCCGACCAGTGGGGCTGCCACTACGGTCTCAACCAGCGTTTCTACGGCGGTTTCGGCCTCTCCATGGACTACAACTACTCCCCTCAGAAGTGCCTTGAGATAGCCGACTGGAGCATGAACGACGGCGCCCCCGCACGGCTGTGGACGTGCACGTACAACCCCAACCAGATCTTCTCCATCAGGGCAGTGTGAGCTTTCGGCGGGCCCCGGGGCAGCGCCCCGGGACCCGCCCGTTCAATCTGGTCACGGAAGAGGACTTCGTCACGGCGCGCCCCCATTCAGACAGGAGCGGGGGTGGCGATGGTGACGACGAAGTCCCATCCCCGATCCGACGGCCCGTAGCGTCAGCCGGCGACGGCCGCCCGTGCAGGCGTACGCCAGGTCGCGGAGCCGCAGTTCGTGGACCAGCCATCGTCGGTACCGGATGCAGCCTGCCGGGCGGGCACGAGATCATTCTACGGCTGGAGAACGCGGGCGCCGCGTGCGGACGGACTCGGCGGGTCCACCGGCCTCCACGCGTGAAGTGCCGCCCGGCCCGCTGGGACCAGCTCGGGGGACCGGGCGGCACCCCCGAAGCGGTCAGATCGTTCCGGCCACCCGGAGGCCGCCCTCAGCTGTCCAGCTTCTCCGGACGCGACTTCTCGCCGGCGGTGGCAGTGAAGGTGAGGACGGCGTCGTCCCTGCCACGGGATCTGAGCCACTCCACGACTTCGCGTCGGCCGACGCCGCCTTGACCCAGACGCCAAGGATTGCCGGGCCGCCCACACGGAAGCGCAGCTTCGCCTTGGCCCAGCCCGAGCTCGCGATCCGGGCCTGCGCCTGCCAGGTGTCGCCTTGGTCCTTCGCGGCGCCGTTGAGGCCGACGGCGCCCATGAGGGATCCGCCGAACCAGGCGGCCAGGCCGACGTCGTGGAGGCTGCGCAGGACGGTGTTGCGCTCGGACATGGGAGGCTCCTTGCGAGAGGGGGTTGCCGGCGGGGCGGCGGCACCTTGGTTACCGTGCCCCGAGATGCGATCCGGCGCATCCCGACGTCACGAGCGGTCCGCCGAAGCTTCGGCGACGGACCGGCGAGAGCCCTGGGGCTGCCGGCCCACGGACAGCGCCATGCAGCTCCTTGATCTGGAGACGGCCGACGCGGCGGAGCTCCGGGGGCCCGGCCCTCGGCCCGACCGCGCGGCATGGGCGACGATCCTCAACATCAAGACGACCGCCGACTTCTAGGGCGTGTCGAAAGTGATCTTGCGCTGGCGTGGTCGGTCCGGTCGCTCCGGGCGGGGTGGAGTGGGGCAGAGGCAGACGGTGGCGCGAAGATCTGACCATTTAGCTCGATCGGGGGTTACAGGYCCAAGTCGCTTGGAGGGCTTACCGGATCGCCTAGATGATCTTGGCCGAGGTGCTTTCCGGTCTGGGGCACGCTTCGGTCCCGGGCCGCCTTCTGCCGATTCTGGAGGATCCATGCGACACCCTGTCTCCCGCCTGCGCACGAGCGTGCTGACCGTAGGCCTCGCGCTGGCGGCGGCGTCCGCGCTCGTGCCCTCGGGCTCGGCCGGTGCGGCTGATCAGTATCAGTGGGCCGCGCTGGGCGACTCGTACACCGCCGGCGGCTTCGTCGGGGAGCCGCAGCCCGCGCTCGGCGAGGCGTCGCGCGACGGCTGCGACCGCACCAGCGGCGCCTACCCGGGCCTCGTCGAGCGGGAGCTGGAGGAGTTCCCGCCGGGCAAGTACGTCCAGCTGGCCAACGTCAGCTGCGGCAACGCCACCATCGCCGACATCGCCGAGGCCAAGCAGGTGCCCATCAGCCCGGTTCAGCCTCCCGTCGAGGGATGGTCCGCGGTGGACACACAGATCAAGCGGGCCAAGCTGAGCAAGGAGACCGACATCGTCACCATCGGCGTCGGCGGCAACAGCCTGCCGTTCGGCGGCATGCTCCTCAAGTGCCTGCAACTGGGCGCGATCCCCGGCGAAACCTGCCAGGAGTACTACACCAACCCGCCCGAGGGCGAGGAGAACATCACCGACAAGCTCGCCCGGGTCCAGGACGAATACGTCCAGATGCTGGCCAGGGTGCACGAGGCCGCGCCCAACGCCAAGGTGATCACGGTCGGCTACCCGGCCGTCCTGCCGCAGGAAGGCAACACCTGTAACCGCCCCGCCCTGAGCGAGCTGGGCTCGATCAAGCACGCCGACGTCGACTGGCTGCGCGAAAACGCTCTCAAGCCGCTGAACAACACGATCCAGCAGGTCACGTCCTTCTTCGGTGACCGCTACGTCGACGTGTACTCCTCCAGCGTCGGCCACGACGCCTGCCAGCCCGCCGAGGAGAAGTGGGTCGAGGGCATCTGCGGCGACGCCGCGGACTACTGGCCCGCCAAACTCCCCGGCACCATCCTGAACTGCGGCCTCATCAACAAGCGCGTTACCTTGGTCCACCCCAACGCCGACGGTCACGCCAACACCGCCGCCCACGTCGAGCGTGCCATCCGCATCGCCCTCCTCGACCGCTGACCTCCACACCACTGTGACGATCCTGGGCCCCGGCGCTCCTGAACAACGGCGCCCGGGGCGTTCCGGCCAGCCGGCTCAAGGAGCACAGCTCCCCCCAGCGCACCATGCGCGTCCGCTGCATGCACCCGGCCTGCCCCAGTCGATCGGCGCAGGTGCTCCGGCTCCGGCCGTGACCCCGGTGCCGCCCGCCTATCCGCCACATGGTTACCGGCTGGCGAGGACGCCGGTCCGCGCTGGTCAGGACCATCGGGGGGCGATCTCCCATGCCCGTAACCGGTAACCGCCCTTGCCACTGACGGGCATCGCCCTGGTGCAGTGCATCTCCTGGCAGCCCACTGTCGTGCAGGCGGTACAGCGCACCGGGACACCTACGGGCCCGGCCCACTCCTTGGACAGGAGCGGGCCGGGCCATAGGTGCTGCAACCGCTGCTGTCCCCGGGAGGGGCCTTACGGGACCGGCGAGCAGCGGGTACCTTCCGCTTCCGCCGAGCGCGCTGCTCGCGTTCCTCCCGTCTCCACCGCGCGCTCCTCCCGCTTCCGCAGGGCGCGCTCCTCGCGGCGGCCGCGGTAGCGCGTCCTCGCCATCCAGACGTCCCTCTTGTGCTCGGAGTCGTCGGGGAACGCGATCAGCAGGGTGAGGATCAGCCCGGCCACCACCACGCCGAGGACGGCGACCACGGCCACGACCGACCACGGAGCGCCCGCCCAGACGAGACCGCCGGTGGCAGCGGGACCGCTGAGGACGACGGCCTTGCCGATCACCCGGCTGCTCTGTCCGGACGGATTGCGCAGCAGCCGAAGCGTGCAGCGGTCTCCGCTCAGTCAAGGCGAAGAAGAGCCCGCAGCCGCCCGACGCGGACACTCTCCGGGCGGACGGCGGGAAGACCGTGAGCGCCCTCATGGCCCGGTAGGGCAGCGCTGGATGCAACAGGGGGAGCGGGCGGTAGGGCCTGGCCCGGCAGGGGTGGGTGCCGTGCCCCGGCCGGGACCGTGGCCGGGGCACGGCACCCACCCCTGCCG
>NZ_RDBH01000127.1:4689-36956 GCF_008042145.1 Streptomyces sp. adm13(2018)
CGTCGGGGGCGGTGAAGGTGGGAAGGGCGGCGGGGATCGAGGCGATGCCCCCGACCAGTTCCACGTCGATGGACAGGGCCGCCACTCCGACGCTCGCGACGACCATGGCGATCAGCAGGGCCACCGCCTCCAGCCGCTTCACCGCCCGCGCCGCCGCCCAGACGCCGAGGGTGCAGGCGGCGACGAGGGTCGTGGCCCCCTCCCAGTCCCCGACGTGCACCAGCCAGTCGCCGAGCTGATACAGCTTGTTGTGCCCCTGCGGCGCGTAGCCCGTGGCGTCCTTCAGCACACCCGTGATGATCTGCAGGGCGATGCCGGTGGAGAACCCTGTCATCACCGCGTTCGACACGAAACTCATCACCGCGCCGAGCCGCAGCACGCCCATCAGCAGCATCACCGCACCGACCATGACCGTCAGCACGGCCACGTTCCCGGCGTCCTTCGGGTCGAGGCCCGCGTCCGACAGCACGCTCTGCGAAGTGAGCGCGATCGCGCTGGTCAGCGTCGTGACCATCAGGACGGTACGGGAGGTCAGCGAGCCCACGATCGCGGGCACCACGCCCGCGTACAGGCCCGCGACCGGATTGAACCCGGCGATCGCCGCGTACGCCATCCCCTCCGGGATCGAGAACAGCCCCGTCACCGCCCCCGAGGTGGCGTCGGCGGGCGTCGGACGACCCGGCCGGCACAGCCTCGACGTGAGATACGCGCGGCGACCGGCCTTCATCCGCCACCCCCTTCTTCGTACGTCCGCACCCAGGCAAACGCGGTACAGGGGCGCTGGCCACCGAGACTCCTCCAAACGGAGGAACGACGACGCGCGACAGCGGGTAGCCTTCTTCGCCACCATCCGGAGCCCTGTTCACCGCGGGCGTCTCGTTCGGACCTCACGCTCACAATCGGGCACGGGCCTGGGTCAGGACCACGGCCCGGTGCTAGTTCGCGGGGAGCCGTCGGGCCAGATCCGCGGCAAGCTCGTCAGAGGCCTGCCCGCGCGGGGTGAGATCGAGCGTCTCCAACAGCCGCACATACCCGATCGCGTCACGGGCCTCCGAAGCAGTCGGCAAGGGCACGCGCGGCTCGTCCGCCTTCGAGTAATCACCGAGCACCGGCTCATCAGTCTCCACACGGCGATCAACCCCCACCGACGCACCCAGGAAACACCCGGAACAGGTCAGGCGCTCCTCCGGCGGGCCGTCTTGCTCGCCGCGGTCCTCTCCTTCGTCCACCCAGGCGGCGATCGTGCGGAACGAGTCGGACCGTCCCCGCGCGTGTCGGGATCGGGCGGGCAGGGTGCGACCAGCGAAGACACACCGGCTCTTGAGAAGGAAGAAGCACACGAGAGACACCGGCAGACTCTCGACGAGAACGATAGAACCCCACACCAGCAGGCCCCCAGACCCCCACAGGCCACGCTCACGCCGTCACAACCAAACCGGACTACCTCTCCCCCACACGACACCCACACCTCCCCCATGAAACGACGACAGGGCCGCGGTATCGAAGTCGAGAGCAGGGCCGTTCGGCCCCAGCGCTTCGCCCCTCCTCTGGACCAGACTGGTGGTGGAGGATTCGGGAGGCCTACATGAATACCCCTTCGAACCTGGGCACGACAGCAGAGCCCCTCTTGCTCGACACGGCTCTGCCCGAGTTCCGGTTCTCCCGTCTGGAGTGCAGCGTGATCGCCGCCACGCCGGACGTCGTGTACCGCGCAGCCCGTGATCTGGACATGCTGTCCATCCACTCGCCGTTGTTCGACGCGGTCATGTGGGCGCGTGGAGCCCCGGCCCGACTGCGTCGACGGCCGGTGGTCACACCGTCTTCGATGCGGGTGTCCGATCTGTTCGAAACGGGCGCGGGTACTGGTCAGGAGGAGGACCGACCCTGGGTCGCCCTGGGGGAACGCTCGGGGCGCGAACTCGCCTTCGGAGCGGTCGGCCGGGTGTGGAAACCGACCATCGAGTGGCGCCGCGTCGAACCCTGTGACTTCGCGGGCTTCGTCGAGCCCGGCTGGGCGAAGATGGCCGCCGCCTTCGTCGTCCACCCCTACGGGGCACGGCGGTCCCTCCTGACCTACGAAGCGCGCACCGCGTGCACCGACCCGGACTCCACCACACGGTTCGGCCGCTACTGGACGTGGGTGTCACCCGGCGTCGGCGTCGTGCTGCGCGGAGCGCTGCGAACGATCGAAGCGGCTTCCGAGGCCGCCGAACGAAACACCTGAGGAGATGAGACGTGATGCGCGCCGTGATCGTCTACGAGAGCCTCTTCGGTAACACGCGCGACGTCGCCGACGCGATCGGGGAGGGTGTGAAGGCGGCACACCCCGAGGCCGAGGTCGAGTGTCTGCCGGTCGTCGACGCGGTGCCGGAGCGCATCGGGCCCACCGACCTGCTGGTCGTCGGCGGTCCGACCCATATGCGGGGGATGACGACGGGGATGAGCCGGAGGATGGGGCTGAAGGCCGAGGCGAAGGAAGCCGAGAACGACGAGCGTCCCTTCGCCCCCGAGGTGGGCGCCGAGGGCCCCGGCGTCCGCGACTGGTTCCACGACACTCTCCCGAAGGCCGGCACCGGAACCCATGCCGCCGCGGCCTTCGACACCCGGGCGGACATGCGTCTCGCGGGCGCCGCCGCCGGCGGCATCGCACGTCGGCTGCGCGGCCATGGGTACGAACTCGTCGCGGAACCGGAGGGATTCGTCATCGAGGACGCCGAAGGGCCGCTGCGCGCGGGTGAGAGAGATCGCGCCAGGGCATGGGGCGCGTCCCTCCACGTCGCCTGACCGAACCACGGAGAACCGCACGGGCCGAACAGCCCTTCCGGGGGACCATCCGGCCCTCCTCTCTCCACCCACAGCGGGTTCAGAGTGGAAGGGAGCGCCGACCAGGAGGTCCCGATGAGCACTCCCCCCAACCTGCGGCTCACGGCGGCCTTGTCCGCCGGGCACCGTGACCGACTGCTGCGGTGCGCCACCCCGGTGGACGTTCCGGAAGACACCAGGTTCTTCGAGGAAGGCGGATACGCGGATCGGTTCTGGATGGTCCGTACCGGCACGGTGACGCTGGACGTCCACGTACCCGGCAGGCGGCCGGCCGTGGTCGACAGCGTCGGTGCCGGTGAACTGCTCGGCTGGTCATGGCTGTTCGAGCCCTACCGCTGGCGGTTCGGAGCGGAAGCCATGACGAGGGTCCGGGCGGACGAGTTCGACGCTGCGACCGTGCGCATGATGATGGACGCCGATCCGGGCTTCGGCTTCGCCCTGGACCACTTCGTCGGGCAGATGCTCGCCCACCGTCTCTTCTCCGCCCGCGTGCGGCTGCTGGACCTGTACGCCCCGCACGGGAGCGGCATGTAGACCTCTCACCCTCGGGAGAACGTGATGCCCGCCTCTCGCTACACCGTCAGCGACGTCATGACCCACACCGCGGTCGCGATCGGGCGGGACGCTCCGTACAAGGAGATCGTCGCCCTCATGGACCAGTGGAAGGTGAGCGCCCTGCCCGTACTGGAAGGGGAGGGGCGGGTGATCGGGGTCGTGTCGGAGGCCGATCTGCTACCGAAGGAGGAGTTCCGCGCGGACGAGCCCCGCCCTGACGAGTTCGCCGAGGCGGCGAAGGCCGGAGCGCTACGGGCTGGGGAGCTCATGTCCAGCCCGGCCGTCACCGTCCACCCGCAGGCGACGCTCGCCGAGGCGGCACGGATCATGGCGACGCGGAGGGTCAAGAGGTTGCCCGTGGTCAATGGCGTCGGCATGCTGGAGGGCGTGGTCAGTCGGAGCGATCTGCTGAAGGTGTTCCTCCGCCCGGACACCGAGATCGAGGAGGACGTCCGCCGCTCCGTGCTCAGCGCGTCGGCTGCGCCGGCGGAACTCGACGTCACGGTGTCGGAGGGGGTGGCCACGATCCGGGGTGAGCTCTCCGACCGGGCGCTGGTGCCGCTCGTGGCCCGGGCCGTGCGTGCGGTGGAGGGGGTCGTCGACGTCCGAATGGAGCTCGCTCCCGCCCCGTGAGGCGTTCGATGACGGACAATCCTCTTGAGGGGTGGGCCACGCATGCGACCACCAGGGGATCGCCATGAACGATCGTCCGACAGCCGCCGCACCCACGCGGGTCTTCCTCGTGGACGATCACGAGATCGTCCGCAGGGGTCTTCGCGATCTGATCGACGACGAACCCGACATGGAGGTGGCCGGCGAGGCGTCGACGGCTGAGCAGGCGCTGGCCAGGGGCCCCGCTCTGCGGCCCGACGTGGCGGTGCTCGACGTCCGGCTGCCCGACGGTGACGGCATCTCCGTGTGCCGGGAACTGCGCTCGCGGATGCCTGAGGTGGCATGTCTGATGCTGACGTCCTTCGACGACGAGGACGCCCTCCTGGACGCGATCATGGCCGGCGCCGCCGGGTACGTCCTCAAGCAGATCAACGGCTCCGATCTGGTATCGGCGGTTCGGACCGTGGCCACGGGCCAGTCGATGCTCGACCCGGCAACCACCGCCCGGCTGATGCACTCGCTGCGCGACCCCGAGACGGCCAAGCCACCGGAGGACGAACGGCTCGCGGTGCTGTCCGAGAGAGAGCGGTCGGTACTGGACCTCATCGGCGAGGGCCTCACCAACCGGCAGATCGCCAAGCGGCTCTACCTCTCGGAGAAGACGGTCAAGAACCACATCTCACGGCTGCTGGGCAAGCTCGGCGTAGAGCGCCGCGTCCAGGCGGCCGTCATCGCCGCGCAGGTCCACGAGCACGATGCCAGGGAGACCTAAGACGCGCCTTCCCGCTCGGTCGGGAGGGGGATCCGCCACTCCAGGACCGTGCCGCTGCCCGGCACCCCACGCGCGTGGACCGACAGGGTGCCGCCCAGCCGCTCGGCCCGCTCCGCCAGGTTCCGTAGTCCGCTGCGCCTGCCGCCATGCGGGATGCCGACCCCGTCGTCGCTCACCGTCACCGCCAGCACGCCCTCGTCGGCCACGACCGACACCTCGACTCTTCGGGCCCCGGCGTGCCGTGCCACATTGGTGAGCGCTTCTCCGAGGACGGCGAGCACCTCCTCGGCAGCCTCCGGTGATACGTCGGTGTCGAGCAGGCCCTCCATACGCAGCGCGGGAGCGAATCCGAGCGCCGACGCCGCCGAGTCCACGGCCTTGACTACGCGGTTTCGCAGTCTCGGGACGGTTCCAACGGAGTCGTGTTCCCGGAGGCCGAAGATGGTGGATCGGATGATCTTGATGGTGGCGTCCAGGTCGTCGATGGCCCGAGTCAGCCGGTCCACGGCTTCCGGGTGCTCGACGAGGCGCTTGGCGCTCTGGAGTGTCATCCCGGTGGCGAACAGGCGTTGGATCGCCAGATCGTGCAGGTCGCGCGCGATCCGGTCTCGATCCTCCAGCAGGCTCACCTGTTCGGCGTCACGACGACGGTCGGCCAGCTCGAGCGCCAGTGCCGCCTGTCCCGCAAATCCGGGCAGTCCGGCGCCTTCGGCGGACGTAAAGGATGGCCGTCCATGGCGCCGGGCGAGGATCAGCACCCCGCTGAGGCGCTCTTTGGTGCCGACCGTGACGGCCACCGCCGGTCCGAGCCCCTTCCACCGTTCGGGTTGCACCGTGATGCGGGGCTCGTTCTCGACGTCGGAGACCATGACCAGGCCCTCCTGCGCGAGGGCAGCCTCGACCAGGGTTCCCTCGCTGCTGGGCAGGACGACGCCCCGGTGCGCCTCGGCCCCCTCGCCACGGGCCAGCGAGCCACGCAGCTCGCCGCCCGCACCGACCAGGTAGAAGACCCCCATGTCGGCGCCCGCGATGTCCACGGCCCGTTCCAGCATCCTGTCCAGGACCTGGGACTCCTCCACGCCTGACAGCAGGTCGCTGGTCAGCTCGGAGTTCGCAGCCAGCCACCGTTGACGCTGTCGGCCCTCTTCGTAGAGGCGGGCGTTCTCGATGGCGATGCCGGCCGCGACCGACAGGGTGGTGACGACGGCCTCGTCCTCGGCGTCGAAGTCCACCCCTCCGCGCTTCTCGGTGAGGTAGAGATTACCGAAGACCTCGTCCCGGACCCGGATGGGGACTCCGAGGAAGGAGTGCATCGGCGGGTGGTGGCGTGGGAAGCCGTACGAGGCGGGATGCTCGGACAACTCGGAGAGGCGGAGCGGCTCGGGATTGCGGATCAGTTCGCCGAGGATCCCGTGTCCCGAGGGCAGGTCGCCGATCTGCTCGCGCGCGTCGTCACCGACCCCTACCGGTAGGAACTCGGAGAGTCTGTTGTCGTCTCCGATGACGCCCAGGGCTCCGTACTCGGCGTCCACGAGGGTCACCGCCGCCTCCACGATGCCGCGCAGCACCTGGGGCAGGTCGAGTTCGCGGCCCACGGACATGACGGCTTCGAGCAGCCCGTTGAGCCGGTCCCTTGTGCCGCGCACCGCTTCGATGCGCACCTGGACCTCGTCGAGCAGCTCGTCGAGTCTCAACCGCGGCAGCCTCCCGTCCGCGGGCTCGGGGCCCTCACGACCCATCGACACCTCCGGCTGCGACGGACGCACGGTCTCCACCTCACGCGCGCACTCTTACCGTAGTCCGGATGTGCCGTCTCCTCCTGTCGGCAGGGTGGGGTGGAACGCGATCCGTAGGACGCGTGCGGCCACGAAGCCGACGGGTGCGCAGACGAAAGCGATGCCGACGCTCGCCAGCTCCAGGGGCTCGGGTCTCCAGGTCCGAGCCCAGGAAGGGTACGCAGAGCGCCGCTGCACCAAGCAGAGCGGAGGCGAGGACGGACAGCGGGAGGAACGGGTTCTCCTTGGTCAGGAGTCGGGTGCGAGCCCCAGCACGACCCCGAGCTGCGCGGCGAGCAGGGCAAGGAAGAGGACCCTCTGCCAGGGGAGATCCAGTGCCCGGGCCGCGAGTCCGGCGCCGAGGGACGCCGCCGGGACGTCACGGACCGCGCCGTCGCGCCGCACTCGCGCGTGCGGGGCGGTGAGGGCGGCGACGGCGTTGTCGGCACGGATCTCCTGCGCCACGCCGACGGTCGTGTTCACGAGGACGACCGGCCCGATGACGATCGCGTCGGGATGGTCGCCGATCGCCAGGGTCAGCACGACCGCGCCGAGGAGCACCATGATCAGCGGGTCGGTCAGCTGGGCCAGGACCAGCTTGTGGAGCCGTACGGGCTTCCTCGCGGCCACCTCGTCGGGGCCCGTGTCGGCGAGCCTCCGCGCGGCCTCCGCCTGGGTGAGTCCCGTCGACTCTCCCACCGGGGCGATCGCTCGGTCCGCCGGCGCGGGCATGGCCCGTTCACCCGGCGGGGACGGTGATCACCGGACAGTGGGCGCGGTGCAGCAGCCCGTGAACGACGGAGCCGACGCGCATCCCGCTGTAGCCGCCCCGGCCTCTACGGCCGACGACGACGGCAAGGGCGTGCTCCGCCGCTTCGGAGAGCATCTCCACGGGGGAACCGATGGGGACCTCGTGAGTGAGCCGTACGTCGGGATACTTCTGCGCCCAGCCCGCTGTGGTCTCCGAGAGCAGGCGACGCTCGGAGTGGAACAGCGTGTCGGCGCTGTGCAGGGAGAAGACGGGTGGCTGCCAGACGGCGATGGCACGCACGGCGCAGTGCCGGAGTTCCGCTTCTTCGAAGGCCCAGGCCAGGGCTGCTCGGGAGGACTCGCTGCCGTCGATGCCGACCACGAGATACGGCTCGGCCTGCGTGACGTGCTCCGCGTCGCCTACGACGACCACCGGACATCGCGCCTTGGCGGTGACCGGAACGACCAGGGAGCCGGCGCTCAGCAACTCCTCGGTACGACTGAGATGCCGGGAGCCCAGCACGATCATGCCGGCCTCGTGGGACAGACCGGCCAGAACGCCTGCCGGGAACCCGTCGAGAAGGGAGGAGGTGGGCCTGGTGTCCGGCTGACGGGCTTGCGCCCATTCGAGCGCGCTCCGCAGGGCTTCTGTACCGGCCTGCCGCTGCGCCAGGTGACGAGGCGTGTCGTCGACGTGCTGGGTGTCGTGCTGCGGTGGTATCGCGACCACCAGGCGCAGCGCCGCTGATCGCAGGTGAGCCTCGTCCGCAGCCCAGGCGAGGGCCATGTGCCGGTTCTTGACCGGGTCGATCCCGATAATGATGTCTCTTCGATCCGATGTGCCGGTCATGACGTGCTCCCGTGTCCAGGCCCTTGCCGTGGGATGAGCTCGACGGGGCAATGGGCGTGCTGCAGCAGAGCCAGCGTGATCCGGCCGAGCGTCGGTCCGAGGTAGCCGGGCGATCGCCGACCGCCGACGACCAGGAGGTCGGCATGGTGGGACGCGTCGACGAGAACTCCGGGTACGCTGCGGCTCTGCTGCTCCTCAGCGTGCAACGTCAGGTTCGGGAACTCCTCCTGGACCCGGTCCGAAATCGCCGACAGTGCGCGTATGTGATCGCGGGCCCTCTTGTCGCTACCCTTGCGCAGCACCGCCCGGGGCTCGGCGGATAGTCCTCCACTCCATACGTGCAGGAGCCGCAGAGGTACCTTGCGCAGCACGGCTTCGCGGGCCGCCGCGCGAGCGCAGCCCACGTCGGCCTCGTCCCGGACCGCCGCGAGAACCACCCCGGCTTCGACGGTCTCCTCAACCCCGCGCACCACGACCACGGGCGTGGTGGCCTCGGCCGCGACCTCAAGACCGACCGAACCGAGCAACAACGAAGGGAACCCACCGAGCCCTCGGTGGCCGACGACGATCGTGCCGCTCAGGGCGGCGGCTCGGCGCAGACTGCCGGGCACTGAGCCGGCGGTGATCTCCTTGACCACCACAAGCTCGGGGTGACGCGCCGTGACCGCCTCGGCAGTCCGGTCCAGCAGCTCCCGCCCCGCCTGTCGCATTCGGGCGATCTCCGCATGGGACAGAAACGGCGCCGGTGGGTCCGTGTCCGCCGCATGAACGAGGAAGAGGGCGCTGCCCCGCAGGGCCGCCTCCTCCGCCGCCCACATCACCGCCGTGTGCGCGGACGGCGACCCGTCGACCCCGACGACGACGCTGCCGAGACCGGAACGGGCCGTGGTTCCGTTCATGGCTCCTCCCAGGTCCGAGGGACTTCCCTCCACCCTGGCAGCTGGTCGCGGATGGCCGAAGGGCCGCTGGGGGCAATGGCGGGACCAAAGGGCCCCTTCCCGGCCGAGGCGCAGACCCGGCAGGGCGAGCCCGTTCGGTCCCGAGGTTGCACCGTTCGGCCCTCGCCGACGCCAGTCGCGCGTCGGAGGGTGGTGACGCGGGACAGCACCGTCCGAACTCTCGAACGAACAGGAGGCGCGGCGATGAAGCACTTGAAAGTCGGCAGTCTGATGACCGCCGACGTGGTCCCCGCCGTCCCTGCGACGCCGTTCAAGGATGTGGCGAAGTTGCTCGCCGAGCGCGACATCAGCGGGGTCCCCGTCGTGGACGAGGACGATCATGTCCTCGGCGTCGTCTCCGAGAGTGACCTCCTGGCGCGCCACGAACTGGCCACGCGAGACCTCATGACCGCGCCGGCCGTCACTGTGCACGCCGAGGAGACCGTGGCGGACGCGGCACGGCTCATGGTGCGCCGCGGGGTCGAGCGCCTGCCCGTGGTCGACGAGGAGGAACGACTCGTGGGCATCGTGACCCGCCGTGATCTCCTCTGCGTCTACCTCCGCCCGGACTCGGAGATACGGCGCCGTATCCGTGAGGACGTCCTCACGGACGTCATGGGCCTCGCCGGAGACGCGGTGGACGTGCACGTCCTCGACGGCGTGGTGACGCTGGAGGGCCGTGTCCGGCGGCGAAGCCAGGCCCTGACGCTCGTCGGACTCGCCGAGCGCGTGGACGGCGTCGTGGCCGTCGTGGACCAGCTTTCCTTCCACGAGGACGACTCCTACCTCGCAGCCCCCACCCGGACCCCACACGCCACCTCATGGTGACTTACCGCAGGCAGGACGAACCGTGTCTCCCACCGCTCTGACGCGACCACTCGTGACGTCGCTGATCGAAGATGCCGTCACCGCTCCCTCGATGCACAACGCACAGCCCTGGACGTTCGTCTGCAAGCCGGCCACCGGGGTCATCCACCTGCACGGCGACCCGCTGCGCCGCATGCCGCGCGAGGATCCGGATCATCGCGCCCTCCACCTCGGCTGCGGCGCCGCCCTGTTCGGTCTGCGGGTCGCCGCGGCGCACCGGGCCCTGCATCCTGTGGTTCGGCTGCTGCCCTCTCCCGACGATCCCTGGCACCTCGCCGACGTACGTTTCGACGCCACCAACGACGCCGACAGCGAACTGGGCGGGCTCCATGACGCCCTGTCGCGACGGCACACGAGCCGCTTCCCCTTCACCAAGGAGCGGATCCCCCCGGAGGTCGTCGACGGGCTCCGGGCGGCGGCCTTGCTGGAGGGCTGCCGACTCGTGGTACCGGGGGCGTGGCACACCGACACCGTCATGGAACTCGTCCACGCCTCCGAACTGTTCGAGGCGGCGGACGAGGCGGTACGCGAGGAGATCGCCACCTGGACACGCACTGGTGCGGCCGGGGAAGGCCCCGGCACCGAGGGCATACCGGCGTACGCCTTCGGCCCACGGCAGTACGACGTGACCTCACCCGTCAGGGACTTCGGCGCTCCCCGACGCGTGCCCGGCCGTGCGTCGGCGCGCTTCGAGAAGAAGCCGCAACTCGCGCTGCTCGGCACGGTCGGGGACACGCCGGAGGAGTGGCTGAAGGCCGGCCAGGCGCTGCAACGCGTCCTTCTGCAGGCCACCCTCGACGGCCTTGCCACCTCACTCATGTCCCAGCCGCTGGAATGGCCCGAGCTCCGCTCCGACGCGCGCGATCCCAGCTCGGCGATCGGCTTCGTCCACATGGTGATCCGCCTGGGCTACGGCCCCCAGGGGCAGGCCACGCCGCGCCGACCCGCCGCCGAGGTGCTCTCCTTCGGCTGAAGCTCTCCTCACAGACGGAACCAACGCTCCTCTCCGGGTTCGACGGTGAGCCGCCGACCGCCAGGGAGCAGCACGGCAAGCGGGCTCTCGGGCGACGCGGGAACCCGAACGGCCAGCCGCCCGGGGAGCACCCGCAGACGCACCCCTCGATGCCGGCCGCAGCACAAGGTGAAGGTGAACCGCGGGATCTCCGCCAGTGCCACCGGAGCCACACGTAGCCCCTCCGGCCCTGTTTCCAGGCCGGTGATCCCGCGTTCGACGAGGTCGATCGTGCCCGCCATCGCGCCGAGATGGATGCCCTCGCCGGTCGTACCGCCCTGGACGTCGGCGACGTCGGCGAGCAGGGCCTCCTCGCAGTAGCGCCAGGCATCGGGGCCCTTCTGCCGTACGAGGACCCAGCCGTGGACGAGGCTGCTGAGCGTCGAACCGTGGCTGGTGCGCCGCAGGTAGTAGGAGACGGTCGCACTCCACACGTCGTCGTCGAGCCGGTAGCCGAGCCGGGTGAACAGTCCGTACAGCTCCTCGGGCCGGAAGAGGTAGCCGAGCATGAGGGTGTCGGCCTGCTTCGACGCCTGGTAGCGGTTGACCGTGTCGCCCTCGGCCTCCAGGATCCGGTCGAGTCTGCGAATGTCGCCGTGCCGGGCCCGGTACGCCTCCCAGTCGAGTTCCACCAGGTCTCCGTATCCCTCGAACTGGCTGACCACGCCCTGATGGAACGGTACGTACAGGCGGCGGGAGACGTCCTCCCAGTGTGCAGTTTCGTCTTCGTCCAACGAAAGTCGATCCGAGAGCTCCGAGCGGCGGGCCTCGGGTAGTTCGCGGAGCAGGTCCAGGCCGCGCGAGAGCACCCAGGCGGCGGTCACGTTGGTGTAGGCGTTGTCGTCGATTCCCGGGTCCGCGGCACCGGGATAGGCGTCGTGGTACTCGTCCGGTCCCACGACCCCGCGAATGCGGTAGCGGCCGAGCGCCGGGTCGAACGCGGCGGCGCCGGCCCAGTACCGGGCGACCTCGAGCAGGATCTCCGCCCCGGCGGAGTGGAGGAATCCACGGTCTCCGGTGGCCTGCGCGTATCGCCAGACGTTGAACGCGACGGCCGAGCCCACGTGGCGCTGCAGCCGGGAGTGGTCCGGCAGCCAGTGCCCCGATCGCGGATTGAGATGGATCTCCTGTGTCTCCTCCCGCCCCGAACTGGCGCTCTGCCATGGATACATGGCCCCGTGTCCACCGGCGAGGCGAGCCGCCGCGCGGGCGGCCGGAAGCCGACGGTGCCGGTACATGAGCAGCGCTCGGGCCACCTCGGGGAAGTGCAGATCGAGGTAGGGAAGGACGAACAGTTCGTCCCAGAAGACGTGCCCCCGGTACGCCTCGCCGTGCAGTCCGCGCGCGGGCACGCCCACGTCGAGGTCGGCGGTGTGCGGGGAGAGCGTCTGCAGCAGATGGAACACGTGCAGCCGCAGGACGCGGCCCGCGTCCCCGGGCACGTGCAGCTCGCCCTGCTCCCAGACACGCTGCCAGGCCGCCTTGTGGTCGCCGAGCAGCCGGGGGAAGGCAGGAGCGCGGGCGATCGTGTCGACGGCGGCGGCGAGGGGGTCGGTGGCGGGCCGGTCCATCGAGGTCCGCAGTGCCAGGGTCTTCACAACCATCACCGAGCGGCGGGGCACGATCGGCAGGCGGTACGTCTGCACGGTGCCGGTGCGGGCGGCCGTCTCATGAACGGGCTGTACGGGACGTGTGACCGTGCGCACGGCCATGGCGATCCTGATGCCAGGGTCGGTCGTACGGCAGGCGAGCCGGGCGACGCCCTCGGGCCCGAATCCGGTCCGGTGGTCGGTGAGGTGACGCCCTTCGAGGTGCCGGTACCGCTCGACTCCGGCATTCGTGACGGCGCCGTCCAGAACGGAGCGCACCTCGACGGAACCGCTCCAGCCGTAGGCGCGGAACACGGTGCACTGGGCCGCCAGCCCGGGGTCCGCCATGTGCACGACGCGGATGTGGCTGACGCGCAGACCTCGCCCCTGGGCGTCCTCGAAGTACAGACGTCGGGTGAGCACGCCCGCACGCAGGTCGAGGTGCACGTCGTAGTGGCTCAGTTCCCCGGCGTCGGGCGTCAGCCAGTGGCCCACCGGACCGTCGTCCGGAAGGCAGCGGTAGCGCAGAAGCGTCCAGTTCGGAAGGTTGACGAGGTCCTCGTTCTCGACCTGCTCGCCCGCGACGTCCGAGGTGAGCCGGTCGTAGCAGCCGGCCAGATAGGTACCCGGGTAGTGCGCGCCTCCGGCAGAGCACTCGGGAGCCGAGCCCCGGGTGGAGAACCGACCGTTGCCGAGCGTGCAGAGCGCTTCGACGAGTGGCTCGCGTTCCGGGTCGTACCGGTCGTACCGCCATGTCCAGCCGGTGGTCATCCCCGCTCACCCCACACGCTCCGGACCAGGGTCGTGAGATCGGGAACCGTCAGGTCGGCCCCCTGCTCGGCCAGCGCGTCGGCCGCGCTTCGCAGCGGGGTGCGGTCGACGCCGACGACAAGCCCGAAACCACCGCGCCTCGCCGCCTCGACCCCGGCGAGCGCGTCCTCGGCGACCGCGGTCCGCGGCGGGCGGCTGCCGAGGAGGGACGCCGCCCGCAGGAAGAGCGCGGGATCCGGCTTGCCGGCCAGGCCGAGCCGCGCGGAGTCCTCACCGTCCACGATCACCGCGAGGAGAGCGTCGAGCCCCGCGGCGCGGATCAACGCCCGAGCGTGCCGGGAGGCGGACACCGCGGCGCACGGCACTCCCTCCGTGCGCAGTGCCGTGAGAGCGGGCAGTACGTCGGGGAAGGCCGTGACACCTTCCGTGTGGAGCAGGTCGACGAACGCGCGTTCCTTGCGCGCCGCGACCGCCCAGATCGTCGTACGGCCCGGCGGGTCGGCGGGTGTTCCCACGGGAAGTTCGACGCCACGGGCGTCGAGCAGGGCCGCCACCCCGTCGTAACGGGACTTCCCGTCGACGAACCTCCGGTATTCGGCGTCCGCGTCGAAGGGGGGCTGCTTCTCACCCGCCACCGTTTCCAGACAGGCGTCCAGGGCGGTCTTCCACGCCGTGGCGTGCAGCCCGGCAGAGTCGAGGAGCACACCGTCCGTGTCCAGGACCAGGCTGCGGGGCGGCAGCGGTCGGGGGGCTCGGTCCGCCACCGCGGCGACCTGAATCGGGCGGTGGCGGGAACCGGACATGTCCACACGCCCTACGGCGCGCGGAGAGCGACCTTGAGAGCGCCCGTATCCGCCGCACGACCGAAAACGTCGTACGCCTCCTCCATCTGCCCCAACTCGAAGCGGTGCGTGACCAGCGACGAGGAGGGCAGCCGCCCGGCGGCCATCATGCGCAGCAGCAAGGGTGTGGACGAAGTGTCCACGAGGCCGGTGGTGATCGTGACGTCCTTGATCCACAGGTCTTCGAGGTGGAGGGTCGCCGGCTTGCCGTGGACTCCGATGTTGGCGACCGTGCCGCCGGGCCGGACCATCCGCGTGCACATCTCGAACGCCTCCGGAACGCCGACGGCCTCCATGACGACGTCGGCGCCGAGGCCCTCTGTAAGGTCCGCGACCAGTTGTTCCGGGTCTTCGCCCGCGTTCACGGTGGCGTCCGCGCCGAGGGAACGGGCGGCGACCAGCCGCGACTCGGCGAAGTCGACGGCGACGATCCGGCCCGGACTGTAGAAGCCGGCGGTGACGACGGCGGCCAGACCGATGGGTCCGGCGCCGACGACGACCACGGTGTCGGCGGGGCGCACAGCTCCGTTCAGAACTCCCACCTCGTAGGACGTGGGGAAGATGTCGGCGAGCAGCACCGCGTCGGAGCCGTCGATCGATTCCGGCAGCGGGTGGACCGAGAGGTCGGCGAAGGGCACCCGGACGTACTCGGCCTGCGTGCCGTCGATGGTGTGGCCGAGGATCCAGCCGCCTCCGCCACGGCACTGCCCGTATCGGCTCTCACGGCAGAACCGGCACCTGCCGCAGGCGGTGATGCACGAGACCAGGACCCGGTCCCCCGGCCGCACCGTCCGGACGTCGTCTCCGGTCTCCACCACCGTGCCGACCGCCTCGTGTCCGAGGACCCGGCCGGGCGTCACCTCCGGCACGTCCCCCTTCAGGATGTGCAGGTCCGTGCCGCAGATGGTGACGACGTCCACCCGGACGATGGCGTCGGCCGGGTCCTCGACGGCCGGATCGGGTACGTCCTGCCAGGCGATACGGCCCGGCTCCTGGAAGACGAGTGCCTTCATGGCGCCCACCCACTTCCTCTCGCGCGTCGCTGCGGTCCCGCTCCACCAGGTTCTGCCGGACCCGTCAGGCGCGCATGAGCCGATCGGCCCCCGAAAGGGTCCCGCTCGGGCCCTCCGGTCCCGGCCGGTGCGGATGCGAGGGTGGAAGCCGGACCACTCCGAAGGAGGGCCGGCCATGTCCGAGGCAGCCCCTCACCCTGCACCCACCGCTCCCCGTCCGGCACTCCTCAGTTTCCTGGGTGCGGTGGGGACGGTCACCGGCAGTAAGTTCCTGGTGGAGAGCGACCATGCGCGGATCCTCCTCGACTGCGGACTCTTCCAGGGTTTCGCGAACCTGCGCAGGCGCAACTGGGAGCGGTTCGCGCGCGACGCCGCAGACGTCGACGCCGTGGTCGTCACCCACGCCCACCTGGACCATTGCGGCTATCTGCCGCGCCTCGTCCGGCAGGGCTTCCGGGGGCCGATCCTCACCAGCGCCCACACCGCCCGGCTCGCCGGGATCGTGCTGCGCGACAGCGCCCGGCTCCAGATGGAGGCTGCCCGGCACGCCGGTGAGCACGGCTGGTCCAAGCACCGCCCGGCCAAGCCGCTCTACGACGACTCGGATGTCGAGAAGACGCTCGCGTTCTTCGACCCGGTCCCGGTGGGCGAGGACGTCGAGATCATGGCCGGCACCTCGCTGACGCTCCACCACGGCGGGCACATCTTGGGATCGGCGTGGGCCCGCCTGACGTTCGAGGACGGCCACACCCTGGCCGCGTCCGGAGACCTGGGGCGGCCCGGACCATCCCCTGCTGCTTCCGCCCGAACCGTTCTCCGGCGCCGACGTACTGCTCGTGGAGTCCACGTACGGCGACCGTCGCCACAACCAGGAGTCCGCCCGGTCGGAGTTCGCCGCCGTGATCGCCCGGACCGTCGCCCGGAGCGGCACCGTCGTCATCCCGGCCTTCGCGATCGACCGCACCGAGGTCGTCCTGCACGAACTCACCCGGCTGCGCGAGACGGGCGTCCTGCCCCGGTCGGTGCCGGTGTACGTGGACAGCCCCATGGCTCTGGCCGCCCTCGACGTGTACCGGGACGCGGTGCGCGAGCGGTCCGCCGAACTGCGGCCGGAGATCCTCGCCGAGGGCGAGGCCGCGCTGAGCCCCGCACCGTTCCTCGCCGCGCGCACCGTCCAGGAGTCCATCGAGATCAACGAGGTCCACGGCCCGGCCGTCATCGTCTCCTCGGCCGGCATGGCGACCGGGGGCCGCGTCCTGCACCACCTGCACCGACTGCTCCCGGATCCGCGCAACGCGGTCGTGGTGGTCGGGTTCGCCGCCGCGGGCACCCGCGCACGGGACCTGGTCGACGGCGCCAGGACACTCAAGATGTTCGGCGAGTACGTGCCCGTACGAGCCGAGGTCGCTGACGTCCCCCACTTCTCCGCCCACGCGGACGCCGGACAGATCATCGACTGGCTGCGCGGCGCCCCTCCCCCGCACGCCACGTACCTCGTCCACGGAGAGCCGGCCGCGTCCGAGGCGCTGCGCGACCGCGTCGACCACGAGCTGGGATGGACGGCTGTCGTGCCCCGGTCGGGTGAGGCCGTGCTGGTCCGCTGACAGGGCCTGTCGGCCCCCCATGTGGGCCTTTCCGGCCCTCCCGGCGCCCGCGGGCGGCGCGGGAGTCTGTACGTGAAAGGGCTGGAGGCACGGTATGAGCACCATGACCATGCTGCTGAGCGAACTCACTCCGGACGCACGCGACCGGCTGCTGCGGCAGTCCAGACCGGTCCGCATTCCCGCGGACACGCCCATCTTCCGTGAACGACAGCCCGCCGACCGCTTCTGGATCATCGAGTCGGGGCGCGTCAGCCTGCACGAGCACCGCCCCGATCACGGCACCGCGCTCATCGAAACGCTCGTGTCCGGCGACCTCCTCGGCTGCTCGGGAATGCTCCCTCCCCACCACTGGCGCCATGGCGCCACGGCGACCACCGAGGTCCACGCCCTCGAATTCGACGGGCAGGCCGTCCGGGAGCTGTGTGCGGAGAACACCGCCATCGGCGAGGCCCTGGCCGCCGCCGTGGCCGCCGCCATGGAGCGACGGCTCCTCACGTGAGGAACAGGCGATGACATCCCAGCCGCTCACCGTCGCCGACGTCATGACCAGGAAGGTCGTCGCGGTCCTGCCCGGCGCGGACTTCAAGGAGATCGTCACCGCGATGCAGCGGTGGAAGGTGACCGCCGTCCCCGTCGTCGAGGGCGAGGGTCGCGTGAGGGGCGTGGTCTCGGAGGCGGATCTGCTGCTCAAGGAGGAGTTCCACGACCACCGCCTGGGACTCCTCGAACAGCTGCGCCGACTCGACGCCACCGCCAAGGCCGGTTCCCGCCGGGCCGAGGACCTCATGACCTCGCCCGCCGTCACCGTCGCCCCCGAGGCGTCCCTGCCGCAGGCGGCGCGCCTCATGGCCGCGCATGGCGTCAAGCGACTGCCGGTCGTGGACGCGAGCGGCGCGATCCAGGGGATCGTGAGCCGGTCCGACCTCCTGAAGGTATTCCTCCGGTCGGACGAGGATCTCGCCACCGAGGTACGCCACGAGGTCATCGAGCACCTGTTCCCGCTCTCCCACCGCCAGGTCGACGTCCGTGTCGACGCTGGTGTCGTGACGCTGTCCGGCGAGGTCCGCGACGGCGGGCTCGTCCCGCTCGCTGCCCGCCTGGCGCGGGCCGTCGAAGGCGTGGTGGACGTACGGTGCGAACTCACCGCCAAGGACCGGGCGTAGTCGTGCCCTGACCCACTGGCCCGCCGGGCTCGCGCGGCCCTCGACGGGGCGGGTCTGGGGGACGTGCGGATCATCGCGAGTCGCGGTCTGGACGAGTACGGCAGCGACCGGCTCGTCCGTGAGGGAGCGGAGATCGATGCCTTCGCCGCGGGGACGAAGGTCGGCACGGCTGCCGACGCCCCGTATCTGGACGCGGYGTACAAGCTGGTCGAGTACGACGGGCACCCGGTGATGAAGCTGTCGTCGGCGAAGGTGACGGCGCCGGGGCAGAAGCAGGTCTTCCGTGGTCCCGGCCTTCGGGATGTCACCGGCCTGGCCGACGAGGAACCGCCCGCGGGCACGGAGGCCCTGCGCCGGACCGTGATGCGCGACGGGCTGCGTACGGAGCCGCCGGACACCCTGACCGCTGCCCACGCCCGCTTCGAAGCGGATCTCGCCGCGCTGCCGAATGAGGCGCGGCGCATCGATCGCCCGGTGGCGCCGGAGCTCATGGCGTCAAAGCGGCTGACGACACTGACGACCGTCGTTCGGCAGCGCGTCGAGTCGCGGACGGGCGCTTGACGGGTAGGCGTGCCCCGGCCGCCCGCAGCCTCCCACCGTCCGCCACCAGGCTGAGATCGGTGCCCTGACGGAGAGGGTGCGTCGCCGCTGGGGGAAAAGTGCCGTAATGACGTGGCTTCCGATGCTCACAGGCGCCTTCCTGGTGCTGTTCATCCTCCGGGACCTCTTCCACACCCTCTGGCACCCGACCCGCCACGGCGGGCTGAGCAGGCTGGTCATGAGGTCCACGTGGTGGCTGTCGGCGCATCTCGGCGCGCGGTGGCGGTCGGCCGGTCTCGCCGGCCCGATGGGCATGGTGACGGTCCTCGCCGTCTGGGCGCTCATGGTGGCCGTAGGTTGGGGGCTCGTCTACTGGCCCCACATGCCCGAGGACTTCTCGTACGCCACGGGGCTCGCGCCCGCCCGGCACGCGGGTCCGATCGACGCCCTCTACGTCTCCTTGGTCACCCTGGCCACGCTCGGTCTGGGGGACATCGCGCCGGCCTCGGGCTGGCTGCGTGTGCTCGCCCCCATGGAGGCCCTGGTGGGCTTCGTCCTGCTGTCGGCGACCGTGGCCTGGATTCTCGGCATCTACCCGGCACTGGCCCGCCGCAGGGCGCTCGCCCTGCGGCTGTCCCACGTGCGGCGCAGCCGGGTCACCGCCGAGGCGCTGGACTCCGACGGGGGCGCCGCGCTCCTGGACGATCTCGCCTCGGCCCTCTCCACCATCACCGTCGACTTCCTGCAGTACGCCGAGTCGTACTACTTCTACGACGGGGACGAGAACACCTCCCTGGCCGGGCAGCTCGGCCACGCCGTCGGTCTGGCCGACCACGCGGCGGAGGCGCGCCATCCGGACGTCCGGCTCTCCGCATCGGTGCTCCGCACGGCACTGGAGGACCTGGCCACCGTGCTCGACGAGCGATTTCTGCGCACGGGAGAGACCCCTGAGGACGTCTTCAGGGCCTACGCCCACGACCATGGACGTTCCCCGGGGCCGGCCCGACCTGCGCCGGGCAACTGAAGCGGGAGGCGAGCAGCCACCAGTTGACGAGGACCAAGGAGCGGGAGAGCCGCTCATCCCGCACTACCCGGTGATCGCCTTCTTCACCGGCGGTATGCGGGTGCATGGGTGGAGCGGCGGTCTGATCACCCTGCCGACCGTCATCGCGGGCTTCGCCCTGGCCTTCACCGACCGGTATCCGCGTGACCTGTTCGCCCTGGTCGTCGGATTGAACCGCTGGGTCCTGCGCGTCGCCGCCTACGCAACCTCATGACCGACGCCTACCCACCCTTCCGCCTCGACCAGGGCGGGACCGAGACAGCCGAGCGCGCCGCGAATGCCGGCTGACGGCGCCGCTTGGCACGCCGCAGCTCGTCCGTGCCCCACACCAGGACCGGGAAGGTCGCGATGAGCAGGACGACGTCCAGGGGAAGGGCGGCCGTGCCGAAGAGGTGCTGGAGCGGGGGCGCGTAGACGAGGGCGGCTGTGAAGGCGAGCTCGAAGGCGATACCGGCGAGCAGCAGCGGATTCGAGAAGACCCCGATGTCGCGCAGCGCGGCGTGATCGGTGCGGGCCGCGAGGGCCGTCCCGACCTGGCAGGTGACGATGCCTGCGAAGGTGGCCGTGGTGGCCGTCACGTAGGCGTGGTGCAAGGGGCTGCCCGTGCCCGTGGGATCGCCCGGCTGCCAGCCCGCGCGCCACAGCACGTAGAAGTAGCCCGCCATGACCAGGGCCGCCGACACCAGGCCCAGGTACCCCCAGCTCCTGACCAGCATGTCGCGGGAGATCACGCCCTGGCGCCGTGGCCGGGGCGGTCGCTGCATGATGCCTGGTTCGGAGCGTTCCCTGCCCAGGGCGAGAGCGGGCAGGGTCTCGGTGCCGAGGTCGATGGCGAGGATCTGGAGCACGGTGAGGGGCAGCGGTACCGCGCCGGCGGAGAGCGCGAAGACGAGGAAGGGCACGATCTCCGGGGTCGCGTGGGCGAAGATGTAGACGATGAACTTGCGGACGTTGTCGTAGACGCGTCGGCCGGATTCGACCGCGGTCACGATGGTGGCGAAGTCGTCGTCGGTGAGCACCATGGTGGCGGCCTCGCGGGCCACGTCCGTGCCCGAGCGGCCCATCGCCACCCCGATGTGCGCGCGGTGCAGCGCGGGGGCGTCGTTGACCCCGTCGCCGGTCATGGCCACGATCCGACCGTGGGCGCGCAAAGTGTCGGCCACCTTGAGCTTCGTCTCGGGCGAGGAACGGGCGAAGACGATCTCGGCGTCGCCGTGCACGAGGAGCCGGTCGAGCTCGTCGTCGCCCAGCGACTCGGAGGCCGCGACCACGTGCAGACGGGGCGCCCCGATGCCCACGTCCCGGGCGACCGCCGCAGCGGTGGCTCCGCTGTCCCCGGTGACGACGTGCACGCGTACCCCGGCCTCGTGGCAGCGGCGTACGGCCTCCGCCACCTCAGGTCGCGGCGGGTCGTACAGGCCGACGAGGCCCAGCAGCGTCAGTTCCGACTCGGCGTCCTCACGGCGCGACGGCGGCTCCGAGCCCGGCGGCAGATCGCGTACGGCGACGGCCAGGACCCGCATGCCGCTCTGGGCCAGTTCGTCGGCTGCCGAGCGGGCGGCGTCCGTGGCGGAGCCGGGACGGACACGATCCAGGACCGCCTCGGGCGCTCCCTTGGCGACGATCCGCAGACGAGCCGTCGCCTCGTCGTCCTGCACGACGGACATCAGCCGCAGCCGCGGATCGAAGCGGAACAGTCTGCGCCGCCCCGCGTCGCGCCGGGCAAGCTCCACCGGAGCCCCGTGGTCCGCGGCGCCGGTGACGAGAGCGGCCTCGGTCGGATCCCCGTGCAGCTCACCCTCCTCCTCCCGGGTGACGGTGGTGCAGAGGGCGCTCGCACGCACCAACTCCTGGGCCCAGGGTCCGGGTTCTGCTCCGTGACGCGCGGTCCAGAGGGCTCGCAGGCGCATGCGGTTGCGGGTCAACGTGCCGGTCTTGTCGGTGCAGATGACACTCGTCGAACCGAGCGTCTCCACGGCGCTGAGCCGCTTCACCAATGCACCCTCGCGCGCCAGCGCGCGGACGCCGACGGCGAGGGCCAGCGTGATGGTCGGAAGCAGTCCCTCCGGGACGTTGGCGACGAGGAGCCCGATGGCGAACAAGAGGGAGTCGGTCACCGGCAGGCCGACGGCCACCCCGACCACCAGGAACAGGGCCCCCATGCCGGTCGCGACCCCGGCGATGAGCCAGGCGACCTTCCTGACCTGTCGTTCCAACGGGCTCGCCTCGCGCCGGGTCCGCTGGCTGAGGGCGGCGATCCGGCCGAGTTCGGTGTGGTTTCCGGTGGCGAACACGAGGGCACGGGCCTGTCCCTCCACACAGGTGGTTCCGCTGAAGACGAGGTTCGGCTCCTCCAGCAGCGGGGCGCCGAGGAGACCGGCGGCAGCCGTGCGCTCGGCGGGGACGGACTCCCCGGTGAGCATCGACAGATCGACCTCCACTCCCCCGTCGGTGAGGCGTGCGTCGGCCGGCACCTTGTCGCCCTCCTCCAGGAGGATCACGTCGCCCGGCACCAGGTCGCGGGCTTCCACCGTGAGGGGCCTGCCGTCGCGTACGGCCAGGGCGTGCGCGGGCAGATAGCGCGCGAGGGTCTCCACCGCCCGCTCGGCCTGGCGTTCCTGTAGCAGCGCGAAGGCAGCGTTGACGGCGACGACCGCCAGGATCGCCCAGCCGAGCACTCCGAGACCGGCGACGAAGGCCAGCGCGGCTGCTGCCCAGAGCAGGAGGGCCAGGGGGTGGATCAGCTGCCCCACCAGTTCCCGTGCGAAGGAGGAGCGGGCCTTCCGTCGAACCTCGTTGGGCCCGTGCACGGCGAGCCGGCGGGCGGCCTCCCGAGCGGACAGCCCATCGGGCCCGGTGGCGAGTTCGTTGCGCAGCCTGGGCAGGGGTTCGCTGGGGTCGAAGGGAAATCGCCCGTCGGAAGTGGCGGACCGCCCCGTGGTTACGGGGTCAGTCATCGTCGGTCCCCGGAGCGCTGCCGCGGCGGAGCCGTCCGGACCACACGGGTTCGACCTGCTCCCACTCCTGCTCCCAGGCCACCATCCGGCGGGCTTCGGTCCGCCGTCGTACGAGGCCGAGACTCCCCGCCCCGATCGCGCCGACGGCGGCCGCGGCGAGGGTTCCGCCGGCGAGAGCGGTCAGCGCGCGGTCGGCGGCGCTGACCGGTGGGCGGGCGGGGGCTCCTGTGTCGCCCACCCAGATCGTCACGGTGCGGCCCTCCGGCGTCCGGGCAGGGACCTGGATCGTGCCGGTCCGGCGCACGTCGTCGGGGTGTTCCCAGACCGCCGGTGCGACGGCCTCGGGCGTCGCACCGCTGCGGGTGATCCTCGGCGGGTCCTTGGCCGGCCCGGTGGTCATCGCCTGCACCTGGTGGCGGTGCGCTGCGCGTTCACGATCTGCCTGCACTCCGGCGCTCCAGAGCACTCCGGCGGCGACCGCGCCGCAGATCAGCGACGTCAGCAGGACGAAGATCAAGGCAGCGCGCACTGCGGAGTTCCCGGGCGGGATGGTCCCGTCTTCCAGCGGATCGCGGTGAAGCATGCCGCATCTCCCTCAGGACGTGGACCTCGGACCGGACGCGCGCGTTTCGGCCGGGGTGCCGAGTTCCGTTCGTCAGTGGTGGGGGCCCTTGCCCGGGCCCGTTCCGCTCGGGCCGCGCCGACGCAGGCGACCAGGGACCGGCTCGGCGTTCACGGCTCCCCGTCCTCGGCAGTCCTGCCGACCCGCTTCACGGGAATCCTCCGTGCGCTCTTCCCCTCCTTGTCGTCGGGCATGGGCACACGGATGGTGAGGATGCCGTCCGCGTACGACGCCTCGACCTCGTCGACCGGGATCGCGGCCGGCAGACGCACCGTCCTGCGGAACGAGCCGTAGCGGAACTCCGAGTGCTCCTTGTCCTGCTTGCTCTCCTGGTGTTCCGCACCCACCGTGACCAGGTTGTCGTCGACGGTGATCGTGATGTCGTCGGGGTCCATCCCTGGCAGCTCGGCGCGCAGCACGTAATCGCCGTCACTGCTCGACACCTCCACCGGGATGGAGTGTGCGGCGGTGGCGGGGCGCCATCCGGGCAGCCCGGGGAACTCCTGGCCGAACCAGGTGTCGAAGTCGGGGAAGAGGTCGTGCCTGCGTTCCACGTGGCGTCCGGTCATCGTTCTGCTCCTCGTGTACGGGGTCCAGCGAGGCACGTGGACCCGAGTCGGTCCGTGCGGGCGGCGGATCAGGTCGAGGGGACCGATCCGGCTCCGCACACTCATCGTCCGCCCACGGGGACAGGTGGCGCAGCGTCCAAGGGGCGTCCGTCGGGGGCCGAACGGGCCCCACCGGGAAGGACCGACCGGCCCAGGGCGCGCTCCCTCACCCGGGCGGTCAGGGGCTCAGAGGAAGAGCGTCGACACCTTGACGGTGGGTGCCGGGCGCGTGGGACGCCCGTGCACCACCTCCGCGGGCCGGCGTCGGTCGCCGGGGCGACCGCGCCGGGTGTCCTGGGCCGCCGCCTGTCGACGGGCCGGGACCGACGACTCGGTGTCCCGGGTGACTGTGTGCCGTGCCCTCCTCGGCAGGAACGTCTCTGCGGGTCAGCTCCCCCAGCGAGGCGTTCTACCTCCCCGGTGCCGAGCGGGATCTCGTGCACGTCTTCTCGAACCGGCACGTCTTCTCGAACCGGCACGTCTTCTCGAACCGGCACGTCTTCTCGAACCGGCTGGCGAAGGCGGGTGGGACGCTCATCACGGGGCAGTGCGCACGGTGGAGCAGGACGTGGGGCGACTCGCCCCAGGGAGGGGCCTGCGCCGAGAGCGCGGTGTTCCCGGCCCATCACGAGCAGATCACCTACCGGACGGCGCCCGGTCAGCGGGTCCGGACGGTGCGCCGGGGGCACCCGGCACCTGGATGCGCCGTCCGGTCACCCGCCGCGGTGCGAGCAGGACCACGGTGTCCCTTCCGCCCTCCGCCCATGGCGCCGAGCGGACGGCGTCCTTGATTCTGCGTGCCTCCGTCTCCTCCGACACGGTCCGCACCGGCCCCACGAGGAGCACGCTCCAGCCCTGGCTGAAGGCTTCATCCATGCGGTCCTGCTCGAAGGCGACATCGACGCCGGACGCCGACGCGCGCGCGAGGGACGAGTCCGGAGCCGTCATGAAGGCGATGCTCCCGTCGACGACCTGGTAGTTCACGGGAAACACCATGATCCCGTCCCGCCCTTCGACGGCGATCCGTCCGACGCCGTGGCCATCGAGGAGCTCCCAGCATTCGGTCTCGCCGATCTCCTCCATGCGCGCCCGGTAACCGGCACGAGCTCCGCCCGGGGCTGCGTCGGCCGCATACCCGGTCAGATCCTGCACGGTGGTCTCCAGGGCGTTCGCGAGCCGGACCAGGAACTCGACCCCCGGGGCGGGCACCTGCTGCTCCACGTAGGCGATGTACCCGGGCGTGGAGCCTGCCCGTTCGGCCACGTCATCGCGGGACAGGCCGAGGCGGGCGCGTCTGGCCGCGACGCGGCGGCCGAGGTCACTCATGGCGTGCGGGGCACGCGGGTCACCAGCCGTGTTCATCACCGGTCTCCTTCTGTGGTCTCCGGACCCCGCTGAGGAACGACGGCGACCGGACAAGCGGCGTGATGCAGGGCGCGGTGGGCGATCCTGCCGAGCTCCAGGCCGACGAGCCCGTCGCGACGGCGGGCCCCGACGACCAGCAGGTCGGCGGCGGCTGACCGCTCGGTCAGCGCCTTGTGGGCCGGTCCTTCGATCGTGGTCCTGCGCAGGCGGATCCGGGGGTACTCGGAGGCGGCAGCCGCGAGAACCTTGTCGAGGAGTCCGGCTGACCGTTCCGCGAAGTGTGCTTCCGCATCGCCGGTCAGCAGCGGGTGGTCGGCCGGTTCGCGGGCCGGCCGTCGCCAGGCGTGGACGGCGTCCAGTTCCGCGTCCCGTACCGCCGCCTCGCGGAGGGCGAACCGGACGGCCGGCGAGTCCACGTCCTGGTCCCCTACGCCCAGAAGTACACGCCCATGGCGTGCTTCCAGGGCCTGGCGGTCCCCACGGACGACGACGACCGGGCCATGGGCCCTGGCGGCCACGATCAGGCCGACGGACCCGAGCAGAAGGTCGGCGAACTCGCCCCGCCCGCGGGATCCGACGGCGAGCAGCGTGCTTCTCCGGCCCTCCCTGAGCAGCGCAGTGGACGCGTCCTCGGCCAGGACGTCCGTGGTGAGGTGGAGGCCGGGAGCGCGGAGCCGGGCACGTTCGGCGGCCACGCCCACGATGTTCTCGGCGAGGACCTGACCCGAGGGGCGGTCCGTGGTCCAGGCCGGCACGACGCCTTCGTACCGCTCCCACATCGATGCATGGACGATCCTCAGCGGAAGCTCGTGCCGTACCGCTTCGTCGACCGCCCAGTCCACGGCGGTGAGACTGGCGTCGGACCCGTCGACTCCTACCACCAGGGACGGTTCCATGGTGCCCACCGCCTTCCGGGAGATGTGGTGGCCTGCTGCCACGCTCGCACCGCGCCCATGCGACGGGTAGGGCCGGTCGGGCCCGGGCCCGGCCCGCCCGGACCACGAGTGCATGCGGTGGTTTCGGCCAGATCCGTCATGGTGTGGTGGACGCGGCGGCTGCGTTCACGGCCTCCCAGCGAGATCAGGGCGGCGTCACGTCCATCGTGTCGTGCGGCGGAAGGTGCTGGACCCGCGCGTCCGGGCCGGGAAGCACCAGAGTGACACGGCCCGTGTCCGACCATCGGACGTCGAAGGGCGGAGTGCCGTCCTCGTGGTGCACCCGACGCTCACCGTCACGCCCCTCGTCCCCGACCGTGGAACCGCCCACGACGACCCGGTCGCCGAGGCGAGCCCACAATCCGGCGCGGGGCCTCCCCTGTTCCTGTCGTGCTCCGGTCACGGTCATGGTTCTCGCCTCCCGGCCCGAGCGCCCGACCGCGACACTCCCGCCATCAGCGCTGTCACCTCCCACCCTGAGTCCCGGTACGGACGGCTGCCATAGGGGCCAGCAGGCCTGGAAGGGGACCCCATTCGGCACTGCCCCGGCGGAGTCTCACGCAGCAGGGTGAGATCTACCGGGGCCGCCGCGCCCCGTGAAGGAGGACCGTCATGCAGCACCGCACGGTTTCCGAGGTGATGACACACGACGTGGTCACCGCCACCCCGGACACCCCGTTCAAGGAGATCGCCCGGCTCTTCGTCGAGAGCGACGTCTCGGCGGTGCCGGTCGTCGACGCCGGTCAGCGCCTGCTCGGCGTGGTCTCGGAGGCCGATCTGCTGCGCGCGACAGCCGAGCTTCCCGACCTGGAAGGCCGCTGGGCAGGCGTCCGACTGCTGTCCCAGGAACGAGGACTTCCCGATGCGGAGACGGCTGCCCAGCTGATGTCCTCGCCGGCCGTCACGGCAAAGGCGAACTGGAACATCGCCGAAACGGCTCGGACGATGCACCGAAAGAGCGTGAAACGACTGCCCGTGGTCGACGAGACCGGCCGGCTGGCCGGGATCGTCAGCCGCGGCGACCTGCTCCGCCCCTTCCTGCGCAGCGACGACGCGATCCGTGACGAGATCGAGCACGACGTCCTGTACGCCACGCTGCGCCTCGCCCCCGACACGATCCATGTGAGCGTCGACGACGGGGTCGTCACCCTGACCGGCCGGGTCGACGAGCGCGCCGACATCCCCGTGATCCTGCGGCTCTGCCGCTCGGTCGACGGAGTGGTCGCCCTGCACGCATCGGTCGAGTACGCCTACGACAACCTCGCGCTCGACACGGAACCACCGCGATGAACGCCCTGTGGGTGGAACCCGCCACGCCCGACTACGACAGCGCCCGGGCCACGTTCTCGTGGCGACGCGAACGGTCCCGGCTCGCCGAGCGGCCGGGCGGCGGCAACAACGTCTTGTCCGAGGCGGTCGACGGGCATCTGCACGAGGGCCGCGGCGAGCGGGAGGCGCTGCGCCTGGGAACGTCGCCGCCTGCGAGAACCGGAGTGACGGTGAAGCGCGACCAGGCAACGGCGTTGGTCCGTCAAGCGGTGGAACGTGTCGTCCCCGGCGCCGACCTCACCGGACCCGATCCCGGTGTGTCCCTGCGGGACACGGTCGAGAAGGAGATCGCCCGCACCCTCTCACAGCATCAGGTGACCGCTGTTCCCGTGGTGGACAGAGGCGGCCGGGCCCTCGGGGTGGTGTCGGAGGGGTGGACCTCAGCGGCAGACTGCCCTTCCGGGGCGTGATCCCGGCGGTCGAGCGTCTGTGCGCGACGACCGACGGCTTCATCTCCGTCTCCGGCACCCGTCTCACGTACGACATCGACGACACCGAACGAGGAGGTGAACGATCATGACGCGGAGCATCGTGGTCGGCCTGGACGGTACGGAACAGGCGGACGCCGCCGCGGAGTGGGCGGCGGAGGAGGCACTGCTGCGCGGCGCGCGTGTGGAGCTGGTGCACGCCAAGACGCCTGTGCCGGAAGTCGTGCTGCCGTTCGCGGCGGGGGACGACGAAGAGGCGTGGGCCGGGGAGATGGTGACACGCACCGCCACCGAGCTGGGAAAGCGCCATCCCGGCCTCACGGTGACCACCCGTCTGCTGGCCGACGAGCCCGTTCCCGGTCTTGTCACGGCGGCCCGGGAAGGCGATCTCCTCGTTCTCGGCTCGCGAGCGCTGGGCAGCGTGGCCGGCTATCTACTCGGTTCGGTCGGTCTGACGGTCGCCGGAATCGTCGAGCAACCGGTCGTCCTCGTCAGGGCCGTGGACCCCGCACGGACGCCGCAAGGCCCGGTCCTCGTAGGAGCCGACGCGCGCCAGCCGATGGACGCGGTGCTGGGCTTCGCCTTCGAGGAGGCCGCGCGCAGGCACAGCCAGGTACTCGTCGTCTACGTGCAGGAACTTCCGCTGCACGCCGGGATGGGACCTGCCATGGTCCCGGACTTCCGCCTCTCCGTGGTTCCGGAGATCAGAGGTTCGCTGGACGGCCTGCTGGACCCCTGGCGGGCGAAGCACCCCGACGTCGACGCGACGGCCCGCGTCGCGGTGGGATCGGCCGGGTCCGAACTGGTGACGGCCGCCCGCGAGGCGTCGCTGGTGGTGGTGGGTCGGCGCAAGCGGCATTCGGCGCTGGGCGCGCACATCGGCAGCGTGGCCCATGCGGTGCTGCACCACAGCCCGGCACCCGTGGTCCTCGTGCCGCACTCCTGACCTCGGGGCCGATCAGCCCTCGGGCGCGCCCCGCCTCAGCCGCCCCGACCGTGGAGTCTCGACATCCGCCGTGGTATCGCGCGCCCGGTGCTCTCGCCACCGGTCCATGATCCCGGTCATCTCTCCGTGGAGGAAGGCGAAGAACTCCGCGGTCTCGGCCGTGCGACGGCCGGCGGCGGTTTCGGGGCCGAGGGTTTCGGCGCCTTCGTGGAGGCCCCCCAGCGGACCAGCACCTGGTCGCGGCGGGTGAAGGTCTCGTACCAGAGTTCGTTGTGGAGGACGTAGCGGTCGCGGCGGGTGCCCGGGTCGCGTTCGCGGCTGACCATGTCGACCCGGGTGAGGTATCCGATCGCGCCTGAGACGGCGGCCGGACTGATCCGGAGCTGTCGGGCGAGTTCGGCGGAGGTCAGGGAGGCGGTCTCGGAGGCGAGGAGGGCCGCGAAGACGCTCCCGAGTGCTCGGCCGCGACCCGTGGCACGACGCCGTCGACGTGTTCCGCCGGATCGCCTACGTCCCCGGCGACGTGACCCTGTGGCGCAACCTCACCGGCGGCGACGTCATCGACCTCTACGGCCGGCTTCGGGGCGCGCCCCTCGACAGGGCCCGTCGCGCGCAGCTGATCGAGCGCTTCGAGCTCGATCCCGCCAAGAAGGGCCGCACCTGCTCCAAGGGCAACCGGCAGAAGGTCGCCCTCGTGGCAGCCTTCGCCGCCGACGTCGACCTGCTCGTCCTCGATGAGCCGACCAGCGGTCTCGACCCGCTCATGGAGGAGGTCTTCCGGAGCTGCGTCGAGGAGGCCCGGGAACGGGGCCGGACGGTCCTGCTATCGAGCCACATACTCAGCGAGGTCGAGGCGCTCTGCGACCGAGTCAGCATCGTCCGCAGAGGCAGGACCGTCGAGTCGGGTTCGCTGGCGGAGCTGCGGCACCTGACCCGTACCAGCGTCACCGCCGAACTCGCCGGACCGCCGAACAGTCTCGCCTGCCTGCCCGGGGTCCACGGCCCCCTCCGGGAGGCCGAAGGGGGCCGTGGCTGCCGTGTGTGGTTACAGGTCGACACCGAGGGGCTCGGCGCCGTCCTCCGCTCCCTGACCGAGTCGGGCGTACGGAGCCTGACCTCGACGCCGCCGCCCCTGGAAGAGCTGTTCCTTCGCCACTACACGGACGAGGCGGCGTCATGAGCCTCGCCGGCACCTGGGCCCTCACCCGGCTCGCCCTGCGCCGCGACCGCCTGGTGATCCTGATCTGGGCGGTCGCCGTCGGCGGGCTGGTCGCGAGCGGCGCGGGATCCCTGGGAGGGCTGTACGCCACGACCGCCGAGCGGGCCGAGCTCGCGGCCTCCATGTCCGCCAACAGCTCGATGCGCGCGCTGTACGGACCGGTCTTCGGCGACTCTCTCGGCGGGCTCGTCGCCTGGCGCTTCGGTACCTTCGCGGTCGGCGCCTCGGCCCCCGGCGACCGCGTACGGTCCGATCTCTTCACGACAGAAGGGTTTGAAGACGACCTGCGTGCGTATACGACGCATTGACGCAGACTTTATACCAGCAGCTAGGAGACGTTCATGGGCATCATCGCGTGGATTCTGATCGGCCTCATCGCCGGTTTCATCGCCAAGGCAATCATGCCGGGCAAGGACCCCGGTGGTGTCATCATCACGATCCTGATCGGCATCGCAGGCGGCCTGCTGGGCGGCTTCCTCGGCAAGGTCATCTTCGGCGTCGACTCCATCGACGGTTTCTTCGAGATCTCCACCTGGGTCGCGGCCATCATCGGCTCCGTCATCCTCCTCGCGATCTACCGCGTCGTCACCGGCAACCGACGACACGCCTGAGTGCCACTTCGCGGGACGCGACCCGCGCCTGAACGGCCCCGCCCCTTCGAAAAGGGGCGGGGCCGTTCGACATGTGAGGGTTAGCCCCGCAGTTCCGTCGTCGCTTTTCAGGAAGCCCGGTGCGCCACCCCACACACCCGACAGCACGCGGCGTCGTACGCGACATCACCGCCGTGGACACCGCGGGAACGTTCGTCGCCCTCAGCTTCTCGCGCATCGCCGCTTCACCGAGGTGCTCGTGGCCCGCACTTCATGGACGGGGTGGAGCGCATCGAGCAGCACACCGACACCATGACGCGCTGGTTCGCCAAGATCGGCGGAGTGACCAAGGAGTTCGAGGTCGAGATCACTGAACAGATCCCCGGCGAGCGGGGCGCCTGGACGACGCTGAGCGGCGAGGTCAAGCAGGCCGGCGTGGTCGCCTTCCACCGCCTCGACGAGAACAGGACGAAGGTGATGCTGCAGCTCGACTACGACCCGGACGGCTTCGCGGAGAACGTCGGCGACAAGCTCGGCTTCGTGAAGCGCCAGATCACCGGCGACCTGAAGCGGTTCAAGGAGTACATCGAGAATCGCGGTCGAGAGAGCGGGTCCTGGCGGGGCGGGTCTGAATTCGAGCCTTGCCGTGTCCACGCTCGCCGATCCGGTTCGATGTGGGCCTCATCGGCGAGGCTCCCCAAGTCACGCCGGAAGACGTGAGGGACAACGAACCCGGCGTCGGGCACGGTGACACTCCACCCGCCACTCTGAGCCCCGGACCGCACTCGCGAGGTCGGCCCAGTGTGCGGCAACCCGGTCCGTGCCGGTAAGGAACGCGGTCAGCGTAGGGAAAGAGGCCTTGCCCACGGACATGCCGGGACGCTGCCGACCGCGGCGAAGTACTCGCGTTCAGTCAGCTCCCAGAGCGGCTTCATACAACCGAGTCCCTACGACCACCAACTGTCAGCGCCTGAGCCGAAACGAAACCCGAACCGGACTGCATCAGGACAGGCAAGCCCCTGCGCGCGACAGAGCGCGCGCAGGAACTCGGGCCGTTGGCGGCTGCCGAGAAGATGCCGACCGCTACCCCAGAGCCGTTCTGGCGCCCCTCCAGAGCGGCCGTCCGTCGGTACGGCTCACGGAGCAGCCCGGCAGGAACGAAGATGCACCTTCCCACCGTACCGACGTCGTCCGGCTTCTTCATGAGAACGGACAGCACTTTGCGGTCATGCGTCGCCGGACGATGCGCGGACGGCCTGGCCGGCGGCTTCGCTGAGCGTGCGCGCGCCGGAGGTGCTGAGGCGGCCGCTGCCGCTCTCCAGGTGGGCGCGGACGAACCACTGGAACTGCTCCAGCTTCGCCAGCTGCCCGATCAGCATGTCCTCCGTCACCGGGTCGATGTCGCCGGCCGTCTTCATGGCGGCCCGATGGTCCTCGATGACGCCGGTATAGACCAGGTCCAGCGCGCCGAGGTGTGCGACGGCGTCGGCGCGCCCCACTTCGTAGTCGTCCCAGGTGCGCCCCGCGACGAGGGCGCCCGGCGTGCCGATCGGGACCCCGCCGAGGGCGGCCATCCGCTCCGCCATGGTGTCAGCCATCTCCCGGACGGCATCCACCTGCGGGTCGATCATCTCGTGCACGGCGATGAAGTGCGGGCCGACGACGTTCCAGTGGACGTGCTTCAGAGTGAGGGCCAGATCGTTGAGAGCGTGCAACCGCCCCTGCAGAG
>NZ_RDBH01000128.1:0-915 GCF_008042145.1 Streptomyces sp. adm13(2018)
GGGGACCCGCCGGCGGCACCCGCCGCCGGCGGCGCGGCCCGCGCACCTGGCTCGCCGCCCTCCCCCTCCTCGCCTTCACCGGACTGTGCTTCGGCCTCCCGCTCGGAGCCCTCCTGTACGGCGCCGTGACCCGCACCGACCCCGGCACCGGCGCCACCGCCCTGACCGGCGAGCACCTGAGCCGCTCCCTCCAGGGCCCCTACCTGGGCTCGCTCGTCGGCAGCGTGCAGCTCTCCGCCCTCACGGCCCTCATCGCCTCCGTCCTCGGCGTCCTCATCGCCCAGGCGGTCGTCACCTCCCGCTCCCGCGCCCTGCGCGACGCCGTGCAGACCGCCTCCGGCGTCCTCGCCAACTTCGGCGGCGTCCCCCTCGCGTTCGCGTTCATCGCGACCGTCGGCATCTCCGGCGTCGTCACCCGGCTCGCCGACCTGACCAGCCTCGGCTGGAACCTGTACTCCTTCACCGGACTCACCGTGGTCTACCTGTACTTCCTCGTCCCGCTCATGGTCCTGGTGATCCTCCCCGCGCTCGACGGCCTGCGCCCCCAGTGGCGCGAGGCCGCGCAGAACGCGGGCGCCGGCGGATGGCAGTACTGGCGACACGTCGGCATCCCCGTCCTCGCGCCCTCCCTGCTCGGCGGGTTCGTGCTGCTCTTCGGCAGCGCGTTCGCCGCGCACGCCACCGCGGCCGCACTGGTGGGCGGCTCCGTCCCGCTGGTCACCCTCAAGATCGCGGACGCGCTCTCCGGGAACGTGCTCGTCGGCCAGGAGAACGTCGCGCTCGCCCTCGGCCTCGACATGATCCTCGTCGCCGGGCTCGTCATGGCCGTCCAACTCCCCCTCCAGCGCAGGAGCGCCCGATGGCTTCGATGACCCCCACCGTCCGGGAGGCCGCACCGCAGCCCGGCGCCGCCCC
>NZ_RDBH01000128.1:1015-3348 GCF_008042145.1 Streptomyces sp. adm13(2018)
GTCCCCGACCGACCCCGCCCCCGCGTCCCCGTCCGGCGGGGAGGAGGCAGCCGCGCGCGGCGGCGGCCTCGTCCGCTCCCTCACGCCGCGGCAGACGACCATGATCGGCCTGGGCTCCGCGCTCGGCACCGGGCTCTTCCTGGGCTCCGGCTCGGCGATATCCGCCGCGGGACCCGCGGTGATCGTCTCGTACGCGATCGGCGCCGTCCTCGTCGCGATCATCGCCGTCCTGCTCGGCGAGATGTCCGCCGCGCATCCGGTGCAGGGCTCCTTCGGCGCCGTCGCACACCGGTACCTGGGGCCGTGGGCCGGCTTCGTCACCCGCTGGACGTACTGGTTCAGCGCCGTCGTGGTCATCGGCACCGAGGTCGTCGCCTCCGCGCTCTACCTCCGCTGGTGGTGGCCCGGAGTGCCGATGTCCGCGGCGATCCTCGCGGTCGCGGCAGTGGTGCTCGCCGTCAACGTCATCAACGTGAAGTCCTTCGGCACCACCGAGTTCTGGCTGTCCACCATCAAGGTGACCGCGCTCTGCGCGTTCATCCTCTGCGCGGCGTTCCTCGTCCTCTTCGGCCTGCCGGACACCGGGGCCACCGGCTTCGCCCACCTCACCGACGACGGCGGGTTCGTGCCGCAGGGCGTGAAGTCGATCTGGATCGCGATGTCGGTGGTGATGTTCGCGTACGCCGGGTTCGAGGTCGTCGCCATCGCGTCGGCCGAGGCCACCGACCCGCAGCGGTCCATCCGCACCGCGATGCGGCAGCTCGCCTGGCGGCTCAGCGTCTTCTACGTCCTGGCGATCACCCTGGTCGTGGCCCTGATCCCGTGGCGGCGCCTGGCCGCCGGCGACGGCAGCGTCGAGGCGAGCCCCTTCGTCCGGGTCTTCTCCGACGTCGGCGTCCCCGCCGCCGCGACCCTCACCAACCTCGTCGTGCTCATCGCCGCCGTCTCCGCCGCCAACGCCCATCTGTACGGCGCCTCCCGCCTCCTGCACTCCCTCGGCGACGACGGCCTGGCCCCGGCACCCCTGGCCCGGCTCACCGCGCGCGGGGTCCCGGCCAACGCCCTGGCCGCCTCCACCCTGGGCATCGCCGCCGCCGCACTGCTCGCCTTCTACGACGTCGGCGGCATCTTCGGGATCCTGATGTCGATCGCCCTCTTCGCGGTGTTGCTGGTGTGGCTGCTGATCCTCGCCTCCTACATCGCCTTCCGCCGCCACCGGGACGCGCATCCCGAGGAGTTCACGGGCTTCACCGTTCCGGGCGGCAGCAGGCTCGCGCTGGTGGCCGGGGCCGGGGTCCTGGCCGTCGCCGCCACCGCGATCGAGGTCCCGGACATGCGTCAGGCGGCCGGCATCGGTCTCGCCTTCACCGCCGTCCTGCTCGGCTGCTACGCGCTGACCACCCTCCGCCGCTCCCGCCGGAGCTGACGGACGGCGCTCCGAGGCACCCCCGCACCAAGACGCACCCCGACGCACCACGAGGCCGGCGTACCGCGCATCCGCGGTACGCCGGCCTCGCGCTTGAGCCGGACGGCCCAACACCCAGGCCGGGCCGTGCGGGATTCCGCCGCGTCGATGAGTCCGGGCCTCCCGGGGGGTCTATCTCTGGACGGAGACACTCCACTCACCGGGAGCAAGGCATGGGCCTCATCACCATCGAGATGTTCGCGACCCTCGACCTCGTCGGGCAGGCGCCCGGCGGTCCCGAGGAGGACCCGGCCGGCTTCCCGTTCGGCGGCTGGCAGGCGCCCCTGCTCGACGAGGTCGCCGGAGCGCAGATCGGAGCAGCGTACGAGGGCACGGACGCGCTGCTGCTCGGCCGGCGGACGTACGACATCTTCGCCGCCTACTGGCCCCACCAGGACGAAGGGGAGGACGGTGACATCGCCCGCCTGTTCAACGCGGTCCCGAAGTACGTGGCCTCCCGCGGCACGCCCGCCCTGTCATGGTCCGGGTCCACGCAGCTCGGCCCGGACCTCGCCGGGGCCGTGCGGGAGATCCGCGACCGCCATGAGAACGTGAAGGTGGTCGGCAGCCTGAACCTCGTGCAGACCCTGCTGCGCGAGAAGCTCTACGACCGTCTCGACCTGTGGCTGCACCCGGTCGTGCTCGGCGTGGGGAAGAAGGTGTTCGACGACGGGGCGGTGCCCACCAACGTCAGGCTCCTCGCGCCGCCGCAGGCGGGGCCGGCGGGAACCGTGTTCCTGCGGTACGGGATCGCCGACGGTCTCCCCGTGACGGGGGACATGAGCCGGCCCGACCGCGGTCTGGCCGACGAGGGCTGACCCCCCGGCGCGCGCCGACGCCCCGACATGGGCGGGCACACCGGTGAAAG
>NZ_RDBH01000129.1:0-28237 GCF_008042145.1 Streptomyces sp. adm13(2018)
GGGCGCCGGTGCGGGGTGGCCGGCCGGCGTGCCCTCGGTCGGGCCGGGGGTGTGGCTTTCGGACGGGGTCGCGGCCCGGTCCGTGACGGTGTCCGGGGCCTCGCGGTCGGTCCCGGTCCGGTCCGTGGCGGTAGCCGGGGCCCCGCGGTCGGTCCCGGTTCGGTTCTTGACGGTAGCCGGGGCCTGCCCGTCGGCGCCGGTCCGGTCGGTGACCGCTCGGGTCTCCCCGCCCGTCGCCCCGCCGTCGCCCACCTCGGGGTTCCGTTCCGTCCCGGCGTCCGCGCCCGTCCTCGGAGCCCGCTGCGCCGGGACCCGCGGCCCGTTCTCACGGTCCATAGCTCCCCCTGCCCGTACCGCCCACGCTTGTTTCGCCCTGGACAGTCTGCCTTGTCCGGAGGGACTCCGTCAGCATCGGGTCGGCCGGAGTCCGGGCCGTGACGAGGTCGCAGCGAGCCCGTCACACCGCCGATTCCCCGCAGGCTAGCTGACGGGTCGTCAGATCGGCGCTACCGTGAAGTCCATGGAGACCTTCCCGAAGATCATCTCGGTGGACGACCACACCGTGGAGCCCCCGCACGTCTGGCGGGACCGGCTCCCGTCCCGCCACCACGAGACCGGACCCCGGATCGTCCGCGCCCCGCTCAAGGAAATGACCTTCCTCGGCGGGAAGTTCGCCCCCGTCATGGGCGCCAAGGGCGACGACGGCCCGATCGGCGACTGGTGGGTCTACGAGGACCTGCACCGGCCCCTCACCCGCCTCGACACCGCCGTCGGCTACGACCGCGACGAGATACGGCTCGAGGTCATCACCTACGAGCAGATGCGCCCCGGCTCCCACTCCGTGCCCGAGCGGCTCGCCGACATGGACGTCAACCACGTCCAGTCCGCGCTCTGCTTCCCGACCTTCCCCCGCTTCTGCGGGCAGACCTTCACCGAGGCGAGCGACCGCGAACTGGGCCTGCTCTGCGTCCGGGCGTACAACGACTGGATGGTCGAGGAGTGGTGCGGCCCCGAGGCGCGCGGGCGGCTCATCCCGCTCACCCTCATCCCGCTCTGGGACCCGGAGCTCGCCGCCGCCGAGGTGCGCCGCAACGCCGCCCGCGGGGTGCGGGCCGTCGCGTTCTCCGAGATCCCGCCGCACCTCGGGCTCCCCTCGGTGCACACCGACCACTGGGACCCGTTCTTCCGTGCGTGCGACGAGACGGGCACCGTCATCGCGATGCACATCGGCTCGTCCAGCCGGATGCCGTCGACGTCCGCCGACGCCCCGCCGGCCGTGGGCTCCACCATCACCTTCGCCAACTGCTGCTTCTCGATGGTCGACTGGCTGATGAGCGGCAAGTTCGAGCGCTTCCCCGGCCTCCGGATCATGTACGCGGAGGGGCAGATCGGCTGGATCCCGTACATCCTGGAGCGCGCCGACGTCGTGTGGGAGGAGAACCGCGGCTGGGGCGGGGTCGCCGACAAGGTGCTGCGCCCGCCGTCGGAGCTGTTCGCCGAGCACGTCTTCGGCTGCTTCTTCGACGACGCCTTCGGTCTGCGGAACCTCGACGCGATCGGGGCCGGGAACGTCCTCTACGAGACGGACTACCCGCACTCGGACTCCACCTGGCCCAAGTCCAGGGAGGTCGGCGAGGCGCAGATGGGGCACCTGGCCCCGGACGTCGTCGAGCGCATCGTCCGCGGCAACGCGATCGACCTGCTGGGCCTGACGCCGGACGGCCTCTGGCGCCCGTAGCCCCCGAACACGGCCGGGTTTCCCGCGACCGGGCTCCCGGCGGCCGGGCACGTCCCGCGGCCGGGCTCCCTCCACGGTGGGGGAGCCCGGCCGTTCCGTCGCCCGGACGGACCAGTGGGAGGCCCCTCTGATGGCGGAGGGTCAGGGAGTGCGCGCAAATAGTAATCAAGTGTGCGCTTCTGGCACATCACGAGACAGCCAGTGGGCGTCCCTCCGGGACGTCCACGAACGGAGCCTGTGACATGACCCCCCACCCTCTCCCGCACCTTCATCCCGCGGACGACGACATGGAACCCGACGACATACGACCGACCGCAGCACCTCGCCCGGGCCCGTCCCGCGAGCCGGTTGTCTCCTCGCCCCCCACGCTCGACGCACCGCCGCTCCCCGACGCGCCGAAGCCCTACAAGCCCCCGCAGACCCGGCCCGTCGCCGAACAGTCCGCGACGAACGACCAGCCGCCGGCTCCCGAGCCGCCGACCGCCGACCAGCCGGCTGCCGAGCAGTCGACAACCGAGCCGCCTGCCACCCCCGAGCCGCCGATCGCCGACCAGCCGGCCGCCGACCCGGAGCCCCCCACCACCGAAGAGCCCGCCACCGAGGACTCCGCCACCGAGGACTCCGCCACCGAGGAGTCCGGCGACGAGGCGGTCCACACGCTCCTCCGGACCGCCGCGACCGAGCGCCCGGTCGAGGAGGTGGCCGCCCTGGTCGCCCGTCTCCAGGAGACCGGTGAGCTGTCCAGCCCCGCCGACGTGGCGCTCCGCGCCGCGGCCGTCAGCCGCCCGCTGGACGAGGTGCGCGAGCTGCTCGTCCTGCTGAACGCCTCCGGGTACGACCTCCACGAGGCCGAGACCGCCCTGCGCGCCGCGGCGGTCGGCCGCCCGGTCGAGGACGTCGTCCGCCTGGTCGGCATCCTCGGCTCCGACAGCGCCGAATGGCGACCCGCCGGTGGCGGCGACAGCGGGGGCGGGCCGAACCCCGCACCCGGGCCGCAGGACCGGAAGGCCGGTGGCGCCGCCGCCCGGGCCGGTGCCGACCCCGCGAGCGCCCCGAAGAAGCGCGACCGGGGCGCCGCCAAGGGGCGGAGGTCCACCCTGGACGGCGCGCTGGCGTCGGGCCCCGGCAGCCATGTCGCCACGCCCGCGCTGAGGTCGGTGCTGCGCTGGCCCGCCGCGCTCGCGCTGTTCGCCTGCGGTCTGATCCATCTGCCGACCGACCTCGCGGGCCTGCGCTCGGGCGGCGACGCGCAGGCGCTGTCCGCGGTCGTCTCGGTGCTCTGTCTGGCGTGCGCGATCTGGCTCGCGGCCCGGGACACCCTGATCGCCTGGGCCGCCGCCACGGGCGCCGCCGTCTTCGTCATCGCGGTGCACGGCGTCGCGAGCGCGCGCACGGCCGACCTGCTGGGTGACAGCCTCGGCACGACGTTCGCCTGGGCGAAGGCGCTGGCGCTCCTGAGCGCCGTGGGCATCGTCTGCCTGGCGGCCTCGGCCCTGGTGCGCCACGCGAGGACGTCCGGCGCGCCCGACGGCGCCTGACGGCGCCCGGCGGGGCCGCGCTCCGAGCGCTCCCGTCGCTCCGGAGTCCGGTGCCACGGTCCGCCCCCGTCCGGGCAGCTCCCCGCTGCCCGGGCGGGGGCGCCCGTGTGTGTCCGGGACCTCCCCACCCCTTGCCTGATGGACCGTCAGGTACGAGCATGGGCCCTGCTCAATGAAGTGACGATCCGTCAGATGCGGGCCGGGTGCCCGGGCTCAAGGGGGTTTCCGTGGTGGTCTACGGGATGCAGCTGCCGGTCCAGTCGCAGAGCGTGATCTACGCCGAGCCCTGGGAGGCGGGCGCCGGCCCCGCCGATCTCCTCGCCGTCGCCCGCGCCGCCGAGGAGCACGGGTTCGACTACCTCGCGGGCTGTGAGCACGTCGCCATCCCGCGCCGGCTCGCCGAGGCGATGAGCACCGTCTGGTACGACCCGGTCGCCACGCTCTCCTACGTCGCCGCCGCGACCGAGCGGGTCCGGCTGCTCTCGCACGTGGCCGTGGTCGCGCTGCGCCATCCGCTCGCCACCGCCAAGGCGTACGCGACGCTCGACCACCTCTCCGGCGGCCGCCTGGTCCTCGGGGTGGGCGCCGGGCACGTCCAGGAGGAGTTCGAGGCGCTCGGCGTGGACTTCGCCCGCCGGGGCGCCGTGCTCGACGAGACCATGGACGCCCTGCGGGCCGCGCTCGGGCCCGAGGAGTACCCGGAGCACCTGGGCGAGCGGTTCGCCTTCAAGGACCTGGGGCAGCGGCCCCGGCCCGCGCAGGAGCGCGTCCCGCTCTGGGTCGGCGGCTCGTCCCCGGCCGCCGTGCGCCGCGCCGCCGTCAAGGGCGACGGCTGGCTTCCGCAGGGTGACCCGCGCGACCGGCTCGCCGAGCAGATCCGCACCCTCCTGCGGCTCCGTGCCGAGGCCGGGATCGCGGAGCCGATCACCGTCGGCGCGATCGCCGAGCCGCTGTACGTCGGCACGCCCGACTGGCCCGTCGGCCGGCGCACCCTGACCGGCGCCCCGGAGGAGATCGCCGCCTCCCTGCGCGCGTACGGGGAGATGGGCGTGCACCAGATCCAGGTCCGGTTCCGCTCCCGGAGCCGCGCCGAACTCATCGACCAGATGGCGGCCTTCGGCACGGAGGTCGCCCCTCATCTCTAGGGAGTGTCCACATGGGCTCACTCGACGGGCGGGTCGTCCTCGTCACCGGTGCGGCGCGCGGGCAGGGCGAGCAGGAGGCGCGGCTGTTCGCCGCGGAGGGGGCCAGGGTCGTCCTCGCGGACGTGCTCGACGAGGACGTCGCCGCCCTGGCCGGGGAACTGGGGGAGGAGCGGGCGGTCTCCGTCCGTCTGGACGTGACCTGCGAGGACGACTGGGCCGCCGCCGTGGCCGTCGCCAAGGAGCGCTTCGGGAAGATCGACGGGCTGGTCAACAACGCCGGCATCCTCCGCTTCCACCCGCTGCTCGCCACCCCGCTGGAGGAGTTCCAGGCCATCGTCTCGGTCAACCAGACCGGATGCTTCCTCGGGATCCGCGCCGTCGCGCCCGAGATCGCCGCGGCCGGCGGCGGGACGATCGTCAACACGGCCTCGTGCACGGGGCTGACGGGGATGGCGGGGGTCGGCGCGTACGCGGCCTCCAAGCACGCCGTCCTCGGGCTGACCCGGGTGGCCGCGCTCGAACTGGCCGCGCGGGGGATCCGGGTGAACGCCGTCTGCCCCGGCGCCATCGACACGCCCATGAGCAACCCGGAGGGCGTGGACCCCGCCGCCACGGCCGCGCTCTACCGCAGGCTCGTGCCGCTCGGGCGGATCGGGCGCCCGGACGAGGTGGCGGCCCTGGCGCTGTTCCTGACCGGGGACGCCTCGGCGTACATCACGGGGCAGCCGTTCGTGATCGACGGCGGTTGGCTGGCCGGGGTCAGTCCTTTCTGACGTTCCATCAGGTATTGACGCCCTCGGCGCTCGGTGCGAAAGTCGGGCACATCACGAATCTGACGGCTCGTCAGAAACTTACGAGGACGGTGAACCCCCTTGGAATTCGGGATCTTCGTACAGGGATACGTCGGCAAGCGCGCCGAGACCGATCCCGAAGCCGAGCACAAGGCCCTCATGGAGGAGACCGAGTACGTCATCCAGGCGGACAGGTCGGGCTTCAAGTACGCCTGGGCCTCGGAGCACCACTTCCTGGAGGAGTACTCGCACCTCTCCGCCAACGACGTCTACCTGGGCTACCTCGCCCACGCCACCGACCGGATCCACCTCGGCTCCGGCATCTTCAACCCCCTGGCCCCCGTCAACCACCCGGTGAAGGTCGCCGAGAAGGTCGCCATGCTCGACCACCTCTCCGGCGGCCGCTTCGAGTTCGGCTCCGGCCGGGGGGCCGGCTCCCACGAGATCCTCGGCTTCATGCCGGGCATCACCGACATGAACCACACGAAGGAGCTGTGGGAGGAGACGATCGCCGAGTTCCCCAAGATGTGGCTCCAGGACGAGTACGTCGGCTTCCAGGGCAAGCACTGGTCGCTGCCGCCCCGCAAGGTGCTGCCGAAGCCGTACGGGAAGTCCCACCCCGCCATGTGGTACGCGGCCGGCTCCCCGCCCTCGTACGCCATGGCCGGCAAGAAGGGCCTCGGCGTCCTGGGCTTCAGCGTGCAGAAGGTCTCCGACATGGAGTGGGTCCTCGACTCGTACAAGACGGCCATCAAGGAGGCCAAGGCGATCGGCGACTTCGTCAACGACAACGTCATGGTGACCTCGACCGCGATCTGCGCCGAGACCCACGACAAGGCGGTCGAGATCGCCGTCGGCGGCGGACTGAACTACCTCCAGTCGCTGCTCTTCCGCTACCACGACACCTTCCCGCGCCCCGAGGGCATCCCCGAGTGGCCGGAGCTCCTGCCCGAGTACTCGGCCGAGATCATCGAACTCCTCATCCAGGAGGAGCTGATGATCTGCGGCGACCCCTCGGAGGTGCTGGCCCAGTGCAAGCGGTGGGAGCAGGCGGGGGCGGACCAGCTCTCCTTCGGGCTGCCGATCGGGATCTCGTACGAGGACACGATGAACTCGATCAGGCTGATCGGTGAGCACGTGATCCCGAAGATCGACACGGACCCGGTCCACCGCACGACCCGCTTCCGGCAGTCCGCCGGCGCCTGAGGGCCCCACGCCGGCGGGCGGAGCGCGACGAGCGCGGGGTGGTGTCTTCCCGGACCGCCGCCCCGTACCGGCCCCGGCCGGAGGCCGTTCCGCGGCGGCCCCCGGTCCGGGGCACACCCGTGTCAGCGTCCAGAAAGGGACCGTCATGCTCGACCACCTCATCACGGGCGCCACCGTCGTGGACGGCACCGGCGCCCCCGCCCGCACCGCCGACGTCGGCATCCGCGACGGCCGGATCGCCGTCGTCGCCGAGCCCGGCACCGTCCGCGAGGAGGCCCGGACCGGCGAGGACGCCACCGGCCTCGTCCTCGCGCCCGGTTTCGTCGACCCGCACACCCACTACGACGCCCAGCTGTTCTGGGACCCGTACGCCACCCCCTCGATGAACCACGGCGTCACCACCGTCGCCGGCGGCAACTGCGGCTTCACCCTCGCCCCGCTCCACCCGGACCGCCCCGAGGACGCCGACTACACGCGCCGCATGATGTCCAAGGTCGAGGGGATGGCCCTGAAGGCTCTGGAGGAGGGCGTCGACTGGTCCTGGTCGTCGTTCGCCGAGTACCTCGACGCCCTCGACGGCCGGATAGCCGTCAACGCCGGCTTCATGGTCGGCCACTGCGCCCTGCGCCGGTACGTGATGGGCGCCGACGCCGTCGGCGGCCGGCCCACCCCCGAGCAGCTCGCGCACATGGTCGCCCTCCTCAAGGAGGCGATGGAGGCCGGCGCCTGGGGGCTCTCGACCACCCAGTCGGCGACCCACTCCGACGGCGACGGCGCCCCCGTCGCCTCCCGGCACGCGACCCCCGAGGAGCTCGTCGCCCTGTCCGCGGCGGTCGGCGAGCACGAGGGCACCCAGCTGGAGGCGATCCTCGCGGGCTGCCTCGACCAGTTCTCCGACGACGAGATCGAGCTGTTCGTCGAGATGACCGCCGCCGCCGGACGGCCCCTCAACTGGAACGTCCTCACCATCGACGCCGCCGTCCCCGAACGGGTCCCGCGCCAGCTCACCGCCTCCGAGCGGGCCCGGAAGGCCGGCGGCCGGATCGTCGCCCTCACCATGCCGATCCTGACCCCGATGAACATGTCCCTCGGCACGTTCTGCGCGCTCAACCTCATCCCCGGCTGGGGCGAGATCCTCGCCCTCCCCGTCCCCGAGCGCATCGAGAGGCTCCGCGACCCCGCCGTCCGGGCCGAGATGCTGCGCCGCGCCGACTCCCGCGAGGCCGGGGTCTTCCGGCGGCTCGCCCACTTCGGGCGGTACGTCATCGGGGACACGTACAGCGAGGAGAACGAGGGCCTCACCGGCCGGGTCGTCGACGACATCGCGGCCGAGCGCGGCCAGGACGCCTTCCAGTGTCTCGTCGAGATCTGCGCCCACGACGGGCTGCGGACGGTCCTGTGGCCGATGCCCAGCGACAACGACCCGGCCTCCTGGGCGCTGCGCCGCGAGACCTGGGACCACGAGGACGTGCTGCTCGGCGGCTCGGACGCGGGCGCCCACCTGGACCGGATGTGCGGAGCGCCGTACACGACCCGGTTCCTCGGCGACTGCCTGCGCGGCCGGAAGCTCGTCCCGCTGGAACGGGCCGTGCGGATGCTGAGTGACGACCCGGCGCGGCTCTTCGGACTCCGCGAGCGCGGCCGGATCGCCGAGGGCTACCACGCCGACCTGGTCCTGTTCGATCCGGAGCGGATCGACGCCGGACCGGCGACCCTCGTGCACGACCTGCCGGGGGACAGCCCGCGGCTCGACTCGCGGGCCGTCGGGATCGTGTCGGTGCGGGTCAACGGCGTGGAGACGGTGCGGGACGACGAGGTGACCGGCGCGATACCGGGCAAGGTGCTGCGCTCCGGCCGCGACACGAGGACGGTGGCGACCAGGTGAACCAGCTGAGCCAGACGAACCCGAGGCTGTTCATCGGCGGGGAGTGGGTCGAGCCGGACGGCGGGCACTACGAGGTGATCGACCCGGCCACCGAGGAGGTCGTCGGGCTCGCCCCGGAGGCCTCCCGCGCCCAGGTGTACGACGCTGCGGCCGCGGCCCGCGAGGCCTTCGCCTCCTGGTCCCGGACCCGCCCGGAGGAGCGGGCGGCGATCCTCGACCGGGCCGCCGACCTGATGGCCCGGGACGCCGAGGCGAACACGCTCCTGGCCCGCGCCGAGACCGGCGCCACCACCGGCACCGCGCGCGGCATGCAGGTGGCCGTCGGCGCCGCCCGGTTCCGGCGGTACGCGCGCGGGGCGCTGGAACCGGTCGAACAGGCCCTGCCCCCGCAGATCAACGAGGCCGGCCCGATGGGGAAGGCCGGGGTGTTCGGCGCGGTCGCGGTGCGCCGCCCGGTCGGCGTCGTCACCTGCGTCACCTCGTACAACAACCCCTGGGCCAATCCGGCGGGCAAGATCGCCCCCGCGCTCGCCATGGGCAACACGGTCCTGGTGAAGCCCGCCCCGCAGGACCCGCTCTCCGTGTACGCGATGACCCGGGCCCTGGAGGAGGCGGGCGTCCCGCCGGGCGTCGTCAACGTGGTCACCGGCTCCTCGGCGGAGGCGGGGCGGGCGGCCGTGGACTCGCCGGACGTCGACATGGTGTCGTTCACCGGCTCCACGGCGGTCGGGCAGGCGATCGGCGAGGTCTGCGGCCGCACGCTCAAGCGGCAGCTGATGGAGCTGGGCGGCAAGGGCGCCGCGCTCGTCCTCGACGACGCCGACCTCGACGCGGCGGTGCTGGGGATCGGGACGACGTTCTCCTTCTACAGCGGGCAGATCTGCACCGCCCCGACCCGGGTGCTCGCCCAGCGCGGGATCTACGAGCGGCTGATCGGGAAGCTCACCGGCTATCTGGCCTTCATGAAGGTGGGGAACCCGGCGGAGAAGGGCACGATCGTCGGCCCGGTGATCTCGGCGGCCCACCGCGACCGGGTGGAGGCGTACGTGGAGCTCGGCCGCAGGGAGGGGGCGCGGGTCGTCGCGGGCGGTGAGCGCCCGGACCTCCCGAAGGGCTTCTACGTCGCTCCGACGCTGCTGGCCGACTGCACGAACGAGATGCGGGTGGTGCGGGAGGAGATCTTCGGGCCGGTCGTGGTGGTGGTCCCCTTCGACGACGAGGAGGAGGGGATCGCGCTCGCCAACGACAGCGACTACGGGCTCCTCGACTACGTGTGGTCGGGCGACGTGGCCCGCGCCTTCCGGATCGCGGCCCGGCTGCGGGCCGGCGGGGTGGGCGTGAACACGATCGGGCGGAACATGGAGGCGCCGTTCGGCGGATTCAAGCGGAGCGGGGTCGGACGGGACGTCGGCTCGTACGCGCTGCACGCGTACAGCGAGCTGCAGGCGGTGGTGTGGCCGGGCTGACGACGACCGCGAAAATTCCTCGGGAAAATTTCTAAACGGGCATATCGGGCGGAGCTGCGGTTCCCGCATATCGGACACGGGTCGACCGACCTACCAGTTGGTCGGTCCGTTCCGTTGGTCGATCTTTCAATCATTGGCGAGAGCCCGATTCGACCCGTTCAATGCAAGGCGGTGATCGATCGGGTGCGCGGATTCAGATCCTCCGGATAAGGAAACCGCAGCACTTAACGTCCTGTTCATGACTCAGGTGGATGCGCGGCCCCAGGCCGGAGACACGGTAAGGGGCGTCAAGACCCCGGGTGGTACCGACGGCGCGGCCGGCGCCCACGGCGTGCGCACCAAAGGCCTCGGAGGGAACTCCGTCGGCCTCCTCGGCAGCGCGGTCATCGGCATCTCGACCGTCGCCCCCGTCTACTGCCTGACCTCGACGCTCGGCTCCACCGCCGGCGAGGTCGGACTGCAGATGCCCGCGATCTTCCTCGCCGGCTTCCTTCCGATGCTCCTCGTCGCCTTCGCGTACCGGGAGCTCAACCGGGTCATGCCCGACTGCGGCACCTCGTTCACCTGGACCGTGAAGGCCTTCGGGCCCCGGATCGGCTGGATGTGCGGCTGGGGCCTCGTCATCGCGACGATCATCGTCCTCTCCAACCTGGCGGGCGTCGCGACCTCGTACTTCTGGCTCCTCGCCGGTGAGATCAGCGGCAGCGAGTCGATCGCCGCGCTGGACGACAACAAGGCCGTCCACATCGTCACCTGCCTGGCCCTGATCGCCGCGGCCACCGCGATCAGCTACCGCGGCATGACCGCCACCAAGGGCGTCCAGTACACCCTCGTCGGCCTCCAGCTCGTCGTGCTCGCCGTCTTCGTCGGCATGGCCCTGACGAAGGCCGGCTCCTTCGAGACCTCGGTCGACTTCTCCTGGTCCTGGATGAACCCGTTCGCGGTCCAGTCCTTCGCGGCCTTCACCGCCGGCCTCTCGCTCTCGATCTTCATGTACTGGGGCTGGGACGCCTGCATGGCGACCAACGAGGAGACCACCGGCAGCGCCAAGACCCCCGGCCGCGCCGCGCTCATCGCGATGGTCGTCCTGGTCGGCTCCTACCTGGCCACCGGCATCGCCGCCCAGATGGTCGTCGGCTCCGGCGAGAAGGGCCTCGGCCTCGCCAACCCGGAGACCTCCGACAACGTCTTCGCCGCGCTCGCCGGCCCGGTCATGGGCCCCACGCTCGGTGTGCTGCTCTTCGTCGCGGTCCTCGCCTCGGCCGCCGCCAGCCTCCAGACGACGTTCATCCCGGTCGCCCGCACGGTGCTCGCCATGGCCACCTACGAGGCCCTGCCGAAGTCCTTCACCAAGGTCCACCCGATCTTCAAGACGCCCGGCAAGGCCACGATCGTCGCGGGAGTCGCCACCGGCGCCTTCTACACCGTGATGACCCTGCTCAGCGAGAACGTCCTGGTCGACACCATCTACGCGCTCGGCCTGATGATCTGCTTCTACTACGCGCTCACGGCCTTCGCCTGCGTCTGGTACTTCCGCGGCGAGCTGTTCCGCTCCGGCCGGGACTTCGCCTACAAGGGCCTGATGCCGCTCCTCGGCGGGCTCATGCTCACCGCCGTCTTCGGCAAGACCCTGTACGACATGTGGGACCCGGCCTACGGCTCCGGCTCCGCGGTCTTCGGCGTCGGCTCGGTCTTCGTGATCGGCGTCGGCCTGCTGCTCATCGGCGTGGTCATCATGCTGGTCATGCAGCGCCGCAGCCCCGCCTTCTTCCGGGGCGAGGTCCTGACGAAGGAGACCCCGTCGCTGGTCGTCGCCGACTGAGCCCGGCGCGGTCGTCCTGAGTCGTCCGAACACGAAGGTGGCGGGCCCGTGGGGGGTCCCGCCACCTTCGTCTTTCCCGCCGCCCGGTCAGCGCCCGGGGAGCAGGCGCTCCACCGCCGCGTTCACCGGCGGCAGGTCGGGCGTACCGGCCGGCTTGGCCTTCGGTGTCAGGACGCCGCTGAGCGGCACCACCGACGGCAGGCTCGCGTCGGCGGCGGCGGTCCCGGCGGCGGCGAGGCCGCCGGACGCGGCGAAACAGGTCAGGGCGACTGCGGTGAGCATCTTCTTCATGCCCGCACCAACGCGGACGACCGCGATCCGGTTACGACGGCCGGGCGGATCACCCCCCTGCCGACCCGCCGAGCCCCGGCCGGGCCTCGGTGATCAGCCCGTCCCCGCGATCAGCCGAGGCGGCCGTAGAGGCGTGCCACGTTCTCGTCAGCGTCGCCGTGAGCCGGGCGGCGACCTGGGCGACGGCCTCCGGCGAGGGCTCGGCGCCGAAGGCGGCGTACGGGGCGGAGACCGCGCTCGGCAGGACGGGATCGCCGGCGCCGACCATCCGTACCGTGACGCCCTCGGGCGGGGCGGGGAGCGCGCCGCCCCCTTCCGGGGCCTCCAGGACCATCAGGGGGTGCTCGCGCACCGCGAGCCCGCTCTTCTCGACGGCCGCGCGGAGCCCCGGCGTCGTCTCCGCCACCTACTCGAACGCCTCGGGCGCCCCCAGCTCGCGCTGCCGCTCCCGTACGCGCTCCACGTCCGCGACGGACGCGTCACCGGAGTGTCCGAGCGCGGGCCGCGCGCAGTACGGCCAGCCCTCCCCCTCGCGGACGAACAGGCGCAACGGCCCGAACTTCTCGACGCGGGCGGCTGACGGCGTCGTAGCACGCCTCGAGTCGGTTCAGCATGCCCGCCATCCAGGCAGCGGGGCCAGGCCCTACGGGAGCACCGGCGGATTTCCCTGCTTCCAGGCGATGCGGAGATCGGCCCGGGACAGCCGCCATCCTCCGGCGGTGCGGACGAGTTCGTTCTCCGTCCGCCCGCCGGAGACGAACAGCTCGCCGTCGGCCGCGAGGACGTGGGTGGAGAGCTGGTTGCCGAGCAGGGTGGCACGGTCGCCGTCCACGTCGATCAGGTAGTTCGAGCCGAAGTGCACGGTCCGGTCGAAGAGCCCCATCGCCATCCGCACGTTCGCGGCGATGGCGTCCCGGCCGCGCACGTCCCCGGCGGGGGTGGAGGTGGTCGCGTCCTCGGTGAAGAAGGCGGCCGCCCAGCTCTCGTCGTACGTGCCCCGGTCGTCCAGGGAGCGGAGGTAGCGGTCGAAGTGACGGGTGATGGCGGCGGTGTCACTGAGGGCTGCGGTGACGTCGGTGCTCGCGATGGCTTCGGCGGCGGTGTTCGTGTTCATGTGAGAAGCCTCTTACCTCGACCAAAGTTGAGGTCAAGGGGTGATTTCAGGGACCGGGCCGTGTCGTCGCGACTCTCGGAAATCGCGGCCGCAGCCCCTACCGTGCCGCTATGCGGATCTCGACCACGATCTTCCTGACCGACGAGACCATCAGCCCCGTGCGGCTCGCGCGCGAACTCGAACAGCGCGGGTTCGGCGGGCTCTACCTCCCGGAGCACACCCACATCCCCGTGGCCCGGGACACGGAGTACCCGGTGGGCGGCGAACTGCCCCGCGAGTACGGCCGCACCCTCGACCCGCTCGTGGCCCTCGGCCAGGCCGCGGCGGTCACCGAGCGCCTGGCGCTCGGCACCGGCATCACGCTGATCACCGAGCACGACCCGATCGCCCTCGCGAAGCAGATCGCGACCCTCGACCACCTCTCCGGGGGCCGCTTCACCCTCGGTCTCGGCTTCGGCTGGAACAAGGAGGAGGCTGCCGACCACGGCGTCGAGTGGTCGACCCGCCGCGAGCTCGGCCGCGACCGCCTCGACCTGATGCGCGCCCTCTGGGCACCGGAACCCACCGGGTACGAGGGCGCGTTCGGCCATTCCGTCCGCCCCTCGGAGGCCTGGCCGAAGCCCGCGGGCGGCGCGCCCCGCATCCTGCTGGGCGGTGCGGCGGGCCCGAAGCTCTTCGCGCAGATCGCCGCGCAGACCGACGGCTGGATGCCGATCGGCGGCCGCGGTCTGACCGAGTCGCTGCCGGTCCTCAGGGCGGCGTGGGAGGAGGCCGGCCGCGACCCGAAGGCCCTGGAGGTCGTCCCGTACGCGGTCCTCCCGTCGCAGGGCAAGCTCGCCCACTACGCGGAACTGGGCTGCCAGGAGGTCGTCCTCCAGCTCCCGCCCGAGGGCGAGCCGGAGGTCCTGCGCGTCCTGGACGCCTACGCCGAGTACCTCTGAGCGCCGGACGCCGGGCAGCGGGCGGGGGTGGGTGCGATGGCCGGCCGGGTGACCGGATCCGCCGCTTCCTGCGGGGACCCGAAGCCTGCTCCCGGCACCCGCTCGTATGCTCGGTCCATGACGGATGACCAGGAAGCTCGCCCCTCCGCGAACGCGATGCGCCGTGCTCTGAAGCGGGCGCGGGACGGCGTCGCGCTCGATGTCGGCGAGGCGGCCGTGCTGTTGCGGGCGRGGGGCGATGATCTGGCGGACCTGGTGGCGTCGGCGGGGCGGGTGCGGGACGCGGGTCTGGAGGCCGCGGGGCGGCCGGGGGTCATCACGTACTCCAAGAGCGTGTTCATACCGCTGACCCGGCTGTGCCGGGACAAGTGCCACTACTGCACGTTCGTGACCGTCCCCGGCAAGCTGCGCAGGGACGGGCACGGGATGTTCATGTCCCCGGACGAGGTGCTCGACATCGCCCGCCGGGGTGCGGAACTGGGCTGCAAGGAAGCCCTGATCACGCTGGGCGACAAGCCGGAGGACCGGTGGCCCGAGGCCCGCGAGTGGCTCGACGCGCACGGCTACGACGACACCCTCGCCTACGTCCGGGCCATGGCCATCCGCATCCTGGAGGAGACCGGGCTCCTGCCCCACCTGAATCCCGGAGTGCTGTCCTGGACCGACTTCCAGCGCCTCAAGCCGGTCGCGCCGTCGATGGGGATGATGCTGGAGACGACCGCGACCCGTCTGTGGTCGGAGCCGGGCGGCCCGCACCACGGCTCGCCGGACAAGGAGCCGGCCGTGCGGCTGCGGGTCCTGGAGGACGCCGGCCGGTCCTCCGTCCCCTTCACCTCCGGCCTCCTGCTCGGGATCGGGGAGACGCTGGAGGAGCGGGCCGAGTCGCTGTTCGCGCTGCGGCGGGTGGCGCGGGCGTACCACTCGGTGCAGGAGCTGATCATCCAGAACTTCCGCGCCAAGCCGGACACGGCGATGCGCGGGATGCCGGACGCGGAGCTGGACGACCTGGTCGCCACCGTCGCCGTCGCCCGGCACATCATGGGCCCCTCGGCCTGCCTCCAGGCGCCGCCGAACCTGGTCGACTCCGAGTACGAGAGGCTGATCGCGGCCGGTATCGACGACTGGGGTGGTGTCTCGCCCCTCACCATCGACCACGTGAACCCCGAGCGCCCCTGGCCGCGGATCGAGGAGCTGGCCGCCAAGTCTCGGGCGGCCGGATTCGAGCTGCGCGAACGGCTCTGCGTCTACCCGGAGTTCGTCTCCCGGGGCGAGCCGTGGCTCGACCCGCGCCTCCTGCCGCACGTCCGCGCGCTCGCCGACCCCGAGACCGGCCTGGCGAACCCGGACGCGCCGGTGCGGGGTCTGCCGTGGCAGGAGCCGGACGAGGCGTTCACCGCCGCCGGGCGGACCGATCTGCACGTCACCATCGACACCACCGGCCGTACCCACGACCGCCGCGAGGACTTCGACCACGTCTACGGCGACTGGGACGCCCTCCGCGAGGCCGCCGCCCCCGGCATGGTCCCCCAGCGGGTCGACGCTGACGTCCGCGAGGCCCTCGCCGTCGCCGCCGACGACCCGACCGGACTCACCGACGCCCAGGCCCTCGCCCTGCTGCACGCCGACGGCCCGGCGCTCGACGCCCTGGCCCGTATCGCCGACGACGTCCGCAAGACCGTCTCCGGCGACGAGGTCACCTACATCGTCACCCGGAACATCAACTTCACCAACGTCTGCTACACCGGCTGCCGGTTCTGCGCCTTCGCCCAGCGCCGCACCGACGCCGACGCCTACACCCTCTCCCTGGACCAGGTCGCCGACCGCGCCGCCCAGGCCTGGGACGTCGGCGCGGTCGAGGTCTGCATGCAGGGCGGCATCCACCCCGACCTGCCCGGCACCGCCTACTTCGACATCGCCCGCGCGGTGAAGGAGCGGGTGCCCGGCATGCACGTCCACGCCTTCTCCCCGATGGAGGTCGTCAACGGCGCCACCCGCACCGGCCTCTCGATCCGCGAATGGCTCACCGCCGCCAAGGAGGCCGGGCTCGACTCCATCCCCGGCACCGCCGCCGAGATCCTCGACGACGAGGTCCGCTGGGTCCTCACCAAGGGCAAGCTCCCCACCGCCACCTGGATCGAGGTCGTCACCACCGCCCACGAACTCGGCATCCGGTCGAGCTCCACGATGATGTACGGGCACGTGGACCAGCCCCGCCACTGGCTCGGCCACCTGCGCACCCTGGCCCGCATCCAGCAGGAGACGGGCGGCTTCACCGAGTTCGTGACGCTGCCCTTCATCCACACCAACGCGCCGGTCTACCTCGCCGGCATCGCCCGCCCCGGCCCGACCGCCCGCGACAACCGTGCCGTCACCGCCATGGCCCGTCTCCTGCTGCACCCGCACATCCCCAACATCCAGACCAGCTGGGTCAAGCTCGGCACCGAGGGCGCCGCCGAGATGCTCCGCTCGGGCGCCAACGACCTCGGCGGCACCCTCATGGAGGAGACGATCTCCCGGATGGCCGGGTCGAGTTACGGCTCCCACCGCTCCATCCAGGACCTGGAGGCCATCGCCGAAGCGGCCGGCCGCCCGGCGAAGCCCCGGACGACCCTCTACGGCGAGGTACCGGAGGAACGGCAGCGCACGGCGAGGGCCTCGGACGGACACCTGCCCGCACTCCTGCCGGTCCTTCCGCAGGAGTGAACTGCGGTCAAAAGTGGATCGAAAGGGTTCGGATCGCATAACGTTCCGGACCCCGAGCGGACGTACCCGGTCCATTACAGTGCTGCGCAGACCGGTCTACGGGGGGAGGGCACGACGTGGCCACGACAGCCGCGGCCGTGTGGGGCCGCGCCGAACAGCAGGACTTCCGCGCCCGCGTACGGGGCTGTCTGCTCGGCGGAGCCCTCGGGGACGCCCTGGGCGCCGGGGTCTCGGGCCTCACCCTCGACGAGATCCTGGAGCGGCACGGACCTGACGGACTCGGGGAGCCCGCACCCGCCTTCGGACGGCGCGGCGCCGTCACGGCCGCCACCCAGACGGCGCTCTTCACCGTCGACGGCCTGATCCGCGCGCAGGTCCGCCGGGACACCGGCGCCTGGCACCCGCCCACCGACGTCCACCGGGCCCATCTGCGCTGGGCCGCCACCCAGCGCGACTGGGGCCCCGACGAGCGCCGCAAGGACAACGGCTTCCTCGCCGCCGAGGAATGGCTCTACGCCCGCCGCGACCCGTCCCGCGCCTGCCTCACCGGCCTCGGCGACGAGATCCTGGGCACCCTCGACAAGCCCAAGAACCCGCAGGCCGCCGACGCCGGCGCCGTCGTCCGCTCCGCGCCCTTCGGGCTGCTCGTCGGCTGGGAGCCGCAGCTGGTCTGCCAGCTCGCCGTGGAGTGCGCCGTGCAGACCCACGGCGCCCCGGCCGCGAGCCTCGCCGCCGGCGCCTTCGCGGTCGTCGTCCACGGCCTGGCGCGCGGCGGCTCCGTGGAGGCGTCCGTCGACCGGGCCCTCGGACAGCTGGCGGAGCGCCCCGGCCACGAGCCGGTCACCGAGGCACTGGGCCGCGCCCTCGGAGCCGTACGGGAAGGAGTTCCCGCCCCGGAGCGGGTGGCCGCCCTCGGGGCGGCCGAGGACCGGGCCGAGGGGCAGCTGGCGGCGGCCGTGTACTGCGCGCTGGTCGGCGAGGACGTACGGCACGGGCTGCGGCTCGCGGTGAACCACGACGGGCCGTCGGCGGTGACCGGGGCGCTGACGGGCGCGCTGCTCGGCGCCCTGCACGGCGAGACGGCCCTCCCGCCGGCCTGGATCGCCGAACTGGAGGGCCGTGCGACGGTCCTGGAGATCGCGGACGACTTCGCGATGGAGATGACCCAGGGAGCCGCCCTGCACGGCCCGACGGAGTCGTCACCGGGCTGGCTGGCCCGCTACCCGAGGGGCTGACGGGCGCCCCCGTCCGGGGCGGGCGCCGCACTCCGGGGGCCGACCGGACCGCGTGATGCCCTGCGCCGGCAGACCCCCTTGACCGTCAGCGCATCAGCTCGCCCGCGTTGACGAGGAGGGACTGCCCCGTGATCGCCCGTGCCCGGTCCGAGGCGAGGAAGGCCGCCGCCTCCGCCACGTCCCCGTCCGTCGCGAGCTCCGGGAGGGCCATCCGCTCGGTGAGCCGGGCGAGCACCTCCTCCTCCGGGACCTGCTCGGTGTGCGCGGTGAACTGGACGAAGGCCTGCACCGGCGGACCCCACATCCAGCCGGGCAGCACGGTGTTGACCCGGATCCGGTACGGCCCGAGCTCGTGCGCCAGGGAGTACATGGCCGAGGTCAGCGCCCCCTTGGAGGCCCCGTACGCGGCCTGCCGCACCTGGGAGGGCGCGGCCACCGCCGACTGGGTGCCGATCAGGACGACCGATCCGCCGCGCACCTTGAGCGCCGGCAGACAGGCCCGGGTCATTCGCAGGGTCCCGAGCAGGTTGACGTCCAGGACCCCCTGCCAGGTGGCGAAGTCGGCGTCCTCCAGACCGCCGAAGCAGGAGTCCCGGGCGGCGACGTGCACCACCGCGTCGATCCCGCCGAAGCGCTCGGTGGCGAGGGCGGCGAGCGCCTCGCACTGGCCCTCGTCGGTGATGTCGGTGACCCGGTACGCCGTACGGCGCCCCGTAGGGTCCAACTCGGCCGCGGACTTGGCGAGGTTGGCCTCGGTCCGGGCGCCGAGGACCGCGTTCCCGCCGTCCCGCACGACCGCCTCGGCGACCCGGTGCCCGAGCCCCGCGCCGACGCCCGACACGACGACCGTCTTCCCCTGGAGCAGCATCCGGACCCCTCTCAAGCCTGGCCAAGTATCTGACGGTCCGTCAGAGTGGTGGTCAGGTTAGGTCCCCGTCACCGACTTGGGAAGAGGTGCGCGCGTGAGCGAGGAGACCCGCAGCGACACGTACGCGGAGCTGGCGTCCGTCGGCCCGTACGGGGTGCGTCCCGGCCATGCCCTGATCACCATGGTCGAGCCGCACCCGGGCCACGAGTACGCCTACAACCGCTGGTACGAGGACGACCACTACTACGCCGGCGCGATGGCGATGCCCTGGATGTACGCGGGCCGCCGCTGGGTCGCCACGCGCGAACTCCAGGAGCTCCGCGTCCCGGAGAAGTCCGCCGTCGCCCGGCCCGTCACCGCCGGCTGCTACCTCTCCACGTACTGGATCACCGAGGGCCGCTACGACGACCACATGAAGTGGACCGTCGGCATCAACAAGCGCCTCAACCGGGACGCCCGCGTCCACCAGGAGCGGACCCATGTCTTCACCGCGTTCCAGGACCACGAGGCCACCGTCTACCGGGACGGGGCGGCCGGCCCGCGCGACTTCCACGCCCTCGACCACCCCTACGCCGGGCTGATCCTCCAGGTCGTCGACGCGGCGGGCCCGGAGGAGCGCGCGACCCTCCTCGACCACCTCCGGAGCCGGGAACTCCCCCGTCGGCTCGCCGGCTCCCCGGCGGCGATGGTCACGGTCTTCCGCCCGACCCCGCTGCCCGGCGACCGCATGACGTACGTGAAACAGGTCGAGGGCGTCGACACCCGGCTCACCCTGCTGTGGTTCCTGGAACAGGACCCGGCGGAATGCTGGCCGACCCACTTCGCGGACCTGGAGTCCCTGGGCGGCCCGGCGGCCCGGGTGGAACTGGTGGCCCCCTTCATCCCCACGGTCCCGGGCACGGACCTGTACGTGGACCGGCTGCGGTAGGGGAGGCGACCGGGCCCGGGCAAAGGCAGAGCCCCCTCGGCCAGGACGGCGGCCGGTCGAGGGGGCTCATTCGTACAGCGGGTGGTGCGGGTGTTCGTCCAGCGGGTGGTGCCGATACGGCGCATGGTGCCGGCGCCGACCGCTTCGGCGACGGGGCTCAGAGGGCCCCGTCGCTCACCTCGCCGACGAAGGCGTTCCACGATCCCGGTCCGAAAGAGAGGGAGGGGCCCTCAGGGGCCTTGGAGTCGCGCACCGTGATCGCGGTCACGAGGGGGGACTTCACTTCGACGCAGGCCCCGTTCCCTCCGGAGTACGAGGACTTCGTCCAGGTGTCGGTGCCACCCTGAATAATCGCCATGCTGCTCAGCTCCGGTTCTGCCAGTTGATGTGTCGCGCCAACGTTCTCGCCGGCGTGATCGACGCTACTCGTCGGTCCGGTCCGGCGTGACCGGCGTTCACACGTCCGAGTGGCATATTCCAACGGAGCTTCCGTGGGAGCGAGTACGCCGTGTACGGTACCCGCCCCACCGCCTTTCGGCCCCCCGGGCATCCCTTTGCGGCTCAGCCCCTGGCGTGCTTCTTCACCATCTCCGAGATGAAGTCACGGGTCTGCTCGACGTTCAGCGCCTGCGCCCTCAGGTGCTCGTACATGACGCTGTACTTGCCGACGTCCTGCGCCTTCTCCAGGTACAGGTCACTCGTCACGCCCTCGATGTAGACGACGCTGGAGTCGGACGTGTCCGGGAACTCCAGGATCGAGTACTGCCCGCTGATCCCCGGATGCGCGCCCATCTCGAACGGGATCACCTGCACCGTGACGTGCGGCAGGTGCGACTGCTCGATGAGGTGCTCCAGCTGCTCCACCATCAGCTGCCGGCTGCCCACGATCCGGTGCAGCGCGCCCTCGTCGATGACCGCCCACAGACGCAGCGGACGCTCCTCGTCCCGGATGCGCTCCTGGCGGCGGGTGCGGACCGTGACCCGCTTCTCGATGTCCGCGGGCGTCGACTCCGGCAGCGCGCCGGTGATGACCGCCTCCGCGTACGCGTGGGTCTGGAGCAGCCCGGGGATGATCTGCGGCTCGTACATCCGCAGGCTCTCCGCGTCCGTCTCCAGGCCGATGTAGACGCTGTACGGGATGTCGCCGAAGGCGTGCCACCAGCCCTGCTGGCGCGAGTCCTTGGCCATCTGCATGAGCGAGTCGACCATGCGCTCGTCCTCGACCTCGTACACGCCGCAGAGGTCGCGCACATCGCGCTGGCTGATGGAGCGACGGCCGTTCTCCAGCCGGCTGATCTTGGACTGGGAGACGAGGAGACGTTCGGCGACCTGCTCCGCCGTCATGTTCTTCGCTTCCCGGAGCTTGCGCAGCTCCTGGCCCAATCGGCGTCGCCTGACGGTGGGGTTGACGTTGGACGCCACGGAAACTGCACCTCCGGCTGTCTGCTGCGTAGCTGTGGGTATCTACCGCTTGGCAGACTGCCACCAACAGCCGGGTGTGCGCTGGAAAACGACCACACCGCCCGCGACCACACCGTTCTCGGACCACGCCGTTCGCGCGGCGGACCGCACCGTCGTCACGGCGGACCGCACCGCTCTCGCGGTGGACCGCCGGAAAGTCCGGGAAGCGCGCGTGTGCGGGGCGGCCGTCCAGACCGCCCCGCACACCTGTGCGGCTCCCGGGTTGGTTCTGTGCTGTGCCCGGGGTGCTAGTGCGCCGCCGCGCGGGCCATGCTGCCGCGAGGCTGCGCCGGGACACCCGCGGCGCTCCGGCGCGGCTGTGCCGCCGCGCCGTTCTGGACGTCCATCACGGCGTGCGCCACGAGTCCGCCCATGGGGTCGTGCCGGATCAGATCGCGCAGCCGGGACCGCGACGACCGTCCTTCGTTGCCGGGGTAGAGGTGCTTGCCGAGACCGACCGCGTGGGCCAGCGCGGCAAGCGCCGCGGTCCGCGGGTCCGGCGGTACGCCGGTGCGGATCGCACTGTCCAGCCGGGAACGGATCTCCCGACTGATCGCCGTGTCCGTCGCCTGGTAGCGAGTCGTCGGCAACACCCCGCACATCTGGCCCTCCACGGCATGCACCATGCCGCATCGCTCCAGATGCGAGAGATACGTCTGGCGGAGCCCCAGTCGGGGTCCGCCGATCCAGTGGACGGCCCGAACCGGACTGCCACGCCTGCGCAGCAGCTCCAGTGCGGAGTCCAAGGTCGGATCTCCGGTCGGCCGTGGCATCACCACGGCGATACGATCCCCGTCAGGGGCTATCCGGCCTGCCATCGCCAGCTCCACTAGCTGTGCTCCGGCCAGGCCGAGGTCGAGCGACTGCGGCTGCGCTGTGGTACCCGTGGTCGGGTCCAGAGCGAGCAGCAGAAGCTCCTCCGGAATGGTTCTGCGGCTCCTGCCCATCCATGCCTCCCCGCGTGGATGAATGACAGGGTGACCCCTCTCACATTCATCTGTCGAGAGTGCCTGGGTGGTTCATCCGGGAACCAGTAGGTATGTCGTTCTCGTCTAGCACGGGGGCCAAGGGGTTCACACAGGACACTGGTACACGGACCGGTACACGGTCCGTACGTACGCACGACTCATGGAGGAGGCACGGTGGCGGGCGAGTCCCCCGACAGGGCGGAGCAGCAGGGGTCGTCTCAGGAGACGACGGCCTCGGGCGGCGGCGGCAGGGATCCTCGGCTTTCCGTTCTCCATGATTCGGACGCCCCGTCGGCGGCTTCGGTTGCGCCGTCGCGGGCATCGGCGGTTCAGGTGGACCAGCCGACGGCCGTCTTCAAGACCCTGACGCCGCGGACCCCCGATGACGACGCGCCGGGGCAGGAGCGCGCGGAGGAGTCCCCGGAGCGCCAGGAGGAGCCTCAGGAGCCGGAGACCGCGGAGGCCGCCGGGGGCGCCGCGGAGGCCACCGAGACCGCCGAGACCGATTCCGGTACGGAGAAGGCCCCGGAGCCCGAGAGCGACCGCCTGAAGGCCGCTGTGGCGGCATGGGTGGCGACGGCGGAGGACGGGGACGGGGCGTCCGCGGAGACGCCCGCGAAGTCGCCCGCGAAGGGGGCTGAGGCGCCCGCCGACGCACGCGCGGAGGTCGTGGACGAGGACGAGGATGTCGTGGCCGAGGCGAGAGCCATGGACGCGGTCGACGCGGATACGGCCGAGGCGGACGCGAACGAGGCGGAGAAGGAGGGTTCTGACGCCGACTCCGGCGCTGAGTCCGAGTCCGATTCCGATGTGGCGGACGACGAGCCCGCCGCGGAGAAGCCGGCCCCGGCCGCCGCCGCGGAGAAGCCGGCCGCGGAATCCTGGTTCGCGACCCGGAAGCCGTCCGCGGACGCGAAGCCGGCCGACGCGGCCGACACCGACAGCCCCGACCGCACCGACGACGACGGCAAGAACTCCGACGCAAAGGACTCGGGCGCCAAGGACTCCGACGGCGAGGACACCGCCGTCGACGACTCCGACGGCGAGGACGAGCCGGTCGACCAGCCGACGACGATGTTCAAGGCCGTCCGGCCGCCCGTCGACCAGCCCACGACCGCGCTGAAGCTCCCGTCCTCGCTCACCGGCAAGGGCGGCGCCGGTCGCCCCGCCGCCGACGCGGACAGCGAACGCACCAGCACCTTCCTGCCGCTGCGCGCGGACATCCCGGCCGAGCAGAAGGCCCAACAGGCCGCCCGCGCGACCGCGGCTGCCCCCAAGGCGCCCGAGGCGCCCCAGTCGGCCGCCGCCGCGCCCGTACAGCCGAAGGCACCTTCCACGGCCGCGCCGTCGCCCGCGCCCGCGCTGACCGAGCCCGAGCGGACGCGGCAGCAGCCGCTTCCGCCGCTGCCGCCGCTCGACCTGCTGGCCGAGCTGACGAACACGCCGCCCCCGCCGCCGACCCCCCTGCGGACGACCGTCCGCCGGGTGCGGATCTGGACCCCGCTGCTCCTGCTCGTACTGATCGTCTTTGCGATCGCGCAGATGGTTCGCCCGCTGCCCGCACCCCAGCTGACTCTCTCGGCCGCACCGACCTTCACCTTCCAGGGCGGCGCCCTGAAGCTGCCGTTCCCCGCCGAGGGGCAGGGGGCCGTCGAGGTCGAGGGCGTCGGGTCCATGGGCACGTACGGCGCGCAGAAGCCCGCGCCGATCGCCAGCGTCACGAAGACGATGACGGCGTACGTGATCCTCCGCGACCACCCGCTCAAGGGGAGCCAGAAGGGCCCCGAGATCGAGATCGACCAGAAGGCGGCCGATCAGGGCAGTGCCGAGCACGAGTCGACCGCGGCGGTCCAGAAGGGTCAGAAGTACTCGGAGAAGGAGCTCCTGGAGCTCCTGATGATCCCCTCCGCGAACAACGTGGCCCGGCTGCTGGCGCGCTGGGACGCCGGTTCGGAGGCCGCGTTCGTCACGAAGATGAACGCCGCCGCGAAGGACCTGGGGATGACCCAGTCCACGTACACGGACCCGTCGGGTCTGCTCGACAGCACGGTGTCGACCCCGCAGGACCAGCTGAAGCTGGCGAAGGCGGTCATGCAGTACGACGTGTTCCGCGAGATCGTGAACATGCCGAACGTGACCGTCGACGGCATCCCCGGCCGGATCGAGAACAACAACACCATCCTGCTCGAACCGGGTGTGAGCGGCATCAAGACCGGCTCGTCGACCCCGGCGGGCGGCAACCTGCTCTGGTCGGCGAACACGATCGTCGACGGCCAGAACCGGCGCATCCTCGGCATCGTGATGGGCGCGAAGGACGCGAAGCAGCTGGGCGAGAAGCTCCAGCTCGCCATCGACAACAGTCTCAAGATCATCCAGCGGGCCCAGAAGGACGTCACCTCCGCGGCCGTCATCCGCAAGGGGCAGGTCATCGGGTACGTCGACGACGGCCTCGGCGGTCAGACGCCGGTGGTGGCGACGAAGGAACTCAAGGCGATCGGCTGGCCGAGCCTCCAGGTGAAGCTGGCGCTGACGGACGGTGGCAAGGCCGTCCCGCACGCCGGCAAGGCGGGCGACGTCGTCGGCCAGGTGTCGATCGGCACCGGCGCGGGCAAGGTCAGCTCGCCCGTCGCCCTCCAGGCGGACCTGGCGGAACCGGGCTTCGACAAGAAGCTGACGCGGGTGGGCTGACGGGGGCCCGGCCCCCGCGGCGGAAGCGCCGCTACACGGTCCTGGCGGCCACCGGCCTCGCGGCCGTCACCCACATCCTGTGGTTCTTCTTCTTCGCGAACAGCGGTGGCGACCTGGCCGCGCAGGACGCGTGGGCGGAGTTCGTCGGCCGGCACCCCGATTCGGCGTACAACCTCGCCTGGTACGGCGGGATGCACCCGGTCTCGTACAGCGTGGTGTCCCCGTATCTGATGTCGATGCTGGGCGTGCGCAGCACGATGATGGTCGCGGGGACGCTGTCGGCGGGGCTGACCGCGCTGATCCTGGTGCGGGTGCGGGCGGTCCGCAACCCGCTCGCCTGCGCGGTCGCGGGCGTCTTCGCGTTCCTCTGCAACGCCCTGTCGGGGCGGGTGACCTTCGGGCTCGGCATGATGTTCGCGCTCGGCGCGGTCGCGGCGGTGTTCTGCTGGCCGCACCGCTGGCGCCGCAAGCGCTGGGCGAAGGCCGCGGTCGCGGCGCCGCTCGCGGGTCTGGCGACGGCGTGCAGCCCGGTGGCGGGCCTGTTCCTGGGGGTCGCGGCGGCGGCGCTGTTCCTGAACCGGCGGCGTCCGGGCGCGTACGCCCTGGGTCTGGCGCCGGTGGTGGTCGTCGCACTGTCGTCGTGGCTGTTCCCGTTCTCGGGGACGCAGCCGATGGCGTTCGGCTCGACGGCGCTGCCGCTGCTGTTCGGGTCGCTGGTCTTCGTGCTCGTCCCGAGGGACTGGCGGACGGTGCGCGTCGCCGCCGCCGTCTACACCGTCGGCACGCTGCTGACCTGGCTGATCGACTCGCAGATCGGCTCGAACATCTCGCGGCTCCCGATGCTGTTCGCGGGGGTCGTGCTGCTGGCGGCGCTGCCGTACACGGCGCCGCGCTCGCGGCGCTGGTACGCGCTGGTGCTGGCGTTCGCCGGCCTGAACTTCTGGATCGGCTTCAAGGGCGTCGACGACGTGATCCGCACCGCGCCGGACGCGTCGTGGGCGCGTGAGCTGGCGCCGCTGGTCAACCAGCTCCAGATGCGGGACGCGCGCAAGGCACGGGTGGAGGTCGTGCCGGCGTCGAGCCACCGGGAGTCCTCGGCGCTGAGCCCGTACATCAACCTGGCGCGGGGCTGGAACCGTCAGGCGGACATGGAGCGGAACCCGCTCTTCTACGACGACACGCTGAACTCCGTGAACTACGAGGAGTGGCTGCACCGCTGGGCCGTCCACTTCGTGGTGCTGCCGACGGGCGCGCCGGACTCGGGCGCGGAGCAGGAGGCGGAGCTGGTCGGGGAGGGCCTGCCGTATCTGAAGCAGGTGTGGTCGGACGAGAACTGGCGCCTGTACGAGGTCGCGGACCCGACACCTCTCGCGAACCCGCCGGCGGTGGTGCAGAGCGCGGAGGAGAACGAGGTCGTGATCCGGGTGGGGACCCCGGGGCGGGTGCTGATCAGGGTCCCGTACTCCCCGTGGCTGGCGCTGATGGACGAGCACGGCGGCAAGATCGAACCGCCGCAGGAGACGGAGGCGTCGAAGGCGGCCCGGGAGGACGCGGAGACCGAGATCCCGAAGGTCTTCGCGAACGAGGAGGGCTGCCTCTTCAAGACGGAGGCGGACGCGGAGGGCGACGAGTGGACGCAGTTGGTGGCCCCGAAGGCGGGCACGTACCGACTGGCGGCCCCGTACAAACTCTCGCGGGGGACACCGTGCCCGGAGGAACTGCGCTGAGCGGAGTGGGCGTGACGGGCGGCTGGAGGTAAGGGCTGGTGCCGGTCTCACGACCGGCCGGTGTGACGGGCCGGCGGCGCCACGGGCCGCCGGCGTCACGGGCGCCGGTAGCCGGCCAGCATCCGCCGCATCGCGAGGGCGTGCCCGCCGCTCCCGATGACGAGCGCCCGGTAGACCCGCCCCGCGGCTCCGGGAAAGACGGCACGGGTCTCGGCACGCAGCCGACAGCGCCCGTCGGACCGCTCCTCGATCCGGAGGACGAGGGTGTACGTGGAGAACCGGTGCCGCCCTTCGAGCGCGAGCTCGTGCTCCGGCACGAGCCGGGCGACCCGGAACCCCGGGAATTCGGACCCGGCGCCGAGCGGCCGGACGCCACCACTCCGACGGGGAACGGCGCGCACGAGCCGCGCGTACAGGGCGCCGCCGGACGTGGAGAGCGACTGCTCGACCCGTACGAGCATCCGCCGCCAGGTCTCTTCGACGCCGGCGTCCACGACGACGACGTGCTCATCGACAAACGGCAGCAGACTCACGGCACTTGCCTCCGGTGGACCGAGGGACATCGGCAAAAGGAGCGTACGCCGGACCGAGCGGCTGCTCGAGAGGCGTTCTAGTCGTACCTGACCGCCGCCGTGGATGCCAGAAGGGTCCCACCTCCGGATTTCCGGAGGTGGGACCCTTCTGGCATCTGTGCCCCCGGCAGGATTCGAACCTGCGACACCCGCTTTAGGAGAGCGGTGCTCTATCCCCTGAGCTACGAAGGCGGACGGGGACAGCGTAGCGGACGGGTGTGGGGGTTTGCTGAGGTGATCCGGCGTTGTGGCCGTCGGCCCCGGACTTTGTCCGGGGCGCCCGCCGTTCGGGGGGTCAGCGGGTGACCTCGCGGTTGAAGGCCGCTCGGGACCAGACGTAGCCCAGGACGGACAGGGCCGTGCACCAGGCCAGGGCGATCCAGCCGGCGTTGCCGATGTCCGTGCCCAGCAGCAGGCCGCGCAGGGTCTCGTTGATCGGGGTGAAGGGCTGGTACTCCGCGAACCAGCGCAGGGCCGTCGGCATCGACTCCGGCGGGACCACCGCGCTGCCCAGGAAGGGCAGGAAGGTCAGCGGCAGCGGGGCGTTGCTCGCGGACTCGACGGTCTTCGCTCCCATGCCCATCGCCGCCGACAGCCAGGCCATGCCGAAGGCCAGGAAGAGGAGGAGGCCCGCGGCCGCCGCCCATTCGACCACCGAGGCGTCCGGGCGGAAGCCGATCGCGAGGGACACGCCGGTCACCAGGACCAGCACCGCCGCCACCTGGAGGACGCTGCCCATGACGTGGCCCGTCAGGATGGAGCCGCGGGAGATCGACATGGTGCGGAAGCGGTTGACGATGCCCTCCGTCATGTCGGTGCAGACCGACACCGCCGTCGCGACCGCCCCCGAGGTCGCGGCCATCAGGATGATCCCGGGCACCAGGTAGTTGATGTAGTCGCCGCGGTCGCCGCCCGCCCCGATGCCCGCGCCGAGCGCGCCGCCGAAGACGTACACGAACAGCAGCAGCATCAGGAGCGGCATCACGAGGATCGAGATCGTCATCGACGGGTAGCGCTGCATGTGCTTGATGTTGCGGCGCAGCATCGTCAGGGAGTCGCGCAGGGCGTACGAGCGGGTGGGCCTGGCCGGGGTGAGGGTCGCGGTGCTCACCGACATCATCGCCCGCGCCCTGCGCGAGCACGGCGACGC
>NZ_RDBH01000129.1:28337-63099 GCF_008042145.1 Streptomyces sp. adm13(2018)
CCCCTCGCCGATGCGGAAGCCGCCCCCCTCGCCGATGCGGAAGCCGCCCCCCTCGCCGAGGCGAGAGCAGACCCCCCCCCTCGCCGATGCGGAAGCCGCCCCCCTCGCCGATGCGGAAGCCGCCCCCCTCGCCGAGGCGAGAGCAGACCCCCGCCGTTGCGAGAGCCGACCCCGCGGCGAGGCGAGCCGACCCCCGCCGTTTCGAGAGCCGGTCCCGCCGCTTGTGACTCAGGTCATATGAAGGCGGGGAAATAACCGGGGACCGCGTCCCCGTTTATGACTGTGTTCGACGAAGTGGGGACCAGGTCCCCGGATGGCTGTGAGGATGAGGAGGTCGTGGCGTGACCAGCACCCCCGCCACCGCGCCCGCCCGCCGCGTGCCCCGCCCGCGGGCCGACGCGCTGCGCAACCGCGAGCGGATCGTGACGGCGGCCCGCGAGATGTTCGTCGAGTTCGGCTCCCAGGTGCCCTACGACGAGATCGCGCGCCGGGCCGGTGTCGGGAACGCCACCCTCTACCGCAACTTCCCCGAGCGCACCGACCTCGTCCACGAGGTAGTCCTCTCGCTCATGGCCCGCGTCACCGAGGTCGCCGAACGGGCCGCCGCGGAGGAGGACGACACCTTCGCCGCCCTCCGCCGGTTCACCCTCGGCGCCGCCGACGAGCGCGTCGGCGCCCTGTGCCCGATGCTCGACGGCGCCTTCGACAAGGACCACCCCGATCTGGTCGCCGAGCGCGACCGGCTGGAGGGGGCCGTCCAGGGCCTCGTCGACCGGGCGCAGCGGGCCGGCCGGCTGCGTACCGACGTGGGCGTCGGGGACCTGATGGTGGCGCTCTCCCAGCTGACCCGCCCGCTGCCCGGCTCGGGCTGCGCGGCGTTCGACCAGTTCGTCCGCCGTCACCTGCTGCTGTTCCTCGACGGCCTGGAGGCGCCCGCCCGCTCCGAGCTGCCCGGGAAGGCCGCGACCCTGGAGGACCTGAGACGCGACTCCTGCTCCTCCTGATCCTCCTGCCCCCGCAGTCCTGACCCGTCGCCGGACCTCCCGCCCGGCACCTCGACCCGCCCGACCTCCCCGACCTGCTCGACCTGCCTGACCCGCACTTACTTACGTCCCACTTTTCACCAGTACGCGCCAAGAGGTGGCTACCCCCATGCCGAAAGTCCCCGACAACACCCTGACCCAGCCCGACCCGGGCCGCTGGAAGGCGCTCGTCTTCATCGCGCTCGCCCAGCTGATGGTCGTGCTCGACGCGACGATCGTGAACATCGCGCTGCCCTCCGCCCAGCAGGACCTGGGCATCTCGGACGGCAACCGGCAGTGGGTCATCACCGCCTACGCCCTCGCCTTCGGCGGCCTGCTCCTCTTCGGCGGCCGCATCGCCGACCTGTGGGGCCGCAAGCGCACCTTCGTCGTCGGCCTGATCGGCTTCGCCCTCGCGTCCGCCCTCGGCGGCGCCGCGACCGGCGAGGCCATGATGCTGGGCGCCCGCGCGCTCCAGGGCGCCTTCGGTGCGCTCCTCGCGCCCGCCGCGCTGTCCCTGCTCGCCGTGACCTTCACCGACGCCAAGGAGCGCGCCAAGGCCTTCGGCATCTACGGCGCGATCGCCGGTGGCGGCGGCGCCGTGGGCCTCATCCTCGGCGGCTTCCTCACCGAGTACCTGAACTGGCGCTGGACCTTCTTCGTCAACATCCCGTTCGCCATCGTCGCCGCCGTCGGCGCGTACCTCGTCGTCCGCGAGCCCGTCGGCAGCCGCAACCGCTCGACGCTCGACATCCCCGGCGTGATCCTCTCCACCCTGGGTCTGGTCGCGCTCGTGTACGGCTTCACCCGCGCCGAGTCCGAGGGCTGGAGCGACGCCGGCACGATCGGCATGTTCGTCAGCTCCGCCGTGCTGCTCGCCGCCTTCGTGCTCACCGAGGCGAAGGTGAAGTCCCCGCTTCTGCCGCTGCGCGTCCTCACCGACCGCAACCGCGGCGGTGTCTACCTCTCGCTCGGTCTCGCCGTCATCTCGATGTTCGGCCTGTTCCTCTTCCTGACCTACTACCTCCAGGTCGTGAAGGGCTACTCCCCGGTCATGACGGGCTTCGCGTTCCTCCCGATGATCGCGGGCATGATCATCGGCTCGACGCAGATCGGCACCCGGCTGATGACCCGCGTCCCGCCGCGGCTGCTGATGGCCCCGGGCTTCCTGACCGCCGGTGTCGGCATGCTGCTCCTCACCCAGCTGGAGATCGGCACCTCGTACGCCGGTCTGATCCTGCCCGCGCAGCTGCTGCTCGGTCTGGGCATGGGTACGGCGTTCATGCCGGCCATGTCGCTCGCCACGCACGGCGTGGACCCGCGGGACGCCGGTGTCGCCTCCGCGATGGTCAACACCTCGCAGCAGGTGGGCGGCGCCATCGGTACGGCCCTGCTGAACACGATCGCCGCCTCGGCGACCACCGCGTACCTCACGGACAACGCGGCGGGCGCGACCACTCCGGCCGCGCAGCGGCTGCTCCAGCTCCAGGGCATGGTCGAGGGCTACACCGCGGCCATCTGGTGGGCTGTCGGCATCCTGGTCGCCTCGGCCGTGATCGCCTTCACCCTGATCAACACCGGGAAGCCGGAGATGGGGGTCGTCGCCGGGTCCGGCGAGGGCGCGGAGGACGAGCTGAAGGTGCCGGTCATCGCGCACTGACCCGTCACGGCCGAGGCGACCAGGATGCCGACAGCCCACCAGATGGCCGCGGTGTAGCCGCACATCTACTACGGGCTCCTCGTCCAGCTCTCCCAGGCCCCGCGCCGGCGGGTTCGAGGCCCTCCGCCATGACCCGCATGATCGCGCCGAGCTGCTCCACCTGATCGGAGGACAGCCGGTCGAAGAGGGCCTGGCGTACGGCCGCCACGTGGCCGGGGGCGTTCTGCCGGAGGACCTCCATGCCCTCGTCCGTGAGCCGGGCGAACTGGCCCCGCTTGTCGGAGGGGCAGTTCTCGCGCCGCACCCAGCCGCTCTTCTCCAGGCGCGCGATCGCGTGGGAGAGGCGGGAGCGGGTGATCTTGGCGCTCTTGGCCAGCTCGGTCATCCGCAGCCGCCGGCGCGGGGCCTGGGAGAGCTGGACGAGGAGCCCGTAGTAGATGTGCGGCATCCCGGCGTCGCGCTGCAGCTGGCGGTCGAGGTGGTCCTCGAGGAGCGTGGTGGCGTGCAGGTACGCGCGCCAGACGTGCTGCTCCTCGTCGGTGAGCCAGCGGGGTTCGGTCATGTCTCCCATGGTGCCTCATCGTACGACTGTTCTTGAAAGTTGAACTATATGGGTCTACGGTGTACGCGGAACGCTTGAAGATTCAAGGACTGTTCACCGCTACCGACCTGCTGCGATCGAGAAACCGGAGGTGGCCGCCATGGACACCACGCTGGAAACAGGGGCCACGGCCGCGCGGATGCCCGCCCTCTACCTCTCCCACGGCGCCCCGCCGCTCGCCGACGACCCGGTCTGGCCCGGTGAACTCGCCGCCTGGTCCGCGGACCTCCCGCGCCCCACGGCGATCCTCATGGTCTCCGCCCACTGGGAGGAGGCACCCCTGGCCCTCGGCGCCACCGAGACCGTCCCGCTCGTCTACGACTTCTGGGGCTTCCCCGAGCACTACTACCGCGTCCAGTACGCGGCCCCCGGGGCGCCGCAGCTCGCCGAGGCCGTCCGCAAGCTGCTCCGCGCGCCCGGCACCCCCGTCCAGGACATCCCCGACCGGGGCCTCGACCACGGCGCGTACGTGCCGCTCGTCGAGATGTTCCCCGGCGCCGACATCCCCGTGCTCCAGATCTCCATGCCCACCCTCGACCCGCGCCGCCTCATGGACATCGGCCGCAGGCTCGCCCCGTTGCGCGACGAGGGCGTCCTGATCGTGGGCAGCGGGTTCTTCACCCACAACCTGGCCGCCCTCCGCCACACCGGCGGCGGGGTGCCGGGCTGGTCGGCCGAGTTCGACGCGTGGGGGCACGAGGCCCTCGCCGCGCGGGACGTCGACGCGCTCCTCGACTTCGAGCACAAGTCGCCGGCCGGGCGGCTCGCCCACCCGCGTACGGAGCACTTCGCCCCCCTCTTCGTGACGATGGGCGCGGCGGACGCGGGGGGCGACCTCGACGCGGAACGGTCGGTGATCGACGGGTTCTGGATGGGGCTCGCCAAGCGGTCGGTGCAGTTCGGGTAGCCGGCCGGCCGGTCGGCGAGTCCGGTTCGGGTCAGAACGCCGGGGTGTTCAGTTCGATCGAGCGCGTGGCGGCGGCAAGCGCGAGCGGGTCGCCGATGTCTAGGGCCGTGTCGGTGAACTTGATCGTGTGGTCGTCGCCGTGGGCCGCCGCCCGCTCGAAGACCTCCTCGGGGGTCAGCCGGGTCGGCGTCCACACCGCAGCCTCCGGCGGGGTGTACGCCGCCGTCACCGCGGCCGCCGCCGCCCAGGCCGCCGCCAGGCTCGGCGCCCACAGCTCGCGGGGGAGCGCGGGCAGGATGCGCAGCACCGCGTTGGGCGCGGTCGCCGCGTGGACCAGCATGACCGGCTCGCCGTGGCCGTGGGTCGCGTAGCGGTGTGTGGCCGCCGTGACCAGCTCGACGAGCCGGTCCCGCGCCGTGTCCGGATCCGGGGCCGAGCCCCACACCGGGAACGCCGTCAGCTGCGGGAGCCGGTCGAGCATCCCGCCCTTCTGCGCCGGAACCGGCGGTACGGCGTCGAGCGCGGCGGCCGCGGTCGYCGCCGGGGCCAGCGCGCCGAGCGGGGGCAGCGGCGTACTGCGGGCCGCCCAGTAGCCGAGGGCGTGGGCCAGCTCGGCGATCCGGGGCGCGGTCGGCCCGCCCGCCCCGGAGCCCTCCTCCGACTCCAGGAGGGTGCGGACGGCGTGGCCGGTGCGGATCACGGGATGCGTCGACGCGCCCGAGATCCCCGGCAGCAGCCGGGGCCACCAGACGGCCAGCACCTCCCGCCAGGGGTGCTCGTCGAGCTCGCGGCCGAAGAAGCGGGTCCAGTCGGTGCTCCGGGACGGGTCGCCGAGCGCCTCGCGCCAGCCGGCGGCCGTCACCGGCCGGGACGGCGAAGGGAGCTCCTCCAACTTGTGTGCGTAGAAATCGAGCCAGCGGTGCACGGTCGCGGCCTGGCCGTTGCGGACCAGGGCCTCGACGGCCATCGGGGCGTGGTTGGTGAGCCGGCCGTTGCGCTCGGGGCCCGTGGTGTGGAGGCGTTCGAGGGCTTCGTCGAGAGTGCCGGATGCGTCGGTGCCTGATGTGTCGCTCATGCGGTGACGCTAGGACGGGGGAGGGGTGGGGCGTAACGGGCTCGGGACCTAGTCCGCGAGGTCGAGCGGACTCCGTCCGGGGCATTCGGTCCTGCCCCGCGCCGACCCTCCCTCTGATGTCACCCGGTGGCACCCGGTGTCTTCCGGTGCGCAACCCGATGGCCCGGGCGTGCGTCTTGAGGGGTGACGCCGCATGTGATCGCGGTCTCACCGACGGTGTGGTCGGAGACCCCGCGAGCGGCGTCGGATCACCCCCCGTGCCCGGTCTGACCTGCACTTCCGTGGGTTTCGGAAGCATGCCCGCAGGGGCGGCGGCCGCGCAGGATACTGCATGATCGCGAAAATCCATGAGCCGGGTGGGAATTCTGTCCTGATTCCAGTCGTTGTTTCCGTCGGATGCAGGGCACCCGAAAAGGTGTCGCGACCTACTCAGCAAGGGAGCACGCATGGCAACCCGTGCCGTCGCCCGTCGTCAGACCTCCGCCCAGAGCGGGGCCGCACGGGCAAGCAGCGTTCGCGCCGTGGGCGGGGAGATCGCCGACCGCGACCTGGTCGGCATGTACCTCGACGAGATCGCGCGCACACCCCTGCTCGACGCCGCCAAGGAGGTCGAGCTCTCGCAGACGATCGAGGCGGGTGTCTACGCCCGGCAGATACTCGACGGTGAGGTGGAGTCCGAGGCGGGCGGCGCGTCCCGCGAGGAGCTCGAAGCGCTCTACGAGGCGGGCGAGCGTGCCAAGGACCTCTTCATCAAGTCCAACCTGCGGCTCGTGGTGGCCGTCGCCCGGCGCTACCCGCGCAGCGGGCTGCCGCTGCTCGACCTGATCCAGGAGGGGAACGCGGGCCTGGTGCGCGCGGTCGAGAAGTTCGACTACGCGAAGGGCTTCAAGTTCTCCACGTACGCCACGTGGTGGATCCGCCAGGCCATCACCCGGTCCATCGCCGACCAGTCCCGCACGATCCGGCTCCCCGTCCACCTGGTGGAGGAGCTCGGCCGGATCCGCCGGGTGCAGCGCGAGTTCAACCGGGAGCACGGCCGCGAGCCGGAGCCCGCGGAGATCGCGGCCGAGCTGGACACGAAGCCCGAGCGCGTCGTGGACGTGCTCGACTGGGCGCGTGACCCGGTCTCGCTGAACATGTCGGTGGACGACGAGGGCGAGACGCAGTTCGGCGACCTCCTGGAGGACACGTCGGCGATCTCCCCCGAGCAGTCGGTGCTCACGCTGCTGCGCAGCGAGGAGCTCGACGACCTCATCGACAAGCTCGACCACCGGACGGCGTCGATCATCCGCATGCGGTACGGGATCGAGGACGGGCGCGAGCGGACGCTGACGGAGGTCGGCAAGCAGCACGGCCTGACGCGCGAGCGGATCCGCCAGATCGAGAAGCACGCGCTGCTGGAACTGAAGAAGATGGCGCACGACACGGGCTTCGACGCGGTGGCCTAGAGCGGCCGGCGGCCCGGACGCGGCGCGGCGGGACCGGGGGTGACTCCCGGCCCCGCCGCGCCGCGTTCTACTCGGGCCGCAGGCCCGGGACCCGCGGCCCGCACGCAGCCCTGCGGCCGCGCGCGGCCTGCGTTCCCGGGCCTGCGGCCCAGGGCCCCCTTACACCCCCGTCGCCGCCGTCAGGCGGGCTGCCAGGTCCTCTGTGTAGGTGCGCAGGGCCGGGGGGCTTTGGATGGTGAAGGGGGCGTCCACCAGGGCCAGGCGGATGGCCAGCCATTCCACCGAGTCCGCCGACCTCGCGCGGAGCCGGCAGGTCGTCGGGCCCGTCGGTGTCGGGACCAGGTGGGAGGGGAGCCGGGCCGTGACGAAGTCGGCAGGGGCCTCGAACGTGACGTCCAGGTCGAGTTCCGGCTGCGCCCGTGACATCGAGCGGGCCAGGAGCTGCGCCGCGTCGCCCGCCGGAAGCTCCCGCGGGGTGAAGCGCGCCCCCGTGGCGAGCGGGTCCGTCACCCGGTCCACCCGGAACGTCCGCCAGTCCTCGCGCCCCAGGTCGTACGCCACCAGGTACCACCGGTGCCCGGTGGAGACCAGCCGGTAGGGCTCGACCAGGCGCTTCGACTCGGCCCCGTCGCCCGCCCGGTAGCCGAAGCGGAGCCGCTCCCGGCCGGTGACCGTGCCCGCCAGGGCCGTCAGGGTGGCGGGCGTGACCGTCGCCCCGTCCCCCCGTGTCAGCGGGATCGTCGCGTTCTGGAGGGTGGAGACCCGGTGCCGGAGCCGGGCCGGCAGCACCTGCTCCAGCTTCGCCAGGGCCCGTACCGAGGCCTCCTCCACGCCCTCGATGGCGTGTCCCGCCCCCGCTCGCAGGCCGACCGCGATGGCTACGGCCTCCTCGTCGTCGAGGAGCAGCGGCGGCATGGCCGTGCCGGCGACGAGCCGGTACCCGCCGACGGCGCCGAGCGTCGCCTCCACCGGGTACCCGAGGTCCCGGAGCCGGTCGATGTCCCTGCGGATGGTGCGGGCGGAGACCGCGAGCCGTTCGGCGAGCTCGCTGCCGGGCCACTCGCGCGGGGTCTGAAGGAGCGACAGCAGATTCAGGAGTCGTGCCGGGGTGTCCGTCATGTCCTCCAGGATGCGGGTCATCTAGGACATCTACTGACCTAGATGACCTTTATCTTCTTCGTATGAGTGCACACGACCTCGACGCCGCCACGGACGCGGCCCCCACGGACACGGGTGACAAGCGGCGCTGGATAGCCCTTGCCATCGTCATGACGGCCGCCTTCATGGATCTGGTCGACGCCACGATCGTCAACATCGCGATCCCCAGCATCGAGCGGGACCTCGGCGCCAGCATCGGGGCCATCCAGTGGATCACCGCCGGATACGCGCTCGCGTTCGCCGCCGGTCTGATCACCGGCGGGCGGCTCGGCGACATCTACGGCCGCAAGCGGCTCTTCCTCCTCGGCACCGCCGGCTTCACGCTCGCCTCGGCGCTCTGCGGCTTCGCGGCCAACCAGGAGATGCTGATCGCCTCCCGCCTCCTCCAGGGCGTGGCGGCCGCGATGATGGTGCCGCAGGTGCTTTCGATCGTCCACGCCACCTTCCCGGCGCACGAGCGCGGCAAGGTCTTCGGCCTGTTCGGCGCGATCGTCGGCCTGGGCGCTGTCTCCGGGCCGCTGCTCGGCGCGCTGCTCACCCAGTGGAACATCGCGGGCCTCGAATGGCGCCCGATCTTCCTCATCAACCTGCCGGTCGGCATCGCGGGCCTGCTCCTGGGCCGGAAGTTCATCACCGAGTCCAAGGCGCCGAAGGCGCTCCGCCTCGACCTGGTCGGCGTGCTCCTGGTGACGACCGCGCTGCTCATGCTGATCTACCCGCTGACGCGCGGCCGTGAGCTGGACTGGCCGCTGTGGGGCTACCTGATGATGGCCGGCAGCCTGCCCGTCTTCGGCGTCCTCGTCGCGTACGAGAAGTACAAGACGAAGAAGGACGGCTCGCCGCTCGTGGAGCTGTCGCTGTTCCGGGTGAAGAGCTTCGCGGCCGGCATCGCCGTCCAGCTCACCTTCGGCGTCGTGATGGGCATCTTCTTCCTGGTCTGGACGCTCTACATGCAGATCGGGCTCGGCTGGACCCCGCTGCGGGCGGGCCTCACCGGGGTGCCGTTCTCGATCGCGGTCTCGGTGGCCGCCGGCCTCTCGGTGCAGAAACTGGTGCCGCGCTTCGGCCGCAAGGTGCTCCAGGCGGGCGCGCTGACGATGATGGCGGGCGTCCTGCTCTACCTGGTCGAGGCCGGCCGGTACGGGATGGGGATCGCGTCCTGGCAGATGATCCCGCCGCTGGTCGTCATGGGTCTCGGCATGGGCCTGATCGTGGCCCCGCTGACGGACGCGGTGCTCTCCGAGGTGCCGCGCGAGCACGCCGGTTCGGCCTCGGGCCTCATCAACACGACCACGCAGATGGGCAGCGCGCTCGGGCTCGGCCTGGTGTCGGTCGTCTTCTTCGGCGTGATCGACGGGAAGCCGGCGCCGAAGTCCCCGACCGAGGCGGGGCTCGCGTTCGCGGACGCCTTCCAGAACTCCATGGGCTGGGTCGCGGGCGTGCTGGCCGTGATCTTCCTGGTGATGTTCGCGCTCCCCGCGAAGCCGAAGCAGCACCTGGAGGGCGGCGGCGAGGAGCCGGAGCCCGTCGGGAAGGAGCCGGCGCTCAGCCACTGAGCCCTGGTCGTGACGGAGGGCCCCGCCCCGGACATCGTTCCGGAGCGGGGCCCTTTCCCGCGTGTCGGCGGGCCCTGGAGCCCGCGGGTCAGCGGACCCTGGCCCGGGACTCCATCGCGTCCCGGGCCGCGCGCTCGTCCTCGTAGACCTCGCACATGTGGCGTCCGTCCGGAGTCGCCGTGTGCTCGACCTCCCAGAGACTGGCCTCGCTGCCGTCGAGCAGCAGGAACTGGTGCTCGTAGAGGGTGAAACCGGCGTCCCGGCCTCCCTCCATCGGGCCGTGCCGGCCGAAGGCCTGGGTGATGTGGTGGGCGAAGGCCAGCCGGAGCCGGCGGGCCGTGGCCTCGCCCGGCCGGTCCGCGTTCTCCGCGCGGCGCAGGACGCGGCGCGCGTGGTCGGCGGAGTTGTCCGGCACGTACATCCGGGGCTGGGCCGGTATCGGGCGGGCGAGCAGCGTGCTCAGCAGCGCCAGGTCGTCGTCCTCGTCGAGGGCGCGGCCGTCGGCGTGCTCGGCGGTCCAGCCCGACAGGGAGCCGGTCGGGAGGCGGGAGGCGGCGAGCCGCGCCTCCGACTCCTCCGTGTACAGCTCGTGGTGCTCGGCGCCGTCCCGCCCGGCGTTGTGCGTGATCTCCCACAGGCTGAGTGCGGAGCCGTCGCTCAGCAGGTACGTGTGGCGGTAGGTGGAGCGGTGCAGCGACGCGCTGTGGTGCGAGGAGTGCAGCGCGCTGGAGTGGGCGAGCGCCGTGCCGAGGCGCTCGACAGTCGAGTCGGGCAGATCGAAGGAGTTGAGCGCCCGGCCGAGAAGCCGCTCGATGTGCGTCTCGGTCGTCTCGTACGGATCGTGAGGATCCTGCGGATCGTTCAAGAGGGTCTCCAGGCCGTCGCCGCATGTCACTTGGTGCTTGCTTAACGTAGTCCCTGGGTCCGACATCGCGTCCGGGGTTCGGGAAAACGAAGGGCGTGGGAGAGAAGTTCCCGACCCGTCGGAGAGCCTTCTGCCCAACTCCCTTACCGTTACCCGGAGTACGGGTCTGTGGTCGGCGGGGCGCCGTACAACTCGCCGCAGAACTCGCCGTACGGGACGCCGTGGAACGCGGCCTACGAGTCGCCGTAGAGCTCGCCGTACGAGGGGAAGTCCCCGCCCGGCCCGCGCAGGCCGGCGGGGGCCGCGAGCACCGCCCGGACGATGGCCCGCGTCACCAGGTCCGCGCCGGCCGCCAGGATCTCGTTGAGGGCCAGCGGCCCGGGCTCCGAGGGCAGTTCGCGGTCCCCGGTCGCGAGGGTGAAGACGGTGTCGCCGTCGTTCATCAGATGCACCGGACGCAGGGCGCGCGCGATCCCGTCGTGCGCCGTGCCCGCGACCTTCTGCGCCTGCGCGCGGGTCAGCACGGCGTCGGTCGCGACGACGGCGAGCGTGGTGTTCAGCGGAGGCGGGGCGGCCGCCTCCCGCGCCTCTGCGAGGCGCCGCACCGCGGCCTCGTGCACCGCCGGGTCGGGAAACGAGGGCGGGCCGCCGGGGCTCCCGGTGTGCGCGGTACTCCCGAGGCTCCCGGGGCTTCCGTACGTCCCGTACAGCGCGCCCGTGGCCGGGTCGACCGCGGAACCCACCGCGTTCACCACCACGAGCGCGCCGACCGTGATCCCGGACTCCAGGACGGTGCTCGCCGTGCCCACCCCGCCCCGGAGGCCGCCGACCACCGCGCCCGTGCCCGCGCCGACCGCGCCCGTCTCCACGCGCGCGTGGTCCCCGCTCGCCTCGGCCGCCTCCACCGCGGCCCGCCCCGTCGCCGGACCGGGCCGGGCGCCGAAGTCGCCGCCCCGGCCCAGGTCGAAGACGCACGCGGCGGGCACGACCGGCACCACGTGCGACGGGTCGGGGCCGACCCGCACGCCCCGCCGCCGCTCCTCCAGCCAGGCCATCACCCCGGCAGCGGCGTCCAGGCCGTAGGCGCTGCCGCCGGTGAGGACGACGGCGTCGATGCGCTGGACGACGTTGCGCGGGTCGAGCGCGTCCGTCTCCCGGGTGCCCGGCCCGCCTCCCCGCACGTCCACGGCGGCGACGGCCCCGCCGACCGGGGCGAGGACCACGGTCGTACCGCTCAGTGCCTTCTTCCCGGCCACGCGCGCGTGGCCCACGCGCAGACCGCGCACATCGGTGATCGAGTCCGTCGTCCCGTGCTGTTCGGGCTGTGTCATGGCTCCTGCCTACCACGCGGACCGGTTCAGCCGACCGCGGTGCCCGGCCCCGTTCCCGTGCCGGTTCCCGTCCCCGTCCCCGAGCGGGTCGCCGGGTTGCGTGCCGTCAGGGTCACGCCGACCGCGACCGTCACCGCGGCGACGATCCCGGCGGCGAGGATCGCCCAGTGGCCCGCGAAGGAGCACATCAGGATCGCGAGCGCCGAGACGGGCAGGACGAGCTGCTGCGCGATGCCGACCTTGAAGTAGCGGGCGTGCAGGAGCCACACGGACAGCAGGAAGACCGCGGACGGGATCGTCACCGCCGACGAGGCGGCGAGGGTGGAGAGATGGGCCTTGCCCACGGCCTGCTCCACGGCGATCTCCAGGCCCGCGCCGACGGCCGCCGCCGCCGCGAAGATCACGTAGTGGCCGTACCCCCACCGGAACGCCGCACGGCTGGAGGTCAGCCGGTCGTGGGCGGGGACGACGAAGTAGATCCACCAGGCGGCGAAGACGAGCAGCAGCCCGCCCGCGGCGATCGGCAGCACCTCGCCGAGCGCGTCGTTCTCGGCGATGCCGGTCTTCACGGCCACCGTCGCCGCGGCGACCGTCTCGCCGAGCACGATGATGGTGAACAGCCCGTACCGCTCGGCGATGTGGTGCGGGTGCCAGGTACTGGGCGCGTTCCGCTCCGCGAACAGGGGGACGGACATCTCGGCCAGCGCCATCACGAGGAAGACCCACGGGCGGGCCGGCTCCGGCGCCACCAGCAGGGCGATCCAGCCGACCTGCGCGGCGACGACCCCGCCCGCGTACCGCCGGCACATGCTCCGTTCGGCCGGATCGGTGGCGTGGTGCGCCGCCCGCAGCCACTGCGTGGCGAGCGCGAGCCGCATCACGACGTAGCCGAGGTAGACCACGAGGAAGTCGTGCTCGGCGAACGCGCGCGTGACCCCGGCCGCGAGGACGAGGACGCCGGCGATCTGGATCAGGGTGACGACGCGGTAGAGCACGTCGTCGTTGTCGTAGGCCGAGGCGAACCACGTGAAGTTCATCCACGCCCACCAGATCGCGAAGAAGATCATCGCGTAGTTGAGGATGCCCTCGCCCGCGTGGCCCTCGGCGACCGCGTGGACGAGCTCCGCGCCCGCCTGCGCGACGGCGACGACGAAACACAGGTCGAAGAACAACTCCAGCGGCGTGGCCGCCCGGTGCGACTCCTCGCGGGAGCGTGCGGTGAGGGGGAGGAACGGTTGTGTCATGCCCCCAGCACATCAGAGTGGACGGGAGTCCTGCTCACATGCCACGCGCAACGGGACCCGCGCCGCCTCCGCGTACCGCGCGGCCACGAGCCGCGCCACGCGCGCGTGGTCGGCGATCGGGGCGGTCACCGCCCACGTGCCCGGGACCGCGGCCAGCGCGCGCGTGAACCGGCCCGGGGCGAGGAGGTGGGCGGCCACCGCGACCCGGCGGAAGCCGCGGGCACGCAGCCGGGCGACCGCCTCCGCCGGGGCCGGGGTGCTCGCCGAGCAGTACGCGGGCGTCACCGGGGCCGGCAGGAGCGGGCCCAGCCGCCGGACCGCCGCGAGGGTGCCGTCGTCCCCGCCCGGCCGCGAGGATCCCGCACCGGCGACGACGACCGCGTCCGCCGCGCCTCCGGCCGCCCGTTCGGCGGCCCGCAGCCGGTCGTACAGGGCGAACGCGACGGCGGGCTCGCCGCTCAGCCCGCGCGTGACCGCGCAGTCGAAGGGGCGGGCGACGGCCGGGACGTCGACGGTGCGGTGGTAGCCGTCACCGAGGAGCAGCGGCACGACCACCGCGCCCGGCCGCTCCGCGAGGAGGTGCGGCAGGGAGGGCGCCTGGTGGTCGAGGTGTCCGACGGTGACGGGCCCGCGGGTCAGTCCCCGCACGGCCTCGGCGAGCCGGGCGATCGTCGCGCCCGCCGCCGGAACGGTGCTCCCGTGCACGGCGAGGACCAGGTCCCGTGCGGTCATCCGTGCCTCCACCCGCCCCCGGTCGTACGGTCGGTGAGCGTCCCGGCCCCGTCCGGGGGCCGCGCGACGGTGTCGTACGCCGACGCGGCCCCACGCCGTTCACGCTAAGCCCCCGCCGCCACCCGAAGGACCCGCCGTTCGGCCCCGGCCACAGGGCCCCAAGTCCCGCATCCTCGGGCCCTTCACGGCCGGAGAGACCCCCTGGGCGCCTCTACGGTCGGAGGGGAACGAGACCCGCACGCGGGCCGGCCGCCCGTCCCTCGGGGCCACCCGCACGCGGGCCGGTCGCGCCCGCTGCGGGGAGCCGCCCGCACGCGGGCCGGCCGCCCGTCCCGGGCAGCACCCGCGCGTGCACCCGTCCCCCGTACCGGGAGTCCACCCGTACGCGGACCGGGCCCGCGCACCACACCCACGTACCCGCACCCGAACCCCACCCCCCCGGAGACCGCCGTGGCCGCCCAGCGGACGCAGACCCTCGTGCTCATCGGCCACGGCATGGTCGGCCACCGCCTCCTGGAGGCGCTGGCCGAGCGCGGCGCGCTCGCCACCCCCACCGCGCCCAGTGGTCCCACCACCCCCCACTGGCAGGTCACCGTCCTCGCCGAAGAGGACGTGCCCGCCTACGACCGGGTGCACCTCTCCTCCGTCTTCGCCGGTACCGACCCCGGCCTCCTCGGTCTCTCCACCCCCGAGTTCCTCTCCGAACACGGCATCGACCTGCGGCTCGGCGACCCGGCCGAGCACCTCGACCCGACCGGCCGCACCGTCACCACCACCTCCGGCACGGTCGTCCGCTACGACGCCCTGGTCCTGGCGACCGGCTCCTACCCCTTCGTGCCGCCGATCCCCGGCGCCGACGCCCCCGGCTGCTTCACGTACCGCACGCTGTACGACGTCGACGCCCTCACCTCGTACGCCGAGCACGCCCGCACCGGCGTCGTCATCGGCGGCGGCCTCCTCGGCCTGGAGGCCGCCGGAGTGCTGCGGACCCTCGGACTCGCCACGCACGTCGTCGAGTTCGCACCCCGGCTCATGCCGCTCCAGGTCGACGACGGCGGCGCGGCGGCCCTGCGCGCGACGATCGAGTCGATGGGGGTGTCCGTGCACACCGGCGTCGGAGCCGCCGAGGTCGAGACGGACGCCGACGGCAGGGCCCGACGGCTGCGGCTGTCGGACGGCGCATGGATCCCCGCCGACGTCGTCGTCTTCTCCGCCGGCGTGCGCCCGCGCGACCGGCTCGCCCGCGAGGCGGGACTCGCGGTCGGCGACCGCGGGGGAGTGGCCGTGGACGAGCGCTGCCGGACCACCGACCCGTACGTGTACGCGATCGGCGAGTGCGCGCAGACCTCCGACGGCCGGGTGTACGGCCTGGTGGCCCCCGGCTACCAGATGGCGGAGGCGGTCGCCGACCAGCTCGCGGGCTCCGGCGCGACGCTCTTCACCGGCGCCGACACCTCCACCAAGCTGAAGCTGCTCGGCGCGGACGTGGCCTCCTTCGGCGACCCCTTCGCCGACGGGCGGGACGGCGGACCGCGGGCCACCGAGATCGTCTTCTCGGACGGGCGCGAGGGCGTCTACAAGAAACTGCTGCTCGGCCCCGACGGACAGCTCCTCGGCGGCATCCTGGTCGGCGACGCCGGGGCGTACGGCTCACTCAAGCCGCACGCCGGCCGCCGACTGCCCGCCCCGCCCGAGGCGTTCCTGCTCCCCGCCGGCGCGGCGGGGACGGAGCCGCCCGGCGCCGGGGCCCTGCCCGACGACGCCGTCGTCTGCTCCTGCCACAACGTGACCAAGGGCGCCGTGGCCGCGGCGATCGCCGAGCACGGGCTGACCGACGTCGGCGGCGTCAAGCGCCGCACGAAGGCCGGCACCGGCTGCGGCGGCTGCGTGAACACCCTCCAGGCCGTCCTCGACGCGGCGGGCGTGGAGAAGTCCCGCGGCCTGTGCGAGCACTTCCCCGAGCTGTCCCGCCCCGAGCTGTACGCCCTCGTCCGCGCCGAGCACATCCGCTCCTACACCGAGCTGATGGAGCGGTACGGCTCCGGCGGCGCGGGCTGCGCGGTCTGCAAGCCGGTCGTCGCCAACGTCCTCGGCACCCTCGCCCCCGAACTCGGCCTGCGGCACGTCCTCGACGGCGAGCAGGCCGCGCTCCAGGACTCCAACGACCTCTTCCTCGCCAACCTCCAGAAGGATGGCACCTATTCGGTCGTGCCCCGCGTCCCCGGCGGCGAGATCACCGCCGGCCAGCTCATCGCGATCGGCGAGGTGGCCCGCGACCACGGCCTCTACAGCAAGATCACCGGCGGCCAGCGGATCGACCTCTTCGGCGCGCGGAAGGAGGAGCTCCCCGTCATCTGGCGCCGGCTGCTCGCGGCGGGCTTCGAGTCGGGGCAGGCGTACGGAAAGTCGCTGCGCACGGTCAAGTCCTGTGTGGGCTCCCGGTTCTGCCGCTTCGGGCAGGGCGACTCGGTGCAGCTCGCGATCGACCTGGAGCTGCGCTACCGGGGCCTGCGCGCCCCGCACAAGATCAAGGGCGGGGTCTCCGGCTGCCTGCGCGAGTGCGCGGAGGCGCGCGGCAAGGACATCGGCGTGATCGCCACCGCCGGCGGCTGGAACCTGTACGTCGGCGGCAACGGCGGCACCCGTCCCCGGCACGCCGACCTCCTCGCCGCCGACCTGACGGCCTCCGCGCTCTTCGCGCTGATCGACCGGTTCCTCATGTACTACGTACGGACCGGGGAGCGTCTGGAACGCACCTCGGCGTGGCTGGAGCGGATCGCCGGCGGCGGCGACGGCCCGGCGCACCTCCGGGAGGTCCTGGTCGAGGACTCGCTCGGAATCTGCGCGGAGCTGGAGGCGCAGATGGACCGGCACGTGGCGGCGTACCGCGACGAGTGGCGGGCCGTCCTCGACGACCCGGCGGCCCTGGCGCGCTTCGAGCCGCACGTGGCCGGCGTGGAGTTCCTGGAACCGGGCCGGGGGCGCGCCGCGCTCCTCGCGGACGGCACGGAGGCCGCGCTGTTCCGGGACGGGGACGGCACGGTGTACGCGGTGGGCAACCGGGACCCGTTCACGGGCGCCGACGTCATCGCGGACGGGATCATGGGCAGCCGGGACGGGGCGCCGGTGGTGGCGTCCCCGCTGCACAAGCAGGAGTTCGACCTGCGGACCGGTGCCTGCCTCGACGACCCGGCGATGTCCCTCCCGGTCCTGACGGTGCCGCCCGCCGGGCCGGTGCCTACGCTGCCGTCCACCGGGCCGGTGCCTACGCTGCCGTCCACCGGGCCGGTGCCGCCGGTGCTTCCGCCGCCGTCCACCGGGCCGGTGTCTCCGGTGCCGTCCACCCGGCCGGTGCCTACGGCCCGGACCTGAGGGACCTAGGCCCGCCGGGCGCGCCGACCTTGGCCCGCCCGGCCGGCGACCATCGGCACTCACGGAGCCCTCCGGTCGCCGCGCAGCCTGGAAGGGCAAGGAAGCCCCCCTAACGCCAGGGAAGTCAGGGAAGTGCCATGAGTTCCGTAGTCCAGGACAGCAGAAGGACCGGCGGTCCCGCCGCCTCGTACGACACGGAGCAGTACCGTCCCGGCCGGCCGATCACGGACTGGGAGCCGGAGAACGAGCTCTTCTGGAAGTCGATCGGACGGAAGGTCGCGAACCGCAACCTGTGGATCGCCGTACCGGCGCTGCTCGTGGCGTTCGTCGTCTGGCAGGTCTGGTCGGTCACCGCGACGAACCTGAAGGACGTCGGCTTCGGCTTCTCGACCTCCCAGCTGTTCTGGCTGACGGCCATCCCCGGTCTGACCGGCGGCACGGCCCGGATCCTCTACACCTTCCTCGGCCCGATGGTCGGGCAGCGCCGCTTCACCGCCCTGTCGACGGTCGTGCTGATCGTGCCGTTGATCTGGCTCGGCGTCGCCATCCAGGACCCGACCACCCCGTACGCCGTGATGGTCGCCATCGCCGCCCTCTGCGGCATCGGCGGCGCGAACTTCGCCTCCTCCCTCGCCAACATCGGCTTCTTCTTCCCCAAGGCGAGGAAGGGCAGCGCGACCGGCATCAACGGCGGTCTGGGCAACCTCGGCGTCTCCGTCGTCCAGCTGCTCACCCCGATCGTCATCACCTGGTCGACCATCGCGATCGGCTCGGCCCAGCACAAGGCCGACGGCACCCCCGTGTACCTCCAGAACGCCGCGTTCCTCTGGGTCCCGGTCCTGCTGGTCCTCGCGGCCGTCGCCTGGTTCGGGCAGAACGACCTGAAGGTCGCCTCGACCCCGTTCAAGCAGCAGAAGATCATCTTCAGGCGCAAGCACAACTGGCTGATGACCTGGCTGTACGTCGGCACCTTCGGCTCCTTCATCGGCTTCGCCGCCGCCCTGCCGATGCTGATCAAGACCACGTTCCCGGACTACTCGATCGCCACCTACGCCTGGATGGGCCCCGCCGTGGGCGCCCTCGCGCGCTGGGGCGGCGGCTGGATCGCCGACAAGTGGGGCGGCGCCCGGGTCACCCTCCTCTCCTTCGTGGGCATGGCCGTCGCGATCATCGGCGTGATCAACTTCCTCCCCTCGGGCAGCGACGGCGGCTCGTTCTACGGCTTCTTCCTCTGCTTCCTCGCCGCCTTCTTCTTCTCCGGCATCGGCAACGGCTCCACCTTCCGCCAGATCCCGGTCATCTTCCGGGGAACCCACCTCAAGGGCCTGGAGGAAGGCACCCCGGAACACGCCGCCGCGCTGAAGCAGGCGGAGATGGAGTCCGGTGCGGTCACCGGATTCACCTCGGCCATCGCGGCCTACGGCTTCTTCTTCATCCCGGCCCTGTTCGGCTCGGTCGCCGTCACCAGCGCGATGTGGGGATTCGTCGCCTTCTACCTCAGCTGCATGGTCGTGACCTGGTGGTTCTACGCCCGCAAGAGCGCCGAGGCACCCAGCTGAGCCGGCACTCCCGCCCCCGGAGAAGGCCCCGCCCCGGCGGGGCCTTTCCGCATCCCCGGAACGGGACCTAAGGCCACCGGAAGGTGACCAATGCCGACCCGGATGATCGATCAGAAGGAGTGCAATGGAGGTAAGCAACGACGCGATCGAATGAATCGAAGAAGGCGGTGCGGGCAGTGACTGCGACCCCTGCTGAGGCAACGGTGACCGAGCGGGCCTGGAAGGGCTTCAAGGGCGGACTGTGGCGCGACGCCGTCGACGTCCGCGACTTCATCCAGCAGAACTACACGCCGTACGAGGGCGACGACACCTTCCTCGCCGGACCCACCGAGCGGACCACCGCCGTGTGGCAGGCCATCACCGACCGGTTCCCCGAGGAGCGCGCCAAGGGCGTCCACGACGTCTCGTACGACATCCCCTCGACCATCACCGCCCACGCCCCCGGCTACATCGACCAGGACAGGGAACTGATCGTCGGCCTCCAGACCGACGCCCCGCTCAAGCGCGCGATCATGCCCTACGGCGGCTGGCGCATGGTCGCCGGAGCCCTGGAGACCTACGGCTACCCCGTCTCCGCCGAGCTGGAGAAGGTCTTCACCGAGTACCGCAAGACCCACAACGCCGGCGTCTTCGACGCGTACACCCCCGAGATCCGCGCCGCCCGCAAGGCCGGCGTCGTCACCGGACTTCCCGACGCCTACGGACGCGGCCGCATCATCGGCGACTACCGTCGTGTCGCCCTCTACGGCGTCGACCGGCTCATCGAGGTGAAGCGGGAGGAGAAGGCGGAACTCGACTCCCTCCCCGCCGGACGCCGCTCGATCGAGGAGACCATCCGGCTCCGCGAGGAACTCGCCGAGCAGATCCGGGCCCTCGGCGAACTCAAGGCGATGGCCGCCTCCTACGGCCACGACGTCTCCGGCCCCGCCACCACCGGCCAGGAAGCCGTCCAGTGGCTCTACTTCGCCTACCTCGCCGCCGTGAAGGAGCAGAACGGCGCCGCGATGTCCCTCGGCCGCACCTCCACCTTCCTCGACGTCTACCTCCAGCGCGACATCGACGCCGGCCTCCTCACCGAGGAGCAGGCCCAGGAACTCGTCGACGACTTCATCATCAAGCTCCGCATCGTCCGCTTCCTGCGCACCCCGGAGTACGACCAGGGCTTCTCCGGCGACCCGACCTGGGTCACCGAGTCCCTCGCCGGCATGGGGGAGGACGGCCGCCCGCTGGTCACCCGCACCTCCTTCCGCTACCTCCAGACCCTCTACAACCTCGGCCCGGCCCCCGAGCCGAACATGACCGTCTTCTGGTCGCCGCGCCTCCCGCAGGGCTTCAAGGAGTTCTGCGCGAAGGTCTCCATCGACACCTCCTCCGTCCAGTACGAGTCGGACGAGCTGATGCGCCCCCGCTTCGGCGACGACACCGCCATCGCCTGCTGCGTCTCCGCGATGCCGGTCGGCAAGCAGATGCAGTTCTTCGGCGCCCGCGTGAACCTCGCCAAGACCCTCCTGTACGCGATCAACGGCGGCCGGGACGAGAAGTCCGGCGCCCAGGTCGGCCCCGACACCGGCGCCCTCACCTCCGACGTCCTCGACCACGACGAGGTCATGGCCCGGTTCGACGAGCAGATGGAGTGGCTCGCCAAGGTCTACGTCCACTCGCTGAACGTCATCCACTTCATGCACGACAAGTACGCCTACGAGCGCATCGAGATGGCGCTCCACGACCGCGACGTGCGCCGCACCATGGCCTTCGGCATCGCCGGCCTCTCGGTCGCCGTCGACTCGCTCGCCGCGATCAAGTACGCCCGGGTCACCGTCCACCGCGACGAGACCGGCCTCGCCACCGACTACACCGTCGAGGGCGACTACCCGGCCTACGGCAACAACGACGACCGGGCCGACGAGATCGCGGTCTGGCTGGTCGAGGAGTTCATGAAGAAGGTGCGCAAGCACCCCACGTACCGCGACGCCGAGCACACCCAGTCCGTCCTGACCATCACCTCCAACGTCGTCTACGGCAAGAAGACCGGCAACACCCCCGACGGGCGCCGTGCCGGAGAGCCCTTCGCCCCGGGCGCGAACCCGATGAATGGCCGCGACACCCACGGCTACGTGGCCTCGGCCCTGTCGGTCGCCAAGCTCCCCTACGAGCACGCCGAGGACGGCATCTCGCTGACCAACACCGTCACCCCCGACGGCCTGGGCCGCACCCCCGAGGAGCGGATCGCGAACCTCGCGGGCATCCTCGACGGCTACATGGCCGGCGACGGCTTCCACATGAACGTGAACGTCCTCAACCGCGACACGCTCATGGATGCCATGGAGCACCCCGAGAACTACCCGCAGCTGACCATCCGGGTCTCCGGCTACGCGGTCAACTTCGTCCGGCTCACCCGCGAGCAGCAGCTCGACGTGCTGAACCGCACCTTCCACGGCTCGCTGTAGGCGGCCCCTCCCCGCGACCGGGGCCGGTGGCCCTCACCACCGGCCCCGGTCGCGGGGAGGGGCCGCCTACAGCGAGCCGTGGAAGGTGCGGTTCAGCACGCGAGCAGCAGCTCGACGTGCTGGCCGGACGAAGTTGACCGCGTAGCCGGAGACCCGGATGGTCAGCTGCGGGTAGTTCTCGGGGACCACCGGCCCCGGTCGCGGGGAGGGGCCGCCTACAGCGAGCCGTGGAAGGTGCGGTTCAGCACGTCGAGCTGCTGCTCGCGGGTGAGCCGGACGAAGTTGACCGCGTAGCCGGAGACCCGGATGGTCAGCTGCGGGTAGTTCTCGGGGTGCTCCATGGCATCCATGAGCGTGTCGCGGTCCCCAGGCCGGAGCGGGGAAGCCGTCCTGGTCGGGAAAGGGATCGGCTCCCACTCTCCGGCCCGGACGGCTTCCCCGCTCCGGCCTGGGGACCGGCCACCGCCTGTGGACAACTCCCTCACCCTCTCGGGGGGTTGCCGTCCCCGGTGGGGCGGGTCAGGGCAGTTCGATCCCCAGGTTCCAGCCGTCGTGGGCGTGGGTGCACAGGCAGTCCCGGTCGAGGGTCGCGGGCAGCGTGGCCACCGCGTCGAACAGCACCTCCCGCAGCCGGCCGACGTTCTCGCCGAACACCCGCAGCACCTCGGTGTGGGAGACGCCGTCGCCCGTCTCGGCGCCCGCGTCGAGGTCGGTGACGAGCGCGAGCGAGGTGTAGCAGAGGCCCAGTTCCCGGGCGAGGACGGCCTCGGGGTGGCCCGTCATGCCGACGACCGACCAGCCGGCCGCGGCGTGCCACCGGGACTCGGCGCGGGTGGAGAAGCGGGGCCCCTCGATCACGACCATCGTGCCGCCGTCGACCGGTTCCCAGCGCTGCCCGCGGGCGGCCTTGACCGCGACCCGCCGCCCGTCGGGGCAGTACGGGTCGGCGAAGGTCACGTGGACGACGCGGGGCACGGCTCCGTCGGCCCGCCGCTCCCCGTCGAAGTAGGTCTGCGCGCGGGCCTTCGTGCGGTCGACGAGCTGGTCGGGGACGACGAGGGTGCCGGGCCCGTACTCCTCGCGGAGTCCGCCGACGGCGCAGGGGCCGAGGATCTGCCGGACGCCCACGGAGCGCAGGGCCCACAGGTTGGCGCGGTAGTTGATGCGGTGCGGCGGGACGCTGTGGCTCCGGCCGTGGCGGGGGAGGAAGGCGACCTGCCGGCCGGCGATCTCGCCGAGGAAGAGGGAGTCGCTGGGGCTGCCGTACGGGGTGTCGACGGTGACCTCGGTGACGTCCTCCAGGAAGGAGTAGAAGCCGGAGCCGCCGATCACACCGATGTCCGCGTACGCGTGGGGGTTCGCCATGCCGGTCACCCTATGCGGGGCGCCGGGGAACGCCGAGGGCCCCGTCGCGAACGACGGGGCCCTCGGTGAGGAACGTACGGACCGCGGCCGGAGACGGGCCCGGGCGCAGGGGTCAGGCGGCCGAGCTTCCGGTGCCCGACGAGGACCCCGAGGGCGCCGCGGAGGTGGAGGCGGTCGACGCGGCCGGCTTGGCGTCCGACGTCGAGGACGACGACGCTGCCGGGGTCGAGGACTTCGACGCGGCCGGCGAGCTGCTGGACGACGAGCCGCGGCTGTCGTTCCGGTAGAAGCCGGATCCCTTGAAGACGATGCCGACGGCCGAGAACACCTTCTTGAGGCGTCCCTGGCACTGCGGGCACTCGGTCAGCGCGTCATCGGTGAACTTCTGCACCGCCTCGAGGCCTTCGCCGCACTCGGTGCACTGGTACTGGTAGGTCGGCACTTGTCTTCCTCCTGGCACTCACACTCATCGAGTGCTAACGACGATCCATACTGACGTATTCCGCCGGTTCAGTCCACCGCCACCGCGACGCGGTGACCGATACCACGCGCCGCGACGCGGCTCGCCTCGCGCGGCCTGAGGCGCGATCGCAGGGCCAGGAGCGTGGCCAGGGCGAGCGCCGTGCCCACCATCGGGACCAGGAATCCGGTGCTCGCGCCGTGGGCGTCGGCGAGTCGGCCGGCGACCGTGACGGCCGCGGCCTGGCCGAGCGCGACGGCGCCGGTGAGCCAGGTGAAGGCCTCGGTGCGGGCGGACGCCGGGATCAGGGTCTCGACGATGGTGTAGCCGGTGATCAGGGCCGGGGCGATGCAGAGACCCACGACCAGGCCGAGGGCGCCGAGGAGCAGCACCGAGTGCGTGGTCCACAGCAGCGAGGCGGCGACGGTGAGTCCGGCGTAGCCCATGATCAGGCGGCGGCGGGGGCCGGTCTTCCAGGCGACGGCGCCCATGGCGATGCCCGCGAGCATGTTGCCGGCGGCGAAGACGCCGTACAGCAGGCCGTTGGCGCCGGGGTTGCCGATCTCCTCGGAGAAGGCGGTGAGGGAGACCTGCATGCCGCCGAAGACGGAGCCGATGCCGAGGAAGGCGACGACGAGGACGCGGACGCCGGGGATGGAGAGCGCCGAGCGGTGCGGCTCGGCGGCGGTGGCCGCGGAGATGCCGAACGCGGGCTGGGTGGCGCGCTGGGCGGCGAAGAAGAGACCGCCGAAGAGGGTGAGGGCGGCCTCGGCGATCAGGCCGGCGGCGGGGTGGACGCCGGTGCACAGGGCGGTCGCGAGGACGGGGCCGACGACGAAGGTGAACTCGTCGGTGACGGACTCGAAGGCCGCGGCGGTCGGCATCAGCGGGGTGCCGTCGAGCTTGGCGGCCCAGCGGGCCCGGACCATCGGCCCGACCTGCGGCACGGAGGCACCGGCGGGCACGGCGGCCAGGAACAGCGCCCACAGCGGGGCGCCGCTCAGCGCGAGCACTACGAGCAGGGAGACGGAGGCTGTGTGGACGAGGACGCCGGGGATGAGGACGGCGCGCTGGCCGAAGCGGTCGGCGAGCTTGCCGCTCTGCGGGGCGAACAGCGCCATCGAGACGCCGGTGACGGCGGCGACGGCGCCGGCGCTGCCGAAGGAGCCGGTGGTGTGCTGGACGAGCAGGACGATGCCGATGGTCAGCATCGCGAAGGGCTGCCGGGCGGCGAAGCCGGGGAGCAGGAAGGACAGCGCACCGGGGGTGCGCAGCAGCTGCCCGTAGCCGGGCCGCTTGTCGGAGATGACCGTGGACGCCACGGTCCTGGCCTTTCTGCCGCCTGGTAGCGCGTTCCCGGCACGGTGGTGCGGGTGTCGCCGAGAGCTGTCCTCATGCGCGTCACTGCGGTAGATACCGGGCCGGCCCCACTACGGAGGGGCGCCACGGCCGCCATACGGTCGCGCCAGCTCTGCGTCAGGCAGAGTTGGTTCGATCAGGTGTGCCTTCATGGTACAGGGAGGAGCGTCCTCCCGCCTGGGAAAACGCCCATGCCCCCGAAATAATGCCTGGGATTAACCGGATGTTCGTTTGTGCTGGTCCGGGCGGTGGAAGCGCATCTCGGTGCCGTGCGGCCGGCTGACCGCCGTGGCGCCCCCGGTGCCGAGCCAGCCGGCGAGCTTGCCGCCCTGGCCGACGGCGCGCAGCCGTCGCTCGGTGGCGTCCCGTACCGGATCGGTCGCGACGACGAGGAGTTCGTCGCCGCGCCGCAGGACGGTCGCCGGCCCCGGGACGAAGCTCGACTCCTCCCGTACGACGAGGGTGACGGCCGCTCCGGCCGGCAGCCGCAGCTCGGCGACCTCGACGCCGTGCATCCGGGAGTGCTCCGGGATGGTGACGGAGAGCAGGTGGCCGCGGAGCCGCTCCAGCGGCGCGGACTCGACGCCGAGGTCGGCCGCCTCCCCGGAGTCCCCGAGCTTGAGGGCCTTCGCCAGCCACGGCAGGGTCGGCCCCTGGACGAGGGTGTAGACGACGACGAGCACGAAGACGATGTTGAAGATCCGCTCGCTGCCCTCGATGTCCGACACCATCGGGATGGTGGCCAGGATGATGGGGACGGCTCCGCGCAGGCCCGCCCAGGACATCAGGGCCTGCTCCTGCCAGGGGATGCGGAAGGGCAGCAGGCTGACCAGCACCTCCATGGGCCGGGCGACCGCGGTCAGGACCAGGCCGATGACGACGGCGGGCCAGAAGTCGTGGACCAGCTCGTGCGGGGTGACGAGCAGGCCGAGCAGGACGAACATGCCGATCTGGGCGATCCAGCCGAGGCCCTCGGCGAAGCCGCGGTTCGCGGGCGCGTGGGGCAGCTTGGCGTTGCCGAGGACCATCGAGGCCAGGTAGACGGCGAGGAAGCCGGAGCCGTGCGCCATGGCGCCGGCCGCGTAGGCGACGACGGCGATGGCCATGACGGCGATCGGGTAGAGACCGGAGGCGGGCAGGGCGACGTGCCGCAGCCCGTACGCGCCGAGGAAGCCGACGGCGAGACCCACGGCGACGCCGATGGCGAGTTCGAGGACGATCGTGCCGACCAGGACGTACCAGTCGTCGACCGGTCCCGCGGTGGAGAAGGCGACGACGAGGATGACGACGGGGGCGTCGTTGAAGCCGGACTCGGCCTCCAGGACGCCGGTGACCCGGGACGGCAGGGGCACCTTGCGCAGGACGGAGAAGACCGCTGCGGCGTCGGTCGAGGAGACGACGGCGCCGATGATCAGGGCCTGCCGCCAGTCGAGGCCCACGAGATAGTGGGCGGCGGCGGCCGTGATGCCCACGCTCACCGCGACGCCGACGGTGGAGAGGACGACCGCGGCGGGCAGGGCCGGCTTGATCTCCTTCCACTTCGTGCCGAGGCCACCCTCGGCGAGGATCACGACGAGTGCGGCGTAGCCGATGACCTGCGTCAGTTCCGCGTTGTCGAAGGCGACGTTGCCGATGCCGTCCTGGCCGATGGCGATGCCGATGCCGAGGTAGAGCAGCAGGCTGGGGAGCCCGCTCCGGGACGAGATCCGTACGGCCGCGACCGCGATCAGCAGCACGAGGGAGCTGATGAGCAGGAGTTCGTTGAGCTCGTGGACAGTCAGTGGCCGTTCCTTCCCCTCACAGGCGGCTGGGGCGGTCCTCCAGCGGCCGTCGCGTGCGGCTGGATCGTTCCTCCAGCGGCCGACACTTCGTTACCTTACCTAATCTTTAACGCTTTCTTGACGCCTCCTTTGCACCTCCTCGCTCGCCAGTACGGTTCTGTTCCGGACACCGCGTCCGGGCCCTCCGGACGCTGCGCCTAAGGTTGCACCCGTACTCCAGGACCACCCTGCCCCTCGAAGGACAGCGATGCCCTCCAACACGACCGCGCCTCCCGCCAAGAAGAAAGGGCGGCGCGCCCGCCTGATCCTCCTCGTCCTGGTCCTCGCCCTGGTCGCGGGCGTCGGATACGGCGGGTACTGGGGTGTGAGCACCGTCCGGGCCTCGTTCCCGCAGACCACGGGCGAGATCCGGCTCGACCGTCTGTCCGGCGAGGTGGAGGTGAAGCGCGACGCGAACGGCGTCCCGCAGATCTACGCCGACAACGAGGCGGACCTCTTCCGCGCCCAGGGCTACGTCCAGGCGCAGGACCGCTTCTACGAGATGGACGTCCGCCGGCACGTGACCGCGGGACGGCTCTCCGAGATGTTCGGCGACGGCCAGGTCGAGACGGACTCCTTCCTGCGCACGCTCGGCTGGCGCCGGGTCGCGCAGCAGGAGTACGACAAGGTCCTGTCGCCGGAGACGAAGAAGTACCTCCAGGCCTACGCGGAGGGCGTCAACGCCTATCTGAAGGACCGTGACCCCGCCGACATCTCCGTCGAGTACGCGGCCCTGGCCCTCACCAACGACTACGCGATCGAGCCGTGGACGCCGGTGGACTCGGTGGCCTGGCTCAAGGCGATGGCCTGGGACCTGCGCGGCAACATGCAGGACGAGATCGACCGCTCGCTGATGACCAGCCGGATGAGCGCGAGCCAGATCAAGCAGCTCTACCCGGACTACCCGTACGCGCTCCACCAGCCGATCGTCGACAAGGGGGCGGTGGACGGGTCCAGCGGCAAGTTCGACCCGAAGGCGAAGCCCGGCGAGGACGACGACCTGAGCACGGGCGAGACCCCGGCCTCCGACTCGTCGGGCTCCTCCGGTTCTTCCAGCTCCTCCGGTTCCTCCGGTTCCTCCGGTTCATCCGGCTCCTCCGGTTCCTCGCAGGGCATCGGCAGTCAGCTCGGCGCGCTCTCCGAGGTCCTGGACGGCATCCCCGCCCTCCTCGGCCCCAACGGCAACGGCATCGGCTCGAACTCCTGGGTCGTCTCGGGGCAGTACACGACCTCGGGCAAGCCGCTGCTCGCCAACGACCCGCATCTCGCGCCCCAGCTGCCGTCCCTCTGGTACCAGATGGGCCTGCACTGCCGCTCGGTCTCGGCGACCTGCCGCTACGACGTCTCGGGCTACACCTTCTCCGGCATGCCCGGTGTGATCATCGGACACAATGACAAGATCGCCTGGGGGCTCACCAACCTCGGCGCCGACGTCACCGACCTCTACCTGGAGAAGATCGGCCCCGACGGCTACATCGTCGACGGCAAGGTCAAGCCCTTCACGGTCCGCGAGGAGACCATCAAGGTCGCCGGCGGCAGCGACCGGACGATCACCGTCCGCTCCACCGACCGCGGCCCGCTCGTCTCGGACCGCTCCTCCGAACTGGAGAAGGTCGGCCAGAAGGCCCCCGTCGGCAACGCCGCCCCCGACCGCGGCGCCGGCTACGGCGTCTCCCTCCAGTGGACCGCGCTCCAGCCGGGCCGCTCGATGGACGCGATCTTCGCCCTCGACCGCGCCAAGGACTTCGACCAGTTCCGCGCCGCCGCGAAGAACTTCGAGGTCCCCTCGCAGAACCTGGTCTACGCCGACACCGAGGGCCACATCGGCTACCAGTCCCCGGGCAAGATCCCGCAGCGCGCCAAGGGCGACGGCACCCTGCCCGCACCCGGCTGGGACTCCTCGTACCGCTGGAAGGGCTACATCCCCTTCGAGCAGCTGCCCTACGAGTACGACCCCGAGCGCGGCTACATCGTCACCGCCAACCAGGCCGTGATCGACCCCAAGGGCTACCCCGACCTGCTCACCAAGGACTGGGGCTACGGCTCCCGCAGCCAGCGGATCAACGACCTGATCGAGTCCAAGACCAAGGACGGCGGGAAGATCTCGCCGGACGACATGCGGACCATGCAGACGGACAACCGCAGCGAGATCGCCACGCTGCTCAACCCGCTTCTGCTCAAGATCGACATCTCGGACCCGCACGTCCGCGAGGCGCAGAAGCTGCTGGAGGGCTGGGACTACACCCAGGAGCCCGACTCGGCCGCCGCCGCCTACTTCAACGCGGTCTGGCGCAACGTCCTCAAGCTGGCCTTCGGCAACAAGCTGCCCAAGGAGCTCCGCGCCGAGGGCGACTGCATCAACGTCCGCCCGGCCGACGGCACCGGCCCGGTCGACGAGCAGAACAAGCTCGTCCGCGAGTGCGGCCAGCGCGACCCCGACTCCGCGCAGCCGGACGGCGGCGACCGCTGGTACGAGGTGGTCCGCCCGCTCCTCAAGCAGGACAAGAGCGAGTGGTGGGTCACCCCGGCCAACCGCACCGACCAGGCCACCGAGACCCGCGACCAGCTGCTCGCCCGCGCCATGAAGGACGCGCGCTGGGAGCTGACCGCGAAGCTCGGCAAGGACGTCTCCACCTGGAGCTGGGGCCGGCTGCACCAGCTGACCCTCAAGAACCAGACCCTCGGCACCGCAGGACCCGGCGTCGTCCAGCAGCTCCTCAACCGCGGCCCGTGGAACCTGGGCGGCGGCGAGGCGGCCGTCGACGCCACCGGCTGGAACGCCGCGGGCGGCTACGACGTCATCTGGGTCCCTTCCATGCGGATGGTCGTCAACGTCGGCGACTGGGACAAGTCCCGGTGGATCAACCTCACCGGTGCCTCCGGCCACGCCTTCAGCTCCCACTACACCGACCAGACGGACGCGTGGGCGAGGGGCGACCTGTACGACTGGGCCTACGGCAAGGCGGCCGTCGACGCGGCGACGAAGGACACGCTCAAGCTGAAGCCCTGATCAGGGCCGGAAGCGGGTGACCCCCACCGGGGTCACCACCGCGTGCACGGGGTGGTCGTGCGGTTCCTCCGGGACCCGCGCGACCACCTCGTCCGCGTAGAGGAGCACCACGAGCGCCGGATCGGCGCCCGCCCGCCCGAGCCGGGCGAGCACCCGGTCGTACGAGCCGCCGCCCCGCCCCAGCCGCATCCCGCGGCCGTCGACCGCGAGGCCCGGCAGCAGGACCGCGCCGGCGCCGCACACGGCGTCGGGGCCGAGCCGGGTCCCCATCGGTTCGAGCAGGCCGCGCCCGGCCTTCACGAGCCGCTCGGGTCCCTCGTACGCCGCCCAGTCCAGGTCGTTGTCGGGGAGCAGCACGGGGAGCAGGACCCGCACCCCGCGCGCGTGGAGCGCGTCGAGCAGCGCGCGCGTGCCCGGCTCGCGGCCCACGGAGACGTACGCGGCGACCGTGGACGCCTCCGCGAGTTCCGGGAGTTCGAGCCCATGGCGGGCGAGTGACTCGGCCGTGCGGGCCAGGGAGTCGGCGTCCAGCGCGGCGCGGGCACCGAGAAGTCGGCTGCGCAGCACGGTCTTTTCGGACATCTCAGGTGTCATGTCGTTCCCTGCGAATTCACTAAAGTCTCGAACCTGGCTTTATGTGGAGGAAGTTAATCGGAGCACCATCTTTCTCTCATTCCGAACGACTAAAGTGCTCGGCATGAATCACTCGCTCCCCAGGTTGGGCCGGATCAGCAAGGCTGTCATCCCGGCCGCCGGCCTCGGCACCCGCTTCCTCCCGGCGACCAAGGCGACGCCGAAGGAGATGCTGCCGGTCGTCGACAAGCCGGCCATCCAGTACGTCGTCGAGGAGGCCGTCGCGGCCGGCCTCTCCGACGTCCTGATGATCACCGGCCGGAACAAGCGTCCCCTGGAGGACCACTTCGACCGGAACTACGAGCTGGAGGAGGCCCTGACCCGGAAGGGCGACGCCGAACGCCTCTCGAAGGTCCAGGAGTCCAGTGACCTCGCCACCATGCACTACGTGCGCCAGGGCGCCCCGCGCGGCCTCGGCCACGCGGTGCTCTGCGCCGCCCCGCACGTCGGCGACCAGCCCTTCGCGGTGCTCCTCGGCGACGACCTGATCGACCCCCGCGACCCGCTGCTGGCGCGGATGGTGGAGATCCAGGAGCGGGAGGGCGGCAGTGTGATCGCCCTCATGGAGGTCGACCCCTCGCAGATCCACCTGTACGGCTGCGCGGCCGTCGAGGCGACCGGCGACGCGGACGTCGTGAAGGTGACGGACCTCGTCGAGAAGCCGGACCCGGACGAGGCCCCCAGCAACTACGCGATCATCGGCCGGTACGTGCTGGATCCGGCCGTCTTCGGGACGCTGCGGGAGACCGAGCCGGGCCGCGGCGGGGAGATCCAGCTGACGGACGCCCTGCAGACCCTCGCCTCGGACGAGAAGATCGGCGGCCCGGTGCACGGAGTGGTCTTCAAGGGCCGCCGCTATGACACCGGCGACCGCGGTGACTATCTGCGTGCCATTGTCAGACTCGCGTGCGAACGTGAAGATCTGGGACCGGACTTCCGGGCCTGGCTCCGGAGATACGTCAGCGAGGAGATGTAGCACCTTGAGCAGCAGCGCGGCCCCGTCGCCGTCCCACGACGACCACGACGACCACGAGCACGGCGACCACGCCCACGATCACGAGCACGGCGCTCACGCGCACGGCGGGGAGACCGGCGCCGCGGACCCCTGCGCGGGGCCCGCGCGCGGCCTCTGGTCGGTGGACGAGCACCTCGCCGACATCCTCGCCACGGTCGGCCCGCTCGAACCCATCGAGCTCCAGCTCCTGGACGCGCAGGGGTGCGTGCTCGTCGAGGACGTGACGGTCCCCGTCGCGCTACCGCCCTTCGACAACAGCTCCATGGACGGGTACGCGGTCCGGGTCGCCGATGTCGCGGGCGCCACCGGGGAGTTCCCCGCCGTCCTCACCGTCGTCGGCGACGTCGCGGCGGGCGCCGGCGGACTGCCCGAGGTCGGCCCCGGCCAGGCCGCCCGGATCATGACCGGCGCCCCGCTGCCGCCCGGTGCCGAGGCCGTCGTCCCGGTCGAGTGGACCGACGGCGGTACGGGCGGCGGCGCCGCCACCGGCATGACCGCGGCGAGCGCCGCCCCCGAGGGCGCGTCGGGCGAGGTCCAGGTGCACCGCGCCGCGGCGGCCGGCGCCCATGTCCGCGAGCGGGGCAGCGACGTACGGGCCGGTGAGCTCGCCCTCGCGGCGGGCACGATCCTCGGACCGCCGCAGATCGGGCTGCTCGCCGCGATCGGCCGCGGCACCGTCCGGGTGCGGCCCCGCCCCCGGGTGGTCGTCATGTCCACCGGCAGCGAGCTGGTCCAGCCCGGCGAGCCGCTGGCCGAGGGCCAGATCCACGACTCCAACAGCTTCGCGCTCGCCGCGGCCGCGCGGGACGCGGGCGCCCTCGCCTACCGGGTGGGGGCCGTCGCCGACGACGCCGAGTCGCTGCGCGCCACCATCGAGGACCAGCTGATCCGGGCCGATCTGATCGTGACCACGGGCGGGGTGAGCGTCGGCGCGTACGACGTGGTCAAGGAGGCGCTGACGGCCGACGGGCAGGTCGACTTCCGCAAGCTGGCCATGCAGCCGGGCAAGCCCCAGGGCTTCGGCGCGATCGGCGCCGAGCAGATCCCGCTCCTCGCGCTGCCGGGCAACCCGGTCTCCTCGTACGTCTCCTTCGAGTTGTTCGTCCGGCCCGCGATCCGCGCCCTGATGGGGGTCGAGGAGCTGCACAGGCCCCGGGTGCGGGCGGAGCTGGCGGCCGGGAAGGCGCTCACGTCGCCCGCCGGGCGCCGGCAGTTCCTCCGGGGGACGTACGACCCCGAGGCGGGCACCGTCACTCCGGTGGGCGGCGCCGGATCCCACCTGATCGCCGCCCTCGCGCACGCGGACTGCCTGCTCGTGGTCCCGGAGGAGACGGAGAGCGTGGAGCCGGGCAGCGAGCTGGAAGTGGTCCTCCTCGGCTGAGGGGGCGAGGGTGGGGGTACGGTGTCGTCCCACACAGCGACCGGGAGTGTCACGGCGATGAGCACGCAGCAAGGTCTCACCCACATCGACGAGGCGGGCGCGGCCCGCATGGTCGACGTCTCGGCGAAGGACGTCACGTCCCGCACGGCGCGCGCCAGCGGGCGGGTCCTCGTCTCGCCGCGCGTGATCGAGCTGCTGCGCGGCGAGGGTGTCCCGAAGGGCGACGCGCTCGCCACGGCCCGGATCGCCGGGATCATGGGAGCGAAGAAGACCCCCGACCTCATCCCGCTCTGCCATCCGCTGGCCGTGTCGGGCGTGACCCTGGACCTCGCGGTCGCCGACGACGCGGTGGAGATCCTGGCCACCGTGAAGACCACGGACCGGACGGGCGTCGAGATGGAGGCCCTGACCGCGGTCTCCGTGGCGGCCCTCACCGTCGTCGACATGGTGAAGGCGGTCGACAAGGGCGCGGTCATCTCCGACGTACGGGTGGAGGAGAAGACGGGCGGCAAGTCGGGCCACTGGACGCGGAGCGGATCGTGACGCGCGCGGGCCGGGAGCCGGGCGGGCACGACCACCCGGACCTGCCGCCGGCGGCGCTCGGCGACGATATCGGCGGGGCGCCGGTCGCCCCGTACTCCGCGCTCGTCGTCACCGCGTCGAACCGGGCGGCGGCCGGGGTCTACGAGGACAAGGGCGGCCCGCTGATCGCGGAGGCCCTGCGCGGGACCGGCTTCGCCGTGGACGGCCCGCAGGTCGTCCCCGACGGGGCGCCGGTGGAGGCCGCGCTGCGGGCCGGGATCGCCGCCGGGTACGACGTGATCGTGACCACCGGCGGTACGGGCATCTCGCCCACCGACGAGACGCCCGAGGTGACCCGGCGGGTCCTGGAGCGCGAGATCCCCGGCATCCCGGAGGCGATCCGGGCGTACGGACGGGAGAAGGTGCCGACGGCGGCGCTCTCACGCGGCCTCGCGGGGGTCGCGGGCGGCACCCTGATCGTGAACCTGCCGGGCTCCTCCGGCGGCGTACGGGACGGACTGACCGTCCTGGAGCCGATCCTGCGCCACGCCGTCGACCAGATCCGCGGCGGCGACCACCCGAGACCGTCGTGATCCCGAGCTGGCCGGTGGTCCTGGTGGACGGAGACGTACTGCTCCGGCCGATAAGGATGCGGGACCACGCCGCCTGGCGCGAGGTGAACCGGCGCAACCGGGAATGGCTGCGGCCCTGGGAGGCGACGGTGCCGCCGCCGCCCCCGGGCGGGCCGCCGGCGCAGCGGCCGACCTACCGTCAGATGGTGCGCCACCTGCGGTCGGAGGCGAACGCGGGACGGATGCTGCCGTTCGTGATCGAGTACCGGGGGCGGCTGGTCGGGCAGTTGACCGTCGCGGGCATCACCTGGGGCTCCATGTGCTCCGGGCACGTGGGCTACTGGGTGGACAGCGAGGTGGCCGGCCGGGGCGTCATGCCCACGGCCGTCGCGCTGGCCGTCGACCACTGCTTCCGGTCGGTCGGTCTGCACCGCATGGAGGTCTGCATCCGCCCGGAGAACGGGCCTTCGCGCCGGGTCGTCGAGAAACTGGGATTCCGCGAGGAGGGGCTGCGGCCCCGCTATCTCCACATCGACGGTGCGTGGCGGGACCACCTGGTCTTCGCGCTGACGGCGGAGGAGGTGCCGCAAGGGCTCCTGAAACGCTGGCACCACGCGAGAATAAGATAAGTGTTCGAATTGAATCGGTAGTTGGCAGTCAATCGATCTGAACAATCACAAAAAAGTTCAGTGATATCAGCCAGATCGTGCGACACACCGGGCCAATTGGCCGATGCCGTCGTACGAACCCCTCTACCGTGTGAGGCGTGAGCAGCAGCGGCCTCATCTACGCAGTCATCGTCGGGGCCTGGGCCGCCTACTTGGTACCGATGTGGCTCCGCAGGCAGGACGAGCTCAACGAAGCGCGTCCGACGGAACGCTTCAGCACCGCCATCCGGCTGCTTTCCGGCCGGGCGGGCATGGAGCGCCGTTATGCCAGGGAGCTGAAAGAGCGGGACCGTACGGCGGAGGGTCCGACGCCCGACGTGGACCCGGACGTGGAGACCGAGCACCTCAGCTCGGTCGACGTCCGGGCGTTCTCCGCGCCCGCGGCCAGAACGGAAGCACGTCTGGAACTCCCCGAACGGGAACAGCGGGACCCGGCGGCACATGCCGCCCCGGCCCGCCCCGCGGCCGGAGCGGCGGCCGAGCGCGCCCGCCGGGGCAAGGCACTTGCCCGCCGCCGGCGCACCACGACGCTCCTCTTCGCCGCCTTCACCCTCGGCGCGGTCGTCGCCGCCGTCGGCGGGGTCGCCTTCCTCTGGGCACCGACCGTCCCCGCCCTGCTCCTCAGCGCGTACATCGTGCACCTGCGGATCCAGGAACGGCGCCGCTTCGTGTACGTGATGGACCGGCGGCGCGCGGAGGCGGCGGCGGCCCGGCTGCGGGAGAGCCGGCGTCCGGCGCCCACGCCCGAGCCCTCCCCCGAGCCCGCCGCGGCCCCCTCCCCGCAGGAGGCGGACCGGCGGGCCCTGGTGGAGCAGACCGACCACGCGGAGTGGGTCGACCAGCAGCGCGACCGCGGCCCGGCCCGCGGCGACAGCTGGGACCCGGTCCCGGTGCCGCTGCCCACGTACGTCACCGCCCCGGTCGCCCCGCGCGCCACGAGCGGCGTCGACATCACGGACCCGGAGACCTGGAGCGCGGCC
>NZ_RDBH01000129.1:63199-69532 GCF_008042145.1 Streptomyces sp. adm13(2018)
GGGTGCGGCCGGCGGTGCGGGCGTCGGACTCCAGGGCGGAGAGGATGCGGCGGGCCAGGCCCAGGCCGCGGGCCTCGGGGATCACGTACATGCGCTTGAGTTCGGCGTCGCCGTTCGCGTAGCCCTCGTCGTTCTCGTCCTGGGCGCGCCAGCCGCCGGTGGCCAGCGGGGCGCCGTCGGGGTCGTAGGCGAGCAGGTAGAGGCCGCGCGGCGGGGCGAACATCCCGGCGTCCAGCGGTGTGGCGTCGCCCTCGTCGCCGTAGCGGACGGCGTACTCCGCCTGGACCGCGTCGTTGAGCTTGACGGCGTCGGGGTGGTCGTAGGGCGTGGGCCGGATGTTCATGCGGTTCATCGTACATGTATGCGGTGGGCAGGTGTCGGTATTCTCCCGGGATGCTCACTGTGACGTCCGTGAATGTCAATGGCCTCCGTGCCGCCGCCAAGAAGGGCTTCGTCGAGTGGCTCGGCGGGACCTCGGCCGACGCCGTCTGCCTCCAGGAGGTGCGCGCCGAGAAGGCGCAGCTGCCGCCCGAGGCGGGGGCGCCCGAGGGCTGGTTCACCGTCCACGCGCCCGCCGCCGCCAAGGGCCGGGCCGGGGTCGCCCTCTACACCCGCCGCGAGCCCGACCGGGTCCGCGTCGGCTTCGGGTCGAGCGAGTTCGACACCGCCGGCCGCTACGTCGAGGCCGACCTGCCCGGCGTCACCGTCGCCAGTCTCTACCTGCCCTCCGGGGAGGTCGGGACCGACCGCCAGGACGAGAAGTACCGGTTCATGGGGGAGTTCCTGCCCTATCTCAAGGAGCTCCGGGAGCGGTCCGCCGCCGATGGCCGCGAGGTCGTCGTCTGCGGCGACTGGAACATCGCGCACCGGGAGGCCGACCTCAAGAACTGGAAGGCCAACAAGAAGAACGCCGGCTTCCTGCCCGAGGAGCGCGAGTGGTTCGGGCAGGTCCTCGACGGGGGCGACGGGGGATACGTGGACGTCGTCCGCGCCCTGCACCCCGAGCAGGAGGGGCCCTACTCCTGGTGGTCCTACCGGGGGCGCGCCTTCGACAACGACAGCGGCTGGCGCATCGACTACCAGCTCGCCACCCCCGGGCTCGCCGCCAAGGCCGTCAAGGCGTACGTCGAGCGGGCCGCCACCCACACCGAGCGGTGGAGCGACCACGCGCCCGTGACGGCGGTCTATCAGCTGTAGTCGGCCCGTCCCCTCACGGGGTGTCCCGGGCTGCTCCGGGGCCCAGGCGGCGGTCCAGGGCCATCGACAGCTCCGCCTCGACCACGCTCTTCGCGAGGGGGCGGAGCCGCCGCAGGTCGTCCTCGGCCGCGTGGGTGCGCAGCAGGTCGGTGAAGAGTTCGGCGAGGGCCTCGGCGTGCTCGCGGACCCGGGACCCGGCCTTGAGGACCTCGGCGAGCGGGACGCCCTCCCGGACGAGTGCGGCGGAGACGTCGAGCAGCCGGCGGCTGATGTGGATGATCTCCTCGCCGTCGGTGACGAGGTAGCCGAGGTCGAGGGCGGCGGCGAGGTTCTCCGGGGTGACCTCGCCCGCGAAGTGGTCGGCGAGCTCCTCGGGGGTCAGGCGGACCGGCTCCTCCTCGCTGGGGGTGCCGAGGGCCAGGACCTCGCGGACGTTGCGGCCGCTCTCGAAGGCGGTGGTGAGGTCGGCGATGCCGTTGAGCGTGTGGCCGCGCTCCAGGAGGGCGGCGATCGTGCGCAGCCTGGCCAGGTGCTGCTCGTCGTACCAGGCGATCCGGCCCTCGCGGCGGGGCGGCGGGATCAGGCCGCGCTCGCGGTAGAAGCGCAGGGTCCGGACCGTGATGCCCGCGGCGGCGGCCAGTTCCTCCATGCGGTACTCGCGGAGGCCCTCGGGCTCGCGCAGGCCCGCGGGCTCGTGGGGACCTGCGGGCTCGCGGGGACCTTTCGGCTCGCGGGACCCCCCGGGCTCGCGTGGACCCGTGGCCGCCGCGTCGGGCGCCGCCCCCCGCGCGCTCGCCGCCGTGCCCGTTCGGCCGTCCTCGGCGTCGCCCGTGCGCGTCACCGGGGCGGATTCCGGTCCGTCGCCGTCTGTCCCTTTGCCTGATCCGTCAGCCACGGACGCCAGCCTATGTTGTACCGCCGGTAACTTTCCCTCGCCCGACCTCTACCGCTCGGTAGGGAGCTGCTCTACAGTCCCGACTGTGCCAGTGATTGCTGGCGTGATTGGCCGGGCACGCGGGAGGCGGCATGGCGAAGCACGAGCAGGTACGTGTGGCGGTGATCGGATCGGGATTCGGCGGCCTCGGCGCCGCCGTCCGGCTCCGACGCGAAGGGATCACCGACTTCGTGGTCCTGGAGCGGGCCGGCTCCGTCGGCGGCACATGGCGGGACAACAGCTACCCCGGCTGCGCCTGCGACGTCCCCTCCCACCTCTACTCCTTCTCCTTCGCGCCCAACCCCGACTGGCCGCGGACCTTCTCCGGGCAGCGCCACATCCGCGCGTACCTGGAGCACGTCACCGACACCTTCGGCATCCGCCCCCACCTGCGGCTGAACCACGAGGTCGTGCGGATGGAGTGGGACGCCGACGCGCTCCGCTGGGAGATCGAGACCAGCGCGGGCTCCTTCAGCGCCGAGGTCGTCGTCTCCGCCACCGGGCCGCTCTCCGACCCCAAGATCCCGGACGTCCCCGGCCTCGCGGACTTCCCCGGCAAGGTCTTCCACTCGGCACGCTGGGACCACGACTACGACCTGACCGGCAAGCGCGTGGCCATGATCGGCACCGGCGCCTCCGCCATCCAGATCGTGCCCGCGATCCAGCCGAAGGTCGGGAAGCTGACGCTGTTCCAGCGGACGCCCCCGTGGGTCATGCCCCGCATGGACCGCGCCATCACCGGCCCCGAGCGCTGGCTCCACCGCGCGCTGCCCGTCACAGGCACCCTCCGCCGCGCCCTGCTCTGGGGCATCCGGGAACTCCAGGTCGGCGCCTTCACCAAGCACCCGGGCGAGCTGGGGATCGTCGAGAGGCTGGCCAAGGCCAACATCGCCAAGTCCGTCAAGGACCCGGCCCTGCGGGCCCGGCTGACCCCCTCGTACCGCATCGGCTGCAAGCGCATCCTGCTCTCCAGCACGTACTACCCGGCGATCGCCCGGCCCAACGTCGACGTCGTCGCCTCCGGTCTGCGCGAGGTGCGCGGCTCCACCGTGGTCGCCGCCGACGGCACCGAGACCGAGGTCGACGCGATCGTCTTCGGCACCGGCTTCCACGTCACCGACATGCCGATCGCCGAGCGGGTCTTCGGCGCCGACGGCAGGACCCTCGCCGAGTCCTGGAAGGGCGGCATGGAGGCGCTGCGCGGCGCCACCGCCGTCGGATTCCCCAACTTCATGACCGTCATCGGCCCCAACACCGGCCTCGGCAACTCCTCGATGATCCTCATGATCGAGTCCCAGCTGAACTACATGGCCGACTACCTGCGCCAGCTGAACGTGCTCGGCGGCCGTGCCGCCCTCGCCGTCCGGCCCTCCGCCGTCGGCGCCTGGAACCGCAAGGTCCAGGCCAGGATGGAGCGGACCGTCTGGAAGGCGGGCGGCTGCGACAGCTGGTACCTCGACGCCAACGGGCGCAACACCACCCTGTGGCCCGGCACCACCGGCGAGTTCCGGCGCGAGACACGGCAGGTCGACCTCTCCGAGTACGAGGTCGTCCGCGCCCCGAAGCCGGTGAAGCCCGCCGCCGCCAAGACCCGCGGCACCCGCGCGAAGGAGGCCGCCAAGTGAGCCGGCACCTGACCTCGCTGACCTCCTCCCGCGAACTCACCGCCGTCTCCGCCGACGGCGCCCCGATCCACGTCGAGGTGTACGGCCCCGAGGGCGCCCCCGCCGTCGTCCTCGCCCACGGCTGGACCTGCTCGATCGCCTTCTGGGCCGAGCAGATACGGGCCCTCGCCACCGACCACCGGGTCATCGCCTACGACCAGCGCGGCCACGGCCGGACCCCGGTCCCCGCCGGACCCGCCGGCTACGCCACCCGGGCCCTCGCCGACGACCTCGAAGCGGTTCTCGCGAGCACCCTCGCCCCCGGCGAGAAGGCCGTCCTCGCCGGCCACTCCATGGGCGGCATGACCGTCATGGCGGCCGCGGACCGGCCCGGCTTCCGGGAGCACGCGGCGGCCGTGCTGCTCTGCTCCACCGGGCCCTCGCGGCTGACCGCCGAGGCCACCGTCGTGCCCGGCCGGGCCGGTGACCGGCGCACCCGGCTGACCCGGGGCGTGCTCGGCGCGAAGGCGCCGCTCGGGCCCGTCAACGCCGTCTCCAAGCGGATCCTCAAGTACGCCACGATGGGCCCCGGTTCGGCGCCCGACCGGGTCGACGCCTGCGCCCGGATCGTGCACGCCTGCCCGCGCGGGGCCCGCGTCGGCTGGTCCCGGGTGCTCTCCGAACTCGACCTGGAGATCGGCCTGCGGGCGCTCGACCTGCCCGTCGCCGTCGTCGTCGGCACCGCCGACCGGCTCACCCCGCCCGTCCACTCCCGCGCCATGGCCGAGGCGCTCCCGCAGTGCGTGGGGCTGCTCGAACTCGCGGGAATCGGGCACATGACCCCGCTGGAGGCCCCCGAGGCCATCACCGCGCGGATCCGCGAACTGACCGACACGTACCTGGAAGTGAAGGAGAAGGCATGACCCGGGTGAGTCTGGAAGGACAGGTCGCCGTCGTCACCGGCGGCGCCCGCGGCGTCGGGGAGCTCCTCGCCCGCAAGCTGTCCGCGCGCGGTGCGCGGATCGCGCTCGTCGGCCTGGAGCCCGAGCAGCTCAAGGAGGTCGCCGGCCGGCTGCACACCGAGGCCGACTGGTGGCACGCCGACGTCACCGACCACGAGGCGATGGCGAAGGTCGCCGCCGAGGTCAAGGAGCGCTTCGGGAAGGTCGACATCGTCGTCGCCAACGCCGGGGTCGCGGCGGGCGGCCCCTTCGTGGAGTCCGACCCGGCCGCCTGGCGGCGGGTCATCGAGGTCAACCTGATCGGCGGCGCGGTGACGGGCCGGGCCTTCCTGCCCGTCCTCATGGAGTCCCGCGGCTACTTCCTCCAGATCGCCTCGCTCGCCGCGATCACCCCCGCGCCGATGATGACCGCGTACTGCGCCTCCAAGTCGGGCGTGGAGGCCTTCGCGCACAGCCTGCGCGCCGAGGTCGCCCACCGGGGCGTGCGGGTCGGCGTCGGCTACCTCTCCTGGACGGACACCGACATGGTGCGGGGCGCCGACCAGGACGACGTGATGAAGGAGCTGCGGCAGCGGCTGCCGTGGCCGTCGAACCGCACATACCCGCTCGGCCCGGCCGTCGACCGGATCGTGGCCGGCATCGAGCGGCGCTCCCCCCACGTCTACGCGCAGTGGTGGCTGCGCGGGATGCAGTCGGTCCGCGGTTATCTGCCGGGCCTGATCGCGACGGTGGGGCAGCGCGAGATGCGGCGCTTCGAGCCGCGTCTCGGCACGGTCTCCAAGGGTCTGGTGGGCGCGGGCGGGGCGGCCGACGAGGAGGAGCGGACGGGCCGTTCGGCGGTGCGCTGACCCCGTGGCGGCGGCCCGGCGGGAGGGGACCCCGCCGGGCCGCCGCCGGGGCGTTCCGGGTCCGGTAGCCGTCCGTGACCGACCGACATGCGTGGAATGTTCGCCCGTGCGAGGCTGGTCGAGGCCCGGCAGGCACGTCGCCCCGGCCCCTCTCACCCTTCGAGGAGTGAACGTTCATGGGCAAGGCAGAACAGTTCAAGGACAGGTCGGAGCAGCTGAGGCAGCAGGCCAAGCAGGCCGCGGGCAGGGCGAGGGACGAGGCGTCCGAGCGCGCCACCCGCGAGCGCGGCCGCCCCGACGAGGAGACGCGCAGGGCCCAGCAGGAGGCCCAGGACCGTCTCGACCAGAACCACGACGTCTGACACGCCTCCGCGCGTGCCGTGTCGAGCGAGGCGCACCCGGTCCGCCGGGTGCGCCTCCGCGTGTGTGTGATCACGACGGGCCGAAAAGTCGTACGCACCCGGCGCCGGTTCTTCGTACGGTGGCGCCCATGGCCGTACTCGAGCGACTGAGATCCGATCACGCCCCCGCGCTGCTCGTCTTCGAGCGGGAGAACCGGGGGTACTTCGCCGCCTCCGTGCCCGACCGGGGGGACGCGTACTTCACCGACTTCGCGGAGCGGCACCAGGGGCTGCTCGACGAGCAGGAGGCCGGGGGCATCCACTTCCACGTGCTCGTGGGGGAGGGCGGCGAGATCCTCGGGCGGTTCAACCTCGTGGACGTCGCCGAGGGTTCGGCCGAGCTGGTCGTAGGCGATGACCCGGTGGTCGGTGGCGAGGGCCCGTATC
>NZ_RDBH01000129.1:69632-95373 GCF_008042145.1 Streptomyces sp. adm13(2018)
CGTGACGCTCGACGGGCGGGCGGGGACGTCGTACGAGCTGGACCTGGCCGACTCCCTCGGACGGAGCGCCGCCTGAGGGAGCCGACGGCGTCGGCTGTCGAGGCCGTCTCTTCCGGATCCTGCCTGGCCCGCGCCGCCCGGCACCGCACCTCGCCGCGTTGTCGAGGCACCCGGGTTCGTCCCGTTCGCGGGTACCTCTCCGCCGTGCGATGCACGGCACCGGACGACGCGGGCCCGACCGGCAAGATCCGGAAGAGACGGCCTAGCGCCCGTTCGCCGGGCGCGGGGGCAGCTTCGGGCGGGAGCGGTCGGGGAGTTCCGTGTAGCCCGGGGGGCTTGACGCGGGGGTCTCCGCGAGGAGGGCGAGCGCCACCTCGACCGCGTCGTCGAGCTGGGCGTGCCGGCCCTCCGCCCAGTCGAGGGGGGTGCGCAGGACCGCGAGGTCCGGCTCGACGCCGTGGTTCTCCAGGGACCAGCCGTACTCGGGGAACCAGGCCGCGTTCATCGGGACGGTGATCTGGGTGCCGTCGCCGAGCCGGTGGCGGCCCGTCATGCCGACGACCCCGCCCCAGGTCCGCTGGCCGACGACGGGTCCCAGACCGAGGAGCTTGAACGCGGCGGTGATCATGTCGCCGTCGGAGGAGGTGGCCTCGTCGGCCAGGGCGACGACGGGGCCGCGCGGGGCGTTGGAGGCGTACGAGACGGGCTGGGCGTTCCGGGTCAGGTCCCAGCCGAGGATCCGGCGGGTGAGCTTCTCCATCACCAGTTCGCTGATGTTGCCGCCGGCGTTGCCGCGGACGTCGACGATGAGGGCGGGCCGGGAGACCTCCATGCGCAGGTCCCGGTTGAACTGGGCCCAGCCGGAGCCGCCCATGTCGGGGATGTGGAGGTAGCCGCAGCGGCCGCCGCTGAGCTCCCGGACCACGGCCCGGCGCTTGGCGACCCAGTCCTGGTAGCGCAGCGGCCGCTCGTCGACGAGCGGGACGACGGCCACGCGGCGGGCCCGGCCCTCGCCCTCGGCGGGGGTGAAGGTCAGCTCGACGGTGGTGCCGCCGGTGCCGGAGAACAGCGGGTACGGGCCGGCGACCGGGTCGACGGGCCGGCCGTCGACATGGGTGAGGACGGCGCCCTCGCGAATGCCGGTGCCCGCCAGCGGCGAGCGGGCCTTGGAGTCGGAGGACTCGCCGGGGAGGATCCGCTTGACGGTCCAGCCGGCCTCCCGGTGCACGAGGTTGGCGCCGAGCAGGCCCATCGGGCGCTGGTAGTGCGGGGGGCCCTCGTTGCGGCGGGCGGGGGTGACGTACGCGTGGGAGGTGCCCAGTTCGCCCATGACCTCGCGGAGCAGGTCGGCGAACTCGTCGGGGGAGGAGATCCGTTCGACGAGGGGCCGGTACTGGTCGAGGACGGCCGTCCAGTCGACGCCGCCCATGTCCGGCTCCCAGAAGTAGGCGCGGACGATCCGCCCGGCCTCGTCGAAGGCCTGCCGCCACTCGGCGCCCGGTTCGACCTCGTGGAGGATGCGCCGCAGGTCCAGGTAGACGGTGGAGTCGCCGTCGCCGGACTCGGTGGAGGGCACGGCCCGCAGGTCGCCCTCGTCGGCGACGACGAGCCGGGTGCCGTCGCCGCTGACGGCGAACCAGTCGAGGTCCTTGGTGAGTTCGCTCTTGCGGGCCTTGACGATGGAGAAGTGCTCCAGGGTGGGCCGGCCCGAGGTGTCGGTGGGGTTGGCGAAGGTCTCGCCGAGGGCGCCCGAGATGGGCCACCGCAGCCAGACCAGTCCGCCGCCGCTCACCGGGTGCAGGGCGGAGTACTTGGAGGCGGCGACCGGGAACGGGGTGACCCGGTCGGCGAGCCCCTCGATCTCGACGGTGACCGTGCCGTCGGTGGTCGCCTCCGTGTCGTCGTCGGCCGGGTCGAGCCCGCCGGCGGCCGGGCGGCCGTCGGGGAGCAGCGCGAACGGCGACGGGGTCGCGGAGGAGAGCGGGACCAGGTAGGGGCGGCAGCCCAGCGGGAAGGACAGGTCGCCGGTGTGCACGTCGTACACCGGGTCGAAGCCCCGCCAGGAGAGGAAGGCGAGGTAGCGGCCGTCGCGGGTGAAGACGGGGTTCTCGTCCTCGAAGCGGCCGTTGGTGACGTCGACGACGGTGGGCGCGCCGGGGCCGGAGATCCGGGCCATCTTGATCGAGCGCAGCGAGCGGCCGATGCCCGGGTGCGACCAGGTCAGCCAGCCGCCGTCGGGGGAGAAGGCCAGGTCGCGGACGGGCCCGTTGACGGACCGGATGAGTTCGGTGACCTCGCCGTCGGCGWCCTCGGCSGKGTCGACGAGGAGCAGTCGGCCGTCGTGGGAGGCGAGGGCGAGCCGCTCGCCGTCCGGGTCGGCGACGAGTTCCTCGACCCGGCCGAGGTCGCCGGAGGCGAGCCGGCGCGGCGGCCGGTCGCCGCTGGCCCGCGGCAGGTAGGCGACCTCGACGGCGTCCTCGCCCGCGGCGTCGGTGACGTAGGCGACCTGGCCGCCGCTGCCCAGCATCTCGGGCAGCCGGACCCGGACGCCGGGGGTGTCGACGATGGTGCGGGCCGGGCCGTCGCGGTGGGTCAGCCAGTAGAGGCTGCCGCGCACGGAGACGGCGCTGGCCCGGCCGGTCTCGTCGACGGAGACGGCGTCGATGTGGTGGGCCGCGGGGACCTGGTACGGGCGCCGGCCGACGCGCTGGCCGCCGAGCCGCACCTCCAGCCGCCGGGGGCGGGAGTCGGGGGTGAGGGCGTCGACGATCCACAGGTCGCCGGCGCACTGGTAGACGACGCGGTGGCCGTCGCTGGAGGCGTGCCGGGCGTAGAACTCGTCGTGGTCGGTGTGCCGGAGCAGGTCGGTGCCGTCGGGCCGGCAGGAGTAGAGGTTGCCGACGCCCTCGTGGTCGGAGAGGAACGCGACCCGGCCGCCGACGGCCATCGGGCAGTCGAGGTGGCCGCCGATGTCGGGGAGCAGCCGCTCGCCGTGCAGCCAGAGGCGGCCGGTGGCGCCGCCGAGGTAGCGCTTCCAGGCGGCGGGCTCGTGCGGCGGCTTCCCGGTGAGGAGCAGGGTGCGGCGCTCGGCCTCCTGTCCGTCGGCGGCGCCGTGCTCGGTGACGGCGATGTCGGAGACCGGGCCCCAGGGCAGCCGGCCGCCGGGGGAGCCGTCGGTGGGGACGTCGTAGGCCCAGGAGAAGTAGGAGAAGGGCTGGCCGTGCGAGGAGACGGCGAGGATGTCGGAGCGGCCGTCCCGGTCGGGGGGAGTCCAGCCGCAGACGCGGGTGTCGGGCGAGCCCCAGTAGGTGAGCCGCCGGGCGGGCCCGCCGTCGACGGGGACGAGGTGGATCTCCGGGTCGAGGCTGCGCCAGTTCGTGTACGCGATCTGCCGGCCGTCGGGCGAGAAGCGCGGGTGCCCGACCCGCGTCCGGTCGACGGTGAGCCGCCAGGCCCGGCCGGGGCGGTGGCCCTCGGGGACGAGCGGGGCGATCCAGAGATCGTCCTCGGCGGCGAAGCACAGCAGGTCTTCGTGGAGATGGGGAAAGCGGAGATACGCGACGTCGTCACTCACCTCTTCATGCTTTCCGCGCGGAGGGGGTGTGGCAAGCGGAGCTGTGGCAACTCGTACGTACGTGCGGTCTTCGGGGTTCGTGCTGCCGCCGCCGCGGTGTGGCCCAGGACACGTACGAAACGGTTTCGTTTCGCTGAAGGTGGGGGTATCTTCGTACTGTACGAAACCGTTTCGTTCGGTCCGGAGGTTCGGCCATGGCCCGCAGCAGACTCACCCCCGAGCGGGAGTCCGAGCTGTACGGAGCCGTGCTCGACCTCCTCCGCGAGGTCGGCTACGACGCCCTCACCATGGACGCCGTCGCCGCCCGCACCCACTCCAGCAAGGCCACCCTCTACCGCCAGTGGGGGAGCAAGCCCGAGCTGGTCGCCAGAGCGCTGCGCGCCAACAAGCCGGCCGACCTCTCCGAGATCGACACCGGATCCCTGCGCGGCGACTTCCACGAGCTGATGGCACGGACCGACGACTGCCAGATGGAGAAGGACTCCGCGCTGATGCGGGGCCTGGCCCATGCCGTCCACTCCCACCCCGAACTGCACCGGGCCCTTCGCGAACTGCTCATCGAACCCGAGATGAACGGCCTCGACGAAGTGCTGCGCAGAGCGGTCCGCAGGGGCGAGATCGACGCCGCGAACCCGGCGCTGAAGCTCGTCCCGCACATGCTGATCGGTGCGTTCGTCGCCCGGCCGCTGATCGACGATCAGCCGGTCGACCGCGCGTTCCTCAGCGCGTACGTCGACGCCGTCGTGCTCCCCTCACTCGGCGTCTGAACCCCGCAGCACCCGCGCAGCCCCTCCTCACCTTCTCCGCCCTCTCCACCTGACGTCGCACCGCTCACGCCGTCGGGCCGGCTCCCCATGCCCTGTCCCACCACGAATGGGAGTACGCCCCCGTGGCCACGTTCCTGTACAAGCTGGGCCGTTCCGCCTTCCGGCGCCGACGGCTCGTCGCCCTCCTGTGGGTGGCCCTCCTGGCGGTCGCCGGGATCGGCGCCGCCACCGCACCCGTCGCGACCTCCAGCTCCTTCTCGATCCCCGGCACCGAGGCCCAGCGCGCCTTCGACCTCCTGGAGGAGCGCTTCCCCGGCGCCGGCGCCGACGGAGCCACCGCCCGCGTCGTCTTCAAGGCCCCCGAGGGCCAGAAGATGACCGACCCCGCGCACAAGGCCGTCGTCGAGGACACCGTCGCCGCCCTGAAGTCCGGCTCGGACCAGATCGTCTCGGTCACCGACCCGTACACCGGGAAGGCCGTCTCCCGGGACGGCTCCACCGCCTACGTCTCCGTCGCCTACAAGGTCAACGCGATGGAGCTGACCGACGGGACGCGCGAGGCGCTCACCGAGGCGGGCCACGACGCGCAGGGCAAGGGGCTGACCGTCGAGGTCGGCGGCGACGCCCTCCAGACCATGCCCGAGACCGGCGCGGGCGAGATCGTCGGCGTGGTCATCGCCGGCATCGTGCTCGTCATCACCTTCGGCTCGCTCGTCGCCGCCGGACTCCCGCTGCTCACCGCGATCATCGGCGTCGGCATCGGCGTCTCCTCGATCACGGCGCTCGCGAACGTCCTGGACCTCGGCTCCACCACCTCCACCCTCGCGATGATGATCGGCCTCGCGGTCGGCATCGACTACGCGCTCTTCATCGTCTCCCGCTACCGCGCGGAGCTCGCCGAGGGCCGCGAGAAGGAGGACGCCGCCGGCCGCGCCGTCGGCACGGCGGGCTCCGCCGTCGTCTTCGCCGGCCTGACCGTCGTCATCGCCCTGGTCGGCCTGGCCGTCGTCAACATCCCGATGCTGACGAAGATGGGCTTCGCCGCCGCCGGCACGGTCGTGATCGCCGTCCTGATCGCGCTCACCCTGATCCCGGCCCTGCTCGGCTTCGCCGGTGACAAGGTCGTCGGCCGCAAGCAGCGCAAGGCCGCGAAGGCCGGTGACACCGGCGCGGACACCGACCCCGCGAAGGCCGCGAAGCCGAACGGCGGCACCCGCTGGGCCCGCTTCGTCATCCGCCGCCCCGTCATGGTGCTGTTGATCGGCGTCCTCGGCCTCGGCGCGATCGCGCTGCCCGCCGCCTCCCTGGAGATGGGCCTCCCGGACGACGGCGTCAAGCCGACCTCCACCAGCGAGCGCCGGGCGTACGACGCCCTCTCGGACGGCTTCGGCCCCGGCTTCAACGGCCCGCTCCTCGTCGTCGTCGACGGCGACAAGACGACCGCCGACCGGACCGTCTCCACCATCAAGCGCCTCGACGGCTGGGCCGCCGTGACCCCGGCGACCCCGAACAAGGCCGGCGACGCCGCGATGATCACGGTCGTCCCGAAGGACCGCCCGTCCTCGGCCGCCACCGAGTCCCTCGTGCACGACATCCGGGGCGCCACCGGCGACGACGTCCTCGTCACCGGGGCCACCGCGATGAACATCGACTTCTCGCAGAAGATGAACGACGCCCTGGTGCCGTACCTGGCCCTCGTCGTCGGCCTGGCCTTCCTGCTCCTGACCGTGGTCTTCCGCTCGGTCCTCGTCCCGCTGAAGGCGGCCCTCGGCTTCCTGCTCTCGGTGGTCGCGGCCCTCGGCGCCGTCGTCGCGGTCTTCCAGTGGGGCTGGCTGGGGGGCCTCTTCGGGGTCGAGCAGACCGGCCCGATCATGTCGATGATGCCGATCTTCATGGTGGGTGTGGTCTTCGGCCTCGCGATGGACTACGAGGTCTTCCTCGTCACCCGCATGCGGGAGGCGTACGTCCACGGCGAGCGCCCCGGCGAGGCCGTCGTGACCGGCTTCCGGCACAGCGCCCGGGTGGTCACCGCCGCCGCGGTGATCATGATCGCGGTCTTCTCCGGCTTCATCGGCATGACCGACCAGATGATCAAGATGATCGGCTTCGGCCTGGCCGTCGCCGTTCTCTTCGACGCCTTCGTGGTCCGCATGGCGATCGTCCCGGCCGTCCTCGCGCTGCTCGGCCACAAGGCCTGGTGGCTGCCGAAGTGGCTGGACCGGATCCTGCCGAACGTGGACGTCGAGGGTGAGGGGCTCGCCGGGGCCGACACCACCGGCGGCACCCCGGACTCGCGGCCGGACCTCGTGAAGGTCTGACCCGGGGGCCCCTGGAGCTCCGGCCCGACCGGGCCCGCGGGCTCCCGGGGGCCTCAGGGCCCCGGCCCGCCCCGCCTCCGTACGTACGCCGTCAGCTCGTCGTCACCGACGCGCCGGCGGCGTACGTGTGCTTCAGGAACCGGGTCAGTGCCCTGGTGTCGAACTGGACGACGGTCACCACGCCGTCGTCCTTGTGGAGCTCGACGACCGTCTGGACGCGGCCGCAGGGCCAGACGCCGATGTCCCCGCGGCGGGTCGGCGCGCGCAGGCCGGTCTCCAGCAGGACGCGGGGAAACGACCACTCGACGTCGCCGGGGAAGACGAAACGGACGGTGGCGGGCGAGAACCCGGGATCGAAGCGGAGGTCGACGGGGACGGGCCGCGAGAGCGGGGCGTCGCTGATGATGCGTCCCTTGGCGTGGTCCTCGACCGCGTGGTCGAGGTCCGAGTCGTCTGCGGCGGTGGCCATCACGGGCTCCTCACAGTTTGTCCTCTTGTCGACTTTATCGACTCATGCACCCCTCCTGCCCGGCGAGAGCGGCAACCATGCGCCGCCGTTCTGTGACCTGTGCGCTCTTGCGAGTGCTTTGCAGGAGCGCTCATCATTCAGGACGTGCATGTACCTGACGGATTCATCAACGCCCCCGTATCGGTCGCCGCCGGTGTCGTCGCCGCCGGCGCCGTCGCCGTGAGCCTGCGCGGGGCACGGCGGGAACTCGGCGAGGGCCACGGCGGAGAGCGCACGGCCCCGCTCGCCGGCCTCGTCGCGGCCTTCATCTTCGCCGTGCAGATGCTGAACTTCCCGGTCGCCGCCGGGACCAGCGGACACCTCCTCGGCGGCGCGCTCGCCGCGATCCTCGTCGGACCGTGGACCGGCGTCCTCTGCATCGCCGTCGTCCTGCTCATGCAGGGCATCCTCTTCGCCGACGGCGGCCTCACCGCGCTCGGCGTGAACATCACCGTCATGGGCGTCGTCACCGTCCTCGTCGCGTACGGCCTCTTCCGCGGCCTCGTCCTGCTGCTGCCCCGCACCCGGGCCTCCGTGACCGCCGCCTCCTTCGTCGCCGCGCTGGTCTCCGTACCGGCCGCGGCCGCCGCCTTCACCGCCCTCTACGCCGTCGGCGGCACCACCGACGTCCCCGTCTCCAAGGTCCTCACGGCCATGGTCGGCGTGCACACCCTCATCGGCATCGGCGAGGCCGTCATCACCGCGCTGACCGTCGGCGCGGTCATCGCCGTCCGCCCCGACCTCGTCCACGGCGCCCGCGGCCTCGCCGCCCCCCTCCAGCTGCGCGTCGGCGGCGAGCTCGTCGACGCCGCCCCGGTCGCGCGGCCCGCCCCCGCCGCCGCCCGCTCCCCGAAGAAGCTGTGGATCGGCGGCCTCGTCACCGCGCTCGTCCTCGCCGGCTTCGTCTCCTTCTACGCCTCCGCCGACCCCGACGGCCTGGAGAAGGTCGCCGCCGACAAGGGCATCGACAGCAAGGTCGAGGACCACGCCGCCGCCGACTCCCCGCTCGCCGACTACGGCGTCCAGGGCATCGAGGCGCCCCGCCTCTCCGGCGGCCTGGCCGGCGCGATCGGCGTGGGCGCGACCCTCGCCGTCGGCACCGGGACCTTCTGGGTCGTGCGTCGCCGCCGGGCGCACGCGGAGCCCACCGAAACCACGGAAAGCACGGCCTGACGTGACACCCGCAGCCACGGGAGGCGCCTGACATGGGCGCCGGGCACGCCCACAAGCTCTACCGGCACGCGCACTCGCCGGTCCACGAGCTGCCCCCGCACACCAAACTGGCCGCGGTCCTCGGCTTCGTGGTGGTCGTCGTCTCGACGCCCCGCGAGGCCGTCTGGGCGTTCGGCCTCTACGCCCTGCTCCTCGCGGCCGTGGCGGCGACGGCCCGCGTCCCGGCCGGCTTCCTGCTGAAGCGGCTCCTCATCGAGATCCCCTTCGTCGCGTTCGCCCTGCTCATGCCCTTCGTGGTGCCCGGCGAGCAGACGACCGTCCTCGGGGTGTCGCTGAGCGTCCCCGGACTCTGGGGCGCCTGGAACGTCCTCGCCAAGGGCACCCTCGGCGTCGCCGCCTCCGTGCTCCTCGCCTCCACCACCGAGCTGCGCGCCCTGCTCCTCGGCCTCCAGCGGCTCAGGCTGCCCCCGATGCTCGTCCAGATCGCCTCGTTCATGATCCGCTACGGCGACGTCATCACCGACGAGATGCGCCGGATGTCCGTCGCCCGCCGCTCGCGCGGCTTCGAGGCGCGGGGCGTCCGCCACTGGGGCGTCCTCGCCAAGTCGGCGGGCGCCCTCTTCATCCGCTCCTACGAGCGGGGGGAGCGGGTCCACCTCGCCATGGTCAGCCGCGGCTACACGGGCACGATGCCGGTCATCGACGAGGTGACCGCGACCCGCGCCCAGTGGGCGTACGCGGCGACGCTCCCGCTCACCGCACTGCTGATCCGCCTCCTGGGATGGACCCTATGACCGCCGCCCCGACACTCGCCCCCTCGCTCGACGTGCGCGGTCTGGCGTACGCGTACCCCGACGGCCACCAGGCCCTCTTCGGCGTCGACCTGACCGTCGGGCGCGGCGAGCGGGTCGCCCTCCTCGGCCCCAACGGCGCCGGCAAGACCACCCTCGTCCTCCACCTCAACGGCATCCTGACCGGCGGCGCGGGCGGCGTCACGGTGGCCGGGCTGCCGGTCGGCAGGAAGCACCTCGCCGAGATCCGCCGCAAGGTCGGCATCGTCTTCCAGGACCCCGACGACCAGCTGTTCATGCCGACCGTGCGGGAGGACGTGGCCTTCGGCCCGGCGGCGGCCGGGCTGCGCGGCGAGGCGCTGGAGGCCGTCGTCCGCAGGGCCCTCGACCGGGTCGGGATGGCGGAGTACGCGGACCGGCCGCCGCACCACCTGTCCTTCGGGCAGCGTCGCCGGGTCGCCGTCGCGACCGTCCTCGCCATGGAGCCGGAGATCCTCGTCCTCGACGAGCCCTCGTCCAACCTGGACCCCGCCTCGCGCCGCGAGCTCGCCGACATCCTCCGCTCGCTCGACGTCACCGTCCTCATGGTCACCCACGACCTGCCGTACGCCCTGGAGCTCTGCCCGCGCGCGGTGATCCTCAGCGAGGGCGTCATCGCCGCCGACGGGCGGACCGGCGACATCCTCGCCGACGCGGAGCTGATGGCCCGGCACCGTCTGGAGCTGCCGTTCGGCTTCGTGCCGCAGTCGGTGGCCTGACCGACCCCGGAATCGGCGCTGCCCCCGCCCCGTTGCACCATGGGGGCCGGATGGGGGCGGATCGACGGCGGAGGAGTGGGACGTGGACGTCCAGGGCACGGTGGCGGCGGGCTGGGAGCCGGTCGGGGACGCGTTCCTGCGCAACTTCGAGCAGCGCGGCGAGCGCGGTGCGGCCGTCGCGGTCCACCACGACGGCCGCCGGGTCGTCGACCTCTGGGCCGGCACCAGGGACGCCGACGCCGCCGACGGGGAGACGAGCGCGGCTGCGGACGGGACCACGGGGGGCGTGGCGGACGGGGAGCCGGGCGCCGCGACGAACGGCGCCGCGGTCGGATCCGCGGTCGGGGAGGCGGTCGGCGCGGCCGACGGCGCCCCGGTCGGCGCCGAGCCCTGGCGGGAGGAGACCGCGCAGGTCGTCCGGTCGGCCACCAAGGGCGTCGCCGCGGCCGTACCCCTGCTCCTGCACCAGCGCGGGCTCCTCGACCTGGACGCCCCCGTCGCCGCGTACTGGCCCGAGTTCAAGGCCGCCGGCAAGGACCGCGTGACCGTGCGACAGCTGCTCGCCCACCGCGCCGGCGTCCCCGCCCTCGACCACCCGCTCACCCTCGCCGAGGCCGTCGACCTGGAGACCGCCACCCGAGCGATCGCCGCCCAGGCCCCCGTCTGGGAGCCCGGCACGGCCCACGGCTACCACGCCCACACCTTCAGCTGGCTGCTCTCCGGCCTGGTCCACCGGGTCACCGGCCGCACCATCGGCCGCTGGGTCGCCGAGGAGATCGCCGACCCCCTCGGCCTCGACCTGTGGATCGGACTCCCCGACGCCGAGGCCCCCCGGGTCGGCCGCCTCGGCCCCGTCGCGGAGATCGAACCGCCCGGCAGCGGCGCCCTCCGGCTCCGCCCCAAGCGCTCCGTCACCGAGGCCTACCGGGACCCGGCCTCCCTGACCCGACGCGCCTTCGGGGTCATCGACCCGCAGCCCGACGAGAACGACCCGGCCTACCGGGCGGCCGAACTGCCCGGCTCCGCCGGAGTGGCCACGGCCCGCGCCCTCTCCCGCTTCTACGCGGCCACCCTCGGCCCCGTGGACGGCGCGGAGCGCCTCTTCACCCCCGACACCCTCGCCCTCGCCGGGACCGAGCAGTCGGCGGGCGCGGACCGGGTGCTGCTCGTCGGCACCCGCTTCGGCCTCGGCCACATGCTCCACGGCCCGGCCTCCCCGCTCCTCGGCCCGTCCTCCTTCGGCCACCCCGGCCGGGGCGGCTCCCTCGGCTTCGCCGACCCCGACTCCGGCATCGCCTTCGGCTATGTGACGAACGGCATGCGCAAGACGGTGACGGCCGATCCGCGGGCGCAGTCCCTCGTGCGGGCCGTCGGATCGGTGCTCGCCCGGACGGCGTGAACCGCTTCCGACAGGGCGGACGGCGGATCCGCCCGCCGGTCCGAAGGGGGACGTGCGTCGGGCCCCGCGGCGCCGTCGCCGCCGGGGCCCGCCCGACCTGACATCCTCCGCGCGCGACCTGACATTCTGCGTTTATACGGCGCGGACGGGTGATCATCCGGCGCTAGCGTGTGCCCGCTCCACCGTCCGGTGGACCAGGCGCACGGGGGCGCATGTGATCGAGATCTCGCTGACGACGACCGAACACGGGACCCACGCCGGAGCCCTTCGGATCGCCGACAGCCGGCTCTGGGAGGCGTTCGGCAGCATCGGCCTGCTGGCCTCCCACCGCGGGCTCACGCCCTGGCCGTACACGAACTGGGGCCGGGCGGCCCGCCGTTCCCTGCTCCGGTCCGCGGTGACCCTGCCGGGCTGGCTCGTCCACCTCTTCCGGGCCGGCGGCGGCACCCTGCCGTCGTTCCTGCTCCCCGTCCCGTCCTCGGCCCGGCAGCCCGACCTCGACGACGAGATCGCGCTGCTCCGCGCGGTGTCCCCGGCGCGGGTGCGCGAGGAGCTGGAGCGCTGGTTCCCGCGGGGCGTCCCGGTCGAGGTCCGCCCGCTGTACGCGGATCCCGTCGCGCGGATCGCCGACCTGTGCGCCCTGCTCCCGCCCTACGTACGCGCCGCCCTAGCCCCGTACGAGGCGTCGCTGCGGACCGTCACCGACGACGACATCCTGCTGCGCGCCCGGGTGCTCGCCACCCAGGGCCCGGACCGTCTCCTCGGCACCCTGGACGGGGGCATCTCGCGGCGCGGCGACGTGCTGCGGCTGCACGCCGGGCCCCCGGGCCGGATCGCGGCGCGGACCGCCGTGTCCCGCGTCGTCCTCGTCCCCCTGGTGTTCGGCCGGGGCGCCTCGCTGATCGGCTTCGCGCCGAACGGGGTGACGGCCGTGTCGTACCAGGCCGAGGGGGCCGCCGTGCTGGCCTGCGAGACCCGCCCCGGGCGGCGGGCCGGAGGCGACGAACCGGCGCGCGGCGACCGGCTGGAGATCCTGCTCGGCCGCAGCCGGGCCGGCGTCGTCCGCGGACTCGTCGCGCCGACCACCACCTCGGACCTCGCGGCGCTGCTCGGACTCGCGCCGAGCACCGTCTCCGAGCACCTCACGTCCCTGGTGGCCGCGGGTGTGGTGCGGCGGCGCCGGGCGGGCGTCCGGGTGCTGTACGAGCTGGACGCCTCGGGTGTCGCGCTGCTCAGGCACCTCGACAACAGGCGTAGGGTCAACGCGCCGTCCTACGAAACCACTTGAGACATGCCGCACCGAGGAGGAACCCCCATGACCGCCGACGCCGTCACCGACGCCGCGACCGACCGCGGGACGTACGAGAAGCTGCTTGCGCTGCTGGACGAGCGCGGGGCCGCCTACCGGATCGTCGAGCACGCCCCGGAGGGCGGCACCGAGGCGGTCAGCGCGCTGCGCGGGCACTCGCTCGCCGAGGCGGCCAAGTGCATCATCGCCATGGTGAAGATCGGCAAGAAGGAGAAGCGGTTCGCGCTGGTCGTCGTCCCCGGTGACCGGCGGATCGACCTGAACGCGGTGAAGGCGCTGTACGGCGGCACGTACGTCTCCTTCGCGTCCCCGGAGATCGCCGAGGACCTCGCGGGTTCGGCGAGCGGGACGATCCTGCCGTTCGCCTTCGACGAGCGGCTGGAACTCCTGGTGGACCCGGCCCTGCTGACGCACCGGGAGTTCTGGTTCAACGCCGCGCGGCTCGACCGTTCGATCGCCCTGTCGTCCGAGGACTACCGGGCGATCGCGGAGCCGCGCGTGGAGCGGGTCTCCACGGACTGACCCGCGGCGGCCGGGCCGGAGCGGGTGCGTCAGGCCATGGCGGGCGTCAGCGCGAGGACCATCCCCAGGCCGACCAGGACGGCCCCGATCACCTTGTTGAGCACGGTCTGCCGCTGGAGCAGCCGGGACCGCAGGGCCTGGTTGGAGAAGAGGACCGCGGCGAGGGCGAACCAGACCAGGTGGGCGAAGGACATGAAGAGTCCGTAGCCGATCTGCTGGAAGACGGGGGTGTCCGCGCTGACGACCTGGGTGTAGGTGCTCAGCACGAACAGCATCGTCTTCGGGTTGAGCGCGTTCGTCAGGAAGCCGGTGCGCAGCGCGCCGGCCTTCGAGATGCCGCCGTCCTCCGAGAGGTCGATGTCCACCTGCGCCTTGGTGACGAACGTCTTGTAGCCGATATACACGAGATAGGCGGCGCCGACGAGTTTCATCGCCGTGAAGAGCATGGGGCTGCGGGAGACCAGAAGTCCCACGCCCAGCATGGTGTAGGTGACGTGGACGAGAACACCGAGTGCGATTCCGGCGGCCGCGAGAACTCCGGCGGTCCTTCCGTACAGATAACTGTTGCGGACGGTCATCGCGAAATCCGCGCCGGGGCTGATGACAGCCAGAATGGTGATGACCGCCACGGCGATGAGCTGACCCATGTTCCCGACTTCCCGCCTTCTCGCTCACRTTCTCACTCAAGGGGCTCCCACCCGCCCCTGGCATCACGGCTTGTGACGGTAGGTGATGACCAGCACGTCGCGCGAGGCCGGGGCGGCGGGGTCGATCTGCTCGATCGGCGAGACGCCGTGGAAGACCCGCTCGTCGTTGACGAGGGCCACGTCCAGCGGGTCGGTCAGGGAGAACTTCTCGACCGGCTGCTTGTCCAGGTTGAACACGGTGCTCTCGCCGCCGGTGGCGTTCGACCGCCCGACCATCGCCATCAGCACGAACGTGACGCCGTCCCGGTGCACGCCCTCCGGCGTCGGCAGGCCGACCTCCTCGCCGTTCACCTCGATGCGGAACTGGTGGGCCTCGATGTGCCAGCCCGAGTACGGGGCGAGCCGGCCGAAGATGTCGCAGCCGAGGGTGAGCAGGCTGTCCATGGTCCGGCCGCGGAGGATCTGCTCCTCGAACGGCTCGTAGTGCCGGGCGACGCCGCCGTTGAGGGTGTTGTAGTCGAGGCCCTGGTAGTGCGGCTGGTGCTCCTCGACGCGGTAGTCGGTGCTCGCGCGGGGCGCGCTGAGGGTCGCGTGCCGGCGGCGGCGGTAGCGTCCGCCGTCCGCCATGTAGCTGTCGAGCGGCATGCGTGCCCAGCTGTCGCGGAACGCCTCCAGGTCGTCCAGCGCGTTCTCGGAACGCAGCCGGAGAAGCTGCTGCACCTGCTCGCCGGAGATCAGGTCGTAGCTCCGGGAGGAAAGGGCACCGGCGATTTCCTCGACACCCGACTGATATGTGGACATGGTTTTCCCCCTGATGAATGCGTGGTCGGCGGCGAAGTAGATCGTGGTATTCGTGCCAGGGGTGTGTCAAAGTCTTTCGGCCCTGGCCGAATTGCCGAGGCGCGGCATTATCGGCGTAAACGGGCGAGGAATTGGTGAACGGGATGTTACGAACGGCTGGCGCCCGACCGCGGCCGGATGCTGAGATCGGACGCATGGACCTCAGGGAACGCTTCGGCGGATACGCGGTACTGATCACGGGCGCGGCGCGCGGCATCGGCGCGGCGACCGCGCGGCGGCTCGCGGCGGAGGGGGCCAGGGTCCTGGTCACCGACGTCGACGAGGCGGCGGCGCGGCGGACGGCGGAGACGATCCCCGGCGCCGGGTACCGCCACTGCGACGTGGGCGACCAGGCCTCGGTGGACGCGGCGACGGCGTACGCGGTGGAGACCTTCGGCGGCCTCGACGTCCTCGTCAACAACGCGCTCGGGCCGGTGACCGCCGACCGGGACCGGTTCGAGGAGGAGCCGGACGCGGTGTTCGGCGTCCAGCACGACCTCACCTTCATGGGCGCGGTCCGCTGCTCCCGGGCCGCGCTGCCCCACCTGGCGGCGGCCGGCGGGCGCGGCGCGATCGTGAACATCGGCTCGGTCAACGCCGAGACGGACTTCGGGAACCACGCCTACAGCGCGGCGAAGGCGGGGCTGGCGTCGCTGACCCGGACGCTCGCGGGCGACGCGGCCGGGCGCGGGGTGCGGGTGAACCAGGTCAACCCCGGGACGATCGCGACGACGGCGTGGGCGGGCCGGGACCGGGACCTGGCGGCCCTGGGCGACCGGGTCTACCCCCTGGCGCGGGTGGGCGCCCCGGAGGACGTGGCGGCCGCGGTGGCCTTCCTGGCCTCGGCGGACGCGTCCTGGGTCACGGGCACCGTCCTGCGCGTGGACGGCGGCCTCCTGGCGGTCAACCGGCACTTCGCGGAGGTGCTGGGGGAGTGAGGCGGGAGGGGCGCCCGAAGGCGCCCGGGCAGCCTTGCGTTCTTCTGATGCGCGTGGGCATGCTGTGACGGCGATCACGTGCCGTATCCCGCCCGCAACGGTGAGTTGATCTTGCTGGTCCGCACGAGAAGCAGCAAGACCCCCGCGACCGCGCGAACGGTCCGGGGGCGGCCACCGCTGAAGGAGCGTCGACGTGAGCGACCCCGGCGTCCGCCGAGCCGACCGGATCCCCCGGCACTTACCCCCGCCGGGGCGCCGCCCCGCAGCGGCCCCGCCCGTCGGTGGAGGAGCGGGATGAGCGCGGCGGAGGCGTCCCACCGCACCGCCCGGCGGCCCCGGCTCTGGGCGCTGCGCCCCGACCGGACCGGCAGCGGCACCGTCACCGAGGCCGAGTGCACCACCTGCCTCGACGGCTCCGGCGCGGCCGACGACGGACGGGGACCGGCCGTCTGGTGCCTCGCGCACGCCCAGGCCACCGGCCACACCGGCTTCCGGCGCGTCCGCACCGACTTCTTCCGCGCGTCCTGGAACGGCCCGCAGCCCGGCGCGGACACCGGCCTCGGCGTCGGGGGCTGACGCCTGGGGCCCGCGTGAGCATCAGCCGACGACGAGCAGGTGCCTCAGCCCGCGTGCGGCCTCAGCCCGCGTGGGGGCCTCGGTACGGGGGAGCGGACGCATCAGCCCGCGTGCAGCATCAGTCCGATCCCGACGGCCATCAGGCCCGCCGCGGCGATCCTCGGCCCGCCGAAGCGCTCCTTGAACAGCACGGCCCCGATGGCCGCGCCCACGATGATCGAGGACTCGCGCAGCGCCGCGACCGGCGCCAGCGGCGCCTTGGTCTGGGCCCAGAGCACCAGCCCGTACGCGCACACCGAAAGCAGCGCGCCCAGCAGGCCGCGCGCCGCGTACGGGCGGAGCTGGGGGAGCAGTGCCGCCCGCCGGGCCCAGAGGGCGTACGCCGGGATCGCCAGGCCCTCCAGCACCATCAGCCACGCGATGTAGCCCAGCGGGGTGCCCGAGGCGCGGACGCCGACCCCGTCCACCACCGTGTACAGGGCGATCGCCAGGCCCGTCGCACCGGCCGCGAGCAGCGCAGGCCAGTGCGGGCGGGCCCCCTTGCCGCGGATGCCCCACACGGCGAGGCCCGTGAGGCCCGCGCAGGCCACGGCGACGCCCAGCAGCTGCCAGCCGTCCGGCACCTCGTCGACGAAGACCGCCGCGAGCGCCGTCACGGCCAGCGGGGCCGTACCGCGCGCGATCGGGTACATCTGCCCGAAGTCGCCCAGCGAGAACGAGCGCATCAGCAGCACCATGTAGGCGACGTGCAGCAGCGCGGAGACCGCCAGGTACGGCCACGCCCCCGCCGCGGGCAGCGGTACGAACAGGGCCGTGACCAGGCCGATGAGGGCGCCGCCGCCGGATATCAGGGTGAACGACAGCAGCTGGTCCCTGATGTGGTGGGCCAGCGCGTTCCAGCTCGCGTGCGTGACGGCGGCGATCAGGACGGCCAGGGTGACGAGCGGCGTCACGCGGTGGCCTGCCGGGCGGTGCGGGTCTCGTCCGGGAAGCGCCGGATCTCGACGTCGAGGGCCGGCTCGCGGTGCGCGGCGGCGCATCGGGGGTGGGCGGGGGACGTGGTCTCGTCAGCGGTCATGGCCCGCACGCTAGCGTTGGATGTACGGGCCACGCGACCGGGTTCCACGAGGCGGGCCGGCGGGCGTTCGGCGGCTTCGCCGTGCCCGGGCCGGCCTTCGCCACGACGTGGCTCAGCGCGCGTTCAGCACCTTCGCCACGAGCGGTCCCGCCGCCGTCGCCCCGTGTCCGGCCTCCTCCACCAGGGCCGCCGCCGCGAGGTCGTCGGCGAAGGCCGTGAACCAGCTGTCCGAGGTCGCCTGGCCGTCGGCCTCCGCCGAACCGGTCTTGGCGCCCTTGTCGCCGCGCACCGAGGCCATCGGACGGACCGCCGTGCCGTAGCCCGCCGTGGCCGTGGCGCGCATCACGTCGCGCAGCTGCCGCGCCACCGCCGGCGGCAGCGTGCGCTCGGCCTTCGCGAAGGGCCGGTCGTCGAGGTCCGCCGGGACCAGGTACGGCTGCCGGAACCGGCCGTCCTTCGCTGTCGCGGTGATCGAGGCGACGTTCAGCGGGTTCATCTGCACGGTGCCCTGGCCGATGTACTGCTCGGCCGCCGCGCCGCCCGTCGCCTCGGGGACGGAGCCGTCGAACGACTTGATGCCCGTCTTCCATTCGAGGCCGATGCCGAAGACCTCCCTGGCCTCCCGGGCCAGGCCGGAGTCGTCGCCCTCGGTCTTCTCCACGTCGTCGATCTTCTTGATGAAGGCCGTGTTGCAGGAGCGGGCGAAGCCCTCCCCGAAGGTCGCGCCCGTCAGCGAGAACCCGTCCAGGTTGGTGATGGTCCGGCCGTAGTACATGGCGCTCGGCGGGCACTCGGCGACCTGGTCGGCCTTGACCAGGCCCTTCTCCAGGAGCAGCGCCGCCGTGACGATCTTCATCGTGGAACCGGGCATCTTCGCGCCCGAGAACGCCGTGTTGAACCCGCCCGCCGGGCTGTTGGCGACCGCTCGTACGGCCCCCGTCGACGGCTGGACGGCGACCACCGACGCCGAGGAGTGCGCGGCGACCGCCTTCTCCGCCGCCGCCTGCACGCCCGCGTCGATGGTGGTCTCCAGCGTGCCCGGCTTCCCCTTCGACAGGACGAGGAGCGTGGTGTCCGGGACGGTCGTGCTGCCCGAGTCGACCCAGGTCTCGACGCCGGTCTCGCCGCCCGCCCTCGTCCCGTACCGCGTCCGCAGTTCGTCCAGGATCGGCCCCAGGGAGGGGTACTTGGCGGCCGTCAGCTCGGTGCCGTTCCGGTCGACGGCCTTCACGGGCGGCGTCTTCGCGACCCCCGTGCGCAGCGTCGCCTCGGCGGTGAGGAGCTTCGGGTGGAGCACGGACGGCGCCCACTTCACCAGCGCCCGGCCGGTCGTCTGCCCCCGCACGACGCTCAGCCGGGACTGGTACGACCAGGACCTCGACACGTTCTCGTGCGTGACCGTGGCCTTCACCGTGAACGGCACCGTCGCCCCGACCGGCGTCCCCGGCGTGATCACCGCCTCCGTGACGCCCGCCCCCTCGCGGTACGCGGCCACCGCGGGCTCCGCCGCCACCGGGTCGTTCGTCAGCTGCCCGGCCTTCTCCGGCTGCCCGGCGGCCCAGGCGGCGAGGAAGTCCCGCGCGGCGGCGGTGACCTCCTTGTCCGTCACCGGCCCGGTCCGCGGCCCCTCCCCGGAGTTCGTCTTCGGCGTCGCGTCACCGCCCATGACCCCGTTCCAGAGGTTGTAGCCCCCGTACCCGACCCCGCTCGCCACGACGACGAACACGCCCCCGACGATCGCTACCTTGGCCCCACTGCGCATGGCTGCGCTCCCCTCCCCGTGTGAACCCACGAGTCAAGCAGCGCCCCTTGCGTGTGTCGAGCACCTTCTGGTCTCTCTGTCAGAGCGGGAGGTCACATTCCGATCTCACACCCAGGTGTCGAGCCACATCCGATTGCGCCATTGGTCCAGCGGAATGGGAGTGCCGGTATAGATGGGCCAGAAATAGATGAAATTCCAGACGATGAGAAGAACGATGCAGCCGGCCGCCACCGCGCCGAATGTGCGGCGCCGTTCCGAGGAACCCGCGGGCCCCACGATCGCACCCAGCATCATCGCCACCGCCAGACACAGGAACGGGACGAAGACCACCGCGTAGAAAAGGAAGATGGTGCGTTCCTGGTAGAGGAACCAGGGCACCCAGCCGGCCGCGATGCCGCAGGCGATCGCGCCCGCCCGCCAGTCGCGGCGGAAGGCCCAGCGCCACAGGACGTACAGGATCGCGAAGCAGGCCGCCCACCACAGCAGCGGGGTGCCGAGGGCCAGTACCTCCGCCGCGCACTTCTCCTTCGCGGAGGCGGGGCAGCCGCCCGTGCCGGGCGCGGGCGACTCGTAGAAGTAGGAGACCGGCCGGCCGAGGACGATCCACGACCAGGGGTTCGACTCGTACGTGTGGGGCGAGGTGAGCCCCACGTGGAAGCTGTAGACCTCGGACTCGTAGTGCCACAGGCTGCGCAGCCACTGCGGCAGCCAGCCCCACGTCCCGCCGCCGTCCAGCTTGTCCTGGTCGGCGGCCCAGTTCCGGAAGTACCCCTTGTCGCTGACGATCCAGCCCGTCCACGTCACCAGGTACGTGGCGATCGCCACCGGCACCACCGACACGAACGCCGGGACCAGGTCCTTCCTGATCACCGCGAGGTACGGGCGGACCGCACCGGCCGTCCGGCGTCCGCCGACGTCCCACAGCACGGTCAGCAGGCCGAAGCCCACCATGACGTACAGGCCGTTCCACTTGGTCGCCGCCGCGAGGCCCAGCGTCACACCGGCCGCGATCCGCCACGGCCGCCAGCCCAGCCGCAGCGTCTCCGCGATCTCCGCGTCCGGCCGCAGCACCCCCTCCTCGTCCTCCGGGAGCGCGCCCGCCAGCCGCTTCCGCGTCCGGTCGCGATCCAGGACCAGGCAGCCGAAGGCCGCCAGGACGAAGAACATCAGCACCTGGTCGAGGAGCGCCGTGCGGCTCATCACGAAGTGCAGGCCGTCGACGGCGAGCAGCAGACCCGCCAGGCAGCCCAGGAACGTGGAGCGGAACAGCCGCCGGCCGATCCGGCACAGCATGAGCACCGACAGCGTGCCCAGCAGCGCCACCATGAAGCGCCAGCCGAACGGCTCGAAGCCGATCAGCTTCTCGCCGACGCCGATGACCCACTTGCCCATCGGCGGGTGGACGACGTAGCCGGGATCGGTCGGCACCAGGACCGAGCCGGGGTCGCTGAGGACCGTCTTGTCGATGTCCTTCGGCCACGCGCCCTCGTACCCCTGGTTGATCAGGGCCCACGAGTCCTTGGCGTAGTACGTCTCGTCGAATATCACCGCGTTCGGCTTGCCCAGGTTCCAGAACCTCAGCAGCCCCGCGACCGCCGTGACCAGGAGCGGACCGCCCCAGGCCGCCAGCCGCCACAGGCGCTCCGACCGGTCGGGCCCGAGGCCGAGCAGGGTCATCACGCGGGGCGACGGCCGGACGTACGAGGGGACGAGCCGCTCGCGCAGCCCGATGGGCGCGGCGCTTCCGGCGGGCGGCGCGTAGCCGAATCGCCGAAGCCGCCTCTGCCAGGAAGAGGGCTCTGCCACGGGCTCCGCCATGGGGTGCTGGCCCTCCAGGGCCTCGGGTGCGGTACTGGTCACCGCGCCATCGTAGGGAACGCGCCTGTGCGCGTCGCCTCTCCGTGCTGGGAGGATGGGCCGTGTGACAGGAACGCTGGTACTCGCAGGGACCCCCATCGGTGACATCGCGGACGCTCCGCCCCGACTCGCCACCGAACTGGAGAACGCGGACATCGTGGCCGCTGAGGACACCCGGAGGCTGCGCGGACTCACCCGCGCCCTGGGCATCCACACGACGGGGCGCGTCGTCTCCTACTTCGAGGGGAACGAGTCCGCCCGTACGCCGGAACTGGTCGAGGCCCTGGTCGGCGGGGCGCGCGTGCTCCTCGTCACCGACGCGGGCATGCCGTCCGTCTCCGACCCCGGCTACCGGCTCGTGGCCGCCGCCGTCGAGCAGGACATCAAGGTGACGGCCGTCCCCGGCCCGTCCGCCGTCCTCACCGCCCTCGCCCTCTCCGGCCTGCCCGTGGACCGCTTCTGCTTCGAGGGCTTCCTGCCCAGGAAGGCGGGCGAGCGCCTGGGCCGGCTCCGCGAGGTCGTCGGCGAGCGCCGTACCCTCGTCTACTTCGAGGCCCCGCACCGGCTCGACGACACCCTCGCCGCGATGGCCGAGGTCTTCGGTGCCGAGCGCCGCGCCGCCGTCTGCCGCGAGCTGACCAAGACGTACGAGGAGGTCAAGCGCGGCCCGCTGGCCGAGCTCGCCGCCTGGGCCGCCGAGGGCGTCCGGGGCGAGATCACCGTCGTCGTCGAGGGCGCGCCCGAGACGGGACCCGCCGAACTCGACGCCGAGGAACTGGTGCGCAGGGTGCGGGTGCGCGAGGAGGCGGGGGAGCGGCGCAAGGAGGCGATCGCCGCCGTCGCCGCCGACGCGGGACTTCCCAAGCGGGAGGTCTTCGATGCCGTCGTGGCGGCAAAGAATGCGGCTGGACCGGGCCCCGGAAAGGGTAAAGGACTAATCTGAAAGGCAAAGCCGAACCCGGCGCCGGGACTCTTCGCAGGGCGCTTGGCAAGGGAAGGGCCAAAAGCCTTCCATGGTTCCTCCCGCGCTGATGCGCTCCGGCCCGAAAAGGCGTCCACTGGATCAGTGGAGAGGAGCTGGCATGACCGAGATCACCGGCACCGGCATATCCGTCGCCCATGAGGCATACGCCTTCGCCTGCATGCGCTGTGGATACGGCTGGGAGCAGGCGTACGACATCGAGCACCACGTCGACGCCGCCGGCCATGAATTCGTCGTCTACAAGGCCGACGGGGAGAGGGTCCCGTCCCCGCTGTCCAGTCCCACCTGCATGAACTGCGGCGGCCACGTCGTCCGCATCATGCGCGCGGGACAGGTGTCGTCGGTGCTCGACCTGATCGCCGCCACGGAGAAGCACCAGCGGGGGGCGCGGGGCACCAAGCCCGTGTCGGTGGCCGGGCCGATCGGCCAGGAACTGACCGAGGACGGACCCGAGGGGCCCCCGGTGCCGCACCACTGGCACCTGTCCGACCTCCTGCACCCCTTCAGGCGCCGCCCCTAGGCCGTCTCTTCCGGATCTTGCCGGGCGGCGCGGGTCAGGCAGGATCCGGAAGAGACGGCCCAGGCCCGGGAGCGGCCCCTCCGGGCCAGGGGGACCCGGCCCCCGGCCCGGGACGTTCCGACGCACCGGCGCCCAGCACCCTCGTACGATCGGGGGCATGAGTGCCAAGGACGCCCCGCCGCCGCTGCCCGAACCCCTCCTCGTGGAGGTCGCGGACTCGCACACCCACCTGGACCTCCAGTCCGGGACCGTCGAGGAGGCGCTGGTCAAGGCCGCCGCCGTCGGAGTGACCACGGTCGTGCAGGTCGGCTGCGACGTGAAGGGCTCCCGGTGGGCCGCGGAGACCGCCGCCGCCCACGAGCACGTCCACGCCGCCGTCGCCCTGCACCCCAACGAGGCCCCGAGGATCGTCCTCGGCGACCCCGGTGGAGACTCGTCCCGCCACGGCCCCCGCCGGGGCGGCGGCGACGCCGCCCTCGACGACGCGCTCGCCGAGATCGACCGCCTCGCCGCCCTCCCGTACGTCCGCGGCGTCGGCGAGACCGGCCTCGACTTCTTCCGCACCGGCCCCGAGGGCATCGCCGCGCAGGAACGCTCCTTCCGAGCCCACATCGAGATCGCCAAGCGGCACGGCAAGGCGCTCGTCATCCACGACCGGGAGGCCCACGCCGACGTGCTGCGCGTCCTGGACGAGGAGGGCGCCCCCGAGCGGACCGTCTTCCACTGCTACTCCGGCGACGCGGCCATGGCCGAGATCTGCGCCGCCAAGGGCTACTACATGTCCTTCGCCGGGAACGTCACCTTCAAGAACGCCCAGCACCTGCGCGACGCGCTCGCCGTCGCCCCGCTGGACCTCGTCCTCGTCGAGACCGACGCCCCCTTCCTCACCCCCGCGCCCTACCGCGGCCGCCCCAACGCTCCCTACCTCATCCCGGTCACCCTCCGGGCGATGGCGGAGGTCCGCGGCATCGGGGAGAACGAGATGGCCGAGGCGATCGCGGTGAACACGGCCCGCGCCTTCGATTACTGATCCATAACGGTTACGTGTCGTAGCCGGGTCGGCGCACCCCGTGACGGAGGCCCGGGTAGGGTCCCGGCCTCGTGAGCACTTCCCAGGGCAGTCACCGCGCCGGACGACGGGGCACGCCCCTGTCGGTGCACGACCAGCCGACCCAGGCCGCGCACCCGTCCGTGCACGACCAGCCCACCCAGGCCGCGCCGCTCGTCGTCCCCGGGCAGCCCTCCCGCGCCGGATCCCGGCGGGCCGCCCGCCGCCGCAAGGCCTCCGGGCCCGCCGGGGAGGGCCTGCGGAAGCTGGTCCCGCAGGCCCTCGTCGTCGCCTTCCTCGCCGGCGGCACCAGCGCCTTCGTCGCCGACGACAAGGCCGTCCGGCTCTCCGTCGACGGCGTCCCGCGCACCCTGCACACCTTCGCCGACGACATCGACGAACTCCTCGCGGACGAGGGCCTGACCGTCGGCGCCCACGACATCGTCGCCCCCGCCCCCGGCGAGGCCCTGGCCAGCGGCGACGAGATCGTCGTCCGGTACGGCCGCCCCGTCGCCCTCACCCTCGACGGGCAGCGCCGCCAGGTGTGGACGACCGCCCGGACCGTCGAGGGCGCCCTGCGTCAGCTCGGGGTCCGCGCCGAGGGCGCCTACCTCTCGGTCTCCCGCGGGGCCGCCATCTCCCGCACCGGCCTCGCCCTCGACGTACGGACCGAGCGGACGGTGACCTTCCTCGCCGACGGCCGCGAGCGGACCGTCCGGACCAACGCCGCGACCGTCCGCGAGGCCCTCGCCGAGGCCGGGATCACGCTCTCCGCCCAGGACGCCACCTCCGTCGTCCCCGACTCCTTCCCGCGCGACGGCCAGACGGTCACCGTGCTCCGGATCACCGGCTCCAAGCAGACGCGCGAGGAGGTCGTGCCGTACGCCGTCGAGCGCACCCGCGACCCCCGGCTCTTCACCGGCACCGAGGTCGTCGACCGGCAGGGCAGGGCCGGCGTCCGCCGCGTCACCTACAGCCTGCGGACGGTCAACGGCGTCCGGCAGAAGCCCCGCCGGACCGGCGAGGAGATCGTCCGCGAACCCGTCAGCCGGCAGGTCAGGGTCGGCACCCGGCCGATGCCCACCTCCGTCGCGGGCGCCGACGGCCTCGACTGGGGCGCGCTCGCCGCCTGCGAGTCCGGCGGCCGCCCCGACGCCGTCGACCCCTCCGGGACCTACGGCGGGCTCTACCAGTTCGACCCCGGCACCTGGCGCTCCCTCGGCGGCAGCGGCACCGCGCAGAACGCGCCCGCCGCCGAGCAGACCTTCCGCGCGAAGAAGCTGTACGTCCAGCGGGGGGCGAGCCCGTGGCCGCACTGCGGCAGACGCCTGCAGGGCTGAGCAGCCCCGTGGCGGACGACTGCCACGGCCGGGCGCCGCGCCCCGCCCGGCGGCGTGGGGCGGCCGCCCGCGCGGCTGAGCCGTCGGCCGGGCCCACCTGTGCCCCGTAGGCTGTACCGGTGAGCACCGCCACCGGCCCCGAAAGCCCCGACGCCCTCCTCGGCCCCGCCGACATCCGTGAGCTGGCCGCCGTCCTCGGCGTACGCCCCACGAAGCAGAAGGGCCAGAACTTCGTCATCGACGCCAACACCGTCCGGCGGATCGTCCGCACGGCCGAGGTACGGCCCGACGACGTGGTCGTGGAGGTGGGACCCGGACTCGGCTCCCTCACCCTGGCCCTCCTGGAGGCCGCGGACCGGGTGACGGCCGTCGAGATCGACGACGTGCTCGCCGCCGCGCTGCCCGCCACCATCCAGGCCCGGATGCCGGCCCGCGCCGACCGCTTCGCGCTCGTGCACTCCGACGCCATGCAGGTCCAGGAGCTGCCCGGCCCGGCGCCGACCGCGCTCGTGGCGAACCTGCCGTACAACGTCGCCGTGCCGGTCCTGCTCCACATGCTGGAGCGGTTCCCGACCATCGAGCGGACCCTCGTCATGGTCCAGGCCGAGGTCGCCGACCGGCTCGCCGCCAAGCCCGGCAACAAGGTCTACGGCGTCCCCTCGGTCAAGGCCAACTGGTACGCCGAGGTCAAGCGCGCCGGCTCCATCGGCCGCAACGTCTTCTGGCCCGCGCCGAACGTCGACTCCGGGCTCGTCTCCCTGGTCCGCCGCGGCGAGCCGCTCGCCACCAGCGCCACCCGCCAGGAGGTCTTCGCGGTCGTCGACGCGGCCTTCGCCCAGCGCCGCAAGACCCTGCGCGCGGCCCTCGCCGGCTGGGCCGGCTCACCGGCCGCGGCGGAGGAGGCCCTCGTCAAGGCCGGGATCTCCCCGCAGGCCCGCGGCGAGGCACTGACCGTCGAGGAGTTCGCCCGGATCGCGGAGGCCAAGGCGTGACCACCCCGAAAGCCAGACCACCCCCGAAAGCCCGACCACCCC
>NZ_RDBH01000129.1:95473-101841 GCF_008042145.1 Streptomyces sp. adm13(2018)
CCCGCGGGCGTCACCGTCCGCGTCCCCGCCAAGGTCAACGTCCAGCTCGCGGTGGGCGCCGCCCGCCCCGACGGCTTCCACGACCTGGCCAACGTCTTCCTCGCGGTCTCCCTGTACGACGAGGTCACCGCCACCCCCGCCGAGACGCTGACGGTCACCTGCGAGGGCCCGGACGCCGACAAGGTCCCGCTCGACCGCACCAACCTGGCCGCGCGGGCCGCCGAACTGCTGGCCGCCCGGCACGGCATCGCCCCCGACGTGCACCTGCACATCGCCAAGGACATCCCCGTCGCCGGCGGCATGGCCGGCGGCAGCGCCGACGGCGCCGGCGCCCTCCTCGCCTGCGACGCGCTCTGGGGCCTCGGCTCCTCCCGCGAGGAACTCCTGGAGATCTGCGCCGAACTCGGCAGCGACGTCCCGTTCAGCCTGGTCGGCGGCGCCGCGCTCGGCACCGGCCGCGGCGAGAGGCTCGCCGCGCTGCCCGTCGGCGGCGCCTTCCACTGGGTGTTCGCCGTCGCCGACGGCGGCCTGTCCACCCCGGCGGTCTACGGCGAGTTCGACCGCCTCACCGAGGGCACCGACGTCCCCGAGCCCGCCGCCTCCCCGGTCCTCCTGGACGCCCTGCGCACCGGCGACCCGACCGCCCTCGCCGCCGCCCTCGCCAACGACCTCCAGCCGGCCGCCCTCTCGCTGCGCCCCTCGCTCGCCGCGACGCTGGCGGCGGGCACCGAGGCGGGCGCGCTGGCCGCCCTGGTCTCGGGCTCCGGCCCGACGACCGCGTTCCTGGTGAAGGACGCCGAGTCCGCGGAGACGGTCGCCACCGCCCTGATCGCCTCGGGCACCTGCCGCACGGCCCGCGCGACGACGTCCCCGGCACCGGGGGCCCGGATCGTCTAGGGGGTACTCAGCCGCCGGCTGAGTACCCGCGCCCTGTCAGCCGCCCCGCCTCCCGCGGGACCGTACGCCCATGGGAATCAGCGCGCGTGAGCTCGCCGCGGCAACGCCGGCGAGCCGGGACCGGTACGTCGATCTGCTCCGGGTGGCCTCGCTCTCCGTCGTCGTCCTCGGACACTGGCTGATGGCGGCCGTCACGACCGACGGACAGGTCGGCAACCTGCTCGCCGTCGTGCCCGGACTCCAGGCGGCGACCTGGCTGTTCCAGGTCATGCCGGTGTTCTTCTTCGTCGGCGGCTTCTCGCACGCCCTCGCCCACCGCTCCCGGCCCCGGTACGCGGCCTTCCTGCGGGCCCGGCTCCAGCGGCTGCTGCGGCCGACGATGGTCTTCGTCGGCGTCTGGGGGGCGGCCGCACTCGTCCTCCAGCTGTCCGGGGCCGACGGCGGACTCACCGGCGTCGCGCTGCGGCTGGTCACCCAGCCCCTCTGGTTCATCGGGATCTACCTGGCGATGGTCGCCTTCACCCCGCCGCTGCTGCGGCTGCACGAGCGCTGGGGCTGGGGCGCCTTCGCGGCCCTCGCGGGCGGGGCCGTCGCGGTGGACGTGCTGCGGTTCGCCGCGGACGTCCCGTTCGTCGAGTTCCTCAACTTCGCCTTCGTGTGGCTGGCGGTCCACCAGCTCGGCTTCCTCCGCGCCGACGGCATGATCCGCCGACCCGCCCCGCTCGCCGGCGCGGGCCTGCTCGGCGCCGCCGCGCTCGTCGCCCTGGGGCCCTATCCCCTCTCGATGGTGGGCATGCCCGGCGAGAAGGTCTCGAACATGGCCCCGCCGACCCTCGCCCTGCTCTGCCACGGCCTGTGGATGGTCGGCGCGGTCGAACTGCTCCGCGGCCCCGGGACGCGGCTCGTCGCCCGCGCCGGAGTGTGGCGCGCGGTCGTGACCGCGAACGGCGTCGCGATGACGGCGTTCCTCTGGCACCTCACCGCGATGCTCGGGGTGTACGGCGCCCTCCTCGGCCTCGACCGGGAGCTGCCCGCCCCGGCGACCGGCGCCTGGTGGGCGCAGGTCCCCCTCCGCCTCCTCGCGGCGGCCCTGCTCACGGCGCTGCTCGTGGCCGCCTTCCGCCGCTTCGAGGCCCCGGTCCCGGCCGCCCCCTCGACCGGCGCGGGCGGCCCGGCCGCCGCGGTCGGCATCACCCTCGCCCTCCTCGGCGTCCTCGGCCTCTCCCTGACGGGCTTCGCCGGACTCCTCGACGGCCACTCCGCCACCCTGATAGCCGTCCCGGTCACCGCCCCGGCGGCCGTCGGGCTCGCGCTGGCGGGCTGGCTCCTCGTCGAGCGGGCGGGGCGCGGCGGATCGCGGTGACGGGCGGTACTGCCCGTCCGCGGGGGGTGCGCGGCAACGTACTCTGGGAGATCGATCGATCCCCCGTACAGGAGTCAAAGTGGCCGTCAATCTGGTCAATGTCGAGGCTGTCAGCAAGGTGTACGGCACCCGTGCCCTGCTCGACGGCGTCTCGCTCGGCGTCTCCGAGGGGGACCGGATCGGGGTCGTGGGCCGCAACGGCGACGGCAAGACCACCCTCATCCGGATGCTGGCGAAGCTGGAGGAGGCCGACACCGGGCGCGTCACCCACAGCGGCGGGCTGCGCCTCGGCGTGCTCACCCAGCACGACTCCCTCGACCCGAAGGCCACCGTCCGGCACGAGGTCATCGGTGTCATGGCCGACCACGAGTGGGCCGGCAGCGCCAAGATCCGCGACGTGCTCACCGGCCTGTTCGGCGGGCTCGACCTGCCCGGCTTCGAGAACGGCCTGGACACCGTCATCGGCCCGCTCTCCGGCGGCGAGCGCCGCCGCATCGCGCTCGCCAAGCTCCTCATCGAGGACCAGGACCTGATCGTCCTCGACGAGCCCACCAACCACCTCGACGTCGAGGGCATCTCCTGGCTCGCCCAGCACCTCCAGGCACGCCGCTCCGCGCTCGTCTGCGTCACCCACGACCGCTGGTTCCTCGACCAGGTCTGCACCCGCATGTGGGACGTGCAGCGCGGCGACGTCCACGAGTACGAGGGCGGCTACTCCGACTACGTCTTCGCCCGTGCCGAGCGCGAGCGCATCGCCGCCACCGAGGAGACCAAGCGGCAGAACCTGATGCGCAAGGAGCTGGCCTGGCTGCGGCGCGGCGCCCCCGCCCGCACCTCCAAGCCCCGCTACCGCATCGAGGCGGCCAACGAGCTGATCGCCGACGTGCCGCCGCCGCGCGACACCTCCGAGCTGATGAAGTTCGCCAACGCCCGCCTCGGCAAGACGGTCTTCGACCTGGAGGACGTGACCGTCACCGCCGGCCCCAAGACCCTCCTGGAGCACCTCACCTGGCAGCTGGGCCCCGGCGACCGCATCGGCCTCGTCGGCGTCAACGGCGCGGGCAAGACCTCCCTCCTGCGGGCCCTCGCCGACGCCGCCGTCAGCCAGGGCGAGATCCAGCCCGCCGCGGGCTCCGTCACCGTCGGCAAGACCGTCCGGCTCGCCTACCTCTCCCAGGACGTCACCGAACTCCCCGGCACCCTCCGCGTCCTGGAGGCCGTCCAGCAGATCCGCGACCGGGTCGACCTCGGCAAGGGGCGCGAGATGACGGCCGGACAGCTCTGCGAGCAGTTCGGCTTCTCCAAGGAGAAGCAGTGGACGCCCGTCGGCGACCTCTCCGGCGGTGAGCGCCGCCGCCTCCAGCTGCTGCGCCTCCTCATGGACGAGCCGAACGTCCTCTTCCTCGACGAGCCCACCAACGACCTCGACATCGAGACCCTCACCCAGCTGGAGGACCTCCTCGACGGCTGGCCGGGCTCCATGGTCGTCATCTCCCACGACCGCTTCTTCATCGAGCGCACCACCGACCGGACCCTCGCGCTGCTCGGCGACCGGACCCTGCGGATGCTGCCCCGCGGCATCGACGAGTACCTGGAGCGGCGTCGGAAGATGATCGAGTCGGCCGCCCCGGCGCCGGCCGCCGCACCCGCGCCGAGCAGGCCGGGCGTCTCCGCCGCCGACGCGCGCGCCGCGAAGAAGGAGCTTCAGAAGGTCGAGCGGCAGCTCGACAAGCTCTCCGACAAGGAGGGCAAGCTGCACGGGCGGATCGCCGACAACGCGACCGACTTCGAGCTCGTGGCGAAGCTCGACGCCGAGCTGCGGGAACTCGCGGGGGAGCGGGACGAATTGGAGATGCGCTGGCTCGAGCTGGCCGAGGACGCATAACGAGGGCATCACAGGCCGGTCCTCCCTTGGGTACAAGGGGTGGACCGGTCGCTTTTGCGTCACGGCGTGGGTGGTAGAAAGAAAACCCGCTCACGTCAAGGGGGAACCGCTGATGACCCAGCCGCCCAGCAACCAGCCGCCGGGGGGCTTCGGAGCTCCCCAGGATCCGAACCAGGGCCCGCCGCACCAGGGCACGCCGCCGGTGCCGCCCGTCCCGCCGCAGGCTCCGCAGACCCCGCCGCCGCCCGCCGGCCCGCCACCGGCCGCGCCGGGGCCGTACGGCCAGCCGACCCAGCCCGGTTACGGCTACCCGCAGCAGGGCCAGCCGGGTCAGCCCGGCCAGCCCGGTCCGTACGGCCAGCCGCCCCAGCAGCCGTACGGCTACCCGCAGCAGGGCCAGCAGCCGGGACCGTACGGTCAGCCGCAGCAGCCCGGGCCGTACGGCCAGCAGCAGAACCCCTACGGCGGCTACCCGACCCAGCCGGTGTACCAGGGCGCCCCCACCCCGCCGCCCTCCGGCGGCGGTCTCAAGGGCCGTACCGGTGTCGTCGCCGCCGTGGCCGCCGGTGCCGTCCTGGTCGCCGCCGTCGCCACCTGGGCCGTCGTCGGCGGCGGGGACGACAAGGACCCGGTCGCCGGCCCCACGACCAGCGCGAGCTCCTCCACCGGCGCGCCCTCGCCGAGCGAGTCCGTCGACAAGGGCGACGGCTCGGGCGACGGCTCCAAGGGCGGCGACGACGACCTGAACGCCGGCCGCCAGGCGGGCGAGGCCAAGGTCAACTGGCTGCTCCAGAACGACGTCGACCTGCCCCGCAACGGCGCCGACGTCCTCGGACCGTGGATCGTCGGCGACACCGTCGTCAAGGCGATGTACAAGGGCGTCTCCGGCTACGGCCTGAGCGACGGCAAGGAGAAGTGGCACGTCGACGTGCCGTTCGAGCTGTGCGCCGCGCCCGCGGACCCCTCGGCGAACGGCGTGATGGTCTTCGCCTACGCCGAGAGCGCCAAGGACGGCGCCAAGTGCACCTCGCTCCAGCAGATCGACCTGAAGACCGGCAAGGCGGGCTGGAAGAAGGCCGTGCCGAAGCCCAAGGGCCTCTTCGCCTTCTCGGACAACACCCTGTCCATCAGCGGCGACACCGTGACCGTCTCCGGCACCAGCAGCTCCTACGGCTTCTCGCTGGCCGACGGCAGACAGCTCTTCACCGGCGCCACGAGCGGCTGCAAGCCCTTCGCGTACGCCGGCGGCAGCAAGCTGATCGCCGCCGTGGACTGCCCCTCGGGCAGCACCACCAAGAAGCTCCAGGGCGTCAGCGAGGTCGACCCGAACACGGGCAAGCCCAAGTGGACGTTCAAGCTGGAGAGCGACTGGGAGGTGGACCGGGTCTACTCGGTCGACCCGCTGGTCGTCTCCGCCACCCAGCGCGAGCAGAAGAAGTGGACCATCTTCTCGCTCAACGCCAACGGCTCGCTCCGCTCGCAGATCCAGGGCGGCAAGGACAAGTTCGCCCCCTCCTGCGGCGGCGGCTTCGTCATCTTCGGCAAGAACCTCCAGGGCTGCACCGGGGTCGCCGCCGACGCGAACACCTTCTACATGGCCACCGAGACCTCGTACGGCACCCCCAACGAGGTCGTCGCCTTCGACCTGAAGAACGGCAAGCCGAAGTGGCGCTCCAAGGCGCCCGGTGAGCAGAGCATGCTCCCGCTCCGCATGGAGGGCGGCCAGGTCCTGGTGTACGTGGACCCGTCGTACGACAAGGGCGGCGCGGTCGCGACGATCGCCCCCACCGGTGGCGCGCCGAAGATCGTGCTCCAGCACCCGGCGTCGACGGCCCAGATCGAGAACAACTTCTACAGCCCGGGCTACGCGTACGACGCCGGCACCTTCGTCGTGGCGAGCGGGCGGGTCTCCGCCTCGAACGACAAGGAAGAAAAGCTGGTCAAGACGATGATGGCCTTCAGGTCGATCTGCTGGAGCGAGGTGCACTTGGCGCCGTCCTTGGCGCTCTCGGCGTAGGCGAAGACCATCACGCCGTTCGCCGAGGGGTCCGCGGGCGCGGCGCACAGCTCGAACGGCACGTCGACGTGCCACTTCTCCTTGCCGTCGCTCAGGCCGTAGCCGGAGACGCCCTTGTACATCGCCTTGACGACGGTGTCGCCGACGATCCACGGTCCGAGGACGTCGGCGCCGTTGCGGGGCAGGTCGACGTCGTTCTGGAGCAG
>NZ_RDBH01000129.1:101941-123837 GCF_008042145.1 Streptomyces sp. adm13(2018)
GTGCGGGCCCGGTGCTCGGCCGCCACCCCCCGCACCGCCCTCATGCAGCGCCAGGCGGCCGAGCACCGGGCCCGCACCGGCGGCAACCTCTTCGACGACGTCCTCGCCCGGGAGCGCGACGACGCCGAGCGGATCGTCCTGGAGACCGCGCACTGGACCGCCTTCGTGCCGTACGCCGCCCACTGGCCGTACGAGGTCCACCTCTACCCGAACCGGCGGGTCCCCGACCTGCGGGCGCTCGACGCGGAGGCCCGCACAGAGTTCCCACAGATCTATCTGGAACTCTTGAGGCGCTTCGACCGGATCTTCGGACCGGAGGAGCCGCCGACGCCGTACATCTCCGCCTGGCACCAGGCGCCGTTCACCGGTGCGGACCGCGAGGAGTTCGCCCTGCACCTGGAACTCTTCACCGTCCGCCGGACGTCCGGCAGGCTCAAGTACCTCGCGGGCACGGAGTCCGGCATGAGCGCGTTCAGCAACGACGTGCCGCCGGAGGCGGCGGCCCGGCGACTCAGAGAGGTGGCAGGCAAGTGACCGACGCTGTCAGGAAGTACCTGGTGACCGGCGGGGCCGGATACGTGGGCAGCGTCGTCGCCGCCCACCTCCTGGAACGGGGCCACCGGGTCACCGTCCTCGACGACCTCTCCACCGGCTTCGCCGAAGCCGTCCCGGCCGGCGCCGACTTCGTCGAGGGCCGCGTCCAGGACGCCGCGCGATGGCTGGACGGCTCCTACGACGCCGTCCTGCACTTCGCCGCGTTCTCCCAGGTCGGCGAGTCCGTCACGGTGCCCGAGAAGTACTGGGAGAACAACGTCGGCGGCACCATGGCCCTGCTCGCCGCCCTGCGCGCCGCGGGCGTCCGCAAGCTGGTCTTCTCCTCCACCGCCGCCACCTACGGCGAGCCGGCGACCGTGCCGGTCACCGAGACCGCGCCGACCGCCCCCACCAGCCCGTACGGGGCGAGCAAGCTCGCCGTCGACCACATGATCGGCGGCGAGTGCGCCGCCCACGGCCTCGCCGCCGTCTCGCTGCGCTACTTCAACGTCGCGGGCGCCCACGGCTCCCTCGGCGAGCGGCACGCACCCGAGTCGCACCTCGTCCCGCTGGTCCTCCAGGTCGCCCTCGGCGACCGCGAGGCGATCTCCGTGTTCGGCGACGACTACCCGACCCCCGACGGCACCTGCGTCCGCGACTACATCCACGTCGCCGACCTCGCCGAGGCCCACCTCCTCGCCCTCGATGCGATGACCGCGGGCGAGCACCTCGTCTGCAACCTGGGCAACGGCAACGGCTTCTCCGTCCGCGAGGTCGTCGAGACCGCGCGGAAGGTCACCGGGCACCCGATCCCGGAGATCCTCGCCCCGCGCCGGGCCGGCGACCCCGCCGTCCTCGTCGCCTCCGCCGAGGCCGCCCGCGAGCGACTGGGCTGGACGCCGTCCCGCCCGGACCTGGCGGACGTCATCGCCGACGCCTGGGCCTTCGCCCGCGCCCGGCGCGAGGAGGCGGGCCGCGCATGAGCGTCGCCGCCGACTTCGAGGCGCTGTACGGCGCCGCCCCCGACGGTGTCTGGGCCGCCCCCGGCCGGGTCAACCTGATCGGCGAGTACACCGACTTCAACGACGGATTCGTCCTGCCGCTCGCCCTGCCGCACACCGCCGTGGCCGCCGTCTCCCGCCGCGACGACGGCATCCTGCGCCTGCACTCCGCCGACGTCGACGGCGGCATCGTCCAGCTCGCGGTCGACTCCCTCAGCCCGCTCTCCGGCGGCGGCTGGGCCGCCTACCCGGCCGGCGTGGTCTGGGCGCTGCGGGCGGCCGGCCACCCCGTCACCGGCGCGGACGTCCACCTCGCCTCGACCGTGCCGACCGGCGCCGGGCTCTCCTCCTCGGCGGCCCTGGAGGTCGTCACCGCGCTCGCCCTCGACGAGCTGTTCGGACTCGGACTGTCCCGGCCCGAACTCGCCCGGCTCGCCCAGCGTGCCGAGAACGACTTCGTCGGCGTCCCGTGCGGGGTGATGGACCAGATGGCCTCGGCCTGCGCGGCGGAGGGCCACGCCCTGTACCTGGACACCCGGGACCTCTCGTACCGTCAGGTCCCCTTCGACCTGGCCCGCGAGGGGCTGTGCCTGCTGGTCGTGGACACCCGGGTGAAGCACGCGCTCGGCGACGGCGCGTACGCCGAGCGGCGCGCGGGGTGCGAAGCCGGTGCGCGGGCGCTCGGCGCCCGCGCCCTGCGCGACGTGAGCGCCGCGCATCTGCCCGAGGCCCTCGCCCGGCTGGCCGACGGCACGGTCCGCCGCTACGTACGGCACGTCGTCACCGACAACGCGCGCGTGGAGCGGACCATCGCGCTGCTCGACGCGGGGGACACCCGGGCCGTCGGCCCGGTCCTGACCGAGGGCCACGCCTCCCTCCGGGACGATCTGCGGGTCTCCTGCGCGGAGCTCGACCTGGTCGTCGCGACGGCGAACGCCGCCGGGGCGCTGGGCGCCCGGATGACCGGCGGCGGCTTCGGCGGCTCCGCCGTCGTCCTCGTCGACGCCGACCGGGCGGACGCGGTCGCCGCCGCCGTGGGGAAGGCCTTCGCCGAGGCCGGTCTCGCGGCCCCCGGCATCTTCCCGGCCGTCCCCTCGGCGGGCGCGCGGCGCCTCTGACCCGGGTGCTCCGGCGGTCCCGCACGGGCCCGCCGGCACCCCTCGCACTCCCGTACGACTTCGGACAGTTCCGTGAATCGGCCCCCGCCGTGACGCCCCGCCCCTACGCTGAGGGCAGCGCCGGTGGGGGCCGGTGCTGTTCAGGGGGCGAGACCCGGTCGGGTACGGCGCCGGCAGCGGGGTAAGCAGTCATCGCACGGCGGCGGCCGGGCGGCTGACGCACCCCGCCTCCGACGCCGTGCCCGCGTCGGCTTTCCCGTTCCTCGACACTTGGGGGTGTCCGTGGCACGTATCCGTGTCCTGGTGGTGGACGACCACCGCGTCTTCGCCGAATCGCTGGCCGCCGCACTCGCGGCCGAGCCCGATGTCGACGTCGCCGCGGCGGGCAGCGGCCCGGCCGCCCTGCGCTGTCTGGAGCGCGCCGCCGCGGAGGGCCGCCGGTTCGACGTGCTGCTCGTCGACGCCGAGCTGGGCGCCGGCCCCGCGGGGGCGGTGGCCCGCGCCGTGCCGGACGACGGCGAGGCCGCCGTCGACGGGATCTCCCTGGTCGCGGGGGTGCGCGGGCTCCAGCCCGCGGTCCGCACCGTGGTCCTGGCCGAGAAGGACGACCCGCGGCGGGCCGCCCTCGCGCTCCAGGCCGGGGCCTGCGGCTGGGTCGCGAAGGACTGCTCGCTCCAGCGGCTCCTCGCGGTGGTCCGCGGGGTGCTGCGGGACGAGACGCATCTGCCGCCCGCCCTGCTCACGGGCGTCCTGCGGGAGCTGACGGCGGCCCGCAAGCACCGGACGGACAGCGAGCGGCTGGTGGAGTCGCTGACCCCGCGCGAGCGGGAGGTGCTGCGCTGCATGGTGGCGGGCCTGGGGCGCAAGGCCGTCGCCGAGCGCCTCTTCCTGTCCCCGCACACCGTCCGTACGCACATGCAGAACGTGCTGGGGAAGCTGGGCGTGCACTCGACCCTGGCGGCGGTCGCGCTGGCCCGCCGGGCGGGGGTGGGGCCGGCCCAGCTGGGCGAGGCGCCGCTGTCCGGGCTAGCCGGGGATGTTGTCGAACGGGGCGGTCAGCCGGCGTAGCAGGGCGGCCAGTTCGCCGCGCTGGCCCTGGGACAGCTGGGCCAGGATGGCGCGTTCCTGGGCGAGCAGGCCGGCGAGGGCCTCGTCGGCGCGGTCGCGGCCCTCCGGGGTGAGCCGGACGAGCACGCCGCGCCGGTCGCTGGGGTCGGGGAGCCGCTCGACCAGGCCCTTCTTGGTGAGCCGGTCGATGCGGTTGGTCATGGTCCCGGAGGTCACCAGCGTCTGGGTGAGCAGCTGGCCGGGGGAGAGCTGGTACGGGGCTCCGGCGCGGCGCAGCGAGGTGAGGACGTCGAACTCCCAGGGCTCCAGCTGGTGCTCGGAGAAGGCGAGCCGACGGGCGCGGTCGAGGTGCCGGGCGAGCCGCGAGACGCGGCTGAGTACCTCGAGCGGTTCCACGTCGAGGTCGGGGCGCTCGCGGCGCCATGCTGCGACCAGTCGGTCGACCTCGTCCTCCATGACGATCAGTGTAGAGGGTCTGTTGACATAAAGTCTCTTGGGGTCGAGTATCTCGATATCAAGTATCTTTGTATCGAGATATAACTCCCCGGACTACGGGGAAGGGACCCGCCCGGAACTCCGTTCCGCTTCGGCAATTCGTGCCAGCAAGGGGGCTTCGAACATGCATTCCGTGGAATCCGCCGCACCATCCGCGCCGACCTGGGATCCACAGCAGTACCTCCGCCACTCGGGTCATCGCACCCGGCCCTTCCTCGACCTGCTCACCCGAATACCGCACCTTCCCGCCCAGGACCGGTCCGCCCGAATCGCCGACATCGGGTGCGGCCCCGGAAACGTCACGGCCCTCCTGGCCGACCGCTGGCCGGACGCCCACATCACCGGCTTCGACCTCTCGCCCGCCATGCTGGAACAGGCCGGGAAGGACTGGTCCGGCACCACCCGCGGCGGCGGCTGGATCGACTTCCGGCCCGCCGACGCCGCCCACTGGACCCCCGCCGAGCCCTACGACCTGATCGTCTCCAACGCCGCCCTCCAGTGGGTGCCCAACCACCCCGAGTCCTTCGCCGGCTGGATCGACGGACTCCGGCCCGGCGGCACCTTCGCCTTCCAGGTCCCCGGCAACTTCACCTCGCCCAGCCACGCCCTGCTCGGCGAACTCTGCGACACCCCCGAGTGGCGCGACCGGCTCGGCGACCAGGGCCGGCGCTTCGTCCACATCCTCGACGCCCCGGACTACCTCGGCCGCCTCACCGACCTCGGCTGCGAGACGGATGTCTGGGAGACGACCTACTGCCAGCTGCTCCAGGGCGAGGACCCCGTCCTGGACTGGGTCAAGGGCACCGCGCTGCGGCCCGTCCTCACCACCCTGGGCGACGACCGGGAGGCGGTCGACGCCTTCCTCGGCCAGTACCGTGACCTCCTCCGCGAGGCCTACCCGCCGGGTCCGCACGGCACGGTGTTCCCCTTCCGGCGGATCTTCGCCGTCGCCCGCAAACCCCTCTGAGCCGCCCTTCCGGCGCCGCGCGAGCCCGTCGGCGCGGAGCCCCCGGCACACGCGGACGCCCCGCACCGGAAGTCCGGTGCGGGGCGTCCGCGCGAGGGCCGCCGTTCCTACGACATGGTGTTGTAGATCTGGAAGCCGGGGCCGACCTTGTAGCGGTCGCCGAACTTGCCGGGCGCCGCGTTCCGGTAGGCGTAGAGGTCGCCGCCCGAGGTCACCCCGAGCAGGTCACCCTTGCCGTCACCGTTCAGGTCACCGGGGGCGATCACCTTGCTGTACGTGTTCCAGCCGCTGCCGACCTTGGTCCGCGCGCCGAACGGCGTGGCCGCCTTGCCCGTGCCCGGGTAGACGTACAGGTCGCCACCCGTCGTGCGGGCCACGATGTCCGCGCGTCCGTCGCCGGTGTAGTCGCCCGCGCCGACGATCTTGTTGAACGAGCCCCAGCCGCCGCCGACCTTGATCCGCGAGGCGAAGCCCGTGCTCTTGCCGTTGCCCTGGTACAGGTACAGGTTGCCGGAGCGGTCGCGGGCCAGCAGGTCGCCCTTGCCGTCGCCGCTCAGGTCGCCCGGGCCGACGAGCGCGTTGTAGACGCCCCAGCCCGAACCGATGTAGACCCCGTCGACGTAGAGGCCGTTGTCGTAGAGCTGCGCGATGTCGGACGAGTTGTCCGGGTCCAGCGAGGACAGGTGCGTGTAGTCGGCGCCCTGCCACCCGCCCGTGTTGCCGAGCTGGCTGCGCGAGGTCAGCACGCCGTTGGTCCGGCTGCCGTACCAGTACAGCGTGCCGGCCGAGTTCCGCGCCAGCAGCCCTTCCTTGGTGCCGGCGACCGGGCTGTTGCTCGCGCCGCCGAACTGCGGGACGCCCTCCCAGCCGCCGGGAGAGCTGCTCTGCACCCGGGTCGCCAGGGTGCCGTTGCCCTTGCCGGTGTAGTACCAGAAGGTGCCCGAGGTGTCGCGGGCGAGCAGCTCGCCGTTCCCGTCGCCGTTGTCGTCGCCGACCGGAACCACCGTGTTGTAGATGTTCCAGCCGCCGCCGACGGACTTGCGGGTGCCGAACGGCCTCGCCTTGTCGCCCGTACCGGGGTAGAACCACAGCGTGCCGGCGGTGTCGCGGGCGTACAGGTCGGCCCAGCCGTCGCCGTTGTTGTCGCCCATGCCGATCAGCTGGTCGTAGACGTTCCAGCCGGTGCCGATCTTCACCCGCGCCGACAGCGGAGCGCTGCGCTTGCCCGTCCCGTAGTACAGGTACAGGGTGCCGGTGGTGTCGCGGGCCAGCACGTCCGCCCGGTTGTCGTCGTTCACGTCACCGGGCGAGAAGAGCTTGTTGTAGATCTGCCAGCCGTTGCCCTGCCACGCGTACGACGCCGAGGTCGGCGTGGCGTCCGCGTACATGGTCAGGGCGCCCTGCTCGGAGAGCACCAGAACCTCGGGGCCGCCGCCGACGGGGTCCTGGTTGCCGATCGGGACGATGTCCTTCGGCAGCGGCAGCGAGCCCTCGTTGAAGGCACCGCCCCCGCCCTGCGCGGTCGCGGTGTAGACGTTGCCGTTCCAGCCGCGGTAGATCAGGTCGCTGACGCCGTCGCCGTCGAAGTCCGACAGCGGGTCCGGGACGCGGGAGCCCGTCGCGGCGGTCGCACCGGCGTCGGCGCGGCCGGCGGCGCCGGCCCGGGCCGCGCCCGGCACCGGCCGGGTGAGCGGCGGCGGGGTGACGTCGGCCGCCGGCTTCTCGACGGCGGGGTGGGGCGGCGCCGGCCGGTCGGCCGCCGCGGGGGTCGCGAGCAGCATGCCCGCGGAGAGGACGAGAGCGGTGCACGCCGTGAGGCGGGCACGCGTGAGGTGCACAGAACGCAAGAGATCCCCCCCAGGGATCAGAATGTTCGTCGGACCGGAATCGGGCGTCCGCGCCGTCCCCGCACGGCAGAAAGCGCGTACGAGGGGCGAACGCCTCCGGGTCCTCGGGAGCATACCGCCCGGGGGTGACAGAGGCTGCCGAGAAAAACCGCGGCCCCGCGCCGGACGGCTCCGACGGCCCGGGACCCCACCCGGCCGCGCCGTCAGCTCTTCCGGTGCCCTATCAACCGCGGCTTCGGCTCCAGACCGTCCAGACCGTGCCACGCCAGATTCACCAGATGCGCCGCGACCTCGGCCTTCTTCGGCTTCCGGACGTCCAGCCACCACTGGCCCGTCAGCGCCACACTCCCCACCAGCGCCTGCGCGTACAGCGGCGCCAGCTTCGGATCGAACCCCCGGGCCTTGAACTCCAGCCCCAGGATGTCCTCCACCTGCGTCGCGATGTCACTGATCAGCGACGCGAACGTGCCCGTCGACTGCGCCACCGGCGAGTCCCGGACCAGAATCCGGAAACCGTCCGTGTAGTTCTCGATGTAGTCGAGCAGCGCGAACGCCGCCTGCTCCAGGAGCTCCCGCGGATGCCCCGCCGTCAGCGCCCCCGTCACCCCGTCGAGGAGCTGGCGCATCTCCCGGTCCACCACGACCGCGTACAGCCCCTCCTTGCCCCCGAAGTGCTCGTACACCACCGGCTTGGACACCCCGGCCTTCGCCGCGATCTCCTCCACCGACGTGCCCTCGAAGCCCTTCGCGGCGAACAGGGTCCGGCCGATGTCCAGCAGCTGCTCCCGGCGCTCCGCGCCCGTCATCCGCACCCGGCGGCCCCGCCGGGGCTTCTGCTCGCCGCTGCCGGTGCCACTGGTCCTGCCGTCGATCGCCACGTCTTCCATCATGCCGCGTCTGCGGACACGCTCTGGCGGCGGGCTTCGATGCGCTCCTTCGCCGGCCAGCGCACGTCGTGCGCCCAGCCCGCCAGCTCGAACCAGCGGATCAGCCGCGCACTGGAGTCGACCTGCCCGCGCAGCACCCCGTGCCGCGCCGAGGTCGGGTCCGCGTGGTGCAGGTTGTGCCACGACTCGCCGCAGGACAGCACCGCCAGCCACCACACGTTCCCCGAACGGTCCCGCGACTTGAACGGCCGCTTCCCCACCGCGTGGCAGATCGAGTTGATCGACCACGTCACGTGGTGCAGCAGCGCGACCCGCACCAGCGAACCCCAGAAGAACGCGGTGAACGCACCCCACCAGGACATCGTCACCAGACCGCCCACCAGCGGCGGGATCGCCAGCGACAGCATCGTCCAGAAGATGAAGTCGCGCGAGATCCGCCGGAGCACCGGGTCCTTGATCAGGTCCGGCGCGTACTTCGCCTGCGGCGTCCGCTCCTCGTCGAACATCCAGCCGATGTGCGCCCACCACAGGCCCTTCATCAGGGCCGGCACCGTCTCACCGAAACGCCACGGCGAGTGCGGGTCGCCCTCCGCGTCCGAGAACTTGTGGTGCTTGCGGTGATCCGCCACCCACCGCACCAGCGGACCCTCCACCGCCAGCGACCCCATGATCGCCAGCGCGATCCGCAGCGGACGCTTCGCCTTGAACGAACCGTGTGTGAAGTAACGGTGGAAGCCGATCGTGATGCCGTGGCACCCGATGAAGTACATCGCCACCAGCAGACCCAGATCGAGCCACGACACGCCGCCCCAGCTCCAGGCCAGCGGAACCGCCGCGACCACCGCCACGAACGGCACCGTGATGAACAGCAGCAGCGTGATCTGCTCGACCGACCGCTTCTTGTCCCCGCCGAGCGTGCCGGACGGCAGGTGGTCCTGATCGGATGAGAGCAACTCAGGGCTCAAGGTCATGGGTGTCCCCCGGGGACGAGGATGCGGATGAGGGTGAGACGAAGGTGAGGATGAAACAGAGCGGAACCGTACGAAACGACCACGAGGCTACGCACCCGTAACCTACGGCGTCGTAAGTATGGCAGCGCGAGGACGCGCGGCAAGGGGGCACAAGGGGACCCTGACCGCCGTCCAGCAGATGGACACCTATCCTGGGTGCGTCGGACAGCGCGGTCCGCAAGCCTCCAGAACCCCTCCAGACGTGCTCAAACACTGCAAGGAGCCGCACCTGTGAGCAGTGCCGACCAGACCCCCACCGCCAGCGCCGAGCTGCGCGCCGACATCCGCCGACTGGGCGATCTCCTCGGCGAGACCCTCGTCCGCCAGGAGGGCCACGAGATCCTCGACCTCGTCGAGCGGGTCCGCAGCCTCACCCGCGAGGACGGCGAGGCAGCCGCCGAGCTGCTCCGCGGCGTCGAACTGGAGACGGCCGCCAAGCTGGTACGCGCCTTCTCCACCTACTTCCACCTCGCCAACGTCACCGAGCAGGTGCACCGCGGCCGCGAGATGCGCGAGAAGCGCGCCGCCGAGGGCGGCCTCCTCGCCCGCACCGTCGACATGCTCAAGGACGGCGACCCCGAGCACGTCCGCGAGACGGTCAAGAACCTCAACGTCCGGCCCGTCTTCACCGCGCACCCCACCGAAGCCGCGCGCCGGTCCGTCCTCAACAAGCTCCGCCGCATCGCCGCCCTCCTGGAGACCCCGGTCATGGAGGCCGACCGGCGCCGGACCGACCTGCGGCTCGCCGAGAACATCGACCTCATCTGGCAGACCGACGAACTCCGGGTCGTCCGCCCCGAGCCCGCCGACGAGGCCCGCAACGCCATCTACTACCTCGACGAACTCCACGCCGGAGCCGTCGGCGACGTCCTGGAGGACCTCGCCGCCGAACTCCAGCGGGTCGGCGTCGAACTCCCCGCCGGCACCCGCCCCCTCACCTTCGGCACCTGGATCGGCGGCGACCGCGACGGCAACCCCAACGTCACCCCCCAGGTGACCCGGGACGTCCTCATCCTCCAGCACGAGCACGGCATCACCGACGCCCTCGAACTCGTCGACTACCTCCGCGGACTCCTCTCCAACTCCATCCGCTACGCCGGAGCCACCCAGGAACTCCTGGACTCCCTCCAGCGCGACCTGGAACTCCTCCCGGAGATCAGCCCCCGCTACAAGCGCCTCAACGCCGAGGAGCCGTACCGCCTCAAGGCCACCTGCGTCCGGCAGAAGCTGGTCAACACCCGCGAGCGCCTCGCCTCCGGCACCCCCCACCAGGACGGCCGCGACTACCTCGGCACCGCCGAACTCGTCCACGACCTCACCCTGATCCAGACCTCGCTCCGCGAGCACCGCGGCGCGCTCTTCGCCGACGGCCGGATGGACCGCACCATCCGCACCCTCTCCGCCTTCGGCCTCCAGCTCGCCACCATGGACGTACGCGAGCACGCCGACGCCCACCACCACGCCCTCGGGCAGCTCTTCGACCGCCTCGGCGAGGAGTCCTGGCGGTACGCCGACATGCCGCGCGACTACCGGCAGAAGCTCCTCGCCAAGGAACTCCGCTCGCGCCGCCCGCTCGCCCCCACCCCGGCCCCGCTGGACGCCGCCGGCGAGAAGACCCTCGGCGTCTTCCACACCGTCAAGGAGGCCTTCGAGCGCTTCGGCCCCGAGGTCATCGAGTCCTACATCATCTCGATGTGCCAGGGCGCCGACGACGTCTTCGCCGCCGCCGTCCTCGCCCGCGAGGCCGGCCTCATCGACCTGCACGGCGGCTGGGCCAAGATCGGCATCGTGCCGCTCCTGGAGACCACCGACGAGCTCAAGGCCGCCGACGTCATCCTCGACGGCATGCTCGCCGACCCCTCCTACCGCCGCCTCGTCTCGCTCCGCGGCGACGTCCAGGAGGTCATGCTCGGCTACTCGGACTCCTCCAAGTTCGGCGGCATCACCACGAGCCAGTGGGAGATCCACCGCGCCCAGCGCCGTCTGCGCGACGTGGCCCACCGCTACGGCGTCCGCCTCCGCCTCTTCCACGGCCGCGGCGGCACCGTCGGCCGCGGCGGCGGCCCCTCGCACGACGCCATCCTCGCCCAGCCCTGGGGCACCCTGGAGGGCGAGATCAAGGTGACCGAGCAGGGCGAGGTCATCTCCGACAAGTACCTCATCCCCTCGCTCGCCCGCGAGAACCTCGAACTGACCGTCGCCGCCACCCTGCAGGCCTCCGCCCTGCACACCGCGCCGCGCCAGTCCGACGAGGCCCTCGCCCGCTGGGACGCGGCCATGGACACCGTCTCCGACGCCGCCCACACCGCGTACCGCAAGCTCGTCGAGGACCCCGGCCTGCCGGCGTACTTCCTCGCCTCCACCCCCGTCGACCAGCTCGCCGACCTGCACCTGGGCTCACGGCCCTCCCGCCGCCCCGGCTCCGGCGTCTCCCTCGACGGACTCCGCGCCATCCCGTGGGTGTTCGGCTGGACCCAGTCCCGCCAGATCGTCCCCGGCTGGTTCGGCGTCGGCTCCGGCCTCAAGGCCCTCCGCGAGGCGGGCTCGCAGCAGGAGGGCGCCCCGGTCCTCGGCGAGATGTACGAGCGCTGGCACTTCTTCCGCAACTTCCTCTCCAACGTCGAGATGACGCTCGCGAAGACCGACCTGCGGATCGCCCGGCACTACGTCGACACCCTCGTCCCCGACGACCTCAAGCACGTCTTCGACACCATCGAGGCCGAGCACGCGCTGACCGTCGCCGAAGTCCTCAGGATCACCGGCGGCGAGAAGCTCCTGGACTCCAACCCGGTCCTCCAGCAGACCTTCTCCATCCGCGACGCCTACCTGGACCCGATCTCCTACCTCCAGGTCGCCCTGCTGGCCCGCCAGCGCGGCGCCGCGGAGCGCGGCGAAGAGCCCGACCCGCTGCTCGCCCGGGCCCTGCTCCTCACCGTGAACGGCGTCGCGGCCGGCCTGCGCAACACCGGCTGACCCGCCCGCACACGGAAAGGTGCCCCCGTGGAGACACTCCACGGGGGCACCTGTGCGTGCGGGACGTGCCGGGGCCGTCCCCCTCAGAGCGCGAAGAACGCCGCCACCAGCAGCGCGGCCCCCGCCCCGATCAGCGGCGCCGCGAGCAGCAGCGCCCCGCCCAGCGGCAGCCACGCGTGCAGACCCCCGCCCCAGCCCGTCCGCACGCCCTCGTCCGTGCCCGGCTTCACCACCACCGGGATGGTCACGCCCTTCTCCGCCGCCACCGACCGCTCGATCGTCAGCGTCCGGCGCGGCGACGCGGGGTCCTCCGGGGCGTAGCGGCCGCTGCACGTGTCCTCGGTGCAGCCGGTCACCGTCAGCGTCCCGTGCTCCCGCCCCTTGGCGAGCAGGACGTGCTGGGCCGAGTCCCAGGAGGCCCAGGCGCCCGCGACCAGCAGCAGGAGGGCGACGAGGGCCATGGCGGCGTTACGGACGTGCGTCATGACCCGCGATCGTACAGTCGTACCGCGCGAGCCCCCAGGCCTCAGGAGTTGTACGCCGACTGGGCCCGCTCCAGACCCTCCGCGACCAGGCACTCCACCGCGTCCGCCGCCCGGTCCACGAACCAGTCCAGATCCTTGCGCTCCGTCGACGAGAAGTCCTTCAGGACGAAGTCCGCCACCTGCATCCGGCCCGGCGGACGCCCGATCCCGCACCGCACCCGGTGGTAGTCCGCGCCCATCGCCTTCGTCATCGACTTCAGGCCGTTGTGCCCGTTGTCACCGCCGCCGATCTTCAGCCGCAGCACCGCGTAGTCGATGTCCAACTCGTCGTGGACCGCCACGACATGCGCCGTCGGCACCTTGTAGAAGTCGCGCAGCGCCGTCACCGGCCCGCCCGACAGGTTCATGTACGACATCGGCTTCGCCAGCACCACCCGGCGGCTCGCCGGCCCCGGCGGACCCAGCCGGCCCTCGACGACCTGCGCCTGCGTGCGGCCCGTCACCCCGTCACGTCAGGCAGAGCCTACGGCTCAGGCCTCGGCGCCCTCGGCGGCCTCGGTCTCGACCTCGGCGTCGGCGGCCGGCTCCTCGGCCTGCGCGGCCAGGACCTGGAGGACGACGGCCTCGGCGTCGGTCACCAGGGTCGAACCCTTCGGCAGGTCCAGGTCACCGGCGAGCACGGAGGCACCGGCCTCCAGGCCCTCCACGGAGACCGTGACGGCCTCGGGGAGGTGGGTGGCCTCGGCCTCGACGGAGACGGTGCTCAGCACGTGCTCGAGCAGGTTGCCACCGGCGGCGAGCTCGCCCTCGGCCTGCACGGGGATCTCGACGGTGACCTTCTCGCCGCGCTTCACGAGGAGCAGGTCGACGTGCACGAGGAAGCCCTTGATGGCGTCGCGCTGGACGGCCTTCGGGATCGCCAGCTCGTTCTTGCCGTCGATGTCCAGGGACAGCAGGACGTTCGGCGTACGCAGGGCGAGGGCCAGGTCGTGGGCCGGCAGGGTCACGTGGGCCGGCTCGGAGCCGTGGCCGTAGACGACCGCGGGAACCTGGGCGTTGCGGCGGATCGAGCGGGCCGCGCCCTTGCCGAACTCGGTACGGACGGCAGCGGCGAGCTTGACCTCGGACATGGTGCACTCCTCGTAGAAAGGTGACGAAAGTCTGGGTCACCCGGCCACGACTGGCGATGGCCTGCTACGAAGAGCGCGTCGATAACGGACCGCCGTGACCCTGTACATCCGTACGGGTACGGCCTCCCTCGCCGAGCAACTACGGCAGTCTACCGGCCCGCCGCCCCACCACCCAATTGGATCACCCGGACACGGCGGAGGGCCGCTCCCCGGACGGGGAACGGCCCTCGCACCTGCTGGATCGCCGAGGCTCAGTGCTCCTCGAAGAGGCTCGTCACCGAACCGTCCTCGAACACCTCGCGCACCGCGCGCGCGATCGTCGGCGCGATCGACAGCACCGTGATCTTGTCCAGCTCCAGGGCACCCGGCACCGGCAGCGTGTCCGTGAAGACGAACTCGCTGACCTTGGAGTTCTTCAGGCGGTCCGCCGCAGGACCCGACAGGATCCCGTGCGTGGCCGTCACGATGACGTCCTCGGCACCGTGCGCGAACAGGGCGTCCGCCGCGGCGCAGATCGTGCCGCCGGTGTCGACCATGTCGTCCACCAGGACACAGACGCGGCCCTTCACGTCACCGACGACCTCGTGGACGGTGACCTGGTTGGCGACGTCCTTGTCACGACGCTTGTGCACGATCGCCAGCGGGGCGTCGAGACGGTCGCACCAGCGGTCGGCGACCCGCACGCGGCCCGCGTCCGGGGAGACGATCGTCAGCTTGGTGCGGTCGACCTTCGCGCCCACGTAGTCCGCCAGGACCGGCAGGGCCGACAGGTGGTCCACCGGACCGTCGAAGAAGCCCTGGATCTGGTCCGTGTGCAGGTCCACCGTCAGGATGCGGTCCGCGCCCGCGGTCTTCAGCAGGTCCGCGACCAGACGCGCCGAGATCGGCTCGCGACCGCGGTGCTTCTTGTCCTGACGGGCGTAGCCGTACGACGGGATGATCACGGTGATGCTCCGGGCCGAGGCCCGCTTCAGAGCATCGATCATGATCAGCTGCTCCATGATCCACTTGTTGATCGGAGCCGTGTGGCTCTGGATCAGGAAGCAGTCCGCACCACGGGCCGACTCCTGGAAGCGGACGTAGATCTCACCGTTGGCGAAGTCGAACGCCTTGGTGGGAACGAGGCCGACACCCAGCTGGTGCGCGACCTCCTCGGCCAGCTCGGGGTGGGCGCGGCCGGAGAAGAGCATCAGCTTCTTCTCGCCGGTCGTCTTGATCCCGGTCACAGCACTGTCTCCTCAGACGTGTTGTCCGGCCGCCGCCACGAGCTGTCGTGCGCGTTGGGCGAGCCGGCCGAATTTGTATGCACGTATCACGGTACGCCGAGTTCGACGTACCCGTTTCCGGTCAGCTTTCGCCGGCGGAGTCCTCCGAGGCGGCCTGAGCGGCCTGCGCGGCAGCGCTGCCGGGACGCTTCCGGGCCACCCAACCCTCGATATTCCGCTGCTGGCCCCGGGCGACGGCGAGCGAGCCGGCCGGCACGTCCTTCGTGATCACGGACCCCGCGGCGGTGTACGCGCCGTCCCCGATCGTGATGGGAGCCACAAACATGTTGTCCGACCCGGTCCGGCAGTGCGACCCGATCGTGGTGTGGTGCTTGGCCTCGCCGTCGTAGTTCACGAACACACTGGCCGCGCCGATGTTGGAGTACTCGCCGATCGTGGCGTCGCCCACGTACGACAGGTGCGGGACCTTGGTGCCCTCGCCGATCGTCGCGTTCTTCATCTCGACGTACGTACCGGCCTTGGACTTCCGGCCGAGGTTCGTCCCCGGACGCAGGTACGCGAACGGCCCCACCGAGGCGTTCTCGCCGATCACGGCGGAGTCGGCGACCGCGTTGTCCACCCGGGCGCCCTTCTCGACGCGGGTGTTCGTCAGGCGGGTGTTCGGGCCGACCACGGCGTCCTCGCCGATGTGCGTCGCCCCGATCAGCTGCGTGCCCGGCAGGAGGACCGCGTCGGGCTCGAAGGTCACGGTGACGTCCACGAACACCGACGCCGGGTCGACCACGGTCACACCGGCCAGCATGGCCCGCTCGATCAGCCGCCGGTTCAGCAGCGCACGCGCCTCGGCGAGCTGCACCCGGTTGTTGATGCCCAGGATCTCCCGGTGGTCGCCGGCCACGGAGGCGCCGACCCGGTGACCCGCCTCGCGCAGGATGCTCAGCACGTCGGTGAGGTACTCCTCGCCCTGGCTGTTGTCCGTACGGACCTTGCCGAGGGCGTCGGCGAGCAGCTGCCCGTCGAACGCGAACACGCCCGAGTTGATCTCCCGGATCGCGCGCTGCTCGTCGGTGGCGTCCTTGTGCTCGACGATCTCGGTGACCGCCCCGGTCGCCGGGTCGCGCACGATCCGCCCGTACCCGGTGGAGTCCGGGACCTCGGCGCTCAGCACGGTGACGGCGTTCCTGTCGGCGGCGTGGGTGTCGGCGAGCGCGCGGAGCGTCTCGCCGGACAGCAGCGGGGTGTCGCCGCAGACGACGACCACGGTCCCCTCGGGCGCCCGCCCGAGCTCCTCCAGGGCCATCCGCACCGCGTGCCCGGTGCCGTTCTGCTCCTCCTGGACGGCGGTGCGGGTCCCGGCGTAGTGCTCGTCCAGATGCCCCTTCACCCGCTCGCGGGCGTGCCCGACGACCACGACGAGGTGCTCGGGCTCCAGCTCCCGGGCGGCGGAGACGACATGCCCGACGAGCGACCGCCCGGCGATCTCGTGGAGGACCTTGGGGGTCTTCGACTTCATGCGGGTGCCCTCACCCGCTGCGAGGACGACGACGGCGGCCGGGCGATTGGCGCTCACGGGAATGCCCTTCGGCTTTGGGTGGTGGACGCACGAAGGATACCGGTGGGCAAGGGGGCGGACATGAGCGCGGGTCCTGACCGTGGTGGTCAGGACCCGAACCGAGCTTGCTCCCCTGCCAGGACTCGAACCCGGACATAGGACTCCAAAGGTCCCAGTGCTGCCGATTACACCACAGGGGATGGCATTACTGACCAAAACGGACATGCCGTCAGTCCGTTGGCCTGATGGCCCCCACTATGCCGTACCAGGTGCCCTCGATGCGACGGTACAAGTGGCAGCCTGCGGTTACCCGGATGATCAGGCACCCCCGGTAGTCGGACCCGGTGTTCTTCCGGACGGTCTTCGGATTGTGCTTCTTGAGGGTTGTCTTCTGTAGCTGTGCACAGGGGATCCCCGAGAGGTCGGCCCAATACTCCTCCGCTCCGCTCCGCTCACGTCGGCGGACTCGTGGATCATCACCCGGAACCGGAGCCGCTCCCGTGGGATCTGCAAGAGGTCGAGCCATGCGAGGTAGACGCCGATGACGCCGGGGTCGCTGTTGATGAAGGTGACGCTTTCATCGCGACGGTAGGGCTTGCTCTTGGACCCTTCTGCCCAGTAGAGGGCCACGCCGGCGAGGAACAGCTCTCTTTCGCTGAGGGCTCCGACCGCCTCCTCGGCCTTGCGAACGGCTGTTTGGCGTGCGGCCTCACGAAGGGGGCTTTCGTGGGCCCATCGCTTCAGTGCGGCTTCCCTGCCTTGATCGGCAGGGGTTCGGTGGTCGACTTTCGGCAGATCCCTGACCCACAGGGAGATCGAGCTCTTCGAGCAGCCCAACTCCAACTGGATCTGGTCGTAGGTCATGCCCTGGAGGCGGAGCTCCCTCGCTCGGTCCCGGAGGTCGTCCTTAGCGTTCGGGCGCTTTGTCCAGGCCGGGGGCGGCTCGCCCTTCAGTAGGCGGTGGAGGAGGTCGTTGTTGAAGACCTGCAGGCGGTCGCGGATCCGGCGGCGGCTGAGGCCCTCGCGCCGGAGCGCGACGGCCTGTTCGCGCAAGCCCTCGAAGTCGGTGTACCTGCTCGTGTCGGCTGTCATACGAACACCATCGTCCGTAATCCGGACGTCCGGGTCGAAAGCCTGTCGATTCAACAGTTCGAGGGACTGGTGTGTGCCGAGTTGACGCCAGGGCTCGCCCGTAGGGTGGTGGGTATGAGCGCAACGGGGGCAGACCGGGACGCCGTGGGCGTCGGGAATCGGTGGTGGTGGGGGAGACGGCGGAGTGCCGTCCTGGATGTGGGGCTCGCCCTCGTGTCCGCTCTGGAGTGCGGGCTCGAAGGGATCGGGTTCGCCGAGAAGGCCGCGCTGCCCGTGCCCGTCGGGGTGCTGTTCGGACTGGTGATCGGGTCGGTCCTGCTCGTGCGGCGGCGGTCGCCGATCGTCGTCGTGCTCGTGTCGATCGCCGTGACGCCCGCCGAGATGGGCTTCCTGATGGGGGTCGTCGGGCTGTACTCGCTCGCCGCCTCCGAGGTGCCCCGGCGGATCACCGCCCTGCTCGCGGGCATGTCGACGGTCGCCGTGTTCGTCGTGACCGCCGTGCGGATGCGGCAGGACCTCGCCCGGGCCGACGCCGGGCCGCCCGAGATCGACCCCAGTGGCTGGTACGTGCCGGTCGTCGCCGTCTTCGTCACCCTCGGGCTCAACGCCCCGCCGCTGCTCTTCGGCCTCTACATAGGGGCGCGCCGCCGGCTCATGGAGAGTCTGCGGGAGCGGGCGGACAGTCTGGAGCAGGAGTTGTCGCTGCTGGCGGACCGGGCGGAGCAGCGGGCGCAGTGGGCGCGGCAGGAGGAGCGGACGCGGATCGCGCGGGAGATGCACGACGTGGTGGCGCACCGGGTGTCGTTGATGGTGGTGCACGCGGCGGCGTTGCAGGCGGTGGCGTTGAAGGATCCGCAGAAGGCGGTGCGGAACGCCGCTCTGGTGGGGGACATGGGGCGGCAGGCGTTGACGGAGTTGCGGGAGATGCTGGGGGTGCTGCGGGAGGGGGCGGCTCCGGTGGCTCCCGTGCCGGTGCCGTTGGCGGCGGTGGGGCGGGCCGCGGCGGCCGCCGCGGAGGCGGCGGCGGAGGACGGTCCGCGTCTGGACGCGCTGGAGGGGCTGTGCGAGCAGTCGCGGCTGGCGGGGACGGTGGTGGACCTGGTGGTGGTGGGGGACGTGCGGTCCTATGCGCCGGAGGTGGAGCGGACGGCGTACCGGGTGGTGCAGGAGGCGCTGACGAACGTCCACAAGCACGCGGCGGGGGCCGATGTGGTGGTGCGGCTCGCGCATCGGGGGGCCGAGGTGGCGATGCAGGTGGAGAACGGTCCGTGTCCGGTGGACGCGCGCGCCGATGTGGGCCTGCCGAGTGGGGGGAACGGGCTGGTCGGCATGCGGGAGCGGGTGCTGCGGCTCGGTGGGGTGTTCGTGTCGGGGGTGACCGACGCGGGGGGTTTCCGGGTGTCGGCGGTGCTGCCGACGGTCAGCCCGCTGTCAGGCGGGTCGGCTGTGCGCCCGTGACGAGCGTGGCGAGGGCGGTGTCGATGTCCTTGCCGAGGTACCAGTCGCCGGCGTGGTCGAGGCTGTAGACGCGGCCTTCCATGTCCATGGCGAGGAWCGCCTGGTGGTCGCCCTCCTCGCCGAGGGGGGCGAGTTCGGTGTCGAGGGCGCGGCCGAGKTCGGCGAGGGTGCGGGAGAGGTGGAGTCCGGCGAGCGGGTCGAAGCGGACGGCGGCGGGCGCTATCTGGCGTCCGTGGCCGGGCGCCGTGATCCGCAGGCCGCCGAACTCGGCCCAGGCCTCGACGACGGCGGGGAAGACGCTGTGCCGGTGGCCGGCGGGGGAGAGGTGGGCGCGGAGGGAGTCCGCCCATTCCTCGGCGAGTTTGATGTCCCAGCGGCCGGGCTGCCAGCCGGCCTCGCGGAGGGCGGCGTCGACGTTGACCGGGAACCGGGTGGTGCTGAGGTGGTCGGGCATCAGGGTGGGGTCAGCCGTTCTCGACAGGCGGGGTGGGGTCGACGGTGCGGACGCCGAAGTGGGCGAGCATCGCCGTACAGGAGCGGCAGGGTGCGGCGTAGCGGCCGTGCAGGGGGTCGCCGTCCTCGCGGATGTGCCGGGCGGTGAGCTTGGCGTGCTTGAGGGAGCGGCGGGCCTCGCCGGGGGTCAGCGGTTTGCGCTGGGCGCGTCGGGACCGGGCGTTCTCGGCGGCGGTGAGGTGCCGGGAGAGCAGGATCGCCTCGGGGCAGCGTCCGGTGAAGCGTTCGCGCTGGCCGCTGGTGAGGGTGTCCAGGAAGTCCTGGACGAGGGCGTGCAGGGTGGGCGGCCGGTCGCCGCGTCCGGCGGTGCAGGTGAGGGTCGTCTCGCCGCGTACGGAGAGGGCGGCCCCGACGGTGGGGAGGATGCCGTCGCGGCGCTGACGCAGTAACGGTGCGCGCGTGGTGTCGGCGCTGCTGCTCCAGTTGAGGCGTGGGTCACCCTGTGTGGGCGTCGGTGCTGGGTGCATGGTGCTGGTCTTCCCCTCCTGCAATCCCCCGAGTTGCGTGGACAGCCTGCCAAATAGGGAGCCATATGGGGAAGCTGGGGCGCTGAAACGGCGCTTCGGTGTGTCGCGATCATGGCCGACCTGTCATGGCTTCGTGACACGTGGTGACGGTCGGATCGGGCCGGTTCGGGGTCTTGTGGCAGCGCATAGGCTGTGCGGCATCAGTCAGGAGCAGCCAGCGGCTGCGGGTAGTAGCAGTCAGCGACGCCAGTGCAGGGGGCAACCGCCATGACGACAGGTCGGCTCGGGCAGGACACCGCGCCACCGAACGCCGCCTATGCCGGGCAGGTCGTGCACTTTCCGGATCCGGTCCGGGCCTCCCGGCATCCTCGTGGGGTGCGGGTGGACGAGTCCGGGTTCCCGGACTTCACGCCGTACGCGCGTGCGGCGGCGGAGATCGCCGATCCGCCGGAGGGTTTCGGGGTCGACGAGCTGCGGCTGACCGACTACGTGTCGGCGAACGCGGCGATGGCGGCGACGGGTCATGAGCTGTGGGACACGATTCCCTCGGTGGCGACGCCGCACGGCTGGACCTGGCATCACGTGGCGCGGAGCCGGCGGATGGAGCTGGTACCGGTCGAGGTGAAGGCGTTGCTGCGGCATCACGGTGGGGTGGCGACGGCCGCCGTCGACCACATGAAGCGGGGGACGCGGCCGCTGCAGGAGACCCGGCCGGCGCACTTCGGGCTGCCGAAGGGCGGGGTGTCGGTGTCGGAGCAGCAGCTCCAGGGGGTCGAGGAGGATCTCGGCTACCGGCTTCCGGGGGCGTACCGGTCGTTCCTGCGGGCGGCCGGCGGGTGCGCTCCGGTGGGGGCGGCGCTCGACGCGGAGCTGGGGCTCCTGGTCGACCAGCCGTTCTTCACGGTGCGGGAGGAGGCGGGGGTCAACGACCTCGTCTATGTGAACAAGTGCCTGCGTGACCATCTGACGAAGGACTACCTGGGCGTTGCGTTCGTCCAGGGCGGTCTCGTCGCGCTGAAGGTGCGGGGTGAGGGGGTCGGTTCGGTGTGGTTCTGCGCGTACGACGACGCCCGGGACTCCGGCGAGGCGGCGGCGGGCTGGTCGGCGGCCGAGCGGGTGGAGCGGCTGCTGCTGCCGTGCGGTGCGGACTTCGACGTGTTCCTCCAGCGGCTGGCGGGCAATCCGCCGGAGCTGGAGACGGTGGCGAACCTGATGGTGGACGGCGGCTTCGCGCGTGCGGTGCCGGTCGTCCCGGTGGGGGAGTGAGTGGGCTGTGGTGACGTTCGCGCAGGCGCAGGAGCGCGCCGAGGAGTGGATCAACGGCGACCTGCCGGGATACCAGCACCGTGAGGTGCGGGTGCGGGAGTTCGAGCTGGGGTTCGTGGTGTGGGCGGAGGACCGCGAGGGCGGTCCGACGTCGGACGGCGGGCGTCAGCGGCTGGTGATCGCCCGGGACAGCGGTGAGGCGACGCTGTGGCCGGGGCTGCCGGTGGGTGAGGTCATCCGCCGGTACGAGGAGGAGTACGGGTCGGCGGAGGACGTTCCGGCGCAGGCGGCGGTGCCGGCGGCGCGGATCGATCTGAACCAGACGTCGTTCCTGTTGAGTCCGCCGGAGTGGTTGCAGGACGCGGCGGACCGGATCGGGCTGCCGAAGCAGCCGAACGCGTCGCAGGAGAGCGGGGTCGCGTCGGCGCCGGAGGACGACGTGTCGGAGCCGGTGGCGGCGGCGGAGTCGGGCCCGTCGGTCTCGGTGGCCTCGTCGTCGTCGGCTTCGGAGGGCGCGGGGGTGTCCGCGCCGGCGGGGTCCGTCGCGTACGAGCCGACGGCGATGGACGGGGTGCCGGCGGAGCGGCCGGTCGACGGCGCTCAGGCGGCGCCCGCGGCTCCGGCGGGTCCGGATGCGCCGGCGGGTCCGGCCGCGCCGGCCGCGCCCACCGCGCCGGCGGCTCCGGCCACAGCGTCGCCTCACCGCTGTCCCGGGCGATCACCAGCCGCTGACGCCCGCCGTCCGACGTCGGACCGCCCTCGCGGTCCTCCGCCCACACCACGAACCCCAGCTCGAACTCCCGCACC
>NZ_RDBH01000129.1:123937-158044 GCF_008042145.1 Streptomyces sp. adm13(2018)
CCGCGAGTGCGGGTGGGGCGGACGGTGCGGTGCCGTTGCCCGCGACCGTGTTCGCGCCGCCGTTGTCGGGGACGGACGACGAGGACACCCCGCCGCCGCAGGTGGGCGCGGACGCGCCGACCGCCCTGATGAAGGGGGGAAGCGCGCTGCCCCCGACGGCGGTGTCCCCCCGGCTGAACCCGGCCGCGCCCGCGCCCGGCGCCGCTCCGGCGGGTCCGGCCGCGTCGCCGCAGGCCGTCGGTCCCGGTGTGCCGCCTCCGCCGCCCGCTCCCGCGGCCGCGCCCTCGGCGCCCGGCGCGCGGGACATCGCGGACGAGGCGACCAGCAAGGCCGCGCTGCCGCCGAAGGCGAACCGCGGCCCGGCCGGTCCCCCGCCGCCGCCCGGGGCTCCGGGCGTGCCCGGCGGCTCGTCGGGCGCGGGGGCGTACATCCCCACGCAACTCGTGTCGCAGCTGGGTCCCACGCCGCCCGCGCAGCCGGGTCCGCCCGGCCCGCCGCCGGCCCCGACGCCGCAGCCCGTGCACCACGCGGCGACGATGCTGGCGCACCCGAACCAGGGCGGTCCGGCCGCGCCTKCGCCGCCCCCGCCGCCGCCGGGTGTGCCCGGTACGCCCGCGGGCGGCATCGCGCACGCGGCGACGATGCTGGCCCACCCGGGTCCGGCCGGTCCGGTGGCGCCGCAGCCTCCGGGCCCGCCGGCTCCGCCGCCGCCGCTGCACGGCGGCCAGACCCCGCCGTCGGGTCCCGTACCCGGTCCGGTTCCGGGGGCGGCCCCGCCGGCGTACGGCTATCCACATCCGGCGGGTCAGCCGACGGTCGGCCCCGGCTACCAGGCGGTGCTGCGCTATCGCGCGCCCGACGGTTCCGAGGCGCAGATCATCCGGCGTTCGGCGCCGGGCACCCCGCATCCGGAGTGGCAGATCCTGCACGAGCTGCGCGCGATGAACGTGCCGCCGCAGCAGGTGCTCGAACTGCACACGGAGTTGGAGTCCTGTGAGCTGCCGGGCGGCTACTGCGCGCGGATGATCAGGGAGACCTGGCCGCAGGCGCGGATCACGAGCATCGCCCCGTACGGCCGTGATCACGCGGGCCGTCAGCAGGGCATGCGGCAACTTCTCACCCATCAGGGCGAGTTGCACCAGGTCGCGGATGGTCCGGCGCGGCCGGCGCCGGTGCGGGCGCCGCTGCCGCAGGTGCAGCCGGCGCCGCCGATCCCGCCGGAGGGCATCGCGCAGGAGCTGGCGGGGGCGTTCGGTCCGGGCATCCTCCGCTTCGACCAGCGGGCGGTGTCCCGGCAGGGCGTGCCGGAGCTGGTGGCGCGCACGCTGGTGTGGGCGGGGCTGCCCGCGGACTTCGGGCCCTTCTTCTGGGCGCAGCCCGCGGTGCCGGTGGTGCCGACGCTGGCCGAGCTGGCCGCGCAGCGGCAGGTCCAGCCGGCGCCGGACGCGAGTTCGTACCTGGTGCTCGGTTCGGACTTCGGCCGGGCGATCTGCGTCCAGTACGGGACCGCGCACATCGTGGCGGTGCCGGTGGAGGCCGGTCCGGGCGGGCAGTCGGTGCCGGCGCAGTTCGTGAACACGGGGCTGCCCGAGTTCACGCGGGCGATGGCGCTGCTCGGCCGGATGTGGCGGCTGCGGTTCGGGCTGAACCCGGAGCAGGCGGGACGCTGGACGGTCGACTTCCAGGCGCAGCTGGCGATGCTGGACCCGGCGGCGCTGGCGTCGCCGGAGAACTGGTGGTCGGTGCTGCTGGAGCAGATGTGGGACGGCCTTCTGTAGGAGGAGGGGCCGGGGTTTCCCGCGGATGCCGCTGGACAGACTCCCTGGACAGAATGTGATGAAAGGCGCTCGACGTGTGTGCACGTTGGGCGTCTTTTGTCCGTTCTGATGAAGCATCCTGGACGTTCGGTCGAGTCACAGGGAAGGGGCGCCAGGGGATGAGTTTCGCTGTCGGACGGGGGCGCGGCTATCGGCCCGAGCAGGTCGACCGCTATCTCGCCGCTCTCGCCGCAGACCGTGACGGCGCCTGGGAGCGGGCCACGCGGCTCACCGCCCTCGCGCAGGAGCTGGAGACCGAGGCGGCCCGGCTGCGCGCGGCCGTGGACGCGCTCGTACCGCACCGCTACGAGAACCTCGGCGCGCGGGCGGGGGAGATCCTGGAGCTGGCCGAGCGGGAGGACGAGTCGCTCGTACGGTCCGCGGAGGCGGCGGCGCAGGCCCTCGCGGAGGCGGCGGAGGCGGCGGGCCGGGAGGCGGCGGAGGCGGCCCGGGCGCACGCGGAGGGCGTACGGGCGGCGGCCGACGGGGCGGCGGACAAGACCCTGGCGGCGGCGCGGGCGCGGGCCGAGGAACTGACGACGGAGGCGCGGCGCGAGGCGGACGAGCGGCTGACCGGGGCGCGGGAGGCCTACGAGGAGACCGAGCGGCGCGCGGCGGACCTCCTCGCGGAACAGGTCGCCGAGCAGACGGCCGTACGGGAGGAGGCGGAGCGTGCGGCGGAGGGCCGGAGGGCCGCCCTGGACGCCCACCACGGGGAGCTGACCGCCGCGGCGGAGGCAAGGCTCGCCGAGGCGCGGCGGACCCTGGCGCAGACGGAGGAACAGGCCCGGCACACCCAGGAGGACACGGAGGCGCGCGCGGCCGGGCTGCTCGCGGAGGCCCGCATGAAGGCGGAGCGCACCGAGCGCGAGACGGAACGGGTGCTGCGGGAACACGAGGAGGCCAGGGACGAGATCCACGGCCACATGGACCACATCCGCGACTCCCTGGCGGCCCTGACGGGCCGCGCGGGGCCGACGGAGGAGAAAGGGGAAGGGGCCGAGCCCGGGACCGAGGGCTAGGCGGGCCCCTTCCGCCTCCCCCGAAGGTCGGTGGCCGTCTGACGTCGGATAACCTCCCCTCTCCCAGGGGAGGGAACATGAACATGCACGTCACACGCCCGCGCGCCCGCCGTCTCGCGGCCGTCGCCGTCACCGTCGTCCTCGCCGCCACCGGCGGCGCGCTCACCGCACTCCCGGCCACGGCCGCACCCGCGCCCGCGCCCGCCGCGGCGCAGGAGGGCCGGCAGGCCCCCGTGTCGTTCCCGCGCAACGCCGACGTCGTCGGCGCGGGCCCGAGCGGCTTCCTGTCGAAGACCCGCGGCACCAGGCCGGAGTTCCGCTGGACCTGGTACGCGGACGGCTCGTCGATCGTGCTGCCGGGGGCCACCGACGCCGCCGCCGGCGGCGCGGACCTCGTCGTCACCGTCGACCGGACCGCCCCGGTCGCCGGCCGGGTGGTCCGGGTCTACGACCTGGCGAAGCCCACAGCAACCCCGGTCCCCCGAGAGGTGAACCTCGACGCCCTCGGCGACGGCTTCTTCTTCGAGGGCGTCGCCGGCGCCACCATGCTCCTCGGGCAGTACGTGGCCGGCGGCCCGCAGAAGCAGTACGCCGTCACCCTCGACGGCAACCCGCCGAAGGCCCGCGCGGTGGCCGGAGGCGCCGGACTCGACTGCTCCGACGGCCGCGACGGCTGGACCGACACCGCCTCCGCGCTCTACGAGTGCAGCCTCGACGCGACCGGGACGCCCGTCAAGGTCCTCGTCGACCTCGCCTCGGGCACCTCGAAGTGGTACCCCCAGTTCGACGCCCAGTGGCCCCGCGACGGCGCCGTCTCCGGCACCCACGTGGCCTGGCGCGAGGCCCGGATGTCCGGCAGCCGGGCCGTCCACGGGATCGTCGCCTTCGCGCGCGACAGCACCACCGAGCGGTGGATCCCGTCGGACGACGACCTGAGCGACCCGCTGTACCTGGTCGGCGGCTGGGTGACGTCCGGCAGCAAGGCCCGCATCGATTCGTCCACCTCGGCGCCCGGCCAGCCCCGCCCGACGGTGCGGCCGTTCACGGCCCAGTCCGTCGCGACCGGAGAGAAGGTCCAGCTCCTCACCGCGTTCTCCTCCGCCGTCGCCGGGCCCGACGGCAGCCTCCTCGTGCGCGGTGGCACCGCCGAGCACGGCGAGGGCCTCTACCGGGTCTCGCCGCGCTCCGACGGCGGCCGTCCGGACGTCGCACTCGTCGCGTCCACCGGGCAGTCGACCGTCCTGGCCGTCACCCGTTCCACCACCCCGACGACCCTGACCGGCGAGCAGGCCGAGCGCGGCTTCGACTTCGGCTGGGACCTGTCCCGGGCGGACGCCGACGTGTGGCTGACCCTGACCCGCGTCGGCGGCGGCAGGACGATCAACACCCGCCTGTACCTCCAGAACCCCGCCGCCCCGGGCCTGCCGGGCCGCCTCACCTGGCACTGGGACGGCAAGGACCTGGAGGCAGCCGACTGGGACGCCCCGGCGCGCAACGGCACGTACGAGTGGCAGCTCACCGCCCGCCCCGACGAGGGCATCGGCCCCGACGTCGTCTCCACCGGCCGGTTCACCGTGACCCGGCCGGCGGCCCCGCACGACTTCGACGACGACGGCACGGCCGACCTCCTCGTCCGGGACATCGGCGGAGTGCTGTTGCGCTTCGGCACCCGCCCCGCCGCTCCCGGCGGCTCCCTCGCGGACACCGGGGGCTCACGCGTCGGTGGCGGCTGGGGTGCCTACGACCGGCTGGAGACCGTCGGGAACGTCGCGGGCTCGACCGCGCCCGACGTGATCGCCCGGGAGAAGAGCGGCGTCCTCTGGCTCTACCAGGGCACGGCCGACCAGGACAAGCCGCTCGCGGCCCGCACGAGGATCGGCTCCGGCTGGCAGACGTACACCGAGCTCGCGGGCGGCAGCGACCTGACCGGCGACGGCCGCGCGGACCTCGTCGCCACGGACAAGGCGGGCGCCCTGTGGCTCTACAAGGGCACGGGCTCGGCCACCGCCCCCTTCGCGGCGCGCAAGCAGATCGGCCACGGCTGGGGCGTCTACAACCAGCTGACGGCCACCGGCAACCTCGCCGGCGGTCCGGCCGGGGACCTCGTCGCCCGTGACAAGGACGGCGTCCTCTGGCTGTACCTCGGCAAGGGCGACGGCACCTTCGCCGCCCGCACCAAGGTGGGTGCCGGGTGGGGCGGGTTCGCCGGGCTCACCGCCGTCGGCGACGCCAACGGCGACGGACGGGCCGACCTGGTCGCCTCGAACGGCGACGAGACCTTCTACGCCGGCACGGGCGACTGGTCGGCGCCCTTCAAGCGCGGCGCCGCCGTGTCCCTCACCCAGGAGATGACCTACAACGCCGTCTTCTAGACGGACCGTTCAGGTGAGGACGCACTCCGCCCACACCGTCTTGCCCGGCGCGCCGACCCTGGGGTACCAGCCCCAGCGGTCCGCGAGCCGCTCCACGAGCAGCAGCCCCCGGCCCCCCTCCGCGAGTCCCTCCTCCGGGCGGGGGCCGGGGCGTACCGGCATCCGCTCGCCCCGGGTGTCCCCGACCTCGATCCGCGCGACGGCCGGGACCCCGTGCAGCAGGCGCAGGAAGAGCTGGAAGTCCCGCCCCGGCACGTGCCCGTGCCGCACGGCGTTCGTCGCCAGTTCGGCGGCGACGAGGACCACGGCGTCGTGCGCCGGGGTGCCGAACGGCACGCCCCACTCGTCCAGCCGCACCGCGACCAGCCGCCGCGCGAGCCGGGCGCCCCGGGCGGTCGAGGTGAAGCGGAGGGTGAAGACCCCACGATCCAAGTAGGGGGAGACACCGGTGGGTTGGGTGGTGTCGGTGGGGCTGAGGTTGTCGCTCGTCATGCCCTCAAAGCTCCTCCTGGTCGCGTAGCGTGACCAGAGGTGACGCACCGACGCCACGGCCTTGTACGCCGTGTGTGGGTGCCGGTACGAGGGGCAGGGCGCGATGACGGAAGAGCAGCCGGGTGCGGCTCCGGAACCCGCCGCGGCGGACAGGTCCGGGCAGGGCGTGGTGGCGGCGTTCGGGCAGAGCCTGAAGACGCTGCGCGTGCGGGCGAAGATGGAACGGGAGGAACTGGGCAGGCGCCTGGGCTACTCGGCGTCCACGATCGCCTCGTTCGAGCAGGGCCGGAGGATCCCGCCGCCGAGGGTGATCGACAGCTCGGACGAAGTCCTGGACGCCGGGGGCCTTTTGAAGCTGTGGAAGGAGCAGATGGAGAAGGCACAGTATCCGGCGTTCTTCCAGGGGATGGCGCAGCTGGAGAAGCGAGCGATAGAGCTGTTGGCGTACGACACGTTGGTGGTCAACGGCCTTCTCCAGACTGAGGAGTACGGGCGGACGATGATGGGAAATCGTCGACCTCCGCTTGACGCCGAGACCATCGAGCAGCGGGTGACAGCCCGAATGGCTCGCCAGGACATCTTTGACCGGCGTCCAGAGCCGCTTCTGAGCTTCCTCATGTGTGAATCGGTGCTACGCCGCCAGTTCGGAGGGAGGGCTGTGTTGCGTGGGCAGTTGGAACAACTGCTTCTCGTAGGGCAGCGGAGGAACGTTGAGCTTCAGGTCATGCCACTCGACTGCGCGGAGAACGCGGGTGTGGACGGTCCGTTCACTGTCATCACGACTGAGGACGGCAAGAGGTTCGTCTATGCCGAGGCCCAGGGTGCCAGTGTCCTGGAGACCGACCCCAAGCCAGCCGTTCTTGCTGCCGCCCGCTATGGGATCATCCGGTCGCAGGCTCTCACCCCGCGAGAGTCGATGGAGTTCATCGAGAAGTTGCTAGGAGAGCTATGAACGACATGGAACCCCTCGCCTGGTTCAAGAGCAGCTACAGCGGTGGTGAGGGCGGTCAGTGCGTCGAGGTCGCAACCGACGCGGGAGCCGTGCACGTCCGTGACTCCAAGGACGTGGCCCGGCCCGCCCTCACCGTGTCGCCCGACGCCTGGGCCGGTTTCGTCGGGCTCGCCTCCGCGGAGTAGTACAACCGCCGTCTGTACGCGTCAGCCCTCCGCGCTCCGCCGCTCCCTCTCCTCCAGGACCGGGAAGCGGCGGGGGGCCAGGGTGAGGAGGACCAGGAGGGCCAGTGCCGCCGCTGCCGCCGCGCCCACGAAGACGTAGTCGACGGCCGCGTCGACCGCGTGCCGCAGGCCGTCCATCGCCCCGGCCGTCAGGGAGTCGGGCGCGTCCAGCGCGCGCGACAGGGTGTCCAGGTCGCCGCCGCCCAGGCGGGCGGCCAGCACGCCGTTCGCCACGGCTCCGAACAGGGCCGCGCCCACGCTCTGGCCGACCTGGCGGCAGAAGAGGACGGACGCGGTCGTCGTGCCCCGCTCCTCGTACGGGACGGTCGACTGCACGCCCACGATCAGCGGCAGTTGGAAGAGGCCGAGGGCCGCGCCCAGGAGCAGCATCAGGAGCGCGGGCTGCCACGGTTCGCCGGGGAAGGGCAGGAACGGGAAGGCGAGCAGCAGGAGCAGGGCGAGCGAGATGCCGATGACGGCCGTCAGCCGGAAGCCGATCCGGCCGTAGACCCGGTTCGAGAACGCCGCGCTGATCGGCCAGCTCAGGGTCATCACCGAGAGCACGAACCCGGCCGCTATCGGCCCGAGGCCCAGGACGGACTGCGCGTACGTCGGGAGGAACACCGTCGGCGCGACCATGAGCAGGCCCAGCGCGCCCAGCGCGAGGTTGACGGCCGAGATCGTGCGGCGGCGCCAGACCCAGCCGGGGATGATCGGTTCGGCCGCGCGCCGTTCCACGAGGACCGTGACCGCGCCGAGGACGGCCGACCCGGCGAGCAGGCCCAGGGACGGGGCCGACAGCCACGGCCAGGCCACGCCGCCCTGGACGAGGGCGGTCAGCAGCAGCGCGCCGGTCGCGAAGATCGCGAGGGCGCCCGCCCAGTCGATCCGGACGGGCCCGCGGGGAGTCGTCCGGACCGGTTCCCTCAGGTGCCGGACGATCAGCCACAGCGCCACCGCCCCGACCGGCAGGTTGATCAGGAAGATCCAGCGCCAGTCCGCGTACCCGGCGAGGAGGCCGCCGGCCGCCGGGCCGGCCACCGAGGAGGCGGCCCAGACGGAGGACAGCTTCGCCTGGATCCTGGGGCGTTCCCTCAGCGGGTACAGGTCGGCGGCGATCGTCTGGATCGTGCCCTGGAGCGCGCCGCCGCCGAGGCCCTGGACGACGCGGAAGGCGATGAGGGAGGCCATGTTCCAGGCGGCCGCGCAGAGCAGGGAGCCGATGAGGAAGAGGACGACCCCGGCGATCAGGACGGGCTTGCGGCCGAAGGTGTCGCTGAGCTTGCCGTACACCGGCAGGGTGACGGTCACGGCGAGCAGGTAGCCGGAGAACAGCCAGGAGAAGACGGCGAGTCCGCCGAGGTCGCCGACGATCTGGGGGACGGCGGTGGAGACGATCGTGCCGTCGATGGCGGCGAGTCCCATGCCGAGCATGAGGGCGGCGACGACGGGGCCGCGGCGGTGGGGCCCGGCCGGGCCGGGTGCGGCGGCGGGGGTTCCGGCCTTGCCGGCGGGGCCGCCCGCCGGCGTCGTGGAGGACTCGGTCACCGCGCGCTTCCTTTCTTCGTACACCTAAATGTCGGCTCGTCAGGGTCTCATTCGCACCCGAGGCGGTGGAAGCCCCGGGGCGCTCCGCTCGCGGTCCGCCCGCGCGGGATCCTGAGCAGGCGCGCGCAAGCTGCTCGGCAACGGCGGCTGGAACGGCATGAGGCCGCTCATCGGCAACGGCGACTGGTACGGCGGCAGCTGGGACCACCTCAACGGCGCCTTCTGGCCGAGTCGATGGCCTTCCACCGAGGGGTCGAACCGAGGCCCTCCCCCTGAGGGACCGACAGAGGGTCTCCGCCTGAGCGTGGAGGCCCTCACACATGTCCGGGCGCGGCCGGGAAGGGCCGACCGGGAGGTCGGAGGCACCTCCGGCCGCCCCCGGGGCACGGGCGGTGCGGTCGCCGGCGCGGTGGCGGGGGCGCCCCGGGTGGACGCCCCTTAGGGGGATCTCCCCCATACGGCCCAGGGGTTGTTCGTTCCGGCGGAGGAGGAGAAGCCCCCTCCCCGCTCCTTAACTTGAACTTACACACCACCACCCACGCTCCGAGGAGAGAACCGTGACCACGGCTGTGACCATCCCCAGGCACGGGGGTACTGGAGGGACGACGGCCGTCGCCGCGCGGGCGCGTCAGGTCGTCAAGTCGTACGGCGCCGGCGAGACCCGCGTCGTCGCGCTCGACTCCGTCGACGTCGACATCGCCCGCGGACAGTTCACCGCCATCATGGGACCCTCGGGTTCCGGCAAGTCGACCCTGATGCACTGCCTCGCCGGCCTGGACACCGTCACCAGCGGCGAGATCTACCTCGACGAGACCGAGATCACCCGGCTCAAGGACAAGAAGCTCACCCAGCTGCGCCGCGACCGCATCGGCTTCATCTTCCAGGCGTTCAACCTGCTGCCCACCCTGAGCGCCATCGAGAACATCACGCTCCCCATGGACATCGCCGGCCGCAAGCCCGACGCCGCATGGCTCCGCCGGGTCGTCGACACCGTCGGCCTCTCCGAGCGGCTCAAGCACCGCCCCAACGAACTCTCCGGCGGCCAGCAGCAGCGCGTCGCCGTGGCCCGCGCGCTCGCCGCCCGGCCCGAGATCATCTTCGGCGACGAGCCCACCGGAAACCTGGACTCACGGGCCGGCGCCGAAGTCCTCGGCTTCCTCCGCACCTCGGTCGACGAACTCGGCCAGACGATCGTCATGGTCACCCACGACCCGGTCGCCGCCTCCTACGCGGACCGGGTCCTCTACCTCGCCGACGGGCGGATCGTGGACGAGATGCTCCGGCCCACCGCCGACGCCGTCCTCGACCGCATGAAGGACTTCGACGCGCGCGGGCGGACCTCATGAGCGTCCTGAAGACCTCCCTGCGCAACTTCTTCGCGCACAAGGGACGCATGGCGCTCTCCGCCGTCGCCGTCCTGCTCTCCGTCGCCTTCGTCAGCGGCACCCTCGTCTTCACCGACACCATGAACACGACGTTCGACAAGCTCTTCGCGTCGACCGCCTCCGACGTCACCGTCAGCCCCAAGGACACCGACCCCGGAGACGTGCCCGCGGGCGGCCGCCCCGAGGCCTTCCCCGCCTCGCTCGTCGAGCAGGTCCGGAAGACCGAGGGCGTCCAGGCCGCCCAGGGCTCCGTCGTCTCCACCGGCGTCACCGTCGTCGACGCGAAGAACAAGAACGTCGGACCCACCAGCGGCGCGCCCACCATCGCCGTCAACTGGAGTCCGAACGAACTCCGTTCCATGGAGATGACCTCCGGCCACGAGCCGCGCGGCCCCACCGAGGTCGTCGTCGACGGCGACACCGCCGAGAAGCACGGTCTCCAGCTCGGCGACGCACTGCGGACCATCTCCGTCACCGGCGACTTCACCACGAAGATCTCCGGCATCGTCGACTTCAAGGTCACCAACCCCGGCGCCACCGTCGTCTACTTCGAGACGGCCGTCGCCCAGCGCGAACTGCTCGGCAAGGAAGGCCTGTTCACCCAGATCACGGCCGACGCCAAGGCCGGCGTCACCGACGACGCCCTGAAGGCGAACATCGCCGCCTCGCTCGGCGGCGGCTACACCCTGCAGACCGCCGCCGAGGCCGCCGACGCGGGCCGCGAGGACGTCGCCGGGTTCCTCGACGTCATGAAGTACGCCATGCTCGGCTTCGCCGGGATCGCCTTCCTCGTCGGCATCTTCCTCATCGTCAACACCTTCTCCATGCTGGTCGCCCAGCGCACCCGCGAGATCGGCCTCATGCGGGCCATCGGCTCCAGCCGCCGGCAGGTGAACCGTTCCGTCCTCGTCGAGGCGCTGCTCCTCGGGATCATCGGCTCCGTCGCCGGAGTCGCCGCCGGTGTCGGACTCGCCGTCGGACTGATGAAGCTCATGTCCTCGATCGGCATGGAGCTCTCCACCGAGGACCTCACCGTCGCCTGGACGACCCCCGTCGTCGGCCTCGCCCTCGGCATCGTCGTCACCGTCCTCGCCGCCTACGTCCCGGCCCGCCGCGCCGGGAAGGTCTCCCCGATGGCCGCCCTCCGCGACGCGGGCACCCCCGCCGACGGGCGGGCCGGCCGGGTCCGCGGCGGCATCGGCCTCGTCCTCACCGCCGCCGGAGCGGCCGCGCTCGTGGCGGCGGCCCGCGCCGAGGAGGCCGGACCCGGCTCCCTCTGGCTCGGCCTCGGCGTCGTCCTCACCCTGCTCGGCTTCGTCGTCGTCGGCCCGCTCCTCGCGGGCGGAGTCGTCCGCGCCCTGGGCGCCGTCGTCCTGCGGATCTTCGGCCCGGTCGGCCGGCTCGCCGAACGCAACGCGCTCCGCAACCCGCGCCGCACCGGCGCCACCGCGGCGGCCCTGATGATCGGCCTCGCGCTCGTCGCCGCGCTGTCCGTCGTCGGCTCCTCGATGGTCGCCTCGGCCACCGACGAACTCGACCGCTCCGTCGGCGCCGACTTCATCGTCCAGTCCGGCACCGGCCAGCCGATCGTGCCGCAGGCCCTCGCCGCGCTGGAGAAGACCCCGGGCCTGGACCACGTCAGCGAGTACAAGTGGGTCGACGCCACCGTCACCGACCCGCGCGGCCGGACCACGACCGCCGATCTGGCCGCCACCGACCCCTCGTACGTACGGGACCTGCGCCGCGATACCACCGCCGGGACGCTCCCCGACGCGTACCGCAAGGACGCCATGTCCGTCGGCAGCGACTACGCCACCGAGCACGGCGTCAAGGTCGGCGACGTCCTCACCCTCGCCTTCAAGGGCGGCGAGAAGGCGAAGCTCAAGGTCGCGGCGATCACCGCGGACACCGGGCAGGTCGACAAGGGCGTCATGTACATCGACGTCGCGACCCTCGCCGAGTACGTCCCCGCCGACCGCATGCCGCAGAGCCTGCTGCTGCTCGCCGGCGCGAAGGACGGCCAGGAGGACGCGGCCTACCAGGCGCTCAAGGACGCGCTCGTGCCGTACCCGCAGTACAAGGTGAGCAACCAGGCCGACTACAAGGAGCAGCTGCGGGACCAGGTCGGACAGCTGCTCAACATCGTGTACGGGCTCCTCGCGCTGGCGATCGTCGTCGCGATCCTGGGTGTCGTGAACACCCTGGCCCTCTCGGTGGTCGAGCGGACCCGCGAGATCGGCCTCATGCGGGCCATCGGCCTCTCCCGCCGGCAGCTGCGCCGCATGATCCGGCTGGAGTCGGTGGTGATCGCCCTGTTCGGCGCGCTCCTCGGCCTCGGCCTGGGCATGGGCTGGGGCACGGCGGCCCAGAAACTCCTGGCGCTGGAGGGCCTGGGCGTCCTGGAGATCCCGTGGCCGACGATCGCGACGGTCTTCATCGGCTCGGCGTTCGTGGGACTGTTCGCGGCACTGGTCCCGGCGTTCAGGGCGGGCCGGATGAACGTCCTGAACGCGATCGCCAGCGAGTAGCGAGGACGGAGGCCGGAAGGCGCGGCCCGCCGCCCTCACGGGGGTGGGGCGGAGGGCCGCGTGTTCCCGTGGGGCGGCCCTCCGCGGGTGGGAGCCCCGGCCCGTGCTACGTGTCGGGCTGTTCGCGTTGTTCGAACCCGGGATGGAAGTTCCATGAGCCTGCACGGTCTGCTCGATGTCGTCGTCAAGGACGCCGCCCTCGCCGAGGCGGTGAAGGCCGCCGCCGACGGCAACCGCCCGCACGTGGACCTCGTCGGTCCGGCCGCCGCCCGCCCCTTCGCCGTCGCCGCGCTCGCCCGGGACTCGGGCCGTCCCGTGCTCGCGGTGACCGCGACGGGCCGGGAGGCCGAGGATCTCGCCGCCGCGCTGCGCTCGCTCCTCGACCCGGACCGCGTCGTCGAGTACCCCTCCTGGGAGACCCTGCCGCACGAGCGGCTCTCCCCCCGCTCCGACACCGTCGGCCGCCGGCTCGCCGTGCTGCGCCGCCTCGCGCACCCGAGGGACGACGACCCGGCCGCCGGCCCGGTGAGCGTGGTCGTCGCCCCCATCCGCTCCGTGCTCCAGCCGCAGGTCAAGGGCCTCGGCGACCTGGAGCCGGTGGCCCTGCGCTCCGGGCAGACGGCCGACCTGAACGAGATCGTGGAGGGCCTGGCGGCCGCCGCGTACTCCCGGGTGGAGCTGGTCGAGAAGCGCGGCGAGTTCGCCGTACGCGGCGGCATCCTGGACGTGTTCCCGCCGACCGAGGAGCATCCCCTCCGGATCGAGTTCTGGGGCGACGACGTCGAGGAGATCCGCTACTTCAAGGTCGCCGACCAGCGGTCCCTGGAGGTGGCCGAGCACGGCCTGTGGGCGCCGCCCTGCCGTGAGCTGCTGCTGACCGAGGACGTACGGGAGCGGGCGGCGGCCCTCGCCGAGCAGCACCCCGAGCTGGGCGAACTCCTGAACAAGATCGCGGAGGGGATCGCGGTCGAGGGCATGGAGTCCCTCGCGCCGGTCCTCGTCGACGACATGGAGCTGCTGCTCGACGTGCTGCCCGAGGGCGCCATGGCCGTGGTCTGCGACCCCGAGCGGGTACGGACCCGGGCCTCGGACCTCGTCGCCACGAGCCAGGAGTTCCTCCAGGCCTCCTGGGCGGCCACGGCCGGCGGCGGCGAGGCCCCCATCGATGTCGGCGCGGCCTCCCTGCGGGGGATCGCGGACGTCCGGGACCGGGCCCGTGAGCTGGGCATGTCCTGGTGGTCGGTGTCGCCGTTCGCGGCGGACACGACAGCCGAGGGCGCCGACGGCGACACCCTCACGCTCGGGATGCACGCCCCCGAGTCGTACCGCGGCGACACGGCCCGCGCCCTCGCCGACACCAAGGGCTGGCTGGCCGACGGCTGGCGCACGGTCTACGTCACGGAGGCCCACGGCCCGGCGAGCCGCACGGTCGAGGTCCTGGGCGGCGAGGGCATCGCCGCCCGCCTCGACGCCGACCTCGCGGAGATCTCCCCGTCGGTCGTCCACGTGTCGACCGGTTCCATCGACTACGGCTTCGTCGACACGGCCCTCAAGCTGGCCGTCCTCACCGAGACCGACCTGTCCGGCCAGAAGGCGGCCGGCAAGGACGGCCAGCGGATGCCGGCCAAGCGCCGCAAGACCATCGACCCCCTGACCCTGGAGGTCGGCGACTACATCGTGCACGAGCAGCACGGTGTCGGCCGCTACGTGGAGATGGTCCAGCGGACCGTGCAGGGCGCCACCCGCGAGTACCTCCTCGTCGAGTACGCGCCCGCCAAGCGCGGCCAGCCCGGCGACCGGCTGTACATCCCGACCGACCAGCTGGAGCAGGTCACCAAGTACGTCGGCGGCGAGGCGCCCACCCTGCACCGGCTCGGCGGCGCGGACTGGACGAAGACGAAGGCGCGCGCGAAAAAGGCCGTCAAGGAGATCGCGGCCGACCTCATCAAGCTGTACTCGGCGCGGATGGCGGCCCCCGGGCACGCCTTCGCCCCCGACACCCCGTGGCAGCGCGAGCTGGAGGACGCCTTCCCGTACGCGGAGACGCCCGACCAGCTGTCCACCATCGCCGAGGTCAAGGACGACATGGAGAAGACGGTCCCCATGGACCGTCTGATCTGCGGCGACGTCGGCTACGGCAAGACCGAGATCGCGGTCCGGGCCGCCTTCAAGGCCGTCCAGGACGGCAAGCAGGTCGCCGTCCTCGTCCCGACGACGCTGCTGGTCCAGCAGCACTTCGGCACGTTCAGCGAGCGGTACTCCCAGTTCCCGGTGAAGGTGCGGGCGCTGTCCCGCTTCCAGACCGAGACGGAGTCGAAGGCCACCCTGGAGGGCATGCGGGAGGGCTCGGTCGACGTCGTCATCGGCACCCACCGGCTCTTCGCCTCCGAGACCAAGTTCAAGGACCTGGGCCTGGTCATCGTCGACGAGGAGCAGCGCTTCGGCGTCGAGCACAAGGAGCAGCTGAAGAAGCTCCGCGCCAACGTCGACGTGCTCACCATGTCGGCCACCCCCATCCCCCGTACGCTCGAGATGGCGGTCACCGGCATCCGCGAGATGTCGACCATCACCACCCCGCCCGAGGAGCGCCACCCGGTCCTCACCTTCGTCGGCCCGTACGAGGAGAAGCAGATCGGCGCCGCGATCCGGCGCGAACTGCTGCGCGAGGGCCAGGTCTTCTACATCCACAACCGGGTCGACTCGATCGACCGGGCGGCGGCGCGGCTGCGCGAGATCGTCCCCGAGGCCCGGATCGCGACGGCCCACGGCCAGATGTCGGAGTCGGCGCTCGAACAGGTCGTGGTCGACTTCTGGGAGAAGAAGTTCGACGTGCTCGTGTCGACCACGATCGTGGAGTCCGGCATCGACATCTCCAACGCCAACACCCTGATCGTCGAGCGCGGCGACAACTTCGGCCTCTCGCAGCTCCACCAGCTGCGCGGGCGCGTCGGCCGTGGCCGGGACCGCGGCTACGCGTACTTCCTGTACCCGCCGGAGAAGCCGCTCACGGAGACCGCGCACGAGCGGCTCGCGACGATCGCCCAGCACACCGAGATGGGTGCGGGCATGTACGTGGCGATGAAGGACCTGGAGATCCGCGGCGCGGGCAACCTGCTCGGCGGCGAGCAGTCCGGCCACATCGCGGGCGTCGGCTTCGACCTGTACGTACGGATGGTCGGCGAGGCCGTCGCCGACTACCGGGCGCAGATGGAGGGCGGGGCGGAGGAGGAGGCCCCGCTGGAGGTGAAGATCGAGCTGCCGGTCGACGCCCACATGCCGCACGACTACGCGCCGGGGGAGCGGCTCCGTCTCCAGGCCTACCGTTCGATCGCCTCGGCGAACTCGGAGGAGGACATCCGGGCGGTCCGCGAGGAACTCACCGACCGCTACGGCAAGTTGCCCGAGCCGGTCGAGAACCTGCTGCTGGTGGCGGGGCTGCGGATGCTGGCCCGGGCGTGCGGCGTCGGCGAGATCGTCCTCCAGGGCCCGAACATCCGGTTCGCCCCGGTGGAGCTCCGCGAGTCGCAGGAGCTGCGCCTGAAGCGGCTCTACCCGCGGACCGTCATCAAGCCGGCCGTGCACCAGATCCTGGTACCGCGGCCGACGGCGGGCAAGATCGGCGGAAAGCCGGTCGTGGGACGCGAACTGCTCGCGTGGACGGGGGAGTTCCTGACGACGATCCTGGGGTCGTAGCGCCGGGGGCGTGGGGGAGGGCAGGCCTCTCCTACGGCCCCTCCTCCTGGGCGGGCCGGTCGGTGAAGAGCAGGCCGGCCAGCTCGCGGAAGTAGTCCTCGGGGTCCCGGCCGCCGAGCGCCCCCCGGACGTTCCGGGTGAGCAGCAGCGTCGCGAAGCCGTGGGCGAGCGACCAGGCCGCGATGCCCGCCGCGCGGGGGTCGGGGACGCCCGCGAGGCCGGCGACGCCGGCGCGGAGTTCCGCGGAGGCGCGCTCCTTGGCCGCGAGCAGGTCGGGGTCGTCGGCGCGCAGCAGCTCCGGCTGGAACATGACCTGGAAGTGCGCCGGGTGCGCGACCGCGAACCGCACGTACCGCACCCCGCGTTCGCGCAGCTCGGGTGCGGCGGCGAGGGCCTCGGCGAGGAGGTCGTACCCCTCGGTCGCGAGGGCGGTGAGGAGCCCGGTGCGGTCCTTGAAGTGGTGGGCGGGCGCGGCGTGCGAGACGCCCGCGCGGCGGGCGAGGTCGCGCAGGCTGAGCGCGCCGGGGCCCTCGGCGGCGATGACGTCGAGGGCGGCGTCGAGGACGGCCCGCCGCAGGTCGCCGTGGTGGTAGGAGCTCCGGTTCGTGGGCGTCATGCGAGGAGCCTAGCCGCCATCTAGTCATTGACAAGTTCATGGGCCGGGACCATCATCTAGTCAGTGACTAGATGATGAGAGCGAAGAGGAGCCCGCCGTGGAGTCCGGACGCGTACGTCAGATGTGGCACCTGCTCGAACCCCTGCACGCCCTGCTCTACTACGCCCCCGAGGCCTTCGAGGAGGCCGCCGCCCTCGGCTACGACACCTCCGAGCGCTGGCCCTCCTATGTCGCCTGGCGCGCCGCGCCCCTCGGGCCCGCGGACGCGGACCGGGTGACCCGGGCCTTCCACAGCTTCAGCCCGGCGATGATCGCCCGGTACGCCCCCGCCGCGTGGGAGACCGCTGCCCCCGCCGACGTCCTCGCCGCGCGGCTCCGGGCCGTCGACCGCACCTACCGGGCCGTCCTGGGCGAGGAACTCCTCGCGGACCCCGGCCTCGCCGAGGCCGCGGGACTCGCCCGCACCGCCGCCCGCGCGGCGGCGGCCTCCGGGTCCGACGCCGTCCCCCGTCCGCTCGCGGCGGCCAACGCCGCCCTGCCCTGGCCCGGGGCCCCGCACCTGGACCTCTGGCACGCCGCGACGATCCTCCGCGAGCACCGGGGCGACGGCCATCTCGCCGCCCTCGCCGACGCCGGCCTCGACCCGGTCGAGTCGCTGGTCTCCTTCGCCGCGGTCGGCGCCGCGCCGGAGCACGTCTTCGGGAGCCGGGGCTGGAGCGCCGGGGAATGGGCGGCGGCGCGCGACCGGCTCGCCGCGCGCGGTCTGCTCACCGTCGACGGGGGAGCCACCGAGGCCGGCCGGTCCCTGCGCGCCGGGGTCGAGCGCCGCACGGACGAACTGGCCGCCGCCCCCTGGACCGCCCTCGGCCCGGACGGCACCGCCCGCCTCGCCGAACTGCTCGGCGGCCCCTGGCTGGCGGCCATCGGCTCCGGCCTGCTGCCCTCGGAGAACACCCTCGGCATCGGCAAGGTGTGAGCGGACCGTGTCGCGCGAGGGCCCCCAAGATATGCGTGCGGGTGGCCCGTCCGGGTATCAGAACCCGTAACGGGCCTAGAATCTGCGGATGTTCACCACAGAACGGACGTTTCGATCAGCCCTGACCGCCTCGGCGCTCGCGGCCGCCGCGCTCGTCGCCACCGCCTGCACGCCCGGAGCCGGTGGCCCGGCCGACGGCGGCTCGGACTCCGCCGGCGGCGCGGGCGGCAGGCCCGCCGCCCGCGGCACCGCCCTCGCCGCAGTGGACACCCTCACCGTGAAGGGCCGGGCGCCGAAGACCGGATACGAGCGCGAGAAGTTCGGCCGCGCCTGGGAGGACGTCGACCGCAACGGCTGCGGCACCCGCGACGACATACTCAAGCGCGACCTGACCGGCGTCCGGTTCACCGACGGGCACTGCAAGGTCGCCTCCGGCACCCTCACCGACGACCCGTACACCGGGACGACCGTCCGCTACCTCCGGGGCCGCAGCAAGGTCGACATCGACCACATCGTCGCGCTCTCCGACGCCTGGCAGAAGGGCGCGGGCAGCTGGGACGCGGAGACCCGGCGCCGCTTCGCCAACGACCCGCTCAACCTGCTGGCCGTCGACGCCTCCACCAACCGCCGCAAGTCCGACGGCGACGCGGCGACCTGGCTGCCGCCGAACAAGGCGTACCGCTGCACCTACGTGGCCCGGCAGATCGCCGTCAAGAAGAAGTACCGGGTGTGGGTGACGGACGGCGAGCGGGACGCGATGAAGCGGGTCCTCGGCGACTGCCCGCAGCAGAAACTCCCGTAACGCCCCCGACCTGCGGGAAAAGCGGTTGGCGCGGCGGGAAGACGATCTTTAACCTGCCCGCATGGACCTGAACATATCGACCCTCGCCGAGCGCCCCGAACTGGAGGGGCCGATGTGGGGCATGCGCGACCTCTGGCCCGAGTTCATGATGTACGACCCGGTGGGCTGGGCGAACATCGGGCGGATCGTGCGCGAGCTGCCGGAGTACGTGCTCGTCGCCACCGACACCGAGGGCAGGGTCGTCGCCCGCGGCTTCAGCGTCCCCTTCCGCCTCGACCTGGACGGACGCCGGGCGCTGCCGCCGCGCGGCTGGGACGAGGTGCTGCTCTGGGCGTTCTCCGACCTGAAGCACGGCCGCGAGCCGGACACCGTCAGCGCCATCGAGATCACGGTGGACACCGGCGCGCTCGGCCGCGGCATCTCGCACCGGATGCTGGCGGCCCTGCGCGACAACGCCGCGCGCCGCGGGTTCGCCGAGGTCGTCGCCCCGGTCCGCCCCAACGGGAAGCACCTGGAGGCCGCCGCCCCCATGCACGAGTACGCCTTCCGCACCCGGGAGGCCGACGGGCTGCCGCACGACGCCTGGCTGCGCGTCCACGTCCGCGCGGGCGGGGTCGTCGAGTCCGTCGCCCCGGCCTCGATGACCGTCTCGGGCTCGGTCGAGCAGTGGCGCGCGTGGACCGGACTGCCCTTCGACACCGACGGCCCGGTCGAGGTCGAGGGCGCGCTCGTCCCCGTCCACTGCGAGGCCTCGCGCGGCTACGCGGTCTACGTCGAGCCCAACGTGTGGGTACGGCACCGGCTCTGAGGCGTACGGGGTCTGCCGTGCACCCCGGCTGAGGCGCGCGGTGTCTGCCGTGCACCCCGGCTGAGGCGCACAGCGTGCTTCCGGCGCCTGAGGGTCCCGCGCCGAGCGGGACCCCGAGGGCGATCTTCGCGGCGGGGGATGTACCGTACGGCGTCCCCTGTCGTACACCCGTGCGCCCCGACCCCTCGGCGTGCGCCTCCGTGAGAGGTCTCGCGAATCGTGAACCAGGCCGTCCACTTGGAGAAGGGCGTGGAGTCCCCGCGCCCCGAGGAACTGCCGGGCCGGCCGGCCCGGATCGGGCTCGCGCTGGTGCCGCTGCTGAGCCTCGGCGTCCTCGGCCTCGTGCCCTCGCTCGCGTACGCCCTGCGGCGCGGGACGCGCGGCGACTGGATCGCCGCGCTGCTGTTCACGGGCGCCTCGATCGCCTGGTGCTTCCAGATCGCGCTCACGCCCGAGGAGACCCACGGCGTCCCGTTCCTCCTCGACGCGGTGCTGCTCGCGGCCACCACCCTCGGTGCGGCGGCGCACTGCCTCGCGGTCAAGGGGGCCGACCGGTGAAGACCCGTCGTGCCTGGCGCGTCTCCGAGCGGGAGGCCGCCAAGCGGGAGGCCGCGGAGTCCGGCGCGGCCCGCGTCCCCGGGCTGCTGGCCACCGGCGCCGGCGCCCTGCGCGGCCGGGGCGGCTGGGCCCTCGCCTCGGTCCTGGTCCTCGTCCTCGGTCTCGTCGGGGCCTGGCTGTTCGCCGGCTCGGACCGGCCGGGCACCCCGCCCGACACCCGCGCCCGCGCCTACCAGGACTACGACGCCTGCCTGCTCACCGACGAGCGGGGCATCGTGACCGGAGCGCCGGCGGCCCCCGTGTGGGAGGGGATGCAGACGGCGTCCCTGGACAAGCACATCCGGGTGACGTTCGTGCCGGTGATGGGCGCGAAGACGGTGGAGAACGCCCGCCCCTTCCTCAACGGCCTCGTGCAGCGGGACTGCGAGATCGTCGTCGCCTCGGGCGCCCCGCAGGTGGCCGCCGCAGAAGCGGCGGTGGAGAAGAACCCGGAGATCCGCTTCGTGACGGTCGGCACGGGCGCCGGAGCCTCCCACGACAACCTGGTCCGGGTGGCGCCCGGGGCGTCCCTGGAGGACGACATCGCGGCGACGGTGAAGCGGCTCGCCCGCGAGGGCTGAGCGGCGCGGGGGTCCCCGGTGGGGACTCCGGGCCGAGTTGTCCGGAAGGGTTCCATCCGTCGGGTAAAGCAAGAGTAAAGTTCGACACCCTGGTGTGAACTGGCGTTCCGTCATCGGGCAGGCTCGCGAGGCTTTGTAAGAATCGCGTTAGTAAAGGCTGACCCATGCGTATACGCCGGGTCCGTAGCCCTCGCCTGTTCCCACCCGGTCGCACCGGCAGACGCAGGTTGAGGGCTACGGCTCTTTCCGTACTGATCTCACTGTTCCTCATGCTCACCACCGAGTCGGCGCTCGCCGCGGGCGTCACGCTCGGCCCGGTGAAGATGCCCAGGCTCTCCCTCTCGGGGCTGTGGCAGTGGGTGAGCGAGAACCCTCTCGACACCCCTGACCAGCAGGGCGGCACGGCCCGCGGCAAGAGCCACCAGGCCTCCGCCGACGCCACGAGCCTGGAGGGCAAGGCCGGGCGCAAGCCGGGCAAGGGCAAGGGCGAACTCCCGTTGTTCGAGCGGGAGACCGACGACCCCGACGAGGCGCGCACCGGCAGGGCGCCGGGCACCGCCAAGAGCTTCGACGCGCGCACCAGCAAGCGCGACGCCAAGAAGTCCACGGCCACTTCGGACTACTACGTCAACGCCGACGGCTCGACCACCGTCCGCCACTTCGCCGGCCGCACCAACTTCAAGGGCGCGGACGGCACATGGAAGGCCATCGACACGAGCCTGACCGAGGACGAGGACGGCCGCCTCCAGCAGACGGCCAACTCCCTCGACGTCGAGTTCGCGCCGACCGCCGCCGACGAGCGGCTCGCCTCCGTCGACTTCGGCGCCGGACGCTCCCTCGCGTACGCGCTCAAGGGCGCGGCCCAGGCCGAGCCCACCGTCGCCGGGAACGGCACCGTCACCTACGCGGACGTGCTGCCGGACACCGACGTGCAGCTCGTACCGCTGGCGGAGGGCTTCAAGGAGAACGTCGTCCTGCGCTCCCCGCAGGCCGCGAACTCCTGGACGTTCCCGCTCGCGGTGAAGGGCCTCACGCCCCGCGTCGCCGAGGACGGCGACGTGGAGTTCACCGACGCGAACGGCAAGGTCACCGCGACCATCCCGCACGCGTTCATGGAGGACTCCAGGATCGACCCCCGCTCGGGCGACCCCGCCCAGTCGCGGGCCGTCACCTACGAGCTCGTCACGGTGGACGGCGAGCCGGCGCTGCGGATGACCGCGGACCGCGCCTGGCTCGACGACCCCGCCCGGGTCTACCCGGTCACCGTCGACCCGACGGTCACCGCGTCGAACTCGACCTACACCCAGAACACCATCGGCGGCGACCACTCCACCGAGACCCAGATCAAGGTCGGCTCCTACGACTCGGGAACGAACAAGACCAACTCGTTCCTGCAGTTCTCCTCGCTGGGCACCACCCTCGCGGGCAAGCGGGTCACCGCCGCCACCCTGAACGTCTACGCGCTGTGGTCCTCCACCTGCGCCGCCCAGTCGTTCTCGGTGCACCCCGTCACCCAGTCCTGGACCCCGTCCGGCGTGACCAGCTACCCCGGCCCGAGCTTCGGCCCGGCCATGGGCACGGCCACCCCCGCCCCCGGCGCCTCCTGCTCCAACAGCGGGAACTCGGCCTCGGTCGGCGTGAAGATGCCGGTCTCCCTCAACACGACGTGGTTCAACAACGTCGCCGGCGGAGCCGCCAACTACGGCCTGGCGCTCACCGCGCCGACCAACGACATGCTCCACTGGAAGAAGTTCCACTCGGACAACTCGGCGACCGCCGGCTTCCGCCCGGCCCTCGATCTGACGTACACGGCCAACACGGCGCCGCAGATCAACGCCCAGTACCCGCCGGCCAACTTCCAGGCCAACACCCTCCAGCCGGAGCTGCTCGTCTACGCGAGCGACGCCGACAAGGGCCCCAGCCCGCTGTCGTACACCTTCGAGGTCTACGACGGCGACGCCACCGGCACCCCCACCCTGATCGCCACCTCGGGCGCGGTCAGCAAAGGCAGCTGGAAGGTTCCCGCGGGCAAGCTGAAGTGGTCCAAGAACTACGACTGGTACGTGGAGGCCAGCGACGGCACCTCCGCCGTCGTGGAGGGCAGCCGCTTCACCACGGCCGTGCCGCAGCCGCCGGTCACCTCGGGCCTGTCGATGAACACCGACGGCCACGACTTCGACCCCTCGGACGGCAACTACACGACCGAGGACACCGACGCCCAGGTGTCGGTGATCGGCCCGTCGCTGGAGATCGAGCGCTCCTACAACAGCCTCGACCCCCGCCTGGACTCCGCCTTCGGCGCCGGCTGGTCGACGATCGTCGACATGAAGGCCGTCGAGGTCAAGGACGGCGCCGGTGCGCTCACCAGCGTGATCATCACCTACCCGGGCGGTGAGCAGGTCGCCTTCGGCCGGAACTCGGACGGCACCTTCGTGCCCCCGCTGGGCCGCTACGCGCGCCTCGCGGCCGTCACCGGCGGTTACACGCTCACGGACAAGGACTTCACGGAGTACGCCTTCACCCAGGCGACCGCGAAGACCGGCACCTACGCGCTGAAGACCATCAAGGACTACGCGGGCCGCACCGAGACCTTCTCGTACGACGCCGGCAAGCGCCTCACGAAGATCACGAACGAGGTCTCCAAGCGGAACCTGGGCCTGACCTGGTACCAGCCGGCCTCGGCCACCGCCTGGCACGTGCAGACCGTCTTCACCGACCAGGCCACGGCCGGCGACGCGAACTCGGTCCAGACCTGGCAGTACACCTACACCGGTGACCAGCTCACCAAGGTGTGCCCGCCGGCCGACTGGTCCAAGTGCACGACGTACTCCTACGCCACCGGCAACCACTACCGCACCACGGTCCTCGACGCCGACCCGTTCGCCTACTGGCGGCTCGGCGAGACCTCCGGCACGGTCGCCCAGGACGCCCTCGACGCCAACCAGGGCCAGTACAACGGCACGTACAAGAACGTGGCGCTGGGCGGGACGGGCCCCCTCGCGGGCTCCACCCAGAAGGCGGCCACCTTCAACGGCACCACCTCGTACGTCGAGATGCCGGCCGCGCCGGGCGCCACGCCCTCGTACACCTCGGTCTCGCTGTGGTTCAAGACGAGCACCGCCGGAGGCGTGCTCTTCTACTACGGCGACAAGCCCCTCAGCGACCCCGACCCGGTGGCCAACACCACGAAGAACACCCCCGCGGTGTACGTGGGCACCGACGGCAAGCTGCGCGGCTGCCTGGCGATGTCGCCCGGCTGCATGTCGACGATCACGTCCACCCCCGTCGTCACCGACGGCAAGTGGCACAACGCCGTCCTGACCGGTGTCGCCAACAGCCAGACCCTGTACCTCGACGGTGCGGCGGTCGGCTCGCTCAGCGGCGCCATCAACGACTGGGTGCAGCCGTACATCGCCCTCGGCGCCGGTGTGAACACCATGGGCTGGCCGGCGATGAACGCCAACGACAAGCTCGGTCACTTCACCGGCCAGCTGGCCGAGGTCGCGATCTTCTCCGAGCCGCTGTCGGCCGACGTGATCAGGACGCAGTACGACTCCGCCGTCCGTTCGGCCGGTCTGCTACAGAAGATCACCACGCCCGGCGCCAAGACGCAGGCGTCCGTCGTCTACGACACCACCGACGACCGCGTCCTCCAGGCCACCGACGGCAACGGCGGCACCTGGAAGCTCAACCCGCCGACCATCACCGGCTCGTCCCAGGTCTACCGCTCCGCCGTCATGGGCACCGCCCCGGCCGGCTACTGGCGCCTGGACGACACCCAGGCCGCGGCGCAGGCCGCGAACCAGGTGAACACCGGCTTCGGCACGTACAACAACGTCATCCAGGGCGACGAGGGCCCCTTCGGTCCCGGTGACGCGAGCGCGTCGACGTTCGACGGCTCGACCTCCTTCGTGGAGATCCCGTACGGCCCGCTGCACGCCAAGACCGACCGCTCGGTCGAACTCTGGTTCAAGACGGCCGAGCCGGGCGTGATCATGAGCGACCAGGCCCGTGCTCCGAACGACCCGCTCGGCGCGGGCGCGGCCTACTCGCCGCTGCTGTACGTCGGCGCGGACGGCAAGCTGCGCGGTCACTGGTGGAGCGTCAGCGGCAGCGGCACCGCCGACTTCGGCACCGCCGACTTCGGCACCACCGCCACCGTCACCGACGACAAGTGGCACCACGCGGTGTTGTCGGCGAAGGGCACGACGCAGACGCTGTACCTGGACGGTGTGAAGCAGAAGGACTTCACCGGCGCCGCCAACGACCAGTCGACGACCCGCACCTTCATCGGTGCCGGCTTCGGCAAGGGCTGGTTCAGTTCCCCGGGCGACGTCAGCTACTTCACCGGCTCCATCGCCGAGGTCTCGGTCCACGCCAAGGGCCTGACCGAAGCGGACGTGGCGACGCACTGGTCCGCCTACAAGGCGTCCTCCGGCATCGCCCCGGTCAAGACCGTGAAGCTGACGGACCCGAAGGACCGCACCCTCACCTACGTGTACGACGCGGAGATGGGCAACCGCCTGCTCGCCGCGATCGACACCGAGGGCGACCGCACCACCTACGGGTACGACACCGGCGGCTTCCTGCACACCATCACGGACGCCAACGGCAACCGCTCCATCAACGGCCACGACGTCCGCGGCAACACGGTCTCCCAGACCACCTGCCAGAACACGGCCGCCAACAAGTGCTCCACGGAGTACTACACGTTCTACCCGGACTCGACCACGGCATTCCCGCCGATGGACCTGCGCAACGACCTGATCCTCACGGAGCGGGACGGACGCTCCACCGGTCCGACGGACAACGCCTACCTCACGAGCTACTCCTACGACGCGGGCGGCAACCTGCTGTCGGTGACCACGCCCCCCGTGGCGGGCCACCCCAACGGCCGGACCGCCTCGACCACGTACACCACCGCCACCACCCCGGCGGCGGAGGGCGGTACGGCGGTCACACCGGCGGGTCTCGTGTCGCTGGTCACCACCCCGGGTGGCCGCAGGACGACGTACTCGTACTTCTCCACCGGCGACCTGGCGAAGATCACCGACGCCAACGGCGCCTCGGTCGAGTACACGTACGACAAGCTGGGCCGCGAGATCTCCAAGAAGGAGGTCTCGGACGCCAACCCGGCCGGTCTCGTCACGTCGCAGACGTACGACAAGAACGACCAGGTCCTCACCGAGACGACCCCGGCCGTCACCAACCGGGTCACCGGCGCCAAGCACCAGGCGAAGACGACCACGGGGTACGACCCGGACGGCAACATCCTGTCCCAGACGGTCCAGGACCTCACCGGCGGTGACACCGCGCGCGTCACGTCGATGACGTACGACGCGTACAACCAGATGGCGACCAGGACGGACCCGGGCGGCGACACCACGTCGTTCGCGTACGACGTCTACGGCAACAAGGTGAAGGAGACGGACCCCGCGGGGACCGTCAACACCTACACCTTCGACGGCGAGCAGCGCCCGCTCACCACGAGCCTGCTCGACTACACCGGCGACCCGTACAACCCGACGGCTCCGACGACCCTCGTCCAGGAGTCCCGGGCCTACGACCCGGCCGGCCGCCTCGCGTCGATCACCGACTCGCTCGGCTGGCAGACGGCGTACACCTACACCGACGACGGCCTGTCGGCCTCCGTGGTCCGCAAGGACCCGCAGACCGGCAAGTCCTTCACGGAGCAGGCGAACACCTACGACGCCGCCGGCAACCTGATCGAGCAGATCACCAACGACGGGCAGACCCGCAGCACCTTCACGGTGGACGCGGCCGACCGTACGGTCTCCGAGATCCTCGACCCCAACGGGCTCGCCAGGACCACGCAGACCAGCTACGACCCCGACGACAACGTGGTCTCGGAGACGGACCGCGACCCGGCGACCGGCGACGTGTCCACCACGGACACCCGCTACGACGCCCTCGGCAACATCACCGGGTCCACCAGCCACGACGGCACCACGGCCCCGGTGGCCCGCTACAAGCTGGACGAGACGACGGGCTTCGGCCTGGCGGACTCCTCCGGCGCGAACAACACCGGTACCCACGGCACCGGGATGCACTGGAACACCGACCGGGGCGGCAACGGCGCCTTCGACGGTGACGCCAACTCCTGGGCGCAGACCAGCGGCCCGGTGGTGAACACCGCCGGCAGCTTCACGGTCTCGGCCTGGGTGAAGCTGAGCAGCACGGCGGCCAACCGGACCTTCCTCGCGCAGGACGGCAAGGAGGCCTCCGGCTTCCAGCTCTACTACTCGACGGCCTACGGCTGGACCTTCAACCGGCACGCCACCGACACCTACGACCCGGCCATCGTGCGGGTCTCGTCGGGCACCGCCGCCGTCACGGCCAACACCTGGACCCATCTGGTCGGCGTCTACGACCAGGCGAGCTCCCAGATCCGGCTGTACGTGAACGGCGTCGCGAGCGGCACCCCGGCCACCTTCGGCACGCCGTGGGACGCCACCGGTCCGCTCCAGCTCGGCCGCCGCTGGTACAAGGGCGCCTACGCGGAGAACCACCTCGGCGGCCTGGACGACGTCCAGGTCTACGGCGAGGCGCTCACCGCGGCACAGGTCACGGCGCTCAAGGGCGGCACCCTGCCGGCTGCGGGCTCCTCGGTCCGCACCACCTCGTGGAAGCTCGACCAGCGCGGTCTGCCGGTGTCCCAGACGGACACCGCGGGCAACGTCACGGACTACGGCTACGACGAGCTCGGCCAGCAGACCTCGGTCACCGAGCCGGCCGTCATGGCGGAGCAGAACGGCGGGACCCCGGTCTCCGTCCGGCCCGTCACGATGACCGGGTACAACACCTTCGGCGAGCCCACCGAGTCCTCGGACCCGCTGGGCAACGTGGTGACGACGGCGTACGACGCGGAGGGCCAGGAGCTGTCGACGACGTCTCCCGAGTACCTCGCGCCGGGTGCGTCCGCCCCGATCCGCGCGACCTCGTACAACGAGTACAACAAGCTCGGCCAGGTGACGGCGGAGGTCGACCCGCTCGGCGGCCGCACCACCTACTCGTACACGCAGCTGGGCGACCTGGCCTCGGTCAGCGAGCCGGGCGGCGGTACGACGCGGTACACCTACTCCACCAACGGCGACCAGCTGTCGGCCACCCGGCCGAACGGCGCCCGCCAGGAGATGACGTACGACTACCTGGGCCGCGAGCTGACCAGCACGGACATCGTGCGCCAGCCGACCCAGCGGGCGTACACGGCGATCAACGAGTACAACGCGCCGGGCGGCGAGCTGTCCCGCGTCGTGTCGCCGCAGGGCGTCAGCGAGTCGTACAAGTACAACGCCGACAGCGAGGTCGTCGAGGTGACCGACGGCGCGGGCAAGGTCTCGCGCTTCACCTACGACATGGACGGCCAGCCGCTCACGGTCACCGAGCCCGACGGCACCAGCACCCGCAACACGTACGACGGCTTCGGCCAGCTGGTGAAGACGGACGACCTGAGTGAGACGGGTGCCGTGCTCCGCACGGCGAGCACCGGTTACGACCGGGCCGGCAACATGGTCTCGGCGACCGATCACCGCGGTCACACGAAGACCTTCGCGTACGACTCCTCGGGTCTGATCACGAAGATCGTGGAGCCCGTCTCCGCGACCGAGTCGATCACCACGACCTACGGGTACGACGCGGCCGGCAACCAGACCCGGTTCACCGACGGACGGGGCAACCCGTTCCTGACGACGTACAACACGTGGGGTCTGCCGGAGGCGCAGATCGAGCCGTCCACGCCGACCCACCCGAACCTCGCGGACCGGACGTTCACGGCGGTCTACGACGGCGGCGGCCGGATGAAGGAGTCCCGTTCTCCCGGTGGGGTGAACATCTCCTTCGAGTACGACGTGAAGAGCAGGCTGGTCCGCCAGTCGGGTACGGGTGCGGAGGCCGTCACGGCCGACCACACGTACGACTACGACGCCGACGACCGGATCACGGCCGTCGCCGGTCTCGGTACGGAGAAGAACACCTTCTCCTACGACGACCGGGGTCTCCTCCTGACCGCGAACGGGCCCTCGGGCTCCTCGTCCTTCGCGTACGACGGCGACGGCGGGATGACCTCCCGCACCGACGCCTCGGGCACGTCGACCTTCGGCTACGACACCGCCGGCCGCCTCAAGACGGCGAACGACGGTCTGACGGGCTCGACGGCGACGTACGGATACGACGTCAACAGCAACGTGACGTCGGTCGACTACGGCACGGGCAAGGCGAAGCGCAGCTTCGGCTACGACAAGCTGGAGCGTCTGACCAGCGACTCGCTGACCTCGCCGACCGGCAAGACGCTCGCGTCCTTCACCTACGGGTGGGACGCGGACGACAACCTGACGTCGAAGACGACGACGGGGCTCGCCGGGTCGACGGCCAACACGTACACGTACGACTGGGCCGACCGCGTCACGTCCTGGAACAACGGGACGACGAACCAGGTCTACGGCTACGACGCGTCGGGCAACCGGACCCGGGTGGGTGGCGACACCTACACCTACGACGCCCGGAACCGGCTCACGTCGGACGGCCACAGCGCCTACACCTACACCGCGCGCGGCACGCTGAGCTCGGTGACGGACGAGGCCAGCCGGGTGACGAACATGAAGGTGGACGCCTTCAACCGCGTCATCCAGGAAGGAAACCGCACCTACACCTACGACGGTCTCGACCGTGTGCTGAACGCGAAGGACGAGACGGGCACCGAGCTCTACGCCTTCAAGTACAGCGGCGACGGGAACGAGGTGGCCTCGGACGGTCTGTCGACGTACAGCCGTGACGCCGGGGGCGCCGTCGTCGGCATCAAGAACGCCGTCAGCTCCGTGCTGGCCCTGACGGACCTGCACACGGACGTGGTGGCGCAGTTCACCACCACGGGCGAGGCACTGACCGGATCGACGACCTACACGCCGTTCGGCAAGGTCGTCCAGTCGGCGACGATGCTCGGTTCGCTGGGCTACCAGTCCGGCTGGACCGACCCGGAGACGGCCAAGGTCAACATGGCCGCGCGCTGGTACTCGCCGGAGACCGGCCAGTTCAACAGCCGCGACACCGTCGCCCTCAGCGGGGTCCCGAACTCGATCTCGGCGAACCGGTACGCGTACGCGGACGGCAACCCGATGACGGGCATGGACCCGACCGGCCACTGGCCGGGCTGGGCCGACAAGATCGTCAAGAAGGTCAAGAAGAAGGTCAAGAAGACCGTCAAGTCGGCCTACAAGCACGTCAAGAAGGCCGTCAAGAAGGTCGCCAAGGTCGTCAAGAAGGCCGCCAAGCACGTCAAGAAGGCCGTCAAGAGGGTGGTGAAGCGGGCCAAGCGGGCGGTGCGGAAGGCCGTCCGGTACGTGGCCGACAGCGTCAGAAAGGTCAAGAGATACGTCAAACGTGTCTACAAGACCGTGAAACGCGTCGCCCACAAGGTCGTCAAGCATGTGAAGAAGGCGGTCCGCAAGGTCGCCAAGGCCGTCAAACACGTGGCCAAGAAGGTGGTCAAGGCGGCCAAGAAGGTCGGCAGAGCCGTCAAGAAGGCGGCGAAGGCGACTGCCAACTTCGTCAAGCAACACGCCTCGACCATCGCCTCGGTCGCCGTCGGCATCGCCGTCTTCGCGGGCTGCACCGCGATCACGGCCGGCGTCGGAGCCATCGGCTGCGCGGCCCTCGCGGGCGCGGCGGCCAACGGTGTCGGCTACATGATGAGCGACGGTCCGAAGTCGGTCGGCGGATTCCTGGGAGCGGTCGCCATCGGCGCCGTGACCGGTGCCGCGGGTGGTGTCGGCGGTCGTCTCGCGGCGAGCGCCGCGGGCAAGCTGCTCTCCGGCACGGCCGGCAAGATCGCGACGAACGTCGCGGAGAGCGCCGGCGAGGAAGCCCTCACGGGCGCGGTCGAGTACGGCACCTCGTGTGTGAACAGCGAGGAGGGCTGCTCGGTCGCCGGAGCCGCGAAGGCGGCGACGATCGGCGCGGTGATGGGCGGCGCGTTCGGCGCGAAGGGCAAGGGCAAGGGCCCGAAGGCGAAGGACTCGCCCGGTGGCTCGTCCGGTCCCGGGTGCCCGATCCGCCGCGGCAACACGCCGCACAGCTTCACCGGCAAGACGCCGGTGCTGATGGCGGACGGCACGACCAAGCAGATCTCCAAGGTCAAGGCGGGCGACAAGGTCCTCACGGCCGAGCCCGGCAAGAAGACCCAGGAGATCCACGAGGTCAAGCAGGTCATCGTCACGAAGACCGACCGCGACTACGTCGACGTCACCGTGAAGACGGAGGCCGGTCCGAAGACGATCGAGACCACCGAGCACCACCAGTTCTACGAGTCCACCCGCAACGCCTGGACGCAGGCGGGCGACCTCAAGGTCGGCCAGAAGCTCCAGAACGGCGAGGGTGCGCCGACGTCGATCGTCGACGTGAAGTCGTACAAGGCCGACAGGACGACGTACGACCTGAGCATCGAGGGCCTGCACACGTACTTCGTGTTCGCGGGCGACACGGTACTGGCGGCGGACCCGAACGACGCGGTGCTGGTGCACAACTGCGGTGGCGAGCAGCCTGGTCACTCAAGCGTATGTGAGTGCGATCCGGAGAAGCCGAGGAGCGAGGTGACCCTCGACAGGGACTCCTTCGAATCCGCGCGGAACACCGGGCTGGACATCGTCGGTCCGCTTGACACCGGAACCCGGAAGACTCTGCGGGGCCGACTGGAAATCGCCGTCGAAACCTTCGGCAAGGTGACCGGATTCACCGGAAAGAGCAATGGCGATTACAGGGAGTTCCGCCTCGACGTTGACGAGAAGAAGGGTGCGCACATCAATGTCATGACGGGCAGGGGCGCGAACGTTCGCAAGTACGCGATCCGCTGGCCGTCCGCGACCGTCGCCCCCTGGCTCAGGAAGTTGCAGAGATGACCGAGAACAACGCCTACGGAAGCCGACCGGACTACCTTCCGGCCTTCATGAACGACCCGCGGGACGAGGACGGTCGCCTTGTCGTGCGACTGGACCTTGGCGAGAGCCGGGAACTGGACCGGGCGACCCTCGGCAGGTTCCCGGCCGCCTCCGGCGATGCCATCGACTTCGACAGCGCCTCGTACGACGACCGACTGTGGTGGGACGACGAGGAACAGTGGGTGACGATGGCGTCGGAGCTGCTCGCGCCGTACGCGCAGCGTGAGAAGCGGGTGGCTGTCATGTGGGGAAACCTGCTGATGCCGACCGTGACCATGCCCGCGGATGTCGCGATCCGGCACGCGCGGGACATCCTCGATGCCGGACCGCATTTCTGGATCCACCCCCTGGGTGGGTCCGCCCTCATCGAGTGCCTGATGGACGGGCAGGTGACGGTGGCGACGATCCCGTCGGCGCCGTCCGAGTAGATCCGGGAGGATCCGACTAGATCCGGGTGGTACCCACACCCACCAAGTGAGAGGCCCCGCCGGGACACGTGCCGGCGGGGCCTCTCCGCGTCTTCGCCCCCTCAGCCCGTCTTCACCCAGTCCCCGCACCCCGACGACTTGAAGTACGCGTCCGACGCGCTCACCTTCACGATCGCCGTGCCCGTCACGTTGTCGTTCGCCAGGATCGAGTCCGTGCCGTGGGTCGCGTCCTGCGCTCGCTCCCAGTAGCACTCCGCGTCCTTGTTGCCCGTCGACTTGTACGTGCCCGGGGCGATGTCCACGCCCACCTTGAACATGCCGCCGTCGCCCTTGAGCGTCGTGCCCGGCGTGCCCTTCGCCTTCGCGTCGACCGTTTCCCACGTGCCGCAGCCCGAGCTCTTGAAGAGCTTGTCCGTCGCCTTGATCTCCACGTACGCCGTGCCCGTCACGTTGTCGTTGGCGAGGATCGAGTCCGTGTCGGCCGAGGCGTTCTTCGCGCGCTCCCAGTAGCAGCCCGCGTCCTCGTTGCCCGTCGAGCGGTAGAGGCCCGGCTTCGCGTCGGAGCCGACCTCGAAGTCGCCGTCTCCGCCGATCGTGGGGCCCTTCTTCTCGGCGGCCTCCGGTGCCTTCTTTTCGCCGCCCTGCTTGGCAGGCTGCTCCTGCCTCTGCTTCGCGCCCGTCGTGGGCTCCGTGTCGCCGCCCCCGCCCACCGCCGCGCCGATCACGACGACCGCGACGACCGCGCCGGCCGCGGTGAGGACCTTGTGGCGGGCGAACCAGTTGCGCTTCTGCTGAGACATGGCTGTGGCACCTTCCGGGCGCTGTGAGAACTCCGCTGTCGGGACTCCGTGTTCCGATGGAGTAATCACAACAGAGACTGTGAACCGAGTCAACACGGTTCAGGAGAATCAAGTCTGCTCACGCCGTGAACCCGATCCGACGCTATGCTCCGTGTGTTCACATACGTACGAGGGGAGACGGACAGGTGCCCGAAGAGAGCACGACAGAGGTCACCGCCGCCGGCATCGCCCGGCTCGCCGGCGTCGGCAGGGCCGCCGTCAGCAACTGGCGCCGCCGCCACGCCGACTTCCCCAAGCCCGTCGGCGGCACCGAGACCAGCCCGTCGTTCTCCCTCGCCGACATCGAGCAATGGCTCCGCGACCAGGGGAAACTCGCTGAGGTCCCGCTCCGTGAGCGCGTCTGGCAGCAGCTCGCCGGCCACCCCGGCGGCACCGTCACCGGCCTCCTCCACACCGGCTGCGCCCTGCTCCTCCTCCGCGCCCGCCCGGGCGCCTGGACCGAGCTGGCCGCTCTCCCCGACGACCGCCTCGGCGCGCTCCTGCCCGGCGTCTTCGAGGAGGTCCTCACCGCCCGCTTCGGCCCGCACCGGTCGGTTCACACCCCCACCCCCGCGGAGACGCTCCCCGCCGTCCCCCTGCTCCGTGCCGCCGTCGAGCTGGCCGGCGAGCTGGGCGGCGCCCGCCAGGCCTTCGAGTTCCTGCTCGGTCGCCACCTCGACGCCAACCCCCGCCAGTACACGCTCACCCCGCCCCCGCTGGCCGAGCTGATGGCCGCCCTCGCCGCCGCGGCATCCGAGGGCCGCCCCGTCGCCACCGTCCTCGACCCGGCCTCCGGCACCGGCGGCCTGCTGCGCGCGGTCCCGCACCCCACCGCGCTCCACGCCCAGGACGCCGACCCCGACCTGGCCGCCCTCTCGGCCCTCCGGCTGGCCCTCCACGGCGACGCCGACGTCCGGGCCGCCGCCGGCGACACGCTCCGCGCCGACGCCTTCCCGGCGCTCGCCGCCGACGCCGTCCTGTGCCACCCCCCGTTCAACGAGCGGGCCTGGGGCCACGACGAACTCGCCTACGACCCCCGCTGGGAGTACGGCTTCCCGGCCCGCACCGAGTCCGAGCTGGCCTGGGTGCAGCACGCCCTCGCCCGGCTCCGCCCCGGCGGCACCGCCGTCCTCCTCATGCCGCCCGCCGTCGCCTCCCGCCGCTCCGGCCGCCGCATCCGCGCCGACCTGCTGCGCCGCGGCGCGCTCCGGGCCGTCATCGCCCTCCCGGCCGGCGCCGCACCCCCGTACGGCATCCCGCTCCACCTCTGGGTGCTCGTCCGCCCCGGCGCCGACGAACGGCCCCCGGCGGAGACCCTGTTCGTGGACACCGCGGGCCTCGTCCCGGACGCCGGACGCGACAAACTCCCCTGGCCCGCCCTGAAGAACGCGGTGCTCGACGCCTGGACCGGCCGCGGCGGCGACGAGTCCGTCGCCCGCACCGTCCCCGTCATCGAACTCCTCGACGACGAGGTCGAC
>NZ_RDBH01000129.1:158144-184651 GCF_008042145.1 Streptomyces sp. adm13(2018)
CCCCACCCGCTGCCCGGTCACGCACCCCGCATCGACCAGGTCCGCGCCGAGCTCGACGAGCTGAGCGATCTGCTCCGGAAGTCCGGGGAAGGCGACGGTCGGGCGTGAACGGGCGGGTGATCGGCGGGCGTTACGAGCTCGCCACCGTCATCGGGCAGGGCGGCATGGGCCAGGTCTGGACGGCGTACGACCGCAGGCTCGACCGCCGGGTCGCGGTGAAGCTGCTCCGCCCGGCCGGCCTGACGGGCCCGTCCACCGCCGCCGACGAACTGCGCCGCCGCTTCGTGCGCGAGTGCCGGGTGACCGCGCACGTCGACCACCCCGGCCTCGTCACCGTCCACGACGCCGGCAGCGAGGGCGAGGACCTGTACCTCGTCATGCGGTACGTGGAGGGCGCCGACCTCGCCGACCACCTCGCCGAGCACGACCCGTACCCGTGGGAGTGGGCGGTCTCCGTGGCCGCGCAGCTGTGCGCCGTGCTCGCGGCGGTGCACGCCGTGCCGATCGTGCACCGCGACCTCAAGCCGCGGAACGTGATGGTCCGCCCCGACGGGACCGTCCTCGTCCTCGACCTCGGCGTCGCCTCCGTCCTCGACAGCGACACCACCCGCCTCACCCACACCGGGTCACCCATCGGCAGCCCCGCCTACATGGCGCCCGAGCAGGCCATGGGCGGCGCCGTCGGGCCCTCCACGGACCTGTACGCGCTGGGCGTCCTGCTGCACGAACTCCTCAGCGGGAACGTGCCGTTCGCCGGATCCACCGCACTCGGCGTCCTCCACCGGCACCTCTACGAGCCCCCCGTGCCGCTCCGCCGGCTACGGCCCGAGATCCCCGAGCCCCTCGAAGCGCTTGTCCTGCGGCTGCTCGCCAAGGACCCGCGCGAGCGCCCGTCCGGTGCGCACGAGGTCTACGAGGACCTGCTGCCGCTGCTCCCCGCGCGCGGGGCCCCGGCCGGGCCGATGGACCCGACCCGGCCGTTCCTCCGCCCGTACGCCCCCTGGCCGGACCGCCCGGCGACACCGGCGCCGGCGGCACCCGCGCCGGTGCCGCCCGTGCCGGTGGCGGCCCCGGTGGCCGCCCGTGCCGCCGCCGTGGGCGATCCGCGGGCCTCGTACGCGCCGCCGCCCCCGGCCGCCGCCGCTCCCGCCCGCCCCGACGTCGCCGCCGCCGTCGACGAGGTGAAGCGGCTGCTCGGCGAGGGGGCGCTCACCCGGGCCGTCGACATGCTCGGCGGGATCCTGCCCGCCGCCGCGGCCGAGCACGGCGAACGGTCACCGGTCGTCCGCATCCTGCGCAAGCAGTACGCGTCCACGCTGATGGACGACGGCCAGTACCGTCGCGCCCTGCCCGAGCTGCGCCGCCTCGCGGCCGACCGCGACGCGGAGGCGGGACCGGCGGATCCGCAGGGCCTCCAGTTCCGCTACGACGCCGGCCTCTGCCTGGAGCAGCTGGGGGAGACGGCCGCCGCGCTCGCCGAGTTCCGCGCGGTCCTGCCGTACTACGAGGGCGACCAGGCGCGCGCCTTCGACATCCGGCAGCGGATCGCGCTGCTCCTCGTGGCGACGGGGGAGCACACCGCGGGCCAGGAGCAGCTCCAGCGGCTGCTGTTCGACACGGAGCGGGCGTTCGGCCCGTATCACCCGCTTCCGGCCGACTTGCGGCGGGTGCTGGAGCACCAGCGTCGGCTGGGGCCGCGCTCCTGACGGGGCGCCAGGATCACGACTCGACAACTGATCGGTCAACGGAGCTCCCTGATCAGCTTTTGCCCTTTTTGGCGCATGTAGCGTTCGCGTCTGATCATGTTCACGTCCCCAAGGAATCCCTCATGACGACGCCGCCCGCGCCCTTCACCTCCGAGCAGTCCGCCGCCCCGGAGCAGCCCGCCGCCGCCCCGAGCAAGGGCAGCCGCATCCTCAAGAAGGTCGGCGGTGTCCTCGTCGCGATCGTCGTCGCCCTCGGCGTGAAGTTCGGCCTGCCCTACCTCACCGGCGACGCCCCCGTGCACGCGGAGGTCGGCGAGTGCGTCACCGTGACGGGCCCGGACACCGAGCCCAAGGTCGACACCACGGACTGCTCCTCGGGCAAGGCCGACCTGTTCAAGGTCGTCAAGGTCATCGACGGCACCTTCGACGTGAACAAGTGCGGCACGGAGCTGTCGGCGCTCGCGCAGGAGCTGAACTCGGACAAGTTCGTGCTGTGCCTCGAAGAGGTCCCGGTCAAGAAGTAGTCCCCGCCCCCGGACGTCCGTGAAGGGCCGGAACCCCACCGGGGTCCCGGCCCTTCACGGACGTCCGGGGGCGTTTCGTCCCCTGCGGCGGCCCCCGCCTCGGCCCCCGCGCCCGAGCTCTTCACCTGGGAGTTCGCGAGCGATCCGTACCCCGCGTACGCCTGGCTCCGCACGCACGCGCCCGTGCACCGGACGACGCTGCCCAGCGGGGTCGAGGCCTGGCTGGTGACGCGGTACGGGGACGCCCGGCAGGCCCTCGCCGACCAGCGGCTCTCCAAGAACCCCGCGCACCACGACGAGTCCCCGCACGCCAAGGGCAAGACGGGCATCCCGGGCGAGCGCAAGGCCGAGCTGATGACGCATCTGCTCAACATCGACCCGCCGGACCACACCCGCCTGCGGCGGCTCGTGTCGAAGGCCTTCACCCCGCGCCGGGTCGCCGAGTTCGCCCCGCGCGTGCAGGAGCTGACCGACCGGCTCATCGACGGCTTCGTGGAGAAGGGGAGCGCGGACCTCATCCACGAGTTCGCCTTCCCGCTCCCCATCTACGCGATCTGCGACCTGCTCGGCGTGCCCGAGGAGGACCAGGACGACTTCCGCGACTGGGCCGGGATGATGATCCGGCACGGCGGCGGCCCGCGCGGCGGGGTCGCGCGGTCGGTCAAGAAGATGCGCGGCTATCTCGCCGAGCTGATCCACCGCAAGCGGGAAGGCCTGCGGCAGGAGGGGGCGGACGACCTCATCTCGGGACTCATCAAGGCCTCCGACCACGGCGAGCACCTCACCGAGAACGAGGCCGCCGCGATGGCCTTCATCCTGCTCTTCGCCGGTTTCGAGACCACCGTCAACCTCATCGGCAACGGCGTGTACCAACTGCTGCGCCACCCCGAGCAGCGCGAGCGGCTCCAGGGCTCGCTCGCGGCGGGGGAGACCGGGCTCCTGGAGACCGGGATCGAGGAGCTGCTGCGGTACGACGGGCCGGTGGAGATGGCCACCTGGCGGTACGCGACCGAGCCCCTGACCCTCGGCGGGCAGGACATCCCGGCCGGCGACCCCGTCCTCGTGGTGCTGGCCGCCGCGGACCGGGACCCGGAGCGGTTCGACGGGCCGGACGTGCTCGACCTCGCGCGGCGCGACAACCAGCACCTCGGGTACGGGCACGGCATCCACTACTGCCTCGGCGCACCGCTCGCCCGGCTGGAGGGACAGACCGCGCTCGCCACCCTGCTGACTCGGCTGCCGGACCTGCGACTTGCCGCGGATCCGGCGGAACTGCGCTGGCGCGGAGGGCTCATCATGCGCGGTTTGCGCACGCTTCCGGTCGAGTTCTCCCCTTCCGCGCGACTCACACAAAGTGAGGGTCCGTCAGAAATGTGATCTTCACGTGATCGCGGGTGCATCGACTTGTGATGAGCGTTCGAATACGGCTACCTTCCCCGACAGCCCGGTTCGTCAACGTGGTTGAGTAAGTCGGCCACGGACGACAACTCGGGCGCGCCCACACAGTCGTCACGCGAAAGGCGCTCCTATGCGTTCCGGGAACGGACGTCACCGTCGCCCCCGTCAGGCCCCCGCAATCGTCGTCGCCGCGGGCGTGACCGGCTCCGCCATGGCCCTGCCCCTGCTCGCCACCGGGTCCGCCTCCGCCGCCGACGCGGCCACCTGGGACCGGGTCGCCGAATGCGAGTCCGGCGGCCAGTGGAGCGCCAACTTCGGCAACGGCATGTACGGCGGGCTCCAGTTCACCCAGGACAGCTGGGAGCGCAACGGCGGACTGTCGTACGCGCCCAGTCCCGACCTCGCCAGCCGCGCCCAGCAGATCGCGGTGGCCGAGAAGGCCCTCGCCAAGGGCTCCGACGCGTGGGCGACCTGCGCGCCGATCGCCGGCCTGAAGAACGACGGCGCGTCCCCGGGCGTGGACCCCGGCCCCACGAGCGTCCCCAAGGCCCCGACCGGACCGGTTCCCGAGTCCAACTGGACCACCGGCCTGCCCGGCACCTCCGGAGCGGCCGCCGAGGCCGACAAGGGCGCCGAGGGGACCGGGAAGTCCGAGGCCGGACAGAAGGCCCCGGCGACGGTGTCGCCCGACGCGTCCGCCACGCCCGTCTCGCCGACCACGCCGACGAGCCCTCCGGTCTCGACCGACCCGGGCGACCCGACCGTGCCCACCGCCCCGGGGACGCCCGACGCGTCCGTGACGCCCGGCGCGCCCGACTCCACCGTGCCCGGCTCCACCGAGCCCGGTGTGCCGACGGACGACCCGTCGTCGGCCACCCCCGGCACCGGGAAGCACCGGGGCGACGCCGCCCCGGAGGAGACCGAAACCACCGAGAACGCTGACAAGTCGGACAGTTCTACCGAATCGGGTAGACATGCTTCACCGGGCAACAAGCTGGATGAGAACCCCCTGAAGAAGTCGCCTGCTGACGCTTCGAAGGAAACGGACGCAACGGACAGTCAGGGCAAGTCGGACTCGTACCTCGTGCAGCCGGGTGACAGCCTCTCCGACATTGCACAGGAGAACGAACTCTCCGGAGGCTGGACCGCCCTCTACGACGCCAACCGGGGGACCGTGGGCGTCGATCCGGACCTCATCCTCCCTGGTCAGGCGCTTGACCTGACGGACGGTTCGACCGCACCGGCGGAGTAGTTCGGGGGTGTATGTCCGGTTCTGGGCAAGTGAGACATGGGTCTCTTCGCCCCAACTGGCGTGTCACGCCCGCAAACTTTGCTCCCGTCACCTCTCACCTGCACAAACGCGACCCATCGGAAGGCAAGTAGGGGCGATTTTCCCCCTTTGAGGGTCTTTGAACTTCCGGTGGGTCTGTGTCTACGGTCGTCACCGCTCGCCACCGCGGGCCCCGTCGACCGAAACGCCGAATCCTGCCGTCGGTCGATGGGCATCGTCGCGCAAGCGCCGAAGGCAGGAGTGGGGGACCCAAGGTAAGTGCCGGTCCCGGCCGTTGAGACAGACGGCCGAAGACCGGCTTGGGGTGAAGCCGCGTGCTAGGACACGCGGCCGGGCACCTTCCGGCCCGAACCCGACAGCTCACCTCACAGGCGTCGGTGAGGAGAATCCCCATGCTGTTTTCCGCCAAGGGCAAACACCGCCGTCCCTCCAAGGCCACCCAGGTCGCCGCGCTCGTCGGCGTCACCGGTGTCGCCGTGGCCGCCCCGCTGATGACCGCGGGCACCGCCTCGGCCGCCACGACCTCCGAGTGGGACCGCGTCGCCGCCTGCGAGTCCGGCGGCAACTGGTCCATCAACACCGGCAACGGCTACTACGGCGGCCTGCAGTTCTCGGCCTCCACCTGGGCCGCGTACGGCGGCACCGCCTACGCCTCGACCGCCGACCAGGCGTCGAAGTCCCAGCAGATCTCCGTCGCGGAGAAGGTCCTCGCGGGCCAGGGCAAGGGCGCCTGGCCGTCCTGCGGCGTGGGCCTCTCGGGTGCCTCCAACGACAGCGCCGCCGAGAGCGCGCCGCAGCAGAGCACCCAGCAGCCGCAGCAGGAGCGGAAGGCCGAGCAGCCGACCACCCGCAGCGAGAAGCGCCAGGCCCCGAAGAAGACCACGCAGCAGGCCGCCCCGCAGGCCGACGCGAAGAAGACCGTCACCACCCCGACCGGCAAGAAGGTCAAGAAGGGCGACGGCGAGTACAAGGTCACCACCGGTGACACCCTCAGCAAGATCGCCCAGGCGCAGGGCGTCAAGGGCGGCTGGGCCGAGCTCTTCAAGCTCAACAAGGACGTCGTCGAGGACGCCGACCTGATCTACCCGGGCCAGCAGCTCCACCTGAAGTGAGCCCGGCGGTCCGGGTGAGTCCGGCGGCTCACACGGACCCTCCGACCCTCCCGCGGTGACCACCCCGGCCCGACGCGCCCTCCCCCGTGCGCGCCGGGCCGGGGTTCCCCCTTTTCGGGCCCGGGTCCGAAAAGGGGGAGGGGGCCGGCGCGCCGTGCGCCCGGCCACGACGGTTACCCGCCGGTAGATCTGGGGTCCTTCGTCCCGACATGCATGCCCTTGGGTCCTTTTTCGTCCCAGGGGGCGGGCGCCCGGCTGGCCGGAGCCCGCGAGCCGGTTAGGCTCTTGTCGCAAGGCCGATCGACCCTGCACCGACCTTGCGTCACATCCCGCGTCACATCCCAAAAAGGAGATGCTCGTGCCGTCCATCGACGTCGTCGTAGCCCGGGAAATCCTGGACTCCCGAGGCAACCCCACGGTCGAGGTCGAGGTCGGCCTCGACGACGGCAGCACCGGTCGTGCTGCTGTTCCGTCCGGTGCCTCCACCGGTGCGTTCGAGGCCATCGAGCTTCGCGACGGTGACCCGAACCGCTACCTCGGCAAGGGCGTCGAGAAGGCCGTCCTCGCCGTCATCGAGCAGATCGGCCCGGAGCTCGTCGGCTACGACGCCACCGAGCAGCGCCTGATCGACCAGGCCATGTTCGACCTGGACGCCACCGAGAACAAGGGCTCCCTCGGCGCCAACGCCATCCTGGGTGTCTCCCTCGCCGTCGCGCACGCCGCCTCCGAGGCCTCGGACCTGCCGCTCTTCCGCTACCTCGGCGGCCCGAACGCGCACCTGCTGCCCGTTCCGATGATGAACATCCTCAACGGTGGGTCGCACGCCGACTCCAACGTGGACATCCAGGAGTTCATGATCGCCCCGATCGGCGCGGAGTCCTTCTCCGAGGCCCTCCGCTGGGGTGCGGAGATCTACCACACCCTCAAGGCCGTGCTGAAGCGCAAGGGCCTCTCCACCGGCCTCGGCGACGAGGGCGGCTTCGCGCCGAACCTCGAGTCGAACCGCGCCGCCCTCGACCTCATCGTCGAGGCCATCAAGGAGGCCGGCTACACCCCGGGCTCCGACGTCGCGCTCGCGCTCGACGTGGCCGCGTCCGAGTTCTACAAGGACGGCACGTACGAGTTCGAGGGCAAGTCCCGCTCGGCCGCCGAGATGACCGAGTACTACGAGGAGCTCGTCTCCGCGTACCCGATGGTCTCCATCGAGGACCCGCTGTACGAGGACGACTGGGCCGGCTGGAAGGTCCTCACCGACCGGCTGGGCACCAAGGTCCAGATCGTCGGCGACGACCTCTTCGTCACCAACCCGGAGCGTCTGGCCCGCGGCATCGAGGAGGGCACCGCCAACGCCCTCCTGGTCAAGGTCAACCAGATCGGCTCGCTGACCGAGACCCTCGACGCCGTCGAGCTCGCCCAGCGCAACGGCTTCAAGTGCATGATGTCCCACCGCTCCGGCGAGACCGAGGACGTCACCATCGCCGACCTCGCCGTCGCCGTGAACTGCGGTCAGATCAAGACCGGCGCCCCGGCCCGCTCGGACCGCGTCGCCAAGTACAACCAGCTGCTGCGCATCGAGGAGATCCTCGACGACGCCGCGGTCTACGCCGGCCGCAGCGCCTTCCCGCGCTTCAAGGGCTGACAGGCGTCACCCCCGGCAGTTCCGTACGTCCCCGCACTCGGTCCCGTACCGTGTGCGGGGACGTCCGCGTGAACAGGGGAGGCGACACGACATGGCCGCGAAGGACCGGGACCGGTTCTCCACCGCGACCCGGATCAGACTGCTCGGCGAGCAGACCGCCGCCCGTGTCTACCGCTCCCAGACCCGACGCCAGGCCCGCCGCTCCCGGCTCACCGGCCGGGCGGCCTTCCTCGCCCTGGTCGTCTGCTCCCTGGTCGTGGCGCTCGCCTACCCGATGCGGAGCTACGTCTCCCAGCAGGGCGAGATCGCGGAGCAGCAGCGCCGGGCCGCCGAGGCCGCCCGGCGGGTCGAGGAACTCAGGGACGAGAAGGCGCGCCTCCAGGACCCCGCCTACGTCCGGCGCCTCGCCCGCGAGCACCTCCACTACGTGCTGCCCGGCGAGACCGGGTTCACCGTGAACGACCCCGACGCGGACCAACGGCCCCGCGGCGACCAGGGCGCGGCGGACCGCCCCTGGTACGACAACCTCTGGGACGGCGTCGACCACGCCGACCGCCCCTGACCCACGTACGCGACACGACACACGATCAAGGCAGACATGCACACGCCCCCTCCGCAGACCGAACGCACCGAGCCGACCGAGGCGGACATCGCCGCCTTCGAGCTCCAGCTCGGCCGCCCGCCCCGCGGCCTGCGCGCCATCGCGCACCGCTGCCCGTGCGGCAACCCGGACGTCGTCGAGACCGCGCCCCGGCTCCCCGACGGCACGCCGTTCCCGACCACGTACTACCTGACCTGCCCCCGGGCGGCCTCGGCCATCGGGACCCTGGAGGCCAACGGGGTCATGAAGGAGATGCAGGCCCGGCTCGCCACCGACCCGGAGCTCGCCGCCGCCTACCGGGCCGCGCACGAGGACTACCTCGCGCGCCGCGACGCGATCGAGGTCCTGGAGGGCTTCCCGAGCGCCGGCGGCATGCCGGACCGCGTGAAGTGCCTGCACGTCCTCGTCGGCCACTCGCTGGCCGCCGGTCCCGGCGTCAACCCGTTCGGCGACGAGGCGCTCGCGATGCTGCCCGAGTGGTGGGCCAAGGGCGCCTGCGTCACGCCGTGCGTGAACGGGGAAGAGAAGAAGGAGGCGGCCGAGTGACCCGGGTCGCCGGAATCGACTGCGGTACGAACTCCATCCGGCTGCTCGTCGCCGACGTGCACCCGGAGACCGGTGAGCTGGTCGAGCTGGACCGCCGGATGACGATCGTCCGGCTCGGGCAGGGCGTCGACCAGACCGGCCGCCTCGCCCCCGAGGCCCTGGAGCGGACCTTCGCGGCCTGCCGCGCGTACGCCGAGGTCATCAAGGAGCTGGGGGCCGAGCGGATCCGCTTCGTCGCCACCTCCGCCTCCCGCGACGCCGAGAACCGCGCGGACTTCGTGAACGGGGTCGTGGAGATCCTGGGCGTCGAGCCCGAGGTGATCACCGGCGACCAGGAGGCCGCGTTCTCCTTCACCGGCGCCACCGGCGAGCTGCACGGCGACGACCGGCGCCTGGTCGTCGACATCGGCGGCGGCTCGACCGAGTTCGTGGTCGGCAACCGGCACGTCGAGGCCGCGCGCTCCGTCGACATCGGCTGCGTCCGGCTCACCGAGCGGCACGTCCGGCACGACCCGCCGACCGCGGAGGAGGCCGAGGCGATCCGCGCCGACGTCCGGGCCGCGCTCGACCTGGCCGCCGAGACCGTCCCGCTCGGGACCGCCGAGACCCTCGTCGGCCTCGCCGGATCGGTCACCACGGTCGCCGCCATCGCCCTCGGGCTGCCGGAGTACGACTCCGAGAAGATCCACCACTCCCGGATCTCCGCCGCGCAGGTCGCCGAGGTCACCGAGCGGCTGCTCGCCTCCACCCACGCCGAGCGGGCCGCGATCCCCGTCATCCACCCCGGCCGGGTCGACGTGATCATCGCAGGCGCACTCGTCCTGCGGGAGATCGTCGAGCGGGTCGGAGCCCCCGAGGTCGTCGTCAGCGAGCACGACATCCTCGATGGGATCGCCCTATCCGTGGCATAGCGGGCACCTATCGAGGCTTCCCGCGACACCACGGCGGGAAAGTTCGTGAAGTTCTTCACAAGGAAAAGGGCCCTGGTGGCGCCGAAGTGGGGTCCGAAGGGGGTCTTCGGGCCCTCCGAGTGGCCCTCCAGGGCCCTTTCGCAGGCGCGGAGGCGGATTCGCCCGACGTTTCCATCGTGTGAACGGGGGCTCCGGTTCGGGGTTAACGGAGGCTCTCCGGTCCAGTTCACAGGGGGTGAACAACGTCCGCCCGGGTGCCCCGGTTCCTTTGCCGCACCATGACATGGATCACGTGGGCGGCGGAGTGTAGCAGAGGTGTCCGGAGACCTTGTGAAGGGGCGCACGAGCACCCCCCTCAGGAGGGGTGGATACTCGATCTCATGAGCACCACGGAGCGTCCCAGGATCCTCGTAGTAGGCGGCGGGTACGTAGGCCTGTACGCAGCTCGGCGCATCCTCAAGAAGATGCGCTACGCGGAGGCGACCGTCACGGTCGTCGACCCGCGGTCGTACATGACCTACCAGCCCTTCCTCCCCGAAGCCGCCGCCGGCAGCATCTCGCCGCGCCACGTCGTCGTCCCGCTGCGACGCGTCGTGCGCGGAGCGGAGGTGCTCACCGGCCGGGTCACCACCATCGACCAGGACCGCAAGGTCGCCACGATCTCGCCGCTCGTCGGCGAGGCCTACGAGCTGCCCTTCGACTACCTCGTCATCGCGATGGGCGCGGTCTCCCGCACCTTCCCGATCCCCGGCCTCGCCGAGCAGGGCATCGGCATGAAGGGCATCGAGGAGGCCATCGGCCTGCGCAACCACGTCCTCGAGCAGCTCGACAAGGCCGACTCGACCACCGACGAGGAGGTCCGCCGCAAGGCGCTGACCTTCGTCTTCGTGGGCGGCGGCTTCGCCGGCGCGGAGACCATCGGTGAGGTCGAGGACCTGGCCCGGGACGCCGCGAAGTACTACCAGAACGTGTCGCGCGAGGACATGCGCTTCGTCCTGGTCGACGCGGCCGACAAGATCCTTCCCGAGGTCGGCCCCAAGCTCGGCCAGTACGGCAAGGAGCACCTGGAGAGCCGCGGGATCGAGATCTACCTCGAGACCTCCATGGACTCCTGCGTCGACGGCCACGTCGTGCTGAAGAACGGCCTGGAGGTCGACTCCAACACGATCGTCTGGACCGCCGGCGTGAAGCCGAACCCGGCGCTCTCCCGCTTCGGTCTGCCGCTCGGCCCCCGCGGCCACGTGGACTGCAACGAGAAGCTCCAGATCAACGGCCTCGACTACGCCTGGGCCGCGGGCGACAACGCCCAGGTCCCGGACATGGTCGGCCGCAAGGCGGGCAACCCGAACGCCTGGTGCCCGCCGAACGCCCAGCACGCGCTGCGCCAGGCCAAGGTCCTCGGCGACAACGTGGTGGCCGGCCTGCGGGGCTTCCCGCAGAAGGAGTACAGCCACGCCAACAAGGGCGCGGTCGCGGGCCTCGGTCTGCACAAGGGCGTCGCGATGATCGTCATGGGCAAGGTGAAGATCAAGCTCAAGGGCCGTCTCGCCTGGTACATGCACCGTGGCTACCACGGCATGGCGATGCCGACCTGGAACCGCAAGATCCGCGTCTTCGCCGACTGGACCCTCGCGATGTTCCTCAAGCGCGAGGTCGTCTCCCTCGGCGCCATCGAGACGCCGCGCGAGGAGTTCTACGAGGCCGCCAAGCCCGCCCCCGCGCCGGCCGCCCCGGCGCAGGAGAAGGCCAAGGCCTCCTAGCACCCCGGCAGGACCAGTAGGACCAGCAGGACCAGTACACGCAAGGCCGTAAAAGGGCCGTCCGCCATCCGTGGTGCGGACGGCCCTTCGCGTGTTTTGCCGACTGATTGCGCTGCGCCGGGACTGCAAACGCCTACGGACGGTGTTCCCTTGGTGACGAGCATTTCTGGGGCACGAGATCACGGAGGTGTGCACCATGGCCGACGCCGCGTCGCGGCTGGCGACTCTCGCCGAGGAGCTGCTGGGCGGACCGCTCCAGGTCCGGCTGCGAGCCTGGGACGGCAGCGAGGCCGGCCCGGTGGGCGGCCCCGTCCTGGTCGTCCGCGACCGCCGCGCCCTGCGGAGGATGATCTGGAAGCCCGGCGAACTGGGCCTGGCCCGCGCCTGGGTGGCCGGGGAACTGGACGTCGAGGGCGACCTGTACGCCCTCCTGGACGGCATCTCGGGCCTGCTCTGGGAGCGGGACGGGGACGGCAGGGGGCTGTTGGAGGTCGCGCGGGACCCGCGGCTGCGGGCCGCCGCGGCCGCCCTGCTGAAGCTGGCCGGACCGCTGCCCCCGCCGCAGCCGCCGGCCGAGGAGGTGCGCGGCCGCAGCGGCGGCCGGCACACCAGACGCCGCGACAAGCAGGCGATCAGTCACCACTACGACGTGGGCAACGACTTCTACGAGCTGGTCCTCGGCCCGTCGATGGTCTACTCGTGCGCGTACTGGGCCGCCGACGGCCCCGGCGCCACCCTGGAGGGCGCCCAGCGCGACAAGCTGGACCTCGTCGCCCGCAAGCTGAACCTGCGGGAGGGCGACCGGCTCCTCGACGTGGGCTGCGGCTGGGGCTCCATGGCCCTCCACGCCGCCCGGGAGTACGGGGCCAGGGTCGTCGGCATCACCCTCTCCCGCGAGCAGGCCGCGTACGCCCGCAAGCGGATCGCCGAGGAGGGGCTGACCGACCTGGTCGAGATCCGCGTCCAGGACTACCGGGACGTCACGGACGGCCCGTACGACGCGATCTCCTCGATCGGCATGGCCGAACACGTCGGCGCCGTCCGGTACCGGGAGTACGCCGACATCCTGTACGGGCTCCTCAAGCCCGGCGGGCGGCTCCTCAACCACCAGATCTCGCGCCGCCCCGAACCCGACGAGGAGGCGTACGCCATCGACCCCTTCATCGACGCGTATGTGTTCCCGGACGGCGAACTCGCCCCCATGGGCCGCACGCTGGGCACCCTGGAGGACGCCGGCTTCGAGGTCAGGGACGTGGAGGCGATCCGCGAGCACTACGCGCTGACGCTGCGCCACTGGGTGGCCAACCTGGAGCGGGAGTGGGACCGGGCGGTCCGGCTCACCTCCCCGGGCCGGGCACGGATCTGGCGGCTCTACATGGCGGCCTCGGCCGTCTCCTTCGAGCGGAACCGGATCGGCGTGAACCAGTTCCTCGCGGTGAAGACCCCGGTGTCGGGGCGGAGCGGCACGGCGCTGCGGCCCCGGGTCTGGAACGAGAAGGTCTGACGGGCGTACGCCGAAGGGCCGGCCTCCCGGACGGGAGACCGGCCCTTCGGGCGGGGGGCGGGGGCTACTCGGCCTTGATGGCGGCGAGCATGTTCAGCCTGGCGGCGCTCCGGGCGGGCCACAGGGAGGCGAGGACACCGACCAGACCGGCCAGGACCAGGAAGATCCCGATCCGGTCCCAGGGCAGGACCAGGGCGTAGCCCGGCAGGCTGCTCTTGAAGGTCTCGCCGATCGCCCAGCCGAGGAACGCGCCCAGACCGATGCCGACGATCGCGCCGAACACCGAGATGACCACGGCCTCCAGACGGACCATCCGCTTCACCCGGCGCCGGTCGAGACCGATCGCCCGCAGCATGCCGATCTCCTGCTGGCGCTCGAAGACGGACATCGCGAGGGTGTTGACGACACCGAGGACGGCGATGATCAGGGCCATGCCGAGCAGGCCGTACATGATGTTCAGCATGATGTTGATCGGGCCGCCGAAGGCGTCACGGATGTCCTTGTGGTCCATGACCTGGATCGCGGGGTTGTCACCCATGGCCTTCGCCAGCGCGCGCTCGTTGGCCGCGCTCGCGCCGCCCTCCGTCGAGACGTAGATCTCGCGGATGGAGGCCTGCTCCTCGTGCGCGGTGACCAGCCGGTGGTCGGCGAGGACCGGGGAGACGAACTCGTTGGCCTCGTAGATCGCGCCGACCTTCAGCTTTCCCTTGCGCTTGTCGAGGAAGTCGACCGGGACGGTGGCGCCGGTCTTCAGGCCGCGCTTCGCGGCGACCTCGGCGTCGACGGCGATCGTGTTCCCCCCGACGGAGGAGAGCGAGCCGTCCACCACGTTCAGGTTGAGGAGCTTCTCGATCTGACCGGGGGCGATGCCGGAGACCGAGACGAACGAGCCCTTCAGGTCGAAGGCTCCGGCCTGCTGCGGGGAGACCGCGGTGACGCCGGGAGCCTTCTCCAGGGCGGTCAGCGCCTCCTGGCTCAGACCGTTGCCGCTGGCCATGGAGACCATGTAGTCGGCCTTGATCTGGTCGGTCGTCATCTTGTCGAGAGCCGTGCCGACCGTGGTGCCGAGCACCGAGAGGCCGGTGACGAGGGTCAGGCCGATGGCGAGCGCGGAGGCGGTGGCGCCGGTGCGGCGCGGGTTGCGGACCGCGTTCAGCCCGGCGAGCTTGCCGGAGACCCCGAAGACGCCCACGAAGAGGGGCCGGATCAGGGCGATCACGGGCCGCGAGAGGAACGGGATGAGGACGATCACGCCGATGAGGGTGAGGAAGGCTCCGCCGGCGATCAGGAGGCGGCCGTTGTCACCGCCCTGGCCCGCGCCGAGCACGATGAGCACGACACCGAGCGCGGTGAACGCGGCGCCGATGGAGTTCCGTACGACGAGGGACTTGGTGCTCGCGCTGGCGTGGACGCTGTTCATGGCGGCGACCGGCGGGATCTTCGCGGCCCGGCGGCCGGGCAGCCAGGCGGCCAGCGTGGTGATCAGCACGCCGACGGCGAAGGCGGCGACGGCCGGGGTGGCGCCGAGGACCAGCGGGCCGTCCGGGACCTTCAGGTCGAAGGCGTTCATGCCCGAGCGCAGTCCCACGGCGAGACCGATGCCGAGGACGTAGCCGACGGCGGAGGCGAGCAGGCCGACCAGTCCGGCCTCGGCGAGGACGGAGCGGGTGATCTGCCTGCGGGAGGCGCCGACGGCGCGCATCAGGGCGAGTTCCTTGGTGCGCTGGGCGACCAGCATGGTGAAGGTGTTGGAGATGAGGAAGACGCCGACGAAGAGGGCGATGCCGGCGAAGCCGAGCAGCACCTGGTTGAGGGCGCCGAGACCGGCCTCGATGTCCTTGGCCTGCCGGTCGGCGAGGACGGCGCCGGTCTGGGCGGTGGCGGACTTCGGGACGACCGTCAGGATCTTGTCGCGGAGTGCGACCGCGTCCGCGCCGGGGGCGGCGGTGACGGTCAGGTTCTGGAAGAAGCCGGGCTTCAGGTAGAGCCTCTGCGCGACGGCGCGGTCGAAGACGACCAGGCTGCCGCCGGCGTTGACGGCGCCGTCCTCGGTGGTGAAGACGCCGGAGAGCTCGTACTCCTTGACCGGTCCGTTGGTGGCCACCCGGACGGTGTCGCCGACCTTGTAGCCGCCCTTGTCGGCGGTGTCCTTGTCGAGCGCGACCTGTCCGTCGGAGGCGGGGCCGTCGCCGGAGGTGAAGCTGTAGGCGCGGTCCTTGCCGTCCTTGCCGGGGGCGAAGTTGGTGCCCTTGTTGGACCAGCCGGCGCCGATCAGCTTGCCGTTCTTGTCGGGGACACCGGCGAAGCCGTCGACGCGGGGGGTGACGGAGGCGACCCCGTCGACCTTCGCGACCTTGTCGACGACCTGCTGGGAGAGGCCGGGGGTCTTCCGGGCCTCCTCGGCGGACGGGTACATCTCGACGGCGACGGCGACGTCGTCGTAGCTCTTGGCCGACTGGTTGCGGAAGGCCTGGCCGAGGGTGTCGGTGAAGACGAGGGTGCCGGAGACGAAGGCCACGCCGAGCATCACGGCGAGGACGGTCATCAGCAGCCGCGCCTTGTGCGCGAGGACGTTGCGCAGGGCGGTACGGAACATGGGTGTGTCCTGGAGGAGGAGGGACGGCGGGAGTCGGGGCGGCTGGGCGGCGCCGTACCGGTTCGAGTCCGGTTCCGGCGCCGGCGCGTCAGCTCGTACGGCCCTTGGCGTCGAAGGCCTTCATGCGGTCGAGCACGCCGTCCGCCGTCGGGTGCAGCATCTCGTCGACGATCCGGCCGTCGGCGAGGAAGATCACGCGGTCCGCGTAGGAGGCGGCGACCGGGTCGTGGGTGACCATGACGACGGTCTGGCCCAGCTCGCGGACCGAGTTGCGCAGGAAGCCGAGGACCTCGGCGCCCGAGCGGGAGTCCAGGTTTCCGGTGGGCTCGTCACCGAAGATGATCTCGGGGCGGGAGGCGAGGGCGCGGGCCACGGCGACGCGCTGCTGCTGGCCTCCGGACAGCTCGGTCGGGCGGTGGCTGAGCCGGGCGGAGAGGCCGAGCATGTCGATGACCTGCTGGACCCACTGCTTGTCGGGCTTGCGGCCGGCGATGTCCATCGGCAGCGTGATGTTCTCCAGGGCCGTCAGGGTCGGCAGCAGGTTGAAGGCCTGGAAGATGAAGCCGATCTTGTCCCGGCGCAGCTGGGTGAGCTGCTTGTCCTTGAGGGTGGAGAGCTCCGTCTCGCCGATCCGGACCGAGCCGGAGGAGAAGGAGTCCAGGCCGGCGACGCAGTGCATGAGCGTCGACTTGCCGGAGCCGGAGGGGCCCATGATCGCGGTGAACTCGCCCTGGCGGAAGTCCACGGTGACGTGATCGAGCGCGACCACCTGGGTCTCGCCGTGTCCGTAGACCTTGGAGAGATCCGTGGCGCGGGCGGCCACCGCGGTGGCGCGGGACACGGTGGGGGTGGTGGTCACGAGGGACTCCTGTCACTGCGGGGCTGCTGGGGGAACTCCTCCATCGTGTCGGGCGTTCTCGCTCGGATCGTCCGCCCACGTGCCCGTTCCCGGGGCAGTCTCGAGTCGGACCGGGGGCTCCGATCCTCCTCCTGAGGTATGACGGCGGCCCTGAGAGACGGGTTCGCGCCGACGTGACAGACGTGCGACGACTTTTCGTCATTCCGGGGGGTGCGGCTTTGCGCCTGCGACCCCTGTCACAGTCCGGCGAAACGGCCCCCACCTGCGCTGACGCACCCTCAAGCATCAATAAAATAAGACAACATCGGGATGATGTTTCGGCTGAACGAGGGATGCGCCCCGATAGGCTCACGTGCCAACGCGGAGCTTCGCGACGCCCGGATGGTGGAATGCAGACACGGCGAGCTTAAACCTCGCTGGCCTTCGGGCCGTACCGGTTCGAGTCCGGTTCCGGGCACCACCCCGGCCCCCAGGCGGGACGCCTGCGGCCCGGAGAAGCCCCGCACACACGCGCGGGCCACCGTGACGCTCCGCGACACCTACGTACGAAGACCGAAACCGTACGGGAAAAGATCCTCCCCGAGCACTAGAGAGTTTCTTTTGCCTACGCATTACTCTTGACGCGAGGCCGCGCGCATGCGGCACGCCATGGAGGAGTGAGATGAGGAGCAGCAACCCGGTCTTCTCGCGACGGGGGTTCAGCCGCGACAACGGCACCGCGGGCTTCAACGGCCAGCAGCCGCAGGCCGGGGGCCCCGCCGTCGGGACCAACCCGTACGCCGCCGGCAACCCGTACGCCGAGGGCGCGACGAACCCGTACGCCACCAACCCGTACGCCCCGCAGGACACCCAGCCCGGTGCCCCGCAGCAGGCCCGCGGCAATGTGATGACGATCGACGACGTCGTGAGCCGTACGGCCATGACGCTCGGCACGGTCGTGCTCACCGCCGTCCTGTCCTGGCTGCTCCTGCCGGTCGACCCCGCCAACCTGGGCAAGTCCTACGGCATCGCCATCGGCGCCGCCCTGGTCGCCCTGGTGCTGTCGCTCGTGCAGTCCTTCAAGCGCAAGCCGTCGCCGGCGCTCATCCTGGGCTACGCGGCCTTCGAGGGCGTCTTCCTCGGTGTCATCTCGGCCGCCGTGTCGACGTACATCGCGGACGGCGTGGTCATCCAGGCGGTCCTCGGCACGATGGCGGTCTTCGCCGGCGTGCTGATCGCCTACAAGATGGGCTGGATCCGGGTCAACCGGCGCTTCTACGGCTTCGTGATGGCCGCCGCGATGGGCTTCATGCTCCTCATGGTGACCAACCTGCTGTTCGCCGTCTTCGCCGGCGGTGACGGCCTCGGCTTCCGCAGCGGCGGCCTCGGCATCCTCTTCGGTGTCATCGGCATCATCCTGGGCGCCTGCTTCCTCGCCCTCGACTTCAAGCAGGTCGAGGACGGCGTGACCTACGGCGCGCCGCGCGAGGAGGCCTGGCTGGCCGCCTTCGGTCTCACCATGACCCTGGTGTGGATCTACCTGGAGATGCTGCGTCTGCTGTCGATCCTGCAGGGCGACGACTGACGCGTCCCGACTCGGGGGAAGGGCCCGTCCGGCTTCGTGCCGGGCGGGCCCTTCCGCGTTCCCGCTCCGCGGTCCGGGCGGCCGGCCGGACCTCAGAGGAGTCTCCGGGCCGCCCGCCGCAGGTCGTACTCGTGCAGGATCGCCTTCGCGTGGCCGTACGCCAGCTCGTGCGCCCCGCGCAGCCAGCTCACGCGCTCCTCGAACCGGAGGAGGGAGGGCCCCTCCTCGACGGTGCGCATCCAGTCGGCGATCTCACGACCGGTGCGGCCCGGGATGCGGGCCAGCATGTTGCGGTGGGTCTCAGCGGAGAATGTAGGGGACATCGGCGCCTCCGGACGCGTCGTACCGCGTGCTCCTCGTACTCCTGGCACTTCCTCACGTCACCGTGCCCAAGCCCGCGCCCGTTGGCAAGGGGCCCGGGGCGGCGCGTAGGGTCGCGGGGTGCGCGATACGAGTGAACTGACCGCGGCCGTCGACCGCTTCGCCGACCGGCTGCGGGCCGCCCCGCAGAGCCGCCTCCAGCGCGGTGCGGCTGCCGAGGGCCTGGCCCTCGCCCGGGAGCTGGCGGCACGCGCCCAGCGCGCCGAGGAGCCGGGGCGGGAGCCCAGGACGATGCCGGACGCGGGGGTCTTCACCGTGGCCGACCAGCTGGTCGTCGCCGGGAACGATCTGGCCGAGATCCTGCGAACGGCCCCGGCCGACTCCCGTGAGAGGGAGCTGGCGGAGGCCGTGGGGCTGGTCCGCGCGGCGGCGGAGCGCTCGGGGCTGTAGGGCGGCCAGAGCGCCCGGGGCTGCGGCGCCGCCCGGTGCGGGGCGCGGTGCCGGTCGGCCGGAGTGGCGCCCGCCCGCGTGCGTTCGGAGCGGAGCGCACGGGCCCGGCGGTCGGAGGCCGCCGCGGTGCCCCGAAGACCGCGAGGCCCCCAGGGGCCGAGCGGTGCGAGGGGCGCGGAATCAGAGGGACGCGATGACGCGGTCCGCGAGGATGTAGACGTTCTCGTCGTCGCCGTCGCCGTACGAGAAGGTGAGGGCGAAGGCGCCCGAGACGCCCGAGCCCCCGAGCAGCACCGGCGTGCGGCCGGAGTGCAGGGCCTCCGCCAGGCGCTCCGCGGTCTCGCGGTGCCCCGGCGTCATACAGAGCGTGGTGCCGTCCGCGAAGACGTACACGTCGAGCGTGCCGAGCGGGCCCGGGCGCACGTCGGTCAGCGCCGTGGCGGTGACCGCCAGCTCCTCGAGGCGGGCGACGGTCCGCTCGTGGTCGGTGACGACGGGGGTCTGCACGGGCACGAAGTCCGGGTGCGAGGGGTGCCTGCGGCGGGCCGCGGCAAGCTCGGCCGAGTCCTCCGGGTACTCCTCGAAGGCGTCGACCGGGTCGAGCGGGTCGAGCGGGTCCAGCGCGTCGGGGCCGTCGAGCGCGGCCGCCTCCGCCTCCATGGCCTCCAGGGCCATCGCCTCCAGGCCCACGAAGTCGGCCTGGCGGGGGACGAAGAAGGTGCCGTCGTCGACCGGGCCGCCGAGGCCGCCCAGCAGGGACGGGGCGTCGGCCGCGTCCCGGGCCTCCTGCGCGGCCCAGAAGGCCCGCGCCTCGGCGAGCTCGCGCTCGCGCTCCTCGGCCAGCGCCTCCGCGACCGCGGCCCGTATCTCGGCGGCGGGGGTGGCACGGGCCGCGGGAACGGTGACGCCGTGCCCGGCCGCCAGTTCGCTCCGCAGGGCGGTGACCTGCTTGCGGAGACCGTGGACGGCGTGCAGGGCGGCAGCGCCCACGGCCGTGGCAGCGGCCGTGGTCAGCAGCAGGGCAAGAGGCATGGCGCTCACTGACGTACTCCCGATTCCGAGTCGATCCCCCCGACTTCCTACATCAGCTTGTCCCGGGGTGGGGCCCGCTGTCAGTGCATTACGTCACGAATTGGACAGGTATTTCTGCCAGGCGTTTGGTCCCGAAACGGCTCTGACCTGCGAAAACGAACTCCCCCGGGACGTAGGTCACATCCTGGGGGAGATTCGGTCACGGCTCGGACGCGGTGCGGTTGGGCGGCTCGGCCCGGGGAGACGCGCCCCGGCGCACTCCCCGTCCCGCGGCAGGCGCCCGGCGGCCGGGGCCCGGCCCTAGGACACCCGCTCGCTCTTCTGGTCGCGCTGCGCCTCGCCACCGCTGCGGGCAGGTGCCGCCCTCGTTCCTCGGGCGACCCCTACCCTCCGCTCCGGCTCAGCTCAGCCGCTCGCTCTTCTGGTCGCGCTGAGCCTCGCCACCGCTGCGGGCAGGTGCCGCCCTCGTTCCTCGGGTGACCCCTACCCTCCGCTCCGGCTCAGCTCAGCCGCTCGCTCTTCTGGTCGCGCTGCGCCTCGCCACCGCTGCGGGCAGGTGCCGCCCTCGTTCCTCGGGCGACCCCTACCCTCCGCTCCGGCTCAGCTCAGCCGCTCGATCACCATCGCCATGCCCTGGCCGCCGCCGACGCACATGGTCTCCAGGCCGAACTGCTTGTCGTGGAACTGGAGGCTGTTGATCAGGGTGCCGGTGATCCGGGCACCGGTCATGCCGAAGGGGTGGCCGACGGCGATGGCGCCGCCGTTGACGTTCACCTTGTCCAGGTCGAGGCCCAGGTCCTGGTAGGACGGGATCACCTGGGCCGCGAAGGCCTCGTTGATCTCGGCCAGGTCGATGTCGCCGATGGTCAGGCCGGCGCGCTTGAGGGCCTGCTTCGAGGCCTCGACCGGGCCGAGGCCCATGATCTCGGGGGAGAGGCCCGAGACGCCGGTGGAGACGATGCGGGCGAGCGGGGTCAGGCCCAGCTCGGCGGCCTTGGTGTCCGACATGATCACGAGCGCGGCGGCGCCGTCGTTCAGCGGGCAGCAGTTGGCGGCGGTGACCAGGCCGTCGGGGCGGAAGACCGGCTTGAGGCCCTGCACGCCCTCCAGGGTGACCCCGGCGCGCGGGCCGTCGTCCGCCGAGACGACGGTGCCGTCCGGGAGCGTCACCGGGGTGATCTCGCGCTCCCAGAAGCCGTTCTTGATGGCCTGCTCGGCGAGGTTCTGCGAGCGGACGCCGAACTCGTCCATCTCCTGGCGGCTGATGCCCTTGAGCCGGGCCAGGTTCTCCGCGGTCTGGCCCATGGCGATGTACGCGTCGGGGATGACGCCGTCCTCGCGCGGGTCGTGCCAGGTGGAGCCCTCGGACGCGGCGACCTCGGCGGTGCGGGCCTCGGCCTCGGCGAAGAACGGGTTGTGCGTGTCGGGCAGCGAGTCCGAGTTGCCCTTCACGAAGCGGGACACCATCTCGACACCGGCCGAGACGAAGACGTCGCCCTCGCCCGCCTTGATCGCGTGCAGCGCCATGCGGGAGGTCTGCAGCGAGGAGGAGCAGTAGCGGGTGATCGTGCAGCCCGGGAGGTGGTCCATGCCCATCTGTACGGCCACGATCCGGCCCAGGTTGTTGCCCTGCTCGCCGCCGGGCAGACCGCAGCCCAGCATCAGGTCGTCGATGTCGCGCGGGTCGAGCTCCGGCACCTTCGCCAGGGCGGCCTGGACGATGGTCGCGGTGAGGTCGTCCGGCCGCAGGTCCTTCAGGGAGCCCTTGAAGGCCCGGCCGATGGGCGAGCGGGCGGTCGAGACGATCACGGCTTCGGGCATCACGGCTCCATGAGGGTGCGGAGTGGGCGGACAGAAAGGGAAGTTACCCGCACGTACCGCACGGGGTCACCGCCCCGGGCGTGTGATGCGGGCCTCTTTTCTAAGCGAGCGCTCAGTTGGTGGAGGCGGGGGTCTCCGCGGCACCCTCCCCCCGGGCGTCCGGGGCCGCCTCCGCCGGGACCGGCAGACGCCGCCGCCGGCGGTGCTTCAGCAGGGCCCAGGGGGCGCGCGCACCGGTGACCTCCGTGCCCGCCTCCCGCGCCGCCTCGGCCGCCGCCTTCGCGACCGGCAGCATGTTCTCCCGCCGCGCCGGCTCCAGGCGGTCCGTCTCCGGCCACACCCCGAGCACCGCGCACAGCGTCGGCAGCACGGCCATCGCCGCCGTCGCGTACCCCTCCGCCGAGGGGTGGAAGTTGTCCACGCCGAACATCTCGCGCGGGTTGGCGGCGAACTCCGGGCCGAGCAGGTCGCCCAGCGACACCGTCCGCCCGCCCTGCTCGACCACCACGATCGTCTGCGCCGCCGCCAGCTGCCGGGAGGCCCGCCGGGCCAGCCAGCGCAGCGGCTGGTAGACCGGCTCGATCGTCCCCAGGTCCGGGCAGGTCCCGACCACCACCTCCGCGCCGGCCGTCCGCAGCCGCCGGACCGCCGACGCCAGGAGCCGTACCGACTCCGTCGGCGCCATCCGGTGCGTCACGTCGTTCGCCCCGATCATGATCACGCAGACGTCCGGCGGACCGAGGGGCTGGGTCAGCAGCAGCGACACCTGGCGCTCCAGGTCGTCCGAGCGGGCGCCGGAGAGCGCCACGTTCCGCAGCACCACCGGCCGCTCCGCGACCGCCGCGAGGCCGGAGGCGAGCAGCGCGCCGGGCGTCTGGCCCGAGCGTCGCACCCCCTGACCCGCCGCCGTGGAATCACCCAGAAGGGCCAGTCGCAGGGGGTCGTCCGGGCCGAACGCCCGGCCGTAGAGGCCGTCCGCCCCCGGCGGCAGCGGGGCCGCTCCACCGCCCACCGTCCGCTTCGCGATCTGCATCTCGGCCAGCAGGACGCCCACCGCCGCCACACCCAGCAGCCCGATGCTCCCGCCGCCGTACGCCGCACCCGCCGCGATCCGCCGCGCCACCCTCGCCCTCGACATGAGGCCGTCACCTCCTTCAAGCCGTTCAGGGTCTAACTGCCCCGTAACCCGCTCCGACTACGCATACGCTGGCCACACCATTACGGAGACCCCGGAGATTACGGTGCAATTCCACGACTCGATGATCAGCCTCGTCGGCAACACCCCGCTGGTGAAGCTCAACAGCGTCACAGCGGGCATTCAGGCGACCGTCCTGGCCAAGGTCGAGTACTTCAACCCCGGAGGCTCGGTCAAGGACCGGATCGCCCTGCGGATGATCGAGGCCGCCGAGCAGAGCGGCGAGCTCAAGCCCGGCGGCACCATCGTCGAGCCCACGTCCGGCAACACCGGCGTCGGCCTGGCCATCGTGGCGCAGACGAAGGGCTACAAGTGCATCTTCGTCTGCCCCGACAAGGTGTCCCTCGACAAGATCAACGTCCTGCGGGCGTACGGCGCCGAGGTCGTCGTCTGCCCGACCGCGGTCGACCCGGAGCACCCGGACTCGTACTACAACGTCTCGGACCGCCTCGTCCGTGAGACGCCCGGTGCCTGGAAGCCCGACCAGTACTCCAACCCGAACAACCCGCGCTCCCACTACGAGACCACCGGCCCCGAGCTGTGGGAGCAGACGGAGGGGAAGATCACCCACTTCGTCGCGGGCGTCGGCACCGGCGGCACCATCTCCGGCACCGGCAACTACCTCAAGGAGGTCAGCGGCGGCTCCGTGCGCGTCATCGGCGCCGACCCGGAGGGCTCGGTCTACTCCGGCGGCTCCGGCCGCCCGTACCTCGTCGAGGGCGTCGGCGAGGACTTCTGGCCGACCGCCTACGACCGGAACGTCACGGACCGGATCGTCGCCGTGTCCGACAAGGACTCGTTCCAGATGACCCGCCGCCTCGCCAAGGAGGAGGGCCTCCTCGTCGGCGGTTCCTGCGGCATGGCCGTCGTGGCCGCGCTGGAGGTGGCGCGCGAACTCGGCCCGGACGACGTCGTCGTGGTCCTGCTGCCGGACTCCGGCCGCGGCTACATGTCGAAGATCTTCAGCGACGAGTGGATGGCCGACTACGGCTTCCTGGAGGACACCTCCACCGCCACCGTCGCCGACGTCCTGCGCCACAAGGAGGGCGGCACCATGCCCTCCCTCGTCCACATGCACCCGGACGAGACCGTCGGCCAGGCCGTCGAGGTGCTCCGCGAGTACGGCGTCTCCCAGATGCCGATCGTGAAGCCGGGCGCCGGCCACCCCGACGTGATGGCCGCCGAGGTCGTCGGTTCGGTCGTGGAGCGCGAGCTGCTCGACGCCCTCTTCACGAAGCGCGCCTCCCTGGAGGACCCCCTGGAGCAGCACATGAGCGCCCCGCTGCCGCAGGTCGGCTCCGGCGAGCCCGTCGGCGACCTGATGCACGTCCTCGGCGAGACCGCCGACGCGGCGATCGTCCTGGTCGAGGGCAAGCCGACCGGCGTGGTCAGCCGCCAGGACCTGCTGGCCTTCCTGGCCAACGGCGGGAAGTAGTCCCCGGGCGGGTGCGGCGGGCGCGTTCGCGCAATCGGTACGAGGGCGACACGTCCACGCAGCACCCGCTTAACACGCCTCCGGCACAGTAGTGGTTGTCGGCGTCACGGACTTCCGGAGCGGCTCCCGGACCTCCCGACGACGCCACGGACACGGAGACCGGCCCTGACCCGGGCCCGTGTCCTCGCGGGGACCGCCGTCGTCCCGCCCCCCGGTTCCGGGGGTGCGGCGGTCCCCGCGCCGACTTCCCGCCGGGAAGGCCCGAACGGGCCGTCCCGGCGGTCTTTCCCGTTCCCGCTTCTCTCCCGCGCACCCCCTGCATATCCTTATGCAGAGCCCATCATGGGTGAATAGGCGGGAGAGAGGGGCGGCGGCGTGAGCGACAACCCGGCCGGGCGGCTGCAGGCGCTCTTCGAGGGGCACCGGCTGACGCCGACACAGCGGCGGATCGCGCACTGCATGGTGCGCCGGGCCGCCGACGCGCCCTTCCTGTCCAGCGTGGAGCTCGCCGAGCTCGCCGGGGTCAGTCAGCCGTCCGTGACCCGCTTCGCCGTCGCGCTCGGCTTCGACGGGTATCCCGCGCTCCGCCGCCATCTGCGCGAGGTCGCGCCCCCCGGGCCGGGCACGGCCGAGGGGGAGGGCGAGGGGCCCAACGAGTACCAGCAGGCCGTCCTCGCCGAGATCGAGAACCTCCGGCACCTGGCCGGGCTGCTCGCCGACCCCGGGCCCGTCGAGCAGGCCGGCCGGCTGCTGGCCCGCTCGCGCCCGCTGCCCGTGCTGGGTCTGCGGGCCGCCTCCTCGCAGGCGCGCGGCTTCGCCTACTTCGCCGCCAAGGTGCACCCGGACGTCCGGCTGCTCGACGAGGCCGGCTCCATGCTCACGGACCGCGTCGACGCCGCCGTGCGCGCCGGGGCCACGGCGCTGCTGTGCTTCGCGCTCCCGCGGCACCCGCGGGAGGTCGTGGAGGCCCTGGAGTACGCGAGGGCGGCCGGGCTCGCGGTCGTGACCGTCGCCGAGTCGGCGTTCGCGCCCGTCGCCGCGCACAGCGACCTGCTCATCCCGGCCGCCGTCGGCACCGGGCTCGCCTTCGACACCGCCTGTGCGCCGATGATGCTCGGCCGGGTCCTGCTGGAGGCCATGGCGGACGGGCTCCCGGACGCGCAGGCGCGGCTGGAGGAGTTCGACGCGAAGGCGGCGGCGCGGGGCCTGTTCGTCGAGTAGGCCCCACGCCCGCGAGGGCCGGTCAGACGTCCAGCTCGGCCTCGATCTTCTTCAGCTGGTGGCGGGCCATCGCGAGGTTCGCCCGCTCCTTGTCCAGGGCGAGGTACAGGAACAGACCGTTCTTGCCCTGCCCCTTGAGCAGCCGGATCATGTGGTACTGGCGGCCGAGGGTGATCAGGATGTCCTCGATCTCCTCGCCGAGGCCGAGCATCTCCATCGTCCGGACCTTGGCCCGGACGACGTCGGTGTTGCCGGCCGCGGCCATGTTGAGGTCGAGGTCCTTGCCGCCGCCGATCGTGCCCAGCGCCATCCCGCTCGTGTAGTCGACGAGGGCCGCGCCGATGGCGCCTTCGATGGCGGCGGCTTCCTTGAGGGAGGACTCGGTGTTAGCCATGGGTGTCGCACTTCCTTCTCGTGTACGTGGTGTCTTCTCGTGTACGGGTCGCTCGGGTGCTGCTCGTGCTGCTCGGGGTTCGTTCCGTCAGTTCAGGTCTCTGCGCTCCAGGGCGCCGTCGACGAGCTCGCCTATCCGGACGCTGGACCTGCGGGCCTCCAGGTGGAGCCGCCCGACGTTGATCCGGGGCTCGGCGAGCAGCGTCAGGACGGCCGAGCCGCCCGCCGCGTACGTCGCCACATAGCCGTTCTCGCCGCGCACCAGGAGCTCCCGGAACCGGCCCTGGCCGGTGCTCTCGGTCAGCCGCATGCCGACGCCGAGCGCCGCCGCGGTCAGCGCGGCCACGCTCTCGGCCTCGCCGTCCACGGTGTCGTGGGCCAGGACGAGTCCGTCGGCGCTGGCGGCGAGCGCACCGGTCAGCTGGGGCAGCCGGGCCCGCAGCCGTCTGAGCTCGCCGAGGACCTCGGCTTCTGCGGTCATGAGCTGTTTCCTTTCGGCGCGCAGGCGCAGGGCACGCCTCATCACAGGTGTGCCTCCAGGGCGTCACGGAGCCGGCGCAGCAGGGCGATGTCGGGATCGGCCACCGGCAGGGCCGGTAACAGAGCGGGCATCAGCGGGGGCGGAGGT
>NZ_RDBH01000129.1:184751-212829 GCF_008042145.1 Streptomyces sp. adm13(2018)
GTACTACTTCGCGCACCCCTACGCGTACAACAGCCTGCCCCGCCCCCGCCGTCCTTCTCCGTCACCGTGAAGCCGTGGACGCCCGGCCGGGGCAGGCTGTTGTACGCGTAGGGGTGCGCGAAGTAGTACGCGCCGGTGTCCGGGACGGCCACCACGTCCCCCGGGTGCAGCAGCGGCAGCTCCCGGCCCGTGGCCAGCAGGTCCCCGGCGAAGCAGGCGGGGCCCGCGACGTCCTGGACGGTGACCTCCCCGGTGCGGGGGCGGCCCCCGGAGTCGTACGCGAGGACGCGCAGCGGCCAGGCCTCGGGGGCGTAGACCGTCCGGGTGGCGACCTGCACGCCCGCGTGGGTGACGGCGATCGGCCGGCCGCCGGAGGTCTTGGTGTACTCCACCCGGGCGAGGACCGTGCCGTGCTTGGCGAGCAGCGAGCGGCCGAACTCGGTCACCAGGCCGTAGCGCCCGTCGAAGAGCCCGGGGACGGTGTCGGCGAGCAGCCGGGCGTACTCCGCGTACGTAGGGTTCTCCTCGTCGGAGTGGAAGTCGACGGGCAGGCCGCCGCCGATGTCGAGGGTGTCGATCTGCTGCCGGCCGGCCGCGTGGTTGATCTCCTCGGCGAGCGCGTACGCCTCCCCGACGCCTTCCGCCATCAGGGCGAGCGGGACGCCCTGGGAGCCGGTGTGGGTGTGCAGCCGGGTCAGCCAGGGGCGCTCCAGACAGGCCTGGACGAGGGTCTTGCGGGCGCCCTCGTCGCGGAGCGCCACGCCGAACTTGGAGGTGGCGGTCGCGGTCGAGAGGGCTCCGATGGAACCGGCTCCGATCTGCGGGTTCACCCGGATTCCGAGGGGCGAGGCGGTGGGCGCGGCGGCGACGAGCGCGTCGAGCCTGGCCAGCTCCTGGAGGTTGTCGGCGTTCACGGCGATGCCGAGCGCGAGGGCCTGGCGCAGTTCGTCCGGGGTCTTGGCGGGGGAGTCGAGCACGGTCCGGGCGGCCGGGATCCCGGCGGCGCGGGCGAGGGCCAGCTCGCCGGGGCTGGCGACCTCGGCGCCCAGCCCGGCCTCGTGGAGCAGCCGCAGGACGGGGACGAGCGGGCAGGCCTTGACCGCGAAGGCGTGCAGCACGGGTGCGTCGGTGACGGCGGCGAACGCGCCGGTCAGGGCGGCGGCGGAGGCGCGGATGCCGGCGGTGTCGAGGAGGGCGACGACGGGTTCGGCGGGGGAGAGGAGACCTTGGTCGACGGAGGCGCGGACGGCGAGATCGCGGCGGGAGGAGGCCATGGGTCCATCCCACCACCGGGACGTGCGGCCCCGCAGCTGTTGACTACAACTATTCATGACGACAGGATGTGAATATCCAGTCGACAATCGAGGAGGCACGCCATGTCAGGACCCCGCCCCGTACGGGCCCCGCGCGGTACGGAACTGAGCGCCCTGGGATGGCAGCAGGAAGCCGCCCTCCGCATGCTCCAGAACAACCTCGACCCCGAGGTCGCCGAGCACCCCGACAAGCTCGTCGTCTACGGCGGCACCGGCAAGGCCGCCCGCGACTGGCGCTCCTTCGACGCCATGGTCCGCACCCTCCGGACGCTCAAGCAGGACGAGACGATGCTCGTCCAGTCCGGCCGCCCCGTCGGCGTCATGCAGACCCACGAGTGGGCCCCGCGCGTCCTCATCGCCAACTCCAACCTGGTCGGCGACTGGGCCAACTGGGAGGAGTTCCGGCGCCTGGAGCAGCTCGGCCTCACCATGTACGGCCAGATGACCGCCGGGTCCTGGATCTACATCGGCACCCAGGGCATCCTCCAGGGCACCTACGAGACCTTCGCCGCCGTCGCCGCGAAGCTGCATTCGATCGGTAAGGGAGGGGTCGACGGAACCCTGGCCGGCACCATCACCCTCACCGCCGGCCTCGGCGGCATGGGCGGCGCCCAGCCCCTCGCCGTGACCATGAACGACGGCGTCGCGATCTGTATCGACGTCGACCCGCGCGCCATCGAGCGCCGCATCGAGCACCGCTACCTGGACGTCAGGGCCGACAACCTCGCCCACGCCCTCCAGCTCGCCGTCGAGGCCCGCGACGCCCGCCGCCCGCTCTCCATCGGCCTCCTCGGCAACGCCGCCGAACTGCTCCCCCAGATGCTCGCCGAGGGCGCCCCGATCGACATCGTGACGGACCAGACCTCCGCCCACGACCCGCTCTCCTACCTCCCGGTCGGCGTCGCCTTCGACGACATGGCCGACGCCGCCGCCAAGGACCCGGCCGGCTTCACCGTCCGCGCCCGCGAGTCGATGGCCCGGCACGTCGAGGCCATGGTCGGCTTCATGGACGCGGGCGCCGAGGTCTTCGACTACGGCAACTCCATCCGCGGCGAGGCCCGGCTGGCCGGCTACGACCGCGCCTTCGCCTTCCCCGGCTTCGTCCCCGCCTACATCCGCCCGCTGTTCTGCGAGGGCAAGGGCCCGTTCCGCTGGGCCGCCCTCTCCGGCGAGGCCTCCGACATCCACAAGACGGACAAGGCGATCCTCGACCTTTTCCCGGAGAACGAGTCCCTGCACCGCTGGATCAAGATGGCCGGCGAGCGCGTCCACTTCCAGGGCCTGCCCGCCCGCATCTGCTGGCTCGGCCAGGGCGAGCGCGACAAGGCCGGCGACATGTTCAACGACATGGTCGGCAACGGCACCCTCGCCGCCCCCCTCGCGATCGGCCGCGACCACCTCGACTGCGGCTCCGTGGCCTCCCCGTACCGCGAGACCGAGGCCATGCTCGACGGCTCCGACGCCATCGCCGACTGGCCGCTGCTCAACGCCATGGTGAACGTCGCCTCCGGCGCCTCCTGGGTCTCCCTCCACCACGGCGGCGGCGTCGGCATGGGCCGCTCCATCCACGCGGGCCAGGTCTCCGTCGCGGACGGCACCAAGCTCGCGGGCGAGAAGATCCGCCGCGTCCTCACCAACGACCCCGGCATGGGCGTCATCCGGCACGTCGACGCCGGCTACGACATCGCCGAGCGGGTCGCCGACGAGAAGGGCGTCCGGGTCCCGATGCGCGAGGGCGCCGAAGACGAGGCGTCCGCGTGAGCGACAGCTTCCACGCCATGTGGCGGTCGCTGCGGCCCCTCGGCCGCAGCGACGCCTCCGGCGGCTACCGGCGCTACGCCTGGACCGGGGCCGACGCCGACTGCCGGCTCTGGTTCCGGATGCAGGCCGAGGCCCGCCGGATGGACGTCGAGACCGACCGCAACGGCAACCAGTGGGCCTGGCTCGGCGACCCCACCGCGGGGAACGCCGTCGTCACCGGCTCCCACCTGGACTCCGTCCCGGACGGCGGCGCCTTCGACGGCCCCCTCGGCGTCGTCTCCGCCTTCGCCGCCCTCGACGAACTCCGCTCGCGCGGCGTCTCGTTCACCCGCCCGCTCGCCATCACCAACTTCGGCGACGAGGAGGGCGCCCGCTTCGGCCTGGCCTGCGTCGGCTCCCGCCTCACCGCCGGCCGGCTGACGAAGGAGCAGGCGTACGAGCTCCGCGACGCCGACGGCACCACCCTCCCGCAGGCCATGGAGGCGGCCGGCCACGACCCCGACGCCATCGGACCGGACCCCGAACGGCTGGCCCGCATCGGCGCGTTCGTCGAACTCCACGTCGAGCAGGGCCGCGCCCTCGACCTGTCCGGGGACGCCGTCGGCATCGCCTCCGCCATCTGGCCGCACGGCCGGTGGCGGTACGACTTCGCGGGCGAGGCCAACCACGCGGGCACCACCCGCCTGGTCGACCGCCGCGACCCGATGCTCACCTACGCGGAGACGGTCCTCGCCGCCCGCCGCGAGGCCGAGCTGGCCGGCGCCGTCGCCACCTTCGGCAAGATCGCCGTCGAGCCCAACGGCGTCAACGCCATCCCGTCCCTGGTCCGCGGCTGGCTCGACGCCCGCGCCGCCGACCAGGACGCACTCGACACCGTCGTGGCGGGCGTCGAGACGGCGGCCCGCGACTACGCCGGACGGCACGGCATCGACCTCACCGTCGTCCGCGAGTCCTTCACCCCGGTCGTGGACTTCTCGCACGCCCTGCGCGACGAGCTGTCCCGCATCCTCGGCGGCGCAGGAAAGGTCCCGGTCCTCGGCACCGGAGCCGGACACGACGCGGGAATCCTCTCCGAATCGATTCCGACCGCCATGCTGTTCGTACGGAACCCCACCGGCGTCTCGCACTCCCCGGCCGAGTTCGCGGCCGAGGACGACTGCGTGGCCGGGGTCCTCGCACTCGCCGACGTACTGGAGGAGCTGGCGTGCCGCTGACGACGTACTGGCTGGAACACGCCTGGCTCGACACCCACGTCGAGCCGGGCGTGGCCCTGGACGTGGACGCCGACGGCCGGATCGCGACCGTCCGCACGGGCGTCGACACCCCGCCCCCGGGCGCCGAGATCCTCCGCGGCCTCACGCTCCCCGGCCTCGCCAACGCCCACTCGCACGCCTTCCACCGCGCCCTGCGCGGCACGGTCCAGGTCGGCTCCGGCACCTTCTGGACCTGGCGCGAGGTCATGTACAACGTCGCCCAGCGGCTCACCCCCGACAGCTACTTCGCCCTCGCCCGCGCCGTGTACGCCGAGATGGCGCTGGCCGGCATCACGGCCGTCGGCGAGTTCCACTACCTCCACCACGCGCCCGGCGGCACCCCGTACGCCGACCCCAACGCCATGGGCGAGGCCCTGATCGCCGCCGCCGGCGAGGCCGGCATCCGCATCACCCTCCTCGACACGGCCTACCTGTCGTCGGGCTTCGGCGCCGCGCCCGACCGGCACCAGCTGCGCTTCTCCGACGGCACGGCCGACGCCTGGGCCGAGCGGGTCAGCGGCCTCAAGGAACGCGACGGGGTACGGATCGGGGCCGCGATCCACTCGGTCCGCGCGGTCCCCGCCGACCAGCTGGCCACGGTCGCCCGCTGGGCCCAGGACCGGCAGGCCCCCCTGCACGTCCACCTGTCCGAGCAGACCGCCGAGAACGACGCCTGCCTGGCCGCCCACGGCCGCACCCCCACCCAGCTCCTCGCCGACCACGGCGTGCTCGGCCACCGCACCACCGGCGTCCACAACACGCACATGACGGACGCCGACATCGCGCTCATCGGCTCGACGTCCACCGGCACCTGCATGTGCCCCACGACGGAACGGGACCTGGCCGACGGCATCGGTCCCGCCGTCGCCCTCCAGCGCGCCGGCTCCCCGCTCTCCCTCGGCAGCGACAGCCACGCGGTGATCGACCTCCTGGAGGAGGCCCGCGCGATGGAGCTGAACGAACGCCTGCGCACCCGCACCCGCGGCCACTGGACGGCGGCGGCCCTCCTCCGCGCGGCCACCGCCGACGGCCACGCCGCCCTCGGCCTGCCGGACGCCGGCACCCTGGAGCCCGGCGCGCTCGCCGACTTCACGACGCTCGCGCTCGACTCCGTCAGGACAGCGGGACCGGTACCGCGTCTGGCAGCCGAGACGGCGGTATTCGCAGCGTCGGCAGCGGACGTCCGGCACACGGTCGTGGGCGGACGTCACGTCGTCCGCGACGGGGTCCACCGGACCGTGCCGGACGTGCCCCGTGCCCTCGCCGACTCGATCGCCGCCCTGCGCGGCTGAAGCGCCTGAAGGAGAAACCTCTCATCATGAACAAGGGCCCCGCGGCGACGAACAACCCGGCGGCGAGCTCCGCCCCCACGAGCGCGAACAGCGCCGTGGCGACGACCGCCACCGCCATCGTCAACATCGCCAGCCTCGTCACCAACGACCCCTCCTCCGGTGATGGAACCCCTCTCGGCCTGATCCAGGACGCGGCCGTCGTCATCGACGGCGACCGTGTCGTCTGGGTCGGTGAATCCAGCAAAGCACCCGCCACTGACAACCGGGTCGACGCCGGCGGCCGCGCGGTGCTCCCCGGCTTCGTCGACTCCCACTCCCACCTGGTCTTCGCGGGCGACCGCACCGCCGAGTTCAACGCCCGCATGTCCGGCCGCCCCTACGAGGCCGGCGGCATCCGCACCACGGTCGCGGCGACCCGCGCCGCGACCGACGCGGAACTCTCCGCGAACGTCGCCCGCCACCTCCGCGAGGCCCTCCGCCAGGGCACCACGACCTTCGAGACGAAGTCGGGCTACGGCCTCACCGTCGAGGACGAGGCACGCGCGCTGCGCATCGCCGCCGAGCACACCGACGAGGTCACCTACCTCGGCGCGCACATCGTCTCCCCCGACTACGCCGACGACCCCGCCGGCTACGTCGAGCTGGTCACCGGCGAGATGCTGGAGGCCTGCGCCCCGTACGCCCGCTGGGTCGACGTGTTCTGCGAGAAGGGCGCCTTCGACGGCGACCAGGCCCGCGCGATCCTCACCGCCGGCAAGGCGAAGGGCCTCCACCCCCGGGTGCACGCCAACCAGCTCACGTACGGCCCCGGCGTCCAGCTGGCGGTGGAGCTGGACGCGGCGAGCGCGGACCACTGCACCCATCTGACGGACGCCGACGTGGACGCCCTGGCGAGCGGCTCCACGGTCGCCACCCTCCTCCCGGGCGCCGAGTTCTCCACCCGCGCGCGGTGGCCGGACGCCCGCCGGCTCCTGGACGCGGGCGTGACGGTGGCCCTGTCCACCGACTGCAACCCCGGCTCGTCCTACACGTCCTCGGTCCCCTTCTGCGTCGCGCTCGCCGTCCGGGACATGGGCATGACCCCCGACGAGGCGGTCTGGTCGGCCACCGCGGGCGGCGCGGCCGCCCTGCGCCGCACGGACGTCGGACGCCTGGCCCCCGGCACGCGCGCGGACCTGGTCCTCCTCGACGCCCCGTCCCACGTCCACCTGGCCTACCGGCCGGGCGTCCCGCTGGTGACGGAGGTCTGGCGGTCGGGCGTCCGCGTGGTCTGAGCGCGCTCCGAGCCGTCGGTCAGGAACGGTGGCCCAGCACGTTCACCACCCGGCCGTCCGGGTCGCGGACGAAGAACCGCCGCACGCCCCAGGGTTCGTCGGTCAGGGGGTGGACGATCTCCGCCCCCGACGCGCGGACCGTCGCGTAGGCCGCGTCCACGTCGTCGACCTCCACGCTCATGTCGGGGACGACGGGCGCGGTCAGGTCGGCGGACATCAGACTGATCTGCGCCGTCGGCGCCGCCGGGGACGCGAGGGTCGCGATCCAGCCGTGGTTCATGACCTCCTCGAACCCGAGCAGCGCGTAGAAGTCGCGGTTCCGCTCCGGCTCCGACGTACGGAGGTTGGGCACGGCACGGCGGATGGTCATCGGCTGCTCCCGGGCGTCGTCGGTGTCTCCTGCCCGGCACCCTAGGCCCCGCCGTCGAACTCCCGCAGGTCCATCGCCCACGGGTCGGTCACGGAATGCCCCGGTATCCCTGCCACGGGTGACCACGGACCGGTAGCGTCCTGTCCCGGTGGTACGCGGGGGATGACGGGGAGTCGGCAGGTGAGTGCTGTGAGCGTGCGCGTCGTGCGGCCGGCGGAGCTGGGCGAGCGCGAGATCGAGGCGTGGCGGGAGCTGCGCGCGACATCGGGCGCACCCGCGAACCCCTTCATGGAACCGGAGTTCACCCGAGCGGTCGGCGAGGTCCGCCCCCGCGCCCGGGTCGCGGTCTGGTGCCAGGGGGGCGAGCCGGTCGGCTTCCTCCCGTACGAGAAGGGCCTCCTCGGCGGTGGCCGCGCCATCGGCTTCGGCGTCTCCGACAGCCAGGGCGCCGTGCTGCGCCCCGGACTCCGCCCCAGCGCCCGGGCGCTGCTCCGCGTCTGCGGGCTCGCCGTCTGGGAGTTCGACAACCTGGAGGACGGGCAGCCGGTCTTCGAGGGCGCCGCCGCCGAGTCCTTCGCCTCCCCGGTGATCGACGTCGGCGAGGGGTACGCGGCCTACGAGGCCCTGCTCCGCGTCCAGTCGCCCAAGTTCCTCAGGACCACCCTCGCCAAGGAGCGCAAGCTCGGCCGCCAGGCGGACGGCGAGGTGCGTTTCGTCTTCGACGAGCGCGACCCGGCGGCCCTGCGCACCCTCATGGAGTGGAAGTCCGCCCAGTACCGCAGGACCGGCCGCGGCGACCGCTTCGCCCAGGAGTGGATCAGCACGCTCGTCCGCCGACTGCACGCCCTCCGCGCCCCCGGCTGCTCCGGCGTCCTGTCCGTGCTGTACGTCGCGGACCGCCCGATCGCCGCCCACTTCGGGCTGCGGTCCGAGACCGTGCTGTCCTGCTGGTTCCCGGCGTACGACCCCGCGTTCGCCACATACTCGCCGGGGCTCGTCCTCCATCTGCGGATGGCCGAGGCCGCGGCCGCCGCCGGGATCGCGCTGCTCGACCTGGGGCGCGGCGCCGCCGAGTACAAGGACTCCCTGAAGACCGGGGAACTGACGGTGTACGAGGGGGCCGTCGTCCGCCCGGGCGGCCCAGACCAGGACCCACACGACACCGGCCGTGACGCGCGCGCCCACCCCGACCACCCGCAGCAGCACCGCCGTCAGGAGCAGGCTCAGCGCCTGGAGGGTCACGGGCGCGACGGCCCGCTCGATCCCCTCGCCCAGGAGGGCCGCCCCGGGACCCTCGGCCTCGGCCGGCCGCAGGCCCAGCAGCGGCGGCGCGGTGTGCAGGGCCAGGAAGGTGGCGAGCAGGACCGTTCCGGCGAACGCGGGCCGCCAGTACCGGAGTCCGACGGCGGCCCCCTGGAGGGCGACCAGGAGCAGCCCCGCGAGCAGGGTCACGAGGGGCAGGGCGTCGAGGAGACCGGTGCCGGACAGGGTGGCGACGTCCAGTTCGCCGGAACGGGCGAGCGGGAGCCAGAACAGCCCGGCGGCGAGGCCGAGCAGGAGCCACAGCCAGGTGCCCCACCGGTCGGGCGCGGCCGCGCCCGCCGTGCGGGGCGCCGGGTCCGGCAGCGGCCGGGCGAGCGGGCCCGCGGGCTCCTGCTCGCGCCGCGGCGGCACGTACACCGGGATGCCGAACGCCGGCGTCACCGAGTCGTGCGCCCCGCGCAGATAGGCGCTCTCCCGCGCCCAGTTGGTGCCGTACCCGTCCTCCTCGCGCTCCTTCACCCGGGCCGCCGCCCGGGGGCGCTCGGCGGGCGTCCGGCCCTTGAGGGTGGCCCGCAGGCCCGGTACGCACGCCACCGCCATCAGGGTCATCGCGCCGAGGACGGCGTACCCGGCGCCGCTGATGCCGTACGGGCCGAGCAGCACGGCCGCGCTGCCGAGCACGAGGACGCACATGGCGCCCTGGAGGACGGCGAGCATGCCGGTACGGCCCTGGACCCGCAGCACGCCGATGTACAGCTCGACGGCGACACGGGGCAGCGCGGCGGCGGCGAGCAGCCGCAGCACGGTGGAGCCGTTCTCCTGGTACCCCTGGCCGAAGGGGGCGAGGATCAGCGGCGCGAAGAGGACCAGGACGAGGACGACGGGGACGAGCAGCAGCACCATGCGGCGCAGCGCGCCCCGGACGCCCTCGGCGAGGGAGTCGGGGCTGTGCGAGGCGTGCGCGGTGAGCGAGGAGGCCATGTTGATGGCCATGAACTCCATGGTCCCGCCGACGGTGTACGCCGTGTAGAAGAAGGCGTTGTGGGCGGCGTCGAACCGGACGGCGACCATGACCGGCAGCAGGCTGATCATGATGAGGCTGAAGAACGCGCCGACGGAGTCCCCGGCGATGAACCGGCCGATCTCCCGCATGCCCGGCGGCTCGCGGTCGCGGTCGGCGCGGGCCTGCTGGGGGATGAGGCGGCGGAACACCAGCCAGCCCAGCGGCAGGACGGACAGCACGATCGCCGCCGCCCAGGAGACGAAGACGCCGAGGACCGGTACGGCGGCCGCGAGCAGGACGAGCAGGACGAGCTTGCCGAGGGAGAAGACGGCGTTCCCGACGGGGACCCAGAACGCCTTCCGCAGGCCGGTGAGCACCCCGTCCTGGAGGGTCAGCAGGGCCCAGCCGACCGCGGAGGCGGTGAAGAAGATCCCGGCGGAGAGGCTGCCGAGCGGGGCGTACGAGGGTCCCCACAGGTCGAGGGTGAGCAGGAAGACACCGCAGGCCACGGTGACGACGACCGTGCTGAACAGGTACAGCCGGAGGACCAGCGGTCCGGTGGCCCGGCCGGCCCGGGGGACGTACCGGACGACCGCGCCGGACAGGGTGGTCGCGGTGATCGAGGCGAGCATCCGCTGGGCGGCGATGGCGGCCGAGCCCTGGCCGACGGCCTCCTCCGAGTAGTGGCGGGCGGCGATCAGCCAGAAGCCGAGCCCGAGGGCCGCCGAGACGCCGGTGGAGAGCATCAGGGCGTAGGCGTTGCGGAAGAGGGAGTCCTCGCCGGAGTCCGCCGTGGGGCCGTCGCCGCTCCCGCCGTTCTTCGCCTCGGCCGGTGCGGGGGCGTGGCGCGCCGCGCCCGCTCCGCCGTCCGCCGCGTCCCGGCGCGATCCCCGCAGCCGTACCGTGCCGGTCACCGCGACCCGCCGGGGACCATCGAGGGGCGCGCCGGGCGGATTCCGGCGCCGCGCAGCACCGTGAGGGCCTCGGTGGCGTGGCGCGGGTCGACCGGGAGGGCGTGCCGGGCGAACCAGGCGGCCGGTTCCGGGGCGGGGGAGGGGTCCGTGAAGGCCGCGCCCGCGTAGCTGTCGAGCGGCGGGTCGTAGAGGTAGCCGGTGGTGATCCGGCGCCGGGCGAGGGCGGCGACGGCCGCGTTCCGGTCCTCGACGAGCAGGGGGACCCGGTAGAGCGGTTGCGGGGGGTCGGCCGGGGACGCTCCGGCGGCGGCCCGGCCGGGGAACGCCTCCGCCGTGCCGTAGCCGCCGGACAGGAGCAGGGCGGTGCCCGTGCGGTGGGTGGCGAGGACGTCGTCGAGGCGGCCGAACCTGCGGGTGGTGCGGCGGAGCCGGCCGGCTCCGGGCCGCAGCCGGTAGTCGTGCATGTCGACCCGGACCCAGGAGTGGAAGGGGTCGAGCGCGGGCGCCGAGGTGAGGGCCCGGGCCAGTTCCTCGGCGCGGAGCGGCATCCGTATCTCCTCCCGCTCCTCCAGGCCGAGCCGCCGGACGGCCGCCCGCGCGGCCCCGACCAGGCGCAGTCCGCGCAGGGTGGACTCGGCGTACGGCCGGACGAGGTGGACCAGTTCGGCGGTGGGCCGGGTCGGGTGGAGCAGCGCGTCACGGGCGGCGGCCAGTTCGGCGCGGTGCGCCGGGTCGGCGAGGGCGAGGAAGCCGCCGGTCCTGGCGCCGGTGTGCTTCGAGAGGCTGAAGACGGACGCCTCGCCGTACGTGCCGACGGGGCGACCGCCGACGGTGGAGCCGATCGCGTGGGCCGCGTCCTCGATCAGCGGGATGCCGAGCCGGTCGCAGTGGCCCCGCAGCTCGGGCGCCGGGTCGGGATTGCCGTAGAGGTTGGTGGTGAGGACGGCGGAGAGGTCCCGCCAGACGGACTCGGGCACGGCGGACGGGTCGATCGAGCCGTCGCGGGGATCGAGCGGTGCCTGGACGGGGCGGAGCCCGGCGGCCAGCACGACGAAGAGGATCACGTCGTCGTTGACGGGTGACATGAGCACCTTGCCGCCCGGTCTGCACCAGTGGCGCAGCGCGAGGAACAGCCCGAAGCGGCACGACGGCACGTAGAGGCACTCCCTGCCCCCCAGTCGGCCGCGCATGCGTTCTTCCAGATCCGCGTACGCAGAGAACATGTGTGATTCCCCCCTGAACCCCGGGCTCAATGTGGCCCATTCCGGACGCCGCGTCAACACGGTGCCCACACCACGCGGTTGGCCCCCGGGACGGTCGCGGGCGGGGGCCGGACGTGGCGCGCGAAAGGGCCCGTCACGGGTCGAAAGACCGTGAACGGGCCCTTCCCGCAGCCAGTCTGGCGGCTCGGGGGAGCGGGTGGAGGTCATTCCTCCAGAGTGAGTCCCCGGCGCAGCTTGGCGAGGGTGCGGGTGAGCAGCCGGGACACGTGCATCTGCGAGATGCCGAGCTCGGTGCCGATCTCCGACTGGGTCAGGCCGGTGACGAAGCGCAGCGAGAGGATGTGCCGGTCGCGGGCGGGCAGCGAGGCGATCATCGGCTTCAGGGAGGCGATGTACTCGATGCCGGCGATGCCGCGGTCCTCGTAGCCCAGCCGGTCGGCGAGCGTGGCCTCGCCGCCGGGGCCGTCCTCCTCGTCGGGCTGCGCGTCGAGCGAGCTCGCGGTGTACGCGTTGCTCGCGGTCATGCCCTCGACGACCTCCTCCGGCGCGATGCCGAGTTCCTCGGCGAGCTCGGCGACGGTGGGGGCGCGGTCGAGGCGCTGGGCCAGGGCGTCGCCCGCCTTGGCGAGTTCGAGGCGCAGCTCCTGGAGCCGGCGGGGCACGTGCACGGACCACGAGGTGTCGCGGAAGAAGCGCTTGATCTCGCCGATGATGGTCGGCATCGCGAACGTGGGGAACTCCACACCGCGGGCGAGCTCGAAGCGGTCGATGGCCTTGATGAGGCCGATGGTGCCGACCTGGACGATGTCCTCCATCGGCTCGCTGCGGGTGCCGAAGCGGGCGGCGGCGAAGCGGACCAGGGCCAGGTTCAGTTCGACGAGCGTGTTGCGCACGTACGCGTGCTCGTGGGTGCCCTCTTCGAGCTCGGCGAGCCGGGCGAAGAGCTGCTTCGACAGGGCGCGGGCGTCGACCGGGCCGATGGCGTCGAGCGGCCGGTCGAGGGGAAGTGTGAGCGCGCCCTCGTGGGGGAAGGCGTGGGGGAGCTCGGTGGGATGGCCGAGCGGGTGGTCCGTGAGGACCGCTGCCGACGGCGCGTCGGGGGTACGCGGGGCGTCGAGCCGGGGTGACATGGGTCTCCTTCGTGGTTCTTCTGCTGCGGTTTGCGGCGCCTCCGAGGCCGGTCGTTCCTGGTGTTCCTCCTAGGCCTACCTGCTCGACGGTGAAGGTCGCAAGTATCGATATTCCGAATTGTCCGGTTATGCGGCAGACCTCGTGTGCGCGAGGGGGCATCACACTTGTAGGCTTCGGGGCACGTCAGTCGGCATCCGTGAGAGCGAGAAGAGGCACGGCCATGGACCGGGAGAACATCGGCAGCGCACCGCCCGCGCGGTTGCGGGTCGACGTCCGGACGGTGGACGGGACCGCTGTCCTCGCTCCGGTGGGTGAGCTCGATCACTACACCGCCGAGCTGCTGCGGGTCCCGCTGGACGAGGCGGTGGACGAGGGCCGCTCGAAGCTCGTCGTCGACTGCTCGGGTCTGGAGTTCTGCGACTCGACGGGACTCAACGTGCTCCTGGGCGCCCGACTGCGGGCGGAGGCCGCCGGCGGCGGCGTCCATCTCGTGGGCATGCGGCCCGCGGTGGCCAGAGTGTTCCACATCACGGGCGCGGAGGCCGTCTTCACCGTGCACGAGACCCTCGCCACAGCCTTGCCCGGCTGATCCCGCCCCACGCCGGGGCCGCCCCCACGACCGTGGCCGCCCCCGCACCCGCCGCCCCGGCCTCCTGGACGGCGGCGGCCGCGGCCGGCCGGCCCTACGCCTATCTGGAGGGCCCCGCCGGCAGCGTCCTCCAGGACACCCTGTCGCTCACCAACCCGGCCACTCGTCCGCTCACCGTGCGGCTCGACGGCCGGGGCGCACCCGTGTCCTTCGCCGTCCGGACGGTGACCGTGCCTGCCAGGACCCGGGCGGACGTGCCCTTCGCCGTGACCGTCCCCGCCGACGCCGCGCCCGGCGAGCACCGGGGGACGGTACGTGCCACCGCCGCCGGCCGGGAGGTACGTGTCGACCTGCGGCTGCGGGTCAGCGGCCCCCGGCTCGCCGCCCTCACCGTCGAGGACGTCCGCGTCGACACCGCGACCGGCACCCTCCGCTACACCCTGGTCAACCGGGGCACCACCGTCCTCGCCCCGCACCTCGCGGTGCGCGCCGAAGGGGTCCTCGGCACCGTCCTCGACCGGCCGGGCCGGCCCCTGCCGCTCGTCCTGAAGCCCGGCCGGCGGGTCACCCGTACCGAAGCCTGGCCCGACCCGCCGGCCCTCGACTCCGTCACCGTCCGTCTGACCGCCACCGCCGAGGGCGCGGCCCCGGCCACCGCCCGCGCCGAGGCCTCCTTCACCTCGGGCCCGGCGGTCGCCGGGGCGGCCGGACTGCTGCTGCTCGCGGCGGGCGGCTGCGGACACGCGGTACGGCGGCGCGCCAGGTCCCGTACCCAGCGAGCCACGGCGGGAGCGCACACATGAGGTGGACACGTACGGCGGCCGTGCTCGCGGCCGTACTCGCCCTCGGCCTCCTCCCGGCCGCCCCCGCCGCCGCGGCACCCGGCCCCGCCGTCGAACTCTCCCAGGCGGAGGGCGGCAAGGGCGGCGAGGTCACCGTGAGCGGCAGCGGCTGGAAACCGGGCGCCCTGCTCATGCTGCTGATCTGCGGCCGGGCGGCGCCCGGCAAGGGCGTCATCGGCGGCACCAACTCCTGCGCCAACACCGAGGGCCGGGCCGCCACGGTCAACGCGCGGGGTGCCTTCAGCGTCAAGCTCCCGGTCGCCGAACCGCCCGAACCCTGCCCCTGCGTGGTGCACGTCGCCGGGGTGACCGGCCAGCAGGACGCCGTCGACCGCGCGTTCACCGTCGCCGGACATCCCGTGAAGCCGCTCCCCGAGGCCTCGGGCGACGGACGGCTCGCCGTCCTCGCCGCCGTCCGCCTCGACGGCTCCAGCGGCCTCCTCACCTGGTTCGGGGCGCCGCCCGCCCGCGAGGTCGTCTTCACCGTCGGCAACCTCGGCTCCGGCCCCGTCAAGGACCCCGTCTTCGAGGTCGGCTCCAGCCACGGCGTGTTCGCCCCGCGGTACGAGGAGCGGCAGTGGCGCGGCACGATCGCCCCCGGCCGGAAGGCCCTCGTCCGGCTCCCCGTCGAACTGACGGCGGGCGCGCACGGCGACTACCAGGTCTCCGTGCGGTACGGGGGCAAGGTCCTGGTCGAGCAGCCGTGGGGGGTCGGCAGGCCCTGGGGCGTGACGCTGTTCTGGCTGCTGCTCGCCGTGGTCGTCCCGGCGGCGCTGTTCCGGATCGGCATGGCCGTGGTGGACCGGGTCCGCCCGGCGCCCGCCCCCGCCCGCCCGCTGACCCGCGCACGGCCCCGGACCGCACCCCTGGCCCGCCTCCGCACCCGAGCCCCCGGCCCCGCGCGCGAGCCCGCGCCCGGCGGCCCGGGGGACGACGAACCGACCGCGGTCCTGCCGTGGTTCAGGCCTGACTCCGCACCGTCAGCCCCAGAGAGCAGCCCGACGACGAAGGGACATGCGTGAGTACGCAACGGAGGATGAGCGCGGCCGGGATCGCGCTGATGCTCGGCGGCGCGGGGATCCTGATTTCCGCCGGCCCCGCCCAGGCCGCCGAGGTCTCGTACAAGACGGAGTGCATCCCGCCGTCGATCTCCGGACTTCCGCCCGTGCAGGGCACGACGAAGGTGCTGATCACGGCACCGGCGGAGGCGAAGGTCGGCGACGAGGTCGAGATCGTCTGGAAGACGGTCCAGGCGGCCTCGAAGAACCCCGACGTGCTCGACCTCGGCAAGGACACGGTCAGACCGACCGGCGTCCTCACCGTGGGCGGCGCGGGCACCGGCACCGTCGCGATGGAGGGGCCCCGGCAGAACCCGCCGATCCCCAAGAACAGCCCGATGGTGCTGCCCGAGATGAAGGGCAGGCTGAAGCTGACCACGGCGGGCGAGGTCACCCTCACCCCCGACAAGTACACGATCAACGTGTCCAAGCCGCTGTCCACGGACACCAAGTGCACCCCGAAGGAGACGGTGCCGGCCGGCGCCACGATCAAGGTCACGGCCGGCGGCGGGGGGACGACGACGGGCGGCACGAACGGCGGGTCCACGACGACCACCGGCGGGACGACCAGCGGCGGCACGACCACCGGCGGGACGACGACGGGCGGCGGTACGACCACCACCGGCGGCTCGACCACGACCGGCGGCTCCAGCACCTCGTCCTCGGGCGGCTCCGGCGGGGGCGGCGGTCAGACGTCCTTCCCCGGCAAGCAGGTCGCCGTCACGTTCGGCTGCACGCCCCCCGGCCCGGAGTCGATCAACGGCAGGGTGACCATCGACGCCAGGAAGAACGGCGGCGTGTACGACCTCACGGTCCGGACGGCCAAGGGCGTCATGAACAGCCCCGCGGCCCTCCCGGCGGGAGCCCTGAGGGGCGCCATGGCGGTCAGGATCGGCGGGGCCGACAGCGGCACGGTGAACGTCTCGGGGCCCCCGAACCCCACCGCGCTGAAACTCGGCGACCCGGTGAACCTGCCGGACATGAAGGGCACGTACAAGCCCGGCGCGACCGGCACGTCCACGCTCAGCCCCGGCACGCTGACCATCAAGGTCACCCTCGGCAGCTCGGCGATGGAGATCCCGTGCCAGGTCAAGGGGGCCGTCAAGGCCTCCCTCGAACTGGACACGAGCAAGCAGGCGGGCGGCGCGGCCGGCGGCTCCGGATCGGGCTCCGGCAGCGGCTCCGGTTCGGGCTCGGGTTCCGGCTCCGGTTCGGGCTCGGGTTCCGGCTCCGGTTCGGGCTCCGGCGGCTCCGACGGCTCCGACGGCGGGAACCTCGCCGAGACCGGCGCCGAGGACGACGGCGCCCTGCGCGCCCTCGCCCTCGTCGCCGGCACGGTGATCCTGCTCGGCGGCGCGGTGTTCACCTTCACTCCGTGGGCGCGCCTGAGGCGCTGACGGTCCGGAAACGGCGGAGGGCCGCCGCACCGATGCGGTGCGGCGGCCCTCCGGGCGTCACGAGGAGGTCAGTGGACGCTGCCCATGAGGCCCTGGACCTTCTTGCGGTACATGTAGATCGCGATGCCCGCCGCGACGGCGAGGGTCGCCTGCATGGCGATGATCCCCGTCCCGTTCAGGTCGACGCCGGCCAGCGAGAGCAGACCCGTGGTGCAGTCGCCCGCGGTGACGGCGAGGAACCAGACGCCCATCATCTGGGAGGCGTACTTCTGCGGCGCCATCTTCGTGGTGACCGAGAGGCCGACCGGGGAGAGGCACAGCTCACCGATGGTCTGGATCATGTAGATCGAGACGAGCCACATCGGGGAGACCTTGTCGCCGCCGCCCGCCATGTTCATCGGGACGACGAAGACGAAGAAGGACGCGCCGACGAGGACCAGGCCCATCGCGAACTTCACGATGGTGTTCGGCTCCTGGTTCCTGCGGGCCAGCCAGAGCCACAGCCACGCGAAGACCGGGGCCAGCGCCATCACGAAGAGCGGGTTGAGCGACTGGTACCAGGTGGCCGGGAAGCCGAAGCCGAAGACGGTGTCGGCGGTCTTGTCGTCCGCGAACAGCGACAGCGTCGAGCCGCCCTGGTCGTAGATCATCCAGAAGATCGCGGCGGCGACGAAGAACCAGATGTAGCCGGTCATCTTCGACTGCTCGGTCTTGTCGAGGTCCTTGTCGCGCTTGATGCGGACCAGGACGGCGACCGGGATGATCAGACCCGCGAGGGTGATCGGGACCAGCGCCCAGTTCAGGGTGTACATGCCCATGGCCACGACGACGCCGTAGAAGGCGGCGGCGAGGAGGACGACCAGGGAGACCTTGACCAGGATGCCCTTGCGCTCCGCCGGGGAGAGCGGGTTCGGGACGACGTTGCTCTTGGCGCTGAGGTTCTTGGTGCCCAGCAGGAACTGGATCAGGCCGAGGCCCATGCCCACCGCGGCGAGCGCGAAGCCGAGGTGCCAGTTGACCTTCTCGCCGACGGTGCCGACCACGAACGGCGCCACGAAGGCACCGAGGTTGATGCCGACGTAGAAGAGCGTGAAGCCGCCGTCACGGCGCGGGTCGTCCGGGCCGTCGTAGAGGTGGCCGACCATCGTGGAGATGTTGGCCTTGAGCAGGCCCGAGCCGGCGGCGACCAGCGCCAGACCCACGAAGAACATCGCCTGGCCGGGTATCGCGAGCGAGGCGTGACCCGCCATGATCACGAAACCGGCGATGGCGACGGTCTTGCGGGCGCCCCAGACGCGGTCGCCGAACCAGCCGCCCGGCATGGCCATCAGGTAGACCATCGAGACGTACACCGAGTAGATGGCCGTCGCCGTGGCCGCCGTCATGGCGAGGCCGCCACCCTGGCTGCCGGTCGCGGCGTCCGCGCCGCCGGAGACCAGGTACAGAACGAGAAGTGCCCGCATGCCGTAGTAGGAGAAGCGCTCCCACATCTCGGTCATGAAGAGGGTGGCCAGGCCGCGGGGGTGGCCGAAGAACGTCTTCTCAGAACCGGGGGTTCCGGCCGAAGTCGTCGTCAGGCTGGACGCCATGTCGATCCTTGCTCTGTCGGGACGCTCGCCTTGTGAGCGTGGTGCGCCCGGTGGGGGAGGCCGGCACCGGCGGAGCCACGGGGAATCCGCCGGGATCCACGCCCCGGGAGCTGCGTCGTCGCGCCCCGGGACCCGGCCCACAGGTCATTCACTGTCCTCAAGGTTCGGCTGTGCCGACCTCACGCAGAAGAGGACCTCGACCCGCGAAGCTGGCCAAAGGTCCCCGATTACCGCTACAGACGTCGAGCCACCATACGACACGACAGTGCCGGATATGGAAGGACTTGAGAGATGGATCACAGGTGATGATGCAACCACGGGAGGTTATTCGAAGGTCGTATGAAGGATGCCCACAGGATCTCCAGGGCTTCTCCGGTCCCGGAGGATCATGCCCCGACCCGGTACCCGTCCGGACTACCATCACCCCATGACCCGTGTACTGCTCGCCGAGGACGACGCCTCCATCTCGGAACCGCTGGCCCGCGCCCTCCGCAGAGAGGGGTACGAGGTCGAGGTCCGCGAGGACGGCCCCACCGCCCTCGACGCCGGCCTCCAGGGCGGCGTCGACCTGGTCGTGCTCGACCTCGGCCTGCCCGGCATGGACGGCCTGGAGGTCGCCCGCCGGCTGCGCGCCGAGGGCCACGCGGTCCCGATCCTGGTCCTCACCGCCCGCGCCGACGAGGTCGACACGGTCGTCGGGCTCGACGCGGGCGCGGACGACTACGTCACCAAGCCGTTCCGGCTCGCCGAACTCCTCGCCCGCGTCCGGGCCCTCCTCCGGCGCGGCTCCACCGAGCCCGTCGTCGCCCCGGCGACCCACGGCGTACGGATCGACGTCGAGTCGCACCGGGCCTGGATGGGCGAGGAGGAGCTCCAGCTCACGGCCAAGGAGTTCGACCTGCTGCGGGTCCTGGTCCGCGACGCGGGCCGGGTCGTCACCCGGGACCAGCTGATGCGCGAGGTCTGGGACACGACGTGGTGGTCCTCGACGAAGACCCTCGACATGCACATCTCCTGGCTGCGCAAGAAGCTCGGCGACGACGCGGCGAACCCGCGCTACATCGCGACGGTCCGCGGCGTCGGCTTCCGCTTCGAGAAGAGCTGACGCCCGGGCCGGACGCCAAGGGCCCGAGGGCCCGGGCGGCCTGACGGCCCGACGGCAGCGGCCCGACGGCCGGGGCGGCCAGGGCTCCGACGGCCCCGGGCTCCACGGTCCCACGGCCCCGGGCCCCACGGCTCCGGGCCCCGCAGCCCCGTGATCCGCCGGCCCGGGCGCGCCCCCGAACCCGGGTCGTTCCGGCCGGTGCGCCCCGTACGCTCTGAGGCGTCACCGTCCCCGCCCGGAGGGCAGCCGTGCGTCGCCGCCTCATCAACTCCACCCTCGCCGTCGTCCTCGTCGTCATCGGCGTCTTCGGCCTCTCGCTCGTCGTCGTCGAGACCCGCACCATCTCCAGCAGCGCCCAGGAGAGCGTGGACCTGGAGGCCCTCCGCATCGTCTCGATCGTGGACAGCCGGCTCATCGGCGGCGAACCGGTGAACCCGAACATCCTGTCCGAGCAGAGCGGCGCCAAGCGGTACGCCCAGATCCACATCCCCGGCCGCGACACCATCGAGATCGGCACCCGCCCGGAGGGCGACGTCACCCGGGGCGTCGCCGAGGGCGAGCGCGGCGAGCAGGTGGTCGTCGAGGAGTCCCGTTCGGTGGTCACCGCCGAGGTGGGCCGCACCCTCATGATCATCGGCGCGGTCGCGCTGCTCGCCGTGATCGCCGCCGTCCTGCTCGCCGTAAGGCAGGCCAACAAGCTGACCTCCCCCCTCACCGACCTCGCGGAGACCGCCGAGCGCCTCGGCTCCGGCGACCCGCGCCCCCGCCACAAGCGGTACGGGGTGGCCGAGCTGGACCGCGTCGCGGACGTCCTCGACGCCTCCGCCGAGCGCATCGCCCGGATGCTCACCGCCGAGCGCCGGCTCGCGGCGGACGCCTCGCACCAGCTCCGTACGCCCCTCACGGCCCTCTCCATGCGCCTGGAGGAGGTGGCGCTCGCCGACGACCTGGACACCGTCAAGGAGGAGGCGACGATCGCGCTCACCCAGGTCGAGCGGCTCACGGACGTCGTGCAGCGGCTCCTGACGAACTCCAGGGACCCGCGTACGGGCTCGGCCGTCGCCTTCGACCTGGACGAGGTCATCAAGCAGCAGATCGAGGAGTGGCGGCCCGCCTACCGCAGCGCGGGACGGGCCATCGTCCACTCGGGCAAGCAGGGGATGCGGGCCGTCGGCACCCCGGGCGCGGTCGCCCAGGTCCTCGCGGCCCTGATCGAGAACTCGCTCATGCACGGCGGCGGCACGGTCGCCCTGCGGACCCGCGTCACCGGCAACCAGTCGGTGATCGAGGTCAGCGACGAGGGCCCGGGCGTGCCGGCGGACCTCGGCGCGCGGATCTTCGAGCGGACCGTCAGCGGCCGCAGCTCCACGGGCATCGGCCTGGCCGTCGCCCGCGACCTCGCGGAGGCGGACGGGGGGCGGCTGGAGCTGGTCCAGCAGCAGCCGCCGGTCTTCGCCCTGTTCCTGGGCCGGGAGGGCCGCAGCGTCGCGGAGGGCCAGCGGGAACGCCCCGTACGCTGACCGCCGCCCACGCGGCCCGGCGTCGCGAGCGCTGGTCAGCGCCCGCGCGGCCCGCGCTGCCGCCCGGCGCTCAGACGCGGTCGGGCTGCCGCCGGCTCGGCTGACGCGGCGCCTGCTCAAGGAACGACTCGGCGGTCTGCACCGCCTCCTTCGCGGGCAGCGCGCGGAACACCCACGTGCGGTACGACCAGAAGCGGAACAGGGTCCCGATCCCGATGCCGAAGAACTTGAAGAAGTTGCTCGCGAGCGGGCCGTCCCAGCCGAAGCCGTACGTCGCCGCGTAGAGCACACCGTTCTCGATGACCATGCCGACGACACTGAACAGCAGGAACAGCGACATCTCCTTGGTGCGTCCGGACTTGTCCCGGTCGCGGTACGTGAAGTAGCGGAACCCCACGTAGTTGAAGACGATCGCGACGACCGTGGCGATCAGGCTGGCCCGGACCATCGGGATGTCCGTGGCACCCCGGACGATGTTGAAGACGCCCAGGTTCACCAGGACGCCGAGACCGCCGACCACCCCGAACTTGGCGACCTCGCGGGCGAGCAGGTCGAGTCGCGTGCGCAGCGCGCCGGGTTCACTCATGGTGATCGCTCTGTCCCGTCCGTCGGGAAGACGTCCGGGTGACGTCAACCCGTCCATGCTAACCAGCCCTCCTGTCACCCGCCCGTGTACCTGGTAAACCGCCTGGTGACCCCTGTCCCACCGGCACCGTTCTTGTGTCAAACCACAGCCGGACGAGTGTTCACCGATGGTGCGGATACCCTAAGAGGGTGACGTTCCCGGTAGTCGGCATGGTCGGTGGCGGTCAGCTCGCCCGTATGACCCACGAGGCGGGCATCCCCCTCGGCATCAAGTTCAAGCTGCTCAGTGACACCCCGCAGGACTCTGCGGCCCAGGTGGTGAGCGAGGTCGTCATCGGCGACTATCGCGACCTGGCTACGCTGCGTGACTTCGCGCGCGGATGTGACGTGATCACCTTCGATCACGAGCACGTCCCGACGGAGCACCTGCGGGCCCTCGAAGCGGACGGCATCCCCGTCCGTCCCGGGCCCGACGCGTTGGTGCACGCCCAGGACAAGGGGGTGATGCGCGCGAGGCTCGACGAGATCGGTGCCCCGAGCCCCCGGCACCGCATCGTGGCGGACCCCGGGGACGCGGCGGCCTTCGCCGCCGAGGTCGGGGGCTTCCCGATCATCCTCAAGACGGTGCGCGGCGGTTACGACGGCAAGGGCGTCTGGTTCGTCCGTACGCCGGAGGACGCCCGCGACCCCTTCCTGGCGGGCGTCCCGGTGCTCGCCGAGGAGAAGGTCGACTTCGCGCGCGAGCTCGCGGCGAACATCGTCCGCTCCCCGCACGGCCAGGCCGTCGCCTACCCGGTCGTCGAGTCCCGTCAGGTCGACGGCGTCTGCGACACGGTGATCGCCCCCGCCCCGGACCTGGACGACGAGCTCGCCGGGCAGGCCCAGGAGCTGGCCCTCCGCATCGCGCAGGAGCTCGGCGTCGTCGGCCACCTGGCCGTCGAGCTGTTCCAGACCACGGACGGCCGCATCCTCGTCAACGAACTGGCGATGCGCCCGCACAACTCCGGCCACTGGACCCAGGACGGCGCGATCACCTCGCAGTTCGCCAACCACGTCCGGGCGGTCCTCGACCTGCCCCTCGGCGACCCGCGGCCGCGCGCGCCGTGGACCGTGATGTGCAATGTGCTGGGCGGCGACTACCCGGACATGTACTCCGCGTACCTGCACTGCATGGCCAGGGACCCGCAGCTCAAGATCCACATGTATGGCAAGGACGTGAAGCCCGGCCGCAAGGTGGGGCACGTCAACACCTACGGCGACGACCTGGACGACGTGCTGGAGCGCGCGCGCCACGCCGCCGGCTACCTGCGAGGAACGATCACCGAGTGAGCAGCACGAGCCCCGGCACCGCCCCCGGCACCACCACCGCCCCCGTGATCGGCATCGTCATGGGGTCCGACTCCGACTGGCCCGTCATGGAGGCCGCGGCGCAGGCCCTCGACGAGTTCGCGATCCCGTACGAGGTCGACGTCGTCTCCGCCCACCGGATGCCGCGCGAGATGATCGCGTACGGCGAGGAGGCCGCGGGCCGCGGCATCAAGGCGATCATCGCGGGCGCGGGCGGCGCGGCCCACCTGCCCGGGATGCTCGCCTCGGTCACCCCGCTGCCGGTCATCGGCGTGCCGGTGCCGCTGAAGTACCTCGACGGCATGGACTCGCTGCTCTCCATCGTGCAGATGCCGGCTGGCGTGCCGGTCGCCACGGTCTCCGTCGGCGGCGCGCGGAACGCGGGCCTGCTCGCGGCCCGCATCCTCGCCGCGCACGACCCCGAACTGCTCGACCGGATGCGCGAGTTCCAGCAGGAGCTGAACGCCCAGGCGACCGAGAAGGGCACGCGCCTGCGGGCCAGGGTCGAGGGCGCGGAGTCGTTCGGCTTCGCCAAGTGAGCGCCGCGGACCGGGCCTTCGGCACCGCGGCCGACCGCGACACCTGGGGCACCGCGGCCGACCGCCTCGCCGAGGCCCGTGAACTCCTCGCGGCGCACCCGGTGGTGGACGGCCACAACGACCTGCCGTGGGCGCTGCGCGAGCACGTTCGCTACGACCTGGACCGGCTGGACATCGGCGCGGACCAGACGGGCGCGCTCCACACCGACCTGCTGCGGATGCGGGCCGGCGGCGTGGGCGCCCAGTTCTGGTCGGTGTACGTGCCCTGCCGGCTGACCGGGGACGACGCGGTCAGCGCGACCCTGGAGCAGATCGACGTCGTCGACCAGCTCCTGGAGCGGTACGCGGGCGACCTCGCCCCGGCGCTGACCGCCGACGACATGGAGGCGGCCCGCGCGCAGGGCCGCATCGCCTCCCTCAAGGGCGCCGAGGGCGGCCACTCGATCAACAACTCCCTCGCCACCCTGCGCGCCCTGCACACCCTGGGCGTCCGGTACATGACGCTCACGCACAACGACAACAACGACTGGGCGGACTCGGCGACCGACGCGCCCCGCGTCGGCGGGCTGTCCGCCTTCGGCCGGGCGGTCGTCCGCGAGATGAACCGCTCCGGCATGCTCGTCGACCTCTCGCACGTGGCCGCGACGACCATGCGGGACGCCCTCGACTCCTCGGTCGCGCCGGTGATCTTCTCGCACTCCTCGGCCCTGGCCGTCTGCGACCACCCGAGGAACGTCCCGGACGACGTCCTGGAGCGGCTGCCCGCCAACGGCGGTGTCGCGATGGCCACGTTCGTGCCGAAGTTCATCCTCCCCGCGGCCGTCGAGTGGACCGCTCGGGCCGACGACAACCTCCGGGCGCACGGCTTCGACCACCTCGACACCACGGCCCAGGCGATGAAGCTGCACCGCGCCTTCGAGGAGGCGAACCCGCGGCCGATCGCCACCGCCGCCACGGTCGCCGACCACCTCGACCACATGCGCGAGGCCGCCGGCATCGATCACATCGGCATCGGCGGCGACTACGACGGCACGGCCTTCACCCCGGCCGGGCTCGACGACGTCGCCGGCTACCCGAACCTGGTCGCGGAGCTCCTGCACCGCGGCTGGTCCCGCCCGGACCTGGCGAAGCTGACCTGGTCCAACAGCGTCCGCGTCCTGCGCGACGCGGAGGCGGTCGCCCGCGACCTGCGGAGCCGTACGGCCCCGTCGAACGCGACGATCGACGCCCTGGACACACCGACCGCCTGACGACACCGTCCGGACACGGCCCGGAGCCCGGGCACGGCGCCGCCCGGGCACGGCACCGGGCCCGGGTCTTCCCGGCGCCTGGGCCGCCCCGGCGCCTGGGCAGGGCCCCACAGCCCGGGCCGCACCGGAGCCCCAGGCCCGCCCCGCGGTCCGGCCGCCCCGGAGCCCCGGGCACGGCCCGGAGCCTGGGCATGCCCCACAGCCCGGCCCGCCCCCGGAGCCCCCCTCGACGAGACCTCCCGCGCCCGCGCCCTCCTGGCCGCCCAGCCCGTCGTCGAGGGCCACACCGAACTGCCCGCCTCCCTCGACCCCGAGGACCTCCCGCCCGTCCGGGCGGCGGAGGCGGGAGCCCAGTTCTGGGGGCTGCACGCCGGACCCGGCGAGGACCCGGCGAGCGTCGTCGGGACCCTGCGCCGCATCGACGCCGTCCGCGCCCTCGTCGCCGGCTGCCCCGAGCACCTGCGCCTCGCGCAGACGACCTCCGAGATGGCCCACGCCCGCAACTGCGGCCGCGTCGCCGCCCTGCTCGGCCCGGTCGGCTGGACCGCGCTCGGCGCCTCCGCGGCCACCCTCCGGGCGTACCACGCCCTGGGCGTACGGGCGGTCAACCTCACGCTCTTCGACCGCTTCGCCCGCGCGGCGGTACGGGAGATGAACCGCATCGGCCTGGCCGTGGACCTCTCCGGCGCCGACGAGGACACGGTCCGCCGCGCCCTGGAGACCACCCGCGCCCCCGCCCTGCTCACCCGGGCGGCCCCGGCGGACCTGTCCGACGACGTCCTCGGCCTTCTCGGCGGGAACGGCGCCGTCTGCATGGTGACGGTGACCGACGACCCGGCCGCCGCCGCCGACCTCCTGGACCGGGTCCGCGAGCGGGCGGGCGCCCACTGCGCGGGGATCTCCCACACCACCGCCCCGGCCGTCGGCTACGTCCCGCTCTTCGCGGAGCTGCTGCGGCGCGGTTGGTCCGCGCAGGACCTGGTGGGCCTCGCGCACGGCAACGTGACGCGCGCGCTGCGGGAGACGGAGTTCCTGGCGCGGACGAACCGCATCAGACCGGTGGCCGCCTGACCGCCCGCCCCACGGCCCCGTACGCCCGTACGTACCCGCCCCTGCGCTCAGGCGCGCGGGCGGCCCATCGCCCGGTACGTCCAGCCGGCCGCCCGCCAGCGCTCGGCGTCCAGCGCGTTGCGGCCGTCGAGGATCACCCGCGAGGCGGCGACCGAGGCGAGCGCCGCCGGGTCCAGCTCGCGGAACTCGCGCCACTCCGTGAGGTGCAGCACGACGTCCGCCCCGCGCACCGCGTCGAGGGCGGAGTCGGCGTACCCGAGGGTGGGGAAGAGGCGGCGGGCGTTGTCCATGCCCTTCGGGTCGTAGACGGTGACCTGGCCGCCCTGGAGGTGTATCTGACCGGCGACGTTCAGCGCGGGGGAGTCGCGGACGTCGTCGGAGTCCGGCTTGAAGGCGGCGCCGAGGACGGCGACCCGGCGGCCCAGGAAGGTGGTGCCGCCGAGGGCCTCGCGCGTCATCTCGACCATCTGGCCGCGCCGCCGCATGTTGATGGAGTCGATCTCGCGGAGGAAGGTCAGCGCCTGGTCGGCGCCCAGCTCGCCCGCGCGGGCCATGAAGGCCCGGATGTCCTTGGGCAGGCAGCCGCCGCCGAAGCCGATGCCGGCGCGGAGGAACTTGGCCCCGATCCGGTCGTCGTGCCCGATCGCCTCGGCCAGCTTGGCGACGTCGCCGCCGGCCGCCTCGCAGACCTCGGCCATCGCGTTGATGAAGGAGATCTTGGTGGCGAGGAAGGAGTTCGCGGAGGTCTTCACCAGCTCGGCGGTGGGGAAGTCGGTCACCACGAAGGGCGAACCGTCGCCGACCGGCCCGGCGTACACCTCGCGGAGCAGCTTCTCGCCCCGGTCGCCCTGGACGCCGACGACGATGCGGTCCGGGTGCAGGGTGTCCTGCACGGCGAAGCCCTCGCGCAGGAACTCGGGGTTCCAGGCCAGCTCCACGCCCTCCGGGAGCACGCCCGCGAGCCGTTCGGCCGAGCCGACGGGCACGGTCGACTTGCCGACGACCAGGGCCCCTTCGCGGACGACCGCGGCGAGGGAGGCGAAGGCGGCGTCCACGTAGCTCATGTCGCAGGCGTACTCGCCGTGCTTCTGCGGGGTGTTCACGCAGACGAAGTGCACGTCGCCGAAGGCGCCGACCTCCTCCCAGGAGGTGGTGAACCGCAGCCGGCCGCTCGAACCCTCGATGCCCGCCACGTGCCGGGCGAGGAGCTCTTCGAGGCCCGGCTCGTACATCGGGACCCGGCCGGACGACAGCAGCTCGATCTTCTCGGGGACGACGTCGAGCCCCAGCACCTCGAAGCCCAGCTCCGCCATGGCCGCGGCGTGGGTGGCGCCGAGGTAGCCGGTGCCGATCACGGTGATCTTGAGGGCCATGCGGGTCTCCAGGGAACGTCGGGCGGAATGCCTGCCCGAGCATAGTCGTGCTCTGGCCGGGGGCCGGGTCACGCCCTACGCTTTGGGTTACTTAACGGTAGTTAGCAAGTGTGGGAGTGAGTGACAGTGGCAGGTTCTTCTGATTTCGACCTGTATCGGCCTTCCGAGGAGCACGACATGCTCCGGGAGTCGGTGCGGGCGCTCGCGGAGGCGAAGATCGCGCCGTTCGCCGCGGCGGTGGACGAGGAGGGCCGGTTCCCGCAGGAGGCCCTGGACGCGCTGGTCGCCAACGACCTGCACGCCGTGCACGTCCCGGAGACCTACGGCGGCGCGGGCGCGGACGCGCTCGCGACGGTGATCGTGATCGAGGAGGTCGCCCGCGCCTGCGGTTCGTCGTCGCTGATCCCCGCGGTCAACAAGCTGGGCTCGCTGCCCGTCATCCTGTCCGGCTCGGAGGAGCTCAAGCACCGCTACCTCGGCCCGCTGGCCAAGGGCGACGCGATGTTCTCCTACGCCCTGTCCGAGCCCGACGCCGGCTCCGACGCCGCCGGGATGAAGACCCGCGCGGTCCGCGACGGCGACTTCTGGGTCCTCAACGGCGTCAAGCGGTGGATCACCAACGCCGGCGTCTCCGAGTACTACACCGTGATGGCCGTCACCGACCCCGACCAGCGCTCCAGGGGCATCAGCGCCTTCGTCGTGGAGAAGTCCGACGAAGGCGTCTCCTTCGGCGCCCCCGAGAAGAAGCTCGGCATCAAGGGCTCCCCCACCCGCGAGGTCTACCTCGACAACGTCCGCATCCCCGCGAGCCGCATGATCGGCGCCGAGGGCACCGGCTTCGCCACCGCCATGAAGACCCTCGACCACACCCGCATCACCATCGCCGCCCAGGCCATCGGCATCGCCCAGGGCGCCCTCGACTACGCCAAGGGCTACGTCACCGAGCGCAAGCAGTTCGGCAAGCCCATCGCCGACTTCCAGGGCGTCCAGTTCATGCTCGCCGACATGGCCATGAA
>NZ_RDBH01000129.1:212929-226295 GCF_008042145.1 Streptomyces sp. adm13(2018)
GCCGACATGGCCATGAAGCTCGAAGCCGCCCGCCAGCTCACCTACGCCGCCGCAGCCAGGTCCGAACGCGTCTCCGCCGGCGGCACCAAGGAAGACCTCACCTTCTTCGGCGCCGCCGCCAAGTGCTTCGCCTCCGACGTCGCCATGGAGGTCACCACCGACGCCGTCCAGCTCCTCGGCGGCTACGGCTACACCCGCGACTACCCCGTCGAACGCATGATGCGCGACGCCAAGATCACCCAGATCTACGAGGGCACCAACCAGGTCCAGCGCATCGTCATGGCCCGCAACCTCCCGTAGGCACGCGGAAGGGGCGCCCCCGCCACCGGGCGGGAGCGCCCCTCCGTACGACCGGCGGGATCAGCGGTTCGACTCGACGGTGACCTTCTCGTCGTTCTGGATCTGCTGCACCAGCTGCTTGACCTTCGGCATGTCCCACTTGAGGGAGCCCTGCGGCGCGGTGCCCGAGATCGGCATGTTCATCGACTTGCCGTCGCCGCTGTTGATGCCCTTCATGGCGAAGAACATCTTTCCGAGGTCGTACAGGGACATGTCCTTGTCCACGATCAGCGTGTCCAGACCGGCGCCCAGCGTCGGGTACAGCGCGAACGGGTTGATGATGGTGCCCGGCGTCGCCGCCTGGTTGGCCAGGGCGGACAGGAACTTCTGCTGGTTCTTCGTCCGCTGGAGGTCCGACTCGGCGAAGGCGTACCGGGTCCGGACGAAGGCCAGGGCCTGCTCGCCGTTGAGGGTCTGCGTGCCGGCCTGGAAGTTCGCGCCGGACTTCTTGTCCTTGAAGCCCTTCTCGATGTTCAGCTCGACACCGCCGAGGGCGTCGACGATGTTCGCGAAGCCGGCGAAGCCGATCTCCGCGTAGTGGTCGATGCGCAGCCCGGTGTTGAACTCGACGGTGCGGACGAGCAGCTCGGGGCCGTCCATCGCGTACGCGGCGTTCAGCTTGGAGCCGCCGCGCGCCGGGTACGACTTGCCCGACTCGGAGCCGACGAAGTTCGGGATCGTCACCCAGGAGTCACGGGGGAGCGAGACCATCGTGTTCCCGCTGGAGCAGGCCGCGAGGATCATCATCGAGTCGGTCCGCTTGCCCTCGGCGGAGCCGGTGTGGAGCTTCTTCTTCTCCTCGGCGGACATGCCCTCGCGGCTGTCCGAGCCGACGATCAGATACGTGGTGCAGTCGCCCTCGGACGGACGCTCGATGACCTTGGAGAGGTCGACCTCGTTCCGCATCTGCGAGCTGGCCCAGGCGTAGGTGCCGATGCCCCAGGCGACGACGGCGACGACCAGGACGATCGAGCCGACCTTGATGCGCTTGCGCCAGTCCGGGGCGGGCCGCCCGGGACCGCCGGAACCGGGGCCCGGCGTGTACTGCGGCGGCACGGTGCCGCGCCCGCCGCCCTGCGGACCGCCGTAGACCTGGCCCGAGCTGTAACCGGAGTCGTAACCCGAGCCCTGGGCCTGGGTGAAGTTCGGGTTGTAGCCCTGGTCGTGCCGAGGCGGCTGCTGCGGAACCTGCCGACGCTGCACATGGCTCATCCGGCGAGGCCCCTCGGGCTGGGGGTTCGCGCTGCCACGGCCGTAGCCGCCGTCTTCGGGCCAGTCATTCATGCGGACCAGTGTGCCGGGGAAGCCTTTCCGCGCGACAGGGCGGGTGGAACTTCGGGCCGGTGCTGTTGCCAAGCTGATGCAAAGCGGACCGAACGGCGACCGCCGGGGGACCCGGCATATGGTGGAGGGCATGACAGATCAGGGCGATATCCCGGGCAAGCCCACCTCGGCCTCCCGCACCACCCTCAGCCACATCATGACCAGCCACGACACCAACCTCCTGGGTACGGTGCACGGCGGCGTGATCATGAAGCTGGTGGACGACGCGGCCGGCGCCGTCGCGGGCCGGCACTCGGGCGGCCCGGCGGTCACCGCCTCCATGGACGAGATGGTCTTCCTGGAGCCGGTCCGGGTCGGCGACCTGCTGCATGTGAAGGCCCAGGTGAACTGGACGGGCCGGTCGTCGATGGAGGTCGGCGTACGGGTCCTGGCCGAGCGCTGGAACGAGTCGACGCCCGCCACCCAGGTCGGCTCCGCGTACCTGGTCTTCGCCGCGGTCGACGCGGACGGCAAGCCCCGCCCGGTCCCGCAGGTCGTCCCGGAGACCGAGCGCGACAGGCGCCGCAACCAGGAGGCCCAGATCCGCCGCACCCACCGGCTCGCCCGCCGTCAGGCGATCAAGGAGCTCCGCGAGCGCCGGATCGCCGAGGGCTACGAGGACTGAGGGCCGGCGGGCACGGTCAGCGCGTGCGAGGCCGCGGCGGCGCCGTAGGCCCCGGGCCGGGCCCGGTGGCGGCGGGCCCGCACCGCCGGCACGGAGAGTGGCATCCCCGCACCGGACGCCACCGTGAGCAGCAGGCAGGCCCCGGACAGGCCCGCCGCCGGCGCGTCCCCGTCGCCGGTGCGTGACGCGCCGAGGTCACGATCAGCACGGCCGCCGAGGCGGCCCGGTCGGCCTCGCCCGGCACGGCGTCCGCATTCACGGGCACACGACCTCGTCGCCGGTCACGGCCTCGAAGGGCCCGTCGCGTACGGTCTCCTCGCCGTGGACCGCCGTCACGCCCTTGTAGTCGGCTCCCACCGTGACCCGCAGCGTGCCGCCGCGCCCCGGCACCGGCCGCAGTTCGGCGCCCGGCAGGGCCGCCGCGAGGCTCTTCGCCGAGCGGTCCCAGCGGGGGTCGTACTCCACCAGGGTCCGCGCCCGTTCCTTCCCGGTGCCGGTCATCGGCGTCCGGGTGGTGTCGAAGCCGGTCCCGCGCAGCGCGTCGTCGACCTTCCGGCCGAGTCCGTCCGTGCGGGTCCCGTTGTAGACCTGCACCCGCACGGTCCGCGGCGCCACGTCCACGACCACGCTCTTCGGCGCCTTCGCCGAGGACGCCGTCCCCTCGGCGGGCGCGGCCAGGGGACGGTCCTCCCGCAGCGCGGCGAACAGCTTCCGGGCCTTGGCCGCGTCCCACTTCACCGTCGACCCGATGCCCTTCACGGGGAAGCTCATGTCCCCGATGGGCACGGACACGAACTCCGAGGACGCCGGCGTGAAGCCCCGCATCGCCTTGGAGAGGGCGAGCAGCTGGTCCGTGCCGAAGTCCTGGTCGGCCCGGACGGAGCTGAGCATCGTCGTGGCGACCTCGCGGAACCGCACCGGGTTGAACAGCACCCCGCCGCTGGTGATCCGCTCGACGAGGGCCGCGAGGAACCGCTGCTGGCGCTGCATCCGGCCGATGTCCGCGGCCCCGTCGATGTGCCGGGAGCGCACGTACTGGAGCGCCTGTCCGCCGTCCAGCTCATGGGTGCCGGCCGGCAGGTCGAGCCCGGAGTAGGCGTCCTTGACCGGCCGGGTGGTGCAGATCTGCACCCCTCCGACCGCGTCCACCGTCCGCATGAAGCTGGTGAAGTCGACCTCCAGGTAGTGGTCGATCTTGACGCCGGTCATCGACTCGACGGTCCGCACGGTCAGTCCGGGCCCGCCCTCGGCGTACGCCGCGTTCAGCTTCACCGGATGCGCGTGGTGCTTCTTCCCGCTGGTGAGGTCGGTGTGCTCGGGCATCTCGGCGTACGAGTCCCGGGGCAGGCTCACCACGCTCGCCCGGTCCCGGTCCTCCGAGATGTGGACCAGCATCACGGTGTCGGTGCAGTGGCAGGGCGCGCCGCCGAGCCGGTACTTGGCCTTGTCCTCGGGGGTGATCCGGTCCCGTCCGTCGGTGCCGACGACCAGGACGTTCATGCCGTGGCCCGCCTGCGGCCGGTTCTTCATGTCCTTGAAGGGGTCGACCCGGGTGATCCCGGTGTCGAGGCCGGTCACCAGGGCGTGCCCGATCCCGCCCGCCGCGAGCACGGTCACGGAGAGCGCCGTCGCCATCCGCATCCCCCACCGGGGGCGCCTCCGCCTCCGGCGGACCGGCGCCGATCGGGCGGCGGGCCGGGGACGGGGCGTGCGGGGCGGTGTGGGCACGGACGGACACCTCCGCGGGTGTGACATAGGGAACCGTGAGCACGGTAGGCCCATACGATCAGCGCAAGGCAGAACCACCCGTGCGGCACGCCCGCTGTCCCCCGTTCGCGGTAACGCGAGGGGCGGATCCGCCGGCCGTCCCCGGCGGGGCCGGGCCCCGACGCACGACGGCCGGGCCCCGTGAGGGACCCGGCCGTCGCGCGCGGCGGTGGGGAAGGATCAGCTCTTCCCGTCCCACTTGTAGACCGAGTAGATGTCCATGCAGGTCGCCTTGTCGTCGGCGCCCTCGGGCAGGTCGCCCGCCTCCGCCGCCGGCTTCTTGTACGTGTCGCCCTCGCGCCAGTCCGCCCCGACGACCAGCGTGATGCCCTCCACCCCGGCATCGGCCCGGGCCTTGGAGTCCGGCAGTCCGAGGGCCTTCGCCACGGACACGGCGTTGGCCTTGGCCTGGTCGCCGCCGTCCTTCGGGTAGAGGACTGCGGTGTCCTCGCGGGGCCGCGGCTCCTTGGAGGCGCCGGCCTGCGTGAAGCCCTTGTCCGTGAGGACCGAGGTGATCGCCTTGGCGCGGCCCTCGACGGGCGACCCCTCGGTGCCCGCCGTGCCGTTGGCGACGGTGACGGCGAAGGCGCCCGGGGCCTCGGCGGGTGTCGTCGGCTTCGCGGACGCGCCCGGCTTCGGCTTGGCCGAGGCCGGCTTGCCGTTCTTGTCGAAGGCGATGTCGTCGCGGAGCATCGCCCACATCTTGTCGGCGGACGACTTGACCATCTGGAGCTTGTTCCGGTCCTGGGCCCACTCGGTGGTCGGGACCGTCGCCGTCGTGAGGCGGTTCATCTTCACGTTCTTGAGCTGCATCGACAGGTCGAAGAGCCGCTTCACCGACTTCAGTTCGTCGGAGACCTGGAGCGCCTTGGTGGCCGTCTCGGCGAGGCCCATCAGCTGGCCGGTGTCGCTCCAGGCGTTCTGCTTCTGGAGCTTCTCGACCATGCCGTTGAGGTACATGTGCTGGGCCTTGGCGCGGCCCTGGTCGTTGCCGAAGGCGTGCCGGGTGCGGAGCCACTGGAGGGCCTGCTTGCCCTGGATCTCGTGGGTGCCCTCGGGCAGCTTGAGGCCCGAGCCGCCCTTCACCAGCCGGGTCGGCTTGTCGTAGACGCCGGTCTTCACGCAGACGGGGACGCCGCCGACCTCGTCGGCCATCGCCACCACGCCCGCGAAGTCGATCATCATCCAGTGGTCGATGTAGACCCCGGTGAGGCTCTCCCACGTGGTCAGCGTGCAGCCGGGACCCCCGCGTCCCAGCGTCTCGTTGATGGGGGAGGTGGTCGTCGCCGCGTACGACGAGCCGTCCTGGCCCGTGCACTTCGGGATCGGCACGATCGTGTCGCGCGGGATGGAGACGATGGACGCGTTCTGCCGGTCGGCGGACACGTGCAGCAGCATCTGCACGTCCGCGAGCGGCTTCGCGTCGCGGAGGTTCTTGCCGCCGCCGAGGGCCACGTTCTTGGCGTCGGCGCGGCTGTCGGAGCCGATCAGGAGGATGTTGAGCGGGGTGTCGCCGAGGGCGTTGGGCGAGGCCTTCTTGACGCCGCTCTCGCCGCCCGCGCGCGAACCGCCGCGGATGTTGCCGTTGAGGTGCTCGTAGTACAGGTATCCGGCGCCGGCCGTCCCGAGTATCAGGACCGCCAGGGTGACGGCGACCCAGCGCAGCACCTTGCGTTTGCTGGCCTTCTTGGCGCGCCGGCGCGAGCCACCGCGGCGGTTGGCCGCGCGACCGTCGGCGCCGCCGCCGTTCGCCCCGCCCTCGCCCCGGCCGCCCGCGCCCTTGCCCGCGGCGCCGCGCCGGCGCTCGGCGCGGGTCGTCGTGTCGGCGGGCGCCTCCGCGTTCTCCTCGGGAGCGTCGTCCGCTCCGTCGCCGGCGGCCGCACCGGCGTCGTACGGCTCGTCGTCCCAGCCCCGTTCACGGGCGCGTGGAACACGTSCCCGCGTTCCCTCCCCACGCACGCTGTTCTGTCCCACCCCAGGTCCCCTCATCAGTCAGGAGCGCGCCACATGCCGGTGTTTCCGGACTACTTGGCGCACACCTGCTTGTCAGCTTGTACCTTCTCGACGTCCGGCGCCTTTACCGGACCGTTGATGGGCACCCCCGCGCCCTTGAAGTCGGCTCCGAGGACGAGCGTCATGGGCTCGCGTACCCCGGCGTCCTGTGTGCCAGGCCTGAGAGCCGTGGCGGCCAGTCCCATCAGGTCCGCGAGCTTGCGGGCCTGATCGGCCTGGTTCGGTGCGTAGGTGAGCGTCGTCTTCGCCGCCTTCTCGGGGGCGTTGCTCTTGTTGGTGGAGCGCGTCACGCCCTCCTCGTTCTGCAGCCAGTTGATGGTCGACTGGGCCGCGCCCGTGATGCCGCTGCCGTTGAAGACGTCGACGCGTACGTCGGCGGCCTGGGCCCGGGTGCCCTGGAGGAGCTTCGCCTGGGCCTGCGCCTGCGCGTTCTTGGCGTCCTGCTGCTTCTTCTTCACCTCGGTGAGCGAGGTGTCGGCCTGCATGGCGGCGAAGAGCTGCGGTGCCTGCGTCGGGTGCGGCACGACGGTGATCGGCTTCGGCTCGTCGGGGTTGTCGATGACGGGCAGCGTCGCGAAGGCGATGTTCTTCGTGTCGATCGAGGAGAGCTCCTTGGCCAGGTCCTGGAGCTTGCCGAGGGACCCTATGCCCTTGTCGACGGTGAGCGCGTCCGTCGCCGCCTGGGCGAGGTCGTACAGCTTCGTCGGGCTGGTGAGCGTCTCGTTGGACTTCATCTGCCGGATCATCGAACCGAGGAACTGCTGCTGGACCTTGATCCGGTCGAGGTCGCTCTTGTTGCCGAAGCTGGAGCGGGTACGCACGAAGGCGAGCGCCTTCTCGCCCTCGATGACCGACTCGCCGGCCGGCAGCTTCAGATGCGACTTGGGGTCGTCGACGGCCTTCTCGACGCAGACCTTCACACCGCCGACGGCCGAGGTCAGCTCCTTGACGGCGTTGAAGTCGACCATCATGAAGTGGTCGACGGTGAGGCCGGTCAGCTCCTTGACGGTCCGCATGGTGCAGCCCGGGTCGCGGCCGTCCTGGCCGAGGCTCACGTTGAAGCGCGCCTTCTGCTGGCCGGGGATCGTGAGGATGTTGCCGTCGGGCTGCCGCGACTGGCACTCGGGGATCGTCGTCATCAGGTCGCGCGGGATGGAGAGCGCCGTGGCGTTCGTCCGGTCCTTGGAGACGTGGAAGAGGATCGTGGTGTCCGCGTGGCCGGGGCTGTCGGTGTCGCCGTAGCCCGAGTTGCCCTCGCCGGTCCGCTTGTCGGTGCCGATGATCAGGACGTTGAAGGCCTCGCCCTTGCGGAAGCCCTTGCTCTCGGCGCCCACCGGGTCGACGACGTCGATGTTGCCGTCGAGCTTGTTGTAGAGCAGGTACGCGCCGGTCGCGCCGGCGACCAGGACGAACGCCATGGTGCCGCCGGTCCACAGCAGGATCTTCTTCTTGCGGGACGCGCCCTGCTTGGGCCTGCGGCGGCTCGCGGGCGACAGTCGGTCCCGGCCCTCGTCCGGCTCGGGGACCCGTCGGCGGCGCTGGCCGGGCACGGGTGCCTCGACGGCGGGGTCGGCGGAGGTGTCGCGGGAGGCGGGAGCGGGAACGGTGGCTCTACGGGCGCCGGAGGCCGCCTGCTGCGAGGACTGCCCAGCGGAGTCGTCCAGTCGCAGTTCGTAGTTGCCCGTCTGCGGGTTGAGCACCCACTGGTCGGCGGGGTCGATCTCGTCCGCCCGTCCACGGCTGTGCGCGTCCACGGTTACTCGAGTCCTCCGTCGGTGCCACGCGAGGCGCCTCCCCGGTGGGCGCCGCTCTCTCGGTCGTTCGATCCTTGGTGAGTGCGACCACGCGGTCGGGGTGCACCGGATCGCGCCACACTATCCGCCCAGTTCAGCGCGGGGCGACGCGCGTGACAAATTCCACGCCCCTTACAACCGGGCAATTTGCCCAAACCTCATCCCTCCCGGCCCCCACGGCCCCCTCGGGCCCCCTTCGAACTAGGAGCAGACCCCCTCCGCGGCGTTGCGTCCCGTGAAGGTCGGAGTCGTCGAGGGAGCCGGGGCGTCCGCGTCGTCGGGCTTGCCGTCCGCGCCGGTCCCGCCGGTGCCCGTGCCGTCCTTCTTCTCCTCGCCCGGGGTCACCACGACGGCCCGGTCCTCCCGCAGTTGCCTGAACAGCTGACTCGCCGCCGGCTGGACCAGTTCGTCCCGGTTCGCGTTGTACGTGTAGGGGCGGCGGGGGACCGTGAGGAACTGCACCTGGTCGGTGGGGATCGCCCGCATCGAGCGCGCCAGGTCGTACAGGTCCCGCAGCGAGTCGAGCCCCTGGTCGGTCGTGATGGACTTGGTGGCCGCGTCCAGGACCGGGTAGAGCCTGGTCGGGTTCAGCAGCACCCCGTTGCTCTGCACCTTGCTGACCAGGGCGCCCAGGAACTGCTGCTGCCGGTCCATGCGCTCGGTGTCGCTGCCGTTGCCGAGCGACTTGCGGGCCCGTACGAAGCCCAGGGCCTGCTCGCCGTGGAGCGTCTGGCGCCCCGCGGGCAGCTTCAGCTTCGCGGCCGGGTCGTCCACCGGCTCCTTGAGGCAGACCTCGACGCCGTCGACGGCGTCCACCATCTTCTTGAAGCCCCGGAAGTCGATCACCATGTGGTGGTCCACCCGGATCCCCGTCAGCTTCTCGACGGTACGGATCGTGCACGCCGTCCCGCCGAACTCGAACGCCCAGTTGAACTGGGCGAACTGCTCACGGGTCCGCGTCCCGTCCGCCTTGCGGCAGCCCGGGATCGTCACCATCAGGTCGCGGGGGACCGAGACGGCTGTCGCGGTCTTCTTCCCCGCCGACAGGTGCAGCAGGATCGTCGTGTCCGAGCGCTGGGTCCCCCGGTCCTTGCCGTACTTGCGGTTCCCCTCGCCCGACCGGGTGTCCGAACCGATCAGCAGGATGTTCCGGGCGGCCGAGGCGACCGCCGGCGGGCGCTCCTTCTCGTACCTCCGCAGCTCGTCGGCGGCGGTGGTGTCCGTCGTGATGTTGCCGTCGAGCTTGCGGTAGAACCACCAGCCGACCCCGGCCGCGGCCAGCACCACGAGCGAGACGCCGAGCGCCGTCCACCGCAGCCAGTGGCGTCGGCGCCGCGGCTCCCCGGGAGCCCCGGGAGCCCCGGGAGCCGTGCCCTCCGCCGCCGCGCCCTCCGTCGCCGGGGGGTCCGGTTCGGCGGGCGTACCCGCGCGGTCCGTCACGTCTGAGTCCGTCCTTCGTGGCGTCGGAGGCGCGCCGGGCGGCCTCCGGTCGTGGAAGGAGACGGCCGAACCCGACGCAGGGTGGTGCGAAGGGAGTCGACTCCCCCCGGCCGATCATGTACCGGACGGGGCGTACGGACCCGGGGACTCGGCGCGGCGTTACGCCGAACGGGCCCCCGGCGGCCCCCTCCTGCACCCTGGTCGGCGGAGGCGGGGCCCTGAGACGGGTGTTCTGGGCGGGTTCAGGCCGCGGTGGCCGTGACCCGCTCGCTCTCCACCCGCTGGGCGAGGGAGGCGGCCGCGAGCCGGTCCAGGTTCCGGCAGAGGACCACCGAACCGCCCGCCGCCAGCGGGGCGTACAGGCCCGTCGAGAGCCCCTTCCAGTCCTCGTAGCCGAGCCCGGAGAGCAGCCGGGCGCCGGGCGCGAGCCCGAGGGCCTCCGCGTCCGCCCGGGCCCGCTCGACGAGCTGCGCGCCGCCGAGCTCCTGGCCGTCGACGAGGAGCGCGGGGGCGGCCGGGTCGACCGGGACGAACGGCGCGAACCGGTCACCCTGGCTCGGGACCTCCACCGCGTAGTCCGCGTACCCCGCGGGCGCGGCCGGGAAGCGGCGGCCCAGCGGGGCCAGGGAGAGCGCGATCCGCTCCCCCGAACAGGCGAGCCCCGCGTCGAGCGTCTCGGGCCCGGCGACCACCAGGTCCGCGCCGGCCGGGTCGCCGCCCACCTCCGCCACCACTCCGACGGACGAGCAGGCGAGCAGCCAGACGGCCGTCTGCCAGTGCGCGGGCAGCAGCAGCGCGAGCCGGTCGCCGGGCGCGGCGGACAGCTCGCCCTGGAGCAGGTTCGCCGTCTTGGCCACCCAATTGGCGAAGGTGGCGACGGACAATTCCACCCGCTCACCGGTGGCGTCGTCGTAGAAGGTGACCAAGGGGCGGGCGGGGTCCGCGGCGAGAGCGGATCGCAGCAGGTCGGCGGGGGTGCGGTCGGTGGCGTTCACGCCGGACAGCGTACGCGCGCCGCCGAGCCCGGGTCCGCCGTACCGGTGACGCCGTCCACCGGTCGGCCTGACGGGCAGTCGGTTCCGCGACGGTTTCCCGGCGCGCGGAACGCCCCCGGGCTCCGCACGATCGGCCTATGCGTGCCTCACTCGCCTCCTCGATCGCCGTGACCTGCGCGACGGTCCTCGCCCTGCCGGTTTCCCTTGCCGCACCCGCGGCGGCCGCGGTGCCCTCGGCGCTCGGGCTGCCGCCGACGGTCTCCGCCCAGCCGCCCGCGCCCGATCTGCCCGGCGCCACCCAGTCGCTCCCCCTGGAGCCACTGGGCGACGCCGACCGGGCGCTGGGCGGCGGGACGGACGACACCGACGTCCAGGGACTCACCCGACGGGACGTCAGACCCTTCTCCCTCGTCGGTGTCGTGTGGGACGACCCGGCGGCCCCCCTGCACGGCGTCGTGCAGGTCCGCACCCGGGCCTCCGGCGGCGACGTCTGGTCGGAGTGGCAGGACGTGGAGACCCACAACGAGGAACACGGCGCCGACCCGGACACCGCGGAGGGCCGCGGAACGGCCCTCAAGGGAGCCACGGCCCCGCTGTGGGTGGGCGACTCGGACGGCGTGGAGATCCGGGTGCGGGGCGACGAGCCGCTCCCCGAGGGCCTGCGACTGGAACTGGTCGACCCGGGCGAGGTCCCGGGCGAGACCCCGGAGCGGGACCCGGCGGCCACCGCGGCCGCGGACCCGACGGCGACCGCCGCCGCGTGGTCCCGCACGGGGGCGGCCACGCTGTCCCTCGCCCGGCTGAGCGCCGCGGAGGCCGCGGCGAGCGCGGTGAACACCCAGCTCGCCCCGTACGGCGCGGCCTGGATCCCGGCCCTGTCCAAGGAGCAGACGGAGCTCTCGCTCCCGTACCTGTCGCGAGGACAGGAGGCGATGGCCCCGCCGGCCGCCGCGGACGGCGCCCGGACCCCCGCCGACGCCCAGGCGCCGGAGCTGGCCGCCGCGAAGCCGTACATCGGCCCCCAGCCCAAGATCATCACCCGTAAGGGGTGGGGTGCGGACGAGCGCATCCGCGAGAAGGGCTTCGTCTACACCAAGAGCATCAAGGCCGCCTTCGTGCACCACAGCGCCACCGGCAACAACTACACCTGCGCGCAGGCCCCCTCCGTCCTCCGCAGTATCTACCGCTACCACGTCCAGAGCAGTGGCTGGCGGGACTTCGGCTACAACTTCGCCGTCGACAAGTGCGGAAACATCTACGAAGGCCGGGCCGGGGGAGTCGCCAAGCCGGTCCTCGGCGCGCACACCCTCGGGTTCAACACCAACAGCATGGGCATCGCCGTGCTCGGCACCTTCACCAAGAGCGCCCCGCCGGCCGCCGCGGTGACCGCCGTGGCCCGCCTGACGGCCTGGAAGCTCGGGCTGCACGGGGCGAACCCGAAGGGCACCACCTACCTCGTCTCAGGTGGCGGAAACCTGTACAAGAAGGGCAAGAGCGTCAAGTTCAACGCCATCGCCGGACACCGTGACGGATTCGCCACGGAGTGCCCCGGAGCGAAGCTCTACGGCAAGCTCGGCACGGCCCGTACGAGCTCCGCGAAGTACCAGGGAAGGCCGTGAGGGGGCCATCGGGGCAACCGTCTGCATAAACTGACCGGTCATATCGCACGGACGACCGAGACGGGCGAGCCGACGGGCCCCGAACAGGAAGCAGAGACGACAAGGTGACAGAAGCGATCCTCCTGGTCGGTGGCAAGGGAACAAGGCTGCGACCCCTCACGGTCAACACGCCCAAACCCATGGTTCCGGCGGCCGGCGTCCCCTTCCTGACGCACCAGCTCGCCCGCGCCCGTGCCGCCGGCGTCGAGCACATCGTGCTCGCCACCTCCTACCTGGCCGAGGTCTTCGAGCCGCACTTCGGTGACGGCTCGTCGCTCGGCCTGAGCCTGGAGTACGTCACCGAGGAGGAGCCGCTCGGCACCGGCGGTGCGATACGCAACGTCGCCTCGCGACTCCGCTCGGGCCCCGACGACCCGGTCCTGATCTTCAACGGCGACATCCTCACCGGCCTGGACATCCAGGCCCTCGTCGCCACCCACTCCTCCTCCGGCGCGGACGTCTCGCTGCACCTCACCCGCGTCGAGGACCCGCGCGCCTTCGGCCTGGTCCCCACGGACGCCACCGGCCGCGTCACGGCCTTCCTGGAGAAGCCGCAGACGCCCGAGGAGATCGTCACCGACCAGATCAACGCCGGCGCGTACGTCTTCCGCCGCTCGGTCATCGACACCATCCCCACCGGCCGGCCCGTCTCGGTCGAGCGCGAGACCTTCCCCGAGCTGCTGGCCGCGGGCGCGCACCTCCAGGGCATGGTCGACTCCACGTACTGGCTGGACCTCGGCACCCCTCAGGCCTTCGTCCGCGGCTCCGCCGACCTGGTCCTGGGCCGCGCGCCCTCCCCGGCCGTGCCGGGCCGCTGCGGGGACCGCCTGGTCCTCCCGTCGGCCCGTGTGGCCCCGGACGCCAAGCTGACCGGCGGCACGGTCGTCGGCGCGGACGCGGTGGTCGGCGAGGGCGCGCGCATAGCGGGCTCCACGCTGCTGGCCGGCGCGGTCGTCGAACCGGGCGCGGTGATCACCGACTCGCTGATCGGCGCGGGCGCCCGCATCGGCGCGCGGACGGTCCTCGCGGGCGCGGTGATCGGGGACGGGGCCCAGGTGGGCGCCGACAACGAGCTCCGCGAGGGCGTCCGCGTCTGGTGCGACACGACCCTTCCCGCGGGCGCGGTCCGCTTCTCGTCGGACCAGTAGCCCCGCGTCACGAGCCCGGGTTCCGCGGAGTACGGGGGATCCCCGCGCTCCGCGGAACGCGTGCTGCCACGGAAGCGGGGCGGYCGCGGCCGCCGCCCGGCTACGCTCGTCACCATGTCCGGCCGCTTCACACCCCCCACCACCCCCACCACGATCCGCGGCGGCGAGACCCCCGTGCCCCGCAGCGGCCCGGCGGCCGACGTGCCGGACCTCGGCCTCACCCTCGGCCCGCTCCGCCGCGGCCCCGCCGACCCCACCTTCCGGG
>NZ_RDBH01000129.1:226395-240553 GCF_008042145.1 Streptomyces sp. adm13(2018)
CCACCGCGTCCGCGCCGACGACCGTGCCGCCGGTCAGCTTGGCGTCCGGGGCCACACGGGCCGACGGGAGGACCAGGCGGTCCCCGCAGCGGCCCGGCACGGCCGGGGAGGGCGCGCGGCCCCGCCGACCCCACCTTCCGGGTGACCCCCGACGGCTCGGTCTGGCGGGCGAGCCGTACGCCCGAGGGCCCCGGCACGATCCGGTTCGCGGTCCGGGACGGCGCGGCCACGGCCGAGGCCTGGGGCGAGGGCGCCGGCTGGCTCCTGGACCACGCGCCCGCGATGCTGGGCGCCGAGGACGACCCCGCCGTCTTCGTCCCCCGCCACAAGCTGGTCCTGGCCACCCACCGCCGCCGCGCCGGCCTCCGGCTGACCCGCACCGGCCTGGTCCTGGAGTCGCTGATCCCGACGATCCTGGAGCAGAAGGTCACGACGACGGAGGCGTACGGGGCCTGGCGGCACCTGGTGCGGAAGTTCGGCGAGCCCGCCCCGGGCCCGGCCCCCGCCGGCATGCACGTGATGCCGGACGCGCGGACCTGGACGCGGATCCCCTCCTGGGAGTGGCACCTCGCGAATGTCGACGGCAAGCGCGCGGCGACCGTCGTCCGCGCCGCCCGGGTCGCGGCCCGCCTGGAGGAGGCCGTGCACATGGATCCGCCGGCGGCCCGCGAGCGCCTGGAACTCGTCCCGGGCATCGGCCCGTGGACGAGCGCGGAGACCGTCCAGCGGAGCAACGGAGCCCCGGACGAGGTCACCACCGGCGACCTGCACCTCCCCGGCATCGTCGGCTGGGCGCTCGCGGGCGACCGGACGGCCGACGACGAGGCGATGCTGGCCCTCCTGGCCCCCTACGCGGGCCAGCGGCACCGCGCGGCCCGCCTGATCCTCCTCAGCGGCCGCGTACCGCCCCGCAGGGCGCCCCGCATGACACCGGGGAACATCACCGCCCTCTGAGGAGAGGCCCGGCCGGGGAGAGCACCTCTCGCGCACGACGCGCAGGCGGCGGCAGCCGGTCCCGTGCTCCGCGGCAGCCGGTCCCGCGCTTGGGGGGAGCCGGTCCGGCGCCGGAGGCGGCCGGCCCGCCGCTACCTGACCGCGACGAACTCCGCGGCCGACCGTGCCGCCCGCTCGCGCGGCGCGGTCGCGGGCCGTCCGACGGCCACCGCGCCCAGCGGGTCCCAGTCGGCCGGCAGGTCGAGGACCTCCCGTACGACGTCCCGGCAGAACATCGTCGACGACACCCACGCCGAGCCCAGCCGCTCACCGGCCAGCGCCACCAGGAAGTTCTGCACGCCCGCGCCCGCCGCCACCACGAACATCTCGCGCTCGGCCGCGTCCCGGCGCGGGTCGCCGTAGTGGTGCGAGCCGTCCATGACGAGGCAGGGCACCGCGAGGTAGGGGGCGTTGCGCAGCACGTCCCCGCGCCGGACCCGCTTGGCGATGGACTCCTCGGACCGGCCGTCCCGCCGCAGGTCCGCGATCCACGCGTCCCGCATCGCGTCGAGCAGCCGCAGCCGCGACTCCGCCGATTCCAGGAGCACGAAGCGCCACGGCGTCGTGTGGTGCGGGGCCGGCGCCGTCACGGCCGCGGCGACCGCCCGCCGTACCGCGCCCGGGTCGACCGGTTCGTCGGTGAACTCCCGTACGGTCCGGCGCAGCGTCACCGCCTCCCGTACGGCCTCCGAGGTGCCCAGCCGGAACATGTCGTCCTCGGCGGAGCGCACCAGCGCCCGCGCGCCCGGCTCCCCGTCCCCGCCGACCACGTGCGGCAGGCCCCGGACGACGGCGACCGGAAGCCCCGCCGCCTTGCCCTTCACCAGGTCGCCGGCGGCGGCGAGCTCGTCCGCGGTGGCGACGACGGTCGCGCTCAGCGGGTTGCCGAAGGCGTCGGTCCCGCCGCGCAGGTCGTCGAGGACCCGCACCCCTGCCGCGCCGATCGCCACGTCGGTGAGCCCGCCGCGCCAGGGGCGGCCGAAGGTGTCCGTGACGACGACGCCGACGTCGACGCCGAGCGCCTCGCGCAGTCCGGTACGGATGCGCCGCGCCGAGGCGTCGGGGTCCTCTGGCAGCAACAGCACGGTCCCGGCGGGGGTGTTGGAGGCGTCGACCCCGGCGGCGGCCATGATCAGCCCCTGCCGGTTCTCGACGATCCGCAGGGTGCCGCGCCGGGCCACCACCCGCACCGTCTCGGCGTCGATGGCCTCCTCGCGGTCGCCGGCGGCGACCACCCGCCCCTCGGCCTTGCTCACGATCTTGGAGGTGACGAGGAGGACGTCCCCGTCGGCGAGGTCCGGCGCGCCGGCGGCGATCAGCTTGGCCAGGTCGTCCCCGGCCGCCACCTCCGGCAGCCCGGGCAGCGCCCAGACCCGGTACGAGGGGACCTCGGGAGCGTCACCCGACGGGGTCACCGCAGCTCCTCGGCGAGCGCCAGGGCCTCGCGCGCCATCGCGGCCGTCGCGTCGACGTCGGTCATCATCAGCGGCACCGCCCGGCAGCGGATGCCCGCCGCCTCGACGTCCGCGACCGCGTCCGCGTCGACGGTGTCGACGAGCCAGCCGCCCAGCAGCTCCGGGCCGTAGTGCGAGGCGACCGCGGCCGCCGTCGCCTCCACGCCGACCGCCGCGAGCACCTTGTCGGCCATCCCGCGCACGGGTGCGCCGCCGACGATGGGGGAGAGGCCCACGACGGGCGCCCCCGCCGCGACGATCGCCTCGCGGATCCCGGGCACGGCCAGGATCGTCCCGACGCTCACCACGGGGTTGGACGGCGGGAAGAGGATGACGTCCGCCGCGGCGAGGGCCTCCAGGACGCCCGGCGCGGGCTTCGCGGCCTCCGCGCCGACCGGCACGATCGCCTTCGCGTCCACGGAGGCGCGCAGCTTCACCCAGTACTCCTGGAAGTGCACCGCGCGCTGCTCGCCGCCGACCTCGATCGCCACGTGCGTCTCGACGCGGTCGTCGGACATGGGCAGCAGGCGCACGCCCGGCTGCCAGCGGGCGCAGAGCGCCTCGGTGACGGCGCTCAGCGGGTAGCCCGCGCCGAGCATCTGGGTGCGGACGATGTGGGTCGCGAAGTCACGGTCGCCGAGGCCGAACCACTCGGGTCCGACGCCGTACGCCGCGAGCTCCTCCTTGACGGTGAAGGACTCGTCCGTGCGTCCCCAGCCCTGCTCCTCGTTGATGCCACCGCCGAGGGTGTACATCACCGTGTCCAGGTCGGGGCAGACCTTCAGCCCGAAGAGATGGATGTCGTCACCGGTGTTGCCGACGACCGTGATCTCCGCGTCGGGCGCGGCCTGCTTGAGGCCGCGAAGGAAACGAGCACCACCGATACCGCCGGCCAGAACCACAATGCGCATGCCCCGCAGTCTGTCAGGCCAGTGCGACCTCAGGGGCGGCCGGGGCGCACTGTGCCTGGAGCGACTCGTGCATCGGCATCTCGGTGAGGCCGGGGAAGTAGACGTGCAGGCTGACGGCCGGTTCGAGGGAGTCGTTGACGACCTCGTGGACGTACCCGGGCGCGAAGACCCGCTGGGAGCCCGGCGCGAGGGCCCGGGTGCCGCGCTCCGTACGCTCCGTCAGTTCGCCCTCCAGGACGGTCAGCACGCCGGAGGACACTCCGTGGTCGTGCAGCCCGCTGCCCTGGCCGGGCACCCAGGAGAGCAGCCACACCTCGTAGCCGGGGCCGGTGCGCAGCCGGTGGTACCAGCGGGCCGTGGCGTCGTACTCGACGTACGGGGCCCACTGGGCGCGGTCGTCGGCGATCGAGCGCGCCAGCCCGGCGAAGTCGGCCACCGTCTCGGGGTGGGGGCGCGCGGGCTGGAGGAGGTGCGGGACCTCGAGGATGTCGCCGGCGATCTGAAGGTCGCTGTCCATGTTCATGGGTGGGGAGGTTCCTCAGCAGAAACAGAAGCGGTGGGGGGTCACGAAGAGGTGACGCGAGTGACGCAGGGTGACGCTGGGGGAGAGAAGCTGGAGCTCTGCGGCATCAACAGCTGGGACAGCAACAGCAACAGCGCGCCTGGACAGCGCTGCGGAACCCACGGCTGTGGGTCGCGGAGGGCGCTGCGGTCGCTGGCATGCCACCAAAGGTGGCCGGAAGGGCACCCGACTGTCAACTCAATGCCCGATTTGGGGGTAATGTTTCACCTCATCCGGTTACTCCGCGGGGAGAAAGGTTTGTTCAGCCGCGGACCAGGACAGATGGCGCTTCAGTCGTGCCCGTAAACATGGCAGCGCCGCGCGATCGACCACGCTCGGTCACCGCGCGCACCCGAGCGGTCCGTGACCGGACTGTGATCAGGATCGCTTCCATGGCTGGATCGCAACAAGATCCAAGTCTCGGACGTCCTCCCCTGCGAGGGCCGCGCGCGGCGGAGTCGGGCCGGTGGGGCATGTGTCGCGTTTTTGGTGATTTGAACACTTTCCGCATACGCTTGGTTCCGCAGAGTGAATACGAGGCCCAATAGCAGATCTCGGCTTGACTCGCGTAAAGCACGAACTTGTAATTTCACTCGTGTCGTTCGGCCGGGTTCGCAACGGCAAGACCACGGGGACGCACAGAACAGACGAGGGGCGCACATGACCGAGTTGTTCCAGGAACTGCTGGTCGAGGACGCGGACGAAGAACTCGGCTGGCAGGAGCGCGCGCTGTGCGCCCAGACCGATCCCGAGTCCTTCTTCCCCGAGAAGGGCGGCTCCACCCGAGAAGCCAAGAAGGTCTGCCTCGCCTGCGAGGTCCGCTCCGAATGCCTCGAATACGCGCTCCAGAACGACGAGCGTTTCGGGATCTGGGGCGGTCTCTCCGAGCGGGAGCGCCGCCGCCTGAAGAAGGCGGCGGTCTGAACCGCCGCGCGAGCCGCGCACGCCACACCACCACGAACGGTCCGCCCCCTGTGCTTCCCCCTCAGGCGGCGGACCGTTCCGCGTCCGGCCCCGGCGCCCGGCCGGAGCGGACCCGCCGCGGCGCCCGGCCGGAGCGGATCCGCCTCCGCGTCGGCGTCCGGCCGCAGTGAACCCGCCTTCGCGCCCGCGCCCCGCCGGGGCGATCCCGTCTCCGCGTCGGCGTCCAGCCGGAGTGAATGCGCCTCCGCCGCCTGAGGGGGAAGCACAGGGGGCGGACCGTTCGTGGTGGTGTGGCGTGCGCGGCTCGCGCGGCGGTTCAGACCGCCGCCTTCTTCAGGCGGCGGCGCGAACGCCCCGACGCGCGTGACTCCTCCCGCCGTCCCCGCCCGCGCGGGACGCCCCGCCGGAGCGAATCGGCCCACCGCCGACGCCCGTCGAGCCCCGGCCCCTTCCTCCCGCTCTGTCCACAGAGCACCGGTCCGCTCCGTCCACAGGGCGGCGGACCCCTCCGCGTGCAGCCGTTAGTGTGGGCCTCCGTCCGAGACGCTTCCCACGCCCCCCGCGGGGCGACCCCGGCCGGAGGGCCCGTAGCTCGATGTCCTCGACTCCTGAGTTTCCGCGACACGTCGTCACCGCCGTGCTCGTCACCCACGACGGCGCCCGCTGGCTGCCGGACGCCCTCGCCGGGCTGCTCGCCCAGGAACGCCCCGTGCAGAACGCGGTCGCGGCCGACACCGGCAGCGCCGACGACTCCGCGCGGCTCCTCACCGACGCCATCGGCGCCGACCGCGTCCTCCACCTCGCCCGCCGCACCGGCTTCGGCGCCGCCGTCGAGGAGGCCGCCCGCACCGCGCCCGTGCTCGGACCCGAGGACCTCGCCTACCTGAAGCGCCCCAGCGGCTGGGACCCGGTCAGCCGGACCTGGAACGACGAGGCGTACGACCTCCCCGACCTCCCCCACGGCGAACCCGTCCAGTGGCTCTGGCTGCTCCACGACGACTGCGCCCCCGAGCCGGACGCCCTCGCCGAACTCCTGCGCGTCGCCGACTCCGACGCGGACGCCGCCGTCATCGGCCCCAAGCTGCGCGGCTGGTACGACAGGAAGCAGCTCCTGGAGACCGGCGTCTCCATCGCCCGCAGCGGCCGCCGCTGGACCGGCCTCGACCGCCGCGAACAGGACCAGGGCCAGCACGACCAGGTCCGCTCCGTCCTCTCCGTCTCCACCGCCGGCATGCTGATCCGCCGCGACGTCTTCGAGGAACTCGGCGGCTTCGACCGGCGCCTGCCCCTCATGCGCGACGACGTCGACCTGTGCTGGCGCGCCCACGCCGCCGGCCACCGCGTCCTCGTCGCCCCCGACGCCGTCCTCCGGCACGCCGAGGCCTCCGCCCGCGAGCGCCGCACCGTCGACTGCGCCGGCCGCACCGCCGCCAACCCGCACCGCGTCGACAAGGCCGGCGCCGTCTACACCCTCCTCGCCAACAGCCGCGGCGCCGCCCTCCCGTACGTCCTCGTCCGGCTCGTCGTCAGCACCCTGCTCCGCACCCTCGCCTACCTCGTCGGCAAGGTCCCCGGACAGGCCGTCGACGAGGTCATGGGCCTCCTCGCCACCCTGCTGCGCCCCGAGAAGATCCTCGCGGCCCGCAAGCGCCGCAAGAACCCCGCGGTCCCGGCGGGCGAACTCCGCCCGCTGTTCCCGCCGCCCGGCGCCACCGTCCGCGCCGCCGTCGAGCAGTTCACCGCCAACTTCGGCGGCTCCGAGGCCGATTCCGGCGGCTCCCGCCACGGCGTCGTCGAGTCCGGGCCCGGCGGCGACGACGCCGACTACCTGGAGGTCGAGCAGTTCGCCCGGCTCAAGAAGATCGCCCGCAAGCCCGGCCCGGTCCTCTTCGCCCTGCTGCTCGTCATCTCCCTGGTCGCCTCCCGCAACCTCTTCGCCGGCGGCTCGCTGGCCGGCGGCGCCCTGCTGCCCGCCCCCGACACCGTCTCGGAACTCTGGTCGCGGTACGCCGACGGCTGGCACCCCCTCGGCACCGGCGGCACCCAGACCGCCCCGCCGTACCTCGCCGTCCTGGCCGCGCTCTCCGCGCTGTTCCTCGGCTCCACCTCCACCGCGCTGACCCTGCTGCTCGTCTGCTCGGTCCCGCTCGCCGGCTTCACCGCGTACTTCGCCGCCCGCGGCATCGTCGAGTCCCGGCTGCTGCGCGCCTGGGGCGCCATCGCGTACGCGTTCCTGCCCGCCGCCACCGGGGCGCTCGCCACCGGCCGGCTCGGCACCGCGATCCTCGCGATCCTGCTCCCGCTGATGGCCCGCGCCGCCGTCGCCGCCCACGGCTTCAACCGCCCGGACCGGGGCAGCTGGCGCGCCACCTGGGCCTACACCCTCCTGCTGACCTTCGCGACCGCGTTCACCCCGGTCGTCTGGCCGCTCGCCGTCCTCCTCGGCCTCGGCGTGCTCGTCGTACGGCGCTCCGACATCACCGCGTACGGGCTGCGCTTCCTGGCCGCCGTCGGCACCCCGCTCCTCGTCCTCGCGCCCTGGTCGCTGACCCTGCTCACCGACCCGGCCGCGTTCCTGCGCGAGGCCGGACTCGACATCCGCACCGGCACGGCCGGCGCGCTCGACCTGCTCGCCACCAGCCCCGGCGGCCCCGGCACCACCACCGGCGGCCTCCTCCTGGCCGGCCTCGTCCTCGCGGGCCTGGCCGGACTGCTGCGCGAGGAGCGCCGGCTCGCCGTCCACGCCGCCTGGGCCGCCGGCCTCGCCGGCCTCCTCTTCGCCGCCCTGTCCAACGGCGCGGGCGGCACCGGCTGGGCCGGACCCGCCACCCTCGTCTACGGCGCCGCCCTCATCGCCGCCGGCATGATCGGCGCCGAGGGCGGCCGCACCCGCGTGGCCGCCCACGGCTTCGGCTGGCGCCAGCCCGTCGCCGCCCTCATCGCCCTGGCCTGCGCGGTCGGCCCCGCCGTCGCCGCCGTCGGCTGGATGATCGCGGGCGCCGACGGCCCGCTGACCCGACGCGACCCGGTCCAGGTCCCGGCGTTCGTCGCCGAGGAGTCCGGCACCCGCGACCAGCCCCGCACCCTCGTCCTCGGCGGCACCTCGCCCGGCGAGGTCACGTACTCCCTGGTCCGCGGCTCCGGCGCCCGCCTCGGCGACGCCGAACTCACCGCGGGCGCCGAGCCCGACCCCCGCCTGGACGACGTCGTCGCCCACCTCGTCGCCGGCTCCGGCGCCGACCAGACCGAGCAGCTCAGCGGCTTCGCGATCCGCTACGTCCTGGTGCGGGACGGCGCGCCCCGCCAGTTGGGCCGCGTCCTCGACTCCACCCCCGGCCTCAGCCGCCTCAGCCAGCTCGACGGCAGCGCCCTCTGGCGCGTGGACCGCGAGATCGCCCGGGTCATGATCGTCCAGCCGGCCGCCGAGACGGCGGAGAAGACGACCGACGGGGCGGCCGCGAAGCCCGCCGACACCACGGCCCCGGTCTCCGTCGCCGCCGGCCCCGTCGAGGCGCACACCGAGATCCCGGCCGGCCCCGCCGGCCGCGTGCTGCGCCTCGCCGACCGCGCCGACGAGGGCTGGACCGCCACCCTCGACGGCAAGGAGCTGACCCGCACCACCGTCGACGGCTGGGCCCAGGGCTTCGAACTCCCCGCCCAGGCCGGCCGCCTCGACCTCACGTACGACCAGCCGTTCACCCGCTCCGCCTGGATCTGGGCCCAGGTCGGCCTCGCCGTCGTCCTCCTCGTGCTCGCCCTGCCCGGCCGGCGCCGCGAGATCGACGACGACCTCCCCGAGGAGGCGATCGCGATCCCCGCCCAGGCGACCGAGGGCGACGGCCGACGGGCCCGCCGCCTGCGCGCCGCCGCGGAGGCCGAGGCGGACGGCGAGGCCGGGACCGGCCGGGAGCCGTCGCCGGAGACCGGGGCGACCCCGGACCGGCCGACCGACGAGCCCGGGGAAGGGGACGGCGGCGGCTACGCCCCCGCCCATCCCCAGCCCCACGAGGAACAGCAGCAGCCCCAGGGGTACGCCGAGCAGGGCTACTACCAGGAGTACGCGGCCGACCCGTACCAGCAGCAGGCCTACGCGTACCCCCAGCAGGGCTACGAGCAGCAGCCGCAGCAGTACGACCCCCAGCAGGCGTACCCCGGGCAGACGTACCCCGAGCAGGGCTACGACCCGCAGCAGTACGACCTCCAGCAGGGGCAGTACGGGCAGCAGCCCTACGAGCAGCAGCCGCAGCAGGAGCAGCAAGGGCAGCCGCCGCAGCCGCCGTACGACCCGCAGCAGTACGACCCGTACACCTACGGCTACGGCCACCCCCAGGGCCACGAGACCGAGCAGCGTCCCGACGGGAGCAGCAACCAGTGAAGCGCAGCCCGTACGCGGTGATGTCGGAGCGCCGTACGACGAGCACGCCGAGGCCGAGGAGGACGGCGAGCGGCCAGACGACCGGGGTGAACGCGGTCGCGAAGGTCAGCAGGAGGGTGTAGGCCCAGGTGGCGCGCCAGCTGCCCCGGTCCGGGCGGTTGAAGCCGTGGGCGGCGACGGCGGCGCGGGCCATCAGCGGGAGCAGGATCGATGCCCAGCACCTCCGAGCTGGCCGAGACGCTCTACACCTCGTACACCCCGCCCGGCGGCACGGACGACGCGGCGAAGGGCGGCACGGACGGCTCCGGCACGGACGGCAAGCCCGCCGCCACCGCCCTGCTGCGGGCCGCCGCGAGCACCACGACCGCCGGCGGCGCCACCAAGGGCGCCCCGAAGGGCAAGACCCCGAAGGCCCCGGCCACGGTCACCGCCCCCGGCAAGCCCGTCACCGTCCAGGCGGACGGCCCGGCCGTGCCCGCCCTCACCGGCTCGGCTACCGGCGCCCTCGCCCCCGGCTGGACCGTCCAGCAGACCACCGTCGTCCCCGCGGGCGGCGCCCGTGGCCTCCTCGGCCTCAGCTGCGGCGCCCCCGACACCGACTTCTGGTTCCCCGCTGCCTCCACCGCCAAGGAGCGCCAGGACTACGTCCACCTCACCAACCCGGACGACACGGCGGCCGTCACCGACATCGAGCTGTACGGCCCCGAGGGCGTCCTCAAGTCCCAGTTCACCGAGGGCATCCCGGTCCCCGCCCACTCGACCGTGCCCGTCCTGCTGTCCACCCTCACCGGCGAGACCGCGCAGCAGTCCGTCACCGTCCACGTCACCACCCGCAGCGGTCGGGTCGGCGCGGCCATCGGCGCCGCCGACGAGAAGCTGGGCAGCGACTGGCTCGCCGCCTCCGCCGACCCGGCGAGCACCGCGGTGCTCCCCGGCATCCCGGGCGACGCCACCGCCGTACGCCTGGTGGCGTTCGTCCCGGGCGAGGACGACGCCGACCTGAAGGTCCAGCTGGTCACCCGGAACGGCACGATCGTCCCGGCGGGCGCCGGCTCCCTGCACGTGAAGTCGGGGATGACGGCCTCCCTCGAACTGCCGGGCCTCACCCGCGGCGAGGTGGGCTCGCTGGTGCTCAGCCCCGCCGACCCGAAGAAGCCGACCCCGGTCGTGGCCGCGCTCCGCGTGGTCCGCGGCAAGGGCGCCGACACCGAGGTCGCCTTCGTACCGGCGACCGGGGCCATCTCCGGCCGGGCGACGATCGCCGACAACCGGGCCAAGGGGACGACGCTCGCCCTGACCGCCGTCGGCACGGAGGCCGAGGTCAAGGTCACCGCCTCGGCGGGCTCCGGCGGCGGGACGGCGGTGTCGAGGACGGTCACCGTCAAGGGCGGCAGCACCACGGCCCTGACCGACCTGGTCCCCGAGGGCCTCAAGGGCTCCTACGCGCTGACCGTCGAACCGCTCTCCGGCGGCCGGGTGTACGCGTCGAGGATGCTGGCGGTGCCGCAGGACGGCACCCCGATGTTCACGGTCCAGGGCTTCGTCGACGACCGCGGCACGGTCGAGGTCCCGACGGCCCGCCAGGACCTGGGGGTCCTGGACTAGGCAGCCCTCCTGCCTCGCTCCGCGGGGCGGGGGCGGAGCTTCCGGCCCCTTGCTCCGCAGGGGCCCCGGTCAGTCCTGCCCGTACCGGGGGTCGACCGACTCGGGGGAGAGTCCGAGCAGCTCGGCGACCTGCTCCACGACCACCTCGTGGACGAGGAGCGCCCGCTCGTCCCGGCTCTTCGAGCGGATCTCGACCGGCCGCCGGTACACGACCACCCGAGCCGGCTCGTCCTTCTCGGCGGCCGCGGAGCCGCCCAGCGGCACCGTCTCGCCCGGCACCGTCGGCGGCACCTCCATCACGAGGAACTCCACGTCGGAGAGCTGCGGCCAGCGCCGCTCCAGCCGCTCCACCGAGTCGAGGACGAGATCGCGGAAGGTGTCGGCCCGGCTCGTGGAGAGCGGCACCTGGGGAGGGGCCACCGGTCCCCGCATCCCGCGGCCGTGCCGGTCGCGGCGGCGCACCCGGGGCTCCGCCGGGGGCTCCGAGGAGTGGTGCGGGGGGCTCGGAGGCACAGGAGTGTCCATCACTGACGCAGCGTAACCCTCATCCGCGCCCGAGCACCGTGGCGCATCCTCGCCACCTTTCCGCGCGCTCCCGTCCCGGCGCGCCTCCCCTGTCGCAACCTGAACGTTCCGGCCAACGCTCCGCCCGTTTCGCGGTCCCGGGACGATCGGCCATCTGGCCGTGGTTGACCGGATCCATACCCTCGACTGTCCGGATCACGTACTGCCGCGACCCCCTTGCGGCCCCTCCCGCGCAGGTCGGAGCGGCTGTCATGCGGGCAGGGGTGGCGGAGGTCACACCGCGACACGGGGGAGTGACCTGAGGGAGAGTCGTCGCGGCCCGCTCAAGAGTGCGGTACCGTCCAACGTCGTGAGCCCTGTACGTCGCTGTTCGCGCACTGCGTGCGGCCGCCCTGCCGTCGCGACACTGACGTACGTCTATGCCGACTCGACTGCGGTCCTCGGCCCGCTCGCCACCTACGCCGAGCCCCACTGCTACGACCTGTGCGCCCCGCACAGCGAGCGCCTGACCGCCCCCCGCGGGTGGGAGGTCGTGCGGCTGACCGACGCGTCCACCCCGCCCCGCCCCAGCGGCGACGACCTCGAAGCCCTGGCCAACGCGGTACGCGAGGCGGCCCGCCCCCAGGAGCGCGCGGCCGAGGCCGGCGGCAAGGGCGGCGGAGGCCGCGGCGGCGACCCCATGGAGGTCGGCCGCAGAGGACACCTGAGGGTCCTCCGCTCCCCCGACAACTGAGCGCAACCGGCCACCCTCCGCGTACCCCCTTCCCGCTCCGGGTAGCTTTGGCGTTCCGCACACGCGCCGCACACGCGTGCCGAGAGCTCAGGAGGGTGGATCCGTGACTGCCGATCTGTCGCAGATCGTGAAGGCGTACGACGTCCGCGGAGTGGTACCCGACCAGTGGGACGAGTCGCTCGCCGAACTCTTCGGCGCCGCCTTCGTCCGGGTGACCGACGCGGCCGCCATCGTCGTGGGCCACGACATGCGCCCCTCGTCGCCCGGCCTCGCGGACGCCTTCGCCCGCGGCGCGGCCCGCCTCGGCGCCGACGTCACCCTGATCGGGCTCTGCTCCACCGACCAGCTGTACTTCGCCTCCGGCAGCCTCGACCTGCCCGGCGCGATGTTCACCGCCTCGCACAACCCGGCCCAGTACAACGGCATCAAGATGTGCCGCGCCGGAGCGGCCCCGGTCGGCCAGGACACCGGCCTGGCCGACATCCGGCGGCTGGCGGAGACCTGGTCGGAGAGCGGCGCCCCGGAAGCGGCGGCCACCCCGGGCACGGTCACCCGCCGCGAGACCCTCGACGACTACGCGGAGTACCTCAAGTCCCTGGTCGACCTGAGGGCGATCCGCCCCCTCAAGGTCGTCGTGGACGCGGGCAACGGCATGGGCGGCCACACGGTCCCCACCGTCTTCGAGGGCCTGCCGCTGGACGTCGTCCCGATGTACTTCGAGCTCGACGGCACGTTCCCGAACCACGAGGCGAACCCCCTGGACCCGAAGAACATCGTCGACCTCCAGGCCCGCGTCGTGGCCGAGGGCGCCGACCTCGGGCTCGCCTTCGACGGCGACGCCGACCGCTGCTTCGTCGTCGACGAGCGCGGCGAGCCGGTTCCGCCGTCCGCGATCACGGCCCTGGTCGCGGCCCGCGAACTCGCCAAGCACCCCGGCGGAACGATCATCCACAACCTGATCACCTCGTGGTCGGTCCCGGAGGTCGTCCGCGAGCAGGGCGGCGAGCCCGTCCGCACCCGCGTCGGCCACTCCTTCATCAAGGAGGAGATGGCCAAGACCGGCGCGATCTTCGGCGGCGAGCACTCGGCGCACTACTACTTCAAGGACTTCTGGAACGCCGACACCGGCATGCTGGCCGCCCTCCACGTCCTGGCGGCCCTCGGCGGCCAGGAGGGCACCCTCTCCGCCCTGGTGGCGGCCTACGACCGCTACGCGTCCTCCGGCGAGATCAACTCGACCGTGGCCGACCAGAAGGCCAGCGCCGCCAAGGTCCGCGCGGCGTACGAGGGCGGCGACGCCACCCTCGACGACCTCGACGGCCTGACGGTGACGGCCGCCGACTGGTGGTTCAACCTGCGCGCCTCCAACACCGAGCCGCTGCTGCGCCTCAACGTCGAGGCCCGCGACGAGGCGACGATGGAACGCGTCCGCGACGAGGTCCTCGCCCTGGTCCGCGCCGCGGCCTGACACCCGCGCACCCCCACCGCCGGGGGACGGGGCGACCCCCGTCCCCCGGCGGTAGGCTGACCTGGCCCGAAACCGCTTGTTCGAAGGGACATCCCATGCCGCTCGAAGCCGGCCTCCTGGAGATCCTGGCCTGCCCCGCGTGCCACGCTCCGCTGAACGACCGCACGGCGGACGAGACCCCCGAACTCATCTGCACGAGCTCCGACTGCGGCCTCGCCTACCCGGTCCGCGACGACATCCCGGTCCTCCTCACGGACGAGGCCCGGCGCCCGTAGGTCCTGGCCCGAAGAGGCCGGTCCGCCCGCGGGGGACCGGATGACGGGACGGCGGGGCCGGTGCCACGGGCCGGGCTCCGGCCCTGACCACCGGCCCGCACGACAGGGCGGGGCCGGCCGGCGCCTGGCGGACCACGTTCCACGGCTCGACTCGACGGAAACTCGGTTCACGGAACAAGGGGCTCGCGGCCAGAGGCGTCCCACGGGCAGGGCACGGGACACGGACGGGCCCGGGACCCCTGCCGCACCCGGCGCCGCACGCCACGGGCGCCCGCACAGCAGGTTCATGCCAGCCCGGCCCCGATGCCCCCAGCACGCCCTCCGCGGCAACGT
>NZ_RDBH01000129.1:240653-246022 GCF_008042145.1 Streptomyces sp. adm13(2018)
GCCGCGCCCTCCGTCCAGATCAGCGGCAGGGTGTCCGCGAGTTCGGCGGCGAGCGTCTTGGCCGGGTTGCTGTACGTGGCGATGGCCGGGCCGCAGCGCTCCGCCGTACGGTCGAGCCGGTCGGCGACCTTCTCCAGCGCCTCGGGCGGCGCCTCCAGGAGGCCGACCCGGTCGAGCAGCATGAGCAGCGGGGTGAACAGGGCCCACAGGGTGCCGGGGCTGGCCGCGATGTTCTCGGCGTACTCGTTCGGGGCCTCGTTCGGTGCGACGGCCATCCCGGAGCTGCTCGGCACCGCGCCGACCGGCGAACCCCAGGCCGAACTGTGGATGGGCGCGCACCCCGGCGCACCCTCCCGCACCGAGCGCGGCGCGCTGAACGCGCTGATCGACGCCGATCCGGTGGGCGAACTGGGCGAGCGCTCCGTCGCCGCGTTCGGACCGAGGCTGCCGTTCCTGCTGAAGGTGCTCGCCGCCGGCGCCCCCCTCTCCCTCCAGGCCCACCCCGACCTCGCCCAGGCGCGGGCGGGCCACGCCGCCGAGGAAGCCGCAGGCATCCCGCTCGACGCCCCGCACCGCACGTACAAGGACGCCAACCACAAGCCCGAGCTGATCTGCGCCCTCACCCCCTTCGACGGACTCTGCGGATTCCGCGCCCCGGCCGAGACCGCGGACCTGATCGCCGGGCTCGGCGTCGACTCGCTCAAGCCGTACGTCGACCTCCTGCACGCCCACCCCGAGGAGGCCGCCCTCCGCGAGGTCATGACGGCGCTGCTGACCGCCGACCCGGAGGAGATGGCGCACACGGTGACGGAGGCGGCCGCCGCCGCGGACCGGCTCGGCGGCGACTACGCCCCGTACGCCACCCTCGCCCACCACTTCCCGAACGACCCCGGCGTCATCGCCGCGATGCTCCTCAACCGGGTCACCCTCCAGCCCGGCGAGGCCCTCTACCTCGGCGCGGGCGTCCCGCACGCCTACCTCTCGGGACTCGGCGTCGAGATCATGGCCAACTCCGACAACGTGCTGCGCTGCGGACTCACCCCCAAGCACATCGACGTCCCCGAACTGCTGCGCGTGGTCCGCTTCGAACCCACCGACCCGGCCGTCCTGCGCCCCGAGGCCTCCCCGTCCGGCGAAGAGGTCTACGACACCCCGATCGACGAGTTCCGCCTCTCCCGCCTCGTCCGGCCCGAGGGCGCCGCCCCGACCGACCTGACGATCCCCGCCCCGCAGATCCTGCTGGCCGTCGCGGGACGCCCGAAAGCGGGCGAAGTCACCCTCGCGGCGGGCGAATCGGTCTTCGTACCCGCGGGGGAGAGGACCGAATTGACCGGTACGGGGACGGTATTCCGCGCCACCGTCGTGGCCTGATGCAACAATGACCGGCCGAACCCGCGGCGACAGAGCCGGTGCATCGACGAAGGGACCACGTCACCCATGAGCGCGTCAGGCGGAACCAAGGCGATCGTGGCGGCACTCGCCGCCAACCTCGCGATCGCCGCAGCCAAGTTCGTGGCGTTCCTCTTCAGCGGTTCGTCGTCGATGCTCGCCGAGAGCGTCCACTCGCTCGCCGACTCCGGAAACCAGGGTCTGCTCCTCCTGGGCGGCAAGAAAGCGCAGCGCGAAGCGACCCCGCAGCACCCCTTCGGCTACGGCCGCGAGCGGTACATCTACGCCTTCCTCGTCTCCATCGTGCTCTTCTCCGTCGGTGGCATGTTCGCCATCTACGAGGGCTACGAGAAGATCCACGACCCGCACCCGATCGAGGCCTGGTACTGGCCGGTCGGCGTCCTCGTCTTCGCGATCATCGCCGAGTCGTTCTCCTTCCGCACCGCGATCAAGGAGTCGAACCTGATCCGCGGCGGCCTCACCTGGACGCAGTTCGTCCGCCGCGCCAAGGCCCCCGAGCTGCCCGTCGTCCTCCTGGAGGACCTCGGCGCCCTCGTCGGCCTCGTCCTCGCCCTCGGCGGCGTCGGCCTGGCCCTGCTCACCGGCGACGGCGTCTGGGACGGCATCGGCACCCTCTGCATCGGCGTCCTGCTGATCGCCATCGCGATCGTGCTGGCCGCCGAGACCAAGTCGCTGCTGCTCGGCGAGTCCGCCGGGACCGAGGAGGTCAAGCGGATCGAGGCCGCGGTCGTCGACGGCGAGACCGTCACCCGCCTCATCCACATGCGCACCCTCCACCTCGGCCCCGAGGAACTCCTCGTCGCCGCCAAGATCGCCGTCCAGCACGACGACTCGGCGGCCGAGGTCGCGAACGCCATCAACGCCGCCGAGGCCCGCATCCGCGCCGCCGTCCCGATCGCCCGGGTCATCTACCTGGAGCCCGACGTGTACGACGAGCGGAAGCCCGAGCCGGCCCGCACCGACCTGGCGAAGACCCCGGACGACACCGACAGCTGACCCCCGTCCGGCACCGGCCGTCCGCCGGAACGGGCCACCCGCCGAGGGCGAGGACGAGGCCGACGAGGGCGCCGAGGTCCTCCAGGAGGACGACGGGCAGCTCGGGGGCCTTGGCGCCTCGGGGGGCGCCGTCGGTGACCGGCCCAGGACAGCGCCCCCCGAGACCCCCGAGACCCCCTGGTCCCGGGGGTCTCGCGCGCATGTACGGGGTCGCGATCAAGCCCGGCCGTCCGCCGCGGACTGTGGCCCGCCCCGCCGTCCGGTGTAGATTCGTGACCAGCCAGACGTCGCTGCTGATGGCGGTCGGGCGGTCCGCAGGACCGGCCGAGGGAGAGAGGGCCTCCGACGACGGCACCGTGGAAAGCCCGGGCATTCCTGTGTCCGGAGAGCCTCCGAGGTGCCCTGCGCCCCAACCGACCCTCGCACGCGAACACACGAGGAGCAGCTCAGTCATGACGACTGCCGCCACCCAGGACTTCAAGGTCGCCGACCTCTCCCTCGCCGCCTTCGGCCGCAAGGAGATCACCCTCGCCGAGCACGAGATGCCCGGCCTGATGTCGATCCGCCGCGAGTACGCCGAGCAGCAGCCCCTCGCCGGCGCCCGTGTCACCGGCTCCCTGCACATGACCGTGCAGACCGCCGTCCTCATCGAGACCCTGGTCGCCCTCGGCGCCGAGGTCCGCTGGGCCTCCTGCAACATCTTCTCCACCCAGGACCACGCCGCCGCGGCCATCGCCGTCGGCCCGAACGGCACCCCGGAGAACCCGCAGGGCGTCCCGGTCTTCGCCTGGAAGGGCGAGACCCTGGAGGAGTACTGGTGGTGCACGGAGCAGGCCCTCACCTGGCCGAACACCCCCACCGGCGGCCCGAACATGATCCTCGACGACGGTGGTGACGCCACCCTCCTCGTCCACAAGGGCGTCGAGTTCGAGAAGGCCGGCTCCGCCCCGGACCCCGCCACCGCGGACAGCGAGGAGTACGGCCACATCCTCCGTCTCCTCAACCGCACCCTCGGCGAGAACCCGCAGAAGTGGACCCAGCTGGCGTCCGAGATCCGCGGCGTCACCGAGGAGACCACCACCGGCGTCCACCGCCTGTACGAGATGCACCAGGCCGGCGACCTGCTCTTCCCGGCGATCAACGTGAACGACGCCGTCACCAAGTCGAAGTTCGACAACAAGTACGGCTGCCGCCACTCCCTCATCGACGGCATCAACCGCGCCACCGACGTCCTCATCGGCGGCAAGACCGTCGTCGTCTGCGGCTACGGCGACGTCGGCAAGGGCTGCGCCGAGTCCCTCCGCGGCCAGGGCGCCCGCGTCATCGTCACCGAGATCGACCCGATCTGCGCGCTCCAGGCGGCGATGGACGGCTACCAGGTCACGACCCTCGACGAGGTCGTCGACAAGGCCGACATCTTCGTCACCACGACCGGCAACAAGGACATCATCATGGCCACGGACATGGCCAAGATGAAGCACCAGGCCATCGTCGGCAACATCGGCCACTTCGACAACGAGATCGACATGGCCGGCCTCGCCAAGACCCCCGGCATCGTCAAGGACGAGGTCAAGCCGCAGGTCCACACCTGGACGTACCCCGACGGCAAGGTCCTCATCGTGCTGTCGGAGGGCCGCCTGCTCAACCTGGGCAACGCGACCGGCCACCCCTCCTTCGTCATGTCGAACTCGTTCGCGGACCAGACCCTGGCCCAGATCGAGCTCTACACGAAGCCGCAGGAGTACCCGACCGACGTCTACGTGCTCCCCAAGCACCTCGACGAGAAGGTCGCCCGCCTCCACCTCGACGCCCTCGGCGTCAAGCTGACCACCCTCCGCCCCGAGCAGGCCGCCTACATCGGCGTCGACGTCGAGGGCCCGTTCAAGCCGGACCACTACCGCTACTGATGCCCCGGCCGGCGGCGCCCGCGCGCTGACGCGGCGCCGTCCCGGACACCCGTAGAGGAACTCAGGCAGGCCCCCCGGCACGGGGGTGCGGGGGGCCTGCCTGAGTTCCTCTACGGGTGTCCGGGACGGCGCCGCGTCAGCGCGCGGGCGCCGCCGGCCGGGGCATCAGTAGCGGTAGTGGTCCGGCTTGAACGGGCCCTCGACGTCGACGCCGATGTAGGCGGCCTGCATCACACCCCCCTCGGTGACGAACACTTCCACTGCGCGCCCGGCCCCTCCGGCTGGCGCTACGTCTCACAGATCACCACCCCCTCGGGCGACCACCGAGGCTCCGTCGACCTGGCCGTCGACGAACTCGGCCGCCCCATCCGCCTGGAACTCCACGCCGCCGGCTGGCAGGTCCGCGGCGCGGCCCTCGACGGCGTCACCTGGGTCCGCACGGACCCCACCGGAACCCATGCCACCGAAGGCAATGTGCGCGCCCATGCCTTCACCGGCACCTCCCCGGCGTTCCTCGTCGCGCTCACGCGACTCCTGCGTCTCACCCCCGCCTCCCCCGAGACCCGTGTCAGGCTCGTCACCCTCACGGACCCGGTGCTCGCCCCCCTCACGGTCGACCAGTCCTGGGCCCTGCTGAGAAGTGAAGCGCACGCCACTGACAACGGCCCCCTGATGGTGGACGAGTACCAGGTCAGCAGCCTGGACACGGGCGAGCGGCACACCGTCCACATCGCCGGCGACGTGGTCCTCTCGGCCCCCGGCATCGAACTGGAGGACCTGGCGACCCCGCCCTCGGTCTTCCCCTGACGAGGAACCGCTCAGGCAGGCGGCGCGAAACCGGTAGCGGGCGCGGCGCCCGCCGGCCCGCCATCCGCGGGAGTCGGGGCAACCGGCGAGACAGACCGCGGGGCCCCCGACGAAGGCGCCCCTGAGGGAACGCCCGCCGCCGAGGCCCGGGCAGCCTCCACAGCCTCTGTGGTCCCACCGGGCCCTGGCGCCCCAGGCCCCGCCGTCCCTGCCGTCTCCGCGGTCCAGCCCGCCCCGGGCGCCCCAGGT
>NZ_RDBH01000129.1:246122-248712 GCF_008042145.1 Streptomyces sp. adm13(2018)
GGTTCCACCATCCCTGGCGTCCCAGCCGCACCCGAGGACCGGCCCGTCCCAGCCACCCCGGGCACCCCAGTCACCCCGGGCACTCCAGGCCCCGCCGGGCCGAAGGCCCGCCTGGCGTCCCGCGCCTGCCGCTCGGCCACCACCCCCGCCAGATACGCCTCGGCCGGCACCCCCGGCGGCGGAGGCGTCCCGGTCCGGGCCACCAGCTCGTCGGCGAGCCGCTCCGCGAGCCGCCGGCCCACCACCGCGTCCAGCTCACGCGCCCGCGTGAGGTACTGCCGTATCTCCAGCCACAGGGGCTCGGGCACCGCCGACAGATCCAGTCCGGCGAACCGCCCCACCAGCCACGGCGGCGGCGGGGGCACGGCGAGCATCCGCGCCGCGGGTATCCGCTCCCGGACGACGAGCGTCCCCGCGAAGACGTCCCCGAGCCGCCGCCCCCGCTCCGACACCAACGACGAGACACAGGCGACGACCCCGAACGTCATCAGGATCTCCACGACCCCCATGGCCCCCCGCACGAGCGCGTGCCGGAACCGGATCGGCCCCCCGTCGTCCCGCACCACGCGCAGCCCGCAGGCCAGCTTCCCCAGGGACCGCCCGTGCGACAGCGTCTCCACCGCGATCGGCGCCCCCACCAGGATCAGCAGGAAGGAGGCGATGGACAGCGCCATCACCGCCGCCTCGTCGAGCGAGGCGGTGGCCACCGCGAGCCCCAGCGTGATCAGCAGGTACACCGCCCAGACCACCGCCAGGTCGATGAGCACCGCCAGCGCCCGGCTCGGGAGCCGCGCCGACTGCAACCCCAGTACGACGGCGTCCCCGGTCACCACGTCACTCACGGCACCCACCCTTCTCCGACCTTCCCGACCCCTCCGAACGCCAGTCTGCCAAGCTGACCCGCAGCGCGCCGCAGCAGTACGGAACCGTCCGCAGCCGATGCCGGGAGCAGCAGCCGATCATGGACCTCGACGTCTACGTCACCGCCCACCGCGCCGAGTGGGAGCGCCTCGACGAGCTCCTCCGCAGGGGCGGCAGGCTCACCGGCGCCGAGGCCGACGAACTCGTGTCCCTCTACCAGCGCGCGGCCACCCATCTCTCGATCGTCCAGTCGAGCGCCCCGGACCCCATGCTCACGGCCCGGCTCACCCAGCTCGTGGCGCGCGCCCGCGCCACCGTCACCGGCACCCGCCGCTCGTCCTGGCGCGACGCGACCCGCTTCCTCACCGCCGGATTCCCCGCGGCTGTCTACCGCGCGCGGCACTGGTGGGGCCCCACCGCGGTCCTCTCCGTCCTGCTCGCCGTCCTCATCGGGTGGTGGATCGGCACGCACCCCGAGGTCCAGGCCGCGATCGGCGCCCCCGCCGACCTCCGCGAGATGACCCGCCCCGGCGGCCAGTACGAGACGTACTACTCCAGCAACCCGGCGGCGTCCTTCGCCGCCCAGGTCTGGACGAACAACGCCAAGGCCGCCGCGATGTGCCTGGTCCTCGGCGCCTTCCTGGGCATCCCGGTGCTCTGGATCCTCTTCGTGAACATGCTGAACGTCGGCGTCGGCATCGGCCTGATGTCCTCCGCGGGCCGCCTCGACGTCTTCCTCGGCCTGATCCTGCCCCACGGCCTGCTCGAACTGACCGCCGTCTTCGTCGCGGCCGGCACGGGCCTCCGCCTCGGCTGGACCGTCATCGACCCCGGCCCCACCACCCGCCGCACGGCCCTCGCGGAACGCGGTCGCGCGGCCGTCGGCATGGCCATCGGCCTGGCACTGGTCCTCTTCGTCTCCGGCCTGATCGAAGGCTTCGTCACCCCCTCCGGCCTGCCGACCTGGGCCCGCATCACCATCGGCATCGCCGCCGAGCTGCTCTTCCTCGCCTACGTCTACGTGCTCGGCGGCCGCGCCGCCCGCGCCGGCGACCAGGGGGACCTGGAGGAACCCGACCGCGGCGCCCGGCTCCCCACCGCCGCCTGATGTGCGTACGGCCCCGCGGACCTGCTAGTGTCCTCCGGTGCCCACAAAAGCCATTGACATGGCGGACGTGGGGAGGTAGATTTGAACGGTTGCCTGGAACTGGACAGTTCGGCAGCGATCAAGTAAAGTCACATCTCGCTCCGGTCGGGAATTGAATTCCACGGAGCCACCCCGATTCTCATCCGAATCAAGAAGCCACCGATTAGGTCGGCCGAAATGATTCTGATAAAGTCGGAACCGCCGAAAGGCCCCCGGAGTGAAAACAAAAGGGACCGGAAAGCGCCGAGGAAATCGGATCGGAAAGATCTGATAGAGTCGGAAGCGCAAGACCGAAGGGAAGCCCGGAGGAAAGCCCGAGAGGGTGAGTACAAAGGAAGCGTCCGTTCCTTGAGAACTCAACAGCGTGCCAAAAATCAACGCCAGATTAGTTGATACCCCGTCCATCTTCGGATGGCAGGGTTCCTTTGAAAGTCCTGCCGGCCCTTGTGGCTGGTGGGCAACATACACAGCGAGGACGCTGTGGACGGTCGGCCACATTCCGGCATGACCGTCCCGCTCAACGCGAGTGTCACCCGATTACGGGTAAACATTCACGGAGAGTTTGATCCTGGCTCAGGACGA
>NZ_RDBH01000129.1:248812-263673 GCF_008042145.1 Streptomyces sp. adm13(2018)
TGGTGGAGACCGACGCCCCGGGCCTGGCCGCGACGGCCCTGGCCCGCGCTCCCCGCCGCTCGCTGATCGTCCTCCTGACCAGCCTCGACGCCGCTCCGATCGAGGAGGGCCTGCTCCCGGTGCTGCCGCAGCTCGCCGAGCGCCACACGGTCCTGCTCGCCTCGGTCTCCGACCCTCACGTCGCCCGGATGGCCACGGCCCGGGGCTCGATCGAGGGCGTCTACGAGGCGGCCGCGGCCACCCAGACCCAGTCCCAGCGTTCCCGTACCGCGGACCAGCTCCGGCGACAGGGCGTGACGGTCGTCGACGCCGCCCCCGACGCCCTCGATCGAGCCCCGGGCCGTGGCCATCCGGGCGACGTGAGGGTCGGAGACCGAGGCGAGCAGGACCGTGTGGCGCTCGGCGAGCTGCGGCAGCACCGGGAGCAGGCCCTCCTCGATCGGAGCGGCGTCGAGGCTGGTCAGGAGGACGATCAGCGAGCGGCGGGGAGCGCGGGCCAGGGCCGTCGCGGCCAGGCCCGGGGCGTCGGTCTCCACCAGCTCCGGTTCGAGCGGGGCGAGCGCGTCGACCACGGCGGGCAGCACGTCGCCGGCGGACCGCCCCTGGACCTGGGCGCGGAGGCGCCGGTCGTAGGCCAGGAGGTCCACGCGGTCCCCGGCACGGGACGCGAGCGCCGTGAGGAGGAGGGCGGCGTCCATGGAGGCGTCGAGCCGGGGGACGTCGCCGACGCGGCCGGCCGAGGTGCGGCCGGTGTCGAGGACGATCAGGATGTGGCGGTCGCGTTCGGGTCGCCAGGTGCGGACGGCGACCGTGGACTGGCGGGCGGTGGCCCGCCAGTCGATCGAGCGGGTGTCGTCACCGGGGACGTACTCGCGGAGGCTGTCGAACTCCGTGCCCTCACCGCGGGTCAGGACGCTGGTGCGGCCGTCGAGTTCCCGGAGTCGGGCCAGGCGGGACGGCAGGTGCTTGCGGCTGGTGAACGGCGGCAGGACGCGGACCGTCCAGGGGACCTCGTGATGGCCTTGGCGGGCTGCCAGGCCGAGCGGGCCGTACGAGCGGACCGTGACGCGCTCGGCGTGGCGGTCGCCCCGGCGGGTCGGGCGCAGGCTGGTGGCCAGGCGGCGGCGTTCGCCGGCGGGGACCGTCAAATCGTGCCGCGAGGCTACCTGTTCGGTGCCGGGGAGCCAGCTGCTGGGCGGCCAGGCGTCGCGCAGCCGGGCGCGGAGCCGGCGGCGGGACCGGTTGGTGACGGTGAGCTGGACGGTGGCCGCGTCACCGAGTCGAACGGATGTATCACCACTTCGGGTGAATTGGAGCGTTCGCACTGGTGCTGCCAGGGCGTAGTCGCACAGAATTGCGAGGGAGAGAGGCGCGTTCACCAGAAGCAACCCCGCCCAGCTGGGGGCGAGGATGCCGACGGGGAGCGATCCGAGGGCGGCGAGCAGCGCTGTTCGTCCGGTGAGGGCCATGGGGCGCCGTTCTCAGCGGGGGACGGGGACGTGGGCGAGGATCGAGYTGATGACGGAGTCGGGGGTGACTCCCTCCATCTCGGCCTCGGGCCGCAGGTGGATGCGATGACGCAGGGTGGGGAGAGCGAGGGCCTTCACGTCGTCCGGGGTGACGTAGTCCCGGCCGGTGAGCCAGGCCCAGGCGCGGGCGGTGGAGAGCAGGGCGGTGGCGCCTCGGGGAGAGACCCCGAGGGTGAGTGAGGGGGATGCACGCGTGGCACGACAGATATCGACGACATAGCCGGCGATCTCGGCCGAGACCGAGACCTTGGCGACGGCGGCCCGGGCGGCTTCAAGATCGGCGGCACCCGCGACGGGGCGGACGCCGGCGGCCTTCAGGTCGCGGGGGTCGAAGCCCTCGGCGTGACGGGTGAGGACCCGGATCTCGTCCGCGCGTGAGGGCAGAGGGACCGTCAGCTTCAGCAGGAAGCGGTCCAGTTGGGCCTCGGGGAGGGGATAGGTGCCCTCGTACTCGACGGGGTTCTGCGTCGCGGCGACCAGGAAGGTGTCGGGCAGGGCGCGCGGAGTGCCGTCGACCGTGACCTGACGCTCCTCCATCGCCTCCAGGAGGGAGGCCTGGGTCTTCGGGGGCGTGCGGTTGATCTCGTCGGCGAGCAGCAGGTTCGTGAAGACCGGGCCGGGCTGGAAGGAGAACTCGGAGGTCCGGGTGTCGTAGACCAGGGAACCGGTGACGTCGCTCGGCATCAGGTCGGGGGTGAACTGGACGCGCTTGGTGTCGAGTTCGAGGGCCGCGGCGAGCGAGCGGACCAGCAGGGTCTTCGCGACGCCGGGGACGCCTTCGAGGAGGACGTGTCCGCGGCAGAGCAGGGCGACGACGAGACCGGTGACGGCGGGGTCCTGGCCGACCACGGCCTTTCCGATCTCGGTGCGCAGGGCCTCCAGGGAGGCGCGGGCGCTGTCCGAGTCCGTGGCGGTCTCGGGGGTCGGGGCGCTCATGAGGTGCGTACCTCTCTTTCGAGGGCGTCGAGTTGGTCCGCCAGGCGGACGAGAGCGGCGTCGTCGGCGGGTGCCGGGCCGAAGAGGAGGTGCTGGGGGTCCGCCGTGGTCCCGGGGAGACGGACGGAGAGCGCGGGGAGGAGACGGTCGGCGGAGTGGGCGTCCTGGAGGGGGACGCCGAGCAGGGGGGCGATCCGGGAACGGGTCGCGGTGCGCAGGACGGAGGAGGCGCGGTCGCGGGCGTTCGCCTTGCGGTAGAGGCGGGCGCGGCCTTCGGTGGCCTCGGAGGCGCGGAGGGCGACGGGCAGCCGCTCGGTCACCAGGGGGCCGAGGCGGCGGGCGCGCCAGACGGCGGCGAACACGGCGGCGAGGGCGAGTTGGAGCGCGCCCCACAGCCAGCCGGAGGGGACGAGGGAGAGGAAGCCGCCCGTGGTGCCGTCGTCGGGTGAGTCGGCGGTGGCGGAGGCATCGGTCAGGGAGGGGAGGTACCAGACGAGATGAGGCCGGGAGCCGAGGAGTTGCAGGGCGAGCGAGGCGTTGCCCTGCTGGTCGAGACGCTGGTTGAGGAGGATGTCGGGCGAGCCCAGGAGGACGGTGTCGGCGGTGCCCGGGCCGGGGAGGCGGAGCAGGGTCGGCAGGCCGTCGGAGGGGTAGCAGGAGTCCGCGGCCGTGCCGGGGGTGGTGCGGTAGCGCTCGCCGCCGAGGTCGGCGCTGCCGGCGCGGACGGCCGCCGCCAGGGTGCAGGACGGGGCGCGATTCTCGACCGGGGTGCTGAGGGAGCTGGTGACTCCCGGGGCGAGGGTGTCGAGGGAGGGCCGTCCCGCGCCGACGAGGACCGTGCGGCCGGTGGAGTCCGCCATGGTCCGGTGGAGCGTGGCCTGCTGGGAGCGCGTCAGCAGGTCGGGGGTGGTGACCAGGAGTGTCGCGTCGGGGCCGGTAGCGGCGGTCGCCGCGTCGAGGGTGGTGGCGACGGTGAGGTCGATGCCTCGGGCCTTGAGGAGTTCGGCGACGGCCCGGCTGCCGTTCGGGTCGGCGGAGCGGGGGTCGAGGGCGCCGTGGGTGTCGGAGGAGCGCAGGGTGGCGAGCGCGAGGCCGCCGGCGAGGACCAGGGCGAGGATGAGGGCCGCGCCGCGGGCTCGGGTCCACCGCTGGCGTGCCGAGAGGGCGGTCGACGTGGTGCTGGTGGCCGTGCGGCTCATGCGGGCGCCCCCGAGGCGGCGGCGGAGTCGAGGGTGGGGCGGGTGCGCTCCAGGACGGTGTCCAGTTCCGCGATGCGGCGGTACGCGGGCTCGTCGGCGGTGCGGCCGCCGTACGTGACGTCGTCGAAGACGCGGACGGCGAGGCGCAGGTCGTCCGCGTGGGCGGGCAGGGAGCGGCTGGCCTCGGCGGCGGCCTCGTCGGCGGTGCGGCCGGGGCGGGGATCGAGCAGGGCGCGTTCCTCCAGGGCGCGGACGATGGCCCGCGTGCGTTCCTGGACGGCCTGGTTCCAGCGGCCCGCGGAGGCGTGGCGGGCGGCGGCCTCGCGGTGGGCGCGGGCGGTGCGCGGGCCGTCCGCGAAGAGGGAGTCGCCGGTGGCGCCCGGTGCGCGCTGGGGGGTGCCGAGGCGCCACCAGAGGGCGGCGGCCGCGGCGATCACGAGGAGGGCGACCACGACGAGGCCGATGACGCCGCCGGGTGTGGCGCCGGACGCGGCGTCGAAGAGGTCGCCGACCCACTCCCAGAAGCGGTCGAGGCCGCGCTGGAGGAGGTTCGGGTCGTTCTCGTGGTACCTCGGGTCGGACAGCTCCCGTTCCGCCGCCTCGCGGGCGGGGACGCGGGAGATGTCCACCGGCGTGTCGTCGGCGCCGAGCCGTGCCGTGGTCGTTCCCCCCGTGACCGTCACGGCATCAGCCGCCGACGGTCTGGGTGCCCGGAGCGGGGCCGTAGCCGGGGATGCCCGCGGCCCGTGCCAGTTCGAGGTCCAGGGCTTCGCGGCGGATGCGCTGGTCCACGTAGAGGAGGACGGTCACGCCGGCCGAGACGGGGTAGGTGAGCGCGCTGGTGATGACGCCGCCGATGCCCGTGACGATCAGGAACGGCCAGCCGAAGCCGGTGGACGTGCCGGAGAGCATGTCGGAGAAGCCGTCGCCGTCGACTGCGATGCCGATGATGGTGAACGGGATCGCGATGATCATGGAGAAGATGAAGATCAGCAGCTGGGTGAGGAGTGTGATGCCGAAGATGCGCCACCACACGCCCTGAACGAGCTTCGCCGAGCGCTTCAGGGACGTGAACACGCCGCCGCGCTCCAGCATCAGGGCCGGGGAGGCGAGGCTGAAGCGGATCATCAGCCAGACGGCCGCCACCAGGGCGCCGAGACCGCCGAGGAGGGTCAGGGCGGCACCGGGGGCGCCGCCGATCAGCAGCCCGGGGAGCAGGCCGACCAGCACGATGGCGGAGCTCATCGCCGCCAGCAGCAGGGTCAGGCCGACGAGCTGGAGGAGGCGCGGGCGGGCCTCCTGCCAGGCGGCGCCGAGCGAGACCGGGCGGCCGAGGACGGCCCGGCTGATGACGACGGTCAGCAGCGCGGCGCTGATCAGGGACCCCATCAGCGTCACGAGCAGGGCGGGGCCGAGGCCGATCAGGGACGACTGGGCCGCGTCGAGGGACTGTTCGAGCGCCTCGGCGGGGGAGGCGTCCGGGTTCGCCGCGGGGACCTCGGGGGCGAGGTACTGCTGGGCCAGGATGTTGGCGATCTGGGAGATCACCGCGACCGTGACCGTGATGGTCAGCACCGTGCGCCAGTAGGTGCGCAGGGTCTTGACCGCGCCGTCGAGGATCTCGCCCATGCCGAGGGGGCGCAGCGGGATCACTCCGGGCTTCGCGGCCGGCGGGCGGCCCCAGTGGGCGTTCGGCGGGGGAGTCCCCCAGCCGGGGCCGCCCGCCGCTCAAGCTCGTCGCGACCGGGATGAACAACCGGGACATCGCCAAGGAGTTGTTCATCTCGGAGAACACCGTGAAGAACCACGTCCGGAACATCCTGGAGAAGCTCCAGCTGCACTCCCGGATGGAGGCCGTGGTCTACGCGATGCGGGAGAAGATCCTGGAGATCCGCTAGTCGGCGGATCCGGGCGAGGTCCAGCCCGGAGTGTCGTTCACGGTCGTCCACCTCGGAGGAATGGTCGCGGTGCCGGATCGGCGAGCCGGCTCGGTCACGGCGGCCGACACCTGACACGGCGGCGGGCCGGGTGCCATCGTGCCACGCGGGGCCCGCCCGTGGGCCGGAGCGTCCGTGACCTTCGTACCTTCGTCCGGACCTTCATAGTGCGGGCGGTGCACGGCACACTGTGCGGACACCCGATCAGCGCGCGCGAACCGTGCGGTGGCGGGCCGAGCGGGGCGCGGTCGACGGGGTCGCGGCCCGGGCTGGGGGAGTCGCTGTGGGGCACGTCACGGCAGGTAACGATTGGCTAATGGGATGATGTCGATATGAAGGGACGCGTTCTTGTCGTCGACGACGACACCGCACTGGCCGAGATGCTCGGCATCGTGCTGCGGGGTGAAGGGTTCGAGCCGTCGTTCGTCGCGGACGGTGACAAGGCGCTTGCCGCATTCCGGGAGGCCAAGCCTGACCTGGTGCTGCTCGACCTGATGCTGCCCGGGAGGGACGGCATCGAGGTGTGCCGCCTGATCAGGGCCGAGTCGGGTGTGCCGATCGTCATGCTCACCGCGAAGAGCGACACGGTCGATGTCGTGGTGGGTCTGGAGTCCGGCGCCGACGACTACATCGTCAAGCCGTTCAAGCCCAAGGAGCTGGTGGCCCGCATCCGGGCGCGGCTGCGGAGGTCGGAGGAACCGGCGCCGGAGCAGCTCACCATCGGTGACCTGGTCATCGACGTGGCGGGGCACTCCGTCAAGCGGGACGGGCAGTCCATCGCCCTGACCCCGCTGGAGTTCGACCTGCTCGTCGCGCTGGCGCGCAAGCCGTGGCAGGTGTTCACCCGCGAGGTGCTTCTGGAGCAGGTCTGGGGCTACCGGCACGCGGCCGACACCCGGCTGGTGAACGTGCACGTCCAGCGGCTGCGCTCGAAGGTCGAGAAGGACCCCGAGCGGCCCGAGATCGTGGTGACCGTGCGGGGCGTCGGATACAAGGCGGGACCGAGCTGACATGAGTACAGGCAGTACTGCTCCGAAGCCCGGGGACCCGGGAGTCCGTACGGGGCGGGCTGCCGGACCGGGGCGGGGGGGCTCGCGTTCCGGCCGTCCGCCGCGCGGTGGACGGCTGTTCCGGGACGGGTCGCCGGGTGGGCCGGTGCTCCGGCTGTTCGTGCGCTGGGTGCGCAGGCCGCTGCTGCCCGCCCTGCGGCTGTGGCGGCGCAACATCCAGCTCCGGATCGTCGCGGGCACCCTGCTGATGTCGCTCGGTGTGGTGCTGCTCCTGGGCCTGGTCGTGATCGGCCAGGTCAGGAACGGGCTGCTCGACGCCAAGGAGAGGGCCGCCCAGAGCCAGGCCGCCGGTGGGTTCTCCGCCGCCCAGGACCGGGCGGCGACCACCCCCTCGGCGGCCGGACAGCAGGACGGCGCGCGGGCCGGTGCCTCCGTCAACTGGCGTTCCACCCTGGTGGAGCAGCTGGCCAGCGGCGGGCAGAGCGCCTTCAACGTGGTCGCGCTGTCCCTGGACGCCGGGGAGGCCGCGAGCCGCGGCGCCCGGGCCTCGGGAGGGGTCGACCCGACCAAGAGCATCCCCGCCGGACTGCGGCTGTCGGTGTCGCAGAGCACGGACACCCTCCAGCAGTTCACCCGCATCCACTACACCGACGGCAAGCAGTCCGAGGCCGGTCTGGTGATCGGCCAGCGGCTGAACGACGCCGAGGGCACCCAGTACGAGCTGTACTACCTCTTCCCGCTGACCCAGGAGGAGGACTCCCTCACCCTGGTCAAGGGCACCCTGGCGACCGCCGGGCTCTTCGTGATGGTGCTGCTCGGCGCCATCGCGTGGCTCATGGTGCGCCAGGTCGTCACCCCCGTGCGGATGGCCGCCGGGATCGCCGAGCGGCTCTCGGCCGGCCGCCTCCAGGAACGGATGAAGGTCACCGGCGAGGACGACATCGCCCGGCTCGGCGAGGCCTTCAACAAGATGGCGCAGAACCTCCAGCTCAAGATCCAGCAGCTGGAGGAGCTGTCGCGGATGCAGCGGCGGTTCGTCTCGGACGTCTCGCACGAGCTGCGGACGCCGCTCACCACGGTCCGGATGGCCGCCGACGTCATCCACGAGGCCCGGGTCGACTTCGACCCCGTCACGGCCCGCTCCGCGGAGCTGCTCGGGGACCAGCTCGACCGTTTCGAGTCCCTGCTCTCCGACCTCCTGGAGATCAGCCGCTTCGACGCGGGAGCGGCCGCCCTGGAGGCCGAGCCGATAGACCTGCGGCAGGTGGTGCGCCGGGTCATCGGCGGCGCCGAGCCCCTCGCCGAACGCAAGGGCACCCGGATCGTCGTCCTCGGCGACCAGCAGCCCGTGGTGGCCGAGGCGGACGCCCGCCGGGTCGAGCGGGTGCTGCGCAACCTGGTCGTCAACGCCGTGGAGCACGGCGAGGGCCGGGACGTGGTGGTGAAGCTGGCGGCCGCCGGCGGGGCCGTCGCGGTCGCCGTGCGCGACTACGGCGTCGGACTCAAGCCGGGCGAGGCGACCCGGGTCTTCAACCGCTTCTGGCGCGCCGACCCGGCCCGGGCGCGGACCACCGGCGGCACCGGCCTCGGCCTGTCGATCGCCGTGGAGGACGCCCGGCTGCACGGCGGCTGGCTCCAGGCCTGGGGCGAGCCCGGCGGCGGGTCGCAGTTCCGGCTCACGCTGCCGCGGACCGCGGACGAGCCGCTCCGGGGGTCCCCGATACCCCTGGAGCCCGAGGACTCCCGGCGCAACCGCGAGCAGGCGGCCGCCGGACGCGTGCAGGACGACGCGCGCCGCACGGTGCCGGCGCAGCCCGCCGGCGACCGGCAGCAGCTGTCCGTACCGCCGAGGCTGCCCGGGCCCCAGCGGGCGACCGTCGATCCGACGGCCCTGCCCGGCAGCGGCGCACGGGTCGTGGCCCGGGGGCYGGCGGAGAACGAGAACGCGGGGGCGGGGCAGGCCACCGCCGGTGCGGGGAACGCGGAGCGGGAGGACGGGACACGTGGGCGCTGACTCCTCCACGGAGCAGGCGGGGCGGGACTTCCGCAAGGGGCGTGTGGTGCGGGCCTTCACGGGCCTCCTGCCGGGGCACCCCGGCGCGGGTGCCCGTCCCGGGCGGGGGTCCGGCGGCCGGGTGGTCGTGCTCGCCGCGTGCGGCGGACTGCTGGTGACCGGCTGCGCGACCATGCCCGACAGCAGCGACGTCCAGCCCGTCAAGGGCGTCAACCAGGGCGACTCGCAGGTCCGGGTCTACGCCGTGGCGCCCCGGGACAACGCGGATCCGGACGACATCGTCGACGGCTTCCTCGAAGCCATGACCAGTGACGACCCCGGCTTCGCCACCGCCCGCAAGTACCTGACGGCCCAGGCCGCGCGGACCTGGAAGCCGGAGCAGAGCATCACCGTGCTCACCACCGCGCCCGACCGCGACCAGGCCGACCGCAACGCCGACCCCGACAACCAGGGCCGCGCCTACCCGCTCTCCGGCCGCAAGATCGCGACCGTGGACGCCCGGCACGCGTACCAGCCGATCAGCCCCGCCAAGTACTTCCAGTCGATCCACGTCGTGCAGCAGCCCACCGCCAACGGCAAGGGCAAGGAGTGGCGCATCGACAGCCTTCCCCCGGGCCTGGTGCTCGGCGAGGCGGACTTCCTGCGCAACTACCGGTCGGTCAACAAGTACTACTTCGCCTCCGGGGAGGACCTGGTCGTCGCCGATCCGGTCTACATCCGGCAGCGGCAGGACCCCGTCACCCGGATGGACCCGGTGACCCAGACGGTCCGGGCGCTCCTCGAAGGCCCCACGGACTGGCTGAAGCCCGCCGTCGACTCCAGCTTCCCCTCCGGTACGGAGCTGCGGAAGGGCGTCACCGCGCTCACCCCCGACGACCAGTCCACGATCAAGGTCCCGCTCAACGCCAAGGCGGACCTGGTGGGCGGCGAGCCGTGCCGGCGGATGGCGGCGCAGCTGCTGTTCACGCTGCGGGACCTGACCTCGGTCAACGCCGAGCAGGTGGAGCTCCAGGGCTCCCGGGGACAGTCGCTGTGCCGGCTCGGCAAGGGGCAGGCGGCCGACGAGTTCGCCCCCGTGCGCCCCACGGACCGGGACGAGAACCCGTACGTCGTCGACGAGCACCACAAGCTGATGATGCTGGTTGTCGGGGGCAAGGAGGCCAACGAGCCCGCCCCCGTGCCCGGCCCGCTCGGCAAGGGCACCGTGAAGCTCGGCTCGGTCGCCGTCGACCGGGGCGAGACCCGGGCCGCCGGTGTCTCGGAGACCGGCCGCGAGCTGTACGTCTCCTCCATCACCACCGAGGAGGCCGCGGCGCCGCCGGTCCTGCGCAGCAAGGCCGTCAGGCCGGACGACCGGCTGTCGGCGCCCAGCTGGGACGGCCGCGGCAACCTGTGGATCGCCGACCGCGACCCCGCCGCCCCCCAGCTGTGGATGGTGCCGGGCGGCACCGGCGATCCCGTCAAGGTGCGCACGCCCCCCTGGCTCGCGGACGACGCGAGGATCGAGTCGCTGCGGGTCTCCGCCGACGGGGTCCGCATCGCGCTCGTCGTCACCCGCGACGGGGACACGACCCTGCAGATCGGCCGGGTCCAGCGGGACACCTCGGGTGACGAGCCGGTCGTCTCCGTGCTCGACTTCCAGCCTGCCGCGCCCCGGATGGAGTCGGTCACGGCCGTCTCCTGGGCCGGGCCGAGCCGGCTCGTCGTCGTCGGCCGGGAGGCGGGCGGCGTCCAGCAGATCCGCTACCTCCAGACGGACGGCTCGACCTCGGCGACCTCGGTGCTCCCCGGTCTGAACGGGGTGACCTCGGTCGCCGCGCCGCACCAGGGCTCCGTGCCGCTGGTCGCGGACTCCGGCAACGACGGCATCGTGCGGCTCGTGCCCGGGACGAACTGGCAGCCCGTGCTCAAGGCGGGCACCTCACCGGTCTATCCGGGGTGACCCGGCCGTACGGGACCCGCCCCTCCGTACCCGCCCCGCGTGACTCCGGGACGGGTACGGAGGGCGGTACCTGACGTACTCCGGGGGCTTCCGCGGCGGTTTTCCACAGGGGTGGCCGCGGTGCGCGGGAAGGCGCACAGTGGAGCCATGCGGGGGTGGTGGCGCGAGATCGCCGGGCTGGTGCTGCCGGTCGCCTGCGGAGGCTGCGGCCGGCCGCGTACCGAGCTGTGCCCGGCGTGCGCGGCCGCTCTGACCGGAGCGGGGGAGGGGCCACGCAGGGTGCGGCCGTCGCCCGAACCCGCCGGGCTGCCCGTCGTCCACGCCGCCGCGCCCTACGCCGACGCCGTGCGCGAACTCCTCGTCTCCCACAAGGAACGCGGGACGCTCGCCCTCGCCCGGCCCCTGGGCGGCGCCCTCGCCGTCGCCGTGGAGGCCGCTGCCGGGGCCGCAGAAGGCCCCGCGACCGCGCCCCTGCTCCTCGTACCGGTGCCTTCCTCTCGGCGCTCCGTACGGGCGCGTGGCCACGATCCGACGCGGCGGATCGCGCTGGCCGCCGCGGCCCGGCTGCGGGGTTCGGGACGGCCTGCGCGGGTCGTGCCGGTGCTGCGTCAGCGGCGGTACGTGGCGGACCAGGCGGGCCTCGGGGCGGCGGGCCGGCGGGAGAACCTCTCCGGCGCGCTGGAGGTCGTCCCCGGCGGCGGACGGCTGCTCCGGGCGGGACGGGTGGTCCTCGTCGACGATCTGATGACCACGGGCGCCACGCTCACGGAGGCGGCGCGCGCCCTCGAAGGCGTACACCTTCCGTTCATTCCTGAATTACCGCGCGGTTTACCGGAGGGTAAGGGGCAGCGCGGATTCGAACAGCGGGCGGCGGCTGTGATCGCATCCTCTCCCGTCTCGTTCGGAATAAACCGGAACTCGTAGGGAACTTGGAACGTTGCAGGTGGTGAACGGTGGAAGCACCCGTCCGGAGGTATGTCGCGGTACCGGGTGCCGACACCCGTCCGAAGGGGCTATGTTCGGTTGTGAGGAATGGCGAAAGCCATCACCTAGCCGAATACATGGTTGCGCCTACAGGACAGGAGTTCAGGGCGAATTAACCTCTTGTCGATGGGGTGGGGATCTCGTCGACTGGGCAGGAGGAGGTGAAACTCGCCGAGTCCGAGCTCCGGTGAACGACCGGAGACTGGTGCAAAGGGAGAAGCCCTGCGGCCAAGAGGGCCGACGGGGCGATCCGGGAACGGAGTTCTGCGTGGACATCGTCGTCAAGGGCCGCAAGACCGAGGTGCCCGAGCGGTTCCGCAAGCACGTGGCCGAGAAGCTGAAGCTGGAGAGGATCCAGAAGCTCGACGGCAAGGTGATCAGCCTCGACGTCGAGGTGTCCAAGGAGCACAACCCGCGGCAGGCCGACAGGTCCGACCGCGTCGAGATCACTCTCCACTCCCGAGGCCCGGTCATCCGGGCCGAAGCCGCGGCGGCTGACCCGTACGCGGCCCTCGACCTCGCCAGCGACAAGCTCGAGGCACGACTGCGCAAGCAGCACGACAAGCGGTACACCCGCCGTGGAAACGGCAGGCTTTCGGCGGCGGAGGTCGGGGACGTGGTGCCCGGCGCCGCCCAGCTCGACGGAGACGGCCAGCTCGTCACCGACGAGTCCGACAAGGTGCCCACCACGATGATGGGCTCGATCGAAGTCCAGGGCGAAGGCCCGCTGGTGGTCCGCGAGAAGACCCACCGGGCCGCGCCGATGACCCTCGACCAGGCTCTCTACGAGATGGAGCTGGTCGGACACGACTTCTATCTCTTCGTCGACTCCGACACGAAGCAGCCGAGCGTCGTCTACCGCCGACACGCGTACGACTACGGCGTCATCCACGTGGAGAGCGACCCGCTCGCCGAGGGTGGCGGCGCGGGTGGTGCGCTCGGCGGCTGACCGCCCCCCGCGCCCCCCACACTCCAACTGCCTCTCACGGTGCCCCTGGAGCGCCCCTCGCGCCCCCAGGGGCACCACCGCGCGCCCGCGGATCACCCCGATGTCGCCGGAGCATGAAAGCATGGCGTGCACGCCAACCGGTGCTCCCCGAGTAGCGGTTGGCGGACCGGAAACGAATTCAGGCCACGGCCTTCAGGGGGAGGAACGATGGCGGACAGCTTCGGGCCGGTGCTCAGCGGGCGCGAGCACGGTGGTGCGGTCCCGGAGGGATCGGAACCGGACAGCGGCCCGTCCCGCGGTGAGCCGATCCGGGTCCTCGTCGTGGACGACCACGCCCTCTTCCGCCGCGGACTCGAGATCGTCCTCGCCCAGGAGGAGGACATCCAGGTCGTCGGAGAGGCAGGCGACGGGGCCGAGGCCGTCGACAAGGCGGCCGATCTGCTGCCGGACATCGTCCTGATGGACGTACGGATGCCCCGGCGCGGCGGCATCGAGGCGTGCACCTCCATCAAGGAGGTGGCCCCCAGCGCGAAGATCATCATGTTGACGATCAGCGACGAGGAGGCCGACCTCTACGAGGCGATCAAGGCGGGCGCCACCGGCTACCTCCTCAAGGAGATCTCCACCGACGAGGTCGCGACGGCCATCCGCGCCGTCGCCGACGGGCAGTCGCAGATCAGCCCCTCGATGGCGTCGAAGCTCCTCACCGAGTTCAAGTCGATGATCCAGCGCACCGACGAGCGCAGGCTGGTGCCCGCGCCCCGGCTGACCGACCGTGAGCTGGAGGTCCTCAAGCTCGTCGCGACCGGGATGAACAACCGGGACATCGCCAAGGAGTTGTTCATCTCGGAGAACACCGTGAAGAACCACGTCCGGAACATCCTGGAGAAGCTCCAGCTGCACTCCCGGATGGAGGCCGTGGTCTACGCGATGCGGGAGAAGATCCTGGAGATCCGCTAGTCGGCGGATCCGCGAGCCGGAAGATCCGCCCCTCGGCGGATCGGCTAGCCGGACACCCGGCCCAGCTCCGCCACCAGCTCCTTCGCCAGCTCCGGGGCGTCCACCCGCTCCACCCGCACCGCGTCGCAGCCGACCCACCCGGCCGCCTCGCGCAGCGCCCGCGCCACCGCCGGGACCGCCTTCGGGCCGTCGAGCGTCACCTGGCGCGCGACCAGCGTCCCGCCCTCCCGCGCCGGGTCGACCCGGCCGACCAGACGGCCGCCGGCCAGCACCGGCATCGCGAAGTAGCCGTGGATCCGCTTCTGCTTCGGGACGTACGCCTCCAGCCGGTGCGTGAAGCCGAAGATCCGCTCCGTGCGGGCCCGCTCCCAGATCAGCGAGTCGAACGGCGACAGCAGGGTCGTACGGTGCCGGCCGCGCGGCTCCGAGGCCAGCGCCGCCGGGTCCGCCCAGGCGGGCTTCCCCCAGCCCGCGACCGTGACCGGCACCAGGCCGGACGCCTCGACGGCGGCGTCGAACTGCTCGCCCTTGAGCCGGTGGTAGTCGGCGATGTCCGCGCGCGTGCCCACGCCCAGCGCCTCGCCCGCCTGCCGGACGAGCCGTCGCACGCACTCGGCGTCGTCCAGGTCGTCGTGGAGCAGGGCCTGCGGGATCGCCCGCTCCGCCAGGTCGTACACCCGCTTCCAGCCGCGCCGCTCGACCACGACCACCTCGCCGTACATCAGGGCCCGCTCGACGGCGATCTTGGAGTCCGACCAGTCCCACCACTCGCCCTTGTTCTTCGCGCCGCCCAGTTCGGTCGCCGTGCAGGGGCCCTCGGCCCGCAGCTGGTCGACGACCTTGTCGTACGCCCCCGCCGACAGCTCGTGGCCCCAGTGCGGGCGGTCGCGGTAGGCGCGGCGGCGGAAGGCGAAGTGCGGCCACTCCTCGACCGGCAGCACGCAGGCCGCGTGCGACCAGTACTCGAAGGCGTGCGAGCCGGTCCAGTAGGCGTCCTCGACGGTCGTGCGGCCGACGGCGCCCAGGCGCGCGTACGGGATGAGCTCGTGCGAGCGGGCGAGGACCGAGATCGTGTCGAGCTGGACCTGACCGAGCGCCCGCAGCACACCGCGCACTCCGGCGCGGCGGTCGGGCGCGCCCAGGAAGCCCTGGGCGCGCAGCGCGATCCGGCGGGCGTCGTCGGCGGACAGTTCGGCGGCGGGGCGCGGCGCAGTCGTCATGGACCGCACCCTAGGCCCCGGCACCGACAGTCCGGAGGGTCGGGCCGCCGGACCGGCGGCCGGGGGGCGGGGCTCGGGACGGGCTCGGGACCGGCGCTCAGGACGGCCCGGGAGTGGCGCTCGGGAACGGCACCCGGGCGCCACTCCCGGGCCGTCCTGAGCGCCGGTCCCGAGCCCGTCC
>NZ_RDBH01000129.1:263773-267840 GCF_008042145.1 Streptomyces sp. adm13(2018)
GGGGAGGCCGAAGTCGGAGGGGAGGAGGGCGGCGATCCAGCCGTCCCGGAGCGTCCCCTTGTTGGTGAGGCCGGCCCGCTGGGCGCCCTCGAAGACGAATCCGACCCGCTCGGCCACCGCGCGCGACCCGGTGTTCCCGACCTCGGCCCGCCAGACCAGCCGGGTGCAGCCGAGCCCGGTGAAGGCCCAGTGGGCGACGGCCCGGACGGTCTCCGTCATGTAGCCGTGGCCGCGGTGCTCGCCGGCCAGCCAGAAGCCGACCTCCCAGACGCCCATGCCACGGCTGGTCAGGGACACGGCCGCGAGCAGCGGGCCGCCGGCCAGCGGTTCGACGGCGAAGGCGTACTCGGTGTCCTCGCGCCATCCGTCGGGTACGAGGTGGTTCAGGAACAGCTCGGCGTCCTGCCGCGTGTAGGGGTCGGGGACGACGGTCCAGCGCCGGATGTCGGGGTCCTGGCAGAGGGCGTACACCGCGTCCGCGTCCGCGGGCACGAAGTTCCGCAGCCGCAGGCGGTCGGTGGTGAGGGTGATCGGCTCCATGTCTGGATTCTGGTGAGCCGCCCGGCCGGACGCGAACACTTTTCGGATGGGGCGGCACCTTCCGCCCACCTCGTGCGTTCTCTTTCCGGGCGGGCGTACGGCTCCGGCACTGTGGGCCTCCCGTCGCGCGGGCGGTCTCGCTTACGATGGCCGTTGCGGTGGGGACCACCTGCCGTGCCCCGCGCTCGTGTCCATGACAAGACCCAGTGCCAGGCCCGACCGGCAAGGAGACCAGCCTCAGTGTCCGTCTTCAACAAGCTCATGCGTGCAGGCGAAGGAAAGATCCTGCGCAAACTGCACCGCATCGCGGACCAGGTCAACTCCATCGAAGAGGACTTCGTCAACCTCTCCGACGCCGAGTTGCGGGCGCTCACCGATGAGTACAAGCAGCGGTACGCCGACGGCGAGAGCCTCGACGACCTGATGCCCGAGGCCTTCGCGACGGTGCGCGAGGCCGCGAAGCGCGTCCTCGGTCAGCGCCACTACGACGTCCAGCTGATGGGCGGTGCCGCGCTCCACCTCGGCTATGTCGCCGAGATGAAGACCGGTGAGGGCAAGACCCTCGTCGGCACCCTCCCGGCGTACCTCAACGCGCTCTCGGGCAAGGGCGTGCACCTGATCACGGTCAACGACTACCTGGCCGAGCGCGACTCCGAGCTGATGGGCCGGGTGCACCGCTTCCTGGGCCTGTCGATCGGCTGCATCCTCGCCAACATGACGCCGGCCCAGCGCCGTGAGCAGTACAACTGCGACATCACGTACGGCACGAACAACGAGTTCGGCTTCGACTACCTCCGCGACAACATGGCGTGGTCCCAGGACGAGCTCGTCCAGCGCGGCCACAACTTCGCCTGTGTCGACGAGGTCGACTCGATCCTCGTCGACGAGGCCCGTACGCCGCTGATCATCTCCGGCCCGGCCGACCAGGCGACGAAGTGGTACGGCGACTTCGCCAAGCTCGTCACCCGCCTCTCCAAGGGCGAGCCCGGCAACCAGCTCAAGGGCATCGAGGAGACCGGCGACTACGAGGTCGACGAGAAGAAGCGCACCGTCGCCATCCACGAGGCCGGTGTCGCCAAGGTCGAGGACTGGCTCGGCATCGACAACCTCTACGAGTCGGTGAACACCCCGCTCGTGGGCTACCTGAACAACGCCATCAAGGCGAAGGAACTGTTCAAGAAGGACAAGGACTACGTCGTCATGGACGGCGAAGTCATGATCGTCGACGAGCACACCGGCCGTATCCTCGCCGGTCGCCGCTACAACGAGGGCATGCACCAGGCGATCGAGGCGAAGGAGGGGGTGGCGATCAAGGACGAGAACCAGACCCTCGCCACGATCACCCTGCAGAACTTCTTCCTCCTGTACTCGAAGCTCTCCGGCATGACCGGTACGGCCATGACCGAGGCCGCCGAGTTCCACCAGATCTACAAGCTGGGCGTCGTCCCGATCCCGACGAACCGGCCGATGATCCGCAAGGACCAGTCCGACCTGATCTACCGGACCGAGGTCGCGAAGTTCGCCGCCGTCGTCGACGACATCGCGGACAAGCACGAGAAGGGTCAGCCGATCCTGGTCGGCACGACCTCCGTCGAGAAGTCCGAGTACCTCTCGCAGCAGCTGTCCAAGCGCGGTGTCCAGCACGAGGTGCTCAACGCGAAGCACCACGACCGCGAGGCGAGCATCGTCGCCCAGGCCGGCCGCCGCGGCGCCGTCACCGTCGCCACGAACATGGCCGGTCGAGGCACCGACATCAAGCTCGGCGGCAACCCGGACGACCTCGCCGAGGCCGAGCTCCGCCAGGCGGGTCTCGACCCGGTCGACCACGTCGAGGAGTGGGCCGCGGCCCTCCCCGCCGCCCTGGAGCGTGCCGCGAAGGCCGTGAAGGCGGAGTTCGAGGAGGTCAAGGACCTCGGCGGGCTGTACGTGCTCGGCACCGAGCGCCACGAGTCGCGGCGCATCGACAACCAGCTGCGCGGTCGTTCCGGCCGTCAGGGCGACCCGGGCGAGTCCCGCTTCTACCTCTCGCTCGGCGACGACCTGATGCGTCTGTTCAAGGCGCAGATGGTCGAGCGCGTGATGGCCATGGCCAACGTGCCGGACGACGTGCCGATCGAGAACAAGATGGTCACCCGGGCCATCGCCTCCGCGCAGTCGCAGGTCGAGACGCAGAACTTCGAGACCCGCAAGAACGTCCTGAAGTACGACGACGTGCTCAACCGGCAGCGCCAGGTCATCTACGGCGAGCGCCGCCGCGTCCTGGAGGGCGAGGACCTGCGCGAGCAGATCCAGCACTTCATGGACGACACGATCGACGACTACATCCGCCAGGAGACCGCCGAGGGCTTCGCGGAGGAGTGGGACCTCGACCGCCTGTGGAACGCCTTCAAGCAGCTCTACCCGGTGAAGGTCACCGTGGAGGAGCTGGAGGACGCGGCCGGGGACCGGGCGGGCATCACCGCCGAGTTCATCGCCGAGTCCATCAAGGACGACATCCACGAGCAGTACGACTCGCGGGAGAAGCAGCTCGGCCCGGACATCATGCGTGAGCTGGAGCGCCGCGTGGTCCTCTCCGTGCTGGACCGCAAGTGGCGCGAGCACCTCTACGAGATGGACTACCTCCAGGAGGGCATCGGCCTGCGCGCCATGGCGCAGAAGGACCCGCTGGTCGAGTACCAGCGCGAGGGCTTCGACATGTTCACCGCCATGATGGAGGGCATCAAGGAGGAGTCCGTCGGCTACCTGTTCAACCTGGAGGTCCAGGTCGAGCAGCAGGTCGAGGAGGTCCCGGTGCAGGCGGGCGGTCCGTCGCTCGACAAGCAGGACGCGGTGCCGGCCGGCGCCGGACGTCCGGAGATCCGCGCCAAGGGGCTCGAGGCCCCGCAGCGCCCGGACCGGCTGCACTTCTCCGCCCCGACGGTGGACGGCGACGGCGGTGTCGTCGAGGGCGACTTCGCCTCGGAGGACTCCGGTGACGGGATGACCCGTGCGGAGCGCCGCAAGGCCCAGAAGAACGCGGGCGGCGGGCGTCGCCGCAAGAAGTGACGCGGTGCCGTTGACGCGTCCCCGCGGACGGGATGTCGCTGAGGCGGTTCCGTCGACGCGGTGAGTGGTACGACGAGGGGTCGGTCGCCCGGTGGGCGGCCGGCCCCTTCGTCATGCCGACCGGGGTGCGAGGGGCGCCGCGGGGCGGGGCGGGATGCCCAGGCCGTCGAGTTCCACCGCGGCGCAGCGCCAGCGCAGGTCCTCGCCCCGCTCCAGCCGGAACGCCATGGCCCGGACGCGGGGGCCGGTGGCGATGCTCGCGAAGGCCTCCACCGCCGAGCGGTCCTCGTCCACCTGGACGGAGCAGCGGCGCAGCACCGGGCGCGGGCCGAGCGAGCGCAGGGGGGTGCCGGGGGCGATCCGGACGAGCTGTTCGTAGGCCTCGCCGACCGTGTGGCCGAGCATCCAGTGGACCGGGCGTTCCCCGCTGAGGACGGCGAGGAGGCGTTCGGCGAAGACGGTGTGCGGGGGCAGGGCGCGGG
>NZ_RDBH01000129.1:267940-283684 GCF_008042145.1 Streptomyces sp. adm13(2018)
CCACCGACCCCTGCCCACCGACCCCTGCCCACCGACCCCTGCCCACAGACCCGTGCCCGCCGTCGTCACGTCCTCGCGCGGAGCAGTTTCAGGAACTCGCGCATCCAGGTCGGGTGGTCCGGCCAGGCGCGGGACGAGACCAGCAGGCCGTCCACCACCGCCGCGCTGTCCTGGAAGGTCGCACCGGCCGCCTGCATGTCCAGCTCCAGGGCAGGGTAGGCGGTGACCCGGCGGCCCTCCAGGCCGCCGACCGCGGCCGTCAGGAGCGGCCCGTGGCAGATCTGGGCCACCGGCTTGTCCGCGTCGAAGAAGGACTTGAGGATCTTGCGGAGCTCCGGGTCGTTGCGCAGGTACTCCGGCGCCCGCCCGCCCGGGATCACCACCGCCGCGTACGCGCCCGGATCGACCTCGGAGAAGGCCAGGTCCGCGGGCCAGGTGTAACCGGGCTTCTCGGTGTACGTGTCGAAACCCGGCTCGAAGTCGTGGACGACGAAGCGGAGCTGCTTGCGGGCCGGGGCGGCGATGTCGACCTCGTACCCCTCTTCGAGCAGCCGCTGGTAGGGGTACATGACCTCCAGCGACTCCGCCGCGTCCCCGGTCACGATCAGGATCTTCGCCATGGCTCTCCCAGAACAGAGATGGTCGGTCCGCCGTGCTGCGTCCATGCTCGCGCACACGCTGCCCGCGGCGGGGCGCTTTGCCAAGAGGACATGTGTCGCTGTCCATAACGTCAAACTTCCACCCCCTCTTTTGTACACATACGGCTCATGACGGTTCGGGGGTCGAGGACGATAGGCTTTTGCCGTGATCAGCGCGATACGCCGAGGGGGCAGTGAAGCCCCCGGCTTCCGCCCGGTACGCGACAGCGGCCGGGCCGACCGTGCGTGCGCCGATCCCCTCCGCCCGGGCGAGCCGCTCTCCGTGGCCGATAACGACCCGGGCATCTCTCATTCAGGGCTAGCGTCGGCTCGACCGGAAACACCGCGTCGAGACGTCGCGCCGTCCATCCACCGACGTCACGCAATGGCGCGCGACAGGAGTCAGAGGCATGCAGACCAAGCTGGACGAAGCCAAGGCCGAGCTGCTCGAAAGGGCCGCTCGGGTAGCTGAGCACAGCCCGGTCGGGGGGCAACTTCCGACGGGCCCGGAGGGCGCCGGGCAGCGCCCGGACCGCGACACCGTGCTCGAGTACCTCCAGCGCTACTACCTGCACACCGCCCCGGAGGACCTCGGCGACCGGGACCCGGTCGACGTGTTCGGCGCGGCGCTCTCTCACTACCGCCTCGCGGAGAACCGCCCGCAGGGCACGGCGAACGTGCGCGTCCACACCCCGACGGTGGAGGAGAACGGCTGGACGAGCAGCCACTCCGTCGTCGAGGTCGTCACCGACGACATGCCGTTCCTCGTGGACTCGGTCACCAACGAGCTCTCGCGCCAGGGCCGCGGCATCCACGTCGTGATCCACCCGCAGGTCCTCGTCCGCCGCGACGTCACGGGCCGCCTCATCGAGGTCCTGTCGGCGCAGATCGAGGGCGAGCTGCCGCACGACGCGCTCACCGAGTCGTGGATCCACGTCGAGATCGACCGCGAGACCGACCGCGCCGACCTCAAGCAGATCACCTCCGACCTGCTGCGCGTCCTGTCCGACGTCCGCGAGACGGTCGAGGACTGGGAGAAGATGCGCGACGCCGCCCTGCGGATCGCCGACGGCCTCCCGGACGAGCCCACCGCCTCCGACCTGCGCCCGACCGAGGTGGAGGAGGCCCGCGAGCTGCTGCGCTGGCTCGCCGACGACCACTTCACCTTCCTCGGCTACCGCGAGTACCAGCTGCTCGACGGCGACGCCCTGTCCGCCGTCCCCGGCACCGGCCTCGGCATCCTGCGCTCCGACCCGCAGCACGCGGGCGACGACGAGGGCCACCACGCCCACCCCGTCTCGCCCTCCTTCAGCCGCCTGCCCGAGGACGTCCGCGCCAAGGCGCGCGAGCACAAGCTGCTGATCCTGACGAAGGCCAACAGCCGCTCGACCGTGCACCGCCCCTCGTACCTCGACTACGTCGGCGTGAAGAAGTTCGACGCCGACGGCAACGTCGTGGGCGAGCGCCGCTTCCTCGGCCTGTTCTCCTCGGCCGCCTACACCGAGTCCGTGCGCCGCGTCCCCGTCGTCAAGCGCAAGGTCCAGGAGGTCCTGGCGGGCGCGGGCTTCTCGCCCAACAGCCACGACGGCCGCGACCTGCTCCAGATCCTGGAGACGTACCCGCGCGACGAGCTGTTCCAGACCCCGGCCGACCAGCTCCGGTCCGTCGTCACCAGCGTCCTGTACCTGCAGGAGCGGCGCCGGCTGCGGCTGTACCTGCGCCAGGACGAGTACGGCCGCTACTACTCGGCCCTCGTCTACCTGCCGCGCGACCGCTACACGACCCGCGTCCGGCTGCGGATCATCGACATCCTGAAGGAGGAGCTCGGCGGCACCAGCGTCGACTTCACCGCCTGGAACACCGAGTCGATCCTGTCCCGGCTGCACTTCGTCGTCCGCGTCAAGACCGGCACCGAGCTGGCCAAGCTCACCGACGCCGATGTCGACCGCATCGAGGCCCGGCTCGTCGAGGCCGCCCGCTCCTGGTCCGACGGCTTCGCCGAGGCCCTCAACGCCGAGTGCGGCGAGGAGCGCGCCGCGGAGCTGCTCCGCCGCTACGGCAACGCCTTCCCCGAGGGCTACAAGGCCGACCACTCGCCGCGCGCGGCCGTCGCCGACCTGGGCCACCTGGAGGCCCTCATCCGGGCCGAGGGCGACAAGGACTTCGCGCTGTCGCTCTACGAGCCGGTCGGCGCCGGCCCCGGCGAGCGCCGCTTCAAGATCTACACGACGGGCGACCCGATCTCCCTCTCCGCCGTCCTCCCGGTGCTCAACCGGCTCGGCGTCGAGGTCACCGACGAGCGCCCGTACGAGCTGCGCTGCGCCGACCGCACCCACGCCTGGGTCTACGACTTCGGCCTGCGGATGCCCGCCGCGACCGGCAACGGCGGCGACTACCTCGGCGACGACGCCCGCGGGCGCTTCCAGGAGGCCTTCGCCGCCACCTGGACCGGCCAGGCCGAGAACGACAACTTCAACTCGCTCGTCCTCTCCGCCGGGCTCACCTGGCGCGAGGCCATGGTGCTGCGCGCCTACGCCAAGTACCTGCGCCAGGCCGGAGCGACCTTCAGCCAGGACTACATGGAGGACACCCTCCGCAACAACGTCCACACCACCCGGCTGCTGGTCAACCTCTTCGAGGCCCGGATGGCGCCGGAGCGCCAGCGCGCCGGCACCGAGCTGATCGACGCCCTCCTGGAGGAGCTGGACGCCGCCCTCGACCAGGTCGCGAGCCTGGACGAGGACCGCATCCTGCGGTCCTTCCTCACCGTCATCAAGGCCACCCTGCGGACGAACTTCTTCCAGAAGACCGTCGACGGCTCCCCGCACTCCTACGTGTCGATGAAGTTCGACCCGCAGGCCATCCCGGACCTCCCGGCGCCCCGACCGGCCTTCGAGATCTGGGTGTACTCCCCGCGCGTCGAGGGCGTCCACCTGCGCTTCGGCAAGGTCGCCCGAGGCGGTCTGCGCTGGTCCGACCGCCGTGAGGACTTCCGTACCGAGATCCTCGGCCTGGTCAAGGCGCAGATGGTGAAGAACACCGTCATCGTGCCCGTCGGCGCCAAGGGCGGCTTCGTCGCCAAGCAGCTCCCGGACCCGTCCGTCGACCGGGACGCCTGGCTGGCCGAGGGCATCGCCTCGTACAAGACCTTCATCTCGGCGCTGCTCGACATCACCGACAACCTGGTCGCGGGCGAGGTCGTGCCGCCCCTCGACGTGGTCCGCCACGACGAGGACGACACCTACCTGGTGGTCGCCGCCGACAAGGGCACCGCGACCTTCTCCGACATCGCCAACGGGGTCGCCGAGGCGTACGGCTTCTGGCTCGGCGACGCGTTCGCCTCCGGCGGCTCCGCCGGCTACGACCACAAGGGCATGGGCATCACCGCCCGCGGCGCCTGGGAGTCCGTCAAGCGGCACTTCCGCGAGCTCGGCCACGACACCCAGACCGAGGACTTCACCGTCGTCGGCGTCGGCGACATGTCCGGCGACGTCTTCGGCAACGGCATGCTGCTCTCCGAGCACATCCGCCTGGTCGCTGCCTTCGACCACCGGCACATCTTCCTCGACCCGAACCCGGACGCGGCCGTCTCCTACGCCGAGCGCCGCCGCCTCTTCGAGCTGCCCCGCTCGTCCTGGGCCGACTACGACACCTCGCTGCTCTCCGCCGGCGGCGGCATCCACCCCCGCAGCGCCAAGTCGATCCCGGTCAACGCGCAGGTCAGGGCCGCCCTCGGCATCGAGGACGGGATCACCAAGATGACCCCGGCCGAGCTGATGAAGGCCGTCCTCCACGCCCCCGTCGACCTGCTGTGGAACGGCGGCATCGGCACGTACGTCAAGTCCTCTGCCGAGTCCAACGCCGACGTCGGCGACAAGGCCAACGACGCCATCCGCGTCGACGGCCAGGACGTCCGCGCCCAGGTCGTCGGCGAGGGCGGCAACCTCGGCGCGACCCAGCTGGGCCGCATCGAGTTCGCCCGCGTCGGCGGACCCGTGGGCGAGGGCGGCAAGGTCAACACCGACGCCATCGACAACAGCGCCGGTGTGGACACCTCCGACCACGAGGTCAACATCAAGATCCTGCTCAACGGGCTCGTCGCCGAGGGCGACATGACCGTCAAGCAGCGCAACAAGATCCTCGCGGAGATGACCGACGAGGTCGGCACGCTCGTGCTGCGCAACAACTACGCGCAGAACACCGCCCTCGCCAACGCCGTCGCCCAGTCGCCGTCCCTGCTCCACGCCCACCAGCGCTTCATGCGCCGGCTGGGCCGCGACGGGGCCCTCGACCGCTCCCTGGAGTTCCTGCCCAACGACCGGCAGATCCGCGAGCTGCTCAACAACGGCCGCGGCCTGAGCCAGCCGGAGCTCGCCGTCCTCCTCGCGTACACCAAGATCACGGTGGCCGACGAGCTGATCGGCACCGAGCTGCCGGACGACCCGTACCTGCGCGGGCTGCTCCACGCGTACTTCCCGACGCTGCTGCGCGAGACGTTCGCCGAGGCCGTCGACAGCCACCCGCTGCGCCGGGAGATCATCACCACCGTCCTGGTCAACGACACCGTCAACGGCGGCGGCTCGACCTTCCTGCACCGCCTCCGCGAGGAGACCGGCGCGTCGATCGAGGAGATCGTCCGGGCGCAGACCGCGGCCCGTGTCGTCTTCCGCCTCGGGCAGGTCTGGGACGCCGTCGAGGCCCTCGACAACCAGGTGCCCGCCGACGTCCAGACCCGGATGCGGCTGCACTCCCGCCGGCTGGTCGAGCGCGGCACGCGCTGGCTGCTCAACAACCGGCCCCAGCCGCTCCAGCTGACCGAGACCATCGAGTTCTTCGCCGAGCGCGTCGAGCAGGTCTGGGCGCAGCTGCCGAACCTGCTGCGCGGCGCGGACCTGGAGTGGTACCAGTCGATCGTGGAGGAGCTGACCGAGGTCGGCGTGCCGGAGCAGCTCGCGCTGCAGGTGGCCGGCTTCTCCTCGGCGTTCCCGATCCTCGACATCGTGGGCATCGCGGACCGCACGGGCAAGACCCCGCTGGCGGTCGCCGAGGTCTACTACGACCTGGCCGACCGGCTGCGGATCACCGATCTGATGGACCGGATCATCGAGCTGCCGCGCGACGACCGCTGGCAGTCGATGGCCCGGGCGTCCATCCGCGAGGACCTGTTCGCGGCGCACGCGGCGCTGACCGCGGACGTCCTCGCGGCCGGGAACGACGACGCGAGCCCGGAGCAGCGGTTCAAGGACTGGGAGGAGAAGAACGCGGCGATCCTCGGCCGCGCGCGGACGACCCTGGAGGAGATCCAGGGCTCGGACACCTTCGACCTGGCGAACCTGTCGGTGGCGATGCGGACGATGCGCACGCTCCTGCGTACGCACGCCTAGACGCCCGGCGGCCGGGTCGCGCCCCGCCGCCGGGCCGCTCGGTCGCTCGACCGCTCATGAGGAAGGGCCCCGCCGGATCTCCGGCGGGGCCCTTCCCGTGTCCTGAGCCGTTGTCCCGGGCCGTGTCCTACGCCGTCTCCTCCGGGGGGCCCGTCACCGTCGACGTCCACAGGCGGTGGGCGGCGAGGGCGGTCGCCGCGAGCAGCAGGCCGTTGCGGAGGACCATGACCGTCAGCCCCTCGGTGGTGCCGGCGACGACGTGGTCGTACAGCATCGGGTACGCGAGGGAGCTGAGGGCGGCCGCCGGGAGCAGCAGCAGGGCCACCGGGCGCATCACGGTGCTCCGGGAGGTCAGGCAGACGGCGGCGAGGCCGAGCAGCCAGATCATGTACTGGGGGCTGATCACCCGGCTGGTGACGGTGAACAGCAGCACGGCGGTGAGGGCCGCGTCGTACGGGGTGGCGGCGGTCCAGCGGTGGGCCCGGACGCGCCACAGGAGCAGCCAGCCGAAGGCGAGGACGGTGAGCAGCAGGGCGAGGTGGCCGAGGGTGGAGACGTACGGGCCGACGTACTCGAAGGACCCGTAGCGGAACTCGACCCGGCCCGGCCAGAGGCCGCCGGCGCCGGCGAGCGCGAGGGCCGTGCCGCCGAGGGACTCGATCTGGATGCCCCGGCCGCCCTGCTGGCGCAGGAAGCCGAGGGAGTCGGAGAAGAACAGGGCGAGGGTGGCGAGGAGGGCGAGCGCGGTGACGAGCGCGGCGGTCCAGGCCTCCCGGGTGGTACGGCCCCGGGGCGTGCCGATGAGGGCGAGCGCGGGCCAGACCTTGACCATCGCGCCGAGGCCGGCGAGCGCCCCGCCGAGCCGGTGGGCGGCGGCCGGGCGGGCGCCGAGCGCGAGCAGCGCGAGGACGGCGAGGGCGGTGCTCTGCACGTCGAGCCGGGCGAGCGGCAGGTGCAGGAGCAGCGGCAGTCCGCAGACCCAGATCCAGGCGCCGTGGGTGAGGCGGGCGCTGTCGGCGCGGGCGAGTGCGGCGGTGACGACCGCGTCGGCCAGCAGGGTGAGGACCGTGAAGGCCTGGACGTACGTCAGCCAGGGGAGCAGGCCCGGCGACATGATCACCAGCCCGGCGCCGGGCGGGTACTGCCAGGTGGCGTCGCCGGGCGGGAAGGTGCCCTGGGTGAACTGCGCGTACCAGTAGCGGTAGAGCTCCACCTCGCGGCCGACGCCCCCGATGCCGAGGGTGTCGCGGAGGAGCAGCAGCACCATGCCGACGCGGGTGATCAGCCAGACGGAGGCGACGGCGAGGTAGGGGCCGCGGCCGACCGTGACGAAGGTGGCGGAGGTGAAGGTGTCCGAGTCGAAGGGGGACCCGGTGAGCCGGGGCGGCTCGGTGCGGGTCCCTGGCGGCGGCGGGGGGTGATCGGTCGTCATCCTTCCGCACTGTAGACCTTTATGCGTTATTTGCCCCTTTGTTCCACCCCGGTTCCGGCGGCTTTCGCGGTGAACTCCTCGTACGCCGCCATGACCTCGTCCGCCGGGCCGTCCATCCGCAGCGTGCCGTGCTCCAGCCACAGCGCCCGCTCGCAGGTCTCCGTGATCGTCGAGTTCGAGTGGCTGACCAGGAAGACCGTGCCGGCCTCCGCGCGCAGTTCGTCGATCCGCCGCTGGCTCCGGCGGCGGAAGCGGGCGTCGCCGGTGGACAGGGCCTCGTCGATGAGCAGGACGTCATGGCTCTTCGCGGCGGCGATGGAGAACCGCAGCCGGGCCCCCATGCCGGAGGAGTACGTCCCCATGGGGCGGGAGATCGCGTCGTCCTTCTCGTTGATGCCGGAGAAGTCCACGATCTCGTCGTAGCGCGCGTGCACCTCGGCGCGGCTCATGCCCATCGCGAGACCGCCCAGGATGACGTTCCGCTCGCCGGTGAGGTCGTTCATGAGGGCCGCGTTGACGCCGAGGAGCGAGGGCTGCCCGTCGGTGTACACCCGGCCCCGCTCGACGGGCTGGAGGCCCGCGATGGCCTTCAGAAGGGTGGATTTCCCAGATCCGTTCGAACCGATCAAGCCAATTGCCTCGCCCCGGTGAGCGACGAGGCTGACGCCCCGGACGGCGTGGACCCGGCGGCCGGCCGGCGCCGTCCCGCCGCGCCGGAGCATCCGGCCCAGGGCCGCCGTCGCCGCGCCGCGGCCGCCCGCGCCGCCGCCGTTCACGGTGTAGGTCACGTGGACCCCGTCGACCACGACGGTGGGGGCGGGGGCGGGGGTGTGCTTCTCCGGGTCAGCCACGGCCGTACGTCTCCTCCGCCTTCCAGAACCACACGAAGCCGCCGGCGAAGGCCACCAGGGCCCAGCCCGCGGCGAGCGCCCAGACGTGCGGGGGCAGCTGCGCCGAGGTGTAGCTCTCGATCAGCGCGAAGCGCATCAGGTCGATGTAGACCGCCGCCGGATTGCACTGGAGGGCGAGGACCACGCCGTCGGGGAAGCGCCCGCTGTTCGCCAGGTTCTGGATCGACCACATCGCGCCCGAGGCGTACATCCAGGTGCGGAGCACGAACGGCATCAGCTGGGAGATGTCCGGCGTGCGGGCCGCGAGCCGGGCGAGGACGAGCGCGACACCCGTGTTGAACAGGGCCTGGCAGAGCAGCGCGGGGACCGCGAGGAGCCAGCTCCAGGTGGGGTACTGGCCCAGCCCGAAGAGGATCATGACCAGGGCGGCCAGCGAGAGCAGGAGCTGCTGGAGCTGCTGGAGCGACAGGGAGATCGGCAGGCTCGCCCGGGGGAAGTGCAGGGCGCGGACCAGGCCCAGGTTGCCGCTGATGGCCCGGGTGCCGGCCAGGATCGTGTTCGAGGTGAACGTCCACACGAAGATGCCGGTGATCAGGAAGGGTACGTAGTCGGCGACCCCGTCCTTGGCGTCCATGAGGACGCCGAAGATCAGGTAGTAGACGGCGGCGTTGAGCAGCGGGGTCATCACCTGCCAGACCTGGCCGAGGCGGGCCTGGCTGTACTGCGCGGTCAGGCGGGCGGTCGCRAAGGCGGCGATGAAGTCGCGGCGGGACCAGATCTGCCGGGCGTAGGCGGGCAGCGAGGGGCGGGCGCCGCTGACGGTGAGGCCGTGGCGGCGGGCCAGCTCGCCCAGGTCCTCGGTGGCGGGCGCCCGGGGCGGGGTCTCCCGGGGTGAGGTCCGAGGTGGGGCCCCCGACGAGGTCGAGGACGAGCGCGAGCTTGGACTTCCAGCGCCGGTAGACGGCGGTCTTGCCGACGCCCGCGCGGCGCGCGATGCCCTCGATGGACATCCGGGCGAAGCCGACGGCCGCGAGTTCCGCGAAGACGGCGGCGCGGATGGCCTCGGTCACGTCCTCGCGGAGTACGGCCGCTCCGGCGGGGGCGGGGTGAGCGTCTGGGAGGTCACGGCGGGGCGCTTTCGACGAAGGGTGCGGGCAGCCTCGGCGATGGAACGGGTCCGTATCGTCGCTACGGGGAGATTAGGGCGCCGTGACGTCGGAACGCAACCGTATCGTCGTGACGACCTCGGGGCGTCGCCGCCGGTTAGGATGCCGTTCATGACCGATCCGACGCCCCGCCGCGCCCCCGCCGGAGCGGCCGTACTCCGCGAGGACGTGACCGAGGCCATCCGCGCCGCCGTCTTCGCGGAACTCGCGGCCGTCGGCTTCGCCCGGATGTCCATCGAGGGCATCGCGCGCCGCGCGGGCGTCGGCAAGACCGCCGTCTACCGGCGCTGGAAGTCCAAGCTCGCGCTCGTCCTCGACCTCGTCGGGGCCTTCGCCGCGCAAGGGCTGCCGGCGCCCGCCACCGGATCCCTCGACGGGGACGTGCGCGCGCTCCTCCAGGTGGCCTCGCACGCGCTGCGCCACCCCGTCGCCTCGCAGGTCATCCCGGACCTGCTCGTCGAGGCGGCCCGGCAGCCCGAGATCGCCGAGGCCGTCACCGCCGCGCTGCTCGACGGGCAGCAGGGTGTCGTCACCCAGATCGTCCGCGAGGCCGTCGCGCGCGGCGAACTCCCCGAGGGGACCGATCCGGGCCGCGCCCTCGACCTGGTCGTGGGCCCCCTCTACTGGCGCCTCGCCGTGGTCCGCGCCCCGCTGCCCACCGGGTACGTGGACGATCTGGCACGGTCGGCGGTGGCGGCGCTCAAGGCAGGGGGGTCCTGACCGGGACCTCGTGACCGGGGCCTCGTGCCAGGGGGCTCCTGAACGGGTCCTCCTGACGAGGCCACGTGACCGGGTCCTCCTGACCGGGCCTCGTGCCAGGGGCTCGGGGCGGCTACTTCACCGCCCCCGCCATCACCCCCGTGGCGAACTGCCGCTGGAACGCGAAGAAGACCACCAGCGGCACCACCATCGACACGAACGCCCCCGGCGCCAGCACGTCGACGTTGTTCCCGAACTGCCGCACCTGCTGCTGGAGCGCCACCGTGATCGGCGGCGACTGCGAGTCCGCGAAGACCAGCGCGATCAGCATGTCGTTCCACACCCACAGGAACTGGAAGATCCCCAGCGAGGCGATCGCCGGACCGCCCAGCGGCAGCACCACCCGGGTGAAGAGCCGCACCTCGCCCGCCCCGTCGAGCCGCGCGGCCTCCAGGAGTTCACGCGGGATCTCCGCGAAGAAGTTACGCAGCAGGAAGATCGCGAACGGCAGGCCGAAGGCCGTGTGGAAGAGGACCACGCCGGCCGTCGTCTCGAAGAGGCCGACCGCTCCGAAGAGCTTCGACACCGGGACGAGTGCCACCTGTACCGGGACCACCAGCAGCGCGACCACCCCGAGGAACCACCAGTCCCGCCCAGGGAAGTCCAGCCAGGCGAAGGCGTACCCGGCGAAGGAGCCGAGGAGGAGGACGAGGAGCGTGGACGGCACGGTGATCAGGACCGTGGAGAGCAGCGAGTCGGTGATCGTCTCGTTCGCGAGCAGCCGGGTGTAGTTCTCGGTGGTCAGCTGGGCCGGGGCGGTGAGCACCTGCCACCAGCCGCTCGCCGCGATGTCCGAGGGCGAGCGGAGCGAGGAGAACAGCAGCCCGATGGTCGGCAGCAGCCAGAACAGACCGGTCAGGACCAGGAACACCCGGACCGCGCCTCCGGCGGCCCGGGCGGCTGCCCGCGCCGCGAGCGACCGGCGGCCCGGGGAGCCCGGCGGCGGCTCGGCGGCGCCGGTACGCGCGCGCGTACGGGTGGCGGAGGAACTCATCGACGGGCCTCCCTGCGCAGGCGGCGGATGTTGACGATCATCACCGGGACCACCAGGAGCAGCAGCAGGACGGCGATCGCCGAGCCGATCCCGAGATCGGCGTCCGTACCGAACGACGAGCGGTACAGCTGGAGCGCGAGCACGTTCGCGTCGTCCTGGGCGGATCCGGGCGCGATGACGAAGACCAGGTCGAAGACCTTCAGCACGTTGATCATCAGGGTGACGAGCACGACCGCGAGGACCGGGGCGAGCAGCGGCACCGTGATCCGGCGGAACACCTGCCACTCGTTGGCCCCGTCCACCCGCGCCGCCTCCAGGAGTTCGCGCGGGACGGCGGCGAGTCCGGCACCGATCAGGACCATCGCGAACCCGGCCCACATCCACACGTAGGCGCCGATGACCGCCGGGGTGACCAGCTGGGGGCCGAGCCACTCCACGCCGTTGTACTGCTCGCGGAAGTTGCTCGCGGGCAGCCGCAGCACGGCCCCGTCGGCGCGGTCGGCGGGCAGCGTGAAGCTGCCGTCGGCCGCCGCCGTGGCCCGCGCGACCACCGTGCCGTCCCGCACCGCTTCGATCCGCAGCCCGGCGAGGCCCAGTTCGGCCGGGTCGACGGCGTTCTGCCGCCCGCCGCCGCCCCGGGTGAAGTCCAGCCAGGCGGTCCCGGTGATCGCGTCCGGCGTCCCCTGAGCCGCCTCCGGCGCCCGCGCCGGGCGGGCTCCCTCCGGCATCCGGTCCGGCGCCACCCCGATCAGCGGAAGCCGTACGGGCTCCCCGGCGCGCACCGGCTCCTTCGTGACGAACGCGCCGCCGCCCGCCGCCTCCAGCGGATGCACGGGCAGCGGCCGGGCCCGGGGGAAGACGGACGACTCGGCGAAGGTGTCGTGGACGCCGACCCAGACGGCGTTGGCGACCCCGCGGTCCGGGTCCTGCTCGTAGACCAGCCGGAAGATGATCCCGGCGGCGAGCATCGAGATCGCCATCGGCATGAAGACGACCAGCTTGAACGCCGTTCCCCAGCGGACCCGTTCGGTGAGCACGGCGAAGATCAGCCCGAGGGCGGTCGCGACCACCGGGGCGAAGACCAGCCAGACGACGTTGTTGCGGGCGGCGGTGCGGAGCGAGTCGTCGGTGACCAGGGCGAGGTAGTTGTCGAGGCCGACGAAGGACGAGCCGGAGCTGTCGAAGAACGAGCGCTGGACGGAGTACCCGATGGGGTAGACGACGAGCGCGCCGAGCAGGACCAGGGCGGGCAGCAGGAACCCCGCCGCGACCACCCTGCTCCGGCGACCGGACCCGACGGGGACGCTGCCCCGGGGGCGGCCGGCCTTGGTCGTGGTGCTGGTCCGAGGCCGGCCGGCCTCGGTCGTGGTGCTGCTCCGGCCGCCGGTCCCGGTCGGGGTGTCGGTGGCGGTCCCGGTGGCGGCCTGGAGGCCGCTCGTGGTTCCGGTGGCGGCCACGGGCCCGTCGCCGGCTGTGGCTCCGGTGTCCCGGGGGGTGTCGTGGCTCGGCATGACGGGGCCTCAGCCCTTCGCCGCGGCCCGGTACGCCTTCTCCGCGTCCTTCTCCAGGCGCGCCTGCGTCCCCGCGATGTCCTTCGGGTTCTTCAGGAAGTCCTGGAGTGCCTTCCACTCGCCCTTCCCGGGCGTTCCGCCGAAGGACTGCGGCATCTGGTCCGACATGTCGAAGCGGAAGTCGTCCCCGGCCCCGATCAGCGCCTTGGCGATCTCGCGCTGGACGTCGTTCGGGTACGCCGACGGGTCCAGGCTCTTGTTGGGGGAGACGAAGCCGCCCTCGGCCGCCCAGATCCTGGCCGCGTCCGGGGAGGCGAGGAAGGCGAGCAGCGCCTTGGCGCCCTTGGTGTCCTTGAGGGCCACGGCCGCGTCGCCGGCCGTCACCACGGGAGTGGTGCCCGTGCCGACGGTGGGGAAGGGGAAGACCTTCGCGTCCGTCCCGATCCTCGCCTTCGTCTGGGCGATGTTGACGGCGGCGAAGTCGCCCTCGAAGACCATCGCACCCTTGGGCGTGTCACCGCCGGTGAAGGTCTGGGTGACCGACACCGGGTACTCCGTCTGCAGGGCGCCGTCCGTGCCGCCCGCGAGCAGGGCCGGCTTGCCGAAGAGTTCGGCGAGCGTGGTCAGGGCCGCCGTGACGGTCGGGTCGGTCCACTTGATCGTGTGCTTCGCCAATTGGTCGTACTTGGCCGGGCCCGCCTGGGACAGGTAGACGTTCTCGAACCAGTCGGTGAGCGTCCAGCCGTCCGCGCCGCCGACCGAGACCGGGGTGACACCGGACGCCGATATCGTCTCGGCCGTGGCGAGGAACTCCTTCCACGTCTTCGGCTCGGCCGCGCCGGCGTTCTCGAAGACGGCGGAGTTGTACCAGACGAGGGACTTGTTGGCGGCCTTGAAGTAGACGCCGTACTGGGTGCCGTCGACCGCCCCGAGCTCCTGCCAGCCGCGCGAGTAGTGGGCGGCCAACTGCTTCTCGGTCTCCGGGCCGACCGGCTTCAGCCACTTCTGCGCGGCGGCCTGCCGGATCGCGCCGACCTGCGGGAGCATCGCCACGTCCGGCGGTGAACCGCCCGCGATCTTCGTGCCGAGGAAGTTCACGATCGGGTCCTGGGCCGGTACGAAGGTGACGGTCGCGCCGGTGCGCTTCTCGAACTCCTTCAGGACCTTGGTGAAGTTCTCCTGCTCGGGTCCCGTCCAGACGGCGGCGACCTCGATCCGCTCCCCCTTCAGGGCCTGGCCGCCGCTGGGTCCGGACGTGTCCCCGTCCTTGTCGGATCCACCGCCACCGCCACCGCCACCGCAGCCCGCGAGGGTCAGTGCGGTGATCGCCGTGATCGCCGTGAGGGTCACCGCGGTCGTGCGTGGACGAAGAGTTGTACGCATCGCTGCCCCGTCTCTCCCGTGCGCTTCGCTGTCCCGTCCGACAGGTCTACGCCCGGTCCCGGAGCGCCGCAATACCGCCTTCCGTGTCAACCAGGGGATCGTGACGTCGTCGTGACGTCGTGTCAGCTGTGGTGTGCGGGGGTCAGCGGGGCCACGGGGGTCGCCTCGACCGAGCGGGCGGCGCGGTCGAGAGCACTCGCGAGGAGGGCGAGGTCCGTCGGTCCGTTGCCCAGCTCGCGGACCGGGCGGCGGGTCGGCGGATCGCCCATCCGCTCCCACTCCAGCGGGACGACGGTGGGCCGGAGCGTGGCCGTCCGGGGGATGCGGCCGGTGACCCGGCCGGCCTGGAACGGCGTCACGCGGCCGTCGGGATGGCCGAGCCGTCCGCGGCCGGCCGCCGGGACGTCCGGGCCCGCGGTCACCGGCGGCGCGTCGAGCACGATCCGCAGCCGGGCCCCGTGGGCCAGTTCCGTGTCGACGGTCCGGTCGGGACGGGCGGAGGTCGCGACGAGGTGCACGCCGAGCCGCTCTCCGTTCCGCGCGACGGCCTCCAGGGCCCGTACGACGGACCCGGCGGCGGGCCGCCCGGAGGCGCCGAGCGCCGGGGCGACGAGCGCGTCGAAGTCGTCGACGAGCACGATCAGGCGGGGGAGCTGGGCGGCGCCGCCGTGGGCGCGGGTGGCGCCCTGCTCGGCGCCGGCGGGCCGCGGGATCCGGCCGGCCGCCTCCTCGGTGGCGGGCCGGGGCACGCGGCCGCCGCCGATGCCGGCGACGTCCTCCGCGCCGCGGGACACGCGCCCGCCCGGCCGGTCCGCGAGGTCGCCGTCCCCGGCGCGCGGGGCACGGCCGCCGGAGCGGTCCTCCTGGTGCCGACGGGGCAGTCGCCCGCTGGGCGTGTCGGTCAGGAAGCCTTCACCGGCGGGCCGGATCCGGGCACTGGGCCGCTCGTCGAGCGAACCGTCACCGTCCCCGGTACGCAGGGTGCGGCTGCTGGGACGCCCGGAGTTGTCCTCGGCCCCGGGATGAGCGAGCCGCCCACTCGCCCGCCCACCGAGATCCTCGGCCCCGGGGTACGGGCTCCGCCCGCTGGGGCGGCTGTCGACGTCTCCGGGGTACGCGGTCCGTGCGCCGGGCCGGTTGTCGACGTCTCCCGGGTACGGGCTCCGTGCGCTCCGGCGACTGTCGACGTCTCCCTGGCCCAGGTAGGCGGTTCGTGCACTCGGCCGGCTGTCCACGTCTCCCGGGTACGGGCTCCGCCCGCTCGGGCCGCCGTCCACGTCTCCCGGGTAAGGGGTCCGGGCGCTGGGCCGGCTGTCCACGTCTCCCGGGTACGGGCTCCGCCCGCTCGGGCCGCCGTCCACGTCTCCCGGGTAAGGGGTCCGGGCGCTGGGCCGGCTGTCCACGTCCCCCGGGTACGTGCTCCGCCCGCTCGGGCGGCTGTCGACGTCTCCCGGGTACGCGGTACGTGCGCTCGGGCGGCCCTCCACGTCCCCCGAATACGCGGCCCGTGCGTTCGGCCGGCCCGTCGGGTCGCCCGTGTACGTGATGCGGCCGCTGGGGCGGCCGCCGAGCTCTTCCGTGGCCGGGTACGGGCCGTCCGTGCGGCCGTTCCGGGTGGGCGGGAGG
>NZ_RDBH01000129.1:283784-315616 GCF_008042145.1 Streptomyces sp. adm13(2018)
GGGGGGCGGGAGGGCGCCGATCGTGCCGTCGCCCGTGCGCAGGGTCCGGCTGCTCGGGCGGTCCGCGAGCTCGCCGGAGTCCTGGAGCCGGACGGTCGCGCGGGCACCCTGGGGCACGGACTCCGCCGCGCTCGGGGCACGCTGGCCGATCAGCCGCTCGGTGGCGGTCGCCGCCGGTGCCGTGCGCCCGCCCCGGCGGTCGGCGAAGTGACCGTCGCCCAGCAGCTCCGCCCGGCGCTTCAGCTCCGCGCCCAGCGCCTGCGCGAACTCCCGCATCCGCACCGGGTCCGAGGCGACCAGGTGCTCGGTGACGTGCGGCAGCTCCGTACAGGCCGCGAGGCCTTCACCGCGCTCACCGCCCGCCCCGTCCACCAGGAGCAGGCCGAGCCGGTCGGGGCGGCCGCCGGCCGCGAGCGAGGCGGCGATCGACCGGAGCAGCTCCGTCCGCCCGCTTCCCGCGGGGCCCTCGATCAGCAGGTGCGGCCCCTCGCGGGTGAGGTCCACGGCCAGCGGACCCCGCGGTCCCGCGCCCAGGACGGCGGTGCCGTCCCCGGCGGAGGCCCAGCGGGCCATCAGCGAGGCGGGGGTGGCGCGGGCGAGACCGAGCTCGTCGAGGAGGCGGGAGGACGGCGGCAGCGCGGAGGCACGCGCGCCCGGAGCCGCCGTCGTGTCCGTGCGCAGCGGGGCGAGGGCACGGCCGAACCGCTCGGCCCAGGCGACGGAGACCGCGTCGACCACGCCGACCGTGCCGTGGCCGGCGACCCGGCCGCCCGCGGTCCTGAGCAGCCGGAGGGCGGTGGCCACGTCACCGCTGAGGAGCGCGGCGGCGCCGCACTCGCGGAACGCGAGGGACGCGGCGCAGGCCGTCTCGTAGGTCGCGGCCACCGGGGAGACCGGGGAGGCCGAGGGAGCCTCGGCGAGGCACAGCAGATGGATGCCGGCCGCCGCTCCGGCTCCGGCCAGCCGCGCCACCGTTTCGCGCAGGGCCGCCGAACCGGGGTCGCCGTCGACGACGACGACGGTCGCCGGACCCTCGTACCCGGCCGCCGCCTCGGCGACGGCGGCGCGGTCGGCGCTGGGCCAGCCGGGACCCAGCGGGCCGTCGTCGAGCCGCCGGGTCAGCTCCGCCGTACGGGCCTGGGCCTGCTCGCGGTCGTACGCCAGGAGCAGTCGGCAGTCCTGGCCGTGGGCCGGCCGGACGTGTGGGAGCCAGCCGAGCCAGCCCCAGGACCGGCGCCGCTCGTCGAGCGAGCGGTTCCGGTCGGCGCTGATGAGCACGATCTCCAGGTCGGAGGGGGAGTGCAGGGCGGCGAGCTGGGCGACGACCGAGCGGGCGAGGCCCGCGAGCCGGTCGGCGGGCCCGGCGAGGCCCAGCGAACCGGCCTCCCGCAGGCCCACGGTGACGGGGACGCCGGAGAGGTCGGCGCGGTCCGTGGTGCCGAGCCGGACCACCAGGGCCTCGGGGTGGTCCTGGCCGCGCTCCCAGAGCCGGGGGCCGGGGCCGAGGGCGGTGAGCAGGACGGTGGCGGGGTCGGGCCAGGTGTCGGCCCGCGGCACGGGCGCGGGGGAGCCGTCCGGGGCGACGGAGCCGGTCCCGGCGACCGTACGGCCGTCGGGTGCGGTGCGGGGGCCGTCGGCGGGCGACGGGAGTTCCTCGCGCCCGCCGGCCAGCCGCCGGGCCCAGGCGCCGAGGCCCCGCTTGCCGCCGCCGCCCGCGCGGGGGGCCGGGGGAGCGTCGCCGCGGGCCGGCCGGGTCCTGCTGTGGGCCTCGCCGGTGTCGGTGCCGTCGTCGGGGTGGTCGCCGGTCCGGGTGTGGCCGGTGCCGGAGGAGTGCGTGCCGTACGCGCCGCCCCGGCCGTACGGCCCAGGGTGCGGGTCGTCGGGGAATCCGTCGAGCGGGATGCCGCGCGCCCCGCCGTGGGTGGTGTCGTCGGCCGGGTCGCCGGCCGGTGTGCGGGGCACGCCCGCGTGGGAGGGCCGGTCGCCCGGCTCGGCCGGGCCGCGGTCCCCGGGCAGTGCGACGCGCAGGTGGCCCTCGCCGTCCGGGGCGGTCGCCCGGGCCTCCGTGCCGAGGAGGTCGTCCTCGGGGCCGGTCAGCCGGAGGGCGGACTCGCCGAGGCGCAGCAGCGCGCCCGGCCGGAAGGCGACCGGGCGGGCGCCGACCGGGGCGCCGTCGAGGCTCGTGCCGTTCGTCGAGCCGTGGTCGGCGACCGTGACCCGGCCGTCCTCGCCGACGGTCACGGTGCAGTGCGCGCGGGAGACGTCCGGGTCGTCGAGCGGCACGTCGGCGTCCACGGAACGGCCGATTCTGATCGCTCCGCCGTGCAGCAGGTGCACCCCGCCCGCGTCCGGGCCGGCGACCACGTGCAGCCGCGCCGCGGCGCCCTCGCCGCCGCGGTCGTCGGGGCCGGGGACCTGGAGCGAGAGGACCGCGCCGTCGACCAGCGGGGGCTCGCCGAGCACGCAGCGGCGCCCGTCCAGTCGCTCCGCGCCCGCGTAGAGCACGACGGTGCCCGAGGCGGAGGCCTCGGGGCCGGTGACGGCGGCGGAGAGCTGGGAGGCCACGGCGGCCAGCGCCGTGCCGGCGGGGGCCGTGACGAGCACGTCGCAGGTACGTCCGGCGCCATGGCCGGCGTACGGCGCGAGGACGGTCAGCCGGATCTGCATCGCCGTCAGCGGTCCCTTCTGCGTGCTGCCCGGCAGGGGGACCGCCCTGTGACTCCCCCCACCCGGCACGGACGCGTCGCCCGGTACAGGTCGGCACGGCGCGGGGGCTCCGACCCCACCGATGCGACGTGCTGGAGGCATCCTCGCACCTGCCACCGACAACCCGCCCCCGGGTCGGCCGGAAGTGATCTTGAATGGTCGGCTGTGGACGCAAAAGTGCCTGGTTGAGCATGCCTTCGGAACATGCCCGGCAACCGTCCCGCCCGTGGAAGCGTCTTCTTTCGGACAGACCGGACCCGGCGGGACCCCTCAGAACGCCTCAGGACCCCGCAGAACCCGTCGGGGCCCGGTCCGGCGAAGGAACGTGTCGGCACCGGCGCCGCCGCCGACCGGTCCGCCCCCGGCGGCGGGCCGCGGCGCGACGGCGTCGGAATCGGCCTGTGGACGACCGGCCTGTACCCCGTTCGGCGGCACTAAAGTGGGTCGGACACCTGGACGGGTCACAACACATGACAGGGACCCCGGGAACACCACCGGACCACGATCAGCAGGGAGCGCGTGACGTGCGGCCTATCGGCAGCAAGTACCTGCTCGAGGAGCCGCTCGGCCGCGGCGCCACGGGCACCGTCTGGCGAGCCCGCCAGCGGGAGACGGCGGGCGCCGAGGCGGCCGTGCCCGGCCAGCCCGGCGAGACCGTCGCGATCAAGGTCCTCAAGGAGGAGCTGGCCAACGACGCGGACATCGTGATGCGCTTCCTGCGCGAGCGGTCCGTGCTGCTCCGGCTCACCCACCCCAACATCGTGCGCACCCGCGACCTGGTCGTCGAGGGCGATGTGCTCGCGCTCGTCATGGACCTCGTCGAGGGCCCCGACCTGCACCGGTACATCCGGGACAGCGGCCCGCTCACCCCGGTCGCCGCCGCCCTCCTGACCGCCCAGATCGCCGACGCGCTCGCCGCCAGCCACGCCGACGGGGTCGTCCACCGCGACCTGAAGCCGGCCAACGTGCTGCTCGCCGAGCAGGGCGGCCAGATGCACCCGATGCTCACCGACTTCGGCATCGCGCGCCTCGCGGACTCCCCGGGCCTGACCCGGACCCACGAATTCGTCGGCACGCCCGCGTACGTGGCGCCGGAGTCCGCCGAGGGCCGTCCGCAGACCTCCGCCGTCGACATCTACGGTGCCGGCATCCTGCTCTACGAGCTGGTCACCGGCCGGCCCCCGTTCGCCGGCGGCAGCGCCCTCGAAGTCCTCCACCGGCACCTCAGCGAGGAGCCCCGCCGGCCCTCGACCGTGCCCGGGCCCCTGTGGACGGTCATCGAGCGCTGCCTCAGCAAGGACCCCGAGCGGCGGCCCAGCGCGGTGAACCTCGCGCGCGGTCTGCGCGCGGTCGCCGCCGGCATCGGCGTGCACTCCACGCCCGCCCAGATCGAGGCCGCCGAGGGCGTCGGCGCGCTCCTCGCCCCGGACCCGGCGCCCGCGCCCGTCCCGGACACTCCCGGGACCGGGGCCGCGGACCCCACCCAGGTGCTGCCCAGCGGCGCCGGGATGCCGCCGCGGTACGACCCCGCGGGCGCGACCAGCGTCATGCCGACCAGCGGAGCGCCGGGCGCCGCCGACCCGACGGCCGTCATGCCCCCGGTGCCGCCGCAGTCGCCGCAGTCGCCGCAGTCCGGGCAGGCCGCGCAGTCGGAGGATCCTCACCCCTGGCAGAGCCAGCTCCGCGCGGCCCGCGACCGCAACGAGCAGACCCAGGTCCAGTACCTGGACCCGAGCCAGGACCCGCTGCGCCGCCGCCCGCAGCGCCAGCAGCCCCCGCAGGACCAGCGCCCCGGCCAGTACGGGCAGCAGGGCGGCCAGCAGGGTCAGTACGGGCAGCAGCCGCCGCAGTCGCAGTCGTACCAGCAGCGCCCCGCGCAGCAGCGGCCGCAGCAGCCGTACCCGCCGCAGCACCAGCCGCAGCAGTACGCGCCGCCGCCCGCGGCGCAGCAGTACGCGCAGCCCCCGCAGCAGCAGTACACCCCGCCGCAGCCGCCGCCCCAGGCCCCGGCGCCGGCCCGGCGGGAGCCGCGTCCGCCGCGCCAGCGCAGCGCCAACCCGGTGCGGATCCCCGGCCTCGGCTGCCTCAAGGGCTGTCTGGTCATGATCGTGCTGTTCGTGGTCGCGGGCTGGCTGGTCTGGGAGCTGACCCCGCTCCAGGACTGGATCGCCGAGGGCAAGAGCTACTGGGAGGCGATCGGCGACGGCATCGCGAAGGTCACCGACTGGTTCTCCTCGATCGGGAAGGCCGCCGACTCCACCGGTGCTACCGGCGGTAGCACCGGGCAGTGACCCCGTAGGACCACGCAATACTGCCGATTTATCGACTTCCGAGGGGTGATTTCCCCTCGGAAGTGACGTCCGGCGGCTGCGGACGCGTAACTTTGCACGCGAACCGCAGCCGCTGAGGGAGCAGTCTTGGCACGGAACATCGGCAGCCGCTACACCACCCACCAGATCCTGGGGCGGGGCAGTGCAGGAACGGTGTGGCTCGGCGAGGGGCCCGAGGGTCCCGTCGCCGTCAAACTGCTGCGCGAGGACCTGGCCTCCGACCAGGAGCTCGTCGGCCGCTTCGTCCAGGAACGGACGGCCCTGCTCAGCCTCGACCACCCCCGCGTGGTCAAGGTCCGCGACCTCGTCGTCGACGGCAACGACCTGGCCCTCGTCATGGACCTGGTGCGCGGCACCGACCTGCGCACCCGCCTCGACCGGGAACGCAGACTCGCCCCCGAGGCCGCCGTCGCGATCGTCGCGGACGTCGCCGACGCCCTCGCCGCCGCGCACGCCGCCGGCATCGTCCACCGGGACGTCAAGCCGGAGAACATCCTGCTCGACATGGAGGGGCCGCTCGGCCCCGGCGGAGCGCACCCGGCCCTCCTCACCGACTTCGGCGTCGCCAAGCTGATCGACACCCCCGGCCGCACCAAGGCCACCCGGATCATCGGCACCCCCGACTACCTCGCCCCCGAGATCGTCGAGGGCCTCCCGCCCCGCGCCGCCGTCGACATCTACGCCCTCGCGACCGTCCTGTACGAACTGCTCGCCGGCTTCACCCCCTTCGGCGGCGGCCACCCCGGCGCCGTACTGCGCCGCCACGTCACCGAGACCGTCGTCCCGCTGCCCGGCATCCCCGAGGAGCTGTGGCAGCTGCTCGTGCAGTGCCTGGCCAAGGCCCCGGCCTCCCGGCTGCGCGCCTCCGAGCTCGCCGCCCGCCTCAAGGACGTCCTGCCCATGCTCAAGGGCATCCCGCCGCTCGACGTGGACGAGCCGGACGCGGAGCCGGCCTCGGAGGCGTACGAGGAGGAGGCCTACGCGACCGGCGTCGGCGCGGGCGAGCCGGGCCCCCGCCGGGCCGCCGTCCCGCTCGTGCCCGGCGCCTCCGCCGACTCCCACCGCGACACCCACACCTCCATGCGGGTCCCGGCACCCGACGAGCTCTCCGGCGGTCCCCTGGGCACCGCGCGCGCCCCGCGCTCCGCCGGGGCCCGCCGGCCCGGCTCGGCCCGCCACAAGGCCGGGGCGGTCCGCAAGCGCCGGATCACCCTCGGGATCGTGGCCGTGGTGGTCGCGGGCGCCCTCGGCGCGGGCGGTTATGTGGCGCTCTCCGGGGACGCGGACGCCCCGCCGCGGGACTCCAGGCCGTCCTCCCTGCCGTAGCAGCGGCGGCGAGCCGTTACGCTGGACGCGTGGCAGTCGTCGATGTATCCGAAGAGCTGAAGTCCCTCTCCTCGACCATGGGGTCGATCGAGGCCGTCCTGGACCTCGAGAAGCTGAGGGCCGACATCGCCGTGCTCGAAGAGCAGGCCGCGGCCCCGTCCCTGTGGGACGACCCGGAGGCGGCGCAGAAGATCACGAGCAAGCTTTCGCACCTCCAGGCCGAGGTCCGCAAGGCCGAGACCCTGCGCGGGCGCATCGACGACCTCGGGGTGCTCTTCGAGCTCGCCGAGGAGATGGACGACCCGGACACCCTCGCCGAGGCCGAGACGGAGCTCACCTCCGTCCGCAAGGCCCTCGACGAGATGGAGGTCCGCACCCTCCTCTCCGGCGAGTACGACGAGCGCGAGGCCCTGGTCAACATCCGCGCCGAGGCCGGCGGCGTCGACGCCTCCGACTTCGCCGAGCGGCTCCAGCGCATGTACCTGCGCTGGGCGGAGCGCCACGGCTACTCGACCGAGATCTACGAGACCTCGTACGCGGAGGAGGCCGGCATCAAGTCGACCACCTTCGTGGTGAAGGCGCCGTACGCCTACGGCACGCTCTCCGTCGAGCAGGGCACCCACCGTCTGGTCCGCATCTCGCCCTTCGACAACCAGGGGCGCCGCCAGACCTCCTTCGCGGGCGTCGAGATCCTGCCGGTCGTCGAGTCCTCCGACCACGTCGAGATCGACGAGTCCGAGCTGCGCGTCGACGTCTACCGCGCGTCGGGCCCCGGCGGTCAGGGCGTCAACACCACCGACTCGGCCGTGCGCATCACGCACCTCCCGACCGGCATCGTCGTCTCCTGCCAGAACGAGCGCTCGCAGATCCAGAACAAGGCCAGCGCCATGAACGTCCTCCAGGCCAAGCTCCTCGAGCGTCAGCGCCAGGAGGAGCGGGCCAAGATGGACGCGCTGAAGGACAGCGGCAGTTCCTGGGGCAACCAGATGCGCTCGTACGTCCTGCACCCGTACCAGATGGTCAAGGACCTCCGTACGGAGTTCGAGGTCGGCAACCCGCAGTCCGTCCTGGACGGTGAGATCGACGGCTTCCTGGAGGCCGGTATCCGCTGGCGCAAGCAGCAGGAGAAGTAACGCCCGGAATCACGCGCGTTCGGGCCCCGCACCCTCGTGGTGCGGGGCCCGTCGTCGTTCTCCGCGGGAGCTCCGTCCGGTCAGCGGATTCGCTGACGCAAGCGGAAACGTGGTGGTCGGGGAGCTTTGTCGACAAGGGAACGAGCCGCGTGGGGCCCGGAGTTCTGGGTTTACGTCACAGTTGCATCGCCGTATGTAGGACACATGGTGATCTTTCGGGCATCGCACGCGCAACGACCTTGACGCCTCATCGGAAACTCGGAAGGGTGACGTACTGGCATGCGCATTTCTGGGGCGCGTGCGAACGGGGGCCGGCCCAGTTGGGAGCCGCCTCTGTCGCGTGCCCCGAGCGCTGCCCCATGACGAGTTGAGCTACTGGGGGTAGCAGCCAGATGACCAAGCAGATGCGAGTCCGTATCGCGCGGATCGCCGCCGGTGCGGTGATCGCGGCCGGCGCGTCGCTGACGGCGGCGGGCGCGGCACAGGCCGTCGACATGTTCGGTGAGACCCCGGACCCGACGCCCACCTGCATTCCGGGCACCGCGGGGTGCCCGGATCCGGAGCCGACGCCCACGGAGACGGAGACGTCGGACCCGGAGCCGACCGAGACCGAGACGTCGGACCCCGAGCCCACGCAGACGGAGACCTCGGACCCGGAGCCCACCCAGACGGAGACCTCGGACCCCGAGCCGACCCAGACGGAGACCTCCGACCCGGAGCCCACCCAGACCGAGACCTCCGACCCCGAGCCCACGCAGACGGAGACGTCGGACCCGGGCCAGACCACCAACCCCGGCCCCGGCCCGTCCACGGACCCCGGTCCGGGCTCGACGGACCAGCCGACCGACCCGGGTGACGACAACACCGGCAACGGCGGCACCGGCGGCGACACCGACAACGGTGACGCCGGCACCTGCACCGTCGACCTCGACGGCGCCGAGTGCGTGGACAGCGGCAACAGCAACACCGACACCAACAACGCCGGCTCGCAGCCCGTGCAGCAGGGTCAGGCGAAGGAGGAGCTCGCCGAGACCGGTGCGGCCGAGACCTCGTTCCTGATCATCGGAGCCGCGACCATGATCGCCGGCGGCATCGGCTTCCGTATGCTGCCGCGTCTCGTCTCGGGCGGCAACGCCGCCGTCTGATCCGGACGCGGGCGGGGAGCCGTCCGTGTGACGGACAGGGCATGAGGAAGGGCCGGGGAGACGCTCCCCGGCCCTTTCCCGTGCTTCCGGCTCGTGTGGACGCCGTGCGGTCCCGCTAGACCGTACGGACCGCCGCGAGCAGGGCGATCGCGGCCAGCAGGGCGATCGCCAGCGTCAGCAGCATCGCGGGCGACAGACCACCCTGGGGGGTCAGTCGCTCGCGGTTCGCGCGGCAGACGGGGCAGCGGCCCTCGGCGACCGGGGCCGCGCAGTTGGCGCACACCAGTCGGTCGTAGGTCATGCGCTCTCCTCCTCCCGCACCGGATATCACACACGACAACGTCCGAAGGGGTCCGGACGTTCCCCCTACCACTCTGCCAGCTCCACGGCGTTTCGGCGCGCCCCACCGGATCGCGGCCGTTCCGTCCGCGAGGGCGAAAAGGATAAACGTCGCAAGCCGGAACCGCGACTGCGCGGGTCTTCCCCGGTCGCGTAAGGTCACGCTCACCTACTCCCGGCCGACCGTGGTGCATTCGTGATCCGATTCGACAACGTCTCCAAGTCCTATCCGAAGCAGAACCGCCCCGCGCTCCGGGATGTATCCCTGGAGATCGAGAAGGGGGAGTTCGTCTTCCTCGTCGGTTCGTCCGGCTCCGGAAAGTCGACCTTCCTGCGGCTGCTCCTGCGTGAGGAGCGCGCCAGCCAGGGCCAGGTGCACGTCCTCGGCAAGGACCTGGCCCGGCTCTCCAACTGGAAGGTGCCGCACATGCGGCGCCAGCTCGGCACCGTCTTCCAGGACTTCCGCCTCCTCCCGAACAAGACCGTCGCCGAGAACGTGGCCTTCGCGCAGGAGGTCATCGGCAAGCCGCGCGGCGAGATCCGCAAGGCCGTGCCGCAGGTGCTCGACCTGGTCGGGCTCGGCGGCAAGGAGGACCGGATGCCGGGCGAGCTCTCCGGTGGTGAGCAGCAGCGCGTCGCCATCGCCCGGGCCTTCGTGAACCGCCCGATGCTGCTGATCGCCGACGAGCCCACCGGCAACCTCGACCCGCAGACCTCGGTCGGCATCATGAAGCTGCTCGACCGCATCAACAGGACAGGGACCACCGTCGTCATGGCGACCCACGACCAGAACATCGTCGACCAGATGCGCAAGCGCGTCATCGAGCTGGAGAAGGGCCGTCTGGTCCGCGACCAGGCCCGCGGCGTCTACGGTTACCAGCACTGAGCAGGTAGGGGACTCAACACACCATGCGCGCTCAGTTCGTGCTCTCCGAGATCGGTGTCGGTCTCCGGCGCAATCTCACGATGACGTTCGCCGTCATCGTCTCCGTGGCCCTCTCGCTCGCCCTGTTCGGCGGTGCGCTGCTCATGCGCGAGCAGGTCAGCACGATGAAGGACTACTGGTACGACAAGGTCAACGTCTCGATCTTCCTCTGCAACAAGGCCGACGCGGCCTCGGCGGCCAAGTGCGCCAAGGGCGCGGTCACCGCGCAGCAGAAGGAGCAGATCGAGGCGGACCTGAAGGAGATGCCCATCGTCGAGACCGTCCTGCACGAGACGGCCGACGAGGCGTTCAAGCACTACAAGGAGCAGTACGGCGACACCGCCATCGCCTCCGTCGTGACGCCGGACCAGATGCAGGAGTCGTTCCGGGTCAAGCTCAAGGACCCGGAGAAGTACAAGGTGGTCGCCACCGCCTTCGCCGGCCGTGACGGCGTCGAGTCGGTGCAGGACCAGCGGAACATCCTGCAGAACCTGTTCGACCTGATGAACGGCATGAACATCGCCGCCCTCGGCGTCATGGGGCTGATGCTGGTCATCGCGCTCATGCTGATCGTCAACACGGTCCGCGTCTCGGCCTTCAGCCGCCGCCGCGAGACCGGGATCATGCGGCTCGTCGGCGCGTCCAGCTTCTACATCCAGATGCCGTTCATCATGGAGGCGGCGTTCGCCGGACTCCTGGGCGGCGCGGTCGCGTGCGTGCTGCTGCTCGTGGGCCGGTACTTCCTCATCGACCACGGCATCGCGCTCGCCGAGAAGATGCAGCTGGTCAACTTCATCGGCTGGGACGCGGTCCTCGCCAAGCTGCCGCTCGTGATCGCGATCGGGCTCCTGATGCCCGCTATTGCGGCTTTCATCGCTCTGCGCAAGTACCTGAAGGTGTGAGAAGAGACCACTGACGGTGAACGGCGTCGTACGGGCAAAGCCCGTGCGGCGCCGTCGTCTTGTCCTAGAGTGGGCGTCATGCCGACCGGCACCGACCTTCTCTGTATCCGGCCTCGCGGAGTACTCCGTGGGGCCGTTCTGACGTTCGTCTTCACCGGCGTCCTCGCCACCGCCGCCGCCACCGGCTCGCTGCCCCGGCAGGACGCGGGGGCCGGCTCCGCGGCGGCGACCCTGCGCGCGGGGAAGGCCGCCCAGGGCTCCGGCACGGTGGACAGCGCCGCCCTGAACCGGGCCGCCGCCGACGCCATGGCGGACGGCAAGTCGGGCAAGCAGGCGGCCGAGGAGTTCGTCAGCCGCAGCGGGGACCGCTGGGGCGCGGTGTACGACAAGCGGGAGTACGCCGAGTTCGAGCAGGCCCTCGACGGCGCCTACACCGGTGTGGGGCTCTCCGCCGGCCGGGCCGCCGAGGGCGGGATCCGGGTCACCCGGGTGCAGCGCGGCGGCCCCGCCGAGCGGGCCGGACTCCGCGTCGACGACCGGCTCGTCGCCCTCGACGGACGCCCGGTCGAGGGGCTCCCGGTCTCCGAGGTCGTCGCGCTCCTGCGCGGCGACGGCGTGCCCGGCTCCGCGGTCGCCCTCCGTGTCGAGCGGGGCCGAGCCGCCTGGACCCGGACCCTGCACCGGGCCCGGCTCGCCACCGACCCGGTCACCGTCCGCCGCCTCGACGACAAGACCCTGATGATCCGGGTGGCCGCCTTCACCAAGGGCGCGGGCGCCCGCGTGCGGGACGCGGTACGGGACGCCCCGGCCGGCACCGGGGTCCTCCTGGACCTGCGGGGCAACGCCGGCGGACTGGTCGCCGAGGCCGCCGTGGCCGCCTCCGCCTTCCTCGACGGCGGGCTGGTCGCCACGTACGACGTGCGGGGCGAGCAGCGCGCCGTGTACGCGGAGGGCGGCGGCGACACCGGGCGGCCCCTGGTGGCGCTGATCGACGGCGGCACGATGAGCGCGGCCGAGCTGCTCACCGGCGCCCTCCAGGATCGGGGCCGGGCCGTCACGGTCGGCTCCCGCACCTTCGGCAAGGGGTCGGTGCAGATGCCGAGCGCCCTGCCGGACGGTTCCGTCGCCGAGCTGACCGTCGGCCACTACCGCACCCCGGCCGGGCACGCGGTGGACGGCCGGGGCATCACCCCCGACCTGACCGCCGGGGAAAGGGCGGAGGAACGGGCGAGGACGGTATTGAGTGGCCTCGGAGGGGGCTCGTAGTGCGAAAATGACCGCACTATGGCAAAGGGACTCGTGAACGTGCAGGGCAAGCCTGCGAAGAAGAACCAGGACAAGGCGCCCGAGCGCAAGATCATCGCGCAGAACAAGAAGGCGCGCCACGACTATCACATCGTCGACACCTACGAGTGCGGTCTGGTGCTCATGGGCACCGAGGTGAAGTCGCTGCGGATGGGCCGCGCCTCGCTGGTCGACGGCTTCGTGCAGATCGACCGGCACGAGGCGTGGCTGCACAACATCCATGTGCCCGAGTACATGCAGGGCAGCTGGACCAACCACTCGGCGAAGCGGAAGCGCAAGCTGCTGCTGCACCGGGCGGAGATCGACAAGCTGGAGTCGAAGGCGCAGGAGACGGGTCACACGATCGTGCCCCTCGCGCTGTACTTCCTGAACGGCCGGGTCAAGGTCGAGATCGCGCTCGCCAAGGGCAAGAAGGAGTTCGACAAGCGTCAGACCCTGCGGGAGCAGCAGGACACCCGCGAGACGAACCGGGCCATCGCGGCGGCCAAGCGCAGGCAGCGGGCGGCTCAGGCCTCGTAGCGCCCGCGCCGCCGCCCGGCGGCCCGGCGCGGCAGCGGGTAATACGCTGGCGACAGCGCCCGCCGGTCACGTACGATGGGTCGTGCCCACCTCGCGAGGGGTGTGCTTTGAAAAATCAACATGGGGATGATCGGTTTCGACAGCGGATACCGATGCAGGGGAAGCGTGTCGAGGAAGCGGCAATGATCTCGTAAACCATATGTCGCAACCAATAATCGCCAACTCCAAGAGCGATAACTCCCGCTTCGCCCTCGCTGCCTAATTTTAGGTAACGACCAGAAGCCTCTGTGAGGAGCGTCAGCCCGGGGATGGTCCCGACCCGGATCCTGGCGTCATCAAGGGATCTAAACCTCCTGCCCCGGTCACGGGGGCAGGGGGGAAATCAAACAGTGACTGAGCCCGTCGGAGACTTGTCCGCGTGATCTCCGGGGCTGAGAAACTCGTAGCGGACTGCGCACGGAGAAGCCCTGTTTCCGTACCGTTGGACGCGGGTTCGATTCCCGCCATCTCCACCGAGCGTCCAGGAGGCCCGCCTCCGGGACACCTCATCCCATGTGGGCGACGGCCCGGCAGTCATCGACTGCCGGGCCTTCGTCATGCCCGGGCGTCGGCCCGCGCCGCCGCGCAGACGACCAGGGCGAGGGCCGCCGCCGCGGCCGGGACGAGGAAGCCGAAGGCGGCGAAGGGGGCGTGGTCGGCGGCCCAGCCGCCGGTGGCGGAACCGGCCGCGATACCGCCGAGGAGGGCGGTCACGGCCAGTGTCATGCCCTCGTTGAGCTGGGACGGCGGGGTCAGGCACTGCACCAGCCCCATGCCCGTCACCATCGTCGGGGCCGTCGCCATGCCCGCCAGGAGGAGCCCGGCGGCGAGGGCGGCCGTCGACCCGGTGGCGGCGGTGAGCAGCGGCATCGTCATCAGGACGGCCATCGCGGCCAGGCAGGTGCGGAGCCGGACCGTGCGGCGGGCGCGGCCGTAGAGCAGGCCGGCCGCGCAGGAGCCGGCGGCCTGGAGGGCCAGCACCGGGCCGGCGACGGGCCCGTCCACGAACGCCACGGTCACCACCTCCATGGAGCCGAAGACCGCGCCGGTGGCCAGGAAGACCGCCAGGAGCGGGGCCATGCCGGGGGCGCGCAGCGGGGAGCCCGCGGCGGTGCGGGGGGAGACCGGCGGCTCGGTGGAGCGCTGCGCCGCGAAGATCAGGACGCCGGTGAGGAACAGGGCGGCGCCGGCGAGGGTGCCGGCCTCGGGGAAGAGCGTCGAGCAGAGCACCGCGGCGACGACCGGGCCCAGCATGAAGCAGAGCTCGTCGGTGGCCTGCTCGAAGGCGTTCGCGGTGTGCAGGGCGTCGCGGTCGCCCCGGAGGAGGTGCGCCCAGCGGGCCCGGGACATGCCGCCCGTGTTGGGGGCGGTGGCGGTGAGCGCCGTGACGGCGAACAGTGTCCAGGCGGGGGCCTGCTCGTGGACGCAGAGGAGCAGGACCAGATGGCCCAGGACCGCGTGGACGGTGGCGGGGACCGCGATCCGCGCCTGGCCGTACCGGTCGACGAGCCGGGCGATCCAGGGGGCGGTGAGGGCCCCGGCGGCCATCCCGGTCGCGATCACGCCGCCGGCCAGCGCGTAGGAGCCGTACGCCGCCGCGATCATGATCACGGCGCTGACGCCGAACATGCCCATGGGCAGCCGTGCGATCAGGTTGCCGACGACGAAGGCGGGGGCGCCGGGGACGTCGAAGAGGCGGAGGTAGGGGTTGCGGGAGGCGGTCCGGCGACCGCCGCGCGGGTCGCCGGCGGGAGTGGCGTCCCGGCCGCTGGTTCCAGTGGGGCCGGTGTGGTCGTGGTGGCGGGGGGCGAGGCCCGGGCCCGCCGGGGTGAGGAGGAGGTCCGGTTGCGGCATGGATCAAGGCTCGCCGGAGGGGGCCGGGCGGGTCCAACACCTGTTCGGTGGTCATTCACGCGGTCCTGTTGTTAAATGCGGCGATGTCCTCCTCGGTGCCCTCGCCGCCCTCGCCGCCCTCCTCACCCTTCCCCGCACCGGCGTCCGCCGCCCCGCGCGACCTCGACCCCCGCCTCCTGCGCGCCTTCACCGCCGTCGCCGAGGAACTGCACTTCACCCGCGCCGCCGCCCGCCTCTACCTCGCCCAGCAGGCCCTCAGCCGCGACATCCGGCGCCTGGAGCGCGAGACCGGCACCGAACTCTTCGTACGCACCACCCGGCAGGTGTCCCTCACCGCGGACGGCGAGCGCCTCCTCCCGTACGCACTCCGCGTGCTGGCCGCCCACGACGAGCTGACCGAGGCCTTCCGGGCCACGCCCCGGCCCCTCCTCGTCGACCTCAACAGCCCCGGCCTCGCCCCCGAGGAGGTGCTGCGCCGGGCCCGCGAACTCGCCCCGGACCACGAGCTGATGGCCCGCTACGAGAGCGGACTCACCGGCGCCGTACGGGAGATGCTCGCCGGACGCATCGACACCTCCTTCGGCCGGTACGGCGGACTCGACGCCGGGCTGCGGGCGCGCCTCGACTCCCAGTTCGTGCGGTACGAGCGGATGGCCGTCATCCTGCCCGACGACCACCCCCTCGCCGCCCGGCCCGAGGTGCCGCTCGCCGCGCTCGCCGGGGAACGGGTCTACGCGGGCGCGGGGAACGACCGGACACCCGAGTGGACCGACCTCGCCGCCCGGCTCTTCGACGGCCGCGGCATCGGGATCGCCCCGCCCGCGCCGCTCGCCGTGGGCAGGGAGGAGTTCCGCCGCATCATGGCCAAGCACCGCACCCCGGTCCTCGCCGTCGTCGACTTCCCGCCCATGCCGGGCTCCGTGCTGCGGCCGCTCGTCGACCCCGTACCCCTGTCACCGCTGAGCCTGGTGTGGCGCAAGGGGCTCCGGCATCCCGGGCTGGACGCCCTGCGTTCCGCGGCCGCCGAGATCGGCGCCCGCGAGGGCTGGCGGCACCGCCCGGCCGGATCCTGGCTTCCCGAGGACGAGCCCGGCCTGCCGGCGGCGCCCCAGGGCCTGTGAGCGCCCCGGCCCGGTGAGCGCCCCATCCTCCGAGCGCCCCGGGCGCTCACAGGGCCCGCGCACGCCGGGTGAGAGCAAGGTTCCGCCGCCGTCACCTCCCGGCACCGGGCCGAAACGCGCCCTTCCTAGGGTCGGAGCACGGATGGACCGGGGCTGTGGACGCCCCAGGACCCGACACCCGCGGAGGTACGACATGGGCGGCCGGTGGATCGAGCGGTGGGAACCCGAGGACGAGACCTTCTGGCGCGAGAAGGGGGAGCGGATCGCCCGGCGGAACCTGCTCTACTCCGTCCTCTCCGAACACATCGGCTTCTCCGTCTGGAGCCTGTGGTCGGTCATGGTGCTCTTCATGGGACCGCAGTACGGCATCGACCCCGCCGGCAAGTTCTTCCTGATCGGGACCGCGACCTTCGTCGGCGCGCTGATCCGCGTCCCGTACACCTTCGCCGTCGCCCGCTTCGGCGGCCGCAACTGGACGGTCTTCAGCGCCCTGTTGCTCCTGCTGCCCACCGGCTTCGCCTTCGCCGTCATGGAGCCCGGGACCTCGTACACCACCTTCGTCCTGGTGGCGGCGCTCACCGGCGTCGGCGGCGGCAACTTCGCCTCCTCCATGACCAACATCAACGCCTTCTTCCCGCTCCGCAAGAAGGGCTGGGCGCTCGGGCTCAACGCCGGCGGCGGCAACATCGGCGTGCCCGTCGTCCAGCTCGTCGGCCTCCTCGTCATCGGCACCGCCGGGGCGATGCACCCGAGGATCGTGCTCGGCGTCTACCTGCCGCTGATCGTCGTCGCCGCCGTCTGCGCCGCGCTCTTCATGGACAACCTCGCCCCCGTCAAGAACGACACCGGTGCCGCGAAGGAGGCCGTCCGGGCCCGCCACACCTGGATCATGGCCTTCCTCTACATCGGCACCTTCGGCTCCTTCATCGGCTACAGCTTCGCCTTCGGCCTCGTGCTCCAGACCCAGTTCGGCCGCACCCCGCTCCAGGCCGCCTCGCTCACCTTCGCCGGACCGCTCCTCGGCTCCCTCATCCGCCCCGTCGGCGGCGCCCTCGCCGACCGGCACGGCGGCGCCCGCATCACCCTGGCCACCTTCGCCGCCATGGCCGCCGCGACCGGCGTGGTCATCTACGCCTCCGTCGTCGAGTCCCTCGCCGTCTTCCTCGTCGGCTTCATCGGGCTCTTCGTCCTCAGCGGCCTCGGCAACGGCTCCACGTACAAGATGATCCCGGCGATCTTCCTCGCCCAGGGGCACCGCAAGGGCCTCGCGGGCGAGACCGCCGAGGCCTACGGGCGACGCCTCTCCGGGGCCGCGATGGGCCTCATCGGCGCGGTCGGCGCGGTCGGCGGACTCGGCATCAACCTCGCCTTCCGCCAGTCCTTCCAGACCTCCGGCACCGGCACGGCCGCCTTCGTCGCCTTCCTGGCCTTCTACGCGGCCTGCATGGTCGTCACCTGGGCGGTATACCTTCGGGCCCCGGCCACCGTCCCCGCCACGCTGCCGCGGGACGCCGGGGACGCCACCGGCCCCGAGGCCCGGACCGGCTACGCGAAGGTGTGACGCCCGGTGCCCGGCGCGGACCGTAACGATCAGGAAATACGCGCGAACCGAGACCGTCACGCGGTCCCGTCAGGCTCTGACCCCATGGACGAGCACCAAGGACAGGGCACCGCGGCCGGGCCCCTCGCCGGCTTCACGGTCGGCGTCACCGCGGCGCGCCGCGCCGACGAACTCATCGCGCTGCTGCGCCGGCGCGGCGCGGCCGTCGTCCACGGCCCGGCCCTGCGGATCGTGCCCCTCGCGGACGACACCGAACTCCTCGCCGCCACCAAGGAGCTCATCGGCCACGCCCCGGACGTCGTCATCGCCACCACGGCGATCGGCTTCCGGGGCTGGGTCGAGGCCGCCGAGGGCTGGGGATGCGGGCAGGAACTCCTCGCCGTCCTGCGGGACACCGAACTCCTCGCCCGCGGACCCAAGGTCAAGGGAGCCGTACGGGCCGCCGGACTCACCGAGTCCTGGTCGCCCGGCTCCGAGTCCATGGCCGAGGTCCTCGACCTGCTCCTCGCCGAGGGCGTGGCGGGCCGGCGGATCGCGATCCAGCTGCACGGGGAGCCGCTGCCCGGCTTCGTCGAGGCGCTCACGGCCGGTGGCGCGGAGGTCGTCGGCGTGCCCGTCTACCGCTGGATGCCGCCGGAGGACATCGGACCGCTCGACCGGCTCCTCGACGCCGTCCTGTCCCGGAGCCTGGACGCGGTCACCTTCACCAGCGCGCCCGCCGCCGTGTCGCTCCTGTCGCGGGCGGAGGAGAAGGGCGTACGGGAGGACCTCGTCGCCGCGCTGCGGCACGACGTCCTCGCGGTGTGCGTGGGACCCGTGACGGCCCTGTCGCTCCAGGCCGAGGGCATCGACACGTACCAGCCGGAGCGGTTCCGGCTCGGGCCGCTGGTCCAACTGCTCTGCACGGAGCTGCCGGCCCGCGCACGGGCGCTGCCCGTGGCGGGGCACCGGGTGGAGGTCCGCGGGCACGCCGTCCTCGTCGACGGCGCCCTGCGGCCGGTGCCGCCCGCCGGGATGGCCCTCCTCGGGCTCCTCGCCCGCCGCCCCGGCTGGGTGGTCTCCCGCGCCGACCTGCTGCGCGCGCTGCCCGGCGCGGGGCGCGACGAGCACGCGGTGGAGACGGCGATGGCCCGGCTGCGGGCGGCACTCGGCACGCCGAAGCTGATCCAGACGGTGGTGAAGCGGGGGTACCGGCTGGCGCTGGACCCGGCGGCGGACGCGAAGTACGACGACTGAGGGCGACGGAAGGGGACTGCCGGGGGACGGAGGGGACGGACGGGCACTGAGGAACGCGATCCGGATCGGGGGTCTCGCCTGACACAGTGGGGGCCGGTGGCGTACGCTCGACGGCTGCCCAGTGCACGTCAGAAGGGGGCCTTAGGTGGCCGCGCAGGAAGCCGTGGACACGGTCAGAGACCGTGAGATCGGTGTCGAGCAGGAACATCTGGATCACGTCTACCGCCGACTGGAGGAGAAGATCCACGAGGCGGAGTTCCTGATGAACGACGCCGCCCAGCGGGGCCAGGTCGGCACGCCCGGCGCCCTCGCCGAGCGCGACGCCCAGGTCTTCCGGGCCGGCATCCACCTCAACCGGCTCAACAACGAGTTCGAGGACTTCCTCTTCGGCCGGATCGACCTGCTGTACGGCAAGGACGGCAAGAAGGGCCCGGACGGGGCGTACACCTCGATCGAGCCCGCCGAGGACGCCGTACGCGCCGACAACACGGCCGACATCGGCGAGACCCTCCACATCGGCCGGATCGGCGTCCTCGACTCCGACTACGCGCCGCTGGTCATCGACTGGCGGGCGCCGGCCGCCGCGCCCTTCTACCGGTCGACCCCGGTCGATCCGGGCCGGGTCGTCCGGCGCAGGGTCATCCGCTCCAAGGGCCGCCAGGTCCTCGGCGTCGAGGACGACCTGATGCGCCCCGAACTCCGCGCCAGCCTGGACGGGCACGAGCTGCCCGTCATCGGCGACGGCGCCCTGATGGCCGCCCTCGGCCAGGCCCGCAGCCACACCATGCGGGACATCGTCTCCTCCATCCAGGCGGAGCAGGACCTCGTCATCCGCGCGCCCGCCGCCTCCGTCACGTACGTCGAGGGCGGGCCGGGCACGGGCAAGACGGCGGTGGCCCTGCACCGGGCCGCCTACCTGCTCTACCAGGACCGGCGGCGGTACGCCGGCGGCATCCTGATCGTCTCGCCGACCCCGCTGCTCGTCTCGTACACCGAGGGCGTCCTGCCCTCCCTCGGCGAGGAGGGCCAGGTCGCGATCCGCGCCGTCGGCAGCCTCGTGGACGGCGCCGAGGCCACCGCGTACGACGAGCCGGCCGTCGCCCGGATCAAGGGCTCCTCCCGGATGCTCCACGTGCTCCGCAAGGCCGCCCGCGGCGCCCTGGAGACGCCCGCGCCCAGGGGACAGGCCCAGCTCGCCTTCGGCGAGGACCCGGAGGGCGCCGACGAGAGCGCCTCGCCCGCCGGCACGCCCACCCGGCTGCGGGTGGTCGCCTTCGGGCGGCGCCTGGAGCTGGAGGCCGACGAACTGCGCCGCATCCGGCACAACGTCCTCGGCGGCACCGCCCCGGTCAACCTGCTGCGCCCGCGCGCCCGCCGGCTGCTCCTGGACGCGCTCTACGCCAAGTCGGGCGCGGTCGGCCGGCACAGCGACCCCGAGCTCGCCGCCGAACTGCGCTCCTCCTTCGACGAGGACGTGTCGACGGAGGACTCCTTCCTCGGCTTCCTCGACGCCTGGTGGCCCGAGCTGACCCCGCGCCGGGTCCTCGACGCGATGGCCGACGAGCGCCGGCTCGGCCGCTGGGCCCGCCGCATCCTCAACCCGGGCGAGGTGCGCCGGCTCGCCCGCTCGCTGCGCCGCACGGAGCTGTCCGTCCACGACGTGGCGCTCCTCGACGAGCTCCACACCCTGGTCGGCACCCCGTCCCGGCCCCGGAAGAAGCGCGAGTACGACCCGCTCGACCAGCTCACCGGCCTGGAGGAGCTCATGCCGGTGCGCGAGGAGACCCAGCGCGAGCGGGCCGAGCGGCTGGCGGCGGAGCGCACCGAGTACGCGCACGTGATCGTCGACGAGGCGCAGGACCTCACGCCCATGCAGTGGCGGATGGTCGGCCGGCGCGGCCGGCACGCCACCTGGACGATCGTCGGCGACCCGGCGCAGTCCTCCTGGTCGGACCCCGACGAGGCGGCGGCGGCCCGCGACGAGGCCCTCGGGTCCCGGCCGCGGCGCCGCTTCGAGCTGACCGTGAACTACCGCAACCCGGCGGAGATCGCCGAGCTCGCGGCCAAGGTGCTGGCGCTGGCCATGCCGGGCAAGGAGTCGCCCCGCGCGGTCCGCTCCACGGGCGTCGAGCCCCGGTTCGTCCCGGTTCGGGAGACCGACGGCAAGCCGGATCTGGCTGAAACTGTTCGGTCCGAGGCGCGGCTGCTCCTGGAGCGGGTCGAGGGCACCGTCGGTGTCGTCGTCGCCATGAACCGGCGCCGGGAGGCGGCCCGCTGGCTGGCCGAGCTGGGCGACCGGGTCGTCGCGCTCGGCTCCCTGGAGGCGAAGGGCCTGGAGTACGACGCCACGGTCGTCGTCTCGCCGGCCGAGATCGCGGACGAGTCCCCGGCCGGCCTGCGGGTCCTCTACGTGGCCCTGACCCGGGCGACGCAGCAGCTCACGGTGGTCGCGGCGGCCGCGGACATGCCGGACGAGGCGGGGGTCCCGGACCTGCTGAGGGACTGATCCGGGACCTGTCAGGGGGCCGGTCCGCCGGGGACCGCGGACACCGATTTCAGGTCAACCTGTGGCGCTGGAATCACCAACCAGGGTGGTTTGTTAGCCTTGTCGTGGCACCGGCTCGATCCAAGCCCCCGGGCCCAACCTTCGTCCCCCAGAGGGACCACTTGCCGCGAGGCGAGCATGGCGGGTCGGTGCCACTTAGACGTACGTACGAAGTCGAGGCCCCTGTCACCCCAGGTGACCGGGGCCTCTTCTGTTTCCCCGACACTTCTCGTATGGTGGAAACTACTTTCCGAAAACAAAATGACCGCATTACCTGCTACCGACAGGTAGGTGCGACCATCGGAGGGCGCCGCCGGGCAACCAGCCGGGGCGGCGTAGCAACGAAGCTCAGGGAAAGCAGAGGAACCCGGCCATGGCAACGGCGCCCAGCGTCTCGTACTCGATGACGGTCAGGCTGGAGGTTCCCGCGAGCGGAACCGCGGTCTCCCAGCTCACCACGGCGGTGGAGTCCCACGGCGGATCCGTCACCGGCCTCGACGTGACCGCCTCCGGCCACGAGAAGCTCCGCATCGACGTCACCATCGCCGCGACCTCCACCGCGCACGCCGACGAGATCGTCGCCCAGCTGCGCACCATCGAGGGCGTCGTCCTCGGCAAGGTCTCCGACCGTACGTTCCTGATGCACCTCGGCGGCAAGATCGAGATGGCGGCCAAGCACCCCATCCGCAACCGTGACGACCTCTCCATGATCTACACCCCGGGCGTCGCCCGCGTGTGCATGGCGATCGCCGAGAACCCCGAGGACGCCCGCCGCCTCACCATCAAGCGCAACACCGTCGCGGTCGTCACCGACGGCTCCGCCGTCCTCGGCCTCGGCAACATCGGCCCGATGGCCGCCATGCCCGTCATGGAGGGCAAGGCGGCCCTCTTCAAGCGCTTCGCCGACATCGACGCCTGGCCGATCTGCCTCGACACCCAGGACACCGACGAGATCGTCGCGATCGTCAAGGCGATCGCCCCCGGCTTCGCGGGCATCAACCTGGAGGACATCTCCGCGCCCCGCTGCTTCGAGATCGAGGCCCGGCTCCGCGAGGCCCTCGACATCCCCGTCTTCCACGACGACCAGCACGGCACCGCCATCGTCGTCCTCGCCGCGCTGACCAACGCGCTCCGCGTGGTCAACAAGGGCATCGGCGACGTACGGGTCGTCATGTCCGGTGCCGGCGCCGCCGGTACGGCCATCCTCAAGCTGCTGATCGCCGCCGGTGTGAAGCACGCGGTCGTCGCCGACATCCAGGGCGTCGTGCACGCGGGCCGCGAGGACCTCGTGGAGGCCCCGGCCGACTCGCCGCTGCGCTGGATCGCCGACAACACCAACCCCGAGGGCGTCACCGGCACCCTCAAGCAGGCCGTGGTCGGCGCGGACGTCTTCATCGGCGTCTCGGCCCCGAACCTGCTCGGCGCGGACGACGTCGCCGCGATGGCGGACGGCGCGATCGTCTTCGCGCTCGCGAACCCCGACCCCGAGGTCGACCCGGCCGCGGCGCGCCAGACGGCCGCCGTCGTCGCCACCGGCCGCTCGGACTTCCCCAACCAGATCAACAACGTGCTGGTCTTCCCGGGCGTCTTCCGCGGCCTCCTCGACGCCCAGTCCCGTACCGTCAACACGGAGATGATGCTCGCCGCGGCCTCGGCCCTCGCCGACGTCGTCACCGAGGACGAGCTGAACCCGAACTACATCATCCCGTCGGTCTTCAACGACAAGGTCGCGGGCGCGGTCGCCGGAGCCGTGCGCAACGCGGCCAAGGCGGCGGCCGGCGGCCCGGCGGCGACCGGGCGCTGACGGCGCGTCGCGATTCGCGGAGTCGTAAACCCGCCTTTAGGGTGGCTTTTCGGCTCCGCGTGGTTTTCGCGGAGTCGACAGAACGTCACCACCACGGGGCTCTGGCGCTTTTCGTGTGACCCCAGGGGGTGCCGGATTGGCGTTCCCGCCGCTGGTGGGGGCAGGATGCGTGTTTGGGCGCGCGGGTCTGTCATTAGACCCGGGTCCGGGGACTGTCCGAAGGCCCTGGCAGCATCGGCTTCGCTGTACCCAATCACGCGGCTTCCGCCGCGTGGCACGCCTCACAGGCAAGAAGAACACGGGAGTAACAACATGAACCGCAGTGAGCTGGTGGCCGCTCTGGCCGACCGCGCCGAGGTGACCCGCAAGGACGCCGACGCCGTGCTGGCCGCTCTCGCCGAGACCGTCGGTGAGGTCGTCGCCAAGGGCGACGAGAAGGTCACCATCCCCGGCTTCCTGACCTTCGAGCGCACCCACCGTGCCGCTCGCACCGCTCGTAACCCGCAGACCGGCGACCCGATCAACATCCCGGCAGGCTACAGCGTGAAGGTCTCCGCGGGCTCGAAGCTCAAGGAAGCCGCCAAGGGCAAGTAAGGCCGCCAAGGCCGCGTAAGCAGCCTGGAGGCACCGAAAGGGCGGCCACCCCCACCGGGGGTGGCCGCCCTTCCGTTTGCCCGTCAGAGGCCCGTCAGGGCCCGCCCAGCCGGTCCGGCACCCGTTGTGCGCCCGGGGGGCCGGTCCCGGGCGCACGAACGGCCGCACGCGCGCGGGGAGCCGGCCCCCACGCGCGTACGGCCGTTCGGGCGCGTACCGCCGATCGGACGCGTGCGCCGGTCAGACCAGCGCGCGGCCCGGGAGCTCGACCTTGGCGCCGAGCTCGACGAGCTTGTCCATGAAGTTCTCGTAGCCGCGGTTGATCAGCTCGATGCCGTGCACCCGGGAGGTGCCCTGCGCCGCGAGCGCCGCGATCAGGTACGAGAAGCCGCCGCGCAGGTCGGGGATGACCAGGTCGGCGCCCTGCAGCTTCGTCGGCCCGGACACGACGGCCGAGTGGAGGAAGTTGCGCTGGCCGAAGCGGCAGTCGGAGCCGCCGAGGCACTCGCGGTACAGCTGGATGTGCGCGCCCATCTGGTTGAGCGCCGAGGTGAAGCCGAGCCGGGACTCGTACACCGTCTCGTGCACGATGGAGAGGCCCGACGCCTGCGTCAGCGCCACGACCAGCGGCTGCTGCCAGTCCGTCTGGAAGCCGGGGTGCACGTCGGTCTCCAGGTGGATCGCGTTGAGCGAGCCGCCCGGGTGCCAGAAGCGGATGCCCTCGTCGTCGATCTCGAAGGCGCCACCCACCTTCCGGTACGTGTTGAGGAAGGTCATCATCGAGCGCTGCTGGGCGCCGCGCACGTAGATGTTGCCCTCGGTCGCCAGCGCCGCCGACGCCCAGGAGGCCGCCTCCAGGCGGTCCGGGAGCGCCCGGTGGGTGTAGCCGTCGAGGCGGTCGACACCGGTGATCCGGATGGTCCGGTCGGTGTCCATGGAGATGATCGCGCCCATCTTCTGCAGTACGCAGATGAGGTCCTCGATCTCGGGCTCCACGGCGGCGTTCGACAGCTCGGTGACGCCCTCGGCGAGCACCGCCGTCAGCAGCACCTGCTCGGTCGAACCGACCGAGGGGTACGGCAGCCGGATCTTGCAACCGCGAAGGCGCTGCGGGGCCTCCAGGTACTGCCCGTCCGCCCGCTTCTCGATGGTGGCGCCGAACTGGCGCAGCACGTCGAAGTGGAAGTCGATGGGCCGGCCGCCGATGTCGCAGCCGCCCAGGCCCGGGATGAAGGCGTGGCCGAGGCGGTGCAGCAGCGGGCCGCAGAAGAGGATCGGGATGCGGGACGACCCGGCGTGGGCATCGATGTCGGCGACGTTCGCCGATTCGACGTGCGTCGGGTCGAGGACGAGCTCACCGGGCTCCTCGCCCGGGCGGACCGTCACACCGTGCAGCTGGAGCAGTCCGCGGACCACGCGGACGTCACGGATGTCGGGCACATTGCGCAGTCGGCTCGGGCCGCTGCCGAGCAGGGCGGCGACCATCGCCTTGGGCACGAGATTCTTCGCGCCGCGGACGCGGATCTCTCCCTCCAGCGGGGTTCCGCCATGGACGAGGAGTACATCATGGCTGTCTGTGCCGGTCATGAATCTCGCGTTCCGGTGGGGGTCCCCCCTGCGCAGCTAGGGGGAGGGTCGGTCGGGTGGCCAGTGAAAAGGGTAAGGGTCCATGGGACCCCTCTTGGGTGCTCCGGGGGGCCTGTCAGATGTAATGAATTCGGCACAACACCCTCTGTTCCCGTGATCTTGCGGAGCGTCACCGTCCGCTTCCGTCGCCCGGGCGCCGGCGCGGGCCCGTCGCGTCCCCTCTGAACTGCGGCGGTCGGCGAGTTCCGGACATCGGGCTTCTCCGTACCCCCGAGACCGCCCGTGAAGCCGGAAGATGCGGGATCATGTGTCGCATGACCGAGGTGTCCTCGCTCACAGGACGGCTGCTCGTGGCCACCCCCGCCCTCGCGGACCCGAATTTCGACCGCGCGGTGGTCCTGCTGCTCGACCACGACGACGAGGGCTCGCTCGGCGTGGTCCTCAACCGGCCGACGCCGGTGACGGTCGGCGACATCCTCGCCCCCTGGGCCGGCCTCGCCGGCGAACCCGGCGTCGTCTTCCAGGGCGGCCCGGTCTCCCTCGACGCCGCCCTCGGGGTCGCCGTCATCCCCGGCGACGAGGGGCCGCTCGGCTGGCGGCGGGTGCACGGGGCGATCGGCCTGGTCGACCTGGAGACCCCGCCCGAGCTGCTCGGACCCGCCCTCGGCTCGCTGCGGATCTTCGCCGGTTACGCGGGCTGGGGCCCCGGCCAGCTGGAGACCGAGCTGGACGAGGGGGCCTGGTACGTGGTGGAGTCGGAGCCCGGCGACGTCTCCTCCCCGCAGCCCGAGGCGCTCTGGCGGCAGGTGCTCCGGAGGCAGCGCGGCGAGCTCGCGATGATCGCGACGTACCCGGACGATCCCTCGCTCAACTGAGGGCCCCGGCTTTCAGTACCCTTGGCGGTTATGAGCACTCTCGAGCCCGAGCGCGGGGCAGGTACGGGAACCCTCGTCGAGCCGACGCCGCAGGTGTCCCACGGTGACGGCGACCACGAGCGCTACGCCCATTACGTCCAGAAGGACAAGATCATGGCGAGCGCCCTCGACGGCACCCCCGTCGTGGCACTGTGCGGAAAGGTCTGGGTACCGGGGCGCGACCCCAAGAAGTACCCGGTCTGTCCGATGTGCAAGGAGATCTACGACTCCATGAGCGCCGGCGGTGGCGACAAGGACAAGGGCGGCAAGGACAAGTAACGGTGTCCTGACGTCCCGGAACATCGGGGGCGGCCCCCGTCGCGCGTACTTCGGTACGGGTGACGGGGGCCGTTTCGTTGTCCGGGCGGTGTCCGAGCCGGAGTCCCGGGCCCCCGGCGGCCGTTGCGCAGGATGCATCCGCCGGTCACGGAGTGGTTGAGGTGGTCGAGACCTCTTGTCGGGTCACCGCGGGCACGCCTAACCTCACGCGTGTTGTGCAGAACGAAACGCGCATTGCGCATGTTGCAACGCCCTGGAGGGGATCCGTCATGAAGCTTCCTGCCTTCGTCACCGCACCAGCCGCGGCGCTCCTGCTGGCCGGCCTCACCGCCACCGCCTGCGCGCCCCAGACGTCCGACGGCAAGGCCACGACGGACGAGAAGACCGGCACCCTGCGGGTCTGGCTCTTCCAGGAGGTGAGCAACAAGCCCAAGGAACAGGTCGTCTCCCAGGCCGTCGCCGCCTTCGAGAAGCGGCACGAAGGCGCGAAGGTCGAGGTCGAGTACATCCCCGTCGAGACCCGCGCCCAGCGCGTCAAGGCCGCCTTCAACGACCCCAAGTCGGCGCCTGACCTCATCGAGTACGGCAACACCGACACCGCCGGATACGTCAAGGACGGCGGACTCGCCGACATCAGCACCGAGTTCGGCGCGTGGGACGAGGCCAAGGACACCGACCCCACCGCCAAGCAGTCCGTCACCGTCGGCGGAAAGGTCTACGGCGCCCCGCTGTTCGTCGGCGTCCGCGCGCTCTACTACCGCACCGACGTCTTCCGGGACCTCGGCCTCACCGCCCCCAAGTCCCAGGCCGAACTCGTCTCCACGGCCAAGAAGATCCACAAGGCCAGGCCCGAGCTGTACGGCATCGCCGTCGGCGGCGCGTACACCTACGGCGCCATGCCCTTCGTCTGGGCCGCCGGCGGCGAACTCGCCACCGCGGACGGCGACTCCTACAAGGCCGCCGTCAACACCGACGCCGCCGTCCAGGGCATCAGCACCTACACCTCGCTCTTCGGCGACGACAACTGCCCCGCCGCCAAGTGCGCCCAGATGGGCGGCAACGCCACCGTCACCGCCTTCGCCTCCGGCAAGGCCGCCATGGCCATCGGCGGCGACTTCAGCCACGCCGCCGTCGAGGCCGGCACCGTGAAGGGCAAGTACGCCGTCGTCCCGCTGCCCGGCACCACCCCCGGCTCCATCGCCCCCGCCTTCGCCGGCGGCAACAACATCGGCGTCCTCAAGAGCACCTCGCACCGCAGCCTCGCCGTCGACCTCCTCACCTCCCTCACCGGCAAGGACACCCAGGGCAAGCTCTTCGACGCCATGGGCTTCCTCCCCACGTTCACCGACGTCCGCACCGCCGCCGCCCAGCGACAGCCCTTCGTGAAGCCCTTCATCGACACCCTCGGCGCCGGCACCAAGTTCGTCCCCGCGTCGCCCGGCTGGGGCCAGATCGACGCCTCCCTCGTCCTGCCCACGATGTTCCAGGAGGTCGTCAGCGGACGTAAGGACGCCAAGGCGGCGGCCGACGACGCCGCGAAGAAGATGGACGCGGCCTTCGCGCCGGCGGGCTGAGACCCATGACGACCCAGCTCACCCCGCTCACCGCCCCCGGGAAGCGGCCGGGGGCGACCACGCCCCCGGCCGCTTCCCGGGGGCGGTGAGCCCCGCGGCCACCGCCCCTGGACCCCCTGGCTCTACCTGCTGCCCGCCCTCGCCGTCCTCGGCGGACTCCTCGTCTACCCCGTCTACCAACTCGGCCTGATCTCCTTCCTGGAGTACACCCAGGCCCAGGTCAGCGGCGGCGAGCCCACCTCCTTCAAGGGCTTCGGCAACTACACGGCCCTCTTCGCCGACCCCCAGTTCTGGCAGGTCCTCCTCGCCACCGTCCTCTTCGCCGCCGCCTGCGTCGTCACCACGCTCGCCGTCGGCTGCGCCCTCGCCGTACTCCTCACGCGCGTGCGTGCCCTGCCCCGCCTCGTCCTGATGATGGCCGCGCTCGGCGCCTGGGCCACGCCCGCGGTCACCGGCTCCACGGTCTGGGTCTTCCTCTTCGACCCCGACTTCGGCCCCGTCAACAAGCTGCTCGGTCTCGGCGACTTCTCCTGGACGTACGGGCGGTACAGCGCCTTCGCCCTCGTCCTCCTCGAAGTCGTCTGGTGCTCCTTCCCGTTCGTGATGGTCACCGTCTACGCGGGCATCCAGGCCATCCCGTCCGAGGTCCTGGAGGCGGCCTCCCTCGACGGCGCCTCGCAGTGGCGGATCTGGCGCTCGGTCATGGCCCCGATGCTCCGGCCGATCCTGGTCGTCGTCACGATCCAGTCGATCATCTGGGACTTCAAGGTCTTCACCCAGATCTACGTGATGACGAACGGCGGCGGCATCGCCGGCCAGAACCTCGTCCTCAACGTGTACGCCTACCAGAAGGCCTTCGCCTCGTCCCAGTACAGCCTGGGCTCGGCCATCGGCGTCGTCATGCTGCTCATCCTGCTGGCCGTGACCCTGGTCTACCTCCGGCTCCTGCGACGCCAGGGAGAAGAACTGTGAGCGTCCCGAACGCCTTCCGTCCCACGCTCCGCGTCCGCCGGCCCGGGCGGCTCGTCGCCGAGGTGGTCACGCTGCTCGTCGCGGCCGCCGTCGCCTTCCCGCTCTACTGGATGGTCCTCTCGGCCTTCAAGCCGGCCGGGGAGATCCAGTCCACCGAGCCCCGGCCGTGGACCCTCTCCCCGTCGCTCGACTCGTTCCGCCGGGTCTTCGAACAGCAGGACTTCGGGCGCTACTTCCTCAACTCGCTGATCGTGGCCGGGACTGTCGTCCTCGCCTCCGCGCTCATCGCCTTCCTCGCGGCGACGGCCGTCACCCGGTTCCGCTTCCGGTTCCGGACCACGCTCCTGATCATGTTCCTGGTCGCCCAGATGGTGCCGGTCGAGGCCCTCACCATCCCGCTGTTCTTCCTCATGCGGGACGCCGGTCAGCTCAACACCCTGGGCTCGCTGATCCTCCCGCACATCGCCTTCTCGCTGCCCTTCGCGATCTGGATGCTGCGCGGCTTCGTCAAGGCCGTCCCCGAGGCCCTGGAGGAGCAGGCCCAGATCGACGGGGCGAGCCGGACCCGCTTCCTGTGGCAGATCCTCTTCCCGCTGGTCTTCCCCGGCCTCGTGGCCACCAGCGTCTTCTCGTTCATCTCCACCTGGAACGACTTCCTCTTCGCGAAGTCCTTCCTCATCAGCGACACCTCGCAGTCGACCCTGCCCATGGCACTGCTCGTCTTCTTCAAGCCCGACGAGAACGACTGGGGAGGCATCATGGCCGGCTCGACCGTGATGACCGTCCCGGTGCTCGTCTTCTTCGTACTCGTACAGCGCCGCCTGGTCTCGGGACTGGGCGGGGCGGTGAAGGACTGACGCGGTGACCCACCCCATGGACCTGATCCCGGCGCCGCTCCACCAGGAGGTGCGCGGCGACTCCCCGGGCTCCTGCTCGCTCGACGAGCGGACCACCCTCGACGCCGGACCCGGCACCGCGTCCACCGCCCGCTGGCTCCGCACCGTCCTCGGCGCGGCCACCGGCCTGCCGTTCGCCGACGGCACCGGCCCGCACGCGATCCGGCTGCGCGTGAGCGAGGACGTGGAGCGGGAGCACGGCCCCGAGGGCTACCGCCTCACCACCGAGGACCCCGAAGCCGCCGTCGTCATCGAGGGCGGCGGCCCCGCCGGGGTGTTCTGGGGCGCCCAGAGCCTCCGCCAGCTCCTCGGCCCCGGGGCGTACCGCGGGGCGCCGGTGAGCGGCGGCCCGCGGGACCTCCCGTACGTCACCGTCGAGGATCGGCCCCGCTTCGGCTGGCGCGGCCTCATGCTCGACGTCTCCCGGCACTTCATGCCCAAGACCGACGTCCTGCGCTACCTCGACCTGCTCGCCGCCCACAAGCTCAACGTCTTCCACTTCCACCTCACCGACGACCAGGGCTGGCGCATCGAGATCAAGCGCCACCCCCGGCTCACCGAGGTCGGCTCCTGGCGGGCCCGCAGCAAGTGGGGCCACCGCGCCTCGCCGCTCTGGGACGACACCCCGCACGGCGGGTTCTACACCCAGGACGACATCCGCGAGATCGTCGCGTACGCCGCCGAACGCCACATCAGGGTCGTCCCCGAGATCGACCTCCCCGGCCACTCCCAGGCCGCCATCGCCGCCTACCCCGAACTCGGCAACGGCGACGTCGTCGACACGGCCGCCCTCACCGTCTGGGACACCTGGGGCGTCAACCCCAACGTCCTCGCCCCCACCGACGCCGTCCTGCGCTTCTACGAGGGCGTCTTCGAGGAGGTCCTCGACCTCTTCCCGGCGGACGTGTCCCCCTTCGTCCACGTCGGCGGCGACGAGTGCCCCAAGGACCAGTGGAAGGCCTCCCCGGCCGCCCAGGCCCGCATCCGCGAACTCGGCCTCGCCGACGAGGACGCCCTCCAGTCCTGGTTCATCCGCCACTTCGACCGCTGGCTCGCCGCCCGCGGCCGACGCCTGATCGGCTGGGACGAGATCCTGGAGGGCGGACTCGCCGAGGGCGCGGCCGTCTCGTCCTGGCGCGGCTACGGCGGCGGGATCGCCGCCGCCGAAGCCGGCCACGACGTCGTCATGTGCCCCGAGCAGCACGTGTACCTGGACCACCGTCAGGCGCCCGGCGAGGACGAGCCCGTGCCCATCGGATACGTCCGCACCCTGGAGGACGTCTACCGCTTTGAACCCGTCCCGCCCGGCCTCCCGCCCGAGGCCGCCGCCCACATCCTGGGAACCCAGGCCAACGTGTGGACCGAGGTGATGGAGAACCGGTCCCGCGTCGACTACCAGGTCTTCCCCCGCCTCGCCGCCTTCGCCGAGGTCGCCTGGTCCGCGCTGCCCGCGCCGGAGGAGCGCGACTACCAGGACTTCGCCCGCCGCATGGGCACCCACTACGAACGCCTGGACGCCCTCGGCGTGGACTACCGCCCGCCCGCCGGACCCCAGCCCCGGCAGCGCCGCCCCGGCATCCTGGGACGCCCCCTGGAGGGCACGCCCCCGAACGTGTGAGGGACCCGACATCCCCCTTCACCCAAGAGCGGCGAAACGGAAGTTACCGTCACTCGTCGGGGCGTCCCGGACGGAACAGTCCTTCGCGGGCCCTCGCGCCGGACCGCTCGGAAGATGTGCCAGAGTTGCCACGTCCGGCCTGTGAGCACGTACGGTACGCCCACACGCAGGCGCGACCGCCGGGCACATTCGGGGACCACCGGGACACCGGGAAGGGGCAGCGGGTTGACCACGCACGCACCACAGACGGCGCAGTCCGTGACGCTGCCCGCCTCGCTCGACGAGGCCGTGGCGGCGCTCACGGCCATGCCGGCCGCCGTCCCCGTCGCCGGTGGCACCGACCTGATGGCAGCCGTCAACAAAGGCCAGCTCCGCCCCGCCGGACMCGTCGGAGCCATCGGCACCGTCGGCGGCCCCGGACCTGGCCGAGACCCCGGACACCGCGGACCCGATGACCGGGACAGGGGCGCCGTCCGCGCCGCCGGACGCCTCGGACGCCTCGTGCGGGGAGAGATCGGAGGGCGCCGGTTCGCCGCCACTCCCCCGGTCCTCGACCGGAGGACCCTCTGACAGCTCTGCCGCCCCGGCACCCTCGGCCTCCGGGCCCG
>NZ_RDBH01000129.1:315716-334273 GCF_008042145.1 Streptomyces sp. adm13(2018)
GCCGAGGGTGCCGGGGCGGCAGAGCTGTCAGAGGGTCCTCCGGTCGAGGACCGGGGGAGTGGCGGCGAACCGGCGCCCTCCGATCTCTCCCCGCACGAGGCGTCCGAGGCGTCCGGCGGCGCGGACGGCGCCCCTGTCCCGGTCATCGGGTCCGCGGTGTCCGGGGTCTCGGCCAGGTCCGGGGCCGCCGACGGTGCCGATGGCTCCGACGCGTCCGGCGGGTCCGACGGGGCTCCTGTGACCGAGGCCGGGATCGAGGTCGAGGCCGCGGACGCGCCCGCCGTGACCGTCCCGGCCCCCGCTTCCGCCCCGGAGCCGGCCGGCGTGAGCCTCGCCGCGTCCACCGACAGCGACGAGCACCCCCACACCTCGTACACCCTCCGGGTCAACGGCGCCGACCGGCCCGTCACCGGCTCCTGGATCGGCGAGTCGCTGCTCTACGTCCTGCGTGAGCGCCTCGGCCTCGCGGGGGCCAAGGACGGCTGCTCGCAGGGCGAGTGCGGCGCGTGCAACGTGCAGGTCGACGGCCGTCTCGTCGCCTCCTGCCTGGTTCCCGCGGCGACCGCAGCCGGGAGCGAGGTGCGGACGGTCGAGGGCCTCGCGGTCGACGGGGAACCCTCGGACGTGCAGCGGGCCATGGCGAAGTGCGGCGCCGTGCAGTGCGGCTTCTGCATCCCGGGCATGTGCATGACCGTGCACGACCTGCTGGAGGGCAACCACGCCCCCACCGAACTCGAGACCCGCCAGGCGCTCGCGGGCAACCTCTGCCGCTGCTCCGGCTACCGGGGCGTCCTCGACGCCGTGCGCGACGTCGTGTCCGAGCGCGAGGCGAGCGCCGCGGCCGGCGCGACCGAGACCGCCGACGAGCCCCGGGTCCCGCACCAGATCCCCCACCCGCACGACGGAGGCATGGCGTGAGCGACGCGATCACCGCCGTTCCCACGATCCCGGTCCTCGACGGCACCGGGACCCCGGGCCAGGAGCCGGCCGCCCACGGCCTCGGCACCTCCCTCCCGCAGGCCGAGGCGCGGGCCAAGACCGAGGGCACCTTCCCGTACGCCTCCGACCTGTGGGCCGAGGGGCTCCTCTGGGCCGCCATCCTGCGCTCCCCGCACCCGCACGCGCGGATCGTCTCCGTCGACACCGGCGCGGCCACCGCCATGGCGGGCGTACGGGCCGTGGTGACGGCGGCGGACGTGCCGGGCGCGGCGACGTACGGCCGACAGGTCGCCGACCGGCCGGTGTTCGCCGCCGACCTGGTCCGCCACCACGGCGAGGCGATCGCCGCCGTCGCCGCCGACCACCCCGACACGGCCCGGCTGGCCGCCGCGGCGATCGCCGTGGAGTACGAGGTGCTCGACCCGGTGACGGACCCGGAGAAGGCCTTCGCCGCCGAGGCGCTGCACCCCGACGGCAACCTGATCAGGCACATCCCGCTGCGCTTCGGCGACCCGGACGTCACCGGCGAGGTCGTCGTCGAGGGCCTGTACCGGATCGGGCGCCAGGACCCGGCGCCGATCGGCGCCGAGGCCGGGCTTGCCGTACCGCGCCCCGACGGCGGGGTGGAGCTGTACACCGCCTCCACCGACCCGCACACCGACCGGGACCTCGCCGCCGCCTGCTTCGGCCTCCCGCCGGAGCAGGTCAAACTGGTGGTGACCGGCGTCCCGGGCGCCACCGGCGACCGTGAGGACCCCGGCTTCCAGATCCCGCTGGGCCTGCTCGCGCTGCGCACCGGCTGCCCGGTCAAGCTCACCGCGACGCGCGAGGAGTCCTTCCTCGGCCACGCCCACCGGCACCCCACCCTGCTCCGCTACCGGCACCACGCGGACGCGGAGGGGCGGCTGGTGAAGGTGGAGGCGCAGATCCTGCTCGACGCCGGCGCGTACGCCGACTCCTCGTCGGAGTCGCTCGCGGCGGCCGTGGCCTTCGCCTGCGGTCCGTACGTCGTCCCGCACGCCTTCGTCGAGGGCTGGGCCGTCCGCACCAACAACCCGCCGTCCGGCCATGTGCGGGGCGAGGGCGCGATGCAGGTGTGCACCGCGTACGAGGCGCAGATGGACAAGCTGGCGGCGAAGCTGGGCGTGGACCCGGCGGAGCTGCGCATGCGGAACGTCATGTCGACGGGCGACATCCTGCCGACGGGCCAGACGGTGACCTGCCCGGCTCCGGTGGCCGAACTCCTCGCCGCCGTACGGGACTTCCCACTGCCGCCGCTGCCCAAGGACACCCCGGAGGGCGAGTGGCTGCTGCCCGGCGGTCCCGAGGGCGCGGGCGAACCCGGCGCGGTGCGCCGGGGCGTGGGCTACGCGCTGGGCATGGTGCACATGCTGGGCGCGGAGGGCGCCGACGAGGTCTCGACGGCGACGGTGCGCGTGCAGGACGGGGTGGCGACGGTCATCTGCGCGGCCGTGGACACCGGTTCGGGCTTCGCGACGCTCGCCCGTCAGATCGTGCAGGACACCCTCGGCATCGACGAGGTCCACATGGCCCCCGTCGACACCGACCAGCCGCCGGGGGGCCCGGCCGCCCACGGCCGCCACACCTGGGTCTCGGGCGGAGCGGTCGAGCGGGCCGCGAAGATGGTCCGTACGCAGCTTCTCCAGCCGCTGGCCCACCAGTTCGGCATGTCGACGGAGCTGCTCCAGATCACCGACGGCAAGATCACCTCGTACGACGGGGTCCTGTCGACCACCGTCACGGAGGCGATGGACGGCAAGGAGCTCTGGGCCACCGCCCAGTGCCGCCCGCACCCGACGGAGCCGCTCGACGAGGCGGGGCAGGGCGACGCGTTCGTCGGGCTCGCGTTCTGCGCGATCCGCGCCGTGGTGGACGTGGACATCGAACTCGGCGCCGTACGAGTCGTGGAGATGGCCGTCGCCCAGGACGTCGGCCGCGTCCTCAACCCGGCCCAGCTCGCCACCCGCATCGAGGCCGGCGTCACCCAGGGCATCGGCGCGGCCCTCACGGAGAACCTCCGCACCGCCCGTGGCCTGGTCCGGCACCCCGACTTCACCGGCTACGCACTCCCGACATCCCTGGACGCCCCGGACATTCGCATCGTGAAACTCGTCGAAGAGCGGGACGTCGTCGCGCCGTTCGGCGCCAAGGCCGCGAGCGCGGTCCCGGTGGTCACCTCACCCGCCGCAGTGGCCTCAGCGGTGCGCGCGGCGACCGGCCGCCCGGTCAACCGCCTCCCGATCCGTCCCCAGGCTGCGGTGGCTGTGCCCAATTCGTAACCCTGTGATGTCCGTTGCTTGTGCAACCCGGAGGTGCGCACTGTCGTCGTTCCTGACTACAGTGGACTTCTGACTTGGCAGTACCGGCGGACATGTGTTCGACGGGGGAGGAGCGCAGGCATGGAAGCCTACGTCGACGGGGGTGGTCCGGAATGCGGCCGATGAGCGAGGAAGCGGTTCGCTACAACACCGAGTCCATGTCGGAGTTCAAGACGAGCATCGACGGGCTGATCGAGATGCTCACCTCCTCGGAGGCCGACAAGGGCAAGATGAAGTCGGACCCGGTGGAGCGCAACCAGTTCGGCGGCGGCGGTGGCGCCTGGTCCGAGGCGGCCGGGGTCTACACCTCGTACAACACCGTCCTCGCGCAGCTGACGGAGCTCTCCGGCCTGCTGCGCGACTGCCTGGAGGGCCTCGGCATCGCGGTCGTGGCCTCCAAGGACGGCTTCGCGCAGATGGACGACGACGTCAAGCAGAAGATGATCAACATTCATCAGCGGACTGACGAAGCGAAGACGAAGGCGGACCGCGAAGCGGGCCGCGTCGCCACGGACGACGGGGCCGGACAGACGGCCGGGGGCGACGACTCCCTCCAGTAGGAGGGAGCGGACGGAATGTCGGGGACACGGGGAAGAGGCGAAGGATGAGGCCCGCAGAAGGCGGCGGAGGCGGCGGAACGGACTTCCGCTCGATGTCCCACCAGCAGATGCTGGCGTGGCTGGACGAAGCCAGCACGTTCTACGTCGGCAACGCGGCGGGACGGTTGAGGGCGGCTGCCGAGGAGATGCATCGCATCGCCACGCAGCTCAAGAACCGTTCCGGCCGGGTGGAGTGGGAAGGCGAAGCGGAGAAGGCGTTCAACGAGTGGGCCGACAGCGTCGTGAGCTCGACCCACGCGCTCGGTGACTTCAGCACGGGCGCGGCCACGTGGATGGACGCCGCCGCCGAGGCCATCGCCACCGCGCAGAGCGCCATCCCCCGCTACACCTCCCACGAGTCGGCCAAGGAGAACCTGGCGGCGGCGCAGAAGTACCGCAACGACCCGGACTCGCAGACCATCGCTCGCAACGCCAAGAGCCAGATGGCCGCGAGCGAGGAGCTCAAGGCCATCGAAGCCAAGGAGAAGGCGAACCAGCAGGCCGCGGCGGCCGAGATGGAGAAGCTCTCCTCCTCCTACCAGTGGTCGAGCTTCAACATGACGAGCCTCACGCCGCCGACGTTCCCGCCGCCGCCGGGGGACTTCGTGCCGGCGCAGGACCGTCAGCGCGGGTCGGATCCCACCTCCACCGGCTACGGCCCGCAGGGCGAGAGGTCCACCGGGGGTACCGAGCGGGCCACGGGTCCGTCCGGCCCCCGGTCCCAGCCCGACACCCGGACGACGCCCGAAACCAACATCCCCCTGCCGCCGTCCAGCGGCGACCCGTCGGGACCGAAGCACGTCGTCCGTCCGGACGTGCGGCCCGACGTCCCCGTGGACCTCGGTCTCGACAGCGTCGACACCAAGACGCCGCCGACCGCGCCGACCGGACCCACGACGCAGACCCCGGGCGCCCCGCCGCCGATCACCAAGCCGGAGGGCGCCACGCCTCCGTTCGTGACCACGACCGGTATGCCCCCGTTCACCGCGAAGGGCGGCCCCGGGGTACCGCCGCCCACCGGCCCCGTCACCGGCGGTACGCGGAACCCGCTGGGCACCACCGGCCCGCGCGGCCTGCCGACCGGACCCGGCCCCCTGGGCGGCCCCCGTGAGGGCATCAGCGGCGGCAGGGCCGTGCCCAACACGACGGGACGTCCGCAGACCGGACTCCCGCGCAGCACCGTCATCGGCACCGAGCCGGGCCGCGGTACGGGCATGGGCCGCGCCCCGATGGGCGGCGGCGCCATGGGCGGCCCCATGGGCGGCGCGGGCGCGGGACAGCACGGCATCACCGGCGGACGCCGTCTCGCCGGCGAGGCCGGCGGAGTCGTCGGCGGCCGGGCGCAGCGCGCCACCGCGGCCGGAGGCACCGCACGGCCCTTCACGCCCGGCGGTTCCGGCCTCGTCCGCGGAGGCTCTACGCAGCCCGGCGAGCGCGAGGAGACCAAGGGAGAGCGTCCCGACTACCTGGTCGAGGACGAGGAGACCTGGCAGCAGGGGCGCCGCGTGGCGCCGCCCGTCATCGACTGATCAGCGCGAGGAAGCAGATGCGTACCAGCAGTATTCGTCGGAGCCGTGCCGCAGTCACCGCCTCGGCCGCCTTGGGGATGCTGCTGGTGGGCATCGCTTCCGTACCCGCCCACGCCGCGGGCGTCCGTGACCGGCAGTGGCACCTGGACACCATGGGCGCCGAGAAGATCTGGCAGCTCAGCACGGGCAAGGGCGTCACCGTCGCGGTCATCGACTCCGGCGTGGAGAAGGGGAATCCGGACCTTCCGGGCCAGGTGCTCAGGGGCAAGGACTTCGCACCGGAACAGTCCGGCGACGAGTTCACCGACTACACCGGACACGGCACGAACATGGCAGGCCTCATCGCCGGCACGGGCAAGGCCAACGGCGGGCAGGGTGCCTACGGCCTCGCCCCCGGGGCCAAGATCCTCTCGGTGCGCGTGCCCGGGTCGGAAGCCGGCGCGGGGAGCAGCCAGGCGGACGCGGACCGCGAGTTCAACGCGGTCATGCCCGAGGCCATCCGGTTCGCCGTCGACTCCGGTGCCAAGGTCCTCAACATCTCGCAGGGCTCCACCGCCGGGTCGCAGCAGCTCACGGACGCCGTGAAGTACGCCCTGGACAAGGGCGCCCTGGTCTTCGCCTCCGTCGGCAACAGCGGCGACAAGGCGAACAGGCTGGAGTACCCGGGAGCGACCCCCGGCGTGGTCGGCGTCGGTGCCATCGACCAGAAGCTGACCCGCATCCCCCTCTCCCAGTACGGTCCGCAGGTCGACCTCGTGGCCCCCGGCAAGGACACGGTGGCCGCGTGCGGTGGCGGCCGCGTCTGCACCTCCAGCGGTACCAGTAACGCCACCGCCCTCGCCTCCGCCGCCGCCGCGCTCATCTGGGCGAAGCATCCCGACTGGACCAACAACCAGGTCCTGAAGGTCATGCTCAACACCATCGCCGCGCCCACCGAGGGCGACAAGCGCAACGACTACATCGGCTTCGGCGCCATCCGGCCGCTCCGCGCGCTGAAGACGCCCGGCGACCCCGGACCGGCCGGCGTCCGGCCCATCGAGGACCTCGAAGAGAACGTGTCCGCCTCTCCCTCGGGCGCCGCGTCGGAGGGGGCCACCCCGGCCGCGCCGTCCACCGCCGCCCCCGCTCCCGCGCCCGCCGCGCAGGAGGAGAGCGAGGGGGGCGGCAGCGCCACCCTCTACATCGGCATCGGCATCGGTGCGGCCGTGCTGATCGCCGGCGCCGTGGTGGCGCTCCGGGGCCGCCGCACCTGAGGAACGTAAGCCGCCCGCGCGGGCGGCGTACGTGCTACTCCCCGAACACCGGCAGCGCCACGATCCGGCCGCCGCGGGTCATGAAGACGCGGTTGGCGGCGCTCGCCAGCCGGTAGGCGCCCACGCGCTCCATCCTCACGGTGAACAGCCAGGCCCCGGTCGTCCTGTTCACCACCCGCACGGCACCTTCGTCGGTCTCCGGCAGCCAGGCCGTGCCGCCCGCGACGGCGGGAGCGGAGACGCCGCCGCCCGCATTGTCCAGGGGTTCCATCCACTCGACGGTCGAGCGATTGACGTCGGTCCTGGTGCGGAACCGGTGGGCCTCGTAGCCGTTGACGGCGATCACGGCGTCGCCGTCCGCGGTCGGGCCGGCCCACCCCACCGCCCGGTCCTCGTGGGCGAGGCTCTCCTCCTTCCAGAGGAACTCGCCGCTCTCCAGGCGCCGGACCATCAGGCTGGGACCTCCGAGGTACACGGTGGAGCCGCTGATCGAGGGGGCCTGGCCGTGGGTGCCCTGCCCCTTGAGCTTCCAGGCGGTCTCGCCGGTCGCGGTGTCGACGGACTCGACCTGCCCGTCCCAGCCGTGGACCACGAGCCGCCCCTTGCCCGCGGCCGCCCGCGCGGGACCCTTCGTGGAACGGGGGGACCTCATCGGGCGCGTCCACACCGGCGCGAGGGTCCAGGCGTCGACGGCCCGCAGCATGTTGTCGGAGGTCGTGAAGTAGACGTGGGTGTCGTCCGCGGCGAGGACCGCCTCGGCGTCGGCCTCCGTCTGCCAGACCTGCCGGCCGGTGGAGGCCACGTAGGCCCGCAGCACGCCCTTCCTGTCGGCGCCCACGACGAGCCGGTCGGCCACGGAGACGTAACCGGACGCCGCGTGGACGTCCTCGGCCCGCCACCGCTCCTTCCCGTCGGTGACGGACAGGGCGAGCAGCCCGCCCGTCTTCGCGTACACCAGGACCACGTCCCGCACGGGGAGGGGCGGAGTCGCCACCGGCGCGCAGACGTCGAGGGGACCCCACAGCGCGTCCGGCGGCTTCCCCACCTGGCTGTCGATGACCGAGACGAACGCCGCCTCCGGTGCCGCCACGGCCGCCGGCACGTCGGCGGTCGGGGACGTCTCACCGCCCCGGCTCAGCCACCAGGCCCCCGCGCCGTCCCSGCGGCCGTCAAGGTCCTGCGGCCCGAACTCGCGGTCCCGTGGCACGACCCCGGAACCCCTTGAGCCCCTCCCGGCCCCCGCCTACGGTCGTTCTCAGCAGCACCGCACGACCGTGTGCCCGAGTGGTTGAGGGGCTCAAGGGGTTCCGGGGTCGTGCCACGGGACCGCAATGGTGCCGCCACACGGCGTTCACAGTCGTACGTCCAAGGGCTGAGTCGCACCGGGACTCCTGACAGGGGTCATTTACGGCTACACCTCTTACTCTGGGGGAATGAGCGCCCTCGAACCCCGCGACGCCGAGGCCGCCGCAGACGCGGCCGCCGACGTCGCCCGGAGACCCGGACCCCTTGCCCCGCACGACGAGGCCGACAAGGGGTCCGTCCTCGACCCGGCCCACCGGGCGCTCAGCATCGGCATGGTCTCCGTCGTGCTGCTCATCGCGTTCGAGGCGACCGCCGTCGGCACCGCGATGCCGGTGGCCGCCCGTGAGCTGGACGGCATCCCCCTCTACGCCTTCGCCTTCTCCGCCTACTTCACCACCAGCCTCTTCGCCATGGTCCTGGCGGGCCAGTGGTCCGACCGGCTCGGGCCGCTCGCCCCGCTCACCGCCGGCATCAGCGCCTTCGCCGCCGGGCTGCTGCTCTCCGGGACGGCCGGCGCCATGTGGCTGTTCATCCTGGGGCGGGCCGTCCAGGGCCTCGGCGGCGGGCTCGTCATCGTCGCCCTGTACGTGGTCGTCGGCCGCGCGTACGCCGAGCACCTCAGACCCGCGATCATGGCCGCGTTCGCCGCGAGCTGGGTCGTCCCCTCCGTCGTCGGGCCGCTCGCCGCCGGCACGATCACCGAGCACCTCGGCTGGCGCTGGGTCTTCGTCGGCATCCCCGTCCTCGTCGTCTTCCCGCTGGCCCTCGCCCTGCCCGCGATACGCCGCACCGCCTCCGGCCCCGCCGACCCGTCCGCGCCCGTCGCGCCCTGGGACCGGCGCCGGATCCGGCTCGCGCTGGGGATCTCGGTGGGCGCCGCGCTCCTGCAGTACGCGGGGCAGGAACTGCGCTGGCTCGCGCTGCTGCCGGCCGCGGCGGGTGCCGCGTTCCTGGTGCCGGCGGTCCGCGGGCTCCTTCCGCACGGCACCTACCGGGCGGCCCGCGGCCTGCCGTCCGTCGTCCTGCTCCGCGGCATCGCCGCGGGCGCCTTCATCGCGGCCGAGTCCTTCGTGCCGCTGATGCTGGTCACCCAGCGCGGCCTCAGCCCCACCCTGGCCGGGCTCTCCCTCGCCGCGGGCGGCCTCACCTGGGCCCTCGGCTCCTGGATCCAGGCCCGGCCGTGGACGGAGCCGTACCGGGAGCGGCTCGTGGTCCTCGGCATGGTCCTGGTCGCGATCGCCATCGCGGCGGCCCCGAGCGTGCTGATCACGGCCGTGCCGGTGTGGGTGGTGGCGGTCGCCTGGGGGCTCGGCTGCCTCGGCATGGGCGCCGTGATCGCCTCGACGAGCGTGCTCCTCATGAAGCTCTCCGCGCCCGAGGAGGTCGGCGCGAACTCCGCCGCGCTCCAGATCTCCGACGGCCTCTCCAACGTCCTGCTGCTCGCCGCGGGCGGCGCGGCCTTCACGGCGCTCGGCGGCGGGGCGGTGGGCCACGCGGTCACCTCCTCCGCGGCCACGGGCTCCCACCCGGGGGCCTTCGCCGCGGTCTTCCTGCCGATGGCGGGGGTGGCGGCGGTGGGAGCCTGGGTGGCGACGCGGCTGCATACGTCCGGTGCCGGAGCGTCCCACGACCGGGGGGTCCCGGCCGGTGACAGGGGGGCGGCCTAAATCCGTGGCCGCCCCGGTCGCCGCCTCCTACCCTCTGTGTATGCGTGAGATGACTGTTACGGTCGGTGACGGGTTCGCCGACCTCGCCGATGCCCGGGGCGTCACCGCGGAGGAGCTGGCCGCCGAGGCCTGCGGGCGGTTGCTGGCCGCGGAGGCCGACCTCGTACGCCGTGAGGCGCTGCGTCTCGCCCGGGTGCACGACTCCCTCCTGAGGAGGCTCGGAGAATGAACGACACCACCACGCGCTTCCTCACCGTCGAGGAGGTCACCGAGGTCGCCCGGATCGCCTTCACCGGCGACGGTGTGCCCGAGTTGCGGGCGCCCGGGCTGCTGGCGTCCGCCGTGCACCGGCCGAGGGCCCGGATGTTCGGGGAGAGCGCGTACGAGGACGTGTACGAGCAGGCCGCCGCGCTGCTGCACGCGGTCGCCACGAACCACCCCTTCGTCGACGGGAACAAGCGGGCGGCGTGGCTGTCCGCGGCCACCTTCCTCGCCGTCAACGGAGTCGATCTCGCCGACGCCGACCTCGAACGGGCATACGGCCTGGTCATCGGCGTGGCCGGCGGCGACCTGGGCGACATTCCGGACATCGCGCGCCGCCTCCGGGGGCTGTGAGGACCGTCTCAAGCGCACCCGCCACGCCTTCGCGCGGGGCGGGTCGCGACGCCCGCACCGGTAAGGTGGCCAGGTTGTCATATCTGGACGAGCGTCGAACCCGGGGATCGTGACTACTACCACCACCTCCTCCCATCACCTCTCTCCCGCCTTTCCGGGACGGGCCCCCTGGGGCACCGCCGGCAAGCTGCGCGCCTGGCAACAGGGCGCGATGGAGCGGTACATCCAGGAGCAGCCCCGTGACTTCCTCGCGGTCGCCACACCAGGCGCCGGCAAGACCACCTTCGCCCTGACCCTCGCGTCCTGGCTGCTGCACCACCACGTCGTGCAGCAGATCACCGTCGTCGCGCCCACCGAGCACCTCAAGAAGCAGTGGGCCGCCGCCGCCGCGCGGATAGGGATCAAGCTGGACCCGGACTACAGCGCCGGACCGCTCAGCAAGGAGTACGACGGGGTCGCCATCACCTACGCCGGCGTCGGCGTCCGCCCGATGCTGCACCGCAACCGGTCCGAGCAGCGCAAGACCCTCGTCATCCTCGACGAGATCCACCACGCCGGAGACTCCAAGTCCTGGGGCGAGGCCTGCCTGGAGGCGTTCGAGCCCGCCACCCGGCGCCTCGCGCTGACCGGCACCCCGTTCCGCTCCGACACCAACCCGATCCCCTTCGTCACGTACGAGGAGGGGAACGACGGCATCCGGCGCTCCTCGGCCGACTACACCTACGGCTACGGCAACGCGCTGACCGACGGCGTCGTCCGGCCCGTCATCTTCCTCTCCTACAGCGGCAACATGCGCTGGCGCACCAAGGCCGGCGACGAGATCGCCGCCCGCCTCGGCGAGCCGATGACGAAGGACGCCGTCTCGCAGGCCTGGCGGACCGCCCTGGACGCCAAGGGCGAGTGGATGCCGAACGTCCTGCGCGCCGCCGACCGGCGCCTCACCGAGGTCCGCAAGTCCATCCCGGACGCGGGCGGCCTCGTGATCGCCTCCGACCAGGACTCGGCCCGCTCGTACGCCAAGCTGATCCGCGAGATCACCGGCACGAAGGCCACCGTCGTCCTCTCCGACGACACCGGCGCCTCGAACCGCATCGACGAGTTCAGCGAGAGCGAGGACCGCTGGATGGTCGCCGTCCGCATGGTGTCCGAGGGCGTCGACGTGCCCCGCCTCGCCGTCGGCGTGTACGCGACGACGATCTCGACCCCGCTCTTCTTCGCCCAGGCCGTCGGCCGCTTCGTGCGTTCGCGCAGGCGCGGCGAGACCGCGTCCGTGTTCCTTCCGACGATCCCCAGCCTCCTCGGTTTCGCCAACGAGATGGAGGTCGAGCGGGACCACGTCCTCGACAAGCCCAAGAAGCAGGGCGAGGAGGACCCGTACGCCGAGTCCGAGAAGGAGATGGCGGAGGCGGAGCGCGAGCAGGACGAGGACACCGGCGAGCAGGACATGCTGCCCTTCGAGGCGCTGGAGTCCGACGCCGTCTTCGACCGCGTCCTCTACAACAGCGCCGAGTTCGGCATGCAGGCCCACCCCGGCAGCGCCGAGGAGCAGGACTACCTCGGCATCCCCGGTCTCCTCGAACCCGACCAGGTCCAGCTGCTCCTCCAGAAGCGCCAGGCCCGGCAGATCGCGCACAGCCGCAAGAAGCCGGACGACGAGGCCGACCTGCTCGAACTCCCCGCCGAGCGGCGTCCTGTCGTTTCCCACAAGGAGATGCTCGAACTGCGCAAGCAGCTCAACACCATGGTCGGCGCGTACGTCCACCAGTCCGGCAAGCCCCACGGCGTGATCCACACGGAGCTGCGCCGGGTCTGCGGCGGGCCGCCGAGCGCGGAGGCCACCGCCGGCCAGATCCGGGAACGGATCAAGAAGGTCCAGGAGTGGGCGACCCGCATGCGGTGACCCCCGCCGCACCGCCCCCGAGTGCGGCTGAGGCCCGTACGACGGCGTTCGTACGGGCCTCACTCGTCCCGCGGCGCGGCGAGACCGGTGAAGGAACCGCGGCGGGACCGGCGTCGGAGACCGGCCCCCACGGTCGGCCTCCGGGCGCTTCCACGCTACGGGCACGACAAAGCCGATCTTGTCCGCCAAAGTCCCGCATGCGACCGACGAAGGTCCCGAACCGTCTCTATTCGCTCGTCGGCGCCCGGATTCTGGACGAGGTCTTCCGCTGAGCGGAGCGGGTCGCTACTGTCCCGGCTCAAAAGCAATCGCCCCGTGGCAGCGCCGCCGCGGAGCGCAGCCGGTGTACCCCTTCCTGCCGGCGGCCTCTGACGTGCGTCGCCGACGGGACCGGTGACGCAACCCCGTGAGAGCCCGTCGCCACTCACTCCGAAGGAGAGGGCGTCGTGACCGCGGAGACCTCCCAGACGCTCGACCGGGGACTCAGAGTCCTCAAACTGCTCGCCGACACCGACCACGGCCTGACCGTCACCGAGTTGTCCAACAAACTCGGTGTCAACCGGACCGTCGTCTACCGTCTGCTCGCCACGCTGGAGCAGCACGCCCTCGTCCGCCGCGACCTCGGCGGACGTGCCCGCGTCGGCCTCGGCGTGCTCCGGCTCGGCCGGCAGGTCCACCCCCTCGTACGGGAGGCCGCGCTCCCCGCGCTCCGCTCGCTCGCCGAGGACATCGGGGCGACGGCCCATCTGACGCTGGTCGACGGCGCGGAGGCGCTCGCGGTCGCGGTCGTCGAACCGACCTGGACCGACTACCACGTGGCCTACCGGGCCGGCTTCCGCCACCCCCTCGACCGGGGCGCCGCGGGCCGGGCGATCCTCGCCGCGCGCCAGGGCGGCCTGATCGAACCGGGCTTCACCCTCACCCACGGCGAACTGGAGGCCGGCGCCAGCGGCGCGGCCGCCCCGCTCGTCGGCGTGACGGGCGTCGAGGGCAGCGTGGGCGTCGTGATGCTCGCGGACGCGGTCCCGGAACGGGTCGGCCCCCGCGTCGTCGACGCGGCCCGCGAGGTCGCCGACGCCCTGCGCTAGAACCCGTCGCCACACTCCCGCCGCCGCCCGGAGACCGGCCACCCGGCCGGCCGGGGCGGCACACCGCCCCGCCGTGCTCCGGCCCTACGCCCCCGGCGACCGGCCCCGTCCGCCGGCGGGCGCGGCGCGGCGCGGGCGCCGATGGTCCGGCGTACCCGGTTCGGCAGGGGTGGGGGCCCAGTAGATTGGTCGGGTGCTCTCCAGTCTCTCCCGTCCCACAGCGCTCGCGGTCTCCGCGCTGCCCGTCGTCGCGCTCTTCGCCGTCGTCGCGCTCGCGCCGCTGCCCTACGCCATCGCGCAGCCCGGTACGACCGCCGACGTGCTCGGCAAGGACAAGGGGCAGGAGGTCATCACGATCACCGGCGCCCCGGTCCGGGCCTCCGAGGGGCAGCTGCGGATGACCACGATCGTCGCGACCGGGCCGTCCACGGACGTCGACCTCGGCGACGTGGCCGACGCCTGGTTCCGTACGGACCGGGCCGTCCTGCCGCGCAACTCCGTCTATCCCCCCGGGAAGTCCGACGCCGAGGTCGAGAAGCACAACCTCGGCCAGATGAAGGAGTCCCAGGACGCCGCCACCCTCGCGGCCCTCGACTACCTCGACGAGGACCCCGGGAAGGTCAAGGTGGACCTGAACCTCGCCGACATCGGCGGGCCGAGCGCCGGGCTGCTCTTCTCCCTCGGCATCGTCGAGAAGCTCGACGGCGACGGCTCGGGCGGCGACCTCACCGGAGGCCGGATCATCGCCGGTACGGGCACCATCGACGCCGACGGCGCGGTCGGCGCCGTCGGCGGGGTCTCGCTGAAGACCCAGGCCGCGGCGCGCGACGGCGCCACCGTCTTCCTCGTGCCGAAGGCCGAGTGCTCGGACGCCCAGGCGGAGCTGCCGAAGGGGATGCGGCTCGTCCCCGTCACCGCGCTCAGCGACGCGGTGTCCTCCCTGAAGGCCCTGGAACAGGGTCAGGAGGCGAAGGTTCCGCGCTGCTGACCGGTGGACCGGCGGCCGCCGCGCCGTCCTCGGCCCTCCGCTCCGGCGGCGGGGCGTCCATGCCCCGCCAGGCCGGGAAGAGCAGCGGCGACAGCGTGGCGAGGAAGTAGAGCCCGCCGATGCCCAGCAGCGTCGCGGTCAGCCCGGCGCGCTCGACGAGGAAACCGGCCGCCAGGCCGCCCAGCGGGGTCGTCAGCAGCACCCCGGCGGTGCTTGCGCCCATCACCCGGCTGCGCAGCGCGTCGGGCACCTGCTCGTACATCACCGTGGTCAGGATCGGGTTGAGGACGCCGACGCCGAACCCGGCCGCCGCGAGCGTCACGAGCAGGGGCGCGGTGGTGCCGGTGAGCGCGGCCACCAGGTAGGGCGGGGCGCCCCCGAGGAGGAAGCCGGCCGTGAAGACGGCCCGGCGCGGGAAGCGCTGGCCGACCGCCCCGTACAGCAGGGCGCCGACCAGCGCGCAGCCGCCGAAGACCGACACGAGCAGGCCCTGCGTGGCCGGCCCGCCCAGCTCCTCGCGCGCGTGGACCGGCAGCAGCACGGCACTCCAGCTCTGGTTGAGGCCGTTGGTGACCATCACCATCACCGTGATGCCGAGCAGCAGCCGCGCGCGGAACAGGTAGGCGTACCCCTCGCGCAGATCGGCCCGGTAGCGGGCCGGGGAGAGGCGGGGGCCGTCCCGCACCGGCTCCGCCGCGGGCACCCCGCGCAGGCCCGCGGCGACGAGCAGCGCGGAGACCCCGAAGGTCGCCGCGTCGAGGACCAGGACCGTGTCGGCGCCCATGAACGCGACGAGGAGTCCGGCGACCGCGGCGCCCGTCATCCGGGCGCCGCGCGCCACGGCGTCGTACAGGCTGGCGGCGCGGGGGAGCGAGGTCCCGGCGCGCCGGGCGAGGTCCGGGACCAGGACGTGCCGGGCCATCTCGCCGGGTGCGTGGAAGAGGCCGTTGACGGCCATCAGGGCGCACAGCGTCCAGAACTCCAGGAGTCCGGCGCGGTGCAGCAGCGGGATCGCGGCGAGCGCGAGGGCGCAGACCAGGTCGGAGGCGATGCTGACCCGGCGGCGGCCGATCCGGTCGACGACCGGGCCGCCGGCGATCGCGGAGACGAGGACGGGCAGGGCCGCGCAGAAGGCGACGATGCCGGCCTTGCCGGGGCTTCCCGTGGTGTCGAGCGCGAACCACGGGACGCCGATGAGGGTGAGCGAGTTTCCCGTGATGGAGACGGCGTTGGCGGTGAGGACGGTGGCGAGGGGGACCCGTTCGCGCCGCGCGGCGCGCGCGGCACGTGTCGTCGTGGTGTCCTTCCCGGTCGCGTCCGCGCCCCCGGCGTCCTTGCCGGTCGCGCCCGAGCCCCCGGCGTCCCCGTCTTCTCCCCCCGGCGCGGTCATGCGGCCAGCGGGGCCGTGCGGGAGCGCGGGGGAGTGGCCAGGCGCAGCCCCAGCTCGACCAGCCGCCAGCCGAGTTGGACGCGGAGGACGCGGCCGGGCGTGCGCTCGGGGGCGCGCGGTGCGGTGGCGGCGGCCTCGCCGCGCAGTTCGGCGGCGTGCAGTCGGTGGAGCTGGAGATGTATGTCGGGGTGCATGACTCCGTCTTCCCTTCCGTCAGTTCTCGCGCTGCGGGAACGCGTGGAGATGGATCCGTACGCTCTCGGCGTCCGGCGCGTCGGCCTCCTCGACCCCCCGGTACGACGCGATGACCTCGTGCAGCCTCGTGTCGAGCTCGCGGAGCTTCTCGGGGGGCAGGCGCAGCGTGAAGTCGCTCATGTCGGACACGCCGATCCAGGCGTCGCCCCAGTCGTGCCGGGTGCCGAGATAGGTGCTCAGCTCCTGGGTGTGGTTGTTCGCGATCTCGTGGAAGTAGAGGTCGAGGGCGCCGCGGACCGCGGGGTCCGGGTTCAGCGAGAGCGACTCGTCGACGGTCACTCCCTGCGTGGCGGCCTTCCACCACCGCTCGCGCCCCTTGCCCCGGGTCGGATCGTCCTCGACGAAGCCGTAGACCGCGAGCTGGCGCAGGTGGTAGCTGGTCGCACCGCTGGACTCGCCCAGCTTCTCCGCGAGTTGGGAGGCGGTGGCGGGTCCGCCGGTGCGCAGGGCGCGCAGCAGCTGGATGCGGAGGGGGTGGGCGAGCCCGCGCAGGCTGCGCGGGTCGAGAGAACGGGTCGGGAACGCCTCGGGCTCGGACATGGGTCGAGCGTAGAGTTGCAAAGAAGTAGTTGCAAGGGTTTTTTTGCAACTACTTCTTTGCAACTCCGTCGTGGTGCTCCCGGGCGTGCCCCCACCGCAGGCCCGGCGCCCCGGCGAGATCCCGCGGCGCCCCGGCCGGGCCCGGTCCCTACTACTCCTGCGCCGCCTGCTCCACCAGCGGGATGATCCGGAGCGGCACCGGGTTCTCCATCACGATCGCCGTCGACGCCCGCACGATCCCCTCGAAGCCCACCACCCTGTCGATCACCCGCTGGAGGTCCGCGTTCGACCGGGCGACCAGCCGGCACAGCATGTCGCCGTGCCCCGTCGTCGTGTGCAGCTCCAGCACCTCCGGCACCGTCGCCAGATGCCCCCGCACGTCGGCCCCCTGACCCTGCTTGATCTCCAGCGTGGCGAACGCCGTCACCGGATACCCCAGGGCAGCCGGGTCGACCTGCGGCCCGAAGCCCCTGATCACCCCGCTCGCCCGGAGCCGGTCGAGGCGCGCCTGGACGGTGCCGCGCGCCACCCCGAGCCGCCGCGAGGCCTCCAGTACGCCTATGCGCGGCTCGCGGGCGAGCAGCGTGATCAGCCGGCCGTCCAGATGATCGATCGCCACAGCGGCCTCCTCGTGGTCAGGATGTACAAGTCGCCCGGTCATACTCACCGACAGCTGGTCAACCTGACCAGTGAATCCGTGAACTCTTGCGCACCTTGCAGAACGGCGGGACGCTGCTCCCATGACTGAGACCATCGATCACACCCCCTCCACGGCGCGGCAGGCCGATCCCTTCCCCGTGAAGGGAATGGACGCGGTCGTCTTCGCCGTCGGCAACGCCAAGCAGGCCGCGCACTACTACTCCACGGCCTTCGGCATGAAGCTCGTCGCCTACTCCGGACCGGAGAACGGCAGCCGCGAGACGGCCAGCTACGTCCTCACCAACGGCGCCGCCCGCTTCGTGTTCACCTCCGTCATCAAGGTCTCCACCGACCGGGGCCGCTTCCTCGCCGACCACGTCGCCGAGCACGGCGACGGCGTCGTCGACCTGGCCATCGAGGTGCCCGACGCCCGCGCCGCGTACGCCTACGCCGTCGAGCACGGCGCCACCGGCCTCACCGAGCCGCACGAGGTGAAGGACGAGCACGGCACCGTCGTCCTCGCCGCCATCGCCACGTACGGCAAGACCCGCCACACCCTCGTCGAGCGCTCCGGCTACGACGGCCCGTACCTCCCCGGCTTCGTGGCCGCCAAGCCGATCGTCGAGCCGCCGGCCAAGCGCACCTTCCAGGCCATCGACCACTGCGTCGGCAACGTCGAGCTCGGCAGGATGAACGACTGGGTCGGCTTCTACAACAAGGTCATGGGCTTCACCAACATGAAGGAGTTCGTGGGCGACGACATCGCCACCGAGTACTCCGCGCTCATGTCGAAGGTCGTCGCGGACGGCACCCTCAAGGTGAAGTTCCCGATCAACGAGCCCGCGATCGCGAAGAAGAAGTCGCAGATCGACGAGTACCTGGAGTTCTACGGCGGCGCCGGCGTCCAGCACATCGCCCTCGCCACCAACGACATCGTCGCCACCGTGCGCGCGATGCGGGCCGCCGGTGTCTCCTTCCTCGACACCCCCGACTCGTACTACGACACCCTCGGCGAGTGGGCCGGCGAGACCCGCGTGCCCGTCGAGACCCTGCGCGAGCTGAAGATCCTCGTCGACCGCGATGAGGACGGCTACCTGCTGCAGATCTTCACCAAGCCGGTCCAGGACCGCCCGACCGTCTTCTTCGAGATGATCGAGCGCCACGGGTCGATGGGCTTCGGCAAGGGCAACTTCAAGGCCCTGTTCGAGGCGATCGAGCGCGAGCAGGAGAAGCGCGGCAACCTCTGACGGGACGCGCACGACGAGGGCCCGGGGCTCCTGCCCCGGGCCCTCACCCCTGTCGGCACGACCCGGGCACGGGGCGAGCCCACCAGCCGGCGGGCTCCGGCCCACGCGGGGGGTGGGCCGGGGCACCGTCCGGTGCGGGTCGCGGACGCGCTCGGCTGGGCGCTGTACCGGGCGGGCCGGCCGAAGGAGGCGCTGGAGTACGCGACCCGGGCCACCGAAGAGGGGCTGCGGAGCGCCCTCTTCGCGTACCACCGGGGCGAGATC
>NZ_RDBH01000129.1:334373-361578 GCF_008042145.1 Streptomyces sp. adm13(2018)
CCCCCCGCGTGGGCCGGGGCACCGTCCCCGGGGGGCCTCGCCGATCAGRCCCGACCGGACCGGGCTCGTACGGCACCCTCTACGGCACGTCACCAGCGACCGGAGCCGCCTGGCCCGCCGGTCCCGCCGATCCCGCCTGGCCAGCCGGTCCCGCCTGCCCCGCCTGAGCCACCGGCTTCACCGGCTTCACCGCCTTCATGGGCTTCACCGCCCTCCCCGGAGTCCGACCGCCCGTCCGCCCGCCCGTCTGCCGGGCCTCCTCCGGCTCCGGCCGGAGTTCGTCCGGGAGGTCGTCCGACGGTTCGCCCAGCGCCGCCAGCGCCTCGCGTGCCCTCGGCGCGAGCAGGGGGGAGAAGTGCGGGTTGACCCGCAGCGCCTCCGCCACGTGCCGCCGGGCCGGGCCGTCGTCCCCGAGGGCCCGTTCGATCTCGCCCCGGTGGTACGCGAAGAGGGCGCTCCGCAGCCCCTCTTCGGTGGCCCGGGTCGCGTACTCCAGCGCCTCCTTCGGCCGGCCCGCCCGGTACAGCGCCCAGCCGAGCGCGTCCGCGACCCGCACCGAACGGTGCCCCCGCGCCCACTCCGTCCGCATCCGCGCGACCGCCTCCGCCGCGCTCCCGTGGTCCGCGTCGAGCAGGGCAAGGGGTACCTCCCCGCCCGCCCACGCGCCGGTCCGCAGCCGCGCGTACAGCGACCGCGCGTCCCCGTCGAGACCCAGCGACTCCGACAGCTCGCCCGCCTCCAGGACGTACTCGGGGAGCGGCAGCCGGGCGAGCGCGGCCCGCCAGTCCCGCAGCGCCTCGTCGGTGCGGCCCAGCGCCGCCAGGGCCCGCGCCCGGCCCGCGAGCGCCGGTCCGTGGTCCCGTACCTGCGCCAGCGCCGCCCCGAACCGGGCGAGCGCCTCCTCCGGCTCGCCCCGCTCCCAGGCCAGGTCCCCGAGCCGGGCCAGCGCCGCCGCCTTGTCCGGGGCCGCCTCCGCGAGCGCCACCGCGGCGAGGCCCGCCGCGTCGGCGTCCTCGCGCCAGCCCCGGTCGCGATAGGTCTGCGCGGCCCGCGTCCGCACCATCGCGCCCGCGTGGAGCCCCTCCAGGGTCTCCATCGCCTTCTGGGCCGCCTTGTAGTCCCCGAGGCCGTTGTACGCGTCCATCAGGACCGGATACACCGGCCAGCCGCGCGGATCGGCCTTCCGGGCCTTCTCGCCCCACTCCCGGGCCGTCCGCCAGTCGCCGCGCGCCCCCGCGAGCGCCCCCATGGCCAGCTGGGCCGCCCTGTTGCCGCGCGCGGCGGGCCGTGCGGCGAGCGAGCGCCGCAGCGCCTGCTCGGCGCGCGGATAGTCCCGCACGTCGCCGAGCCGCGCACCCCGCTCCGTGTACGCCGCGCCGAGCTCCGCCCAGGACGCGTCGTCGTCCGGATGGTCGCGCAGCCACCCCTCCCGGTCGGTGATCAGCGCCGCCAGGTCCGGCAGCGAGGCCTGCGCGCCCGCGTGGGCCGCGATCGTCGCCCGCTCCGCCGGACCCGGCGGGGGCGGCGGCCCCTGGTCGAGGAGCTCGGGGACGTACAGGAGCGCCGTCGCCGCGAGCACCGCGCCCGCGCCGGCCGCCAGGACCGCCCTCGACACGTTCTGCGTCTTCATGGCGCTCACTGTGCTCCCGCCCGCGGCTGTACGAAGAGCACACGAAGCGCCCGCCCCGGCGGGTTCACACCGATGGCCCCGGGTGCCACGCTGGAGACATGGACGATCTTCTGACGCGGCTGCGCGCCGGGCTCCCGGCCGAGGCGCTGCTCACCGATCCGGACGTGACCGCCTCCTACGCGAACGACATGGCGAGCTTCTGCGAGGCCGGCGCGCCCGCCGTCGTGGTGCTCCCGCGGACCGTCGAGCAGGTGCAGCACGTCATGCGCACCGCCACCGCGCTCCGCGTCCCCGTCGTCCCCCAGGGGGCCCGCACGGGCCTCTCCGGCGGCGCCAACGCCTCCGACGGCTGCATCGTGCTCTCCCTGGTGAGGATGGACCGCATCCTGGAGGTCAACCCGGTCGACCGGATCGCCGTCGTCGAACCCGGTGTCGTCAACGCGGTGCTGTCACGGGCCGTCGCCGAACACGGCCTGTACTACCCGCCGGACCCGTCCAGCTGGGAGACGTGCACCATCGGCGGGAACATCGGCACGGCCTCCGGCGGCCTGTGCTGCGTCAAGTACGGGGTGACGGCCGAGTACGTCCTCGGCCTCGATGTCGTGCTCGCCGACGGGCGGCTCCTGACCACCGGCCGCCGCACCGCCAAGGGCGTCGCCGGCTATGACCTGACCAGGCTCTTCGTCGGCTCGGAGGGCAGTCTCGGGATCGTCGTCCGGGCCGTGCTCCAGCTCAGGCCGCAGCCCCCGGCGCAGCTCGCCCTGGCCGCCGAGTTCCCCTCCGCGGCCGCCGCCTGCGCGGCCGTCTGCACGATCATGGAGCGCGGCCACACCCCGTCGCTGCTCGAACTGATGGACCGCACCACCGTCCAGGCCGTCAACCGGATGGCGCGGATGGGGCTGCCCGACACCACCGAGGCGCTGCTGCTGTGCGCCTTCGACACCCCCGACCCGGCCGCGGACCTGGCCGCCGTGGCGGAGCTGTGCGCGGCGGCGGGCGCCACCGAGGTCGTCCCCGCCGCCGACGCCGCCGAGTCCGAACTCCTGCTCCAGGCACGCCGGCTGTCCCTCACGGCCCTGGAGACGATCAAGTCGGCGACGATGATCGACGACGTCTGCGTGCCGCGGACGCGGCTCGCCGAGATGCTCGCCGGCACGGCCGCGGTCGCGGAGAAGTACGACCTCACCATCGGCGTCTGCGCCCACGCGGGCGACGGCAACACCCATCCCGTCGTCTGCTTCGACCACACCGACGAGGACGAGTCCCGGCGCGCGCGGGAGTCCTTCGACGAGATCATGGCGCTCGGGCTCGCGCTCGGCGGCACGATCACCGGCGAGCACGGCGTGGGCGTCCTCAAGAAGGAGTGGCTGGCGCGGGAGCTGGGGCCGGTCGGGCTCGAACTGCAGCGGGGGATCAAGGCCACCTTCGACCCCCTGGGCCTGCTGAACCCCGGAAAGCTCTTCTGAGCCGGGGGACCCGGGTCGACGCGCGGGGGAGGGGGTCACAGGTCGCCGTCCTGGGACTCGTCCGACGGCCACGGGTCCCGCAGCCACAGCTCGTCCGCGATCACGGTGGTCGCCAGGAGTTCGGCGAGGCCGTCGTCGAGGCCGAGCCGCTCCGCCTCGGTGCCCGGCGGCACCGCGTTCAGGGTCCGCTCCAGCCAGGCGGACACCTGCGCGGAGGGGGCTTCGAGCAGGGCGTCCCCGTCGGGGGACGAGAGCGCCATCAGGACGACGCCGCGGCCGTCGACCTTCGTGGGCCAGATCCGCACGTCACCGTGGCCGCACGCGCGGAACACGCCCTCGACCAGGAGTTCGCGCGCGAACGTCCAGTTGACCGGGTGGTCGGTGCCGATGTGGAACGTGATGTGGACGGCGTACGGGTCGTCCGTGCGGTAGGCGAGACGCGCGGGGACGGGCACGGCCCGCTCCGGGGACAGCACCAGCTTCAGCTCCAGCTCGCGCTCGACGGTGGTGTTGTCGGTGTTCTGCATCGCCGTACTCCCTCTCGCTGACCGGCCCCGGTCGGGCCTTCACATGGAGAGAGCGGGCTGCCCGCCGCTCATTACGCGACTTCGGAAAGTTTTTCCCGGAAAGTTTTCCCGGGCGGGAGAATCGGGAGAATGCAGAGCATGCACCGGCCCGAGAATCACCGGGAGTGACCGATTCCGGTACGCGTCCCCCTCGAAGGCGGGCTTTCTCGTGGGCTCTTCGTTCCCTCGGGGGCGTTCTTCGTTACTGTCCTCCTTGGGCGCGGCACGCCCGGCACGCGGCCGCGTGGTTCAAGGGCGTTGTGACTGAACGGAGTCGGGGCAGTGGCTACTCCTCCTGGAGGCGGCGAAGAGGTACCGCAGGCGGGGTACTACCCGGACCCGTCCATTCCCGGGTACATCCGGTTCTGGAACGGAGGCGCCTGGGTCCCCGGTACGAGCAGGCCCGCGCCCACGGACGGTGAGGTTCCGCCGGGCCCGCCCGCCTCGGCGATCCCGGCCGGCCCGATCCTCGCCTCCGGCCCGGCGCCGGCACCGGCCGCGCCCGCGCAGCCGGCCCGGCCCGCACCGGAACCGGCCCGGCAGCAGCCGGAGCGGCACCTGCCACAGCGGTACGAGGAGCCACAGCGGCACCAGGATCCGCAGCCGCATCACGAGCCGCAGCGCCCCGCACAACAGCAGCCGCAGCAACAGCAGTCGCAGCCCCAGCCACACCAGCAGTCCCAGCCCGCGCCCCCCGCCCCCGCCGTGCCCGCGCAGGACCGGGGTCCCGCGCGGGCACGGCGGGGGCGGGGGGCCCCCGGGGCCGTACGGACTCCCGGGCGGTCCGCCGCCCGGGAGTCCGTACGGCCCCGGGGGCGGTTCGCCGTACGGTCCCGGGAGCGGCTCCCCGTACGAGAACGCGCCGCCCCCGCCCCCGTACGGCGGCGGCTACGGCGCCGGGTACGGAGGCACCGATCCGCTCTCCGGGATGCCGCCGCTCGCCGAGTCGGGCAAGCGGATCGCCGCCCGGATCATCGACTGGCTGATCGTCGCGATCCCGCTGGCGATCATCGGCATCCCGTTCAAGATCTACTCGCGGGCGACCGAGGACGGCAGCGACTTCGGCGACACGATCAACAGCCTCAACGGAGGCAGTCAGCTGGTCTTCCAGCTGATCACGATCGTCGCGTTCGTCGCCTACGACACGGTGATGGTGGCGAAGAACGGCCAGACGCTCGGCAAGAAGTGGCTGAAGCTGCGGGTCGCGATGCTGAACGACGGCTCGACGCCCCCGATGAGCCAGTCCCTGCTGCGCGCGGTCGTCCTGTGGCTGCCCGCCCTGGTCTGCTGCGCCTGCCTGTGGCCGCTGCTCCTGCTGATCCTGATCCTGGTCGACAAGCCCTACAAGCAGGGTCTGCACGACAAGGCCGCCAAGACGGTGGTGGTCTCCGTCCCGCGGTAGCCGAACGGGCCACCGGCGCGCGGGGGGAGGTGTCAGGAACCGGTCCGGGTGTCGACCCCCGCGCCCACGCGCGCGGTCGGGACCCGGGCCTCCTCGCGCGCGGCGGGTGCGGGAGTCCGCGCGGCGGTCTTGACGCCGGTCGTCCGCGGGGGCATCGTCACCGCCACGAGCAGTCCGAGCAGCAGGCCCGCGAGGCAGACCACCGAGATCCCGAGCGTGGACGTCGTACCGGAGAGCAGCAGCAGGGCGACGGTCGCGAGGACGACGGTGGCCGAACCGTAGGTGAGTTGCGCGGCGTTCGGACGCTGCATGACACGTACCGCCCTCTCAGGACAACGGTTCGACTCTAAGTCCGTGGATGCCCGGGCGGAACCGAAGTAAGCGTGACCTCACCCACCATGAGGGTGCACGGGGTGCACGGGGGGCGCACGGAGTCACGGGGCGCATGATTTTTCCGGCAGGACACCCGTGGATCGTCCGATAATCGGAAATCAGCTCCCGCATAGTGCAGTTGGTATGTGCAAGTCAAGATCTGTCTTTTCTTGCGTACCTCCGGTCGAATGTCGTCACTTGTGACGCGCGACCCGCCGAGCGGACACCCCACCTTCGGTCCGTAGTGCGGGCGCCGGGGAGGACATATCAAGTGACCAACAGACGACGGGCGATCAGAACGTCCGCAGTTGTTGTGGCGCTCGCGGCCACCGCCGCCACCGCCTCGACCTTCACACCCGCATGGGCCGACAACCACGGCAGCGTGACGCCGGCCGATGTCCGTCACGACCCGGCGCCCGGCGCCGGGATCGACAAGACGGCGGTCGACCACGACCTCGAGGGTCCCTTCAGCGAGCAGCAGGAGCAGCAGCGCAAGGCTGCCCTGGAGCAGGTGCTGAGCGGCGAGTCGAAGGTGGAGCGGCGCAACGGCTCCCAGGTCGTCAAGCTCGACAACAAGAAGTACGTCGAGCTGGGCCGCGAGAAGACCGACAAGATCTTCACGATCCTGGTCGAGTTCGGCGACAAGGTGGACAACACCACCCTCGTCGACCGCGCGGACGACGACACGACTGAGCCGAAGCCGAAGTACGGCGGCACGCCCGGCCCCCTGCACAACAAGATAGCCAAGCCGGACCGTGCGCACGACAACTCCACGGACTGGAAGGCCGACTACAACCAGAAGCACTTCCAGGACCTGTACTTCGGCACCGGCAAGGACGCCAAGGGCCAGGACAAGCAGTCGCTGAAGACCTACTACGAGAAGACCTCGTCCGGCCGCTACTCGGTCGACGGCAACGTCTCCGACTGGGTCAAGGTCGAGTACAACGAGGCCCGTTACGGCTCGAACTACTGCGGCAACAGCAACTGCTCCAACGTCTGGGACGCGGTCCGCGACGGCGTCACCGCCTTCGTCGCCGACCAGAAGGCCAAGGGCCGCACCGACGCCCAGATCAAGGCCGACATGGCCCAGTACGACCTCTGGGACCGGTACGACTTCGACGGCGACGGCAACTTCAACGAGCCCGACGGGTACATCGACCACTTCCAGATCGTCCACGCGGGCGAGGACGAGTCGGCGGGCGGCGGCGCCCAGGGCGGCGACGCCCTGTGGGCCCACCGCTGGTACGCCTACGGCACCAACGCGGGCAAGACCGGCCCGGCGAACAACAAGGCCGGCGGCACGCAGATCGGCGACTCCGGCATCTGGGTCGGCGACTACACGATGCAGCCCGAGAACGGCGGCCTCGGCGTCTTCGCGCACGAGTACGGCCACGACCTCGGTCTGCCGGACCTGTACGACACCTCCGGCGCCGCCGGCGCCGAGAACTCGACCGGCTTCTGGTCGCTCATGTCCTCCGGTTCCTGGCTCGGCCGCGGCAAGGACGCCATCGGCGACCTGCCCGGCGACATGAACGCCTGGGACAAGCTGCAGCTCGGCTGGCTGAACTACACCAAGGTCGCCAACGAGGCCCGCAAGTGGAACTCCACCCACAAGCTGGGCGTCGCCGAGTACAACACGAAGAACCCGCAGGCGCTCGTCGTCGAGCTGCCGAAGAAGGCCGTCACCACCGACGTCGTCGCGCCCGCCGAGGGCGCCTCGCAGTGGTGGAGCAACATGGGTGACGACCTCAAGAACACCCTGACCCGCTCCGTCGACCTGACGGGCAAGAAGTCCGCCTCCCTGAAGCTCAAGGGCTGGTACGACATCGAGCTCGACTACGACTACCTCTACACCGAGGTGTCGACCGACGGCGGCGCCAGCTGGACGGCCCTGGACGGCACCGCCGACGGCAAGCCGCTCCCGCGCGACGCCAGCGGCGCCCCGGCGCTGACCGACGTCTCGGGCACCCACAAGGAGCTCGTCTACGGCCTCGACGCCTACGCGGGCAAGAAGTTCGACCTCCGCTTCCGCTACCAGACGGACGGCGGCGCCGGCGGCAAGGGCTTCACGGCCGACGCCATCACGCTGACCGCCGACGGTGCGACCGTCTTCGCCGACGGCGCCGAGAACGGCGACAACGGCTGGACGGCCAAGGGCTTCTCGCGGGTCGGCAAGGGCTTCACGAAGGAGTACGAGCAGTACTACATCGCGGAGAACCGCCAGTACGTCTCGTACGACGCCACCCTCAAGGTCGGCCCGTACAACTTCGGGTTCACCGGTGACAAGGCGAGCTGGGTCGAGCACTACCCGTACCAGAACGGCCTGCTCATCTGGAAGTGGGACCTCTCCCAGAAGGACAACAACACCGCGGTCCACCCGGGCCAGGGCCTGATCCTTCCGGTCGACTCCCACCCGACCCCGCTGAAGTGGAAGGACGGCACCCTGATGCGCAACCGCGTCCAGGCGTACGACTCCACCTTCGGCACCTACAAGACCGACGGCATGCTGCTCCACAAGGCCGACGTCGCGTCCTTCGTCCCGTCGCTGCCGGGCAACCCGGTCTTCGACGACCGCAAGGGCACGTACTGGTTCAAGGAGACGGCGCGCGCCGGTGTCCAGGTAACTGACACCAACACCAAGATCCAGGTCGTCAAGGAGCCGAAGAACGGCGAGACGATCACGGTCCGCGTGGGTCCGTCCACGAAGTAATCGGTAAAATCGCAGGTCAAAGCATGATCGGCCGTCGCCCCTCTAGCGGGCGGCGGCCGATCGTGTTTAGGTGCGTCTGACGCATCAGACCGATGTTCTTATTGACAGTCGATCCACGGGGGAGTGGTTACGCATGCCCAACGGAGGGTTCTGCAAGTTGCCGGGAGGCAGTGTGGTCGTCGCGATAGGGCTGCCCAGCCCGGCCCGCGACGGCGCCAGCGTCCGCTTCCTGGTGCACGCCGCGAACCGTGCCCGCGCCCTGACCCGGCTGCGGAACCTGGGGCTGCGCGCGGTCTACCTCCGGGGCAACAGCGAGCCGCCCACGCCGGACGAGATCACGGCCGTCCTGCACCACCCCGACGGCCTGCTCTGGAGATCCGCGCCGGGCGCCGCCCAGGAGCTCTGGCACCCCGTACGGACCCTCCCCAGGGAGCCGGCCGCCTGAGGGGCCCGCGAGGGGAGGCTCAGGCCACCACGGGCTTGCCGGTCAGCTCCACGCCCGCCGCCCGCAGCTCCTCCAGGGCCCGGTCCGTCGTCTCCTTCGCGACGCCGGCCGTCAGATCGAGCAGCACATGGGTGCGGAAGCCCTCGCGGGCCGCGTCCAGGGCCGTCGCCCGCACGCAGTGGTCGGTGGCGATGCCCACCACGTCGACCTCGGTGACCTCCCGCTCGCGGAGCCACTCCGCGAGCCTGAGTCCGTTCTCGTCGTGGCCCTCGAAGCCGCTGTACGCCGCGTCGTACGCGCCCTTGTCGAAGACGGCGTCGATCGCCCCGCTGGCGACGGCCGGCGCGAAGTTCGGGTGGAAGCCGACGCCCTCCGTGCCGGCCACGCAGTGCACCGGCCAGGAGGTGACGTAGTCCGGCTCCTCGCCCTCCGCCGCGAAGTGCGCCCCCGGGTCGACGTGGTGGTCGCGGGTGGCGACCACGTGCCGGTAGGAGGTGCCCGCCGTCTGGCCGACCAGGTCGGTGATGGCGGCGGCGACGTCCGCGCCGCCGCCCACCGCGAGGCTGCCGCCCTCGCAGAAGTCGTTCTGAACGTCCACAACGATCAATGCGCGGTGCATGGCGGGTGTCCTTAGCGCGTCGGGGAGGGGTGGGTCCGAGCCTAGAGAATCGGCCCGCCCACCGGGAGGGGGCGGGTCCGTCCGCGTGGCCCCGCGGGTCCGGCCCTACAGGTACTCGGTGGGCAGCACGGGCTCGCCCCGGGACAGCTGCATCGCCGACATGGGCAGCCCGCCGCGGGCCGCGATGTGCCGGGCCCTCGCGGCCTCCAGCGGCTCCCTGGCCACCACGTCGCCGCCCTTGACCAGCTCGACCAGGAGCTGGTGGTCGGCGAGCTCCGGCGGGACCGGGCCGGTGCCCAGGACCTCCGCCTCGGCGATCCCGTACGCGTCGGGGCGGCGCGCCGCCCACTTGCGCCCGCCGACCGAGGCCTTGCCGCCGAGCGACTTCTTGGCGACCGGGGTGAGCGGCGCCCGAAGGTCGGCCGAGGTGGCGCGGGCGACCAGCTTGTAGACCATGGAGCAGGTCGGGTGGCCGCTGCCGGTGACCAGCTGGGTGCCGACCCCGTACGCGTCGACCGGGGCCGCCGCGAGGGAGGCGATGGCGTACTCGTCGAGGTCCGAGGTGACGACGATCTTCGTGTCGCGGGCGCCCAGCTCGTCGAGCTGCTGGCGGACCCGGTGGGCGACGAGCAGCAGGTCGCCGGAGTCGATCCTGACGGCCCCGAGCTCGGGTCCCGCCACCTCGACCGCGGTGCGGACGGCCTCGGCCACGTCGTAGGTGTCGACGAGCAGGGTCGTGCCGCGGCCGAGGCTCTCGACCTGGGCGCGGAAGGCGTCCCGCTCGCTGTCGTGCAGGAGCGTGAAGGCGTGGGCGGAGGTGCCGACGGTCGGGATGCCGTAGCGGAAGCCGGCGGCGAGGTCCGAGGTGGAGTCGAAGCCGCCGACGTAGGCGGCGCGGGAGGCGGCGACGGCGGCCAGCTCGTGGGTGCGCCGGGCGCCCATCTCGATCAGCCGGCGCCCGGCGGCCGCGGCCGACATGCGGGAGGCGGCGGCGGCGATGGCCGAGTCGTGGTTGAGGATGGAGAGGATCACCGTCTCTAGGAGCACGCACTCGGCGAAGGAGCCCTCGACGCGCAGGACGGGCGAGCCGGGGAAGTACACCTCGCCCTCGGGGTAGCCCCAGATGTCGCCGGTGAAGCGGTAACGGGCGAGCCACTCCAGGGTCGGCTCGTCGACGATGCCGCGCTCGCGCAGGAAGCCCAGGACGGCCGGGTCGAACCGGAAGTTCTCGACGGCGTCGAGCACCCGGCCGACCCCGGCGAGGACGCCGTAGCGCCGGCCCTCCGGCAGTCGCCGGGTGAAGACCTCGAAGACGGACCGCCGGTCGGCGGTGCCGCCCCGCAGGGCCGCCTGGAGCATGGTCAGTTCGTACTGGTCGGTGAAGAGCGCGGTAGACGGCACGTCCACCGGCAGCCCAAGGTCCGCAGCGTTCATGTCAGCGATGCTAGCGCAGAAATCGTCAGAGTGACGAATAGGGGTGCGGGCGCGTGGCGGGCGGGTGACCCGTTTGTGCGACGGGCCCTCCGGGGTGGCAGCATGGGGTGAGTGAGCGTCGCGCCTATTGAGATCGAACGTACGGAATCGGCCGAGGAGGTCTCCGCGGTCGTCGAGCCGGACGTGCCCTGGGTGACCCTCGTGCACAACGATCCGGTCAACCTGATGAGCTATGTGTCGTACGTCTTCCAGTCGTACTTCGGCTACTCCAAGGACAAGGCGCACAAACTGATGCTCGACGTGCACCACAAGGGACGCGCGGTCGTGTCCAGCGGTACCCGCGAGGAGATGGAGCGCGACGTGCAGGCCATGCACGGCTACGGCCTCTGGGCGACCCTCTCCCAGGACCGCTTCTGATGGCCGGGCACTTCGAGACCCTGCCCGGCGGCGGCGCGGCCGTCGCCCTCGACGACGTCGAGATCTCCATCCTCCGCTCCCTCGCCGTCCAGCTCATGGAGCTGATCGGACCGGGCGAGGAGCCCGCCGAGGGCGCCGACCCGCTGGCCGCCCTCTTCGCCGAGGGTCCCAGCAAGCCGCCGTCAGACCCCGCCCTCAAGCGTCTCTTCCCCGACGCGTACGGGAACGACAGCGAGGAGCTGCGGGCCGCCGCCTCCGACTTCCGCCGCTTCACGGAGAACGACCTGCGGGCCCGCAAGCGCGAGGACGCCCTCGTGGTCGTCCGCGCCCTCGACGCGCTCTCCGCCGGCGCGGCCGGCGAGGGCGGCGCCGTCCTGAAGCTGACCCCGGACGAGTCCCGTGCCTGGCTCGGCGCGCTCAACGACCTCCGGCTGACCATCGGCACCCGCCTGGAGGTCAGCGACGACGAGGGCGAGCAGCTGTACCGGCTGCCGGACTCCGACCCGCGCAAGCCGATGGTGATGGCGTACCTCTGGCTGGGGGCGCTCCAGGAGTCCCTCGTCGAGACCCTGATGTCCTGACGGCACCTCCCCGGACACCCCTTCATCAGAGGGTGTTCGCTCAGCGGACGCTCAAATCCGGATAACGAATGCGTTATCAGAGCGTCCGCTTTGGCGTCTTGCGCCCTCTTCATCCGCCACATTCTGTGGCGTGCGCCACACGCCACTCCCTCGATCACGCCGGACCGCGTGATAAATCTTCACGACCGCTCGGGGACGCCACCCCTGTTCCCGAGGGCGCTTCGTCCGGCTGACCGCCGGTGGCACTCCATCCACATCCGGGGGGATCAGGATCTGATCCGCGGCAGACGCACTCGCAGTCGCGCGGATCAGCATGGAGAAAGGCGCACCACCATGACCTCTGTGCAGGTCGACAAGCAGCACGACGGCACCGACGGGGCCGTGGACGGCGGCGAGGGCTACCAGCGTGGCCTCGGCGCCCGGCAGATCCAGATGATCGCGATCGGCGGTGCCATCGGCACCGGCCTCTTCCTCGGCGCCGGCAAGGCCATCGCCAAGGCGGGCCCCAGCCTGATCCTCGCGTACGCCATCGCGGGCCTGGTCATCTTCTTCATCATGCGCGCCCTCGGCGAGCTCCTCATGTACCGCCCCGTGTCCGGCTCCTTCGCGGAGTACGCACGCGAGTTCGTCGGCCCGTTCTGGGGCTTCGTGACCGGCTGGACGTACTGGCTCTTCTGGGTCGTCACCGGCATCACCGAAGTCACCGCCGCGGCCACCTATATGACGTACTGGTGGGACATCCCGCAGTGGATCTCCGCGCTGGTCTTCACCGTGATCCTCTACGGCGCCAACCTGATCTCCGTGAAGCTCTTCGGTGAGCTGGAGTTCTGGTTCTCCATGGTCAAGGTCACCGCCATCATCGGCATGATCCTGATCTGCGCCGGCATCCTCACCGTCGGCTTCTCCGACGCCGGGGACACCGCCTCCGTGACCCACCTGTGGGACCAGGGCGGCTTCTTCCCCACCGGTGTCGGCAACACGCTGATGACCCTCCAGATCGTCATGTTCGCGTTCCTCGCGGTCGAGCTGGTCGGCGTCACCGCCGGCGAGTCCAAGGACCCGAAGACCGTCCTGCCCAAGGCCATCAACACCGTGCCGTGGCGCATCGCCGTCTTCTACGTCGGCGCGCTGATCATGATCCTGTCGGTCGTCCCGTGGACCGAGTTCCAGCCGGGCGTCTCCCCGTTCGTCGCCGCCTTCGAGAAGATGGGCCTCGGCGTCGGCGCCGCCATCGTCAACTTCGTGGTGCTGACCGCGGCCCTCTCCTCCTGCAACTCGGGCATGTACTCCACCGGCCGCATGCTGCGCGACCTCGCGCTGAACGGCCAGGGCCCCAAGGTCTTCACGAAGCTCACCAAGAGCGGCACCCCGCTGCTCGGCCTGACCTTCTCGGCCTCGCTCATGCTGGTCGGCGTCTGGATCAACTACGTCGCCCCGGGCAAGGCCTTCGAGTACGTCGTCTCCTTCGCCACCATCTCCGGCATGTGGGCCTGGATCATGATCCTGGTCTGCCAGATCCGCTACCGCGCCAAGGCCAACCGCGGCGAGCTCCCCGAGTCCACCTTCAAGGCCCCGGGGGCCCCGTACACCAGCTGGTTCGCGCTCCTCTTCATCGGCATGGTCATCGTCATGATGGGCATCGACGAGGGCGCCCGCGTCTCCCTGTACGCGGCCCCGGTCTGGGGTCTCATCCTGGGCGTCTCCTACCTGGTCCTGAAGTCCCGCAACCCCGAGGGCGCCGCCTTCGCCAAGCGGTCCTGACCGGACCCCGCGGGCGGTCGCCCCGGGCCGTCCCCAAGCGGCCCTGACCTCGACCGTCTCGGCATACGGGCCGTTCCGTACCACTCCCCGGTACGGAACGGCCCGTCGGCTTATCCTGTCGGCATGCTGACCATCACCCGGGCCCTGTACGACCAGATCGTGGAACACTCCCGCGCGGACCACCCCGACGAGGCCTGCGGCGTGGTCGCGGGACCGGTCGGCACCGGCCGCCCCGAGCGGTTCATCCCGATGCTCAACGCCGCCCGCTCGCCCACGTTCTACGAGTTCGACTCCGCGGACCTGCTCAAGCTCTACCGCGAGATGGACGACCGGGACGAGGAGCCCGTCATCGTCTACCACTCGCACACCGCGACCGAGGCCTACCCGTCCCGCACGGACATCTCGTACGCCAACGAGCCGCACGCCCACTACGTCCTCGTCTCCACCGCCGACAGCGACGGCGCCGGACCCTTCCAGTTCCGCTCCTTCACCATCGTCGAGGGCGTCGTGACCGAGGAGGAGGTCGAGGTCGTCGAGGCGTACGCCGCCTGAGACACTGACCGGGACCTACGGGCGGCAGGACCCAGGAAGCCGGTGCGAATCCGGCACGGTCCCGCCACTGTGACCGCCTCCCCCGGGGAGGCGGAAGCCAGGAACTGACCTGCCGCCTTCTCACCACCGAACGGGGACGTGGAAATCCCCGGAGGAGGCACGTTCCGCCATGTCCAGGCCCCGCCGCACCCTGCTGCCCGCCGCCCTCCTGCTCCCGCTGCTCGCCGCCTGCTCGGCCCCCGCGGCACAGGCCCCCGACGCCGCGACCGCGTCCGGATTCCCGTACACCGTCTCCAACTGCGGTGTGAAGACGACCTTCACGGCGCCGCCGAAGCGCGCGGTCACCATGAACCAGCACGTCACCGAGGTCATGCTCGCCCTCGGCCTGGAGAAGTCGCTCGTCGGCACCGCCTACCTCGACGACACGGTCCTCCCCGCCTACAAGAAGGCGTACGACTCCGTCCCCGTCCTCGCCGGGGAGTACCCCTCCAAGGAGGCGCTGCTCGCCGCCAACCCCGACTTCGTCTACGGCGGCTACTCCTCCGCCTTCGCGAGCAAGGACGGCCGCAGCCGCGACGACCTCAAGCGCGCGGGCATCGCCACTCGCCTCAACACCGAGTACTGCCCCTCCGGTTCGCCCTCCGTGGACGACCTCTACCGCGAAGTCGAGGAGGTCGGGCGGACGTTCGGTGTCCCCGACCGGGCCGCGACCTGGGTCCGCGAGGCACGGACCACCGTCGCCGCCACCGAGAAGCGGCTCAAGGGCACCGAGCCCGTCTCCGTCTTCGTCTACGACAGCGGCGACAAGACCGCGTTCACCGCCGGCGGCAAGGGCATCGGCAACGAGCTCATCACCCGCGCCGGCGGCCGGAACGTCTTCGCCGACCTCGACAAGGCCTTCGGCGACGCCACCTGGGAGCAGGTCGTCGCCCGCAAGCCCGAGGTCGTCGTCATCTACGACTACGGCTCCACCACGGTCGAGCAGAAGAAGAAGCGACTCCTCGACGACCCGGCCCTCAAGGACGTCCCCGCGATCAGGAACCGCCGGTTCGCCGTGATGCCGCTCTCCGACACCGTCCTCGGCGTCCGCGTCCCCACAGCCGTCGACAAGCTGGCGGCCCAGCTCCACCCGGCCCGATGAGCGCGGGGCCCGCCCGCGCGGCGAGCACACCGGACGACCCGCCGCAGCCCCGGCCGCGGACCCCGGCCCCCACCGAGCCACCGGACGCCCCCGCCGGGGGGCCGGCTCGCCCCACAGGGCCCGCTGCGGCGGCTCGCCCCGCAGCGACCGCGGAGCCGACCGGTCCCGCCGTCGTGCCCGCCGGTCCCGCCGGTCTTGCCGCCGTGCCCGCCGCCGCGCCCGGTGATCTCGCCGTCGTGCCCGCCCGTCCCGCCGGTCTTGCCGCCGTGCCCGTCGTGCCCGCCGGTCCCGCCGCGCCCGGTGATCCCGCCGCCGTGGCGGCCGGGCCCCGCTCGTCAGCCGAGCCCGGGCTGCCCGGGACCGCACGCCTCGGGCCGGCCCGATCCGCCGGCCCCGGCGCGCCCGGGAAGACCGCGACCGGTGGCCGCATGCGCTACGCCGTCGTCGTCGCCGGGCTCCTCCTCGCCCTGGGCGTCGCCGCCATCGCCTCGCTCGCCCTCGGGTCCGTCCACATCCCGCCCGGGCAGGTCCTCGACGTCCTCACCGGGCGCGCCGCCGACCCCTCCCCGTACCGGACGATCATCCTCGACGTCCGGCTGCCCCGGGTCCTGCTCGGCGTGGTCGTCGGCGCCGGGCTCGCCGTCGTCGGGGCCGTCCTCCAGGCCCTGGTCCGCAACCGGCTCGCCGACCCGTTCCTCCTCGGCATCTCCTCCGGCGCCTCCGCCGGCGCCGTCCTCGTCCTGGTCCTCGGCGTCGCCGGCGGCGTCACCACCACCCTCGCCCTGCCCGCCGGCGCCTTCGCCGGCGCCCTGCTCTCCCTCGTCCTCGTCTACGGGCTCGCCCGCCGCGGCGGCACCCTGACCGGCGCCCGGCTCGTCCTCGCCGGAGTCGCCGTCTCCTACATCCTGTCCGCCCTCGCCACCCTGCTGCTCGTCGTCGCCGGCCGCCCCGAGCAGTTTCAGGAGGCCCTGTACTGGTCCCTCGGCGGCCTCGGCAGCGCCCGCTGGGACACCCTCGTCCTGCCCGCCGCCGTCCTCGCCGTCGGCGTGGCCGTCCTCCTCACCCTCGCCCGCCCGCTCGACCTGCTCCTCGTCGGCGAGGAGGGCGCCACCGTCCTCGGCCTGGACACCGCCCGCTTCCGCGCCGCCGTCTTCGTCCTCGCCTCCCTCGTCACCGCCGTCATGGTGGCCGCCAGCGGAGCCGTCGGCTTCGTCGGCCTGATGGCCCCCCACGCGGCCCGGCTCGCCGTCGGCGCCCCGCACCGCCGCCTCCTCCCGGTCGCCGCGCTCGGCGGCTCGCTCGCCCTGGTCCTCGCCGACCTCGGCGCCCGGACCGTCGCCGCCCCCCAGGACGTCCCGGTCGGCATCCTCACCGCCCTCACCGGCGGCCCGTTCTTCCTCTGGCTGATGCGCCGGCGCCCGGAAGGAGCACCGCTGTGACCGAACTGCGCCTGGAGGGCCTCTCGTACGAGCAGCGGCTCCGCTCCGTCGACCTCACCGTCCGCCCCGGCGAGACCGTCGGCCTCATCGGCCCCAACGGCAGCGGCAAGACCACCCTCCTGCGCTGCGTCTACGGCACCCTCGTCCCCACCGCCGGCCGCGCCCTCCTCGACGGCGCCGACCTGCACGCCCTCGGCCCCAAGGCCCGCGCCCGCCGGGTCGCGACCGTCCCCCAGGACAGCGCCCTGGAGTTCGAGCTCACCGTCGGCGAACTCGTGGCCCTCGGCCGCTCCCCGCACAAGCGGTTCTGGGAGGGCGACACCGGCGCCGACCGGGAGCGCGCCGACGCGGCCCTGGCCCGCGTCGGCCTCGCGGAGCTCGCCGACCGCCCCTACCCCGCCCTCTCCGGCGGCGAACGGCAACGCGCCCTCGTCGCCCGCGCCCTCGTCCAGGACCCCGCCCTCCTCGTCCTCGACGAGCCCACCAACCACCTGGACATCCGCCACCAGCTCGACGTCCTGGCCCTCGTCCGTACCCTGGGCACCACGAACCTGCTCGCGCTGCACGACCTCAACCTCGCGGGGGCGTACTGCGACCGGATCTACGTCCTGGAGGGCGGACGGCTCGTCACCGGCGGCACCCCGGCCGAGGTCCTCACACCGGCCCTCCTGGAGGCCGTCTACGGGGTGGACACCGAGGTCATCCCGCATCCGAGGACCGGGAACCCCACCGTCCTCTTCCAGCCCGGTCCGCCAGGCGGTCGGCGAACATCCACCATGTGAGATCACATTCCGAAACCCGGACCGGGAATCGATACGATGAGCCCATGGTTTCCCACGACGTGAGCGAAGAGACTCCGGGCACAGTGCTGCTCGTCGCGCGCCTGCACGTCGACCTGTGCCGCCTCGCCAGCGCGATCTGTTCGTCCCGCGCTGCGCTCTGAGCGACCGGCCGAGCGCACTCCCGTACGACCCCCCTCCGCGCGGGGGCCCCAGCAGCGCGCCCATCACGCCACTTCCGACAGGAGCCCACGCCATGGCCATCGAGGTCCGCATCCCGACCATCCTCCGCACCTACACCGACGGCGAGAAGGCCGTCGAGGGCAGCGGCGGCACCCTCGCCGAGCTCTTCGCCGACCTGGAGTCCCGCCACGCCGGGATCGAGGCCCGCATCGTCGACGACGGCAAGCTCCGCCGCTTCGTCAACGTCTACCTCAACGACGAGGACGTCCGCTTCCTCGACGGCATCGACACCAAGCTCACCGACGGCGACAACGTCACGATCCTGCCGGCCGTCGCCGGCGGCATGGTCTGATCCACATGCGCTACGACTCCTCGCTGGCGGCGGTCGGCAACACGCCGCTCGTCCGCCTCCCCCGGCTCTCGCCCTCGGACGACGTCCGCATCTGGGCGAAGCTGGAGGACCGCAACCCGACCGGCTCGGTCAAGGACCGCCCCGCGCTCCACATGATCGAGCAGGCGGAGAAGGACGGCCGCCTCACCCCCGGCTGCACCATCCTGGAGCCGACCAGCGGCAACACCGGCATCTCCCTGGCGATGGCCGCCAAGCTCAAGGGCTACCGCATCGTCTGCGTCATGCCCGAGAACACCAGCGAGGAGCGCCGCCAGCTCCTCTCCATGTGGGGCGCCGAGATCATCTCGTCCCCCGCCGCGGGCGGATCGAACACGGCGGTACGGGTGGCCAAGGAGATCGCGGCCGAGAACCCGACCTGGGTGATGCTCTACCAGTACGGCAACCCGCACAACGCGGGCGCGCACTACGCCACCACCGGCCCCGAGATCCTCGCCGACCTGCCCTCGATCACCCACTTCGTGGCGGGCCTCGGCACCACCGGCACCCTCATGGGCGTCGGCCGCTACCTGCGCGAGCACAAGCCCGACGTGAAGATCGTCGCCGCCGAGCCGCGCTACGACGACCTCGTCTACGGCCTCCGCAACCTCGACGAGGGCTTCGTGCCGGAGCTGTACGAGGCGTCCGTGCTCACCACCCGCTTCTCCGTCGGCTCCGCCGACGCGGTCACCCGCACCCGCGAACTCCTCCAGCAGGAGGGCATCTTCGCGGGCGTCTCCACAGGCGCGGCCCTGCACGCGGCCATCGGCGTCGGCAACAAGGCGGTGAAGGCGGGCGAGAGCGCGGACATCGCCTTCGTCGTCGCCGACGGCGGCTGGAAGTACCTCTCCACCGGCCTCTACACCGCGGCCACCACGGAAGAGGCGATCGAGGCGGTCCAGGGCCAGCTCTGGGCCTAGCCCCCCGGCCGCCCCGGCCACGAGCGACGCGCTAGCGCGCCAGATGGCGGACCTGGTCCCACACGGCCGGGTCCGCCTTTCCCGCTCTCCGGCGGAAGTCCCGCACGGGAACCTCGCGCAGCTCGTCCGTCTCCAGGAAGCTCGGCCGCCCCTGCGCGTCCCCGACCGCACCCGGCGGCAGCGCGATCACCCCCGGCCGCTCGTCGTGGTACTTGCTGGTGATCTTGGCGACGAGCGCGCTCTTCCCCCGTACCGACAGGACCAGGCAGGGCCGGTCCTTCGAACCGGGACCGTCCTCGAAGGGCACGTCCGCCCACCAGATCTCCGCGGCCCGCGGCGACCGCGACGGAGCCTTCCGCGGCCCGGTGGGCCGGCCGGGCGGCCGGACCGGCGGCCTGCTCCGCCCCGAGGGCGCGGGCCTGCGCCCCCGTCCGGGTCGCGACGACCGCCGCCACCCGTCGGCGAGCGCCACCACCAGAGCGAGCACCACGACCCCGACCAGCGCGGGCCACCACGACATGTCCATACCTCAAGACGGTACCGGCGCGCCGCTCACGCCGCCGACGCGGCCCGCCATCCATCCGAACCGGTGACAGAGCCCGTGAGTTCGCCCACAACGGGCCACTGCGAAGGAGCGTCGGGCCCGGGTGCGCCTTACGCTCGACAGACCGCACAGCCTCCCCCTTCCCCAGCGCGCTTTCCGTATCCGTCCACGGAGGTTCACGCTCCATGAAGCTCACCGTCGTCGGCTGCTCCGGGTCGTTCCCGTCCGCGGATTCGGCCTGTTCGAGCTACCTCGTCGAGGCCGACGGCTTCCGGTTGCTTCTCGACATGGGCAACGGCGCCCTCGGCGAGCTGCAACGACACATCGGTCTGTACGACCTCGACGCGATCTTCCTCAGCCATCTGCACGCCGACCACTGCATCGACATGTGCGGGTACTTCGTCGCCCGCTACTACCGGCACGAGGGCGGACGGTGCGACGCGATCCCCGTGTACGCCCCGGAGGGCGCCGAGCAGCGTCTGACCACGGCGTACGCGGACACCCCGTCACCCACCTCGATGAGCGAGGTCTTCGACTTCCGCACCCTGAAGTCGGGCGCCTTCGAGATCGGCCCGTTCTCCGTCCGTACGGAGAAGGTGTGCCATCCGGTCGAGGCGTACGGCATCCGGATCGAGCACGGCGGCCGGTCGCTGACGTACTCCGGGGACACCGGGGTCTGCGAGTCGCTGCACGAGCTGGCCGAGGGCAGCGACCTCTTCCTCTGCGAGGCGTCGTTCACCCACGGCAAGGAGGACATCCCGGCCCTCCACCTCAACGGCCGGGAGGCGGGCGCCGAGGCGGCCCGCTCCTCGGTGGGCCGGCTCGTGCTGACCCACATCCCGCCGTGGACGGACGGCGTGCAGAACCTGGCGGACGCGCGCCAGGTGTACGCGGGGCCGTCGGAGCTGGCGAGACCGGGCGCGGTCTACGAGATCTGAGCCTCGCGCGGACACGGGGAAGGCCCCGGAACCTGTCGGTTCCGGGGCCTTCCCGTGTGTACGGGCGGGACTCACGCCTTGGTGAGGTCCTCGATCTCCTCCTCGGGCTCGCGGCCCGGGGTGGGGAGGTTGAACTTGGTGATCGCGAAGCGGAAGACCACGTAGTAGATCGCCGCGAAGACGAGACCGATCGGGATGATCAGCCAGGGCTTGGTCGCGAGGTTCCAGTTCAGCAGGTAGTCGATGCCGCCGGCGGAGAAGGTGAAGCCGGCGTGTACGCCGAGGGCCCAGGTGACGGCCATCGAGACGGCGGTCAGGACCGCGTGGATCGCGTACAGGACCGGCGCGATGAACATGAACGTGAACTCGATCGGCTCCGTGATGCCGGTGACGAAGGAGGTCAGCGCGAGGGAGACCATCATGCCCATCACGGCCTTGCGGCGCTCGGGGCGAGCGGCGTGGGCGATGGCGATGGCGGCGGCCGGGAGGCCGAACATCATGATCGGGAAGAAGCCCGACATGAAGATTCCGGCGCTCGGGTCACCGGCGAAGAAGCGGTTGAGGTCACCGTGGACCACCTCGCCGGCCGCGTTGGTGAAGTCACCGATCTGGAACCAGGAGACGGTGTTCACGAACTGGTGCATGCCGACGGGGATCAGCGCGCGGTTGATGAGGCCGAAGAGACCGGCGCCACCGGCGCCGAGGCCGGTCATCCACTCACCGAAGCTGGAGATGCCCTCACCGATGGGCTCCCAGATCAGGCCGAACACGACACCGACGGCGGTGCCGACGAAGGCCATGATGATCGGGACGAGTCGGCGGCCGTTGAAGAAGCCGAGCCAGTCGACCAGCTGGGTGCGGTGGAACCGCTGCCAGAGGACCGCGGAGAGCAGACCCATCAGGATGCCGCCGAGGACACCCGGGTTGTTGTACGTCGCGGCGACGTCGACACCCTTGTTGGCGGTCGTGTTGACGACGGCCTCGGTGATGGGGAAGGCCTTCAGCACGTTGCTGTAGACCAGGAAGCCGACGAGCGCGGCCAGGGCGGTGGAGCCGTCCGCCTTCTTGGCGAAGCCGATGGCGACGCCGATGCAGAAGAGCAGGGGCAGGTTGTCGAAGACCGCGCCGCCGGCGGTGGCGAAGACGGAGGCGACCTTGTCCCAGCCGAGTCCGTCCTTTCCGAAGACGTCGGGCTGGCCGAGACGGAGCAAGATACCCGCGGCCGGCAGCACGGCGATCGGCAGCTGCAGGCTGCGACCGACCTTCTGCAGGCCCTGGAACAGGCCGGATCCGCGCTTCTTCGCGGGAGCGGCGGCCTGGGCGGTGGCCGTACTCATCAACTTCCTCCAGTAAGGCAAGGCGCCGCCAGAGGATGGAAAGGGGGGACGGCGACGTCTCGGGGGAACGCGGTGGTCTGGACCGCGTGGTCTACACCAATGAGTGGTGTAGACCAGTTGTAGCACGTGAGACTTAGATAAGGAACCTGCGAATTCTGTGCGTTCAGCCATAGCTGGAAATGCACGACATAAGGCCCCCGGACCGTCAGGTCCAGGGGCCTTTCGAGGGGCTTACGGGCGGGGCGAAAGCCCCGAAACGACCAGGCTCCGACGGGTGACCGCGGCGCTACCGGACGTCGCCGGACCGCCTCACTTGACGTTCTCCCGCTCCATCTCGTCGCCCACCTCGTCCGGCTCGCGGCCGGGGGTCTGGAGATCGAACTTGGTGATCGCGAACCGGAAGATCGCGTAGTACACGACCGCGAATCCGAGACCGATCGGAATGATCAGCCAGGGCTTCGTCGCCAGACCCCAGTTGATCACGTAGTCGATCAGACCGGCCGAGAAGCTGAAGCCGTCCTTCACGCCCAGCGCCCAGGTCAACGCCATCGACACACCGGTCAGCACGGCGTGCACCGCGTACAGCACCGGCGCGATGAAGAGGAACGAGTACTCCAGCGGCTCGGTGATGCCGGTGACGAACGAGGTCAGCGCCACCGACAGCATCAGGCCGCCGACCTCCTTGCGGCGGTGCGGCTTCGCGCAGTGGGTGATCGCCAGCGCCGCCGCCGGCAGCGCGAACATCATGATCGGGAAGAAGCCCGTCAGGAACTGGCCGGCGTTCGGGTCGCCCGCCAGGAACATCGGGATGTCACCGTGGACCACCGTGCCGTCCGGCTTCTCGTACGTGCCGAACTGGAACCAGATGGGCACGTTCAGGAACTGGTGCAGACCGATCACCAGCAGCGCCCGGTTCGCCACGCCGAAGATGCCCGAACCCCAGGCACCGAGACCGACCAGCCAGTCGCTGAAGCTCTCCAGGGCGTCACCGATCGGCGGCCAGACCCACAGGCAGAGCGCGGCGAACACGATGCCCACGAACGTCATGATGATCGGCACGAGACGGCGGCCGTTGAAGAAGCCCAGCCAGTCCACCAGCTTCGTCCGGTGATAGCGCTGCCACAGGTACGCGGTCAGCAGACCCATCACGATGCCGCCGAAGACACCCGGGTTCTGGTACGTGTACCCGGCGAAGGAGTCGTCCGCGCCGAGGCAGCCGCCCCCGATGTCCTGCGTACCCGACGGGCAGTCCTTCGGGAACTGGCGCAGCACCGTGTAGTAGACGAGGAAGCCCACGACCGCCGCGAGCGCGGTCGAGCCGTCCGCCTTCTTCGCCATGCCGATCGCGACACCGATGCAGAAGAGGAGCGGCAGCCCCAGGCTGCCGTCGAGGAGCGCGCCGCCCGCGCCCGCCATCACCTTGGCGACGTTGTCCCAGCCCAGACCGTCCGCGCCGAACACGTCCGGCTGCCCGAGCCGGTTGATGATGCCCGCGGCCGGCAGGACGGCGATCGGGAGCTGGAGGCTGCGGCCCATCTTCTGGAGCCCCTGGAAGAGCCCGCCCCACACGGACTTCCTCGGCCGCGCCGCGGCGCTGTCGGTACTCATCGGCGTCCTCCCTGTCCGGAACAAGCCGGGTGCGCGTCTCGTTGCACACTGGTGTAGACCAGTTGCGATAGGCTCCCGGGAGCCCGCTGAGGACAGGCCGCCGGTGATCGTCATCATTCGGCAGAACGGCGGCACTCGCTCGCGAAGTTGGGCCAACCGTGGGTTACCGTGACAAAGCGGACCGCAGGTGCGCCGAGACTCGCGTACGCGCGAACAGAACGGACAGGGAGAAACACATGGCCACCAAGGCTGAGAAGATCGTCGCCGGGCTCGGCGGCATCGAGAACATCGAAGAGGTCGAAGGCTGCATCACCCGCCTGCGCACCGAGGTCGTGGACCCGTCCAAGGTCGACGAGGCCGCCCTCAAGGCCGCCGGCGCCCACGGCGTCGTCAAGATGGGCACCGCGATCCAGGTCGTCATCGGCACCGACGCCGACCCGATCGCCGCCGACATCGAAGACATGATGTGAGCAGCTGACCCCTCAGCACCCTCACATCGACAAGGGCCCGTTCCGGCAGGGGAACGGGCCCTTCGTCATGCCCGCCCCCGCGAGGACCACGGACGGCCGGGAGCCTCCCCGCGCCCCGCTAGGCTCGACTCATGTCTCGTATCGACGGCCGTACCCCCGAACAGCTCCGCCCCGTCACCATCGAACGCGGATGGAGCAAGCACGCCGAGGGCTCCGTCCTCATCTCCTTCGGCGACACCAAGGTCTTCTGCACCGCCTCCGTCACCGAAGGCGTCCCGCGCTGGCGCAAGGGCAGCGGCGAGGGCTGGGTCACCGGCGAGTACTCCATGCTCCCGCGCGCCACCAACACCCGCGGCGACCGCGAATCCGTCCGCGGCAAGATCGGCGGCCGCACCCACGAGATCTCCCGCCTCATCGGCCGCTCCCTCCGCGCCGTCATCGACTACAAGGCGCTCGGCGAGAACACCATCGTCCTCGACTGCGACGTCCTCCAGGCCGACGGCGGCACCCGCACCGCCGCCATCACCGGCGCCTACGTCGCCCTCGCCGACGCCGTCGCCTGGGCCCAGGCCAAGAAGCTCGTCAAGGCCGGCCGCAAGCCCCTCACCGGCACCGTCGGAGCCGTCTCCGTCGGCATCGTCGACGGCGTCCCCCTCCTCGACCTCTGCTACGAGGAGGACGTCCGCGCCGACACCGACATGAACGTCGTCTGCACCGGCGACGGCCGCTTCGTCGAGGTCCAGGGCACCGCCGAGGCCGAGCCCTTCGACCGCAAGGAGCTCAACGCCCTCCTCGACCTCGCCTCAGGCGGCTGCGCCGAACTCGCCGAGATCCAGCGGAAGGCCCTCGAAGGAACCCTCTGACCCCGCACGGCGTCCTGACGGGCGGGCACCCGGATACGATCCGTGCGCCCGCCCGTCCACTTGTACGCACCCGGGGGAGGACCCGCCTTGAAGCGCCGTCTCGTACTCGCCGTGGCCACGGCCGCCGCACTCACCACCGTCCTGAGCGGCTGCGGAGCCCTCGACAAGGCCATGGACTGCGTCAAGACCGCCGACGCGATAGCCACGTCGGTGAGCAACCTCCAGCAGGCCGTCTCCAACGCCTCCAACGACGTCACCCAGATCGAGGAGTCCCTCACCTCCATCTCCACCGAACTGGACAACCTCGAGAAGACCACGGACAACGCCGACCTCTCCAAGGCCGTCGACGACCTCTCCAAGGGCGTCGACAGCGTCCGCACCGCCGTCGAGAACGGCGACACCACCCCGGACATCACCCCCGTCACCGACGCGGCCACCGAGATCGGGAAGGTCTGCACCCCGGGATAATCGACTGCATGACCCGTCTGATCCTCGCCACCCGCAACGCGGGCAAGATCACCGAACTCCACGCGATCCTCGCCGACGCAGGTCTCGACCTGGAACTCGTCGGCGCGGACGCGTACCCGGAGATTCCCGACGTCAAGGAAACCGGCGTCACCTTCGCCGAGAACGCCTTGCTCAAGGCCCACGCCCTCGCCCGCGCCACCGGCCTGCCGGCCGTCGCCGACGACTCCGGCCTCTGCGTCGACGTCCTCAACGGCGCGCCCGGCATCTTCTCCGCCCGCTGGTCCGGCACGCACGGCGACGACCGCGCCAACCTCGACCTCCTGCTGGCCCAGCTCTCCGACATCGCCGACGAGCACCGGGGCGCGCACTTCGCCTGCGCGGCGGCCCTGGCCCTCCCCGACGGCACGGAACGCGTGGTCGAGGGCACGATGCCGGGCACCCTCCGCCACGCCCCGGCCGGCACGAACGGCTTCGGCTACGACCCGATCCTCCAGCCCCAGGGCCACGAGGTGACCTGCGCCGAACTGACCCCGGCGGAGAAGAACGCCATCAGCCACCGAGGCCAGGCCTTCCGCGCCCTGGTCCCGATCGTGAAGGAACTCCTGGGCTGAGGGAAAGCGGAAGGGCCTGCTGCCCTCGATTCCCAGGCAGCAGGCCCCCTCTACTGGTACGCCCGGTCGGATTCGAACCGACAACACATGGCACCTAAAGCCATTCTCTCTTCCCTTGGAGTACGGGCGCGTACGCGATCCCCTACCTTACCCGCCGTCCTCCCCGGCACCAGGTGTCGGTCGTCGCATGGCAGTTGGGACAGAGCAGCCGCAGGTTCTCGCGCCGGTCGTCGCTCCAGTCGCCGTTGATGTGGTCGACCTCAAGAGTCATCGGCCTGCCGAGCCACTCGGGGCCGAGCCCGCACTCCGCGCACTCCTCTGCCACGCCCGTCTCGCGCAGGGCCCGCCGGAGCAGGTGTGTTCTCGTCCGGCGGCCCACCTCGTGCCGGACGAGAATCTCCGCCGCGGGCTTGGTGGCGCCCGCCTTGCCCCGCCGGTGCGCCTGCCCGGAGAAGTGCGAGGTGTCGAGGCCGTCGTCCTCGACCCACCGGTGGAACAGCGTCCGCATCTGACCGTTGTCCGGCCTGCCCAGCGCACGCAGAGCCTCGGCGATGGAAGCCGTCTGTTCGACCGCGCTCCGCAGCTCGTCCGGCGCCGGGCGCTGCGGCTGACGGCCGCGCCGACGGCGTGGAAGGTGCGAGATGTCGATGTCGTAGTGGGCGAACCGCTTGAGGAGGTAGCGGCGGAGCTTCTCGTCCGGCCCGGCACCGAAGAACTCCAGCACCTGATCGAGGGAGGTGCACCGCCCCGCCGCCGCGGCCAGTCGCTCGCGGCTGTACCGAGGACCGCGGGTCATGAGACCCGCCCTTTACCGCGCCCCCGGTAGGTGTCCGTCGTCGAGTGACAGTTGGGGCAGACGAAGCGAAGGTTCTCGATGAGGTTGTTGCGCCAGTCGCCGTCGACGTGGTCGATCTCCAGCGGTAGCGGCCGACCGCGCCATTCCGTGCCGGTACCGCACAGCGCGCACCGCTTCCGTACGCCGGACTCCGTCATCGCCCAGGCGAGGCGGTCGCTCGGGATGCGTCGGGACCGTGGGCCGCGCTGTTGGACGAGCAGGCCCTCAGGAGTCCGGGGGCGTCGGGGCTCCCCTCGCCGCGACGGCATGCGGAAGTGCGAGGTGTCGATGCCGAACGCTCTGATCCGCCGGCTGATGTGGGTGTGCTGTCCGCCCACGACCTCCACCCCGAGCCGCCGCAGCACGTCGCACATGTTCGTCGAGTCGGCCACCGCCTCCGCCAGCACCTCCCGCGTCCACCGCACCCCCTCCCGCTCGAAGTGGCCACAGTCCACCCCCAGCTTCCGCATCCGGTCCCGCACGTACCTTCGCGTCGGGCTGTTCGGGTCCACCCCCAACCGCTCCAGCGCCTCCGTCAGCGTGCGGGCGTCCCGTGCCGCCTCCTCCAGGCGCTCCCGCGTGTACACACTCGTCGTCCCCATCCCGTCCCCTCCCCAGTGCGGTTCTCGTACGTACCAACGACCCGACTATCGGACGGTCACGTCATATCGCGTGCGGGATGCGGAACGGCCCGCGCCGGGGTGTCCGGGGCGGGCCGTTCGTGCG
>NZ_RDBH01000129.1:361678-365872 GCF_008042145.1 Streptomyces sp. adm13(2018)
GTGCGGTGGGGCGGTGGGGTCAGAACTTCGGTTCCGGGGCCTGGGACATGACCAGTTCCGCCGCTTCCTCCGGGGTCTCCACCGACGGCGGGGAGCCCTCCAGGGGCTGGCGGGCCGTCTCCTTCATGCAGGCGACCGCGATCACGCCGACGAGCGCCGCCGCCATCGCGTAGTACGCCGGCATCAGGTTGTTGCCGGTCGCGCCGATCAGCGCCGTGATCACCAGCGGGGTCGTACCGCCGAAGAGCGACGCCGACAGGTTGTAGCCGACCGACAGGGAGCCGTAGCGGACGTCCGTCGGGAAGAGCGCCGGGAGCGCCGCCGACATCGTGCCGAGCAGGCAGACCAGCGACAGGCCGAGCATCAGCATGCCGACCGTGATCGCGGGCACGCCGTCCTGGCCGATCAGCAGGAAGGCCGGCAGCGACAGGAAGAAGAAGCCCAGCATGCCCGTCATGAGCAGCGGCTTGCGTCCGAACCGGTCGCTCAGGCGGCCGACCCGGGTGATGACCAGCATCAGCAGGACCATCACGAGCAGCAGGATCAGCAGGCCGTGCGTCTCGCTGTAGCCGAGTTCGTCGGTGAGGTAGGTCGGCATGTACGACAGCAGCATGTAGTCGGTGATGTTGTACGCGCCGACGAGCGCGATGCACAGGATCAGCGTCGGCCACTGCTGCCGGAAGATCTTCGCGAGGTCGCCCTTGGTGGAGGTCTCCACCGGGTCCGCCGCCTCGGAGGCGCGGGCCGACTCGTTCTCCAGCTTCTGGAAGGCCGGGGTCTCGTCGAGCCGCATCCGCAGGTACAGGCCGACGAGGCCCAGCGGGCCCGCGACGAGGAACGGCACGCGCCAGCCCCAGGCCTCCATGGTGTCGGTGCCGAGCCAGGCGGTGAGCGCGGTCACCAGGCCGGCCGCGCCGACGTAGCCGGCGAGGGTGCCGAACTCCAGGAAGCTGCCGAAGTAGCCGCGGCGGCGGTCGGGGGCGTACTCGGCGATGAACGTCGAGGCGCCGCCGTACTCGCCGCCGGTGGAGAAGCCCTGGAGCATCCGGAAGAAGACCAGGAGCGCCGGGGCCCAGAAGCCGATGGTGGCGTACGACGGGATGAGGCCGATCGAGAAGGTGCCGACGGCCATGAGGATCATCGTCAGGGCGAGGACCTTCTTGCGGCCCAGCCGGTCACCCATCGGGCCGAACACCATGCCGCCGAGCGGGCGGACCAGGAAGGCGACCGCGAAGGTGGCGAAGGAGGAGAGCAGCTGGACGGTGTCGTTGCCCGAGGGGAAGAAGACGTGGCCGAGGGTGACGGCCAGGTAGGCGTAGATGCCGAAGTCGAACCACTCCATGGCGTTGCCCAGGGAGGCCGCCTTCACCGCCCGCTTGACGGCCGCCTCGTCGGTGACCGTGATGTCGGTGCGGCGCAGCTTGGGCCGGCGCCGTCGGACGGCGGCCTTGAAGAGGTGCGGGTGGCGGCGCTGTGCCTCGGGATCGACGACTTGGCCGTCGCGGTCTGTGGCCGGCATGGCCGTACGTCCTCTCTCCGGAAAAACTCCAGAGGTCCTTCTGCACGGTCATGCCGTTCACAAACGGAAACAGCCCGGGAATGCGACGTGCGTCACGTCGCCCGGGCGGGTGGGTCAGGCCTGGATGGAGAGGTCCCGGAGGATCTTGGCGACGTGTCCGGTGGCCTTCACGTTGTAGAAGGCGTGCTCGACCTTGCCGTCCTCGTCGACGACGACGGTGGAGCGGATGACGCCGGTGACGACCTTGCCGTACAGCTTCTTCTCGCCGAAGGCGCCGTAGGCCGCGAGGGTCTCCTTGGAGGGGTCGCCGACGAGGGTGACCTTGAGGTTCTCCTGGTCGCGGAACTTGGCGAGCTTCTCCGGCTTGTCCGGGGAGACGCCGATGACGTCGTAGCCGGCGGCCGCGAGGACGTCCAGGTTGTCGGTGAAGTCGCAGGCCTGCTTGGTGCAGCCAGGGGTGAGCGCGGCCGGGTAGAAGTAGACGATGACCTTGCGGCCCTTGTGGCCGGCGAGCGAGACCTCGTTGCCGTCCGCGTCGGGCAGGGTGAAGGCGGGGGCGGTGTCGCCGGGCTGCAGTCGCTCGCTCATGGGTGGTCTCCTCGGGATGGTTCGCGGACGCGTTCAGAGCCTAATGGGGGTCGGGGACAGCCCGGCGGCGGCAGAGCTGACAGACTGTCCACAAGGACCGGTCGACGACCGGATGACGACCACCCGGATCACGACTACGGAGGCAGCGCGGTGTCGGAGGCCAGGACCCCTGCGCAGATCGAGGCGGACATCGTCCGCCGGCGCGAGCAGCTCGCCGTCACTCTCGACGAGATCGGCATTCGGGTGCACCCGAAGACGATCATCGGGGACGCGAAGGCGAAGGTCACCTCGACGGTCGATCAGACCGCCGGGCGTGCCTTCGTCGCCGTGAACCGGGTCGTCTCGGACGTGAAGGCACGTTTCACCCATGAGGACGGCGCTCCGCGGCTGGAGCGTGTGGTGCCGGCGGCGCTCGTCGTCGTCGCGGTCGTCGGACTGGTCGCCGCCTCGTCCCGCAGGGGCCGGCGCTGATCTCTCCGGGGGCGTCCCCCTCCCTGCTCCGGCCGGAGTGCCGGGGCAGGTAGGTTCGGACCGTGAGCGAGAACACGCACGACAAGCTGCCCATCCGGATGCTTCACGACCGCGTCCTGGTCCGCACCGATTCCCCGGAGGGGGAGCGGCGCTCCGGCGGCGGCATCCTGATTCCGGCGACGGCGGCGGTCGGACGCCGGCTGTCCTGGGCCGAGGTGGTCGCGGTCGGTCAGAACGTCCGTACCGTCGAGATCGGCGACCGGGTGCTGTACGACCCCGAGGACCGTGCCGAGGTCGAGGTGCGGGGTGTCGCGTACGTCCTGATGCGGGAGCGCGATCTCCACGCGGTGGCCGCGGACCGGTTCCAGGGGGCGACGGACTCCACGGGGCTGTATCTCTGATCTGCTGTACGGCGGAGGGCCCCGGTGACCACGGTCACCGGGGCCCTCCGCCTTTCTTTGCTAGCCTGGGGACACCCGACGAGACGCGCCGTACCGGGATTCCGACAAGACGACGCAGCCCTGTTGTTCCGTCTCGCGGAGGTGTCGTCGTCATGGCCTGGGTTCTTCTCGTTGTCGCGGGTCTGCTGGAAGTCGGCTGGTCGATCGGGATGAAGTACACCGACGGCTTCACGCGGCTCTGGCCCAGCGTGTTCACCGGTGTGGGGATCGTCGCCTCCATGATGCTGTTGTCGCAGGCGGCCAAGACGCTGCCGATCGGTACGGCGTACGGCGTGTGGGTGGGTATCGGCGCGGCCGGTGCGGCGGTGCTCGGCATGGTGGTGCTGGGTGAGCCGGCGACCGCCGCCCGGATCTTCTTCGTCTGTCTGCTGCTGGTCGCCGTGGTGGGTCTGAAGGCCGCCATCGGGACGATCCCGCGGCCGAGCAGCTGGTAGGCGGACCTGCCCAGGTCGGCCGAGAACCACCAGGCCTGGAGGTCGGCGGGGCGGTACAGGTCGACGGCCTTGGCGCGGTTCTCGGGGTGGGTGGTGACGTCGTAGGCGCTGGGGGCCTTGAGGACGGCGGCGAGGTAGGCGCCCTCGGCGGTGTCGAGCTGTTCGACGTCCTTGCCGTAGTAGGCGCGGGCGGCGGCCTGGACGCCGTACGCGTTGCGTCCGAAGTAACTGGTGTTCAGATAGCCCTGGAGGATGTCCTCCTTGCTCTTCTCGCGGCCGAGCTTGATCGCGATGAAGAACTCCTTCGCCTTGCGGGTGAGGGTCTGCTCCTGCCCCAGGTAGTAGTTCTTGACGTACTGCTGGGTGATGGTGGAGCCGGACTGGCGGCCCTTGCCGTTCACGGTGTTCCAGGCGGCCCGGACCATCGCCTTGGGGTCGACGGCGCGCGAGGTGTGGAAGTCGCGGTCCTCGGCGGCGAGGACGGCCTGCCGGACCGTCAGGGGGATGCGGTCGAGCCGGACGTTCTCGCGGTTGACCTCGCCGTCGCGGGCGAGGGTGCTGCCGTCCCGGTAGAGGTACAGGTTGGACTGGGCGAGTGCGGCGGAGTTCGCGGGCGGGATCTCCACGAGGAGGTAGCCGGCGGCGAAGGCGCCCGCGAGCAGCAGGGTGCCGAGGAGCAGGAGCCCGAAGAGGGTGCGCAGGAGGCGGCGGGGGCGTCGCC
>NZ_RDBH01000129.1:365972-380370 GCF_008042145.1 Streptomyces sp. adm13(2018)
GGGGCGTCGGGGTCGCTCGTACCGGAGGAAGGGGGCATGGCACCTCATATTGCCCCGAAGGTGACGAAACTCCTGAATGCGACCCGAAGGTGGCGGAAAATCCGGTCGCGGTGCGGTGCTGTCCTTCGCTAGGGTCGTGCGCTTCGGCGCTTTTTCGGTGCGTTTCCATGCCTTCAGTGATCTTTCCGGCCCTCACGGGCTCTTACGGGATCCTCCCGGCTGTTACGGGATCTTTCGGTGCTTCACGGACTGGGGAGGAGAAGCCGCATGCTGCGGCTGTACGCGACGGTGGCCGCCGGAGGGTTCCGGCGCCACGCGACCTACCGGGTGGCGACGGCGGCGGGCGTGTTCACCAACACCGTCTTCGGACTCATCCTGTCGTACACCTACATCGCCCTCTGGGCCGAACGCCCGCAGCTCGGCGGCTACTCGGCGGACGACGCCCTCGCGTACGTCTGGATCGGACAGTCGCTGATCACGGTCTGCGGACTGATGGGCGGGGGCTTCGAGGACGAACTGATCGAGCGGATCAGGACCGGGGACATCGCCGTCGACCTGTACCGCCCCGCCGACCTCCAGGCCTGGTGGTTCTCGGCCGACCTGGGCAGGTCCGCCTACCAGCTGCTCGGCCGCGGGATCGTCCCGATGGCGGTCGGCTGGCTGGCCTTCCGCTTCACCCTGCCGGCCGGCCCCGGCTCGTGGCTCGCCTTCCTGGTGGCCGCCGCGCTCGGCTCCACCGTCGGGTTCGCGATCTGGTACCTGGTGGCGATGAGCGCGTTCTGGCTGCTCGACGGCCAGGGCGTGGTGCAGGCGGCCTGGCTGGGCGGCCTGTTCTTCTCCGGGATGCTGCTCCCGCTGAACGTCTTCCCCGGCGCGCTCGGCGAGGTCGCCCGGGCGCTGCCGTGGGCCTCGCTGCTCCAGGTGCCCGCCGACGTCTACCTGGGGACGTACCGGGGCTGGGGTCTGCTCGGGGCGTACGCCTTCCAGGCCGGCTGGGCCGTGGTGCTGCTCGGCGCGGGCCGGGCGGCGCAGGCGGCGGCGACCCGGAAGGTGGTGGTGCAGGGTGGATGAGGCCACACGCGTGCGCGTGCCGTCCGGCGGTGTGCCGGGCCCCGGCGGCGGTGCGCCGGGTCCGTCCGGCGTCCCGGACCCCGCTCCGACCGACGGGCCGGCCGGGGGCGCGGACGGTCCGGGCCGCGCCCGCGACCTGCCGGGCGAGTCCTGGCGGACGTACCGCATGGTCGCCGGCATGTGGATCCGCTCGACGATGACGTACCGCGCGTCCTTCGCGCTCACCCTGGTCAACAGCTTCTGCGCCACCTTCTTCGACTTCGTCGTGATCCTCCTGATGTTCGGTCAGGTCAAGGGCCTCGGCGGCTTCGCGTTCGCGGAGGTGGCCTTCCTCTACGGGACGACGAGCACGGCGTTCGGGATCGCGGACCTGACGATGGGCTCGCTCCAGCGGATGGGGAGGCGGGTCCGGGACGGCTCGCTCGACAGCTTCCTGATGCGGCCCGCGCCCCTACTGGCGCAGGTGGCGGCGGACAAGTTCGCGCTGCGCAGGTTCGGCCGGGTGGCGCAGGGGCTGATGGTCCTGGTGTGGAGCCTGTGCCTGCTGGACGTGGACTGGACGCCGGTGAAGCTGGTGCTGCTGCCGGTGACGGTGGTGTCGGGGGCGGTGATCTTCGGGGCGGTGATGGTGCTGGGGGCGTCGGCGCTGTTCTGGATGCAGGACGCGGCGGAGGTGACGAACTCCTTCACGTACGGCGGCAACACCCTCCTCCAGTACCCGCCGACGATCTTCGCGCAGGACCTGGTGCGGGGCGTCGTCTACGTCGTGCCGCTCGCCTTCGTGAACTGGCTGCCCGCGCTGTACGTGCTGGGCCGGCCGGCCCCGGCCGGGGTGCCGGAGTGGACGGCGTTCGCGTCACCGCTGGTGGCGGCGGTGTGCTGCGGGATCGCGGGGCTGGCGTGGCGGGCCGGGGTCCGCGCGTACCGATCGACAGGAAGCTGAGGGCAGGCCGTCATGGAACCGTTCACGAAACCGCTCGTGGAACCGGTCAGGGAACCGTTCATCGAGCTGGAGTCACTGGAGAAGGTCTTCACGGTCCGCCGCAGGGCGGGCCTCCTGCGCCGGGAGAAGAGGGAGGTCCGGGCGGTCGACGGCATCAGCTTCACCGTCGGGCGCGGGGAGATGGTCGGCTACATCGGCCCGAACGGGGCGGGGAAGTCGACCACGATCAAGATGCTGACGGGCATCCTCACCCCCAGCGGCGGCCGGCTGCGGGTCGCGGGCATCGACCCGTCGCGCGAGCGCACCCGGCTGGCGCGGCGGATAGGAGTGGTCTTCGGGCAGCGGACCACGCTCTGGTGGGACCTGCCGCTGCGGGACTCGTACCGCCTGATGCACCGGATGTACCGCATCCCCGACACCCGCTTCCGGGAGAACCTGGACCGCTGCGTGGATCTCCTGGAACTGGGCGAGCTGCTCGACGTGCCGGTACGGCAGCTCTCCCTCGGCCAGCGGATGCGCGGCGACATCGCGGCGGCGCTCCTCCACGACCCCGAGGTGCTCTACCTGGACGAGCCCACGATCGGCCTGGACGTCGTCTCCAAGACGAGGGTCCGGGAGTTCCTGCGCCACCTCAACACCACCCGGGGCACCACGGTCCTGCTGACCACCCACGACCTCACGGACATCGAGCAGCTCTGCTCACGGGTGATGGTGATCGACCACGGGCGGCTGATGTACGACGGAGGGCTGGCCGGCCTGCACGCCGTGGGGGAGAGCGAACGGCTCCTGGTGGTGGACCTGGAGCGCGAGCTGCCCCCGATCGAGGACGTGCCGGGCGCCCGCTTCGTCCGGGCGGAGGGCCCCCGCCAGTGGCTGGCCCTCCCGGCGGCCTCCTCGGCGGCACCGCTGGTGGCGGCGGTGGCCGCGCGGTATCCGCTGGTCGACCTCTCGGTGCGGGAGCCGGACATCGAGACGGTGATCGCGAAGATGTACGGGGGAACTCGGGACGAGCGCCGGGAGTCCCTGATGTAGGAGGTCGGGCCCATGGTGAGTTTTTCGTACACGGCGGCGGACGAGGAGAAGAGCAGAGGCGTCCGCCGCATGAAGACACTGGCGACGTCACTGCTGCTCTGCGTGGCCGTGATCTACGCCCTGGCGACCTGGGCGGAGAACGCGGGCTGGGGAGCCTGGACGGGGTACGTCGCGGCGGCGGCGGAGGCCGGCATGGTCGGCGCGCTGGCGGACTGGTTCGCGGTGACGGCGCTGTTCCGGCGGCCGCTCGGCCTGCCGATCCCGCACACCGCGATCATCCCGACGAAGAAGGACCAGCTCGGAGCGTCGCTGGGACAGTTCGTGGGCGAGAACTTCCTGTCGGCCGACGTCGTACGGGGCAGGCTGGCGGCCCTGGGGATCGGCCGGCGCCTCGGCACCTGGCTGGCGGACCCGGCGCACGCCGACCGGGTCACGGCGGAGGCGGCCACGGCGCTGCGGGGCGCGCTGACGGTCCTGCGGGACGCGGACGTCCAGGCGGTCGTCGGGGAGGCGATCACCCGGCGCGCCGAGTCGGCGGAGATCGCGCCGGGCCTGGGCAAGACGCTGGAGCGGGTCGTCGCGGACGGCGCCCACCATCGGGCGGTCGACCTGATCTGCACCCGGGGCCACGACTGGCTCGTCACCCACGGCGACTCGGTCATGGACGCCGTCCAGGGCGGGGCGCCGGGCTGGACGCCCCGGTTCGTCGACCGGCGGATCGGCGAGCGGGTCTACAAGGAGCTCCTCCGCTTCGTGACGGAGATGCGGGACACGCCGGGGCACCCGGCGCGCGGCGCGATCGACCGCTTCCTCACCGACTTCGCGGCCGACCTCCAGGCGGACACGGACACCCGGGCCCGGGTCGAGCGCCTCAAGACGGACCTCCTGGCCCGCCCGGAGGTCCAGGACGTCATCGCGTCGGCCTGGTCCTCCGTCCGCAACCTGATCATCGCGGCGGCCGAGGACGACCACAGCCAGCTCCGCCTGCGCGCCCGCGCGTCCCTGATCTCCCTGGGCAACCGCCTGGCGACGGACACCCGCCTCCAGCAGAAGGTGGAGGGCTGGGCGGAGGACGCGGCGGCGTACGTGGTGACGACGTACCGGGGCGAGATCACGTCCCTGATCACGGACACGGTGGCCGGCTGGGACGCCACCCAGACCTCGAAGAAGATCGAGGCGAACATCGGCCGCGACCTCCAGTTCATCCGCATCAACGGCACGGTGGTGGGCGCACTGGCGGGACTGCTGATCTACACGGTGAGCCACGGGGTGGGGGGCTGAGGGAGAGGGGCCACGGCCCGGCGGGGGCCGGGGAACGACTGCTGCCGGCAGCGCCCGCGTGGTCTGGCCGGGGGTGGGCGCCGCCCGCCATGTCGAGATGGGGGCGGGCGTCGTCCGCCGGCTCGGGGCCGGTGCGGGCGCCGGGCCGTGGCCCCTCATCTGCCGGCAGCAGTCGTGCCCCGGCCCCCGCGGTCACCAGTGCCGCCGCGCCGAGGACCGCGTACGCCAGTCGCCAGTCCGCCAGGCTCAACGCGCCCGCGAGGAGCGGCCCCAGCGCGATGCCCGCGCTGACGGACGCGCCCCAGATCCCCGTGGCCCGGATCCGGTCGCGGCCCGCCGGGTACGCGGCGGCCAGCAGGCCCAGGCTCCCGGCGAGGACCACCGCGCTCGCCGCGCCCTGGGCGATCCGGGCCGCGGTGAAGGCGGCCGTGGAGCCGGCGAGCGCACCGAGGGCGGTGGTCAGGCCGAGGCCCAGGGTGCCGAGGAGGAAGACCCGGCGGCGGCCGTGCGCGTCGGCGAGGCTGCCGGCGACCAGGAGGAGGACGGCGAGGCCCAGCGGGGTGCCGTTGAGCAGCCACGCCCGGGCGGAGGCCGGGGTGCCGAACGCGGCGGCCGTCTCGGGGAGGGTGAGCATCGGGGCCGTGTAGTTCATCAGCGCGACGGCGGTCGCCGCGGCGGTGACGGCGAGCGCGGCCCGGGGCCGGGTCGAGGCGCGGGGCGGGGCGGCGGCGTGCGCGGTGGACGCGAGCGGGGTCATGGCGGGAGCCTTTCCACCCGTTGGTTCGGTGATTGAACTCTGGTTCTCCGACGGTACCAGGTGAGTTCATTCAATGAACCTTCATGGGGTACGATGGACCGCATGGCTCTCGGCAAGGACTACGCCCACCAGCAGTGCTCCATCGCCCGCGCGCTCGAAGTCATCGGTGAGCGCTGGACCCTGCTCGTGGTGCGCGACGCCTTCTACGGCGTGCGCCGCTACAACGACTTCCTCGTCCACCTCGGCGCGCCCCGCGCCGTCCTCGCCGCCCGCCTCCAGGCCCTCGTCGAGGCCGGCGTCCTCGAACGGCGGCGCTATCAGGAGTCGCCCCCGCGCGACGAGTACGTCCTCACCGACCGCGGCCTCGCGCTCTGGCCCGTCCTGCGCTCGCTCGGCGCCTGGGGGCGGGGCGAGGCGCCCGGAGGCGTGGCCGTCCGCCACTTCCACCACGCCGACTGCGGCACCGAACTCGGCCCGTACGGCGAGTGCCCCGCCTGCCGCCTCCCCGTGCCGCCCGCCGACGTCGAGATGAGGCCGGGCGCCGCGCTCGACCGCGACCCCGCCGACCCGGTCAGCCGCGCCCTCGTCGCGCCCCGCCGCCTCCTCGTCCCCCTGGACCACCCGAAGGACTGAGACTCTCCCCCTGGATCACCCGTACGACTGAAGACTTCCCTCCGATCTTCCGGGCCGGGAACTCCGGGACCGCCCCGCACGTCCTCCCGGTGGGAATGCCGTGCGAGACCCGTGGAAGGGGGTGGCGGAATGACGACCGGGACCATCGTCCTGCGCGTCCTCGCGCCGCTGTTCTTCCTCCTCGCCCTCGCCGATCTGCTCCTCGCCGACGGCGGTGGCGTCCCCGCCGCCGTCGCGCTCGCCGCGACCACCGTCGTCTGCGCCCTGTTCGGAGCCCGTACGGCCCCGGCCGTGCCGCCCACCGCCGTGCGCACCGCCATCCGCGACCGCGAGCGGCGCACCGCCTTCCTGCCCCAGCGCGACCCCGACGCCGCGGGGCGCCGCAGACCCCGCGCTCCCGGCCGTCCCCTCCCGACGGCCGCGTAGGGAGCTCCCGCACCACCCCCGGGGAGCGCGCACCGCACGGGGCGCGCGCCCCGCTCCGGACACCCCTCATCCCTCACGCGGATCCGTCATGCCGAGAACCGACTTCTCCCCGGCACGACGAGACCCCACGGAGGGCTCCCCATGTCCGACATCCTTTCCGTCTTCGGTTTCCTGGTCGAGCGGCTCGCCGACCTGCTCCAGCCGCTCTTCGCCACCACCGCCACGGCCGCCGCGATCGTCCTCTTCACCCTGCTCGTGCGGCTCGCGGTCCACCCGCTGTCCCGGGCCTCGGCGCGCGGGCAGAAGGCGCGCACCCGGATCGCCCCGGAGCTCGCCGCGCTCCGCAAGAAGCACGCCAAGAACCCCGAGAAGCTCCGGAAGGCGATCACGGAGCTGCACGCGCGGGAGAAGGTCTCGCCGTTCGCCGGGATCCTGCCCAGCCTGCTCCAGGCCCCCGCGTTCCTGCTGATGTACCACCTGTTCGCAGGCGACCGGATGGCCGGACACACCCTGCTCGCCGCCCCGCTCGGCGACCACTGGGCCGACGCGCTCGCCCACGGCGGCCCCTTCGGTCCGGCCGGCCGGGTCTACCTGGTCCTGTTCGCGCTCGTCGCCGCCGTCGCCACGTACACGTACCGGCGCACGAAGGCGCAGCTCGCCTCCCAGCCGCTGGACCTCGGGCAGCCCACCCCGGGCGCGGGCGCCATCGCCCGGGTGATGCCGCTGCTCTCCTTCGCCACCCTGATCACGGTCGCCGTCGTCCCGCTCGCCGCCGCGCTCTACGTGGTCACGAGCACCACCTGGACCGCCGTGGAACGGACCCTGCTCTTCCGCGAGCGCGGCGAGAAGGAGGGGCCCGTTCCGCTTGCTACTCGCGCGTAAGGGTCCAATGGCTGAACGGGGTCTTGCAGAGTGACCCGTTCTCTTGGAGGATCGACCAATCCTCCGATGGCCGCACTCCATCGGCCGGGGTACCTCAGGGCCCTTTCCCGGGCCCGCCTCGACCACAGGGAGAAGTCCATGAAGCTGCTGCGAGTCGGTCCGCCGGGAGCCGAGCGTCCCGCCCTGCTCGACCAGGACGGGACGCTCCGCGACCTGTCCGCGCTGGTCGACGACATCGACGGCAGTCTGCTCGCCGACGCGTCCACCCTCGACCGGGTACGGGCCGCCGCCGGTGCCGGCGTGCTGCCCGCGCTCGACGCGACCGGGCTGCGCGTCGGTCCGCCCGTCGGCCGGATCGGCAAGGTCGTGTGCATCGGGCTGAACTACCACGGACACGCCGCCGAGACCGGGCAGGCCACCCCCGCCGAGCCCGTCGTCTTCCTCAAGGCCGCCGACACCGTCGTCGGCCCCGACGACACCGTGCTCGTCCCGCGCGGCTCGGTGAAGACCGACTGGGAGGTGGAGCTCGCGATCGTCATCGGCCGCACCGCCCGCTACCTGGAGACCGACGAGGAGGCCCTCGCGCACGTCGCCGGCTACGCCGTCGCCCACGACGTCTCCGAGCGCGAGTTCCAGATCGAGCGGGGCGGCACCTGGGACAAGGGCAAGAACTGCGAGACCTTCAACCCGTTCGGCCCCTGGCTCGTCACCGCGGACGAGGTGCCGGACCCGCAGGCACTCGGCCTGCGCCTCTGGGTCAACGGCGAGCTCAAGCAGGACGGTCACACCTCGGACCAGATCTTCCCCGTCGCCGAGGTCGTCCGGTACGTCAGCCGGTTCATGACGCTCTACCCGGGCGACGTGATCAACACCGGCACCCCCGCCGGCGTCGCCATGGGACAGCCGGAGCCCAAGCCGTACCTGCGCCCCGGGGACGTCGTCGAGCTGGAGGTCGAGGGACTGGGCCGCCAGCGGCAGGAGCTCAAGAGCGCCTGAGCCGGACTCGGTGGCCGGCCCCGTTCTCGAACGCCGGTCGGCCGCCGTGCCCGTACGGGCGTCCGGCGGCCGTCAGCCCGGCGTCCGCGCGCTCAGTCGGAGCCGGAGCCGGAGCCGGAGCCGGACCCGAGGACCGGGGCGTACGAGGTCAGGAGGCGTTCCAGGGCCTCGACGACCATCGCGTGGTCCTCCAGCTGCGGGAGTCCCGAGACCGTGACCGAGCCGATCACTCCCGCGCCCTCGACGGCGAGCGGGAACGCGCCGCCGTGCGCCGCGTACCGGTCCGGGTCGAGGCGCGAGGACGCCTCGAAGGTCGTCCCCTTGGCCCGGAACCGGGCGCCGACCAACAGCGAGCTCACGCCGTACCGCTCGACCACCCGCCGCTTGCGGTCGATCCACGCGTCGTTGTCCGCGCTCGACCCCGGCAGCGCGCAGTGGAACAGTTGCTGCGGCCCGCGCCGGATGTCGACCGCCACCGGCGCCCCGCGCTCGCGCGCCATGCCGACGAGCAGTCCGCCGAGCGTCCAGGCGTCCTCGTACGTGAAGCGGGGAAGGACCAGCCGGGCCTCCTGGGCCTCCAGTTCGACGACCTCTTCGATGAGCTCTTCGACGACCTCTTCGATGATCTCGGAGCCGCTCACAGCGCCACCGTGATCCCCTCGCGGGCGGACCGCCTCGCCGCCTCCAGGACGTCGAGCGCGGCCGCGGCCTGGTGTGCCGTCACCGGGTTCTCGCCGGTGCCGCGCAGGGCGGCGGCGACGGCCGCGTAGTACGCGGGGTAGTCACCCGGCAGCGACTCGACCGGGGTGCCGCCGCCGGTCAGCGGTGACTCGCCGGCGCCGAGCCGGCCCCACAGCTCCTCCTGCTCCACGCCCCACGCCGTGCCCGGCCCCGGCCGCAGCCCCTCGCGGAGGGCCGCCTCCTGCGGGTCGAGCCCGTACTTCACGAAGCCCGCGCGCTGCCCGAGCACCCGGAAACGCGGGCCGAGCTGGGCGGTCGTGGCACTCACGTACAGGTGCGAACGGACGCCGTTCGCGTGGGTGAGTGCGAGGAAGGTGTCGTCGTCGGCCTCGGCGCCCGGCCGGCGGACGTCCGACTCGGCGTACACGGAGACCACCGGGCCGAACAGGACGAGGGCCTGGTCGACGACGTGGCTGCCCAGGTCGTAGAGCAGGCCGCCGATCTCGTCCGGCGCGCCGGACTCGCGCCAGCCGCCCTTCGGCCGCGGGCGCCACCGCTCGAACCGGGACTCGAAGCGCTGGACCTCGCCGAGCGCGCCCTCGTCGATGAGGTGGCGCAGGGTGCGGAAGTCGCTGTCCCAGCGGCGGTTCTGGAAGACGGAGAGCAGCAGGCCCCGCTCCTCGGCGAGGGTCGCGAGGGCGCGGGCCTCGGCGGCGGTCCCGGCCAGCGGCTTGTCGACGACCACCGGCAGGCCCGCCTCCAGGGCGGCGGTGGCGATCGCGACGTGCGTCTTGTTCGGGGAGGCGACGACGACCAGATCGAGCTCGTCCGCCGCTCCGTCCGCCCACAGCTCCTCGGGGGTGGCGAGGACCCGGACGCCCGGGTGGGCGGCGCGGACCTCGGCGGCCCGCTCGGGGTTGCCGGTGGTGACGGCGGCGAGGTCGAGGTCCTCGGACGCGGAGATCAGCGGAGCGTGGAAGACGGAACCCGCGAGGCCGTAGCCGACGAGGCCGACGCGGAGGGGGGTGCGGGGGGTGCCAGTCATGTCCCTCACTTAAGCAACGGTGTTGCCAAAGTGCAAGCGACGGGGACAATGGGCAGGTGGAGACGGACCTGATCGGAGTGGTGCAGTGAACGTGCCGGCCCTGCGCAGCCCCAACGCGGCGCTCGTCCTCGACCTGCTGCGCACGGCGGGCGAGGACGGGATCAGCCGCCTGGAGCTCGCCGAACGGACCGCGCTCACCCCACAGGCCGTCAGCAAGATCACGGCGCGGCTGCGGTCCGAGGGCCTCGCCACGGAGGCCGGCCACCGCGCCTCGACCGGCGGCAAACCCCGCACGGTCCTGCGGCTCGTCCCCACCGCCGGGTACGCCGTCGGCGTCCACCTCGACCGCGACGAGCTGACCACCCTCCTCACCGACCTCGCGGGCACGGTCGCCGGGCGGCGCACCCGCGCGCTGGACCTGGGGGAGGGCGCGGGTGCGCCGCCCGGCGACCGTGCCCGCGAGGTCGGTGAGGGAGGGCGCGGGTGCGCCGCCCGGCGACCGTGCCCGCGAGGTCGGTGAGGCCACCGCGACCCCCCGCCCGCAGGGCACCGCCACCCAGAACCCGGACGACCTCGTGCTCGCCGGCCCGGACGACGAACTCGCCAGTACCGGACGGGAGTCGGAGAGGAGGGCCGCGCTCGGCGGCGGGCTCGCGGCCGGCCTGGTCGTCCTCGGCGTCGTCCTCGTCCGCGCCGCCCGCCGCCGCCGGCACCGGTGAGACATGCCGCGTACACCTTCCCGTTCATCCCCGTCTGCGACCATCCCCCGGTGAACTACCCGAACACCCCCGGCACCCCGGGCGCCCCCGTGAACTCCGGCATCCCGGAGCACGGCCGCGTGCCCAAGTACTACGCCGTCAAGGCCAAACTCGCCCTGATGGTCGACGAGTTGGGGGAGGGTGGGCTGCTGCCCACCGAGCGCGACCTCGCCGTCCGCTACGAGGTGTCCCGCGAGACCGTCCGGCAGGCGCTGCGCGAACTCCTCCTGGAGGGACGGGTGCGCCGCCAGGGCCGGGGCACGGTCGTCGCGGGCCCCAAGCTCGAACAGCCCCTGTCGCTCGCGAGCTACACGGAGGGCGTCCGCCGGCAGGGCCGCCGCCCCGGCCGCAGCCTGATCTCGCTCGACCGGTTCCCCTGCCCGGAGGCGCTGGCCCCCGAGGTCGGGGCCGAACGCGGCGCCCCCGTGTGGCACATGGAGCGCGTGCTGCTCGCCGACGACGAGCGCGTCGGCCTGGAGAGCACGTACGTCTCCGAGGCCCGCGCCCCGCACCTGGACACCGAGTTCGACCCGGACTCCTCCTTCTACGCCTACCTCCACGACCGCCTCGGCATCTCCTTCGGCGACGCCGACGAGCGCATCGAGACGGTGCTGGCCACCCCGCGCGAGGCCCTGCTCGTCGGCACCCCGCCGGCGCTGCCGATGCTGCTGCTCCACCGCGTCTCGCGGGACACCGCGGGCCGCCCCCTGGAGCGGGTCCGCACCCTCTACCGGGGCGACCGGTTCAGCTTCACCGCCCACCTGGGGCAGCGCGGCTGATCCTCCGCAGCGCCGCCGGTCCGCCGAAACACCGCGGATCATCGCCGTGAACCGGCTCCTTTTTATCTCAGAACGATAACGGGTCTGGTCCAAGCTTGGCGGGCCGTTCACGGTCCCGTCGCCCACCGGCCCCGTCCGGGCCACCCGGCCCCAGGACCGTCGACGGCATGAAGGTGATCGTCGTAGGAGCCGGCGTGGTGGGAACCATGCACGCCTGGCACGCAGTGGAACGCGGCCACGAGGTCGTACACATCGAGCGCGAGGCCGAGGCGCGCGGAGCGTCCCTCCGGAACTTCGGCCAGATCTGGGTGAGCGGACGGGCGGGCGGAGAGGAGCTGGACACCGCCCTGCGCGCCCGGGAGCTCTGGGAGGCGATCGGCGCCCGCGTCCCCGGCCTGGGCTTCCGGGCCATCGGCTCGCTCACCCCCGTGCGCAACGCGCTGGAACTCGCCGTCGCCGAGGCCGCCGTGGCCCGCCCCGACGCCGCCGCCCGCGGCTACAAGCTGCTGACGGCCGACGAGGCCCGGGCCGTCAACCCGGCCCTGCGGGGCACGTTCGAGGCGGCCCTCTGGTGCGAGCGGGACGCCGCCGTCGAGCCCCGCCCCGCACAGCTCGCGCTCCGCGAGGCCCTCCTCGCCACCGGGAGGTACACCTTCCTGCCGAACCGCGAGGTCCGTGACGTCGTCGGTGAGGACGCCGTCCGCGACGACCGCGGTGAGGTGCACCGCGGCGACGCCGTCGTCCTGTGCACCGGCGCCGCGCTCTCCGGGCTCGTCCGCGAGGTCGCCGGCGAGATCCCCGTCCGCCGGGTGCGGCTCCAGATGATGCAGACCGACCCCCTCGGCGAGGCGCTGACCACCTCCGTTGCCGACGCCGACTCCTTCCGCTACTACCCGGCCTACGCCTCCGGGGCCCTGGACTCCCTCCAGGCCGCGCAGCCGCAGGACCCGACCGCCGCCGCCCACAGGATGCAGCTCCTCATGGTGCAGCGCCTGGACGGCGGGCTGACCATCGGCGACACCCACGAGTACGAGCACCCCTTCGCCTTCGACACCCTCGAAGACCCCTACGAGCACCTCACCCGCGTCGTCGAGTCCTTCCTCGGCCGCCCGCTGCCGAGGATCAGGCGGCGCTGGGCCGGGGTGTACGCGCAGTGCGTCGACACCGGCCGGGTCGTCCACCGCCAGCGGGTCCGCGACGGGGTGTGGCTGGTGACCGGACCCGGCGGCCGGGGCATGACCTGCTCGCCCGCCATCGGCGAGACGACCGCGAACGAACTGGGCTGGTGAACCGCATGAGCACCCACACGATGAACCTCGTCGTCCTCGACATGGCCGGCACCACCGTCGCCGACGGCGGACTCGTCGAGCAGGCCTTCACGGCCGCCGCCGAGCGCCTCGGCGAGGACCCCGCCACGATGATCGACTACGTCCGCGCCACGATGGGCGAGTCCAAGATCTCCGTCTTCCGCCACCTCTTCGGCGGCGACGAGACCCGCGCCCAGGAGGCCAACCTCGCCTTCGAGACGGCCTACGGCGAGCTGGTCTCCGGCGGCAGGATCGCCCCGATACCCGGCGCCGCCGAGGCCATCGCCGAACTGAGGGACCAGGGCCGCCGGGTGGTCCTCACCACCGGCTTCGCCCGGGTCACCCAGGACGCCATCCTCGACGCGCTCGGCTGGCGGGACCTGGTGGAGCTGACCCTCTGCCCGGCGGACGCCGGCGGCCGCGGCCGCCCCCACCCGGACATGGTCCTCGCCGCGTTCCTCCGTACCGGAGCCGTCGACGACGTCCGCCGACTCGTGGTCGCGGGGGACACCTCGTACGACATGCTCAGCGGCGTCCGGGCCGGTGCCGGGATCGTCGCGGGCGTCCTGACGGGCGCGCACGGCGAGGCGGCGCTCCGGGAGCACGGCGCGACGCACGTCCTGGACTCGATCGCCGGACTCCCCGCGCTGATGGAGGAGTCGGAGGCATGACCAGCGGCATCCGCTTCGACGCCGTGTCCGTCGCCTACGGCGGCACCACCGTCCTCGACCGGCTCGACCTGACCGTCGAGCCCGGCGAGGTCATGGCCCTCCTCGGGCCCTCGGGCTCCGGCAAGACCACCGCGCTGCGGACCGTCGCCGGGTTCGTCCGGCCGGCCTCCGGGCGGGTGTTCCTCGGCGACCGTGACGTCACAGGCCTCCCGCCGTACCAGCGGGGCATCGGCATGGTCGTCCAGCAGTACGCCCTCTTCCCGCACCTGCGGGTCGCGGCCAACGTCGCCTTCGGCCTGAAGGCGCGCAAGACGCCCAAGGCCGAGATCCCCGGCCGGGTCGCCGAGGCCCTGGAGATGACCGGCATGGCGGCCTACGCCCACCGGTACCCGCGGGAGCTCTCCGGCGGCCAGCAGCAGCGCGTCGCGATCGCCCGCGCGCTCGCCATCCGGCCCCGGGTCCTCCTCCTCGACGAGCCGCTCTCCGCGCTGGACGCGCAGCTGCGCTCCGGGATGCTGGCCGAGCTGGCCCGCCTCCACCGCGAACTGCCCGACGTGTCGATCCTGTACGTCACCCACGACCAGGTCGAGGCGCTGACCCTCGCGGACCGCATCGCCGTCATGGACCGGGCCCGGCTCCAGGACTGCGGCACCCCGCAGGAGCTCTACCGCAGACCGCGGACGGAGTTCACGGCCTCGTTCGTGGGCAACGCCAACCTGCTGCCGGTGACGGTCGCCGCGGACGGCGTCGTCCTGGCCGGGACGCGGCTCGAAGTCCCGGTCGCGGGTGCGGCCGCCGGGTCGGCGGCCACGCTCTGCGTACGCCCCCACCTGGTCGGCCTCGGCGAGGGCCCGAACCCGCTCCGGGGCCGGCTCGCCGAGGTCCAGTGGCGCGGCTCCACCCACCGCCTCCTCGTCGAGGTCGGCGGCCACCGCGTCACGGCGGACGTACGCGAGCTGCGGGAGACGCCGGTCCTCGGCACCGAGGTGACGCTGCACTTCGCGCCCGAGGACGCGGTGCTGCTCGCCGCGGGGGTGACCGACGGCCACGCCGCGGGGGTGGCCGATGAACGCTAGGACCCCGGGCCGCACCGAGGGCCAGCCGCCGACCGGCGCCACCCCAGGACTCCCGACCAC
>NZ_RDBH01000129.1:380470-383327 GCF_008042145.1 Streptomyces sp. adm13(2018)
CGGCTCAGCCCCGCCCTCCTCTGGGTCCTGCCCCCGGTCGCCCTCCTCGCCGTCGTCTTCCTCTACCCGCTCGCCCTCGTCGTCCAGGAGTCCCTGGCCCCCGGCGCGTACGGCGAGGTCCTCGGCTCCGTGTCCTTCCGCGAGGCGCTCGTCACCACCGTGTGGCTCGCCGTCGCCTCCACCGCCGGATGTCTCGTCCTCGGCTTCGTGCTCGCGGTCGTGATCGCGTTCGTGCCCTTCCCCGGCGCGAAGGCGGTGGCGAAGTTCATCGACGTCTTCCTCTCCTTCCCGTCCTTCCTGATCACGCTCGCCCTGCTGTTCCTCTACGGCACGGTCGGCATGGCCAACGGTGTGTGGACCGACGTCACGGGGGACCCCACGGGCCCCTTCGGGTTCCTGACCACCCCGTGGGGCGTCCTCCTCGCCGAGATCACCTACTTCACGCCGTTCGTGATGCGGCCGCTGCTCGCCGCCTTCTCGCAGCTGGAGACGGCCCAGCTGGAGGTCGCGTCCTCGCTCGGCGCCCGGCCGCTGCGGATCGTCCGGCAGGTGATCCTGCCGGAGGCGCTGCCCGCGCTCGCGGCCGGCGGCAGCCTCGTCCTCGTCCTGTGCCTGAACGAGTTCGGGATCGTGCTCTTCACCGGGGCCAAGGGCGTCACGACCCTCCCGATGCTCGTCTACGGCAAGGCCATCCTCGAATCCGACTACGCGGCCGCGTGCGTCGTCGCCGTCGTCAACGTCGCCCTCTCCGTGGGCCTCTACGTCCTCTACCGGGGGGTGAGCCGCCGTGCTGGTGCATAGCCGTACGGGCAGGTGGACGGCCTGGGGCATGTTCGCCGTGCTGTTCGTCCCGCTCTTCGCCCTGCCCCTCCTGGTCATCGTCGCGGCCTCGTTCTCCACGCACTGGTCCGGCGCCCTCCCCTCCGGGCCGACCACGGAGCACTACGCGGCGGCCGTCCGCGGCGAGTCCCTCCAGGCCCTCACCACCAGCCTCGTCACCGCCGTCGCCGCGAGCCTCGTCGCGCTGACCGCCGGAACCTGGGCCGCGCTCGCCGGCGCCGCGCTCGGCAGGAAGGGCAAGCGGGTCCTCGACGCGCTGTTCATGCTGCCGGTCGCCGTACCGTCCGTGGTCGTCGGCCTCGCCGTCCTCGTCGCGTTCTCGCAGCCGCCGCTGCTCCTCAACGGCACCCGCTGGATCGTGATCCTCGCCCACACCGTGCTCGTCACGGCCTTCGCCCACCAGTCGGTGTCGGCCGCCGTCCAGCGGCTCGACCCGATGTACGAGCAGGCGGCGGCCAGCCTCGGCGCCCGCCCCTCGTACGTCCTGCTCCGGGTGCGGCTGCCCCTCCTGCTGCCGTCCCTGAACGCGGCCGCCGGGCTCTGCTTCGCCCTGTCCATGGGCGAGCTGAGCGCCACGATGATGCTCTACCCGCCGGACTGGATGCCGCTCCCGGTGCTCGTCTTCACCGCCACCGACCGCGGCTCCCTCTTCACCGGATCGGCGCTCGCCGTGGTCCTCATGGCCACGACCCTGCTGGTCCTGCTCGCGGTCTCCCGCATCCGCACCAAGGCCTCCTACCGCTAGAGGCCGCAACGCCCCACCCCGTACCCCCGCCGTACCCCCGTTCCTGCCCCTGCCCTTCCCCGTACCCCCAGATCCTCAGGAGAGAACGACGTCATGCGTACGTACACCAGGCCGCTCGCCGCYGTCACCGGCTCCCTCGTCCTCGCCGCCGGGCTCACCGCCTGCGGCGGCTCCACCGCCGCCGCCGACGAGAAGACCGTCACCGTCTACAGCGCCGACGGCCTCCAGGGCGAGGCGGGCGACGGCTGGTACGACAAGGTCTTCGCCGACTTCGAGAAGAAGACCGGCATCAAGGTCGAGTACGTCGAGGGCGGCTCCGGCGAGATGGTGCAGCGCGCCCTCCGCGAGAAGAGCAACACCCAGGCCGACGTCCTCGTGACCCTGCCGCCCTTCATCCAGCAGGCCGCCTCCAAGGGCCTGCTCCAGAAGTACACCCCGCGGGGCGCCGACCAGGTCGGCGGCGGCGACAAGGCGGCCGACGGCACCTGGACCTCGGTCGTCAACAACTACTTCGGCTTCATCCACAACACGAAGGAACTCCCCACCGCCCCCACGACCTGGGAGGAGCTGCTCGACGGCAGGTTCAAGAACAGGCTCCAGTACTCCACCCCGGGCGTCGCGGGCGACGGCACCGCCGTCCTCATCAAGGCCATGCACGACTTCGGCGGCCGGGAGCCGGCCATGGAGTACCTGAAGAAGCTCCAGGCCAACAACGTCGGCCCGTCCTCCTCCACCTCCAAGCTCGCCCCCAAGGTGGACAAGGGCGAACTCCTCGTCGCCAACGGCGACGTGCAGATGAACTTCGCCCAGTCCAAGACGATGCCGAACCTCGGCATCTGGTTCCCGGCCAGGGACGGGGGGAAGCCGACCACCTTCGCCCTGCCGTACGCGGCCGGCCTGGTGGACAGGGCCCCGCACTCCGAGAACGGCAGGAAGCTCCTCGACTTCATGCTGACCGAAGGCGCCCAGCGCGAGGTCAGCGCCGTCGGCGGCGGCTTCCCCGCCCGCAAGGACGTCAAGGCGACCGACGCCAACGCCGTCGAACTCGCCCGGCTGATGGAGGGCGTCGAGGTCTTCGAACCGGACTGGGCCGACATCGACGAGAACCTCACGACGTACGTCGACGCATGGAAGTCCGCGACCGGCAGCTAAGAGTTCACCGTACGCCCCTGGAATGACCCTCGTTGATCGCGGAAGGATAACGGGTACGGACCAACGCCCCTGCGGGATCAGGGGCGTTGACGTGCGCCCGCACCCCCATCGACCCCACCC
>NZ_RDBH01000129.1:383427-395065 GCF_008042145.1 Streptomyces sp. adm13(2018)
ACTCGACCCCGCCCACGGAGGACTCCGACATGCCGATCACCGGCATCCCCCGCCGCACCGTGCTCGCCGCCGCCGGTGCCACCGCGGCCGTCGCCGCCACCGGCCTCGCCACCGCCCCCACGGCCCGGGCCGCCGCCGCGCCCACGCTCCCCGACGGCACCAGCAAGGACAAGGTGCTCGTCGTCGGCATGGACGGACTGCGTCACGACCGGATCGACGCGGCCAAGGCGCCGCACCTCAAGTCCCTGATGGCGAACGGCACCTACGGCCGCTCCCTGCTCTACGCCAACCCGATGGCGGCGACCTCCTCGGGCCCCGGCTGGTCCACCGTCTCCACCGGCGTCTGGCCCGACAAGCACGGCGTGAAGGACAACACCTTCACCGGCAAGAACTACGGCCAGTACCCCGGCTTCCTCGCCCGCCTGAACCAGGTCCGCCCCGGCCTCTCGCTCTTCGCCGCCGTCGACTGGCCCGAGCTCGACACCCACGGCACCGTCACCCCCGGCGCCGACGCCAAGCTCGTGTACAACAACGACTACGTCGTCAACGACAAGGTGATCACCGACATCACCGAGGACGTCCTGCGCAACCAGAACCCCGACGTCCTCTTCGTCTACTTCGGCGAGACCGACGAGATCGGCCACAACCACGGCGCCGCCAGCCCCAGGTACCTCGACGCCATCGACGTCCAGGACGGCTACCTCGGCCGCCTCCTCGCCGCGATCAAGGCCCGCCCGGCGTACGCCACCGAACGCTGGACCGTCATCGTCACCACCGACCACGGCCACACCGACGGCGGCGGCCACGGCGGCTCCTCCATCGAGGAGCGCCGCACCTTCGTCCTCGCCCAGGGACCCGGCATCGCCGCCGGCGCCCGCCCCCTCGACACCCGGCTCGTCGACGTCGCCGCCACCGTCTTCCGCCAGCTCGGCATCACCCCCGCCGCGTCCTGGGGCCTCGACGGCAAGCCGATCCAGGAACGCTCCACCGACCCCTTCGACACCCTCCAGGGCTCGCTGACCGGGCGCGTCGACGAGACCGGCATCCCCGCCGGCGTCCTCGGCTTCACCCGCACCGCGCCCAGCGGCTGGTCCGTCATCGACAACGCCATGGGCACCGGCGGCATGACCGAGTGGCGCGGCTGGTCCTTCGCCACCGACGAGTTCTGGTCCCGCACCCAGCGCGACCAGTCCCGCGAGCTGAACGTACGGGCCCGCGGCGTCTTCGCCGTCGCCGACTCCGACGAGTGGGCCGACAAGGCGTTCTCGGGGACGTACGACTCGACGCTGGTGACCCCGGCGTACGCCGTCTCGGGGAAGAGCCGGGTCACCCTGGACTTCACCACCCTCTACCGCCAGGAGGGCGCCCAGACCGCCCAGGTCCAGGCCGTCTTCAACGGCGGCACCCCGACCGTCGTGAAGAGCTACACCGCCGACGTGATCTCGCAGCCGCAGTCCCTCACGGTCGCCGTCCCGGCCGGCGCGTCCACCGTGGGCTTCCGCTTCCGCTACACCGGCGCCAACAACTGGTACTGGGTGATCGACGGGGTCAGGGTCACGGCTTCCTGACTAGGCTGGGGGCGTCGCCACAGCGCTGTCGCGGCGCCCCAGCACACCGCATTTCGCACGGCAGGAGTCCCGCACCCATGGCAGAGCGCAAGCCGATCGAATCCTGGCTGACCGACATGGACGGCGTCCTCATCCACGAGGGCGTACCGATCCCCGGCGCCGACGCGTTCATCAGGAAGCTGCGGGAGACCGGGAAGCCCTTCCTGGTCCTCACGAACAACTCGATCTACACGGCCCGCGACCTGCACGCCCGGCTCGCCCGGATGGGTCTGGAGGTCCCCGTCGAGAACATCTGGACCTCGGCCCTCGCCACCGCCAAGTTCCTCGACGACCAGCGCCCCGGCGGCACCGCGTACGTCATCGGCGAGGCCGGCCTGACCACCGCCCTGCACGACATCGGGTACGTCCTCACCGACCACGACCCGGACTACGTGGTGCTCGGCGAGACCCGTACGTACTCCTTCGAGGCGATGACCAAGGCCGTCCGGCTCATCAACGCCGGCGCCCGCTTCATCTGCACCAACCCCGACGAGACCGGCCCGTCCCTGGAGGGCCCGCTGCCCGCCACCGGCTCGGTCGCCGCGCTCATCACGAAGGCCACCGGCAAGGACCCGTACTTCGCGGGCAAGCCGAACCCGCTCATGATGCGCACCGGCCTGAACGCGATCGGCGCCCACTCCGAGACCAGCGCCATGATCGGCGACCGGATGGACACCGACATCCTGGCGGGCCTGGAGGCGGGCATGCAGACCTTCCTGGTGCTGACCGGTCTGACCTCGCAGGCGGAGATCGACCGCTTCCCGTTCCGCCCCTCCAAGATCGTCAAGTCGATCGCGGACATCGTCGACCGCGTGTGACGGCCGCTCGCCGGCGCCCTGCGGATGCGGAGAGTCCCGATCCGGGTGACCCTGCCTGTATGCAGGAGGTCACGATGCGTTCAGGTTCCATCGCTCTCGGTGCCGCAGGGGCGGCCCTCGTGCTCGTACTGGCTCCCGCGGCCGGCGGCGCGTACGCCCACGACGGGGTGAAGGTCACCGTCACCCCGTCCACCGCCTCGCCCGGCGCGGACATCGACATCCGCGTCCAGGGCTGCAAGGGCACGAGGGGTGCCGCGAAGTCCCCGGCGTTCGTCGCCGACGCGGAGCTCACCGGGCGGGACGGCGGCGGCGCCCCGCTGTTCGGCGACACCACGGTCAGGACCCGGCTGGAGAACGGTACGTACAAGGTCAGCGTGACCTGCGACGGCCACGTCCACCCGGACGCCGGCAGCGTGCGCGTCGAGCGCCGGAAGCCGACGCACGAGCCGACCCGCAGGCCCACGCACGAGCCGACGTGGAAGCCGACGTACCGGCCCACGTACGAGCCGACGCATGAGCCGACCCCTCACGCGAGCCCGGTCGCCCCGGTCCGCGCGGGCGGCGGCGGCACGGCCGCCTTCGCCGCCCCGGCCGCGCCCGGCGTCGCCCAGACCACCAGCGAGAGCGGCCTCGGCACCCCGTACACCCTGCTGGGCCTCGGCCTGGCCGCCGTCGCCGCCGTGGCGGTCGCGTTCCGCAGCTCCCGCCGCGGGACCGCCGACACGGACACCGGTACGGGTACGGGTTCGGGCACGGAGTGACGGTGGCGTCCGGCTCCCGCCCGGCGGGCACCGGGCGACTCGTCACCGGCGTGGCCTGGGCGCTGCTGCTGCTCGGGCTCTGGCTCTGGGGCCGGGAGGTCACCGAGGGACCCGGGGGCGGCTCCGCGCCGACCACCGGGGACATCGCCGCGGTCGGCCGCCCCTTCGGCGCGGCCCTGCCCCCGGCCAGGGAACCGCTGGACCCCGTCGCGCCGCGCCGGGTCGAGGTCCCCTCCCTCGGCATCGACGCGCCGGTCGTGGCGCGGGGCCTGGACGCCACGGGGGCGATCGACCCGCCGCCGTACGAGATGCCGCACACGGTCGGCTGGTTCGGCGCCGGCACCCGGCCGGGCGCCGCGGGCCCGGCCCTCCTCGTCGGCCACGTCGACACCGAGACCCGCCCGGCCGTCTTCTACGGCCTGAGCGCGGCCCGCGCGGGCGCGAAGGTCCGCGTCACCCGTACGGACGGATCGGTCGCCGAGTTCACCGTCGATGACGTCCAGGTGTACCCGCGGGAGCGCTTCGACGCGAGCGAGGTCTACGGGGCGAGGGACCCCCGCCGGGCGGAGCTCCGGCTGATCACCTGCGGCGGTACGTTCGACCGGGCGGCGAACGCCTACACGGCGAACGTGGTGGTCTCGGCCTATCTGACCTCGGCCACGCGATAGCCCCGGCAGCTCCGGTAGCCCCGGTCACGTCAGAAACGATCAAGACCCCCTCACCGTCGGTGAGGGGGTCTTGACTTCGCGTGCGCCGCCAGGGACTCGAACCCCGGACCCGCTGATTAAGAGTCAGCTGCTCTAACCAACTGAGCTAGCGGCGCCTGCTGACAGAGAGAACTCTACCCGACGTCCGCGTGTGCTCCTGACCAATTACGGTCACCGCCGGCCTGTCGGATGGTCGTATCAGGCCTTCGATCCGTCAAAATGCGATTTGTCCAGACAGTTGAGACACTGGCGCCCACATCCAAGGGCCAAAAGATCTTGACGAGTGTGGAGGGGAATCGCATGAGCGTGCCGGTTTTCGAGGAGTTCGAACCCGCGGCCGACTGCGGCTGTCCGGGCTGCGCCCGGCAGCGGCGCGACCTCGCGCTCGGCCTGCCGGTCCGGGCGGGCGGCCACCCGGCCGCGCACGGCGCGCGCCGCGCCCTGGTCCTGGTGACGGCCGCGGGCGTGGCGCTCGGCGGCGGCGGGGCCGCCACCGCGACCACCGTCCCGCCGCCCGCGGGCCCCGCCGACGCGGCGGAAGCGGCCGGGCCGACCGAGCCGGCGGACGCGTCCGTGCGGGGCGCGTTCCCCCAGCCCGACACCCCGCAGGGCGGCCGGGAACCGCTGCACGGTGCTCCCGGCCCCGGCGGTCAGGCCGTCCCCGGCGTCAACCCGACGACCGGTCAGATCTCCACCGGCACGCTCCGGACGACGAGCCGCGCCGACATCATCAACCGCGCCAAGCTGTGGGTGACCGCCCAGGTCCCGTACTCCATGGAGAAGTACTGGTCGGACGGCTACCGCCAGGACTGCTCCGGCTACATCTCGATGGCCTGGAACCTCCGCAGCAACGAGTGGACCGGCAGCCTCGACCGCTTCGCCGACCGCATCGACCGCACCGAGCTCCAGCCCGGCGACATCCTGCTCTTCCACAACCCGGCGAACCCGACGCGCGGCTCGCACGTCACGATCTTCGGCGGCTGGAGCGACTACACCCACACCTCCTACGTCGCCTACGAGCAGACCAGGCCGCGGACGCGGAGGCAGCAGACGCCGCTGGCGTACTGGGCGAACTCCGACCGGTACGTGGCCTACCGCTACAAGGCCGTCGCCGGCGCCGGCGCCGGCGCCGGCTCCGGCAGCGCCGGCGGCCCGGCCGCCGCGGTCACCCCGTATCCCGGCGCGGCGATGTTCGGACCCGGCGCCGACAACGCGCACGTCACCCGGCTCGGCCGGCTCCTCGTCGACCGCGGCGGCAAGAAGTACTACAGCCGGGGACCCGGCCCGAAGTGGGGCGAGGCCGACCGGCGCGCGACCCAGGCGTTCCAGCTGGCGCAGGGCTGGAAGGGCGGGGAGGCGGACGGTCTGCCCGGCCCGGACACCTGGGAGCTCCTGGTGACCGGCAAGGGCCGGAGCATCGGCGGTTCGAGTGGTTCGAGCGGGTCGAGCGCGAATGCGACGGCGTTTCCCGGGCGTGGCTCCTTCCGTCCGGGCCAATCCAACGCATATGTGGAGAAGCTGGGCAAACAACTGGTGAAGCGGGGCTTCGGCAAGCACTACCTGTCGGGACCCGGTCCGCGCTGGACGGAGGCGGACCGCCGCAACGTCGAGGCGTTCCAGCGGGCGCAGGGCTGGCGCGGCGCGGCCGCCGACGGCTACCCGGGCCCGGAGACCTGGCGGCGCTTGTTCCGATGACCCCGAGAGCATGAGGTGGACCCGAATGACGGCATCGACCCCGAACCCCGCGGATTCCGGCGCGGCGGCCTCACGTGACGCGGCCCGCACGGCCCGCCGCCTGACGGACGGCACGCTCCCGCGCACGTCCCCTCCCCAGGGCGCACCCCCGGGCACCCCGCTGCTCCGCCGGGAGCCGGCGGAGCAGCGGGGTGCCCGGGGGTGCGCCCTGGGGAGGGGACGTGCGCGGGAGCACCCGCGCCCTGCTCACCCCCCGCGACCCCGCCTCGCAGGGGGCGATCGGCGAGGTCATCGCCTCGCGCGCCCGGCTCGTCGACGCCTTCGAGGCGGAGCGCCGCCGTATCGAGCGCGATCTGCACGACGGCGCCCAGCAGCGCCTGGTGGCCCTCATGATGACCCTCGGCCTCGCCCGTCTCGACGCCCCGCCGGGCGGACCGCTCGCCGACCAGCTCGCGAAGGCCCAGGCGGAGGCCGGGCAGGTCCTCACGGAGCTGCGCGAGCTGATCCACGGCATCCGTCCGCAGGTCCTCGCCGACTACGGTCTCGGCCCGGCCCTCGTCGACGCCGCCGACCGGTCGGCGGTGCCGGTCACCACGGACGTCGAGCTGCCCCGGCTGCCGGAGCCGGTCGAGAGCGCCGGCTACTTCGCGGGCTGCGAGGCCCTCGCCAACATCGGCCGGCACAGCGGCGCCGCCCGGGCCCGGATCACCGCCCGGCACACGGACGGCGTCCTCCGCATCGACGTCGAGGACGACGGCCGCGGCGCCGCCGACCCGGCCCGGGGCACCGGCCTGACCGGGCTGGCCGACCGGATCGCCGTCCTCGACGGCACCCTGACGATCACGAGCCCGCCGGGCGGGCCGACCCTCCTCCGAGTGGAGATCCCATGCGCCGTACCGAGCGCCCGCTCCGCGTCGTCCTCGCCGAGGACGGCGTCCTCCTCCGGGAGGGACTGATCGGGCTGCTGGCCCGCTTCGGCCACGAGGTGGTGGCCGCCGTCGGCGAGGCTGACGCCCTGCGCGAGGCCGTCGCCGCCCACGAGCCGGACATCGTCGTGACGGATGTCCGGATGCCGCCCGGCTTCCAGGACGAGGGGCTGCGCGCCGCGGTCGCGCTCCGCGCCGAGCGGCCCGCGCTGCCGGTCCTCGTCCTCAGCCAGTACGTGCAGCGCAGCTATGCCGCCGATCTCCTCGACGCGGGCGACGGCACCGGCGTCGGCTATCTGCTCAAGGACCGGGTCGGGCAGGTGGAGGAGTTCCTGGACGCGCTGGCCCGGGTCGCCGACGGCGGTACGGTCGTCGACCCCGAGGTCGTACGGCAGCTGCTCCGCCGGCACCGGGACCCGCTGGAGGCGCTGACCCCGCGCGAGCGCGAGGTCCTGGGGCTGGTCGCCGAGGGCCGGTCGAACGGCGCGATCGCCCGCCGTCTGGTGGTGACCGAGGCGGCCGTCGGCAAGCACATCGGCAACATCCTGGCGAAGCTGGACCTGCCGCCGGCGGAGGACACCCACCGCCGCGTCCTGGCCGTCCTCACCTATCTGCGGGCGTAGGGGGCCGGGGGCGGTGACCCGCCGAGCCCCTCGGCACACGAAGAAGCCCCCCGCTTCCGCGAGGGGCTTCTTCCGTCGGTGCGCCGCCAGGGACTCGAACCCCGGACCCGCTGATTAAGAGTCAGCTGCTCTAACCAACTGAGCTAGCGGCGCCTGCTGACAGAGAAAATACTACCCGGTCCCGCGGGGTGCTCATGACCACCCCGCGCGGCCGCGCCGAGGAGACCCCCGAATGGCCCGGACCGCCGGGGATTCCCGGGTCCGGCCAGGTCAGACGGCCGGCTCGGACGGCCGGGTCAGATGGCCAGCGCCATGACCACCGGCGCCGCCCGCCGGTTCAGCGTGTCCGCCGCCGAGCGGAGCCGGTGGGCGTGCTCGATCGGCAGGGAGAGCGCGAGGCAGCCCACGGCGGAGCCCGCCGTCAGCGGTACGGCCGCGCAGACCGTGCCCACCGCGTACTCCTGGAGGTCGAGCACCGGGACGGTCGGCGGCTGGCTGTCCAGCTTGGAGAAGAGGAGTCGCTCGCTGGTGATCGTCCGGGAGGTGAGCCGGGCGATCTTGTGCCGGGACAGGTGGTCCCGGCGTCCGTTCTGGTCGAGCTGGGTGAGCAGGCACTTGCCGACCGCGCTGGCGTGCGCGGCCGAGCGGAAGTCGACCCATTCGTTGACCTTGGGCGTGCGCGGACCGTCGGCGAACTGGGTGATCTTCACCTCGCCGTCGATGTACCGGCTGATGTAGACCGCAGCGCCGACGGAGTCGCGCAGCTCGGTCAGGGTCTCCTGGAGCTTCGCCTCCAGGGCCTCGCGCCGGGTCAGGCCGGAGCCGAGGAGGACGAGCGAGTCCCCGATCACGTACGCGCCGTCGGCGACCTGCTCGACGTACCCCTCACGGCGGAGCATGAGGAGCAGGGAGGTCAGGTGGGCGACGGGCAGGCCGGACTCCCGCGCGATCTGGACGTCCGTCACACCGCCGCCGTGCCGCGAGACCGTCTCGAGGACGCGCAGGGCGTATTGCACCGAGTGGAACGGCGCGGTGGGCTCGGGCTTCAGCGCCACGGTTTCCCCCTACCAGGTTGTGACCGCAAGCTTTCGTACCACGATAGCCGCCAAGCGCCTTTTGCGGGGCGGCTGTTGGCGAGAATGATGCGGAGCGTCCGGCCCCTGCACCGGCCCGGCCCCCGCTGGCATATGCCCCCGTCACGGATTTCCCGTAGAGCCTCAGGTCAGGGCGGTGCCCGAGGGGGTCCACGGGAGCGTCCGGCCCGGGGTCGTCCCGAGATGATTCATGGGGAAACGGACGCGGTGGCGGCCCTTCCAGGCTCCTTCCGGCCCCGTCCGATGGCCGAGAACCATCGGCGGGCCTCCCGGAATAAACGGAGACACCCTCCTGTTGTGCCGAGGTCCGAGCCGGTCCACGGGTACTCCGGGGCCGGCGGCGAGTCGTCCATGATTCCGTGCGATTCCAGGGGAATCCGCACGGGTGCCGAGGAGGGTCCCGAAGGTGACCGACGCAATTCGAGGAGAGGCGCGGGGCTCCGCGCCCGTACCGCTGTCCGTGCTGGACCTGGTCACCGTCGGCAGCGGCAGGACCGCCACCCAGGCGCTGGCCACCAGCGTCGAGCTGAGCAGGCTCGCCGAGCGGCGCGGCTTCCACCGCCACTGGGTGGCCGAGCACCACTCCATGCCCGGCGTGGCCTCCTCGTCCCCGGCGGTGATCCTCGCCCACCTCGCCGCCCACACCCGGCGCATCCGCCTCGGCTCGGGCGGCGTCATGCTGCCCAACCACGCCCCGCTGGTCATCGCCGAGCAGTTCGGCACCCTGGAGGCCTTCGCCCCGGGCCGGATCGACCTCGGCCTCGGGCGCGCGCCCGGCACCGACGGCGCCACCGCCGCCGCCCTGCGCAGGTCCGCCACCCTGAACGAGGGGGCGGACGACTTCCCGGAGCAGCTCGCCGAGCTGACCCGGTTCCTCGACGACGACTTCCCGGACGGCCACCGCTACGCCCGGATCCACGCCGTGCCCGGCCCGGTCCAGGGTCCGAAGGGCCGGCCGCCGATCTGGCTGCTCGGCTCCTCAGGCTTCAGCGCCCGGCTCGCCGGCCTGCTCGGGCTGCCCTTCGCCTTCGCCCACCACTTCTCGGCCAGGAACACGATCCCGGCGCTCGACCTCTACCGGGAGTCCTTCCGGCCCTCCGCCGTTCTCGACGCGCCGTACGCGATGATCGGCGTCTCGGCGCTCGCCGCCGACGAGGCGGCGCAGGCCCACCGCCAGGTCCTCTCCGGTGCCCTCGCGATGCTCCGGCTGCGCACCGGCCGCCCCGGCCTCGTCCCGACGCCGGAGGAGGCGGAGGCGTACGGATTCAGTCCCGCCGAGCGGGAGTTCGTGAACGACTGGCTGGCGAACGTCGTGTACGGCACCGCCGACGAGGTCCGCACCGGCCTGGACGACCTGCGGAAGCGGACGGGCGCGGACGAGCTGATGATCACGGCGAACGGGCACGGCGGCGAGGCGCGGCTGCGGAGCTACGAGCTCATCGCGGACGCCTACGAACTCCCCGAGCTGCCGGCGGAGTAGGGCGCGGACGTCGCTCCGGCCGGGGGTCGGCCGGGTAAAAACCCCGGTCGCCGGAGGCGGTTGGTTCCTGCACGGATCCACCCCCGCGCCACCCCTAAGTGAACCTTAAACCGCTCGTCACCGATGGTGGCGGGCGGTTCCGTTTTGTGCTGCGGGGCTCTGACGAGGCCTTTCTCCTGCCAATTGGTCTAGTCCTCAATCTGGTTCAGACCATTGACTCACTGTTCACGTGCCGGTTATCACTGCTCCAGCTCCTGTACGGCACCACCCCCGCACTCCCCCCGATGGAGGCCGCACGTGCACCCCCGTAAGCCCCTGATCGCCGCGCTCCTCAGCACGGCACTCGCCGCCGGCGCCCTCGCGGCGACCGTCGGCCTCGGCTCCGCCCAGGCGGCCGACACCTCCACCGCGGCCGCTGCGGGCGGTGTGCGCATCGCGTACTACGACCAGTGGAGCGTCTACGGCAACGCGTTCTACCCCAAGCACCTCGACACCCGGGGCATCGCGAGCCAGCTGGACGTCATCAACTACTCGTTCGGCAACATCCACCCCACCAACCTCACCTGTTTCATGGCCAACAAGGCCGCCGGTGACGACAACAACCCCAACGCGGGTGACGGTGCGGGCGACTCGTACGCCGACTACCAGAAGTCCTTCAGCGCGGCGGACAGCGTCGACGGCGTCGCCGACAAGTGGGACCAGCCGATCGTGGGCGTCTTCAACCAGTTCAAGGAACTGAAGGCGAAGTACCCCCACCTGAAGATCAACATCTCGCTCGGCGGCTGGACCTACTCCAAGTACTTCAGCGACGCGGCGAAGACGGACGCGAGCCGCAAGAAGCTCGTCTCCTCCTGCATCGACCAGTACCTCAAGGGCAACCTGCCCGTCGAGGGCGGCTACGGAGGCGCGGGCACGGCGGCCGGCATCTTCGACGGCATCGACATCGACTGGGAGTACCCCGGCTCCTCCGGCGGTCACCTGGGCAACCACTACGCCCCCGAGGACAAGCAGAACTTCACGCTGCTCCTCGCCGAGTTCCGCAAGCAGCTCGACGCGTACGGCGCGGCCAACGGCGGCAAGAAGTACATGCTGACCGCCGCCATGCCGGCCGGCCAGGACAAGATCAAGTACATCGAGACCGACAAGATCGGCCAGTACTTGGACTACGCCAACATCATGACGTACGACATGCACGGCGCCTGGGACGGCGACGGGCCGACGTACCACCAGTCGCCGCTCTACTCCGGCGCGAACGACCCGACCGACCCGATCGCCCCGGGCACCGAGAAGTACTCGATCGACAACGCGATCGACTCCTGGATCGACGGCAAGCCCGCCTACGGCATCGCCGGCGGCTTCCCCGCCAACAAGCTGACCCTGGGCTACGAGTTCTACTACCGCGGCTGGAAGGGCGTCCCCGCCGGTTCCGCCAACGGCCTCGCGGGCACCGCGACCGGCGGCTCCAACGTCCGCCCGCTGAGCCAGCAGGCCGGCATCGCGCACTACAAGGAGCTCGGCGGCATCGTCGACAACGCGGCGACGACCTTCTGGGACGACCAGGCGAAGGCCTCGTACTTCTACAAGGACGGCGAGTTCTTCACCGGCCTCAACCAGCGCTCCATCCAGGCCCGGGTGGACTACGCGAAGCAGCGCGGCCTCGGCGGCGCGATGATGTACTCGCTCCTCGGCCTGGACGAGAACGCCACCCTGCTGAAGCAGATCAACACCGCGCTCGGCAGCCCCACCACCCCGCCCACCACGCCGCCGAGCTCCTTGTAGTGCGCGATGCCGGCCTGCTGGCTCAGCGGGCGGACGTTGGAGCCGCCGGTCGCGGTGCCCGCGAGGCCGTTGGCGGAACCGGCGGGGACGCCCTTCCAGCCGCGGTAGTAGAACTCGTAGCCCAGGGTCAGCTTGTTGGCGGGGAAGC
>NZ_RDBH01000129.1:395165-446498 GCF_008042145.1 Streptomyces sp. adm13(2018)
GCCTCCGACCACCCCGCCCACGGGCTGCGGCTCGGTCCCGGCGTACGTGGCCGGCACGYTCTACAACGCGGGCAACGWGGTCTCCCACAACGGCCGCAKGTACAAGGCCCAGTGGTGGACCCAGAACGAGACSCCSGGCWCSACCGGRGAGTGGGGCGTCTGGAAGGACCAGGGCGCCTGCTGACGCCCCGCACCACCCGCTGAACCCCGCATGAACCACTGCCCCCGCCCGGAATGTCCCTCCGGCCGGGGGCAGTTCCATGCCCCGGCCCGGCGCCCGGGGGCGTCCGGGCCGCCGGGCCTCAGGCCGGCAGTGGCTCCGAGCCGAGCAGTTCCGGGATGCGGTCCGGCGCCACCGCCCGCGAGTACAGCCAGCCCTGCCCCGTGTCGCAGCCGATGCTGCGCAGCCGGTTCGCCTGCCCCGAGGTCTCGACGCACTCGGCGGTGACCGTCAGCCCCAGCCGGTGCGCCAGCTGCACCAGCGCCTCGACGATCAGCTCGTCGGCCGGGTTGGCGTGCTCCTCGTCCTGGAAGCCCCGGACGAACGCGCCGTCCAGCTTGAGGACGGAGACCGGCAGCCGGCTCAGGTAGGCCAGGTTCGAGTAGCCGGTGCCGAAGTCGTCGATCGCGATCCGCACCCCCATGTCGCTCAGCGCCTGGAGCGCCTGGAGCGGCCGCCCGGCGGAGCCCATCACCGCGGACTCGGTCAGTTCCAGCTGGAGCAGGTGCGGGGCGAGCCCCGTCTCCGCGAGGATCCCGGCCACGTCGGTGACCAGGTCGGAGTCCCAGACCTGGCGGACCGCCACGTTGACGCTGACGAAGATCGGGCGCTCGTCCGGACGGTCCTGCTGCCACTGCCGGGCCTGGAGGCAGGCCGAGCGCAGCACCCAGCGGCCGAGCTCCACGATGGAGCCGTCCTCCTCGGCGATCCCGACGAACCGATTCGGCGGCAGGGTGCCGAACTGGGGGTGGTGCCAGCGCACCAGCGCCTCCACCCCGCGCACCGCGCCGTCCGTCAGATCCACCAGCGGCTGGTACTCCAGGGCGAACTCCCCCCGCTCCACGGCCGGCCGGAGCGTGGAGGAGAGCGACTGCCGGGTCATCCGGTGCGCGTTGCGCTCCGGGTCGAAGAAGGTCCAGCGGGCCTTGCCGTCCGCCTTCGCCCAGTACAGCGTGGTGTCGGCGTCCTGCATCAGGGCCGTCGCCGTGGTGCCGGCCCCCGAGCGCTCGACCACGCCGATCGACGCGGAGACCGAGAGCCGCCGGCCGCCCAGGTCGAAGGGCTCCTGGAGGGCGCACAGCACCGAGCGGGCCAGGTCGGCCAGTTGCTCGGTGCCGGTGGAGTCCTCGACCAGGATGGCGAACTCGTCCCCGCCGAGCCGGGCCACCAGATGGCCGCCGCTGCGGGTGTAGCCGTCGCCGTCCGCGCACTCCGTCAGACGGGCGGCCGCGGCGGCGAGGAGCCGGTCGCCGACCCGGTGGCCGAGGGTGTCGTTGACCGCCTTGAAGCCGTCGAGGTCCAGGTAGCAGAGACCGATCCGCCCTGTTCTGCCATACCCGTACGACTCGTAGGAAGAGCTGATCGCCCTGCGGCGGGCCGCCGTGCCCGCCGTGCCGTCCGCCGTGCCCGCGGTGGTCGGGGTGCTCGCGGTGCCCGCGATGGACGCCGCGCTCGCCATGTCCGCCGCGTCCTGCGCCGAGGACTCCAGGGCGGCCGAGAGCCGCTCGAAGAACAGGGCGCGGTTGGGCAGCCGGGTCACCGGGTCGTGCATCTGGAGGTGCCGCAGCCGCGCCTGGAGCTCGCGCCGGTCGCTGATGTCCGCGATCGACACCAGGACGCGCGGACTGTCGGGCACCGGGGCCACGGTGACCTCGACCCACAGCGAGCGGCCGTCGGCGTGCTTGAGGCGGCGGGTGCAGCGGAAGCGGGAGCGGCGGCCGCGCAGCACCTCGCTGTACGCGTGCCAGGTGCGCCCGTCGGACCCGAGGTCGACGAGGTCGGCGGCGGCCTGGTCCCGCAGTGCCTCCGGCGCGGCGCCGAGGAGGGCGCCGAAGGTGTCGTTGGCCGTGACGACGAGGCCGTGCTGGTCGACGAGGGCCATCGCGAGCGGGGAGGCGCGGAACGCGGCGCGGTGATCCCGGAGTTCCGAGGGGGAACAGCCGACGCGGTGCTCGGCTCCGTACGGGGGGTGACGCTCCGTGAGTGCGGACTCCGCCGCGCGCGTCTCCGGCGGCTCTGGGTGCACCGGTCCTTCGGGGGTTCCGCTCACGCTCGCTCCCGTAGTGCAGTCGGGCCGGTCGCAGAGGTCGGAACGGTCGGCCGAGGAAGAGTGTGCCGATCATAGAGCCCGTACGGGGGAGCGTTCCAGCTCCACGGTGCCTCCGGGGGACGGCCGATCCGGTGAGGCCTCCCGCCGGAACACCCCGCCCGATCGTTTCTGCTCAGGTCTGACACGGGTCGACGCCGACGTGACCGAAAGTGACTTTCCGTGAGCTGAAGCGCGTCCGTGTCGCGTCGACGCCATGGCGCGCCCTCACCCGACCGGGGCAGCGGAAACATGCGAAACGTCGCAAACCATCACAAGGTGGTTGAGGTGTCCCGCATTCCCGATCCGGAGGTCCACGTGAGGGGTCAGCAGCCACTCGGGGGAGTGGAACGCTCGCGGCTGCGTGCCGGCGCGGCGGCCCTCACCTCGTTCGCCGCCCTCGCCGCCACCGGGCTCGTCGCCGGGCCCGCCGTCGGAGCCCCGGCGGCCGGGCCCTGCGTCCTGCCCCGCACCGCGGCCCATCACTCGCTCGGCCTCGACACCTGGAACAGGTCGTATCCGCGCCCCGACCGCCCCCTCGACGCGGTCATGATCTTCCTGTCGTTCCCGGACTCCGAGCCACTCAACGACCCGGCCGAACTGGCCGCCGACCACTTCCCCGCCACCAGCGAGTTCTTCACCCGCGCCTCCTACGGGCGGTTCACCCTGCGCCCGGACATCCAGCGCGTCTGGACCGCCATGCCGAAGGAGTCGGGCGCGTACGACATACGGCGCGACTGGGACGCCGGTCAGCGCGCCGCCTACCTCCGGGACGCGATCGACGCCGCCGACGCGAGCGTCGACTTCTCCCGGTACGACATCGTCTACCTGGTCGCCGACCCGGACGCGCCCGGAGTGGACTCCGACGCGACCAAGGTCGTCAACCTGGAGAAGCCGCTGGAGGTCGACGGCACCGAGATCAGGCGGGTGGTCACCGTCTTCGAGCGGCACCCGCCGGACCGGAACGTGCTGGCGCACGAGACCGGGCACGTCTTCGACCTGCCCGACCTCTACCGCCGCCCGGTGGACGGCAAGGGCGACTGGGACACCCATGTGGGTGACTGGGACGTCATGGGCAGCCAGTTCGGGCTGTCCCCCGACCTCTTCGGCTGGCACAAGTGGAAGCTCGGCTGGCTCTCCGGCGCGCAGATCGCCTGTGTCCAGGGGACGGACCCCCGGATGGTGACCCTGGAGGCGACCGACGCCCAGCCGGCGGCCGGGGCCACGCTCGGGACCCGGCTCGCCGTGGTCCGCACCGGCCCCGACAGCGTTCTCGCGATCGAGGCGCGGGGCCGGGCCGGGAGCAACGCCGACACCTGCACCGAGGGCGTCCTCGTCTACCGGATCCGCGGCACCGCCGCCTCCGGCGACGGGCCCGTCGAGGTCGTCGACGCCCATCCGCGCACCGAGGCCTGCTGGGACCGCTCCGTCTACCCGCCGCTCGCGGACGCCCCGCTGGAGGAGGGCGAGACGCTCACCGTGCCCGGTACGGGGGTACGGGTGGAGGTCGCGGAACGCACCGCGGCGGGCGCCTGGACGGTCCGGATCACCCCGCCCCCCGTCGGCTGAGAGCCGGATCCCGGGACGGCCGGGAACACGAAGAAGCCCCCCGCTTCCGCGAGGGGCTTCTTCTGTCGGTGCGCCGCCAGGGACTCGAACCCCGGACCCGCTGATTAAGAGTCAGCTGCTCTAACCAACTGAGCTAGCGGCGCCTGCTGACGTCGTAGACATTAGCATCCGGATCGGCGGGAGGAAAAATCGATACCCGCACGTCGGCGGCGGATGCCGAGCGGGCGGCCCGGACGCAGGCCCAGAGCACGACCTCGGGTCCGGGCAGCCACGGACTGCGCGTGTCGGGTGCCACGAGCCAGCGGGGTCCCTCGCCGTCGGACGGCACCAGCGGCGGCACGGTCACGGCGTCCCCGAGCCCGTGGCAGAGCGGCCGGGGGACGCTGTCGCCCCAGTCCTCCCAGTCGAGCAGGGCCGGCAGCCGCTGGGCGGTGCCCGGCGCGGCGAACAGCATCATCCGGCCCCGGTGCACCGCGACGGGCCCCGAGCCCGGGCCCTCCTCCCAGAGCCGGTCCAGCATCCGGCGCCCGAAGACCGGGTCCACGTTGACGACGTCGAAGACGGTCCCGCAGGGCAGTGCGGCCGGGGAGGACGGCCGCGACTCCCAGCGGGTCAGCGCGGCCTCGCGGCTCCCGGTGGCGGAGGTGAGCCAGGAGGCGCCGTCGGCGGTCACCCGGGCGGGCTGGTGCCGCCCCTCGTCGCCCTCCCCGGGGAACCGGAGGATCCGGGGCACCCAGGGCGTCCGGGTGATGTCGTGCGGGGCCTCGTCGCGCGTCCACGTCGTCATGCTCCAGATCTACCGGGAGTCACGTAACCGTCGCCGAGAGTTCACGGAATCCCGGACAGGAGGGGAGGGCGAGGAGTATCGTGCCCTCCCGGCATATGCCAGGGGTGGTATTCCAGCCACCCATGACCAAGCCCCCGCACGCTCCGGGCCTCCGGCCGCCTCCGTGGAGCCGGCCGGAGGCCCGGGGCGTGCGCGGCTCAGTCCTCCGCCGGCCGCCCGTTCGTCCTGATCAGGTCGTGGCCGAACTCGATCATCTTCCGGGCGTAGTCCTCGGTCCACTGCGCCCGCTCGGCGACGTCCGCGGGCGTCAGCCGGTCGAACCGGCGCGGGTCCGCCAGCTGCGCCGCCGCGATCGCCTGGAACTCGGTCGCCCGGTCCGTCGCCGCGCGGAACGCCAGCGTCAGCTCCGTCGCGCGGGACAGCAGCTCCCGGGGGTCGTCTATCGACTCCAGGTCGAAGAAGTGCTCCGGGTCGGCGGTCGCCTCGGCAGGCTCGAAGACCAGCGGTGCCGGCCTGAGCCGCCGCTGTCCGCTCCGCTCCGCGGGTTCCGCCATCGTCGCTCTCCTCTTCACGTCCATGTGCACGTTCCCGTTCACGTTCCCGTTGCCCCGGTACGGCACCGGCACGTCGCGCACCGGCTCCCCGCACACGGGCGGCCCGGAACCCCGGGCCGCTCTCCATTGTCCCGCGCCCCGCAAGAGGGCGTCGGGCCGTGGCGCGCACGGGCCGCCCGGCCCCGCCGCGGTCAGGGCGTCCAGGTGACGCGGTGCTCCTCCAGGTGGGAGAGGACCGCGTGGTTCGCCTCCCAGCCGTCCGGGAACGACACGGCGGCGCCCAGCTGCACCGGCTCGGTCGACGGGTGGGCGTCGAGCAGGTCCGCGACGCCCGCCCGGCAGACCACGACGCACGCGTGCCGGTGCCGGGAGGCGAGCACGCACAGCCGGCCCGTCTCCAGGTGGAAGGCGGTCGCGTCGGGCCGGCCGGACAGCGGGTGGAGGACGACCGTCACGTCGTACTCGCGTCCCTGGAGCCGGTTCGCGGTGTCCACCGTCACGCCCGTGACGCCCAGCCCGGCGAGGGCCGCGCGGACCGCCGCCGCCTGGTCGCGGTGCGCGGTGCCGACCGCGACCCGGTCGGGCGTCAGCGGCACGGGGGTCTCCGAGCGCTCGGAGACCGCGGCCCCGCCCCGGTCGAGGAGCCGGCGCACCACGACGGCGACCGCGGCCACCGCCTCCGGGTCGGTGCGGGGGGTGTGCCGGGCGGGCAGTTCGAGCAGGCCCCAGCCCGACTCCGCCGCCTCGTCCAGCACCCGGTCGGGCCCCGAGCCGTCCGAGGCGACCGCGAAGGAGAGCCGCCGGTCGCCGGGCCCGGTGCCGCTGCGGAACGGCGTGAACGGATAGAACGCGTCCGAGACCAGCGGCGCCGCCGAGGCCGGCAGCCGCCAGGACACCGGCAGCCGGTGCTGCGGCAGGTCGGGGTTGTGCGCGAGCAGGGTGGAGACCGCGCTCGCCGACGGGTCGTACGAGAGTCCCGCCCACTGCTCGGCGCCCACCACCGAGAACGGGTCCAGCTGCCCGGGATCGCCCACGAACAGGGCCCGCTCGAAGAGCCCCGCCACCGCGAGCAGCGCGTCCGAGCGCATCTGGTACGCCTCGTCGACGATCGCGTGCGCCCACGGCTCGACGTTCTTCACGTGCGCCCACTTGGCGGCCGTGGAGAGGACCACCGGCAGCCCGGCGAGCTCACCCGCCTTCGCCGACTTCCGTACGTTCTCCAGGTCGTTCAGCGCCTTGTCGTACGGGTCGCTGTCGTTCGAGTGGAGCCGGCCGACCTCCAGGTCCGGCTCCTTCTCGGCGAGCCGCAGCACCAGGTCGTCCACCTGCGCGTTCGTCTGGGCCACCACCATCAGCGGGCGTCCCTCCGCGGCCAGTTCGAGGGCGGCCCGCACCACCAGCGTCGACTTCCCGGCGCCGGGCGGGGAGTCCACCACCACCCCGCGCGCGGTGCCGTGCAGGGTGGCCGCGAGGATGTCGGCCGTCGCCCGGCCCGCGGCGGCCGAGGGGTCGAACGGCGCCGCGTCCCCGACGGGCGGCCTCGACAGGTCGAACACGGTCACAGCACGTCCTCCGGGGTCACGGCGTCGGGCAGTTCCACGGCGTCGGCCCGCGGCGGACCGCCGTGCGTCCAGGGCGTCTCCTCGGCCTCCGGCAGCTGCGGCCCGACCCGCTGGTCGTGCTCGAACAGGGTGAAGGCGATCCGCTCGCCCTTCTCCGGCACCGAGCCCTCCGCCGGCTCCTTCGAGCGGCCCATCCGGTCGAGGAGCCGCAGCAGCAGCGCCCCGTCCTCCTCGTACCGCACGAACTCCGCCGACTGCGGCTTCCCGTCGAGCGAGCGGTACACCTTCACCTTCTCGCCCAGATGCGGCCGGTCCTCGGTGCGGACCGTGAGGAGCGGCCGCGGGGCGGGCCGCTTGGACTCCGTCCACGCCATCGTCACCTCGACCACCTCGGCCGCGAACGCCTCGCCCGACAGCCGCCGTCCGGCGAGCACCAGCGGATCGTCCAGGGCCTCCTGCGCCTCCAGCTGACCCTGCGCCTGCTCCCGCGCGGCGAGCTTCCGGGCCGCCGTCACGGCGTCGTCCCGGCGCGGCTGCGGCGGCTCGCCCGCGGTGACCCGGTCCCGGTGGGCGGTGAACGACCAGCGGTCGCGGGTCCAGCGGTCCTCGACCCTGGCCCCCTCCGGCAGCTCCCGCAGCAGACCGACCGCTCGCCAGACCGCGTCCCAGGTGGGCCGCAGCTGGGAGACGACCAGCCGCCGCACCTCCCGCTCCGCCCGGTGCAGCTCACCGAGACCGCGCTCGGCCGCCTCGCCGTCCTCGGCCGCGCCGACCGCCTGCCGCGCCCGGTCGTACCGCTCGATCGCGGGCGCGAGCAGCCCGTTGTCGAAGGCGGGATCGGTGGCGGGCCCGGCGGGCGGACAGAACAGCTGCCCCCGCGGGTCCCGGCCCGTCTCGGCCCGCAGCGCCGCCTCGGCGCCCGGCCCCCCGTCGTACGGGTCGATCCACGCGAGCAGCGCCCCCAGGTGCTGGTCCTCCAGCGAGGACTGACCGGTCGCCCAGTGCCGGTTGAGCAGGTCGGTCGCGCTGAGCAGCAGCGAGGACCCGGGCACCCGGGCCCGGTCGCCGAAGTGCGTCAGCCACCGCCCGAGCAGCGGCACCCGGGGCGGCGCGGGGAACGGCGTCTCCGGGTCCTGCTCGGCCGTCCGGCGGAACCGCGTGGACCGCCCGAGCAGCCGTACGTACTCGATGCCCGCCCGGCTCGGCACGATCAGCTGCGGCGCGTCCGCGCACAGCTCGACCTCGACCTTCACCTTCTTGCCGGATTCGGGGTCGACCTCGCTCTTCTCCGCCGCCTCGACGGCCGCCGCGAAGGAGTCGACGTACGGCAGGACCTCCTCGGCCAGATCGGCGAGGAAGGCGAACCGCAGCTCCCGGTCCCGGGGCTGGGCCACCACCAGGAGCCTCGGCTCCTCCGGGTCGGTGCCGACGAGCGCCCCCAGCGGGGCACCCGCCTCACCGGCCGTGGTCAGCGGGACGAGGACGAGGGGCCGTGCGGAGAGCCGCCGGTGCCGGACGGTGGCCAGCGGCTGCGCGCGGCCGGACTCGACGGCCTCCATCCGGGCCAGGGTGGAGATCAGCGACATGTCCGCGCCTCCGCCCCCGCCAGGGCCTCCTCGCGCAGGGCCCGCGCCCGGCGCAGCGCCGCCACCGCCGGGTCGTCCGGGTCCCCCTCCTCGCCCCGGGCGGCCCGGAGGACCGCGCCGACCGTCGTCAGCCCGCCCAGCTCACCCCGTACCGAGCGGCCCAGGGTCTCCACCGCCTCCGCCTCCCGGGCCCGCGAGCGGCAGTGGAAGGCCAGCTCGCAGGCGGCCAGGCACTCCGACGCGTACTGGTGGGGCACGCACTCCACGGCCGCCGCCAGCTCCTCCGCCGAGCGCTCCGCCAGGTCGAAGCCGACGCCCTCGGGCAGCGCGGCGGCGATCTCGTCGACCCGGGTCAGCCGGTCGAGCTGGCGGCGGGTCACCGACCGCTGCTTGCGCACGTCGACGACCGAGGCCGTCGGCAGGTTGGAGAAGTCCTTCGGGCAGACGAGGAGCACCGAGGGGGCCACCCGGGCGCCCTCGGTGACCGCCGCCACCCGTTCGAGCGCGAGCACGTACACGGCGGCCTGCCGGGCGGCCGCGCCGACCTTGGAGGCGTCCGCCGCGCCGTCGACCATCGGGAAGGACTTGATCTCCACGACCGTCCACCCGCCGTCGGGGCGGACCACCACGGCGTCCGGCTCCAGGTAGACCGGCGAACCGGCCACCTCCAGGGCGAGCAGCGGGTGGTCGAGGAGAGTCCACGCGCCGGCCGCGGTCGCCTCCCGCAGGGCGAGGGCGGTGCGGGCCACCCGCCCCTCGGGTCCGGCGGCCGTCAGCTCGGGCACGGAGACCGCGCCCGGCTCCTCGACGCCGATCAGCCGCAGCAGCTCGCGGCCGCCGTCGGCCTTGACCTTCGCCTCGAAGGAGTTCCCCCGGACGATCGCGAACTGGGACTGCCCGAAGGGGGCGGGCGAGCCGAGCCTCTCGGCCAGGGCGGACTTGTCGACGCCCGCGCCGTCGAGCAGGGCCCGGCGCCGGCAGCCGGGGTTCGCGGCCAGCGCCGCGAGGGCCCGCGCGTCGAGCGGACGCGGCGGGGTGGCCGGTCCGCGCAGCTCAGCGAGCCTCTCCCACGCTCTCTGCTTCGCCGGAGCTGGAGCTGGAGCAGGGGAGGCCCCTGGTCGACGTGTCGTCTGCGGAGGTCGGGAAGGTCCGCTGTCCGGGGATGCGCTCACCCGCGGAAGTCTCGCATCCGCCACTGACAACCGGGGGAGCTTCCGCCGTTCCGCGCAGTCGCCGGGCGAGCCGCAGCACGGGCGGGGTGAGGAGCAGACCGGCCCCCATCACGGCCGCGCCGGCGACCGCGTCCAGCAGGTAGTGGTTGGCGGTGCCCATCACGACCACCGTCGTGAGCAGCGGATACGCGACCCCGAGGGCCTTCGCGGCCGGGGTCCGCCCGTACCGCCAGAGCATCACCCCGCACCACAGGGCCCAGCCGACGTGCAGGCTGGGCATGGCCGCGTACTGGTTCGTGAGACCGCCGAGCCCGCGCGGCGCGCTGGCCTCGCCGCCCCACCAGCCGTACGCGCTGAAGTGCGCCATCGTGTCGGTGAAGCCGTGCACCGGGTCGAGCAGCCGGGGCGGGCAGGTGGGCAGCAGGGTGAAGCCGACCAGGCCGAGCAGGGTGGAGACCATCAGCCAGGTCCGGGCGGCCCGGTAGTGGGCGGGGCGGCGGCGGAAGAGCCACAGCAGGATCGCCGGGGTGACCAGGTAGTGCAGGGAGGCGTACGCGAAGTCCGCCGGGATCCCGAGCGCGGGCACGTCCGTGAACAGCCGGTTCAGCGGATGTTCGGCGTCGATGCCGAGCAGCCGCTCCAGGCGCAGGATCGCCAGCCCGTGCTCGACGGCCGAGGCCTCGTCGCCGCGGACGAGCAGCCGCCCGCCCGAGTAGGCCGCGTACACGACCCCGATCAGTGCCAGTTCCGCCCACCAGCGTGGCTTGCGCATACGAAAGGTCCCCCACCCCGACTGCCGGTCGCCCCGGGGGAGGGGACGCCGGACGCCGCCCGCGGGTTGCCCCCACGTCACCCCGAATCCACGTGGGCGATGATGGAGGAGGCACGTCCGCACCGTGAACCTCTGGAGATTCCTTCCCATGGCACCGCGCATCCTGCTCGCCCGGCACGGCCAGACCGAGTGGTCGCTCCTCGGCCGGCACACCGGCAGGACCGACATCCCGCTGCTCGACGAGGGGCGGCGCGGCGCGAAGCTCCTCGGCGAGCGCCTCCACCGGGGCCCCTGGGCGGGGCTGCCCGGCGTGGAGGTGCGCACCAGCCCGCTGGTCCGGGCGAGCGAGACCTGCGAACTCGCCGGCTTCGGCGAGCGGGCCGAGCCGTGGGACGCGCTGATGGAGTGGGACTACGGGGCGTACGAGGGGCTGACCCCGCCGCAGATCCAGGACATCCGGCCGGGCTGGTTCATCTGGCGCGACGCGGTACCGGACGGCGAGACCCTGGCGCAGCTGTCGGACCGCGCCGACGAGATCGTGAACTGGGCCCGCTCGGCCGACCGCGACGTCCTGGTCTTCGCGCACGGCCACATCCTGCGGTCGATCGGCGCCCGGTGGCTCGGCGAGGACGTCTCCTTCGCCTCCCGCATCCGCCTGGACCCGACGAGCCTGTCCGTCCTCGGCTGGGCGTACGGGGCGCCTGCGGTCGAGCGCTGGAACGACACCGGGCACCTGGAGTAGGCGCCCCGGCCGCGAGAGTCGCCGGGCGGTCTCCGGTCAGTACGCGGCGAGGGCCCGGCGGGTGTCGACGAGCATGTCGCGGATCCTGGCCGAGGCGATGCCCTCCAGGGAGTCGATCACCCGCCGCGCCTCCGCCTCGGCCTCGTCCGGGCGGCCCGCGTGCGCCAGGTTCTTGGCGAGGTGGGCGCGGTAGAGCGCCAGGTTCCGCGCGAAGTGCGGGTTCTGCAGGACGGCGGCCCGGTGGGCGTGCCGGGCCGCGCGGCCCCAGTCGCCGAGGGCCGACCAGCACTGGGCCTCCAGGGCCTCCCGCTCCGGCTCCCCGAAGAACGACATCCACTCGGGGTCGTCCTCGGCCGTGCCGCGGTCGAAGAAGCCGTGGGCGCGGCCGAGGGCCTGCTCGCAGGCCGACCGGTCGCCGAGCCCGGCCCAGGCGGCGGCCTCGCGCAGCGAGAGCAGCGACCGCAGCCGGTCCGAGTCCAGGCCCTGCGCGGCCCGCAGGCCCGCCTGCGCGGCCCGGACCGCCTCGCGGAACCGGCCGGTGTCCCGGGCGAGGAAGGAGGTGTTGCAGAAGGCGTGCGCCTCCAGGGCGGCGTTCCCCGCCACGCGCGCGGTGGCCAGCGCCTCGGCGTAGTGCGAGCGGGCGTCCTCGGGCCGGCCCGAGTCGTGGGCCAGCCAGCCCACCGAGAGGGAGAGTTCGCCCGCGCCCGCGTGCAGTCGGTCCTCGGTGGAGCGGCGGGCCATGGTGCCCGTGTCGAGCAGCGCGTAGGCGGCCCGGAGCGGGTGGGCGGCGACCTTGTAGAGCCCGTCGGCGCCGTGCCGGTCGTCGAGCAGGCGGATCTGCCGTACGGCGTCCTCGACGGCCCGCACCTCGGCGTCGCCGATCCGGTGGGTGCCGCGGGGGGAGGGGATCGCGACGGCGGGGCCGCCGAGTCCCAGAGAGGTGGCCGCCAGGGTGGCGGAGCCGCTCGTCATGAATGCGCGACGCAGCACGTCGCTCTCCTCATCGTTCCGGGTCGGGAGTGCCGCGGGAGCCGGAGCCCCGGCCGCGACCGGCTGTCGCCGGCCGCGCACCGTCTCCCGCGCGGAGAAGCCCAGGTCCGACAGACCCAGACCGGGGAACATGTGCAGGAACACCCGCTCGTACGCGTAGTTGGGACAGCGGATCTCGCCCGCCTCCACGCGCCCGATGTAGCGGGCGTCGCACGCGACCTGTTCGCCGATCTCCCGCGCCGCCCGCCGGACGGCCGCGGCGAACTCCGCCGGCGAGTGCTGCCCGCGGAGCCTGCGGAAGGCGAGATTGGGAACTGCCCGTGACGTCGCCATGGCCGAGCCCTCTCCTGTGCTGCCGGGTGGTCCGGCGGCAAGAACGTACCTGCTGTGACCGGATGGACACACAGAGTTCCGCAACAAATCGGATATCTCGCCTGCGATCTGCCATGAACTGCCATCCTTTGCGGCGGCATGGCGCCGTAGCCGTTGACGCGCCCGGGCGTTGAACCGTATGGGAGAGACGGAACGTGTCTCCTCAGGAGCGAGGAGGGGTTCCCATGTCGGAGATCGGTTCCCAGTCGGCCACGCGGCACGCGCCCGCCCCGGACGCCCGCGCGCCCCGGTCCTGGGGGGCGGTCCGGGGCGCGCGGGCGTCCGGGGCGGGCGCGTGCCGCCTGGCCGACTGGGAACCGATCCCCGACATGGGAACCCCTCCTCGCTCCTGAGGGTCCGCGGAACCGTGGGACCTGGTCACCGTGCCCGTCCGGCAGGGCCTGGAGGCCGTCGACATCCTGCGCCGCGGCGCAGTCCCCGCCGTCGGCCCCGTCGTCCACGACGGCACCTGCGACACCCTCGGCTTCCTCGTGCCGCCCGGCACGGCCGCCGGCTGGGACATGCCCGGCAGCGCCTGTACCAGGACCTCGGGCCGCGGCCTGCGCCTGCCCGAGCTGCCCGAACTGCCGGAACCCGCGGGGGACGCGCCCCGCCCCGCCGGCTGGCTGCTGCCCCCGGGCGACGCCGACCCCGTCACCGACCCCGTCGTGCTGCGCGAGGCGCTCGGCGAGGCGGCCCGGCTCATCGAGGCGGCGGACGGCTGCCACTGAGCCGCCGCGACCGCCGCCGGGCCCGGGGCCGCGCGGCGGGGCCGGGGCGAATGCCCCGATAATGGCCCTGTGGCCAGGAACAGACAGCGCGACCGGGCGCCCGCCGCCTCCGTCGTCGAGACCGTCGACGGCGGGCTCGCCGAACTCATACCCGACCGGGAACGCCCCCGCGCGTGGACGCTGCTGATCGACGGCGCCCCGCAGTCCCACGTGGACCTCGACGACCCGGCCCACCTCACCTTCGAGTACCAGCGGCGCCTCGGCCACATCGCCGACCTCGTCGCCCCGCCGCAGCGGCCGCTCCAGGCCGTCCACCTCGGCGGCGGCGCCTTCACCCTCGCCCGGTACGTCGCCGCGACCCGGCCCCGCTCCACCCAGCAGATCGTGGAACTCGACGGCCTCCTCGTCCAGCTCGTCCGCCGCGAACTGCCCCTCGACGCCGGGGCCCGCATCCGGGTCCGCTCCACCGACGCCCGCGCCGGGCTCGCCAAGGTCCAGGACGGCTGGGCCGACCTGGTCGTCGCCGACGTGTTCAGCGGCGCCCGCACCCCCGCCCACCTGACCAGCACCGAGTTCCTCGGCGAGGTGCGCCGGGTGCTGCGGCCCGGCGGCTTCTACGCCGCGAACCTGGCCGACGGCCCGCCGCTGACGCATCTGCGCGGCCAGATCGCCACGGCCGCGGCCGTCTTCCCCGAACTGGCCCTGGCCGCCGACCCGACGGTGCTCCGCGGCCGGCGCTTCGGCAACGCGGTGCTGCTCGCCTCCGACCGGGAGCTCCCGGTGGCCGAGCTGACCCGCCGGGTGGCCACCGACCCGCACCCGGGCCGGGTCGAACACGGAAGGGCGCTCGCCGAGTTCGCCGGGGGAGCGGTGCCGGTCACCGACGCGAGCGCCAAGCCCTCGCCCGTACCGCCCGCGTCCGCCTTCCGCTGACCGCGCCGGGACCCGGGGCGCCGGTTCAGAGCCGGCGGTCGTCGATCTCCACGCGGGGCGCGGTGTCGTGCCAGACGCAGAAGACGGACAGCTCGCGGCCCTCCCCGGTGAACGTCACCCGGATCCAGCTCGTCTGCTTCCACACCTGCATCTGCCAGCCGGACGCGGGGATCGCCGAGACCAGTCCGGCCGAGTCCGCGCCCATGTCGAAGGTGACCCGGCCGCCAACCACCGTGTAGGTCTTCACGTTCGAACCGGTCGAGGGGGCGGTCGTCGCGGGGGGCGGCTGCGTCGTCGGCCGCGGTGTCCGGGAGGGGGCCGCGGACGGCGTCGCCGAGGTCGAACCCGTGCCGTCGGGCGTCGGCTTGCGCGTGACGGCCGCGGTGGGCTCGACGGTCTCGGGCCGCCGGGTCGAGGAGGTCAGCGGATCGCCGCCGACCGGGTCCGGTTCGCCGGCGCCGCCGGCCGGGAGGGGCAGCGCGCGCGGGGGGTCGTACACCGTTCCGGACAGGACCGTGTGCACTCCCCACCAGGAGAGCGTGACCGCCGCGCCGGTGGCGAGCGACCAGGCCAGGGCGTGAACGAGTCCTCTTCGCATCCGGGCCATACTGCACCACGCCGCCGGGTGCCCCGCCGCAGGGTGCGCCGTGCCGCGCGTTCGCCCGGATGGCGTACGGTGCGGCCCATGGCAAGTGTGCTCGTGGTCGAGGACGACCAGTTCGTGCGCTCCGCCCTCATCCGCCGGCTCTCCGAGGCCTCCCACACGGTACGGAGCGTCGGTACGGCCCTGGAGGCGCTGCGCGAGGTCGCCCATTTCCGGTTCGACGTGGTCATCCTGGACCTCGGACTGCCCGATCTGGACGGGTCGGAGGCGCTCAAGATGCTGCGCGGGATCACCGACGTACCGGTGATCATCGCGACCGCCCGCGACGACGAGGCGGAGATCGTCCGGCTCCTCCACGCGGGCGCCGACGACTACCTCGTGAAGCCCTTCTCGGTCGACCACCTCTCGGCCCGGATGGCCGCCGTCCTGCGCCGGGCCCGGTCCGCCGCGGGCGAGGCCCCGCCGCCCCGGGTGATCCGGGTCGGCGGACTCACCGTCGATCCGCTGCGCCGTCAGGCGGAGCTGGACGGGGGTCCGCTGGACCTCACCCGCCGCGAGTTCGACCTGCTGGCCTTCCTCGCCGGACGGCCCGGCGTCGTCGTCCCGCGCAAGGAGCTGCTCGCCGAGGTGTGGCAGCAGTCGTACGGGGACGACCAGACCATCGACGTACATTTGTCATGGCTACGGCGGAAGTTGGGCGAAACGGCCGCCCGGCCCCGTTATCTGCACACCCTGCGCGGGGTCGGCGTCAAGCTGGAACCGCCCCGGGAGTCCCAGCCGTGAGATGGGCGCTCGTCAAGGTGTCGCTCGCCGTCACCGCCATGGTCGTCGTCGCCTTCGCCGTACCCCTCGGGCTCGTCGTCAAGGAGATGGCCCGCGACCGGGCCTTCTCCAACGCCGAACGGCGGGCCGCCGGCCTCGCCCCCGTCCTCGCCATCACCACCGACCGCGAGGAACTCGACAAGGCCGTCGCCACCACCGAGGACGGCGCCGCCGGACGGCTCGCCGTCCATGTCCCAGCCGCCCGACCCGGCGACCCGGGGCTGGAGATCGGCACCCGCCGGGCCGGCGAGGCGGAACTGGCCGCCACCCGCAGGCTCGGCCGGGCCTCCATCGCCGAGGTCCCCGGCGGCTTCGCGCTGCTCCAGCCCACCGCGCTCAGCAGCGGCCAGGTCGCCGTCGTCGAACTCTTCGTCGCCGAGGGCGAGGTGTCCAACGGCGTCGCCACCGCCTGGCTGGTCCTGGCCGGCGTCGGCATCGCCCTGATCGTCGGCTCCGTCGCCGTCGCCGACCGGCTCGGCGTCCGGATGGTCCAGCCCGCGCAGCGCCTCGCGGGCGCCGCCCACGACCTCGGCGAGGGCCGGCTCGGCGCCCGCGTCCCCGAGGAGGGGCCGCCCGAACTCAAGTCGGCCGCCGTCGCGTTCAACTCCATGGCCGACCAGGTCGTCCAACTCCTCGCCAACGAACGCGAACTGGCCGCCGACCTCTCCCACCGGCTGCGCACCCCGCTCACCGTCCTCCGGCTCAACGCGGCCTCGCTGGGCTCCGGTCCGGCCGCCGAGCAGACCCGCGCCGCCGTCGAGCAACTGGAGCGCGAGGTCGACATCATCATCAGGACCGCCCGTGACGCCAAGCCGCAGACCCAGGCCACCGGCCCCGGCGCCGGCTGCGACGCCGCCGAAGTGGTCCGCGAGCGGATGGAGTTCTGGTCGGCGCTCGCCGAGGACGAGGGCCGCCTGGTCCGCGTCGCCGGCGTCGACCGGCCGGTCCGCATCCCCGTCGCCCGCCCCGAACTCGTCGCCGCCCTCGACGCGCTCCTCGGCAACGTCTTCCGGCACACCCCCGAGGGCACGGCCTTCTCCGTCGACGTCCACAACGGCGAGGACGCGGTCATCGTCCTCGTCTCCGACGCGGGCACCGGCATCGCCGACCCGACCGCCGCCCTCGCCCGGGGCAACAGCGGTTCCCGGGACGGCTCCACGGGCCTCGGCCTGGACATCGTGCGGCGGATGGCGGAGACCACCGGCGGCGACGTCCGCCTCGGGCACTCGGTCCTCGGCGGGACGGAGGTCCGGATCTGGATCGGCCTCGACGGACGCCGCACGGGCGGCGCGACCGGCCGCCGAGGCCACCGCCCCGCCCGCCGCCGCCGCGGAGGTGGCGGCACCCGCCGGGCCGCCGAGAGCTGACCGCCGGGGACGTTCGGGCCGCCGAGGGCTGACGTCCCCCGGGGCCGGCCCGCGCGCCCTGACCTCCCCCCCCCCGACGCCCACCGCGACCGGCGCGCCCGCCACCGCCGCCCGGTTCGCCCCCTACGTCGACACCTCGCTCTACCCGGCGTACGACCTGCTCGCCACCGCCGACGCCACCGGCGTGAAGGAGTTCAACCTCGCCTTCATCACCTCCGGGGGCTCCTGCGCCCCGCTGTGGGGCGGCGTCACCGACCTGGCGAACGACCGGGTCGCCGCCCAGATCGGAGCCCTGCGCGCCAAGGGCGGCGACGTCCGGGTCTCCTTCGGCGGTGCCGCGGGACACGAACTCGCCCTGAACTGCTCCTCCGCGTCGGCGCTGGCCGCCGCGTACGGCAAGGTCGTCGACCAGTACAGGCTGACCAAGGTCGACTTCGACGTCGAGGGCGCGGCGCTGCCCGACACCGCCGCCAACACCCGCCGCTCCCAGGCGATCGCCCAGCTCCAGAAGTCCCACCCCGGTCTGAACGTGTCCTTCACCCTGCCGGTCATGCCCGAGGGCCTGACCCAGCCGGGCGTCGATCTGCTCGCCGACGCGAAGCGCAACGGGGTCCGCGTCGACGCGGTCAACATCATGGCGATGGACTACGGGCCGGCCTACAGCGCCGACATGGGCACCTACGCCGTCCAGGCCGCGACCGCGACGCAGGCGCAGATCAAGGGCGTCCTCGGGCTCTCCGACGCCGCCGCCTGGAAGGCCGTCGCCGTCACCCCGATGATCGGCGTCAACGACGTCGTCAGCGAGGTCTTCAGGGTCGACGACGCCACCCAGCTCGTCGACTTCGCGAAGTCCAAGGGGATCGGCTGGCTCTCGATGTGGTCCTCGACCCGCGACAAGCAGTGCCCGGGCGGCGCCGTGAACCACGCCGACGCGACCTGCTCCTCGATCCTCCAGCAGCCGCTGGCCTTCACCAAGGCCTTCGCCGCCTACCGGTAGGCACCCCCGAGATCCATCGCGCCCCCCACACCGCGCGCCCCGGCCGGAGACACCCCACCTCCCGGCCGGGGCGCGCACCCCTGTGTCCGCGGCCCTCAGTCCGTGGCGGCCCGCCACTCCTCCGCGTAGTCGTTGAAGATGGCCCGCAGGTGATGGCCGATCTTCAGGTAGTCCAGGTCGTCGAGGTTGGCGAGCGACACCCGGACCGACCACTCGGGGCCGTCGAAGCCGCCGCCGTTGAGGAGGACGACGCCGGTCTGCTCGGCGAGCCGGAACAGCGGGTCGACCGGTTCGTAGTTCTTCTCCAGGAAGTCCGCGAACTTCTTCCCGTGCACCCGCTCGGCCTCGGCGAGCAGGTCGAGCTCCACGTAGTAGGCGGCCCGCTTCACGTCGTCGGCGATCTTCATGTGGGCGCCTTCGAGGAGCAGTTCGAGGCGCCTGCGGACGATGCCGCGGATCCGCTCCTTGTAGGCCTGGCCCTCGGGCAGCAGGTCGAACAGCGAGAACAGCGTCATCATGACCTGCTGGGGGAGCGAGAGGCCCGCCGTGTGGTTGAGGGCGACCTGACGGGAGTCGGCGACCAGGCGGTCGATGAACCGGATCTTCTCCGGCTCCAGGGACAGCGTCCCGTACCGCTTGTTCAGGCGCTCCTTCTGCTCCGGCGGCAGGTTCGCCAGCATCTCGTCGACGACGTTGTCGTCGTGGAGGCCGATGACGCCGAGCCGGTGCCCGGTGCAGCCGTAGTGCTTGGAGTACGAGTAGACGAGCAGCGTGTTGCGGGGCAGGTCGGCGGCGATCGAGCGGAAGCCCTCGACGAAGGTGCCGTACACGTCGTCCGTGACGATCAGCAGGTTCGGGTTGCTGGTGGCGACGATCTCCTGGATCTGGCTCGCGACCCGGTCGCTCAGCGCGAGCGAGGGCGGGTTCGAGGGGTTCACCAGGCAGACCAGCTTCACCGAGGGGTCGGCGAGCTTGGCGACCTCCTCGGCCGGGTAGCGCCACTCGCGCACGCCCGTCTCGGTGAACAGGTTCGCCTCGACCGTCACGACGTCGAAGTCGTAGGTGTCGAGCTCGGGGATCTCGATGTACGGGGTGAAGACCGGCACCATCAGGGCGATCCGGTCGCCCTTCCGCAGGATGCCGTTCTTCATCAGGGAGTCGAAGATGTAGCACATGGCGGCCGTGCCGCCCTCGGTCGCGAACAGCGCCATGGTCCCGGCGGGCGGCCGCTTGCCGAACATCTCGTCGTCGAGGTAGCCGCGGACGATCTGCTCGGCGTGCGGCAGCATCCGGTCCGGCACCGGGTAGTTGTCCCCGATCGAGCTGTCGGTCAGCTCGTGCACGAACGCATCCTTGCCGAAGCCGAAGCGCTCGATGGCGTACTCCACGCAGCTCTGGAGCAGCTCGATCCCGGGCAGGTCCGGGTGCCGCCGCACGAAGGCGTCGAAGCGGTCCCCGGAGCCGTGGAGTTCCGGCATGCCGCCGAGGTCGTCGGCGGTCCAGACGCGGCGGGACTCGGAGAGCGCGAAGTGGCCGAGGGCGAGGAAGGCCTCGCGGGGGCCGGTGGCGACCCAGTTGGGGTTGCCGCGGCCCGCGTTGAGCATCTGGGTCTGCGACTTGTCCTTCTGGCCGGGCTGGTCGGCCTGCGCGGCCTGCGCGAGCTTGATGAACTTGTCCTTCAGCTCGAACGGCGAGAGCTGCGCGAAGGACTGGATCTCCTCGCGGGTGAAGGTGGTCCTGGGCACGGTGACTTCCTTACGTACGAGAGGGGGAGGACGGTCGGCTCAGTGGGTGAGGATGACGATCACGGCGCCCCAGATGGTCAGCAGGACGTTGCCCACCGCGTAGGGGATCGTGTAGCCGAGCGTGGGGATCTGGGACCGGGACTGTTCGTTGATCGCGCCGATCGCCGCGGTCGTCGTCTGACCGCCGGCCAGGACGCCCATCAGGATCGGGAAGCGGATCTTCTGGATGTGGTGACCGACGCCGAAGCCCACCAGCAGCGGCACCACCGTCGCCACCGCGCCCCAGACGAGCAGCCCCCAGCCGGCCGTCGAGAGACCGCTGGTGAAGCTCGGGCCGGCGTTGATGCCGACGACCGCGACGAAGAGGCAGAGGCCGAGGGTGTCCATGAACCACTGCGCGCCGGGCGGCACGTTGCCGTACGTCGGGTACTTGCCGCGGATCCAGCCGAAGACCAGACCCATGATCAGCGCGCCGCCCGAGGTCGACAGCGAGATCGGCACCCCCGACACGGTCAGCGCCGGGATGCCGATGCAGCCGCCGAGGAAGATGCCGAGACCCACCCAGAGCATGTCGGTGGCGAAGGAGGTCGGCACGGGCTTGCCGATCGCCCGGCCGGCCGGGTCCACCAGACGCTTGGGACCGGTGAGGATCACCGTGTCGCCGCGCTCCAGGGTCGTGGAGAGCCGGTACGGGAACTCCGCGCCCGAACGGTAGACCTTGTCGACGTACACGCCGACCATGAACGGCTCGCGGCGCAGGTCGGCGATGGACTTGCCGAGCTGCGCCTTCTCCGAGGCGACGACGTGCAGGGTCTCGGTCCGGTAGCCGAGCAGCTCCACGTCGTCGGTCTCGGGACCGATGTGGGTGCGGGCGTCGAAGTCGACGAGCGAGCCGCGCAGGGCGCTGAGGGCGACCACGTCGCCGGAGCGCAGCACCGTCTGCTGGTCGTGGTCGAGGATCAGGCCCTCGCGCCGGACCCGGGTGATGTAGATGCGGTGCCCGAGCTCCTTCTGCTGGTTCTCGAAGTCGTCGATGGTCCGGCCGACCAGCGCCGGGCGGTCCAGCCGGTACGCGCGCAGGACGACCTCGTAGTAGCCCTCGGCCAGGTCGGGGTCGTCCTCGGGGGCGTCGAGCTCCTTGGCCAGCCGCGCGGACTCCTCGGCCAGATCCCGCTTGTACAGCCGGGGCAGGACGTTGGCGAGGAGCATCGCGCAGAGGATGGTGCCGAGGGGATAGGTGACGGCGTAGCCGATGGCGACCAGGTTCTCCTCGGTCTTCACCTGCTGGGCGGAGAGCCCCGGCAGGGTGCCGATGGCGTCCTGGGCGACACCGATGACCGCGGACTGGGTGAGCGCGCCGCCGAGCAGGCCGGCGGAGAGGCCGGGGCCGTAGCCGAGCATCACGGCGAAGCCCCAGGAGACGAGGAGCCCGGTCACGCAGACCACGACGGCGTTGACGACCTGCGGAACGCCGTCCTTCCTCAGGCCGCGGAAGAACTGGGGGCCGACCTTGTAGCCGAGGGCGAAGAGGAACATCGTGAAGAAGAGGTTCTTCACCGTGCCGTCGATGGTGACCTTGAACTGCGCGCCGAGGAGCAGGCCGGCCACCAGGCAGCCGGTGACGGCGCCGAGGGCGATCGCCTTGTAGCGGAGCTTGCCGAAGAGGAAGCCGAGCGCGACGGTGAGGAAGACGAGCAGTTCGGGGTGGGGCTGGAAGATGTTCCGGTTGAGGAAGTCGATCATGGCCGTCCTCTCACGCTCCGAGGATGCCGACGAGCAGCGGGCCGGTCAGCGGGAGCAGGAAGTTCGAGAGCGTGTACGTGATCGTGTAGCCGAGCATCGGGACCGAGCTCTGGGCGACCTGGGTCACCGAGGTGATCGCCGGGGTCGAGCACTGCTGGCCGGCGATCGCGCCGATGAGCAGCGGTTTCTCGATGTCGAGGAGCTTGCGGCCGACGAAGAGCGAGATCGTCGCGGGGATCAGGACCATCGCGATCCCGGCGAACGGCAGCAGCGCCCCGTACTCCTTGAGCAGCGGCCAGGCCTGCGGGCCCGAGACCAGGCCCGTGCACGCGATGAAGATCGCCAGGCCCATGTCCTTGAGGGTGGCGGCGGCCTGGGGCGGGAAGGCCCCGAAGGTCTGCGTACGCGAGCGGAACCAGCCGAACAGCAGGCCCGAGATCAGGCAGCCGCCGCCGGTGCCGAGGGACATGGGGACGTCGCCGAACTCGACGACGACCTGTCCGAGGAGCGAGCCGCAGACGATGCCGAGGCCCAGGTAGATGAAGTCGGTGGCGTCGTTCCGGACGACCGCGCCGACCTTGGAGGCCAGCCTGCCGAGGCTCGCGCGGGCGCCGACCAGGGTGAGGACGTCGCCGCGGGCCACGACGGTCTCCGGGGTCGCCGGGAGGTGCTGGTCGTTGCGGAGCACGTCCGTCACGTACACCCCGCCGGAGGAGAACTCCGGGTGCTCCCGGGCGAGGGTGTCCAGGGACTTGCCCGTCGCGCTCCGGTCGGTCAGCGAGACCTGGGTGGTGGCGAGCGGGGTGTCCAGGCCCGGGACGGCCGGGGTCTCGGGGCCGATGACCCGGCCCGCCTCGATGATGTTGGCCCGCCGTCCGACGGTGAGGACCAGGTCGGAGAGCGTCAGCTCGAAGTCGGGCGGGGGAGGGGTGAGGACCTTGCTGCCCCGCTTCACCGCCTCCACGGTGACCCGGCCGCCGAGCGCGTGCTCCAGGTCGCCGACCCTGGTGCCGTCCGCCTGGGTGACCAGGAAGGTCCGGCCGACCATGCCGGGCAGCGCCTCGCGCTCGTCGTCCTCCAGACCGCCGCCGGAGCCGCGCATCTTCTCCCACAGCTCGCGGCAGGCGTCGCGGAGGTTGATCCGCATCATCATCGGCATGATCTGGCTGGTGTAGATGACGATGGTGATGAGGCCGAACAGGTAGCAGACGGTGTACGCGGTGGCCACATGGCCCTGGTACTGGGTGATCTGCTCCTGGGTCAGGTCGGACAGGTTGCCGATGGCCTCGGTGGCCGTGCCGACGACGGCCGACTCGGTGGCGGCCCCGGCGAGGATGCCGGCGGCGGTGCCCACGTCCAGGTCGAAGCCCTCGGCGAGACCGAGGGCGATGCCGACGACACAGACGACCTCGATGAGGCAGAGGGCGAAGAACCGCAGGCTCTTCTTGTTGAGGTTGGCGAAGAACTGGGGTCCGGCCATGTAGCCGAGCGAGAAGATGAAGAGCGCGAAGAAGATCGTCTTCACGTCGTCGGAGATCGTGAGCTTGGTCCAGGCGCCGACGAGCAGCGAGACGATCAGGGTTCCGCAGATGCCGCCGAGGGTGATCGGGCCGACCCGCAGCTTGCCGACGAGGTAGCCGGCGGAGAGGCAGAGGAAGAGGGCGAGTTCGGGGTGGTCGCGCAGGACTCCCATCCGCCCTCACCCCGCCCAAACGGGTCGAATAGTGAGGATATTGGACATAAGGGGACGCTAACAGGGCGGCAGGGGGAGTGGATCAACGCCTCACCCGAACGCGCCTGAACGGGTGGGCCGCCGGGTCCTCGGCGCTCGCGGGGCCGTGACATGACTCAGGCCCCGGTTCGAAACGAACCGGGGCCTGAGTCGTAAGGGTGAGTAACGGGACTCGAACCCGCGACATCCTGGACCACAACCAGGTGCTCTACCGTCTGAGCTATACCCACCATGACCGGCGGTTTCCCGAGGGTTTCCCCGACCGGCCGAGAAGAAGTCTACAGGGTCCTGGAGGGTGCTCGCGCCCGCATTGATCTGCGGGCACGAGCGGCCCTCCGCGGCGGGGGTTATTCGGCCGGGACGACGTGCCGGGCCGCGATCCGCTTCGCGGTCTCCGAGTCGGGACCGGGCTGCGGGACGAAGACGGCCTCGCGGTAGTAGCGCAGCTCCGCGATGGACTCGCGGATGTCGGCGAGCGCCCGGTGGTTGCCGTTCTTCTCCGGACTGTTGAAGTACGCCCTCGGGTACCAGCGGCGGGCCAGCTCCTTGACCGAGGAGACATCGACGATCCGGTAGTGGAGGTGGCCCTCCAGGGCGGGCATGTCCCGGGAGAGGAAGCCGCGGTCCGTGGAGACCGAGTTCCCGCACAGGGGCGCCTTGCCGGGCTCCTTGACGTGCTCGCGGATGTACGCGAGGACCTGCGCCTCCGCGTCGGCGAGCGTCGTGCCGCCGGCGAGCGCGTCGAGCAGCCCCGAGGACGTGTGCATCTGGCGCACGATCTCGGGCATGGTCTCCAGGGCCGCGTCCGGCGGGCGGATCACGATGTCCACCCCGTCGCCGAGCACGTTCAGTTCCGAGTCGGTGACCAGCGCGGCCACCTCGATGAGTGCGTCGTCCGTCAGCGAGAGCCCGGTCATCTCGCAGTCGATCCACACCATGCGATCGTTCATGCGTCCACCTTAGGGGCTCTTTCCCCGGCCGGAGCGGGCCGAGTCGCCCCGGCACCGCTCGTTCCGGCGCCTCTTCCCCGTCGCGCGGCGGGCGAGGAGCGCCGACGGGCCCCCGGGGGGATGTCCCCGGGGGCCCGTCGTTCCTGCGTCGCGCCGCTTGTGGCGGCGGCGGTCTCCTTCTCGCGGAGCCCTACGGAGCACCGCTCAGGGCGCGCTCCGCTGGCCCGGGAGCGCGGGGCGCCCCGGAGCGTAGGTGTCCGACTGCGGCTTCCCCTGGTCCAGCGGGGACATCGGGCGCCTGATTCCGGCCACGACCTGCGCGGGCACGACCGGGTCGAGCACGGCCGTGGCCGTCTCGCCCTGCGGCCGCCGCGCACGGTACGCGGCCCGGTAGGCGGCCGGCGAGGAGCCGAGCTGCCGCCGGAAGTGGCCGCGCAGCGCCACCGGCGAGCGGAAGCCGCACCGGCCGGCGACCTCGTCCACCGAGTAGTCGGAGGTCTCCAGGAGCCGCTGCGCCTGGAGCACCCGCTGGGTGATCAGCCACTGGAGGGGGGCCGAACCCGTCAGCGAGCGGAACCGGCGGTCGAAGGTCCGCCGGGACATGTAGGCGCGGGCGGCCAGGGTCTCCACGTCGAACTGCTCGTGGAGGTGCTCCAGCGCCCAGGCGACGACCTCGGCCAGCGGGTCGGCGCCGATCTCCTCGGGTAAAGACCTGTCGAGATAGCGCTCCTGACCGCCGCTGCGCCGCGGCGGGACGACCAGCCGGCGCGCCAGGGCGCCCGCGGCCTCCGTGCCGTGGTCGGTCCGCACGATGTGCAGACACAGATCGATTCCGGCCGCCGTGCCCGCGGAGGTCAGCACGTCCCCGTCGTCGACGAAGAGCTCCCGGGGGTCCACGTGGACCGACGGGTAGCGCTTGGCGAGCGTCGGCGCGTACATCCAGTGCGTCGTCGCCGGGCGGCCGTCGAGCAGGCCGGCTGCGGCGAGGACGAACGCGCCGGTGCACAGGCCGACGATCCGTGCGCCCTCCTCGTGGGCGCGGCGCAGCGCTTCGAGCGCCTCCGGCGGTGGCGGCGAGGTGATCGACCGCCAGGCCGGGACGACGACGGTGCCCGCCCGGCTGATGGCCTCCAGGCCGTACGGCGCGGTCAGTTCGAGGCCACCGGTGGTCCGCAGCGGTCCGTCCTCACCCGCACAGACGAGCAGTCGGTAGCGGGGCACTCCGGCGTCCTGCCGGTCGATGCCGAACACGGAGAGCGGGATGGAACTCTCGAAGATGGGGCCGCCGCTGAACAGCAGCACCGCGACGACTTCGCGACGGCGGCGCCCGGTCAGCTTCCGTGCGGCCTCCGGTGCGGTGGAGTCCTGGCTCATGACGCTAAGCCCCCCTCGGTGTTCGCGTCTCCCTGGTCGTGTCGCTCCTGCACGTTTCCCCTCGGTTTTGCACGAGACCCCAGTCTTCGGTACCCATGATCGAATCTACTGCGTCCTGTGGCGCCGGCGTGACAAGTTCTTCATCCGGTGGATTGTCGACAAGGCCACTTGGCGTGAAGCGATCGATCGCGAAGTCTTCCGCAGGGAGGGGCCCTGTTGCGCCGCTCGGAACGGGGCATGCGGAGCGAGGGGGGGACGGGAAACGGAGGAGCGGAACAACGGGTGGCGGCGGTCGATGGTGCGTGCACGGGCGGTCTCCCTGCGACGGTGGGCTGGACCTGTGGCAACGAGAAGCGGAACGTTACGGTCACTCTCGGCGACGTCCGTTTGGCCCCCGTACGGACACCTGTAGGGCACATCCGGCATTGCCAGATCCCGAGACCCTCGTGCATGCTCCCTGGGACGCCGCGCGCGAGCGGGGTCACGCCGGGGAGCGACGCGGCGGGCTCTGGGCAGGAGAGGAGTGTCGCCGTACCCTTGGGGGTATGGGCTTGGGAAGATGATTCCCGGACACAGCTCCGCCGCCACCCGTTGTTCCGCTCCTCCGTTTCCCGTCCCTTCCCACGAGGACCCTCTTCGCCGAGACACCGATGGCCGGTCACGAATTCTCCGAACCCGCGGACCGCAAGCGCGTCGCCGATTCCACGGTCGACCCCCTCGCGGTCGAACAGCCACGTCACGCCTGCGACCCGGCCTTCCGGCACGGCGTCGTCATCGGCTTCGACGGCTCCACGTCCAGTGAGCGCGCCCTCGCGTACGCCATCGGCATGGCCCGCCGCTCCGGCTCCGGCCTGATCATCGTGCACGTGGCCAACCGGCTGCCCACCACGGTGTGGGCCGGCTGTGAGCCCCCGGTCTTCGTCGACGTGCCCGACCACCGGACCGAGGTCCTCGGCCTGGAGCTGGCCTGCGCCGAACACCTCTCCGAGGTGCCCTGGATCCTCGTCGAGCGCGGTGGCGACATCTGCCACGAGCTGGAGGAGGTCGGCCGGGAGTACTCCGCCGACGCGATCGTGGTCGGCTCCACGCACGGGATCGTCGGCCGGATCTTCGGCTCGGTGGCCGGCCGCCTCGCCCGCCGCGCCCAGCGGCCCGTGATCGTCATCCCGTAGGGCGTACGAGAACTCCCGCCGGTCCCGCAGGACGTACGAGGTCTCCTCCTGCCGTCCCGCCCGAGGTCTCAACCGCCCCCGGCACCCCGCCCGTTGCGTACGACCCGTCAGGTCGCATCCCCAACTCACGTCATCGCGCCATAAATTCGGCCTTCCTCAGGTGAATTGTGTGCTTGTGAAGGGTACATAAGCGTCACCGGAACACTGCAGCTCACGCAGGACACCTGCGCACCTGAAGGGAGCCCGCCGTGGACAACGACGTCGCCGCGGGAAACACCACCTCCACTCTCGGCCACCTCGCACTCGGACTGACCCTGCTGGCCTTCGGCCTGGGCGGCACGGGGATCATCGACAACGTCGCGGCAACGGATGCCGCGGGCCTCGCCACCTGGGTCGGCGGGGTCACGCTCTTCCTCGTCGGTCTGCTCGCCCTCCGCGCGGGCGACAGGGGCGACGGCACGGCGTTCACGGCGCTCGGCGCCTTCTGGTTCACCTGGGGCACCGCGACCGGCGGCGGGACGTCCGCCGACGCCGTGGGCGTCTTCCTGCTCCTGTGGGCGCTCCTGGCGCTCACCCTGACGCTGGCCGCCTCGGGCAGCGGGCTGTTCGGGCAGGGTGTCCACGGGCTGCTCTTCCTCGCGCTCGTGCTGCTCGGCATCGGGGCGCTCGCCGACAACGGCGCGCTCGGGAAGGCGGGCGGCTGGGTGGCGGCCGTCGCGGGTCTGGTCGCCTGGTACGGCGCGACGGCGGCGGTGGCCGGCTGGCCGACGGCGCTCGGCCGGGCGAACCGCGGCGCGGCCACGGCGAGCTGACGGCGGGACGTACGGACAGCACGAAAGGAGAAGCGGTCCCCCGTGCACCTGGGATGCACGGGGGACCGCTTCGTGTCCGGTCGAACCGCCGGGGGACAGGCCCGGCGGCGAGGCTCGGGGGGACAGGCCCCGGGCGCTGCTACTCGACCGTGACGGACTTGGCCAGGTTGCGCGGCTTGTCGATGTCGCGGCCCATGGCGAGCGCCGTGTGGTAGGCGAGGAGCTGGAGCGGGATGCCCATCAGGATCGGGTCCAGCTCGTCCTCGTTCTTCGGCACGACGATGGTGTGGTCGGCCTTGGCCTGCGGCTGGTGCGCGACCGCGAGGATGCGGCCGCTGCGGGCCTTGATCTCCTCCAGGGCGGCGCGGTTCTTCTCCAGCAGGTCGTCGTCGGGGACGATCGCGACCGTCGGCAGGGCCGGCTCGATGAGGGCGAGCGGGCCGTGCTTGAGCTCGGAGGCGGGGTAGGCCTCGGCGTGGATGTAGGAGATCTCCTTGAGCTTGAGGGAGGCCTCCAGGGCCACCGGGTAGCCCCGGACGCGGCCGATGAACATCATCGACTGGGCGCCGGCGTACTCCGCGGCGATCTTCTTGATCTCGTCCTCGATCTCCAGGATCTCCTGGATCTGCGCGGGCAGCTTGCGCAGGCCCTCGATGATCCGCTTGCCGTCGGTGACGGACAGGTCGCGGATGCGGCCCAGGTGCAGGGCGAGCAGCGCGAAGGCGGTGACCGTGTTGGTGAAGCACTTGGTGGAGACGACGCAGACCTCGGGGCCGGCGTGCACGTACACGCCGCCGTCGGCCTCGCGGGCGATGGCGGAGCCCACCACGTTGACCACGCCGAGGACGCGGGCGCCCTTGCGCTTGAGCTCCTGGACGGCGGCGAGCACGTCGTAGGTCTCACCGGACTGGGAGACGGCGATGTAGAGGGTGTCGGGGTCCACGACCGGGTTGCGGTAGCGGAACTCCGAGGCCGGCTCGGCGTCGGCGGGGATGCGGGCCATGGACTCGATGAGTCCGGCGCCGATGAGGCCGGCGTGGTACGAGGTGCCGCAGCCGAGGATCTTGATGCGGCGGATGGTGCGGGCCTCGCGCGGGTCCAGGTTCAGGCCGCCCAGGTGCACGGTGGAGAAGCGGTCGTCGATCCGGCCGCGCAGCACGCGGTCGACCGCGTCGGGCTGCTCGGAGATCTCCTTGTGCATGAAGGTGTCGTGGCCGCCCATGTCGTACGAGGCGGCCTCCCACTCCACGGTCTCCGGGGTGGCGGTGGTGGTCGCGCCCGAGGTCGTGTAGGTGCGGAAGTCGTCGGCCTTGAGGGTGGCCATCTCGCCGTCGTCGAGGGTGACGACCTGGCGGGTGTGGGCGATCAGGGCGGCCACGTCGGAGGCGACGAGCATCTCCTTCTCGCCGATGCCGAGGATGACCGGCGAGCCGTTGCGGGCCACGACGATGCGGTCGTTGAAGTCGGCGTGCATCACGGCGATGCCGTAGGTGCCCTCGATGACCTTGAGCGCTTCGCGGACCTTCTCCTCCAGGGTGGAGGCCTGGGAGCGGGCGATGAGGTGGGTGATGACCTCGGTGTCCGTCTCGGAGGCGAAGACGACGCCGTCGGCCTCCAGCTTGGCGCGGAGCTCCTGGGCGTTGTCGACGATGCCGTTGTGGACGACCGCGACCTTGTTCTCGGGGTCCATGTGCGGGTGCGAGTTGATGTCGCTCGGCGCGCCGTGGGTGGCCCAGCGGGTGTGGGCGATGCCGGTGGTACCGGTGAAGCGCTTGGGGACCCGGGCCTCCAGGTCGCGGACGCGGCCCTTGGCCTTCACCATCTTCAGGCCGGAGGCCTTCGGGCTGGTGACGACCATGCCGGCCGAGTCGTAGCCCCGGTACTCGAGGCGCGCCAGGCCCTCCAGGAGCAGGGGGGCGACGTCGCGCTTTCCGATGTAACCGACAATTCCGCACATAAAGGTGAAACCCCTCCAGGTTGGTGAGTGTGTCCGCGTGCCCGCCGCGCGGGTCAGCCGTAGACGATCCGGCGCAGCTGCCGGAGCGAGAGCTCCGGCGGCGCCACGGCCCGGTGGGGCAGTTCCCCCGAGATCCGTTCGAAGATCTCGGCGTTCACGGCCCCGCCGGACTGCAGTTCGCGGTGTCGGCGGCGGACGAACTCCTCGGTCGTCTCGTCGAAGTACGCCAGCACGTCGAGGATCACCCGGGCGGCCTCACCGCGCTGGAGCGCGGTGCTGCGGACCAGGTGGTCGATGAGGTCGTCGTGCGACGGGCGGCGTTCGAGCACCCATGAATACTGGGCTGTACGGACGTCATCCGCAAGAATCCTGCCCGATATCGGGCAGGGTCGTCATGATCCGCCCCTTCTTCGGGGCCGTTGGTCCAGACCTTGACGGGTGGGGACCTCGGCGGTACGCATGGTGACGGTTCGGATATAGAACTCGACAGACGCGTCCCACGACGATCCCACGCCCGATAGGGGACCAGCCTTGACCCAGCGCCGAAGGATTCCGCGCCTGATCGGATCCCTGCTCCTGGTCGCCGCCGCCGGCGTCGGCTGCGGCGAGGCCGCCGCCGACGCACAGAAGGCCGCGGCCGCCGAGCCCGAGGTCCGCCCGCTCGGCCGTATCGTGCCCGTGCCCGCCTCCGTCGCGCCCGAGGGCGAGCCCTTCGCCCTCTCCCGGACCACCCGCATCGGCGCCGACACCGCCGACCGCGAGACCCGCGACCTCGCCCGCTACCTCGCCGGACTGCTCCGCCCCGCCACCGGCTTCCCGCTGCCCGTCGTCGACGACCAGGCCGCCCGCGGCGGCATCCGGCTCCGCCTCAGCCCCGCCGCCACCGAACTCGGCGACGAGGGCTACCGGCTCCACTCCGCCCCCGACGGCGTCACCCTCACCGCCCGCGCACCCGCCGGGCTCTTCCGCGGCGTCCAGACCCTCCGCCAGCAGCTGCCCTCCGCCGTCGAGCGCAAGAGCGTCCAGACCGGACCCTGGAAGATCGCCGGCGGCACGATCACCGACACCCCGCGCTACGCCTACCGGGGCGCCATGCTCGACGTCTCCCGGCACTTCTTCACCGTCGACGAGGTGAAGCGGTACATCGACCAGCTCGCGCTCTACAAGGTCAACACCCTCCATCTGCACCTCTCCGACGACCAGGGCTGGCGCATCGCCGTCGACTCCTGGCCCCGCCTCACCACCCACGGCGGTTCCACCGAGGTCGGCGGCGGCCCGGGCGGCTTCTACACCAAGGCGCAGTACCGGGAGATCGTCGAGTACGCGGCCTCCCGCTACCAGGAGGTGATCCCCGAGATCGACCTCCCCGGCCACACCAACGCCGCCCTCGCCTCCTATGCCGAGCTCAACTGCGACGGCGTCGCCCCGGAGCTCTACACCGGCATCAAGGTCGGCTTCAGCTCCCTGTGCGTGCCCAAGCCCGTCACGTACGACTTCGTCGACGACGTGATCCGCGAGATCGCCGCCCTCACCCCCGGCCGGTACATCCACATCGGCGGCGACGAGGCACACTCCACCAGCCACGCCGACTACGTGACCTTCATGGACAAGGTCCAGCCGGTCGTCGCCAAGTACGGCAAGAAGGTCGTCGGCTGGCACCAGCTGACCGGCACCACCCCGGCGGAGGGCGCCCTCGTCCAGTACTGGGGCCTCGACCGCACCCCCGCCGCCGAGAAGGAGCGGGTCGCCGCGGCCGCGCGGAACGGCGCCGGCCTCATCCTCTCCCCGGCCGACCGCTCCTACCTCGACATGAAGTACACCGCGGACACCAAGCTCGGCCTCGCCTGGGCGGGCTACGTGGAGGTCCGCAGGTCCTACGACTGGAACCCGGCCGGCTACCTCGCCGGCGCCCCCGCGGACTCCGTCCGGGGCATCGAGGCCCCGCTGTGGACGGAGACCCTGGCGACCACGGACGACCTGGACGTCATGGCCTTCCCGCGCCTCCCGGGCCTGGCGGAACTGGGCTGGTCGCCGGCGGCCACCCACGACTGGGACACCTACAAGGTCCGCCTGGCGGAACAGGCCCCGCGCTTCGACGCCCTGGGCATCGACTACCACCGCTCACCCGAGGTGCCCTGGCCGGCGGAGTAGCCCGTACGGCGGCCGAGCGAGCCCGTACACAGGGATGCGAGCCCCGGCGGAGGACCGTACTCCGCCGGGGCTCGCATCGGTCACGGGGTCACGCGAAGCGGGCGATCGGGTTCACCAGGTCGCCGACGAGCTGGAGGGCCGCCGACGGGTCCGAGAGGTCGACCATCTGCTTGTTGTTGCGGAGCTGGAGGCGGTTCAGGGCCGACAGCGCGAAGGTCTCCGCGAACATGTCGTACTGGGCGAACCGGTCCGCCAGCTCCGGCTTCGACCGCTCGTAGCCGCGCACGCACTCCGCGACCGTCCGCCAGAAGTCGTCCTCGCCGAGGACGCCCTCCGCGGCGAGCGTCGACGCCAGGAAGCGGAAGAAGCAGTCGAAGACGTCCGTGAAGACCGACAGGAGCTTCATGTCCTCCGGGATGTCCGCACGGACCCGCTCCACCGCCGGCGGCAGGACCGCCGCCGGGTCCATGACGACGATCTCCTCGGCGATGTCCTTGAAGATCGCCCGCACCACCGCGCCGCGCTCGTCGAGGACCAGGATCACGTTCTCGCCGTGCGGCATGAACGCCAGGTCGTACGCGTAGAAGCTGTGCAGGACCGGGAGGAGGTAGGCGTCCAGGTACTGCCGGAGCCACCCGGTCGGCTCCTGGCCCGACTCCTTGATCAGCGCGCCCGCGAACGACGCGCCCGCGCGGTCCACGTGCAGGAGGGACGCCATCGTCGCCGGCCGCTCGCCCTCGGCGAGGGTCGGCACCGGGGACTCGCGCCAGAGCGCCGCCAGCATCTTGCGGTACGGCGAGTAGCGGTCGGTCGCCGCCTCGTACTCCAGGTGCCGGTAGCCCACGGCCGCCCGCTCCCGGATGATCGAGAAGCGCGCCGCCGCGAAGACGGAGTCCGACTCGATCAGGGTGTGCAGCCAGTCGTTGATGGCCGGCGTGGCCTCCATGTACGCGGCCGACAGGCCCCGCATGAAGCCCATGTTGAGGACGGAGAGCGCCGTCTTCACATAGTGCTTGGCCGGGTCCGAGGTGTTGAAGAAGGTACGGATCGACTGCTGCGCCAGATAGGTGTCGTCGCCCTCGCCCAGGTACACCAGGCGCTGCTGCGCCACCTCGGCCGCGAACGTCACCGACAGCTTGTTCCACCACTGCCAGGGGTGCACCGGCATCAGGAGGTAGTCGGCCAGGTCCAGGCCGCGGGCCGCCAGGGTCGCCGCGAAGGCGTCCACCGCCGCGTCGCCGAGCTCCTCGCGGACGAAGACCTCGTAGTCGATGCCCGCGCCGGCCGTGAAGGTGGTCCGGTCGCGCCGCGCCGCCAGCCAGATCAGCCGGATGTCGCTCGCCGCCTCGGGGGCGTACGCGCGGAACTCGTCGACGCCGAAGCCGAGCCGGCCGTTGTTGGCGACGAAGCAGGGGTGGCCCTCGGTCATCCCCGTCTCGATCGCCTGGAAGCCCGCCCGGGCCAGCTCGGCGGAGGTCACCGGCTCCTTGGTCGCCTTGAAGGCCGTGCCCGCCAGCGTGGAGGAGATCTCCTCCAGGTACACCGGCAGGACCTCGTCGCTCAGGCCGAGGGCGCCGCGCAGCTCGGTCACGAACTGGAGGGCGTCCAGCGGGAGCTGCTCGTCGCCGCGGTGGCGGCTGATCGACTCGGCGTAGACCTGCCAGTGGTCGAGGGCGAACCGGTCCGCGGTGAAGCGGTACTCGGTGGCGCCGTCGTCCGACCGGACCACGTACCGGCTGTCGCCGAGCTCCCGCGGGTCCAGCAGCCGCTCGTGGGCGAACTCGGCGAGGCCCTTGCGGATCAGCGCGCGGTTGGCCTCGGCCCAGAGCTCGGGCGTGAGGTGCGCGACGGGGTTCGCGCGGTCGGTGGCGCTCATACGGCGGCTCCCACGGCGGCCTCGAACTGCTCCCGGGTGCAGAAGCTCAGCAGGGCCTTCTTCTCGGGCTTCTGGATCTCCCGCTCGGGCACGAAGCCGACGACCGCGTTGAGCGCGTGGACGGCCTTGTTGGCCACGTCCGGCTCGACGACGACCCGCTTCGTCGCCGGATCGGCGAACAGCTCCGTCATCACGGCGGTGATCACGGTCCGCGTGAAGCCGTGCACGGGGGTGTCGGTGGGCGCGACGAGGAAGTGCATGCCGACGTCGCCGGGGAGCGGGTCGTAGAGCCCGACCAGCTCCAGGTGCGCGGGGTCGTACCGCTCCATCAGGAAGGCGGGCTCGCCGTCGACCAGACCGATGAAGACATGGTGGTGCGGGTGGGCGCTGAACGCCGCGTACTCGCGCTCGACGTCCTGGAGCGTGGCGTCCTGCATCATCCAGTAGGCGGCCTTGGGGTGGGTGACCCAGGGATGGATCAGCGCCGCGTCCTTCAGCGGGTCGAAGGGGCGTATCGATACGGTCATGCCGCGAACTCCTGGAAAGCGATGGTCTTCTCGACGGGGTAGTACTCGTAGCCCAGCATCGCCCCGATGATGTACGCGTTGCGGTACGCCCCCATGCCGAGGTCGGGCGAGGTGATCGAGTGGGTGTGCACGGAGGAGTTCTGGACGAACACCCCGCGGCCCGTCGTGTCGACGGCGTAGTTGCGGGCCACGTCGAAGCGGCCCCGGCCGTCCCAGTTGAGGCGGTCGCGGACCGGCTCCAGGAAGGCGGGGACGCTGTACCGGTAGCCGGTGGCGAGGATCAGGCCCTCGGTGTCCAGGGTGAAGTCCCGCTCCTGCTCCTCCTGGCGGAAGCCGAGGGTGTACGTGCCCGTCGACTCCTCGTACGCGGCGTCGTGCAGCGCGGAGTTGGTGAGGAGCCGGGTGGGGACGGGGCCGTTCAGGTTCTTCTGGTAGAGCAGGTCGAAGATGGCGTCGATCAGCTCGCCGTCGATGCCCTTGAAGAGGCCCTTCTGCTCGGTCTCCAGGCGGTAGCGGGTCCGCTCGGGCAGCGCGTGGAAGTAGTCCACGTACTCCGGGGACGTCATCTCCAGGGTGAGCTTGGTGTACTCCAGCGGGAAGAAGCGCGGGGAGCGCGTCACCCAGTTCAGCCGGTACCCGTGGACGTCGATCTCGCTCAGGAGGTCGTAGTAGATCTCCGCGGCGCTCTGGCCGCTGCCGACCAGGGTGATCGACTTCTTCTTCTGGAGCGCCTCCTTGTTCGGGAGGTAGCGCGAGTTGTGGATGAGGTCGCCGCCGAGGCCCCGGCAGTTCTCGGGGACGTACGGCGGGGTGCCGGTGCCCAGCACCAGACGGCGGGCGCGGAACGTCTCCCCGGCCTCGGTCGTCACCGCGTACACCTCGGCCGCCTCGTCGAACTCCACGGTCGCGACGGTCGTCGAGAAGCGGACCGAGGAGAGGCGCCCGGCGGCCCAGCGGCAGTAGTCGTTGTACTCGGTGCGCAGCGGGTAGAAGTTCTCGCGGATGTAGAACGAGTACAGCCGGCCCTTGTCCTTGAGGTAGTTCAGGAACGAGTACGGCGAGGTCGGGTCGGCCATCGTGACCAGGTCCGACATGAACGGGGTCTGGAGGTGCGCGCCCTCCAGGAACATCCCGGAGTGCCACTCGAAGTCGGGCTTGGACTCCAGGAAGAGGCCGTTCAGCTCGTCGATCGGCTCGGTCAGGCAGGCGAGACCGAGGTTGAACGGACCGAGTCCGATGCCGATGAAGTCGTGGATCTCGGTCGTCTCAGGCGTGGACAAGGGTCTCTCCCAGGTACTGCTCGGCGTGGCCGGCGATCAGATCGAGGACGGCGGCGATGTCGGCCGCGGTGGTCTCGGGGTTGAGCAGGGTGAACTTGAGGTACTGGCGGCCGTCGACCTTGGTGCCCGCGACGACGGCCTCGCCGGAGGCGAACAGGGCCTTGCGGGCGTGCAGGTTGGCGCGGTCGATCTCCTCGGGGGAGGCGGCGGCGGCCGGGATGTAGCGGTAGACGAGGGTGGAGAGCTGCGGCTCGACGACGACGTCGTAGCGCGGGTCGGCGGCGAGCAGGGCGAAGCCCTCGGCGGCCAGGTCGCAGACCTCGTCGAAGAGCGAGCCGACGCCGTCGGCGCCCATCACGCGCAGCGTCATCCAGAGCTTGAGCGCGTCGAAGCGGCGGGTGGTCTGGAGGGACTTGTCGACCTGGTTGGGCAACCGCTCGGCGAGCATGGGGGTCCCCCCTGTTCGAGCGGAGTCGAGAACGTGGGGGAGGGCCGGGTTCAGGTAGTCGGCGTGGTAGGTCGCGTGGCGCAGGGTCGCCCCGTCGCGGACCAGGAACGCGGAGGAGCTCACCGGCTGGAAGAACGACTTGTGGAAGTCGACGGTGACCGAGTCGGCCTTCTCGATGCCGTCCAGGAGGTGGCGGCGGGTCGGCGAGGCGAGCAGTCCGCAGCCGTAGGCCGCGTCGACGTGCATCCAGGCGCCGTACTCGTCGGCCAGCGCGGCGATCTCGTGCAGCGGGTCGATGGAGCCGAAGTCGGTGGTGCCGGCGGTGGCGACGACCGCCATCGGGACGAGGCCCTCGGCGCGGCAGGCCTCCAGCTCGGCGGCGAGGACGACGGACTGCATGCGCTTGTTCCGGTCGACCGGGATGGAGACGACGGCGTCCATGCCGAGGCCGAGGAGCTTCGCCGACTTCTGGACGCTGAAGTGGCTGCACTCGGACGAGAAGATCCGCAGCTTCGACAGGTCGGTGCTCTTCGCCTCCTCGCGGGCGAGCAGCAGCGCCTGGAGGTTGGACTGCGAACCGCCGCTGGTGAACACGCCGTCGGCGGCCGGGCCGAAGCCGACGCGGCCGTTGGTCCAGTCGACGAGCTTGCGCTCGATGAGGGTGCCGCCGGCGCTCTGGTCCCAGGTGTCCAGCGAGGAGTTGACCGCCGAGAGGACGGCCTCGCCGAGGACGGCCGGGATGACCACGGGGCAGTTGAGGTGGCCCAGGTAGCGGGGGTGGTGGAAGTAGACGGCGTCGCGGAGGTAGACGTCCTCCAGCTCGTCGAGCGCGGCGGAGGCGTCGCCCAGCGGCCGGTCGAGGTCGACGGCGTCGATGGCGGGCGCGAGCTCGGCCGGGGTCACTCCGGTGAACGGGCCCCGGGTCGCGGCGAGTTTCCCCGCCACCCGCTCGACTCCCTCGGTGACGGAGCGTCGGTAGCTCTCCGCCGTGGCGTCGTTGAGCAGGTGAGAGCGCATGTGGGGGGCCTCCAGGCACGGGGCTGGGTCGCGCCCTCCGGACAGGGGAAAGGGGCGAGGGGCGACACGGTGAAACAAGGTTAGCCTAACCTAACTCTTTCACCGTGTCGTCCCTCGCCCCCCATGGGACACAGGAGTTGACGTGTGTAACGTCCGGAGTGTCCGGTTCGTCGGCCGGCGAACCGGCTACAGGTCTTCCTGGGTGGCGTCCGGAACCTCGCGCAACGCGTCCTCGGAGAGGCCCTTGCGCCAGTAGCCCACGAACGTCACCCGGCGCCGGTCGAGTGCGCGGTCCCGCACGAAGTGACGGCGCAGCGCCTTCACCGCGCCCGACTCGCCCGCGATCCAGACGTACGGCGCCTCCCCGGGCAGTTCGACCCCGCGCACCGCCTCCACGGCCGAGGGCGCGCCCTCCTCGCGCACCAGCCAGGTGACGGTCACGTCGGCCCGGGTGGCGAGTTCGGCGCGGTCGCCGGAGTGGGGCACCTCCAGGAACACCTGGGCGCGGGTCCCGGCCGGCAGCCACTCCAGGATCGCCGAGGCGGCCGGAAGGGCCGTCTCGTCCGCCCAGACGAGGACGGAGTCGGCGTCCGCGGGCGGCCGGAAGCGGACGGCGGTGTTGTCGGCGACCGCCGGGCCGAGGACGGCCACCTGGTCGCCGGGGGTGGCCCGGGCGGCCCAGCGGCAGGCGGGACCGCCGTCCTCGTGGAGCGCGAAGTCGATGTCGACGGCGTTCTCGCCGTGCTCCCGCTCGGTGCGCTGCTCGCGGACGGTGTACGAGCGCATCACGGCCCGCACGTCGTGGGGCATCGCGCGCCAGGCGCCGAGGATCGCGTACATGTCCTGCGGGGCGTCCAGCGGCGGCAGGACCGGGGCGTCCTGGCCGGGGTGCGGCAGGAAGAGGGAGAGCGACTGGTCGCGGCCGCCGGCGGCGAAGCCCTTGAGCTCGTCGCCGGTGAAGGTGACGCGGACCAGGGAGGGGCTGAGCCGCCGGGTCCGGTCCACCCGCAGGCGGAAGAACTGGAAGGGGGCGGTCTCAGGTGTCGTCATGGGAACATAGGTTAGCCTAACCTCATAAGTCCTGGGGTGTGGGGGAGGGCCCCACCCCGCGGGGTGGGGCCCTCCGTCAGGACCCTCCGTCCGGACCCTCCCGTCCGGGGCCGGCCGTCCTCGTCGGGACGGCCGGGCCGGTCAGCCCTGGAGGCCCAACTCCCGGGCGATCAGCATGCGCTGGACCTCGCTCGTGCCCTCGCCGATCTCCAGGATCTTCGAGTCGCGCCACATCCGGGCCACCGGGTACTCGTTCATGAAGCCGTAGCCGCCGTGGATCTGGGTCGCCTCACGGGCGTTGTCCACGGCCACCGTCGAGGAGTACAGCTTCGCGATCGCCGCCTCCTTCTTGAAGGTCTGACCGAGGACCAGCCGGGAGGCCGCGTCCCGCCAGCCGATCCGGGCCATGTGCGCCCGCATCTCCATGTCGGCGATCTTGAACTGGATGGCCTGGTTGTCGCCGATCGGACGGCCGAAGGCGTGACGCTCCTTCGCGTACTTCACCGACTCGTCGACACAGCCCTGCGCCAGACCCGTCGCCAGCGCCGCGATCGCGACCCGGCCCTCGTCCAGGATCCGCAGGAACTGCGCGTACCCGCGGCCCTCCTCGCCCAGCAGGTTCTCCACCGGGACGCGCACGTCGTCGAAGGACAGCTCCCGGGTGTCCGAGGCGTTCCAGCCGACCTTCGAGTAGGGCGCGGCCACGGTGAAGCCGGGGGTGCCGGACGGGACGATGATCGAGGAGATCAGCGGACGGCCGTCGGGCTTGCGGCCGGTGACCGCCGTCACCGTCACCAGACCCGTGATGTCCGTACCCGAGTTGGTGATGAAGCACTTCGAGCCGTTGATCACCCACTGGTCGCCGTCGCGCACGGCCGTGGTCCGGGTGCCGCCCGCGTCCGAGCCGGCGCCCGGTTCGGTGAGGCCGAAGGCGCCCAGCAGCTCGCCGGCGCAGAGCCGCGGCAGCCACTCGCGCTTCTGCTCGTCCGTACCGAAGAGGTACACCGGCATCGCGCCGAGCGAGACGCCGGCCTCCAGGGTGATCGCCACCGAGGAGTCGACCCGGGCCAGCTCCTCCAGGGCGATCCCGAGCGCCAGGTAGTCACCGCCCATGCCGCCGTACTCCTCGGGGAACGGCAGCCCGAACAGGCCCATGCGGCCCATCTCGCGGACGATCTCGTACGGGAACTCGTGCCGCTCGTAGTAGTCGCCGATCTTCGGCGCCACGACGTCGTGCGCGAACGCCTCGACGGTACGGCGGAGTTCCTCGTGCTCTGCGGAGAGCCGGTGGTCGAGGGACATGTCTTTCGTCACTCCTTGTGGGAGAGGGCGCGGACGGTACGGGAGGGGCTGGGGCGGCCCAGCTGTTCGGCCATCCACACGCTCGTGGCGGTGAGGGCGGCCAGATCGACCCCGGTCTCGATACCGAGGCCGTCGAGCATCCACACGAGATCCTCGGTGGCGAGATTGCCGGTCGCGCTCTTCGCGTACGGGCAGCCGCCCAGGCCGCCGGCGGAGGCGTCGACGGTGGTCACTCCGTGGCGGAGGGCGGCCAGCGTGTTGGACAGGGCCTGGCCGTAGGTGTCGTGGAAGTGCACGGCGAGGCGGGAGGCCGGGACACCGGCCTCGTACAGGGCCGTGAGCAGGGCCTGGACGTGGCCGGGGGTGGCGACGCCGATGGTGTCCCCGAGGCTCAGCTCGTCACAGCCCATGTCGGCGAGGGCCCTGGTGACGCGGACGACCTGCTCGATCGGGACGGCGCCCTCCCAGGGGTCGCCGAAGCACATCGAGAGATAGCCGCGGACCTTGAGGCCGGACTCTATGGCCCGGGTGACCGTCGGCGCGAACATCGCGAGCGCCTCGTCCACGGTCCGGTTCAGATTGGCCTTCGCGAAGGACTCGGTCGCCGAGGCGAACACCGCCACCTCGCGCGCCCCGAGCGCGAGGGCGCGGTCGAGACCCCGCTCGTTCGGCACGAGCACCGGAAGCCGGACGGGCAGATCGCGGACCTGGGGGAACAGGTCCTCGGCGTCGGCGAGTTGGGGCACCCACCTGGGGTGCACGAAGCTGGTCGCCTCGATCGTGCCGAGCCCGGCGGCGGCGAGCCGCCGGACGAACTCGGCCTTCACGCCGGTCGGGACGGCCGTCTTCTCGTTCTGCAGCCCGTCCCTGGCCCCCACCTCGTGGATCCGCACCCGGGCGGGGAGCGACGGGTCCCCCACGGTCATCGGCAGGCTCACGCGTCCTCCTCCTCGCGGGGCGTCACCACGGCCAGCACCTGGTCCATGGCGACGGTCGCACCGGGCGTGACGTCCAGCTCGGTGACGGTGCCGGCGTGCGGGGCGGAGATGACGTGCTCCATCTTCATCGCCTCCACCACCAGCAGGCTCTGCCCGGCCTCGACCTCGTCCCCGACGGCCACCTTCACCACGGTCACGGTCCCGGGCATCGGGGCGGCCAGCGTGTCGGCGCCCCCGAGCCGGGCGCCGGAGAGCGCGGCGGCGACCGGGTCGTGGTCCATGACGTGCCAGGAGTCGCCGTCCCGGCCGAGCCAGTCGCCCGTCCGGTGGAAGCGGTGGACGACACCGTCCACGGTGACCGTCACCGACGTGCCGGTGACGCGGGCGCCGGCCGGCGCCTCGGCCGGGACGGGCTCGTGGCCCGCCACCCGCACGGGGAAGGGGAGCGGCGCCGGGCTGCCGCCCAGCCGCCAGCCGCTCGGCACCGAGAACGGGTCGGTCCAGCCGTCCCGCGCCGCCGGGGCCAGCTCCGCGAGCCGGACGGCGGCCGCCGCCGCGTACACCTCCGCCGGGACGCCCGCGGGGATCAGGCTCTCCGCGTCCCGCTCCACCAGACCCGTGTCCAGGGCGCCCGAGACCACGTCCGGATGCGCGAGCAGCCGGCGCAGGAAGCCCGCGTTGGTCGGCACCCCCAGGGTCACCGTGTCCGCCAGGGCCGCGCGCAGCCGGCGCAGGGCCGTCGGGCGGTCCTCGGCGTGGACGATCACCTTCGACAGCATCGGGTCGTAGAGGGACGAGACCTCCGTGCCCTGCGAGAGGCCCGAGTCCGTCCGGACCCCGGCGCCCGAGGGCTCGTTGAGGGCCAGGACCGTACCGCCCGAGGGCAGGAAGCCCCGGGACGGGTCCTCGGCGCAGATCCGCGCCTCGATCGCCCAGCCCGTGAGGGTGATGTCCTCCTGCGCGAAGGGCAGCGGCTCGCCCGCCGCCACCCGCAGCTGCCACTCCACCAGGTCCACCCCGGTGATCAGCTCGGTCACCGGGTGCTCGACCTGGAGGCGGGTGTTCATCTCCATGAAGTAGTACGAGGACGGGTCGCCGCCCGGGACGATGAACTCGACCGTGCCCGCCCCCACGTACCCGCAGGACCGCGCCGCCTCGACGGCCGCGGCGCCCATCGACGCCCGGATCTCCGGGGTCAGCAGGACGCTCGGCGCCTCCTCGATGATCTTCTGGTGCCGGCGCTGGAGCGAGCACTCGCGCTCGCCCAGGTGGATCACGTTCCCGTGGGCGTCCGCCAGGACCTGGATCTCGATGTGCCGGGGCCGGTCGATCCACCGCTCCACCAGCAGGGTGTCGTCACCGAAGGACGCGCGCGCCTCCCGGCGCGCGGAGGCGATCTCCTCCGTCAGCACCGACAGGTCGCGGACCAGCCGCATGCCCTTGCCGCCGCCGCCCGCGCTCGGCTTGAGCAGCACCGGGGCCCCCAGCTCGCGCGCCGCGGCCTCCAGTTCGGGGTCGGCCGCGCCGGGGACGACGGGCACGCCCGCCGCCTTCACCGTCTCCTTCGCCGTGATCTTGTCGCCCATCAGGGAGATGGCCTCGGCCGGCGGGCCGATGAAGACGAGTCCCGCGTCCGCGCAGGCCCGCGCGAACCCGGCGTTCTCCGCGAGGAAGCCGTACCCGGGGTGCACCGCCTGCGCGCCCGTCCGGCGGGCCGCGTCGACGAGCGCCTCCGCCGACAGGTACGACTCCGAGGCCGGCGGCGGGCCGATCCGCACCGCCGTGTCCGCCTCCCGCACGTGCCGGGCGTCGGCGTCCGCGTCGCTGTACACCGCGACCGAACGCACCCCGAGCGCCCGCAGGGTGCGGATGACCCGCACCGCGATCTCGCCGCGGTTCGCGACGAGCACTGTGTCGAACATGGACGTCCTCACACCCTCACATCCGGAAGACGCCGAACTGGGGGTCTCCCAGGGGCGCGTTGGCACAGGCGGTCAGGGCCAGCCCGAGGACCTGCCGGGTCTCCAGCGGGTCGATGACCCCGTCGTCCCAGAGCCGGGCGCTCGCGTAGTAGGCGCTGCCCTGGGTCTCGTACTGCTCGCGGATCGGCGCCTTGAACGCCTCTTCCTCCTCGGCGCTCCAGCCGTCGCCGAGCTGGTCGCGCTTCACGGTCGCAAGGACCGAGGCGGCCTGCTCGCCGCCCATGACCGAGATCTTGGCGTTCGGCCACATCCACAGGAAGCGCGGCGAGTACGCCCGGCCGCACATCGAGTAGTTGCCCGCGCCGTACGAACCGCCGACGACGACCGTGAGCTTCGGGACCCGGGTGGTGGCCACGGCCGTGACCATCTTCGCGCCGTGCTTGGCGATGCCGCCGTGCTCGTACGCCTTGCCGACCATGAAGCCCGTGATGTTCTGCAGGAAGACCAGCGGGATGCCGCGCTGGTCGCACAGCTCGATGAAGTGGGCGCCCTTCTGGGCGGACTCGGCGAACAGGATGCCGTTGTTGGCGACGATGCCGACCGGGTGCCCGTGGATCCGGGCGAAGCCGGTGATCAGCGTCTGCCCGTACTCGGACTTGAACTCCTGGAAGCGGGAGCCGTCCACGACCCGGGCGATGACCTCGCGCACGTCGTAGGGGGTGCGGGAGTCCACCGGCACCGCGCCGTACAGCCCGTACGGGTCGACCTTCGGCTCCTCGACGGGCTCGACGGACCAGGGCAGCGGGCCGCGCCCGGGGAGCGTCGCCACGATGTTCCGGACGATCCGCAGCGCGTGGGCGTCGTCCTCGGCGAGGTGGTCGGTGACGCCGGAGATCCGGGAGTGGACCTCGCCGCCGCCCAGCTCCTCCGCCGTCACGACCTCACCGGTCGCCGCCTTCACCAGCGGCGGACCGCCGAGGAAGATCGTGCCCTGGTTCCGCACGATCACGGCCTCGTCGGACATCGCCGGGACGTACGCGCCGCCGGCCGTGCACGAGCCGAGGACGGCCGCGATCTGCGGGATGCCCGCGGCGGACATCCGGGCCTGGTTGTAGAAGATCCGGCCGAAGTGCTCCCGGTCGGGGAAGACCTCGTCCTGCATCGGCAGGAACGCGCCGCCCGAGTCGACCAGGTAGAGGCAGGGGAGACGGTTCTCCAGGGCCACCTCCTGGGCCCGGAGGTGCTTCTTCACCGTCATCGGGTAGTACGTGCCGCCCTTGACCGTGGCGTCGTTGGCGACGATCACGCACTCGCGGCCCGAAACCCGGCCGATGCCCGCGATGACGCCGGCCGCCGGGGCCGCGTCCCCGTACATGCCGTTCGCCGCCAGCGGCGCCAGCTCCAGGAAGGGCGAACCGGGGTCGAGCAGGGTGTCCACCCGGTCCCTCGGCAGCAGCTTCCCGCGCGCGGTGTGCCGGGCCCGGGACTTCTCACCGCCGCCCAGCGCCGCCGCCGCGAGCCTGGCGCGCAGGTCGGCCGCCAGCTCGTGGTGGGCCGCCTCGTTCGCCTGCCAGGCCGGCGAGGCGGGGTCCGCCGCACTCGCCAGCACAGGTGCCTGCTGCATCCGTCGAGCTCCCTTGCTCGGTTAATGAGCGTTAACGTATGGCGTTCAGGTTAACGACCGCTAACCGGGTTGTCTAGAATCGAATCCATGACCACCACCCCGACCACGGCCCGGACCGCCACCGGCAGGACCGACGCCCCGACGCGGCGCGAGCAGATCCTCAAGGAGGCCGCCCGCCTCTTCGCCGAGCGCGGCTTCCACGGCGTGGGCGTGGACGAGATAGGGGCGGCGGTCGGCATCAGCGGCCCCGGCCTCTACCGCCACTTCCCCGGCAAGGACGCGATGCTCGCCGAGCTCCTCGTCGGCATCAGCGAGCGGCTCCTCGACGGCGGCCGGCTGCGGGTCGGCGAGACCACCGGCGACCCCGAGGCCCTGCTCGGCGCCCTCATCGACGGCCACATCGACTTCGCCCTCGACGACCGGCCCCTGATCACCCTCCACGACCGCGAGCTGGACCGGCTCAAGGACGAGGACCGCAAGCGGGTGCGGCAGCTCCAGCGCCAGTACGTCGAGCTGTGGGTGGCGGTGGTGCGCGAGCTGTACCCGGACGCGGGGGAGTCGGAGTCGCGGACGGCGGTCCACGCGGTGTTCGGCCTGCTCAACTCGACGCCGCACCTCGACGCCGTGGGTCGCCGGCCCATGGAGGACCTCCTCAGACGCCTCGCCCACGGGGCCTTCGGGGCGCTCGGACGCTGAGCCGCGCCCCGGTCCCGCCGGGTCCACGGGGCGGAACGATTGCCCACGGCGACGGGCCGTCGTCCAGAATGAACCCATGCCGATACTCAGCCGCCCCGCCCTCGTCGAGCACCTCGTCCGCAGCCGGATCGCGGGAGACGTCGCCACCCCGCGCGACAACAACCTCTCCCACTACCGCAAGCTCGCCAACGGCGACCGGCACTACTGGCTCGGCCTGGAGCTCGGCGACCGCTGGACCGACGAGCAGGACGTGCTCGCCGTGATGGCCGAGCGCTGCGGCGTGATCGACGACCCGGCCCACCGTTCCGGCCAGGACACCATCGACCCCGAGCTGACCGTCGACGGCCTGGAGCGGATGGCCGCCCGGCTGCGCAAGGCCGCCGACGGCCGGGAGCGGGTCCTCTTCGCCACCGGCCACCCCGGCGCGCTGATCGACGTGCACCACAAGGTCGCGGCGGCGCTGCGGGCCGAGGGCTGCGACATCGTGAAGATCCCCGGCGGGCTCGTCGCCGACGAGGGGTACGTCGTGCAGTTCGCCGACGTCGCCGTCTTCGAGCGCGGCGCGAGCCTCTGGCACACCCATTCCCCGGAGCCCATGAACGCGATCCTCGACGCGCTCGGCGAGGACGGCCGCCCCGACCTGGTGATCGCGGACCACGGCTGGGCCGGGCGCGCGGGCCAGCGGGGGATCGACTCCGTGGGCTACGCCGACTGCAACGACCCCGCCCTCTTCATCGGCGAGGCGGAGGGCACGATGCAGGTCACGATCCCCCTGGACGACCACGTCCTTGACCCGCGCTACTACGAGCCGATGACGGCGTACACGCTGAACGCGGCGGGCCTCCTCTAGCCGCCCGGAGCCCCCGGCCACGGTGACGGGAACGCCCCGCGCCGGGGGGCGCGGGGCGTCCGTGTCCGGGGTCCCCCCCTCTGCGGTGAGGGATCAGAAGACGACGGGGGCGGGGGCGTCGTACGGGGAGCTGTACGGCGAGACGACGCCGAGGTGCGTTCCCCGCCCGAACGGGGCCTTCCAGTCGCCGGTGCCCTTGTAGACGTGGAGCAGCGTGGACTGCGGCAACCCGCTCTCCGCGATCAGGTCCGCCCGGCCGTCCCGGTCCACGTCGCCGACGTTGCCGATGTGCCGGAACTGCTTCCACCCGTCGCCGACCTTGCTGCGGGCCGCGAACGTGCCGTCGCCCTTGCCGAGGTACAGCCACAGCACGCCGTCCCGGTCGCGGGCCAGGAGGTCGCCGGACTTCGCGCCGCCGATGTCGCCCGGGGCGGTGAGCAGGTCGTACGTGTTCCACCCGCCGCCGACGCGGACGCGCGCCTCGAACGGCTTGGCGGCGTCGCCGGTGGCCTTGTACAGCCACAGCACACCCGCCGTGTCGGTGGCGACGAGGTCGGGGCGGCCGTCACCGGTCAGGTCGGAGCCCGCCGCGAACGTCGTGTAGACGCCCCATCCGGAGCCGACCCGGACCCGCGGCGCGAGGGAGTGTCCGGTGCCCGGGTAGAGCCACAGCACGCCGTCCTTGTCGCGGGCGACGACGTCCGCGTACGGGGTCGCGTCGAGGTTCCCGGCGGACAGCAGCCGGTCGTACACGGACCAGCCGCCGCCCCGCTCGGTCCGCTCCCACGGCTCCGTCGGGTGCGCGACGAACTGCCGGACGTCGTACGAGGCGAGGCGGCCGGTGCTGTCGCGGACGAGCAGGTCGGGGGAGCCGCTGTCGGAGTAGTCGTGCGGGGCGGTGCCGCTGGCGACCTGGAGGGTGCCGTTCCGCGTGACCGACCCGCCGACGCCGTTGAGGGGCGAGACGTCCACCTCCCACGCGTAGGCGCCGTTGTATGCGGCGGTCCCGTTCGTGAAGGTCCCGTCCCAGGCGAAGGCGGCCTCGGTGGCCGTCCCCAGGAGGTCCTTGCCGACCGTCCAGGACTTGCCCGTCGCCTTGTGCGTCAGCTTGAGGCTGACCTTCACGTCGCCCCGGTTGAGCTTCCACCGCAGCTCCGCCGTGGACCCGGCCGTGCCGAAGCCCGCGGTGGCGGGCACCTGCTCGTCCACGACGGCGACGGGCGTCCGCACGCCGTCGGTCGCCACCTGGGTCACGGCGGGTCGGCCGTCACCGTCGGGAGCGATGCGGTACAGGCCCTTGCCGTGCTCCGCGGTGCTGCCCTGCGCCAGCAGGCCGTCGCCGGACGCCGACATGTTCCGCAGGCCGCCGAGGAGACCGGTGACGGTCGTGCCGTCCTTGAGGGAGACGGCCGAGAGCTCCCTCTCGGACGCGCCGGACAGGACCCAGTCGCCGAGCAGGGCGATCGATGCGAAGAGCCCGCCGTCGGTGTCGAGCGTCGAGTGCCGCGTCGACCCCGCCGCTCCCCGAACGGCCGTCACCAGGGTCACGGAGCCGTCGGGGTTGCTCTCGGACCAGGCCAGGTGGGTGGCCGAGATCGCGATCTGGGACGCGTAGTAGAGGCGGGGTACGGCCCGGTCCTCGACGACCTTCGCCTCCGCGAGGTCGACGACGGCCAGGTGCTTCACGCCGGAGACCTCGTACCAGACGACGAGAGCGCCGGAGGGCGAGTACCTGAGGTCCCGGATCTGCGCATCCGCGGGAAGGCCCTGCACCTGGCGGTGCACGACGGAACTCGCGGGCTTGGAGACGAGGTGGAGGCTGTTACCGCCGCGGACCATCACGAGGGTGTCCCTCGCGACCTCCCAGAGCTCCGCCCCCTCGCCGACGGAGCCGGCGTCGATGTCGACGGGCTCGCCGCCCGCCATGTCCAGGAGCCGGTAGCTGCTCACTCCCGTCTGCACCGCGACGAGGTCGCTGTCCGTGGCCGCGGTGGGGTTGACGAAGTCGGGAGCGCCCTTGGGCAGGGTGGTCGCGGACCCGTCCGCGGACCGGCGCCACTGCCAGGTGGTGTTCACGCCGTCGTGGGACCGGACGAAGGTCACGAAGCCCGTCGAGCCGGCACCGTACAGCGCCTCGCCGGAGGCGAGGGCGAAGGGCCCCGTCTGCTGCTCCACCGCGACGGCGGTGGCGGCCCTGGGGGCCGCGAGGGCGGGGGCGGCGGCCATGGCCGTCCCTGCCGTCACGGCGAGGGTGACGGTGACCGCGACAGCGAGATTCCGGCCGGCCGGGGTGAGGTACTTCAAGAGGCTTCCTCCGAGCTGTGGTTGCGGCGTCCCTACGCCACAACCACTGGACCCGCGACCGCCCCGCAAGGTTGTGCGGAATGCGCAAGGAAGATCGATTTCGTCAGATCGGGTCCGGATCGGAGGGCCGCCGCTCCCGGCGCTGCCCCACGCCCGGCGTCGGGTCCAGGTACACCCGGCGGATCGACGGGAAGCGCTCCCGGAGCTGGGACTCGGCGTCCTCGCACGCCCACTCGACCTGCGCCGCGGACGCCACGTCCCGGAAGTCGACCTTCGCCGCGATCAGCACCTCGCCCGGCCCCTGGATGAGCGTCGTCAGGTCGAGGACGTCCACGATGTGCGGGACGGAGAGCAGTTCCTCGCGGATCTCGGCCCGCACCCGCTTCGGGAGCGGCCGGCCGATGAGGAGTTCGGCGTTGGAGCGGCCCAGCACCCAGGCCACGTACACCAGGAGCAGGCCGATGAGGATCGACGCGACGCCGTCCCAGACGCTGGAGCCGGTGAGCTGCACGCCGAGGAGGCCGCCCGCCGCCAGCATCAGGCCGGCCAGGGCGGCGGAGTCCTCCATCACCACCGCCTTCACCGTGGTGTCGGGGGTGAGGCGGAGGTAGCGGGCGAAGGGGATCCGGGAGCGTTCCGCCTCGGCCCGCATCTGCCGCACGCCGGTCCTGAGCGAGAAGCCCTCCAGGACGAAGGCGACGGCCAGCACGATGTAGGAGATCAGCGGGTCGCCGACCTCCTCGCCGTGGGTGAGGGTGTGGACGCCGTCGTAGACCGAGAAGACCGCGCCGCCGACGAAGGTCGCCACGGCCGCGAGCAGCGCCCAGACGTACCGCTCGCCCGCGTAGCCGACGGGATGGTCCTCGTCGGCCGGCTTCTCGCTCCGCTTGAGCGCGGTGAGCAGCATGACCTCGGTGACGGTGTCGGCGACCGAGTGGGCGGCCTCCGACAGCATCGCGCTGGATCCGCTGACGATGCCGGCGACGGCCTTGGCGGCGGCGATCCCCAGATTCGCCACCGCCGCCACGATCACCGTGAACGTGCTCTCGCCCTGTTCCGCCATGGACCGGACGTTATGTCCGGTCAGTCGCGGGGAACGCGAACGACACCCTCCTGGATGACCGAGATGGCGAGCCTGCCGTCCTGGGTGTAGATCCGTGCCTGGCCCAGGCCGCGCCCGCCGGACGCGGTGGGCGACTCCTGGTCGTAGAGGAGCCATTCGTCGGCCCGGAAGGGGCGGTGGAACCACATCGCGTGGTCCAGGGACGCCCCGACGACGTCCCCGACGGCCCAGCCGCCCCGCCCGTGCGCGAGCAGGACGGAGTCGAGCAGCGTCATGTCGGAGACGTAGGTGGCGAGGACGACGTGCAGCAGGGGGTCGTCGGCCAGCTTGCCGTTGGTGCGGAACCAGACCTGGGAGCGCGGCTCGCGCGGCTCGCCGACCGAGCCCCACGGGGGGACGTCGGCGTAGCGGAGGTCGACGGCCGCCCGGGCCTCGATCAGCCGGTCCGCGACCGCGCGCGGGAGGTGACGGGGCAGCATCTCGGCCGGGGTGGGCAGCGACTCCGGGTCCGGCGCGGCCGGCAGGGCGGCCTGGTGGTCGAGCCCCTCCTCGTACGTCTGGAACGACGCCGAGAGGTGGAAGATCGGCTGTCCGTGCTGGACGGCGACGACCCGCCGGGTGGTGAAGGAGCGTCCGTCGCGGATGCGGTCGACCGTGTAGACGATCGGCGCGCCCGGATCCCCGGGGCGGAGGAAGTACGCGTGGAGCGAGTGCGCCGGGCGGTCCTCGGGCACGGTCCGGCCGGCCGCCACCAGGGCCTGGGCGGCCACCTGGCCGCCGAAGACCCGGGGGACGAGCGCGGAGCGGGACTCGCCCCGGAAGATGTCCCGCTCGATCCGCTCCAGGTCGAGCAGATCGAGCAGGCCATCCAGCGCCGTGGGGGCGTGGGGCACCTACAGGCCCATCGACTTGGCGATGATCGACTTCATGATCTCGCTGGTGCCGCCGTAGATGCGGTTGACGCGGTTGTCGGCGTACAGGCGCGCGATCGGGTACTCGTTCATGTAGCCGTAGCCGCCGTGCAGCTGGAGGCAGCGGTCGATGACGCGGTGCGCGACCTCGGTGCAGAAGAGCTTGGCGCTCGCGGCCTCGGCCGGGGACAGCTCGCCCGCGTCCAGGGCCTCCAGGGCGCGGTCCGCGACCGCCTCGGCGGCGTCGACCTCGGCCTGGCAGGCGGCCAGCTCGAACTTGGTGTTCTGGAAGTGCGCGACCGGCTTGCCGAAGACGGTGCGGTCCTGCACGTACTCCTTGGCGAACCGGACGGCGGCCTTGGCCTGCGCGTACGCGCCGAAGGCGATGCCCCAGCGCTCGGAGGCCAGGTTGTGGCCGAGGTAGGAGAAGCCCTTGCCCTCCTCGCCGAGGAGGTCCTCGACGGGCACCTTGACGTCGACGAAGGCCAGCTCGGCCGTGTCGGAGGTGCGCAGGCCGAGCTTGTCCAGCTTGCGGCCGATGGAGTAGCCCTCGGACTTCGTGTCCACGGCGAAGAGGGAGATGCCGAAGCGGCGGTCCTCGGCCGTGGGGGCGGAGGTGCGGGCGCAGACGATCACGCGGTCGGCGTGGACGCCACCGGTGATGAAGGTCTTCGAGCCGTTGAGGACGTAGTGCGTGCCGTCCTCGGAGAGCTTGGCGGTGGTCTTCATGCCCGCGACGTCGGAGCCGGTGCCCGGCTCGGTCATCGCGAGGGCCCACATCTCCTCGCCGGTGACGAACTTCGGCAGGTAGCGCTTCTTCTGGTCGCCGGTGGCGAGCATCTTGATGTACGGCAGGGCCAGCAGCACGTGGACGCCGGAGCCGCCGAACTGCACGCCCGCGCGCGAGGTCTCCTCGTAGAGGACGGCCTCGAACTTGTGGGTGTCCAGGCCCGCGCCGCCGAACTCCTCGGGCACGTTGATGCCGAAGACGCCCAGCTCGCCGAGCTTGTCGTAGAACGCGCGCGGCGCCTGGCCGGCCGCGAACCACTCGTCGTAGACCGGCACGACCTCGGCCTCGATGAAGGCGCGGATGGTCTCCCGGAACGCCTCGTGGTCCTCGTTGAATACGGTACGGCGCACGGTGCGGCTCCTCCGGTGTGCGGGCCCAGTTGTCTAAGCGCTTGCTCAGTCTGTCGTCAACGAAGTTACCCAGCAGTCACCCGCCCTGTCCAGACTCCTCGCCTGTGATCCAGGCCCGCCCCACGGAGTCGTACCCGTACACGGGCCGCCCCTTCGCCCCGCTCGTCCGGAACGGCGCGCCGTCCTCGTCCCCGATCCGGACCGTCCCCCGGCGCCCCTCCGAGCTCCACTCCAGCTCCAGGTACCAGCGGCAGTCGCAGCCCGCCGTCCCCGCCGAGACCAGCAGTTCCTCCGGCTCGCCGACGCTCACCGCGTACGGGAAGGAGACCGCCGGAATCGTCCGGCCCTCCTGCCCGGAGGCGTCGTACCCGTCCCGCGCCCGCGCCACCGGCCGGGGCCGGTCCAGGTCCACCTCGAAACGGCGCGGGGTCACCGCCCCGCCGCACCCGTCGTCCATCCGGTACGCCGTCCACGGCAGCGGCCTGCCGCGCTCGACCACCCGCACGTGCAGGGCCTGGAGCACCACGGCCGCCGTGCCCTTCCCCTGCACCGACACCCGCACGAGCGTCTTCCCGCCGTCCACGGCGCCCCGCGCCGCCGCCCAGCTCCGCGCGTCGGCGGCCTCCGGCGGGGGAGGGGGCGTGCGCCGGACGAGGTAGGTGTGCCCGCAGCCGTTCTCCCAGAGGTCGGAGGCGACCGTCCAGGTGAGCGGCGCCGGTGGCGCGGCGGGCTGCCGGGGGGCCTTCCCGGGCAGGAGTACGGCTCCGAGGGCGACCGTCACCACGACCGCCAGCGCCCCGCCGACCACGCCCGGCCACCCCCAGCGACGCCTCCGCCGCTCGGACGGGAGGCCGGACGCGCGCGCGTGCACAGGGTCCAGCTC
>NZ_RDBH01000129.1:446598-483634 GCF_008042145.1 Streptomyces sp. adm13(2018)
GCGGCGGGCGGGACGGCACCCCCGTGGCCGTCCCGCCTGCTGCTGCCCGCCTCCACGCCCGTCACCGAGCAGCCCGGCTGGACCCTCGGGGTCGCCGCGCCCGCCGCGGCCGACGAACTCGCCGCGGCCGACGCGCAGGCGGCCCGCGCCCTGCGCCGGGCGGAGGCCACCCGCGCGCCCCTGGTCCGCCACCGCCCGCGTCCACCAGCGGCGTCCCCAGCGCCGCCGCCAGTGAGGCCGCCGCGAACGGGGTGCCGTCGCCGCCCCGCGCGTGGACCACCGTCCACGGGCCCGGGCCCAGGGTGCCCGCGATCTCCGCCGGGGCCGCGCCCAGCAGCAGCCGGACCAGGGCCCCGTCCCGTACGGCCGCGTCCGCGCCCCGGTGCGGGGCCGTCAGCAGGGACAGCAGGACGACCGCGACCCCCGCGATCGTGTGGTCCCCGGGCCCGCGCCGCTCCGTCGCCACCCCGAGCGCCAGCCCCTCGCCGCCGCCGAGCGCGTACGCGGCCAGCCGGAGTCCGCCACCGTCGCCGCTCGCCGAGGCGGGGCCCTTGGGCAGGGCCTCGACGGACGGCCCGGGCTCCCGGCCCGCTGATCCGGCCCGGCCGTCGGGGCCCTGCCCGGCACGCGGCCCCAGGACCCTCACGAGGTCCCGCAGGGCCCGGGCCGCCTCCGCCGGGATCTCCCGGCCGGCCGCCGCCGATTCCGTGCCGTCCGGCCCGAAGAGCGCCGCCCGCCCGCCGAGCCGGGAGGCGAGCGCGCCGAGCACCGCCGGGACGGGGGCCGGCCGGGCGGCGGCGGCCGCCAGGGACCGCTGCGCCTCCGTCACGCGGCGCAGCTCGTGCAGCCGGGCCTCCGCCATCAGCCGCCACAGCGCCCGCGCCACCGCCGTGAACGGGGTCCTCGGCGGCACCTCGACCAGCGGCAGCCCGTGCCGGGCGCAGGCCTCGACGAGTTCCGCCGGGACCGTGTCGTACACCGGGGTCACGCCGAAGGCGAGCGCCGCCGCCCCCGCCTCCACCACCCGTGCCACGTAGTGCGCCGGGTCGGCGAGCAGCACCCCCGCCGTCATGAGGAGTTCGCCGCCGAGGAGGTACGGGTACGGGTCGGCCATCTCCGAGGTGTGCACCCAGTGGACCGGGACGTCCTCCGGCCCGGCGAGCAGCCGCAGCCCGAGGTCCCGCCGGGCGAGCAGCGCGGTCAGCGGGACGGGCGGCGCGGGCGGGGTGGGGGCGGGCTCGGCGGAGGTCATGGCCATGGATCCTTCGTACATCCCCCGCCCGGTCAGTGGAGGAAACGTACACTTCAACGTCGCTTTCCGGCCACCTACTGTCATGGCATCCGGAGGCCGCGGGTACGGGCGGATGTCCCCGCGACCAGCTTCCGGTCACTCCCCTGCACGACACGCCACCGAGGTGAACGAAGGAGGCCGCATGGCCGTCGACTACGCAGTGATAGCCCTGTACCTGGCCGGCATGCTCGCGATGGGCTGGTGGGGCATGCGCCGGGCCCGGTCCAAGAGCGAGTTCCTGGTCGCGGGCCGCCGCCTCGGGCCCTGGATGTACTCCGGCACGATGGCCGCCATCGTCCTCGGCGGCGCCTCGACCATCGGCGGGGTCGGCCTCGGCTACAAGTACGGCCTCTCGGGTGCCTGGATGGTCTTCGCCATCGGCCTCGGCCTGCTCGCGCTGAGCGTGTTCTTCTCCGCCCGGATCGCCCGGCTGAAGGTCTACACCGTCTCCGAGATGCTCGACCTGCGCTACGGCGGCCGGGCCGGCGTCATCTCGGGCGTCGTCATGTGGGCGTACACGCTGATGCTCGCGGTCACCTCGACCATCGCCTACGCCACGATCTTCGACGTCCTCTTCGACCTGCCGAGGACCCTCGCGATCGTCCTCGGCGGCACCATCGTCGTCGCCTACTCGACGCTCGGCGGCATGTGGTCGATCACCCTCACCGACATGGTGCAGTTCGTGGTGAAGACCATCGGCGTGCTGCTCCTGCTGCTGCCGATCGCCGTCGTCAAGGCGGGCGGCTTCGCCGGGATGAGGGCCGCGCTGCCCACCTCGTACTTCGAGCCCCTCGGCATCGGCGGCGAGACGATCTTCACGTACGTGCTGATCTACACCTTCGGCATGCTCATCGGCCAGGACATCTGGCAGCGGGTCTTCACCGCGCGCACCGACAAGGTCGCCCGCTGGGGCGGCACCGTCGCCGGCACCTACTGCCTCGCCTACGCCCTCGCCGGAGCCGTCATCGGCACCGCGGCGAAGGTGCTCTACCCGAAGCTGCCCAGCGCGGACGACGCCTTCGCCACCATCGTCAAGGACGAGCTGCCGATGGGCGTCCGGGGCCTCGTCCTCGCCGCCGCCCTCGCCGCCGTCATGTCGACCTCCTCCGGCGCGCTGATCGCCTGCGCCACCGTCGCCAACAACGACATCTGGTCGCGGCTGCGGGGCGGATCCGGCGGCGCCGCGGCGGACGACCACGACGAGGTGCGGGGCAACCGCGCCTTCATCCTGATCATGGGCGTCGCCGTCATCCTCATCGCCATCGCCCTCAACGACGTCGTCCAGGCCCTCACCGTCGCCTACAACCTGCTGGTCGGCGGGCTCCTCGTGCCGATCCTCGGCGGGCTGCTCTGGCGCCGCGGCACGGTCCAGGGCGCGCTCGCCGCGGTCGCCGTCGGCGGACTGGCCGTCATTGGCCTGATGTGGGCTTACGGAATCCTCGCAAATGAGCCTGTTTACTATGGTTTGTTGGCGTCTCTCGCCGCTTATGTGATCGTTTCCCTGGCGACCCGCCCGACGGACGCCGCCGTGCTCGCGCACTGGCGCGCCCGCCTCGCGGGCCGGGAGACCCCCGAGGCCGACGCGACGCCGGAGACCGTGCCGGCCGCCGCGACCGGCTGACGCACCGAGACCCCCGGCCGGGGCCCCACCCGGGCCCCGGCCGGACCCCCACCGAAACACCCAGGAGGACCCGACCATGAGCAGCAGCGACCAGAACACCCCGCGCGGCCCGATCGACTCGTCCCGCATCCCGCGGTACGCCGGTCCCGCGACGTTCGCCCGGCTGCCGCGGCTCGACGAGGTCGGCACCGCCGACATCGCCGTGGTCGGCGTCCCCTTCGACAGCGGCGTCTCCTACCGCCCCGGCGCCCGCTTCGGCGGCAACGCCATCCGCGAGGCGTCCCGCCTCCTGCGCCCCTACAACCCGGCGCAGGACGCCTCCCCGTTCGCCCTCGCCCAGGTCGCGGACGCCGGCGACATCGCCGCCAACCCGTTCAACATCAACGAGGCCGTCGAGACCATCGAGGCCGCGGCGGACGACCTGCTGAACTCCGGCGCCCGCATGATGACCCTCGGCGGCGACCACACCATCGCGCTGCCCCTGCTCCGCTCCGTCGCCAAGAAGCACGGCCCCGTCGCCCTGCTCCACTTCGACGCGCACCTCGACACCTGGGACACGTACTTCGGCGCCGAGTACACCCACGGCACCCCGTTCCGCCGCGCCGTCGAGGAGGGCATCCTCGACACCGAGGCGCTCTCCCACGTCGGCACCCGCGGCCCGCTGTACGGCAAGCAGGACCTCACCGACGACGAGAAGATGGGCTTCGGCATCGTCACCTCGGCCGACATCTACCGCCGCGGCGCCGACGAGGTCGCCGACCAGCTCCGCCAGCGCATCGGCGACCGCCCGCTCTACATCTCCATCGACATCGACTGCCTCGACCCGGCCCACGCGCCCGGCACGGGCACCCCGGAGGCGGGCGGCATGACCTCCCGCGAACTCCTGGAGATCCTCCGGGGCCTCTCCTCCTGCAACCTGGTGTCGGCGGACGTCGTCGAGGTCGCCCCGGCCTACGACCACGCCGAGATCACCGCGGTCGCCGCCTCCCACACCGCGTACGAGCTGACGACGATCATGTCCCGCCAGATCGCCGAGAGCCGCGCCTCCGGCGCGAAGTAACCTCCCAGGCCGTAGCGGGCTCAGGTGCGGGGTGGGTGCGGCCCGGTCGTCGGGTCGTGCCCACCCGTTCCGCCCTGCGGAACGCCTGCCCACAACCTGAAGGGACCCCCATGACCCACGACCACGACCTGGTCCTGCGCCCGACCGCCGCCCAGACGACCGCCGCGCTCGACCCGCCCGCCGGGCGGAACGGCGGCGACCTCGTCGTCGAGACCCTCACCGGCCTCGGCGCCACCACCGTCTTCGGCCTCCCCGGCCAGCACGCCCTCGGCATGTTCGACGCCCTGCGCCGCTCCTCCCTGCGGTACGTGGGTCTCCGCGTCGAGAACAACGCGGGCTTCGCCGCCGACGCCTACGGCCGGATCACCGGCGAGGCGGCCCCGCTGCTGCTCTCCACCGGCCCCGGCGCCCTCATGTCGCTCGCCGCGCTCCAGGAGGCCGCCGCCGCCTCCGCGCCCGTCCTCGCGATCGGCAGCCAGATCCCGGCGGCCGGCCTCGGCGGCGGCCGGCACGGCTACCTCCACGAGCTGCGCGACCAGCAGGCCTCGTTCCGGGACGTCGTGAAGTCCGTCCACCCGGTCCGTACGCAGTCCCAGATCCCGTCCGCCGTCGCCGCGGCCTGGGAGTCGGCCCTCACCGCCCCGCACGGCCCCGTCTGGGTCGAGATCCCGCAGGACGTGCTCCTCGCCGAGACCATCCTGCCGGTGGTGACGGCCATGGACGCCACGCCCGAGGACATCGCCCCGCGCCCCGAGCTGACGGCGGTCGCCGCGCACCTCCTGTCGCACGCCGAACGCCCGGCGATCATCGCGGGCGGCGGGGTCGTCCGCTCCGACGCCTCGGGCAAGCTCCTGGCACTCGCCGAGCGGCTCGACATCCCCGTCGTGACGACCTTCGGCGGCAAGGGCGCCTTCCCCTGGGAGCACCCGCTGTCGCTCCAGTCCTGGCTGGAGGACCGGCACACCACCGACTTCCTGGAGGACGCCGACGTGCTGCTCGTCATCGGCTCCGGACTCGGCGAGCTGTCCTCGAACTACCACACGTTCGCGCCCCGCGGCCGGGTGATCCAGATCGAGGCGGACGCCGGGAAGCTGGAGTCCAACCACCCGGCGCTCGGCATCCACGCGGACGCCCGCCTCGCCCTCCAGGCCCTCCTGGAGACGGTGGGGGAGCGCCGGGACGCCACCGCCCCCGAGCGGGTCGCGGCCGTCCTGAAGAAGGTCCGCGACCGGATCGCGGCGCAGGGCCTGGACCTGGAGCAGCGGATCGTCGCGGCGGTGCGGCAGGCGCTCCCCGAGCGCTCCCCGAGCTTCTGGGACATGACGATCCTGGCGTACTGGGCGTGGTCGGCCTTCGACGCCCGGCACCCGAACACGATGCACTCCGCGCAGGGCGCGGGCGGCCTCGGCTATGCCTTCCCCGCGGCGCTCGGCGCGGCGGCGGCCGACCCGAGCGGGCCGGTGCTCGCGGTCTCCGGCGACGGCGGCGCGATGTACTCGATCGCCGAGCTGGCGACGGCGAAGCAGTACGGCCTCGACGTGACCTGGCTGATCGTCGACGACGGCGGCTACGGCATCCTGCGCGAGTACATGACCGGCGCGTTCGGCGAGGCGACGGGCACGGAGCTGTCCCGGCCGGACTTCGTGGCCCTCGCGGAGTCCTTCGGCGTCCCGGCGACCGCGACGACCCCGGAGGACCTGGCGGCGGACCTCGCGAAGGCGCTCGCCGCCCCCGGCCCCTCGGTCGTCGTCCTCCCCGCCCTCCTCAGGATGTTCGAGCCGACGCACCTCTGACCGGCGCACCCCCGGCGGCCCCCGGCGGTCCGGCCCGATCCGATCCTGACCGGATCGGGCCGAGCCGGGCCGGTCACCCCACGATCCCCTCCCACTCCTTCCGGTAGGCGCCGAGCCGCTCCTCGTACCCCTGCCGGAACGCCGCCGCCTCGTCCTGCCGCAGCCCGTCCCGGGACACCCGCCGCGCCGGCAGCAGCCGGACCGCGTCGGCCATCACGGCCGCGGCCGCCTCGGCGACCACCCCGCCGCGCTCCCGCGCCAGGAAGGCCTGCTGCCCGGCCTCGCCCAGGAGCTGCCAGCAGACGTTGCGCGGGTTGCCCGCCGTCCGCTCCAGCTGCCGGGCCTCCGCGGGCTCCACCCGCCCGGCCCTGGCAAGCCCCCCGACCGCGTGCAGCGCCGCGTACAGCTGGCCCCACGCGTACGGCATCCCGTCCTCGACCCGCGCCACGTACCACCTCTTCTCCCGGACACCCGGGGCCGCCCGAGGACGGCCCGCCGGGTTCCCTACCCACCACCGCACCCCTTCCCGCACCCCGGGACCCGCGGAGGCACCCGCGCCCCGGTTTGTTGCGGCGGGATGAAATCGCAGCCCAGCCGTGTTGGGCCTTCCGGTAGAGCAGCACGGAACGGGAGGCCACTCGTGGCGGCGGTCGGGGAGAAACAACAGGGCTGGGCGCGCAGGCTCGCCGGGTACGCCTGGCGGTACAAGGCGAACACCCTGCTCGCGCTCGGGTCCTCGCTGGCCGGCATGGCCGTCCTCGCCCTCGTCCCGCTGGTCACCAAGGTGATCATCGACGACGTCATCGGGACGAAGACCCGGGACCTCGCCGTCTGGACCGGCCTCCTCGTCGGGGCCGCGATCCTCGTCTACGCGCTCACCTACGTCCGCCGGTACTACGGCGGCCGCCTCGCCCTCGACGTCCAGCACGACCTGCGCACCGACATGTACGCCACCATCACCCGGCTCGACGGGCGGCGGCAGGACGAACTGTCCACCGGACAGGTCATCGGGCGGGCCACCAGCGACCTCCAGCTCATCCAGGGCCTGCTGTTCATGCTCCCGATGACCATCGGGAACGTCCTCCTCTTCCTCATCTCGCTGGGCGTCATGGCCTGGCTGTCGCTGCCGCTCACCCTCGTCGCGCTCGCCGTCGCGCCCGCCCTCTGGGTCATCGCCAAGCGCAGCCGCACCCGCCTGCACCCCGCCACCTGGCACGCCCAGCAGCAGGCCGCCGTCGTCGCCGGGGTCGTCGACGGTGCCGTGAGCGGCGTCCGGGTCGTGAAGGGCTTCGGCCAGGAGGACCAGGAGACCGGCAAGATCCGCGAGGCCGGGCGGAAGCTGTTCGCCGGCCGGCTGCGGACCGTCCGGCTGAACGCGCGCTACACCCCGGCGCTCCAGGCCGTCCCCGCCCTCGGCCAGGTCGCCGTCCTCGCCCTGGGCGGCTGGCTCGCCTACCGCGGCCAGATCACCCTCGGCACCTTCGTCGCCTTCTCCGCCTACCTGGCCTCCCTCGTCGGCCCGGTCCGCATGCTCGCCATGGTCCTCACCGTCGCCCAGCAGGCCCGGGCCGGCGTCGAGCGGGTCCTCGACCTCGTCGACACCGAGCCGCTCGTCACGGACGGCCCCAAGGAGCTGCCCGCCGACGCGCCCGCCACCGTCGAGTTCGACGACGTGTCCTTCGCCTACGCGACCGCGGACGGCCGGACCAGCCCCGTCCTCGACGGCTTCTCGCTGGAGATCGGGGCCGGCGAGACCGTCGCCGTCGTCGGCGCCTCCGGCTCCGGCAAGTCCACCCTCTCCCTCCTCCTCCCGCGCTTCTACGACGTCGACCACGGCGCCGTCCTCGTCGGCGGCCACGACGTCCGCGAGCTCACCCTGGACTCGCTGCGCGCCGCGATCGGCCTCGTCCCCGAGGACTCCTTCCTCTTCTCCGACACGGTCCGCGCCAACATCGCCTACGGCCTCCCGGACGCCACCCAGGACCAGATCGAGGCCGCGGCCCGCGCCGCCCAGGCGGACCGCTTCATCGCCGAGCTGCCCGAGGGGTACGACACCAAGGTCGGCGAGCACGGACTCACCCTCTCCGGCGGCCAGCGCCAGCGCGTCGCCCTGGCCCGCGCGATCCTCACCGACCCGCGGCTCCTCCTCCTCGACGACGCCACCTCCGCCGTCGACGCCAAGGTCGAGCACGAGATCCACGAGGCCCTGAAGGCGGTGATGGCGGGCCGGACGACCCTGCTCATCGCCCACCGCCGCTCCACCCTCGGCCTCGCCGACCGCATCGCCGTCCTGGACGGCGGCCGGCTCGCCGACCTCGGCACCTACGCCGAGCTGGAGGAGCGCTCCCCGCTCTTCCGCCGGCTGCTCACCGACCCCGACGAGCTGGGCGCCGTCTCCCCGGGCCACACCACCCCGGTCGAGCCGCCCGAGGACCGCACCCTGCGGGCCGAACTCGACGCCGAGTTCGACGCCGAGCGGGGCATCACCCCCACCCTGTGGGTGCGCGACGAGGCGGCCGGCCGGGACAGCGACGCCCCCGGCGCCACCCCCGAGCTGCTCGCCGCCGTCGCGGCCCTGCCGCCCGCCACCGACACCCCCGGCGTCGACGAGGGCCGGGCCGTCTCGCCCGAGGACAGCTACGGCCTGCGCCGGCTGCTCCGCGGCTTCGGCGTTCCGCTGCTCATCAGCCTCGGCCTGGTCGCCGTCGACGCCGGCGCGGGCCTGCTCCTGCCGGTCCTGATCCGGCACGGCATCGACGAGGGGGTGAACCGGCTGGCGATCGGCGCCGTCTGGGCGGCCTCCGCGCTCGCCCTGGTCACCGTGCTCGTGCAGTGGGTCGCGCAGACCGCCGAGACCCGGATGACCGGTCGCACCGGCGAACGGGTGCTCTACGCGCTCCGCCTGAAGATCTTCGCCCAGCTCCAGCGGCTCGGCCTCGACTACTACGAGCGCGAGCTGACCGGCCGGATCATGACCCGGATGACCACCGACGTGGACGCCCTGTCGACGTTCCTCCAGACCGGTCTGGTCACCGCCTTCGTCTCGGTCGTGACCTTCTTCGGGATCATGGTCGCGCTGCTCGTGCTCGACCTCCAGCTCGCCCTGGTGGTCTTCGCGACCCTGCCGGTCCTCGCGGTCGCCACGTACTTCTTCCGCCGCGCCAGCGTGAAGGCGTACGAGCTGGCCCGCGAGCGGATCAGCGTCGTCAACGGCGACCTCCAGGAGTCCGTCTCCGGCCTCCGGATCGTGCAGGCCTTCCGCCGCGAGGAGTCCGGAGCGGCCCGGTTCGCCGAGCGCAGCGACGACTACCGCGAGGCCCGCGTCCGCGGCCAGTGGCTGATCTCGATCTACTTCCCGTTCGTCACCCTGCTCTCCTCGGCGGCCGCCGCGGCCGTCATGATCGTCGGCGCGAACCGCATCGACGGCGGCACGCTCACCACCGGCGCGCTGGTCGCCTACCTCCTCTACATCGACCTGTTCTTCGCCCCCGTGCAGCAGCTCTCCCAGGTCTTCGACGGCTACCAGCAGGCCGCCGTCTCGCTCAAGCGGATGCAGGAACTGCTCCAGGAGCCGACGTCGACGGCCGCCGCGCCCGCGCCGCTGGACGTGCTGTCTCTGCGCGGCGAGATCGCCTTCGAGGACGTGTCCTTCGCGTACGGCGGGGAGAACGGCGCCCCGAAGGAGGAGACCGCCCTCACCGGCATCGACCTGCGCATCCCGGCCGGTCAGACCGTCGCGTTCGTCGGCGAGACCGGCGCCGGGAAGTCGACCCTGGTCAAGCTGGTCGCCCGGTTCTACGACCCGACGGCCGGCCGGGTCACCGCCGACGGCACCGACCTGCGCGACCTCGACCTCACCTCGTACCGGCACCGGCTCGGCGTCGTCCCGCAGGAGGCGTACCTCTTCGCCGGCCCGATCCGCGACGCCATCGCGTACGGCCGTCCCGAGGCGACCGACGCGGAGGTGGAGGCGGCGGCCCGGGCGGTCGGCGCCCACGACATGATCGCCACCCTCGACGGCGGCTACCTCCACGAGGTCGCCGAGCGGGGCCGGAACCTCTCCGCGGGCCAGCGCCAGCTCATCGCCCTCGCCCGCGCCGAACTCGTCGACCCGGACATCCTGCTCCTCGACGAGGCCACGGCGGCCCTCGACCTGGCCACCGAGGCACAGGTCAACCAGGCCACCGACCGGCTCTCCGGCCGCCGGGCGCCGTCGGACGGCCGTCCGGCGGAGGGCACCGGGGGGCGCACCACCCTGATCGTCGCGCACCGGCTGACCACCGCCGCCCGCGCCGACCGGGTGGTCGTCATGGACCACGGCCGGGTCGCGGAGGACGGCACCCACGAGGAGCTCCTCGCCCTGGACGGCCACTACGCGACCCTGTGGCGGGCCTTCATCGGCGACACCGCGGACGAGGGCGAGCCGGAGCGGGTCTGAGCCCCCGGCCCTCCCGCGGGCGGGCACCCGGGCCCCGCCCGCGCTCGCCCGCCGGGAGCCGGAGGCAACCATTCCGCGGCGGGGTGCGTCGTACGCCCGTACGCCGATCCACTCGGGAGGGGACCGCATGGCCACGCACACGCAGCACGCACGACGTGGCCCACGGCTGCTCACCCGGGTGCTCGCGCCGCTCCTCGCGGCCCTCGTGCTGGTCCTCACCCCGGCCACCCTCGTCCCCGGAGCCGGCGCCGGCACCGCCGAGGCGGTCTCCGTCTGCCAGGGCCGGCCCGCCCGCACGATCACCTTCGCGACCGGGGAGCTCCGGCTCTACCGCACCCGGCACTACGCCTGCGCGGTCACCGTCGCCAAACGCCCCGGCGTCCGCCGCCCGATGGCCGTCTCGCTCCAGCCGCGCGGCGGCCGGCCCGCCGTCCACTCCGGCCGGTTCGAGCGGCAGGCAGGCCCCGTCACCGTCCACGCCCTCAACCGCTGCGTCCGGGCGAGCGGTTCGGTGGCCGGGAGGGGTACGTCCGTGGGCTGGATCCTGTGCTGAGACACAGGAAAGTCCAAGGGTAAGGATCAACTGGGTCTGGCGGTCCGCACGTTGACCCCGCTAGGTTCGCGACACCGTTGTGAACCAAGGAGGGTGAATGCGCAAGTCGCTGAGATGGGCGCTGTCGCTTGCGGTGCTCATAGGCACCGCGGCACCGACCGGCGTGGCTACCGCCGCGGACACGGACAAGGACAGCACGGCCGTCGTCGACTCGCAGAGCGCGGACATCAAGGACCGCATCCTGGCGATCCCGGGGATGAGCCTGATCGAGGAGAAGCCGTACGCGGGCTACCGCTACTTCGTCCTGAACTACAAGCAGCCGATCGACCACCGGCGCCCCTGGGCCGGCACGTTCGACCAGCGGATCTCCGTCCTCCACAAGGACACGAGCCGCCCGACGGTCTTCCGGACCAGCGGGTACTCGCTGAGCACCACCCCGAGCCGCGCCGAGCCGACCCGGATCGTCGACGGCAACCAGGTCTCCATGGAGTACCGCTTCTTCACGCCGTCCCGCCCGCAGCCCGCCGACTGGTCCAAGCTCGACATCTGGCAGGCCGCCAGCGACCAGCACCGGATCTTCACCGCGCTGAAGAAGATCTACGGCCAGAAGTGGCTCTCCACGGGCGCTTCCAAGGGCGGTATGACCGCCACGTACTTCGAGCGCTTCTACCCGAACGACATGGACGGCGTCGTCGCCTACGTCGCCCCGAACGACGTGGTCAACAAGGAGGACTCGGCCTACGACCGGTTCTTCGCGACCGTCGGCACCAAGGAGTGCCGCGACCGGCTGAACGGCATGCAGCGCGAGGCCCTGCTCCGCCGCGCGCCGCTGGAGGCCAAGTACAAGGCGTGGGCCGCGTCGGAGGGCGCCACCTTCAACACGATCGGCACCCTGGACAAGGCCTTCGAGGCCGTCGTCCTCGACTTCGTGTGGGGCTTCTGGCAGTACTACGGCGAGGACGTCTGCGACCAGATCCCGGACGCCAGGACCGCGAGCGACGACACCGTCTACGAGACGATCGACGCCTACTCCGGCTGGTCCGCCTACACCGACCAGGGCCTGGAGCCGTACACGCCGTACTACTACCAGGCGGCGACCGAACTCGGCTCGCCCGACATCGAGCAGCCGCACCTCAAGGGCCTCAGCCGCTACGGCTACCAGCCCGCGCGGAACTTCGTGCCGCGCGAGATCCCGATGAGGTTCAAGCCGCACGCCATGCGTGACGTCGACAACTGGGTCCGCAAGAACGCGAACCGGATGCTGTTCGTCTACGGCGGCAACGACCCCTGGGGCTCCGAGAAGTTCCACCTGGGCAAGAGCGCCCGCGACAGCTACGTGTACGTGGCGCCGGGCGCCAACCACGGCGCGAACGTCGAGGGGCTCGTCGAGGCCGAGCGGAACAAGGCCACCGCCCGCATCCTCGCCTGGGCAGGCGTCCCCGCCCCGGCCGTCCGGGCGGCGCAGCCGCTGGCCCGCTTCGACACGCGCCTCGACCGGAAGGTCGACGAGGACGCGACGAAGGAGCACGGCCTGCGGCCGTGACCCCGCGCGGGGGCGGGGCGCGCCACCGGGCACGCCCCGCCCCCGCCGTGCGTCAGCCGCTCCGGCGGTACGACAGACCGTGCCCCACCGGGTAGAGCACCTTCGCCGGGTCGTCCGCGCTCTGCACCGGGACCGGCAGCCGGCCCCCGGGCCGGGCCCGGCCCGCCAGGACCCGTGCGGCGGCCCGGAGCTCGACGTCGGTCCAGGAGTAGGTGGCGAGCGCGGCCCGCCCGCCGGGGAGCCAGGCCACGTCGTACGGGTTGCGGATCGCGAGCGTCACGACCGGCACCCCGGTCGCGACGAGCCGCGCCACGAGCGTGCGCTGCGGACCGGCCGCGGTGACGTTGTACGTGCCCACCACGACGACGTCCTTCCCGGCCGCCGCCGCCACCGCCTCCTCGATCCGCGCCGTGGTCGGCGCGGTCCCGGTGGAGAGCGCGGTCGCGGCGAACCCCAGCTCCGTCAGCGCGGTCGCGAGCGTCGTGGTCGGCGGGCCCGTCGTACCCGACGGGGAGGCCGGGTCGGCGCCCACGACCAGGACCGAGCGGTGGCGGGCCCGGTCCAGCGGCAGGAAGCCGCCCTCGTTGGCGAGCAGGGTCGTGGTGGCCTCGGCGATCCGGTCGGCCTGGGCGAGATGCGCCGCGCTGCCGACCACCCGCTCGACCCCGGCCCGGGTGACGTAGGCGTTCCGGAACAGGCCGAGCCTCGACTTGAGCCGCAGGATCCGCAGGATCGATTCGTCGAGCCGGGCCTCCGTCAGCTCGCCCTCCCTGACGGCCCTCAGGACCGCGTTCCAGGCCACGTCCAGCTTCGGCGGGTTGAGCAGCTGGTCCACCCCGGCCTTCAGCGCGAGGACCGGGACGCGCTCGTCGCCGTACTTGGTGCGCACCCCCTCCATGCCGAGCGCGTCGGTGACCACCACGCCGTCGTAGCCGAGCTCCTCGCGGAGGATGCCGGTGAGGATCGGCCGGGAGAGCGTCGCCGGGTCCTCGCTCGGGTCGAGGGCCGGCACCACGATGTGCGCGGTCATGATCGAGTCGATCCCGGCGGCGATCGCGGACCGGAACGGCGGGGCGTCGAGCGCGCTCCACTCGGCCCGGGTGTGGGTGATCGTCGGCAGCCCGTAGTGGCTGTCGACGGCGGTGTCGCCGTGCCCCGGGAAGTGCTTGGAGGTGGCCGCGACCCCGGCCCGCTGGTACCCCTTGACCTGGGCGGCGACCAGACCGGCGACCGCCGCCGGGTCGGAGCCGAAGGAGCGCACGCCGATGACCGGGTTGGCCGGGTTGACGTTGACGTCGGCGACCGGGGCGTAGTTCTGCCGGATCCCGACGGCCGCCAGTTCGGCGCCCGCGATCTGCGCCGCGCGGCGGGCGTCCGCGTGCGAGCCGCCCGCGCCGAGGGCCATGGCACCGGGCAGCAGGGTGGCGGGCTCGCCCACCCGGCAGACGATGCCGTGCTCCTGGTCGGTGGAGATGAGCGCGGGGACGGGCGTGGGCTGGGCGAGCGCGGCCTGCTGGATGCCGTTGGAGAGGGCGGCGATCTGCTGCGGGTCGCGGGTGTTGTGGGCCCAGGAGAAGTAGATGACTCCGCCCACGTGGTATCGCTCGATCAGCTCGGCGGCCGTACGGACGCCGATCTCCTGGAGGTTGGCGTCGACGTCCGCCTGGTCGGGTGCGGTGGCCGAGTGGCCGTACACCCGCATCACGAAGAGCTGGCCGACCTTCTCCGCGAGGGACATGCGGTCGATGATCCGCCGGAGCTTCCGGTCGTCGTACCGGTCCTGTCCGGCGAGGGCGGGGGTGCCGACCCCGGTGACGGCGGCTGCTGCCGCGGCCGCGGTCACCGTGAGGAGGGTGCGTCGGGAGGGGGCGCCCTATCCCCGCGGCCGCCCCGTGGACCCCCGTACCACCAGCTCCGCGGGTACGTGGGCCAGGCCTCCCTCGGGGGTGTCCTCCGTGCCCATCGCGAGGCGGCCCGCCCGTGTGCCCGCCGCGTGCAGCGGCAGGTGGACCGTCGTCAGCGACGGCACCGCGTCCACCGAGAACGGCAGGTCGTCGAAGCCCGCCACCGACACGTCGCCGGGCACGGACAGACCGCGTTCCCGCAGCGCCGCGCAGACGCCGAGGGCGACCGTGTCGTTGGCGGCCACGACCGCCGTGAGGTCCGGATCGCGGGTGAGGAGTCCGGCCGTGGCCTCGTACCCGGCCCGGCGGTCGTAGGCGCCGTGGACCGTCGGCCCCTCCGTGACCCCCGCGGCCGCGAGCGCGGCCCGGTGGCCTTCCAGTCGGTGCCGGGTCGTGGTCCGGTCGGCCGGGCCGGCCGCGTACCCGATGCGCCGGTGTCCGAGTCCGAGCAGGTGCTCGGTGAGGCGCCGCGCGCCGCCCCGGTGGTCGAAGACCAGCGCCGCCGCGTTCGCGTCGCCGGCCACCGGCGGCCGCCCGCACAGCACCACCCGGGTCCCCGCCTCCGCCAGCTTCGCCAGCTTCCCGGTCGTCGCCGCCAGGTGCCCGGGGTCCTCCAGGGAGCCGCCCATGAGGATCACGGCCGCGGCCCGCTGCCGCTGGAGCAGGGTCAGGTAGGTCAGCTCGCGCTCGGGGGAGCCGCCGGTGTTGCAGACGACGGCGAGCTTCTCGCCCCCGCCGCGCCCCGATCCGCCCTCCCCGATCGCGCTCTGCGCCGCGCTCGCCATGATCCCGAAGAACGGGTCGGCGATGTCGTGGACGAGCACGCCGACCAGGTCGGACGTGGCGGCGGCGAGGGAGCTCGCGGGCCCGTTGAGCACGTAGTCCAGCTCGTCGACGGCCCGCAGCACCCGCTCGCGCGTCGACTCGGCGACCGGGTAGTTGCCGTTGAGCACGCGGGAGACGGTGGCGGGCGAGACCCGGGCGCGGGCGGCCACGTCCGCCAGGGTGACGGTCATCGTGTGCGTACCTCCGGGGCCTTGTCGACGGCGATGTCGGCAGGCTAGCGTCAACGCCGATGGAAAGCGCTTTCTATCGAGGCGCGGAACACCGGGGAGAGGAACCTTTCGTGACACGCAGGACAGTCCGCATCGCCATGAACGGCGTCACCGGACGGATGGGCCACCGCCAGCACCTCGTCCGCTCGATCCTCGCCCTGCGCGCCCAGGGCGGCCTCGACCTGGGCAACGGCGAGACCCTCTGGCCCGAGCCGGTCCTCGTCGGCCGCCGCGAGCCGGCCCTGCGCGCCCTCGCCGAGCGCCACGGACTCACCGAGTGGTCCACCGACCTCGACGCCGTCCTCGCCGACGACACCGTCGACGTCTACTTCGACGCCCAGGTCACCTCCGCCCGCGCCGAGGCGATCACCAGGGCCGTGCACGCCGGCAAGCACGTCTACACCGAGAAGCCCACCGCCGCCGACCTCGCCGGCGCCCTGGAACTCGCCCGGCTGGCCACCGCGAAGGGCGTCAAGCACGGCGTCGTCCAGGACAAGCTCTTCCTGCCGGGCCTGCTCAAGCTCAAGCGCCTCGTCGACGGCGGCTTCTTCGGCGAGATCCTGTCCGTGCGGGGCGAGTTCGGCTACTGGGTCTTCGAGGGCGACTGGCAGGACGCCCAGCGCCCCAGCTGGAACTACCGCGCGCAGGACGGCGGCGGCATCGTCGTCGACATGTTCCCGCACTGGGAGTACGTCCTCCACGAGCTGTTCGGCCGGGTCACCTCGGTGACCGCGCACGTCGCCACCCACGTGCCGCGCCGCTGGGACGAGCAGGGCAAGCCGTACGAGGCAACCGCCGACGACGCCGCCTACGGCATCTTCGAGCTGGAGGGCGGCGCCGTCGCCCAGATCAACTCCTCCTGGGCGGTCCGCGTCCACCGCGACGAACTCGTCGAGTTCCAGGTCGACGGCACCCACGGGTCGGCCGTCGCCGGACTGCGCGACTGCCGCGTCCAGCACCGCTCGGCCACCCCCAAGCCCGTCTGGGACCCGGACGTCCCGACGACCGAGCCCTTCCGCGACCAGTGGCAGGAGGTCCCCGACAACGCCGTGTTCGACAACGGCTTCAAGGCCCAGTGGGAACTGTTCCTGCGGCACGTCGTCCTCGACGAGCCGTACCACTGGGACCTGCTCGCCGGGGCCCGCGGGGTCCAGCTCGCCGAGCTCGGCCTGCGGTCCGCCGCCGAGGGCCGCCGCCTCGACGTCCCGGAGGTCGGCCTGTGATCCGCCTGCCTCAACCTGGCGGCGGCGTACGGGAGTACGTCCCCCGCGCCGCGCCCGCCGCCCCGGGCGGCGTCGGCCCGCTGGCCTCCCGGACCGTCTTCTCCGCCGCCCACGTGGTCGCCGACCCGTTCGCCGACACCACCCCCGACTCGCCCGCCGCCGTCGACTGGGACGCCACCCTCGCCTTCCGCCGCCACCTCTGGTCCCACGGCCTCGGGGTCGCCGAGGCCATGGACACCGCGCAGCGCGGGATGGGCCTCGACTGGGCGGGCGCGGCCGAGCTGGTCCGCCGCAGCGCGGCGGAGGCCAGGGCCGTCGGCGGGCGGATCGCCTGCGGCGTCGGCACGGACCAGCTCACCGCCCCCGCGGGCCCGGCGGAGGTCCGCGGGGCGTACGAGGAGCAGCTCGCGCTCGTCGAGGAGACCGGCGCGCAGGCCGTCCTGATGGCCTCCCGCGCCCTCGCGGCGGCGGCCTCGGGACCCGAGGACTACCTCGACCTGTACGGGCATCTCCTCCGCCAGGCGGGCGAGCCGGTGATCCTGCACTGGCTGGGCCCGATGTTCGACCCGGCGCTCGACGGGTACTGGGGCTCGACCGACCTGGACGTGGCGACCGAGACCTTCCTGGAGCTGATCGCCGCGCACCCGGACAAGGTCGACGGCATCAAGGTGTCGCTCCTGGACGCCGGGCGCGAGGTCGCGCTGCGGCGTCGCCTGCCGGAGGGGGTGCGCTGCTACACGGGCGACGACTTCCACTACCCGGAGCTGATCGCGGGCGACGAACAGGGCTTCAGCCACGCCCTGCTGGGAGTCTTCGACCCCCTCGCGCCGCTGGCGGCGGAGGCGGTACGGACCCTGGACACGGGCGACACGGCCGGCTTCCGCGCGATCCTCGACCCGACGGTCGCCCTGTCCCGGCACCTCTTCGGGGCGCCGACCCGCTTCTACAAGACGGGAGTCGTCCTGCTCGCCTGGCTGGCCGGCCACCAGGAGCACTTCACGATGGTCGGCGGCCTGCACTCCGCCCGCTCGCTGCCGCACCTCGCGCGGGCGTACGAACTGGCGGACGGACTGGGGCTGTTCCCGGACCCGGAGCTCGCCGAGGCGCGGATGCGCTCCCTGCTTGCGGTCCAGGGGGGCCTGCGGTGAACCTCGACCGTTTCAGCATCAACCAGATGACGGTCCGGCAGCTGTCCCTGCCCGACCTCGTCGCGCACTGCCTCCGGCTCGGGATCCCGGCCGTGGGACTGTGGCGCGAACCGGTGAGGGAGTACGGGGTGGAGGCGGCGGCCGACCTCGTGCGGGACGCGGGCCTGACGGTCAGCACCCTCTGCCGCGGCGGGTTCTTCACCTCGGACGGCTGGGAGGCGGAGAACCGGGCGGCGATCGACGAGGCGGTGGCGCTCGGCACGGACACGGTCGTGCTGGTCTCCGGCGGCCTCACCCCGGCCTTCCCGGACCTGCCCGCGGCCCGGGCCCGGATCACCGAGGCGATCGGGGAGCTGGCCCCCTACGCGGGCGAACGGGGAGTCCGCCTGGCCGTGGAACCCCTGCACCCGATGTACGCCGCCGACCGCTGCGCGGTCTCCACCCTCGACCAGGCGCTGGCCGTGGCGGAGCACTTCCCGCCCGAGCAGGTGGGCGTGGTGGTGGACACGTACCACCTGTGGTGGGACGACCGGGCCCCGGCGGCGGTGGAACGCGCGGGCGCGGCGGGCCGCATCCACTCCTTCCAGCTCGCCGACTGGACCACCCCGCTCCCGGCCGGCGTCCTGACCGGCCGCGGCCGCCTGGGCACCGGCGCGATCGACCTCCGGGCCTGGACGGACCTGACGGAGAAGGCGGGCTGGACGGGCCCGGTGGAGGTGGAGATCTTCAACGACGCGCTGTGGGCGAGGGACGGCACGGAGGTCCTGGAGGAGACCCTGGAGGACTTCCTGACGGTGTGAGCCCCCGCGGCACACATCTGCTCACCCGACCGCGTGCCGCACGTCCAGCTGCTCGACCTCCTTGAGCACGCGGGCGACGGTGGCGAAGTCGTGGTCCCGGTGCAGCACGGTCAGCCCGTGGTGCACCGCCGGGGTGGAAGGGCGCGCTGGTGGCGAGGTACGTGATCAGTTCGCGTCCCCGTCGCGCCGTCCGGCCCTGCGGGCATCCCTGGCGGATCTTGCGGACTCCGGTTCACTTCGTGCGCCGCGCTCTGCGAGGCGCTGCTGAGCGGCTCTGCGGCCGTGGCGCCGGATGACCTCCTGGAGCGCCGTGTTGATCGCGCCCTTCTTCGCCACCGCGCGCTCCCGGAGTCCCCGCTCGGCCGAGGCCCGCCCCCGCTGTCCTACCGGCCCGCTACCTTCGGGGCATGTCCAACGAAGGTCGGGGGCCGGGGTCGGCCGTGCTCGAAGGGGTCCTGGAGCGGATCACCTACGCCAACGAGGAGAGCGGGTACACGGTCGCCCGTGTCGACACCGGCCGCGGGGCCGGGGACCTGCTCACCGTGGTCGGCGCGCTGCTCGGCGCGCAGCCGGGGGAGTCGCTGCGGATGGAGGGCCGTTGGGGCTCGCACCCGCAGTACGGCAAGCAGTTCACCGTGGAGAACTACACGACCCTGCTGCCGGCCACGATCCAGGGCATCCGCCGCTATCTCGGCTCGGGCCTGGTCAAGGGCATCGGGCCCGTCTTCGCCGACCGCATCACCCAGCACTTCGGCCTGGACACCCTCCGGATCCTGGAGGAGGCTCCGGCCCGGCTGATCGAGGTCCCGGGGCTCGGGCCGAAGCGGACGAAGAAGATCAGCGAGGCGTGGGAGGAGCAGAAGGCGATCAAGGAGGTGATGGTGTTCCTCCAGGGCGTCGGCGTCTCCACCTCGATCGCGGTCCGGATCTACAAGAAGTACGGGGACGCCTCGATCTCCGTCGTGCGGAACCAGCCCTACCGGCTCGCCGCCGACGTCTGGGGCATCGGCTTCCTCACCGCCGACAAGATCGCCCAGGCGGTGGGCATACCCCACGACAGCCCCGACCGGGTGAAGGCCGGCCTCCAGTACGCCCTGTCCCAGTCCAGCGACCAGGGGCACTGCTTCCTCCCCGAGGAGCGGTTGATCGCCGACGCGGTGAAGCTCCTCCAGGTCGACACCGGACTCGTCATCGAGTGCCTCGCCGAGCTGGCCGAGGACCCCGAGGGGGTCGTACGGGAGACGGTGCCGGGCCCGGAGGGGACGCCCGTGACCGCCGTGTACCTGATCCCCTTCCACCGGGCCGAGCTGTCACTCTCCGGACAGCTCCGGCGGCTGCTGCGGGCCGAGGAGGACCGGATGCCGGGCTTCCGGGACGTGGCCTGGGACAAGGCCCTCGCCTGGCTCGCGGACCGGACGGGGGCCTCGCTCGCGCCCGAGCAGGAGGAGGCCGTCCGGCTCGCGCTGACCCGGAAGGTCGCCGTGCTCACCGGCGGGCCCGGCTGCGGCAAGTCGTTCACGGTCCGCTCCATCGTGGAGCTGGCCCGCGCCAAGAAGGCCAAGGTCGTCCTCGCCGCCCCCACCGGCCGGGCGGCGAAGCGGCTCGCCGAGCTGACCGGCGCGGAGGCCTCCACCGTCCACCGGCTCCTGGAGCTGAAGCCGGGAGGCGACGCGGCCTACGACCGGGACCGGCCCCTGGACGCCGACCTGGTCGTGGTCGACGAGGCGTCCATGCTGGACCTGCTGCTTGCGAACAAGCTGGTGAAGGCGGTGGCTCCGGGGGCCCATCTGCTCCTGGTGGGCGATGTGGACCAGCTGCCGTCGGTCGGCGCGGGCGAGGTCCTCGGTGATCTGCTCGCCCCGGGGAGCCCCGTACCGGCGGTCCGGCTGACCCGGATCTTCCGGCAGGCGCAGGAGTCCGGCGTCGTCACCAACGCGCACCGGATCAACGCCGGCGTCCCGCCGAAGACCGAGGGGCTGCCGGACTTCTTCCTCTTCGTCGAGGAGGAGACCGAGGACGCGGCCCGGGTCGCCGTGGACGTCGCGGCCCGGCGGATTCCGGCCAAGTTCGGCCTCGACCCCCGCCGTGACGTGCAGGTCCTCGCCCCCATGCACCGAGGCCCGGCGGGCGCGGGCTCGCTGAACGGGTTGCTGCAGCAGGTCATCACCCCGGGGCGCCCCGACGTGCCGGAGAAGCGGTTCGGCGGCCGGGTCTTCCGGGTCGGCGACAAGGTCACCCAGATCAGGAACAACTACGACAAGGGCGCCAACGGGGTCTTCAACGGCACGGTCGGCGTCGTGACCCGGCTGGACGCGGTGGAGCAGAAGCTGACCGTGCGGACGGACGAGGACGAGTCCGCACGGTCTCCGCGGGCCGCCGCTTTACCGCACTCGCGTTTCGGCTCACAGGGACCGCCCCCGTGTGAAAGATCACGGAGGACTACCGGAACCGGGGCGAAGGGGGCAGGATATGAAGGTTGGCGGCACTGAGTGCCGCCGATTGGCCCAATGGTCGACCCCGAGTGCACTCTCCTGAGCCAAATGGGGGATGGTAGAGACAGTCAGGGCACCTCGAAGAAGAGGCACTACGTCGGTGAGGGATGACGTGAGCGACAACTCTGTAGTACTGCGGTACGCGGACGGTGAACACACCTACCCGGTGGTCGAGAGCACCGTCGGCGACAAGGGCTTCGACATCGGGAAACTCCGAGCCCAGACCGGTCTGGTCACCCTGGACAGCGGATACGGCAACACCGCCGCCTATAAATCCGCGATCACCTACCTGGACGGTGAGCAGGGGATTCTGCGGTACCGCGGTTACCCCATCGAGCAGCTGGCCGAGCGCTCCACCTTCCTTGAGGTGGCGTACCTGCTGATCAACGGCGAGCTGCCCAAGGTCGACGAGCTGTCGACCTTCAAGAACGAGATCACGCAGCACACGCTCGTCCACGAGGACGTCAAGAACTTCTTCCGCGGTTTCCCGCGGGACGCCCACCCGATGGCGATGCTGTCCTCGGTGGTCTCCGCGCTGTCCACCTTCTACCAGGACAGCCACAACCCGTTCGACGAGGAGCAGCGGCACCTCTCCACGATCCGGCTGCTCGCGAAGCTCCCGACGATCGCGGCGTACGCGTACAAGAAGTCGATCGGTCACCCCTTCGTCTACCCGCGCAACGACCTCGGGTACGTCGAGAACTTCCTGCGCATGACCTTCTCGGTCCCGGCGCAGGAGTACGACCTGGACCCGGTCGTCGTGAACGCCCTCGACAAGCTGCTGATCCTGCACGCGGACCACGAGCAGAACTGCTCGACGTCCACCGTGCGTCTGGTCGGCTCCTCGCAGGCGAACATGTTCGCGTCGATCTCCGCCGGCATCTCGGCCCTGTGGGGCCCGCTGCACGGCGGCGCCAACCAGTCGGTCCTGGAGATGCTGGAAGGCATCAAGGCCAACGGCGGCGATGTCGACTCCTTCATCCGCAAGGTGAAGAACAAGGAGGACGGCGTCCGCCTGATGGGCTTCGGCCACCGGGTGTACAAGTCCTTCGACCCGCGCGCCAAGATCATCAAGGCGGCGGCGCACGACGTCCTCTCGGCCCTCGGCAAGTCCGACGAGCTGCTGGACATCGCGCTCAAGCTGGAGGAGCACGCGCTCTCGGACGACTACTTCGTCTCGCGCAACCTCTACCCCAACGTGGACTTCTACACGGGCCTCATCTACCGCGCGATGGGCTTCCCGACCGAGATGTTCACCGTGCTCTTCGCGCTCGGCCGGCTGCCCGGCTGGATCGCCCAGTGGCACGAGATGATCAAGGAGCCCGGCTCCCGCATCGGCCGTCCGCGCCAGATCTACACCGGCGAGGTCCTCCGCGACTTCGTCCCGGTCGAGGCGCGCTAGTCCGCCGAACCGAGCCCTGAAGAAGAGGAAGCGCCCCGCTCGGTCGATCCCCCCACGGGTCGACGAGCGGGGCGCTTCCCATGTCCCGGAGCGGATTCCCCCCACGGGATCCGGGCCGGGCGTCTGCGGGTGTCGGCAGAAGCCAACGCGGGTCGGCGCGACGCGGTCTGCCGGGGTACGTACGGGAGGGCCGCTCAAAGCTCCCCGGTGCACGTGCCCCGGCCAACGCTTGCCTGGAACGTCCCCCAAGACATTCCATGAACGTCCCCCAAGACGTTCTCGGCATCGCCCACTTAGACTCGCGAACAGCCCAGATGGTTACCCCCCAATATCTGTGATCTAGGTCTCCTTGTGAAGGTCTTGTGCGTCACACGTGGGTGAATTCACGTGAAGCGCCGCAGACGAAGGCTGTTGGATACGACGAAGACGGACGAAAAGGCCATCGCCAGACCCGCGATCATCGGGTTCAGGAGGCCGGCCGCGGCGAGGGGGAGCGCGGCGAGGTTGTAGCCGAAGGCCCAGCCGAGGTTGCCCTTGATCGTCGCGAGGGTCCGGCGGGCCAGCCGGATGGCGTCGGCCGCGACCCGCAGGTCGCCGCGGACCAGGGTCAGGTCGCTCGCCTCGATGGCCGCGTCCGTGCCCGTCCCCATCGCCAGGCCGAGGTCGGCGGTGGCGAGCGCGGCGGCGTCGTTGACCCCGTCGCCGACCATGGCGACGGTCCGGCCCTCCGACCGGAGCCGCCGGACGACCTCGGCCTTCTCCTCGGGCAGCACCTCCGCGATGACCTCGTCGATGCCGACCTCGGCGGCGACGGCCTCCGCGACGGCCCGGTGGTCGCCGGTGAGCAGCACCGGGCGCAGGCCGAGGCCGCGGAGCCGGGCGACGGCCTCGGCGCTGGTGTCCTTGACGGTGTCGGCGACGGTCAGGGTGCCGCGGGCGACCCCGTCCCAGGCGACGTGGACGGCGCCGGGCGCGGTCGTCCCGGGCGCCTCGACGCCCTCGGCGGTGAGCAGGGCGGCCCGCCCGACGAGGACGAGCCGGCCCTCGACGGACCCGCGCACGCCGAGCCCGGGGACGTTCTCGAAGGTCTTCGGTACGGGGAGCTCGCCGCAGCGTTCGGCGGCGCCGGCCGCGATCGCGCGGGCGACGGGGTGCTCGGAGGCGTGCTCCAGGGCGCCCGCGAGCCGCAGCAGCTCGGTCTCGTCGGTGGCGTCGGTGCCGTACGTACCGCCGTGTACGTGGACGTCGACGAGCCGCATCCGGCCGGTGGTGACGGTGCCGGTCTTGTCGAGGACGACCGTGTCGACGCGGCGGGTGGACTCCAGGACCTCGGGGCCCTTGATGAGGATGCCGAGCTGGGCGCCGCGGCCGGTGCCGACCATGAGGGCGGTCGGGGTGGCGAGGCCGAGGGCGCAGGGGCAGGCGATGATCAGGACGGCGACGGCGGCCGTGAAGGAGGCGGTCGGGTCGTCGGTCAGCAGCAGCCAGGTGACGAGGGTGCCGAGCGCGACCAGCAGGACGACGGGGACGAAGACGGCGGAGACGCGGTCGGCGAGCCGCTGGACCTCGGCCTTGCCGTTCTGGGCGTCCTCGACGAGCCGGGCCATCCGGGCGAGCCGGGTGTCGGCGCCGACCCGGGTGGCCCGGACCACGAGCCGGCCCGAGACGTTGACGCAGCCGCCGGTGACGTCGCTGCCCTCGCTGACGTCCAGCGGCAGGGACTCGCCGGTGAGCAGGGCGGTGTCGACGGCGGAGGCGCCCTCGGTGACGGTGCCGTCGGTGGCGATCTTCTCGCCGGGGCGGACGACGAAGAGGTCGCCGGTCCGCAGCGCGGAGACCGGGACGCGTGCCTCGGTGCCGCCGCGGAGTACGGCCACGTCCTTGGCGCCCAGTTCCATCAGGGCGCGGAGGGCCGCGCCGGCCGTGCGCTTGGCGCGGGCCTCCAGATAGCGGCCGAGGAGGATGAAGGTGACGACTCCCGCCGCGACCTCCAGGTAGATCGCGGAGGAGGCCTCGGAGCGGTCGACGGTCAGGTCGAAGCCGTGCCGCATGCCCGGCATGCCGGCGTCGCCGAGGAAGAGGGCCCACAGCGACCAGCCGAAGGCGGCGAGGGTGCCGACCGAGACGAGGGTGTCCATGGTCGCGGCGCCGTGCCGGAGGTTGGTCCAGGCGGCCCGGTGGAAGGGCAGCCCGCCCCAGACGACGACGGGGGCGGCGAGGGTGAGGGAGAGCCACTGCCAGTTGTCGAACTGGAGGCTCGGGACCATGGCGAGCAGGACGACGGGGGCGGCGAGCAGGGCGGAGACGAGGAGTCGCTGCCGGAGGGCGGCGAGCTCCGGGTCCCCGGCCGGCTCCTCCGTGCCTTCGGCCGGTTCGGGGTCCGGCTCGGGCGGCGGGGGCCGCTCCGCCGTGTAGCCGGTCCTGACGACGGTGGCGACGAGCGCGTCGACCCCGACCTCCGGGGGGTGCTCGATCCGCGCCTTCTCCGTGGCGTAGTTGACGGTCGCCGTCACCCCGTCCATCCGGTTGAGCTTCTTCTCGACGCGGGCCGCGCAGGAGGCGCAGGTCATCCCGCCGATCGTCAGCTCGGTGACCGCGACGACCGCGCCGTCGGCGGGATGTGCGGTGGTGCTGGAGGTCATGTGCGGTTCCAAACGGGAGCAGGGCCGTACCCGGTAACGGTACGACCCTGCGGGGTGTCGGCGGAGGCCGGTCAGACCAGCTCGTAGCCGGCCTCGTCGACGGCGGCGCGGACGGCCTCCTCGTCGAGCGGGGCGGCGGAGACGACGGTCACCCGGCCGGTGGCGGCGACGGCCGTCACGGACGAGACGCCGGGCAGCTCGGAGATCTCGCTCGACACCGCGCCCTCGCAGTGGCCGCAGGTCATGCCCTTGACCTGGTAGACGGTGGTGAGGTCGGTCTTCGTCTCTGCGGTCATGGCGCTCTCCTCGTGGGTTCAGGACCGTACCCGGCCAGGGTATACCCCTAGGGGGTATAAATGCCAGCCGGGCCACGGGCGCCGCGCCGGGGATTCCGTGTACCACCGGTCCGCGGGTGGTCGGTGAGTCCGCATCCACGGAGGGGACGCGCGCGTACCCCCCCCCCGCCGAAGCGGGCGATCCGGCTGGAACCCATGGTAAATACCCGATATGTCGCAAGCGGGGACCACGCTCATCCTGATCATGGCGATCGCCGTCCTGGCGCCGCTCCTCGCCTACGGAGTCGGCCGCCGGCTTCCCGTCCCGCTCGTCATCTTCGAGATCCTGCTCGGCATCCTCATCGGCCCCGACGTGCTGGACTGGGCCCGGACCGACGCGCTGATCGACGGGCTCTCGCAGCTCGGCCTCACCATGCTGATCTTCCTCGCGGGGTACGAGATCGAGTTCGGCAAGGTCCGCGGGGACACCCTCCGGCGCTCCGTGGGGGCCTGGCTGATCGCGCTCGCCCTCGGGCTCGGCGTCGGCGTCCTGCTCGGCGGCGGGTACACCAGGGGGGTCTTCATCGGCGTCGCGCTCACCAGCACCGCGCTCGGCACCGTCCTGCCGGTGCTCCGGGACTCGGGCGCCCTCCAGGGGCGGTTCGGTACGGTCGTCATGGCCTTCGGCGCGGTCGGCGAGTTCGGCCCGATCATCGCGATGGCCCTGCTGCTCAGCGGGCGCGGCGCGGCCGAGTCGACCGTCGTGCTCGCGCTCTTCGCGGCGCTCACCGCCGGGGCGCTCTTCTGGGCGCTGCGGCCGCGCCCGCCGTGGTTCTCCCGGGTCATCGCCAGGACCCTGCACACCAGCGGGCAGTTCGCGGTCCGGTTCGTCTTCCTACTGATCGCGCTGATGCTGGGCGCCGCGCAGGCCCTCGGGCTCGACATCCTGCTCGGGGCCTTCGCGGCCGGGCTCATCACCCGGCTCGTCCTGACCGGGGCCGCGCCCGGGTCGGGGCCGGAGATCCTGGAGAAGATCGAGGGCGTCGGCTTCGGCTTCCTCGTGCCGGTCTTCTTCGTCGTGACCGGCATCGAGTTCGACCTGGCCTCGCTGCTCGGCGGCGGCCGCGCCCTGCTCCTGCTGCCGGTCTTCCTGCTGCTCTTCCTGGTGGTGCGCGGCGGGCCGATCTGGTTCCTCGCCCCCCGCGACCTCGACCGGAGGGACCGGCGCGGGCTCGTGCTGTACGGCTCCACGGCGCTGCCGCTCGTCGTCGCCATCACGACCATCGGCGTGGACGACAAGGCGATGGCGGCAGGCGAGGCGGCGGCCCTGGTCGGCGCGGCCATGGTCTCCGTGCTCGTCTTCCCGCTGGTCGCGCTGAAGTCGCGGCCGGGTGCGAAGGAGCTGCCGGCCGAGCGGATCAGCGGCTCGGAGTCGTGGTGACCGCGGAGCCCTCGACCAGCGGCGAGAGGTAGCGCAGCAGGAGCGTCTTCAGCTCCGCGACGGTGGCGTCCCGCTCGGCGCCCTCGGGTGCGGCGAGGACCAGGTCCAGACCCCCCTTGAAGGTGGCGAAGGCCATCCCCGCGGTCCGGGACCGGTCCGCGGTGGGCAGCCCGGGCGCGTAGTGGGCGATGACCCCCTCCACCCGGGTGAGCAGGGTGGAGTGCAGCTCGTCGTGCTCCTCCGCGATCCGGCCGGGGACCTCGGAGCCGTGCATCAGGGCGAGGAAGGCCGGGTTGGCGCAGTTGAACTCGATCAGCGGGTCGACGACCGCGTCGAGCAGCTCGGGCAGCGGCAGGGCGAGGTTCTCCGGGGTGAACGCCTGGCCGTGGGCCTCCCGCATCTCGTGCAGCAGGCGCTCGCCCAGCTCGATCGCGATGGCCTCCTTGTTGGGGAAGTACTGGTAGAGGGTGCCGGGGGAGACGTGGGCCTCGCGGGCGATCGCGTTGGTGCTAGACGCCGTGTAGCCGTTCGCGCAGAAGACGTTCGCGGCGGCCTGGAGCAACTGCGCGATGCGGCGCTCGCCCCGCGCCTGGCGGCGGCGCGGCTTCTCTTCTTCGGACATGGCTGTCCCCAGCTCTCCTCAGCACGTTTGACAAACACGAGCGGTCGCTCGCATTCTTATGAAACGCGAGCGGTCGCTCGTGTTTGCCAGTCTATGGCAATGGGTGACCCGTGTGACCTGCCGGGAAGCGCGCACACGGGTCAGGTGAAGGGGACACCTCGTCATGGCCGAAGTCAAGAATTCAGCACCCGGAGGGGCCGGATCCCGATCCGGATCCCCTCGGCGGGAGGGGACGGGCGGCTGGACGCGGTTCGTGACCGCACGCCCCCGCCTCACCCTGCTCGTCGCCCTGGTCCTCACCGCCCTCGCCGTGCTGGCCGGCGGCGGGGTCGCCGACCGGATGGGCAGCGGCGGCTGGGAGGACCCGGCCGCCGAGTCCACGTACGCGACCGAGGCCCTGGGGCACCGGTTCCCCGGCTCCCAACCCAACCTGCTGCTGCTCGTGGACGCCGGAGAGGCCGGCGCCGACGCGCCGGCGGTCGCCGCCGAGGCCCGCCGGCTGGCCGAGCGGCTCGACGCGGAGCCGGGCGTCGACGGCGTCGGCTCGTACTGGTCCACCGGCTCGCCCGCCCTCCGCTCCGAGGACGGCCGCAAGGCCGTGATCGCCGCCCGCATCGCCGGCGAGGAGAAGGAGGCGGCCGCCGTCCTCGACCGGATCGCCCCCGAGTACCGGGGCACCCACGGCCCCGTCGAGGTCTCCCTCGGCGGCGGGCTCGCCGTGCGCCACGAGATGCAGACGGTCATCCAGGAGGACCTGCTGCGGGCCGAGCTCATCGCCCTGCCCCTCACCCTCGTCCTGCTCGTCATGGTCTTCGGCAGCGCCGTCGCCGCCCTGCTGCCGCTCGGCGTCGGCATCGTCGCCATCCTCGGCACCAACGCCGTGCTGCGCGGCCTCACCGAGTTCACCGACGTCTCCGTCTTCGCGCAGAACCTGACCACGGCCCTCGGACTCGGCCTCGCCATCGACTACGCCCTGTTCGTCGTCCGCCGCTACCGGGAGGAACTCGCCGCCGGCGCCGACACGTACACCGCCGTCCGCACCACCCTGCGCACCGCCGGGCGGACCGTGCTCTTCTCCGCCCTGACCGTCGCCGTGTCCCTCTCCGCGATGCTGGTCTTCCCGCAGTACTTCCTGCGCTCCTTCGCGTACGCCGGGATCGCGGTGGTCCTGCTCGCCGCGACCGCCGCCCTCACCCTGCTCCCGGCCGCCCTCGTGCTGCTCGGCGACCGGGTCAACGCGCTCGACCTGCGGCACCTCCTCCGGCGCCGCCGGACCCCCGGGGCCCGGCCCGCCGAGGGCGGCGGGGGCGCCGGCTGGGCGCGCGCCGCGGCGCTCGTGATGCGCCGCGCGCCGGTCTTCGCCGTCCTCACCACCGCCGGACTCGTCCTCCTCGGACTGCCCTTCCTCGGCGTGAAGTTCGGCACCGCCGACGACCGCCAGCTCCCCGTCACCGCCTCCTCCCGGGTCGTCCAGGACGAACTGCGCCACGCGTTCCCCGGCGACCCCGGCGGCGGTCTCACCGTCCTCGCCGAGGGCGAGGCCACCCCCGCGCAGTACGCGGCCTACCGCGACCGGATCGGCGCACTCGACGGCGTCGTCCGCGTCGACGGACCGGTGACCGCCGCCGGCGGGCACGCCTACTTCACCGTCGTCCCCGAGGGCGAGACCGTCGGCGCCGGGGCCCAGCGGGCCGTGACCGAACTGCGCGCCGCACCCGCCCCCTTCGCGACCTCCGTCACGGGGCAGGCCGCCGTCCTCGTCGACTCGAAGGACGCCCTCGCCGAGCGGCTGCCCTGGGCCGCGGCGATCGTCGTGGTCGTCACGCTGCTCCTGGTCTTCCTGCTCACCGGCAGCGTCCTCATCCCCGTCCAGGCCGTCGTCCTCAACGCCCTCAGCCTCACCGCCATGTTCGGCGCGGTGGTCTGGGTCTTCCAGGACGGGCACCTCGCGGACCTCCTCGGCTTCACCGCCACCGGGGACATCGAGACCACCCTGCCCGTGCTCATGTTCTGCGTGGCCTTCGGGCTCTCCATGGACTACGGCGTGTTCCTGCTCTCCCGCATCAAGGAGGAGTACGACGCCACCGGCGACCACGAGCACTCCGTCCGCTTCGGACTGAGCCGGACCGGCGGCCTGATCACCGCCGCCGCCGTGATCCTCGCGGTCGTCATGGTCGCCATCGGCACCTCCCGTGTCACCAACACCAAGATGCTCGGCCTCGGCGTCGCCCTCGCCGTCCTGATGGACGCCACGGTGGTCCGCAGCCTCCTCGTCCCCTCCGTCATGAAGCTCACCGGCCGGTTCACCTGGTGGGCCCCCGGCCCGCTGCGGCGCTTCCACGACCGCTTCGGCATCAGCGAGTCGGACGCGCCCGCCCCCGAGGCGAAGGACACCGAGGCGCCGGAGGAGCACCGGGAGATGACCGCGCTCCGGCGGTGACACGCCCCGGGGCCGGACCCGGTGGCCCGGGCCCGGCCCCGAGGGGACGGCGGAAGGGGGCGGTCCCCCTCGGGTCAGTCGCGGCGGCCCCGGTTGCCGGGGCGGCTGGCGACCCAGGCGCGGATCGTGTCCGCGTACCAGTAGGGCTTGCCCGKCTCCACGTGGTCGGGGGCCGGCAGCAGCCCGTGCTTGCGGTAGGAGCGGACCGTGTCGGGCTGCACCCGGATGTGTGCGGCGATGTCCTTGTACGACCAGAGCGTTCTGTCCGTCATGCCTGGTACCTCCCTGCGCGCCGCGCAGCGGCGGCGGGGGTGCCGTTCGGGGGCGCTGCGGGCGGGCGTTGGCGATCACTGAGCCATTGCCCCCTGCAACGACCCCTCCAGTCGGGAGGGGAGCGCCTGTCGAGCGCCTGTGACGGAAAGCCCGCGTAACGGAGATGCCCGTGACGAACGAGGGACGTGTGTGACAAAAGTGAGGCATCGGGACATCGGCGTGTCCCCGTGCGTCACCAAGGCCGGCACGGTAGGGCGGCAGGCCGCGCCCGGGTCACGGCGGTGGGGCGGCAGGCCGCGCCCGGGTCACGGCGGTGGGGCGGCAGGCCGCGCCCGGGTCGGCACCGCCGCCGTCGGCCGCCCGTCCTCCGTCACACGCCGCAGGACCGCAGAAAGCGCCGGGTGCGCAGTGCGATCGGGTACGGGGCGTCCGGCTCGCACGGGTACATGTCCTGCTCGACGATCACGAACAGGTCCACGTCCAGGGCCGAGGCCGCCGCGAGCACCGGCTCCAGGGCGGGCACCCCCGACGGCGGTTCGCACATCACCCCGCGCGCCACCGCCGGACCGAACGGCACCCCCTCGGCCACCACCGCCGCCAGCACCTCCGGATCCACCTGCTTCAGGTGCAGATAGCCGATCCGCTCGCCGTACGTCTCGATCAGCCGGACGCTGTCCCCGCCCGCGTACGCGTAGTGCCCGGTGTCCAGGCAGAGCGAGACCGCGTCGGGATCGGTCGCGTCCAGGAACCGCGTCACGCTCGCCTCGTCGTCCAGATGGGTGTCGGCGTGCGGATGGACCACGATCCGCAGCCCGTACCGCTCGCGCACCTCCCGTCCGAGCCGCTCGGTCAGCCCCGTCAGGTCCCGCCACTGCGCCGCGGTCAGCGTCCGGTCCTCCAGGACCTCGCCCGTGCGGTCGTCCCGCCAGAACGACGGGATGACGACCAGATGGCCCGCCCCCATCGCCTGCGCCAGCGCCGCGTTCTCGGCGACGTGCCCCCAGGTCCGGTCCCAGACGTCCGGCCCGTGGTGCAGGCCGGTGAAGACCGTCCCCGCCGAGACCCGCAGACCGCGCCGCCCGGTCTCCTCCGCCAGCACGGCCGGATCGGTGGGCAGATAGCCGTACGGACCCAGCTCGATCCACCCGTACCCCGCCCCGGACACCTCGTCCAGGAAGCGCTGCCACGGCACCTGCCGCGGATCGTCGGGGAACCACACCCCCCAGGAGTCCGGCGCGGAGCCGATCCGGATGCGCGACGGGGCCGGGGACGGGGACGGGGGCGGCTGAGGTGACGGCGTCGTCATGCCAGCCACCTTGACCGGGGCCCGCGAGCAGCGTCAAGGAGGCCGCTCCGGCCCGGACGGACGCGTCCGGTCGTCAGAATGTCCGGACATATCATTGACACGCCTCCCGGCGGACGGCTAGACCTGGGTGCGGAAGCCGGACGCGAGAGGTGGCGCGGGTGGAGTCGGAGCCGTACGACCTGATCACCATGGGGCGCCTCGGCGTGGACCTCTACCCGCTCCAGACCGGCGTCGGGCTCGACCGGGTCGACACCTTCGCCAAGTTCCTCGGCGGCTCCCCGGCGAACGTCGCCGTGGCCGCCGCCCGGCTCGGCCTGCGCACCGCCCTCGTCTCCCGCACCGGCGCCGACGCCTTCGGCACCTATCTGCGCCGCCGGCTGCGGGACTTCGGGGTCGACGACCGCTGGGTGACCGAGGTCGACGCGTACCCCACCCCGGTCACCTTCTGCGCCCTCTTCCCGCCCGACGACTTCCCCCTCACCTTCTACCGCCACCCCAAGGCCCCCGACCTGGAGATCCACGCGCACGAACTGGACCTCGACGCCGTCCGAGCCGCCCGCGTCCTCTGGACGACCGGCACCGGGCTGTGCGCCGAACCGAGCCGCACCGCCACCCTGGAGGCGCTCCGCGCCCGGTCCGGACGGGAGATCACCGTCCTCGACCTGGACTGGCGGCCGATGTTCTGGACCGACCCGGCGGCCGCCCGCCCGCACTACGCCGAGGCACTGCGGCACGCCACCGTCGCCGTCGGCAACCTCGACGAGTGCGAGGTCGCGACGGGGGAGCGCGAACCGTACGCCGCCGCCCGCGCGCTGCTCGCCGCCGGCGGCGACGCCGGACCCCGGCTCGCCGTCGTCAAACAGGGCCCCCGGGGCGTCCTCGCGCTCGCCGCCGACGGAACGAGCGCCGAGGTGCCGCCGCTGCCGGTCCGGGTCGTCAACGGCCTGGGCGCGGGCGACGCGTTCGGCGGGGCGCTCGTCCACGGACTGCTCGCCGGCCGGGACCTGACCACCGCGGACCGGTCCCGGACCGCGGGGATGGCCTTCGCCACCTTCAAGGGGGGTCTGGACCTGGTCCTCGCCGCACCCGAGGGCGCCGAGCGGGACGCCACCGTCGCGGAGCTGAAGACGCTCCTGCTGCGCTACCTCTCGCCGCTGGTCGAGGGCTCCGCGGTCACCACGACTCCGAGCCGCTGATCCGCTCGGCCGGCAGCTCCTTCGCACCCGGCCGCGACTTCAGCGCGACCCATCGACCCCGAGCGGGCCGGCTGGACGTACTGCTCCCTCCGCGTCCTCACCCTCGGACCCGGCGCGATCCACTCCTTCGAGAGCGGGGAATCCGAATGGGTCGTGCTTCCCCTCGCCGGTGCCTGTAGCGTGCGCGTCGACGGCGAGATCCTCGAACTCCTGGGCCGCGCGAGCGTGTTCGACGGAGTGACCGACTTCGCCTACGTACCGCGCGACAGCCACGCCCAGATCGCCTCCGGCGCGGGAGGCCGCTTCGCTTTGGCAGGAGCGAAGTGCGAGCGACGACTCCCCGCCCGCTACGGCCCCGCGCCGGAGGTTCCCGTCGAGACCCGGGGCAGCGGCAACCGCGCCCGCCAGGTGCGGAACTTCGCCGCCGCCGACGCCTTCCCCTGCGACCGGCTCATCGCCGTCGAGGTCGTCACCCCCGGCGGCAACTGGTCCTCGTACCCGCCGCACAAGCACGACGAGCAGGTCCCCGGCGCCGAGTCCGTCCTGGAGGAGATCTACTACTACGCGATCGAGGCCCCCGGCGCCCTCGGCTACCAGCGGATCTCCCCCTCCCGGCCCGGCGGCGCCGACCTCCTCGCCGAAGTCCGCAACGGCGACGCCGTCCTCGTCCCCGACGGCTGGCACGGCCCCTCGATCGCCCAGCCGGACCACCCGCTCTACTACCTGAACGTCATGGCCGGCCCCGGCCCCGAGCGGGAATGGCGGATCCGCTTCCACCCCGACCACACGGAGGGATACGCATGAGCGTCCGCCTCACCGTCGCCCAGGCCCTCGTGCGCTTCCTCGCCGCCCAGCACACCGAACGCGACGGCGTACGGCAGCGGCTCGTCACCGCGACCTGGGGCATCTTCGGCCATGGCAACGTCGCAGGCCTCGGCCAGGCACTCGTCGAGCACCCCGACCTCATGCCCTTCCACCAGGGACGCAGCGAACAGGCCATGGTCCACGCGGCCGTCGGCTACGCCCGCCAGTCCGACCGGCTGCGCGTCCACGCCGTCACCACCTCCATCGGACCCGGCGCCACCAACCTCGTCACCGGCGCCGCCCTCGCCACCGTCAACCGGCTGCCCGTCCTCCTGCTGCCCGGCGACACCTTCGCCACCCGGCCCGCCGACCCCGTCCTGCAACAGCTGGAAGTCCCCTACGCGGGTGAGGTGTCCGTCAACGACTGCCTGCGCCCCGTGTCCCGCTACTTCGACCGGATCACCCGGCCCGAGGCGCTGATCCCGGCCGCCCTCGCCGCCGTACGGGTCCTCACCGACCCCGCCGAGACCGGCGCCGTCACCCTCGCCCTCCCGCAGGACGTCCAGGCCGAGGCCCACGACTGGCCCGAGGAGTTCCTCGCCGAACGCACCTGGACCGTGCGCCGCCCGCGCCCCGACCCGGCCGAGCTCGACGCGGCCGTCCGCGCGGTCCGGGAGGCCGCCCGGCCGATGATCATCGCGGGCGGCGGGGTCCGGTACAGCGCCGCCCAGGACGCCCTGCGCACCCTCGCCCGGGAGGCCGGCCTCCCGGTCGCCACCACCCAGGCCGGCAAGGGCGTCCTGCCCTGGGACGACCCGTACGACGTCGGCGGGATCGGCCACACCGGCACGCGGACCGCCAACGACCTCGCCCGCACCAGCGACCTGATCCTCGGCGTCGGCACCCGCTACACCGACTTCACCACCGCCTCCGGCACCCTCTTCCGCCCCGACACACGGCTCGTCAACCTCAACATCACCGGATTCGACGCCCACAAGCAGGCCGGGCTCCCGCTCGTCGCCGACGCCCGGGCCGGCCTGGAGGCCCTCACCGAGGCGCTGGCCGCCCACCCGCGGGGCCGCGGACACGACCCGGAGCAGTGGGCCGCCGCCAAACGGGACTGGCAGCGGCGCACCGAGACGGCCTACGCCGCACCCGACCCGGACGCCCGCCCCACCCAGGCGCAGGTCCTCGGCGCACTCGACACCCTGGTCGACGGGAGCGACATCCTGATCAACGCCGCCGGTTCGCTCCCCGGCGACCTGCACAAGCTCTGGCGGACCCGCTCCACCGACCAGTACCACGTCGAGTACGGCTACTCCTGCATGGGCTACGAGATCCCCGCCGCCCTCGGCGTCGCCCTCGCCGCCCCCGGCCGACCGGTCTGGGCCCTCGTCGGCGACGGGACGTACCTGATGAATCCCACCGAGATCGTCACCGCCGTCCAGGAGCGACTGCCCCTGAAGCTGGTGATCCTCCAGAACCACGGCTACGCCTCCATCGGCGGCCTGTCGGAGGCCGTCGGCGCCGAGCGCTTCGGCACCGACTACCGTCACCGGGACCGCTTCGGCGGCTTCACCGGCGCGCCGCTCCCCGTCGACCTCGGCGCCAACGCCGCCTCCCTCGGCATGCGCGTCCTGCGCCCCCGCACCGTCCGTGACCTGCGGGAAGCACTCGCGGACGCCCGGGCCTCGACCGTTCCCACATGTGTCTACGCCGAGACCGAAACGCCCGACACTGTGTCGGGCCCGCCCCCGGCCCAGGCATGGTGGGATGTGCCCGTGGCCGAGACCTCGACCCGCCCGTCGGCGGTCAAGGCCCGGGAGGAGTACGACCGGCACGTCACCGCCCGACGCCGCCATCTCTGAAGGAGCATTTCGTCATGACGAACACCGTCAAGACCGTCGACCACTGGATCGGTGGCAAGACCGTCGAGGGCACGTCGGGCAACTGGGGCCCGGTCACCGACCCGGCCACGGGCGCCGTGACCACCCGGGTCGCGCTGGCCTCCGTCGAGGAGGTCGACGCCGCCGTCGCCGCCGCCAAGGACGCCTGGGCGACCTGGGGCACCTCCTCGCTCGCCCAGCGCACCACCATCCTCTTCAAGTTCCGCGCGCTGCTCGACGCCAACCGCGACGCGATCGCCGAGCTGATCGTCGCCGAGCACGGCAAGGTCCACTCCGACGCGCTCGGCGAGGTCGCCCGCGGCCTGGAGATCGTCGACCTGGCCTGCGGCATCACCACCCAGCTCAAGGGCGAGCTCTCCACCCAGGTGTCGAACCGGGTGGACGTGGCCTCGATCCGCCAGCCCGTCGGCGTCGTCGCCGGCATCACGCCCTTCAACTTCCCGGCCATGGTGCCGATGTGGATGTTCCCGATCGCCATCGCGACCGGCAACACCTTCATCCTCAAGCCCAGCGAGAAGGACCCGTCGCCCTCCCTGAAGATCGCCGAGCTGCTCGCCGAGGCGGGCCTCCCGGACGGCGTCTTCAACGTCCTGCACGGTGACAAGGTGGCCGTGGACCGGCTCCTGGAGCACCCGGACGTCGCCGCGATCTCCTTCGTCGGCTCGACCCCGATCGCCCGGCACATCCACACCACCGCCTCCGCCAACGGCAAGCGCGTCCAGGCCCTCGGCGGCGCCAAGAACCACATGCTGGTGCTGCCCGACGCCGACCTCGACGCCGCCGCCGACGCGGCCGTCTCGGCGGCCTACGGCTCCGCCGGCGAGCGCTGCATGGCCATCTCGGCCGTGGTGGCCGTCGGCGCCATCGGCGACGAGCTGGTCCAGAAGATCCGCGAGCGCGCCGAGAAGATCAAGATCGGCCCCGGCACCGACCCCACCTCCGAGATGGGCCCCCTCATCACGGCCGTCCACCGCGACAAGGTCGCCTCGTACGTCCACGGCGCGGCGGACGAAGGCTGCGAGGTCGTCCTCGACGGCACCGGCTACACGGTCGAGGGCCACGAGGACGGCCACTGGATCGGCCTCTCCCTCCTGGACCGCGTGCCCACCACGGCCAAGGCCTACCAGGAGGAGATCTTCGGCCCGGTGCTCTGCGTGCTGCGCGCCGACACGTACGAGGAGGGCCTCGCCCTCATCAACGCCTCGCCGTTCGGCAACGGCACCGCGATCTTCACCCGCGACGGCGGCGCCGCCCGCCGCTTCCAGCTGGAGGTCGAGGCCGGCATGGTCGGCGTGAACGTGCCGATCCCGGTGCCGGTGGGCTACCACTCCTTCGGCGGCTGGAAGGACTCGCTCTTCGGCGACCACCACATCTACGGCAACGACGGCGTGCACTTCTACACCCGCGGCAAGGTCGTCACCACCCGCTGGCCGGACCCGTCCGACGCCCCGGCGGGCGTGGACCTGGGCTTCCCGCGCAACCACTGACGCGGCCGGGCCGAGACGCCGACGGCCCCCGGGGTGCTGACAGCACACCCCGGGGGCCGTCGGGGGTTTCGCGTGGCCGGGTCTTCGTGAGGCGGGTGTCCCGCGCGGCCGGCGTCTCGTACCTCCGGGGTCTCGCGTGGCCGCCGTCCGTCCCTCCCCTCCCCGCTCAGCCGCCGCCCGGGAGGGTCCAGCCGCGCATCGTGAAGTCGGTGTAGCGGGTGCCGACGCCGAGGATCAGGTCGCTGGTGCGGGCGAGGTCGTTGGCGGTCCGCGTGCCGGTGTGGCCGATCCCGCCGACGTCGTACGGGTCGTCCCAGGGC
>NZ_RDBH01000129.1:483734-512513 GCF_008042145.1 Streptomyces sp. adm13(2018)
GCCCCGCTCCTCCGCCGCCGCGAGCAGCGCCTCCGTCAGGGCCCGCCCCACCCCACGCCTCCGGTGGTCCTCGTCCACGGAGAGCTCGTAGAGGCACATCTCCGTCCCCTTGTCCGGGTGGATCATCTCCACCCCCGAGACGAACCCGGCGGGGAAGCCGTCCTCCGTGTAGGCGATCAGCATCAGATGCCCCGGCGCCGCCAGGAAACGCGCCGCCCAGTCCTCCCGGGGCGGGTCGTCGTACAGGTGCGCCGCCGCCAGCAGCTCCGCCACCGTGGCCGCCCGCCGGATCTCGATCACGTCTCTCCTCCGTCCAGCCGCGTACCGCGCCTGCTGTACGCGGACGGTACTGCGTACGACCGGAGGAGGTGCGCCGATTCCGCCTGCGGACAGCCGTGCCGCACAGGCCGTCCGCTTAGGCTCGACACCATGCGACTCCGACTTCCCCGGTGGGCCGCGGTCACCGCCGTCCTCGCCGTCCTCGCGGGTGCCGGCACCTGGACCGCCGCCGCCTCGGACGATCCGCCGCCCGTGCACCGGGCGGACCGGATGCTCGACCTCGACGGCACCCGCATCGACACCTCGTACTTCACCGGCGACACCGACGGACGCCGGCCGGCGGTCCTCCTCGGCCACGGCTTCGGCGGCTCCAAGGACGACGTGCGCGCCCAGGCCGAGCAGCTCGCCCGCGACGGCTACGCCGTGCTCACCTGGTCCGCGCGCGGCTTCGGCGCCTCCGCCGGGGAGATCGGACTGAACGACCCCGACCACGAGGTCAAGGACGCCCGGAAGCTGGTCGACTGGCTCGCCACCCGCCCCGAGGTGCTCCTCGACGGACCGGGCGACCCCCGCGTCGGCGTCACCGGCGCCTCCTACGGCGGCGCGATCTCCCTGCTGGCCGCCGGGTACGACGGGCGCGTCGACGCGATCGCCCCCCAGATCACCTACTGGAACCTCGCCGACGCCCTCTTCCCGGACGGCGTCTTCAAGAAGCTCTGGGCTGGGATCTTCTTCTCCGCGGGGAACCAGCCCGGGGCCCTGGACGGGGCGGGGACCGCCCCGACCGGTGAACCCGCCGAGCGGCCGGCCACCGGGCGGTCCGGATCCGGGACGTCCGCCCCCGGGGACGCCTCGGCCGGCAAGGCCGCGCCCGGGAAGCCCGGGGCCTGCGGCCGGTTCACCCCCGAGATCTGCTCCCTCTACGAGCGCGTCGCCGTCTCCGGGAAGCCCGACGCCGCGGCCCGCGCCCTCCTCGAAGCCCGCAGCCCCTCGGCCGTCGGCGCGAGGATCAAGGTGCCGGCCCTCCTCGTCCAGGGGCAGTCCGACTCGCTCTTCACCCTGGCCCAGTCCGACGCCATGGCCCGGACCCTCACCGCCAACGGCGCCCCCGTCGCCGTCGACTGGATCTCCGGCGGCCACGACGGCGGCGACCGCGAGACCGACCGCGTCGAGCGGCGGATCAGCACCTGGTTCGACCGCTGGCTGAAGAAGGACACCGCGGCCGACACCGGCCCCGCCTTCCGCGTCAGCCGGACCGGCGGTGTCGACTCCACCGACGGGCAGGCCACCCTGCGCGCCGCGACCGCCGACCGCTACCCGGGCCTCACCGCCGGCACCGTCGGCGTCCCGCTCGCCGGACCGGCGCAGACCTTCGCGAACCCGCCCGGCGCCGCACCGCCCGCCGTCTCCGCCGTCCCCGGCCTCGGTGGCGGAGTCGCCGGACTCTCCTCCCTCGGGGTCGGCCTCTCCCTCGACTTCCCCGGCCAGCACGCCCGGTTCGACGCGAAACCGCAGGCCGAGCCGCTCCGCGTCACCGGCACCCCGACCGTCCGGGTCAAGGTCGCGTCCACCGCCGCCGACGGCTCCGCCGTCCTCTTCGCCAAGGTGTACGACGTCGGGCCCGACGGCCGGCAGCAGGTGCTGCCCGCCCAGCTGGTCGCCCCCGTCCGCGTCGACGGAGCCCGGGCCGGCAAGAGCGTGACGCTCACCCTGCCCGCCATCGACCACGAGGTGGAGGCCGGGCACCGGCTCCGGCTCGTCGTCGCCGCCACCGACCTCGGCTACGCCTCGCCGGCCGCCCCCGCCGCCTACACGGTCACCGTCGAGGGCCCGCTCACCGTGCCCACCGCGGCCGGCCTCGACACCCAGGCCGCGGCCCTGCCCTGGTGGGTGTGGGGCCTGCCGCTCCTCGGCCTCGCCGCGGCCGCCGCGCTGCTCCTCACCGCCCGCCGCCGCACCGCCGCTCCCGCGCCCGACCCCCAACTGGCCGCCGTACCGCTCCAGATCAGCGGGCTTTCCAAGAAGTACAAGGGCGGCGACCGGTACAGCGTCAAGGACCTCACCTTCCGCGTCGAGCAGGGCCAGGTCCTCGGCCTCCTCGGGCCGAACGGCGCGGGGAAGACCACCACCCTGCGCATGCTGATGGGCCTGATCACCCCCGACGAGGGCGAGATCCGGGTCTTCGGCCAGGCCATCCGGCCCGGCGCCCCGGTCCTCTCCCGCGTCGGCTCGTTCGTCGAGGGCGCCGGCTTCCTGCCGCACCTCGACGGCCGGGAGAACCTGGACCTGTACTGGAAGGCCACCGGCCGTCCCGCCGAGGACGCCCATGTCGACGAGGCCCTGCGGATCGCCAACCTGGGCAACGCCCTCGACCGCGCCGTCCGCACCTACTCGCAGGGCATGCGGCAGCGCCTCGCCCTCGCCCAGGCCATGCTCGGCCTGCCGGACCTGCTGATCCTGGACGAGCCCACCAACGGACTCGACCCGCCGCAGATCCGCGAGATGCGCGAGGTGATGATCCGGTACGCGGCCGGCGGCCGCACCGTCATCGTCTCCAGCCACCTCCTCGCCGAGGTCGAGCAGTCCTGCACCCACCTCGTCGTCATGGACCGCGGACAGCTCGTCCAGGCCGGTCCGGTCGCCGAGATCACCGGTTCCGGCGACACCCTGCTCGTGACCCTCGGGGAGCCCGTCCCCGACGCCCTCGTCGAGAAGGTCGGCGCCCTCGCGGGCGTCGCCGCCGCGACCCGCACCGAGGGCGGCATCCTGGTCCGCCTCGACACCCTCGACCCGACCGCCCTCATCGGCGAACTGGTCGCCCTGGACGTGCCGCTGACCGGTGTCGGACCGCACCGGCGCCCTCGACGAACGAGCCGACGCGGGAGAGGACCGGGGCGCCGGGCCGGATGGCCTGGCCGAAGACCCGGATCTCGCCCTCGTCGGGGGTGATCAGGCCCATCAGCATGCGCAGGGTGGTGGTCTTCCCCGCGCCGTTCGGCCCGAGGAGGCCGAGGACCCCGGTGGACGCCGCCCCCGGCTACCGCGCCGGACGCACCCTGCCGCTGCGCGTCGAGGCCCTGCGCCAGTGGAAGCGCCGCCGCACCATGATCATGGGCGGCATCCTGGTCGCCCTCCCGTTCGTCCTGTTGATCGCCTTCGCGATCGGCGGCGACCAGGACCGCGGCGGCAGCGGCCGCATCACCCTGATGGACACGGCGACCGCCTCCGGCGCCAACTTCGCGGCGACCAGCCTCTTCGTCTCGGCCGGATTCCTCCTCGTCATCCCCGTGGCGCTGTTCTGCGGGGACACCGTCGCCTCCGAGGCGAGCTGGTCATCCCTGCGCTACCTGCTCGCCGCGCCCGTGCCCCGCTCCCGGCTCCTGGCCTCCAAACTGGCGGTCGCCCTCGCCTACAGCGCGGCCGCGATGATCCTCCTGCCGCTCGTGGCCCTGGCCGTGGGCACGGTCGCCTACGGCTGGGGGCCGCTCCAGCTGCCCACCGGCGGTGCGGTGCCCGCCGGGGACGCGGTGCTCCGTATCGGCATCGCGGTCGCCTTCGTCTTCGCGTCCCAACTGGTCACCGCGGGACTCGCCTTCTGGCTCTCCACCCGCACCGACGCCCCGCTGGGCGCGGTCGGCGGTGCCGTCGGCCTGACCATCGTCGGCAACGTCCTGGACGCCGTCACGGCACTCGGCGACTGGCGCGACTACCTGCCCGCGCACTGGCAGTTCGCCTGGATCGACGCGCTCCAGCCGCAGCTGGAGTGGGGCGGCATGATCAAGGGGACGGCGATCTCCCTGACGTACGCCCTCGTCCTCTTCGCCCTGGCCTTCCGCGGCTTCGCCCGCAAGGACATCGTGTCGTAGGTCCCGGGCGCACGTCCCGGCCGTCCCGGCCGTCCGGGCCGGGGCCCCGGGGTCTTCTCACAGCCACCCCCTTCGAGCCGCTTCCGCGCCCGCGCGGAAGCGGCTCGTCGTGCCCAGGGCCGCCATCAGCTCGCCGACCCGCCGGCTGTAGGTCCGCGCGGACATGCCGAGCCGGGTCGCCGCCGTCTCGTCCGTGACCCCCGACAGCAGGGCGTCGAGCACCGGACGCAGCTGAGGGGCCAGGTCGTCGCACGGCCGCCGCGGGGGCGGCGGCGCGTACGCCGGCTCCTCGGCCGTGTTCCAGCAGTGGTGGTGCGCCCGGGCCAGGGCCTGCACCACCACCGGGTCGCGGATCAGCAGCAGTCCGTTGTAGAGCAGCTCCAGGTCGAGCGGGATCGCGGCCACCGTCCGGTCGACGACGATCATCTTGAACGGGATGGTCTCCGCGAGCCGGGCCCGGCCGGGGATCCGGAGCTCGCCCTCGATGAACGGCCGCGCGTGCCGCGGCACGATCCGCCGGACCTCGCTCGCCCGCTCCGCCGCCGCGCGCATGCACGCGCCCGCCAGCTCCAGGAACGGCTCGGGGATCGCGCACCCCGCGGACGCGACCGGGTCGTCGAACGTCAGCAGCTCGTACCGGGTGGAGGCGGCCAGCCCGGCGAGCGCCGCGCTGATGCGCCGCGCACCCCGGACCGGGCGCCCCGCGGGCCGCTGTCCCTCGGTCGCGGCCCGGTTCATCGCCGAACGGGCGAGCATCACGGAGCCCGCGCTGCTCTCTGCCACCGCTGACCACCCCCGCCCGATCGATGTCCACTCCATGTACGCATGTGACTGCACACGGTGACAACCCCTGTTGAGAAGGATGGCGAATCCATGCCACCGGTTGCCCGCCCGTCCGTCGTTGCCGCATCGAGACCCATCCGCAACTCCTTCGACGGCTCCGGGCGGGGCCCGGGTTCGTCACATTCACAAGTGGCTTACCAAGAGGGGGAGATGACATGGGACGACAGGGCAAGACGCCGGCAGGCCGCCGCGGGGCCCGGTTCTCGGCCACCGTCGCCGCACTGCTCGCGGCCGGACTGGCCGTAGGCGGCTGCGCCGGCGACGGCGGCCAGAGCAGCGCGGACCACGCGACGGAAGAGAAGGTCCGAACCGCCCCGGCCGCACCATCCGCCCCGTCAGCCCCGGGCGGGGGCGCGGACACCGTGAACCCCGAGGGCACGGCGCGGGACGGGCGGCCCTCCGCCGCACCCGCCCCCGACTACCTCTCCACGTTCGCCCTGGACGTGGACACCGCCTCGTACGGCTACGCCCGCCGCACCCTCGCCGAGGGACGGCTGCCCGACCCGGCGACCGTACGCCCCGAGGAGTTCGTCAACAGCTTCCGCCCCGATTACCCCCGACCGGAGGACAACGGGTTCAGCGTGACCCTGGACGGCGCGCGCGCCGGGCAGGACGGCTGGTCGCTCGTCCGGGTCGGCCTCGCCACGCGCGCCGCGGACCGGCGCGGCGAACGCCCGCCCGCCGCCCTCACCTTCGTCGTCGACGTCTCCGGCTCGATGGCCGAGCCGGGCCGGCTCGACCTGGTCAAGGAGTCGCTGGGGCTGCTCGCCGACGAGCTCCGCGACGACGACTCGATCGGCCTCGTGGCCTTCAGCGACCAGGCCGAGACCCGGCTGCCGCTGACCCGGCTGGGCGACGCCCGCGGCCGGGTCCGCGACGCGGTGGCCGCCCTCGCGACGAGTTCCTCCACCAATGTCGAGGCGGGTGTCCGCACCGGCTACGACGTGGCCGTCAAGGGTCACCGCGAGGGCGCCACCAACCGGGTCGTGCTGCTCTCCGACGCCCTGGCCAACACCGGGGCCACCGAGGCCGGCACGATCCTGGAGCGCATCGAGGCGGAGCGGAAGCGGTACGGGATCACCCTCTTCGGCGTCGGCGTGGGCAGCGACTACGGCGACGCGTTCATGGAGCAGCTCGCCGACCGGGGCGACGGCCAGACGACGTACGTCTCCGACACGGCACAGGCCCGCAAGGTCTTCGTCGACCAGCTGCCCGCCCACGTGGAGCTGCGCGCACGGGACGCCAAGGCGCAGGTCGCCTTCGACCGGCGGACCGTGGAGAAGTTCCGGCTGATCGGCTACGAGAACCGCGAGGTCGCGGACGAGGACTTCCGCGACGACCGGGTCGACGGCGGCGAGGTCGGAGCCGGGCACACGGTCACCGCCCTGTACGCGGTGAAGACGCGGGCCGGGGCGAGCGGCCCGGTGGCCACCGCCACCGTCCGGTGGCTCGACCCGGCCACGCGCGCGCCCCACGAGCGCTCCGGCTCGGTCGGGACGGCCGCCCTCGCCGGCGACCTCTGGGGCGGCGGCCACGACAGTCTGCAACTGACCGCGATCACCGCCTACTTCGCGGACGCGCTGCGCGGCGGGGAGCTGCCGGGCGCCCCGGGGCTCGCGGCGCTCGCGGAGCGCGCCGAGTCGATCGCCGGCCGCTCGGGGTCGGCGGTGGTGCGCGAGCTGGCGGCGGCCGTGCGGCAGGCGGACGGCCTCCGCGGTCCGGCTGAAGGACCCTCTGACGAGGGTGAGTTGAAGTCTGGTGACCCGTACAGCTGACACATGGGGCGGGTGGCGGGTGAGAATGACCGCATGGCTTCCCTGCTGCTCGCCCTCGCCGTCGGATGCGCCGGCCTCTACGCCGGTTTCATGCTGATCTTCCAGACCGGGATCATGCCCGCGCTCGCCCGTCTGACGGACGCCGAGTTCGTGACCGCGATGCGCCGGATCAACGAAGCCGTGCCGCGGGCCGTGTTCATGACCGTCTTCCTCGGGGTGCTCGCCTTCCCCGCCGCCGCGTTCTTCGTCACGGTCGACGGGCGGACGGACGCCGAGAGGTGGCTGGTGCTCGGGGGGCTCGTGTGCGCGGCCCTGAACCACGCGGTCACCGTCGGCGGCAACGTGCCGCTGAACAACGCGCTGGCCGCCTCGGAGGCGACGGGTGACGAGCCGTCGGCCGTGCGGGCCGCGTTCGAGGGGCGCTGGAACGGTCTGCACCGCGTCCGCACGCTCCTGATCACCGTCGCGTTCGGCCTGCTGACCGCCGCCGCCGTGGTCTAGGCAGTCCCCTCCGCGCCCGCCGAGCGCCCTCGCGGCCGGGTCCGGCGGGCCGTCCCGTGTCGGGGCGGCCGCGGAACCGTACCCGGTGGACGGTTTCTGGCGCGATCTCGTGCGTGTCGGCCTCTTCGACATCCACGCCGATCCTGCGAAAGCGTACCCCCGAGTCCGGAAACAGTCTTCGGGGGTGTGTCGGTCTGCGCCAGTGACGAAAATCTTACGGCCTTATACCTGCCCAAAGGGGGTGAATCACCCCGATATCCCGGGTTGGGTTTCCGTACCCTCCGGTTTCTTATTGACATGCCTACGGGGGTCTTTTCTAATCATCGAGAGTCATCCCGCGCGCTGACACGCACAGGCATGGATGGAGGGGGCAAGGTGGACGTCCGGATTCTGGGGGGACTGTCGGTACGTGAGCACGGGGTGTCGATCACCCCGACAGCCGCCGCGCCCCGGCAGCTCCTCGCCCTGCTCACGGCCAGCGCCGACCAGGTCGTCCCCGTCACGGTGCTCACCGAGGAACTGTGGCCGTCCGGCGCCCCCCGCGGCGCACGGACCGAACTCCAGTCACACATAGCCGAGTTGCGCACCCTCATCGCGGGCGCGCTGCGCGGCGCCGCCCCGGCGGAACCCGGACCCGGCTGGTCCGACCGGCGCACCGCCGACGCGATCCTCGTCTCCCAGCCCGGCGGCTACCGGCTCGACACCGGCGGCGGCACCAACGACGTCCGGCAGTTCGAGCGCGCGGCCGGCGCCGGCTACCGCGCCATGGAGGCCGGCGACCTCTCCCGCGCCGCCCTCCGCCTCGGCGAGGCACTCGCCCTGTGGCGCGGCGAACCCTACGCGGGCGTCGCCGCCGGCCCCCGCCTCCGCCGCGAGATCGAGCGCCTGGAGACCTCCCGCCTCAGCGTCCTCGACCAGTGGGTGGAGGCCCAGCTCGGCCTCGGCCGGCACGCCGAACTCGTCTCCGAACTCTCCGGACTCGTCGCCCGCTACCGCACCAACGAGCCCCTCCACGCCCACTACATGGTGGCCCTGCTGCGCTGCGGCCAGTACGACGAGGCCCTCACCGTGTACGAGCGGCTGCGCGCCGCCCTCAAGGGGGAGAGCGGCATGGAGCCCTCGGCCCGGCTCCGCCGGCTCCAGCGCTCCGTCCTCGCCGTCCGCGACACCGCGGTCCGCCCCCTCTACGCACCCCGCGTCCCGGCGCAGTTCGGCCCCGCCCGGGCCCGCCGCGTCCCGGCGGGATCCGTGGGCTGACCGCCCGGCGCGGCCCCGGCACGGCCGCGCCACCCACCCGACCGCTCCCGGCGGACGACCGGCCTGACCATCCGGACGCCGCCCCGGAGCCTTCACCGGGAACCAACCGGGGCAACCCGTCGTTGACCGCTTCCCGGAGCCGACATACTTTTCGGCGAGCAGTGCGGGTTTCCTCCCAGGTGCCCGATTTCGCTGGACTACGGGGGACGAGGCCATGACGTTGGACCGCGCGGACGGAACCGGCGGTGCCGACGCGCTGCTCTCCGTCCTCGAACTGCTGGCCCGGCAGGCCCCGCCCGCCCGCTTCGCCGGCCTCCTCGACGAGGCCCGGCTCGCCGGACTCGCCGGAGCGGACCTCGACCGCCTCGAACGGGCCGTCGCACTCGCCGGCCGGATCGACACCGGACGCGAGCGGGAGGAGCGCCGCGAGGCCGAACTCGCCACCCTCACCGACACCGCCCGCGACCTCACCCTCTCCTACGACCTCGACAGCCTGCTGCGCGTGATCACCCGCCGCGCCCGCCGGCTCCTCGGCCTCGACCTCGCGTACGTCACCCTGCGCGGCCCGCACGGATCCTGCTCCGTCCACACCACCGAGGGCTCCCGCACCGGCCGGACCGGCGGACCGCGGATCGCCCCCGGACTGCGGATCGCCGAGGGCCACGGACTCGACGGCGCCGTCCAGTCCCACGGCGAGGCCGTCTGGACCGCCGACTACCTCGCCGACGAGCGGTTCGCCCTCTCCGGCTTCCTCGACACCGGGGTCCCCGCACCCGCCTTCGACGAGACCGCCGAAGCGGCCCTGCGCGCCGAGGGCCTGCACGCGATCATGGCCGCGCCGCTGCGCAGCGGCGACACCGTGATCGGCGCCCTGCACGGCGCCGACCGGCGGGTCCGCCAGCACACCGCCGAGGAGATCGGGCTCCTCACCGCCCTCGCCGACCTCGCCGCCCTCGCCGTCGAGAAGGCCGGACTCCTCGACCGGACCCGGGCCGAGGTCTCCGAACTCGAACGGGACAGCTCCCGCGTCCGCACCAGCCTCACCCGGATGCGGCACGTCAGCGAGGCCCACGGCCGGATCATGAACCTCGTCCTCGCCGGCGGCGACCTGGGCAGCGTGGCCAAGGCGGCCGCCGACGCCCTCGACGCCACCGTGACGATCCGCGACCAGGGCGGCCGCTGCCTCGCCGGCGCCGGCGACCTCCCCGGACTCGAAGAGGAGGCCGTCGCCAAGGCCTCCCTCGACGCGCACGCCCGCCGCCGCCCCGTCCTCGCCGACGACGACACCTGGGTCGCCCCCGTCATCGCGGGCTCCGAAGACCTCGGCGGCCTCGTCGTCCGCGCCGCCGGCGGCCTCACCGGAGAGGACGAACGGCTCCTCGAACTCGCCGCCCAGTCCGTCGCCTTCCTCCTCCTCATGCGCCGCTCCACCGCCGTCGCCGAGGGACCCGTCCGCGACGAACTCCTCGACGACCTCATCGCCGACCCGCCGCACGCCCCCCAGCAGATCGCCCAGCGGGCCCGCCGCCTCGGTGTCGACCTGCGCCGACCGCACGTCCTCGTGCTCGCCCGGCCGGAGGGCGGCGAGCAGGGCCGGGCCGTGGTGTGGGCGTCCTCGTACGCGTACCGGCTCAGCGGCCTGAAGACCGTGCAGGGCGGCTGCATCGTGCTGCTGCTCCCGGGCATCGACGCCTCCGCCGCCGCCCGCGCGGTCGCCGACGAACTGTCCCCGCTGCTCGGCCACCCCGTCTCCGTCGCCGCCGCCGGACCCGGCGAGAGCCCCGACGGCGTCGCCCGGATGCACCAGGAGGCCGGTCGCTGCCTGGACGCGATGAGCGCCCTCGGCGGCACCGGATCGGCGGCGTCCGTGCAGGACCTGGGCTTCCTCGGGCTGCTCCTCTCCGACGACAACGACGTCGACGGCTTCGTCGAGGCGGCGATCGGACCCGTCCTCGACTACGACGCCGAGCGGTTCACCGACCTCACCCACACCCTGGAGGCGTACTTCGCCTCCGGTGGCAGCCCGACGAACGCCGCCGAGGCGCTCCACGTGCACCCCAACACGGTCTCGCGCCGGCTGGAGCGGATCGGCGAGCTCCTCGGCCCCGAGTGGCAGAAGCCCGGCCAGGTCCTGGAGGTCCAGCTGGCGCTGCGACTCCAGCGCACCCGCGAGGTACTGGCCAGGGGCCGCGGGCCGGCCGACCCGACCCGGCAGCCGGGCCCGCCGGAGCGGAGCGGCTGACGCCCCGGCGCGGGCCGCGGACCGTCAGCTCGCGGACCGCGGACCGCTCAGCTCGCGGACCGCGGACCGCTCAGCTCGCGGACCGCGGACCGCTCAGCTCGCGGTCCGCGCCGTCCGTCCCGAGCCGTAGTCGGAGCGGTAGGACGACTCCCAGTCGGTGGCCGCCATGACCGTCGCCGCGTGGGCCGCCGACGCCAGCGTGATGTGCCGGTGCCAGCCCCGGAACGAACGGCCCACGAAGTCCCGCAGCCCCGCCCCCTCGCCGACCTCCACGAAGTCCCGCTCCACCCGGCGGGCCAGCTTCGTCAGCCGCAGCAGGGACCCGACCGGCGAACCGGTCAGATCGCTGATCCATACCCGGGCCGGAGGCCGCCGCGGGTCGTCCCACTCGCCCAGCAGCACCAGCGGACGCATCCGCTCGCCGCCCGGCGCGGGCAGCGCCACCCGGACCGCCGTGGCCAGCGAGGTCCGCGAGGTCCGCGCACCCGCCACCGTGTCCACCCAGCTCACCGGCCGGCGCAGCCCCTTGAGCGACTCCAGGATCTGCAGCGCGGACAGCGGACCGGCACCGAAGCCGGGCAGCGAACGGTCCGCGATCGCCAGCCGGGAACCCGGGCCGATCCGCGCCACCACCGGCACCCCCGCCCCGGCGAGCCGGGTCAGGGCCGCCCGGCCCGCGCCGCCCCGGATGTCGAGCAGCACCGGCTTGCGGGTCACGTCCGGCCAGCGGGCCGTGTCGAGCGCGGCCGCGACGGCGCACTCCTCCAGGGTCTCCTCGCCGGCCTCCTGCGGAACCTCCGCGCGGTCCCGCCGCGTCCGGTCGTTCACCCACGGATCCGGCAGGAACAGACGCCAGTTGACGGGCACGCTCAGCTCGTCGCTGGCGAACCACACACCGAACGCCTGCTGGCCGTGGAAGACCTGCCCGCGCTCCGGGTCGAACCGCCGGTCCACACCGACCGAGTGCTCCCCGGCCTTCGGTATCGGCATCGGCCGCACCACCCACGCCTGCGGGCAGCTGTTCCGCTCCAGATGGCGGGCGAGGGCCGCCCGCATCGGCTGCCAGTCCCAGGTGGAGCTGGACACGAAGTGGTGCAGGCTCTGCTCGGCGGCGGGACCGCCGATCTGCGCGGCGATGTTGCGGATGGACTTGCGGCCCTGTGCGGTCAGCAGACCGTGCAGGTACTGCTCGGCCTTCAGCCGCTGGTCCCGGCGCGGGAATCCGGAGAACAGCGCGGCACACAGCTCGGCGTAGACGTCCTCGCGCGAGCCGGCCGGGCCGGCGGCCTTGACGACGTCCAGGGGAACGGCCGGCGGAACAGCACCGGTGACGGCCCTGCGCTTGGTTGCGACGGATGTACTCACGACACTCCTGCCCGAAGGTTGCGCAGCTCCCTCCCGCTGCTCCACCACCGTCGCCCGCGACCGGCCCCCGCGACGAGGTGTACCCGGCACCCGAATCGGCCGCCTGATGGTGGCCGGACCACCCCCCGTCGAGTACGTCGTGAGCGCCCCGCACAGGCCGGTGCCGAGCAGCAGGTGGACCTCGGCCGACGCCACTCCGGTGAGCAGGCCGAGGAGGAACGAGCCGGCGATGTTCACCGCGAGGGTGCCCCAGGGGAAGGCGGGGCCGAGCCGGGCGCGCGCCGCGCGGTCCGTGAGGTGGCGCAGGGGCGCGCCGACGACGGACTGGCGGCGTCGCCGCCGAGCTCTCCATCCCCTCGATCGGTGTCGACGACCTGGACGTCCTGCCGTACGAGGGGACCACCGACGACCGCGCCGGCACCGTCATCCAGGACCGTGGCGACGCCGCCAGTCCCCACGGCGCGCGCGGCGGTGTGGGGCCGGGGCAGGTCGGCAACTACCTGGTGACCGCCCACCGGCTCTCCGCGGGCGGACCGCTGCGCGACCTGCCCGCGGTCGAGGTCGGGGACCTCGTGCACGTCACCGCGGGCGGCACCGTCTACACCTACGAGATCGTCGAGACGCGTTCGACGTCCTTCCGCTCGGCCCGTTCGCTCGCCGAGCAGCGGGCCGCCGTCCCCGGCGAACCGGACGTGAAGCCCACCCGGGTACGAACTGGTCGGCTGGACCGGAACGGTTCCGGACGAGCTGGCGGAGGCGTTCGCCTCGGCAAAGAACGCGATGAACGACATGCCGACCGGCGACATGGACTACGGCAGCCAGACCTGGACGGCGGACCGGGTCCGCGCCATGGCGGAGGTACTGGCCGACCGCGGCGACCTGCTGCTGACGACCGCGGCGCTGGGGAAGGGGGAGATGGCGGGGTACACCGAGATCGTGATCAGGTCGGGGGAGACCGAGCGGGCGCAGCAGTACGACACGGCGGTGGCACCGGCCCACCGCGGCCACGGGCTCGGGCTGTGGCTCAAGGCGGAGATGGTACGCAGACTCCGGGCCGAACACCCCGGGATCGGGGAGGTGGAGACGGACAACGCGCAGGAGAACACCCACATGCTGGCCGTGAACCGCAGCCTGGGCTTCTGCTTCCACCGCAGCACGCACGAGTACCAACTGGACCTCCGCACGGACTGACGGAGGGGGGCCGGCGGGGCGCGGCGGGGCGAAGGAAGACAGCCCGGTCCGCCGGCTGTCGGACTGCGAACGGTCAGCTGAAGACGACGTCCAGGACCTCGCCGACCCAGTACCGCACCTGGTGCCGCCGACTGCAGAACCGCCGAGGACGCCGCCCCCGCGCCTCACAGAGCGGCCGATGGCACTGCTTGCAACGCCTGACGCGCGTCCGATCCCCCATGCCGGGTGACTCTAGCGACCGCCTGGAAGGACTCGGAAACGCGGCCAAGCACCGCGCGGGGGAGGAAGGAACGCGCGGGGACCCCGCGCGGATCGCCCCGCGCGGCGGATCACTCCACGTCGACACCGCATCCACGTACGAGGGCCTCCAGGCCATGGTCGTAGCCCTGGCCGACGGCACGGAAGCGCCACTGCGGGCCCCGGCGGTAGATCTCCGCGCGGAGCGCGATCCAGCCACGGGGAACCTTCCCCGACCCCTTTGGCCTCGACCGAAAGCCACCCCCGAACAGCAGAAAGACCCTCCCGAAGGAGGGTCCCGATGCAGCGCCCCCGGCAGGACTCGAACCTGCGGCCAAGTGCTTAGAAGGCACCTGCTCTATCCACTGAGCTACGGGGGCCGGGTGGTGGCCTTGTGGTCAGGGGCCCCTTGTGGGTGGGGTGTGACCTGCCGGGACAAGGATAGGGCTCCGATCGCCTTGGCCCGGTTGCTTCACCTGCGTGGCACGATGTGGAGGTTCGGTGAAGCGGAACGATAATCGCAGGCAGGTGCGATTCGCGCAGCGGTTTTCACGCCGCTCGCGGCGGGTGTTGTGCACTCGTTATGCCTGGGGCTTCCGGCCACCGCCCTTCTCTTCGGCGCGCAGGGCCGCAATAGGCTTCAAAAACACTCATAAATTGGGCATTCTTCGCATGTGGTGACCTTGGACGAACGGCCTCAGCTGATCGACGCACTCTCCGCCCTGCGCGACCGTGTCGCCGCCGTGCGCCTTCCTCTCCCCCTTCCCGACACACCACGGGCCCGGCAGACCCGGGCCGAGCTGCTCGCCCAGCTCGACGACTACCTGGTGCCGCGGCTCAAAGATCCCGACGCCCCGCTGCTCGCCGTCGTCGGCGGGTCCACCGGGGCCGGCAAGTCCACCCTCGTCAACTCCCTTGTCGGGCGGCGCGTCAGCGAGTCCGGCGTGCTCCGGCCCACCACCCGCACCCCCGTGCTCGTCTGCCACCCCGAGGACCACCACTGGTTCGCCGGGATGCGCGTCCTCCCGCAGCTCACCCGCGTCTGGCTGCCCCAGGCCGACGACGAGCACGCCGACGACGCCCCGCCCCCCGAGGAGAACGCCCTCCGCGTCGAGACCGCCTCCTCCGTCCCCCGCGGCCTCGCCCTCCTCGACGCGCCCGACATCGACTCCCTGGTCGTGGAGAACCGTCTCCTCGCTGCCGAGTTGATGTGCGCCGCCGACATCTGGGTGATGGTCACCACCGCCTCGCGCTACGCCGACGCCGTCCCCTGGCACCTCCTCCGTACCGCCAAGGAGTACGACGCCACCCTCGTCACCGTCCTCGACCGGGTGCCCCACCAGGTCATCGGAGAGGTCTCCCGCCAGTACGAGGCCCTCCTCGACAAGGCCGGCCTCGGCGACGTGCCCCGCTTCACCATCCCCGAGCTCCCCGAGTCCGCCGACGGCGCCAGCGGACTCCTCCCCGACTCCGCCGTCGCCGCCCTCCGCGGCTGGCTCGCCCACCGCGCCCAGGACCCCGCCGCCCGCCAGCAGGCCGCCGAACGGACCGCCACCGGCGTCATCGACTCCCTCGACGCCGATCCGTTCGGCCGCCTCGCGGTCGCCGCTCGTCCGGACGGGGCCGAGGGCGGCGGCCGCGGGCTCGCGGCGCCAGGCGTCGCGGACGCGTTCCTCGGCGGCGGAGACGGCGCAGTGGAGGAGCGCGGCGAGGGATTCGGCGAGGGCGTCGAGGAGTTCGTCGGCGGTGCTGTCGCGGGGGTAGGCGCGCCAGCGGGTGCGGGCGTCGCCGGCGAGGACGGCGCCGCGGCCGAGCTGTTCGCGGACCCGCTTGGCCTGTTCGCCGTAGGCGGTGGTGACGGCGCCGCCGAGGCGGCCGGCGGCGGCGTACTGGGCGGCGACGGCGGCGGCCAGTTCGGGGAGCCGGGCGTCGAGGGAGTCGATGACGCCGGTGGCGGTCCGTTCGGCGGCCTGCTGGCGGGCGGCGGGGTCCTGGGCGCGGTGGGCGAGCCAGCCGCGGAGGGCGGCGACGGCGGAGTCGGGGAGGAGTCCGCTGGCGCCGTCGGCGGACTCGGGGAGCTCGGGGATGGTGAAGCGGGGCACGTCGCCGAGGCCGGCCTTGTCGAGGCCCGGCAGGAAGCTCAGCGTCACGTCATCGAGGATGACCTTGTCGCCGTGCGCCTTGCGCGCCTTACCGGTTTCCGCCCGGGGGTCCCGGTCAGGCAAGATGGGTGTATCTGCCCACTCACTCTTTGCCGGACGGTTTCTCTTGGCTGAGTACATCTACACGATGCGCAAGGCGCGCAAGGCGCACGGCGACAAGGTCATCCTCGATGACGTGACGCTGAGCTTCCTGCCGGGCGCGAAGATCGGTGTGGTCGGCCCGAACGGCGCCGGTAAGTCCACGGTTCTGAAGATCATGGCCGGCCTGGAGCAGCCGTCCAACGGCGACGCGTTCCTGTCGCCGGGCTTCACCGTCGGCATGCTCCTCCAGGAGCCCCCGCTCGACGAGTCGAAGACCGTCCTGGAGAACGTGCAGGACGGCGCCGCCGAGGTCATGGGGAAGCTGAAGCGCTTCAACGAGGTCGCGGAGCTCATGGCGACCGACTACTCGGACGCGCTCATGGACGAGATGGGCAAGCTCCAGGAGGACCTGGACCACGCCAACGCCTGGGACCTCGACACGCAGCTGGAGCAGGCCATGGACGCCCTGGGCTGCCCGCCCGGCGACTGGGCCGTCACCAACCTCTCCGGTGGCGAGAAGCGCCGCGTCGCGCTCTGCAAGCTGCTCCTCGAGGCGCCCGACCTGCTGCTCCTCGACGAGCCCACCAACCACCTCGACGCCGAGTCGGTGAACTGGCTGGAGCAGCACCTCGCCAAGTACCCCGGCACCGTCGTCGCCGTCACCCACGACCGCTACTTCCTCGACAACGTGGCCGAGTGGATCCTGGAGCTCGACCGCGGCCGCGCCCACCCGTACGAGGGCAACTACTCCACCTACCTCGACACCAAGGCCACCCGCCTCAAGGTCGAGGGCCAGAAGGACGCCAAGCGTGCGAAGCGTCTGAAGGAAGAGCTGGAGTGGGTCCGGTCGAACGCCAAGGGGCGCCAGGCCAAGTCCAAGGCCCGTCTCGCCCGGTACGAGGAGATGGCGGCCGAGGCCGACAAGATGCGGAAGCTGGACTTCGAGGAGATCCAGATCCCGCCGGGTCCGCGCCTGGGCTCCATCGTCGTCGAGGTCGAGAACCTCTCCAAGGCCTTCGGCGACAAGGTCCTGATCGACGACCTGTCCTTCACGCTCCCGCGCAACGGCATCGTCGGCGTCATCGGCCCGAACGGCGCCGGCAAGACCACGCTCTTCAAGATGCTCCAGGGTCTGGAGACCCCGGACTCCGGCACCGTCAAGGTCGGCGAGACCGTCAAGATCTCGTACGTCGACCAGAGCCGCGCCAACATCGACCCGAAGAAGACGCTGTGGGCCGTCGTCTCCGACGAGCTCGACTACATCAACGTCGGCCACGTCGAGATGCCCTCCCGCGCGTACGTCTCCGCGTTCGGCTTCAAGGGCCCGGACCAGCAGAAGCCGGCCGGTGTGCTCTCCGGCGGTGAGCGCAACCGCCTGAACCTCGCGCTCACCCTCAAGCAGGGCGGCAACCTGCTGCTCCTCGACGAGCCCACCAACGACCTCGACGTCGAGACCCTCTCCTCGCTGGAGAACGCGCTCCTGGAGTTCCCTGGCGCCGCGGTGGTCATCTCCCACGACCGCTGGTTCCTGGACCGGGTCGCGACCCACATCCTCGCGTACGAGGGCGAGTCGAAGTGGTTCTGGTTCGAGGGCAACTTCGAGTCCTACGAGAAGAACAAGATCGAGCGCCTCGGCCCGGACGCGGCCCGTCCGCACCGCGCCACGTACAAGAAGCTGACCCGAGGCTGAGCGTGCGCCACATCTACAGCTGTCCCCTGCGCTGGTCGGACATGGACGCCTTCGGGCACGTCAACAACGTCGTCTTCCTGCGGTACCTGGAAGAGGCTCGGATCGACTTCATGTTCCGGCTCGCGCCGGGGGACGGCTCCCCCTCGTTCTCCGGCGGGTCCGTCGTGGCCCGGCACGAGATCGACTACGTGCGGCCGCTGGTCCACCGGCACCAGCCGGTGACCGTCGAGTCCTGGGTGACGAAGATAGGCGCGGCGTCGCTGACGATCGCGTACGAGATCAAGGACCCCGAGGTCACCTACGTGCGGGCGTCCACGGTCGTCGTGCCCTTCGACCTGGAGGCGCAGCGGCCGCGCAGGATCTCCGCGGAGGAGCGCGCGTTCCTCCAGGAGTACGTCGACGACGGGATGACGTCCGCCGCATGACCGTGCTCGCGCCGCTGCACTTCGCCGACGCCAGGGAGGCGGCGGCCCTCGCCGCCTTCCTGGCCCGGCTCGTCCACTACGACCGGGCGGCCGCCGTCCGCCTCCAGGCGGGCGGCGGGGCACTGGCCGTCTTCGGCCGGCCGGCGTCCTTCGAGGTGCTCGCCGTCCGGACGGCCCGGCTCGTGGACGCCGTCGACCTCGACGTCACCGTCTCCGCCGGCGAACTCCTGGAAGGCATCGAGGAGTCCGCGGGCAAGGCGGTCGTCCCCGACTCCGTCACCGGACCCCCGTGGGCCGGTGTCCTCCCGCCCCGCACCGGCTGGCGGCCGGTCCCCGGGCTGCCGGACGCCGCGGACATGCGCGCCGCGGTGGCCGCGGCCGTCGCCGAGTTCCGGGCGCGGGACGAGGAACTGCCCGCGGAGCGGCGTACCCGCGCCGAGCGGGACGTCATCGGCCGCGAGATCTGGTCCCGGACCCTCGGCGCCACCGGCCTGCCGCTGCGCGCGGTGCACGCGGCCCAGTCACTGGGCTTCCTGCCGCCCGCGGACACCGAGGCCCCCGTCGCGCTGCTCGCCTCCGGCCCCTGGCTGCGGCTGCGCACCCCGTACGGCTCGATCGCCCTCCGTACGGTGTCCATGACGCTGACGGTCGCCCCCGAGTGACCGTGGCCCCCGACCCCGGCGCCCCGACGGCCTGACCCGGCGCGGCCCTTCGGCCGACCAGGTTCGTACGCTCCTCACCGCTCCCCGCGGCCCTCGCGGGCGATCGACACGACCGACAGCGCGGCCGAGAGCACGAGCAGCGACGCGGGGACGACCGGGGAGCCGTGGGCCTTGTTCTGCCGTTCGAGCACCGGATCCATGCGGCGGGCGGGGTCGTACGCGATGCGGACCGCGCCGCCCGGCTCCGCGATCCGCTCCTCGGCGGAGAAGTCGGTGGGGTAGCCGCCGGCACAGCGCAGGGTGTGGTGGAACAGGGTCTTGGGGGCCGGCGCGCCCTCGCCGAAGGTCGGGTGGTGGGTCACCTTCGGCTTCCCCACGACGACACAGTCGGCGACCGCGCCGCGGACGGCGTCGTCCCGCGCCTCCACCCAGACGGCCGTCAGACCCGCCAGGATCAGGACGGCCGCGGCGATGCTCCCGCCTTCGCGGAAGAGCGCGTCGTGCGCCACGAGCGCGACGGCGGCCAGCGCGAGGCCGCCCGCCACGGCGAGGGCGGTCGGCGGCCGGTGCGGGCCGCCGAGACTCCAGGCTGCCCACCGCCACAGCAGTGCTCCGGCGACGGCGGGCACGAGCAGCGCCCCGGTGTACCGCACGGCCTTGCGCATCGGGCACCCCCGTGGTCGACGTCGAAAGCCTGTTCCGTGGGCGGGGACGCCCGGGGGCGCGTGCGCGGTTGCGCAGACGCCGGGGGCACGTGCGCGGTCGCGCCGGGCCGCGCGGCACCGCGTACCGCTCAGCCCTCGGCGTCGTCCCGCCACACCCCGATGTGGTCCTGCTCCAGCTCCAGGGCCACGCGGTGCCGCAGGTCGAGCGCCTCGGTGTACTCGGCCGGGAGCTGGAGTCGGCCGGCCCGGTCGAGCATCGCGTACTCCCGGGCCACCAGGGACTCCTTGCCCTGCTCGTCGACCTCCGTGCGGCGCAGGACCTCCGAGGAGGTGCGGCCGTCGCGGATGGCGACCGTGCGGCGGACCTCGGAGGCGACCGCCTGGTCGTGGGTGACGATCACGATCGTCGTCCCCAGTTCCTCGTTGGCGCGGCGGAAGGCCGCGAACACCTGCTCGCCGGTGGCCGAGTCCAGCTCGCCCGTCGGCTCGTCGGCGAGGAGCACGGCCGGGTTGTTGGCCAGGGCGACCGCGATGGCCACCCGCTGCTGCTGGCCGCCGGAGAGCTGGTGCGGCCGCCGGTCGCGGGCGTCCGCGATGCCCAGCATGGCGAGCAGTTCCTCGGCGCGCTCCGTCTTCCGCTTGGCGCGGCCCTTCAACTGCATGGGCAGGGCCACGTTCTGGGCGGCCGTCAGATAGGGGAGGAGGTTGCGGGCGGTCTGCTGCCAGACGAAGCCGACGACCTCGCGGCGGTAGCGCAGCCGTGCCGTGCCGTCCATCGCGAGCAGGTCCGCTCCGGCGACCCGGGCGGCGCCGGCGGTCGGTACGTCCAGGCCGGCGAGGATGTTCATGAGCGTCGACTTGCCGGAGCCGGACGCGCCGACCAGGGCCATCAGCTCGCCCTCCTTCACCAGGAGGTCGAGCCCCTGGAGGGCCTGCACCTCGACCCCGTCCGTGGTGAAGATCCGGACGAGACGGTCGCAGGCGATGAGCGCGTCATGGCCGTAGTCGGGCCGGTCGCGCCGCGCGTTCGCCCGGCGCTCCAGCTCCTCCAGGGTGGTGGGGTCGGAGGCGGACCCGGCGGCGCCGGGCCGGCTCGGCGTCTCGGTCTTCGTCATCGTGCGTCTCCCGCCCTGAGTTCCTTGACCGAGCCCCTGCGGCCCGCCCACCACGCCTGTCCGGCCGCCGCGACCGCCGTGATCAGCACGACCGCGACGGCCGGGACCGCCAGCGACCACGGGTCCACCCGCAGCGGCGCGCTGTCCAGCGGGGCGAAGCCCGGGGTCGTCGCGAGCGCCAGCCGGAACAGGTCGACGCCGGGGGCGAGCAGCGGCACCGTCGCCCAGCCGACGAGGGTGCCGCCGACGGCCGCCAGGACCGCCTGCGGCAGTGCTTCGAGGCCGAGGAGCCGCCGTCCCTGCCGGCGGGTCAGCCCCATCGTCCGCAGCCGGGCGAGGAGCGTGGTCCGCTCGGGCGCGTTCTGCAGGAGCGAGAGCAGCACGGCCACCACGGCGAAGCCGGCGCCCGCGCCGATCGCGCCCAGGTAGATCCGCTCGGCGCCCGACTGGAGCGGCGAGTCCACGTAGCCGGCCCGCTCCTCGGTGCGGGTCGACACCAGCAGCGCGGCGGACTTCGCCTTCACCACGGCCCGCAGCGCGGCCCCGTCCGAGGGGCCCGAGACGAGCAGCGCCGTGTTCGCCCGGTGGGTGAGGTCGGCGGAGTTGACCAGGAGGAAGTCCGCGCCCTGGAGCGCCGGGGTGGTCGGCCGGACGGCGACGATCCTGACCCGGAACACGCCGGCCGCCGACACGATCTCCTGCGGCGCGCTGCCCAGCCGGGCGGCGACCGAGGGCGAGGCGATCGCGGGCAGCACCCGCGCGGTGTCCGCCGCGGCCTCCTTGCCGCCCTTGCCGGTCGTGGCGAGCAGCGCCGCGGGGAACGGACCGAAGCCGGTCCGCCGCGCGAGCCGGGTGTACGCGTCGGGCTCGACGCCCACGAGCGCCGAGCTCATCGGCTGGGCGGTGTCGCTCCCGGGGGACGGCAGCGACACCCCGTACTCGATCTGCAGCGGCGCCACGTCCCGTACGCCCGGTGTGGTGCGCACCGCCTCGGCCAGGCCGGCCGGCAGCGGAGTCCACTCGACCGTGCCGTCGATCCGGGCGTCCGCGCCGGTCGCCAGGAGCGCGGCCCGGTCGCGGGCGTCGGCGACGCCGGCCAGGACGGAGCCGCCGAACGCCGCGGTGGTCAGGGCGAGAACGAGCGCGAGCAGGGGCAGGGTGCCCGCCGAGGACGCGCGTCCGGCGCGGGCCAGCGCCAGCGGGCCCACGGCCCCGCGCAGCCGGCGGGCCGGGCGGGCCGCCCACCGCAGCGGCAGTGGGTAGACGCGGACGAGGACCAGGGCGGCGATCAGGCCGACGAGCACCGGGGCGGCGCTCACCAGGTGGTCGCCGGAGTCCCCGGTGCCGCGGAGCCGCAGGGAGGCGACCGCGCTCACGGCCAGCACGAGCAGGGTGAGTTCGAGGACCGTGCGGCGCCGGGACGGACGGGCGGTGAGCAGGTCGTCGCGGCCGCCGTGCAGCCGCGGGCGCCGGTGCCGGACGACGGCCCGGAGCGGCAGGACGAGCATCGCCACGAGGGCCACAGCGATGGTGGCGAGCACCGAGGGCAGCAGCGGGATGCCGCCGAGTACGCCTCCGGACGCGCCGTCCGGACCCCGTGCGGTCGCCACTGCGAGGACCAGTGCGAGCAGCGCGGCCGGCACGGCGACCGCGGAGGTCTCGCCGAGCAGCCGCAGTCCGATGCCGGTGAGCGAGGCGCCGCGGGAGCGGATCAGCGCCAGTTCGCCGTCCCGGCGGGCGACGAAGAGTCCGCCGGTCATGGCGAGGACGACCGCCGCGACCGCGCCGATCCCGAAGACGGCGACGGCCACGACCGGATCGATGGCCCCGCGCATCGACCCGTACGCGCCGACGATCGTGTCGAGTTCGGTGGTCAGCGCGCCCGTGGGGCCCACCACCTCGCGCAGCCTCACCAGGTCGGGGCCGCCCGACGCCGAGGCCAGGGCGGCGCCGAGGCGTCCGGCGTCCCGGCCGGTGAGGTGGTCGGCGGTGGGCAGATAGCGGAAGTAGACCTCGGGCTCCCCGGTGGTGGAGAGCAGCGCGGGCGCCGAGGTGGGGGAGAGCAGCAGCGCTCCCTGCCAGTAGTACGTGACCTCCTGGCTGACCAGCGGGGCGAGCGCGGGGGTGCGGAGCAGCGGCTCCACCGCCCAGTACGGGCCCTCGGGGCCGCGCGGCTCCACGATGCCGGTGACGGTGAGCGCGAGGGGTACGGCGCTGACCCGGCCGGGCACGTGCACGACGGAGCCGGGCTTGATCCGCAGTGCCTCGGCGGTCTTCGTGGTGACCACGGCCTCGGGGGCGCGGGCGGTGCCCGCGGGGAGGCGGCCCGCGCGCAGCGTGGTGTGCTCCGCCAGGCCCGAGAGGGAGGCGAGCACCAGCTCGGGGGAGATGCCGTCCGGCCGGGGCAACCACGGGTCCAGCCCCTCGACGCGCTTGACGGTGCGCACGCCGTGGACGGTCTGCCCGGGGTCGGTCCGCAGCGGGGCGGGCAGCAGGGCGCCTGCCCTGTCGCGCTGCTTCCCGAGGACGGCGGGGGCGAGGCCCGCCTCGCGTACCGACGGGGGGAGTTCGAGGCCCGGCGGTTCGGCGGTCAGTTCGAGGACGCTGCTGCGGGGCGCGGCGGTCCGGATGTCGTGCCGCAGCCCCTCGGTCTCGTACGCGTCCACGGCGCGCGGCAGGACGGCCGCCAGGTAGGCGGTGACGAGGACGAGGAGGGCGAGGGAGGCGGCCGCCCAGGGCGCGGTCCGCAGCCGGGTCCGCACCCAGGGCGCGACGGCGCGGGCCGGCTTCTCGGACCGAGGCGACCGGGGCATGTCGGGTGCCTTCCTGCGTACGGCGGGCGGGTCGGGGTGCTGCCGGTGCTCGTGCTCGTCCGGGTGCTCCCCGGCGGTGCCGGTCATCAGCTCACCGCCTGGTGGCGCAGCGTCACGGCCGGGTCGGTGCGCCGCAGCGCGATCGCGGCGACCACGGCGAGCGGCAGGACGGCGACGCCGGCGAGCAGCAGCGCCACCTGGCCGAGGGGCAGTTCGACCAGGACCGGGGGGACGGGCCGGGCGGCCTGCCCGGTCAGGACGACCAGCGGCACGACCGCCCGGGCCAGGACGGTGCCGAGTCCGATGCCGACGAGCAGGCCGATGCCGATGAGCAGGCCCTGTTCGGCGGCGACCAGCCGGGCCAGCCGGCGGCGGGGCGCGCCGAGCGCCCTGAGCACGCCGAACTCCGCGGACCGTTCCCGCAGGGCGCCGGCCGAGCCGACCGCGAAGCCGACGGCGGCGAGCGCGGCGGCCGCGGCCGCCACCGCCATGAGGGCGGCGTTGGGCCCGGCGCCGAGCGGGTCGCCGAGCAGTTCGGCGGCGACCTCGTCCCGGACGAGGACCTGGGCGGGGTCGGCGTTGGGGCGGGCGCGCAGGGCGGCGGCGACCTCGCCGGCCCGGCCGGGCGCGACGGTCAGCCACCACTCGGTGGCGGGCACGGTGGAGGCCTCGTCGGTGGAGAGGAACCGGTTGACGGAGGCCAGGTCGAGGAGGATCGCCCCGCCGTCCTCGGGAGTGGTGGCCGACCCGCCCGCGGCCGCCGCGGCGGCGCCCGGGCCGGTGGTGGGCAGTTCGTCGACGACGCGGTCCACGGTCACGTCGACGCTGCGACCGCCCAGCGGGACCTCGACCCGGTCGCCGGGCGCGGCGCCGGACGCCGTCATGAAGGTCCGGGTCGCGACGGCGGAGAGGCGGCTCGGCGGCTGGGGCCCGGGGGCCTTCATCCGTACGGCGAACTGCTCCGGTCCCCAGAACACCTCGCCGACGGGGGCGCCGGAGACGGCGAACGTGAGGACGTACGGGGCGGGACGGCCCCCCGGCCCCGCGGCGCCGGGGACACCGGAGGTGGGGACGGGGCGCTGCGCGTCGCCCTGCGCGGTCTGCTCGAAGGAGTGCGTCCAGGAGCCGAGGACCGTCGCAGGGGAGTGGACCGTCTCGCCGCCGTCGGCGCCCGTGACGCCGAACCGCTCCACCTGGAGGGTCTGCGTGCCCTTCGCGCCGTCGACGACCTCTCCGGCGAACTCCAGTCCGGTGAGGGTGAGCAGCCCGGCGGAGCCCCGGTCGGCCCCGGCGCCGGGCGCCGCGGCCAGGGCGCCGACGTCGAGGGACAGCCGGTGGGTGCGCCCGTCGCCGGGCAGCGGGCCCACGGCCCGGCGGTACGGGACGCCGTTCGGGTCCTCCAGGACCGCGGTGACCCGGGCGGCGACCTTCGGCTCGGCGAGCCGTAGGTCGGCGGAGAGCGTCCGGGTGCCCGCGGGCAGCGGGAGGCCGGGGCGGGTGACGGCCGCGGGGGCGAGCGGGGCGAGGAGGGAGTGGACGGGGACGTCGGCGAGGTCGGGGCGGAGCAGCAGGCCCCCGGCGGCGTTGCGGGTGTCCACCGCGAGGACGGTCGCGTTCTTACCGGCCACGTCCATGGTGCCCCGGTGCACCGGGGCGGCGGAGCGGACGCCGGGGACGGCGCCCAGTTGCTCGGTCTGGGTGGGCTCGCCGGGCCCGGCGCCGAGGACGCGGACGGCGGCGCCCACCCGGAAGTCGGCCTGGTCGCGCTGCGAGCGCTCCCAGGAGCCGCTCTGCCCGATGGCGAGCATGCCCATCGCCACGGCGAGGACGAGCAGCAGGACGGGGCCCGCGCCGCGCAGCGGCCGGCGGCTGAACTGCCAGCCGGCGAGGGCGGCGGACAGCCCGCGCCCGCCGGCCGCGCGCCGCTCGGCCAGCTTGGCGGCGGGCGGCAGCAGACGCAGCGTCAGGACGGTCCCGGCGAGCAGGGCGAGCGCGGGGGCGGCGACGAGCACCGGGTCGACGGAGCCGCCGCCGGGCCCGTCCGTGCCGAGGGTGCCGCCGGCCGCCGACGGGCGCTGCAACTGCCAGTAGGCCACGGCGGCGACGGCCAGCAGCCCGAGGTCGGCGCCGGCCCGGACGGGGCCGGGCAGGGCGGCCGAGCGGGCCTTGCGCAGCGAGACGGCGGCGCCGTCCCCGGCGGCCAGCGCGGGTGCGACGACGGCCGCGGCGCAGCACAGGGCGACGGCGGCGGCCACCAGCCACACCTGGAGCGACGGCGTGGTGTCCAGCCGTACGCCGAGGGCGGAGAGCGCGGACCGCTCGGCGAAGAGCCCGGTGAGCGGACCGGACAGGAGGGGCGCGGCGAGGGCGGCGGGCAGGGCGAGGAGCAGCGCCTCGGCGGCGGCGAGCCCGGCGATCCGGCGCCGCGAACCGCCGCGGGCCCGCAGCAGCGCGGTCTCCCCGGACCGTTCGGTGCTGAGCAGCCGGGCGACGAGCAGCAGCGCGTACGCGGCGAGGAGGATCAGCTGCACGGCGACGATCAGCAGGGTGGAGCGGGAGACGAGCAGGGCCCGCTGGGTCTGCTCCAGGACCGTCGGGAGTGCGGTGGAGACCGCGACGGTCGTGCCGAACGGGGCGGTGTCGGCGGCCAACGCCTTCGGGCCCTCGGTCGAGGCGGTGCGCAGGGCGTCGATGCGGTCGGTGGTGAGGCCGGTGAAGTCGGCGGAGCCCAGCCAGGCGGTCTCGCCGGTGGTCAGCGCCCCGGACCGGATGACGGCCGGGTCGACGAGCAGCGGTCCGTACGTGGTGAACGCGACCGTCCGCACCCCGCGGCCGCCGGCGGGATCCAGCCGCCAGTACAGGTCGCCGGTGTCGACGGGCCGGTAGACGCCGGTGACCCGGGCCCTGACCTTGCGGTTGTCGAGCCGGTCGGTGAGGTCGAGGACGGCCCCGGGAGCGAGGTCCAGCCGCCGGGCGGCCTCCTCGGGCAGTGCCGTCTCCACGACGCCGGCGGGGGCGGCGGCCGCGGGCCAGGCGCCCCGGACGAGGGAGAGCCGCGAGCGGTCGACGGCGGCGAAGTGGGTGAGATCGGGGTCGCCCGCGCGGGCGGCGGGCGGCTGGAGGCTCCGGGGCAGCGCGTACGGCCCCGAGCGCTCCAGCCGGCGCAGGGTCACGGGCAGCCCGTCGAAGGTCTTCCGCATCCCCTCCCGGACGGCCTCCTCGGCCGCGGCCCGCCGGGCGGCGGGCACCTGCCCGCTCACCAGCACGGAGGCGGCGGCCGCGGAGCGCCCCCGCAGCCCCGCCTGGAGCGCGGCGTCCCCGATCGCCCCGGAGAACGCGGCGAGGGTGGCGAGCACCGAGGTCGTCAGGAGCACGGCGAGCAGTGCCGCGGCGAGCAGCAGCCGGTGCGCCCTGACACGCAGAAGTACGAACCCCGTCACCCATCCCCCTGGCCGTCCGGATCACGGTGCGCACGTCGTGCGGGTGCCGAACGCTCCCGGGATCTCTTCCGGATGCTTTCAGAGGGCATGTGCCGCTGGAAACCGCTTACGGTCCGACCTTGACCCGATCGTGACCGTTATTCGGCGCTCCTGGTCCGGAATGTGTCCGTCCGGAGGCTGGAAGCGGGGTGATGAGAGGTGTATGCGGGACCGTGAGGGGCCGTCAGCCCGCCGTGTTCACCATCGACGCCGCCGCGTACGTCAGATAGCGCCACAGCTCGGCCTCGTGTTCCGGGGCCAGACCGAGCTCGTCCAGCGCCACGCGCATATGGCGGAGCCACGCGTCGTGGGCCGCGCGGTCCACGGCGAACGGAGCGTGGCGCATCCGCAGGCGCGGGTGGCCGCGGTGGTCGCTGTAGGTGCGGGGGCCGCCCCAGTACTGCATCAGGAAGAGCGCGAACCGCTCCTCCGCCGGGCCCAGGTCCTCCTCCGGGTACATCGGGCGGAGCAGCGGGTCGCCGGCGACGCCCTCGTAGAAACGGCGGACCAGACGGCGGAAGGTCTCCTCGCCCCCGACCTGCTCGTAGAAGGTCTGCTCCTGCACTGCTTCCCCGGGAATCTCGTTCACCGTTCCATCGTCTCAGATGCCCCGTCCTAGGTCCGGGGATCCAGGACCCGCTCGCCGGAGGCCCCCGGCGGCGGGAGAGTGGAGGCATGGGTGAGCGGCGGGACGAGTTCGCCGAGGCCGGCGCGCGGGCGCGGCGGGCGCTCGTGCGGGAGATCGACGCCGAGGGCGTGCTGGCCGACGACCGCTGGCGGCGGGCCTTCGCCGAGGTCCCGCGCCATCTCTTCGTGCCCTACTACTACGTCCCCGGCACCGGCGGCTACGAGCGGCTCTGGTCCGGCGACCCCGACCCCGAGCGGCGGGACCGCTGGCTGCGCGGGGCCTACGCGGACACCGCGATCGCCACCCGGGTCCGGGACGGGGAACTGGTCTCCTCCGCCAGCCAGCCGTCCCTGATGGCCCTGATGCTCCAGGCCCTCGACGTCCGCGACGGCCACGACGTCCTGGAGATCGGCGCCGGTACGGGCTACCACGCCGCCCTGCTCTGCCACCGCCTCGGCGCGGAGCACGTCACCACCGTCGACCTGGACGCGGAGATCGCCGAGTCCGCCCGGACGCATCTGGCCGCCGCCGGACACCGGCCGGCCGTGGTCGCCGCCGACGGCGCCCGCGGCTGCCCCGAGCGGGCCCCCTTCGACCGCGTCGTGGCGACCTGCGCGATGCCGTCGGTCCCGCCCCCGCTGCTCGCCCAGTGCAGGCCGGGCGCCCTGGTGCTCGCCCCGCTCTCCACCGGGCTCCTGCTGCTGCGGGTGCACGACGGCGGCCACGCGGAGGGACGGTTCCTCGCGACCGCCGCCTACTTCGTGGCCCTGCGGGGCGTCGCGGGCCGCGTCCCCCGGCACGGTCCGGCGGGCGACGAGCGCTTCCGCTTCTTCCAGGGCCTGGTCGACCAGGCCCTGGACAGGAACGAAGCGCTCTCGCTCTGGCTGCGCGAGGGGCGGCCGGAGCGGGAGCGCTTCGGTGTGACGGTCAGCGGCGAGCGGCAGTGGGCCTGGCTGGACGACCCCGGAGGGCCCTACGCCTGGCCGCTGCCCGCCGGGGGCTTCAGCCCACCCGGATCGTGATCGTCGTCCAGGCGCCGACGTGCACCCGGTCGCCGTCCTGGAGCTGCACGGGGACGTAGGGCTGGATCGGCTCCTCGCCGCCGTTGATCGTGGTGCCGTTGGTGGAGTTCTGGTCCACCACCGCCCACGAGCCGTCCGGCTGCTGCACGAGCACGGCGTGCTGGTGCGAGACGCCCGGGTCCTCCGGCGGCACCGCCAGGTCGATGTCGGGGGACTCGCCGGTGGAGTGCCGGCGGCGGCCGATGGAGATCTGGTTGCCCCGGAGCGGCAGGTGCTTGTCCGGCGAGTACGCGGGCAGGTTCAGCCCACCGGCCTCCGGGCCGCTGCGCTGCATCATCGCCATGAAGTACTCGCGATCCGGGCCGATGACCGCGGTCCAGGACTGCGGCTGCCGCGGCGGCGGGAACTGCTGCTGCTGCTGCGGGGGAGCCTGGAACTGCTGCTGCTGCTGCTGCTGGGGCGGCGGGGGTGCCATGTGCTG
>NZ_RDBH01000129.1:512613-531320 GCF_008042145.1 Streptomyces sp. adm13(2018)
GGTCAGAGCGACCGGTTCGGTCCGCCCGGCGAGGGCGACCGGTTCGGTCCGCCCGGCCAGGGTGACCGCAGACCTCGCACCAGTCGTCGGAGACCGACTGGTGTCCGTTCGGGCAGGTAGGCATGTCGGTGCTTCCCCCTCTCGTCGTCCGGCCCGTGGCCGGGCTACCTCTTGACGCGAACGGTCTTGGTGGAGCGGGTCTCGAGTGTCATCTCGTCCGCTTCCGCGACCTTCGCCTTCAAACGCACAGTACCGGTCGCCGCATCGACCACGTCGACCACCTTCGAAAGCAGTTTCGCCGTATCCGCGTTGCCGGAGGCCGCCGCGAGCTGCACCGCGCGGCCCAGTTTCGCCGTGGCACCGTCGTGATCGCCCGATTTGCGGGCATCAAGACCCTGCTGGATGACGTCCGCGAGCTCCGCCTGGCCCGTGTAGTGGGCGACCTGGGGGTTGATGGAGGTCGACATCGCCAGGTCGTCGGTCCACACCGCCCGTACCAGTCCTTGGGACAGCGGCCTCGGGTCGCCGCCCAGCGGGTCCGGCGCGATCAGCGAGACCCGGGCCGCGAGCATCTCCTGGCCGATCGCGGCCTGAGGGACCCGCACGCTCACGTGGTAGTCGCGGGACTCGTCGCCCCAGGAGCCCGTCGGGTAGTCCCCGGCGCGCGGCCCGGCCTCCGTCCGCCGCGCGGTGAGGTCCTCGACCTTCGGGGCCACCTGCTTCACGTAGGCGATCTCCACCCCGACCGGGGTCCACAGGCGCAGCGTGACGTCCGCCACGCCCTTGCCCATGGTCTGCTCCATCATCGCGGTGAAGTCGGCGGCGAGGGCGGCCGGGTCGGCGACGATGTCGGCGGAGCCGAGCAGCGCGGAGGCGATCCCGGTGACCTCCTTGACCTCCCAGTCGGTGCCCACCCCGCGGGCGTCGCAGGTGAAGCGGCCGGCGCAGGCGTCGAGGGCGGCCAGCAGCTCCTCCGGCGACTCGTGCTCGTTGCGGCCGTCGGTGAGCAGGATGCCGTGCCGGATGGTGAGGTCGGCGGAGGAGAGCAGCCGGTCCGCGAGCCGCAGCCAGGTGCCGATGGCCGTGCCGCCGCCCGCGCTCAGCCGGCGCAGCGCCTCCTTGGCCTCGGCCCGGGTCCGGGCGTCGGCGACGGCGAGGCGGCCGTCCCCCGGGTAGACCTCCTTGGCCACGTGGGTGCCCGCGACCACGGCGAAGGACGTGCCGTCGTGCAGGGTGTCGACGGCGGCGGCGGTCGCCTCGCGGGCCCCGCGCATCTTGGTGGCGGGGTAGTCCATCGAGCCGGAGCAGTCGACCATGATCACGACACCGGCCGCGCTGCCGCCCGCCGGGCCGAGCGGCTGCCGGCCGGTGGTGCCGCCGCCGGTCGAGGTGACCGTGACGATCGCGCTGACGTCCCGGCCGCCCTCGGGCAGGAACTCGTTCTGGTAGACGTCCACCGAGAACTGCGGCACGGTCGACTTGGAGAAGTTCGCCATTCGTTACGGCTCCTCGGGCAACAACGGTCGGACGACGGAGGTACGGGGGATCCGGAGGCCGCTCAGGCCGGTCAGGCCCCCGGGGGGACGGCGGTGAACGGCACCAGCGCGACCGTGATGTTGTCGTGGCCGCCGCCGTCCAGGGCGTGGCCGACGAGAACCTGGGCGCTGTGCAGCGGCCGGTCGGAGGCGTCGGCCGGGACGACCCTCGCCATGTCCTCCGCCCCTTCCGCGTAGTTCCACAGGCCGTCCGTGCAGACGACGACCACACCGGACCGGTCCGGCTTGAACGCGGCCGTGTGCGGATCCAGTTCGTAGGCGTCGGCGCCGAGCCAGCCGGTGATCGCGTGGGCGCGCTCGTCCGCGTACGCCTCCGCCTCGTTCATCAGACCGGCCGCGACCATCTGCGCGGCCCAGGAGTCGTCCTCGGTGAGCCGGGCGGGCGGGGTGGCCCGGTCGTCCGGCACCCAGTAGACCCGGCTGTCGCCGACCCAGCCGACGACGAGCAGGCCGTCGGCCACGACGGAACCCACGATGGTGCAGGCCGGGGCGTTGCGGTGGCGGTGCGGGTCGTGCTCGGCGCCGTCCTGACCCGGCTCCTCCGCGAGGGAGTTGACGGCCTCGGCGGCGGCCACGATCGCCTCGTGCATCGCCTGCTGCGGGTGGGTGCCCCGGGGCAGCGCGGCGAGCAGGGAGGCGCCGGCCGCCTCCGCCGCGGCGGCGGACGCCTCGTCGGGCCGGGTGGCCGAGGACACGCCGTCGCACACGATCGCGAGGACGGCGGGGGAGCCGTCGGGGAGCGTGGTCGCCGACACGGCGAACGCGTCCTCGTTGCGGTGGTGGCGCAGCCCGCGGTCGGAGACGGCGGCGACGCCGGTGAGCTCCCGCTCCATGTGGTCGCGCTCGCGGGGCTGCGCGTGGCCGCAGTTCTCGCAGTAGCCGTCGGTGTCCACGCGCCCGGCCCGGCAGGCCACGCACAGCGCGGAGCCGGGCTCGGCGGCGGCCTGGGCCGGTGCCGGATGCCCGGCGGTCGGTCCGGACGCGCCCGCCTGCGGTGCCGGGGCGGCCGCGGCCGCCGGAGCGGGGTCCGCCCGGACCGCCGTCCGCGGGTCGGGCGCGGCAAGCTCGAAGTCGCCGCCACCCGCCGCGGTCCGGCCGGCGGTTCCGGCGGCCGGCGGCACCGGTCCGTCCGTGCGGACCTCCATCGTGGGCAGGTCCCGGCCGCCGGAGTCGGTGCCCGGGAGGTCGCCCGGGTGCTGGGTGGCGGTGGACAGCGAACCGGGGTCGCGCGGCGGGGCGTCCGGCCAGGCGGGGGCGACGATGGCCACGGTCGGGCGGTCCGGCTCGGCCCCGGCGGCCGGCACGGCCGCCAGGTCGTGGCCGCACGCCCCGCAGAACCGGTCACCCGACTCCAGCGGCTCCGCGCAGTCCGGGCAGACGGTGAGGCCGTGCGACGGCTTCGGCTTCTGGGACATCCTCACACCCACGTCCGGGGGCGGAAACGGTTGGCCCGCTCCACCAGTTCGATCCTCTCCTCGCCCCGCTGGGCGAGCCGGGCCAGCACCCGGTACGAGCGTTCGAGGCCGAAGCGCAGTCCGCGTTCGTCCAGTTCACTTCCGAGCAGCAGCGCGCCGCCGCCCGGTTCCGCACCGGGACTACCGGAGAGTACCCAGTCCAGGGCGGTCCCGAGGACCTCCGTCGACAACTGCTCCCGGCGCACGGCGTCCAGACCGAAGCCCTGGAGCGCCGAGACCTGGGCCGCGGCCGCCGTCAGATCGGCGGCGAGCGGGTCCCCCGGCGGGCGCCGCCGCAGCCGCGCCCGCACGGCCGCCACCCGGGCGGCGGTGTAGTGGATGGAGGCCTCCGGAACGGACTCCAGAGCCCGTACGGCCCCGGTCCGGTCCCCGGCCGCGAGCCGCACCCGGGCCAGCCCGAAGGCCGCGCTGACGAAGCTCGGGTCGGTCGTCCACACCAGGTGGTAGTACTCGGCGGCGTTGTCCAGCTGGCCCAGCACCTCGGCGCAGATCCCGAGGGCCAGCTTCGGCGACGGCTCGCCCGGAAAGGCGTCGTAGACCGCGTCGAAGGAGAGCGCCGCGTGCTCGTGGTCGCCGGTCACCAGGGAGGCGACGCCCCGGTACCAGACGATCCGCCAGTCGTCCGGGTCGCGTTCCTCCAGACCGGCCAGGGTCCGCGCGGCGCCCGGCAGGTCGCCCAGCTCCAGCTCGGCCCGCAGGGTCCGCAGCCGCAGCTCCGTGGAGGGCGCGGGCGCGGCCTGCAGCGCGGAAAGCAGTTCGCCGGGCGCGGCGGCGGCGAGCCCCGCGAGGAACCCCGCGTTGGGGTCGCCCGTATCCACCCGGGGCACGGGCAGGGCGAGCGCGAGGGCGGGCGTGTCGAGCGGCGCGAGCAGCGCCCCGAGCCCGGCACTGGCGGGAACACCGAGCCCCGCGCCCCCCGCCGCCCCGCCGACCGGTACGGCCCCGGCGCGGCTCCGCCGGGCCCCGAGCAGCGACACGTCGTCCGTCTGCTCGGCGAACAGGGTCGTGTCCGTGACCCGCGTCTCCGTGCCGAACAGCGTCGACAGCGCGGGCCGGGGCCGCCCCGACTGGAGCGCCACGACCTCGCGCAGTACGCCCGTCAGCTGCTCCGCCATCTCCTGCGCGGAGGAGAACCGGCGCGCCGGGTCCGGGTCGGTCGCGCGCACCAGGAAGCGGTAGAACGACTCGTACGTCCGGAAGACCGGGATGTTGCCCGGGTCCGGCAGCGAGTCCACGAAGACGTTGGTGTAGCCCTGGAAGTCGAAGGTCATCACCGCGAGGGTGCGCGCCACCGTGTACAGGTCGCTCGCCACCGACGGCCCGACCTCGGCCACCTCCGGCGCCTGGTAGCCGACCGTGCCGTAGATCGCGGACTCGTCGTCGTCCATCCGCCGGACCGCGCCCATGTCGATGAGCTTCAGCTGGTCCTCGGACTGGATGGCGTTGTCCACCTTGAAGTCGCAGTACAGCAGGTTGCGGCTGTGCAGGTGGCCGAGCGCCTCCAGGGCCTCGATCCCGTACGCGCAGGCCTGCTCGACCGGCAGCGGATCGCGGCGGCCGTCCGGGGTCCGCCGCTCGTTGGCGATCTCCTTGAGGGACTTGCCGCCGACGTACTCCATGACGATGTAGCCGTCGAGGGAGCCGGTGCGCTGGTCGAGGTGCTCGACGAAGTTGTAGATGCGGACGATGTTGGAGTGCTCGATCTCGGCGAGGAACCGGCGCTCGGAGATCGCCGCGGCCATCGCGTCCTGGTCACCGGTGTCGAGGAGGCCCTTGAGGACGACCCAGCGGTCGGAGACGGCCCGGTCGACGGCGAGGTAGATCCAGCCGAGGCCGCCGTGCGCGAGGCAGCCCGCCACCTCGTACTGGCCGTGGACGATGTCCCCGCCGCGCAGCTTCGGCACGAAGGAGTACGGGTGCCCGCACTTGGTGCAGAAGCCCTCCGTACGGCCCGTTCGGTCCCCCCGCGAACGGCCCACCGGCCCACCGCAGTCCGCACGGGAGCAGAAACGCTTCCGCTCGGGGACCTCCGGGTTCTCCATGACCGCGCCCCGCGGGTCCGGCCGCGGCACCTCCGGGATCGACACCAGACCGGCGCCCAGCCGGTTCCGGGCGGACTGGCCGGTCGACGTGCCGGAGCTGCGCACCGACACCGAGCGGGACGCGGAGGCCCCGGAGAGCGAGCGCGAGAGCCGCCCGGAGACCGAGCGGCGGGAGGTCGACGAGCGGGACGAGGCCCGCGAGGACGCCCGCGAACTGCTCCGCGAGGAGCTGGAGTCCGGCCCCCCGACGGCGCCTCCGCCCGCGCCCGCGCCGCGGCCCGTGTTGCGGCCCGGCACGGCCACGCCCGTGGGCGTCGAGCCGATCAGCCCGCCGGCCGCGACCACCGGGGCGAGGCCACAGGTGTCGCAGTACAGCTCGCCGGCCCCCATGTCCTCGTACGAACCCTCGCACGAAGGACGCTGACAGCTCCCCACACCCGTCTCCCCGCCGCTCACCACTGGTCCCCGCTCACCACTGTCGTTCTCCCGCGTCCCTCGGGCCGGACAGGACGTCCGCCGCCGCCTGCTGGTAGCGCAGCACGGCCTGTTCCGCGACCCGCAGGTCGCAGGGCGCGCTCCACAGCATCCGGCGGGCCGCGTCGTACCGCTCCACCAGCAGCGGGTCCTCCGCCGCCCCGAGCCGCGCCACCTTGGCCTTGTACGCGTCGAGCCGGCCGCGCAGCTCGGCCCGGACCGCGAGCGGGGCCGTGACCGCGGTCAGCGACTCACGGGCCCGCAGCAGCTCGTCCTCCGCGTCCCGCTCCAGCGACTCCAGGAGCGGGGAGAGCCGGTGCCACTGGGCGTGCCTGCGGTACTCGGCGGCCGCCACGAGCCGCTCCTGGAGCGCGGTCGGCGGACCGCTGACCGCCGGCACCTCGGAGGCCGCGATCTTCGCCAGGACCTCGCCGCGCGCGGACCGCGCCTCGGCGAGCGTCCGGTCCGCCCGGGACAGCACGTCCCGCAGCCGGAGCAGCCGGTCCTCGGAGTCCTGCCGGACCGCGAGCACCGCCTCGATCTCCCGTCTGATGTCCTCCAGGGCCAGCGCCGCCCGGTCGTACCGCCCGGTGTCCGGACGTCCCCCGCCGGGCGCCGAACTCCCCGTCGCCGGACGCCAGAACGCCAGCGGATCGGTGACGACCTGGGAACGCAGCGCGCCCAGCTCGGCGGTGATGTCCTCCAGCTCGTCCCCGGCCGGGTGCTCCCCGGGCCGCACCCCGACCGAGTGCGCGAGCGAGCGCGTCCGGCCCAGCTCGGCGGCGAGGAGGTCTATCCGGGCGGGCAGCGCGGACCAGACCGCGTCGGCGGTCACCACCACGTCGAGCGAGGAGGCGTACAGCTCGTTCATCCGGCGGACCAGGCCCTCCAGGGTGAACCGCTCGGTGAGCAGCCCCGGCTCACCCGCCCCGCCCGCCACGTGGACGCTCTCCCCGCGCAGCCGGTCCGTCAGCTCCACGAGTTCGTCGCGGCCGGGCCAGCGGCGCCGGGCGCGTACCTCGCGGGCCTCCCGCAGGGCCCCGGTGTACACCTCGAAGCAGGTCCAGAGCAGGGTGATGGTCCGCTCGGTCGCCGCCCAGCGGTCCCGGGTGGTGCCGGTCAGCTCCGCCCCTTCGAGCAGCCTGCGGCCCGCGTGGTCCTGGAGTGCGAGGAGCGAGTCCTCGACGGCCTTGTGCTCGGCTCCGAGGCGCGCCAGCGCACGGTCCGCCTCGTCCCGGTCCATCACCGGCCCAGGGGGTCCCGTGACGCCCATCGATCACCTCTTCCTCTCCGTGTACGGGGCTGGTCGTACGGGGTGCCCGGCGCTACTTGTACAGAGGAGCGGGCGGCCCGGTGATCCCGGGCAGGTCCTTCTCCAGCCAGGTGCGGTACGCCTGCTGCCAGGGCCCCTGGCGGTAGCCGACGAGCACCTGGTTGACCCGGCGGACCAGGTCGTCGTTGCCGAGCTTGGCGGCCACGCCGTAGAACTCGGTGGTGAACGGTCTGCCCTTGAGCTCGACCGCCGGGTCCTGCGCGGCCTGGCCGGCCGCCAGCGCGTTGTCGGTGACGACGGCGTCGACCTCGCCCATCTGGAGCCGGGCCAGGCAGTCCAGCTGGTTGGGCACGGTCAGCAGGTCAGGGTCGTCCTTGGTGCCGTCGCCCTCGTCCTTGTACAGGGCGCCGAAGGAGTTCTCCTCCAGGGCCTCGTAGGCCGTGGAGCCCTCGGCGGTGCAGACCCGGCGGCCCTTCAGCGAGGTGTCGTAACCGGTGATGTCCGTGGCGAGCTTGGGCGCCAGGACCTGCTGCCCGGCCTGGAAGTAGGCGGTGGAGAAGGCGACCTGCTGGATCCGCTTGCAGTTGATCGTCATGGTGCGCACGACGAGGTCGACCTTGCCGCTGTCGAGGGCGGCGATCCGCTGGTTCGTGGGGATCGCCCGGAAGATGACGGCGTCCTGACTGCCCAGCAGGTCCTTGGCGATGGCCCGCGCCAGGTCGATGTCGAAGCCTTCGAGCGCGCGCGTCTCCGGGTTGCGGTAGCCCCAGCGGTAGCTGGACTGGTCGACGCCGACGACGAGCTTGCCGCGCTTCCTGATCGCCTCGACGGCCGGTCCGTCCGCGGTCGACGGGGTGAGGGAGGCCCAGGGCTTGTCGCAGGTGTCCGCCTTGATCTGCACCCCGGTGCCGACGCCGGGCCCCGAGGCGCCGGCCGCGGCCGCCGCGTCGGCGCCGTCGTGGGCCAGCGGGAGCAGGGTGAGCGAGGCGGTGAGCCCGCAGGCCACGGCCATCGCGGCCACCCCGCCCCAGCCCCGGAAGCGCTGCGCCGTCCGCCGCACCAGCGGGTACGTGCCGTTCGGCATCCCGCCCCCTCTCACCGGTACTCCGACAGTCTGCGGTTGATGCCGAGCACGGCACCCGCCGCGCCCAGTATCCCGAGGGCCGCGGCGCCGAGCGGCAGCGCGGTCAGGGCGTCCCGGGCGTCCCCGGCGGCGCGGGTGAACTCGTCCTGCTCGTGCGCGAGGGCGCGGTCCAGGGCCGCGTCGACCTGGTCGAAGGACTGCCCCGTCGAGTTCCCCGCCTGCCCCGCCTGCTCCGCTTGCCCCGCCCGCCCCGATCCCTCCGAGCCGACGATCCGTTCGAGGGCGCCCTCGAAGTCGCCCGCCTCGTCCTTGGCGCGGGCGTCCTTGTGGCGCTGCTTCCACTCGGCGGTGCGGGAGGCCGCCTCGTCGACGGGGCCGCGGCCGGCGTCGTCGTCCGCGTGCTCCCGGGCCGTGGCGAGCGCGGACGTCAGGGTGGCCATGCTCGACGTGTACGCGGCCTCGTACTTGTCGTTCCTGCCGTCCTCGGTGAGGACGGCGCCCCGGGCGACCAGGGTCAGGTTCTCGTTGGCGCGGGCCGTGAGGGATCCGATCCGGGCCGTGTTGAGCGCCTGGAGGGACTCCTGGCCCTGCGCCCGCGCGGTGTCGAGGCCGGCCCGGGCGACGGTGTGCGCGGTGATCAGCCAGAGCAGTACGGCCACCGTCGCGGCGGTCGCCGCCAGGAGGCCGTGGTTGAGGACGCGGTTCGTCCGCGCGTAGGTGCGGTGCTGGGCCCAGGCCAGCGCGGCGAGGGTCCCCAGCCCGAGGCCCAGGGCGAGCAGCGGCCAGCTGCGGGCCGACGCGTCGTCCTCCCGGAGCCGTACCGTCTCGGCCTCGTACAGCCGCTCGGCGGCGGGCAGCAGCGTGCTGGTCATCTGCTGGCTGGCGTACCGCAGATAGGCCCCGCCGAGCGGCAGGCCCTGCCGGTTGGCCGCGCGGGCCCGCTCGATCAGGCCCGTGTAGCGCGGGAGCTGCTGGTTGAGGGTGGCGATCTCGCGGGCGGAGGGACCCGAACCGTCGGTGCTCGCCGCGGCCTTGACCAGCAGCCGGGCGGCGGTGGCGATGTCCCGGTCGTACCGCGCGCGGGACTCGGCGGGCTCCAGGGTGCCCGCGAGGAAGCCGCTGGCCGCGGTGGTGTCGGCGTCCGCGAGGGAGCGGTAGATCGCGGCGGCGTCGGCGGACAGCGGCTGGCTGCGGCTGACGACGTCGTCGGCGGCGGTGGTCCGGTCGTCGACCTGGAGGGCGGTGACGGCGCCGAACGCGACGACGAGCAGGGCCAGGACGGCTCCGAGGATCTGGAGCCGGCCGGGCTCGGTCGTCGTGGCGACCCGCAGCCGCTCCCGTCCCACGGACCATGCGCTCCGCCCCGCGGGCGGGGCGGCACCCGGCGCGGGGGACGGCTGCGCGGGCACGCCGGCCGGGCGCGCGGGCGCCTGCGCCGCACTGCCCGCCGGGGCGGCGGGTGCGTTCGGCGGGTGTGTCACGTGACCTCCCCCTGGTCGCCGACATCGGCCGGTCCGGCCTGCAGTATGGCCGCAGGGGGCCGTCCGCACACCGGGATTGACTGGATCTTGTTCTTATCGTGCCGCATGCCCCCGGCACATCCGCGGGCGAGCCCCCTCGCGTCGAGGGGCGCATCCCCTCACTCTGAATACGTCGCGCGGCCGTGATCGGTTCCGTCTCGGACATCGCTCGAACAGGTGAACATGCGGGCGGGGCGTCCCCTCCGGTGGAGGGAACGCCCCGCGACCGCCCGCGTCTCAGGCCCCGTAGTGGTCCCGCAGCCGGGCCGCGGCCTCCGGGCCCGCCGCCGCCTCGTCCAGGGCGAGCAGTCCCGCCCCGAGGACCGGCGGCGCCGTCACGAAGCCGATGACCGCCTTCGGCGCCCGCTCGGCGAGGAGTTCACGGATCCGCGTCTCCAGCTGCGGATGCCGCGCGGCGAGCACGCTGCCGCCCAGCATCACCGGCGCCTCCTCCTCCAGGAGCCCGAGCCGCCCCAGGGCGACCGCCGAGAGCGCCACGACCTCCTCCGCGAGCCGGTGCACCAGCCCGAGTGCGACCGGGTCCCCTTCCGCGCTCACCCGGAAGAGGACCGGGGTGAGCTCGTGCCGCCGCTCCATGGGCACATGACCCAGGTGCAGCGCCTCGATCAGCGCGTACATCGTCTCCAGGCCGAAGTGCGCCGGCAGTGCGCGGGCCAGCGCGGAGGGTTCCCCGCGCCCGTCCTCGGCGCGCGCCGCGTACCAGAGCGCCTCCTCGGCCATGCCGCTGCCGCCGCCCCAGTCCCCGGAGATCTTCCCGATCGCGGGGAACCGCGCGGTCCGCCCGTCCGGGGTCATTCCGACGCAGTTGATGCCCGCGCCGCAGACCACCGCGACCCCGCGCGGCTCGTCGATCCCGGCCCGCAGGATCGCGAAGGTGTCGTTGTGCACCCGCACCGACCGGCTCCAGCCCCGGCGGAGGAGCTCGTCCCGCAGGGCGGTCTCCTCGACGGGCAGGTCCGCGTTGGCGAGACAGGCCGCGACATGGGCGAACGCGGGGGAGGACCCGGCGTCGCCGGCCTCCCCCCGCGTTCGCCCATGTCGCCCTGGCGGAGATCGTCGGGCGGGCCTGGGCGGAGGCCGGCCCGCCGGCCTCCGCCCAGGCCCGCCCGACGATCTCCGCCAGGGTGTCGACGGCCGTCTCCACCCCCACCACCGGCGGCTGGAACCCGCCGCCGCGCGCCGCGCCGAGGACGGTGCCGTCCGGGGCGAGGACCGCGGCGTCGGTCTTGCTGTTCCCCGCGTCGATCGCGAGGAGGACGCCGTCCGGGTTCACGCCCACGCGAGGTGCTCCCGGTTGTGCGCGATCAGCCGGTCGGTGAGCCCGTCTGCGGTGGCGTACTGACCCACCAGCGGATGCGCGAGCAGCGCCCTGAACACCCGGTCGCGGCCGCCGCGCAGCGCGGCGTCGAGCGCCAGGTCCTCGTAGGCGGTGACGTTCGCGACGAGACCGGCGTAGAGCGGGTCCACCGGCGCGACGGGCAGCGGCACGGCGCCGTCCGCGCCGATCGCGGCCTGCGTCTCGATGACGGCGTCGTCCGGCAGGAACGGCAGGGTGCCGTGGTTGTACGTGTTGACCACCTGGTACGGCGAACCGCCCCCGCCCAGCAGGCCGGCGGCCAGGTCCACGGCCGCCTCCGAGTAGAAGGCGCCGCCCCGCTTGGCGAGCAGGGCCGGCTTCTCGTCGAGCGCCGGGTCCCCGTACAGGTCGAGGAGCTGCTTCTCCATCGCGGCGACCTCGGCGGCCCGTGAGGGCTTGGTACCGAGCTCCCGGACGACCTCGTCGTGCGCGTAGAAGTACCGCAGGTAGTACGAGGGGACGACGCCGAGCCGGTCGAGGACCGTGCGCGGCAGCCGCAGGTCGTCGGCGACGGCGTCGCCGTGCTCGGCGAGCAGCCGGGGCAGCACGTTCTCGCCGTCGGGGCCGCCGAGGCGCACGGCCCGCTCCCAGGTGAGGTGGTTGAGCCCGACGTGGTCCAGGTGGATCTCGGCCGGGGCGACGCCGAGCAGCGCGGCGAACTTCCGCTGGAAGCCGATGGCCACGTTGCACAGGCCCACGGCCTTGTGTCCGGCCCGGAGCAACGCGCGCGTGACGATGCCGACGGGGTTGGTGAAGTCGATGATCCAGGCGTCCGGGTTGGCGCGCCGGACCCGCTCGGCGATGTCCAGGACGACCGGGACGGTGCGCAGCGCCTTGGCGAGGCCGCCGGCGCCGGTGGTCTCCTGCCCGACGCAGCCGCACTCCAGGGGCCAGGTCTCGTCCTGCTCGCGGGCGGCCTGTCCGCCGACCCGCAGCTGGAGCAGGACGGCGTCGGCGCCCTCGACGCCGGCGTCGAGGTCGGAGGTGGTGGTGATCGTGCCCGGGTGGTCCTGCCGGGCGAAGATCCGCCGGGCCAGGTCGCCGACCAGGTCGAGCCGGTCGGCAGCCGGGTCGACGAGGACGAGTTCGGTGAGGGGCAGGGTGTCGCGCAGTCGTGCGAATCCGTCGATCAGTTCGGGGGTGTAGGTGGAACCGCCCCCTACGACAGTGAGCTTCATGGTGTGCGTCAGCCCTTCACTCCGGTCAGTGTGACTCCCTCGACGAACGCCTTCTGGGCGAAGAAGAAGACGAGGATCACAGGGGCCATGACCAGGACGGTCGCGGCCATGGTCAGATTCCAGTCGGTGTGGTGCGCGCCCTTGAAGGACTCCAGTCCGTAACTCAGCGTCCAGGCGCCCGGGTTGTCCGAGGCGTAGATCTGCGGCCCGAAGTAGTCGTTCCAGCAGGAGAAGAACTGGAACAGGGCGACGGCGGCGATGCCCGGCTTGGCCATCGGGAGGACGACGCGGACGAGGGTGCGGAACTCGCCGCACCCGTCGATCCTCGCGGCCTCGATGTACTCGTTCGGGATGGTCAGCAGGAACTGGCGCAGCAGGAAGATGGCGAAGGCGTCGCCGAACGCCATCGGGACGATCAGCGGCCAGAGCGTGCCGGAGAGGTCCATCTGCTGGGCCCAGAACAGGTACATGGGGATGATCACGACCTGCGGCGGCAGCATCATCATCGAGATGACCAGCAGCAGTGACAGGTGCCGGCCGCGGAAGCGGAACTTGGCGAGCGCGTACGCCACGGGTATCGAGGACACCACGACGAGGGCGGTGCCGAGCCCCGCGTACAGCAGCGAGTTCTTCCACCAGGTGAGGAAGCCGGGGGTCTCGATGACCCGGACGTAGTTGTCCCAGTGCCAGGAGTCCGGCGTCAGGTCCCGGGTGAGCGCCTGCTGGTCGCTCATCAGGGAGGTCAGGAGGACGAAGACGAACGGGAGCACGAAGAACAGGGCGGCGGCGATGCCGAGCGAGTGCACGGCGATCCAGTGCAGCAGCGATCTGCGGCGGGCCTTCTTCTCGGCGGGGCCGGCCGCGAGGCGGTCGCGGGCGGGAGGGGTCGCGGTCGTCATGAGTCAGTCACCCGAGCCGATCAGGCCGCCGCGCCGGCGCATCAGGAGCGCGGTGAAGGCCATGGAGAAGGCGAAGAGCACCAGCGCGACGACGCAGGCGGTGCCGTAGTTGAACTGGCTGAAGCCGAGGTTGTAGACCAGCTGCGGGAGGGTCAGCGTGGAGTCGTCCGGGTAGCCGGGGACGAAGACCTCGCCGGAGCCGCCCATCTTCCCCGAGGCGACCTTCGCGGCCACGATCGGCTGGGTGTAGTACTGCATCGCGCCGATCACCCCGGTGACGACCGCGAAGAGCACGATCGGCGAGATGTTCGGCAGGGTGATGAAGCGGAACCGCTGCCAGGCGGACGCGCCGTCGAGTTCGGCGGCCTCGTACTGCTCCTTCGGCACGTCGAGCAGGGCGGCCATGAAGATGACCATGAGGTCGCCGACGCCCCACACGGCGAGGACTGTCAGGGCGGGCTTGGACCAGTCGGCGTCGTTGAACCACGAGGGGGCGGGGATGCCGACCGCCTCCAGGAGCGAGTTGACCGGGCCGGTGCCGGGGTTGAGCAGGAAGACGAAGGCCAGTGTGGCGGCCACCGGCGGCGCCAGGTAGGGCAGGTAGAAGAGGGTGCGGTAGATCCCGGTCGCGTGCTTGATCCGGGTGATCAGCATGCCGACGCCGAGGCCGAAGAGGACCCGGCAGGCGACCATGAAGACGCCGAGCCAGAGGGTGTTCCGCAGGGCCGGCCAGAACTGCGGGAACTCGGTGAAGACGTACGCCCAGTTCCCCAGTCCCCGCCATTGCGGCGGGTTGAGGCCGTCGTACTTCATGAAGGAGAAGTACAGCGTGGAGAGGAGCGGATAGGCGAAGAAGAAGCCGAATCCGATCAGCCAGGGCGACATGAACGCCAGGGTGACGAGGGCGTTGTGCCGGCGCCTCGACCTCAGCGTGTTCCGTCCCCCGGGGGAGACGGCGGCCGGGGCGGCCGCCTCCTTCGCGGGCAGGGTGTCCGTGCTCATGAGGGGGCTCCGGCCGTCACTTCGCCGCTGCGATGTCGCGGTCGATCTGGGCCGCGGTGTCGGCGAGACCCTTCTTCAGGTCCGGGACCTGGCCCTTCTCGTACTGCTGGGCGAACTTCTGGAGGGTGTCCTGGTAGGCGGAGCCGTTGACCGCGCCGTCCGAGGTGGTGGACTCGGGGTGCCGGGCGATGTCCAGGAAGGTCTTGAAGCGCGGGTCGAACGTCAGGTCCGGGGACTTCAGCGCCTCCAGCGTGGAGGGCACGTTGCCGATGTCGTTGGCGAAGCCGACCACGGCGTCCGTGTCCGTGGTCATGTACTTGACCAGCTCCCAGGCCGCGTTCTGCTTCCTGCTCTGCGGGGCTATGCCCATGATCGTGCCGGAGAGGTAGCCCTTGCCGTACTCGGCGACCTCGTCGTCGGCGACCGGCATCGGCGCGACGCCGACCTCGAAGCCGAGCTTGGCGGCCATGGCGAACTTCAGCCGCCACTCGCCGTCCAGCTGCATGGCGACCTGACCGGTCTGGAAGGGGTGCTTCGCGCCCCACTCGTCACCGAAGGTGGTGCGGTACTTGTCGAGCTTCGCGAACCCGCCGAGGCTGTCGACCAGCGACTTCTGGTACGTCATCATCTCGGCGAAGGCCGGGTCCTTGCCGACGTTCGACCTGCCGTCCTTGTCGAAGTACGCGTGGTCCCACTGCGACATGTAGTGCGAGACGACGGTCTCGTAACCGAGGTAGTTCGGCATGAAGCCGAGCTGCTCGTAGGTGTCGCCCTTGGGCTTGGTGAGCGTCTTGGCGACCTTGGCGAACTCGGACCAGGTCTTCGGCGGGGCCTCGGGGTCGAGACCGGCCGCCTTGAAGGCGTCCTTGTTGTAGAAGAGGCCGTACGCGTCGGAGAGCAGCGGGAGCGCGCAGCGCCTGCCCTCGAACTGCGTGTACTCCTGGAGGACCTTCGGGAAGGTCTTGTCCAGGTCCAGCTTCGACTTCTCGATGAAGGGCTTCAGGTCCGCGAGTGCGCCCGAGGCGCAGAACTTGCCGACGTTGGAGGTGGTGAACGAGGAGACGACGTCGGGTCCGTTCGACCCGCCCGCGCGCAGCGCCTGGCCCAGCTTGTCGTCGTTGATGCCGCCGACGACCTTCACCTTGATGTTCGGGTGGGCCTTCTCGAAGCGGGCGATGTTGTCCGTGATCGCCTTCACCTCGGTGGGGTCCGACCACCCGTGCCAGAAGGTGATGGTGGTCTCGGCCTTGGGGTCGTCGGAGGCCGCGTTGTTCGCGGAGCCCGTACAGGCGGAGGCGAAGAGGGCGATGGAGGCGGTGGCGGCGAGCGCTGCGGCTGCCTTGCGCGGACGTGCGGGCATGACGGTGTCTCCCTGTGGCGAAGGGCTTACGGGGGAAGGGAAGCGGGGACGGTGGGTCAGCGCGAGGTGTCGAAGACCTCGGCCCGGGTGGTGGCGAGGGCGCTTTCGAGGGCGCCGCGCAGCACCGGGCGCCGGGGCACGGCGGCGAGGACGAGCCGGGGCCGGGAGGCGGCGAGGTCGGCCAGTTCGGACTGCACGCGCGCGCGGAGGGGTTCGCCGCCGGCGACGAGGACGTCGCCGGAGAGCACGATGAGTTCGGGGTCGAGGACGGCGACGATCGAGGAGAGTCCGATGGCGACGCGCTCGGCGTACCGGTCGAGCAGGTCCGCGTACCGGGGGTCCTCGCCGTGGGTCTCGACGGCCCGGGCGAGCAGCCCGCTCGCGACCGGCACGTAGGGCTGCTCGGGGGTGTCGATCCCGACGGTGCGGGCGATCCGGGGTACGGCCTGGACGCCGGCGAGCTCCTGGAAGCCGCCGGAGTTGGCCTTGGTGACCTGCCGGACGAGCGGGGTGCCGGGCACGGGCAGGAAGCCGACCTCGCCGGCGCCGCCGGTGAAGCCGCGGTGGAGCCGTCCGCCGAGGACGAGGGCGGCGCCGAGGCCCTCCTCGTTCCAGAGCAGGACGAAGTCCGCGTGGCCGCGGGCCGCGCCGACGCGCTGCTCGGCGACGGCGACGAGGTTGACGTCGTTCTCGTACTCGAACGGCATCGGCAGGACGGCGGCCAGCTCCTCCAGCAGGGTGGGCGAGTGCCAGCCGGGCAGGTGGGAGGCGTACCGGAGGCGTCCGGTGGCCGGGTCGAAGGCGCCGGGGGTGCCGATGACCAGGCGCCGGACCTCCGCGCGGGTGAGGCCGGCCGCCTTGACGGCCCCGTCGAGGGCGTCGGTGACCTGACGGACGACGCCGGAGGCGGCGCGGCCGGGGGTGCGGAGCTCGTACTCGCCGACGATCTCGCCGGTGATGTCGGCGACGGCGGCGTGGATGCGGAACGGGTTGACGTCGAGTCCGGCGGCGTACGCGGCCCGCGCGTTCACCCCGTAGAGCTGGGCGTTCGGTCCGGGTCGGCCCGCGGTGGTGCCGGTGGCGACGACGAGGCCGGCCGCTTCGAGGCGGGCGAGCAGCTGGGAGGCGGTCGGCTTGGACAGGCCGGTGAGCTTGCCGATCCGGGTCCGGGAGAGGGGGCCGTGCTCCAGGAGGAGGTCCAGGGCCGCCCGGTCGTTCATGGCGCGGAGCACGCGCGGCGTGCCGGGGGTTCCCGGGGTCGTACCGGCCATGAGGTCGCACCTGCCTTCGGCTGCTGGTCGGGCCATTGTGCTGCCTCGCGGCGGCCCGTCTCTCCCACTCCACTGTTAGGAAAGTTTCCTATTCGGTGGAAGGAAAATAAGGCGCCGTCACGGGGGCGTCAATACCCGGGAACGCGAGACGCCCCCGAAGGCAACCAAAGCGTTACCTCCGGGGGCGTCCCGGGCGCGCGTTCCCGCGCGGCTGCTGCGCGTCCTACTTGTTGAGGTCGGTCCTCGGCAGCGGGGTGGCCGCCGCGGACTGCGGCGAGGTCGCCGAGGCGAAGGCCGACGGGGCCGCCATCCCCGCGGTCGGATCGGCCGCCGCCTCCTCGGCCTGCGCCGGGAGCCCGCCCACGATCCGGATGCCGGCCTGGTCCAGGCCCTGCTTGATCCGCCAGCGCAGCTCGCGCTCCACGCCCAGCGCCTTCCCCGGCATCGTCTTCGCCGAGACCCGGACGGTCATCGAGTCGAGCAGCACCTCGCTCAGCCCCAGCACCTCCACCGGGCCCCAGAGGCGCTCGTTCCACGGCTCCTCCTTGGCCATGGACTCCGCCGCCTCGACGATCACGGACCGCACCTTCTCCAGGTCCTCGGTCGGCCGGACGGTCACGTCCACGCCCGCCGTCGCCCAGCCCTGGCTGAGGTTTCCTATCCGCTTGATCTCGCCGTTGCGCACGTACCAGATCTCGCCGTCCACGCCGCGCAGCTTGGTCACCCGCAGGCCGACCTCCACGACCTCGCCCGAGGCCACGCCCGCGTCGACCGAGTCGCCCACGCCGTACTGGTCCTCCAGGATCATGAAGACGCCCGACAGGAAGTCCGTCACCAGGTTCCGCGCGCCGAAACCGATCGCCACACCGGCCACACCGGCCGAGGCGAGCAGCGGCGCCAGGTCGATCTTGAAGGCGCCCAGGATCATCAGCCCGGCCGTACCCAGGATCAGGAACGAGGCCACCGAGCGCAGCACGGAGCCGATCGCCTCCGAGCGCTGCCGCCGCCGCTCGGTGTTGACGAGGAGTCCGCCCAGGGCCGTCCCCTCCACTGCCTGCGCCGAACGGTTCATCCGCTCGATCAGCTTCGTCAGGGCCCGCCGGATCGCCATCCGCAGCAGCAGCGCGACGATCAGGATCAGCAGGATGCGCAGTCCCGTGTTCAGCCAGGTGGACCAGTTCTCCTCCACCCAGCTCGCCGCGCTCGTGGCCTTCTCCGCCGCCTCGTCGAGGGTCACCGGCATGGGCTCGGGTTCGGTGGCAGCCGCAAGGGCGGACCAGGACACGGGTGGACCTCCAGGGCATCGCGTACGCAGAGCGTCCACAGTAACGGGGCGTCGGACATGGTCCCGTAGCGCTGTTCGAGGGAGAGACGGACCTCACCCGGGCAGACAGAGGGGAGACATGCCGATGTGGTCGAGAACACGCCGGGGCCGTCACCCCGATCCCGGCACGTGGTGGCGTTCCGGCCAGGCATGAGGGGAGACTGAGAGCAGTTCGTCCCGGCGCGAGCCACGCGCCGCCGGCGTCATAGGAGGCATCCGTGCCGCATGTCCTGGTCCTCAACGCGTCGTACGAGCCGCTCGGCGTCGTACCGCTCCGCCGCGCACTCGTCCTCGTCCTGGAGAACAAGGCTCTCTGCCTCGAGGAATCCGGCGCCTTCCTGCACAGCGAGACCCAAGTCGTCCCCGCGCCCAGCGTGGTGCGACTGAAGCGCTTCGTGCGGGTCCCCTACCGGGGGCCCGTTCCCTTGACCCGCCGGGCGCTCTTCGCCCGTGACGGCGGGCGCTGCATGTACTGCGGGGGCGTGGCGACCAGCGTCGACCACGTCATCCCGCGCAGCCGCGGGGGCACGCACGCCTGGGAGAACGTGGTGGCGGCCTGCCGCCGCTGCAACCACGTCAAGGCGGACCGGCACCTGCGCGAGATCGGCTGGCGGCTGCGCCACCAACCGGCCCCGCCGAGCGGTCTGGCCTGGCGGATCATCGGGACCGGACACCGGGACCCCCGCTGGCTGCCCTACCTCCAGCCGTACGGTGCCGAAGACGTGATGGCCCGGATCGACTCCGTCGCCGACGCCCCCGCGAGGGCGCTGGCGAAGGGTTGAGCCGGGCCTTTCGCGTCCGTGCCCGACCTGACCTCGCCCACGGGCGCCGGGCCGGGCGGGCGGGGGCGCCGGGCCGGGTGCGACCCGGG
>NZ_RDBH01000129.1:531420-547045 GCF_008042145.1 Streptomyces sp. adm13(2018)
CCCGGTCTCCCCGGTCTCCCCGGTCTCCCCGGTCTCCCCGGTCTCCCCGGTCTTCCCGGCCTTCCCGGCCTTCCCGTTGTCCCCGGCCACCGCGTAGGTCTCCACCGACCAGAGCGAATAGCCGTACTGCGTCGCCCGCGCCTCGCCCTGTACCCGCAGGAACCGCGTGTCCGCCGCGTCCATCCGGACCGACTCCCGGCCGCCCCGGCCCTCGGCCACCGTCGCCGCCGTGCGCCAGATCCGCCCGTCGGCCGAGACCTGCACCCGGTACCGGGAGGCGTACGCGTCCTGCCAGTGCAGCACCACCTGCCCTATCCGGGCCGGCTCCGGCAGCTCCAGCTGCCACCAGGCGCCGTCCTCCGCCGGCGAGGACCAGCGGGTGGCCGGATCGCCGTCCACCGCGAGGGCCGCCGGGAAGTCCGGCGTCTCGTCGCCCGAGGAGGAGGCCGTCGCCGTACGCGCCAGATCCGGGCCCGCCGTGCGCGGGAAGGCCCGCACCGTCAGCACCCGCTCCTCGCCCGCGAACGTCACCGGCACCCGGTACGTGCCCGCGGGCGCGTCCGCCGCGACCGACACCTCCAGCGGAACCGTCGACCGGGCGCCGCGCTCGACCACCGCCTGCCGCGGCAGCCGGACGGTGATCCCCTTCGGCGCCTTCGCCGACAGCGGGCCCCGCACCTCGCCCGCGCGCACGCCCGACAGCTCCACGTCCACCCGCTGGGGCGGACCGCCGATCTCCGCCTCCGTCTCCGTCCGGGCCAGGTCCAGCGCCGCCCGCGGCCCGTCCGCGAACCACGGCACCAGCGAACGCACCGCGGGAGCCGGCCCCCCGCCGCTCCACACCACCCGCAGCGCCTCCGCCCGCAGCCCCTTCAGCTCGGCCTGCGTCCAGCCGGACGCCGACAGCGGCCCGAGCGGCCGCCAGCCCTCGCCCTCGACATAGGCCTCCACGCGCGCGTCGCCCACGTCCCCGGCACCCGGCTCGGTCATCACCGTCAGGGTCTCCACGGGCCGCGCCCGGTCGAGCCGCACGGTGTACGAGTCGGGGGCGCGGTCGGTCCGCGCCCGCGGCGCCCGGTCGGCGCCGGTCCAGGCCTTCGCCCGGTCCATCGCGCGCGTGAGGAACGGGTCGAGCACCCCCGCGCCGACCGTCACCCGGCCGGCCGACAGCTCCTTCCGCAGCGACTCCAGGCCCAACTGCGCCCGCCAGGCGGCCGCCCCGTCCTCCGCCTCCTGGGCGACGAGCATGTCGACGGCCGTCTCGCCCGCCCGGCCGTACCGCGCCAGCTGCCGGAGCCAGGGCCCCGTCTCGTCGTCGAGGGCGCCGCCGGCCGTGCCCGCGAGCCGCTCGGGAGCCTCGCGCATCACGGTGAATGCGGTCCGCAGCTCCCGGGTCGCCTTCTCCCGCCCGGGGGACGCGCCGGCGTCCGCACGCGTACGGGAGGCCCAGAACGCCGCCAGGAGCGGCTTCAGGTACGCCGACTCGGCCGCCGGGTCCAGCACCGAGGAGGCACCGTTCCCCGCGAGCGCCCGCAGCGCCTCGCGGGCCGCCGGCTCGGGCCCGGCGAGGTCGTCGACGGCCGCCCGCCAGGACTCCTCGGGCCGGTAGCCGCGCGGGTTCCAGGCGTAGTCGGCGGTGGTGAAGAGCGGCACGCGGGAGGCGGCGGGCTGCTCCATCGCGAGCGCGAGGAAGGCGGCCGAACCGGCGGCCACGGCCGGCTCCCGGCCCCGCGCGGGCCCGAGGAAGAGCCGGTCCTGCGCGTAGTCGTTGACCGGGTAGTTGTCCATGGTGACCAGCGGATGGCCCAGGGCGCCCCGGGTCCGCGCCAGCTCGCCGCCGGTGATGGAGCGGGGCACGACGCCGACCCCGGTCCACGCCACCCGCACCTCCGGGTCCAGCTCCTCGCCGAGCCTGCCGCGGTACGCGGTCGTGCCGTCCTGGAAGTACTCCGTCGGCATCACCGTCAGCGGCTCGGCGTCCGGGTGCCGTTCGGCGAGATGGCGGGCGACCGTGTTCGCCACGCGCGCGTGGGCGGCGGCCGCGGCCTCGGGCCCCCGCCCGAAGACGTCGGCGTCCCGGTCGCAGTGCCACTCGTCGTACGAGGAGTCCTGGAACTGGAGTTGGAAGGAGCGCACCCCGAGCTCCCACATCGCGTCGACCTTCCGGGTCAGCGCCGCCAGGTCGCCCCGCGAGGACAGGCACATGGACTGGGCGGGCGCCACGGCCCAGCCCAGCGTCACGTGATGGGCCCGGGCCCGCTCCGCGAGGGCCCGGAACCCGGCCTGCTGCTCGGCCGGGTAGGGCTCGCGCCACTGCGCCGTCCGGTACGGGTCGTCGCCCGGCGCGTACAGATAGCGGTTCTGCTTGGTCCGCCCCAGGAAGTCGATCTGCGCGAGCCGCTGCGCGGCGGTCCAGGGAGTCCCGTAGAAGCCCTCGACGATCCCGCGCTCGGCCGTGCCGGGCCAGTCCCGGACGACCACCCCCGGGACCTCCCGTCCGACGCCGAGGAGCTGACGCAGCGTCTGCACGGCGTGGAAGAGACCGTCCTCGCCCACCCCGTCCAGGACGACCGTGTCCCGGCCGTCCAGGCGGCCCGTGGCCAGCCGGTAGCCGCCGCGCGGGAGGTCGAGCCGGCCGGGCACCCGCAGGGCGCTCAGGGCGTCCTCGGCGGCCCCGCCGGAGGGGCCGCCGACCCGGAGGACCGGTCCGCGGCCCGGCAGCCCGGTGTGGACGGTCCGCACCCCGGCGGACCCCAGCAGCTCGCGCAGGGCGGTGACGGCGTACGGATCGGCGTCGTCGTCGGCGAGCAGCGTCACCTCGTCGCCGAGCGGCACCGCGGGCCCGGCGGCCGTCAGCGACTGCGGACGCGGCCAGACCGCGGGCACGCGCGCGGAGACGTCGCTCCGGCCGGCCGCGGGCGGCGCCGACGTCGAGGAGGCCGCGGGCACGACCGGATCCGCCGGCGCCAACGGGTTCGCCGGGGTGAACGGCGCCGCCCCCGGGATCCCGGCCGGGAGCGCCCCCGGGAGCGCCTGCGCCGCACCCGGCACCACGCCGCCGAGGAGCCCGCCGATGACGGCGGCGGCGACGGCCGTCGCCGTGCGCCTGCTGCGCCCGAGGTGCCCGAGGTGCACGGGTGTCTCCCTTCGACCAAGGCCGCCGGCCACCCGCCGGTTCGGTAACGACTGGGTCACGACCCCACCACCCGTCGTACTGAGGTGTCAATGCACATGGCCGATGTGTCGGCTTTGCCCGGTGATCCGTCGGCGAGGTGACGTCACTCCGCCACATTCCGCCGGTAAAACGAGGTGCGGTGGGTAGGGCTCAGTCGTTACCCAGATCCCACCAGTCGAGACGAACCGGGAGATCCCCGTGACCACGACCGCCCAGCACCTCGGACGGATACGGATTCCGCAGCAGACGGCACCGGCCGGCGAACCGCTGACCAGCGAACCGCCGCTGCCCGACGCCGAGCCCCTCACCAGCGAACCGCCGCTGACCGTGGCGGCCCCCCTCACCAGCGAACCCAGCGCCCCAGGAAGTGCGGGCACGGAGTCCCCCGGAGTGTGAAGTGACCCTGGCCCGCCTCGCCGCCCGTCACGGCGTCGCCACCGCCTACAGCCCCTCCGCGGGCGTCACCGTGCCCGTGCCGGACACCACCGTGGTGGCCGTCCTCGGCGCGCTCGGCGTGGACGCGACGACCCCGGACGCGGTCGCCGCCGCCCTCGACGCGGCCGACCGGACCGACCGGGAGCGCCTGCTGCCCCCCACCCTGGTCCGGTGGCTCGGCACGGAACCCGCCCGCCCCCCGGCGGACCTGCCGGACGGCACCCGGCTCCGGGTCACCACCGAGGACGGCGCCGTCGTCACCGGCCACGACTGGGAGGGGCTGCCGCCCGGCGTCCACACGGTCGAGGCACAGGCCCCCGACGGCCGCACCGCCATCGCGAACCTGATCGTCGCCCCCGCGCGCGTGCCCGCCCCCGAGCGGCGCTCCTACGGACTGCTCGTCCAGCTCTACTCGCTGCTCTCCAGCCGCTCCTGGGGCATGGGCGACCTCGGCGACCTCCGCGAACTCGCCACCTGGGCCGGCCGCGTCCACGGCGCCGGCTTCATCCAGGTCAACCCGCTCCACGCGGGCGTGCCCGGAGCCCCGAGCGACCCGTCCCCGTACCGGCCGTCCTCGCGCCGCTTCCCGGACCCGGTCCACCTGCGGATCGAGGCGATCCCCGAGTACGCGCTGCTCGGCCCCGAGCGCCGCGAGGAACTCGACCTGATCCTCACCGAGGCCGCCGACCTGCGCGAGCGCGTCCTCGGCAAGGGCGCGGCCATCGACCGGGACGCCGTGTGGGAGGTCAAACGGCGGGCCCTCGAACTCGTCGTGGGCGGCGTCGAACCCGGCCCCGGCAGACGCGCCGACTTCCACGACTTCCTCGCCGCGCGGGGCCGCGCCCTGGAGGACCACGCCACCTACCAGGCCCTCGCCGAGCGTCACGGCCACCACTGGCGGTCCTGGCCCGAGGAGCTGCGCACCCCGCGCGCCGCCGAGGCAGCCGTCCGCGACGACCCCGTCCTCGCCGCCCGCGTCGACTTCCACTGCCGGCTGGCCTGGCTGACGGACCGGCAGCTCGCCGACGCCGCCGCGGCCGCCCGCGAGGCCGGGATGGAGATCGGGATCGTCCACGACCTGGCGGTCGGCGTCCACCCCGAGGGCTCCGACGCCTGGGCCCAGCAGGACGCCTTCGCGGCCGGCATGTCGGTCGGCGCCCCGCCCGACGCCTTCAACTCCCGCGGCCAGGACTGGGGCCTGCCGCCCTGGCGGCCCGACGCCCTGGCCGCCACCGGCTACGCCCCGTACCGCGGACTCCTGCGCGAACTCCTCCGCCACGCGGGCGCGCTGCGCATCGACCACGTGATGGGCCTGTTCCGGCTCTGGTGGGTCCCGGAGGGCCGCGAGCCCACCGAGGGCACCTACGTCCGCCACGACGCCGAGGCGATGCTCGCCGTCCTCGTCCTGGAGGCCCACCGCGCCGGCGCCCTCGTCATCGGCGAGGACCTCGGCACGGTCGAGCCCGGCGTACGGGAGCAACTCGCCGCGCGCGGGGTGTTCGGCACCTCCGTGCTCTGGTTCGAGCGGGACTGGGCGGACTCCGGCCGACCGCTGGCCCCGGCCGAGTGGCGGGCCGCCTGCGTGGCCACCGCCACCACCCACGACCTGCCCCCGACCGCCGCCCGCCTCTCCGGCGACCACGTCGCCCTGCGCCACCGCCTGGGACTGCTCCCCGGCGACCTGGCGCGCGAGCGGGCCGCGGACGCGGCCGACACCGCCGAGTGGCTGGGCCTGTTCCAGCGGCTCGGGCTGCTCCCCGAGGGCCCGGGGTCGGAGGAGGCCGCGATCGTCGCCGTCCACCGGTTCCTGCTCGACACCCCGGCCCGGATGGTCGGGGTCTGGCTGCCGGACGCGGTGGGGGACCGGCGGCCGCAGAACCTGCCGGGCACCTGGGACGAGTACCCCAACTGGCGGCTCCCGCTCGCGGACGCGGACGGGCAGCCGATGACCCTGGAGCGCCTCGCGGCCTCACCGAGGGCGTACGCCCTGCTGCGCGAACTCCACGCGCGCACCGCCGTCCGGGAGGCGGGCGGGGCGAGCTGAGGGGCCCGGCGCGGACGTCCCGGCCCGGTCCCGGCCCGGCGGCCGACCCCCGTACGGCACCCCCGGGCGCGCGGGGCGATCGGGCGTTCGCTACGTTTGCACCGTGGACAAGAAGAACGCACTGCGCGCCGGCTCGATCGCGGCCGGTACGACGCTGATGATGCTGCTCATGTCGTCCCCCGCGCTCGCGCTCACCCGCGACGACGGCGACGACCCGGCCCCCAAGCTGGAGGTCATCGAGACCCTCGGCCTGTTCGTGGCCGCACCGCTGGTGCTGTTCCTGGTGATCGCCGGACTGGTGATGCTGCTCGACAAGTCCAAGAAGGCCTGACCGCCTCCTCATTCCGCTCCGCGAGGGCGCCGCACGGTACGWCGTACCGTGCGGCGCCCTCGCGTGCGTGCGGCGCCCTCGGGCGGGGTGCCTCGGTCGCACCGCCCGTGCCGCGCGGCGTCACGCGCGCGTGACGCCGCCTTCCGCACCGCCCGTGACCCGTCACGCGCGCGTGACGCCGCGCGGGCCCCTCACGCCGTGGTCGCGAGCAGCTTGCGCAGCAGCCCGGCCAGCTGCGCCGACTCCTCCTCGGTGAGCGCGCCCTCCAGGGCCTCCCGCTGCTGCGCGAGGCCCGCCGACACCGACCGGTCCACCAGCTCCCGGCCGTGCTCGGTGAGCGTGACCCGCAGTCCGCGCCGGTCGTGCGGGTCGGGGCTGCGGGTGACGAGCCCCGCCTTCTCCAGCTTGTCCAGCCGGCCGGTCATCCCGCCGGTGGTGATCATCAGCGTCGCCGTCAGCTCGCGGGGCGAGAGGGTGTACGGCTCGCCCGAGCGGCGCAGGGTCGCGAGCACGTCGAACTCCCCGAGGGCCAGGCCGTAGGGCGCGTACGCCTTGTCGACGCGCCCCCGCATGGCGTTCGCGAGCCGGTAGATCCGCCCGAAGACGGCCATCGGCACGGTGTCCAGGTCGGGGCGGACCACCGCCCACTGGTCGGTGATGGCGTCGACGGCGTCATGGGCGGGGCCGGGTTCGGGGGTGTTCGTGTCCATGCGGGCAGTCTCCTCCGCACCGTGACTCGATGGCAAGAAAGTCACTTGCAAGTAAGTAGCTTAGTGGTAAGTTAATTAACGCCAAGCCAGTCTGGCCCGGCCGGACCGGTATCCGCAGCAAGGGGGAACCGTCATGTCCCGCAAGGCAGCCGTCGTCGCGCTCACCGCCCTCGCCCCGATCTCCTGGGGCTCCACCTACTTCGTCACCACGGAGTTCCTGCCGCCCGACCGGCCGCTCTTCACCGGCCTGATGCGCGCCCTGCCTGCCGGACTCCTCCTCCTGGCGCTCACCCGCACGCTCCCGCGAGGCGCCTGGTGGGGGAAGTCCGCCGCCCTCGGAGCCCTCAACATCGGCGCCTTCTTCCCGCTGCTCTTCCTCGCCGCCTACCGGCTGCCCGGCGGCGTCGCCGCCGTCGTCGGCTCGGTGGGCCCGCTCTTCGTCGTCGGCCTCGCCGCCCTCTTCCTGGGCGAGAAGCCCACGGTCAGGAGCCTGCTCACCGCGATCGCCGCCGCCTTCGGCGTCAGCCTGGTGGTCCTCAAGGCCGGAGCGGCGTTCGACACCGTCGGCGTGCTCGCCGGGCTGCTCTCCTCGCTCTCCATGTCGGCGGGCGTCGTCCTCACCAAGCGCTGGGGCCGCCCCGAGGGTGTCGGCGCCCTCGCGATGACCGGCTGGCAGCTCACCGCGGGCGGCCTGGTCATCCTGCCGATCGCCTTCCTGGTCGAGGGCGCCCCGCCGGCCCTGACCGGCACGAACCTCGTCGGGTACGCCTACCTCGCCCTCGGCAACACGGCGATCTCGTACTTCCTCTGGTTCCGTGGGATCGAGCGGCTCAGCGCCTCCTCCGCCACCCTCCTCGGCCCGCTCTCGCCGATCACCGCGGCGATCATCGGCTGGGCCGCCCTCGGCCAGGCCCTCGGCGCGGTCCAGGTGCTCGGCATGGTGATCGCCTTCGGCGCGACCCTGGCGGGCCAGCTGAGCCCCCGCACGGCGAAGGCGGCCGCACCGGCCGCCGGGGCCGATACCGAAACGTTCAGCTCGACTGAAAAGAACGGTCAGGAAGTTTCGATGGACCTGGAAGGTGCGGCCCTGCGACGGTGACCCCATGAGCCCGATCACCGCACGCCACCCGACCACCGCCCCCACTACCCCCACGGTGGCGAGCAGGGCGAGGAGCACGCCGACGCCGGCGCCCGCCCGAGGCGCCGGCGTCGGCGTGCTCCTCGCCCTGCTCGCCACCGTGGTCTGGTCCGGCAGCTTCGTCGCCACCCGGGGCATGGCCGACGCGGTCCCGCCCGTCCAGGCCGTCTTCTGGCGCTGGATCATCGCCCTCGCCGCCGTCGCCCCCTTCGCCGCCCGCCCCTTCTGGCGGCAGCGCGGGGTCATCCGGCGGCACTTCGGGTTCGTCGCGCTCGCCTCGCTGCTCGGCGTCGCGCTCTACAACACCCTGGTGCACCAGGCCGGACTGACCACCTCCGCCACCAACATGGGCATGATCATGGCGGCCTCCCCGGTGATCATGGCGGTCTGGTCCCGGCTCGGCGGCGAACGCCTGGGCGTCCGCCGCGTCCTCGGCATGGCGACCGCCGTCACCGGCGTCCTGCTCCTCGTCGGCAAGGGATCCCTCGCCGTCGACCTCGCGGCGGGCGACCTGTGGATGTTCGCCGCGGCCCTGTCCTTCGCCTCGTACAGCGCCCTGCTCCGGCGCAGGCCCGCGGAGATCGACGGACGCGCCTTCCTCCTCGCCACCTTCCTGCTCGGCGCACTGATGCTGGCGCCCTGCTACGCCGTGTCCCTCACCGTCCAGGGCGGCTTCGCCGTCGGCGCCGGCACCGTCGGCCCGCTGCTCTACGTCGGCGTCGCGTCCTCCGCCGTCGCCTTCTTCGCCTGGAACAGGGCGATCTCCCTCATCGGCGCGGCCCGCGCCGGCGTCGTCTACTACCTCCAGCCCGTCTGCGTGGCCCTCCTCTCCGCCGCCCTCCTCGGCGAGCGGCTCGGGGTCCTCGGCGCGGTCTGCATGGCCCTCGTCCTCGGCGGGGTGGCCCTGGCGTCGGCGCCCCGGACGCGTGCGGCCGGATAGGTTGCGCCCCATGACCGAGTGGGACATCAAGAAGCTCCAGATCCTCCGCACCCTCCGCGACCGCGGCACCGTCACCGCGACCGCGGAGGCCCTGCTCATGACCCCCTCGGCCGTGTCGCAGCAGCTCACCAACCTCGCCAAACAGCTCGGCGTACCGGTTCTGGAGGCCCAGGGGCGCCGCGTCCGGCTCACCGACGCGGCCCACCTCGTCCTGCGGCACGCGGAGGCGGTCTTCGCCCAGCTGGAGCGCGCCGACGCCGAACTCGACGGCTATCTGCGGGGCGAGGCGGGCGAGGTGCGGGTGGCGGCGTTCTCCACGGCCGTGCCCGCGCTCCTCGTCCCCGCCGTACGGCAGCTGCGGAGCGCGCACCCCGGGCTCGACGTCCGGATCCGGGAGGCCGAGGCGGCGGAGGCGTACGAGCTGCTCGCGGCCGGCGAGGTCGATCTGGCGCTCTCGCTCGCCGCCCACGCGCCCTCCGCGCGCGACCCCAAGTTCAGCCGGGTCCCGCTCCTCGCCGACCCCCTCGACGTGGCCCTGCCCGCCGGGCACCCGCACGCCGACGCGCCAGGTCTGCGGCTCGCCGACCTCGCCGCCGAACCCTGGATCTTCGGCGGCTCCGGCCCCTGGTCGGAGATCACCACCGCCGCCTGCGAGGCCGCCGGCTTCGTCCCCGAGCAGGCCCACAGCGCCGCCGGCTGGACAGCGATCCTCGCCATGGTCGAGGCGGGGATGGGCATCGCCCTGGTGCCCCGGATGGCGTCCGCGGAGCGGCGGGGCGGGGTCGTGATGCGGGTCCTCGCGGCCGACCAGCCGCGCCGCCACGTCGTCGCGGCGGTCCGGCGCGGGGCGGAGGAGGGTCCGGCGGTGGCGCGGGTGCTCGCCGCGCTCCGGCAGGCGGCGGCCCAGCGGGAGACCGTTCAGCAGAACTGAACCCACCCGTCGAAAACATTCGATGGACCCACCAGGTGCCCGGGGCGCACAGTCGATGCATGACCTTCGAGACGAGCCAGGACCAGGACCCGCACGCCAACGACGCCGCCCCCTACTCCGGGGGCGACCCGTACGCCGACTACCGGACCGGTGACTTCCCCTTCACCGAACTGGTCGACCTCGCCGACCGGCGCCTCGGCGCCGGGGTCGTCGCCGCGAACGACGAGTTCTTCGCCGAGCGGGAGAACCTCCTCGTCCGCGAGCGGGCCGTCTTCGACCCGGAGCACTTCGGCCACAAGGGCAAGATCATGGACGGCTGGGAGACCCGCCGCCGCCGCGGCGCCGACGCCGAGAACGTCTTCCCCGCCCCCGAGGACCACGACTGGGCGATCGTCCGGCTCGGCGCCCCCGGGGTGATCCGCGGGATCGTCGTCGACACCGCGCACTTCCGCGGCAACTACCCGCAGCGGGTGAGCATCCAGGCCACCGCGGTGGAGGGCTCGCCGAGCCCGGCGGAGCTGCTCGACGCGAAGTGGGAGGAGCTCGTCCCGCCGACCCCCGTCCGGGGCCACGCCGCCAACGGCTTCACCATCACCGCTGAGCGCCGCTGGACCCACCTCCGGGTCTGCCAGCACCCCGACGGCGGCATCGCCCGCCTCCGCGTCCACGGTGAGGTGGTGCCCGACCCCGAGTGGCTGGACCTGCTCGGCACCCTCGACCTGATCTCCGTGCTCAACGGCGGCTCGTACGAGGACGCCTCCGACAGGTTCTACTCGTCGCCGACCCAGATCATCCTGCCGGGCACCTCCCGCAAGATGGACGACGGCTGGGAGAACCGGCGCCGCCGGGTCCGCGGCACCAACGACTGGGTGCGCTTCCGGCTCGCCGCGCAGGGCGCGGTCCGCGCCGTCGAGATCGACACCGCGTACCTCAAGGGCAACTCCGCCGGATGGATCGCCCTCCAGGGCCGCAACGGCGAGACGGGGGAGTGGTTCGAGATCATCCCCCGCACCCGGCTCCAGCCCGACACCCTGCACCGCTTCAAGCTCGCGGCGCAGGCCGTCGTCACCCACGTCCGCCTGGACGCCTTCCCCGACGGCGGCGTCGCCCGGATGCGGCTGCACGGCGCGCTGACGGAGCGGGGCGCGGCCGATCTGCGCGCCCGGTTCGCGGCGCTCGGCGGCTGAGAGGTCCCGTTCTTCCGCCCGGCGGCGCGGCAGCGCGCCGACGCCCGCCCGCCGGGCGGACACCACGGCCGGTCCTCCACGATCCGCACGCGTAGACCGTCGGAGCGCCGATACGCCGAAGGGGCCCCGGACCGACCCGGTCCGGGGCCCCTCCCTCGCTACGGGTGCGTCAGTTCGCCGCGGCGGCGTCCGCCGCCCGCGCCCGGAGCGCCCGCTCGACGCCCGCGCGGCTCTCCGTCACCAGGCGGCGCAGCGCCGGGGCCGGGTCGTGCTCGGCGATCCAGGCGTCCGTCGCGTCCAGGGTCTCCTGCGAGACCTGGAGGCTCGGGTACAGGCCGACCACGATCTGCTGGACGATCTCGTGGCTGCGGGTCTCCGAGACCCCCTTGATCGACGCGAAGTACTTCGCCGTGTACGGGGCCAGCAGCTCGCGCTGGTCGTACTGGACGAAGCCGCCGATGACGGCCTCCTGCACGGCGTTCGCCAGCTTGTCGTCCTCGACGACCGTGGCCCAGGCCTCCGCCTTGGCCGCCTCCGTCGGGCGGGCCGCCCGCGCGGTGGCCGCGTGGCGCTCGCCCGCCGCCGTGCGGTCGCGCTCCAGCTCGCCCGCGATCTCCGTCTCGTCGTAGACGCCGGCGGCCGCGAGCCGCTGGACGAACGCCCAGCGCAGCTCGGTGTCGACCGCCAGGCCCTCGATCGTCTCGCGGCCCTCCAGGAGGGCGTCGAGCAGGTCCAGCTGCTGCGGGGTGCGGGCGGTCGACGCGAAGGCGCGCGCCCACGCCAGCTGGTGGTCGCTCGCCGGCGCGGCGGCCTGGAGGTGGGCGAGGGTGGCCTCGGTCCAGCGGGCCAGGCCGGTCTCGCGCCACTCCGGCGCCGCGTACATCTCCAGGGCGGCCCTGACCTGGCCCTGGAGCGACTGGACCACGCCGATGTCGGACTCCTTGCCGATGCCGGAGAGCACGAGCTCCAGGTAGGCGCGGGTGGGCAGCTCGCCGTCGCGGGTCATGTCCCAGGCCGAGGCCCAGCACAGGGCGCGCGGCAGCGACTCGGCGAAGTCGCCGAGGTGCGCGGTGACGTTGCGCAGGGACTGCTCGTCGAGGCGGACCTTGGCGTACGACAGGTCGTCGTCGTTGAGGAGGACGACCGCCGGGCGGGCCTTGCCGACGAGCTGCGGCACGGGGGTCAGCCCGGCCGCCTCGATGTCGAGTTCGAGGCGCTCGCCGCGGACCAGCTTGCCGGCCTCGTCGAGGTCGTAGAAGCCGATCGCGATGCGGTGCGGGCGCAGTACGGCCTCGCCCTTGGCGCCGGCGGGGAGCGCGGGCGCCTCCTGGCGGACGGCGAAGGCGGTGATCGCGCCGTTCTCGTCGGTCTCGATCTCAGGGCGGAGGATGTTGATGCCGGCGGTCTCCAGCCAGGCCTTCGACCAGGTCTTCAGGTCACGGCCGGAGGTCTCCTCCAGGGCGCCGAGGAGGTCGGAGAGGCGGGTGTTGCCGAAGGCGTGGGCCTGGAAGTAGGCCTGGACGCCCTTGAAGAACTCGTCCTGGCCGACGTAGGCGACGAGCTGCTTGAGGACCGAGGCGCCCTTGGCGTACGTGATCCCGTCGAAGTTGACGAGCACGTCCTCCAGGTCGTTGATCTCGGCCATGATCGGGTGCGTGGACGGCAGCTGGTCCTGCCGGTAGGCCCAGGTCTTCTCCGCGTTGGCGAAGGTGGTCCAGGCGTGCGGCCAGCGGGTGCCCGCCACCGAGGCCTGGCAGGCGACGGAGGTGTAGGTGGCGAACGACTCGTTCAGCCAGAGGTCGTTCCACCACTCCATGGTGACGAGGTCGCCGAACCACATGTGCGCGAGCTCGTGGAGGATCGTCTCGGCCCGGCGCTCGTACGCCGCGTCCGTCACCTTCGAGCGGAAGACGTACTGGTCGCGGATGGTGACCGCGCCCGCGTTCTCCATGGCGCCCGCGTTGAACTCCGGCACGAAGAGCTGGTCGTACTTCGCGAACGGGTAGTCGTACGCGAACTTCTCCTGGAACCAGTCGAAGCCCTGGCGCGTGACGTCGAAGATGTGGTCTGCGTCGAGGAACTCGGCGAGCGACGGACGGCAGTAGATGCCGAGCGGGACGCTCTGCCCGTCCTTCTCGTACGAGGAGTGCACCGAGTGGTAGGGGCCGACGATCAGCGCGGTGATGTACGTGGAGATCCGCGGCGTCGGCTCGAAGACCCAGACGTCGTCCTTGGGCTCCGGGGTCGGCGAGTTCGAGATGACCTTCCAGCCGGCCGGGGCCTTCACGGTGAACTGGAAGGTGGCCTTGAGGTCGGGCTGCTCGAACGAGGCGAAGACGCGGCGGGCGTCCGGGACCTCGAACTGCGTGTACAGATAGGCCTGGTCGTCGACCGGGTCGACGAAGCGGTGCAGGCCCTCGCCGGTGTTGGTGTAGGCGCAGTCGGCGACGACCTTCAGCTCGTTGCGGCCCTGGACCAGGTGGGCCAGCGCGATCCGCGCGTCGCGGAAGACGGCGGCGACGTCGAGCGCGTGGCCGTTCAGCACGACCTCGTGGACGGCGGGGGCGACCAGGTCGATGAAGGTCGAGGCACCGGCCTCGGCGGAATCGAAGCGGACGGTGGTGACGGACCGGTAGGTGCCGCCCTCCTGCGCACCGGTGAGGTCGAGTTCGACCTCGTACGCGTCCACGGTGAGCAGCGCTGCCCGCTGCTGAGCCTCTTCACGGGTCAGGTTCGTGCCAGGCACCCGGTCAACTCCTCGGTTTTGTGATGTTTGGCCCATCCTTCCACGGGGTGTGTCGGCAGCGCACGGGACATTTCCCAGGGCGAACACGGAGGGCCGTCCGGGGGAACGCGCGAGGGCGGCCACCCGTGTCCGGGTGGCCGCCCTCGTACCGCTTCCGGGCGTCAGGCGCCCTTGAGCTCGGCCGCGACCAGCTCGGCGATCTGCACGGCGTTGAGCGCCGCGCCCTTGCGCAGGTTGTCGTTGGAGAGGAAGAGCGCGAGGCCGTTCTCGACGGTCTCGTCCACGCGGATGCGGCCCACGTACGAGGCGTCCTTGCCGGCGGCCTGGAGCGGGGTCGGGATCTCGGAGAGCTCGACGCCCTCGGCGTCCTTGAGCAGCTCGTAGGCGCGCTCGACGCTGATCGGGCGGTCGAAGCGGACGTTCACCTGGAGGGAGTGGCCGGAGAAGACCGGGACGCGCACGCAGGTGCCGGAGACCTTGAGGCCGGGGATCTCCAGGATCTTGCGGGACTCGTTGCGGAGCTTCTGCTCCTCGTCGGTCTCGAAGGAGCCGTCGTCGACGATCGAGCCGGCGAGCGGGACCACGTTGAACGCGATCGGGCGCTTGTAGACGGCGGGCTCGGGGAACTCGACGGCCTCGCCGTCGAAGGCCAGCCGGTCGGCGGTCTCGGCCACGGCGCAGGCCTGGCCGCGCAGCTCGGCGACACCGGCCACGCCCGAGCCGGAGACGGCCTGGTAGGTGGTGGCGATCAGCGCGGTGAGGCCGGCCTCCTGGTGGAGGGGCTTGAGGACCGGCATCGCGGCCATCGTGGTGCAGTTCGGGTTGGCGATGATGCCCTTGGGGCGGTCCTTGATCGCGTGCGCGTTGACCTCGGAGACCACCAGCGGGACCTCGGGGTCGCCGCGCCAGGCGGAGGAGTTGTCGATCACGACGGCGCCCTGGGAGGCGACCTTCTCGGCGAGGGCGCGGGAGGTGGCGCCGCCGGCGGAGAAGAGCACGATGTCCAGGCCGGTGTAGTCGGCGGTGGAGGCGTCCTCGACCGTGACGCCGTCCACGACGGTGCCGGCGGAGCGGGCGGAGGCGAAGAGCCGCAGCTCGTCGAGGGGGAAGCTCCGCTCGGCCAGGATGCTGCGCATGACTGTGCCGACCTGACCGGTGGCTCCGACGATTCCGACCTTCACGGGGACTCCTCCGTACGTATGTGCAGGTTGCTGCCGGTCCATGATGCGTATGACCCGGGTCGCCTTGTCCAATCCATTGTCCAAGGGGCGGTACGAAGGGGGCGTCAGGCCTCCTTCGTCCGGGCGTAGTGGCGGGAGGCCTTGGCGCGGTTGCCGCAGACGGCCATCGAGCACCAGCGGCGGGTGCCGTTCCGCGAGGTGTCGAAGAAGTGCAGGACGCACGCCTCGTGGGCGCAGGCCCGGATCCGGTCGGGGGCGGTGCGCAGCAGGTCGAGGTGGTCGCGGGCGGCGGTCCAGGCGGGGCCCCAGGCGGGGTCCGCGAACTCGGGCCGTTCGCCGGGGCCGTCGGCGGTCAGCGTGGCCCGGATGCGGCCGTGGCCGAGGACGGTGTCGACGCGGGCGGTGGCGGCGGGGTCGCCGGGCCGGTCGACGAGCGCGCGGAGCGCGTCGCGGGCGGTGAGGGTGTGGCGCAGGGTGGTGGCGTCGGCGGCGAACCGCCCGTCGAGGCCGTTGGCGGCGAGCCAGACGGCGAGCCCCTCGACATCGGAGAGCAGGTCGTGCCGGACGCCCTCCTCGTCCCAGCGGGTGTTGAGCAGGTCGAGGGAGACGGGCTCGCCGACGAGCGGCCGGGGGTCGATGGCGGTCATGGCGGGCACCCTCCTCGATGAACTAACCCCTCAAGAGTACGTGAGCGGTTGACGCCTCCCGACTGTAACCCCTAAAGTAAAAGTGAATGGTTAGCTTGGATCGGGGTCGACCGCCGCCGGGCGCCGAGCCGACCCCGCCCCCCCCCGGTACCTCTGGAGG
>NZ_RDBH01000129.1:547145-558241 GCF_008042145.1 Streptomyces sp. adm13(2018)
CCCTAACCCCTGTTACACGCTCGTCGACAATCGGGGACAACCCCGTCCTAAAGTACGCGCGTTCGAGTGCCGATGAGGGACACGCCCCGAGCGGGCCGGAGCCGGGCCGACCCGCCCCGAGTGGTCCCGACCAGCGCCCGCCCGCGCCGCGCCGCCCCGCCCGAGCCGTCCCGACCAGCGCCGGTCCGGCCCGAGCTGCCTCGGCCGCCCCGACCCGCTCCGCTCCGGACAGCCCGGCGGGGGCCGCGGACCGATCTCCGCGACCCCCGCCGCCGTGCACCCGTGCCTTCGTGCCCCGTGCGTCAGCCGGCCAGGCGGTCGCACTCCTGCGCCCGCAGGGCGCGCGCCAGGTCGTCCCGCGATTCGAGGACCAGCCGGCGCAGGGCCGGCGCGGCCGCCGCGTGCTCCGCCAGCCAGGCGTCCGTGGCGGCCAGCGTCGCCGGGTCGTCCTGGAGCCCCGGGAACAGACCGCGGACGACGTCCATGCCGATCTGGATCGACCGCTCGGCCCAGAGCCGCTCGATGGCCGTGAAGTACTTCTCCGCGTAGGGGGCGATCAGCTCCCGCTGCGAGGACTGCACGAAGCCCGCGATCGTCGCCTCGACCAGCGCGTTCGACAGGGTGTCCGACTCGACCACCTGCGCCCAGGCCTGCGCCTTGACGGCAGCCGAGGGACGCGAGGCCAGCAGGCGGACCTGGTGGCGCTTGCCCGTCGCCGTGTCGTCCCGGCCGAGCTCCTCGCCGATCCGGGTCTCGTCCGCGCGGCCGCGCACGGCCAGCGGCGAGAGCAGCGACCAGCGCATCTCCTGGTCGACGTCGAGCCCGTCGATCCTCGCCGTGCCGTCCAGCAGCCCCTCCAGGAGCTGGAGGTCGGCGTCGGAGGAGGCCGTCGCGGCGAAGAACCGCGCCCAGGTCAGCTGGTGCTCGCTGCCCGGCTCGGCCACCCGCAGCTCGCGCAGGGCGCCCTCGGCGAGCAGCCGCCCGCCCTCCTCGCGCCAGGCGGGGGCCGCGTAGTGGGTGACCGCCGCACCGGCCCAGGCGTGCAGCATCTGGAGGACGCCGATGTCCGTCTCGCGGCCCGCGAAGCCGAGGACCACGGAGACGAAGTCCCGGGCGGGCATGAGGCCGTCGCGGGTCAGGTTCCACAGCGCCGACCAGCACAGGGCGCGGGCCAGCGGGTCGGTGATCCCGCCGAGGTGGGCCCGCAGGGTGGCCAGCGAGCCCTCGTCGAAGCGGACCTTGCAGTAGGTGAGGTCGTCGTCGTTGACCAGGACGAGGTCGGGCCGCTCCGCGCCCGCCAGTTCGGCGACGACGGTCCGGGCGCCGGTGATGTCGGCCTCGGCGCGCGCGTACCGGGTGAGCTCCCCGTCCACGAGCCGGTAGAGGCCGACGGCCGCCCGGTGGGGGCGCAGCTCGTCGCCCTCCTGGACGACGGCGAGCTCGGTGATCCGGCCCTCCGCGTCGTAGCTCACGGCCGGCGTCAGGGTGTTCACGCCGGAGGTCTGGAGCCAGGACTTCGCCCAGGCCTTCATGTCGCGGCCCGAGGTCTCCTCCAGGATGGTGAGGAGGTCGGCGAGCCGGGTGTTCCCGTAGGCGTGGCGCTTGAAGTAGCGGCGCGCGCCCTCCAGGAACGCGTCCCGTCCGGCGTACGCGACGAGCTGCTTGAGGACCGAGGCGCCCTTGGCGTAGGTGATGCCGTCGAAGTTGAGCTTGGCGTCCTCCAGGTCACGGATGTCGGCCGTGATCGGGTGCGTGGAGGGCAGCTGGTCGGCGCGGTAGGCCCAGGCCTTGCGGTTGTTGGCGAAGGTCACCCAGCTGTTGGTGAAGCGGGTCGCCTCGGCGAGCGAGAAGGAGCCCATGAAGTCCGCGAAGGACTCCTTCAGCCACAGGTCGTCCCACCACACCATGGTGACGAGGTCGCCGAACCACATGTGGGCCATCTCGTGCAGGATGACGTTCGCCCGGCGCTCGTACGCCGCCTGCGTCACCTTGCCCCGGTAGATGTACTCCTCGCGGAAGGTCACCATGCCCGGGTTCTCCATCGCGCCGAGGTTGTACTCGGGGACGAAGGCCTGGTCGTACTTCCCGAAGGGGTACGGGTAGTCGAAGTGGTCGTGGAAGAAGTCGAGGCCCTGCTTGGTGACCAGGAAGACGTCGTCCGCGTCGAAGTGCTTCGCGAGCCCCTTGCGGCACATCGCGCCCAGCGGGATCTCCAGCTCGGTCCCGTCGGCCAGCGTCCGCGTGTACGCGTCGGTGACGTAGTGGTAGGGGCCGGCCACGACGCAGCTGATGTACGTGGAGATCGGCGCCGTCACGGCGAACCGCCACACGCCGTCGGCGTCCTGCTCGCCCGCGCCGTTCGACCAGACCGTCCAGCCCTCGGGCGCGGTCACCGAGAACAGGTGCGGGGCCTTGAGGTCGGGCTGCTCGAAGGTGGCGTACACCCGGCGGGCGTCGGCCGGCTCGTACTGCGTGTAGAGGTAGACCTCGCCGTCCTCGGGGTCGACGAAGCGGTGCATGCCCTCGCCGGTCCGGCTGTAGGCGCACTGCGCGTCCACGACCAGCGTGTTCTCGTCGGCGAGTTCGTCGAGCGCGATCCGGGAGCCGTCGAACACGGCCGCCGGGTCGAGGGCGCGCCCGTTGAGGGTGACCGAGGTCACGGACGGGGCGATCAGGTCCACGAACGTGCTCGTGCCCGCGCCGGTACGACGGAAGCGGATCGTCGTCTCGGAGCGGAAGGTGCGCACGGCCTCCGCCGAGTCGCCGACCGCCGAGCGCAGGTCGAGGACGACCTCGTACCCGTCGACGGACAGCAGCGCCGCCCGCTCGTGGGCCTCGTCGCGGGACAGATTCTCACCGGGCACGGTCACTCCTTCGTGGCACGTTCGAAACAGCCCCGATCCTCCCATGGCGGGCGGGAGCACGGGCTTTCCCCCTCCAGATACAGAAGGACCCCCGTGATTCACGTCATCACGGGGGTTCTTCGTCATTCCGCCCGCACGTGAAGGTTGAGAAGACGATCACGAGTGGGACGTCGGGGGAGCCCGCCGACTCCGGGCCTCAGAAGGAGATCAGCGGTACGGAGGCCTTGGCGGCGTGGTAGCGCTTGCTCACGTCCTGCCAGTTGACGACCTGCCACATGGCCTCGATGAAGTCCACCTTCTGGTTCTTGTACTGCAGGTAGAAGGCGTGCTCCCAGGCGTCGAAGACGAGGACCGGGACGGAGCCCTGGCCGACGTTGCCCTGGTGGTCGTAGACCTGCTCGACGATCAGGCGGCCGCTGATCGGCTCGTACGCGAGGACGCCCCAGCCGGAGCCCTGGGTGGTCGCGGACGCCTTGGTCAGCTGGGCCTTGAACTTGGCGAAGGAGCCGAAGGACTCGGTGATCGCGTCCGCGAGGTCACCGACGCCGTCGGCGGCCAGCGGCTCGCCGCCGCCCCCGTCCTTCGGGCTGTTCATGTTGTTCCAGTAGATGGAGTGGAGGATGTGGCCGGAGAGGTGGAAGGCCAGGTTCTTCTCCAGGCCGTTGATCGAGCCCCACTGGTCCTTGTCGCGCGCCTCCTCCAGCTGCTCCAGGGTGTCGTTCGCGCCCTTGACGTACGCGGCGTGGTGCTTGTCGTGGTGCAGCTCGATGATCTGCGGATTGATCACCGGCTCCAGCGCCGCGTAGTCGTACGGCAGCTCCGGAAGTGTGTAGATCGCCATTGCCGAGCCCTTCGCTGACCTCTTATTGCAACCCTTATGCAAGTGCAGGCTAACAGTAGGTGCGTCGGATGTTGATCAGTCCTTGGTCCTAAGCCGGTCCTACGTCGCTGGTTCGTTCGTACGGCTGCCCCGCCCTGGTCCGAACGGGCCGCACCCGTCCGGAGACGGCGGAGCGCCCCGCCGAGCGGGAGCTCGACGGGGCGCGCGGGAAGGGGGAGGGGAGGCGGGTCAGGCGTCCTCGGCCACCGGCCCCCGCAGCTTCTGCCGCGCGAAGCCGACGACGGCGAGCAGCAGCGTCAGGCCGCCCGTCCAGTACAGCTGCACCCGGGTGCCCTCCTCACGGGCCATCAGGACGAAGATCGCCGCCATGCCGGCCAGCGCCACCCAGGTCAGCACCGGGAAGGCCCACATCCGCACGACCAGCTTCTCCGGCGCCTCGCGCTCGGTGCGGCGGCGCAGCACCAGCTGGGAGGCGGCGATGAAGAACCAGACGACCAGGATGATCGCGCCGATCGTGTTGAGCAGCCAGACGAAGATGTCGTCCGGACGCCAGTAGCTCAACAGCACGCAGGCGAAGCCGAAGACCGAGGAGACGAGCACCGCCGGGCGGGGGACGCCGCCGAAGGTGCGGCCGAGCGCCTTCGGGCCCTGGCCGCGGGAGACCAGCGAGCCGGCCATGCGGGAGGCGCCGTAGATGTTGGCGTTCATCGCCGACAGCAGGGCGACGAGCACGACGACGTTCATGATCTGGCCCGCCGCCGGGATGCCCAGGTGGTCGAGGGTCGCGACGTACGGGCCCTTCTCGACGACCGCCTTGTCGTCCCACGGGACCAGGGTCACGATGACCGCCATCGATCCGATGTAGAAGAGCGCGATCCGCCACATCGCCGTCTTGACGGCCTTGGCGACGCCCCGCACCGGGTGCTCCGACTCGGCCGCCGCGATGGTGACCGTCTCCAGGCCGCCGTACGCGAAGACGGAGGCGAGCAGACCCACGATCAGGCCCTCGGTGCCGTGCGGGAGGAAACCGCCCTCGCCGGTCAGGTGGGCGGTGCCGGGGGCGTCCGTGCCGGGCAGGACGCCGGCGATCGCGAGGACGCCGATGCCGAGGAAGAGGACGATCGCGCCGACCTTCAGCGCGGCGAACCAGAACTCGAACTCGCCGAAGTTCTTCACGGCCGCCAGGTTGGTGCCGCAGAAGACCAGCATGAAGAGCGCGACCCAGGCCCACTCGGGGCTGCCCGGGAACCAGCCGGTCATGATCTTCGCCGCGCCGATCCCCTCCAGGCCGACGGCGACACAGAGCAGGAACCAGAACGCCCAGCCGGCGGTGAAGCCCGCCCAGGGGCCGAGGGCCCGCTCCGCGTGGACCGAGAACGAGCCGGAGGCCGGGTTCGCCGCGGACATCTCACCGAGCATCCGCATCACCAGCATCACGAGGATGCCGGAGATCGCGTAGGCGATCACGATCGAGGGCCCGGCGGCGGCGATACCGGCGCCGGAGCCGACGAAGAGCCCGGCGCCGATGACGCCACCGAGGGCGATCATCGAGAGATGGCGCTGCTTGAGGCCGTGGCCGAGGCCCTCGGCCGGGGAGGTCGCGCCGTCCTTGCGGTCGTCCGGCGCGGGCGCGGTGGTCCGAGACATGGGCGAGCCCTGTTCACTAGCTGAGACGGGGAGGAGGCCCACAGTCTGGGGGCCATCACCGCTCACAGGGAACGGATGTCCGCTATACGGGCACGAGCTTCACACAAGGTGAAGATCCCACCCCGCTTCGTACGCGACGCCCGCTTCGTGCACGGCTCCCGTTCCGTACGCACTTCCCCGCTACGTCTGCGGCTCCCGCCCCGCCCGCAGCTCCCTGATCCAGGCCACCAGCAGCACCGCCCCGGTCGCCGCCCCCGACCACAGCACCTGCGGCCGGGCCGCGTCGTCCGTCAGCATCAGGACCAGGACCGCGCCCATCGCGGCCAGCGCCGCCCAGGTCAGCCACGGGAAGCCCCACATCCGCAGGGTCAGCGTCTCCGGGGCCTCGCGCTCGATCCGGCGCCGCAGCCGCAGCTGCGAGACGGCGATCAGCGCCCAGACGAACAGCAGCACCGCGCCGACCGCGTTGAGCATGTAGAGGAAGACGGAGTCCGGCCACTTCAGATTGAGGAGTACGGAGACGAAGCCGAAGGCCACCGAGGCGAGCACCGCCCGGCGCGGCACCCCCGCGGACTTCGCCCCCGGGGCCTTCCCGCCGCCGGAGACCCGGAGCAGCCCCTTCGGCGCCTCGCCGCGCTCGGCCAGCGAGAACACCATCCGCGAGGAGCCGTACAGGTTGGCGTTCAGCGCCGACAGCAGCGCCACGAACACCACCACGTTCATGATCTGGCCCGCCGCCGGCACCCCGATGGCCTCCAGGACGGCGACGTACGGCGACTCGCCCGGCCGCATCGACGTCCAGGGCAGCAGCGTCACGATGACCAGCATCGAACCCACGTAGAACAGGAGGATCCGCCAGACCGCACTGCGCACCGCCCGTGCCACGTTCCGCGCCGGGTCGTCGGACTCGGCCGCCGCGATCGTGACGACCTCCAGACCGCCGAAGGCGAAGACGACCGCGAGGACCCCGGAGATCACCCCCGACCAGCCGTTGGGCAGGAAGCCGCCCTGCCCGGTCAGGTTCGCGAGCCCGACCGGATCGGTGTCCGGCAGCCACCCGACGATCGCCAGCGTGCCGAGGATGAGGAAGAGGACGATCGCGCCGACCTTGAGCGCCGCGAACCAGAACTCGAACTCGCCGAAGTTCTTCACCGCCGCCAGGTTGGCCAGGGTGAACACGACCATGAAGGCCAGCACCCAGCCCCACTGCGGCACGCCGGGCACCCAGCCGTGCGCGATCTGCGCCGCGCCCGTCGCCTCCACGGCGAGCACGACGACGAGCAGGAACCAGTACAGCCAGCCCACCGAGAAGCCGGCCCAGCGGCCCAGCGCCCGCTCGGCGTGCACCGAGAAGGCTCCCGAGGCCGGCATCGCCGCCGACATCTCGCCCAGCATCCGCATGACCAGCATCGCGAGGGCGCCGGCGATCAGATACGAGACCACGATGCCGGGCCCGGCGACGGCGATGCCCGCGCCGGAGCCGACGAAGAGCCCGGCGCCGATCACACCGCCGAGCCCCAGCATCGTCAGATGACGCTGCTTCAGACCGGGGGAGAGGGGCTCCGGTGCGGAGGCGAGGGAGTCGTGCATGTGGAGGCTCGTGCTCTCTGACGGTTTATGGAGACCCCACAGTCTCTCCAGTGAAGGACCCCTGGCGCAAAAGGGACCTCGGGGCAGGACTTCCCAGTGACAAGCATCACGTGGCGAGAAGGGGGAGCGGCGGGGTTTGTTCGATCTCCACGAAGCAGTCGGCCGTCGCTTTGTCGGCGGCTGACGGTGATCGAGCGTTCACTCCTGGCATACCGTCAAGGCGTCCCACCCACCCGATTCAGCATCGGCTGGCTCTACTGGTTCTTCTGGGTCGTGGTGCTCGCCGTCGAGGCGACCGCGGGCGCGGTGATCCTGGAGAGCTGGGTGCCCGCGGTGCCGCAGTGGGCCTGGGCCCTCATCGTGATGGTGGTGCTCACCGCCACCAACCTCGGCTCGGTCGCCTCCTACGGCGAGTTCGAGTTCTGGTTCGCCGGCATCAAGGTCGTCGGCGGCGCCACCCTCACCGGCCTCGCCGCGCAGCTCTCCGTCCCGGTCCCCGGCTCCCCGGTCCCGGTCTCGGGCCAGACCTTCGCCGCCCTGCTCGTCGGCACCGCGCTCGGCGCCCGCCGCGGCTTCCTCGCCCTGGCCCTGTACGCCGTGGCGGGCATGGCGGGCGTGCCGTGGTTCGCGCAGGCCACCTCGGGCTACGGCATGCCGTCCTTCGGCTACGTCCTCGGCATGCTGCTCGCCGCGACCGTCGTCGGCGCCCTCGCCCGCCGCGGCGCGGACCGCTCGGTCCTGCGCACCGCCGGCGCGATGGTCCTCGGCTCCGCGATCGTCTACGCGGTCGGCGTGCCCTACCTGGCCCTCGCCACCGGCATGAGCCTCGGCCAGGCCGTCGCCGCCGGCCTCACCCCGTTCCTCATCGGCGACGCCCTGAAGGCGGCGCTCGCGATGGGCGTCCTGCCGACCGCCTGGAAGCTGCTCGGCCGCAAGGGCTGATCCACCGCCCGCACGGACACGAGGAGGGCCCGCCGTTCCCCGGGGAACGGCGGGCCCTCCTTCGTACGCGGCGCTCCGCGAGTCCTACTCGGTCGGGGACGACGCCCTGGACTTCGCGACGCGCTCCTTGACCAGCGACACGGCGATCACCAGCGCGGCCACCAGCAGCGACAGGACGACCTGTTCACGGGCGCTGCCGCCGTCGTAGAGCATGTAGCCGAGGACGAAGACGATCATGCCGATCGTCGCCCACGTCAGGTACGGGAAGAGCCACATCCGCACCACGAGCTTCTCCGGCGTCTCGCGCAGGATGATGCCGCGCATCCGCAGCTGGGTCACGCAGATGACCAGCCAGACGAAGAGCGCCACCGCGCCGGACGAGTTCAGCAGGAACGCGAAGACGGTGTCCGGCCACTTGTAGTTGAAGAAGACCGCGACGAAGCCGAAGACGACGGAGCCGAGGATCGCGGCCACCGGCACGCCCCGCTTGTTGACCTTGGCGAAGGCCTTGGGTGCGTCACCGCGGCGGCCGAGCGAGAAGGCCATGCGGGAGGCGGTGTAGAGGCCCGAGTTCAGGCAGGAGAGCACGGCCGTGAGGACGATCACGTTCATGATCTGGCCGGCGTGCGCGATGCCGATGGAGTCGAGGGCGGCGACGTACGAGCCCTTCTCCGTGATCGACTTGTCGTTCCACGGCAGCAGGGTCAGGACGACGAAGATCGAGCCCAGGTAGAAGACGCCGATCCGCCAGATGACGCTGTTGGTGGCCCTGGTGACGGCCTTCTGCGGGTCCTCGGACTCGCCGGCGGCCAGGGTGACGATCTCGCTGCCCATGAAGGAGAAGACGACCATCAGCACGCCGGTGAGGATCGCCCCCGCGCCCATCGGGAAGAAGCCCCCGCTGTCGGTGAGGTGCGCGAACCCGGCGCCCGGGTTGTCCGAGCCGGGCAGCACGCCGAAGACGGCGAGCAGACCGATGACGACGAACGCGCCGATCGCGACGACCTTGATGCCGGCGAACCAGAACTCGAACTCGCCGTAGGAGGCGACCGAGCCGAGGTTGGTGGCGGTGAGCACCACCATCACGATGAGGGCCCAGGCCCACTGCGGCACCGCGGGCACCCAGCTCTCCAGGATCACCGCGCCCGCGGTCGCCTCGACGGCGAGCACCACGACCCAGAAGAACCAGTAGAGCCAGCCGATGCTGAATCCGGCCCAGCGGCCGAGCGCCTGGTCGGCGTAGGCGGAGAAGGAGCCGGAGGACGGCCGCGCGGCCGCCATCTCGCCCAGCATCCGCATCACGAAGACGACCATCGTGCCGACGAGGGCGTAGGAGAGCAGGATCGCCGGGCCGGCGGCGGCGATGCCGGAGCCGGAGCCGACGAAGAGGCCGGCGCCGATGACGCCGCCGATGGCGATCATCGACAGATGGCGGTTCTTGAGACCGGCCTTGAGGCCGTCGCCGGAGGGCGGCGTCCCGGGGGTGCCGGTCTCCTCGCCGTCCTTGGTCAGGGTCGGTTGCGTGTTCATGAACGCTTCCTTGCGTGTGGGGGTCGCTCGGATCGCGAGCCCGAGCATTGAACACCGGGAACGGGGGTGATCGGAAGACCTCATTCCGGAACGTTGCGCGGACCACTGCGCGAGAGTCGAAGGTCCGTACCAGACCGGACGAAGGTCCCCACCCCGCTGCCTGCTACCCGGCCCCCGACGTGCCACACTCGCCTCATGCGCGTCTACATCGGTTCCGACCACGCCGGCTTTGAACTCAAGAACCACCTCGTGGAGTGGCTCACGGCACACGGCCACGAGCCCGTCGACTGCGGTCCCCACATCTACGACGCCCTCGACGACTACCCGCCGTTCTGCCTGCGCGCCGCCGAGAAGACGGCAGCGGACGCGGACAGCCTGGGCATCGTCATCGGCGGTTCGGGCAACGGCGAGCAGATCGCCGCGAACAAGGTGAAGGGGGTGCGCGCCGCCCTCGCCTGGAGCGAGCAGACCGCCGCCCTCGGCCGCGAGCACAACAACGCCAACGTGATCTCCGTCGGCGGCCGGATGCACACGCGGGAAGAGGCGACGAAGTTCGTCGAGATCTTCCTCAACACCCCCTACTCCGGTGACGAGCGTCACACCCGCCGGATCGACATGCTCACCGCCTACGAGACCACCGGCGAGCTCCCCCCGATCCCGGCCCACCACCCGCAGGAGCCGACCGCCTGATGCCCGAGGGGCACACGATCCACCGACTGGCCGCCGACCACCGGGAACGGTTCGGCGGCCGGTCCGCGCGGGTGACCAGCCCGCAGGGCAGGTTCACCGCCTCCGCGGCCCTGCTCGACGGCGCCGTGCTCGACACCGCCGAGGCCCACGGCAAGCACCTCTTCCTCGGCTTCGGCGGCGCCGGCTGGATCCACATCCACCTCGGCCTCTTCGGCAAGGTGGCCTTCGGCGACGCCCCGGCCCCGCCGCCCACCGACACCGTCCGGCTGCGCCTCGCCAACCCCGAGTCGTACGTCGACCTCCGCGGCCCCACCACCTGCGCGCTCATCACGGACGCCGAGAAGCAGGCGATACACGACCGCCTCGGCCCCGACCCGCTCCGCGACGGCGACGACCCCGACCGTGCCTGGCGCCGCGTCTCGGCCTCCCGCACCACCATCGCCGCCCTGCTCATGGACCAGAAGGTCATCGCCGGAGTCGGCAACGTCTACCGCGCCGAGGTCCTCTTCCGCCACGGCATCGACCCCTACCGCGCCGGCCGCGACCTGACGCGCCGCGAATGGGACGCGATCTGGGCGGACCTCGTGGAACTCATGCGCGAGGGCGTCCGCCTCAACCGCATCGACACCGTCCGCCCCGAGCACACCCCCGAGGCGATGGGCCGGCCGCCCCGCGTGGACGACCACGGCGGCGAGGTCTACGTCTACCGGCGCGCCCACCTGCCCTGCCACCTCTGCACCGCGGAGATCCGCACCGCGGACCTGGCGGCCCGGAACCTCTTCTGGTGCCCGGACTGCCAGACCCGCTGACGCACGCGCCCCCGGGGCCCGCGGCTCAGAACCCGTGCGGCAGCCAGGGCGCGACCGTCGACCCGAACGCCGTCGAGGCCTCGGCCAGCGCCCCCTCGCGCAGTGGTCCGCGCAACGTTCCGGAATGAGGTCTTCCGATCACCCCCGTTCCCGGTGTTCAATGCTCGGGCTCGCGATCCGAGC
>NZ_RDBH01000129.1:558341-567400 GCF_008042145.1 Streptomyces sp. adm13(2018)
GCCCCCGCCAGCGACGCAAGCGAGACCCCGCCCAGATAGGCCGCGCCCAACTCCCGTACCGACAAGGCCAGATCCGCCGGATCCGCGGTCCGGGTACAGGTGGCGCCCTTCTGGTCCCCGACCAGCCGCCACCGCCCCTCGTTCCAGGGGCAGAAGGCGTCCTCCACCTCGAACACCACGTCCACCGGCGCCTGGTACGTCCGCGCCTCCAGCGCCGCGCCGACCTCCACCAGCCGCAGATGCAGCGCGTCCCGCAGCCGCGGCGCACAGCGCCGGACATCGCTCACCAGGTGCTGCCAGCCGTCGTCCACCGGACGGCTGAGGATCCGCACCTCCGAGGTCAGGTCCACCGAGCAGAGGAACCGCCACAACGCCGCCTCCGCCGCCGGATCGAGGCCGAACAGCCGGTGCACGATCACCGACCCCGCCGACCCCTCGAACGACCAGTCCGGCTTGACCGCGTAATGGGCGTACCCCACGACCTCCCCGTCCCGCTCGGCCAGCACACAGAGCAGCGGGGACGCGCCCTCCCGGTCCCCCGGCGGGTCGAGCAGCGCGAGCCGCTCCCAGCCCGGCATCGAGACGAGCATCCCCGGACGCGTGGGCACCAGACGCGCGTAGACGGCCTCGCACGCCGCCGCCGACTCGCCGGGATCGGCCTGCCGCAGCCGCACCTCGTCCGTACCCGCCGGCACCGACAGCCGCACCCGCGTGGTGTCGATCGTCGCCCGCGCCGTGTACGCGGTCAGGCCGTAGCCGAAACGCCCGTAGATCTCCGGCTCCGAGGCCGTGAGCACCGCGACCGACTCCCCGGCCGCCCGCAGGTCGTCCAACTGCCGCCGCATCATCGACGTCAGGATCCCGCGCCGCCGGTGCGTGCCCGCCACGCTCACCATCGTCACCCCGGCCACCGGCACCGACGCCCCGCCCGGCACCGTCAGCCGGAACGTGAACGCCCCCGCCGTACCGACGCACAGGTCCCCGTCCCACACCCCCAGGGACCGCTCGAACTCGGTCAGGTCGCGCCACAGGCTCCGCTCCTCCGGAGCCTCGGCCACACCCCCGAAGGCGAGTTCGAGGACTCCGTACCAGCGGTCCCACTCCGTCGGGTCGAGAACCCGCAGTTCAGTAGTCATATGCCATCGATATCAGCGGCGCCCGCCCGGGGCGACCCGATTTCACGCACATTGTCACCGGGGTACCCCTGCACGACGCCGGGCGGGATGGATAGGGTCCAGGCCAATGGGACAGCGCGCCGGAGTGACGACGTACGCGGTCCGGATGCGCCGACGCGTACGCCGGGCCCGCACCGCGCTGCGCAGATCCGGCGTCGACTACTTCCGCGGGGACGGCTCCGACTGGCTCGCCCTCGCCGGACTCCTGCTGACGATCCCGGCCATCACCTGCGGAACCATCCTCAACCCCGTCTGGTGCGCACCCGCCGCCCTCGTCCTGCCGATCGTCGCCGGCGGACTCCTGCTGCGCCCCGCCAGCCTCCTCGGCCTGTACGCGGCCGCCGCCGGCGCCCTCATCGTCGAGTCCGTCGTCCTCGGCCCCTACACCCAGGGCCCCGCGCGCGTCACCCCCGGCACCGTCCTGGTCGTCGCCGCCTGCGGACTCTTCGGCCTCCTCATCGCCCAGTTCCGCGCCCGGGTCGGCGTGCCCTGGCGACGCGGCGGCACCATGCTCTTCGACCTCCGCGAACGCATCCGCGTCCAGAGCGCCCTGCCGCGGCTCCCGCAGGGCTGGCACCGCGAGATGGCCCTGCGCCCGGCCGGCGGCCAGTCCTTCTCCGGCGACTTCGTCGTCGCCGCCCGCACCCACGGCGGCCGCACCCTGGAGGTCGTCCTCACCGACGTCTCCGGCAAGGGCATGGACGCGGCCTCCCGCTCCCTGCTGCTCTCCGGCGCCTTCGGCGGACTCCTCGGCTCCCTCCCGCCGCACGGCTTCCTGCCCGCGGCCAACGGCTACCTCCTCCGGCAGAACTGGGACGAGGGCTTCGCCACCTCCATCCACCTCGTCCTCGACCTGGAGTCCGGCGACTACGAGCTCTTCTCCGCCGGCCACCTGCCCGCCCTCCAGCTCCACGCGGGCAGCGGACGCTGGGAGGAGAAGGCCGCCGACGGACCCCTCCTCGGCGTCTACGACGGCGCCGAGTTCCACCCGGACAAGGGCAACCTGCGCCCAGGCGACGTCCTCATGCTCTTCACCGACGGCCTGGTCGAGGCCGCCGACCGGGACATCGCCGAGGGCATCGACCGCCTCACCGGCGAGGCCGACCGCTGCGTCGTCGAGGGCTTCGACGGCGTCGCCTGGGACCTGATCGAGGCCGTCGCCAAGGACGTCAACGACGACCGGGCGCGGAACTGGGCGATGAGGAGGCCGAAGAGTCCGCAGGCGGCGACGACCAGGACGGTGCCGGGGGTGACGCGCGCGGGGCCCTGGGTGTAGGGGCCGAGGACGACGGACTCGACGATGAGGGCGCCGGCGGCGGCCGCGTACAGGCCGAGGAGGCTGGCGGGGCGCAGCAGGAGTCCGCCGGCGACGATCGGCAGGACGAGGGCGGCGGGTGCGCACCAGACGGGGTTGAGGATGGTTCCGCAGGTGATGGCCGGGATCGTCAGCAGGAGTCCCCCTGGTGGGCAAGGCGGGACCGACCAAGGGTGTGATCAGTGTGGCCATTTCACTGTCTGTGGTGTTGCTGCTGGCAATCATCATGGTGGTGCTGATCCGCGGGGGAAACCTCAAGGCCGGCCCGGCCGTGGTCGCGGTCCTCTTCGGCTTCTTCCTCGCCTCGACCGGCATGGCGGACGACATCCAGCGCTTCCTGGACTCGATAACGCAGACGGTCGCCTCGATCAAGTTCTGACCCGGCACCCGGCAGGCTCCTGAGCCGGCGGCCGTCAGGCTCCTGAGCGGGACGCCCCGGCAGGCTCCTGAGTGGTACGGCCCCCTGGCAGGCTCCCGGGCGGGACCCGCCTCAGGCCGCCGCGGGCTTCGCCGCCGCCCGCTTCGTCCTCCGGCCGCCACCGGAGGCCGCCGCGGCCCGCTTCGGCGCGGCCGACTTCGCCGACCCCGCCGTCCTCGCCGCGGTCTTCTTCGTCCTGGCCGGGGGCTTCGGCGTGCCCGTGTCCGTCCCCTGCTCCGCGCTCTTCACCGGCGGCTCGGCCGCCCGCCGCCGGGCCCGGGTCGGCCACGTGAACTCGATCTCCAGCTCGATCTCGCCGTCCGACACCTCGAACTCCAGCTCGCAGCGGAGCTCCTCGGGGATGCGGAGGCTCAGGGTCCCCGCCCCCATCGCCAGCTCGGCCTCGCCGCCCCGGCGCAGGGCGTCGGCGAGCGCGGCCAGCTGGTCCGCCGCCTCCTCGCGGGACAGCGAGCGCTTCTGCTCGAACTTCAGGTCCTTCATGGAAGGCCTCCGGTGCGAAGAGGGGGGGGTCGCTCTCAGCCCAGTCTGCGGCCGTCCGCCCGCCCCGGCATCTCACGTGCCCCTGACCGACCCCGGGAAACGCCGCGGGGCCGGTCAGGAGAGCAATCCTGACCGGCCCCGGGGCACATGGAGCGGGTGACGGGAATCGAACCCGCGTAGCTAGTTTGGAAGACTAGTGCTCTACCATTGAGCTACACCCGCACAGCATCGCGCCGCAGGTCACGAGGACCGCGGCACGAAGAGCATGGTAGCGGTTCGGGGGCCCTTCGCGCACACCCCGAAATCGGGGGGCGCCGCAGAGTCCCCGTCCATGTACCCTACGTGTCGCACCGACGGGGTGTGGCGCAGCTTGGTAGCGCGTCCGCTTTGGGAGCGGAAGGCCGTGGGTTCAAATCCCGCCACCCCGACCATGACGATCATGCGCACCGTTCGCGCTCTTGATCACGTTGTGGGCGTCATCCCGCTTGCGGTTACTATGCAAGCTGCGTGCCCGTGTGTCTTTCTGACCGGGCCGACCCGCCGGAACCGCCACACGCGGCGCCGGTGGATTCCAGGAATCAGCCACAAGGAGACCGAACCGTGAAGAGCGCCGTGGAGACCCTGAACCCGACCCGGGTTCGGCTCACTGTCGAGGTGCCCTTCGAGGAGCTCAAGGACAGCCTCGACGCGGCGTACAAGAAGATCAACCAGCAGGTCACGGTCAAGGGCTTCCGTAAGGGCAAGATCCCGGCTCGCGTGATCGACCAGCGGTTCGGCCGCGGCGCCGTGCTGGAAGAGGCCGTCAACGACGCGCTCCCGAAGTTCTACACCGAGGCCGTCAACGAGGCCGAGGTCAACCCGCTCGGCCAGCCCGAGGTCGACATCACCGAGCTGAAGGACGGCGAGCTGCTGGCCTTCACCGCCGAGGTCGACATCCGCCCGACGCTGGAGATCCCGGACTACTCCGGCATCGAGGTCACCGTCGACGCGGTCGAGGTCACCGACGAGGACGTCGAGAAGTCCGTGGAGCAGCTCCGCGAGCGCTTCGCCTCGACCTCCGCGGTCGAGCGCGCCGCCCAGGACGGCGACGTCGTCACCATCGACCTGGAGGCCAAGGTCGACGGCGAGGTCCTGCCCGACGGTGTCGCGAGCGACGTCTCGTACACCATCGGTTCGGGCGAGCTGCTCGACGGCATCGACGAGGCCGTGAAGGGCCTGGAGGCCGGTGGCGAGGCCACCTTCACCTCCCAGCTGAAGGGCGGCTCCGCCGAGGGCAAGGACGCGGAGGTCACCGTCAAGGTCACCGCCGTCTCCGCCCGCGAGCTCCCCGAGCTCGACGACGAGTTCGCGCAGATGGCGTCGGAGTTCGACACCCTCGACGAGCTCAAGGCCGACAGCCGCAAGCGCCTCGAGAACATGAAGCAGTTCGACCAGGCCACCCAGGCCCAGGAGCGCGTCCTCGACGAGCTCCTCAAGCTGGTCGAGGTCCCGATGCCCGAGAAGCTTCTCGAGGACGAGATCAACACCCGCAAGCACAACCTGGAGCACCACCAGCTCGGCCAGATGGGCCTCGACCTCGGCAAGTACCTGGAGATCCAGGGCAAGACCGAGGACGAGTTCCTGGCCGAGACCAAGGAGCAGGCCGAGAAGGGCATCAAGACGCAGTTCATCCTCGATGAGCTCGTCAACAAGGAGAAGCTCGACGTCTCCCGCGAGGAGCTCACCGAGCACCTGTTCCGCCGTGCCGCCTCCTCCGGCATGAGCCCCGACCAGTTCGCCCAGGCCGTGGCCGAGGGCGGCCAGGTGCCGATGCTCGTCGGCGAGGTCGCCCGCGGCAAGGCCCTCGCGGTCGTCGTCGAGGCCGCCAAGGTCGTCGACAGCAACGGCGAGGTCGTCGACCTCTCCGACGACGAGGACGACGTCGAGGCCGCCGCCGAGGCGGTCGAGGCCGCCACCGGCGACGCCGAGGTCTCCGAGGACAAGTAAGGGGCCCTCCGCCCCGCGCGGACCCCGCTCCACGGGCCCGTACGCACGCCAGTGCGTACGGGCCCGTGGACGTACGAGGACCCGGTCATGCGGCCCCAACTACCTTGCGCTCCCAGCGAACAGTCAGGGAAGCGGGATGGCGTTGTCCTACCTGCGCGTTAGGGTCCATGAAGAGAGGGCAGTGCCCTCGGTACGAGACGCTGAGACGGCTTGGCCGTCGGAGACGAGCAGGTGGATACGTGACGAATCTGAAGCCTTACGCCGCGGGTGAGCCGTCCATCGGTGGCGGCCTCGGCGACCATGTCTACAACCGGCTGCTCGGCGAGCGCATCGTCTTCCTCGGCCAGCAGGTCGACGACGAGATCGCCAACAAGATCACCGCCCAGATGCTCCTCCTGGCCGCCGAGCCGGACAAGGACATCTTCCTGTACATCAACAGCCCCGGCGGCTCGGTGACGGCCGGCATGGCGGTCTACGACACCATGCAGTTCATCCCGAACGACGTCGTCACCATCGGCATGGGCATGGCGGCCTCCATGGGCCAGTTCCTGCTCACCGCCGGCACCCCCGGCAAGCGCTTCGCGCTGCCGAACACCGACATCCTGATGCACCAGGGCTCCGCCGGCATCGGCGGCACCGCATCCGACATCAAGATCCAGGCCGAGTACCTCCTTCGCACGAAGAAGCGCATGGCCGAGATCACCGCGCACCACTCCGGCCAGACCGTCGAGACGATCATCCGCGACGGCGACCGCGACCGCTGGTTCACCGCGGAGGAGGCCAAGGACTACGGCCTCATCGACGACATCATCACGCACGCCGCAGGTGTTCCGGGCGGCGGCGGCACGGGCGCCTGAGCCCGTCCGCCCGCCCAAGAGCCCCAGCCCACCGAACGCCACCAGGACGGTGAACACCCAGATGCAGAACAACCTCTCCGCGAGCGGCCTCTACACCGGCGCGCCGATGGACAACCGCTACGTCGTGCCGCGCTTCGTCGAGCGCACCTCGCAGGGCGTGCGCGAGTACGACCCGTACGCGAAGCTCTTCGAGGAGCGCGTGATCTTCCTCGGCGTGCAGATCGACGACGCCTCGGCCAACGACGTCATGGCGCAGCTGCTGTGCCTGGAGTCGATGGACCCGGACCGCGACATCTCGATCTACATCAACAGCCCCGGTGGCTCCTTCACCGCGCTGACGGCGATCTACGACACGATGCAGTTCGTGAAGCCGGACATCCAGACGGTCTGCATGGGCCAGGCGGCCTCCGCCGCGGCCGTGCTGCTCGCCGCCGGCACCCCCGGCAAGCGGATGGCCCTGCCGAACGCCCGCGTGCTGATCCACCAGCCGTCCGGCGGCACCGGACGTGAGCAGCTCTCCGACCTGGAGATCGCGGCCAAGGAGATCCTGCGCATGCGCAGCCAGCTGGAGGAGATGCTGGCCAAGCACTCCTCCACGCCGATCGAGAAGATCCGCGACGACATCGAGCGCGACAAGATCCTCACGGCCGAGGACGCCCTCGCGTACGGGCTCGTCGACCAGATCGTCTCGACCCGTAAGAGCGCGGCCTCCTCGGAGCGCTGACGCCCGACCTTCCCTCGGCACGGGGCGCGTGGCCGAATCACGACCATGTGAACCGTGCCAAGGGGGGCCCGAACGGGGGGCCCGGCAAGGTACCGTCGAATATGAGGCACCAGGAGTCGCTGAACCAGGCGCTCCCAGGCGAAGGGGAAGCACCTCGTGGCACGCATCGGTGATGGCGGCGACCTGCTCAAGTGCTCGTTCTGCGGTAAGAGCCAGAAGCAGGTGAAGAAGCTCATCGCGGGTCCCGGTGTGTACATCTGCGACGAGTGCATCGACCTCTGCAACGAGATCATCGAGGAAGAACTCGCGGAGACGAGCGAGGTGCGCTGGGAGGAACTCCCCAAGCCCCGCGAGATCTACGAGTTCCTCGAGGGGTACGTCGTCGGGCAGGAGCCCGCGAAGAAGGCCCTCTCGGTCGCGGTGTACAACCACTACAAGCGCGTTCAGGCCGGCGAGAACGGCGGCGGCGCGGGGCGGGACGACGCCATCGAACTGGCGAAGTCCAACATCCTGCTGCTGGGCCCCACGGGCTCGGGCAAGACGCTCCTGGCCCAGACGCTGGCGCGCATGCTCAACGTCCCGTTCGCCATCGCCGACGCGACGGCGCTGACGGAGGCCGGCTACGTCGGCGAGGACGTCGAGAACATCCTGCTCAAGCTGATCCAGGCGGCGGACTACGACGTCAAGAAGGCCGAGACCGGGATCATCTACATCGACGAGATCGACAAGGTCGCCCGTAAGAGCGAAAACCCGTCGATCACGCGCGACGTCTCCGGCGAGGGCGTGCAGCAGGCCCTGCTGAAGATCCTGGAGGGCACGACGGCCTCCGTGCCGCCGCAGGGCGGACGGAAGCACCCGCACCAGGAGTTCATCCAGATCGACACGACGAACGTGCTCTTCATCGTGGGCGGCGCCTTCGCCGGTCTGGAGAAGATCATCGAGTCGCGGGCGGGCGCCAAGGGCATCGGCTTCGGGGCGACCATCCGCTCCAAGCGGGAGATCGAGGCGAGCGACCAGTTCCAGGAGGTCATGCCGGAGGACCTGGTGAAGTTCGGGATGATCCCCGAGTTCATCGGCCGTCTCCCCGTCCTCACCTCCGTCCACAACCTGGACCGCGAGGCGCTCCTCCAGATCCTGGTCGAGCCGCGGAACGCGCTGGTGAAGCAGTACCAGCGCCTCTTCGAACTGGACGGCGTGGAGCTGGACTTCGACCGCCCGGCCCTGGAGGCCATCGCCGACCAGGCGATCCTCCGCGGCACCGGCGCGCGCGGTCTGCGCGCCATCATGGAGGAGGTCCTCCAGTCGGTGATGTACGAGGTCCCGTCCCGCAAGGACGTGGCCCGCGTGGTCATCACGGCGGACGTCGTCCGCAACAACGTGAACCCGACGCTGGTCCCGCGGATCGTGAAGAACGACGGCAGGCACGAGAAGTCCGCCTGACGCGTACGGACGTGAAAGGGGCGCCCCGCCGGTCGGCGGGGCGCCCCTTCCGCTTGTACGGGGGCCGGATCAGGCCTTGCTGCGCGAGGCCTTGTACTGCTGGGCCGTCAGCTCGGCCACCTGGTCCAGGGTGAAGCCCTGGCCGCCGGTCAGCATCGTCGACGGGTCGAGCGCGTTGACCACGCCCACGGTTCCGTAGTCCGCCCAGATGCACGTGGGCACCGTGAACGACTTCGGACCCGGAGTGGTCTGCTCCTTGGTGGTCTCGAGCGTGACGTTCTGGCACTTCATGAGCGCGCCCTCGAACCCGGCGGGCGTCTTGCTCTCCGCGCTGCCGACGAGGGTCACCTTGACGTCCTGGGTCTTGGCGCCCTGGTTCTTCCCGTAGTTGGCGAACGCGGCGTCGATCGCCTTCTCGGGGTCGGCGACCTCGCCCCACATCCCGTTCAGGCTCATGTTCTTGGTCTTGAGGGGATCGTTCGAGCTGCCGGACTTGTACGAGGCCTGGGCCTGCTGGGCGTTCTTGATCCCCATGGCGTCGGCGGCGACCTTCTGCTCGGGGGCCAGCTCCCCGCTCTTGCCGTCGCCTTCCTTCTTGAACTCGCCGACGGTGGACGCCGGGGTGATCTTGTAGCCCTTGGTG
>NZ_RDBH01000129.1:567500-610329 GCF_008042145.1 Streptomyces sp. adm13(2018)
GTAGCCGCCGGGGCCCTGGGGGGCGCCGTACTGCGGCTGCTGGCCGTACGGGCCGGGCTGCTGGGGCTGCTGCGGGTAGCCGTAGGGGGGCTGCTGCGGCGGGACGCCCTGCGGGGCCTGCTGGGGGTAGCCGTAGCCGGGCTGCGCGCCGTACGGGCCCGGCTGCTGCGGCTGCTGGCCGTACGGTCCCGGCTGCTGGCCGTAGGGCCCGGGCTGCTGCGGCTGCTGGCCGTACGGGCCCGGCTGGTTGTAGCTCATCGACTGGTTCCCCTCACAGGATGTTTATGCCTCCGAACATCCTGGCGGAACGTCGGGGGCCTCAGTGCGGCGGGGGCCACACCGTTACCGAACCAAAGCGTTTCAGGACAAGGCGAAGACACCCCTAAACTGGGCCCGTGACCGAGAACACTCAGCAGCAGACAGCGCCCACCACCGAACTGCCGACCCAGTACGCGCCGGCCGAGGTAGAGGGGCCGCTGTACGAGCGCTGGGTAGACCGGGGGTACTTCGAGGCGGACGCGAAGAGCGAGAAGCCGGCGTACACCATCGTCATCCCGCCGCCGAACGTCACCGGGTCGCTCCACCTGGGCCACGCCTTCGAGCACACCCTGATCGACGCCCTCACCCGCCGCAAGCGCATGCAGGGCTTCGAGACGCTGTGGCAGCCCGGCATGGACCACGCCGGCATCGCCACCCAGAACGTCGTCGAGCGCGAACTCGCCAAGGAGGGCAAGTCCCGGCACGACCTGGGCCGCGAGGCCTTCGTCGAGCGCGTCTGGGAGTGGAAGGCCGAGTCCGGCGGTCAGATCGCCGGTCAGATGCGCCGCCTCGGCGAGGGCCTGGCGTGGAGCCGGGACCGCTTCACCATGGACGAGGGCCTGTCCCGCGCCGTCCAGACCGTCTTCAAGAAGATGTTCGACGACGGCCTGATCTACCGCGCCGAGCGCATCATCAACTGGTGCCCGCGCTGTCTGACGGCCATCTCCGACATCGAGGTCGACTACCAGGACGACGACGGCGAGCTCGTCTCCATGCAGTACGGGGAGGGCGAGGACACCATCGTCGTCGCCACCACCCGCGCCGAGACGATGCTCGGTGACACCGCCGTCGCCGTCCACCCGGACGACGAGCGCTACGCGCACCTGATCGGCAGGCGGATCAAGCTGCCGCTGACCGACCGGACCATCCCGGTCGTCGCCGACACCCACGTCGACCCGGAGTTCGGCACGGGCGCGGTCAAGGTGACCCCCGCCCACGACCCGAACGACTTCGCGATCGGCCAGCGCCACGACCTGGAGTCCATCGAGGTCCTCGACGAGCGCGGTGTCATCACCGTCCACGGCCCCTTCCAGGGCCTGGACCGCTTCGAGGCCCGCTCCGCCATCGTCGCCGCCCTGCGGGCCGAGGGCCGGATCGTCGCCGAGAAGCGTCCGTACTCCCACTCCGTCGGGCACTGCTCGCGCTGCAAGACGACGCTGGAGCCCCGGCTGTCCCTCCAGTGGTGGGTCAAGGTCGAGACGCTGGCCAAGGCCGCCGGTGACGCGGTCCGCGACGGCCGGGTCGACATCCACCCGGCGGACATGTCGCAGCGCTACTTCGACTGGGTCGACAACCTCAACGACTGGTGCATCTCGCGCCAGCTGTGGTGGGGCCACCGCATCCCCGTCTGGCACGGCCCCGACGGCGAGCTGGTCTGCGTCGGCCCCGACGACGAGCCGCCGACGGGCGAGGGCTGGACGCAGGACACCGACGTCCTCGACACCTGGTTCTCGTCCGGCCTGTGGCCGTTCTCCACGATGGGCTGGCCCGAACAGACGCCGGACCTGGAGAAGTTCTACCCGAACTCCGTCCTGGTCACGGGCTACGACCTGATGTTCTTCTGGGTCGCCCGCATGATGATGTTCGGTCTGTACGCGATGGACGGCCAGCCGCCGTTCCGCACGATCGCGTTCCACGGCATGGTCCGCGACGAGTTCGGCAAGAAGATGTCGAAGTCCTTCGGGAACACCGTCAATCCGCTGGACTGGATGGACAAGTACGGCTCGGACGCCCTGCGGTTCACCCTGGCCAAGGGTGCCAACCCGGGCGTCGACGTCCCGATCGGCGAGGACTGGGTCCAGGCCTCCCGGAACTTCGCCAACAAGATCTGGAACGCGACCCGCTTCGCCATGATGAACGGCGCCACGGTCGAGGGCCCGCTGCCGGCCGTCGAGGACATGTCGGCGACCGACCGCTGGATCCTGTCGCGGCTCAACAAGGTCGTCTCCGAGGCCGACGCCTTCTACGACGACTACCAGTTCGCGAAGCTCGCCGACGCCCTCTACCACTTCGCGTGGGACGAGGTCTTCGACTGGTACGTCGAGCTGTCCAAGACGACCTTCTTCGACGGCGGCGAGCAGGCCAAGGTCTCGGCCCGGGTCCTCGGCGAGGTCCTCGACGTGACCCTGCGCCTGCTGCACCCGATCGTCCCCTTCGTCACCGACACCCTGTGGACCACCCTCACCGGCGGCGAGTCCCTCGTCGTCGCGGAGTGGCCGAAGGACAGTGGCTTCCGCGACGAGGCCGCCGAGAAGGAGATCGAGCTCGTCCAGCGGGTCGTCACCGAGGTCCGCCGGTTCCGTTCCGACCAGGGCCTCCAGCCCGGCCAGAAGGTCCCGGCCCGCCTCGACGTGACCGGCACGGCGCTGGCCCCGCACGAGGCCGCCATCCGCCAGCTGCTGCGCCTCCAGCCGGAGGGCGAGGGCTTCTCCGCCACCGCCTCCCTGCCGGTCGCCGGCGCCACCGTCGCGCTCGACCTGTCGGGCACGATCGACGTCGCCGCCGAGCGCAAGCGCCTCGCGAAGGACCTCGCGGCGGCGGAGAAGGAGAAGGCCCAGGCCAACGGGAAGCTCGGCAACGAGGCGTTCCTGGCCAAGGCCCCGGACAACGTGGTCGACAAGATCCGCGGCCGCCTCGCCAAGGCGGACGAGGACATCGCCCGCATCCAGACGCAGCTGGCGAACCTGCCGCAGGCGTAGCCCGCACGGAGGGGCCCGGAACCGCAGGTCGGTTCCGGGCCCCTCCGCGTATCCGCCGGGGACGGGGACTTCGCGCCCGGCCGGACCCGCCCCGGGGCAGATACGGACGAAGTGCCCGATGTCACATCAGACGGGACTTCAGGTCCCCGTCGTCGGGACGAAAGACCCTGGATGATGGAACGCATGCTCCGCCTCCCCACCGTCCCCGCGTTCCGCCGTTGCGTGGACCGGTGGGCGGGGTCGGCCCGCGCCCTCGACGTCGTCGCCGCGCTCAGCGCCTTCGGCCTCATGTGCCTGGACGTGCCGGGGCTCGCCCGCGCCGACAACTCCCTGACCGGCGTCACCGCCACCCTGGTCCTCGCGGCCGGCGCCGCCACCCTGGTGCTCCGCCGCCGGCTGCCCTGGGTCCCGTACCTGGTGGCGCTCGTGCTGATGGGCTGGCTGCACGAACTCACCATGATCCAGTTCGCGCTGTACTCGATCGGCCGGTACCGGGGCCGGCGCGCCGCCGTCCTCGCCACCCTGCTGTACGTCGGTGTCGCCTACGGACTGTTCCAGACGCCCGGCTGGCCGGCCCGGCACGGCGACACCCTCAGCGACTTCCTGAGCCTGGTGGTCCCGATCGGGGTCCTCGCCGCGGGCGTCGGCATCGCCGCGTACCGGCAGGACCTCGTCCGGGCCCTGGAGGCCCAGCGGCGCGAGGCGGCCGCCTCGCAGGCCGTCCAGGAGGAGCGGATCTCCGTCGGCCGGGACGTCCACGACCTGGTCGGCCGTGAGCTGACGGTGCTCGCGGTGCGCGCCGAGGTCCTCGCCGTACGGGCCAGGGGAGAGGCCCACCGGAAGGACTTCGAGGAGCTGGCGGACACCGCCCGGCGCGCCCATCTGATGCTGAACGAGACGATCGTGCGCCGTGCCGACCGGGACGCGGCCACCCCGGGTCTCGAAGGGCTCGCCGAACTCGCCCGGGAGAGCGAGCGGATGGGCAGCGCCGTCGAGCTGGCCGTGGCCGTGGAGGCCAAGGCCCTCTCGCCGCTGCGGCAGGCGGCCGTCCACCGGGTCGTACGGGAGTGCCTGACGAACGCGGCGAAGCACGCCCCTGGGCTGCCCGTGACGGTCGCGATCACGGTGGAGGGGCCCGATCTGCGGATCGAGGTCCGCAACCCGCTGCCGAAGAGCCCGCCGGACCCGGCACCGGTGTCCACCGGCACCGGTCTGTTCTCGATGGGGGAGCGGGTCACCAGCATGGGCGGCACCCTGGAGGCCCGCCGCGAGAACGGGACCTACCGGGTGACAGCCCTGCTGCCGGCCGGCCTGCCGCACTGAGTCCGCCGCGCCTACGCCCTGCCGGGAGCCCCCGCCGCGCCGACGCCCCGCCGGGAGCCCGCGCGCCCGCGCGAGAGCCGCGTCACCCGGCCCGGGGCCCTCCGCCCTCGGTCCGGGACCCGCGCCCCCGCGGAGCCCGCGCCGTCGGCCCGGGCGCCTGGGTCCCGCCCCTCACCGCACCGTCTCCGCCTTGCCCAGGATCCGCTGCAGGCCGTCGAAGTCCTCCACGCAGCGGCCCGATCCCAGGACCACGCAGTCCAGCGGACGGTCCGCGACGAAGACCGGGATGCCCGTCGCCGAGGCCAGCCGCAGGTCCAGCCCCGGCAGCAGCGCCCCGCCGCCGGTCAGCACGATCCCGCGTTCCATGACGTCGCCGGACAGCTCGGGCGGGCACTCCTCCAGCGTGGCCCGTACCGCCGCGATGATCGCCTCGACCGGTTCGTCGAGCGCCTCCCGCACCTCCGGCACGGTCAGCTCCACCGTCCGGGGCAGCCCGCCGACCCGCTCCCGCCCTCGCACGGTGAAGGTCCGGCCCTCCCGCTCCTCCTCGCCCGGCACCGGCCAGGCCGTGCCGATCGCGATCTTGACGTCCTCGGCGGTGCGCTCGCCGACGAGCAGCCCGTACTCACGGCGGACGAAGTCGGTGACGGCCGCGTCGAACCGGTCGCCACCCACCCGCAAGGACTGMGCCGTGACGATRCCMCCGAGCGAGATSACGGCSACCTCGGTGGTACCGCCGCCGATGTCGACGACCATCGAGCCGCGCGGGTCGGAGACCGGCAGCCCGGCCCCGATCGCCGCCGCCATCGGTTCCTCGATCAGATGGACCGCCCGCGCGCCCGCCGCGAGGGAGGCGTGCACGATGGCCCGCCGCTCGACCTGGGTCACCCCGCTCGGCACGCACACCACCATCCGGGTGCGGGGCCGCCGCCGGCCCGGGACGGCCTTGCGCACGAAGTGCCGGATCATCTCCTCGGCCGCCTCGTAGTCGCTGATCACCCCGTCCCGCAGCGGACGGATCGCGGTGATCGAACCCGGCGTGCGTCCGATGGTCTCCTTCGCCTCCGTGCCGACCGCGAGCGCCTGCCGCGAGCCCTCCTGGACCGCCACCACGGACGGTTCGTCGAGCACGATGCCCTGGCCCTGCGCGTAGAGGAGCGTGTTGGCCGTGCCGAGGTCGATCCCTATGTCCATGATCGCCAAGTTTGCCCGGCCGGTACCGCGGACGGTGGACCGAAGGTCCCGAAAGGGCGGGTCCATGGTCCTGTCGGTCGTGGCGCCGGAGGCCGTCCGTAGACTGGGCCCGTGAGTGAGCCGAGCGACCAGAGCGACGAACAGTTCGACGAGATCGTCGACACCGAGACCCAGCGCGACCCCGACCTGGCGGTGATCGAGGCCGGCAGCCGCACCCTGCGCACCCAGGGCGGCCGGCCCCAGGGCGACCCGGTGCCGAGCCGCCCGGAGGACCCCGAGCTCGACAAGGCGCTGCGCGAGGTCGAGACGGAGCTGTCCACCCGCTGGGGCGAGACCAAACTGGAGCCCTCGGTCGCCCGGATCGCGGCCCTGATGGACGTCCTCGGCGAGCCGCAGCGCGCGTACCCCTCGATCCACGTCACCGGCACCAACGGCAAGACGTCGACGTCCCGCATGATCGAGGCCCTGCTCGGCGCCTTCGAGCTGCGCACCGGCCGGTACACCTCGCCGCACGTGCAGACCATCACCGAGCGCATCAGCCTGGACGGCGCCCCGATCTCCGCCGAGCGGTTCATCGAGACGTACCGGGACATCGCGCCGTACGTCGAACTGGTCGACGCCCGCGAGGAGTACCGGCTCTCCTTCTTCGAGGTCCTCACCGGAATGGCGTACGCGGCCTTCGCCGACGCCCCGGTGGACGTGGCCGTCGTCGAGGTCGGCATGGGCGGCACCTGGGACGCCACGAACGTCATCGACGGCTCCGTCGCCGTCGTCACCCCGATCGACCTGGACCACACGGACCGGCTCGGCGGGACGCCCGCCGAGATCGCCGGGGAGAAGTCCGGCATCATCAAGCAGGGCGCGACCGTGATCCTGGCCCAGCAGCCGGTGGACGCGGCGCAGGTCCTGCTGAAGAAGGCCGTCGAGGCCGACGCCACCGTGGCCCGCGAGGGCATGGAGTTCGGCATCGTCGCCCGCGAGGTCGCGGTCGGCGGCCAGCTCCTCACTCTGCGGGGCCTGGGCGGCGAGTACGACAACATCTTCCTGCCGCTGCACGGCGCCTACCAGGCGCACAACGCGGTCGTGGCGCTGGCGGCCGTCGAGGCCTTCTTCGGCATCGGCTCGGAGCACGCCCGCACCCTGGACCTCGACACGGTCCGGCAGGCGTTCGCCCAGGTGGCCTCACCCGGTCGGCTGGAGATCGTCCGCTCGTCCCCGACGGTGATCCTGGACGCCGCGCACAACCCGCACGGCGCGCGGGCGACGGCGGAGGGCGTCAGCGAGGCCTTCGGCTTCTCCCGGCTCGTCGGCGTGGTCTCCACGAGCGGCGACAAGGACGCCAAGGGTCTCCTTGAGGCCTTCGAGCCGATCTTCGCGGAGGTCGTCGTCACGGCGAACTCCAACCCCCGCGCCACCGACGTGGACGCGCTCGCCGCCCTCGCGGTGGAGGTCTTCGGCGAGGACCGGGTCGTCGTGGAGCCGCGGCTGCCCGACGCCATCGAAACGGCCATCACCCTCGCGGAGGAGGAGGCCGAGTACGGCGGTGCCGGAGTCCTGGTGACCGGTTCGATCTTCACGGTCGGCGACGCCCGGCTGCTGCTGCGAAGGGGCTGAACCCGATGCGTACGCTCTGTTCCTCGACACTGATCGGCGAGTTCTTCGTGATCGGCTTCGCCGGTCTCGTCGCCATGAAGGACGACAGCCTCGCGATGTCCACCGTCTGGTGGGTCTGCGGTGTCGCGATGGTCTTCTCGGTGCTGCTCTGCGGCATGGTCACCCGCCCCGGCGGCGTCCAGCTCGGCTGGGCCCTCCAGATCGCGCTGATCCTGAGCGGCTTCATCGTGCCCACGATGTTCTTCCTCGGGGCGGTTTTCGCCGGTCTGTGGTGGGCCTCCGTTCACTATGGGCGACGGATCGACGACATCAAGGCACGGTGGGCCGAGGCCCAGGCCGCAGGGGCCTCGGCAGGGCCTGACGCTGCGTAATCGAGGGGCGTGCGGGGCCTGTAGCCTCGGAGGCCCGCACACCGCTTTTCCGAAGGAGTTCCCCCGTGAGCCAGCGCACGCTCGTCCTGCTCAAGCCCGACGCCGTCCGCCGTGGCCTGGTCGGCGAGATCATCGGCCGCATCGAGCGCAAGGCCGGCTGGACCCTGGCGGCCCTGGAGCTGCGCACGCTGGACCAGGAGACGCTGGAGCAGCACTACGGCGAGCACAAGGGCAAGCCCTTCTACGAGCCGCTGATGGGCTTCATGTCCTCCGGCCCCGTCGTCGCGCTCGTCGTCGAGGGTGAGCGGGTCATCGAGGGTGTCCGCCAGTTGGCGGGTCCGACCGACCCGATCGCGGCCGCGCCCGGCTCGATCCGCGGCGACTTCGGCACCATCGTCCGGGAGAACCTGATCCACGCCTCCGACTCGGAGGAGTCGGCCCGGCGCGAGCTCAAGATCTTCTTCCCCGGTCTGGTCTGAGCCGCACCCGGATGCGCACCCGGTCGCGCACCCGGATCCGCTGACCCGGCGTCAGCCGAACGCAGCAGCCTGTGGGGCGACCGAAGGAATTCGGTCGCCCCCAGGCATATGAACGCCGATCCCGGGAACGGATCGCCGCGTCCTACCGTCACCTGTACAGAGGTGGACCACCGCGCGGTATCCGGGCGGGCGGCACTACGATGGAAAACTCCACGCCGCACCACCTTCAGCCACCCACTTCAGCCAACGTTTCGCCTGCCTGAGAAGCCGTCAACGCTCGCTGGGGAAGGCCCGAAGCATCCTCATGGGAAACAAGGGGAACTCAATGTCGTTCATCGGCCGTGACATGGCTATCGACCTCGGGACTGCCAACACGCTGGTGTACGTCAGGGGGCGCGGCATCGTCCTCAACGAGCCGTCCGTCGTCGCCATCAACACCAACACCGGCGGCATCCTCGCGGTCGGCGCCGAGGCGAAGAAGATGATCGGCCGGACGCCCGGCAACATCGTGGCCGTCCGGCCCCTGAAGGACGGCGTGATCGCCGACTTCGAGATCACCGAGCGGATGCTCCGCTACTTCATCCTCAAGATCCACAAGCGCCGCTACCTGGCCCGCCCCCGGGTCGTCGTCTGCGTGCCCTCCGGCATCACCGGAGTGGAGCGCCGCGCCGTCATCGAGGCCTCGACGCAGGCCGGCGCCCGCCAGGTGCACATCATCGAGGAGCCCATGGCGGCGGCCATCGGCTCGGGCCTCCCGGTCCACGAGGCCACCGGCAACATGGTGGTGGACATCGGCGGCGGCACCACCGAGGTCGCCGTCATCTCCCTCGGAGGAATCGTCACGGCACAGTCGATCCGGGTCGCCGGCGACGAGCTGGACAACGCGATCATCCAGCACATCAAGAAGGAGTACTCGCTCCTCCTCGGTGAGCGCACCGCCGAGCAGATCAAGATCACCATCGGCTCCGCCTACGACCTCGACAAGGACGAGCACACCGAGATCCGCGGCCGCGACCTCGTCTCCGGCCTGCCGAAGACCGTGGTCATCTCGGCCGCCGAGGTCCGCAAGGCGATCGAGGAGCCGGTCAACGCCATCGTCGACGCGGTGAAGACCACCCTCGACAAGTGCCCGCCGGAGCTCTCCGGTGACGTCATGGACCGCGGCATCGTTCTCACGGGTGGTGGCGCGCTGCTCCGCGGCCTCGACGAGCGCCTCCGCCGCGAGACCGGCATGCCGATCCACATCGCCGAGGACCCGCTGGACTCGGTGGCCCTCGGCTCCGGCAAGTGCGTCGAGGAGTTCGAGGCCCTCCAGCAGGTCCTCGACGCCCAGCCGCGCCGCTAGCACCACCCGCACAGCCCCACGAGAGCACCACCGCAGAGCCGAACAACCGAACTCCGAGGAAAGGCACGGCCGCCGCACGTGAGGGACACACGAGAGAGCCGGCTGCTCCTGGTGCTGCTGATCGCCATCGCGTTCGCACTGATCACGGTGGACATCCGCGGCGGCCAGGAGTCACCCGTCGACGGTGCCCGACAGGCCGCGGCCGCGGTCTTCGGGCCGGTCGAGAACGGTGTGGCGGCCGCCGTCGACCCCATCGGCAACGCCATAGGCGCGGTCAGGGACTCCGGCGAGCGGCACACCCGGATCGCCGCCCTGGAGAAGGAGAACGCCGAACTCAAGGCCGAGCTCGGCAGCGACGACCGCAACCGCAACCGGCTGCGCGAGCTCGACGCCATGCTGAAGACCGCCGGCGCCGGGCAGTACGGCATCAAGGGCGCCCAGGTCATCGCCATAGGAGCGGCCCAGGGCTTCTCCTGGACCGTCACCGTCGACGTCGGCGCCCGCGACGGCATCAAGCGCGACATGACCGTGCTCAACGGCTCCGGACTCGTCGGCCGCGTCACCACCGTCGGCCCGTCGACCTCCACGGTCCTGCTCGCCAACGACCCCGACTTCACCGTCGGCACCCGCATGGAGAAGTCCGACGAACTCGGCTTCGCCACCGGGCAGGGCGACCGCCCGCTGGTCGTCCAGCTCCTCAACGGCAAGGCCAAGGTGAAGCCCGGCGACCGGCTCGTCACCTTCGGCTCACGCGCCGACAAGCCCTTCGTCCCGGGCGTCCCGGTCGGCGAGGTCGTCCGCGTCGACCCGGCGGGCGGCGGCCTGACCCGCAACATCTTCGTCCGCCCGTACGTCGGCTTCACCAAGCTCGACATCGTCGGCGTCGTCGTCCAGGCACCCCCCGCCGACCCGCGGGACATGGTCCTGCCCCAGAAGCCCAAACCGGCGCCGACCGTCACGGTCACGGTCACGCCGAAGCCGGCCGACGGACAACAGGCCGCCGACGGACAGCGGAACCAGCAGGGCCAGAACCAGCAGGGCCAGGACCAGGGGGACACCACACCGTGAAGTTCAACCGGATCCTCCTCTCCGCCGCCCTGATCGTGGTGGCCCTCGTCGTCCAGGTCTCCGTCCTCGCCCGGCTCCAGCTCCCCGGCGCCGTCCCCGACCTCGTCCTGCTCACCGTCGTGGGCCTGGCCCTGGTCTACGGACCCGTCAGCGGCTCGCTCATCGGCTTCGCCGCCGGGCTCCTCGCCGACCTGGCGCCGCCCGCCGACCACGCCGCCGGCCGCTACGCCCTCGTGCTCTGCGTCATCGGCTACCTGGTCGGCCTCGCCCGCCCGGAGAACGGCCGGCTGACCTCGGCGACCGGCCCGATGGCCGTCGTCGTCGGGGCCGCCGTCGGCTCCACCCTGCTGTACGCGGGAGTCGGCGCCCTCGTCGGCGACACCGCCGCCCGCCATGTCGGCCTGGGGTCCCTGCTGTTCACCGCGGCCGTCTACGACCTGCTCCTCGCGCCCTTCACGGTCCCGCTCATCATGGCCCTGGCCAGACGCGCGGAGAACGACCCGCTCGCCGACGCCGGCGGCGGCAACGGCGCCGACGTCGCCTCCGGCTGGCTCTCCTCCGGCACCGGCCTGAGGATCGGCAGCCAGCGCGGCGGCCTGCGCGTGAAGACCGCCCGCAACCGCGCCGCACGGGCCGGACGCATCAAGGGAGTCAAGCGACTGTGACCGAGGGGGCCCCGGCCGTATGAGCAACATCCCCGAGACAGGGCGGACCCCCCGGGTCCAGATCCGGCTCGTCGTCATCCAGATCCTCGTCTTCTCCCTGCTGCTGACCCTGGGCGGCCGGCTCTGGTACCTCCAGATCCGCAACGGCAAGGAGTACACGGACGAGGCGAAGAACAACCACGTCCAGCAGGTCGTGCAGCCCGCCGTGCGCGGCTCCGTCCTCGACGCCCGCGGCGTCCCGCTCGCCGACAACGAGACCCGGCTCGTGGTCTCCGCGTCCCGCACCGAGCTGATGAAGATGAAGGACCGCGGCAGGACCGTCCTCACCCGGCTCGCCGACGTCCTCGACATGAAGCCCGACGACGTCATCAACAAGATCCGGCTCTGCGACTCCAAGACCCCGAAGCCCTGCTGGAACGGTTCGCCCTACCAGCCGATCCCGGTCACGGACGAGGCCACCACCCAGCAGGCCCTCCAGATCCGCGAGCGCGCCGAGGACTTCCCCGGCATCACCGCCGAACCCACCGCCGTACGCCGCTACCCGGCCCCCGGCAAGGCCCGCACCTCGCAGGTCCTCGGCTACCTCTCGCCCGTCACCGACGCGGAGATCGAGAAGGCCAAGGACACCGACTCGCCGTTCCTCCGCTCCGACCAGATCGGCCGGTCCGGCATCGAGCGCACCTACGACAAGGAACTGCGCGGCAAGGCCGGCGTCACCCGCTACGAGGTCGACAACCTCGGCCGGGTCATCGGCCAGGCCAAGAACGACCCCGCCGTCCCCGGCTCCAACGTCGTCACCTCCATCGACGCCCGCGTCCAGGCGGTCGCCGAATGGGAGCTGCACAACGCGATGGTCGAGGCCCGCAAGGTCCACGACAAGAACACCAGCGAGAACTACAAGGCCGACTCCGGCGCCGTCGTCGTCATGGAGAACAAGACCGGCCGGATCGTCGCCATGGCCTCCCAGCCCGACTACGACCCCAACGCCTGGGTCGGCGGCATCTCGGCCAAGGACTACGCGGCCCTCACCGGCAAGAACTCCAACTTCCCGCTGCTCAACCGCGCCATCCAGGGCCAGGCCGCCCCCGGCTCCATCTTCAAGGTCATCCCGACCACCGCCGCCGTCAACGCCGGCTACGACTTCAACGGCCGCTACCCGTGCCCGTCCTCGTACTCCATCGGCAACCAGGTCTTCAAGAACTTCGAGTCCCAGGGCCACGGCTCCATCACCCTCGGCCAGGCCCTCGAAGTCTCCTGCGACACCGTCTACTACGCCCTCTCCCACCAGCAGTGGCAGAAGGACGGCGGGATGAAGCCGAAGAAGAACGCCAACGACTGGTTCTACAAGACGGCGCACCAGTTCGGCCTCGGCGCCGAGACCGGCATCGACCTCCCCAACGAGGTCACCGGCCGGGTCCCCGACCGGAAGTGGAAGCAGGACTTCTGGTCGGCCAACAAGGACTACTGGTGCAAGATCGGCAAGCGCGGCGGCACCTACGTGCAGCAGCTCTCCTACGAGAACTGCCTCGAAGGCAACCTGATGCGCGCCGGTGACTCGGTCAACTACTCCATCGGACAGGGCGACACCCTCGTCACCCCCATCCAGATGGCCACCATCTACGCCGCCATCGCCAACGGCGGCACCCTCTGGAACCCCACCGTCGGCAAGGCGGTCATCAGCCCCGACGGCAAGAAGGTCACCGAGATCAAGCCGAAGTCCCACGGCAAGCTGCCCATGAACAGCAAGACGCAGGCGTTGATAGAGGAGGCCCTCGCGGGAGTCGCCACCCGCGGCACCGCCGCCTGGAGGTTCGGCGGCTGGCCGCAGGACAAGATCCCGATGCACGCCAAGACGGGCACCGCCGAGGTCTACGGCAAGCAGACGACCTCCTGGTTCGCCACGTACACCAAGGACTACGCGATCGTGATGACGATCGCCCAGGGCGGTACGGGCTCCGGCGCCTCGGGCCCCGCCGTCCGCAACATCTACGACGCGCTCTACGGACTCGACGACGCCGGGAAGCAGGACCTCAAGCGGGCCCTGCTGCCCCAGCCGCAGAAGAACCTCCCGAAGATCGAGGCCGACGGCTCCATCGACGCCCCGAAGGTCACGCCGTACGACCCGGAGGTCGGCAAGATCGACCCCGACGCCCCGGCGGACACGCCGGACGGCACCGGGCCGGCCGACCCGGCCGACCCCGGCCAGAGCGCCGACCCCGACAAGCCCGACCAGCAGGAACTCGCGGGCCCGCCCGCCACCTGGCGGAGGGACTGAACCGATGACCGCACCCCACGGCTTCTCCGTCTCCCGGTACGCCCCCGAACGCGGCACGCTCGCCAAGCTGACCGCCCGCGACTCGGTGATCCGCCGGCTCGACTGGCCGATGCTGCTCTCCGCGCTCGCGCTCTCCTTCCTCGGGTCGCTGCTCGTCTGGTCCGCCACCCGCGGCCGCACCGAGCTCAACCAGGGCGACCCGTACTACTTCCTCTTCCGGCACGTGCTCAACACCGGCATCGGCGTCGCCCTGATGATCGGCACGATCTGGCTCGGCCACCGCACCCTGCGCGGCGCGGTCCCCGTGCTCTACGGCCTCTCGATCCTGCTGATCCTCGCCGTCCTCACCCCGCTCGGCGCCACCATCAACGGCGCCCACGCGTGGATCGTCGTCGGCGGCGGCTTCTCGCTCCAGCCCAGCGAGTTCGTGAAGATCACGATCATCCTGGTGATGGCGATGCTGCTGGCCGCCAAGGTCGACGCCGGCGACCAGCTGCACCCCGACCACCGCACCGTCGCCAAGGCCCTCACCCTGGCCGCCCTCCCCATGGGCATCGTCATGCTGATGCCGGACCTGGGCTCGGTCATGGTCATGGCGGTCATCGTGCTCGGCGTGCTGCTCGCCTCCGGGGCCTCCAACCGCTGGGTCCTCGGCCTGATCGGCGCGGGCGTCCTCGGCGCCGTCCTGGTCACCGCGCTCGGCATGCTCGACGAGTACCAGATCAACCGCTTCGCGGCCTTCGCCAACCCCGACCTCGACCCGGCCGGCGTCGGCTACAACACCAACCAGGCCAGGATCGCGATCGGCTCCGGCGGCCTCCTCGGCGCCGGGCTCTTCAAGGGCTCGCAGACCACCGGCCAGTTCGTGCCCGAGCAGCAGACCGACTTCGTCTTCACGGTCGCGGGGGAGGAGCTGGGCTTCGTCGGCGCCGGCCTCATCCTCGTCCTCCTCGGCATCATCCTCTGGAGGGCCTGCCGCATCGCCCGCGAGACCACCGAGCTCTACGGCACCGTCGTCGCGGCCGGCATCATCGCCTGGTTCGCCTTCCAGTCCTTCGAGAACATCGGCATGACGCTCGGCATCATGCCGGTCGCCGGTCTGCCGCTGCCGTTCGTCTCGTACGGCGGTTCCTCGATGTTCGCGGTGTGGGTGGCGATCGGACTCCTCCAGTCGATCAAGGCCCAGCGGCCGATGACGGCATAGGGACCACGGCGACCGGCCGGTTTCCGGCCAGGCCGCCGTGCGTACTCCCGCCACGTTCACATCCCGTCTAGATTCGACGCATGGCGGACACGGAGCGAGAGATCGAGCGGAAGTACGAAGCCACCCCCCGGACCGGCCTCCCGGACCTCACCCGGGCGGCCGGGGTGGCCGCGGTCACGGACGAGGGCGTCACCGAACTCGACGCCGTCTACTACGACACCCCCGACCTGCGGCTCGCCGCCGGCGCGCTCACCCTGCGGCGCCGCACCGGCGGCGCGGACGCCGGCTGGCACCTCAAGTTCCCCGTCGCCCCCGGCGTCCGCGACGAGATCAGAGCCCCGCTCTCGGACACGCTCCCGCGTGACCTGGCGGGGCTCCTGCGCTCCCGGGTCCGGGACGCCGAGGTCGTCCCCGTCGTCCGCCTCCGCTCCGAGCGGGACGTCCGCCACCTCCTCGACGGCGACGGCACCCTCCTGGCCGAACTCTCCGTGGACACCGTGCACGCCGAACGCCTGACCGGCGAGGGCTCCGCCGCCTGGACCGAGATCGAGGTCGAGCTCGCCGACGACGCCGACCCGGCCGTCCTCGACGCCGTCGAGAAACGCCTCAGGAAGGCCGACATCCGGCCCGCCGGGGCCGCCTCCAAACTGGCCAGGGCCCTCGACGAGACCGGCGGCGGCCCCGGGACCCCGCCCGCCCCGGCGAGGACCGGCACCGCCGGAGCCGCCGTCCTCACCTACGTCCGCGCACAGGTCGACYCGATCGTCCTCCACGACCCCGCCGTCCGGCGCGACCTGCCCGACGCCGTCCACCAGCTGCGCGTCGCCTGCCGACGGCTGCGCAGCGCCTTCAAGACGTACCGCCGCGTCCTCGACCGGGAGGTCACCGACCCGCTCGGCGAGGAGCTGAAGTGGCTCGCCGGGGAGCTCGGCGTCGCCCGCGACCAGGAGGTCCTCGACGCTCGGCTGCGCGCCCGCGTCACCGAGCTGCCCCGCACCCTCGTCCTCGGGCCGGTCAGGGCCCGGCTCCGCCGCCGCGACGCCGCCCACGGCAAGCGCGCCCGCCGCCAGGCCCTCGCCGCCCTCGACTCCGACCGCTACCTCGCCCTCCTCACCGCCCTCGACGCCCTCCTCACCGACCCGCCCTTCCGCGAGGACGCGGACCATGACGCCCCCGCGGTCCTCGCCCGCGCCGTCCGCAAGGACCACGACCGGCTCGCCGASCGGGTCGGACACGCCCTCTCCCTCGACCCCGGGCACGAGCGGGACCTCGCCCTCCACGAGGCCCGCAAGGCCGCCAAACGGGCCCGGTACGCCGCCGAGGCCGCCCGCCCCACCCTCGGAAAGCCCGCCAAGCGGCTCGGAAAGAAGGTCAAGGCCGTCCAGTCCCTGCTCGGGGAACACCAGGACGCCGTCGTCGCCCGCGAGGCCGTCCGCGAACTCGGTGTCCAGGCCCACGGCGTCGGTGAATCGGCCTTCACCTGGGGACTTCTGTACGGCCACGAGGAAGCCGCCGCCGCGGCCGCCGAACGCGCGCTGCCCGAGCTCTGGGCGGCGGCCTCCGCCCCGGAACTCACGGCGGCTCTGACGCGCTGAGCACCGGGGTACGCTTGAGAGTCGCCCCCCTGCCAGCTCACGAAGGTTCGAGATGTCTGCTGCCGAGTCTGTCTTCCCGCAGCTCGAAGCTCTGCTCCCGCACGTGCAGAAGCCGATTCAGTACGTCGGTGGAGAGCTGAACTCCACGGTCAAGCCGTGGGAGTCCGCCGATGTCCGCTGGGCGCTGATGTACCCGGACGCGTACGAGGTCGGTCTGCCCAACCAGGGCGTCATGATCCTCTACGAGGTGCTCAACGAGCGCGAGGGCGTCCTCGCCGAGCGCACCTACAGCGTCTGGCCGGACCTCGAGGAGCTGATGCGGGAGCACAAGGTCCCGCAGTTCACGGTCGACAGCCACCGCCCCGTCGGCGCGTTCGACGTGTTCGGCCTGAGCTTCTCCACGGAGCTCGGCTACACGAACATGCTCACCGCCCTCGACCTGGCCGGCATCCCGCTGGAGGCGAAGGACCGCACCGTCGACCACCCGATCGTGCTCGCGGGCGGCCACGCGGCCTTCAACCCCGAGCCGATCGCGGAGTTCATCGACGCGGCGATCATCGGCGACGGCGAGCAGGCCGTCCTCGACATGACCGAGATCATCCGCGCCTGGAAGGCCGAGGGCAGGCCGGGCGGCCGCGAGGAGGTCCTCTTCCGCCTCGCACGGACGGGCTCCGTCTACATCCCGCGGTTCTACGACGTCGAGTACCTGCCGGACGGCCGCATCGGCCGGGTCGTGCCCAACCGGTCCGGCGTGCCGTGGCGGGTCTCCAAGCACACCGTCATGGACCTCGACGAGTGGCCGTACCCCAAGCAGCCCCTCGTGCCGCTCGCGGAGACCGTCCACGAGCGCATGTCCGTCGAGATCTTCCGCGGCTGCACCCGCGGCTGCCGTTTCTGCCAGGCCGGCATGATCACGCGCCCCGTGCGGGAGCGAAGCATCACCGGGATCGGCGAGATGGTCGAGAAGGGCCTCAAGGCGACGGGCTTCGAGGAGGTCGGCCTCCTCTCGCTGTCCTCGGCGGACCACACCGAGATCGGTGACATCGCCAAGGGCCTCGCCGACCGGTACACGGAGGACAAGGTGGGCCTGTCCCTCCCGTCCACCCGTGTCGACGCGTTCAACGTCGACCTGGCCAACGAGCTGACCCGGAACGGTCGCCGCTCGGGCCTCACCTTCGCCCCCGAGGGCGGCTCCGAGCGCATGCGCAAGGTCATCAACAAGATGGTCTCGGAGGAGGACCTCATCCGGACCGTCTCCACCGCGTACGGCAACGGCTGGCGCCAGGTGAAGCTGTACTTCATGTGCGGCCTGCCGACGGAGACCGACGAGGACGTCCTCCAGATCGCCGACATGGCGATGAACGTGATCGCCGAGGGCCGCAAGGTCTCCGGCCAGAACGACATCCGCTGCACCGTCTCCATCGGCGGTTTCGTCCCCAAGCCGCACACCCCGTTCCAGTGGGCCCCGCAGCTGTCGGCCGAGGAGACGGACGAGCGGCTGCGCAAGCTCCGCGACAAGATCCGCGGCGACAAGAAGTACGGCCGCTCGATCGGCTTCCGCTACCACGACGGCAAGCCCGGCATCGTCGAGGGCCTGCTGTCCCGCGGCGACCGCCGCATCGGCTCCGTCATCCGCGCGGTGTACGAGGACGGCGGCCGCTTCGACGGCTGGCGCGAGCACTTCTCGTACGACCGCTGGATGGCCTGCGCCGAGAAGACGCTCCCCGAGTTCGGCGTGGACGTCGCCTGGTACACGACCCGCGAGCGGACCTACGAGGAGGTCCTGCCCTGGGACCACCTGGACTCCGGTCTCGACAAGGACTGGCTCTGGGAGGACTGGCAGGACTCGCTCGACGAGACCGAGGTCGAGGACTGCCGCTGGACCCCGTGCTTCGACTGCGGCGTCTGCCCGCAGATGGACACCCAGATCCAGATCGGCCCCACCGGCAAGAAGCTGCTGCCGCTGACGGTCGTGAAGTAGCCCCCGGTCCCGCGCGGGAACGACGAAGAGGCGCCCGGAGCGAATCCGCTCCGGGCGCCTCTTCCGTCCGTACGGCCCGTGGCCGGCCGCGAGGACCGACCGACCCTAGTGGTCGGCCCGTGCCACCGGGCGGTCGTCCGTGTCCGCCTGGGCGTCCGCCTGGCGCGGCACCGATGCCTCGGCCACCCGCGGCGACGGGGCCGGAGTGCGCTCGGGCACGGGGACCACGGCCGGCCGCGGGCGCTCCTCGCCGAGGAAGACCCGGCGGACCACCCGCTCGGCGGCGAAGCCGTCGTCCCAGGAGCAGAACCGCTCCCGGAAGGCCTGCCGCAGGGCCGCGGCCGGCTCGCCCTCCCAGGCGCCGCCGCGGAAGGCCTCGATCAGCTCGTCCTCGGTGGTGGTGATCACACCGGGGGTGTCGCCCGGCTTCCCGGAGAGCAGGTCGAAGGTCACCCCGCGGCAGGTGCGGTACATCTCCCAGTCGTCGGCGTACGTCACGATCGGCCGGTCGAGGTTGGCGTAGTCGAACATGATCGACGAGTAGTCGGTGATCAGCGCGTCCGACGCCAGGCAGAGCTCCTCCACCGACGGGTGCCCCGACACGTCGATCAGCGCGCCCCGCTCGGCGAGCGCGTTCAGCTCCGGGTCGCCGCCGTAGAAGTAGTGGGCGCGGACCAGCAGCACGAAGTCCGGGCCGAGTTCGCGGGCGAAGCGGGCGAAGTCGAGGCGCGGGACGAACGCGTCCTTCTGGTGGTCGCGCACGGTGGGGGCGTACAGCACCGCCTTCTTGCCCTGCCCGATGCCGAGTTCCCCCCGGATCCGGCGGACGTCCGCGGCGGTGGCCCGGTAGTAGACGTCGTTGCGGGGGTAGCCGGTGTTCAGGGTCTTGAAGGCGGCCGGGTAGACCCGCTCCCAGTGCTCGGTGGAGTGCAGGTTCGACGAGACGCTCCAGTCCCAGCGGTCCACCCGCTCCAGGAGCTTGTCGAAGTCCATGCTCCGGGCGACGGCCGGGTACTGCTGCTGGTCGAGGCCCATCCGCTTGAGCGGGGTGCCGTGGTGCGTCTGGAGGTGCACCTGTCCGGGGCGCTTGACCACGGAGTCCGGGAAGTTCACGTTGTTGACCAGGTACTTGGCCCGGGCCAGCGCCTTCCAGTAGCCGAAGGTCGCCGGGGCGATCCGGGTCAGTCCGGCCGGCGTGCCGGCCGCGTACGCCTGGTTCACGACCCACACGCCGCGCAGGGCGGGCGCGAGCTTCTTCGCGGCCTCGTGCACCGCGAGCGGGTTGCAGCCGGGGGTGCGCCCCCAGTACGCCGAGTAGACGGCGAGGTTCTCGTCCAGCGGGAGGCGGCGCTGCACGCCGTAGTAGGCGCGCAGGGCCTTGCGGCCGCCCCAGCGCTTCGTCCGGCCGAGCGCGCCGAAGGCCGTCTCGCGGGTGCCGTTCACCGTCTTGAGGGCCTCGAAGGCGGCGTACGAACCGGTCCGCACCACCTTGAACTTCAGGCCGAGCATGCCGGGCGGCGGGGTGAAGCCCGCGGGCTCGTTCCGGCGGTAGGTCTTGCCGGCCTGCTTCAGATAGGCGCGCCGGTGGCTGCGCGGTATTCGGAAGCCGCGCGCGAAGGTGAAGAGGAAGTGGGCGACCATCCGCTCGAAGACGAGCCGGCGGTACGCGTCGAGGCCGGGCCGGCCCTCCAGGTAGTCGAAGACCCGCTGGTACTGGTCGAAGATCACGAAGTGCTTGCGCGGGGAGCTGCTCCGCATCGAGCTGCCCTGTCGGCGCTGGCGGTACTCGACGACCACGTACTCCAGGCCCGCGACGCGCTCGGCGGCGGCCATGGTCGTGTAGACCATGAGCGCGTCCTCGTAGAGGCCGTCGGTGAAGGCGAAGCCCTCGCCCGTGAAGAAGTCGCGGCGGTAGACGCGGTTCCACACCACGGCGAAGATCCGCAGCAGTTCCAGCTCGTCGACCGGGCGGACCACCCGGTCGCGGATCGCGGCCAGGTACGGGCCGGTCTTGCTGGCCTCGACGCTGCCGTCCACATGGGTGCGGACGTGGTCGAACAGCAGGATCTCGGGGTCCTCGGCGGCGTCGAGGCGGTCGGCCATGGCCTGCAGGGAGCCGGGGCGGATCGAGTCGTCGCCGTCGACGAAGAGCAGGTAGTCGCCGCGGGCGTGCTCCACGCCGGTGTTSCGGGCGGCYCCGAMMCCGSCGTTCTCGGCGCGGTGGACGGCACGGACCCGCGGGTCGCGGGCGGCGAACTCGTCGACGATGGCGCCGCTGCTGTCGAGGGAGCAGTCGTCGACCGCGATGACCTCGAAGTTCTCGTAGCCCTGTGACGTCACCGACTCGAGGCACTCACGGATGTAGCCCTCGACCCCGTAGACAGGGATGATCACGCTGAATCTGGGGGTAGCTGCAGCCGGCATGCCTTGTTGTCTCCTCAGTCGAACCGCTCAGATGAAGTATGACAGGAGCCCTTCCGCGGCCTCCGGAGCGCGGGTGCCCGCCCCGGGGCCGCTCCCGCCCACGTCAGCGCCGTTTTCACCCCCTGCGGGACCCTCTGTCCGATCGGTGGTATGGCGTCGCGGGGGTGATGCCGGACACAACGGCGGGAAAACGCCTGTGGTACGGATCGACTATTCTGGAGCGCTGCGGCGGCCGGGGGGTCGCCGCAGAGTCGTATAGGCCGAGCGGAACCAGGTCTTGCCGAGGGCTGGGCGGGTTTTTCCCGGAGGGCGGAGACGTCCTCGTCGGTCCGCAGGAAAACCGAAGAGCACGCCCCGTCATCCCTCAGGCCTCGCGTTCGTCGAGCGGGTCTGAAACGGAAAGGAACGCAGAACTACATGGCACCCCGGCTCAGCGTCATCGTCCCGATCTACAACGTGGCGCAGTACCTGCCCGCCTGCCTCAACTCGTTGGCCGTGCAGACCTTCCAGGACCTGGAAGTCCTCATGATCGACGACGGCTCCACGGACGAGTCCCACGCGATAGCCGCGGAGTTCGCGGCCAAGGACTCCCGCTTCCGGCTCATACGCAAGGAGAACGCCGGACTCGGTGCCGCCCGCAACACCGGCCTCGACAGCCTTGCCCCGGAGAGCGAGTTCCTGGCGTTCGTCGACAGCGACGACATGATCCCGCCGGACGCCTACCGGATGATGATCAGCAGCCTGGAGGAGACCGGCTCCTCCTTCGCCACCGGCAACGTCGAGCACATCAACTCGACCAAGGTGTGGCAGTCCCCGATGCACCGGTTCCTCTCCCGGGGCGCGGTCAAGCGCACGCACGTCAGCAAGAAGCGCCAGCTCCTCACGGACCGGATCGCCTGCAACAAGATCTTCCGGCGCGACTTCTGGGAGCGCCACGCGTTCCGCTTCCCCGAGGGCGTGCTGTACGAGGACACCCCGGTCATCGTGCCGGCCCAGTACCTCGCCGAGTCCGTCGACATCATCAGCCAGGCCACGTACTACTGGCGGCTGCGCGAGGGCGAGGCCAGCCCCTCGATCACCCAGCGCCGCAACGAGCCCAAGGCCGCCCGCGACCGCGCGTCCGCCGTGGAGTCCGTCAGCCGCTTCTTCGCCGAGCAGAAGGAGCCCGTCGCCGACTCGCTGAAGCGTGAGTACGACCACACCGTGCTCACCGGCGACCTGCGCATCTTCCTCAACGTGCTGCCCGACGGCGACGAGGAGTACCGCACCGAGTTCCTGCGCGTGGCCAACAAGTACCTCGACCAGGTCGACCTCAAGACCCTCGACCGGCTGCCCACCGCGCTGCGCGTCAAGTGGCTGCTCGTCCGCAAGCACGCGATGGCCGAGATCCTGGAGTTCATCGAGGCGGAGCGGCTCGGCGAGCCCGTCGAGCTCGGCGGCGTCATCCGCAAGTACGCCAAGTACCCCTCGCTGGAGTCCCACGGGGACCTGGTGCCCAAGAAGGTCCTGCGCGTCGACCGGGACCTCCAGCTGCGCTCCCCGCTGAAGGAGCTGTCCTGGGAGGACGGCAAGCTGCGGCTGGCCGGCCACGCCTGGATCGACCACGTCGACCAGACCGGCAAGCGCAGCGTCGTGAAGCTGCTCCAGCTGAAGAAGGACGGCACCCAGCGCCGCATGCTGCTGCCCCTGGGCAACGTCTTCAACCCCGAGGCCACCACCGGCTCCGGCCACAAGGGGCGCGGTCACAGCTTCGACTGGGCCGGCTGGGAGACGGTCATCGACCCGGCCCGCTTCCGCAAGGGCGACGGCTGGCAGGAAGGCCTCTGGCACGTCGGCATGCGCGTGCTGTCCGGCGGTCTGGTGCGCTCCCGCTCGGTGCACTCGTACGGCTCCGACCGGCTCACCTACCCGCCCTACCAGTGGCTCGACGAGAACTACCGGATGGTCCCGGAGATGCGGCGCGCGGCCCTCAAGCTGCGCATCGAGAAGGTCCCCGTCCTGATCACCGGCTTCGAGCAGGACGGTGACACCATCCTGCTGGAGGCCGACCTCCGCGAGACCGTCGTACCGGGCACCGAGATCACCCTCCGGGTCAGCAACCAGAACAGCGGCGAGGAGCTCGAGTACCCCGTCGAGACCCTGCTGGCCGCCGGCGGCCGCACGCCGCTGCGGGTCCGCGTGCCGCTGCGCGACATCGCCCTGCTGCCGGAGCACCTGGACACCGCCGAGGCCCGCGCCGCCGGCGGCGCCGACCCGGCGAAGCTGATGCGCCGCAACTGGAGCACCCAGATCCAGATCGCCGTGCCCTCGCAGGAGGAGCCGCGGAAGGTCCGGGTCGTCGTCCGGGACGGCCTGGAGGACCTCCAGATCCGGTTGCCCGAGTCGTTCGGCGAGGACGCCTCGCTGAACGAGGTCGCCGTCCTCTCCGGCGCCAACGGCTACCTGAAGTTCTCCGGCCGCCCGCTGCGCGCCAAGATCACCGGCATCTCGGAGTCCGAGGGCACGTTCACGATCCGCGGCACCGCCGCCGTCGACCTGTCGGGCCACCACCTGGTGGTCAGCGCCAAGAACCGCTTCGACGAGAAGACGGTCCCGCTGACCGCCCTCCCGGACGGCGGCTTCGAGGCCTCCTTCCGCCCCGCCACGATGTCGGGCTCCCACGGCAGGCTGCCGCTGAAGGCCGGCCGCTGGGTGTTCCGCCTGGACGGTGCGGGCGACGAGCCGTCGATCCCGCTGGTCGTGGACCGCCTCGCCGCGGCCCAGTTCCCGCTGGAGAGCGCGTACAACGGCCGCGAGTACCAGCTGGAGGTCCACTGGCAGGACCACCCGCAGCTCAACTGCATGACCGACCTCACGGCCATGGAGAAGGGCGCGAACCGCCAGTACCAGCTGCGCCAGGAGGTCTACGAGGCCGGCCGCGAGCTGCCGCTGCGCGACTCGGTGCTGTACATCAGCTACAACGGCAAGCAGTACTCGGACAGCCCGCGCGCCGTCCACGAGGAGCTGCTGCGCCGGGGTGCGGACGTCGAGCACCTGTGGCTGGTACGGGACGGCCAGGTCGAGCTGCCCGACACCGTCAAGGCCGTCAAGTTCCAGGGCCGCGACTGGTACGAGGCGCTGGCGCGCTCGCGCTACATCGTCACCAACGCGCACCTCCCGCACTGGATCAAGCGGCGCGAGGGCCAGGTGATCGTGCAGGCCTGGCACGGCACGATGCTGAAGAAGATCGGCCTGGACATCGACGCGCCGAAGTTCGACCCGAACTACCACGAGCGGCTGGTCCAGGAGGCGGCGAACTGGAACATCCTCGTCTCGTCGAACCGTTTCAGCACCCCCATCCTGAAGCGCGCCATGGGCTACGACGGGCTGATCGCCGAGACGGGCTACCCGCGCAACGACTACCTCTACGCCGACGACCGCGACGAGCGGGCCCGTGAGGTGCGGGAGAAGCTGGGGCTGCCCGAGGGCAAGAAGGTCGTGCTGTACGCGCCGACCTGGCGCGACGACCTGTCGCACAGCCGCGGCCAGTTCAAGTTCGACCTGCGGGTCGACCTGGAGGACGCCCGCCGCCGCCTCGGAGACGACCACGTCTTCCTCATCCGGCGCCACTCCAACATCGTGGACAGCATCCCCGGTGCCGGGAACGGCTTCGTCTACGACGTCTCCGAGTACCCGGACATCGCGGACCTCTACGTGGCCGCCGACATCATGATCACGGACTACTCCTCGGTCATGTTCGACTACGCCCACCTGCGTCGTCCGATGCTGTTCTTCACGTACGACCTGGAGCACTACCGCGACAAGCTCCGCGGGTTCTACTTCGACTTCGAGAACGACGCGCCGGGTCCGCTGGTCGACAACTCCGACGACCTGATCAAGGCGATCCGCGGGATCGACGAGGTGGCGGCCGAGTACCAGGAGAAGTACGACGAGTTCCACCACCAGTTCTGCGACCTGGACGACGGCCACGCCTCCGCCCGTCTCGCCGACCTGATGTTCCGGATCGCCGAAGAGGGCGCGCCGCTCTAGGCGGTGCCCCCGGGCAGCCCCCCCGGGCACACCCGGACAGAACGGAAGAGCCCCGGTCCGCAGGTCTCCCTGCGGGCCGGGGCTCCGTCGTGCGGGCCGGGTGCTCCGTCGTGCGGACCGGGCCCGGCTACCGCGCGCCGGTCACTTCTTGTCGATGATCTTCAGCGAGAGCTGGCCGTTGCTGGAGAAGTACGGGCGGAGCTCGTGCTTCACGCCGGTGACGGCCGCGGGGACGGACGCGGACAGGCGGCCGCGCCAGCCGCTCTTCGCCTTGGGCTGCGGGGCCGCGACCGGGGCGCCGGAACCGTTCACCACCGGGTACGGGTAGGTGAAGACGGCCATCGGGGTGAGCACGTCCGTGGCCAGCTTGCAGACGCGGATCCGGGCCGCGTCGCGGTCCGGCAGCAGCCAGAGGTCCCAGATGTCCTCCCCGCCGGGCTCGTGCAGGCGGGCCGCGGCGGCGTTGTCCAGGGAGGCCGTGAAGCGGCCGTCGGCGCCGGCCTTCACCGGGACGCTGAAGTTCTTGTCGGCCTGCTTGCGGTGGACGGCCTCGATCACGCTGCCCTTGCCGGGCTCGACGCCCCAGGCGGCGGCGTCGACGACGATCTCGGTGGCGCCCACGTTCAGCGCGGCGACCTCGACGTGCTGGGCGCGCACCCGGCTCTGCACCCGCAGGGTGCCGTCCGTGTGGTCGTGCGGCAGCAGCAGGGACAGGGCGGGGCCCTCGGTGCGGGGCTTCTGCAGCGCCAGCATGTGGAGGGTGTCGCAGCCGGCCGAGCGCAGCGGCAGGTCGAAGCCGGCGGCGCGGACGGCCAGTTCCCAGTCGCCCTCGACGAGCTTGCCGACGGAGCCGATCAGGGCCTCGCCGCCGATGAAGGGGAGGACGACCTCGTCGGCCTTCTTGCGGATGTCCTTGCAGACCAGCTCGGCGTCGCTGCCCGCGGGCAGTCCCTCGACCCGCACCCGGACGTCGCCCTGCGGGGTGACCACGGCGGCGGCCGTGCGGGGGACGGCCCGGCGGGCGCGCATGGTCTCGACGAGCTGCTCGAAGCGGGCGACGGTCGCGGCCTCCTGGAAGCGGACCACGTTGGCCACGGCGGCGGCCGCCATCTTCCGGCGCAGGTCCTCGTCGGAGATCAGCTTCTCGATGTGCTCGGCGAGCGCCTTCTTGTCGCCGAGCGGGACGACGTAGCCGTCCTCGCCCTGCGTGATGATGTTGCGCGGGCCGTGCGGGGCGTCGTACGCGACCACGGGCAGTCCGGCCGCCATCGCCTCGACGGTGACGTTGCCGAAGGCCTCGAGACGCGAGGGGAGGACGAAGACGGAGGCCTTGGCGAACTCCGGGGTGACCGGGGTGGCCGGGCCCATCAGGAAGACCTGGTTGTTGCTGCCCGAGTCGTTGATCTTCTTGCGCAGCTTGCCGTGCTCGGGGCCGGATCCGTAGATCCGCAGGCTCCAGTCCGGGTGGCGCGGTGCCACGGAGGAGAAGGCCTCGATGAGGTCGTCGAAGCCCTTGTGCGGCTTGAGCAGGCCCGCGGTGACGACGATCTTGTTGTCGCCGGTGGACATCTGGCCCTCGTGGGCCGGGATGCAGTTGGGCATGGGGGAGAGCAGGTGGCTCACCCCGGGGACGACCCGGGAGATCGTGCCGCACTCGTCCGGCGTGGGCGCGGTGATGGCGTCCATCTTCGGGTACGCGTCCCGGAAGAGGGCGTCCCGGATGTGCGGGCCGTACTGGGCGGGGCGCGAGTGCTCCATGGCGACCTTGAGGAAGTCGCGGTCCGCGTACGCCAGCATGATGGTGATCTTGGGGTTGTTGCTGACCACGACGTCGGCGTCGGTGGTGGCCAGGTACTCCATCAGGCGCCGCTCCGCCAGGCGGCTGATCCACGGCTTCTTGTCCGTGGGCTCGTTGGGGTAGATGTGCGGGAACGCCTCGATCATCGGGTCGTCGCCGTCGTACGTGTGCGAGTGCTTCCGCATGTCGCTGAGCGCGAGGGTCTTCACCCGGGGGTCGAGGGGGAAGAACGCCTGGTCGCGGTTGCGGCGCAGGGAGACGAGCTCGACCTCGTGGTGGTCCGCGAGTGCCTTGGCCAGGTTGTGGATCGCGCTGACCACGCCTCCGATGTGGCAGCGATCGACCAGAAGAAAGGATATTTTCATACCAAGCCTCAGCGTGTCGGGGTATGCGGGACGGGCGTACGGACTCAGGCTACGGGGCCAGCCCCCACAGGCGGTGCCCGTCCGTCCGGTTACCGGGGGCGCCCGGGCCGCGCCGCCGCGGGCGAACCCCGGATGGACCCGGACGAAACCACAGGTGACCCGCCCGCGTCTCCCCGCACACGCAACCGGAGAAACCAGCCCGGCCGACGGAGCCCGAGGGCTGCCCGGCTGCTCACCCCGCTCGGCCGCGGCGCCGGAGCACTGCTGCGTGCGGTGCTCGTCCTGCCCCGGGTCGCCCTGTGGCGTTACGTGGCCGTGCCCGTCGCGGCCGCGAACGTACCGCTGGGTCCTCACCCCGGTCGGCCACGGCCTCGCCCGGCTCGCCAGGGGCGCCGGGAAGGTGCTCGGGACGGCGTTCGTCCTGCTCGACCGGGGTCTCCTGCTCCTCGCCCGGGGCATCGGACGGCTGCTGCGCGTCCTCCTCCTCACCCCCGCCGTCTTCCTGTACCGCGCCGTCCTCACCCCTCTCGGCCGGTTCCTCGCCGCCGTCGGCCGCGAACTCGTCGACGCGCACGCGGTCGCCTGGCGCGTCGCCGGACACGTCTCCCGCGCCGTCGGCCGCGTCCTGCGGCTGCTCGCCCACCACCTGATCGGCCGACCCGCGGCCTGGTTCTACCGCGGCGTCTGCACCCCGGTCGTACACCTCGTCCGCGACGCCCTCTGGCGCCCCGCGCGGAAGGCCGCCGCCGAGGCCGCGCGGGCGGTGTCCGCCGCCCTCGCCGCCGCCCGCGCCATCGTGTCCGCCGCCCGCATCGACGCCCGGCGCGCGCTCTTCGGCGGGCCCCGGGAGCCCGAGCCCGTGCCCGGTCTCCCGGGTCGGGCGCGTAACCTGGGAGGTGCTGCATCACGACAGACCGTTCCCGGCGCGGCGGCCGAGTCCGAGATCTCCCCGTAAAGGGGCGACGAGCCGGCTGCCCCCGAGAGAGCCCCCGTACATTCGAGGGCGGCGCGCCCCCCGCGCCCGCCCCGCACCGAGGAGAAGAACCACTGGGCAAGCGACAGCCCGAAGGCCCGCCGCCCGCACCGGCGGTGCAGCGCATCCGACTGCGCTACACCAAGCGCGGCCGCCTCCGGTTCACCAGCCACCGTGACTTCCAGCGCGCCTTCGAGCGCGCGCTGCGCCGTGCCGAGGTGCCCATGGCGTACTCGGCCGGCTTCACCCCGCACCCCAAGGTGTCGTACGCCAACGCCGCCCCCACGGGAACGGGCTCCGAGGCCGAGTACCTGGAGATCGCGCTCACCGCGACGCGCGACCCGGAGACCCTGCGGGCCCTGCTCGACGAGTCCCTCCCGGCCGGCCTCGACATCACCGACGCCGTCGAGGCCCGCACCTCGGGCCTCGCCGACCGGCTCACCGCCTCCGTGTGGGTGCTGCGCCTCGAAGGCGTCACCGTCGAGGAGGCCGAGAAGGCCGCCGAGGCGTTTCTCGCGGCCGAGACCGTGGAAGTACAGCGCAAGACCAAGAACGGCGTCCGCACCTTCGACGCGCGCTCCGCGGTCACCGAGCTGACGGCAGCCGCTCCCCAGGGCGATCCCCAGGGTGATAGGCCGCTGGACAGCGCCTGTGCGATACTGCGGCTGGTTGTTCGGCACGTGACACCTGCCGTGCGACCCGACGACGTCCTGTCCGGTCTCCGAGCTGTGGCCGACCTGGCGCCGCCGGTCCCCGCAGCGGTGACCAGGCTGGCGCAGGGGCTCTTCGACGAGGAGTCCGGCACGGTGACCGACCCGCTCGCGCCCGACCGCGAGGCAGTCAAGGCCGCATCTACCACGGCCGCCGCGACCGCCTCAGCGACGGCGCCGGGTACCGGCACCGCGTAGGGAGCGGTCGTCGTAGCGCCGCCCTGGTACTCGGGAGCCACCTGGGTCGGGCAGCGCACTGACCAGAAGACTTTCGCCAGGCCGTCCGCACCGTGCGGACGGAACCGGCGAGCCAGACACAGAGCTCCCGTGCGGCGCCCGCGCCCCGGACGGCGGCACCGCGCCCCAGGCGCGGCCGTGCCACCGGACCGGACCAAGACGCGGCGCCCGGGAGCGTGACGGGAGAACCCCGCATGCTCGAGTCCAACGAAGACACCAACGCCCCCGGTGACAAGCTGCCGCCCCGCCGCAGGCGCCGCGCAGCCTCCCGCCCCGCCGGTCCGCCGGTGACGGGCACCACCGCCGAGGCCGCCGAGAGCGCCCCGGCCACCGAGACCGCGGCACCCGCGGCCGCCGAGAGCGCACCCGCCGAGGCCGCCCCGGCCGAGGCCGCACCCGCGCCCCGCACCCGCCGCCGGGCCACCCGCAAGACCGCCGCACCGGCCGCCGAGACCGCGGCACCCGCCGCGCAGACCTCCGAGCCCGTCGTGGAGACCCCCGCCGCCGAGGCCGCCGCACCCGCGCCCGCCGAGGAGGCCTCCTCTGCGGCGGCCGGCCCGTCCGCGCCGCCGTGCCACCCGTAAGGCCACCTCGCCGGTGACCTCCCCGGCCGCCGCCGAGGCCCCCGAGGAGACCGCCCCGGTCGCGCAGGCCGAGCCGGCCGCCGCAGAGGAGGCCCCCGAGGCCGCCCCGGCCCGTCCGCGCCGTCGCGCCACCCGTAAGGCCACCTCGCCGGTGACCTCCCCGGCCGCCGCGGAGGAGCCTGTGGCCGCGCCCGCCGCCGAAGTCGCCGCGCCGGCCCCGGCCGCCGAGGCCGCTCCGGCCGTGGAGGAGACCGCCGCGCCCGCGCCGCGCACCCGCCGCCGCGCCACCCGCCAGACCACCTCGCCCGAGACGGCCCCCGAGGCCGCCGCCACCGGCGAGACCCTCCCGACGGCCGCCGTCGCGCAGATCACCGCCGACGAGGCCGAGGTCGCCGCGGCCGAGACCGCCGCCACCCGTGGCCGCGGCCGCCGCCGCGCGACCTCCCCGCAGTTCACCTCCGAGGCCGCCCCGGCCCGCGAGTCGCGCCGTGCCGCGCGTCCCTCGGTCGCCGTCTTCCAGGCCCCGGTCTTCACCGAGCCGATGTTCCAGACCCCGGAGACCGCCGCCGCGGCCGCCGCTGCCGCCCCGGTCGAGCCGGAGGACGAGGAGACGGTCGAGGAGACCGAGCTCGTCGAGGCCACGGCCGACACCGAGGCCGAGGAGACCCCCGAGCCCGCCGAGCGTCCCGAGGGCTCCCGCCGTCGCCGCCGCCGCCGCGGTGAGCCCGTCGCCGTCGAGCCCGTCCCGGCCACCGTCGCCGACGAGCCCGAGGTCGAGGCCGCCGCCGACGAGGTCGAGGAGGCGGACGAGGCCGAGGAGAACGACGAGTACGAGGACCGCCCGTCCCGGCGCCGCCGCCGTGGCGGCCGTCGCCGTCGCCGCGGTGAGCTCGCCGACTCCGAGGACGGCGACGAGCCGCACGCGGAGGACGAGGGCGACGCCCAGGCCGCCGAGAGCGCTGACGACGCCGAGGACGGCGAGGACGAGGAGGCCGAGGCCTTCGGCGGCGGCTCCAGCAGCTCCCGCCGTCGCCGTCGCCGCCGCCGTCGCAGCGGGGACGCCTCCGCCGACGCCGAGGGCGCCGAGGAGGAGGGCGTCCGCACGGTCGTCAAGGTCCGCGAGCCCCGCCCGGCCCGCGAGAAGGCCGAGCCCGGCACCGGCGTCGACGAGGTCCAGTCCATCAAGGGCTCGACCCGTCTGGAGGCCAAGAAGCAGCGCCGCCGCGAGGGCCGCGAGCAGGGCCGCCGCCGCGTCCCGATCATCACCGAGGCCGAGTTCCTGGCCCGCCGCGAGGCCGTCGAGCGCGTCATGGTCGTCCGCCAGAGCGGCGAGCGCACCCAGATCGGCGTCCTGGAAGACAACGTGCTCGTCGAGCACTACGTCAACAAGGAGCAGGCCACCTCGTACGTCGGCAACGTCTACCTGGGCAAGGTCCAGAACGTCCTGCCGTCGATGGAGGCCGCCTTCGTCGACATCGGCAAGGGCCGCAACGCCGTCCTGTACGCCGGCGAGGTCAACTTCGAGGCGCTCGGCATGGGCCATGGCCCGCGCCGCATCGAGTCCGCCCTCAAGTCCGGCCAGTCCGTCCTCGTCCAGGTCACCAAGGACCCGATCGGCCACAAGGGCGCCCGCCTGACCAGCCAGGTCTCGCTGCCCGGCCGCTACCTCGTGTACGTCCCCGAGGGCTCGATGACCGGCATCAGCCGCAAGCTCCCGGACACCGAGCGCGCCCGCCTCAAGACCATCCTCAAGAAGATCGTCCCCGAGGACGCGGGCGTCATCGTGCGCACCGCCGCCGAGGGCGCGAGCGAGGACGAGCTGCGCCGCGACGTCGAGCGTCTGCAGGCGCAGTGGGAGGACATCCAGAAGAAGGCGAAGAGCGGCAACGCCCCGACCCTGCTCTACGGCGAGCCGGACATGACCGTCCGGGTCGTCCGCGACATCTTCAACGAGGACTTCTCCAAGGTCATCGTCAGCGGCGACGACGCGTGGGAGACCATCCACGGCTACGTCCACCACGTCGCCCCGGACCTGACCGACCGCCTGTCCAAGTGGACGAGCGAGGTCGACGTCTTCGCGACGTACCGGATCGACGAGCAGCTCATGAAGGCGCTCGACCGCAAGGTCTGGCTGCCGAGCGGCGGCTCGCTGGTGATCGACAAGACCGAGGCGATGATCGTCGTCGACGTCAACACCGGCAAGTTCACCGGCCAGGGCGGCAACCTCGAAGAGACCGTGACGAGGAACAACCTCGAAGCGGCCGAGGAGATCGTGCGTCAGCTGCGGCTGCGCGACCTCGGCGGCATCGTCGTCATCGACTTCATCGACATGGTCCTGGAGTCCAACCGCGACCTGGTGCTGCGCCGCCTCCTGGAGTGCCTGGGCCGGGACCGGACCAAGCACCAGGTGGCCGAGGTCACCTCGCTCGGCCTGGTGCAGATGACCCGCAAGCGGGTCGGCCAGGGCCTGCTGGAGTCCTTCTCCGAGACCTGCGTCCACTGCAACGGCCGCGGTGTCATCGTGCACATGGAGCAGCCGACCACCGCCGGTGGCGGGGGCGGCGGCAAGCGCTCGAAGAAGCGCGGCCGCGGCGGCGCCGAGCACGTCCACGAGCACGAGCACACCGAGGCCCCGGAGACCGGCGGCGAGACCGCCGAGACCGAGACCGAGGCCGAGGTCGCCGCGGAGCTGGCCGCCCCGGTGGCCCTGCCCGAGCCGATCGCCGCGGACGAGGAGCTGTACGGCTCCGTCGCCGAGGCGGAGGCCGCCGCGACGCGCGGCCGCGGCCGTCGCCGGGCGACCCGCCGGGTGTCCGCGCCGGCCGCCGCGCGGCCGGTCGTGGAGACCGAGGCCGTCGAGTACGAGGCGAAGCCGAAGGCCGAGCCGAAGCCGGAGCCCGTGGCGGAGCCGGAGCCGGCCGTGGAGCCGGTCGCCGAGGCCGCCGCCGAGCCGGTGGTCGAGGAGACCGCCGCCCCGGCCCCGCGCGCCCGTCGCCGGGCCACCCGCCGGGTGACCTCCCCGGTCGTCTCGACCACGGAGCCGGCCGCCGGGCCGACCGTCGTCGAGCCGGTCGCCGAGGCCGCGCCGGAGCCGGAGCCCGTCGTGGCGCCGGTCGCCGAGGCCGCCGAGCCGGTCGCCGAGCCCGTCGCCGAGGAGGCCCCCGTGGCCGCCCCGCCGCGGGCCCGCCGCCGGGTGGTCCGCAAGGCCACCGCTCCCGCCGGTTCGCCGTCGGGCGCCGAGGACGCGGCCGTCGTCGTGGTGACCGCGACCCCGGCCGAGGCCCCCGCCGAGGCGACCGACGCCGAGGCCGAGCCCGCCCCCGCCAAGAAGACGGCGGCGCGCAAGACCGCGGCGAAGAAGGCCACCACGGCCAAGAAGGCCGCCACCAAGAAGACGGCGGCGACCAAGAAGACCGCGGCGAAGAAGACCACCACCAAGAAGGCCACGGCCAAGAAGGCGGCCGAGAAGACCGCCGCCCCGGCCCAGGACTGACCGGTGGGTACGGGCCGCCGCTCCGCACGCCGGGGCGGCGGCCCGTACCGAACGGGCGAATTTGACCCTCCGAGGCAGCCGCCCGTAACCTAGACCGTCGGCGTGTCTATCGACGCGCCGCGCCTCTGAGCACCTCCCTCCCGCTCGTCGGGAGAGGCCGCTCGTCCGATTCCGGAACGCCGCGGGCCCCCGGGCCCGTGTGAGCGGCTGGCTTCAGAGGTTTCGATCCCGAGTGAGAGAGAGATCCGCGTGTACGCCATCGTGCGCAGCGGTGGTCGCCAGCACAAGGTTGCTGTCGGCGACATCGTTGAGGTTGACAAGATTTCCACTGCCAAGGTTGGCGACACGGTCGAGCTCTCGACCCTGCTCGTTGTCGACGGCGACGCCGTGACCAGCGACCCGTGGGTCCTGGACGGCATCAAGGTCACGGCCGAGGTCGTGGACCACCACAAGGGCGCCAAGATCGACATCCTGCGCTACAAGAACAAGACCGGCTACCGCCGTCGCCAGGGTCACCGCCAGCAGTACACGGCGATCAAGGTCACCGGTATCCCCGCGGCTGCGAAGTAAGAGGGACTGAGACATGGCACACAAGAAGGGCGCATCGTCCACCCGGAACGGGCGCGACTCGAATGCCCAGCGGCTCGGCGTGAAGCGCTTCGGCGGTCAGGTCGTCAGCGCCGGTGAGATCCTGATCCGCCAGCGTGGCACGCACTTCCACCCGGGCTCCGGCGTCGGCCGTGGCGGCGACGACACGCTGTTCGCCCTGCAGGCCGGTTCGGTGCAGTTCGGCACCCACCGTGGCCGCAAGGTCGTGAACATCGTTCCGGTCGCCTGATCGGTTCAACTGCGGAGGCGGACCTCACTTCCCGTTCGGGAAGCGGGTCCGCCTTTCGCGTGTTACTAGATAGACATTCCGCACGTATCTGATGGAGGCACACCCATGACCACCTTCGTGGACCGCGTCGAGCTGCATGTCGCCGCGGGTAACGGAGGCCACGGCTGCGCCTCCGTTCACCGGGAGAAGTTCAAGCCGCTCGGCGGCCCCGACGGCGGCAACGGCGGCCGTGGCGGCGATGTGATCCTGGTCGTCGACCAGGCGGTCACCACGCTGCTCGACTACCACCACTCGCCGCACCGCAAGGCGACCAACGGCCAGCCCGGCGCCGGTGACAACCGCTCCGGCAAGGACGGCCAGGACCTCGTCCTGAACGTGCCCGACGGCACCGTCGTCCTCGACAAGGAGGGCAACGTCCTCGCCGACCTCGTCGGCCAGGGCACCACCTTCGTCGCGGGCCAGGGCGGCCGCGGCGGCCTCGGCAACGCGGCGCTGTCCTCCGCCCGCCGCAAGGCCCCCGGCTTCGCGCTGCTCGGCGAGCCGGGCGAGGCCCGGGACATCGTCCTGGAGCTGAAGACCGTCGCCGACGTGGCGCTCGTCGGCTACCCGAGCGCCGGCAAGTCCTCGCTCATCTCGGTCCTCTCCGCCGCCAAGCCGAAGATCGCGGACTACCCCTTCACCACCCTCGTCCCGAACCTGGGCGTCGTCACGGCCGGCTCGACCGTCTACACGATCGCCGACGTGCCGGGCCTGATCCCGGGCGCCAGCCAGGGCCGCGGCCTGGGCCTGGAGTTCCTGCGCCACGTCGAGCGCTGCTCGGTCCTGGTGCACGTGCTGGACACCGCGACCCTGGAATCGGACCGCGACCCGGTCAGCGACCTCGACATCATCGAGGAGGAGCTGCGGCAGTACGGCGGTCTCGAGGACCGGCCACGGATCGTCGTCCTCAACAAGGTCGACATCCCCGACGGCCAGGACCTCGCGGACATGATCCGCCCTGACCTGGAGGAGCGCGGCTACCAGGTGTTCGAGGCCTCCGCCGTGGCGCGGCTCGGCCTCAAGGAGCTCTCCTTCGCCCTCGCCGGCATCGTCGCCGAGGCGCGTGCGGCGAAGCCCCAGGAGGAGGCGACCCGAATCGTCATCCGCCCGAAGGCCGTCGACGACGCGGGCTTCACCGTCACCTACGACGAGGCCGAGGACGTCTACCGGGTACGCGGCGAGAAGCCGGAGCGCTGGGTCCGCCAGACCGACTTCAACAACGACGAGGCCGTGGGATACCTGGCCGACCGCCTCAACCGCCTCGGCGTCGAGGACCAGCTGATGAAGGCCGGCGCCCGCGCGGGTGACGGCGTCGCGATCGGCTCCCTGGAGAACGCGGTCGTCTTCGACTGGGAGCCGACGATGATGGCCGGCGCCGAGATGCTCGGCCGCCGCGGCGAGGACCACCGTCTCGAAGCCCCGCGTCCGGCCGCGCAGCGCCGCCGCGACCGCGAGGCCGAGCGGGACGACGCCCAGCGCGCGTTCGACGAGTTCGACCCCTTCTAGCCGGACCGTTCCGCGCCGGCTTCCGGCGGGACACCGCGTCAACCCCACGGCCTCTGCTCACCCGTCCTGTTGGACGGGCCCGGCAGAGGCCGTTCGGCCGTCCGGGGGCCCGTAGCATCCTCGGTGTGAGCAGCATCACGTCCACTGAGGTGGCAGGAAAGCTCGGCGTCGTCGTCATCGCGCACAACGACGAGGCGCTGGTCGGCGACGCGATCCGGTCCGTGCTCGACCAGGGACCGGTCGTCGCCGAGGTCGTGGCCGTCGACGACGGATCGAGCGACGGGACGGCCCGGGTCCTCGACGAACTCGCCGCGCTCCACCCCCGGCTGCGGGTGGTCCACCGCACGGTCAACAGCGGCGGCTGCGGCACCCCCCGCAACGACGGCGTCCGGGCGGTCACGGCGCCCATCGTGATATTCCTCGACAGCGACGACGTGCTGCCCGAGGGCGCGGCCGAGACCCTGGTGGCGGCGGCCGAGCGGCACGGCGCCCCGGTCGCGGTCGGCGCCTGCGTCCGGCGCGAGCTGCCCGAGGGCCGCGACGTGCGCTGGCAGCCCGCGCTCTACCGCGAGCCCGCCGTTCTGGAGTCCTCGGACGACCTCCTGCCGCTCGTGCACGACACGCTCTGCGTCAACAAGGTCTACGACCGGGCGTTCCTCTCCGAGCACGGCATCCGGTTCCCCGAAGGACGCTGCGTCTACGAGGACTTCCTCTTCACCGCCCGCGTCCTGGCCGCCGCGCCCCGGGTCGCCGTCGTCCCCGACACCGTCTACATCTGGCACGTGCGCCGCGCCGGCGCCCGGCTCTCGATCTCCCTGGACCGGGACGCCGTCGCGAACTGGGAGGCCCGGATCGCCGCCCACCGCACCGCCGTGGAGACCTTCGAGGCAGCCGGCCGCAAGGAGCTCGCCGCCGCCTGCCGCACCAAGTTCCTCGAACACGACCTCCGCCTGTACGCCCGCGACCTGCGGGAGCACGACGCCGCCTACCGGGCCGCGTGGTGGGAGCTGACCCGGGCCTACCTCGGCACCTTCGGGGAGGGCGAGATCGCCGCCGCGGCCGCGCCCGCCCGCTGGGCCGCCCGGTTCGTGCTGGCCGCCGCGGAGCCGCGCGACCTGGAGCGGCTGTCCCGGCTCACCGCGGACCCCGCACGGCTGCTGCCGCCGTACGCCCTGGGCGGCGACGTCCCCGTCTGGTCCGAGGACCTCCCCGTGGAGCTGGACGGCGTGGACACGCTGCCGCTCGACAGGCTTCCGCTGCTCGTCGACGGCGACCTGCGGGCCGGGACGACCGGCGGCGCGGGCGCGGGGATGGGCGGCTCGCTGCGGCTCACCGTCCGCGACCTGTACGGCCGGCTGAGCGTCGCCGTTCCCCGTACCGCACGGGTCGACTTCGTGCCCCGGGGGGCCGACGCGCCCGCCCGTACCGAGTGGACCGAGCTGACCGAGGGGCCGGCCGGATGGTCCGGCCGGGTCCCCGCCGGGCTCACCGGCCTGGCCCGCGAGGGCCGCCGTTCGGGGAACCGGGGCGTCCAGCTCTGGGACGTCCGGGCGACGGTGACCTGTGCGGACGGCTCCGCCGTCACGACGGCGCTCCGGCTGCCGACGCAGCGGCAGCGTCGGTCGCTCGTGCCGAGCAGCCGGTACGGTGTACTGCTGGTGCGGCAGTACACGACGGCGAACGGATCGCTGGCGGTGCGGCTCGCACCGGGTGTCCGTGACGGGCTCCGGGCGATCGGGGCGAAACTCCGAAGGATCTCCCGCAGCTCTCATTGAAAGGGGTTTGGGGCAGTGACTTATCTGATCACCGGTGGCGCCGGATACATCGGCTCCCACGTCGTCCGTGCCATGACGCAGGCCGGCGAGCGGGTCGTCGTCCTCGACGACCTGTCCACGGGCTACGAGGAGCGCGTGCCGGAAGGCGTCCCCCTGGTGGTCGGCTCCACGCTCGACCGCGAGGTCCTCGACCGCGTGATCGCCGAGCACGGGGTGACCGGGGTCGTCCACCTGGCCGCGAAGAAGCAGGTCGGCGAGTCGGTCGAGCTGCCGCTGCACTACTACCGCGAGAACGTGATCGGCCTCACGGTCCTCCTGGAGGCCGTCGCCGCCGCGGGCGTCCGCAACTTCCTCTTCTCGTCCTCCGCCGCCGTCTACGGCATGCCGGACGTCGACCTCGTCACCGAGGAGACCCCGTGCCTGCCGCTCAGCCCGTACGGGGAGACCAAGCTGGCCGGCGAGTGGCTGGTGCGTGCCGCGGGCGCGGCGCACGGCATCTCCACGGCCTGCCTGCGGTACTTCAACGTGGCCGGCGCGGCGACGCCCGAGCTCGCCGACACCGGGGTCTTCAACCTGGTCCCGATGGTCTTCGAGCGTCTGGACGCGGGGGAGGCCCCGCGGATCTTCGGCGACGACTACGCCACGCCCGACGGCACCTGCATCCGTGACTACATCCACGTCGAGGACCTCGCCGACGCGCATCTGGTCGCCGCGCGGAAGCTCGCGGAGTGGGCCGAGGCGGGCGAGCCGCGCGACCTCACGGTCAACATCGGCCGCGGTGAGGGCGTCTCCGTCACCGAGATGGTCCGGCTGATCAACGAGATCACCGGTCACACCACCGAGCCGCTCGTCACCCCGCGCCGCCCCGGCGACCCCGCCCGGGTCGTCGCCGCGGCCGACCGCATCGCGTCGGAGCTGGGCTGGAAGGCCCGCCACGACGTGCGCGACATGATCACCTCGGCCTGGGACGGCTGGGTCGCCCGCCGCGGCGCCGCGGTCTGACCCACCAGGGGCCCGACGGGCGCCCGACCGGCGGCACGGACCGCCGGAGGACCACACGGAAGGGCCCGGGAGTCACGACTCGACTCCCGGGCCCTTCCGTGCCGTCCGGTGGCGCTTCGGCGCGGGCTCAGCGCTCCAGGAAGGCGAACAGCGCCTCCCAGCGATCGGTGATCCGGTCGGCGGAGTACCGCTTCACGTTCTCGAAGGCGGCGTCGCCCATGCGGTCCCGCAGTTCCCCGTCGCTGATCAGGGTGCTGATGCGGCCGGCGAGTTCCACGGTGTTCCCGAGCCGGGCCAGCAGGCCGTCCTCGCCGTCCCGGATGATCTCGCGGACCCCCGGCGCGCAGTCGAACACCGCGCAGGGCACCCCGGCCGCCATCGCCTCCAGGAGGGTGATGGGAAAGCCCTCGGCGCGGGACGCCTGGGCGAAGACCGAGGCTCCTTCGAGGGCCCCGAGGACGTCGTTGGTACGCCCCCGCCACTCCACGGAGCCGTCGAGCCCCAGCTCGGTGGTGCGCCGCCGCAGCGACTGCTCCTCGTCCCCGGCGCCGTAGATCCGCAGCGTCCAGTCGGGGTGGCGGTGCGCGACCTCGGCCCAGCTGTCGAGCAGTATGTCCACGCCCTTCTCGTGCGAGAGGCGGCCGACGGAGACGACGGCCTTCGCGGTGCGGCGCACCGGCTCCGCGGGCATGAAGGGCAGGGCGTTGGGCATGTGGCCGACGTTGTCCATGCCCGCCCGGATCCAGCGGTCCGCGTCGCCGGGGGTGAGGACGAGCAGCCGGTCGACGTCCCGGTAGTGGCGCTTGACCCGGGCGAGCCGGGAGGCGGCCGCGCTCGCGGCGTACGACTCGTGGCTCATGCCGATGACGACGAGGCCCTTGGTGTCGGCGAGGGCCACCCACTCCATCGCCCAGACCTGGGTCACGATCACCACGGCACCGGGGCGGGCGGCGGCGAACAGGGCCGTCATCCGCTCGGCCCGCTCCCGCATCCCGGCGGCCCGGAGCGCGTGCCGCCGGCGCTCGGCGGCGTTCAGCCTGCCCCGCAGGCCGCGCAGCGAGCGCAGCTGCGGCGGGTGCGCGTCGTACAGGGTGGTCGTGGGGTACGGCAGGGGCTCGGGGAACTCGTGCTCGCGCCCTGCGGGGGCCGGCCGGATGCCGATGACGTGCACCCGGTGGCCCCGGTCGGTGAACGCCCGGGCCATCTGGTGCGTCCAGGTCGTGACCCCACCCATCTCGTCCACGCTGTTGGACACGATGAAGAGATCACGGCCGCCGCCCGCGGGCCCCTCGGGGATCTCAGGGATCTCGCGCATCCCGTGCATCTCGCGGATCTCATGGGTCTGGTGGGTCACTTCCCGCTCCCGGTGAAGAACGTGCTGACGATCCGGCGGGCCGCGTCGCCCCGGTCGTACTCGCTGAAGTCCGCGTTGAACCGCTGCCGGGCCGCCGCGTACTTGGCGTCGGCCTCGTCCGGCAGGTTGGCGATCACCCCGAAGAGCTCCTCCTCGGTGGCCACGACCGGACCGGGGGCGTGCTCCTTCAGGTCGAAGTAGGTGCCCCGGTTCTCCTCGGCGTACTCGTCGTAGTCGTACGCGAAGAAGACCATCGGCCGGTCCAGCAGCCCGTAGTCGAACATCACGGAGGAGTAGTCGGTGATCAGCCCGTCCGCGAGGGCGAGCAGCGGGGTCACGTCGTGGAGGCGGGACACGTCGACGACCCGCCCGCGCACCGACGCCGGCAGCGACACGCTGTTCAGGTAGTGCGTCCTGATCAGCAGGGTGTGGGTGTCGCCGAAGCGGTCCGCGAACTCCTCGATGTCGAAGGGGGCCTCGAAGGCGCGGACCTTGCCGCCCGGCGCCGCGCGGAACGTCGGCGCGTACAGCAGGACCTGCTTCTCCGGATCGATGCCCAGCTCGGCGGCGAGCGGCCCGCGCTCCCGGCGGCCGGTCCGCTCCTCCGCGCGCCGCGCCTCCACGAGGACGTCGTTGCGCGGGTAGCCGACGGGCAGCAGCACCTCGTCGCGGAGCCGGAAGGCCCGCGCGAGGGTGCGCCGGTCGTGCTCGCCGCGGATCAGGAAGTGGTCGAAGCGGTCCAGCGCCTGCTGGAAGGAGGTCTGCGCGGCGAGGCCGCGGGACTTGGTGTGGGGCTCGTCGAAGCCCATCCGCTTGAGGGCGGTGCCGTGCCAGGTCTGGATGTACGTGGTCCCCGGACGCTTGGCGAGCCGCAGCGGGAAGCCCTGGTTGTCGATCCAGAACTCGGCCTGGGCCAGCGCCCGCAGATACGCCCAGCTCCAGCGCCTCACCAGGGTGGCGTCCTCGGGGAAGCCGGTCGGCGTGCCGCCCGCGTACGACCAGACGGCGCCGAAGGAGACGCCCTGGCGCCGCATCTCCTCGTACACCGCCCGCGGGCTGTCGCTGTACTGCTTGCCGAGGTGGCTCTCGAAGACCACTAGGCCCTTGCGGATCGGCAGCCGGCTGTACACCTCGTGGTAGACCCGCAGCTTGGTCTCGCCCGAGTTCAGTTCCTTCCTCGCCCGGAGCAGGCGGCGCAGGCCGGTCTTCGCGAGCCGGGCGGCGCGGCCGTGCATGGCGCCCTCGATCATCGCCGTGGTGTGCACGGCGGCCCTGCCCTCGGCGGTGAGGACGTAGGACAGGTTGCCCTTCCGGGTGACCTGGGGCATGAAGCGGTCGGAGACCAGGGTGGTGAGCCGGGGGCGGATCCGGAGGCTGCCGGCCTCGTCGACGGGCGTGCCGCCGGCGGACACCCGGGTCCGGAGGGTCTGCCCGTCGACGGTGAGGATCAGCCGGACGTCCCAGACGGCGTCGATGACGCCGAGCGGGCGGACCGCGCGGGCGATGTCCGCCTCGCCCTCCCACTCGATCCAGGCGCCGGCGTGCCGGAGCGTCGTGATGGGGATGCGGGCCGTCCGGCCGCCGACGCTGCGCCGGGCGGCGAACTCGAGGACGGCGCCGAGTTCCGCCTCCGGGCGGATCCGGCCCAGCGGGTTGACCACGCGCCCGGCGAGACGGACGATCCCGGCCGTACTGGAATAGGAGGTCAGCCGGTTGCCCAGGGCGAGCGCGGTCAGCGGCTTGGAGTCGTAGCGGGAGGAGGAGACGTCCAGGATCTGGCGCCCCTGCTCGGTGTCCAGGTGCTCGGCGCACCAGTAGACCTGGCCGTCCCGCTCGGCGAGCGGGGCGGTGAGCCGGCCCGGGTTGGTGAGCGCGTCGGTGGCCGGGAGGAGGTTGGCCCAGTCCTCCTTGCTCAGGAGGTACGCGCAGATCGCGTGCATGCGCTGCACCTCCTCGTACGCCCGGGGGTCGATCTCGGCGAGGTAGCCGTTGGCCAGCGCGGCGAACTCGCGCCGGTAGTCGTCGCCGAGCAGGTGCAGGTCGCGCAGGTGCAGCACGAGGTCGTGCTTGAGGAACTTGATGTCCTTGCGGTACTTGAGCTCGTCGTACCCCCTGCTCTCCAGGAGGGCGTCCACCCGTCGGTGGATCTCCATGCGGTGCACGAAGTTGGCGATCTCGTGGCGCCTGTTGCTGATCGACTTGGCGGCGGCGCTCTCCTGCACGTTCCAGTAGTAGACGTGGTTGGGGATGAGCGTGATCCGGCGCGCGGCGACGTAGGCCTGGGCCGAGAAGAGCAGGTCCTCGTAGTGGATGCCGACCGGGAACTCCAGGCCCTGCTCGAGGAGGAAGGCGCGCCGGTAGCACTTGTTCGTCGACAGGGTGTCGAAGACCAGCAGGTCGGACAGCTCGGTGATCGACTCGATCGTCCGGGTCCGGGCGTACAGCCAGGGGTACCACTCGGTGGTCTTCTTGCGCCGACTGTCGAGGTGGACGCGGACGCAGAGGCCGGAGACCAGGTCGGAACCGGTGCTCTCGGCGGCGTCGAGCATGTTGCGGCAGGCGTTGCGCTCCAGCACGTCGTCGCTGTCGAGGAACATGACGTACGTGCCGGTGGCCTGCCGGATGCCGTGGTTGCGAGGGGCTCCGCAGCCGCCGCTGTTCTGCGGCAGCTGGAAGGCCCGGACCCGGTCCGGGCTCTCGGCGGCGAGAGCCTGGGCGACCGTGAAGGTGTCGTCCTTGCTGCAGTCGTCGACGATGACGACCTCGACGCCGTGCAGGGTCTGCTCCAGCACCGACCGGACGGCCGTCGGCAGACGCTCTGCGTCGTTGTAGGCGATGACGATCACGGAGACGTCAGGCACGTGCACCTCGATTCACTTGTCGTGCGTCCACTCCTCCTCAAACTACCTGGGGTTCACTATCCGTTACGCAATGTCACCCATCGCAGAGCTGTTCGATCAGGATCGGGTGATCCGGTCCACGCCGTAGTACTCCGCCGTACACCGCGCGGCCCAGTCCTTCTCGTACACCTTCGTGAAGAACGGTTCGGCGAGGCTGCCGATGTGCAGCGGCCGGTACCCGACCTCGCTCCGACCGGCCGCCACCTCCGCCCGGATCCGGGCGTCCTGCCGGTCCCAGGCCAGACTGCGCGCCACCGTCTGCGTCGTCAGCGTCCGCACCGCGGGCACCAGGGCCGCCGTGCTCGCCACCGCCACCGCCCCGGTCGCCACCAGGGCCGCCAGCCGGGAGGCGCGGACCCCGGGCGGCGGCGCCGCGCGCCCGGCCCCGTCCTCCTCCCCGTCGACCGGCGGGGCGGCCAGGCCGCGCCCCAGGCGGTAGCCCAGCCAGGCCCCGTAGCCGCAGAGCGCGAGCAGGAACGGCACGACGAAACTGGTCCACGTGCGCGCGTACGTCCAGCCGTCCACCCCGTAACCGCTGCGCAGCCCGTACGCGGCCACCAGGCTCCCGAGCGCGATCAGCGGCAGCGGCAGGGCCAGGACGGCGACCCGGAACGTTCCGCCCGAGGCCCGGCCGGAGCCCGCGTCCTCCCCGTCCGCCCCCGCGCCCCCGC
>NZ_RDBH01000129.1:610429-621148 GCF_008042145.1 Streptomyces sp. adm13(2018)
GGAGGGACACCGCGAGACCCAGGAGCACCCCCGCCGCGAGCGCCCCCACGTACGCCCACTGCCCGCCGATCGTCTCCCAGATCCGGTACCAGTCGCCGACCGCCTCCCCGACCCCCGACAGCGTCAGCGGCTCCTTCGGCTGCTGGGCGCGCCGCCAGCGGGCCCCGGGAGAGGTGGTCAGCAGCACCAGACCGACCAGGAGGCCCAGGCACCAGGCGGCGCACCAGGTCGACGCGAACCGGTCGCGCGTCCGGCCGAACCGCGGCAGGCAGAGCACGCCCGCCGCCGCGGCGACCAGCCCGGACATCGCCACGAACGGCTCGCTGAGCATGCCGGCCGCCGTCCCCAGCACCGCCGCCGCGCCGACGGCGCCGCCCCGCGCCCACCGCCGGCTGCTCCGGGCCGCCCACACGGCCGACAGCACCGCCCAGACACCGAACACACTCGGCAGGGTGTGGGAGATCGTCGCCGGCGCCCAGAGCAGCGCCTGGTACGAGCGGGTCCCCGCGAAGAACAGCAGCGCCTCGACGACCAGGACCGCCGCCGCGGCCGCCGCCGCCGGGAACGGCAGCCGGAGCGCCCGCAGCACCACGCGCGCGAGGAGGAACAGCCCCGCGCCCAGAGCGACCACCAGGAAGGCCGGCAGCAGCTTCGGGCCCCGCATGCCGTCGGAGTAGAGCAGCCCGGTCAGCAGCGCGTTGGTGACCCGCCCGTTCTGGGTGAGGTAGAAGTCCGACGTGATCCCGAGGACCCCCATGTCGCGGGTCTTCCACAGCGCGCACCAGTCGTCCGACGTCGGACGCACGTACAGACCGAGGAAGGCGCCCACCGACAGCAGCGCGCCCGCTCCGGTGCCGATGACCAGGGCGATCCAGGGGAGTGCCTGCCGGAGACCGCGGGCCGGGTCGCCGCTCTGCTCGTCGTCGTCCGGCATCCGTGCGTCACCGAGGTCCGACAGGGTCGTTCTACTCACGGGGCATTGCTCCAGGGGGCCGAGTTCCTTGGCACGAGGGCGCCGCCTCCGTGGCGTCGCCAAGGTATCGGCACAAGAGGTCTCTAGGGTGACAAACGACAGAAAACGCCGCGTACAGCACTATCTTCCCCGCATGCTTTGCCGCATGGACGACATGCCGACGGGGGGAGGCCACCCGGGCGACGCCGGACCGTCACCGCCCCCTCGTACCGTGGCCGCGCCGCTCGAAGGCGAGTTCGGTGGCGGTCCCTCAGGACGTACTCTTGCCCATCCCACTGGAGTGACCGTTCATGACCAGGCTTTCCGTCGTCGTCCCCTGCTTCAACGAGGAGGACGTCGTCGAACGCTTCGACGCGCGGATGCGCCAGGTGCTCGACAGCCTCCCCGTCGGATACGAGATCTGCTACGTCGACGACGGCAGCTCCGACGGAACGCTGGCCAAGCTCCGCGGGATCGCCGCCCGGCACCCGCACCGCACCCAGTACGCCTCCTTCAGCCGCAACTTCGGCAAGGAGGCCGCCATGCTCGCCGGACTGCGCAAGTCCACCGGCGACGCCGTGGTCATCATGGACGCCGACCTCCAGCACCCGCCCGAGCTCCTCGCGCGCATGCTCGACCTGCACCACCAGGGCCACGACCAGGTCATGGCGCGCCGGACCCGCGAAGGCGACAAGAAGCTCCGCTCCGCCCTCAGCCGCGTCTACTACCGGGCGGTCAACCGCTGGGTCGACGTGGAACTCACCGACGGCGTCGGCGACTTCCGCCTGCTTTCCCGCCCCGCCGTCGACGCCCTGCTCTCGCTGCCGGAGTACAACCGCTTCTCCAAGGGCCTCTTCTCCTGGATCGGCTTCGACACCGTCACCTTCGACTACCAGAACGCCGCACGCGAAGGCGGTGAGACGAAGTGGAAGTTCAGCTCCCTGGTCAACTACGGCATGGACGGGCTGATCTCCTTCAACAACCGCCCGCTGCGCATCGCCCTCTGGCTCGGCATGACCCTGACCGGCCTCGCCGCCCTCTACGCGGTCTGGGTGGTCGCCGCCGCCATCACCCAGGGCGTCACCGCCCCCGGCTACGTCACCCTGGTCGCGATCATCGCGGGACTGGGCGGCGTGCAGATGGTGATGCTGGGACTGATCGGCGAGTACATCGGCCGCATCTACTACGAGACGAAGCGCCGGCCGCACTTCCTCGTCAAGGAGACCCACCGCTCCTTCGGCCGCGGCGCCGGCGAACGGGCCGCCGCCGAGCGGATCCGCGTCGCGGCCGCCGAGGGGGAGCACTGATGGGGGCGGACTCTCCCACCGGGCGGCGCGGACGCCTCGCCGAGATCTTCCGCTTCGCCCTCGTCGGCGGCGTCAACACCGGCACGTTCTTCGGCTGTTACCTGCTGCTCCACCCGTGGATGCCGTACTTCGCCGCCTACTCCCTCGCCTTCCTGCTCAGCATGATCGGCTCCTTCTTCCTCAACACCTACTTCACCTACCGCACCCGGCCGACCTGGAAGAAGTTCGCCCTCTTCCCGCTCACCAACGTCACCAACTATCTGGTGCAGAGCGTCGGCCTCTACGCGCTCGTCACCTGGGCCGGCATGGACGACCGGATCGCGCCACTCGTCGCGGCCGTCGTCGCCATCCCCTTCACCTACCTCATCTCCCAGCGGATCCTCGTCCCCCGGAACTCCGGACGGGGCACCGGCGACGCGGGTCCAGGGAGCGAAACGGACGAGCGGCAGCCCTCCCGGCTCGCGTAGATTGCCTGGCAGTCGCGGCGGGGAACACGCGGCGCGTGGCACAGCCGAGTGAGGACGACGCAGGTGGCGGCAGAGTTGACGACGCAGATGACCGGAGAGACGGACGACGCGAGGCGATCCGTGACGGAGGCCCGCAGGATCGTCGTCAAGGTCGGCTCCTCCTCCCTCACCACCGCGTCCGGAGGCCTCGACGCCGACCGCGTCGACGCCCTCGTCGACGTGCTCGCCAAGGTCCGCAGCGGAGGCGAGAAGGAGATCGTCCTCGTCTCCTCCGGAGCGATCGCCGCCGGCCTCGCACCGCTCGGCCTCACCCGCCGCCCCAAGGACCTCGCCCGGCAGCAGGCCGCCGCCAGCGTCGGCCAGGGCCTCCTCGTCGCCCGGTACACCGCCTCCTTCGCCCGCTACGGCGTCCGCGTCGGCCAGGTCCTCCTCACCACCGACGACACCAGCAGGCGCGCCCACTACCGGAACGCCTACCGGACCCTCGACCAGCTCCTCGCGATGGGCGCGCTGCCGGTCGTCAACGAGAACGACACCGTCGCCACCGACGAGATCCGCTTCGGCGACAACGACCGGCTCGCCGCCCTCGTCGCCCATCTCGTCCGGGCCGACCTGCTGGTCCTGCTCTCCGACGTCGACGGCCTCTACGACGGCGACCCGGCCAGGCCCGGCACCTCCAGGATCGCCCGGGTCGGCGGCCCGGCCGACATCGCCCACGTGGAGATCGGCTCCGCCGGCAAGGCGGGCGTCGGCACCGGCGGCATGGTCACCAAGGTCGAGGCCGCCCGGATCGCCGCCGCCGCCGGCATCCCCGTCGTCCTCACCTCCGCGAGCCGCGCCGCCGACGCCCTCGCCGGCCGCGACACCGGCACCTACTTCCACCCCACCGGCCGCCGCTCCGCCGACCGCCTCCTGTGGCTGGCCCACGCCTCCACCCCGCAGGGCTCCCTCACCCTGGACGCCGGAGCCGTACACGCCGTCGTCGAGGGCAAGAAGTCCCTGCTCGCGGCCGGTGTCGCCGGAGTAGAGGGAGACTTCGTGGCGGGCGACCCGGTCGAACTGCGCGACACCGACGGCCGGGCCGTCGCCCGCGGGCTCGTCAACTTCGACGCCAAGGAGATGCCCCGCATGCTCGGGCGCTCCACCCCCGAGCTCGCCAGGGAACTCGGACCCGAGTACGAGCGCGAGGTCGTCCACCGCGACGACCTGGTCGTCATCCGCTGACCCCCAGACCCCTGCTGAAACGGCTGAAAGTGCGGCCATCCGGAAGGGACGTTTACCAAAACCGCCCCAAGTGCCGCCTCGGGCTGGTCAACTTTGTCTCGGGGGTAACAGAGCAGGGCGGGGTACAGCACACGCATCACACAGGAGGCCGCCGGTGAGACGAGCGCGCCCAGGGGCGCCGCCCCGAGGGACTGCCGAACGCGCCCTGACCAGTGTCGAGGCCGGAGCCGACTTCGACGAGTCACGGGACAGGTCCACGGACACCAAGACCGAGACCACCACCGAGACACGCGAGGTTCGCGAGGCGCGGGAGGCACGCGCCAGGGAACAGCCCGTGTCCAAACTCTGGCACATCACGCTCAGCGTGTCGGGTGTCGAGTCACCGCTGAAGGAGGTGCGCCGGGGGCTTGAACAACTGGCCCACGACCACCCCTTCCTGCTGACCAGCCGCTATGCGAACGACCATGCCGAGATCCGGTACTGGGAGGAGGCCCGGGACCTCCACGACGCCGCGGCCGTCGCCCTGCGCCTCTGGGGCGAGCACCGGCAGACCGCCAAGCTGCCGCCCTGGGAGATCGTCGGCCTGGAGGTCATCGACCGCGAGACCTACCACCAGCGGATCGCGGAGGGCTACGGCCCACCGCCCGCCGCCCCGGTCGGCGTCCACCCCTACTGAGCCGGCGGCCGGTTCCGGACGCCTCCCCGAGCGGGGCGTCCCGGAACCGCCGGGGCACGTCTCGGAGTGCGGGATACGTGAGGGATGTCCGCAGGCGTGCCAGTACCCTGCGGGCATGACCTCGCTCACGCCCCTCGACAACCTGTCCCCGGTCACCCGGGCCGCCTACCGGGCCCGTGGCGCCGCCGCCGAAATCGCGCCACTCCCGCGCGCGGCCAAGGACGACGCCCTGCTGGCGATCGCGGACGCCCTCGAAGTCCGCACCGCCGAGATCGTCGAGGCCAACGCCGAGGACATCGCCAAGGCCCGCGCCGCCGGGACCAGCGAGGCGATCATCGACCGGCTGACCCTCACCCCCGAGCGCGTCCGGGCCATCGCCGCCGACGTCCGCGACGTGGTCGCGCTGCCCGACCCCGTCGGCGAGGTCGTCCGCGGCTCGACCCTCCCCAACGGCATCGACCTGCGCCAGGTCCGCGTCCCGCTCGGCGTCGTCGGCATCATCTACGAGGCCCGCCCCAACGTCACCGTCGACGCCGCCGCCCTCTGCCTCAAGTCCGGCAACGCCGTCCTGCTCCGGGGCTCGTCCTCCGCCTACGCCTCCAACACCGCCCTGGTGAACGTCCTGCGCGACGCCGTCGGCGGCGCCGGGCTGCCCGCGGACGCCGTCCAGCTCGTCCCCGGCGAGTCCCGCGAGTCGGTCCGCGAGCTGATGCGCGCCCGCGGCCTCGTCGACGTCCTCATCCCGCGCGGCGGAGCCTCCCTCATCCGCACGGTCGTCGAGGAGTCCACCGTCCCGGTCATCGAGACCGGCACCGGCAACTGCCACGTCTACGTCGACGCCCAGACCGACCTCGACATGGCCGTCGACATCCTGATCAACTCCAAGGCCCACCGGGTCAGCGTCTGCAACGCCGCCGAGACCCTCCTCGTCCACCAGGACGTCGCCGCCGCCTTCCTCCCCAGGGCCCTCGACGCCCTCGCCGAGGCCGGCGTCACCGTGCACGCCGACGAGCGGGTCCTGGCCCACTCCGAGGGCTCCAAGGCCACCGTCGTACCGGCCACGCCGGAGGACTGGGAGACCGAGTACCTCTCGTACGACATCGCCGCCGCCGTCGTCGACTCCCTCGACAAGGCCGTGGAACACATCCGGACCTGGTCCTCCGGCCACACCGAGGCGATCGTCACCACCTCGCAGGCCGCGGCGCGCCGGTTCACCCAGCTGGTCGACTCCACCACCGTCGCCGTGAACGCCTCCACCCGGTTCACGGACGGCGGACAGTTCGGCTTCGGCGCGGAGATCGGCATCTCCACCCAGAAGCTGCACGCCCGGGGCCCCATGGGCCTTCCGGAGCTCACCTCGACCAAGTACATCGTCACCGGTGACGGTCACGTGCGGTAATCGACTCCTTTCAGTACGGGCGGGGAGGCTTCACCGTCTCCCTGCCCAAAACCCCCTCGCCGGTCTACTCTGATTCCGTGCCGGACGACGTGGGGGGCACGCCGTTCCAGAACGGCGGGGACCCTGAGGACTCTGTCGACCGCGGAGGCGCCGACGAGGTCTACGCCGACGTGGTGTTCGACGAGGACTTCGTGCGGTCCGCGACCCTCCACGAACCCACCGCGGTCGAGCGGCTCCTCGCCGCCGCCCAGGCCCGCGCGGAGGCCGAGTCGGCCCGAGCCCGCGCCGGCGGCGGATCCGGCGACGACGAGCTCTACGAGGACTTCCCCGACCGCTCCGGCACGACCTACGAGCCGGACGACGTCGGCGACGACGCCAGCCCCTACGGCCGCCACGGCGGCGCCCTGCGCCCCTACCGGGGCAGCGCCCGCTGGCACCGGCCCGTCGCCTGGATCCTCGCGCTCCTCATGGGCGTCGGCATGGTCGCCCTGGCGTTCAGTGCCGTCTACCGGGGCGCGGCCGCCAACCGCCAGGACCAGGTCCCCGCGCCGGCCACGACCGGCGTCGACACGCCCAACCCGAACCCCGCCCCACCCGCCGCCCACGCCCCCGCGGCAAGCTCGGCGTCCCCGAACTAGCGCCCGGCTCCTCCGACTGACGGAGCCGTTCGGCTCACTGGCCGTACCGACCCACCCCGACGGCGGAATTCTTCGGAACTTGTCGTGTACCTGGGCGTTTACCGAAGCCCCCGCCGACCTACCCTGAAGGTATGGCAGGGCGTGGCGACCCGCCTGAGGGGACCCCCGAGGGCGTCCCCGGTGGTGAGGACGAGTACAGGTCCGTCGTCTTCGACGAGGCGTTCGTCCGCGCTGCCCACCTCCAGGAGTTCTCGGCCCGGGAACGGCTGGGCGAGCACACCCAGGCCGTCCGCAGCCGCCCCTCCGCCTGGGAGGGCCGCAGCAGCTCCCGCCAGGCCATCCTGCTGGTCCTGCTGATCCTCCTCGCCTTCGGCACGGCCATCTATCTGGGGGTCCGCAACCCCTACCTGCCGCCCGCCGACCAGCGGGCCGAGCCCCTGCGCACCACCGTGGTCCCGCTCGCCCCGCAGGGCCCCGTCGTCGGCGGCGAGCCCGCCCGGCTCTTCGACCACAGCCCGGCCGCCGAGTACCGCACGGGGGCCGCGGGCATCAACCTCCCCCTGACGGGCCGCACCACCCATTTCGCCGAGAGTCAGGTCGTCACCGCCCTGAGCATCGCCAAGGACTACCTGGTGGCCTCGTCCCTGGAGCCCGGGGTGCTGTCCGGGGACACCGTGCGGCCCCCGCGGCTGCTGCTCGACCCCGACCAGCTGGAGCAGTACGACCGGAGCGTCGAGGCACCCGCCGACGACGGCCGGCACGCCCTCGCCGCCTGGCTGGTCCGCTTCGACCCGCGCCAGGTGGTCCTCGCGGACCCCGCCGCCCGCGTCCAGGGCACCCTGCGCTTCGAGGAGACCAGCCCGGACACCCTGGACGTCACCGCGGACCACACGTACACCTACGCCGTCCGGCCGGCCGTCCGGGGCGCGGGCCCGGCCGGTCAGGCCTCGCTCTTCACCGTCCACCGCGCGGTGCACTTCCGGTTCGACCGCGAGGACCTGCGCATGCACCGGACCGAGCTGGTGACCTCCACCGTGGAGGCGGGCCCCCAGGCGTGCGGCGCGGACACCACCGGCTCCCTGAGGCCGCTCCTGGCCGGAGCGCGGCCCCCCGAGACGGGCGGCCCCGCGGTCACCGACCCGTACGCCACGGGCCGGCCCGCCGCCCCTTCCCTGTGCGGAGCACTGGCGCCGAGCGCTCAGCCCTCGTTCTGACCCTTGCCGTCGTCGGTGGTCTCCTCCGGCCCGGTGGAGTCGGGCTTCTTCGGGCCCTGCCCGCCGCCGAAGGCGCTCCGCAGCTTCCCGCCCAGGTCGCCCGCCAGGTCACCGGCGCCCCCGGCTATGTCGCCGACCAGCTTCATCAGCGGATCCTTGCTGGTCCGCACGGTGTCGGCATAGTGCCCGGCCGACTCGCGGAAGGAGTCCGTGACCGAGGTGTCCTTGTCCTCCGACCGCTTCGGGTAGTGGCCGTCCATGATCCGCTGGAAGTCGCGGCTCTCCGACCACTTCCTCAGCTCCGCTGCCCGGACCGTGGTGAAGGGGTGGGTGCGCGGCAGCACGTTGAGGATCTTCAGGACCGAGTCCCGCAGGTCCCCGGACTTCTCGTACTCGTCGGCCTGGGCGAGGAACGCGTCCACGTTCATCTCGTGGAGGTGGTTGCCGCCGGCGATCTTCATCAGACCCCGCATCGAGGCCTGCACGTCCTGCCCGACGAGGAGCCCGGCCCGGTCGGCGGAGAGCTCCGACTTCCGGAACCACTCGCGCAGGGCCGTGACGATGGCCATGATCGCGACGTTCCCCAGCGGGATCCAGGCGACCTTGAGCGCGAGGCCGGTGAGGAAGAGCAGCACCGTCCGGTACACCGAGTGCCCGGACAGGGCGTGGCCGACCTCGTGGCCGACGACCGCCCGCATCTCCTCCTCGTCGAGGAGCTCGACCAGACCGGTGGTGACCAGGATGATCGGCTCGTCCAGGCCGATGCACATCGCGTTGGGCTTCGGGTCCTGCGTCACGTACATCGGCGGGACCTTCTCCAGGTCCAGGATGTAACAGGCGTCCCGCAGCATGTCGTTGAGATGGCTGAACTGCGCGTCGCTCACCCGGACGGAGTCCGAGAGGAAGAGCAGTCGCAGACTGCGCTCCGGCAGCAGTCCGCTGAGCGCCTTGAACACCGTGTCGAAACCGCTGAGCTTGCGCAGCGCCACCAGCGCTGAGCGGTCGGCCGGATGCTCGTAGGCCCGCGAGGAGATGCCGGGGAACCGCTTCCGCTGCCTGCTCGGCACGCTCCCCTGGTCCTTCTCGGTCATGGATGCCCCCTGTTCGTACGAGTCGGTGCTCGTCCCCCTGACGCACCCCAGCCTAGGCGGTGGCGCTACCGTGTGCCGGAGCCTGTGGATAACTCGGGCACAAGGACGCACAAGGACGACCGAGGAGCACGACCGACATGCCGGACACCGTCGACACCGCCGCAGCCCTGCTCGCGGCCGCCGCACAGGAGGGGCCCGGTGACACGCTCCGTATCGTGCTGCTGGTCTCGCTCGTGGGCGGTGCGCTGCTCGCCTGGTTCCTGCTGCGCGGCTACCGCACCGACGACACGGAGGACGCCGGCACCGCCGACCGGGCCGCCGGCGGCAGCGACGCCGCCCCCGGAGGCAACACGGACCGTGACGCGAGTGCCTGAGTCGGCGTGAGCCCGCCGGGACCGCCCGCATACGATGTGCGCGAAGTCTCCGCTCCCATCCCCGATCGATAGGTCTGCCGAAGATGAGCCTCCACAGCACCGCCGCCAACCTGGTCTCTCTCGCCGAGGGCGCCGAGCACGGCGGCAACCACCAGAGCCTCAGCCCCTACCTCACCGGCTTGGGCGCCCTCGGCGCGCTGCTCCTGCTGCTGTGGATCACCACCCGGTTCAACCGCGACCGCTGAACCGGCGACCCTGATCAGGCGTCCGCTGCCGTGCCAGTAGGCTCTGCACGCATGGGAGAGCAGGAAATGCCTACTGGCGGGCGCGGGAAGCGCCGACTCGGCGTGATGGGCGGAACCTTCGACCCGATCCACCACGGACACCTGGTGGCGGCCAGTGAGGTCGCCGCCCTGTTCCACCTGGACGAGGTCGTGTTCGTGCCGACCGGGCAGCCGTGGCAGAAGAGCGACCGGGCCGTGTCCGCGGCCGAGGACCGCTACCTGATGACGGTCATCGCGACGGCCTCCAACCCGCAGTTCTCGGTCAGCCGCAGCGACATCGACCGCGGCGGCGCGACCTACACCATCGACACCCTGCGGGACCTGCGCTCCCTCAACGGCGACGCGGACCTCTTCTTCATCACCGGGGCCGACGCGCTGTCGCAGATCCTCACCTGGCGCGACGCCGAGGAACTCTTCTCGCTCGCGCACTTCATCGGCGTCACCCGGCCGGGGCACGACCTCACCGACGACGGCCTGCCCAAGGGCGGCGTCTCGCTGGTCGAGATTCCCGCGCTCGCCATCTCCTCCACCGACTGCCGGGCGAGGGTCGCGCAGGGCGATCCCGTCTGGTATCTGGTCCCGGACGGCGTGGTGCGCTACATCGACAAGCGCCAGTTGTACCGCGGCGAGTGAGCTTCGGGGAGGGCCACCGGTGAACGACCAGCAGCAGCCGTACGACCCGTACTATCCGCAGCCGCAGATCATCGGCTACGACGAGTACGGGCAGCCGGTGTACCAGCAGCCGCCGCAGCAGCACCAGCCGCAGCAGGGGTACGGGTACGACCCGTACGCCCAGCAGCAGCAGTACCAGGAGCCGCAGCAGTACCAGGGGCAGCAGTCCCCGCCGTACCAGGAGCAGCCGCAGCAGCCGCAGTACGACCCGTACGGGCAGCAGGGCTACGCCTACCCCTCCTACGACACGGGGCAGCAGTGGGCCGCCCAGCCCGAGGCCCCTGCGCCCAGGGGCAGCAGTCCCCGCCGTACCAGGAGCAGCCGCAGCAGCCGCAGTACGACCCGTACGGGCAGCAGGGCTACGCCTACCCCTCCTACGACACGGGGCAGCAGTGGGCCGCCCAGCCCGAGGCCCCTGCGC
>NZ_RDBH01000129.1:621248-642596 GCF_008042145.1 Streptomyces sp. adm13(2018)
GCCCGACCCGTGGCGCCCGCCGCGCCCGTCGCGGCCCCCGCCGGCGTCCCCGGCCAGCGCCCCGCCTCCGAGGGCCCTGCCGCGGAGCGCCCCGTACCCCCGGCCCGGCCCGCGGGCGACGACGACCGCGAGTACCGCACCGAGCAGTTCTCGTTCATCGAGGAGCCTGACGAGGACTCCGAGGACGTCATCGACTGGCTCAAGTTCACCGAGAGCCGCTCCGAGCGGCGTGAGGAGGCCAGGCGCCGGGGCCGCAACAGGATCATTGCCCTCGTCGTCGTCCTCGTCCTCGCGGTGGTCGGCGGACTCGGCTACCTCTGGTCCGCGGGCATGCTCCCGGGCTCCTCCGCCGAGGAACAGAAGGGGGGCACCGCGACCGGCCCGCAGAAGCGCGACACGATCGTCGTCCACCTCCACGACACCACGGGCGGCGGTACCTCCACCGTCCTGCTCGTCAACAACGCCACGACCCGCCAGGGCACCTCGGTCCTGCTCCCCAACTCCGTCGTCGTCGCCGACGGCGAGGGCGCCGCCACCACCCTCGGCAAGTCGGTCGAGGACGACGGGTCCAGCGGCACCCGCGAGGCGATCGGCAACCTCCTCGGCGCCCCGATCACCGGCACCTGGCGCCTGGACACCCCGTACCTGGACACCCTCGTCGACCTGGTCAGCGGCATCGAGACGGACACCGACACCGAGGTGCCCGACCCGAAGAAGGGCACGGACCCGCTGGTCAGGAAGGGCGAGAAGCAGTCCCTGAACGGCCGGGCCGCCGTCGCCTACGCGACCTACCGGGCGCCCGGCGAGGCCGAGACCAAGCAGCTGCAGCGCTTCGGCCAGGTCATGTACGCGGTCCTGCGCAAGATCTCGGACAGTCCCCAGTCCGCGACGATGACGGTCGAGAGCCTCATGCAGATCTTCGACCCCTCGCTCTCCGAGAAGGACCTGGGCGCCGCGCTGGCCAAGCTCGCCGAGCACGCCAAGGTCGGCGACTACAAGACGGCCCTGCTCCCGGTGGGGCAGGACGGCGCGCTGACCGAGGGCGCGAGCGACAGCGTGGTCAAGGACATCCTCGGCGGAAAGGTCACCGCGCCCGACGCCGGCGACGTGCCCCGGGTCTCGATCCGCGACGGCTCCGGCAAGAAGGCGACCGAGGCCGCCCGCATCGTCCTGATCAACGGCGGCTACGCCTTCGTCGGCGGCGGCGACGCGGACCCGCGGGAGACGTCGCAGGTCGTCTACGCGGACGACCTCCAGAAGGCGACGGCGGCCGAGGTCGCCAAGACCCTGGGCCTGCCGGCCGGCTCGGTCACCAAGGGCAAGCCCTCGGGAGCGGCCGCGGTGACGGTGGTCCTTGGCCGTGACTACAAGGTGCCGGGAGCCCGGTAGCGGCGCTCCGGAAATCGTTGACGGGGCCGTCGGCGGTCCGTGAGACCCTGGAGGGGTACTGGACCGCCGACGAAAGCCTGCTTGTGACCGCCACGGACCGTTCCATCGAGCTCGTCAACGCCGCCGCACAGGCGGCCGCCGACCGACTCGCTCACGACATCATCGCGTACGACGTCAGCGATGTGCTGTCGATCACCGACGCCTTCCTGCTCGCCTCCGCGCCCAACGACCGCCAGGTCAAGTCGATCGTCGACGAGATCGAGGAGCGCCTCAACAAGGACCTCGGCGCCAAGCCGGTCCGCCGTGAGGGCGACCGCGACGCGCGCTGGATCCTCCTGGACTACGTCGACATCGTCATCCACGTCCAGCACAGCGAGGAGCGCGTCTTCTACGCGCTCGAGCGCCTGTGGAAGGACTGCCCCGAGCTCGCGCTCCCCGAGGACGCGGCGAAGACCCGCGGCAAGGGCGCCGAGCACGCCGAGCTGACCGGCGTCGACCTCTCCGCGCACGCCGCCGGGCTGCCCGACGGACCGGACGGTGAGCTGAGCTGAGCGCCACCAGAGGCGGCACCGGCCGCCGCATCGTCCTCTGGCGTCACGGCCAGACCTCGTGGAACCTGGAGCGCCGCTTCCAGGGCTCGACCGACATCGAGCTGACGGAGACCGGCGTCGCCCAGGCGCGCCGAGCCGCCCGGCTGCTCGCCGCGCTGGAGCCGGACGCCATCGTGGCCTCCGACCTGAAGCGGGCGGCGGCCACCGCCGCCGAGCTGGCCGCGCTCACCGGCCACGCCGTCGCCCACGACTCCGCCCTGCGCGAGACGTACGCGGGGGAGTGGCAGGGGCTGACCCACGACGAGATCGTGGCGCGGTACGGCGAGCAGTACGCCGCCTGGAAGCGCGGCGAGCCCGTGCGCCGGGGCGGCGGCGAACTGGAGACCGAGGTGGCCGACCGGGCCGCCCCGGTGGTCCTGGAGCACGCCGACAAGCTGCCCGAGGACGGCACGCTCGTCGTGGTGAGCCACGGCGGCACCATCCGCACCACCATCGGTCGGCTCCTCGGCCTGGAGGCGCAGCACTGGGAGAGCCTGGGCGGCCTCTCGAACTGCTGCTGGTCGGTGCTCGGTGAGGGCGCGCGCGGCTGGCGGCTGATGGAGCACAACGCGGGCACGCTGCCCGAGCCGGTCCTCGGCGACGACGACTGAGTCCCACGGCCGGCCTGCCGGAGCAGGATTTCACTTTCCGGCAGGTCACAGGCTAAAGTTCTTCTTGTTCGCAGCGCGGAGCGCGAAGAACACGAGGGGCTATAGCTCAGTTGGTAGAGCGCCTGCATGGCATGCAGGAGGTCAGGAGTTCAATTCTCCTTAGCTCCACAGTCACCGGATCCCGTCCCCAGCAGGGGGCGGGATTCGTCGTTCACGGGACGGGTCGTTCCGTCACCTCCCGCAGCGCCGCGAGCCCCCGGCGGCTGTCCTCGTCGTTCGGCGTGTAGGCCACGATCCGGCACTCCGGCATCCCGTTCACCGAGAGGGAGACCGAGGTCAGCCGGATCTCCCCCGTCCGCGGGTGGCGGAAGACCTTCACCCGGGTGCCCGGCGGGACCACGTCCCCGCTGCGCCACAGCCGGGCGAACTCCGGACTGGCCTCCGCGAGGGCCCTGACGAAGTCCTCCCAGGCGGGCTCGCCGACATGGCGGCCGTACGCGCCCCGCAGCTGGGCCACCATCAGCGGCAGCTCCCGCTTCCGGTCGACGACCGGGCAGGTGGGGCCGGGCACGCTGAACAGAGCCCACAGGACGTTGCGTATGCCGTACGGGCCGGTGTCCAGGTCCTCCCGGCCCTCCTGGAAGAAGAGCAGCTCGTACATGGCGTTGGTCGCCAGCACGTCGTACCGCGCGTTGTAGAGCACCGCCGGGTGCGGGTCCAGGGCGTCGAGGATGCCCTGGATCTCCGGGCTGACCACCGCCGCGTCCGAGCCCGACCGCTCCGGCGTGTACGGCACCTCGGCCAGGTGGTAGAGGTGCTCGCGCTCCGGCCGGTCGAGCCGGAGCGTCCTGGCCACCGCGTCGAGCACCTGCGCCGAGGCGTTGATCGGGCGTCCCTGCTCCAGCCACGTGTACCAGGTGACGCCGACGCCGGAGAGCTGGGCGACCTCCTCGCGGCGCAGCCCCGGCGTGCGGCGGCGGAGCCCCGGTGGCATCCCCACGTCCTCCGGTGTCACCCGGGCCCGGCGGCTGCGCAGGAACGCGGCCAGCTCCGGCCGTCGGCGCCGCTGTGTCGGTACTGCTGCCACGATCGTCACACCCCCATGGTCGAGTCCCCGCGCCGCCGCTGCCAGGTGGTGTCGGTACCAGCATCGGCGGGCTCTCGTTACCCGTATCCGATCGGGGTCACGCTCGGCGCATGACCTCGACCACAACACGTCCCGTACTCAGTAAAGACGGTGGCACCGACAACCGCCCCGGACTGCTGCTGGGCGTGGTCCTCGCCGCCCAGTTCATGGCGCTCCTTGACGTCTTCATCGTCAACGTCGCCGCGCCCACGATCCGGGTCGAACTCTCCGGGTCCGGAGCCGCGCTCCAGCTGGTCGTCGCCGGATACACCGTCGCCTACGCGGTGTTGCTCATCACCGGGGCCCGCCTCGGCGCCCTCCTCGGGCACCGCCGGATGTACCTCGTCGGCCTGGCGCTGTTCACCGTGGCCTCCCTCGCCTGCGGACTCGCCGCCGACACCGGCCAGTTGATCGCCTCCCGGCTCGTACAGGGCGCGGGAGCCGCCCTGATGATCCCCCAGGTGCTCAGCCTCATCCAGCGCGAGTTCACCGGCGAGCACCGCGTACGGGCCTTCGGCGCCTACTCCGCCGTCCTCGCCACCGGCGCCGCCGCCGGGCAGGTCGTCGGCGGGATCCTGGTGAGCGCCGACCTCCTCGGCACCGGCTGGCGGCCCGTCTTCCTCGTCAACGTCCCCATCGGCATCACCCTGCTCGTCCTCGGCGCCCGGGTCCTGCCCCGGGACGGCCGGATCCCGCACACGCAGGCGCGTGCCCTCGACATGCCGGGCCTCGTCCTCCTGGCCGGCGCCGTGTCCCTGCTCACCGTCCCCCTGGTCCTCGGCCAGGAGCAGGACTGGCCGCTGTGGTCCCGGCTCTCACTCGGCGGCTCCGCGGTGCTCCTCGCCCTCTTCGGCGCGTACGAGTCGAGGCTGGCCCGGCGCGGCGGCGCCCCGCTCATCTCCCCGCGGGTGCTGCGACTCCCGGGCATGGGACGGGCCGTGCTGTGGATCGCCGTGTCCATGGGCGTCAACGCCGGATTCCTGTTCACCCTCACCCTGCACCTCCAGGGCGGGCTCGGCCACAGCGCGCTGCGTGCCGGCCTCACCTTCGGTCCCGCCGCGGTCGTCTTCGGCGTCGTCGGACTGACCTGGCGGCGCCTGCCAACCCGTTTCCACCGCGCGCTGATCCCCGGCGGCTTCCTCCTCGCGGCCGCGGGAGCCCTCGCCATCGGCGGACTCCTGGCGGACGGCGGTACGGGCGGCTGGGGGCTCTATCCGGCCCTGGGCGGGCTCGGCGCCGGGATCGCGCTGGCCTTCAGCCCTGCGCTGACCGGCGCCCTGGCCGCCGTACGGCCGGAGGACGCGGCCGACGCGAGCGGTCTGCTCGCCACGGTCACCCAGCTCGGCCAGCTCATCGGGGTCGCCGTGGTCGGAACCCTGTTCCTCTCCGCGGCGGACGGATCCGGAGCACAGAACTCCGCCGACGCGCTGCGCACGACCATGATCGCCCTGGCCGTCGCCGCCCTCGCCGGCGCGTCGGCCGGACCGTGGCGCCGAGCACGCTGACCCCCTTGCGGGGCCATGGCAGAATCGGACGGCCGGAGGGGGACCAGGATCCGGACGGGAGGGTGGCCCAAGTGCTCGGCGACAACGGCGGGGTGTCCTATGGGTGCACGGCCTGCGGCCACAGCTGGAGCTGACTGATGGGTGCACACAGGCGGAAGTGCGACTGGTGCGGCAGCGGCACGCCCATCGTGCGCGACATGGACCCCGTCAACACGGGGTTCCAGTACTGGTGCGAGGAGTGCGCGCGGGCGCTGATCATAAAAGGCGACCCCATCGAGACGTACCGCGAGCTGGAGGGGGAGCCGATCTACGGCCGGCTCCTCGACGAGCACTGCACCCTGAAGCGGTTCTACTCCTTCGCCACGGCCTGACGCCGGAGCGTCAGCAGATAGCCCACGAGCAGCGCCGCCGTCGTCAGCGGGTACACCGCGGACAGCACCATCTGGCCCGCGTTCTGGTCCAGTTCCGGCCGGCCCGGGTCGTGCGGAACCCACCACAGGGCGAACGAGGCGAAGGCCAGGGCCACCGCTCCCGTCACCGGCCACGCGCGCGTGGCGCGGTCCGCGAGCAGGATCAGCAGGGGCACGCACCAGACCCAGTGGTGGGACCAGGAGATCGGACTGATCATCAGCGCCGTGAACGCGCAGACGACCACCGCGACGGCCTTGTCGCCGCGCACGGCGGCCCGCACCGCGAGGACCATCGCCAGACCGCCCAGGGCCGCCGCCGTCACCGCCCACCACATGCCCGGGTCGTCGGTGTGCATCAGCCGGGCCAGCACCCCGCGGATCGACTGGTTGGCGGTCTCCTCGGCGAAGCCCACCCGGCCGGTCTCGAACAGCGTCTCCGTCCAGAACCGCTTCGAGTCCGCGGGCAGGGCGAGCGCCACGACCAGCGTCGTGCCCAGGAAGACCCCGGTCGCCGTCGCCGCCGTCCGCAGCCAGGTGTTCCAGGTCCGGTCCCGGCGCCACAGCAGCACGCCCGCGACGAGCAGCAGGACCACGAAGAGCCCCGGTGTGAGCTTCACCGCGGTCGCCAGGCCGATGCCCAGGCCGGCCCAGCGGCTGCCCGGGCGCCGGGTGAGGTCCCAGAGCACCGCCACCGCTATGAGCAGGTTGATCTGGCCGTACCGCAGCGTCGTCCACACCGGCTCGCACCAGACCACCACCGCGGCGACCCACAGGGTCGTGCGCCACAGGTCCGTGCGCGACAGGGACGGGCGGACCAGCTGGAGCGACAGCTGCACCAGCGCGACCACCAGGAGCAGGTTCCCCGCGGTGGCCAGCGTCCGCATCACGGGCACGCTCACCAGCGTCAGCGGGACGAACAGCAGGGCCGCGAAGGGCGGGTAGGTCATCCCGAGGTTCGCCGAGGTGGCGCGCATCGCGTACAGGTCGCCGCCCGCCCGGACCGTCTCGCCCTCGGCCCGGTAGACCATCACGTCGAGCATGTTCACGTGGGCGAGGCGTTGCGCCACCCAGAAAGCGACGAACGAGAGCAGGCAGATCGCCGCGGCGGTGGCCAGGGGCCACGGCCGGACGCGGGTCTTGGAGAGCACGGAGACGGACACAGTCGGCGACCCTACCCGGCAGGTCAGGGAGGCCCGGAGAATCGATTTGGAGATCTGCCGGGAAGCCGGTTAATGTTCTGTCTGTCGCCGCGAGGGAAACTGAAACGGAGACGGAAAGCAAGGGGCTATAGCTCAGTTGGTAGAGCGCCTGCATGGCATGCAGGAGGTCAGGAGTTCAATTCTCCTTAGCTCCACAGAACAGAAGCGGGCCACCCGGATCGGGTGGCCCGCTTCTTCGTTGTCCGGCCTTGGCGACCGGCCCCTTCGCCCGCCTCGCTCGCCGCGGCTCCGCTCCGTGATACGTCGGTGCGGCCCGCTCGGGCCCTGCGGTACCCTGGCGCCATGCGTGCCGTACGCCTTCTGCTTACCGAGCCGCGCTGATCAGTCCCGGCGGATGACAGACGTCCGCCGGAGTCGGCGCGGCGTCCCCTCCTGTGCGAGGGGCTTTTTCATTTCACGGCAGTCCGTGGCAGTGGGCAGAGACGATCGATGGAGCTTCAAGGACCATGACCGAGATCAATACGGCCGCCGAGACGGCGGCCCCGCATCGCTACACGGCGGCCATGGCCGCCGACATCGAGGCACGCTGGCAGGACTTCTGGGACGCCGAGGGCACGTACGAGGCCCCGAACCCCACCGGCGACCTGGCGGGCGACCCCGCCGTCGCCGCCCGCCCCAAGAAGTTCATCATGGACATGTTCCCGTACCCCTCGGGTGCGGGCCTGCACGTCGGCCACCCGCTCGGCTACATCGCCACGGACGTCTTCGCCCGCCACGCGCGCATGACCGGCCACAACGTGCTGCACACCCTGGGCTTCGACGCCTTCGGCCTGCCCGCCGAGCAGTACGCGGTGCAGACGGGCACGCACCCGCGGGTGTCCACCGAGGCCAACATGGAGAACATGAAGGTCCAGCTGCGCCGGCTGGGCCTGGGCCACGACAAGCGCCGGTCGTTCGCCACGATCGACCCGGACTACTACAAGTGGACCCAGTGGATCTTCCTGCAGATCTTCAACTCCTGGTACGACGGCGAGGCCGGCAAGGCCCGCCCGATCGCCGAGCTGATCGCGCAGTTCGAGAACGGCACCCGTGAGATCCCCGGCCACACGCGCGCGTGGGCCGAGCTGACCCCCGCCGAGCGCTCCGACGTCCTGGGCGAGTACCGCCTGGCCTACGCCTCCGACGCGCCCGTCAACTGGTGCCCCGGCCTGGGCACGGTCCTGGCCAACGAGGAGGTCACCGCCGATGGCCGCTCCGAGCGCGGCAACTTCCCCGTCTTCAAGTCCAAGCTGCGCCAGTGGAACATGCGGATCACCGCCTACGCGGACCGCCTGCTCGACGACCTGGACGCGCTGGACTGGCCCGAGGCCATCAAGCTGCAGCAGCGGAACTGGATCGGCCGCTCCGAGGGCGCCCGCGTCGACTTCCAGGTCGGCGGCGGCGACGCCATCACCGTCTTCACCACCCGCCAGGACACCCTGTTCGGCGCCACCTACATGGTCCTGGCGCCCGAGCACGACCTGGTGGAGAAGATCACCCCGGCCACCTGGCCCGAGGGCACCCACGACGTGTGGACCGGCGGACACGCCACCCCGTCCGAGGCCGTCGACGCCTACCGCAAGCAGGCCGCCTCCAAGTCCGACGTCGAGCGGCAGGCCGACGCCAAGGAGAAGACCGGCGTCTTCACCGGCGCGTACGCGACCAACCCGGTCAGCGGCGAGCAGGTCCCCGTCTTCATCGCCGACTACGTCCTGATGGGCTACGGCACCGGCGCGATCATGGCCGTCCCCGCGCACGACACCCGCGACTTCGCCTTCGCGCGCGCCTTCGAGCTGCCGATGCGCTGCGTCGTCGAGCCCAGCGACGACCGCGGCACCGACCCCTCGACCTGGGACGACGCCTTCTCCTCGTACGAGGCCAAGCTGGTCAACTCCGCCAACGGGGACGTGGCGCTCGACGGCCTGGGCGTCGTCGACGCCAAGGCGCGGATCACCGCCTGGCTGGCCGACCGCGGCATCGGCGAGGGCACCGTCAACTTCCGCCTGCGCGACTGGCTGTTCAGCCGCCAGCGGTACTGGGGCGAGCCCTTCCCGATCGTCTACGACGAGGACGGCGTCGCCCACTCGCTGCCCGAGTCGATGCTGCCGCTGGAGCTGCCGGAGGTCGAGGACTACTCGCCGCGCACCTTCGACCCGGAGGACGCGGACACCCAGCCGGAGACCCCGCTGTCCCGCAACGAGGACTGGGTCAACGTCACCCTGGACCTCGGGGACGGAGCCGGCCCGCGCCGCTACCGCCGCGAGACCAACACCATGCCCAACTGGGCCGGTTCCTGCTGGTACGAGCTGCGCTACCTGGACCCGAACAACGCCGAGCAGCTGGTCGACCCCGCCGTCGAGCAGTACTGGATGGGCCCGCGCGAGGGCATGCCCACCGGCGGCGTCGACCTGTACGTCGGCGGCGCCGAGCACGCCGTGCTGCACCTGCTGTACGCGCGCTTCTGGTCCAAGATGCTGTTCGACCTGGGTCACATCTCCTCGGCCGAGCCGTTCCACAAGCTCTACAACCAGGGCATGATCCAGGCCTTCGTCTACCGGGACGCGCGCGGCATCGCCGTGCCCGCGGCCGAGGTCGAGGAGCGGGACGGCGGCTTCTGGTACGAGGGCGAGAAGGTCAGCCGCGTCCTGGGCAAGATGGGCAAGTCCCTGAAGAACGCCGTGACGCCCGACGAGATCTGCTCCGAGTACGGCGCCGACACCCTGCGCCTGTACGAGATGGCGATGGGCCCGCTGGACGTGTCCCGCCCCTGGGACACGCGCGCGGTGGTCGGCCAGTACCGGCTGCTCCAGCGGCTGTGGCGCAACATCGTCGACGAGTCGACCGGCGAGGTCACCGTCGTCGACACCGCGGCCGACGAGGACACCCTGCGCGCCCTGCACAAGGCGATCGACGGCGTCACGCAGGACATGGTCGCGATGCGCTTCAACACCGCCATCGCCAAGATCACCGAGCTGAACAACCACCTGACGAAGTCCGGTGGCGCGCTCTCCCGGCCGGTCGCCGAGCAGCTGGTCCTGCTGGTCGCCCCGCTGGCCCCGCACATCGCGGAGGAGCTGTGGCGCAGGCTGGGCCACAGCGACTCGGTCGTCCACCAGGGCTTCCCGGTCGCCGACCCGGCGTACGTCGTCGACGAGACCGTGACCTGCGTCGTGCAGATCAAGGGCAAGGTCAAGGCCCGCCTGGAGGTCTCCCCGTCGATCACCGACGCGGAGCTGGAGACGCTGGCCCTGGCCGACCCGCACGTGGTCGCCGCGCTGGGCGGCGCCGAGATCCGCAAGGTGATCGTCCGGGCGCCGAAGCTGGTCAACATCGTCGCCGGCTGACCCCCACGGGGATGTCCCCACACAGGGATGTCCCCTACGGGCAGGTTGGGGGTTCTGATGGAACCCCCGGCCTGCCCTTTCCGTTTACCGTGGAGGAACCACATCCGTGGGGACCGGACGGACGCCGGAGGGGCGAGCATGGAAGCCGAAGCCGCGATTATCACGATCATGGCGCTGCTCTTGTTCTCCTTCTTGGCGCTGGGGGTCTACGCCACAGTGAAGGCGGCCAAGGCCGCCAAGCGCGGAGTCGACCGCACCATCGACCAGGCCCGGCGCACGGTCGAGGACACCACGCTCCGCGCCAAGAGCTACGGCCAGGCGGGGACGGCGGGCGAGCTGGCCCGGCTGAGGCTCTCGCTGCGCACCTCGATGCGGGCCACCCAGGAGGCGCTCCAGGCCGGGGTCGGCGAGGACACCTCGCTCAGGGAGTCGCTCGACCTGTTCCGGCGGCTCAGCGCGCACGGGCTCGAGTTGGACGAGGACATGAAGCGGATCGAGCGGGAGCCCGACCGCGCCTGGGTCGCCGGCCAGCTCCCCGAACTCACCGCGCGCACCGAGCGGATCACCAGCTCGGCCGACGCACTGCGCCGCGCCGCCCGGGAGCGGGCGCTCCGGTTCGCCGAGGACGACCTGTCGTCGCTCAGCGCCCAGATCGACGTCGAGGCGGGTGCCCTGCGGCACTGGACGACGACGGGGACGGAGAGCGCGTCCGGCACGTCGGGGACGGTTCCGGGAACGTCCTCCGGGCGCCCGGCGCAGGACGGCAGGGGCTCGGCGACGGAGAGTTCGGCGCCTGCGGCCGGCAGCGAGCCGTCCGCGATCACGGCCCCCGACCCCCGACCGACCTCCTACCCCTGGGAGAAGTCGGCCCGCCCGGAGACCACCACCTGATCCGATCCGACAGGGCCCCGATCCGACAGGGCCCCGACCCGACCTGACCGGGGGCGTGGCGGGGCGGCTGGGTGGCAGTGGGCGCGGTCTGCGGTGCCGTACGGACACTCCTCGGCGGGGGCCGGGCTCCCGTGCGCCGGGCTCGACGGGTAACCTCCCGCTCATGTCCCGGCATGTCGCGATCGTCACCGATTCCACGGCCTACCTGCCGCACCAGACCAGGGAGCGGCACGCGATCATCACGGTCCCGCTGACCGTCGTCATCGGTGACCGGGCCCTCGAGGAGGGCACGGAGATCTCGGCCAAGGCACTCGCCGAGGCCCTTCAGAAGAAGCGATCCGTCACCACCTCGCGGCCCAGCCCCGAGATCTTCGCCGAGGCCTACCGCGAGGCCGCGGAGGCCGGTGCGCGGGGCGTCGTCTCCCTCCATCTCTCCGCCGAGGTCTCCGGGACCTACGACGCGGCCGTGCTCGCCGCGAAGGACGCGCCCGTGCCCGTGCGGGTCGTCGACACCCGGATGATGGGCATGGCCGTGGGCTTCTGCGCCCTCGCGGCGGCCCAGGTCGCCGAGGCGGGCGGATCACTCGACGAGGCCGTCGCGGCCGCCGAGAAGCGCGCCGCAGGCACCTCGGCCTACTTCTACGTCGACACCCTGGAATATCTGCGCCGCGGCGGGCGCATCGGGGCGGCGCAGGCGCTGCTCGGCTCCGCGCTCGCGGTGAAACCGCTCCTCGAACTCGACGGCGGACGGATCGAGCTGCGCGAGAAGGTGCGGACGGCCTCGAAGGCCATCGCCCGGCTGGAGGAGATCGCCGTGGAGCGGGCCGGGTCCGGCGCCGTCGACATCGCCGTCCACCACCTCTCCGCCCCCGAACGGGCCGCCGCGCTCGCCGAACGGCTCGGGGAGCGGGTGCCGGGGGTGGCGGAGCTGCACGTCAGCGAGGTGGGAGCGGTCATCGGCGCGCACACCGGACCCGGACTGCTCGCGGTCGTCGTCTCGCCGCGCTGACCCATGCGTGGCGTGGCGGGAGCGGGAGATCGTCGAGGGGTCGGGCCGGCGGTCCATCCCCCGGGGGAGTGACGGAGTTGTCCACAGCGGGGGCGCCGTCCACGGATCGGGGCTGAGGTCCGCACGGCGCGGCGGTGATTCCTACCGTCGCATGCATGACTCTTCGTACACGCATCGCATCCCGTACGGGCATCGCCGCTCGTGCACGCGTCTCCTCCACGGCTCCCGGTGTGCTCGGCGGGCCGGGTGCCGCGACCAGTGGTCCCGGCAGGGCGCCGGGCTCCGACGGGAGGAGCCGTCCAGGAGCCCGTGGCGCGCCTTCCGGCCGGGCGAGGAGGCGGACCCGGATCCGGAGGGCCGGGTCGTCTTCCGAGGCCGTCGTACGGCGGCGGGGGGACGAGCTGTTCCCGCCGGCGGCGGCGGTTCCGGAGGAGTCGGCCGCGGCGGAGGAGGGGGCCGAAGGGCCCTCGCCGGGTGAACCGGGGGCTCCGCCGGGAGTCGTGGACCGGGGGACGCCGCCCGGTGCGCGGGCGCGGTGGGTGGCGGTGCTGGGGGACCGGACGCCGGTCTGGGTACGGACGCGGGTCGGGCTCGAACCGAGGGCGCTGGGTGCGCTGACGGTAATTCTGGTGGTCGCCGCGGCGCTCGCGGGCGGCTACTTCTGGGCGGGGCGACCGGAGTCGGTGCGTGCGCCGGAGTTGGTGCGGGCCGCGCCGGTCGCCGCGGCGCCCGCAGTACCCGTGGCCTCTGTGGCCCCCGGGGCTCCTGCGGCTTCTGCGGCTTCTGCCACGCGGGCCGGGCCGGGGGTGGTGCCCGGGCGGTGGCTTCGCGCCGTCGGGCCAGGCCCTCGTGGTGGCGGGCCAGCGGYGGCTTCGCGCCGTGGAGCCGGGCCTCCGTGGTGACGGGTCGGTCAACGGTGGCTTCGCGCCGWSGGGCCAGGCCCTCGTGGTGGCAAGCCGACGGCAGCTTCGCGCCGCCCGCCCCCGCCTCTCGCCTCCTGGCGCGGCAGCTTCGCGCCGCGAACCGCCCTCACCGATTCACTGCCCCCTGCCCCGTCCGCAAGCCGCGGCCCGGGCAGGTCCCGCCTCCCGCACGCCAAAGGCCCCACTCGCTCCTGGGGAAGGAGGGGAGTGGGGCCTTCGGTGTTGAGCCGGTGGGCTCGCACCCGCGTGGCGAACGCGTCCGCGTGCGAGTCCTGGGTGGCCGAGTGGGAGCGGGAGAGAGGGCCCGCTGGGTCCCGTGCGGCCGGTTACATCAGAGCTCAGCCCTGGAGAGCGGCAACCTTGGTGGCCAGCGCCGACTTCTTGTTGGCGGCGGCGTTCTTGTGGATGACGCCCTTCGAGACAGCCTTGTCGAGCGCGCGGGAGGCGGCGCGGGAAGCCACGGTGGCCTTCTCGACGTCACCCGCGGCGACGGCCTCGCGGGCCTTGCGGATCGCGGTCTTGAGCGAGGACTTGACGGCCTTGTTGCGCAGGCGCGCCTTCTCGTTCGTCTTGTTCCGCTTGATCTGGGACTTGATGTTCGCCACGAAAAGAGCCTTTACAGGTTCGGTGTTCCTTCTGGATGCGTCTCGCAGGCTGAGAGGGCGCACGAGACACAGCTGTCCACGGTATCAGCCACTCTCGCGCCCGCCCAAACCGGGCGCCGGGCGACGGGCATGGGACCATGGAGCCTACGTATCGATCCGACATCGCCCCGAGACGAGACCCTGCGTGCCCGCGACTCCTACCAACGTGCCCGAGCCGAGCCGTACCGACCCGGCTCTGATCCGCAACTTCTGCATCATCGCGCACATCGACCACGGCAAGTCCACGCTCGCCGACCGGATGCTCCAGCTGACCGGTGTGGTCGACCAGCGGCAGATGCGTGCCCAGTACCTCGACCGCATGGACATCGAGCGGGAGCGCGGCATCACGATCAAGTCCCAGGCGGTCCGGCTGCCGTGGGCGCCGACCGAGGGGCCGGGTCAGGGTGACACGCACATCCTGAACATGATCGACACCCCCGGGCACGTCGACTTCACCTATGAGGTGTCCCGGTCGCTCGCCGCCTGCGAGGGCACGATCCTGCTGGTCGACGCGGCGCAGGGCATCGAGGCGCAGACGCTGGCCAACCTCTACCTGGCCATGGAGAACGACCTCACGATCGTTCCCGTGCTGAACAAGATCGACCTGCCGGCCGCCCAGCCGGAGAAGTTCTCCGAGGAGCTGGCGAACCTCATCGGCTGCCAGCCGGAGGACGTCCTCAAGGTCTCGGCGAAGACCGGTGTCGGCGTCGACGCGCTGCTCGACCGGGTCGTCCGGGACGTGCCGGCCCCGGTGGGCATCGCCGACGCCCCCGCCCGCGCGATGATCTTCGACTCGGTGTACGACTCGTACCGCGGTGTCGTGACGTACGTACGTGTGGTCGACGGCCAGCTCAACAAGCGCGAGCGCATCAAGATGATGTCGACCGGCGCCACCCACGAGCTGCTGGAGATCGGTGTCTCGTCCCCGGAGATGACGCCGTCCGACGGTCTCGGCGTCGGCGAGGTGGGCTACCTCATCACCGGTGTGAAGGACGTCCGTCAGTCCAAGGTCGGTGACACGATCACCTCCCTGCACAAGGGCGCCACCGAGGCCCTCGGCGGCTACAAGGACCCGAAGCCGATGGTCTTCTCGGGCCTCTACCCGCTGGACGGCTCGGAGTACCCGGACCTCCGCGAGGCCCTCGACAAGCTCCAGCTCAACGACGCCGCGCTGGTCTACGAGCCGGAGACCTCCGCCGCGCTGGGCTTCGGCTTCCGCGTCGGCTTCCTGGGGCTGCTCCACCTCGACGTGATCCGTGAGCGGCTGGAGCGCGAGTTCGGGCTCGACCTCATCGCCACCGCCCCCAACGTGGTCTACCGCGTGGTCATGGAGGACGGCAGCGAGCACACGGTCACCAACCCGAGCGAGTTCCCCGAGGGCAAGATCGACGACGTGTACGAGCCCGTCGTACGCGCCACGATCCTCGCCCCCAGCGAGTTCATCGGCGCGATCATGGAGCTGTGCCAGACCCGTCGCGGCACCCTGATCGGCATGGACTACCTCTCCGAGGACCGGGTCGAGATCCGCTACACCCTGCCCCTCGCCGAGATCGTCTTCGACTTCTTCGACCAGCTGAAGTCCAAGACGCGCGGCTACGCCTCCCTCGACTACGAGCCCACCGGCGAGCAGGCCTCCAGCCTGGTCAAGGTCGACATCCTGCTGCACGGCGACAAGGTCGACGCGTTCTCCGCCGTCACCCACAAGGACGCCGCGTACGCCTACGGTGTGCGGCTCGTCGCCAAGCTGCGCGAGCTCATCCCGCGGCAGGCGTTCGAGGTGCCGATCCAGGCCGCGATCGGCTCCCGGGTCATCGCCCGCGAGACCATCCGCGCGATCCGCAAGGACGTCCTCGCCAAGTGCTACGGCGGTGACATCTCCCGCAAGCGGAAGCTGCTGGAGAAGCAGAAGGAAGGCAAGAAGCGCATGAAGATGGTCGGCTCGGTGGAGGTGCCCCAGGAGGCCTTCATCGCCGTCCTGTCGAGCGACGAGTCCTCCGGCAAGAAGAAGTAGCCGGTAGAACCGGTCGTCGAACGGGTCCACGTGCCGGGTGCGCGTGGGCCCGTTCGTTATCAAGCGACGCCCTGCAGGCCCTTACGCGCCGGACCTCGGGCCTTTAGTCTGATCCCGGCTCGAAGGTTACTCGCCAGTTAGTTACGAACCACCAGAAGGCACCGCCGCCGCCCGGAGGACGTCGTGAGCGACACACAGACCCAGATCGAGAACCGGCCGCCCTCCGTGGCGACCCTCTTCCTTGAGCGCGTCGAGCGGACTCCGGATGCGGAGGCCTACCGCTACCCGGTGCCCGCCGCCTCCGGCACCGGCCCGGACGACTGGAAGTCGCTCAGTTGGGGGCAGGCCGCCGAACGGGTCTACGCGATCGCCGCCGGCCTCGTCGACCTGGGCGTCGCCGCCGAGGAGCGGGTCGCCCTCGCCTCCTCCACCCGGGTCGAGTGGATCCTCGCCGACCTCGGCGTGATGTGCGCGGGCGCCGCGACCACCACGGTCTACCCGCAGACCAACGCCGAGGAGTCGGCGTTCATCCTCTCGGACTCCGAGTCGCGGGTCCTCATCGCCGAGGACGCGGCCCAGCTCGCCAAGGCCGTCGAGCGCCGCGCCGAACTGCCGAACCTCCGCCACGTCGTCGTCGTGGACGCGGCCGGGGTGGAGAGCGACGGCCAGTTCGTCCTGACCCTCGCCGAGCTGGAGGCGCGCGGCCGGGCGTACCTGGAGAAGCACCCCGAGGCCGTGAAGGAGCGGGTCGCGGCGATCACCGCCACCCAGCTCGCCACCGTCATCTACACCTCGGGCACCACCGGCCGCCCCAAGGGCGTCCGCCTCCCGCACGACAACTGGTCGTACATGGCCAAGGCCATCGCCGCCACCGGCCTCGTCACCCAGGCCGACGTCCAGTACCTGTGGCTGCCGCTCGCCCACGTCTTCGGCAAGGTCCTCACCTCCGGCCAGATCGAGGTCGGCCACGTCACCGCCGTCGACGGCCGGGTCGACAAGATCATCGAGAACCTGCCGGTCGTCCAGCCGACCTACATGGCGGCCGTGCCCCGCATCTTCGAGAAGGTCTACAACGGCGTCGCCGCCAAGGCCCGCGCCGCCGGCGGAGCCAAGTACAAGATCTTCCAGTGGGCTGCCGGCGTCTCCCGCGAGTACGCCAGGACCACTCAGGACAACTTCCGCCGCACCGGCACGGCCTCCGCGCCCTTCGGCCTCACCGCCAAGCACAAGGTCGCCGACACGCTCGTCTACGCCAAGATCCGCGACGCCTTCGGCGGCAACCTGCGCGCCTGCATCTCCGGCTCCGCCGCGCTCGCCCCCGATATCGGCTACTTCTTCTCCGGCGCCGGCATCCACATCCTGGAGGGCTACGGACTCACCGAGACCTCCGCCGCCTCCTTCGTCAACCCGGGCGAGGCCTACCGCACCGGCACCGTCGGCAAGCCGCTCCCCGGCACCGAGGTCCGGATCGCCGACGACGGCGAGATCCTGCTGCGCGGCCCCGGCGTCATGGAGGGCTACCACGGCCTCCCCGAGAAGACCGCCGAGGTCCTGGAGTCCGACGGCTGGTTCCACACCGGTGACATCGGCGAGCTGTCGGCCGACGGCTACCTGCGGATCACCGACCGCAAGAAGGACCTGATCAAGACGTCCGGCGGCAAGTACATCGCGCCGGCCGAGGTCGAGGGCCAGTTCAAGGCCGTCTGCCCGTTCGTCTCGAACATCCTCGTGCACGGCGCCGACCGGAACTTCTGCACCGCGCTGATCGCCCTCGACGAGCCCACCCTCCTCGGCTGGGCCGCCGACCACGACCTCGCGGGCAAGGCGTACGCCGAGGTCGTCGCCGACCCGAAGACCGTCGAGATGGTCCAGGGCTACGTCGACCGCCTCAACGAGGGCCTCCAGCGCTGGCAGACGATCAAGAAGTTCCGCCTGCTGCCGCGCGACCTCGACATCGAGCACGGCGAGCTGACCCCGTCGCTGAAGCTGAAGCGGCCGGTCGTGGAGCGCGAGTACAAGGGCCTCATCGAGGAGATGTACGCCGGGTCCCGGGAGTCCTGACCCCCGGAGCGCCGCCTGTGGACAACCGGCGACCGGTTGTCCACAGGGGAGCCGTCCACCCCGGGCGGTACGGGACAATGGGGCTCATGCCTTCCGTACTGCCCGATGGTGAGTCCGTCCCCGACGACGGGGCGCTGCCCCCGCACGCCCTGGAAGGGGCGGGGGAGCGTCCGCTCGGGTTCTACCTGCACGTGCCGTACTGCGCCACGCGCTGCGGGTACTGCGACTTCAACACCTACACCGCGAGCGAGCTGCGCGGCACCGGCGGCGTGCTCGCCTCCCGGGACAACTACGCCGAGCAGGTCGTCGAGGAGATCCGGCTCGCCCGCAAGGTCCTCGGCGACGACCCCCGGCCGGTCCGGACCGTCTTCGTGGGCGGCGGCACGCCCACGCTGCTCGCCGCCGGCGACCTCGTACGGATGCTGGCGGCCGTCCGCGAGGAGTTCGGGCTCGCCGACGACGCCGAGGTGACCACCGAGGCCAACCCCGACTCCGTGGACCCGGCCTACCTGGCGGAGCTGCGTGCCGGCGGATTCAACCGGATCTCCTTCGGCATGCAGAGCGCCAAGCAGCACGTCCTGAGGATCCTCGACCGGACGCACACCCCGGGCCGCCCCGAGGCCTGCGTCGGCGAGGCGCGGGCCGCCGGCTTCGAGCACGTCAACCTCGACCTGATCTACGGCACCCCGGGGGAGACCGACGACGACTGGCGGGCCTCCCTCGACGCGGCCCTCGGCGCCGGACCCGACCACATCAGCGCCTACGCCCTGATCGTCGAGGAGGGCACGCAGCTCGCCCGGCGCATCCGGCGCGGCGAGGTCCCCATGACCGACGACGACGTCCACGCCGACCGGTACCTGATCGCCGAGGACGTCCTCACCGGGGCCGGCTTCGAGTGGTACGAGGTCTCCAACTGGGCCACCTCCGAGGCCGGCCGCTGCCTCCACAACGAGCTGTACTGGCGCGGGGCCGACTGGTGGGGCGCCGGCCCCGGCGCCCACAGCCACGTCGGCGGCGTCCGCTGGTGGAACGTTAAGCACCCCGGCGCGTACGCCGCCGCGCTCGCCGCCGGGAGGACCCCGGGAGCCGGCCGCGAGCTGCTCTCCGCGGAGGACCGGCGGGTCGAGCGCGTCCTCCTCGAACTGCGGCTAAAGGAGGGCGTCGAGCTGTCCCTCCTCAAGCCGGCGGGCCTGGAAGCCGCCCGCCGGGCCCTCGCCGACGGGCTCCTGGACGCCGGCCCCTACGCGGCGGGCCGGGCGGTGCTGACCCTGCGCGGCCGGCTGCTCGCCGACGCCGTGGTGCGGGACCTCGTCGACTAGGCCGTCTCTTCCGGATCTTGCCGGTCGAGCCCGCGTCGTCCGGTGCCGTGCATCGCACGGCGGAGAGGTATCCGGGTACGGGACGTACCCGGGTGCCTCGACAACGCGGCGAGGTGCGGTGCCGGGCGGCGTGGGTCAGGCAGGATCCGGAAGAGACGGCCTAGAGCCGTTCCGGCGAGCGCGCCGGGTCAGCGGCAGGGCGGCCCGGTCCGGCCGTCCCCGGACCCGGCGGCACCGCTCGGGCCGCCGTCAGCATCCCGCGGAACGGCAGGGCGACCAGCAGCGCGCCCAGGACGAGCAGGCCGCTCACCCACGGCGGGCCGAGCGGGCCCGCTCCGGTCCGGAGGGCGAGGGCGGCGACGAGCGGCCCCGCGGCGGCCCCGGCGTTGAGCGCCGCGGTCGCGTACGAGCCCGCCATGGTGGGGGCTGCCGCGGCCTCGTGCAGGACCCGGGCGATCAGCGTGCCGCCCAGCGCGAACGACCCCGTGCCCAGCAGGAACACCAGGGCGAGCAGCGCCGCCGGCTCCTCGGCCAGCAGGGCCAGGGCCGGCCAGCCGACGAGTAGCAGGGGCCCGGCGACCGCGACGACCCGGCCCGGGTACCGGTCGGACCACCGCCCCGCGAGGGTGATCCCGGCGAAGGAGCCGAGTCCGAAGAGGACCAGGGCGACCGGGACCCACAGCGCGTCGAGACCGGCCGTCCCGGTCACGACGGGGGCCAGGAAGGTGAAGCCCGCGAAGGTCGCCGCGTTCACCAGGGCACCGAGCAGCATCACCACGAGCAGCCGCGGACGCCGGAGCCGTGCCAGCTCCGCGCGCAGGTCCGGCACCCCGGCCGTGTCCTCCCGCGCGGTGCGCGCCGGCAGGCCCAGGAGCACACCGAGGGCCGCGGGCAGACAGAGGAGGGCGACCGCCCAGAACGTGACCCGCCAGCCGGACAGGGTGCCGAGCAGGGACCCCAGGGGGACTCCGGCCACGGTGGCCAGCGTCGTGCCGGACAGCAGGACGGCCAGCGCGCGGCCCGTCCGGTCCGGCGGCACGAGCCGGGTGGCGGTGGTCAGGGCCAGGGCGAGGAACCCGGCGTTCGCGACGGCGGCGACGACCCTGGTGACGAGGAGGACGGCGAAGCTCCCCGTGACCGCGCCCAGCACGTGTGCCGCGGCGAACACCAGGAGGAGGCCGAGGAGGCCGGACCGCACCGGCCAGGAGCGGGCGAGCACGGCCAGGAGCGGCGCGCCGACGACCATGCCGACGGCGAAGGCCGAGGTGAGCAGACCGGCGCTGCCGACAGGAACGCCGAGGTCGGCGGCGATGTCCGGCACGAGGCCGGCGAGCATGAACTCGGATGTGCCCATGGCGAAGACCGCCAGGGCGAGCAGGGGGAGCGTGAGGGGCATCGAGTGGCTCCGGGGTTCCGTGGTGAGGAAATGACGGGAGAGGCATCTCGTCACCGCGGTCAGCACCCACGGGCCCACGCGCCCGGCCGCGTGGTGCGGCGGGAGGGCGCGAGCCATCGGCCGTACGACCCGGGCGGGGCCGTACGGAGCGGACTCAGTGGTCCGGGAGAAGGCGGGGGGCGAGGGGGCTGACGGCGTGACCGAAAGCCCCCGACGTGTCCGACTCGGGGCTCGACATGCCGGGCACGCTACCCGACGGCGTCCCACCGGAGCATGCCTGTTCCCGAGGGCGCCGGGGCGGCGGAGCACCCCCGTTGCCGAGGGGCGGCGGGGGCCACCCGGCGCCCCTGGGCGCCCCCGGGCCCGCCGCCGGTCGAACCCCTACGGCGCCGTCACGAAGTCGATCAGTTCCTCCACCCGGCCCAGCAGCTCCGGCTCCAGGTCCTTGTACGACGTCACCCGCGACAGGATGTGCTGCCAGGCCGCGCCAGTGTTCGCGGGCCAGCCCAGGGCCTCGCACACGCCCGTCTTCCAGTCCTGGCCCCTGGGCACCCGGGGCCAGGCCCGGATGCCCACGGACGCCGGCTTCACCGCCTCCCAGACGTCGATGTACGGGTGGCCGACGACCAGCACGTCCGGCGAGGTCACCTGGGCGGCGATCCTCGACTCCTTCGAACCCGGGACCAGGTGGTCCACCAGGACGCCCAGGCGGGCGTCCGGGGCGGGGTCGAACTCGGCGACGATCGACGGCAGGTCGTCGACGCCCTCCAGGTACTCCACGACGACGCCCTCGATGCGGAGGTCATCGCCCCAGACGCGTTCCACCAGCTCCGCGTCGTGCCGGCCCTCCACGTAGATCCGGCCCGCCCGCGCCACCCGGGCCCGCGCCCCGGGGACCGCCACCGAGCCCGAGGCCGTCC
>NZ_RDBH01000129.1:642696-648918 GCF_008042145.1 Streptomyces sp. adm13(2018)
GGGCGGACCAGGGTCACGACCCGGCCCTCCAGGAGGAAGCCCCGTGGGTCCAGCGGGAACACACGGTGCTTGCCGAAGCGGTCCTCCAGGGTCACCGTGCCCGCCTCGCAGCGGATCACCGCCCCGCAGAAGCCCGTCGTGACCTCCTCGACGACCAGATCACGGTCGGCCGGCACCTCGGGCACGGGCGCCGACTTCTTCCAAGGGGGAGTCAGGTCCGGGTTGTAGCTGCGCATTTCGGTGACGTTAGGCCACCGGGAAGCGGCGTGCCAGTTCCTCCCGCTGGAGTCGGACGAACGCGGCGTCCACCACCGCCCCGTGCCCCGGCACGTACACCGCGTCCTCGCCGCCGAGCCGCAGCAGCCGGTCGAGCGCGTCCGGCCAGCGGGACGGGATCGCGTCCGGGCCCGCCTGCGGCTCGCCGGACTCCTCGACCAGGTCGCCGCAGAACACCACCTCGCGGTCGCCGGGCACGCAGAGGGCCAGGTCGTGGCCGGTGTGGCCGGGCCCGACGTTGGCGAGGAGGACCTGGCGGCCGCCCAGGTCGAGCGTCCACTCGCCGGAGACGACGTGCCGGGGCGCCACGAGGACGTCCACCGCCTCGGCGGCGGCCGCCGCGTCGACCCCCTGCCGCACGGCGTCGCGGCGCAGGGCCTCCCGCTCCCGGTCCAGGGAGAGGAGGTCGTCCGAACCGACCGCGCCGAAGACCTCCGCGCCGGCGAACGCGGCCGTGCCCAGCACGTGGTCGAAGTGCGGATGGCTCAGTGCGATGTGTGTCACTCTGCGCCCGCCCGTGAGGTCCGCGACCTGGCCGCGCAGCTCCGCCCCCTCCGCGAGCGTGGAGCCGGTGTCGTACAGCAACACCCCCTGTTCTCCCAGCACCAGCCCGACCGTGGCGTCCCAGCCGGGCAGCCGTCGCCGGCCCACCCCGTCCGCGAGCCGCTCCCATCCGTACGCTTCCCAATGCACGTCCATGCGGTGACGCTAACCGGTGGGGGCGCCGCCACCTTGCCAGGAGCGACGCCCGCCGCCGTACACTGGCCGGGGGATCGCTGGCACTCGAACAGGGGGAGTGCCAAAAGCGGAGCAACCGGAACGACGACGACAGCTGGAGGTGCGCCCGATGCTCAGCGAACGCAGGCTGGAAGTGCTGCGCGCCATCGTCCAGGACTACGTCGGGACGGAGGAGCCGGTCGGCTCCAAGGCGCTCACCGAGCGCCACAAGCTCGGCGTCTCGCCCGCCACCGTGCGCAACGACATGGCCGTCCTGGAGGAAGAGGGCTTCATCGCCCAGCCCCACACCAGCGCCGGCCGCATTCCGACCGACAAGGGGTACCGCCTCTTCGTCGACCGGCTCGCCGGCGTCAAGCCGCTGTCGACGCCCGAGCGCCGGGCCATCCACAACTTCCTCGACGGCGCGGTCGACCTGGACGACGTCGTCGGCCGCACGGTCCGGCTGCTCGCCCAGCTGACCCGGCAGGTCGCCGTCGTCCAGTACCCCTCGCTGACCCGTTCGACGGTCCGGCACGTGGAGCTGCTCTCGCTGGCCCCCGCCCGCCTGATGCTGGTGCTCATCACGGACACCGGCCGCGTCGAGCAGCGGGTCGTGGACTGCCCCGCGCCGTTCGGCGAGACCTCGCTGGCCGACCTGCGGGCCCGGCTCAACAGCCGGGTCGTCGGCCGCCGGTTCGCCGACGTGCCGCAGCTGGTGCAGGACCTTCCCGAGTCCTTCGAGGAGATCGAGGACCGCGCCACGGTGTCGACCGTGCTCGCGACCCTCCTGGAGACCCTGGTCGAGGAGCACGAGGAACGGCTGATGATCGGCGGCACCGCCAATCTCACCCGCTTCGGCCCCGACTTCCCCCTGATGATCAGGCCCGTCCTGGAGGCTCTGGAGGAGCAGGTCGTGCTCCTCAAGCTGCTCGGCGAGGCCAAGGAATCGGGCATGACCGTACGGATCGGGCACGAGAACGCCCACGAGGGGCTGAGCTCCACGTCCGTCGTCTCGGTCGGCTACGGTTCGGGCGGCGAAGCAGTCGCCAAACTCGGCGTGGTCGGACCGACCCGCATGGACTACCCCGGAACGATGGGAGCGGTACGCGCAGTGGCACGTTACGTCGGACAGATCCTGGCGGAGTCGTAAGTGGCCACGGACTACTACGCCGTACTCGGCGTGCGCCGCGACGCTTCCCAGGACGAGATCAAGAAGGCGTTCCGGAGGCTCGCGCGCGAGCTGCACCCGGACGTCAACCCCGATCCGAAGACGCAGGAACGCTTCAAGGAGATCAACGCCGCCTACGAGGTCCTCTCGGACCCGCAGAAGAAGCAGGTCTACGACCTGGGCGGCGACCCGCTGTCGGCCTCCGGCGGAGGCGGCGCGGGCGGCTTCGGGGCCGGTGGCTTCGGCAACTTCTCCGACATCATGGACGCCTTCTTCGGCACGGCCTCCCAGCGCGGACCGCGCTCGCGGACCCGCCGCGGCCAGGACGCCATGATCCGGCTGGAGATCGACCTCAACGAGGCCGCCTTCGGCACCACCAAGGACATCCAGGTCGACACGGCGGTCGTCTGCACGACCTGCTCCGGCGAGGGCGCCGCGCCCGGCACCTCCGCGCAGACCTGCGACATGTGCCGCGGCCGCGGTGAGGTCTCCCAGGTCACCCGGTCCTTCCTGGGCCAGGTCATGACCTCCCGGCCCTGCCCGCAGTGCCAGGGCTTCGGCACCGTCGTCCCGACCCCGTGCCCCGAGTGCGCGGGCGACGGCCGGGTGCGGTCCCGCCGCACCCTCACGGTCAAGATCCCGGCCGGTGTCGACAACGGCACCCGGATCCAGCTCGCGGGCGAGGGCGAGGTCGGCCCCGGCGGCGGCCCCGCCGGCGACCTGTACGTCGAGATCCACGAGACGCCGCACGACACCTTCCAGCGGCGCGGTGACGACCTGCACTGCACGGTGACCATCCCGATGACCGCGGGCGCGCTCGGCACCAAGGTGCCGCTGCAGACCCTCGACGGCGTCGAGGAGATCGACATCCGGCCGGGCACCCAGTCCGGCCAGTCGATCCCGCTGCACGGCCGCGGCATCACGCACCTGCGGGGCAACGGCCGGGGCGACCTGATCGTGCACGTCGAGGTCACGACCCCGGGCAAGCTGGACGCCGAGCAGGAGCGCCTGCTGCGCGAACTGGCCAAGCTGCGCGGCGAGGAACGGCCCACCGGGCAGTTCCAGCCGGGGCAGCAGGGGTTGTTCTCGCGGTTGAAGGACGCGTTCAACGGGCGGTAGGCGCGGTGTCGGGGGTCCGGGGGTCGTCCTCCCGGGTGGGCACGGTCAGCCGGGGCAGCAGGGGTTGTTCTCGCGGTTGAAGGACGCGTTCAACGGGCGGTAGAGCCCGGTTCGACGGTACGCAAGGGGCGGCATCCGCGCGGGCGGACGCCGCCCCTTCCGCCGTCCCCGCCGCATCTCTCCATGACCTGACGGACCGATTCGGCCCGGAAGCAGGGGCATGGCACGATGCCCATATGTCCACCACCGCACTGAACGATCTGTCTCGGTTCCCGATCGTGCAGGCCCCCATGGCGGGTGGCGCCTCCTCCCCCGAGCTGGTCGGAGCCGTGGCCGCGGCCGGCGCGCTCGGGTTCCTGGCCGGCGGGTACAAGACGGCCGGCGGCCTCTACCAGGAGATCAAGCAGCTGCGCGGGCTCACCGCGCGCCCCTTCGGCGTGAACCTCTTCCTGCCGGACTCCGGACGGCCCGCCGACCCCGCCGCCGTCGAGGTCTACCGGCACCAGCTCGCGGGCGAGGCCACCTGGTACGACACCCCGCTCGGTGAGACCGACGACCACCGCGACGACGCGTACGACGCGAAGCTGGCGATCCTCCTGGAGGACCCCGTCCGGGTCGTCTCCTTCACCTTCGGCTGCCCCACGCCCGAGGTCCTGGCCTCCTTCGCACGGGTGGGCACGGTCACGATCGTGACCGTCACCTCCGCCGACGAGGCCCTCGCCGCCCGGCAGGCCGGGGCGGACGCCGTCTGTGTGCAGGGCGCCGAGGCCGGCGGGCACCAAGGCACCTTCCGCGACGACCCCGCCGAGGACGCCCCGGGCACCGGGCTGCTCGCCCTGCTCGGCCAGGTCCGCGAGAGCGTCGCCCTCCCGATCGTCGCCGCCGGCGGCATCATGCGCGGCGCGCAGATCGCCGCCGTCCTCGCCGCCGGCGCGGACGCGGCCCAGCTCGGCACGGCCTTCCTCGGCTGCCCCGAGTCCGGCGCCCATCCGCTGCACAAGCGGGCCCTGACCGACCCGCTGTACACCCGGACCGCCCTCACCCGGGCCTTCACCGGTCGCCCCGCGCGGGGCCTCGTGAACCGCTTCGTCCGGGAGCACGGGCCGTACGCCCCCGCCGCCTACCCCGAGATCCACCACCTCACCGCCCCCCTCCGCAAGGCCGCCGCCGCCGCGGGCGACGCCCAGGGCATGGCACTGTGGGCCGGTCAGGGCCACCGGCTCGCCCGCGATCTGCCCGCCGGGCAGCTGGTCGAGGTCCTGGCCGCCGAACTCGACACCGCTCTCTCCGAGCTGCCCCACAGGAGTGCCTCATGACCGCACCCGTCTTCGTCGTCGACGCCGTCCCCGGCCCGGGGACCTTCCTCCTCGACGGACCCGAGGGCCGCCACGCGGTCTCGGTGAAGCGGCTGCGTGCGGGCGAGGAACTCGTCCTCGCCGACGGACGGGGCCGCTGGGCCGCCTGCGCGGTGCTCGCCGCCGAGGGCAAGGACCAGCTCACCGTGCGGGTCGACGAGGTCCACGAGGACCCGGCGGAGGAGCCCCGGATCACCGTCGTCCAGGCCCTGCCCAAGGGCGACCGGGGCGAACTCGCCGTCGAGACCATGACGGAGACCGGGGTGGACGCGATCGTGCCGTGGGCCGCCGCCCGCTGCATCACCCAGTGGAAGGGCGACCGGGGCCTCAAGGCGCTCGCCAAGTGGCGGTCCACCGCGCGCGAGGCCGGGAAGCAGTCGCGCCGCTCCCGGTTCCCCGAGGTCGCGGAGGCCATGACGACCAAGCAGGTCGCCGCGCTGCTCGCCGGCGCGGACTTCGCGGCCGTACTGCACGAGGACCGCGAGCACCCCAGCGGCGCGCTCGCCACCGCCGAACTCCCGGCGAAGGGCTCGATCGTGCTGGTCGTCGGGCCCGAGGGCGGGGTGTCCCCGGAGGAGCTCGCCGCGTTCGAGGCGGCCGGGGCGAAGCCGTTCCGGCTCGGCCGGAGCGTGCTGCGGACCTCGACGGCGGGGACGGCGGCGACGGCGCTCGTGCTGGGCCGCACGGGCCGCTGGAGCTGAGCCTCAGCGGACCTGGCGCGCCGCGGCGGACGCGGCGCCGCTGTCAGGCGTTCCCGGGCGGGGGCTGCGCCGTGAGGGTGTCGTAGAGGGGCCAGCCGTCCTCGTCGTGGATACCGTGGGCGGTCGGGAGCAGGCCGCGGGCGGCGGCCTCGTCGAGGAAGCGGCGGGCGACGCCCGGCTCGTTCAGGTTGAGGATGTCGCCGGGACCCGTCGCGGCGATGTCGCCCGCGCCGAAGGGGTAGCCGGCGACGATGCGGCCGGGGCCGTCCCGGAAGACCAGCCGGAGCTGTGCGTGCCGGTTCTCGGCGCGGCGCAGGGTGAGGAACGTCAGGCAGTCCGGGGTGTGGTGGTGCCCGACCGTCCACAGCCAGACCGTGGAGCCGACCGTCAGCCTGCGCGGTACGCGGTCGCGTCTCATCCGGGGAAGTGTACGGAGTCTGCAACGGACCGAACCCGGTGGACATCCGGCCCCGCGCGCTCCTTAGGCTGACCGCATGGCCGACGAGTCCCCCTTGATCCGCAGTCTGCGCGCCGCCGTGGCCGCCGCCCCCGGTGACGTACCCCTGCGTCTTCACTTCGCCGAACTCCTCCTCTCCGAGGGACGGAACGACGAGGCCGTCGCGGAGGCGGCCGTCGCGCTCCAGCACGCGCCGGGGGACGCGGACGCGCGGGCGCTGATGGTGCGGGCGATGGGGCTGCCCCCGGCCGCGGGCGCGGCTCCCGTGGGCAGCGCCCCCGCGCCGCCCGCGCGGCCCGAGCCGACCGCGCCCGAGTCGCCCGCCGCTTCCTCGACGAGGCCGCCGCCCGCGGCCTGCTCCCGACCGCCCACGGTATCCACGACGAGGACGGCTGGCCCCTCTACGACACCCTCACGGCGCAGCCCCCG
>NZ_RDBH01000129.1:649018-674779 GCF_008042145.1 Streptomyces sp. adm13(2018)
CGGCCGCCGCGGGCGAGGCCCCCGCCGGTCCCTCCTTCGACTGGGACGCCGCCGAGGAGCAGGTGCAGGACGTCGTCGGCCCCCGTTTCCTGGAGGACCCGCAGGCCGCCGAAGGCTCCGGGGCCGGCGAGGCCGCCGGGGACGTGGACGCCTGGGACGTCGACGCGCCCGGAGCCGTACGTCTCGCGGACGTCGGCGGCATGGACGAGGTCAAGGACCGCCTGGAGGCCGCCTTCCTCGCGCCCATGCGGAACCCCGAACTGCGCCGGCTGTACGGCAAGTCGCTCCGCGGCGGCCTCCTCCTCTACGGTCCCCCCGGCTGCGGCAAGACGTTCATCGCCCGGGCCGTCGCGGGCGAGCTGGGCGCCAACTTCCTCACCGTCTCGCTCTCCGACGTCCTCGACATGTGGATCGGGGCGTCCGAGAAGAACATCCACGACATCTTCGAGACGGCCCGCCGCCAGGCCCCCTGCGTCGTCTTCCTCGACGAGCTCGACGCCCTCGGCGCCAAGCGATCCCGCACCCACCACAGCGGGCTGCGAAACGTCGTCAACCAGCTCCTCACCGAGCTCGACGGCATCGCCGGCGGCGCCGGGAACGAGGGCGTGTTCGTGCTCGCCGCCACCAACGTCCCCTGGGACGTGGACATCGCGCTGCGCCGCCCCGGCCGGCTCGACCGCACCCTCCTCGTGCTGCCGCCCGACGCCACCGCGCGCGAGGCGATCCTCCGCTACCACCTGCGGGAGCGGCCCATCGAGGCCGTCGACCTCGGCAAGCTCGTCAAGGCCACCGAGGACTTCTCCGGCGCCGACCTCGCCCACGTCTGCGAGACCGCCGCCGAGGCCGCGCTCCTCGACTCCGCGCGCAGCGGCTCCGTCCGGCTGATCACCACCAAGGACCTGCTGGGCGCGGCCAAGCAGCTCAAGCCGTCGACCGAGCCGTGGTTCGCGGCCGCCCGGAACGTCGCCATGTTCGCCAACGAGGGCGGCCTGTACGACGACCTCCTCGCCCACCTCAAGCGGAAGCGCAAGCTGTGAGCACGCCGACGGCGCTGCTGCGCGCCGAAGCCCTCTACGACACGGGGCGGTTCGCGCAGGCCGGGGAGCTGGTGGCCCAGCACCTGGCGAGCGAACCGGAGGACGCCGGGGCGCTCGTCCTGCTCGCCCGCTGCCACCACCGCGCCGAGGAGCACCAGGCCGCGCTCGCGGCCGTGGACGGCGCGCTGCGCGCCGAGCCGGAGCTGCTCTCGGCCTGGCTGATGCGCGTCCAGATCCTCCTCGAACTGCGGCGGTTCCCGGAGGCCGAGACCGCCGCCCGGTACTCCGTACGGCTCGCCCCGCAGTACTGGGGCACCCACTACGCCCTCGGCACCGCCCTCGCGCAGTTCGCCGAGCACGCGCGGACGCCCGGGCGCACCGTCGAGGCGTACGAGGCGGCGCGGGCCGCCGTCGCCCTCGCCCCCGAGGAGGACGCCGCCCACTTCCTGGTGGGGCTGACCGCCCAGCGCCGGGGCGACCACACCACCGCGCAGCGGGCGTACGAGACCGCGCTGCGGCTCAACCCGCAGAGCAGCGAGGCCCACAACAACCTGTCGCTGGTGAAGCTGCGGCGGCGCCGGTTCCGGCGCGGGGCCTGGACGCAGGCCGCCGAGGGCTTCGTCGCCTCCGCCGCGCTGGACCTCCAGGACCGCAAGGCCCGCTACAACCTGGAGGCCATGGCCTGGAACACCGTGGCGGGGGCGCGCTGGGTGGCCCTGCTCGGCTTCGTCGCCTCGACGTTCGGCGCGGCCCCCGTCCGCAACGGCGAGACCGGTGCCGGCGCGGTCGTGCCGTTCCTGATCGGCGTGGCCGTGATCGTCGGCGCCTGGGGCGGCTGGGTGCTGTGGATGAGCCGCCGGGTGCCGCCCCGGCTGCGCCGCCCGATGCTCCTGGTGGCCCGCTCCTGCGGGCCCGTGGTCGCGATGGCCGTCGCCGTGGGACTGCTCGCGCTCTACTCGGTGGTGTCGATGGCCCTCTGGTCCTTCGACGCCGGGGCGGTCGGCGGGCTGGGTACGCCCCTGTTCTGGGCCGTGATCATCACGTACTGGGTGAGCCGCTCGGCCCTCAACCGGCGCGCGCCGAAGGACTGACCTGGGACACGGCGCCGCCCCGGACGGCGGATAGCATGCGCGTGTACCGACCGACGAGGCGAGGAGGCCCAGGCCATGGCCGGAGAGCCGCAGAGCGACTGCCTGTTCTGCAAGATCGTGGCGGGGGACGTGCCCGCGACGATCGTGCGCGAGACGGAGACGACGCTCGCGTTCCGCGACATCAACCCGCAGGCGCCCAGCCACGTCCTCGTGATCCCGCGCCTCCACTACCCGGACGCCGCGTCGCTGGCCGCCGCCGAGCCGGGCGTCGCCGCCGACGTGCTGCGCGAGGCCGGCGAGGTCGCCGCCCAGGAGAAGACCGAGGACAGCGGCTTCAGGATCGTCTTCAACACCGGCGCCGGCGCGGGCCAGACGGTCTTCCACGCGCACGCCCACGTGCTCGGCGGCCGAGGCCTCAACTGGCCTCCCGGCTAGGCCCAGGTCCGTCATGTCCGTACGCGAACTCGTCGTGCTCGGGACCGCCAGCCAGGTCCCGACCCGGCACCGCAACCACAACGGCTACCTGCTGCGCTGGGACGGTCGGGGCATCCTCTTCGACCCCGGCGAGGGCACCCAGCGCCAGATGCTGCGCGCCGGGGTCGCCGCGCACGACATCGACCGGATCTGCGTGACGCACTTCCACGGGGACCACTCGCTCGGCCTGGCCGGGGTGATCCAGCGGATCAACCTCGACCAGGTCCCGCACCCGGTCACCGCGCACTACCCGGCGAGCGGGCAGCACTTCTTCGAGCGCCTGCGGTACGCCACGGCGTACCGCGAGACCGTGCGGCTGGTCGAGGCGCCGGTCTCCGCCGACGGGCCGCTGGCCGTCACGGAGGCGTACACCCTCGACGCGCACCTGCTCTCGCACCCCGTCGAGTCGTACGGTTACCGGCTCACCGAGCCCGACGGGCGCCGCATCCTGCCCGAGCGGCTCGCCGCGCACGGCATCAAGGGGCCGGACGTGGGCCGCATCCAGCGCGACGGCGTGCTGGACGGCGTCACGCTCGACGAGGTGAGCGAGGTCCGGCGCGGGCAGCGGTTCGCCTTCGTCATGGACACCCGGCTCTGCGACGGCGTGCACGCGCTCGCCCAGGGCGCCGACATGCTCGTCATCGAGTCGACCTTCCTCGACGAGGACGTCCGCCTCGCCACCGACCACGGCCACCTGACGGCCGGACAGGCCGCCGCGGTCGCCCGGGACGCGGGAGTGCGCCACCTCGTCCTGACCCACTTCTCGCAGCGCTACTCCGACCCGGACGAGTTCGAGCGGCAGGCGCGGGCGGCCGGGTTCGACGGCGAACTGAGCATTGCCCAGGACCTCATGAAGGTCCCCGTACCGAAGAGATAGAGCACCACCCATGCACCTCCCCGCGGCTCTCCCCAAGGCCGAACTGCACCTGCACATCGAAGGCACCCTCGAACCGGAGCTGGCCTTCGCGCTCGCCGCGCGCAACGGCGTCACCCTGCCGTACGCCGACACCGCCGCCCTGCGCGAGGCGTACCGTTTCAGCGACCTCCAGTCCTTCCTGGACCTCTACTACGGCCTGATGGCGGTCCTGCGCACCGCCGAGGACTTCACCGCGCTCACCGACGCCTATCTGGAGCGGGCCGCCGCCCAGGGCGTCCGGCACGCCGAGATCTTCTTCGACCCGCAGGCGCACACCGCCCGCGGCGTCCCGATCGGCACGGTGATCGAGGGCATCGGGGCCTCCCTGGAGCGCTCCGAGGAGCGGTACGGGGTCTCCACCCGGCTCATCATGTGCTTCCTGCGCGACGAGTCGGCGGAGTCGGCGCTCGCGACCCTGGACGCCGCGAAGCCGTACCTGGACCGGATCACCGGGGTCGGCCTGGACTCGGCGGAGGTCGGCCACCCGCCCGCCAAGTTCCGCGAGGTGTACGAGGCCGCCGCGGCGCTCGGGCTGCGCCGGGTCGCCCACGCCGGCGAGGAGGGCCCCGCGGCGTACGTCCGCGAGGCGCTCGACGTCCTCGGCGTGGAGCGCATCGACCACGGGCTGCGCTGCATGGAGGACCCGGAGCTCGTCGACCGGCTCGTGCGGGAGCGGGTGCCGCTCACGCTCTGCCCGCTGTCGAACGTGCGGCTGCGGGCCGTGGACACGCTGGGCGACCACCCACTGCCGTCGATGATGGCGGCGGGGCTGCTCGTCACCGTCAACTCCGACGACCCGGCCTACTTCGGCGGCTACGTCGGCGACACCTTCGACGGCGTGCGGGACGCCCTGGGGCTGACGCCCGAGCAGCTGCGCGAGCTGGCGCGGAACTCCTTCGAGGCGTCCTTCCTTGAGGACGACGAGCCGCGCCGGGCGCGGTACCTGGCCGAGGTCGAGGCGTACGCGTTCGCGGGGGAGCAGGGCGGCCGGGGAGTAGGCGAGTAGCGGCAGGCGGGCCGGGCGCCCCGGGGGAGCTACCCCCGGTCGCTCGGCCGCGCCAGCCGGTACGCGGACTGCGCGAGCCGCCGGCCCGCCGGGACCCGCACCGGGGCGATCTCCTGCTCGGGGGCGCCCACCTGCGGGACGGTCGGCGGAGTCGCCGCCGCCGTGCCCGCAAGCACCGCGCCCGCCGCGCCGCCCCTGCGCCGCACCGAGCCCGGGACCAGCGGACGGCCCGAGACGTGGCGGGCCACCGCCGTCATCGGGACCGCGACCAGGAGCAGCAGGACGCACAGGACCGCGCCCATGCCCGGATACCCGGCGGCGTCCGACAGCAGACTGCCCGCCAGCGGGCCGCAGGCCACGCCCAGGGACGAGGCCGCGCCGACCAGGACCGCCCAGCGGCCCCGGGGATCGAGCGAGGCGGCCAGGCCCAGGAGGTACGAGAGAACCACCGGGTAGCAGGCGTTCCACAGGATCTCGCCGGTCGCGAAGGGGGCCAGGCCGCCGGCCGCCGAACTCAGCAGCACACAGCCCGCGATGAGGACGGTGCCCACGCCGATCGGCACGGCCCGGCCCAGACGGGAGCCGAGCGCGCCCGCCGCGGTGACGCCCAGGAGCCCGGCGCCCAGCGCCGCCGCGAAGACCGCGCCGACCGTGACCTCGGAGAGCCCGGCCTGCGTCAGGCCGATGCGGCCGCTGACGCCCCACAGGGCGTTCTGGGAGAGGGACCAGAGCAGGATGCAGCCCGCCAGGACCGCGCCCGCGCCGCGCTGCGGGAGCGGGCCGGTCGGGGCGGGCCCGCGGGTGTCCCGGACCGTGCCCGGCAGCCTGCGCGTGAGCGGCCAGACCAGGGTCGCCGCGCAGGCGATCGCGAGCAGCGGCGGCGCGTGCCCGCCGGACAGGTGCGGGAGCGTCAGATAGAGCGCGCCCGCGGTGGCGGAGACGGACAGCAGGCCGAGCGTCGAGGCCCGGTGAGGGTCCCGCTGACCGGCGATCCCGGCCGCCGCCACCGCCGTGGCGGTGCCCGAGCCGAGGCCGCCGAGGACCGCGCCGGCGACCACCAGGGGCACGGCGGAGGTGGCGGCGGCGGAGCCGTACCCCACCGCCATCGCGAGCAGGCCGGCGCGGGCCGCCCGGCGGGGCCCGATCCGCTCGCCGCGGGCGGCGAGCGTGAAGCCGGCGGTGGAGGAGCCGAGGAGCAGGACGGATCCCACGAGGCCCGCCTGGGCCGGGGTGAGGCCGAGTCCGGCGGAGAGCCGGCCGACGACGGTCGGCAGCAGGTACGGGGCGAGATAGCCGGCGGTGAAGAGGCAGACGAGGGCGACCAGGGCCCCCGGGACGCGCGGGCGCGACGACATGGGCGTTCCAGGAACTGAACAGGGAAGTGAGACGGCGCCCGGTGAGTCACGGGCTCGCGGCACCATGTGTATCAAGCATCCGAGTGAGCGGAGAAGGTGGAATCCCCCGATTGGACCAGTGATACGGGTCACAATGGGTTTGGGGATCGAGGGGGCGGGTAACGCGCGAGCGTCGTGCCGCGCCGCCCCCGTCCCTCCAGCCCCATCGGGCACACTGTCCAGACCGGCACCACGGTGCCGCGCCGCGCACCACGACCGGGGAGTCCGCCGTGACCACAGCAAGGGGAGACCAGCCGCACCAGGACGCCGGGGTCGACCCGTTGGTGTGCCTGCGCGAGCCCACCGACCCCGCCTGCGACGTCTTCCTGACCGGCACGGTCTTCCTCGACATCATCTTCACCGGCCTCGACTCCGCCCCCGTCCGCGGCACCGAGTCCTGGGCCCGCGGCATGGGCTCCAGCCCCGGCGGCGTCGCCAACATGGCCACCGCCCTCGCCCGCCTCGGACTCCGCACGTCCCTCGCCGCCGCCTTCGGCGACGACCACTACGGCGAGTACTGCTGGGACGCCCTCGAACAGGGCGAGGGGATCGACCTGACGCTCTCCCGCACCGCCCCCGGCTGGCACTCCCCGGTCACGGTCTCCATGGCCTACGAGGGCGAGCGCACGATGGTCTCCCACGGACACGAGGCACCCCCGCCCGACGACGCCCTGCCCGCGTACCCGCCGCACGCCCGCGCCGCCGTCGCCTCCCTCGCCCCCGGCCGCGAGGAGGACTGGGTCGCCCAGGCCGCCCGCGGCGGCGCCAAGGTCTTCGCCGACGTCGGCTGGGACGACACCGGCCGCTGGGACCTGGCCGGCCTCACCGACCTCGCCCACTGCGAGGCCTTCCTGCCCAACGCCGCCGAGGCCATGCGCTACACCCGCACCGACTGCCCCCGGGCCGCCGCCCGCGCCCTCGCCGACAAGGTCCGCTACGCCGTCGTCACCCTCGGCGCCGAAGGCGCCTACGCCGTCGACGGCGGCACCGGCGAGACCGCCGAGGTCCCCGCCATCCAGGTCTCCGCCCTCGACCCCACCGGAGCCGGGGACGTCTTCGTCGCCGGTTTCGTCACCGGCACCCTCGCCGACTGGCCGCTCGCCGACCGTCTCGCCTTCGCCGGCCTCACCGCCGCCCTCTCCGTCCAGGAGTTCGGCGGCTCCCTGTCCGCCCCCACCTGGGGCGAGATCGCCGCCTGGTGGCAGCGGGTCCAGGGCCACGAGAGCCAGGACCCCGAGGCGCTCCGCGACCGCTACGCCTTCCTGGAACGGCTCCTCCCCGCCCCCGCCCGCCCCTGGCCGCTGCGCCGCGCGGTGCCGACGATCGGCTTCCGCGCCGCCCACACCTAAGCCGGGGGAACCCGCCGCCCGCGGCGCCGCCGTAAACCGCTACGGGCTTCCCGGCGCCGAGTCGTAGGCTTGGTAGCCCAGCGGCGGTCGAGCGGCGACAGCCCTGCATCGGGAGGTGTGTGCAGGCCACAGTGCCGGCCCATGACTCAGACGCCCACATCCCAGAACGGCGCGCCCGGCGAGGCCCGCGCCCAGTTCACGGTCCCCGCCAAGCACCCGATGGTCAGCCTGCTCGGCTCCGGTGACGCGCTGCTCCGCGTGATCGAGCGGTCGTTCCCCCAGGCCGACATCCACGTCCGGGGCAACCAGGTCAGCGCGGTCGGCGACCCCGCCGACGTCGCGCTGATCCAGCGCCTGTTCGACGAGATGATGCTGGTGCTCCGCACCGGTCAGCCGATGACGGAGGACGCAGTGGAACGCTCGATCGCCATGCTCAGGGCGAACGGCAGCGGCTCGGAGGGCGGCGAGGAGACCCCCGCCGAGGTGCTCACCCAGAACATCCTCTCCAACCGCGGGCGCACCATCCGTCCCAAGACCCTCAACCAGAAGCGCTACGTCGACGCGATCGACAAGCACACCATCGTCTTCGGCATCGGCCCCGCCGGCACGGGCAAGACCTACCTGGCCATGGCCAAGGCGGTCCAGGCCCTCCAGTCCAAGCAGGTCACCCGGATCATCCTGACCCGCCCGGCCGTCGAGGCGGGCGAGCGCCTCGGCTTCCTGCCCGGCACGCTCTACGAGAAGATCGACCCCTACCTGCGCCCGCTCTACGACGCGCTGCACGACATGCTCGACCCCGACTCCATCCCCAAGCTGATGGCCGCGGGCACGATCGAGGTCGCGCCGCTGGCGTACATGCGGGGTCGCACCCTGAATGACGCGTTCATCATTCTGGACGAGGCGCAGAACACGAACCCCGAGCAGATGAAGATGTTCCTCACCCGCCTCGGCTTCGACTCGAAGATCGTCATCACCGGTGACATCACCCAGGTCGACCTGCCGAACGGGACGAAGAGCGGTCTGCGACAGGTCCGGGACATCCTGGAAGGCGTCCAGGACGTCCACTTCTCGTCGCTCACGTCGCAGGATGTCGTCCGGCACAAGCTCGTCGGCCGTATCGTCGACGCGTACGAGCAGTACGACAGCCGCAACGGCCGCACCGGCCTGTGACGACTTAACGAGAGAAGCACAGACGCACCATGTCGATCGACGTCAACAACGAGTCCGGTACCGAGGTCGACGAGCAGGCGATCCTCGACATCGCCCGCTACGCGCTCGCGCGCATGCGCATCCACCCGCTCTCCGAGCTCTCGGTGATCGTCGTGGACGCCGAGGCGATGGAGCAGCTCCACATCCAGTGGATGGACCTGCCGGGTCCGACGGACGTCATGTCCTTCCCGATGGACGAGCTGCGCCCGCCGGCGAAGGACGACGCGGAGCCCCCGCAGGGGCTCCTCGGCGACATCGTGCTCTGCCCCGAGGTCGCCACCCAGCAGGGCAAGGACGCGCCGACGGAGCACTCCATGGACGAGGAGCTGCAGCTGCTCACCGTCCACGGCGTGCTCCACCTCCTCGGGTACGACCACGAGGAGCCCGACGAGAAGGCCGAGATGTTCGGCCTCCAGGCGGCGATCGTCGACGGCTGGCGCGAGGAGAAGGGCCTCACCGGCCCGTCCCCGGCGCCGACCGTCTCCTGACCCCGATGGACGTCTCGCTGATCCTCGGGGCGGTCGCCCTGGTCGTCGTGGCCTGGCTCGCCGCCTGCGCCGAGGCGGGCCTCGCGCGGGTCTCCAGCTTCCGCGCCGCCGAGGCCGTACGGTCCGGCCGGCGCGGGGCCGAGAAGCTCGCGCAGGTCGCCTCCGACCCCACCCGCTACCTCAACGTGGCCCTGCTCGTCCGCGTCGCCTGCGAGATGGCGGCCGGCGTCCTCGTCACGTACGCCTGCCTCGAGGCCTTCCCGGAGACCTGGGAGGCGCTGCTCGTCGCCATCGCCGTGATGGTTCTCGTCTCGTACGTGGCCGTCGGCGTCTCCCCGCGCACCATCGGCCGCCAGCACCCGCTGAACACGGCCACCGCGGCCGCGTACGTCCTGCTGCCGCTGGCCCGGATCATGGGGCCGATCCCGCAGCTGCTGATCCTCATCGGCAACGCGCTGACCCCGGGCAAGGGCTTCCGCAAGGGCCCCTTCGCCTCCGAGGCCGAACTGCGCGCCATGGTCGACCTCGCCGAGCAGGAGTCGCTGATCGAGGACGAGGAGCGCCGCATGGTGCACTCCGTCTTCGAGCTGGGCGACACCCTCGTGCGCGAGGTGATGGTGCCGCGCACGGACCTCGTCAGCATCGAGCGGTACAAGACGATCCGTCAGGCCCTCACCCTCGCGCTGCGCTCCGGCTTCTCCCGGATCCCCGTCACCGGGGAGAACGAGGACGACATCGTCGGCATGGTGTACCTGAAGGACCTGGTCCGCAAGACGCACATCAACCGCGACTCGGAGGCGGACCTGGTGTCGACGGCGATGCGGTCCGCGACCTTCGTGCCCGACACCAAGAACGCCGGCGACCTGCTCCGCGAGATGCAGCAGGAGCGCAACCACGTCGCCGTCGTCATCGACGAGTACGGCGGCACCGCCGGCATCGTCACCATCGAGGACATCCTGGAGGAGATCGTCGGCGAGATCACCGACGAGTACGACCGGGAACTCCCCCCGGTCCAGGAGCTGGGTGAGGACCGCCACCGGGTCACCGCCCGCCTCGACATCGGCGACCTCGGAGAGCTGTACGGCCTGGGACCCGACGAGTACGACGACGAGGACGTGGAGACCGTCGGCGGACTCCTCGCGAAGGCCCTCGGCCGCGTCCCGATCGCGGGCGCGGAAGCGGTCGTCGAACTGCCGGACGGCCGTTCGCTCCGGCTGACCGCCGAGTCCCCGGCCGGCCGCCGCAACAAGATCGTCACCGTGCTCGTGGAACCGCTGGTACCCCAGGAGGAGCAGGCATGACCCCGGACGAGTTGCGCGCCTTCTGCCTGGAGTTCAACGACGCGTCGGAGGAGTTCCCCTTCGGTCCGGAGACCTCCGTCTTCAAGGTCGCGGGCAAGCTCTTCGCGCTGTCGTCGCTGGACTCCGACCCGCTGCGGGTCAACCTGAAGTGCGATCCGGACGAGGCGGTGCGCCTGCGCGAGGAGCACCCGGCGATCGCGCCCGGCTACCACATGAGCAAGCGGCACTGGAACACGGTGACCGTCGGGGAGCTGCCGGAGCCGATGGTCCGGGAGCTCGTCGAGGACTCGTACGACCTGGTCGTCGCGGGCCTGCCGAAGGCGGTACGGCTCCGCCTCGACCGGTCGTAGCACCCGGCCCCCCGGGGGGGCGGCGGCCGTCCGCGACCGCCGCCCCCCGACCGGCCGGCTCAGGACCTGCGCCGCAGGCCGAGGCCGACCAGGAGCGCCGTCCCGAGGACGATCGCCGCGTCCAGGACGAGGACCGTGCGCACACCCCCGTACAGGTCGCCGCCGGTGGTGGCGAGCACCCCGAGCAGCGGGATGCCGATCGTGATGCCGACCTGCTGGGTGGTCGTCACCAGACCGGTCGCCAGGCCCTGCTCCCCGTCCGGGACGCCCGAGGTGACGGTCAGTCCGTACGAGATGATCGCGCCGAGGTGGCACATCGAGGCCAGCGAGACGGCGACGGTCGCCAGGACCACGCCCGACTCCTCGCCCAGACCGAGCAGCGCCGCCGTCAGCACGCCCTGGCCGGCCAGCGAGCCCACCAGGGTGGCGCGGGCGCCGAACCGGCCGATCACCCTCGGCGCGAGCGTGCCGGCCAGGACCGACACCACGCCCTGCACACCGAAGACCAGCCCGGTCGCGAAGGCCGACAGGTCCAGCGTCTCCTGCAGGTAGAGGGTGAGGACGAAGACGACGGTCGACATCATCGAGAAGGTGACCAGACCGCCCAGGTTGCCGAAGGCGACCGTGCCGCGCCGGAGCATCGGCAGCGACACCAGCGGCGCCGCGTGCCGGGACTCGACGCGCACGAACACCGCGAGCAGCACGACCCCCGCCACCAGCGTGACCAGCACGTCCGCGCCGCCGAAGCCGCGCTCCGCCGCCGTCGACAGGGCGTAGATCAGGGAGAGCAGACCGCCGGTGACGGTCACCGCGCCGGGCACGTCCAGCCGGGGTCGCTCGGGGGTGCGGGACTCGGGGAGCAGACCGGGCGCCAGCGGCAGCACGACGACCGCGAACAGGGCGAGCAGGCCCATGGTGGAGCGCCAGCCGAGGGCGTCCGTCATGACACCGCCGAGGAGCATGCCGACGGTGAAGCCGAGCGACAGCAGGGTGCCGGAGATGCCGAGCGCCTTGTCGCGCAGCGGCCCCTCGGGGAAGGTCGTGGTCAGCAGCGACATGCCGGTGGGCACGATCGCGGCCGCGCCGATGCCCTGGAGGGCGCGGGCGGTCAGAAAGGCGGCCGGGTTCCAGGCGAAGGTGGCGAGCAGCGAGGCGAGGCCGAAGAGGGCGAGCCCCGCGAGGAACAGCCTCCGGCGTCCGTAGAGGTCGCCGACCCGGCCGAAGAGCAGCAGGAAGCCGCCGGAGGGCAGCGCGAAGGCGGTGACCGCCCACTGGAGGGCCGAGCGGCCGAGGCCGAGATCGGCGCCGAGGACGGGCAGCGCCACGTTCAGTACGGAGAAGTCGAGCGCGACCATGAACTGGGCGGCGCACAGCACGAAGAGGATGAGCCGGGTGCGGCCGGTGAGGACCGGCGGAGCGGGGGCGGCGGTGTCGCCGGTGCCGGTGGGCGGGGAGGTCAGGGTTGCCATGCCCCCACCCTCGGCGTCCGGGAACACGGCTGGGGAGCGGGTACTTATCCTGTTGGTCGTACCACCAGGCATCCAGGGGGAGGAAGCACACGTGGCCACCGCTCTCGAGAGCACCACGGCGAAGCAGCACCGACTCGCGGAGCTGCGCGAGTTCCTGATGAACCGCCGGGCCCGGGTCAGCCCGGCGGAGGCCGGTCTCCCGGACGGCGGCCAGCGCCGCCGGACGCCCGGCCTGCGCCGCGAGGAGGTCGCCGTCCTCGCGGGCGTCGGGGTCTCCTGGTACCAGTGGCTGGAGCAGGGCCGCGACATCACGGTCTCGCCGCAGGTGCTCGACGCGGTGGCGCGGGTGCTGCGGCTGAGCCCGGCGGAGCGGCGCCATCTGTACGTCCTGGCGGCGCTGAACCCGCCGGCGCCGGAGACGGCCCCCGAGGACCGGGACATGTGTGAGGGGCTGCGGCGGCTCATCGACGCCTGGATGCCGTTCCCCGCGCACATCATGGACGCGTACTGGAACACCGTCCTGTACAACGACGCGGCGGCGATCGTGCTCGGCATGAGCCCCGACAGCGCGCCGAACTGCCTGGTCAGCTTCTTCACCGACGAGCTGTACCGCGCCCGCGTGGCGCACTGGGAGGAGGTGGCGCCCCGGGTCGTCGCCCAGTTCCGCTCGGCGTGCTCGGAGAACCCCGAGGACGAGGGCTTCCGGCACGTCGTGGAAGAACTCATCGGGCTGAGCCCGGAGTTCGCCGCGCTGTGGGAGCGGCGGGACATCCTGCCCGGCGGGCAGAACCGCAAGGAGATGGAGCATCCGCTGGTCGGCACGCTGTACGTGGAGGCGACCCAGCTCCGGGTCCCGGCGCGCCCGGACCTGGTGATCGTGCTCCACACCCCGCTGCCGGAGGGGGCCACGGCGGAGAAGCTGGAGTGGCTGGTGTCGCCCGAGGGGCGCCGCGGGGCGATGTACCCGGTCGCGGGCTGACGCCGCGGGGGCGTCGCGGGCCGGCCCGCGGCCCGCGCCTATGCTCAGGGGCATGACACTCAGCAGCGAGCACGGCGACCTCGGCGCCGAGGACCTCAAGATCATCACGCTGGCGCGCAGCGCCCGCGCCCGCAACGGCGTGCCCGAGGGGGCGGCCGTACGGGACGAGACCGGTCGCACGTACGTGGCGGGGACCGTGGAGCTGGAGTCGCTCAAGCTGAGCGCGCTGCGGACCGCGGTCGCGATGGCCGTGGCCAGCGGTGCCCGGTCCCTGGAGGCGGCGGCCGTCGTGTCGGGCGCCGAGTCCGCCTCGGACGAGGACCGCGCGGCGGTGCGGGACCTCGGCGGGCCGGAGACCCCGGTCCTGCTGGCCGGCCCGGACGGGCAGCTCCGCGTGGCGGTCACGGCGGGCTGAACGACCCGGCCGCCCCGGGGGAGCGGCGACACACAGGGCACGGGGGCCCGGCGAATGCGCCGGGCCCCCGTGCCCTGTCGTGTCCCTGTGGCCGTGTCCCTGTGGCCCGCGGCCCGTGGCCCGGGCCCCGCGTCTCCGTGGCGGCGCGCCCCGCCCTCGCGCCCTGCCTTTGTGTCCTTGTGAAGGATCACCGCATCTTCTCTTGCCTTCCCATGCCGTCTGCGTCTCAATGAACTGCGGTTCGTCCGACGGGCCGTCAGATCTTCATCGTCCACGCAGTGTCCGCACCCCTGCGTTCGTCATCGGAAGGGGTTCGAACCCGCCATGAGAACCAGAAGCACCTTAGGGACCGTCGCGGTCCTCGCCGGAGGCCTCGCCGTGGCCACCCTCGCCTTCGCGCCGACGGCCGGCGCCGTCACGCCGGGCACGGCGACGGCGACGTACGACTGCGGCTCGTGGGGCGGCGGCGGTGCCACCCTCGTCGCCACGCAGAGCGGTACGGCCGCGACCGTCACCGTCACCTCCGCCGTCACGACGCCGATCGCGGTCGGCGCCAACCAGATCAACGCCACGCTCACCCTGGCGAAGGGCGGTGGCGGCACGCGGGTCTTCACCGGCAAGAAGAACCCCGCGCTCGCCGCCGGGAGCTCCGTGGTCATCGGCCCGCTCAGCGGGACCGTGGCCTCCGGTGACAGCCTCAACTCGTACTTCGCGGGGGTCGCCCTCAAGATGGTGATCTTCGGGGTCACGGTGAACTGCGACGCGGTGACCTCGCAGTCGCCGGGCCCGTTCGTCTTCAGCTGACACCCGTACCGACCGGACCGGTGCCGCCCCGGGCGGCACCGGTCCCCGTCGTGTCCCGCCCTCCCCGAGAGGGCATCCGACCTGCGGAAACGACCCAGTGTCGAGGATCTTGACAGCATCTGACGGGTCATCAGTCGATGTCTCCCGCGTGCCTTGACTTCTCTCCGCGCGCGGCCGTCAATGGCGCCCACCCAACCCTCAGGAGGGGGCACCCCATGGCACTCAACCGATCCCGGGCGGCGGCCCGAAGACGGCGCTGGACCGCCGTCCTCGGCGCCACCGCCCTCGCGGTCGCGGGAGGCGCGCTCGCGGCCCCGGCCGGCGCGACCGCCGCCTCGCAGCCGGTGGAATTCCAGACCCGCTGCGTCCCCCCGCCGATCGCCGGCATCCCGCCCATCACGGGCACCACCACCGCCGAGATCACCGTCGACAAGACCAGCCCCAAGGTCGGCGAGACGGTCACCGTCACGTACACCGTCACCAAGCCTGCCGCGTCCAACCCGGTCGACCTGGCGCTGCCGGCCGACATCATGACGCCCAGCGGCAAGGTCGTCCTCGGCGGGGCGCAGAGCGGCGCGGTCACCGTGAACGGCCCCAAGAAGAACCCGCCGGTCCCCGGCAAGGGCTCCTTCCCCGCCTTCTCGATGACCGGCACCTTCACGGTCACCCAGGCCGGATCGATCACCCTCTCGCCCGGCGACTACAACATCCACACCAGCTACCTCATGGAGCTGGACACCCCCTGTACGGTGCTCAACCCGCCCGCCCCGGTCTCCGAGACGGTCGTCGCGGGCCCCGTGACCCACCCCAACACCCGGGCGCTGTCCCTCGACACCGCGTCCGGCGACCCGGGCGTCCGGGTCACCGTCAACGGCTCCGGGTTCGGCCCACTCACCGAGGTCACCGTCGTCGGCCGGGCCGGAGCGGCGGAGACCGCGGACCGGATGACCGTCACGACCGACAGCGACGGCGCCTTCGCCGCCCGCCTGAAGGTCAACGACGCGGCGACCACCGGGATCGTGGCCTACGAGGGCGCGACCTGGGATCCCGACAAGGGCGCGGGCCCCGCCGCGTACAAGGTCGTCGTACCGGCGCCGCCGAACAGTCAGACGATCACCGCGGCGGTCACCGCGGGCGAGCTGTCCATGACCCAGGCGGGCGACGCCGTCGAGCTGACCTCCGTCGACTTCGGCCAGGGCGGCGCGGCGACCGGCGACCTCAGGACCGTCACCGTGAAGGACTTCCGCGGCGGTCCCGCGGGCTGGTCCCTGACCGGCAAGGTCACCGACTTCACCGGTACCGGCGGCTCCATCGGGGCCGGCGACCTCAGCTGGACCCCGGCCTGCACCGCCAAGGCCGGCAGCCCCAGCGCCTGCGCGGCGGGTTCGCCCGGCCCGGTGGGCAGTGGCGGCGCCACCCTCGCCTCCACGCCGAACGGCGCCCTCACGGGCGGCGAGTTCACCATCGACGCGGGGCTCTCCCTCGACGTACCGGCCTTCACCGCGCCGGGCTCGTACGCGGGCGTCCTGACGCTCACCCTGTCCTGACCACCGTGCGGGCCGGGCGCGCACCCGGCCGGCCCGCTCCGCACCCCGGGGGTTCCGACTCGTGCGCACGCCGTACGTACTCCTCCTGAGCGTCCTGCTCCTGCTCCTGGCCCCCGCCCCGCCGGCCGGGGCCGCCGAGAACGGCGAGTGGGCCGTCTACCCGGCGGCCGCCCGGCCGGGCAGCCGCCCCTACTTCTTCCTGACCGCCGACCCGGGCTCCACCCTCACCGACCGGGTCACCGTCGCCAACAAGACGGCCGCCCCCCTGACCTTCCGGCTCTACGGCGCCGACGCCTACAACACCGACCGGGACGGCGGCTTCGCCGTCCGCACCCAGCGGGAGCAACAGACCGGCGCCGGGGCCTGGATCACCCCCGAGCGGACCCGGATCACCGTCCCGCCCCGCTCCGCCGTCACCGTCCGCTACACGCTGACCGTCCCCGCCGACGCCGATCCCGGCGACCACCCCGGGGCCCTCGTCGCCCTCGACGAGCGGATCAGCCCCGGCGGGCGGGGCGCCGTCGCCTTCGGCGTCCAGCGCGCCGTCGCCGCCCGCCTGTACCTCAAGGTCAGCGGGCCGACCGTCCCCGCCCTCGGCGTCGAGGACGTCACCGTCGACCAGGACCGGCCGCTGGTCCCCGGCACCGGCCCGAGCAGCGCGCTCGTCTCGTACACCCTGCACAACCGGGGCAACGTCACCCTCAACCCCAAGGTCGTTCTGCGGGCGGAGGGGCTCTTCGGCCGTACCCTCCTCGACCGCGACCTCGCGCGGGTGCCGTCCGAGCTGCTGCCCCGGCAGCGGATCCGGCTCACCGAGCGCTGGACCGGCTCCCCGCAGCTCGACTGGGGCGACATCACCCTCACCGCCACCGCCAGGGACGTCCGGGAGACCGGCACGGTCTCCTTCCTCGCCCTGCCCTGGCTCGCCGCCGCGACCCTGCTCGTCGGAGCGGCCGCGGGCGCCTTCGGCCTGCGGATCCGGCGGCACCGGGCGGCCCGCGGGGAGCCGTCGGCGCACGTGCGTACGTGAGGCGGGCGCGCATCGGGGACAATGGCCCCCATGAGCGCTCGCAACCAAGAAACCGAAGCCGTCCACCGGGCCGGCTTCGCCTGCTTCGTCGGCCGCCCCAACGCGGGCAAGTCCACCCTCACGAACGCTCTGGTCGGCCAGAAGGTGGCCATCACCTCGAACCGGCCGCAGACCACCCGGCACACCGTCCGCGGCATCGTGCACCGCCCCGAGGCGCAGCTGATCCTCGTGGACACCCCCGGGCTCCACAAGCCGCGCACCCTCCTCGGCGAGCGGCTCAACGACGTCGTGCGCACCACCTGGGCCGAGGTCGACGTGATCGGGTTCTGTCTGCCCGCCGACCAGAAGCTCGGCCCCGGCGACAAGTTCATCGCCAAGGAACTCGCCGGGATCAAGAAGACCCCCAAGGTCGCCATCATCACCAAGACCGACCTGGTCGACTCCAAGACCCTCGCCGAGCAGCTGATCGCGGTCGACCAGCTCGGCAAGGAGCTGGGCTTCGAGTGGGCGCAGATCGTGCCGGTCTCCGCCGTCGGCAACAAGCAGGTGCAGCTCGTCGCCGACCTGCTGATCCCGCTCCTCCCGGAGTCCCCGCCGCTCTACCCGGAGGGCGACCTCACGGACGAGCCGGAGCAGGTCATGGTCGCGGAGCTGATCCGCGAGGCCGCCCTTGAAGGCGTACGGGACGAGCTGCCGCACTCCATCGCCGTGGTCGTCGAGGAGATGATCCCGCGCGAGAACCGCCCGGCGGACCGGCCGCTGCTCGACATCCACGCCAACGTGTACATCGAGCGCCCCAGCCAGAAGGGCATCATCATCGGCCCGAAGGGCAGCCGCCTCAAGGAGGTCGGCATGAAGTCCCGCAAGCACATCGAGGCCCTCCTCGGGACCCCGGTCTTCCTGGACCTCCACGTCAAGGTCGCGAAGGACTGGCAGCGCGACCCGAAGCAGCTGCGCAAGCTCGGCTTCTGACCCCTCCGCCGGCGGCCCCTCACCGGGGCCTCCGGCGGCCTCTCACGGGTCAGGCGCCCTCCTTGAGGATCCTCGACACGAGGGCCCGCTGCGCGTCCGTCAGGCGCGGGTCGCCGCAGTGCACCGTGTCGGTGTCGACGGTGATCTCGTACCGGAAGCCGTCCGGCACCCCCGTGCCGCGGTCGTCGCCGTCGGCGAGGACCGCGGCCGCCAGGGCGTGCCACTCGGCGGCGTCCGGCCGGCCGGAGGTGTCCACCTCCGCCGACCGCTCGATGCCCGCGAAGCCGCCCGTGCGCCGCACTCGAATCCGCATGGGACCTGTCTACCAGCCGGGTCAGTCGGTCGGTACGCCCACCGCGGACCAGGCCTTCAGGACGGCCTGGATCTCCGCCCCGTCGCCGTAGCGCGACCGGGCCGCCGCCACCGTGGCCGCCGCGAACTCCGAGAAGCGGGCCTCGGGAGTGAGGGCCCCGCCGGTCATCACGTCGTACCAGATCTGCCCGGCCCGCTCCCAGGCGTTTCCGCCCAGCTCGGTCGCCGCCAGGTAGAAGGCGTGGTTGGGGATGCCCGAGTTGATGTGGACGCCGCCGTTGTCCCGGCCGGTGCGGACGTAGTCGTCCATGTGCCCGGGCTGCGGGTCCTTGCCCAGGACGTCGTCGTCGTACGCCGTGCCCGGGGCCTTCATGGACCGCAGCGCGGTCCCCGTCACGTTCGGGTGGAAGAGGCCCTCGCCGATGAGCCAGTCCGCCTGGTCCGCGGAGTGGCCGAGCGCGTACTGCTTGACCAGGGAGCCGAAGACGTCGGAGACGGACTCGTTGAGCGCGCCGGACTGGCTGAAGTACTCCAGGTTCGCCGAGTACTGGGTGAAGCCGTGGGTCAGTTCGTGGCCGATGACGTCCACCGGGAGGGTGAAGTCGAGGAAGACCTCGTCGTCGCCGTCGCCGAACACCATCTGCTCGCCGTTCCAGAAGGCGTTGCCGTACTTCTCGTCGTAGTGCACGGAGGCGAGCAGCGGCAGGCCCGCGCCGTCGATCGAGTTGTGCCCGAAGGCGTTCAGGAACAGGTCGAAGGTGGCCCCCAGGCCGGCGTACGCCCGGTTCACGGTGGCGTCCCCGGTCGCCTCGTCGCCCTCGCCGCGGACCTTCGTCCCGGGCAGGTCGGTGCCGCGCTCGCAGTCGTAGACCGAGCGGTGCGGGCGGCCCGCCTCGGCGGGGCCGAGCGTGGGCGTGGTGCCCGGCAGCGGCAGGATCCGGAACGTACGGGCCGAGGCGTCCGCGATGAGGGTGCGGCGCGCGGCCCGGGCGACGGCCGGGTTCGCGGAATGCGCCAGGTGCTCCAGGAGGTGCGGCGGGACGATCGAGCAGAAGACGGGTGTCTGGGGAGTCATGCTCGCAATGTGGCACTGCGTGAGTCCCTTGTCACCGGATGCGACGAGGATTGGTGAAATGGAGTGATGCGTCACTGTTCGGGCTTGACGCGGGAGTCGTCCCGCATACTGATACAAGACGTCCGGGGGTGGCGTCCCTGGGCTAGGCTGCGGCACATCATGCGTTTCGGGCTGCTTCTCCTTAGCTGCCGCGGCGAGGGCCTGTAGTCGTAGGCCGACCCCCTCCCCGCGGGACCTGGTGTTGCGTTCGACAGTCGGCCGTCCTTCTTGCCGGACCCGAGGAGCCCAACGCACATGTCCCAGTCACCGTTCGTCAGCCGCCCCACGCCGATCACCAACGCGACGCAGCTGCAGAAGCCGTCCGGGATGCCGATCCACAAGTACGCCCCCTACGAGGCCGTGCGGATCCCCGACCGCACCTGGCCCGAGCAGCGCATCACCAAGGCCCCGCGCTGGCTGTCGACCGATCTGCGCGACGGCAACCAGGCCCTGATCGACCCGATGTCCCCGGCCCGCAAGCGCGAGATGTTCGACCTGCTGGTCCGCATGGGCTACAAGGAGATCGAGGTCGGGTTCCCGTCCTCCGGCGAGACCGACTTCGCGTTCGTGCGCTCCATCATCGAAGAGGGCGCGATCCCGGACGACGTCACCATCTCCGTACTGACCCAGGCCCGCGAGGACCTGATCGAGCGGACCGTGGAGTCGCTGGTCGGCGCCAGGCGCGCCACCGTCCACCTGTACAACGCCACCGCGCCCACCTTCCGCCGGGTCGTCTTCCGCGGCTCGAAGGAGCAGATCAAGCAGATCGCCGTGGACGGCACCCGGCTGGTCATGGAGTACGCGGAGAAGCTGCTGGGCCCGGAGACGACCTTCGGCTACCAGTACAGCCCCGAGATCTTCACCGACACCGAGCTGGACTTCGCCCTGGAGGTCTGCGAGGCGGTCTGCGACGTCTGGCAGCCGGGCCCGGGCCGCGAGATCATCCTGAACCTGCCCGCCACCGTGGAGCGCTCGACGCCCTCCACGCACGCGGACCGCTTCGAGTGGATGTCCCGCAACCTGACCCGCCGCGAGCACATCTGCGTGTCGGTCCACCCGCACAACGACCGCGGCACGGCCGTGGCGGCCGCCGAGCTGGCCATCATGGCGGGCGCCGACCGCATCGAGGGCTGCCTGTTCGGCCAGGGCGAGCGCACCGGCAACGTCGACCTGGTGACCCTGGGCATGAACCTGTTCAGCCAGGGCGTCGACCCGCAGATCGACTTCTCGCAGATCGACGAGATCCGCCGCACCAGCGAGTACTGCAACCAGATGGAGGTCCACCCGCGCCACCCCTACGCGGGCGACCTGGTCTACACCGCCTTCTCCGGCTCCCACCAGGACGCCATCAAGAAGGGCTTCGACGCGATGGAGGCCGACGCGGCCGCCAGGGGCGTCACCGTCGACGACATCGAGTGGGCCGTGCCCTACCTGCCGATCGACCCGAAGGACGTCGGCCGCTCCTACGAGGCCGTCATCCGGGTCAACTCGCAGTCCGGCAAGGGCGGCATCGCGTACGTCCTGAAGAACGACCACAAGCTGGACCTGCCCCGCCGGATGCAGATCGAGTTCTCGAAGATCATCCAGCAGAAGACGGACACCGAGGGCGGCGAGGTCACGCCGGCCGCGATCTGGTCCGTCTTCCAGGACGAGTACCTGCCCAGCGCCGACGACACCGCGGCCCGCTGGGGCCGCATCCAGCTGCGCTCCGGCCAGACCACCTCCGACACCGACGGCACGGACACGCTGACCGTCGAGGCGGTCGTGGACGGCGCCGAGACGGTCCTGTCCGGCTCCGGCAACGGTCCGATCTCCGCCTTCTTCGCCGCCCTGCAGGCGGTCGGCGTGGACGCCCGCCTGCTGGACTACCAGGAGCACACGATGAGCGAGGGCGCCTCCGCGCAGGCCGCCTCGTACATCGAGTGCGCCATCGACGGCCAGGTCCTGTGGGGCATCGGCATCGACGCCAACACGACCCGCGCCTCGCTGAAGGCGGTCGTCTCCGCGGTCAACCGCTCCGCCCGCTGACCCGGTCCGCGGCCGACGGCCCCCGCCCCCTCCGAGGGGCGGGGGCCGTCCCGCGTCCGGGCCGGGTGAGGTTTCGAAGCCCGTCGCCACCCCGGAGGGTGATCTCGCGACGACCGCTTCGGCCATCGTGTCCCGCCCGGCCGTTTCGGCGGATCCCGTCCGGGGGCCCGGCGGAGCCTTCCTGGCCTGAGCAAAGCGCCGCCGCCGGGCCGCCGCCGGGCCGCCCGGGGGATGACGTGTCTCGGCCAAGTCCGCGGTGAAGTCGTGACGGGGTGCTGACGCCACATCAAGGATGTGGCTAACATCACGCCAACGCCGGCAGTGCAGCCGGGCCGTCGAGGAGGTGCGTGTGCGGTCTGCCCGGAATTCACGTGGTGGGAAAGTGGGCGTCTGCGGGATCCGCACCTCCTGGAACACGGTCGGAGACGGCGAGTTCTTCTGCGAGGAGTGCGGCGGCGACCGGAACTACCGGCGCCGCACCGGACGCCGCAGGTTCGCCGTCCTCGGGGTCCCGGTCCTGCCCCGGGGCTGTACGGGGCCCGTCGTCGAGTGCGCGGCCTGCCACACGCACTTCGGCACCGAGGTGCTCGACCACCCCACGACCAGCCGTTTCTCCGCGATGCTGCGGGACGCCGTGCACACCGTCGCCCTCGCCGTGCTCGCGGCCGGCGGCACCGACTCGCGCGCGGTCCTCGACCGGGCCGTGACCGCCGTCCGGTCCGCCGGTTTCGCCGAGTGCACCGCCGTCCAGCTCGTCGACCTCGTCGAGGCCCTGGAGGCCGACACCGGCCGCTTCATGCCCGAGGTGAACCCCGAGGGCGCCCTCCTCGCCATCGAGCTGCACGAGGCGCTGGAGCCCCTCACCCCGCACCTGGCGCCCTCCGGGCGGGAGTCGATCCTGCTCCAGGCCGCCCGGATCGCCCTCGCCGACGGCGTCTACAGCCCGGCCGAGCACGAGGTCCTGGGAACCGTCGGCAACGCGCTGGCGCTCGCCCCGGAGGACGTCGTACGGCTGCTGGACTCGGCCCGCACGGTCGCGTAGCGCAGCCTTGGTCGTCCGGGCGTGGCGCCCGGTGACGTGCTGAGTCCGCCCGTGCCCGGACGGGCCGTTCAGATCAGGCCGTGCGCGTACGCGTAGGCCGTGGCGGAGGAGCGCGAGCCGACGCCCAGCCGGGCGTAGACGTGGTTCAGGTGCCGCGCGACGGTGTGCTCGCTGATCGCCAGCGCACGGGCGATGTCCTCGTTCGTGCCGCCCGAGGCGACCAGCCGCAGCACCTCGGCCTCCCGCGCGGTGAGCCCGCCCGGCAGCCGCCGCCGCGATCCGCCGGCGAGCAGCGCGGCCGCGCGCCGGGCATCCGGTACGGCCCCGAGCCGCTCGAAGACCGCCCGCGCGGCCCCCAGCTCCGGACGGGCCCTCTCCTCGTCGCCCGCGGCCCGGCAGGCGGCCGCGAGCAGCATCCGCACCCGTGCCGCCTCGTACGGCACGCGCAGCTCCAGCCATCCGGCCAGGGCCCGGCGGAGCGCCGGAAGGGCGCCGGGACGCCGCTCGGCGTGGGCCACCGAGCCGAGGGCGGTGTCGGCCGAGGCCCGCAGCAGGGGGACGTCCGCGCCGCCGGCTCCCGCGAGGGCGTCGAGATCCGCCGCAGCCCGCGCCGCGCCGGGGAGGTCGCGGACGGCGAGCGCCACCTCGGTCCGGGCGGCCAGCAGCCGGGCCCGGCCCAGGAGGTCGTGGTCGGGGTCGTTCCGGCAGGCCAGGGCCAGCTCGACGCCGGCCACGGCCGCGTCGGCCCGGCCCTGCGCGAGCCGCAGCAGCGCGAGGCCCGGCTGCGGTATCCGGCCCAGTTCGTGGGCGTGCCCGTACGAGACGGCGGCCGCCTCCAGGCGGCCCTGGCGGCGCTGGACGTCCCCGGCCGCGTAGTACGCGGCGGCCGCCGACTCCAGCCGGTCCACCGGCACCTCCCGGCAGGCCTGCCGGGCCTCCGCCTCGGCGAGCGCCCAGGCCCCGAGGAGGTCGAGGACCTCGACGCGGTGCGCCCGGAGGACACCGCGGAAGGGGTTCTCGCCCGAGGGGACGGTCATGGGGAGCGGGCCGGGGTCGGGTGCGTGCCGGGGCGTCTCCGGCTGTGCTGTGCCCGTGGCCGTGTTCGTACCCGTGCCGCGGTCCGTACCCGTGCCCCGGGCCCGCGGGCGGCCGGTCCATGGCGGGGCGCACCACTCCATCGCCGCGTTCGTCCACGCGACGGCCCGCGCGAAGTCGGCGGCCTCCCCGCACCGGGTCAGGGCCAGGCAGTAGAGCCGGCCGGTGACCGGGCCGCTCAGTTCGCCCGCGGCCACCGCGCGCATGGCGTCGTCGAGGAGGGCGAGACCCTCGGTCCTGCGGCCGGCCGCGAGGAGGGCGCGGGACCCGGCCTGGCGGCTGAGCGCGAGCAGGTCGGGGCTGTCGTGGGCGAGGGCCAGGGCGGTCATGCGGCGGGTCGCGGCGAGGGCGGAGCGGTGGTCGCCGCGCGCCGAGGCCTCCTCGGCGTCCGTCATCTCCAGGAGACACCGCTCCGGGCAGTCCGGCAGGTCCTCCAGGTGGTGCCGGGCCCGGTGGAGCCAGCCGGCGGCGGCCGCGGGCCGTCCGAGGCCGCTGTACTCGTCGTACAGCCGCCAGGCGGCCAGTCCGGCGCCCCGGTGGTCATCGGCGGCGAGGAAGGCGGCGTGCGCCCGGAGCCGGGCGGCCACGGACTCGTCGACGTGCCCGGACCACCAGGCGGCGTCGGCGAGGACGGAGAGGTCGTCGGCGGTCAGGCCGCGCGAGGGGTGCCGGTCATGGGCGTGGAGCAGCGCGTAGGCCTCGGCCCAGGACTCGCGGGCCGCGGCGCTCCTGGCCCGGTCGGCCGGATCGGTCGTGAGAGGTACGGACATGGCTCTCGCCCCTTCCCGGTCCTCTCAGGGTAGGCCGGGGAAGGGGCGAGGGCCTGCGGCGTCCTACTCGATCGCGCCGCTCGCGCGCAGCATGTCCTCGCGCTCGACGATCTTGACGCGCTCGCGGCCTTGCGGCTCGCCGAGCGCCTTCTCGGCGGCGTCCAGGGCGTACCAGCCCTCCCACGTGGTGTACGTGAGCCCCTTGGCCTCCAGGAAGGACACGACGGCGTCCGTCTCGGGGGTGTCGGGGGTCAGCAGGCGGCCGTTCGCGAAGTCGTCCAGGAGGTTCGCCACGGTCTCGTTGGCGTCGCCCTTGGTGTGGCCGATGAGGCCGACGGGGCCGCGGCGGATCCAGCCGGTGCAGTACGTGGAGGCCATGTGCTCGCCGGTCTCCTCGATGACCCGGCCGCCCTCGTCCGGGACGGTGCCGCTGGCGGCGTCCCAGGGGAGCTTGGGCAGCTCGTCGGAGAGGTAGCCGACGGCGCGGTAGACGGCCTGGACGTCCCAGTCCGTCGTCGTGCCGGTGCCCTTGACGTTGCCCGTGCCGTCCAGCTCGGTGCGCTCGGTGCGCAGGCCGACGACGCTGCCGTCCTCGCCGAGGATCTCGACGGGCGACTCGAAGAAGTGCAGGAAGAGCTTGTGCGGGCGGTCGCCGACGTCGCGGATCGCCCAGTTCTCCAGCGTCTTGGCGACCATGTCGGTCTGCTTGTTCTTGCGCCGCTCGGCGATCGAGCCCTCGTCGTAGTCGATGTCCTCGGGGTTGACGATGACCTCGATGGTGGGGGAGTGGTCCAGCTCGCGCAGCTCCATCGGGCTGAACTTGGCCTGGGCCGGTCCGCGGCGTCCGAAGACGTGGATCTCGACGGCCTTGTTGGCCTTGAGGCCGTCGTGGACGTTCGCCGGGATCTCGGTCGGCAGCAGCTCGTCGCCGGTCTTGGCGAGGATGCGCGCGATGTCGAGGGCCACGTTGCCGACGCCGAGGACGGCGACCTTCTCCGCGTCGAGCGGCCAGGTGCGCGGGACGTCCGGGTGACCGTCGTACCAGGAGGCGAAGTCGGCGGCGCCGTAGGAGCCGTCCAGGTCGACGCCCGGGATGCTCAGCGGCCGGTCGGCCATGGCGCCGGTCGAGAAGACCACGGCGTCGTAGAAGGCGCGCAGGTCGTCGAGGTGGATGTCGGTGCCGTAGTCGATGTTGCCGAAGAGGCGGACCTGCGGCTTGTCGAGGACCTGGTGGAGGGCGTTGACGATGCCCTTGATGCGCGGGTGGTCGGGGGCGACGCCGTAACGGATGAGGCCGAAGGGGGCCGGCATCCGCTCGAAGAGGTCGATGGACACACCCGGCTCGGCGGCGGCGTCGGACTTCAGCAGCGCATCGGCGGCGTAGATTCCGGCGGGGCCGGCGCCGACGATCGCGACCCGGAGGGGGCGGGGCATGACGGGGTTCCCTTCGCAAGCGACGTGGCGGCGAGGCCGCCGACACTTAGGTCACCCTAAATAATGCGCGAGCCGGACGGGTACCCGCCCCCGGTCTATGAGCCCATAAGGCGGACTTATGACTTCCATAAGAGC
>NZ_RDBH01000129.1:674879-711180 GCF_008042145.1 Streptomyces sp. adm13(2018)
GCCCCGAGGGCCCTTGCCACTCCGGCCCGGGACGCCCCCGGCGTACGCGAGAATGGGCGCATGAGTCTGTTCCGCGACGACGGCATCGTGCTGCGCACCCAGAAGCTGGGGGAAGCGGACCGCATCATCACCCTGCTCACCCGCGGCCACGGCCGGGTGCGGGCCGTCGCCCGCGGCGTCCGGCGCACCAAGTCGAAGTTCGGCGCGCGGCTCGAACCGTTCTCGCACGTGGACGTGCAGTTCTTCGCCCGGGGGAGCGAGCTGGTCGGGCGCGGGCTGCCGCTCTGCACCCAGAGCGAGACCATCGCCGCGTACGGCGGCGGCATCGTCACCGACTACGCCCGCTACACCGCCGGCACCGCGATGCTGGAGACGGCCGAGCGGTTCACCGACCACGAGGGCGAGCCCGCCGTGCAGCAGTACCTGCTGCTCGTCGGCGCCCTGCGGACGCTCGCCCGGGGCGAGCACGCCCCCCACCTCATCCTCGACGCCTTCCTCCTCCGCTCCCTCGCCGTGAACGGCTACGCGCCGAGCTTCGAGAACTGCGCCAAGTGCGGCATCCACGGCCCCAACAGGTTCTTCTCCGTCGGCGCGGGCGGCGTCATCTGCGGCGACTGCCGGGTCCCCGGAAGCGTCGTACCCTCGGCGGAGGCCATCGGCCTGCTCAGCGCGCTGCTCACCGGCGACTGGGCGACGGCGGACGCGTGCGAGCCGCGTCACGTCAGGGAGGGCAGCGGACTCGTGTCCGCCTATCTGCACTGGCACTTGGAGCGCGGCCTGCGCTCGCTGCGGTACGTAGAGAAAAGCTAGGTAGGAGAGACCACGTCATGGCCATCGCACGACTGCTCGGTCGACAGCGCCGGGAGTACAGCACCCCCGAGCCGCACCCGTCGGGCGCCCGCCCGCCGAAGCTCCAGTCCGAGCTCGTCCCGGAGCACGTCGCGATCGTCATGGACGGCAACGGCCGCTGGGCCAAGGAGCGCGGCCTGCCCCGCACCGAGGGCCACAAGGTCGGCGCCGAGCAGGTGCTCGACGTGCTCCAGGGCGCGATCGAGATGGGTGTGGGCTCGATCTCGCTCTACGCCTTCTCCACCGAGAACTGGAAGCGCTCCCCCGAGGAGGTGCGCTTCCTGATGAACTTCAACCGCGACTTCATCCGCAAGTCCCGCGACCAGCTCGACTCGCTGGGGGTGCGGGTGCGCTGGGTCGGCCGGATGCCCAAGCTGTGGAAGTCGGTCGCGAAGGAGCTCCAGATCGCGCAGGAGCAGACCAAGGACAACACGAAGCTCACGCTGTACTTCTGCATGAACTACGGCGGCCGCGCCGAGCTCACGGACGCGGCGCAGGCCCTCGCCGAGGACGTGCGGGCCGGCCGGCTCGACCCGGCGAAGATCACCGAGAAGACCATCCAGAAGTACCTCTACTACCCGGACATGCCGGACGTGGACCTCTTCCTGCGGCCCAGCGGCGAGCAGCGCACGTCCAACTACCTGATCTGGCAGAGCGCCTACGCCGAGATGGTCTTCCAGGACGTGCTCTGGCCCGACTTCGACCGCCGCGACCTCTGGCGCGCCTGCATCGAGTACGCCCAGCGCGACCGGCGCTTCGGCGGCGTCGACCCGGCCGACCTCGCGGTCCTCGACAAGAACTGAGCGCACGCGAAGGGGCCCGTACCGGATCGGCACGGGCCCCTTCGTATGTCAGGTCACTTCCCGGCGCAGTCGGCACAGGTGCCGAAGATCTCCACCGTGTGCGCCACGTTCACGAAGCCGTGCTCCGAGGCGATCGCCTCGGCCCACTGCTCCACCATCGGGCCCTCCACCTCCACGGCCTTGCCGCAGACCCGGCACACCAGATGGTGGTGGTGGTCGCCGGTCGAGCAGCGGCGGTACACCGTCTCGCCCTCGCTCGTGCGCAGCGCGTCGACCTCGCCCGCGTCCGCCAGGGACTGGAGCGTGCGGTAGACGGTGGTGAGGCCGACGGAGTCGCCGCGGTGCTTGAGCATGTCGTGCAGCTCCTGGGCGCTGCGGAACTCGTCCACCTCGTTCAGCGCCGCGGAGACGGCGGCACGCTGCTTGGTCGAGCGGCCTCGTACGGGGGGTCCTGCCGTCACCACGGGGGCCTCCTTGGATCCTTGTCTGCCCCCGCCATTCTGCCAGCCCCCCGCGGCCCCGCGTCCGGGCCGGATCAGACCTTCACGTCGTCCGAGGGGCGCCGGGTCGCCGGAACCGGCGCGTCGCAGCTCTCCGCGCCCGCCTCCGCCGCCCGCGCCCGGCGCTTGGCGAGGGGTGTGGCGAGCAGGGTGAGCAGGACGAAGACGCCGATCGCGTACAGGACGATCGTCGCGCCGGGCGGCACGTCCTGGTAGTACGAGGTGACCGTGCCGGCCAGGGTGACCGTGATGCCCGTCACCACCGCGAGGACGAAGGTCGCGCGGAAGGACTTCGACAGCTGCTGGGCCGCCGCGACCGGGACCACCATGAGCGCGCTGACCAGGAGCAGGCCGACGACCCGCATGGCGACCGTGACGGTCACCGCGGCCGTGACCGCGATCAGCAGGTTCAGGGCGCGCACCGGCAGGCCGGTGACCCGGGCGAACTCCTCGTCCTGGCTGACCGCGAAGAGCTGCCGGCGCAGTCCGACCGTGACCAGGACGACGAAGGCGGCCAGGATGCCGATCGCGGTGAGGTCCTCCTCGGAGACCGTGGAGAGCGAGCCGAAGAGGTACGAGCTGAGGTTGGCGTTGGAGCCGGTCGGCGAGAGGTTGATCAGCAGGACGCCGCCGGCCATGCCGCCGTAGAAGAGCAGCGCGAGCGCGAGGTCGCCGCGGGTCTTGCCGTACGCCCGGATCAGCTCCATGCCGACCGAGCCGACGACGGCGACGAGGGTCGCCATCCAGACCGGGCTGGAGTTCAGCAGGAAGCCGAGGCCGACGCCGGTCATGGCCACGTGGCCGATGCCGTCGCCCATCAGCGCCTGGCGGCGCTGGACCAGGTAGATGCCCACGGCGGGGGCGGTGATGCCGACGAGCACGGCCGCGAGGAGCGCGCGCTGCATGAAGGCGAGATCGAGCAGTTCCATGATCAGGTCAGCTTCCTCAGGTCAGCAGACCCGTACGGAGCGGCTCCCCGGCCGCGTGCGGATGGACGTGGTCGTGGCCCGGCAGCGCGTGCTGGCCGAGAGCCTCCGGCGGCGGGCCGTCGTGGACGACGCAGCCGTCGCGGAGCACGACCGCGCGGTCGATCAGCGGCTCCAGGGGGCCCAGCTCGTGCAGGACGAGGAGGACGGAGGTGCCGTCGGCGACCTGCTCGCGCAGCGTCGAGGCGAGGATCTCCTGGCTCGCGAGGTCCACGCCCGCCATCGGCTCGTCCATGATCAGCAGCTCCGGCTCGGCGGCCAGTGCGCGGGCGATCAGCACCCGCTGGTGCTGTCCGCCGGACAGCGCGGAGACGGAGTCCCTGGCGCGGTCGGCGAGACCGACGAGGTCGATGGCCCGCTCGACGGCGGCCTTGTCGGCCTTGGTCAGCCGGCCGAACCTGCGGCGGGAGAGGCGGCCGGAGGAGACGACCTCGCGGATGGTGGCGGGGACGCCGCTCGCGGCGGTGGTCCGCTGCGGCACGTAGCCGACCCGGGCCCACTCGCGGAACCGCCTCCGCTCCGTGCCGAACAGCTCGATCGTGCCGCCGGTCAGCGGCACCTGGCCGATGACGGCGCGGACCGCGGTGGACTTGCCGGAGCCGTTGGCGCCGAGCAGGGCGACGACCTCACCGCGGCGGACGGTGAGGTCGACGCCGCGGAGGACGGGCCGGGCGCCGAGGGCGGCGGTGGCTCCGCGGACGGAGATGACGGCTTCCCGTTCCGGGGTCGGGGGGGCCATGGCTCGTACCTCCTGCTGTGCGGTGATCACTTCGCGCCGAGGGCCTTCTGCAGCGCGGCGAGGTTGGAGCGCATGACCTCGATGTAGTCATCGCCCTTGGACGTGTCCGTGATTCCCTCCAGCGGGTCGAGCACGTCGGTCTTCAGGCCGGCGTCGCCGGCGAGGGTCTTCGCGGTCTTGTCGCTCGCGAGGGTCTCGAAGAAGACGGTGGTGACCTTGTCCTTCTTCGCGACGTCCTGGAGTTCCTTGATCCGGGCGGGGCTCGGCTCCGACTCGGGGTCGATGCCGGAGATGCCCTCCTGGTCGAGGCCGTAGCGCTCGGCGAGGTAGCCGAAGGCGGAGTGGGTGGTGATGAAGGTCTTCGTCGCGGTGTTCTTCAGGCCGTCGGCGAAGGCGGTGTTCAGGTCGCCGAGCTTCTCGACGAGGGCGTCGGTGTTCTTCCGGTAGTCGGCGGCGTTCGCCGGGTCGGCCTTCTCCAGGGCGCTTCCGACGCCCTTGGCCACCTCGGCGTACTTCACCGGGTCGAGCCAGACGTGCGGGTCGTTGCCGGCCTCGGAGCCGTGGTCGTGCCCGGCCTCCTCCTCCGCGTGCCCGTCCTCGGCGTGCTCGCCCTCGGCGTGGTCGTGGCCCTCGTGGCCGGCCCCGGTGCCGTGGGCCTCCAGCTTGGTGAGGGTGGCGGCGTCGACGGTGTTCTTCACGCCGGCCTGGGCGATCGCGTCGTCCACGGCGGGCTGGATGCCCTTGAGGTAGAGGACGACGTCGGCCTCGCCGAGCTCGCCGATCTGCCGGGGCTTGAGCTCCAGGTCGTGGGGCTCGACGCCGGGCTTGGTGAGGGTGGTGACGGCGACGTGCCCGCCGCCTATCTGCTCGGCCAGGTACTGCATGGGGTAGAACGACGCCACCACGTCCAGCTTGCCGCCGCTTCCCTTGCCGGCCGCGTCGGACGTTCCGCCGCAGGCGGAGAGGGTGACGATGCCGAGCGTGACGGCTCCGGCGACGGCTGCGGTGGGTATGAGGCGACGTACGTTCATGACACTCATTTTCAACAAAACTGGAAACGATTGTCAATTGTCGTACGTGTGGCCCGCCCCACGCGGGACCCCGGAGGGCGGCGGCGGGAGCCGCTCGCAGAACCGATTTGATACGGGGGGTGCGGGCGCCGGTAACCTGAGGCATTCGCACTTCGTCGTCGTAATGAAGAGAGCACCGTGGCCGCCGACAAGATCGACACCATCGTCAGCCTGAGCAAGCGCCGTGGCTTCGTCTACCCGTGCAGCGAGATCTACGGCGGCCAGCGTGCCGCCTGGGACTACGGACCGCTGGGTGTCGAACTGAAGGAGAACCTGAAGCGCCAGTGGTGGCGTTACATGGTCACCTCGCGTGAGGACGTCGTCGGCATCGACTCGTCGGTCATCCTGGCCACCGAGGTCTGGGAGGCCTCCGGTCACGTCGCCACCTTCACCGACCCGCTGACCGAGTGCACCTCCTGCCACAAGCGCTTCCGCGCGGACCACCTGGAGGAGGCGTACGAGGAGAAGCACGGCCGCCTCCCCGAGAACGGCTTCGCCGACCTCAACTGCCCGAACTGCGGCAACAAGGGCACCTTCACCGAGCCCAAGCAGTTCTCCGGCCTGCTCTCCACCCACCTCGGCCCGGCCCAGGACACCGCCTCCGTCGCGTACCTGCGTCCCGAGACCGCGCAGGGCATCTTCACCAACTTCTCCCAGGTGAAGACCACTTCGCGCAAGAAGCCGCCGTTCGGCATCGGCCAGATGGGCAAGTCCTTCCGGAACGAGATCACTCCGGGCAACTTCATCTTCCGCACCCGCGAGTTCGAGCAGATGGAGATGGAGTTCTTCGTCAAGCCGGGCGAGGACGAGCAGTGGCAGGAATACTGGATGGAGCAGCGCTGGAACTGGTACACGGGCCTGGGTCTCCGTGAGGAGAACATGCGCTGGTACGAGCACCCCAAGGAGAAGCTCTCCCACTACTCGAAGCGCACCGCCGACATCGAGTACCGCTTCCAGTTCGGCGGCAACGAGTGGGGCGAGCTGGAGGGTGTCGCCAACCGCACCGACTACGACCTGAACGCGCACGCCAAGGCCTCCGGCGCCAACCTGACCTACCTGGACCAGGAGTCCGGCGAGTCGTACACGCCGTACGTCATCGAGCCCGCCGCCGGTGTCGGCCGCGCGATGCTGGCCTTCCTCCTCGACGCGTACAACGAGGACGAGGCCCCCAACGCCAAGGGCGTCATGGAGAAGCGCGTGGTGCTGCGCCTCGACCACCGCCTGGCCCCGGTCAAGGCCGCGGTGCTGCCGCTCTCCCGCAACGCGCAGCTCTCCCCGAAGGCCAAGGGCCTGGCTGCGGACCTGCGCCAGAACTGGAACATCGAGTTCGACGACGCCGGCGCCATCGGCCGCCGCTACCGCCGCCAGGACGAGATCGGCACCCCGTACTGCGTGACCGTCGACTTCGACACCCTCGAGGACAACGCGGTGACCGTGCGCGAGCGCGACACCATGAAGCAGGAGCGCGTCTCCCTGGACCAGATCCAGGGCTACCTGGGCAGCCGCCTCCTCGGCTGCTGATCCGGCTCCGCACGCACGGCGAAGCCCCCGGTTCCTCCATGGAACCGGGGGCTTTCCCGTGTCCTCGGGCGGGCGGGGCGCCCGCGTGGGCCGGGGGCGCCGTCAGGTGCGCAGGCCGCGGAGCAGCAGGCTCACCACCGACTCGAACTCGGTCTCGATCGTGGGGCGCCGCCACTCCGGGGCGTAGCCCGGGTCGTGGAAGCGGGCGGTGGCGTAGAAGAGGGCGCGGGCCGTCGATTCGGGGTCGGGTGCGGTGAACTCCGCCTCCCGGGACCCTTCTTCGACGATCGACCGGACCTGGTCGATCAGGACGCCGATGTGCCGGTCGACCACTCCGCTGTTCTCGTCGATCAGCACGTTGTACGTGGCGAACAGCTCGGGGTCGTCGCCCGCCTTGTGGCGCTTGGCCTCGAAGAGGAGGGCGAACCACTCGTGGAGCTTGGCCGGCGCCGCAAGGCCCGGTGTCGCCGTCAGCTCGGCGAGCGCGGTCTCGGTGCGCGAGAGCCAGCGCTCCGTCACCGCCTCGCGCAGCGCCGCCTTGGTGCGGAAGTGCCGGTAGACGCTGCCGTGGCTGACGCCGAGGACCCGGGCCACGTCCACGACGGTCGCCTTCGCCGGTCCGTAGCGGCGCAGCACCTCCTCGGTGGCTTCGAGGATGCGCTCGGCGGTCAGGGTCTCGGTGGCGGCCATGGAAGGACAGTACCCGTCAGTGCTCGCTGTCCAGATGCGCCATCTGCGCCGCCGGGTAGCGCTCGCCCGCGGCGGAGCCCGCCGGGACGGCCTCCTCGATCGCCGCCAGGTCTGCGGCGTCTAGCGTGACGTCCAGGGCGCCGAGTGCCTCCGCCAGCCGGTCCGTCCGGCGGGCGCCGACCAGCGGGACGATGTCCGTGCCCTGCCGCTCGGCCTGGGCGAGGACCCAGGCGATCGCGGTCTGCGCCACGGTCACGCCCTTGGCCTCGGCGAGCGCCCGCAGCCGCTCCACCAGGTCCAGGTTCCGCTGGAGGTTCTCGCCCTGGAAGCGCGGGCTCATGCCGCGGAAGTCGCCGGCGGCCAGCTCCCGGTCCCGGGTGAAGTGGCCGCTGATCAGTCCGCGCGACAGGACGCCGTACGCCGTGACGCCGATGCCCAGTTCCCGGGCGGTCGGCAGGATCTTCTCCTCGATCGACCGGGAGATCAGGGAGTACTCGATCTGGAGGTCCGAGATCGGGGCGACGGCGGCCGCCCGGCGCAGGGTGTCGGCGCCGACCTCGGAGAGCCCGATGTGCCGCACGTGGCCCGCCTCGACCAGTTCGGCGATGGCGCCGACGGTCTCCTCGATCGGCACGTCGGAGTCGACGCGGGCGATCCGGTAGATGTCGATGTGGTCGGTGCCGAGCCGCTGGAGCGAGTAGGCCGCGAAGTTCTTCACGGCGGCCGGGCGGCCGTCATAGCCGGTGAAGCCGCCCTCGACGGTGCGCAGGGCGCCGAACTTCACGCTGGTCAGGGCCTGCTCGCGGGCGGCCGTGGGGGCAGTGCGCAGCGCCTCCTGGATCAGCAGCTCGTTGTGCCCCATCCCGTAGAAGTCGCCGGTGTCGAGCAGGGTCACCCCCGCGTCCAGGGCGGCGTGGATCGTCGCGATCGACTCGGCGCGGTCGCTCTCGCCGTACAGCGCGGACATGCCCATGCAGCCCAGGCCCAGGACGGAGACCTCGGGGCCGGTGGCGCCGAGCCGGCGGGTGGGGACGGGGCGGCTGGTGGTGGTCATGGCGGTCTCCTCGGAGTCCGTGAGCGGTGGATCGGTCGGGTGGATCCGTCGGACAGGACAACCATGGCATGAGCGATGACAGATTTCAACATCTGTCATTCGTTCGGGTGTACGGGGGGCGGTGAGGCTCGGTGGGGCGGGCGGCACGCGCGCGGCGCCGGCGCCTAGCCCGTCTGCCTCGGCAGGCGGGCGAGGTCGACAGACCCAGGTAGAGGGAGCCCAGCGTGGCCACGCCGAGGGCCAGGGCCGACTGCTGGGTCGTCACCATCACCCCGCTGCCCACCCCCGCCCGCTCGCCGGGGACCTCCGAGAGGATCACCCGGAAGAGCACCGGGAGCTGGAGGCCCTGGCCGAGTCCCGCGATCGCCATGCCGGGCAGCAGCACCGCCACCGACAGGTCCGGCCAGGCGCGCCATACGGTCGCCGCGAGCAGGGCGATGCCGACGCCCTGGATCAGTCCGCCGGCCGTCACCACGCGCGTGCCCCAGCGCCGTACCAGCCGGGGGCCCGCCAGCGAGGCGCCGAAGAACGCCAGGGCCATCGGCACCAGGGCCAGGCCCGAGGCGACCGCCCCCAGGCCGAGCCCCTGCTGGAGCGCGACCGCGATCACGAACATGAAGCCGCCGAAGCCCATGCAGAGCGGCAGCAGCAGCACCAGACCGCGCCGCAGCGACACGAGCCCGAGCAGGCTCGGCGGGACCAGCGGCATGCCGCCCCGGCGGTCCGTCCGCCGCTCCACCCGCCAGAACGCCACCGCCGCGAACGGGAACACGGCCAGCGACACCCACGTCCACACCGGCCAGCCCGCCGCGCGGCCCTCCGTGAGCGGCGCGAGCAGGGTGGTCRGCGCCAGGGCCAGCAGCACGGTGCCCGGTACGTCCACCGGCGCCGGGCGGTCCGAACGGGTCTCCGGGACCGTACGGAAGGCCAGGACCAGGCCGACCACCGCCACCGGCACGTTCACCAGGAAGACCGCGCGCCAGCCCGAGCCCGCGAGGTCGGCGGCCACCAGGACCCCGCCCAGGATCTGCCCGGCGACCATCGAGAGCCCCGCGGTCGCCCCGTACAGGCTCAGCGCGCGGGCCCGGCGGGCGCCCTCCGTCGAGGAGTGGATGGTCGCGAGGACCTGCGGCAGCATCAGCGCCGCCGCGGCGCCCTGCGCCACCCGCGCCCCGACGAGCGTCCAGGCGTCCGGGGCGAGACCGCAGGCCAGCGAGGTCAGGCCGAAGGCCGCCATGCCGGCCAGGAAGAGCCGCCGGCGTCCGAAGAGGTCGCCCAGCCGCCCGCCGAGGACCAGCAGGACGGCGTACGACAGGCCGTACCCGGCGACGACGAGTTCCAGGAGCGCCGGGCCCGCCGCCAGGTCGTGGTCGATCGAGGGCAGGGCGACGTTGACGATGAAGAAGTCGATCAGCGGGAGGGCCGCGCCGAGCAGCACGGTGAACAGGCCGAGCGGACCCAGCGCCGGCCGGCCGTGGACGACGGCACCCGCCCCGGGCGGGGTGCCGCCCGGGGCGGGCGCCGGAGGACCCTGAGGTCCCTGGGAACGGGGGGAAGCGGAGGTCGTAGTCACGCATCCGACGATCCGCCGCCGCTCAGCCTGGTACCAGAGTGTCTTTATCCTGGTAGAAGGAGTACCTGGCACGCGGCCGGACGGCCCGGCACCCTGGGAGCGTGACGATGACGACGGCGGAACCCGGCACGCGGCGCCACGAGCTCGCCGCCTTCCTGCGCAGCCGGCGCGAGCGCATCACCCCCGAGCAGGTCGGCCTGCCCCGGGGACGGCGCCGCCGCACCCCCGGGCTGCGCCGCGAGGAGGTCGCCCAGCTCTCCGCCGTCGGCGTCACCTGGTACACCTGGCTCGAACAGGCCCGCGACATCCAGGTCTCCCCGCAGGTCCTCGACGCCCTCGCGGGCGCCCTGCTGCTCGACCCCACCGAGCGCAGCCACCTCTTCGCCCTCGCCGCGCAGAGCGACCCGCACCCCGAGACGGCCTGCCCGGCCGTCACCCCCGCGCTGCGCGCCCTGCTCCGCCAGCTGGAGCCCGTCCCCGCCTGCGTCCAGAACAGCCGGTACGACTTCCTCGCCTACAACCGCACCTTCGGACGGCTCTACCGCGACCTGGACGCGCTGCCCCGCGAGGACCGCAACACCCTCTGGCTCGCCTTCACCGACGAGGAGTTCCGGGCCGCCTTCGGCGACCTCCCCGAGGTCCTGCGCGCGATGGTCGGCAAGCTCCGCGCCTCGATGGCCGAGCACCTGGCCGAACCCGCCTGGAAGGCGCTGGTCCAGCGGCTCCAGGAGGCCTCCCCGGAGTTCCGCGAGCTGTGGGAGCGCCGCGACGTCGCCGACCTCGCCGGCCGCGCCAAGGTCATCCGCAACGCCGAGGTCGGCGTGCTGCGCCTGGAGCACACCAACCTCTGGCTCGGCCCGGCCGCCGGACCGCGCGTCGGCACGTACGTGCCCCTCGACGAGGAGTCCCGGGAACGGCTCGAACGGCTCCTGGAGCTCGCCGTGCGCGACGAGGCGCGGGCGGCCCGGAAGGCCCAGGCCCTCACCGCCGCCTGAGCGGCAGGTCCGTCCCGTCCGCCCGCGGCGTCCCCTCGTCGTCCGTCTCCAGGGAGCGGGCCGTCCGCTCCGCCGTGCGGCGCGCCCACGCGCCGCTGGTCAGCGCGCCGACCACGAGGACCGCGAGGCCGCAGGCCGTCACCACCCAGTAGCCGGGCCGCGCCGCCGCCACGAAGTCCTCGGGGGAGGTTCCGGCGCCCACCCCGGTCGCGAGCACCGTGCCGACGACCGCGACCCCGAGCGTCTGCCCGACCTGCCGGCTCGTCGAGGCCACCGCCGCCGCCACCCCGGCCTGCGCCCGGGGCATCCCGGAGACGGCCGTGTTGGTGATCGGCGCGTTCACCAGACCGAAGCCGATGCCGAAGGCCACGTACCCGGTGAAGAGCAGCGGATCGCGGGTCTCCGCCTCGAAGGCCGCGAAGAGCAGCGCCCCCGCCGCCATCGCCGTACCCGCGAGGAGCAGCGGGAGGCGGGGTCCACGCGCGCCCGTGAGGCGTCCGGACAGCGGGGCGAAGACCAGGGTCATGCCCGCCATCGGCAGCACGTACAGGCCGGCCTCCAGCGGGGACAGGCCGCGCACCTCCTGGAGGTACAGGGTGTTCAGGAACAGGAACCCGGCGAAGCCCGAGAAGGCGCAGACCGCGACGACGGTGGCGCCGCTGAACGGGGCGCTGTGGAAGAACCGCAGGTCGATCAGGGGTTCGCGGCGCCGGGGCTCGTACACCAGGACACCGGCGAGCGCCGCCACCGCGATCCCGGCGAAGAGCGGGTCGGTCTCGATGATCGCGTACGTGAGGGAGCCGAGGAGCGCGGCCACCAGGAGCTGTCCGACCGGGTCCGGGCGGCGGGGCCGGGGCGCGCGGGACTCGGGGACGTACCGCAGGGTGAGGAGCAGGGCGACGAGGGCGACCGGCAGGTTGACCCAGAAGATCGCCCGCCAGCCGACCGACTCGACCAGCACACCGCCCACCAGCGGCCCCAGGGCCAGGGAGATGCCGACGACCCCGCCCCAGACGCCGATGGCACGCGCGCGTGCGGCGGGTTCGGTGAAGGTGTTGGTGATGATCGACATGGCGACCGGGTTGAGCATGGAGCCGCCGACCGCCTGCACCGCGCGGAAGGCGATCAGCGCCTCCAGGCTCGGCGCCAGGGAGCAGAGCAGCGAGCCCAGGGCGAAGACGACGAGCCCGGTCAGGAAGACCCTGCGGCGGCCGATCCGGTCGGCGGTGGAGCCGGCCAGCATCAGCAGCGAGGCCAGGACCAGGGTGTACGCGTCGATGACCCACTGCATGCCGGAGACGGAGGCGTCGAGGTCGTCGCGCAGCGCGGGCAGGGCGACGTTGAGCGCGGTGTTGTCCAGGCTGACGATCAGCAGGCTCATGCAGCAGATCGCCAGGACGACGAGCTGCCGGCGCCGGGGGAGCTGCGCGCGTGTGAGCTCTGGCATGTTCGGATGGTACGGCCGACTCATGACCGGCGCAGTGCGCGACAATGGTCCGATGACCGCGTTCTCCCCTCTTGCCATCGGCCCGCACATCGTGCAGCCGCCGGTGGTGCTCGCCCCGATGGCCGGCATCACCAACGCCCCCTTCCGCACCCTCTGCCGCGAGTTCAGCGGAGGCAAGGGGCTGTTCGTGAGCGAGATGATCACGACGCGGGCCCTGGTCGAGCGCAACGACAAGACGATGCAGCTCATCCGCTTCGACGCGACCGAGCAGCCGCGCTCCATCCAGCTGTACGGGGTGGACCCGGTGACGGTCGGCAAGGCCGTGCGCATGATCGTCGACGAGGACCTCGCCGACCACATCGACCTGAACTTCGGCTGCCCGGTCCCCAAGGTGACCCGCAAGGGCGGCGGCTCGGCCCTGCCCTACAAGCGGCCGCTGCTGCGGGCGATCCTCCACGAGGCCGTGGGCAACGCGGGCGACCTGCCGGTCACGATGAAGATGCGCAAGGGCATCGACGACGACCACATCACCTATCTGGACGCCGGCCGGATCGCGGTCGAGGAGGGCGTCACGGCGATCGCGCTGCACGGGCGGACGGCGGCGCAGCACTACGGCGGTACGGCGGACTGGGACGCGATCGCGCGGCTCAAGGAGCACGTGCCGGAGATCCCGGTGCTGGGCAACGGCGACATCTGGTCCGCCGACGACGCCCTGCGGATGATGCGGGAGACGGGCTGCGACGGCGTGGTCGTCGGGCGCGGCTGCCTGGGGCGGCCGTGGCTCTTCGCGGATCTGGTGGCGGCCTTCGAGGGGACCGGGGCCTCCGCGGCGCCGGGGCTGCGGGTGGTCGCGGAGGCGATGGTGCGGCATGCCCGGCTGCTCGGGGAGTGGATCGGCGACGAGGCACGCGGTGTCATCGACTTCCGCAAGCACGTGGCCTGGTACTTGAAGGGCTTCTCGGTGGGGTCCGAGATGCGCAAGAAGCTGGCGATCACCTCGTCCCTCGACGAACTGAGCGCTCAGTTGAGCGAGCTGGACCTGGATCAGTCGTGGCCGACGGGCGCCGATGGCCCTCGGGGGCGTACGTCCGGAAACAACCGGGTTGTCCTGCCGGACGGCTGGTTGAAGGACCCCTACGACTGCTCGGGCGTGAGCGAGGACGCCGAGCTGGACACGTCCGGCGGCTGAGATTCGGCCCTGATTCGGCCGTTCCGGGGGAGTGATCCTCGCCACCCTTGAGGGGGGTGGTGCTCAGATGAGCAGGTTACGAACGGCTGCACCGCCTGAAGGGTGGCACGGGGTGCCACCCTTTTTGCGTTCAAGAGGTGAACGCAAGTGCTGCGATGTTCGCTCATCTGAGCGCCTTCTCTCCGGTTTCGGTCATGGCGTCTTCGGAGTCTGAAACCGGAAGCTACTTCTCGGTTACTTTCGAAGTGCTGGCGGACGGGTGGTTAAGGCCACGTGACCGCTAGGCGTACCTCCCCAGAAGCCTTTGATCTGGGTATGTTCCTCGCCGTCAGGGCAGCCAACCGAGTCATCGAGGAGTCGGGACCCGTGTCGGAAAACAATGATCAGAAGTTCGTGTACGACTTCACCGAGGGCAACAGGGACCTGAAGGACCTGCTCGGTGGCAAGGGCGCGAACCTGGCCGAGATGACCAACCTCGGTCTGCCGGTCCCCCCCGGGTTCACGATCACCACCGAGGCGTGCAAGGTCTACCTCGAGAGCGGCTCGGAGCCGGTCGCGCTCCGCGACGAGGTGAGCGCCCACCTCGACGCGCTGGAGCAGCGCATGGGCAAGAAGCTCGGCCAGGCCGACGACCCGCTGCTGGTCTCGGTGCGCTCCGGGGCGAAGTTCTCCATGCCGGGCATGATGGACACCGTCCTCAACATCGGCCTCTCCGACGCCTCCGTCGTCGGTCTGGCCCGCCAGGCGGACAACGAGCGCTTCGCGTGGGACTCGTACCGCCGCCTCATCCAGATGTTCGGCAAGACCGTCCTCGGCGTCGAGGGCGAGCTCTTCGAGGACGCGCTGGACGAGGCGAAGGCCGCGAAGAAGGTCGCCAGTGACACCGACCTCGGCGGCGCCGACCTCCAGCAGGTCGTCGAGCACTTCAAGCGGATCGTGAAGACCGAGACCGGCCGCGACTTCCCCCAGGACCCGCGCGAGCAGATGGACCTCGCCATCGAGGCCGTCTTCAACTCCTGGAACACCGACCGCGCCAAGCTGTACCGCCGCCAGGAGCGCATCCCGGGCGACCTCGGCACCGCCGTCAACGTCTGCTCGATGGTCTTCGGCAACCTCGGCCCGGACTCCGGCACCGGCGTCGCCTTCACCCGCGACCCCGCCTCCGGCCACGAGGGCGTCTACGGCGACTACCTGCAGAACGCGCAGGGCGAGGACGTCGTCGCCGGCATCCGCAACACCGTGCCGCTGGCCGACCTCGAGGGCATCGACAAGGCCTCGTACGACCAGCTCATGGACATCATGAACACGCTGGAGACCCACTACAAGGATCTCTGCGACATCGAGTTCACCATCGAGCGCGGCCAGCTCTGGATGCTCCAGACCCGCGTCGGCAAGCGCACCGCCGGTGCCGCCTTCCGCATCGCCACCCAGCTCGTGGACCAGGGCCTGATCGACGAGGCCGAGGCGCTCCAGCGCGTCACCGGCGCCCAGCTCGCCCAGCTGATGTTCCCCAAGTTCGACGAGGCCGCCAAGGTCGAGCAGATCGGGCGCGGCATCGCCGCCTCCCCGGGCGCCGCCGTCGGCAAGGCCGTCTTCGACTCGTACACCGCCGTCAAGTGGTCCCGCTCGGGCGAGAAGGTCATCCTGATCCGCCGCGAGACCAACCCGGACGACCTGGACGGCATGATCGCCGCCGAGGGCATCCTCACCTCCCGGGGCGGCAAGACCTCGCACGCCGCCGTCGTCGCCCGCGGCATGGGCAAGACCTGTGTCTGCGGCGCCGAGGAGCTGGAGGTCGACACCAAGCGCCGCCGGATGACCACGGCCGACGGCCAGGTCGTCGAGGAGGGCGACGTCGTCTCCATCGACGGCTCCACCGGCAAGGTCTACCTCGGTGAGGTACCGGTCGTGCCGTCCCCGGTCGTCGAGTACTTCGAGGGCCGCATGCACGCCGGCGCCGACGACGCCGACGAGCTCGTCCAGGCCGTCCACCGGATCATGGCCTACGCCGACCGCGTCCGCCGGCTGCGCGTCCGCGCCAACGCCGACAACGCCGAGGACGCCAACCGCGCCCGCCGCTTCGGCGCCCAGGGTATCGGCCTCTGCCGTACCGAGCACATGTTCCTCGGCGAGCGCCGCCAGTTCGTGGAGCGGCTCATCCTGGCCGACACCGACGCCGAGCGCGACGACGCCCTGGAAGCCCTCCTGCCGCTCCAGCAGACGGACTTCGTCGAGCTCTTCGAGGCCATGGACGGGCTGCCCGTCACGGTCCGCCTGCTCGACCCGCCGCTGCACGAGTTCCTGCCCGACATCACCGAGCTGTCGGTGCGCGTCGCCCTCGCCGAGTCCCGCAAGGAGCCGCACGAGAACGACCTGCGCCTGCTCCAGGCCGTGCACCGGCTGCACGAGCAGAACCCGATGCTGGGTCTGCGCGGCGTCCGTCTCGGTCTGGTCATCCCCGGCCTGTTCACCATGCAGGTCCGGGCGATCGCCGAGGCCGCGGCCCAGCGCCTCGACGCCAAGGGCGACCCGCGCGTCGAGATCATGATCCCGCTCGTCGGCACCGTCCAGGAGCTGGAGATCGTCCGCGAGGAGGCCGAGCAGGTCATCGCCGAGGTCCAGGCCCGCACCGGCGTCGAGCTCAAGCTCGCCCTCGGCACCATGATCGAGCTGCCGCGCGCCGCCGTGACCGCCGGTCAGATCGCCGAGGCCGCGGAGTTCTTCTCCTTCGGCACCAACGACCTGACGCAGACGGTCTGGGGCTTCTCCCGCGACGACGTGGAGGCCTCGTTCTTCACCGCGTACCTGGAGAAGGGCATCTTCGGGGTCAGCCCCTTCGAGACCATCGACAAGGACGGTGTCGGCGCGCTCGTGCGCAGCGCCGTCGAGGCCGGCCGCGCCACCCGCCCCGACATCAAGCTCGGTGTCTGCGGCGAGCACGGCGGCGACCCGGAGTCGGTGCACTTCTTCCACGAGGTCGGTCTGGACTACGTCTCCTGCTCGCCCTTCCGGATCCCGGTGGCGCGTCTGGAGGCCGGCCGTGCGGCGGCCGAGTCGAAGGGCAGCGACAGCCGCTGAGTCCTGCTGAACGGGGGGTCAGGAGCGGCGGTCGGGCCCTCCTGAACCCCCGTTCAGCAGCGGGAATCACCGAACCACTCCGGTACGACCGGGGCCGCCGCCGGCCACTCCACCACCCTCACCGGCGGGCGGCGGCCCCGGAATCACGGCGACGGGACGGACACCTCTGTGCGGAGGTGTCCGTCCCGTCGTTTGTTTGTCGAGCGGTTGTGAGGAGGTGTTCAATTGCGCCTGATTGAATTATTGGCCGTTGAACTTTCTCGTCCTCCGCAAAGGATCCACCGCAAAGAATGGGGCGGGCGCGACCCCCGGATCCCCACCCGGAGGCCGCGCCCTTTACCTGTGCCGGGCAGGTGAGCCGCAACCCTCGCCGACCGCCGCCGGACGGGCAAAGCCCCCCACGGTCTTCACCACGTCACCTCGGTCCAGAAGGTTTCCTGCCCGACCCGTACAGCTTTTCGGTTCCGCCCCCATTGCCGCGATGCTTTTCAACTGTGGCTGAAACACCCTGGTAACGTGCAGTGATGCTGTGCATACTCGACGTCGGGGGTGGTTGCGAGTGCACAGGTGGGGACGTCATGCTGCGGATTCATTTCACCGGAAACGATCTGGCGGGGGTACGGACCGCCGCCCGGCCCGATGTTCTGTGGGAAACGATTCTCAGCTTTCACCGTTTAAGGGACCGGCGCGGCCCGGTCGTCTTCGGGGATTGGCGCTCCGAAACCCGGATGCGGCTCGGTGGTGAGACGAGGCTCCTCGCGGCGCTCGTTCCCAGCCGCGGCTATTTTCCCGACTTCCTGACGCCCGCCGAGGGCGTCCACGGGCTCGACGAGGGCCTGGACGCGGTCCGCGGCACCGACCCCGGCCGACTGCGCGGCGAGCTCTCCCTCCTCGCCGCCGACCGCTCCGGCGGGCGCACGGTGCCGCACTCGCTGCGGGCCCTCGCCGACGGCGGCGCGGCGCCCTTCGGCCGGCTCCTGGGGGCGCTGCGGAGCTACCACCGCGCCGCCGTGGAGCCGTACTGGCCGCACATCAGGGCCCGGGTCGAGGCGGACCGGGCCCGGCGGGGCCGCGCGCTCCTGGACGGCGGCGCGGACGAACTCCTCGCCTCGCTGCCGCCGATGCTGCGCTGGCGCGCGCCCGTCCTGGAGGCCGACTACCCGGTCGACCGGGACGTCCATCTCGACGGGCGGGGGCTGCTGCTCCAGCCCTCGTACTTCTGCCGGGGGACCCCCGTGGTGCTGCGCGACCCCGCGCTGCCGCCGGTCCTCGTCTACCCCGTCACCCACGGCGAGGCGCCGACCGTGCGGTCGCCGGGCGGCTCCTCGCTCGCCAAACTGGTCGGCCAGACCCGCTCGGCCGTCCTGCACGCCATCGGCGACGGCGGCACGACGAGCGAGCTCGCCCGCCGGGCCGGGGTGTCGCTGGCCTCGGCGAGCCAGCACGCGGGGGTGCTGCGCGAGGCGGGGCTCATCGCGACGCTGCGGCACGGGAACGCGGTCCTGCACACCCTGACGCCGCTGGGCGCCGCCCTGCTCGGCGGCGCCCAGCGGACGGTGGACCTGCGGTGCTACGCGCGGAACGGGTCGGCCGGCTCGTAGGGGGCGGGGCCCGCCGGCCGCGCGGCGTCAGGCGCGGAACGGGCCCTTCACCTCGTACGTGATGCCGCCGGAGGAACTGCCGCTGGTGCCGCGCTGGCTGGAGAAGTAGAGGCGCCGGCCGTCGGGGGAGAAGGCGGGGCCGGTGATCTCCGAGGAGGCCTGGCCGTTGATCCGCAGGAACGGCGCGACGACGTCGTCCGGGGTGATGACGCAGATCTCCATGTTGCCGCCGTCCTCGGCGATGAACAGGTCGCCGGAGGAGGAGCCGGTGACGTTGTCGACGCCGGTGAGCGGGGCGGCGCCGCCGGGCACGAGCGAGTCGTCGTAGGCCAGCTCGTAGGTGCCGGAGGCGAGGTTCAGCTGCCAGAGCCGGTTGTCGCCCTTGGTGGTGAACCAGACGGTGTCGTTGGCGTAGTGGCAGCCCTCGCCGCCGTTGAACTTCTTCGCGCCCGAGACCTGGCTGCGGGTCGCGGTCGGGGAGCCGTCCGGGTCCGGGACGTTCTGCCAGCTGAACGAGCCGCTCGCGGCGGTGCCCGCGACCAGCACCTGGAGGGTGCCGGCGGAGAGGTTCCCCCAGGTGGTGGGGATGAAGCGGTAGAAGCAGCCGTTCGTCTCGTCCTCGGTCAGGTAGACGACCTTGCGCACCGGGTCCGCCGCGGCGGCCTCGTGCTTGAAGCGGCCCATGGCGTCCCGTCGGACGGCCGCGTTCACCCCGTACGGGTCGGTCTCGTAGACGTACCCGAGGCTGACCTCCTCGCAGGAGAGCCAGGTGTTCCACGGGGTCCTGCCGCCCGCGCAGTTCTGCCGGGTGCCGGACAGCACGCGGTACGCGCCGGTGACCGTGCCGGTCGAGTCGAACCGCAGCGCGCTCGCGCCGCCGCTCGGGTTGATCTCCGAGTTGGACACGTAGATCCAGCCGGTGCCGTCGGCGAAGCAGGCGCCGCCGTCGGGGGCGCTGTGCCAGGCGTACGAGGTGCCGGGCACCGTCTGGCCCGACCGTGCGACGACCCGGCTGGTGAAGCCGGCGGGCAGCAGGACGCCGTTGGCGTCCGCCGCGCCGAGGGCGCCGTACGGGCCCGCGCCGGGCTGCGCGGGGGCCGCGTAGGCGGCGCCGTGCATCAGGGTGCCGCCGAAGGCCGCTGCCGACGTGCCGATGACCGCTCCGCGCAGAAAACTGCGTCGCTCCACGTCTCACTCCTGGGAAGGGTGGTGACTCGCCCCGTCAGACCGGTCGGCGACGGGGTCGCGCGTTTCCGGAAACTAGGAGTACGGAATTGACTGTGCATCAACAAGCGATGAAGGGGAAGCGGCGGGTCCCTGTCGGGCGGGCGGGGGCGGGGGGGCGTGCCCCGGCGGGCAGTGGGGTGCTTTGGGGGGGCTTGTGGCGGCGGGACCTTCGGCTCTTGGGCTGAGCCCGTCCTGCGGGGACACTGGGGGCATGCGTACCACCCGGGACATCAGGGGCCGAGACGACCTCGACGTGCTGCTGCGGCGGTTCTACACCGCCGCCTTCGCCGACCCCCTCATCGGGCCGTTCTTCACCGAGATCGCCGGGACCGGCCTGGAGACGCACCTGCCGCGCATCACCGACTTCTGGGAGCGCGCCCTCTTCCGTACCACCGACTACGGCCGCGACGCCTTCGCGCCGCACGCCGCGCTCCACTCCGTCCGGCCCCTCACCGCCGCCCACTTCGGGCGCTGGGTGCAGCTCTGGCACGCCGCCGTCGACGGTCTGCACACCGGCCCGCGCGCCGAGCGGGCCAAGGGCCAGGGCGAGCGGATCGCCGTCGCGATGCTGCGCCGGCTCGCCGGACCCGGCGTCGGTACGGCGGGCGGGGGCGGTGGATTCGTACCGCTGGCGGCCCTCGAGCTGCGCTCCGCCGCCTGAACGAAAAAGAATCTCGGGAGAGCGATGAGTTACGGGCGGGACGCCCGTCCTACCTCTTGAAAGCGCCGGAGCGACCGAAGCGACCGGAGCGACCGCGAGGGAAGAGAGAGCGCACCATGGCCCCGCAGATGATCTTCGTGAACCTGCCCGTCAAGAGTGTCGACGCCAGCAGGGCCTTCTTCGAGAAGCTCGGCTTCTCCCACAACCCGCTGTTCAGCGACGCCACCACCACCTGTGTGGTCTTCAGCGACACGATCTTCGCGATGCTCCTGGAGGAGGAGAAGTTCCGGTCCTTCATGGCCCCCGGCAAGGAGATCTCCGACGCCACCAAGGCGACCGAGGTCCTGGTCACCCTGAGCGCCGAGAGCCGCGAGAAGTGCGACGAGCTGGCCGACGCGGCCCTCGCCGCGGGCGGTACCCCGGCGAAGGACGCGATGGACATGGGCTTCATGTACGGCCGCTCGTTCACGGACCTGGACGGCCACCACTGGGAGGTCTTCTGGATGGACCCGGCGGCCACCCAGGGCTGAGCCCCGTGGGTCAGGCGGAGACGCCGCCGTCGATCACCAGGTCGGTGCCGACGGCGGAGCCCGCCGCGTCCGACGCCAGGTACAGCACCGCCGCGGCCACCTCCGCGGCGGAGGAGATCCGCCCCAGCGGGGACTCCTGCTTCATCCGGACCTCCCGCTCGGCCTCCGTCTCGCCGGGCAGCAGCGACATCGAGGACTCCGAGGCACCGGGGCTGACCGCGTTGATCCGGACCCCGTCGGCGATGTGGTCCAGGGCCGCGGCCCGGGTGAGCGCCGACACGGCGGCCTTCGAGACCTGGTAGCCGGAGAGGCCCGGCTTCCGGACGTGCGGGCCCAGGTTCGAGGCGATGTTCACGATGGCCCCGCCGCCGTGCGCCCGCATGTGCGCCACCTCGGCCTGCAGGGCGTGCAGCACTCCGGTGACGTTGACGTCGAGCAGCGTCCGCCAGTCCTCCAGGGGGAGGTCGGCGGCGCTGTGGCCGCCGCCGCGGAACACCCCCGCGTTGTTCACGGCCACGTCGAGGCCGCCGTGGATCTCGACCGTGCGCCGGACCAGTTCCCGTACGGACCCGGCGTCGGTCACGTCGGCCGTGACCGCCGCGGCGGTGCCCCCGGCGGCCTCGATCAGGCCGACCGTCTCCGCCAGGGGCGCGGCGGTGCGGCCTGCGACGACGAGCTTCGCGCCCTCGGCGGCGAAGGCGAGCGCGACGGCCCGGCCGAGACCGGAACCGGCCCCGGTGACGAGGACGACGCGGTCGGTGAAGCGTGCGTTCATGTGGGTCGACTCCCGTGTGTGATGCGTGATGCGTGTGATGTCCGTGCTGCGTGCTGCGTGCTGCGTGCTGCGTGCTGCGTGCTGCGTGCTGCGTGCTGTGGTGTGGTGTGCGATGTGGTGTGTGTGGCGCCGCGGGCGCGGGCTATCTGAGACGGGACGCGGCGGCGGCGAGCGCGGTGAACAGGGCGGCGGCCGCCCCCAGGGACACCGCGTCCCCGCCGAGGGTGAGCAGCGCGGCGAAGATCACGGTCGGGCCGAGCTCCATCGCCGTGTTGAGGACGCCGCCCGCGAGCCCCGCCCGGTGCGCCGGGACGCCCTCGGTGGCCAGGACGGCGGCGGCCGCGAACGACAGGGCGCCGCCGGCCGGCAGCAGGAGCAGGCCGGGGAGCAGGCCGTACGCGTACGGCACCGAGGCGGCGAAGCCGGTGGCGGCGAGCAGCCCGAGCCCCGCGGCCGCCGCCCCCAGCCCGGCGGCGGTCACCCGCCCGGGGCCGTACCGCCCGATCAGCGGGCCCGCCAGCCGGCCCGCACCCAGCAGGGCGAGCGCGAAGGGTACGAACGCCGCCGAGGTGCGCAGCTCGTCCCAGCCGCGCTGCTGCTGGAACGACAGGGAGAGCAGCACGAAGACGGAGGCCATGCCGCTCGCCGTGAGGCCGATGGCGGCGAGGCCGAGGCCCCGGCGGCGGTCGCGCAGGAAGTCCGGGGGCAGCAGGGGGTCGTCGGTCCGTCGTTCTACGGCCCCGAAGGCGGTGAGCAGGACGAGCCCGGCCAGCAGGGGGACGAGGACCGGGGCGGAGCCCCAGGCGTGGGCGTCGGTGAGGACGAGTCCGAGGCTGGCGAGGGTGATGCCGGTGGTGGCGAGGAGCGCGCCGGGGAGGTCCGGCGACCGGCTGCCCCGGTCGCGGTCGGGTGCCGTCCGCGGCAGCAGCCGCGGTGCCAGGAGCAGGGCCGCGACGGCCACCGCCACCGGGACGGCGAACGTCCCGCGCCAGGAGGTGGCCGCCGCGATCACCCCGGAGAGCAGGTTCCCCGCCGTCGCGCCCAGCACCGAGAGGCCGCCCCAGGTGGCCATCGCCCCGCTGTACGCGGCGGGTTCGGGGAACAGTGACCGGAGGGCCGTCATCGCCGCCGGGGCGACGAGCGCCGCGCCCACGCCCTGTCCGAACCGCGCGGCGAGCAGCGTCTCGTAGCCCGGGGTGAGCGGCGCGAGGGCGGAGGCGGCGGCGAAGACCAGCAGTCCGGCGGTGAGGACCCGGCGCCCGCCGAAGCGGTCGGCGAGCCGGCCGCCGAAGAGGAGCAGCCCGGCGAAGGTCAGGCCGTACGCGGCGCTCAGCAGGATCAGCTGGGCGCGGTCGAGCCGGAACTCGACGCCGATGCGGGGGAGGGGCACGGCGAGGGAGGCGATCGTGAAGATCAGGGTCATCTGAACGACCGCGAGCAGGGCGAAGCCACCGCGGGTGCGGCGGTCCTGGGTGCTCAAGCCCTCTGGTGTGCGGCCGCCCGCCGTCGTGCCCCGCAGCGGCCCCTCACCCTCCCCGCAGCGTCCGCCGTCGGTGGTTCCGCCGTGTTCCCCTACCCGCGTCGGTGCCATGTCCGTCCCCCCGTATTTGACCGTACGTTCCAAAATAAGCTGCGAAGAAAGGGCGCCCCCCGTGGGCGCCCTTTCTTCCGTTCCGCGGCCTCAGTCCAGCAGGGCCAGGGCCTGTTCCGCCGCCTCGCGGACCCTCGCCGGGTCGCTCGACGCCTTGCCGACCACCCGGATCCCCTGGAGCAGGACCAGCAGCATGCGTGCCAGTGCGCGCGGGTCCCGGCCGGCCGGGAGTTCGCCCCCGGCGCGGGCCCGGGTGAGCGCCCCGTACAGGAGCGTCTCGATGTGCTCCCAGCTGAGCTCGACCCGGCGGGCCACCGCCGTGTCGTGCGGCCCGAGTTCCGCCGCCGAGTTGGTGACGAAGCAGCCGTTCACCCGTTCCTCGTCGACCGACGCCTCCGCGGCGAACCGGCGGACGACCGCGCGGACCGCCGGAAGTGCCGGGCCCGGTGCGGACAGCTCCTCGACGATCCGCGGGTCGCGGGTCTCCAGGTAGCGGTCCAGCGCCCTCAGGTACAGCGTGTGCTTGTTCCCGAAGGTCGCGTAGATGCTGGCCCGGCCGATGCCGAGGTGCTCCACGAGGTCCGACATCGTCGTCGCCTCGTAGCCGCGCGCCCAGAACAGTTCGATGGCGGCCCGGAGCGCGGCGTCGGGATCGAATTCCTTGGTCCTGGCCACAGGAGGACCGTACGACTCTCTGGAACGATCGGTCAAGTTTCCTCAGGCGTACCGCGACCGCACCGGGAACACCGCCACCGTGACCTCGTCGTCGTCCAGGCACCGGCCCGTCTCCAGGTCGAAGCGCTGCTTCAGCAGCGGGGAGGCCACGAACGGCCGGCCCTCCGCCGAACCGACGAGCCCCCGGGAGAGCACCTGCGCCCCGGTGAACGGGTCCCGGTTGTCGATCGCGTACGTCCGGCCGGCCCGGTCCCGGAAGACCGCCGCCTGCCGGCCGTCCGGCAGTAGCGCCGCCACGCCCCGGCCGGGGGTCAGCCGGCCCTCCTCGCAGACCGCCAGCCAGGCGTCGGGAGACGGCGACAGTTCGAGGGTCGGCGCCCSGGGCGCCGGGGACGCGGCCGGCAGGGTGTCGGGTGTCGCGGCGTCGAGCGTCGTCGGCTTGGTCATCGGGAGGTGACCCCTTCCAGGGTGAGGAACGTGAGATCCGGCTTGATCTGGTCGCGCTCCGGCACGAAGCGGACCGAGGGGTCCGGCGCCTCCGGGGCGTTCACGAAGGAGACGAAGCGCCGCAGCCGCTCCGGGTCGTCGAGGGTCTGCGCCCACTCGTCCCGGTAGTCGGCGACGTGCGCCGCCATCAGGGCCTCCAGTTCGTCGCAGAGCCCGAGCGAGTCGTGCACCACCACGTCCCTGAGGTGGTCGAGCCCGCCCTCCAGCCGCTCCAGCCAGGTCGACGTCCGCTCCAGGCGGTCCGCCGTCCGGATGTAGAACATCAGGAACCGGTCGATCAGACGCACCAGTTCGGCGTCCGAGAGGTCCTGGGCGAGCAGGTCGGCGTGGCGCGGGGTCGCGCCGCCGTTCCCGCCGACGTACAGGTTCCAGCCGCTCGCCGTGGCGATGATCCCGAAGTCCTTCGACTGGGCCTCGGCGCACTCGCGGGCGCAGCCGGAGACCGCCGACTTCAGCTTGTGCGGGGCGCGCAGGCCCCGGTAGCGCAGCTCCAGGCCGATCGCCATCCGCACCGAGTCCTGCACGCCGTACCGGCACCAGGTCTGTCCCACACAGGACTTGATGGTGCGCAGCGCCTTGCCGTACGCGTGCCCCGACTCGAAGCCCGCGTCGACCAGGCGGGTCCAGATCGCCGGGAGCTGGTCCACCCGGGCGCCGAAGAGGTCGATCCGCTGACCGCCGGTGATCTTGGTGTAGAGACCGAAGTCGCGGGCCACCTCGCCGATCACGATCAGCTTGTCCGGGGTGATCTCGCCGCCGGGAATGCGCGGCACCACCGAATAGGAGCCGTTGCGCTGCATGTTGGCGAGGAAGTGGTCGTTGGTGTCCTGGAGCGAGGCCTGCTCGCCGTCCAGGATGTAGCCGTTGTTGAGGGAGGCCAGGATCGAGCCGACGGTCGGCTTGCAGACCTCGCAGCCCTCCCCGCCCCGCGCCTCCTGCCGTCCGTGGGAGTCGAGCAGCGCCGCGAAGGAGGTCGCCCGCAGGGTGCGGGCGATCTCGTACAGCTCGCTCCGGGTGTACGCGAAGCAGCGGCACAGGCCCTGGTCGGCCGGGGGCGGCAGCAGCTTCTCGATGACCTTCACGCAACTGCCGCAGCCCGTACCGGCCTTGGTGCACTTCTTCACCTCGGCGAGCGAGGAGCACTGGCCGATCGCGTGCTTCGTCACGTTGTGGCACGAACAGATCACCGCGTCGTCCGGCAGCGCCGAGGGTCCCAGGGCCACCGGGGCGCCCGCGCCCGCCGGGAGGACCAGCTGCTCGGGGGAGACCGGCGGGACCGTCCCGGTGAGCGGGCGCAGCAGCCCGTACTGCTCGGCGTCGCCGACCAGGACACCGCCCAGGAGGACGCCCTCGCCGCTCACGACCAGCTTCTTGTAGACGCCCGAGCGGGAGTCGGAGTAGACGACGTCGAGGCAGCCCTCGGCCGTGCCGTGCGCGTCGCCGAAGGACGCGACGTCCACGCCGAGCAGTTTCAGCTTCGTCGACAGGTCGGCGCCGGTGAAGCCGTCGTCCTCGCCCGCCTCCTCCGCGAGGGTCGCCGCCACCGTCTGGGCCATCTCGTAGCCCGGCGCCACCAGGCCGTACACCCGCCCGTCGGAGGCCAGCGCGCACTCGCCGATCGCGAACACCGCCGGGTCCGAGGTGCGGCACCGCTCGTCGACCGCGATGCCGCCGCGCTCCCCGACGGCCAGACCGCAGTCGCGCGCCAGCTGGTCCCGGGGCCGCACGCCGGCGGAGAACACCACCATGTCCACGGGCAGTTCGGAACCGTCCGACAGCCTCATGCCCGTCACGGCGCCGTCCGCCGTCACGACCTCCTGCGTCCCCGTCCCGGTGTGCACGGACAGGCCCATCCGCTCGATGGTCCGCAGCAGCGCGGCGCCGCCGCCCTCGTCGACCTGCACCGGCATCAGCCGCGGGGCGAACTCCACCACGTGCGTGTCGAGTCCGAGGCCCTTCAGCGCCCCGGCCGCCTCCAGGCCCAGCAGACCGCCGCCGACGACCGCGCCGGTCGTCGCGGTCTTCGCGTACTCCTCGATGGCCAGCAGGTCCTCGATCGTCCGGTAGACGAAGCAGCCGCGGGCGTCCTTGCCGGGGACGGGGGGAACGAAGGGGTACGAGCCGGTGGCGAGGACCAGCGTGTCGTACGCGAGGACCCGGCCGGAGCGGGCGGTGACCGTACGGGCTTCCCGGTCCACCGACTCCGCCGCGTCGCCCACGTACAGCTCGATGCCGTGCTTCTCCATGAAGCCCGCCTCGACCATGGACAGGTCGTCCGGGGTGTTCCCGGAGAAGTACGAGGTCAGCTGGACGCGGTCGTAGGCGGGGCGCGGCTCCTCGCAGAGGACGACGATCCTGGCCCGCTCGGTGACACCGCGGTCGGCGAGCGACTCCAGGAACCGCTGGCCGACCATTCCGTGGCCGACCAGGACGATGGTGGGGGTGGTCATGAGGAGCCTCCGTCGTGGGTGAGCAGGTGGAGCAGGGGGGCCTCGTCGGGCAGGGCCTCGTCGCCCTCCCAGGCCCGGGCGAGCGTGCCGACGGCGGCCAGGTCGCCGAGGAGGACACCGCCGACGAGGCGGTCCCCGCGGACGACGACCTTGCGGTAGGCGCGGCGGGTGGCGTCGGTGAGCTGGACGACGTCGTCGCCGGGCAGCGCGGTGGTCTCCCCGAAGGCGGCGAGATCGAGCGGCGCCGCGCCACCCAGGGTCAGCCGGGTGAGCGCGCGGGTGCCGGTGTACGCGGTGGCGGGCGCGAAGGCGTGCTCGGCTCCCGCCGTCGCGCGGGCGAGGCCGGCTCCCGCGGTTCCCGTCCCCGGGGTCGGCCGTCCGGACCGGGCCGCGGCTTCCGTCCCCGGGGTCGGCCGTCCGGACCGGGCCGCGGCTTCCGCCGCCGTCAGGATCTCCGCCACGGCGTCCGCCTGTTCCAGGGCCGGGCCCGCCAGGCCGTAGACGCGGCCCGCGTGTTCCGCGCAGTCGCCGATCGCGTGGACGTACGGGTCGGACGTCCGGAGCTCGTCGTCGACGACGATGCCGGTGGCGACCGCGAGGCCCGCCTCCCGGGCCAGGGCCACCCTCGGGCGGACCCCGCACGCCAGGACCACGACCCGCGCGTCGAGGACGAAGCCGTCGGCCAGTTCGACGGCGGTGACGCGGCCGTCCCGCTGCCGCAGGCCGCTCACCCGGCACTCGGTGTGCACCTCGACCCCGAGGGCCTCGACATGCTCCCGCAGCAGCTCCGAGGCGGACGCGTCCAGCTGGCGCTCCATCAGGCGCTCGCCCTGCTGGGTGAGCACCACCTCCGCGCCCAGCGCCGCGAGCGCCCGCGCCGCCGAGACCCCGAGGAGCCCGCCGCCGATGACCACGGCCCGCGTCCCGGGCCGCACCCGGTCGCGCAGCGCCAGGCAGTCGTCGAGCGTACGGAAGGCGTGGACGCCCTCCGGCGGCTCCGTCCCGGCCGGGCCGCGCAGTCCGCGCAGCGGTGGGAGCACCGGGTTGGAGCCGGTGGCCAGCACCAGCCGGTCGTAGCCGACGAGGGAGCCGTCCGCGCACTCCACCGTCCGCGCCGCCCGGTCGATCCGCACCGCCCGCACCCCGAGCCGGGCCGGTTCGCGGGTCCCGGGCAGGGCGATGACCTCGGGGGCGTACCGCCCGGCGAGGACGTCGGCGAGCAGCACCCTGTTGTACGGGGCGTGCGGCTCCTCGCCGAGGAGGGTGACGGGCAGGCGCTGGGCGAGCCGGGCGCCCGCCGTTCCGCCCCCGACCACCACGATCCGTGTACTCATACCGGGAAGCGTGCGCGGCCGGTGTTTCCCGGCGGCATCCCGGCTGTTTCCCGTACGGAACGCTGATCTCCGTCCCCGCCCCCACCCGCTGTGAGGCCGGACGACGGGACCGCCCGGGTTAACCCGTGGTCAGGCTCGGCTCAAGCCAGGCTTAAGGATCGGCGGAAGCGGGCTGAGCTGCGGATTCCCGTATACGGGCGGACCTACTGYGCCGGATGTGACCACCGAGGCCAGCCACCCTCTCTACGTACCCCTMCACGCCGCACCGGCCCCCGCCTGGAGGCCCGCCCCGGCGAGACCACCGCGATCATCGGCTCGACCGGCAGCGGCAAGTCCACCCTCCTCGGACTCGTCCCCCGGCTCTTCGACGCCACCGGCGGCGAGGTCCTCGTCGACGGCGTCGACGTCCGCGACCTCGCCCCCGACCTCATGGCCCGCACCGTCGGACTCGTCCCCCAGAAGCCCTACCTCTTCTCCGGCACCGTCGCCACCAACCTCCGCTACGGCAGACCCGACGCCACCGACGAGGAACTCTGGCACGCCCTCCACGTCGCCCAGGCCGCCGACTTCGTCCGCGGGCTCGACGAGGGACTCGACGCGCCCGTCACCCAGGGCGGCACCAACTTCTCCGGCGGACAGCGGCAGCGGCTCGCCATCGCCCGCGTCCTCGTCGCCCGCCCCCGCCTCTACCTCTTCGACGACTCGTTCTCCGCCCTCGACCCCGGCACCGACGCCCGCCTCCGCGCCGCCCTGCGGGCGGAGACGGCGGACGCCACCGTCGTCCTCGTCGCCCAGCGGGTCTCCACCATCCGGGACGCCGACCGGATCGTCGTCCTCGACCGCGGCCGGACCGTCGGCACCGGCACCCACACGTCCCTGATGCGGGACAACCCCACCTACCGGGAGATCGTCCTCTCCCAGCTCACCGAGGAGGAAGCCGCATGAGCACGGCCACGGAGAGCCGCCCCGCGAAGGACGCGCCCGGCGCCGCCGCACCCGCCCGCGTCGGCCCCGCCGCTTCGCAGCGCGGCCCCGGCCCGACCCCCTCGGCCGGCCTCGAACGCTCCCTCTCCTTCCGCACCTCCGGGCTCCGCCTCCTCCGCACCCTCGCCCCCGACCGCGCCCGCCTCGTCGGCGTGTTCGCCGCAGGCGCCGCGGGCGTCCTCCTCACCGTCCTCAACCCCCTCCTCCTCGGCCGCGCCACCGACCTCGTCGTCACCGGGGCCACCGGCCCCGCCGGCGTCGACTTCCGGGCCGTCGGCCGGATCCTGGCCCTCTCCGCCGTGGTCGTCGCCGGATCCTCCTTCTTCACCTGGGTCCAGCTGCGGATCGCCACCACCGTCGTCCAGCGGGCCGGCTACCGGCTCCGCGAGGAGGCCCAGCACAAACTGGCGCGGCTGCCCCTGGGCTACTTCGACCGGCAGCCGCGCGGCGAGGTCCTCTCCCGCACCACCAACGACATCGACAACGTCACCCAGACCCTCCAGCAGGCCCTGAGCCAGATGAGCCGCGCGCTCCTCACCCTGGCCGGCGTCCTCGCGATGATGTTCTGGGTCTCCCCGGTCCTGGCCCTCGTCGCCCTCGCCACCGTGCCCGTCTCGATCGCCGTCGCGGGCTTCGTCGGGCGGCGCGCCCAGCCGCAGTTCGTGAAGCAGTGGGCGGTCACCGGCCGGCTCGGCAGCCACGTCGAGGAGATGATCACCGGACACACCGAGGTCGTCGTCTTCGGCCGCAGGGAGGAGGCCGTGCGCCGCTTCGACGAACTGGGCGACGAGCTGTACCGGGCGAGCTTCCGGGCGCAGTTCGTGTCCGGGTTCATCCAGCCCGCGCTGACCCTCGTCGGCAATCTGAACTACGTGGTCATCGCCGTGGTCGGCGGCCTGCGGGTGGCCGGCGGCACGCTCTCCGTCGGGGACGTGCAGGCCTTCATCCAGTACTCCTACGACTTCAACAGCCCGATCACCCAGGTCGCCGCGATGGCCAACCTGCTCCAGTCCGGAGTGGCCTCGGCCGAGCGGGTCTTCGACCTCCTCGACGCCGAGGAGGAGGACCCGGACCCGGCCGAGCCGCGCAGGCCCGCGGAGCGCCGGGGCAGGGTCTCCTTCGAGAAGGTCGCCTTCCGCTACGAGCCCGACCGGCCCCTCGTCGAGGACCTGTCGCTCACGGTGGAGCCGGGCCGGACCGTCGCCATCGTCGGCCCCACCGGCGCGGGCAAGACGACCCTGGTCAACCTGCTCCTCCGCTTCCACGAGGTGACCGGCGGCAGGATCACCGTGGACGGCGTCGACACCGCCGCCATGACCCGCGAGGAACTCCGCTCCGGCATCGGCATGGTCCTCCAGGACACCTGGCTGTTCGGCGGCACCATCGCCGACAACATCGCGTACGGGGTGCCCGGCGAGGTCTCCCGCGAGCGGATCGTCGAGGCGGCCAGGGCCGCGCACGCCGACCGGTTCGTCCGGACCCTGCCCGCCGGGTACGACACCGTCCTCGACGAGGACGGCGGCGGCCTCAGCGCCGGGGAGAAGCAGCTGGTCACCCTCGCCCGGGCCTTCCTCTCGGACCCGGCGATCCTCGTCCTCGACGAGGCCACCAGCTCCGTCGACACCCGCACCGAGCGCCTCGTGCAGGAGGCGATGGCCTCGCTCCGGGCGGGCCGCACCAGCTTCGTCGTCGCCCACCGGCTCTCCACGATCCGGGACGCCGACACCATCCTGGTGATGGACGGCGGCTCGATCGCCGAGCAGGGCGGCCACGAAGAACTCCTCGCCGCCGGCGGGGCGTACGCCCGGCTGCACGCCGCCCAGTTCGCCCGTACGGTGGAGACGTGATCGTCACCGTCCGCACCACCACCGACGCGCGCGCCAAGGCCGACGCCCTGGCGCGCGGCGCCGTCGAGGCCCGGCTGGCCGCCTGCGCGCAGATCTCCGGACCCGTCACCTCCGTGTACCACTGGCGCGGCGCGATCGAGACCACCGAGGAGTGGGAGGTGGTGTTCAAGACCACCGAGGCCCGCTACCCGGACCTGGAGTCCCACCTCCTCGCCGCCCACGACTACGAGACCCCCGAGATCCTCGCCACCCGGGTGACCCGGGCCGGCGAGGGGTACGCCCGCTGGGTCGAACGGGAGACCTCCGGCGCGGTGGTGCCCGAGGCCCCGGCCCACGAGGAGCGGCCGTTCTTCGTGTACGGGACGCTGCGCCCCGGGGCGTACAACCACGACCGGTTCCTCGCCGGCCGGATCGGCGCCGAGGCGGACGCCGTGCTGCACGGGGCGGTCCTGTACGACGGGCCCGGCTACCCGTACGTCGTCCCGGCGACCGGGGGCCGGGTGGTCGGCACGCTGCTCACGCCCGCGCCCGACGCGTACGGCGAGCTCTTCGGTCTGCTCGACCGGCTGGAGCTGCCCGTCGGGTACGAGCGGGTGGCGATGGACGTCGTCCGGACGCGGGACAGCGCGAGCGTGTCCGCGTGGGTGTTCCTGGCGGCGCCGGACGCGCCCCTCGGCGAGGTCATCGAGAGCGGCGACTGGTTCGACCGGCGGTAGCGGTCACCGGGCGCGGCGGCCGGTTCCGTCGGAAGCCGTGGTGTCGCCGGGGGTGAGCGGTTCGAGCCGGACCGCGCAGACCTTGAACTCGGGCATCCGGGAGACCGGGTCGAGCGCCGGGTTCACCAGGGTGTTGGCCCGCCCCTCGCCCGCCCAGTGGAACGGCATGAAGACGGTGTCCGGCCGGATCGCGGTGGTGATCCGGGCCGGTGCGACGGCCCGGCCGCGCCGCGAGACCACCGCGACCCGCTCGCCCTCGGCCACGCCGAGCCGCTCGGCGACCCGGGGGTGGAGCTCCACGAAGGGCCCGGGCGCCGCCGCGTTCAGCTCGTCGACCCGCCGGGTCTGCGCGCCCGACTGGTACTGGGACACGACCCGGCCGGTGGTGAGGACGACGGGGTACTCGGCGTCCGTCTCCTCTGCCGCCGCCCGGTGCACCACCGGGACGAACCGGGCCCGCCCGTCGGGTGTCGCGAACCGGTCCAGGAACAGCCGCGGGGTGCCCGGGTGGCCGCCCCCGCCCGGGCCGGTCTCGGGGCAGGGCCAGAAGACGCCCTGCTCCTCCTCGATCCGGCGGTAGCTGATGCCCGAGTAGTCGGCGGGGCCGCCGGCCGAGGCCCGGCGCAGCTCCTCGAAGACCTCCTCGGGCTCGGCGGGGAAGCCCTTCTCCCAGCCGAGGAGGCCGGCGAGCGCGTGCAGCACCTCCAGGTCGCTGCGGACCCCGGCGGGCGGGGTGAGGGCGCGCCGGCGGAGCAGGACGCGCCCCTCCAGGTTGGTCATGGTGCCGGTCTCCTCCGCCCACTGGGTGACGGGCAGGACGACGTCGGCGAGGGCCGCGGTCTCGGAGAGCACCACGTCGGCGACGGCGAGGAAGTCGAGCGAGCGCAGCCGCTCCTCGACGTGGGCGGCGCGCGGCGCGGAGACCACCGGGTTGGAGCCCATGAGGAGCAGCGCCCGTACGTCGCCGCCGAGCGCGTCGAGGAGCTCGTACGCGCTCCGCCCCGGCCCCGGCAGGGTCCCGGGGTCCACGCCCCAGACCCCGGCGACGTGCGCGCGGGCGGCCGGGTCGTCGAGCCTGCGGTAGCCGGGGAGCTGGTCGGCCTTCTGGCCGTGCTCGCGGCCGCCCTGGCCGTTGCCCTGGCCGGTGAGGCAGCCGTAGCCGCTGAGCGGCCGGCCGGCCCTGCCGGTGGCCAGGCAGAGGTTGATCCAGGCGCCGACGGTGTCGGTGCCCTTGGACTGCTGTTCGGGGCCGCGCGCGGTCAGCACCATGCCGGTCGCGGCGTCGCAGAACAGCGCGACGGCCTCCCGGAGCAGCGGCAGCGGCACGCCGGTGAGGCGCTCGACCTGCTCGGGCCAGTGGGCCATGGCACCCGCGCGGGCCTCCGCCCAGCCGGTGGTGCGGGCCGCGACGAACTCCTCGTCGACGCGCCCCTCGGCCACCACCAGGTGCAGCAGGCCGAGGGCGAGCGCGAGGTCGGTGCCGGGGCGCGGGGCGAGGTGCAGGTCGGCCTGCTCGGCGGTGCGGGTGCGGCGCGGGTCGACGACGATCAGCTTTCCGCCGTTCTCCCGCAGTTCGGTGAGGTACCGGAGGGCCGGTGGCATGGTCTCGGCCAGGTTGGAGCCGACGAGGATCACACAACCGGTCCTCGGGATGTCCTCCAGCGGGAACGGCAGCCCCCGGTCGAGCCCGAACGCCCTGCCGTGCGCGGCGGCCGCCGACGACATGCAGAAGCGGCCGTTGTAGTCGATCTGCGAGGTGCCGAGCACCAGCCGGGCGAACTTGCCCAGGGTGTAGGCCTTCTCGTTGGTGAGGCCGCCGCCGCCGAAGACCCCGACGGCATCGGGACCGTGGTCGGCGCGGGTCCGGCGCAGCCCGTCGGCGACGGCGGCGAGGGCCTCCTCCCAGGACGCGGGCACCAGGGCCCCGGAGTCAGGGCTGCGGACCAGGGGCCCGGTGAGCCGGACCCGGGAGGAGAGCACGGCGGGGGCGGTGCGGCCCTTGCCGCACAGCGCGCCCCGGTTGACGGGGAAGTCGGTCCGGTCCACCACCTCGGCTGGCAGCTCCGGGGCACCGGTGGCGCGGAGCGACATGCCGCACTGGAGAGCGCAGTAGGGGCAGTGGGTGGGTACGGCGGTGGCCTCGGACATGAGGGCAGCCTGGGTCGGCCGTGTTACGCGGGGCGGCACCGCCGATTACGGGCGCGGTGCCATGCGCTCCGCCGGCTACGGCTCCCGCGGTGAGGCCAGCGCCTCGGTGACGCCCTTCTCCGCGGGGCCGAGGAAGTGCGGGTCGGGGCGGAGCGCGGCGTCCAGGGAACCCTTGGCGGCGGCGAACACCTCCCGGGTGGTGCCGTAGTACCAGGTGACGTCGTGGGGTTCGGGCACCCCGACGCCGAACGCGTCGACGCCGGCCCGCCCGCACAGCGCGACGGCCCGCTTGATGTGGAAGTCCTGGGTGACGAGCACGGCCCGGTCGACGCCGAAGACCTTCCTGGCCCGGACGCAGGAGTCCCAGGTGTCGAAACCCGCGTAGTCGCTGACGATCTGTTCGTCCGGCACCCCGCGCCCGGTGAGGTACGCGCGCATGGCGCTGGGCTCGTCGTACGCGGTCCGGCTGTTGTCGCCGGTGACGAGCAGGACCCTGACCTTCCCCGTCCGGTACAGCTCGGCGGCCGCGTCGAGCCGGTGCGCGAGGTACGGGGTGGGGCGGCCCTTCCACAGTCCGGCGCCGAAGACGACGGCGACGTCCCGGGCGGGCACGTCGGCGGTGGTACGGAGCTTCCCGGCGGCGGCGGTGTGCATCCAGGTGACGGGGGTCAGGGCGAGCACGGCGCCCAGCATCACGGCCTGCACGGTGCGGCGGCGGGCCCGGGTGGTGCGCGGGATCAACCGGGTGAGCCGTGCCGGCATGCGGGGCCTCCGTGGGGGTGTTCTCGATGTCGCTCTGTCACACCGTCCGACGCGCTTCGGGGGCGTTCGGTTCGGCGGAGGCCCCCTGTGTTCCGTACAACACACCGGCCAGCAGCATGCCGAGGAGCATGCCGAGCAGTTGGGCGGCGGCGAAGGCGGGCACCGAGCCGGGCGCGATCCCGGTGAAGGAGTCGGAGAACGCGCGGCCGACGGTGGCGGCCGGATTGGCGAAGGACCCGGAGGAGGTGAACCAGATCGCCGCGCCGATGTAGCCGGCGACGGCGACCGGGGCGAGCCCGGGGCGGCCGATGTGGCTCAGGCCCCGGACGACGAGGACCAGCCCGGCGGTGGCGACGGCCTCGCCGACCAGCAGATGGAGCGCCGAGCGCGACTCGGTGGCCCAGGCGCCGGGCACCCGCCCGAACATCGTCTCGGCGAGCAGCGCGCCGGTCACGGCCCCGGCGAGCTGGGCGCCGATGTAGACGAGGACCTCGCGGCCCTTTCCCTCGCGGCGCCGCGACCACCACTCGGAGAGGGTGACGACGGGGTTGAAGTGGGCGCCGGAGAGCGGCCCGATGAGGGCGATCAGCAGCCCGAGGCCGATGGCGGACGCGGCGGCGTTCGCGAGCAGCCGGACGCCGGTGTCCTGGCTCAGGGTGTCGGCGCGGATCCCGGAGCCGACGATGACGGCGACGAGGGCGCAGGTGCCGATGAACTCGGCGGCGGCGCGCCGGGGGAGCGCGGGCGGGGAAATTCTCATAGTGGAAAAGATATTCCGTGATTCGGAATTCGAAAAGGGGGCAGGGGTAGGTGCGGAAGCCCCGTGCCGACCGCCGGACGGCGACGGGCCCGGCCCGCCCGGACCGGTCCTGACAGTCGGCGCACCGCGCGCGTGAGGACGCCGAAACGCGCGCGTGCGGGCGCGGAAGGCAGACGTGACCCCCGCGCAACGGACAGGCAACCTGCACCCCCCAGGATCGCCGCATGACGGAGCAGGACAGCACCCTCGCCGACGCGGCCGCGCTGCTGGGCAGCATCACCGAGCAGCTCGGCCATCAGCTCGTCCACGTGCGTCCGTACACCCGGCGACCACGGAAGAACGAGCAGGAGGTACCCGTGCCCAAGAACCCAGCAGCCCCCACCGGGCCCGCCACCGCGCCCGTGCCCGCCGAGCCTGTCCGTGGCGGCACCGCCCCGCTCCGCTCCCGCCCCACGGGAGCCGCCGGGCTCCGGCCCGGCCCCGTCGAGCCCGGCCCCGGACGTGCGGTCCCGTCCGCGCCCGTGCTCGTCGCCGTCGGGCACGGGAGTCGGGATCCCCGGGCCCGTGCCGGCCTCGCCCGGCTCCTCGAACGGGTCGGCGAGCTCCGCCCCGGCCTCGACGTACGCCTCGCGCACATCGAGCTGAACACCCCGCTCCTCGGCTCCGCCCTCGCGGAGCTCGCCGCCGAGGGCCGGGAGGCCGTCCTCGTCCCCCTGCTCTTCGCGCCCGGCCACCACGTCACCCACGACCTGCCCGCCGCCCTCGCCGCCGAGCCCGGACTCCGCGCCCGCGTGGCCGGGCCGCTCGGCGCCCACCCGCTGCTCGTCGAGGCCCTCGCCGACCGGCTCGCGCACGCCGGCTGGACCCCCGAGGACGGCGCCTCGCGGACCGCCGGGGTCGTCCTCGCCTCCGCCGGATCCCGCGACCCCCGATCCGGCGCCGAGCTCCGCCGGATCGCCGCCCTGCTCGGCGAGCGCCTCGGCGGCGTCCCCGTCGTCCCCGCGTACGCCTCCGCCGCCGCGCCCACCGTGCCCGAGGCCGTCCGCGCCCTCGCCGCCCGGGGCCGCCACCGGGTCGCCGTCGCCTCCTGCTTCACCGCCCCCGGCCTCTTCGCGAGCCGTGCCGCCACCGTCGGCCGCGCGTTCTCCGACTCCTTCACCGGGATCGCGCCCGGCTCGGTGCCCGCCTTCGCCGCCGCCCAACTGCTCGGCATGCTCCTCGGCATGCTGCTGGCCGGTG
>NZ_RDBH01000129.1:711280-714234 GCF_008042145.1 Streptomyces sp. adm13(2018)
TCGCGAGCCGTGCCGCCGCCCACGCCCCCTGGATCGCCTCCGAGCCCCTCGGCGCCCACCCGGCCCTCGCCCGCCTGGTGCTGCACCGCTACGACCGGGCCCTGCGCACCACCACCCGGGGGCGGGAACTCGCCACCGTCTGAGCACTTCTGTCGGCCCCTCCGGTTACCTTCGATGCATGGAAGGCATCGCACACAGCACAGCGACCAAGGGCAGCCCGGACCCCACCGACCCCACCGGCACCCTCGGCGTCCCCGGCACGCCCGGCTACGACGCCGCCGCGACCGACCGCTGGGACGCCGAGCCCGACAAACGTCCCGGACGCACCGCCTTCCAGCGCGACCGCGCCCGCGTGCTGCACTCCGCCGCGCTCCGCAGGCTCGCCGGCAAGACCCAGGTCGTCACCCCCGGCACCCGGGGCCACGCCTGGGACGCCAGCCCCCGCACCCGGCTCACCCACTCCCTGGAGTGCGCCCAGGTCGGCCGGGAGCTCGGCGCCGCCCTCGGCTGCGACCCCGACCTCGTCGAGGCCGCCTGCCTCTCCCACGACATGGGCCACCCGCCCTTCGGGCACAACGGCGAGCAGGCGCTCAACGACGTCGCCAAGGACTGCGGCGGCTTCGAGGGGAACGCCCAGTCCCTCCGCCTCCTCACCCGTATCGAACCCAAGCGCTTCGTGAAGGACGTCGACGGCGAACTCGTCAGCGTCGGCCTCAACCTCACCCGGGCCACCCTCGACGCCGCCACCAAGTACCCCTGGACCCGCGGCGCCCACCCCGAGGACCCCGGCTCGCCCAAGTTCGGCGTCTACGAGGACGACCTCCCCGTCTTCGCCTGGATCCGGCAGGGCGCCCCCGCCCACCGCAAGTGCTTCGAGGCCCAGGTCATGGACTGGGCCGACGACGTGGCGTACTCGGTGCACGACTTCGAGGACGGCCTGCACGCCGGGCACATCGACCCCAACCTGCTCCTCGCCGAGCCCGAGCGCGCCGACATCGCCGCCGTCGCCATCGGCCGCTACGTCCCCGAGGACACCGACCCGCAGGAGCTCGCCGAGGCCCTCGACCGGCTCGTCGAGCAGGACTGGTGGCCGCACGGCTACGACGGCTCGGCCGTCGCCCAGGCCCGCCTCAAGGACGCCACCAGCCAGCTCATCGGCCGGTTCGCGCTCGCCGCGGAGGGCGCCACCCGCCAGGCCCACGGCACCGGCCGCCTCACCCGCTACGCCGCCGAACTCGTCGTCCCCCGGGAGACCCGCAACGAGTGCGCGGTCCTCAAGGCCGTCGCCGACCGGTACGTGATGCAGCGCGCCGAGCAGGAGGCCCTCCGCGCCGACCAGCGCGTCGTCGTCGCCGAGCTCGCCGAGGCCCTCGTCGCCCGCGCCCCCGACGGACTCGAACCGCAGTTCCGGTCCCTGTTCGACCAGGCGGCCGACGACCGGGCCCGCAAGCGCGTCATCGTCGACCAGATCGCCTCCCTCACCGACGCCTCCGCGAGGGCCCTGCACGCCCATCTCCGCCCGCACCACGCCTGACCCGTGCGCGGGGCACCCCGGCCCCGCGCACGGGGTGGGCCCTCTTCCGTCACCACCGTCCGTGCGGGACGCTCGCATGCACGGCCCGAGGCGGAACGGCCCGACGAACGCCCGGGGGCGTAGGTTGGAACCGGTCGCAAAGAGGAGGAAAAAGACGTGGTCGACGCAGATCAGACCTTTGTCATCGTCGGCGGGGGCCTGGCAGGGGCCAAAGCGGCGGAGACCCTGCGGGCCGAGGGGTTCAACGGCCGGGTGATCCTCATCGGTGACGAACGCGACCACCCCTACGAGCGGCCACCGCTGTCCAAGGGGTACCTGACCGGCGCGAAGGAACGCGCCGGCGTCTTCGTCCAGGAGGCCGCCTGGTACGCGGGCCACGACATCGAGCTGCACCTCGGGCAGTCCGTCACCGCCATCGACCGCGAGGCCCGCACCGTGCGGCTCGGCGACGGCACCGTCATCCGCTACGACAAGCTGCTCCTCGCCACCGGCGCCGAGCCCCGCCGCCTCGACGTCCCCGGCACAGAGCTGGCCGGCGTCCACCACCTGCGCCGGCTCGCCCACGCCGACCGGCTCCGCCAGGTCCTCGCCTCCCTCGGCCGCGACAACGGCCACCTGGTGATCGCCGGCGCCGGCTGGATCGGCCTGGAGGTCGCCGCCGCCGCCCGCGGCTACGGCGCCGAGGTCACCGTCGTCGAGTCCGACCCCACCCCGCTGCACCGGGTCCTCGGCCCCGAGCTGGGCCAGCTCTTCGCCGACCTGCACGCCGACCACGGCGTCCGCTTCCACTTCGGCGCCCGGCTCACCGAGATCGTCGGCCAGGACGGCATGGTCCTCGCCGTCCGCACCGACGACGGCGAGGAGCACCCGGCCCACGCCGTGCTCGCCGCGATCGGCGCCGCCCCCCGCACCGCCCTCGCCGAGAACTCCGGGCTCGCCCTGGTCGACCGGGCCGACGGCGGCGGCATCGCCGTCGACGAGTCCCTGCGCACCTCCGACCCCGACGTCTTCGCCGCCGGCGACGTGGCCGCGGCCCACCACCCGATGCTCCACACCCGGCTCCGCGTCGAGCACTGGGCCAACGCCCTCAACGGCGGCCCCGCCGCCGCCCGCGCCATGCTCGGGCAGCACGTCTCCTACGACCGCGTCCCGTACTTCTTCTCCGACCAGTACGACCTGGGCATGGAGTACTCCGGCTGGGCGCCCCCCGGCACGTACGACCAGGTCGTGGTCCGCGGCGACACCGGCAAGCGCGAGTTCATCGCCTTCTGGCTCAAGGAGGGCCGCGTCCTCGCCGGGATGAACGTGAACGTGTGGGACGTCACAGACCCGATCCAGCAGCTCATCCGGGCCCGCACCGCCGTCGATACCGAGGCCCTCGCCGACCCCTCCGTCCCCCTGGAGAGCCTCCTCTGACCGC
>NZ_RDBH01000129.1:714334-741171 GCF_008042145.1 Streptomyces sp. adm13(2018)
GACCACCCCCGGACCCCCGTACACTTCATGCGTGGCAGGCAGGATCAACGATGACGACGTGAAGGCGGTCCGGGACGCGGTCCCGATCGACGCCGTCGTGTCCGAGTACCTCCAGCTCCGCAACGCGGGCGGCGGAAACCTCAAGGGCCTCTGCCCCTTCCACGACGAGAAGTCGCCCTCCTTCCAGGTCAGCCCCGGCAAGGGACTCTTCCACTGCTTCGGCTGCCAGGAGGGCGGCGACACCATCGCCTTCGTGATGAAGATCGACCACCTCTCCTTCTCGGAGACGGTCGAGCGCCTCGCCGCCAAGGCGGGCATCACCCTGCGGTACGAGGAGGGCGGCTACAACCCCGGCCACCAGCGCGGGGAGCGCATCCGCCTGATCGAGGCGCACAAGGTCGCCGCCCAGTTCTACGTCGACCAACTCGACTCGCCCGAGGCCGAGATCGGCCGGAAGTTCCTCGCCGAGCGCGGCTTCGACCAGGCCGCCGCCGCCCACTTCGCCGTCGGCTACTCTCCGGCCGGCTGGGACCACCTCACCCGCTACCTCCGCGGCAAGGGCTTCTCCGACAAGGAGCTGATCCTCTCCGGCCTCTCCCAGGACGGCCGCCGCGGCCCCATCGACCGCTTCCGCGGCCGTCTCATGTGGCCGATCAAGGACGTCGGCGGGGAGATCGTCGGCTTCGGCGCGCGCAGGCTCCGCGACGACGACAACGGACCCAAGTACCTCAACACCCCCGAGACCCCGATCTACAAGAAGTCCCAGGTGCTCTACGGCATCGACCTGGCCAAGAAGGACATCGCCAAGGTCAGCCGCGCCGTCGTCGTCGAGGGCTACACCGACGTCATGGCCTGCCACCTGGCCGGCGTGACCACCGCCATCGCCACCTGCGGCACCGCCTTCGGCGGCGACCACATCAAGATCCTCCGCCGGCTCCTCATGGACAACGGCTCGGCCCGCGTGATCTTCACCTTCGACGGCGACGCCGCCGGCCAGAAGGCCGCCCTGCGCGCCTTCGAGGACGACCAGAAGTTCGCCGCCGAGACCTACATCGCCATCGCCCCCGACGGCATGGACCCCTGCGACCTGCGGCTCGCCAAGGGCGACGAGGCCGTCGCCGACCTCGTCCAGCCCCGCACCCCGCTCTTCGAGTTCGCGCTCCGCCAGATCGTGAGGCGCTACGACCTGGAGACCCCGGCCGGCCGGGCCGCCGCCCTCGACGAGGCCGCGCCCGTCGTCGCCCGCATCAAGAACATCGGCGCCCAGCACGAGGTCGCCGTCCAGCTCGCCGGCATGCTCGGCATCCTCGACACCCAGTTCGTCGTCAAGCGGGTCGCAGGGGTCCATGCCGTCGGGGGCGATGGCGATGTAGGTCTCGGCGGCGAACTTCTGGTCGTCCTCGAAGGCGCGCAGGGCGGCCTTCTGGCCGGCGGCGTCGCCGTCGAAGGTGAAGATCACGCGGGCCGAGCCGTTGTCGCCCCGTCCCCTCCGGACCCGCGCTCAACCTGCGCAGCCCCGCCCACCGCACCGAGCGCGAACTCCTCAAGCTCGCGCTCCAGCGCCCCGAACTCGTCTCCCCGGCCTTCGACGCCTACGGCATCGACGAGTTCACCGCCCCGCCCTACGCGGCCGTCCGCCAGTGCGTCCAGGACGCCGGCGGCGCCACCGGAGCCCCCTCCGACTACCTCGCCACCGTCCGCGAGGCCGCTCCCAACGACACCGTCCGCGCCCTCGTCACCGAACTCGCCGTCGAGACGATCTTCGCCAAGACCGTCGACGAGGCCTACGCCGGCGACCAGCTGGTCACCGTCCGGCTCCGCGCCGTCGACCGGCGCATCCGCGAGGTCCAGGGCACCCTGGCCCGCCTCGGCGCCCACGGCGACCCCGAGCAGGTCGGCGCCGTCCAGAACGAACTCTGGGTCCTCACCCAGTACGGCCAGTCCCTCCGGAACAACGGCGCCGCCGCCCTCTGACGCACGGTCAGTCACGCCCCGGTCTCAAAAAGTCACCGCACGCCCCTCGTGGGCTCACTGTGTCGTACCCCACACTGGGTGACGGTGTCGTCGCGCTGCCCTACGCCCCCGGACCGGCAGCGATCACCCCCTGGAGGTCGCCCGCCGTGCAGACCCGGATCGTGTCCCAGGAACCGCCCGCCGCCGCACCGGACGAGCAGCCGGAGACACCACCCCAGAGCCGCCGCCCCGATCCCGGCGGCAACGGGCCCTCCTCCGACCTCTTCCGCCAGTACCTCCGCGAGATCGGCCGCATCCCGCTGCTCACCGCCGAGGAGGAGGTCGAACTCGCCCGGCGCGTCGAGGCGGGGCTGTTCGCCGAGGAGAAACTCACCAACACCCCCGATCTGGACACCCGGCTGGCCGGCGACCTGGACCGGATCGTCGTCCTGGGCCGGATCGCCAAGCGCAGGCTCATCGAGGCCAACCTCCGCCTCGTCGTCTCCGTCGCCAAGCGGTACGTGGGCCGCGGCCTCACCATGCTGGACCTCGTCCAGGAGGGAAACCTCGGCCTCATCAGGGCCGTCGAGAAGTTCGACTACGCGCGGGGCTACAAGTTCTCCACGTACGCCACCTGGTGGATCCGCCAGGCGATGTCCCGGGCCCTGGCCGACCAGGCCCGGACCATACGCGTCCCCGTGCACGTCGTCGAACTCATCAACCGCGTCATCCGCGTCCAGCGCCGCCTGCTCCAGGAACGCGGCTACGAACCCACCGCCGAGGAGGTCGCCGCCCAGCTGGACGTGCCCCCCGAGCGGGTCGGCGAGGTGCTCCGCCTCGCCCAGGAGCCCGTGTCCCTCCACACCCCCGTCGGCGAGGAGGACGACGTCGCCCTCGGCGACCTCATCGAGGACGGCGACGCCACCTCCCCCGTGGAGTCCGCCGCCTTCCTGCTGCTCCGCCGCCACCTGGAGGACGTGCTCTCCACCCTCGGCGAACGCGAACGGAAGGTCGTGCAGCTCCGCTACGGCCTCGACGACGGCAGGCCCCGCACCCTGGAGGAGATCGGCCGCATCTTCGGCGTGACCCGCGAACGCATCCGCCAGATCGAGTCCAAGACCCTCGGCAAACTCCGCGACCACGCGTACGCGGACCAGCTGCGGGGCTACCTGGACTAGTCGAGCCCCTCCACGCTTCCGGCCCCGATCCGGAGGGTGACCGACGGCACCCAGGAATCTCTGACTGTGTGACCCGTGCCGCACATGATGCGGCACGGGTCACCCGCCCCGTCAGTCGACCTCCGCCACCGCCTGAGCGAACTGCGCCGCGTACAGCCGGGCGTACGCCCCGCCCGAGGCCAACAGCTCCTCGTGGGTGCCCTGTTCGACGATCGAGCCGTTCTCCATCACCAGGATCACGTCGGCGTCCCGGATCGTGGAGAGCCGGTGCGCGATGACGAACGAGGTGCGCCCGTGGGCCAGTCGGGCCATCGCCTTCTGGATGAGGACCTCGGTCCGGGTGTCGACCGAGCTGGTGGCCTCGTCGAGGACGAGGATCACCGGGTCGGACAGGAACGCCCGCGCGATGGTGATCAGCTGCTTCTCGCCCGCGCTGACCCCCGCCCCGTCGTCGTCGATGACCGTGTCGTACCCCTCGGGCAGGGTGCGGACGAAACGGTCGGCGTGCGCGGCCCGCGCCGCCTCCTCGATCTCCGCCCGGGTCACCGCGCGCGTGGCGCCGTACGCGATGTTGTCCGCGATGGTCCCGCCGAACAGCCAGGTGTCCTGGAGGACCATGCCGATCCCGGTCCGCAGCCGCTCCCGGGACATCCCGGCGATGTCCACCCCGTCGAGGGTGATCCGGCCGCCGGTGACCTCGTAGAACCGCATGAGCAGGTTCACCAGGGTCGTCTTGCCGGCCCCGGTCGGGCCGACGATCGCGACCGTCTGGCCCGGCTCCACCGTGAGGGACAGGTCCTCGATGAGCGGCTTGTCGGCCTCGTAGCGGAAGGAGACGCCCTCCAGGGCCACCTTCCCCTTGAGGCCGGCCGCCTCCCAGTCCCCGGCCGGGGTGCCGGCGAGCTGGCCGGCCGGCGCGTCGGGCTCCTGCTCCTCCGCGTCGAGCAGCTCGAAGATCCGCTCGGCGGACGCCACGCCGGACTGCACCAGGTTCGCCATCGACGCGACCTGCGTCAGCGGCATCGAGAACTGGCGCGAGTACTGGATGAAGGCCTGCACGTCGCCGATGGAGAGCGTGCCGCTCGCCACCCGCAGACCGCCGACCACGGCCACCAGCACGTAGTTGATGTTCGAGATGAAGAACATCACCGGCTGCATCACACCGCTGTTGAACTGCGCCTTGAACCCGGCCTCGTACAGCGCCTCGTTCTGCTCGCGGAAGTCCCTCGCGGACTCGTCCTGCCGGCCGAACACCTTCACCAGGGCGTGCCCGCTGTACATCTCCTCCACGTGCGCGTTGAGCGCGCCGGTGGACTTCCACTGCTGCACGAAGTGCGGCTGCGAGCGCTTCCCGATCTTCGCCGCGACGAGGATCGAGACCGGCACCGTGACCAGCGCCACGAGCGCGAGAAGCGGCGAGATCCAGAACATCATCGCGAGCACGCCGACGATCGTGAGCAGCGAGTTGATCAGCTGGCCCATCGACTGCTGGAGGGTCTGCGAGATGTTGTCGATGTCGTTGGTCGCCCGCGACAGCACCTCGCCGCGCTTGGCCTTGTCGAAGTACGACAGGGGCAGCCGCGCCAGCTTCGTCTGGACGTCCTCCCGCATCCGGTAGACCGTCCGGTTGATCACCTTGATCGACATCCGGGTGGAGACCAGCATCAGCAGGCCCGCCGCCACGTACACGCCGAGGACCACGAGGAGCACCTCGCCGACGGCGGAGAAGTCGATCCCCTGCCCCGGCGTGAAGTCCACCCCGCTCAGCATGTCCGCCATGCCCGAGTCGCCCGAGGCCCGCAGCCTCTCGACGGCCTCCGCCTTGGTGCCGCCCTCGATCTGCCGTCCGACGACGCCCGCGAAGACGAGGTCGGTCGCCTTGCCGAGGATCTTCGGGCCGACCACGGAGGCCGCCACCGACAGCACGCCCGCGACCAGCATCAGCCAGAGCGTGCCGCGCTCGGGCGCCAGCTGCCTCAGCAGCCGCTTGCCGGAGCCCTTGAAGTCCATCGACCGCTGGTCGGGGCCGCCACCGGCCATCATGCGTCCGCCAGGACCGGCCATCAGGCTGCCTCCGCCTCGGTGAGCTGGGAGAGCACGATCTCCCGGTACGTCTCGTTGTCCGCCATCAGCTCCTGGTGCCGTCCGGTGCCGACGACCCGGCCCTCGTCCAGGACGACGATCCGGTCGGCGTCCCGGATGGTGGAGACCCGCTGGGCGACGATCACGACGGTCGAGTCGGCCGTCTCCCGGGCGAGCGCGGCCCGCAGCAGGGCGTCCGTCTCGTAGTCGAGCGCGGAGAACGAGTCGTCGAACAGGTAGATCTCCGGCCGCTGCACCAGGGTCCGCGCGATGGCGAGCCGCTGCCGCTGTCCGCCGGAGACGTTGGTGCCGCCCTGGGCGATCGGCGCGTTCAGCCCGGCCTCCAGGTTCCGGACGAAGTCGGCGGCCTGGGCGACGTGGAGGGCGTGCCAGAGTTCCTCGTCGGTGGCGTCGGGTCTGCCGTAGCGGAGGTTGGTGGCGACGGTGCCGGAGAAGAGGTAGGGCTTCTGGGGGACGAGTCCGACGGTGCGGGCCATGAGGTCGGGGGCGAGGTCGCGGACGTCGACGCCGTCGACGAGGACCTCGCCGCCGGTGGCGTCGAAGAGCCGGGGGACGAGTCCGAGGAGGGTGGACTTGCCGCTGCCGGTCGAGCCGATGATCGCGGTGGTCTCGCCGGGGCGGGCCTCCAGGTTGGTGGCGACGGTGCCGGAGAAGAGGTAGGGCTTCTGGGGGACGAGTCCGACGGTGCGGGCCATGAGGTCGGGGGCGAGGTCGCGGACGTCGACGCCGTCGACGAGGACCTCGCCGCCGGTGGCGTCGAAGAGCCGGGGGACGAGTCCGAGGAGGGTGGACTTGCCGCTGCCGGTCGAGCCGATGATCGCGGTGGTCTCGCCGGGGCGGGCCTCCAGACGGACGTCCTTGAGGACGGACTCCTCCGCGCCGGGGTACCGGAAGTCCGCGCTCCGGACCTCCAGATGGCCCCGCCGGTGGAGCGTGGTCACCGGCTTCACCGGCGGCACCACGCTGGACTCGGTCGCGAGGACCTCCTCGACGCGCTCGGCGCAGACCTCGGCCCGGGGCACCATCATGAACATGAAGGTGGCCATCATGACCGCCATCACGATCTGCATCAGATACGCGAGGAACGCGGTCAGCGCCCCGATCTGCATCCCGCCGCTGTCGATGCGGTGCGCGCCGAACCAGACGACCGCCACGCTGGAGACGTTCACGACGGTCATGACGACCGGGAACATCAGCGCCATCAGCCGGCCGGTCGCCATCGACACCTCGGTCAGCTCCGCGTTGGCGCCGCGGAACCGCTCCTCCTCGTAGTCGTCCTTCACGAACGCCCGGATCACCCGGTTGCCGGTGATCTGCTCGCGCAGCACCCGGTTCACCGTGTCGAGGCGCTCCTGCATCGTCCGGAAGAGCGGCCGCATCCGCCGGACGATCAGGGAGACCGAGACGGCGAGGACCGGCACCACCGCGAGCAGCACACCGGAGAGCGGCACGTCCTGCCCGAGGGCCATCACGATGCCGCCGACGCACATGATGGGCGCGGACACCATCAGGGTGAACGCCATCAGGACCAGCATCTGGATCTGCTGCACGTCGTTGGTCGTCCGGGTGATCAGCGAGGGCGCGCCGAAGTGCCCCAGCTCCCGGGCGGAGAACGACTGCACGCGGTCGAAGACCGCGGCGCGCACGTCCCGGCCCAGCGCGGAGGCGGTGCGGGCGCCGTAGAACACGGCCCCGATGTTGCAGACGACCTGGACGACGGAGACGCCGACCATCAGGGCGCCGAAGCGCAGGATGTAGCCGGTGTCCCCGGCGACGACACCGTTGTCGATGATGTCCGCGTTCAGGGTCGGCAGGTAGAGGCTCGCGCAGGTCTGCAGGAACTGCAACAGGACGAGCAGGGCGATGGGTTTTCGATAGGGCCCGAGGTGGGTTCGGAGAAGTCTTATGAGCACGGCTCCACTATCGCCCGCCCGCCCGGGGCGTTACGACTCCGTTTCGGGGTGCGGGGGGAGCCCTGGGGAAGACTTTACGAACGGGGTCCGGGCCCCGCGGCCGGCCTCAGGAACCGAACGCCCCCGGGTGCAGCTGGTCCCGGGTCGCCACGTACTGCTGCCGCACCGCCCGGCCCGCGGGCAGGTCGTCGCCCGCCTCCAGGATCTGCGCGGCCGCGCCCTGCCAGGCCGGGGGAGCGGACGGCGACAGCGTGCCCCGTGCCACCCCGAGGGCCCAGGCGGCCTGCCGGGCCGCGCCGAGCGCCGCGTAGTCGGCGGGCTGGGGGACGACGACCTGCGCGCCGAACAGCGCGGGCGCCAGCGCCTGGACCGCCGGGAGCGAGGCCGCGGCGCCGAGCAGGAACACCCGGCGCACCTCGACCCCGCGCCGGCGCAGCACGTCCAGGGCGTCGGTGAGCGCGCACAGCATGCCCTCGAACGCCGCCCGCGCCAGGTGCTCGGGCTTCATCGACTCGCGCCGCAGCCCGCTGAGCGTGCCCGCGGTGTTCGGCAGGTTCGGGGTCCGCTCGCCCTCCAGATAGGGCAGCAGGACCAGCCCGGAGGCACCCGGGGTCGACTTCAGGGCCAGCGCGGACAGCTCGTCGAGGGACTCGGTGCCGAGCATCTCCGCGGTGCCGCGCAGCGCCCGGACCGCGTTGGAGGTGTGGACGACCGGCAGGTGCATCCCGGTGGCGTCCGCGAAGGAGGTGATCATGCCGCCGGGGTCGGCGAGGGCCTCGTGGTGGACGGCCATCACGGAGCCGGAGGCGCCGAGCGAGACCACCGCGTCGCCGGGGCCGAGCCCCAGGCCCAGCGCGGCGGCCATCGTCTCGCCCGTACCGGCGGAGATGAGGAGCCCCTCGGGCGTGGTGCCGGCCGCCTCGGCCGGGCCGAGGACCTCGGGCAGCACGGCCTGGTGGCCGAGGGCCAGCTCGACGAGGTCGGGCCGGTAGGTGCCGGTGCGGGCCGACCAGTAGCCGGTGCCGGACGCGGCGCCGCGGTCGGTGGTGCGCCGGGCGGGCCGGCCCAGGAGCTGCCAGACCAGCCAGTCGTGCGGCTGGAGGACCATCGCGACCCGCCGGGCGTGCTCGGGTTCGGTGCGGGCCAGCCAGCGCAGCTTGGCCACCGGCTGCCCCGCGCCGGGCACCGAGCCGACGGCCTCGGCCCAGGCCTGGCGGCCGCCGAGCGACTCGACGAGGTCGGCGGCCGCGACCTGGGCGCGCTTGTCGTTCCGGACGAGCGCGGGCCGCACGAGGCCGCCCTGCGCGTCGAGCGGCACGAGCCCGTGCTGCTGCGCGGAGACCCCGATGGCCTGCACGCCCTCCAGGATGCCGCCGGTGGCGGCCTCCCCGAGGGAGAGCAACCAGGTCTGCGGGTCGACGTCGACGGCCTTGGGTTCGCCCGGGTGTGGGGCGTATCCCTGCCGCAGTACGGCACCCGTGTCCGTGTCACAGACGACGATGCGTGTGAACTCCGCTGAGCTGTCGAGTCCGGCGACTATCCCCATGACACGTGATTCTGCCGCACGCGGGCGGTTCAGGTGTTGCTGGTGCCCCAGTCGTCGTCGACGACCTTCCCGTTGGCCCCGCCGCGCCCGGAGAGCGCGTGGAACCGGTCGGTCACCGAGGACGGCAGCCGGTCGCCCACCTTGTCGCCCACGACGTGCGCCGCCTTGCCCGCGACCTGCCGCCCGGTCTGGGCGGCGGACTCGGCGGCGTTGCGCACGGCCGGGTTCCGCGTGAACTCCTTCGCGGACTTCTTCATCTGCTCGTACCGCTCGCGACCGGCCCGCGTGCCGACCACGAAACCGAGGGCGAGTCCTACGACGAACGTCAGCTTGTATCGCATGTCCACCACCTTCCCTGGAGAGCTCGCCTGATGCATGGCTGATGCCCCGGGGTGCCCACGGCCATACCGATTGGCGGAGCACCCCCCTGCTTGCGCTAATGTATGTGTCGCAGCGAGCAACCGCCCGCCCGGAGCATCCGGAGTGGGTACGTTCGGTGCAACGCAGCAATCCCCTGTAGCTCAATTGGCAGAGCAGCCGGCTGTTAACCGGCAGGTTACTGGTTCGAGTCCAGTCGGGGGAGCGCGATCCCCTGTAGCTCAATTGGCAGAGCATTCGGCTGTTAACCGGAGGGTTACTGGTTCGAGTCCAGTCGGGGGAGCGGAACGGAAGAGGACCCTTCGGGGTCCTTTTTCGCGTCTCGGGGAACCATGCGGCGCGCGGCGCGGTCTTCATGGTCAGCAGAGCCGATCTTCCGGAGCAGGAGATCGTATGAGCGGCTATGCTGCGGCAGACGGCGCGCACACATGTACGCGCCGCACCGTACGGGGCGGTAGCTCAGCCGGTTAGAGCAGCGGACTCATAATCCGTCGGCCGTGGGTTCGAGTCCCACCCGCCCCACCACTTCGTGGTGCCCGCAGAATCGTTCTGACCAGCGGAGGTGCTGGTCGGGCGAGGCGGGCCCCGGCCCTCTCGGCCCGGGTCGTGCCTCTTCTCCCAGTGTGTGGACAGAGGGCGCGGCCCCGAGGGCTTCGACACGCCGAAGTCACCCGGATGACGCAGCTCCGGCCGGCTCGGGCGTCGGCAGCAGTTCCGTGGTGACGAAGGCGATCACGGCCGCGAGGATCACGATCGGGATCATCTCGGTCCCGCCCAGCAGCAGTGAGACCAGGACGACGCTGCTGACGGGCAGCCGGAGGGTGGCGGCCGCGGTGGCGCCCATGCCCGCCGCCATGGCCGGTACGAGGCCCAGGCCGGGCAGCGGGGCCAGCAGGACCCCGGCGGCGGCCCCCAGGAAGAGGGCCGGGAAGACGAGACCGCCGCGCAGACTGCCCAGGCAGAGGGCGTACGCGGTCCCCTTGAAGACCAGGACGGCGATCAGCGCCCCGACCCCCCAGGCGTGCGGGTCGGTGGCCAGCTGCCCCATGGTCGCCTGGCCCGACAGCGCCACCTCCGCCGGGGAGCGGCCGGTCGCCAGGGTGTAGAGCGTCGCGCAGGCCGCGGCCGCCACGGCGCACAGCGCGGTCCGCGTCAGCAGCCCCGCCGAGACGAAGGCGGCGACCCGCCGGGCGGCCCCGAGCACCGGGTGCAGCAGCAGGGCGACTGCGAGGGCGAAGGGAACCGTCCAGAGCACGTCCCCGACATCCAGCCGGGGGAACGGCATCGGCAGCCGCAGGCTCAGGCTCCCCGTCTCCAGCCCCGTCCAGTGCCCGATGCCGGTGAAGACCAGGGCCCCGACGCCGCTGGACAGCAGGGCGGGCAGCATCACGGCGAACAGCTGCGGCCCGCCGGCCCCCACCACCTCCATCAGGAGCACGGCGGCGACCAGCGGATTGCCGAAGATCGCCGCGATCGCGGCCGCGGCGCCCGCCGCGCCGAGCAGCGCGGTGCTCTTCGGCGTCGCCGGCGCGCGCGCGAGGTCCCGGAACAGCAGGGCGAGACCACCGCCCAGCGCGATCAGGGGCGCCTCCGGGCCCAGGACGGCACCGAGGGGAAGGCTCGCGGCGGCGGCGAGCAGGACGCCCGGCAGCATCGCGGGCGAGGTCCCGCCGGCGTGGAGGCCCGAGGCCGGCACGTGCCCGCCCCCGCCGGGCAGCCGCAGGGCGATCAGCCCGACGACGACCCCCGCGACCAGGAACAGCGGCAGCGGCCACCACCACGGCGGGGTGTCCCAGCCCAGGTCCCGGGGCAGGTCGGCCCACATGACGTGTTCCAGCTCGTGCAGGGCGACCAGGAACCAGAACGCGACGAGCGACACCGGCACGCCGATGACGGCGGAGAAGACCAGGGCCTTGAGATAGCCCGGGGCGAGGAGCAGGTCGCGCAGCCGGTCCGCCTCCAGGGGCTGCTCCGGCTTCCCGCCGCCGGGGTCCGGGGGGTGGGCGTCGTTCTCCGCCATGGACGGCCCTCCTCGGTGCCGTGCCGCCGCCGTCGCCTGCCGGCTCCGCGCGGTCGGCCGCGTGAACTCGATCTCGGGCTCGGGAGCACCCCGCATGGTGCCGAGGGGAGCGCGTCGGTCCGGGGAGCCCCGCACGGTGCCGGGGCGAGCACGCGGCCCGGCACAAGCGCCCCGCACCTGAGTACGCCGCGGGCGCCGCGCCCGCGGCGTACTCCGCCGGTCCGTCAGCTCGCCAGGACCTTGGCCTTGGCCTGCGCGAACTCGGCCTCCGTGATCGCGCCGCTGCTCTTCAGGTCCGCCAGCCGGGCCAGTTCGTCCGCGTGGCCCGATCCGCCGCCGCCTGCGGTCTCACGTACGTACGAGCGGAACTGCTCCTCGTTCTGCCGGACCCGGTTCAGCTCGCGCTCGCCCATCGACCGGCCGCGGGCGATCAGATAGACGAACACGCCCAGGAAGGGCAGCAGGACGACGAACGCGGTCCACCCCGCCTTGCCCCAGCCGTTGAGCCCGTCGTCGCGGAAGATGTCGCCGATGATCCGGAAGAGCAGCATGAACCAGAGGATCCACAGGAAGAGAATCAGCATGGTCCAGAACATGTTCAGCAGCGGGTAGTCCACCGCCAGGTTCACCGCGGAGTCCTTCATGGCCGATCTCCTGCCGATCGTGACGGGCCACGGCCGCCTGTTCGTTGGGAGGCCGCGGTCCGGCGGGACGAACTTCCTCCAGGGTGCGCCGCTCCGGGGCCCGCCGCACGCCGGGGCGGATGCCGCCGGACCGGTGACCCGCCGGTGCGCCTGCCGCGCCGGGCCCAGAACACCTGGGACAGTCACCGCCCGGCCGGCCGGGTGCGGGACGACCGCGGGGCTCCGTGCGACCGGAGCGACGGATGCGACCGAAGCGACCGGACCGGCCGGACCGGCCGGACCGGCCGGACCGGCCGATGCGACCGAGAGGGGAAACGTGGACGGCACACCGGGGGACCGGCGGTCGGCCGTGCTGACCGTCGCTCAGGCGGTCCTGTCCCTTACGGCGGTGCTCGCCGCCTACTACCTGCTGCCGCTGGACTCGTCGTTCAGCGTCGCCACCGTGGTGGTGCTGGTCGCCGGCGTCGCCCTGGTGGGCCTGCTCATCGCCTGGCAGGTGCGTACGATCATGCACTCGGCGCGGCCGGGGCTCCGGGCCGTCGCGGCGGTGGCCGCGACGCTGCCGTTCTTCGTGCTGATGTTCGCCGCCACCTACTACCTGCTGGGGCGCAGCGAGCCCGCCAGTTTCACCGAGGCGCTGACCCGGACCGACGCCCTCTACTTCACGATGACGGTGTTCAGCACGGTCGGCTTCGGCGACATCAGCCCGCGCACCGAGGTGGCCCGGCTGCTGACCACCGGACAGATGACCGCCAACTTCCTGCTGATCGGTGTGGCGGCCCGGTTCCTGCTGGGGGCGGTCCAGGAGGGCCGGCGTCTGCGCGGGCTGGAGGCGAGGGGCGGGGAGCGGGGCGGACCGCCCGCCCCGCCGTGACCGCGCCCGGTTGCGTTCACGAGGTCTCCTCGGCGGGCAGCCGGCCCGCCCGTACGGCGTCGACCAGGGCCCGGTGGTCGCGTTCGTTCTGGTCGGCGTAGGCCTCGGCGAAGCGCGCGAGGGCCCGGTCGAACGAGTCGCCACGGCCGAGGTAGGAGGCGATCGCGATCCGGTCGCCGGACCGCGCGTGGGCGCGCGCCAGCGTCAGCCCGCACAGGTCGCCGAAGGCCCGCATGTCCCCGGGGCCCATCCGTTCGGGGACGGCGATGCCCTTCCAGTCGCGCAGCTGCCGCACGTAGAAGTCGCGCTTGCGGCCGTCGATCCCGTCCACGCGCTGCCAGCCCAGGAAGATGTCGCTGGTGGCCTGCATCAGCCGCTGGCCGGAGACGACGCGCTCGCCCTGGTTGCGGTACGCGCTGGCGCCCACGTACGGGGCGAGTACGGAGGTGTCGGCCTCCTTGGCCTGGAGGAAGAGCGGGTCCTCGTCGTCCCGGCCGAGGAGCAGGAAGATCCAGCACCGGGTTCCGACGCTGCCGACCCCTACCACCTTGCGGGCGATGTCCGTCAGCCGGTAGTCCGCCAGGAGCGTGCGCCGGTCCGAGGTCAGGGTGGTGCCGTACTCCCCGATCAGGTCGTGGAACCGCCGTTCGAGGGCGGCGCGCTGGAGGTCGGGGAGGAGGTCGCCCATGGGGACGAGCAGCGGGGGGTCGGCCGCGATCACGGGGTGCCCGTCGGTGGTCTCGGTGAGCCGGTCGAAGGCCTGGAGGCTGTCCCGGCCGCGGGCCTTCGTCATGGCGCGGGCCAGGTTCTTCCGCCCGCGCCTGCCGAGCAGGGTCGAGCCCAGGGCCGCGAGGCGCTCGGAGTCGATCGTCGCGTACCAGACGTCGAGGGTGCGCATGCCCGCGAACCGGATCATGGCCTCGCGGTAGGAGCGGACGGTGTCCCGGACGATGCGGGTCCGTTCGGCGTCGTCGAAGCCGTTGGCGCGGGCGGCGATGACGAAGCTCGTCGACAGCCGTTTGACGTCCCACTCCCAGGGTCCGGGGAGCGTCTCGTCGAAGTCGTTGATGTCGAACATCAGCCGGCGTTCGGGCGAGGCGAGGAGGCGGAAGTTCAGCATGTGCGCGTCCCCGCACAGTTGGGCGGTGAGACCCGAGCGCGGGGTGGGGGACAGGTCGGACGCCATGATGGCGGCCGCGCCGCGGTAGAAGCGGAACGGCGACTCGATCATGCGGCCGTAGCGGATCGGGACGAGTTCGGGGACCCGGGTCGCCGACTGCGTCTCCAGGATGGTCAGCGGGTCGGGCCGGTCGGCGGGCGGTCGGTACTCGGCGTGGCCGGACCGCGGCGCGTGGCGCCGGGCCTTCTTGCCGAGCGCCGCCCGCTCCTTCGGGGTCGCACCGCGCGCCGCGCGCAGCGCCGTGGTGGCTTTCCGGGGCATCGGAACCCTTTCTGCTCGGTCCCCCCGGGGTGCCGCGACCGCCTCACGGGGCCGGGCCGGGTCAGTCGGCGGCGGTGTGCGACCAGCTGGAGCACAGGGCCCAGATGACGAACACGTCGATCGCCAGGAGGGTGAGCGCCCACCAGGGCTGGTACGGCAGCCAGAGGAAGTTGGCGATCATGCTGAGGCCGGCCAGGAAGACGCCGGCGGCCCGGGCCCAGTTCGCGCCCTGGAAGAGGCCCGCGCCGGTCAGGGTGACGAGGATGCCGAGGATCAGGTGGATCCAGCCCCAGGAGGTCAGGTCGAACGCGAAGACGTAGCCGCCGACGCGGGCGTAGACGTCGTCCTCGGCGATGGCCGCGATGCCCTGGAGGATGGCGAGGATGCCCGCGAGGGTGAGGAGGACCGCGGCGAACACGGTGCCGCCGCCCGCGACGCCCCCTCCGGACCGGTGTGTCCTTCCCGGTGCGGCACCGGTGTCCCCCCGTCCCCCGGCGGATGTGTGCTGGCTCATGGCAGTCACCTCGCAGCGTGCGGTTCCCGGCCGGGCGGGCCCGGGCCGTGGGGCCGCGGATGCCTGCTCGGCGGCCGGGCCGGGATCGCCCACCTCCGATTATCAGGGCGGGCGCGGCGGCCTGCGCGGCGACCGGATCCGCCTCGTGCCCGGGTCCGCGGAACCCCCGGGCCCGGGGGCGGGTCCGGGCCCGGGGGTTCCGCCGGGGTGTCAGTACGTGAGGATGGCCGGGTCCGAGACGCTCGCCGTGCCGGTCTCGACGTGGCCCGCGAGCCGGCGGACGTAGTCCGTGCTCGCGGAGGACGTGACGGTGACGTCGTACCAGTGGTGGGCGGCGGAGACGGCGACGCTGTGGGTGACCGTGGCGCCCTTCGCGACGGACAGCGTCTTCCGGGCGCCGCCGTAGGCGTTGACGAGGGTCACGCTCGCGGTCGTACCCGCGTTGGTGAAGGTCAGGTCCAGGGTTCCCCCGGTCGCGTTGTGGCGGGCCGTGACCTCGGGGACGGCCGTCTTGCCGGGGGAGCGGAAGCGGCGGACGAAGCCGTTGGGGCCGTGGACCGTGAGGTCGGTGACGCCCTGGGAGTACTGGGTGTTCCAGGTGTCCGCGATCGTCTTGCCGGACTCCGTGGTGTACGTCCACGGGGCGTCCGTGCGGTTCGCCGAGGTCACGTAGAACTGCGCGCCGACCCCGGCGGCGAGCAGGCTGAGGCTGCCGCCGGCCCGGAGCGCGGCGACCGCGTTCCGCACGCCTTCGGCGGGGTCGTCGACGTACTCCAGGACCCCGTGGCAGAGCACCGTGTCGTAGCCCTCGCGGCCGACCACGTCGAAGAGGCCCCCGGCCCCCGCTCCCGACCGGCGGCGGCTGTTCGCCGACCTCACCCCGCTGCGGACCTCCGCCCACTACCGCCGCCTCTGGTTCGGCGGCGCCGTGTCCTGGGTCGGCCAGGGGATGACGTCCCTGGCCGTCTCCCTCCAGGTGTACGACATCACCCGGTCGCCCTTCTCCGTCGGGCTCGTCGGGCTGTTCTCGCTCGTGCCGCTCGTCGTCTTCGGGCTCTACGGCGGCGCCATCGCCGACACCGTCGACCGCCGCAGGCTCGGGCTCTACAGCGCCTGCGGCTCCGCCGTGCTGTCCGTCGGGCTCGCCTCCGCCGCCCTCGCCGGCTTCCACCGGGTCTGGTTCCTCTACGGGATCGTCGCCCTCCAGGCCGTCTGCGCCGCGCTCAACGCGCCCGCCCGGTCCTCGATGATCCCGCGGCTGCTGCCGCCCGAGCAGCTGCGCGCCGCCAACGCGCTGAACTCCATGGTCACCACCTTCGGCATGCTCGTCGGGCCCAGCCTCGGCGGACTCATCGTCGGCTTCGCCGGGTACCAGACCGCGTACCTCGTGGACGCCCTCGCCTTCACCGCGAGCCTCTACGCGATGTGGCGGCTGCCGTCGATGCTGCCGGACCGCAAGGAGGGCGGGAAGCGCGCCTCGGTCGTCGACGGACTCCGGTTCCTCGCGACCCGGCCCAACCTGCGCATGACGTTCCTCTCGGACTTCTGCGCGATGATCCTCGCCCACCCCCGCGCCCTGTTCCCCGCCATCGCCGTGCTCTGGTTCGGCGGCGACGCGAAGACCGCCGGACTCCTCGTCGCCGCGCCCGCCTGCGGGGCGCTGCTCGGCGGGGTGCTCTCCGGCTGGCAGGGGCGCGTCCGGCACCACGGCCAGGCGATCCTGCTCGCCGTCGCCTGCTGGGGGACCGCCATCGCCGCCTTCGGGCTCACCCGGAACCTCTGGCTGGGGCTGCTCCTGCTGGCCGTCGCCGGGTACTCCGACACCGTCTCGATGATCTTCCGGAACACGATGATGCAGGTCGCGGCGCCGGACGAGATGCGCGGCCGGCTCCAGGGCGTGTTCATCGTGGTGGTCGCCGGCGGGCCCCGGCTCGGGGACTTCCTGGCCGGCTCGGTGGCCGACCTGACCTCGCCCGCGGTCGCCGTCACCGGCGGCGGGATCGCCTGCGTCCTCGCCGTCGGCGCCCTCGCGCTGTACGGGCGCGGTTTCCGCCGGTACGACGCCCTCGGCCCGACTCCGTGATCAATTCTCCCCGAACGGCACGTCCTGTTCTGGCGGTTGGCCGCCACGGCGCATAACCGCCAGGGCGGAGCGGAGTCAACTCCCGCCCGCCTGGCCAAGACTCCTCGCGGCACCCGGAAACACCCCCGACCCCGGGTCCACGAGGAGTTCCAACGATGACGTCGAGGCCCACACCCTTCGGCAGGGGGAGAGCCGCGCTGATCGCCGCGGGCGTCTCCCTCGTGATGCTCTCGGCCGGGCAGACCGCCGCCGCCGGGACCACCGCACCGGCCGTCCCGGACACCTTCAAGCGGACGGCGGCCGGCAGCACCGTCACCCTCGTCACCGGCGACCGCGTCACCCTCACCGACCTCGGCGGCGGCCGGCAGACCGTCACCGTCGACCGGGCCGCGGGCGCCACCGGCGCGATACGCAGCCGGATCGCGAACGGCCGGGTCACGGTCGTGCCCGACGAGGCCCGCCCCTACCTGGACTCCGGCGCCCTCGACCCGCGGCTCTTCGACGTCACCGGCCTCGTCGAGCAGGGCGTCACCGGCGAACTCCCGCTGATCGTCACCTACGGCGGCAAGGGGGCCCGCGCCGCGACGGCGGCCCCGCGCGGCGCCGAGACCGTCCGCCCGCTGCCCAGCATCGGCGGCGCCGCCGTCACCGCCACCGACCCCGCCGCCTTCTGGCGCGGCTTCACCGCGGCCCCGGCCGCGCGCTCCGCCGCTCCCGCCAAGGTCTGGCTCGACGGCCGGGTCAAGGCCGCCATGGCCGAGTCCAACGCCCAGATCGGCACCCCGAAGGCCTGGGAGGCCGGGCTCACCGGCAAGGGCGTGAAGGTCGCCGTCCTCGACACCGGCGCCGACCTCGGCCACCCCGACCTCGTGGGCCGCGTCGCCGAGTCGAAGTCCTTCATCGAGGGCCAGGAGGTCGCCGACCGCGACGGCCACGGCACCCACGTCACCTCCACCGTCGGCGGCAGCGGCGCCGGTTCGGACGGCGCGGAGAAGGGCGTCGCCCCCGGCGCCACCCTCGCCGTCGGCAAGGTCCTCAGCGACGAGGGCTCCGGCAGCGAGTCGCAGATCATCGCCGGCATGGAGTGGGCGGCCAAGGACGTCGACGCGAAGATCGTGTCGATGAGCCTCGGCTCCCGCGAGGCCAGCGACGGCACCGACCCGATGGCCCAGGCCGTGAACGCCCTCACCGCCGAGACCGGCGCCCTCTTCGTCATCGCCGCCGGCAACTCCGGCGCCCCCGGCTCCATCGGCTCGCCCGGCGCCGCCGACTCCGCGCTCACCATCGGCGCCGTCGACTCCGCCGACGAGGCCGCCTACTTCACCAGCCAGGGCCCCCGCCACGGCGACCAGGCCCTCAAGCCCGACCTGTCGGCGCCCGGCGTGGACATCCTCGCCGCCCGCTCCCAGCTCGCTCCCGGCAGCGGCCTCTACACCTCGATGAGCGGAACGTCCATGGCGACCCCGCACATCGCCGGCGTCGCCGCCCTGCTCGCCGAGAAGCACCCCGACTGGACCGCCACCGGGCTCAAGAACGCGCTGATGTCCTCGTCGAAGACGCTCGACGCCTCCGCGTACGCCCTCGGCTCCGGCCGCGTCGACGTACCTGCCGCCATCACCGCGGACGTGACCGCCACCGGCTCCGCCGACCTCGGCTTCGTCGCCTGGCCGTACGAGACGAACAAGCCGGTCACCAGGACCGTCACCTACACCAACTCCTCCGACACCCCGGTCGGGCTGGCTCTGGCCGTCGAGGGGATGCCGGCCGGAGTCGCCGCGCTCGCCGACACCACCCTCACCGTCCCCGCCCACGGAACCGCGAGCACCACCGTCACCGGCGACGGCGCCAAGGCCCCCGTCGGCCGGTCCTCCGGCCGGGTCACCGCCACCGCCGCCGGCGCGGTCGTCGCCCACACCGCGCTCGGCCTCGTCAAGGAGGAGGAGCGCTACACCCTCACCGTCCACGTCAAGGACCGCGACGGTGCCCCCGCCCCCGCATCCCTCGGCGTGCAGCAGCTCACCGCGGGCGTCGACCCCTTCCCGGCCGCCGTCGGCGAGTCCGGCACCCTCGAACTCCGCCTGAAGCCCGGCACGTACGCCGTCGACACCTTCCTCGACGTCCGCGGCTCCCACGGCGCCGACTCCCTCGGCCTCGGCTTCCTCTCCGAGCCGGAGATCACCCTCGACCGCGACCGCGAGATCACCCTCGACGGACGGCGGCTCCGCGAGATCCGCGCCGAGGTCGACCGGCGCACCGAGACCCGGCAGCTCCTGATGGAGTTCGACCGGAAGGCGAACGGCGCCTCCTACGGCGGAGCCGTCCAGGTCCCGGCCCTGTACGACTCGATCTTCGCTGCGCCCACCCGCAGGCCCGCCACCGGCACCTTCGAGTACCGGACGGTCTGGCGCCTGGGCAAGCCGATGCTGGAGGCCGGCGTCGACGGCTCCCGCCTCTCCGACGCCACCCCGCAGGCCGGCGCCACCCTGCTGGAGGGCGGCCACCGCCTCGGCCTCGTCGACGCGGGCACCGGCACCCCTGCCGAGTACCGCGGCCGGAACGTCACCGGCAAGGCCGTCCTCGTCCGCCTGGCCGACGGCGCCGACCCGGCGCAGCTCGCCCAGACCGCCCAGGACGCCGGTGCCAAGGCCCTGTTCGTCACCGACGACCGGCCCGGCCGGCTGATGAAGTGGTTCGGCACCGCCGACTACCAGGACCGGCCGCTCGCCGTCGCCACCGTCAACAGCGCCGACGCCCGCCGCCTCGCCGCCGGTGCCGCCCGCGGCAAGCGCGTCGACCTGACGGGCACCCGCTTCACCCCGTACACCTACGACCTCTCCGAGGGCCACCCCGGCGCCATCGGTACGGACCTCGTCTTCCGCCCCGGCAAGCACGAACTGGCCACCATCCACTCCACGTTCCGCATGCCGACCAGGCGCGAGGAACTGGGCGGGGAGTTCCGCTTCTCGATCACCGACACCTTCCCGATCGGCTTCGGCTTCAAGGAGTGGATCGCCTTCCCGACCGAGCGCACCGAGTACGTCTCCACCGGCACCGGCCAGCGCTGGCACGAGTCCGTCGACCTCGGCGAGTCCCTGGAGCAGCGCGGCGGCACCCCGTCCTACCGGGGCGGCAGCCGGGTGGACCTCGACTGGTTCGGCCCCGTCTGGCACCCCTGGCTGGGCACCGGCCTCGGCTGGGGCCAGCAGCGCACCGGCAACGACCTGCGCTTCAACACCCCCGGCTGGGGCGACTCCGGCACCGACCACACCGGCTTCGGCGACGTCTGGAACGACGAGTCGATGACCCAGTACACCGAGGTGTACGTCAACGGGACCCGCGTCGACCGCAAGACGAGCTCCGGCGCCTACGCCTGGGACGCCCCGGCGAAGGAGTCGACCTTCAAGGTCGTCACCGACACCACGCTCGACCCGGCGCGCTGGCGGCTCGGCTCCCAGGGCCACAGCGAGTGGACCTTCCGGTCCGCCGAGACCCCGGGCGACCGGGTCACCTACCTGCCGATGCTCAACCTCGGCTTCGACGTGGACACCGACCTCCACGGCGACGTCCGCGCCGGACGCAGGCTGCCCGTCGGGATCTTCGCCGAGTACGTGAAGGGCGCCGCCCACACCGGCACCATCAGCGGCGCCACCCTGGAGGTCTCGTACGACGAGGGCAGGACCTGGACGAAGGTCGCCCTCCGCAAGGCGCGGCACGGCGCCGCCTGGGACGGGGAGCTGCGCGTCCCGTCCGGCGCCGGGTCCGTCTCGCTGCGGGCGGGGGCGCGCGACGACCGGGGCGGCTCGGTCACGCAGGAACTGATCCGCGCGGTGGGCGTGAAGTAGCCCGCGGACACCTCCGGAAGGCCGGGCCCCCTCTCGCGCGACGCGGGAGGGGGCCCGGCCCGCGTCGTACGGGAGGGGGCCAGGCCCATGCCAGGAGAGGCCCGGCCCGCGTCGTACCGAAAGGGCCCCGGCCCGCACCGCGTCGGGTGGGGGGCCAGGCCCATGCCAGGAGGGCCCGATCCCTCAACCCCGTTCGGTCAGGGCCTTCTTGAGGATCTTCCCCATGTCGTTGCGCGGCAGGGCGTCCAGCCGGCGCACCACCCGGGGCCGCTTGTGCGGGGCGAGCAGCCCTGCCACGTGGTCGGCCAGCTCCTCCGCCGTCGGGGGGCTCCCGGCGTCCTCCGGCACCACCCAGGCCACGATCCGCTCGCCCAGGTCCGGGTCGGGCTCGCCGGTGACGGCCGCCTCGCGCACCCCGGGGTGGTCGAGCAGCGCGTTCTCGATCTCGCCCGCCCCGATCTTGTAGCCGCCGCTCTTGATCAGGTCGGTGGCCTTCCGGCCCACCAGCCGCACGGTGCCGTCCGCCTCCCGCACCGCCATGTCGCCCGTGCGGAACCAGTCGCCGTCGAAGGCCTCCGCCGTCGCCCCGGGCCGATTGAGGTAGCCGGAGAACAGGTTCGGGCCGCGCACCTGCACCTCGCCGACCGTCTCCCCGTCGTACGCCCCGGACACCGAGCCGTCCTCGTCCACGAGCCGCAGCTCCACACCCGCGAGCGGCACCCCGACGGTTCCGGGGCGCGGTTCGCCGCCCGGCAGGACGCTGGTGTTCATGAGGGTCTCGGTCATCCCGTACCGCTCCACGACGGTCCGGCCCGTCGCCGCCGCGATCCGCTCGTGGTCGTGCACCGGGAGCGCCGCCGACCCGGAGACCAGGAGCCGCGCCCCGGCGAGCGCCCCGGCCAGGGCCTCGTCGCCGGCGAGCGCGTCCGCGAGCCGGTGGTACATCGTCGGTACGCCGAACAGCATCGTGCCGCCGCCCGCGCCGCCCAGCTCCCGGGCCACGCCCGCCACCGAGAACGCGCCCAGGTGCCGCACCTCGCCGCCCCGGCGCAGCGGCCCGAGTATCCCGAGGATCAGCCCGTGCACGTGGAACAGCGGGAGGGCGTGCACGAGGATGTCGTCGGCCGTCCAGGACCAGGCCCCGGCGAGCGCGTCGAGCGAGGCGGCGATCGCCCGCCGGGACAGCACGACGCCCTTCGGCGGACCGGTGGTGCCCGAGGTGTAGACGATGAGGGCGGGCGACGCGGGGTCGGCCGTCTCCGCGACCGGCGGGCCGTCCGCCGCCGGGTCCACGACGATCCGGGGGAGCCCGGCGAGTCCGGCGGGCAGCTCGTCCCCGGCGCCCGCGAGCACCGCCGTGGGCTCGCTGTCGCCGAGGATGTGCGCCAGCTCGCGTTCGCCCGTCCGCGGGTTGAGCGGGACGGCGGGGACGCCGGCGAGCAGGGCGCCGACGACCGCGACCGCCGTGTGCGCGGTCGGGGTGGCCCAGACGGCGACCCGCCCGGCGCCCTGGATCCGGGCCGCCACGGCTCCGGCGGCCCGCGCGAGTTCCTCGTAGGTCAGGGTGTCCGGGCCGCAGCTCAGGGCGGGCCGGTCGGAGGGGGCCTCCAGGGCGGGGAAGAGCGCACTCACCGGTCGTACTCCTCGTGGTCGTCGAGGGCGTCGGTCGCCGGTGGTCATTCTGCCCGGAGGCCCGGAGGCCCGGAGGCCCGGTCCGGTGGCCCGGAGGCGCGGTGGCCCGGAGGCCCGGAGGCCCGGTCCGGTGGCCCGGAGGCGCGGTGGCTCGGAGGCCCGGAGGCCGTCGTCAGGGGCGGACCGCCGCGACCTTCGTGGGCTCCGGCGTCGGCTCGCCGCCCTCCGGGCGGATCCCGCGCATCCGGCCCCAGGCGTAGACGCAGCCCGCGAGCGCCAGGTCCGACAGCAGCATGAAGCCGATCGAGTACGAGTCCTTCGCGCTGTAGATCGCGCCCATCACGAGCGGCGGCAGGAACCCGCCGAGCCCGCCCATCGCGCCGACGATGCCGGTCACGCTGCCGACCTTGGCCTGCGGGGTCACCTGCGAGACCAGCGCGAACACCGAGCCGCTCGCCGTGCCGAGACCGGCCGCCATGACCAGCAGGGCGATCGTGCCGCCCGGGTTCAGCGGCGGGTCGAAGGCCTGCACGATCGCGAGGAGCGCGACCACGCCGAGCGCGGCGGCGGTGACGAGCGCCGGGTGGACCCGGTCGGAGAGCCAGCCGCCGATCGGCCGGAAGATCACGGTCACCAGGGCGAAACCGGCCGCCTTCGTGCCCGCGTCCGTCGGGTCGAGCTCGTACCAGGTCTTCAGATAGGTCGGCAGGTAGACGCCGAACGCCACGATGCCGCCGAAGCCGATCGCGTACAGCGCGGACAGCTCCCACGTCACCCGCAGCCGCGCGGCCGAGCCGAGCCGGGTCGCCAGCGAGGCGGTGGGGACGGGCCGGTCGGGGCGGTCGGTGATGAGGAGCGCGGCGAGCACCGCGTACGCCGCGAGCGCGATGGCGACCACGATGAACGGCAGGTTCTCGCCGTGCTTGGCGATGCGCGGGGTGAAGTAGCCGGAGAGCGCGACACCACCCATGCCCATCCCGAACACGCCGAGCGCCAGACCGCGCTTCTCCGGCGGGAACCAGGAGTTGACCAGCGGGATGCCGATCGCGAACGTCGTGCCGCCGAGACCGAGGAGGAAGGCGACGACCAGCAGCAGGCCGTAGGTGTCCTTGACCACGATGAGCAGCAGGACGGGGACGATCGTCAGGGCCGAGACCAGCGGGAACATCAGCTTCGCGCCGTACCGGTCGGTCAGCGCGCCGGCCGGGATGCGGCCGAGCGAGCCGACCAGGACGGGGACCGCGACGAGCAGCGACTGCTCGAAGGAGCTGAGTTCGAGCCGGTCGCCGTACCAGCTGGCGAGGGGCGCGATCAGGTCCCACGCCCAGAAGGTCAGCGTGAAGCCGATGGTGGCCGTCACCAGGTTGCGGTAGGCCGCCGCGGTCGATGGCTTGGTCTCGGTGTCCACGTCCCCAGTCAAGATCGGGGCGGCACGCGCGGCGCGCGGTGCTGCTCCGTACGGGTGCCCCGCCGGACCGCCGGGGGGTGCCCCGCCGGACCGCCGGGGGGTGCCCCGCCGGACCGCCGGGGCGGCGCCGGCTACGGCCAGTCCACCGTCGTCGGCGGTGTGCCGTCGTCCGTGACCCGCAGCCTGGCCCCCGGATCGCCTTCCGCGGCCCCGCTCCCGCCGCCCGGTCCTCCGGCCGACACCTCGACCGTGATCGCGCCGACCCCCGGCCGCCGGTGCGCCGCCGCGAGCGCCCCGCGCAGGGCCGCGAGGAGCCGGTCGGCCGTCTCCTCGCCGATCAGGGTGTCGACGGCCCCGGCGAAGTGCACGGACGGCTGGAAGCCCAGCACGACCGCCGCCCCGCCGGTCTCCCGCAGCACCTTCCCCCGGAACGAGGTCGGGGCGTCGGCCGGCGGCTGCTGGAGCGCGAAGATGGTCGTACGGACCTCCTGGATCGTGGAGTCCAGTTCGTCCACGGCCCGCCCGAGCAGCGCGCTGTCGCCCCCCGGGTCTGACGGGTCGGCGGAGTCCGCGGCCCGCCGCCGGGTGGACTCCAGCATCATCTCGGTGGCGAACAGCCGCTGGACCACCAGGTCGTGCAGGTCGCGGGCGATCCGGTCCCGGTCCTCGAACACCGCGAGCCGCTCCCTGTCGTGCCGCGCGTCCGCGAGGACCAGCGCGAGCGCCGCCTGCGAGGCGAACTGCGAGGCCAGCAGCCGGTCGACCGCCGTGTACACCGGGTCGTCGCGCCGCCGGGGGAGGGCGAGCGTGCCGATGAGCCTCCCGCCGCTCTGCAGGGGCAGCATCATCGAAGGACCGAAGCGGGACCGGACATGGGTGGTCATCCGGGGGTCGGTCGCCGAGTCCTCGACGAACACGGGCTCCCCGCCGAGGAGCTGCACGAGCACGGGGGAGCCGGGCGCGATCGCCGTGCCGATCAGGTCGCCGGGATCGTCCGTCGTCGAGGCGGCGACGATCTCCATCCCGCCCTCGGGGGTGGGCTGGAGGACGACCCCGGCCGAGGCGTCGGCCAGGATGCGGGCCTGCTCGGCCACCGTCATCAGGGCGTTCTCGGCGGACGCGCCGGTCAGCAGTGCCGTGGTCACCGCGGCCGCGCCCTCGATCCAGCGCTCCCGCTGGCGGGCGGTCTCGTACAGCCGGGCGTTGCCGATGGCGATGCCGGCCTGCGAGGCGAGGACCCGGAGCAGCGAGAGGTCCTCCTCGGTGAAGCGGCCCTCGCGCTTCTCCGTGAGGTAGAGATTGCCGAAGACCTCGGTGTGGACCCGGATGGGGACGCCGAGGAAGGAGTGCATCTCCGGGTGGCCCGGGGGGACGCCGGAGGAGCGCGGGTCGGTCGCGAGGTCGTCGATCCGCAGCGGCCGCCGGTCCTGGACGAGCACGCCGAGCAGCCCGGTGTGGCCGTCGGGGAGGCGGCCGATGCGCTGCCGCTCCTCGTCGGTCATGCCGCAGGTGAACAGTTCGGTGATCCGGCCGCGCTCGGGGTCGACGACCCCGAGCGCGCCGTAGCGCGCCCCGATGAGGAGGGCGGCGGAGTCCACGATGTGCTGGAGGGTGGAGCGGAGTTCGAGGTCCGTACCGACGCTGAGGACCGCTTCGAGCAGCATGGGCAGGCGGAGCGCGTCCTCGTCGGTGTCCCCGGCCGTGTCCGTATCCGCGTCCTCGTCCATGATCGTCATGGTCTCATTGTCGTACGAATCGTTCGTTTTCGTGGTGTTGTGTCCGACGGCGGCTCAGTCCTCGTCCGCCAGCGGATCCCGCACCGCCAGCGGGTCGAGGACCATCGGCTGGACCTTGCCCTCCAGCATCGCGCCCAGCCCCAGGACCGCGCAGACGTCGGGCCGTTCGGCGATGTGGACCGGCATGCCGGTCGCCTCGCGCAGCATCTGGTCGAGGCCCGGCAGCAGGGCGCTGCCGCCGACCATCATGATCCCGCGGTCCGCGAGGTCGGCCACCAGGTCCGGCGGGCAGTCCCGCAGCACCTTCCCGATGCCGTCGAGGACCGCCGTCAGCGGGGTGTGGATGGCCTCCCGCACGGCGGCGGTGTCGACGGTCACCGAGCGGGCCAGGCCCGTGGCGACGTCCCGGCCGTGGATCTCGGTCGAGGCCGGGCCGTGCGGCGTCAGACCGTTCCCGCTGAGGGCGAGTTGCAGCGGCCGGACCGACTGGCTCGGCAGCATCAGCTCGTGGTGGTGGCGCAGGTGCTGGATGACGGCGTGGTCGATGGCGTCGCCGCCCACCGGCATCCGCTCCGCCGTGACGATCGAACCGAGCGACAGGACCGCGACCTGCGTGGTCGCCGCGCCGCAGACCAGGATCATCGTCGCGGTCGGCTGCTCGACCGGAAGACCGCAGCCCACGGCCGCCGCGATGAGCGTGTCCACCAGCTCGACGCGGCGGGCCCCGAGACCGACGAGGGTCTCCACGGCGGCGCGCTGGGCGAGCGGGTCGCTGTCGTGCGGGGTGCAGGCGGCGGCGCGCAGCCGGGGCTTGCGGCGCAGCTGACGGCGGAGCTTCTCGCCGAGGAGGTGGCGGAGCATGCGCTGCGCCATCTCGATGTCGACGACCGTGCCGCCGGAGACCGGGCGGACGACCCTGATGTAGTCGGGGGTGCGGCCCGTCATCTTCTCGGCCAGCGCGCCGACGGCGATCAGCGCTCCGGTACGGGTGTTGACGGCGGCGACGCTCGGCTCGTCGACGACGAGTCCGGCGCCCTTCACGAAGACCCGGGTGCGGGCGGCACCCAGGTCGACGGCGACATGGCAACGACGCAGCTGCTCAAGGCTGACGGTCACGGCGGATCCTCCGGAGTGCGGTGCTGGCACGGGCGAGGGGGGTTCGCGTTACGCGGTCCTCCTGGAATCGTCCGGCCGTCCGGGTCGCGGCGCGCGCTGGGCTGCGCCGCCCGGGGCCCGCCGTGCGGTGCCCGGCAGCACGTACCGAAGCGGGAGATTCACGACGCACCGCCGACGACCTGCGGTTTCCTCACAGAATCCTCACGTCCGCAGCTACCTGCGGCGGTATTCGGCCGCATAGCCTGCGGGCCCCATGGACTACTGCCACGCGTGCCGGCGGCATCTCAACGGGGCCCTCGCCTGTGCCGGGTGCGGGACTCCCGTCGAGCGACTGCGGTACGAGACCCCCCGCGCACCCGGGTCTTCGTGAAGGGCGCCGGACTCGTCGTCGACGAGCCGAGCGTCGCCGCCGTCAACACCCGTACCGGAGCGCTGATCGCCGTCGGCGCGCTGGCC
>NZ_RDBH01000129.1:741271-773100 GCF_008042145.1 Streptomyces sp. adm13(2018)
TACGCGCCCGCTTGACCTTCACACCGGTATCAACGTTCACGATGCTGCCATGACCGACAGAACAGCCGCACCCGTGAACGCATCCGCCACCGCCCCCGAACCGCGGTGAGCGGCGTCAGTCCTTCCCGGGCCTGCCGAACTCCTCGATCAGGGCGGGGTACTGCTCCCCGCCGTGGCCCGCGGCGATCGCGCGGTCGGCCATCGCCTTGAACAGCTTCGGCAGTTCGGCGTTGACGCCCAGCGCCTCGCTCTCGCCGATCAGGTGCTCCATCGCCCGCGCGTCCGTCTCCAGGGCCGACGCCTCGGCCGGGAAGGAGCCGGCGTCGATCTGCTCGGCGTACCCCGGGAGCCAGCCGGCGACCTCGGTGGCGATCCGCCGGGCGAACGGCGCGTACGTGGCCGCGTCGACGCCCGCCTTCCCCAGCATGGCCGTGCCCTGGAGCCAGGCGTTCAGGACGCTCCACATCATGGCCAGGCCCGCCACGTCGTACAGGGACGCGAGCCCGTGGTCCTCGCCGAGGTGGCTGACGGTGCCGAGCGCCGCGAGGGCGGGGGCGTGGGCGTCGAAGTCCGCCCGGGGGCCGCTGTGCAGGACGATCGCCTCGGCGGTGCCGATCGCGGGCGGGACGGCCATGACGGCGCCGTCCAGGTAGCGGGCGCCGCGGAGTCCGGCCCAGCGGGCGGTCGCGCGGGCCTGGGCCGAGTCGCCCGAGGTCAGGTTGACCAGGGTCGTGCCGTCGAGGGTCACGCCGTCCGCGCCGAGCAGCTCGTGCACGGCGTCGTAGTCGGTGAGGCAGACGACCGTCAGGGGGCTCGCGTCGAGCGCGGCGCCGATCGAGGGCGCCAGGCGCGCACCCCGGGCCACCAGGTCGGCGGCCTTGGAAGACGTACGGTTCCACACGACGGTGGGGTGTCCGGCGGCCAGGAAGGCACCGGCGAGGGCCCGGCCCATCAGGCCGAGTCCGACGACGGTCACGGGGGCGGTGGCGGATGCGTTCACGGGTGCGGCTGTTCTGTCGGTCATGGCAGCATCGTGAACGTTGATACCGGTGTGAAGGTCAAGCGGGCGCGTACGGGATCGAGGGCGGGGTTGCGGTGCGGATAGGGGAGTTGAGCCGTCGGACGGGTGTCCACGCCCATCAGCTGCGCTACTACGAGGCCCAGGGCCTCCTGGAGGCCGGCCGGGGCGCCAACGGGTACCGGGAGTACGACGAGGGCGCCGTGCTGAGGGTGCGGCAGATCCGGCATCTGCTCGCCGCGGGGCTGTCCTCGGATGACATCGCGTATCTGCTGCCGTGCGCGGTCGGCGAGGCCCCGGAGCTGGTCGGCTGCCCCGAGCTGCTGGCCGCCATGCGGTCGCGGCTGGGGCGGATCGAGGACCGGATGGAACAGCTGGCCCGGTCCCGCGACGCGCTCGCCCTCTACATCGACGCGGCCGAGCGCGCGGGCACCGAGGACTGCCCGCCCTTCGACGGCTCCGCCCGGGAGGCCGTCCCGGCCTGACCGGCGCGGGCCCTGGCCTGACCAAGTCGGTTCGGTCCCGGGGCTCCCGGCCTGACCGGCGCGGTCCGGGCCCCAGGCTCCGGCCTGACCGGCGCGGTCCGGCCCCCGGGCTCCCGGGCGAGCCGGGCTCGCCGGGCCCCCGGCCCCTGCGCCGCCCTAGACCTCCGGCTGGACGCCCAGCATCCGCTTGAGCAGGTCCCGCAGCAGTGTCCGCTCGACCTCGGTCAGCTCGCCGAGCGGCTCCCGCGCGAAGTCCAGGGACTCGCGCAGCCGGAGGGCCGTCGCGCGGCCCTGCTCCGTGGGGACGGCCAGCTTGACGCGGCGGTCCGCCGGGTCCGGGCGGCGCTCCACCAGGCCGCGGGCCTCCAGGCGGTCCACTATCCCGGTGATGTTGGACGGCTCGCACTTCAGCTTCTGGGCGATGCGGCGCATCGGCAGCGGATCCAGCGAGAGCAGGCCGAGGACCCGGGCCTGCGCGCCGGTCAGCGCGTGCTGCGCGGCGGCCTGCTCGTACTCCTCGTAGTAGCGCGCGACGACCGTGCCGATCAGCTCGACGACTTCGAGGGTCACGGGGTCCGTGCGTGGGGTGGCCATGCCCCCATCCTACCCGGATGCTTGACAACATGAAATATCCAGGTGCATGGTTGTTTCAGGTAGTGAACCTTTTGTGATCTGAAGCTTTTCGTACGTTCTCTGGAGGCCGTGCTCATGTCCGTTCTTCCCGCGTCCAGCCGTGAGTGGCACCTCGTCGCCCGTCCGCACGGCTGGCCGACCCCCGCGGACTTCGCGCTCCGTGAGACCCCCGTCACCGAGCCCGCCGAGGGCCGGATCCTGGTCAGGAACCTGCACTTCTCCGTCGACCCGTACATGCGCGGCCGCATGAACGACGTGAAGTCGTACATCCCGCCGTTCCAGCTCGACCGCCCCATGGACGGCGGAGCGGTCGGCGAGGTCGTCGCCTCCAACGCCGAGGGCTTCGCCGTCGGCGACCACGTCCTGCACGGCCTCGGCTGGCGCGAGTTCGCCGACGTCCCGGCCCAGCACGCCACCAGGGTCGACCCGGCGCTCGCCCCGCTCTCCGCCTACCTCGGCGTCCTCGGGATGACCGGCCTCACCGCCTATGCCGGCCTCTTCGACGTGGCCTCCTTCAAGGAGGGCGACGCCGTCTTCGTCTCGGGCGCCGCCGGTGCCGTCGGCAGCCAGGTCGGCCAGATGGCGCGGCTGCGCGGCGCCTCCCGCGTGATCGGCTCGGCCGGCTCCGACGAGAAGGTGAAGTTCCTCGTCGAGGAGCTCGGCTTCGACGCCGCCTTCAACTACAAGAACGGCCCGGTCAAGGACCAGCTCCGCGAGGCCGCCCCGGACGGCATCGACGTCTACTTCGACAACGTCGGCGGGGACCACCTCGAAGCCGCGATCTCCTCGCTCAACGTGCACGGCCGCGCCACCATCTGCGGCATGATCGCCCAGTACAACGACACCGAGCCGGTCCCCGGCCCGCGCAACATGGCCATGATCATCGGCAAGCGGCTCCGGCTCCAGGGCGTGCTCGTCGGCGACCACTACGGCCTCCAGGAGCAGTTCGTCCAGGAGGTCGGCGGCTGGCTCGCCTCCGGCGAGCTCAAGCACCGCGAGACCTTCGTCGAGGGCATCGAGAACGGCGTGGACGCCTTCCTCGGTCTGCTCCGCGGGGACAACACCGGAAAGATGATCGTCTCGGTGACCGGTTAGTCTTCCCTCAGCCGCCGCGATCGTGGGCGCGAGTCGCGGCGAACCGATGAAGGAAGTACCTCGCATGCCGATCCAGCACTCCGACGTCCTGTACACCGCCGTCGCCACCGCCGAGGGCGGGCGTGACGGTCGTGTCGCCACCGACGACGGCAAGGTCGACGTCGTCGTGAACCCGCCCAAGGCCATGGGCGGCTCCGGCGAGGGCACCAACCCCGAGCAGCTCTTCGCGGCGGGCTACAGCGCCTGCTTCCAGGGCGCGCTCGGTGTCGTCGCCCGCAACGAGAAGGCCGACATCACCGGCTCGACGGTCACCGCCGAGGTGGGCATCGGCAAGAACGACGACGGCTTCGGCATCATCGTCAAGATCTCGGCGTCGATCCCCAACGTGGACGCCGAGACGGCGAAGAGCCTGATCGAGAAGGCGCACCAGGTCTGCCCGTACTCCAAGGCGACCCGCGGCAACATCACGGTCGAGCTCGCCGTCTGAGCCCACCGGCCGGCCGGGCCGAGCCGCCGAGGACCGCACCCCGACCCGTCGGGGTGCGGTCCTCGCCGCATGTCGGGCGCCACGCGGGCGCCCGGGATCCACCGATAGGGTGAGTCCCATGCGCGATCTCGGGGTGGGTTTCGGTTACCTGGTAAAGGGCCAGAAGTGGGTGGCCACGCACGGGCGGTGGTTCGGCTTCGGACTGCTGCCCGGACTCGTGACCCTCGTGCTCTACGCGGGCGCGCTCGTCGGCCTGGGCTACGGCGCCGACGACCTGGTCTCCTGGGTCACCCCCTTCGCCGACGACTGGTCCTCCCCCTGGCTCACGGCCTTCCGCGGCGCCCTGACCGCCCTGGTCTTCGCCTTCGGCCTCTTCCTCGCGGTCATCACCTTCACCGCCGTCACCCTGCTGGTCGGCCAGCCCTTCTACGAGTCCCTCTCCGAGGAGGTCGACCGCACCGAAGGCGGCGAGGTGCCCGAGTCCGGGCTGCCGCTCTGGCGGGAGCTGTGGATCTCGGCCCGCGACAGCCTGCGGGTCCTGCTCCGGGTCGCCTTCTACGGCATCCTCCTCTTCGCCTGCGGCTTCATCCCGGTGGTCGGCCAGACCGTCGTCCCCGTCCTCGGCTTCTGCGTCTCCGGCTTCTTCCTCGCCGAGGAGCTGACGGCCGTCGCGTTCCAGCGCCGCGGCGTCGAGCTCAAGGAGCGCCTGACGCTGCTCCGCGGCCGCCGGCTGGCCGTCCTCGGCTTCGGCGTTCCGCTGACCCTCGCCTTCATCGTGCCCTTCGTCGCCGTCTTCCTGATGCCGGGAGCGGTCGCCGGCGCCACCCTGATGGCCCGCGAGCTGGGCGGCGAGAACGACCGCGACGACCGGGACGAGACCTCCCCCGGGGCCGGCCGCGCGGACGGCGGTCTGCCCGCCCCCGGCGGCGGCAAGGGCCTGCCGCGCCTTCCCCGCTGAGGCGGGCCGGGACGCCGGCTCAGACGTCGAGGACGGGGTGCAGTTCCGGCCGGGCGTCCCACCACTCCCGGTAGAAGGCGTTGTTGTCCACGTTCGCCAGATAGGCGTGGACCGCCGCCCGGTACAGCAGCTCCGCCTGCCGGGCGGGGACCGCCGCCCGGTTCCAGGCCAGCCGGATCCTGCCCAGGACCGGGTCGCCCGCCAGCGGCCGTAGGACCGTGCCCTCGGCGTGTGGCGCGGTGGGCTGGCTCAGGGAGATCGCCCGGCCCGAGGCGATCAGGTCGTAGTGCATCTTCCGGTCGGCGACCCGGTGCCGCAGCGCGGGCGTGAACCCGGCCTTCGCGCACGCGGCGACCAGCGCCTCCGGCCCCCCGTCGTCGTCCTCCGTGAGCGTCATCCAGGACTCGCCGGCCAGCTCCGCCAGCGCGATCCGCTCCTTCCCGGCCAGCGGGTGCGCGGCCGAGAGACGCACGCAGAACGGCTCCCGGGGGACCAGCGTCCGGGCCGTGGTGCCCGCGGGCAGGGTCACCTCGTGCTCGTTGACCTCGCCGTACAGCACGGCGTCGTACCGGCCCGCGCCGAGCTGCCGGGTCAGGGTGGTCGCCGAGTGCTCCACGGTCACCGCGATGTCCTGCCCGGCCATCACCCGCTCCAGCTGCCCCAGCAGCCCGTCCACCAGGACGAGCAGGATGCAGCCGAGACGCAGCGGGGTGTCGTGGCTGACGGCCCGCGCCCCGGCGGCCAGCGCGTCCATCTCGCCGAGGACGAGCCGCGCCTTGGAGAGTACGAACTCGCCCAGCGGGGTGGGTTCCACACCGTTGCGGCCGCGCAGGAACAGCTCCCCGCCGGCGACCCGCTCGATGCGCCGGAGCTGCGCGGAGAGCGCGGGCTGCGAGACCCCGAGACGGCCGGCGGCGCGCCCCAGACTGCCCGCTTCCGCTATCCGGCAGACGGCCTCCAGATGCCTCAACTCCAGCTGCATTTCAGCAGCGTACGCAGCACCGCGCGGCCGCACCATAACCCGCGTCTTATGCCGGATGAGATGTCCCGAACAAGTCATGTGCACGCCCATACTCGGCGCGACGATCCGTCTCCCCCACCACGATCCCACCCCGATCGGAGCAGACGTTGCACCCCAGCAGACTCACGGCGGCCGTGGCCGCCCTGGCGCTCTCGGCGAGCCTCGCGACCGCCCTCGCCGGCACCGCCACCGCGGCCCCGAAGGCGCAGCCCGTACCCCCGGGCCAGGGCAGGTCCCTCGCACTCGCCGCCGCCGACGGCGCCGCGGCCAGCGGACTCGACGAGCTCCGGCACGGCACCGACGAGGAACTCGTCCGGACCTCGGTCACCCCGTGGACGAACGGCCTGTACTACGCCTCGTACGAGCGCACCTACCGCGGCCTTCCGGTCGCCGGCGGCGGCGACGCGGTCGTCCTCTCCGACAGCTCCGGAAAGGTCCGCGAGGTCACCGGCGCCCCGGCGCCCGCGATCAAGGTCTCCACGCGGGCGAAGGTCACCGCGGCCGAGGCCCTCACCACCGCCCGCGGGCAGCTCGCCTCGGTGGAGAGCGCGAGCGCCCCCGAGCTGACCGTGCTCCTCAAGGGCGGCAAGGCCGTCCTGACCTGGCACACGCTGGTCGTCGGCCGGACCGCCAAGGGCGCCCCGAGCTCCCTCGACACCTTCGTCGACGCCCGTACGGGCTCCGTCGCCCGCGCCACCGACAAGATCCTGCACGCCGACGGCCGCGGCTACCACAACGGCAACGTCACCATCGACACCGCCGCGGGCTCCATGACCGACACCAGCCGCGGCGCCTTCAAGTGCGGCGGGCAGAACGGCAGCGCGTACACGGGCTCCTCGCCCTGGGGCAACAACGGCGCCAACGACCTGGTGACCGCCTGCGTCGACATCATGTACGCGGCGCAGAAGGAACACTCCATGCTCAAGGAGTGGTTCGGCTACAACGGGCAGAACGGCCAGGGCGGCATGGTCCCGGCCCGCGCCGGACTCTCCGAGGTCAACGCGTACTACGACGGTACGAAGACGACGTACGGGCGGGCCCAGACCGGCTCGAACCAGCTCACCGGCATCGACGTCGTGGCGCACGAGTACGGCCACGAGATCTTCGACCGGACCCCGGGCAGCGCCGGCTCCTCCAACGAGAACGGCGGGCTCAACGAGTCCACCGGCGACATCTTCGGCGCGCTCACCGAGCACTACGCCAACAACCCGAACGACACCCCGGACTACACGGTCGGCGAGAAGGTCAACTTCTTCGGCGACGGCAAGCCGATCCGGAACATGTACAACCCCTCGCTCGTCGGCAACGACCCCAACTGCTACCCGCAGCTGAACTCGGGCACCGAGGTGCACGCGGCGGCCGGACCGCAGAACCACTGGTTCTACCTGCTCGCCGAGGGCTCCAACCCGGGCGGCGGAAAGCCCAACAGCCCCATATGTTCCGGCGGTCCGTCCTCGGTGACCGGTGTCGGCATCCAGAAGGCCGGCAAGATCTTCATGGGCGCCCTGCTCATGAAGACCTCCTCCTGGAACCACCTGGCCGCCCGCAGGGCGACCCTGACCAGCGCCAAGAACACCTACGGCAGCGTCGAGTGCAACGCGGTGAAGGCGGCCTGGAACGCGATCGGCGTGCCCGCCCAGTCCGGTGAGACCGACTGCGGCGGCACCACCACCCCGGACTTCTCGCTCGCCCTGAACCCGTCCTCCGGTTCGGTCCAGCCCGGTGCCTCCGTCACCTCCACGGTGAACACCAGCACCACCGGCGGCAGCGCGCAGACCGTCCAGCTCTCCGCGAGCGGCGCCCCGAGCGGTGTCACCGTCTCCTTCAGCCCGAGCTCGGTGACCTCCGGCTCCTCGTCCACGATGACCGTCCAGGTCGCGGCGGGCACGGCCAACGGCACCTACCCGATCACCGTCACCGGTACGGGCTCCGCCACCCACGCGGTCACCTACCAGCTGTCGGTCGGCACCACGACCCCGCCCACCGGCTGCGCGAACTCCGAGCACACCTACCAGGGCAGCCTGACCTCCGGCCAGCGGGCGGTCCAGCCGGACGGCTCCTACTACTACTCGGCGACCTCCGGCACCCACGTGGGCTGCCTGCGCGGTCCGGCCGGCAAGGACTACGACCTCTACCTGCAGAAGTGGAACGGCGCGAGCTGGGTCGACGTCGCCGTCGGCGGCACCGCGACGGCCGATGAGAACACCAGCTACAACGGCACCGCCGGCTACTACCGGTACGTCGTCCACGCGTACAGCGGCTCCGGCGCGTACACGCTGGGCCTGAGCGCCCCGTAAGGGGGTGGGACGGCGTCATGGACCGGGGGGTTCCGTGACGGCGTTCCCCGGAGCCGGGCGGCCGAAGTCCCACGGCCGCCCGGCTCTCCGCGTGCGTCACCGGCGCGGAGGGCCGACCTCGGCGAGTACGAACCCCGGTTCCGTGCCGCCCGCGTCCGCGATCCGGGCCCCGTCCGGGCCCCAGGCGCCGGCCGCGCCGCCGCCCACGCCGTCCTCGTTGGCCCCGAGGACGTTCCCGAGGACCACGTACAGGCCGAAGTCCCGGGCCCGTACCGGGTACACCGTCGCGAACGAGTCGTTGTCGGCGGCGAGCACCGAACTCGCCAGGTACACCGCGCAGGCGTCCTCGGCGGCGCGCGCCGCCAGTTCGGGGAAGCGGTTGTCGTAGCAGGTGGCCGTCGCGAACCGCACCCCGTCGAGCACGAACCGCCCGTCGGCGGCCCCCGCGACGAAGACCTCCCGCTCGATCCCGTACAGGTGCTGCTTGTCGTAGCGGGCGAGGAGTGCGCCGTCCGGGCCGAGGACCAGGGTCGTGACCGCGGGCCGGCCGTCCGCCGCCCGCACCGGCCCGCTGACGACGGCCGCCGCCGACACCGCGCGGCAGGCCTCCCGTACGGGGTCGAGCCGCGGGTCGTCCTCGGTGAGGACCAGCCCCGGGGTGTCCCGTATCAGCGTCGGCTCGTACCCGCTGAGGCACAGCTCGGCGAAGACGACCAGACGGGCGCCCTCCGCCCCGGCGGCCCGGACCAGCCCGGCGACGGTGTCCGCGTTGGCGGCGACGTCCCCGGCGACCGGGGCGAACTGGGTGGCTGCGACGATCATGCGCCCATCATCCCGCCCGGCCGGGGCTCGTGGTCCGCGTCCCCGTGCAGCAGGTGCAGGAAGTCGCGGAAGACGGCCGGCATGTCGACCGCCGCCGGGTCCAGGAGCCACTGGTACTGGAGGCCGTCCATCACCGCCGTCAGGAGCGGCGCCGCCCGCTCCGGGCTCAGCCCGGACGGCAGGCGGTCGCCGAACTCCAGCCGCAGCACCTGCGCCATGTTCGTCCGGACCTGCGCGTACCGCTCGGTGAAGAACTCCCGGGCCGGATGGCCGTCCGTGACGCTCTCGCCGAGGAGCGCGGAGAAGGTCTGCACGATGCCGGGCCGCATCGCGTTGTACTCGACGAGCGACTCGATCAGGTCGAGCCGCCAGCCCTCGCGGTCCCGGCCGCCGCTCGTGTCCCAGCGGTCGCGCTCCTCCAGGACGGCGACGAGCAGCGCCTCCTTCGTCGGGAAGTAGTGCAGGAGTCCCTGCTGGGTGAGGCCGACGCGCTCGGCGACGGAGCCGAGGGTGGCGCCCCGGTAGCCGCGCTCGGCGATCACTTCGAGGGCCGCGCGCAGGATCTCCGCCCGCCGCTCCTCGGTCCTGGCCCGCACCATCGTCCCGGCCCCTCTCCGCTCGTCGCTTCCGCACCAGGACCGTACCCCGTCCTATGATAACGAAGAAGTAACATCACCTACCGATCTACAGGTAACGCGGGGCACGATGGCGGCATCGGGGTCATCGGTACGTCAACGAGGAGGTACGGCCATGACGGAGACCAGCCCGGGCACGGCAGCGGGCACGGCGGCGGACGGCGCGGACGGCGCGGAGGGCGCGGCCGACAGGGCCCGCGAGGAGGCCGTCGAGGCGGCGCTCGCCAAACTCGACCTGGACACCAAGGCGCGGCTGCTGGCCGGCCAGGACATGTGGTCCCTGCCCGCCCTGCCGGAGATCGGCCTGACGTCCGTGGTCATGTCCGACGGCCCCATCGGCGTCCGCGGCGTCCGCTGGACCGCCGACGACCCGTCCGTCGCCCTGCCGTCCCCGACCGCGCTCGCCGCCGCCTGGGACCCCGCCCTCGCCCGCCGCGCGGGCCGCCTCCTCGCCCAGGAGGCGCGCCGCAAGGGCGTCCACGTCGTGCTCGCCCCCACGGTCAACCTGCACCGCACCCCGCTCGGCGGCCGCCACTTCGAGGCCTACAGCGAGGACCCCCTCCTCACCGGCGCCATCGGCACCGGCTACGTCCAGGGCGTCCAGGACGGCGGCGTCGGCACCACCGTCAAGCACTTCGTCGCCAACGACGCCGAGACCGACCGCTTCACCGTCGACAACCGGATCGCCCCGCGCCCGCTCCGGGAGCTCTACCTCGCCCCCTTCGAGGCCATCGTCGTGAACGCCCGCCCCTGGGGCATCATGACCGCCTACAACCAGGTCAACGGCGTGACCATGACCGAGCACCACCAGCTCGTCAACGAGGTCCTGCGCGGCGAGTGGGGCTTCGACGGCGCCAACGTCTCCGACTGGATGGCCGCCCGTTCCACCACCGGCGACCTCGCGGGCGGTCTCGACGTCGCCATGCCGGGCCCGCGGACCGTCTACGGCGAGGCCCTCGCCGCCGCCGTCCGCGCCGGCGAGGCCGAGGAGTCCGCGGTCGACACGGCCGTACGGAACGTCCTGCGGCTCGCCGCCCGCGTCGGCGCCCTGGAAGGCGCCCCGCCCGCCGTCGCCGAGCCGCCGGCCGCGATCGACGGCGACGCGCTCGCCCGCGAGATCGCCCGCCGCGGCTTCGTCCTCGTCCGCAACGAGAACGGCGCGCTGCCCCTGCGGCCCGGCGCGACCGTGGCCCTCTCCGGCGCCGCCGCCCGCGACGCCCGCATCCTCGGCGGCGGCTCCGCCCAGGTCTTCCCCGACCACGTCGTCTCCCCGCTCGACGGCATCACCGCCGCGCTCGCCGACGGCGCGCTCACCTACCACCTGGGCGCCGACCCCAGCGAGGAACTCACCCCGGCCGGCTCCGTCTCACCCGGCTTCGCCCTGCGCGCCCGCTGCCGCGACGCCTCCGGCGCCGTGCTCGGCGAGGGCTCCCTGCCCAACGGCCAGGTCCAGTGGATCGGCGACGACCTCCCGGCCGGCGTCACCCACGAGGCCCTCGCCTCCATCGAGGTCACCGGCACCTTCACCCCGCGCGAGTCCGGCGAGCACTCCTTCGGCACCCGCGGCCTCGGCGCCTTCACCCTCACCGTCGGCGGCGAGACCGTCTACGACGGCGTGCAGGCCATGGGCCCCGAGACCGACCCCTTCGAGGCCTTCTTCGGCTCCCCGGTCGAGCGCGCCAAGGTGACGCTCACGGCGGGCGAGACCGTCGAGGTGTCCCTGCTCCACACCCTCGACAAGGAGTTCGCGGCCCCGCTGCCGGCCGTCATGTTCTCCTTCGTCCACCTCGGTCCGCGCCGTGACCCCGACGAACTGATCGCCGAGGCCGTCGAGGCGGCCCGCGCCGCCGACACCGCCGTCGTGGTCGTCGCCACCACCGAGCGCGTCGAGTCCGAGGGCTTCGACCGCAAGGACCTCGCCCTGCCCGGCCGCCAGGACGACCTCGTACGAGCCGTCGCCGCCGTCAACCCGAACACCGTCGTCGTGGTCAACGCCGGCTCCCCGGTCGAACTGCCCTGGCGCGAGGACGTGGCCGCGATCCTGCTCGGCTGGTTCCCCGGCCAGGAGGGCGGCGCGGCCCTCGCCGACGTCCTCACCGGAGCCGAGGAGCCCGGCGGCCGCCTCCCCACCACCTGGCCCGTCGCCCTCGCGGACGTCCCCGTCACCGAGACCACCCCGACCGGGGGCCGGCTCGACTATGCCGAGGGCGTGTTCGTCGGCTACCGCGCCTGGGACCGGGCGGCCGCCGTCCCCGCGTACGCCTTCGGCCACGGCCTCGGCTACACGACCTGGTCGTACGACGCCCTGGCGGCCGGCCCCGGCACCGCGACCGTCCGGCTCACCAACACCGGCGACCGCCCCGGCCGCGAGGTCGTCCAGGTCTACCTGGCGCCCGTGGACGACACGGTGGAGCGCCCGGCCCGCTGGCTGGCCGGCTTCGCGAGCGTCGAGGCGGGCCCCGGCGAGACCGTGGAGGCCCGGATCACGCTGCCCCGGCGCGCCTTCGAGATCTGGGACGAGGAGCAGAACGGCTGGACCCTCGTCCACGGCGGTTACGAGGTCGTGGCGGCCCGCTCCCTCACGGCCGCCCGTCTGACCGTCACCGTCGAGATCTGATCCCGGCGGCACCCGAGACCGGCCCCGGGGCGGCACCTGACAACCGCCCCGGGGTCCTCACCCCGCCGTGATCCGCCGGTACGCGAGCTCCGCGAGCCGCGCCTGTCCCTCCCGGCTCGGATGGAAGAAGTCCCAGGGGCTCAACTGCGCGCTGTCGAAACGGAATCCGAAGACCGCCCCGCCGTCGTACCGGCAGCGCTCGTCCTTCGCGCACACCTCCGACAGCACCCGGTTGTACGCCACCACCCGGTCCTGCACCTCCGCGCGCCGCCGCTCCGCCGAGGCGCCCAGGTCCGCCGCGTCCGCCAGCATCGCCCCGCAGACGCCCAGCTTCCACACCTCGAGACCCATCGGAAGGACCCGCCCCGTCGACCACAGGTGCATCAGGGACGGCACGCTCGCCACGTACACCTGCGCCTTCGGCGCGTCCTTCCGCAGCCGGGCGAGCGCCGTCTCGAACTGGGTCCGGAAGTCGGCGACCGGTGTCATCAGCCTCGGCGTGGCCCGGCAGGCGTCGTTCGCGCCCATCATCACCGTGACCAGCTCGGGCCGTTCGGCGGCAGCCGCGGCCATCTGCTCCGGCAGCTCCGCCATGCGGGCCCCGGACCTCGCCAGGTTCCAGCTGCGGGTGGCGGCCTTCTCCGGGCCCAGCAGGCGCAGCGCGAGGCTGTTCACGGCGGTGTCCGTGCCCGTGGCCCAGGAGGACTCGGGGCAGTCCGCGAGGATCGCGCAGGCGTCGAACGCGCGGGTGACGGAGTCGCCGACGGCGGCGACGGAGGCGGGGGAGACGTCCCACAGCGAGCTCGGACTCGGGGCGGGCTTCGGGGTCCTCTGCGGCGTGGCCGCCGTCCCCGGGGCTCTCTCCGCGGGCTCCCCGGCGGTGCAGCCTGCCAGCGACCCCGCGCACAGCAGTGCCGCGACGGCGGTACGGATCCTGCGTCGGCCGCGCATCCCCGGCCCCTCCTTCGGCGTCCTGGCGGGTGAAAGCCTCGTGCTCGCCCGCCCCCGGACCGACCGTACGTCACACCGATGGCGGCGCGGCACGGTAGCTTTTCCCCCGTCGAACCAGAGGCACCTTTGCCGACCGGCTCCGGTAAATTACATCACGTCACATCCTGTCCCCTTTTTGATGGTTTGTGACCTTTTGCTCCTGATGCTGTTTACTGAGGCCGCTGGGAAAAGGCGAACCTCGTCCCACACTGGAGGTCCCGGTGACGACACGTGGAGTCCTGTACGTACACTCCGCACCGCGCGCGCTGTGCCCGCACGTCGAATGGGCGGTGGCGGGCGTCCTCGGTGCGAGGGTCCAGCTCGACTGGATCCGGCAGCCGGCGTCCCCCGGCACCTGGAGAGCCGAGCTCTCCTGGCAGGGCCGTACCGGCACCGCCTCGGAACTGGCCTCGGCGCTGCGCGGCTGGCAGCTGCTCCGCTTCGAGGTCACCGCGGAGCCCTGCCCCACGGCCGAGGGCGAGCGGTACAGCGCCACCCCCGACCTGGGCATCTTCCACGCCGTCACCGGCATGCACGGGGACATCCTGGTCCCCGAGGACCGGCTGAGGGCCGCCCTCGCGCGCTCCGCGCAGGGCGAGACCCAGCTGGAGGCCGAGATCGCCCGGCTGCTCGGCAAACCCTGGGACGACGAGCTGGAGCCCTTCCGGTACGCGGGCGAGGGCGCCCCCGTCCGCTGGCTGCACCAGGTCGTCTGACCCCCCGTCACGGCCCGCCGGGGCCGCCGCCCGACCGCGGCCCCCGGTCCCCGCGGCGCGCCCCCGAACAAGGCCGGAGCACACGACGGAGGCCCGCCCCCGGGCAGGGGGCGGGCCTCCGTCAGGCCGTGCGGCGCGCGTCAGACCGTGCGGAACGCCAGCACCACGTTGTGGCCGCCGAAGCCGAACGAGTTGTTGATCGCGGCGATCGTGCCCTGCGGCAGCTCGCGGGGCTCGCCGCGGACGATGTCGGCGTCGACCTCCGGGTCCAGCTCGTCGACGTTGATCGTCGGCGGGGCCAGCCGGTGGTGGAGCGCCAGGACCGTCGCGACGGTCTCGATGCCGCCCGCGCCGCCCAGGAGGTGGCCGGTCATCGACTTCGTCGCGGAGATCGCGACGTGGTCCAGGTCGTCGCCCAGGATCTTCCGCAGCGCCTTGATCTCGGCGACGTCGCCCTGCGGCGTCGACGTGGCGTGCGCGTTGAGGTGGACGACCTCGGACGGCTTGAGGTCCGTCGCGTCGAGCAGGTTCTGCATCGCGGCGGCGATGCCCCGGCCGGTCGGCTCGGGCTGCGCGATGTGGTGGCTGTCGGCCGACAGGCCCTGACCAAGGACCTCGCAGTAGACGCGGGCGCCACGGGCCTTCGCGTGCTCCTCGGACTCCAGGATCACCACGCCGGCGCCCTCGCCGAGCACGAAGCCGTCACGGCCGGTGTCGTAGGGGCGCGAGGCCTTCGTCGGCTCGTCGTTGCTCTTCGACATCGCCATCATGTTGGCGAAGGCGGCGATCGGCAGCGGGTGGATCGCGGCCTCGGTACCGCCGGCGACGACCACGTCGGCACGGCCGGTACGGATCATCTCGACGGCGTAGCCGATGGCCTCGGCACCCGACGCGCACGCGGAGACCGGGGTGTGGACGCCCGCCCGGGCGTTCACCTCCAGACCCACGTTCGCGGAGGGGCTGTTCGGCATGAGCATGGGCACGGTGTGCGGGGAGACGCGGCGGACGCCCTTGTCCTTCAGCACGTCGTACTGGTCCAGCAGAGTCGTTACGCCACCGATGCCGGAGGCGATGACCGACCCGAGCCGCTCGGGCACGACGGACGCGTCCTCGCCGGCCGGGGCGGTGTAGCCCGCGTCGGCCCACGCCTCACGGGCCGCGATCAGCGCGAACTGCGCCGAGCGGTCCAGCTTGCGGGCGAGCGGGCGGGGCAGGACGTCACCGGGGTCGACGGCGGCGGTCGCGGCGATCTGCACGGGCAGTTCGGCGAAGCGCTCGCCCTCCAGGGGCCGGACGCCGGAGCGCCCCGCGAGAAGACCTTCCCAGGTCGACGCGGAGTCGCCACCCAGCGGTGTGGTTGCGCCGATACCGGTGACGACCACGGTGCGATTGGTCGAGCTCACAGGAATTCGTTCTCCATGTGTGTGATGGTCGGAATACGGCGCCACCGCCGGGTGGCGGACCGAGTCAGCGAGGGCCGAATCAGGCCTGGTGCTTCAGGATGTAGTCGGCAGCGTCGCCAACCGTCTTGAGGTTCTTGACGTCCTCGTCCGGGATCTTGACGTCGAAGCGCTCTTCGGCGGCGACGACGACCTCGACCATGGAGAGCGAGTCGACGTCCAGGTCGTCGGTGAAGGACTTGTCCAGCTGGACGTCCTCGACCGGGATGCCGGCGATCTCGTTGACGATCTCGGCGAGGCCTTCGACGATCTGGTCCTGGGTGGCGGCCATGGTGGCGCTCCTTCTTGTGATTACTGGTGAAAAGGCGTCCGGGAGAACCGGAGTGCCTAGGGGAGGGTAACGACCGTGGCGGCGAAGACGAGACCCGCCCCGAAGCCGATGATGAGAGCCGTGTCGCCGCTCTTCGCCTTGCCGGTCGCCAGGAGTCGTTCCATGGCGAGCGGAATCGAGGCCGCGGACGTGTTGCCGGTGGTCTCGACGTCACGGGCGACCGTGACGTGCTCCGGCAGCTTCAGCGTCTTCACCATCGAGTCGATGATCCGCATGTTCGCCTGGTGCGGGATGAAGACGTCGAGGTCGTCCGCCGAGATCCCGGCGGCGTCCAGCGCCTGCTGGGCGACCTTCGCCATCTCGAAGACGGCCCAGCGGAAGACCGCCTGACCCTCCTGCGTGATGGCGGGGAACTTGATCTCGCCACTGCTGTCGAGCGGAAGCGTGGCGACGTCGCCGACGGGGGTCCCCCCTGCTCGAGCGGAGCCGAGAGCTTGGGGGAGGAACTCGTTCCACGGGACGGTCTGCTTGATGGTCTCGGACTTGTCGCCCTCGGAACCCCAGACGGTGGGGCCGATGTGCGGCTCGTCCGAGGGGCCGACGACCACGGCGCCCGCGCCGTCGCCGAACAGGAAGGCCGTCGCGCGGTCCTCCAGGTCCGTCAGGTCGCTGAGCCGCTCGACGCCGATGACCAGCACGTACTCCGCGGAGCCCTCGACGATCATGCCCTTGGCGAGCGTCAGGCCGTAGCCGAAGCCCGCGCAGCCGGCGGAGATGTCGAACGCGGCCGGCTTGCCGGCACCGATCTTGTCGGCGATCTCGGTGGCGACGGCCGGGGTCTGCTTGAAGTGCGAGACCGTGGAGACGATCACGGCGCCGATCTGCTCCGGGGTGATCCCGGCGTCGGCGACGGCCTTCCCGGAGGCCTCGACCGACATCGCGGTCACGGTCTCCTCCGGGGAGGCCCAGTGGCGGGTGGAGATGCCGGAGCGCGAGCGGATCCACTCGTCGGACGAGTCGATCTTCTCGAGGATCACCTCGTTCGGCACGACCCGGGTGGGGCGGTAGCCGCCGACACCGAGGATCCGCGCGTACGGGGCGCCCTTGCTGGGCTTGATCTTCGACATGCTTCTCGACACTCCTTGTCAGACGGCCGCGTGCTCAGCGATGAGCGTACGGGCCGCGTCCAGGTCGTCGGGAGTCTTGAGGGCGACCGTGGCCACGCCCGGCAGGGCCCGCTTGGCGATGCCGGTCAGGGTGCCGCCGGGGCACACCTCGACCAGCGCGGTCGCGCCGAGGGCCTGGAAGGTCTCCATGCACAGGTCCCAGCGGACCGGGTTGGCGACCTGGCCGACCAGCCGGGCCACCACCTCGGCGCCGTCGGTGACGACCTGCCCGTCCTTGTTCGACACGTAGCGGGTGGCCGGGGCGGCCGGGGACAGCTCCTTCGCCGCCTCCTCCAGCTTCGCCACGGCCGGGGCCATGTGGGAGGTGTGGAAGGCGCCGGCGACCTTGAGCGCGACGACCCGGCGGACGCCCTCGGGCTTGTCCGCCTCCAGGGCGGCCAGCTGCTCCAGGGTGCCGGCGGCCACGATCTGGCCCGCGCCGTTCACGTTGGCCGGGGTCAGACCGAGCTTCTCCAGGTGCGGGACGGTGACCTCGGGGTCGCCGCCGAGCAGCGCGGACATGCCGGTGGGGGTGATCGCGGCGGCCTCGGCCATCGCGAGCCCCCGGGTCCGTACGAGACGCAGCGCGGCGGTGTCGTCGAGGACGCCCGCGAACGCGGCGGCGGTGAACTCGCCGACGCTGTGACCGGCGACGACACCGGGCGACACGTCGCCGAGCGCGGCGGCCGACAGCAGGCCGGCGGCGACGAGCAGCGGCTGCGCCACGGCGGTGTCACGGATCTCGTCCGCGTCGGCCTTCGTGCCGTAGTGAACGAGGTCGAGCCCGATCGCGTCCGACCAGGCCGCGATGCGGTCGGCGGCGCCGGGGAGTTCGAGCCAGGGAGTCAGGAAGCCGGGCGTCTGGGCGCCTTGGCCGGGAGCGACGAGTACGAGCACCCTCACACTCTCTCTTGCGGACGGCTTCGGGCGCCCGTGGGGACAGGGACGAAGAACCGTCGGGGGAATTGTTGGTGTTCGACAAAAGTCTAGGACTGCGGATCCGCGTCGGCCAAGCGCCCGAGGATGAGCGCGATCCGCAGCGTGAACGCCGAACGGACATCGGAGGGTGACCAGCCGGTGACGTCGGTCACACGTCGAAGCCGGTAGCGCACGGTGTTCGGGTGCACGAACAGCATGCGGGCCGCGCCTTCGAGGCTACTGGCCTGTTCCAGATAGACGCTGAGAGTTTCCAGCAGCGCCGAGCCCGCTTCCTCCAGCGGTCTGTAGATCTCCTCCACCAGCTGCTCGCGCGCCGAAGGGTCGGACGCGATCGCGCGCTCCGGCAGGAGATCGTCCGCGAGGACCGGGCGCGGCGCGTCCTGCCACGCCGAGCAGGCCTTCAGGCCCGCCGCGGCGGCCTGGGCCGAGCGCGTGGCCGCCAGCAGGTCGGGGACCACGGGGCCCGCGACGACCGGCCCCGCCGCGTACGGGCCGATCAGGGCCTTCGCCACGGCCAGCGGGTTGTCGTTGCCGCCGGCGATGACCACCAGCCGGTTGCCGAGGACCCCGGTGAGGACCTGGAGCTTGGCGTGCCGGGCCGCGCGGCGGATCGCCTCCACCGTCAGCTCGCTGTCGCCGTCCGGGGCGGTCCCGAGGATCACGCACACGTGGTCGGGGGAGTTCCAGCCCAGCGCCGCCGCGCGGGACACCGCGCCCTCGTCCGCCTCGCCCGACAGGACCGCGTTCACCACCAGCGACTCCAGGCGCGCGTCCCAGGCGCCCCGCGCCTCGGCGGCCTGCGCGTACACCTGGGCCGTCGCGAAGGCGATCTCCCGCGCGTAGACGAGGAGCGCCTCGCGGAGGATGGACTCGTCGCCGGGCGCGGCGACCTCGTCGATCGCCGTCTCCATGACCTCGATGGTGGTGCGCACCATCTCGACGGTCTGGCGCAGGGTGATCGCGCGGGTCAGCTCGCGGGGCGCGGTGCCGAAGACGTCCGTCGAGATGGCCTGCGGGGTCTCCGGGTGCCGGAACCACTCGGTGAACGCGGCGATGCCGGCCTGGGCGACCAGGCCGATCCACGACCGGTTCTCGGGCGGCATCGCCCGGTACCACGGCAGCGTCTCGTCCATGCGGGCAATGGCGTTGGCGGCGAGCCGCCCGGAGGACTGTTCGAGGCGCTTCAGGGTCGCGGCGTGCGGGTGAGGGGCGTTCGTGGGTTCAGGCACGGGGACAAGACTGCCTTATCGGGACGGCGGCGTGCGGGGTCCCTCCGGGGGCCGGGCCCGGCGCCGGGCCCGGCCCCCGGAGGGCGCCGCGGCGCCGCACTACCGTAGGCCTCGTGATACGCATCCAGCGCGCGGCGGAGCGGTACCCCGGGGGCGACCCGGCCGCCGGGATCGAGACCCGGCACGCCCTGTCCTTCGGCCCGCACTACGACCCCGACAACCTGCGCTTCGGCGCGCTCCTCGCCTGCAACGAGGAGCGGCTCGCGCCCGGGGCCGGCTTCGACGAGCACCCGCACAGCCACACCGAGATCGTCACCTGGGTCGTCGAGGGGGAGCTCACCCACCACGACACCGCCGGCCACACCACCGTCGTCCGCCCCGGCGACCTCCAGCGGCTGAGCTCCGCCGGCGGGGTCCGGCACGTCGAGCGCAACGACGGCGACGTGCCCCTCGTCTTCGTGCAGATGTGGCTCGCACCGCTGTCGCCGGGCGGGGAGCCCGCGTACGAGGTGGTGCGCGGGACCGGCGCGTCCGGCACCTCCTACGACCTTCCGGCGGCGGACGCGCGGCTGCACGTCCACCGGGCCGCGGCGGGCGGGGGGATCCCCGTACCGGCCGCCGACCACGCGTACGTCCACGTCGTCCGCGGCACGGTCGCGCTCGGCGCCGGTGAGCCGGATGGAGCGGACGGTGCGGGCGGGCCGCCGCCGGGGCGCGGCGCGGACGGCACTGGCGAGGAGCCGCTCGGACCCGGCGACGCCGTCCGCCTCACCGGCTGCGGGGACCGCACCCTCGTCGCCACGACCGGTGCGGAGGTCCTGGTCTGGGAGATGCGGGACTGGCGCAGGGCCCTCGGCTGACCGGCCGGGGTCCGGCCCCTCAGGCCAGCGCGCTCTTCTTCCGCCACTGCTCCCAGCTCAGGTTCCACGCCCCGTAGCCGTTGCCCTCGGCGACCGTGCCCTTGGTGTCCCGGCCGGTGATCTCGAAGGGGTCGCCGACGTTCACCGCGGCGTAGAAGGAGGCGGCGTCGGCGTCGCTCATGCCGATGCAGCCGGAGCTCCTGTTGGCGTTGCCGAAGTAGCGGGCGTTCCACGGGGCCGCGTGCGCGTACATACCCGACCAGGTCAGTCGCATCGAGTAGTCGACGTCCTTGTCGTAGGCGTCCCCGAGGCCGACCGTCTCCGAGTTCATGTTGATGGTGCCCTCCTTCGCCATCAGCACGGCCGTGCCCCGCCAGGACCGCTTGTCGCCGCCCGGGGTGCCGCCGGAGACCGGGATCGTGCGGACCGTGCGGCCGTCCTTGCTCAGGGTCAGCCGGTGGCGGTCCAGGTCGACCTTCACGACCTGCGCGGCGCCGACCGTGAAGCCGGTGCGGTAGTCCCGTACGAACCAGCCGCCGCCCGAGTCCGTGCCGTTCAGATCGGCCCGCAGGGTGACCTTCGTGCCCGGCTTCCAGTACGCCCGCGGCCGCCAGTCCGCCCTGTCCCGGCCCGAGTGGTCCTTCACCCAGCCCCAGGAGCCCTCGGTCCCGTTCGAGGTGGTCACCTTCAGCTGCCGCTCCACGTCGGCCTTCTTCGTCACCGGCAGGTCGAAGACGATCGAGAGGGGGTGGGCGATGCCGACGGTGGTGTTCTTGCCGGGGGCCAGGGTCACCTTGTTGACCTGGCCGGCCCGGGCCGTCTCGAAGGAGGACCGGGTGGTCGACTCCTTCCCGTCGGCCGTGCGCGAGGTGACCTCCACGGTGTACCGGGTGCCGGGCGCCGCCTTGCGGTCCGAGACCCAGCGGGTGCCGCCCGCGGCCGCCCGCCCCGCGAGCGAACCGCCGTCCCCGTCACGGACCTTCACCTCGGATATCGTGCCGCCCGCCGCGGTCACCGTCACCGGGACGCCCGCCGCCGGCTCCACGACCGTCACCTTCGCCGGCGGGGACTGCGACCCGTCCGCCGTGGCATCCCCGTTCCCCCCGGGGCCGCTCGCCGCCTGCGCCGAACAGGCCGTCAGGGAGACGGTCAGCGCTACTGCCGCGAGAACGGGACGGGTTGTGCGTATGCGCAGCACGGGAGACCTCCGCAGAGTGTGGGACGCGAGTGGGATGTTTCGGACTCTAGGTCGCCTCCCGCCCCGCACGGCGGGCCCCGGGCCCGTATGACGGGGGCTGCGGCACAACGGTCATCGTCCGGTCACATTCGACGCGCGACTCCGTCGAATTCGGCTGTGAGCCTGCTGTGCGCCCCACCACCGAGGGGCGGAACAAGGAGGCTCCCGTTGTGTCAGCCCTGCTCGTGACGGCCGCGCCCACCGAGCGCCGCACCCTGCGGCTCGGCCCCGTCACCCCCGAGGTCTACCGCGCCTTCCTCGCCTCCCGCTCCGGTGCGGACGGGCCCAGCTTCCTCCAGGTGCCCGCCTGGGCGCAGGTCAAGGACGGCTGGCAGCACCAACTCATCGGCTGGGGACCGGAGTCCGGTGCACTCGCCGGAGTCGCCCTGGTCCTCCTGCGGCCCTTCCCCGGCACCCGCAAGTACTTCGCCTACCTGCCCGAGGGCCCCGTCGCCGACTGGTCCGACCCCGACGTCGACGGCTGGCTCACCCCGCTGCTCGGCCACCTCCGCTCCTGCGGCGCCTTCGCCGTACGCATCGGCCCCGGGCCCGCCTACCGCCGGTGGAACGCCGCCACCGCCAAGGCCGCCACCGGCCCCGGCCGCCGGCTGTCCGACGTCCTCGCCGACGAGGTCGACCCGCTGGGGACCGCCGTCGCCGAACGGCTCCGCGCCCGCGGCTGGCGCCGCTGCGGCGGGGAGTCGGAGGACGGCGCCGACGCCCAGCCCCGCCACGTCTTCCAGGTCCCCCTGGCCGGCCGCACCGCCGATGACCTGTGGACCGGCCTCAACCAGGAGTGGCGGCGCAACGTCCGCAAGGCCCGCAAGTCCGGCGTCGAGATCACCGTCGGATCCGCCGCCGACCTCCCCGAGTTCTACCGGCTGCTCCGCGTCACCGAGGAGCGCGACGGCTTCCGCCTCGGCCGCTCCCTCGCCTACTACGAGCGCCAGTACGCCGTCCTCAACGCCGAGCACCCCGGCCGGATGAAGCTCTACCTCGCCCGCCACGAGGGCGAGATCCTCGCCGCCCACACCATGGTCACCGTCGGCGGCCGGGTCTGGTACCAGACCGGCGCCTCCGCCGACCACCGCCGGGAGGTCCGGCCCTCCAACGCCCTCCAGTGGCGCATGATGCTGGACGCCCACGCCCTCGGCGCCGCCGTCTACGACCTGCGCGGGGTACCCTCCACCCTCGACCCGGGCGACCGTGCCCACGGGCTGCTCCGCTGGAAGCTCGGCACGGGCGGACAGGTCGTCGAGACGCTGGGGGAGTGGGAGACACCGTTGCAGGGCACGACCAACCACGCGCTGTTCCGCGCCTTCCAGGCGTACCTGGCCCGCCGATGACCGCCACGCTCACCGCCGAACAGCCCGGCAGGGAACGGGCGAAGCCCCGCCCGTCCGCGCTGCGCAGCGGCGCGCTCATGGCCGCCGGTTCGCTCGTCTCCCGCGCCACCGGCTTCGTCCGCGCCTCCGTCGTCGCCGCCGCCCTCGGCGCGGCCGCCGTAGCCGACGGCTACGCGGTCGGCAACACCGTCCCCACCATCATCTACACGCTCCTCCTCGGCGGCGCCCTCAACGCCGTCTTCGTCCCCGAGCTGGTCAAGGCCGCGAAGGAGCACGAGGACGGCGGAGCCGCCTACACCGACCGGCTGCTCACCCTCTGCGTGCTCGCCCTCGCCGTCCTCACCGCCGCCGCGGTGTTCGCCGCGCCCCTGATCGTCGACACCTACACCGACTACACCGGCGCGCAGCGGGAGATGACCGTCGCCTTCGCGCGCGCGTGCCTGCCGCAGATCCTCTTCCTCGGCCTCTTCACCCTGCTCGGCCAGGTCCTCAACGCCCGGGGCCGCTTCGGCGCCATGATGTGGACCCCCGTCCTCAACAACGTGGTCGTCGTCGCCGTCTTCGCCCTCTTCCTCGTGGTCTCCGACGGCGGCGCCCTCACCCCCGGCGAGACCGCCCTGCTCGGCTGGGGCACCACCGCCGGCATCGTGCTCCAGGCCCTCGCCCTCCTGCCCTCGCTGCGCGCCGCCCGCTTCCGCTGGCGGCCCCGCTTCGACTGGCGCGGCAGCGGCCTCGCCGCGCCGCTGCGCTCGGCGGGCTGGCTGGTCCTGCTCGTGCTCACCAACCAGGGCGCGTACTGGGTGACCACCCTGCTCGCCACCTCGGCGGGCGGCACGGTCAGCGGCGGCGGCCTCGCCGCGTACAACAACGCCTATCTCCTGTGGTCGGTCCCGCACGGCATCATCACGGTCTCCCTCGTCACGGCGTTGCTGCCCCGGATGAGCGCCGCGGCCGCCGACGGGGACCTCGTGGGGGTCCGCCGGGACGTCTCGTACGCCCTGCGGACCAGCCAGGCCGCCGTCGTCCCGGCCGCCTGTGCCCTCCTCGCGCTCGCCGTCCCCCTGCTGACGGCCGTCTTCCGGTACGGGGCGACCACCGGCGACGACGTCCGCGCGATGTCCTGGATCCTGATGGCCTTCGCCCCCGGCCTCGTCGCCCTCTCCGGGCAGTACGTGTGCAACCGGGCCTTCTACGCGCTGCGGGACACCCGCACCCCGTTCCTGCTGAACCTGGTGATCGCCGGGCTCAACGCGGGACTGTCGCTCGCCGCCCACCACTACCTGCCCACCCGCTGGGCGGTCGCCGGCATGGCCGCCGGATACTCGCTCGCCCTCTGGGTGGGCTGGGCCGTCACGGCCTCCGTGCTGCGCGGGAGGCTCAAGGCGAGCGGCCCGGCGCCCGGCGGTCCGGCGACCGTCAGCCCGGTCTCCGGGGGTTCCGCCGGGGCGCTCGTGCGGCTGCTGGCCGCCGCCGTCCCCGCTGCCGGTTACGGACTCCTCGTCACCGACCTCACCGGCCCGGCCGGGGCGGTGCCCTCCGGGGCGGCCGGCGCGCTGACCGTCCTCACCGTCTTCGCCGTCCTCGCCAGGCCCCTGGGGCTCACCGAGGTCCAGGCCCTCCTCGGGGCCGGGAGCGGCCGGCTGCGCGGTCTCGCCCACCGCCGCTGAGCCCACCCCCTCCGCCAGGAGGGGCCCTTCGACCTTGGATACTTCACAGATGCCCCGCGTGCTCCTGATAGAAGACGACCCCTCCGTCCGCGAAGGCGTCGAGCTCGGACTCCGGCGCCGCGGGCACGAGGTGCGCACCGCCGCCACCGGGGAGGCCGGACTCGACGCGCTCGCGGAGTTCCGGCCGGACCTCCTGCTGCTCGACCTGATGCTGCCCGGCATCAACGGCGTCCAGGTGTGCCGCCGGGTCCGCGAGAACAGCCAGCTGCCGATCATCATGCTGACCGCCCGCGGCGACGACTTCGACGTGGTCATCGGCCTGGAGGCCGGTGCCGACGACTACATCGTCAAGCCCGCCCGTACCGAGGTCATCGAGGCCCGCATCCGGGCCGTGCTGCGGCGCATCGAGGAGCCGGCCGGCGGCCGGGCCGCCGTCGAGTTCCACGGGGAGCTGGCCGTCGACCGGGCCGGCCTCACCGTCGCCAAGGCGGGCGAGCGGATCGCCCTCGCCCCCTCCGAACTGAAGCTGCTGCTCCACCTCACGGCCGCGCCCGAGCAGGTCTTCAGCCGCCAGCAGCTCCTCGAACACGTCTGGGAGCACAGCTACCACGGCGACGCCCGGCTGGTCGACGCCTGCGTCCGGCGGCTGCGGAACAAGATCGAGGACACCCCGGGCGAGCCCCGCTACATCCAGACCCTGCGCGGCTTCGGCTACCGCTTCGGCCCGCTGGGCCCGCAGTGAAGGCCTGCGTCACCCCGGACGAGGACACCGGACGGGACGGCCCCGGCGGGCACGGCGGGCACTCCGGTCACGGCCACAGCCACGACCGCGATCAGGACCACGGGGCGACCGGGCGCGGGCGCCGCAAGCGGGCCGCCCGGCGCGAGGGCCGGAGCCCGCGGCTGCGCCCGCACCCCTTCGGACTGCGCACCCGGCTCGTCCTCGCCTTCCTGCTCGTCGCCGCCGTCGGCTGCGGCACCACCGCGGCGCTCACCTACCGGGCCGCCCGCAACGCGATCCTGGAGCAGACCCAGGACACCGCCGTCTCCGCCTTCCGCGAGCAGGTCGCCGCCATCGGCGTCACCCTGCCCGTCGAACCGGACATGCTGCGGGACACGCTCATGCTGGTCGCCCGCCAGGGCAAGCCCCGCGCCTGGCGCGTCTACGCCGAGTACGGCACCCTCCGCGTCTCCTCCACCGACCGGCCCACCTCCTCCGTCATCACGCCGGAGCTGCGGGCCCGCGCCGCCGGCGACGAGGCCGTCCCGCACGGCAGCTTCCAGCGGGTGGTCAAGAACGGCACCCCGTACCTCACCATCGCCGTCCCCGCCGTCTTCCTGGCCCACTCGCCCGACGGCCCGCCGCAGCGCACCGGCCTCGTGTTCTACGCCGTCATGGAACTCGACGAGGAGGAGGCCAACGTCGAGGCGATGGTCACGGCCGCCCGCGACGGCGCCCTGCCCGCCCTCGCCGTGGCCCTGATCCCCGCCCTGATCGCCGCGCGCGGTGTGCTCCGGCCGGTACGCGAGCTCCGCCACGCGGCCCGCAGCATGGGACGCGGCCGGCTCGACACCCGTATCCACGCCACGGGCAGCGACGAACTCGCCGACCTCGCACGGACGTTCAACGAGTCCGCCGCCGAGCTGGAACGTTCCGTCGCGGAGCTGCGCGACGCCGAGGCCCGGGCCCGCCGCTTCGCCTCCGACGTCTCCCACGAACTCCGCACCCCGCTCGCCGGGATGCTCGCCGTCACCGAGGTGCTCGACGAGGACGCCGGCGGCCTCGACAGCGACACGGCCCGCGCGGTCCGCCTCATCAGCGCCGAAACCGGCAAGCTCGCCGTACTCGTCGAGGACCTCATGGAGATCTCCCGCTTCGACGCCCGCGCCGCGGAGCTGCACACCGACGAGGTCGACGCCGCCGACTGCGTCCGCAAGACCCTCCAGCACCGGTACTGGACCGATCCGGCGCAGGTCGTCACGGACCTCGGGGAGGGGATCAGGGCCCGGCTCGACCCGCGCCGCTTCGACGTCGTCGTCGCCAACCTCGTCGGCAACGCGCTGCGGCACGGCGCGGCGCCGGTGACGGTCCGGCTGTGGGCGGAGGAGGAACAGCTGGTGACGGAGGTCGCCGACCGGGGTCCCGGCATCCACCCGGACGTCCTGCCGCACGTCTTCGACCGCTTCTACAAGGCGGACCAGGCCCGGACCCGCTCGGCGGGCAGTGGCCTCGGCCTCGCGATCACCCTGGAGAACGTTCGGCTCCACGGGGGCACGGTCACCGCCGCCAACTCCCCGGAGGGCGGGGCGGTCTTCACGGTGCGGATGCCGCTGTGACCGGCACGGACACCGCCGTGACGGGCACCGGGACCGCAACCGGCACGGACACCGCGACCGGCACCGTGACCGTGGGCGCCCGGCGCCGCCGCGCGGCACGGAGGGACGCCCGCCGCCGTACGGCCGCCGCCCTGCTCGCCCTGCTGGTGCCGGCCGTCGTGGCCGGCTGCGGCATCCAGAAGACCGACGTCGTCGAGGCGGGCGGGGCGGCCACGGTCAAGGCCCAGCCGCCGCCGAGCGACCGGGTCGTGCTGTACTTCGTCGACGCCGACGGCCGCTCGATGCCGGTGGCCCGCGGGCTCGGTGTCCCCGGGCCGGGCGACGGCTCCCCGACCGACTTCTTCGGCCCGGACTACGAGATCTCCCGCGACGGGGTGGCCACCGACAAGATCCTCGCCATGCTCGTGGCCGGACCGCGGCCCTACGAGGTCACGGCGGGCATCACCACCGCCCTCCCCGGGGCGGAGGCGGGAAGCCCGACCGTGCTGCAGGACTCGACCGGGGAGCCCGCGACGGGCGCCAGGACACGCCGGCTTGTCTGGATCCGCACGCCGTTCCCCGTGAAGAAGCTGTCCGAGGCGGGTGTCCGCCAGCTGGTGTGCACCACCGCCTACGCGGAGGACGACGCCGGTCTCGTCGACGTGTCCCTGAGCGGCCCGGACGGCATCCTGCCCACGGCCCGCTGCGACGCATAGACGAACAACCGGCGGGGCGCGGCGGTGCCGGGTCAGGCTCTCAGGCCGCCCGCAGATCGGCCAGGACCGCGTCGGTGAACGGCGGCCACGTCTCGACCGCCCACGCCCCGAAGGGCCGGTCGGTCAGCGCCACGCACGCCGCGCGCGCGTCCGGGTCCACCCACAGGAACGTGCCGGACTGCCCGAAGTGCCCGAAGGTGCGCGGCGAGGAACCGGCGCCCGTCCAGTGCGGGGACTTGCCGTCGCGGATCTCGAAGCCGAGACCCCAGTCGTTGGGCCGCTGGTGCCCGTACCCGGGCAGGATGCCGGTCAGTCCGGGGTACGCGACGCTCATTGCCTCCAGGACGGTCCGCGGGTCGAGCAGCCGCGGCGCCTGCAGCTCGGCGGCGAACCGCACCAGGTCGTCGACGGTCGAGACGGCGTCCTTGGCGGGCGAGCCGTCCAGCGTCGTCGACGCCATGCCCAGCGGCTCCAGGACGGCCTGCTGGAGGTACTCGGCGAACGGGATGTCGGTCGCCTTGGCCAGGTGGTCGCCCAGGGCCTCGAAACCGGTGTTGGAGTAGATCCGGCGGGTGCCCGGCGCGGCCATGACCCGGTTCTCGTCGAACGCGAGCCCCGAGGTGTGGGCGAGGAGGTGGCGCACGGTCCCGCCCTCGGGCCCGGCCGGCTCGTCGAGGTCGATCGCCCCCTCCTCGTACGCCACGAGGACGGCGTACGCCGCGAGCGGCTTGGTCACGGAGGCGAGCGGGAAGCGCTGCCCGGTGGGGCCGTACGACCCGGCCAGGGTGCCGTCCGCGCGGACCACGGCGGCCGCCGCGGTGGGGACGGGCCAGTTCTCGATCGACGCCAGACTCGGCACGCTGCTCTGCATGGGGCCGAGCCTACTTGCTTGGAGTGCACTCCAACGTTTTAGCGTGGAGGCATGAGCGCGACGGCGAGCACGAGCCCGATCCGGCCCCGGACCCACCACACCATCAGCGAGGTCTCCGCGCTGACCGGCCTGTCGGCGCACACCCTGCGCTGGTACGAGCGGATCGGCCTCATGCCGCACGTCGACCGCTCGCACACCGGCCAGCGCCGCTTCACGGAGCAGGACCTGAACTGGCTCGCGTTCGTCGGCAAGCTGCGGCTCACCGGGATGCCGGTCGCGGACATGGTCCGGTACGCCGAGCTGGTGCGGGAGGGCGACCACACCCGGGACGCCCGGCGGGAACTCCTGGAGGCCACCCGCAGGGACGTGCTCGTCCGGATCACCGAGCTCCAGGACACGCTCGCCGTGCTCGACATCAAGATCGGCCACTACGGCACCGCATGCGGAGGAACACCTTCATGACCAGCGTGAGCAGGATCGACACCGTACGCCTCGGCGGCGAGGACGGCCCCGAGATCGGCGTCCAGGGCTTCGGCGCCATGGGGATCAGCGAGTTCTACGGCGACACCGAGGAGGCGGCCGCCCGCGACACCCTCGACGCGGCCCTGGAGGCCGGTGTCACCCTGATCGACACCGCCGACATCTACGGCAACGGCGCCAACGAGGAGTTCCTCGCGCCGTTCCTCGCCGCCCACCGCGACGAGGTCACCCTTGCCACCAAGTTCGCCGTGGAGCGGCGCGCCGACGACCCCGCCTACCGGGCCCTCCGCAACGACCCCGCGTACATCAGGAAGGCCGTCGAGGACAGCCTGCGCCGGCTCGGCATCGAGACCATCGACCTCTACTACATGCACCGCCGCGACCCGGAGATCCCCTTCGCCGAGTCCGTCGGCACCATGGCCGAACTGGTTCGGCAGGGCAAGGTCCGCCACCTGGGCCTCAGCGAGGTCACCGGGCCCGAGCTTCGCGAGGCGTACGCCGTCCACCCGATCGCCGCCCTCCAGTCGGAGTGGTCGCTCTTCTCCCGGGACGTGGAGCGCAGCGCCGTCGGCGCGGCCGCCGAGCTCGGCGTCACCTTCGTGCCCTACTCGCCGCTCGGCCGCGGCTTCCTCACCGGGGCCTTCGCCGACGCCGCCAAGGACCTGTCGGGCGGCGACTTCCGCCGGAGCCAGCCCCGCTTCACCGGCGAGAACGCGGAGCGCAACGCCGCCCTCCTGGACCCCGTCCGCAAGATCGCCGCCACGCACGGCGCGACCCCCGCGCAGATCGCCCTCGCCTGGGTGCAGCAGCGGGCCGCCGTCCACGGCCTCACGGTCGTCCCCATCCCCGGCACCCGCAAGCGCTCCCGCCTCCTGGAGAACGCCGCCGCCACCCGCATCGTGCTCACCGCCGACGAGCTCGCGGAACTGGAGCCCATCGCCGGCCTGGTGACGGGCGACCGCTACCCGGACATGAGCTCGACGTCGGCGGCCCGCGAGGTCTGATCCCGCGGCCCCCGGGGCGCCGGGGCCCGGGGCTCCGCGCCCCGGGGGCCTCACGCCAGTCCCAGGGCGAAGGCCGCGAAGCCCGCCGCGAGCAGCCCCGCCAGGGTGCGGCGGCCCGGCCCGGTCTTCGCCCACGGGGACTCGAACCCGCGCGCGTACCGCCCGATCAGGGCGAGCAGTCCGGCGAAGACCGGCATCCACGCCAGCCGCGCCAGGATCCAGCCGACCGAGTCCGGCGCGCCGACCAGCCCCGGGACCTCGCCGAGAAACGCGGCGGGGACCGCCGCGGTGAGCATCGCCGTCTGGTGCCAGCACAGGATCGTCATCGCCGACAGGTTCACGACCACGACCGGCGCCCACAGCGCGGGCCGCTTCAGGAGCCTGCCGAGCCGGTCCCTGAGCAGGATCGCGGCGCCGCTCTGCGCGGCCGCCAGGGCGAGCACGAGCAGCGACGGCGGATGGGAGTTGGTGCGGGCCTCGCCGGGGACGCCGACCATCGACGCCGGGTAGCCGAAGACGAGCAGCAGGACGGCGAAGAGCACGGCCCCGCCGACCAGCAGCGCCCGGGCGTGCCGCCGGGTGACCCGGCCCTCGCCCCAGGAGACGCCGAGCTGGTACGCGAAGAGCCAGCCGGGCAGGATGTTGAGGAGGGTCAGCCAGGAGGGCACGGCGTCCGCGTACGGGCCGTAGCGCAGGAAGTCGACGAGGGCCACCGAGCCGAGCAGCGGCGCCGCGGCCCACACCCCGAGGCGGCGGGCCGCCCGCACGCACAGCGGGGTGAGCGCGGTGACCACCGTGTACACCCCCACGAACCACAGCGGCTGGATCACCAGCGTGGACGCCGTCCGCAGGGTGTCCACGGGCACGTCGAACCCGAAGCGCAGCACCGGCAGGAGACCCGCCCAGACGGCGGTCACCCCGAGCACCGGGCGGCCGAGCCGCGCGAGCCTGCCACCGAGCCACGCGCGCGTGGAGCCCGTTCTCCGCCGGTAGGAGAGGACGGAGGCGTAGCCGCCGACCAGGAAGAAGATCCCCAGCATCTGGAGGACCCAGCTGACCGGCGCGAGCCCCGCGAAGGCGCGCAGCGGACTCGCGTTGTGGATCGCCCCGTCGGCGGAGAGCGTGAAGCCGCCGAGCAGCCAGTGCCCGGTGGGCACGGCCAGCAGGGCGAGGGCGCGCAGCCCGTCGATCGCCCGGTCGCGGTGGGCGGGGGTGCCCGCCTCGATCGTCCGCGTCGTGCGGCGGGCCAGGGTCGCGAGGCTGCTCATCGGCCCTCTCCCTCGGTACGGGCGCCGGCGGCGGCGCGGACGGTGGCGGGGACGACGGGTGCGGCGGCGGGGCGGGGCTCGTCGGCCGTGCGGACGGAGCCGTCGGCGATCGCGGCGAAGGCGCGCAGGGACGAGGTGCCCGGCGCGAGGTAGCCGCCGTGGCCGGCCGCGTCGTCGGCCGCGATCCGGCGCGCCCCGAACGCCGGGTCGGCGGGGTCGGCGCCGTGGCCGAGGTCGCCGACCCGGACGTTCGGGATCCGGTCGATCCAGTCGGTCGGGTCCTTCGCCGCCCAGACGCGGGCGGAGGTGCCGAGGTCGGCCACGTTCGCGGCGCGCATCCCGGGGGAGCCGAAGACCACCAGGTCCTTGGCCTTCAGCCGGTGGGCGGCGAGGCCGCAGACCACAGAGCCGTAGCTGTGGCAGAACAGGGACGGCTCGGGTGCCCCGACGGCCGCGAGGCCGTCGACGAAGCGGGTGAGCCGGTCCGCCCCGGCCTCGGCCAGTCGGCCGGTGGCCGCGTCCACGCCGACGCCGACCGGAGTGGTGTACCCGGCCCAGGCCACCACCGCCGTGTCGGGTCCCGCGGCCTGTCGCAGGGCGGCCGCCATGTCGGTGAGCGACCGCACGCGGTCCGCGGCGACGTCCGATCCGGGCACGATCACCGCGACGTGTGCGGCCCGCGCCAGGTCCCCGTACACCAGGGCCACCTGGCCGCGGCCGCGGCCGTCGTGGGCGAGGACCTGCGCACCGCCGAACGCCCCGCGCGTGGTGCGGGCGTTGGCCTCGTACCGCAGCTCCGGCGGCGCCCCGTCGAGGTTCCCGACGACCGTCGGATGCGTCCGGGCCAGCTCCCGCTGCCGTACCGGGCTCAGCCCGGCGAAGAACCGCGCGATGCCGGCCGGGCCCGTCCGCACCGGGTCCGGCAGCCCCGCGGCCCGCCACTCCGCCGTCCCGACCGGTGCCCCGGTGACCGCCTCCTGGCTGTCGCCCGCCGCCCAGCCGGCCGTCCCGCCGACCACCGCGGCGACCACGGCCGCGGTGATCAGGGTCCTCGAAATACGGCGCATGGGGTCGCCCTCCCTCTCCGGTACTCGCTCGTTCGCTGGCGAGAGGAAGGTAGGAAGGCGACGGGTGACGGCACGTCACACCGGGGGGCCAACTCCCCTTTGATACCCGGGTAGGGGGTGGAGGAGCGGGCAACACCAGGAAAGGGGTGGGGTTCTCC
>NZ_RDBH01000129.1:773200-787737 GCF_008042145.1 Streptomyces sp. adm13(2018)
GGCGGTGGACCTGTCGGCCTACCGGATCGTGCAGGAGGCCCTGGCGAACGTGGTCCGGCACGCCCCGGGGGCGTCGACCAAGGTGTCCGTCCGGGCGGCCGGCGCCGGCTTCCCGGGCTCCGCCGCGGCGGGCACCGGGTCCGGGGCCAGCGGCAGCCGTGCGGCGACCCGGAAGCCGCCGTCCGGCAGCGGCCCGGTGTCCAGCGAGCCGCCCGTCAACCGTACGCGCTCCCGCATGCCGACGAGCCCGTGCCCGGTGCCGGCCGCGCCGCCTTCCACCGCGGAACCCGCCTCGGTCGAGGGCCCGTTGACGACCAGGACCGTCAGCCAGCCGCCGGCCGCCCGGACGGACACCTTGGTCGACGCCCCCGGGGCGTGCCGGACCACGTTCGCCAGGGCCTCCTGCACGATCCGGTAGGCCGACAGGTCCACCGCCTGCGGTACGTCCCCGAGGTCGGCGGCGAGCCGCAGTTCGACCGGCACCCCGGCCCGCACGGTCGCCTCGACGAGCTGCTGGACCCGGTCGAGACCCGGCTGCGGGGCGCGCTCGCCCTCGCTGCCGTCGCTGCGCAGCACCGACAGCAGCCGTCGCATCTCGGCCAGCGACTCGCGCGCGCTCGACGCGATCGAGGTGAACTCCTCGCGCGCCGCGTCCGGGAGACCGGGAATGCGGTACGGGGCGGAGTCGGCCTGCACGGTGATCACCGACATGTGGTGGGCGACCACGTCGTGCAGCTCGCGCGCGATCCTGGCCCGCTCCTCCAGGAGCGTGCGGCGGGACCGCTCGGCCTCACTGATGGTCTCCTGCTCGACGAGCCGCCGCTGGGCGTCGCCCCGCGCGCGTACCGCCGAGGTGAGGAGGAGCAGCACCCCGCTGAGGACGACGAGCAGGGTGTGGACGCTGGTGTACTCGGGGGGCCGGGCGGTCTCCAGGACGTAGCCGGCCGCGCCGGTCGCCAGCCACACCCCGAACAGGGCCCGGCGGGACTCGCGCAGGCCGAGCGCGATCATCAGCGCGCAGTAGCCGACGACGGCCGGCGGGGTCCAGGGCCAGAGTTCGGCGCGGGGGCCGTCGGCGACCAGGAGCACGAGCGCGCCGAGCACGTCGGCGGTGAAGATGATCCACCAGGCCTGGAGCGGGCGGGCGACGGCGAGCAGCAGCGGCGCGGTCTGGGCGGTGCCGATGGCTCCGGCGAGTGCCCCGTGGACGCCGTAGTCCTCGGCGAGGAGGTGGACGGTGGTGGGGAGCAGGGAGGCGACGAACGCGACGGCGACGGCGTACGGCAGCTGCCGCACCCACCGCGAGGAGGCGTCGGCGAGGAGGGGTGCTCCCGGTGCCGTGGGTGTGGTGAGCGCGGTCCCGAGCCCCCGGAACGCCTCGCGCGTCCGGGTGCCGAGCCGCCGGAGGGCGGGGGTGGGCGGCTCGTGCCGCGGTTCGGTAGCCATGACCCGCTCAGGGTAGGCAGCGGGCCGGGCCCCCGACGTCATACCGGGGACCGGGCTCGGGCCTGATACCGGGGTATGACACCGGGGCGCCGGCGTGGGTCGGGGCCGCCGGCGTCGGTCACGGCCGCCGCGAAGGGGAGCGACAGGTGCACCGGGCCGTAGCCGAGGCCGAACACGACGGAGGCCGGGTCGTGGTCCGGCCGGGACGCGCGGGGCTCGCCGCCCCGGGGCACCAGCCGCAGGTGCCCGTCCAGGACGTCCGGCGAGCGCCACTCGACCCCGCAGAGGTCCCGCACGTGGAAGAACTGGTCACCGGCCTTCCACTTCTCGGAGGAGGCACCCGTCCACGACCAGCGGAACGAGACCTCCGACTGCCCGTCGAAGCTCGCCTTCCCGTCGTACGCCTTGAAGGACTGCGGGCCCTGCGGCGGCGCCACCAGGAAGCGGTCCGCGGGCTCCGCGCCGGGCCCGTCCGAGGGGTCGCCGGAGGAGGCCGCGGCCCCCGGCCCCAGGACGGTCCGCAGCTCGTCGCGGTAGTACTCGGCGAGCGTCTCCCGGTCCGCCGGCAGCACCAGGCGGTACGGGTCGCAGGCCTCCGGGAGCTGCCCCGCGGCCGCCTCCATCAGCGGATCGGCGCCCGGTCTCGGCACGGCGTGCAGCACGACGGTGCCCCGCTTGCCGGGCGAAAGCGTCATGGACGCCAGCGCCTCGTGCGGTACACGTCGTTCGCGCAGCACGCCGAAGAGCCTCGGCGCACGGTTCCCCCGGTCGAAGCGGATGACGAGGGCGTCACTCTCGAACTCCCAGGTGGCATGAATTCCGGCCAGCACATCACCCATACGCCTCATCGTATGCGGCGTGTGCCCGTGCGTCGCCCCCGTGACAGGTCCCGAAATTACGTGATCTACGCGCGTCAGCGCCCTTCCGCACCGGATATTCCCTCGTGGCAAGCGCTGTCGGCACCGGCGCACACCAGGTCGCGGTAGGCGCCGACGCCTATCGCGGCGAAGTTGCCGAGGCTCTCGGTGCCCGGCGTGAAATAGCCGCTGTGGCCGATGGCGCCGCGGGCCGAGAGCAGCCGGGCGCCGAACTCCGGGGCCACCGGATCGGCTCCGTGCCCGATCCCGCCCACCTCCAGGTGCGGCACGTCCGCGATCCAGTCGTCGGCGTCCCGCATCGCCCACACGCGCGCGGGGGTGCGGAGTTCCGCCGCCCGCTCCACCCGCATCCCGGGACTTCCGGCCACCGCCACGTCCGTCACCCGGGCCGGGAGCCGGGGCGCGGCGACCCCGCAGAGAACGGAGCCGTAGCTGTGGCAGAACAGGGCCACGCGCGCGTCGCCGGGCAGTCCCTCGGTCAGCCGGACGAGCCGGGCGGCGCCGCCCTCGGCGAGACGGCCCGTCATCGCGTCGACGCCGACCCCGGCGGGCGCGGTGTAGTCGGCCCAGGCGATCACGGCGACCCTGGCGCCGGGGGAGGCCGCCCGCTCGGCGCGGTACAGCGACCGGGCCATGCCGGCGGGAGCCCCGTACCGGCCGTGGGTCTTCTGGAAGGTGAGGAGGTTGGTGTCGACGCCCGGCACGATCACCGAGACGCGCCGCGCCCGCGCCAGGTCCCCCAGGACCTCAGCCGTCCGGCCCGTACCGGTGGGGTCGAAGGCGAGCACCTGCCGGCCGGGCCGCAGGAGCGAGACGAACCGGTCCAGGCGCCGCTGCGCCTCGTGCCGGCCCTCGGGGGAGAGCCGGGCGTCGCGGACCTGGTCCCGCTCGGCGTCGAGCGCGCGCCCCAGCGCGATCCGGTTGGCGCGGTAGCGCAGGGCCACCGGCGCACCGTCGAGATTGCCGACGACGAGCGGGTGCCGTACGGCGAGCGCGGTCCCGCGCGCGTGCCCGAGCCGGGCGAAGTACGCGGCGACGACCCCGGCGGAGGCGGTCGGCGCCGGCAGCGGGCGGTGGTCGACGCGGTCGCGCGCCCAGGCGGCGAGCGCGGCCTCGCGGGACGGGCCGGGCACCGGGCGGTGGTTGATCGTCGTCCAGCCGGTGGTCGTGAGCAGCACGAACACGACGGCGAGCGCGAGCAGGGCGCGCAGGACGACGAGCGAGGGGGAGTCGGCTTCGACGGGTGTCACGGGCGGCCACCCTACGGGGCGCGGATGAACGGTCCGGCCCCTTCGTGAGCTACGCCTCGTCGCGCCAGCGGGGGGCGAGGGCCGGCCCGAGGTGATCCAGATACCGCTCGGTCAAGGCACGGATGGCCTCCAGGCTCTGATCCGTGCCCCGGCCCCACATCTGCCCTGTCACGCGCATCACACCGCTGAAGGCCGCCACCGCGATCCGCGGACGCGGGTCCGCGTCGACGTCGAGGCCCTCCCGTTCGGCGATGATCCCGGCGAGGGTCTCCTCCATCTCCATGGAGCGGCGCAGATGGACGGCGAGGAGCGCGGGCGTCGACTCGATCATCTGGAAGGTGCGCAGATAGAGCTCCAGCGGGACGACCGCGGTGATGGCGTCGCCGATGGTGTCCCAGCCGGAGAGCACGGCGTTGCGCAGCGCGTCGAAGGGGCCCTCGCCGGCGGGCCGACGCCGGAGCGCCTCCACGAAGCGCGCCTCCACCATGTGCTGGACGGCGAAGGCGACCTCCTCCTTGGAGGAGAAGTAGCGGAAGAAGGTCCGCTGGGAGACCTCGACGGCGTCGACGATCTCGTCGACGGTGGTCCGTTCGTAGCCGTGCGAGGTGAAGAGTTCGAGGGCCACCTTGACCAGTGCCTCGCGCGTTCGTTGCTTCTTCCGCTCCCGCAGGCCGGGCAAGGTCACGTCAGGGTCCCCTACTTCACGTTTCTCACGCATTTGCTCCTGCTCAGCGTACCTGTGAGCTACGTGACAGTTACCGGCGCGTGAATCGCTTTGTCAATTGTCAGTGACTGTCACTAGCCTCTTCGCATGAATAGTCAGACCACCGTGGAAAAGGCCCCGCAGGGTCAGGGGGACGCCCGGGAACCCGCACCGGCCCCGGCGAAGGGACTGCGCGGCCATCCGTGGCTGACGCTCTTCGGCGTGGCGGTCGGCGTGATGATGGTCGCCCTCGACGGCACCATCGTCGCCATCGCCAACCCCGCCATCAAGACCGACCTCGGCGCCTCCCTCGCCCAGGTCCAGTGGATCACCAACGGCTACCTGCTCGCGCTCGCCGTCGCGCTGATCACCGCCGGCAAGCTCGGAGACCGCTTCGGCCACCGGCAGACCTTCCTCATCGGCATCGCAGGCTTCGCCCTGGCCTCCGGCGCCATCGGCCTCTCCGACTCCATCGGGGCCGTGATCGCCTTCCGCGTCCTCCAGGGCCTCTTCGGCGCCCTGCTGATGCCGGCCGCGCTCGGCCTGCTCCGCGCCACCTTCCCCGCCGAGAAGCTGAACATGGCCATCGGCATCTGGGGCATGGTCATCGGCGCCTCCACCGCCGGCGGCCCGATCGTCGGCGGCCTGCTCGTCGAGCACGTCAGCTGGCAGTCCGTCTTCTTCGTCAACGTGCCGGTCGGCATCGTCGCGCTCGTCCTCGGCCTGGTCATCCTCAAGGACCACCGCGCCGAGAACGCGCCGCGCTCCTTCGACATCCTCGGCATCCTGCTGCTCTCCGGCGCCATGGCCTCCCTCGTCTGGAGCCTCATCAAGGCCGGCGAGTCCTGGGGCTGGTCCAGCGGCAAGACGTGGGGCGGCCTGCTGGGCGCGGTGCTGCTCTTCGCGGTCTTCGCCTTCTGGGAGACCAAGGTCAAGGAGCCGCTCATCCCGCTGGCGATGTTCCGCTCCGTGCCGCTCTCGGCCGGTGTGGTCCTGATGGTCCTCATGGCCTTCGCCTTCATGGGCGGCCTCTTCTTCGTGACCTTCTACCTCCAGGGCGTGAAGGGGCTCAGCCCGGTCGACAGCGGTCTGCACCTGCTGCCGCTGACCGCGATGATGATCGTCTCCTCGCCCCTCGCGGGCGCGCTGATCACCCGGTTCGGCCCTCGGGTCCCGCTGGTCGGCGGCATGGTCTGCACGGCCGTCGCGATGTTCGGCATGATCACGCTCTCGCCGGGCACCGGCACCCTCGTCATGTCCCTCTGGTTCGCGCTGCTCGGCCTCGGTCTCGCGCCGGTCATGGTCGGCGCCACCGAGGTCATCGTCGGCAACGCGCCGCTGGAGCTCTCCGGCGTGGCCGGCGGACTCCAGCAGGCCGCGATGCAGGTCGGCGGCGCGCTCGGCACCGCCGTGCTCGGTGCCGTGATGTCCTCCAAGGTCGCCTCCTCCTTCGAGCCCAACTGGGTCGCCGCGGGCATCCCGGCCCCGGCCAACCCGCAGCTGGAGCAGGCCGCCGAGTTCGGCATGGCCCCGCCGGAGCTGGCCCAGGCGCCGGGGATGACCCCTGAGGTCTTCCAGCAGATCACCGGCGTCATCCACGACACCTTCCTCGACGGCATGGGCCTGGCCTTCACCGTCGCCGGTGTCGTCGCCGTGGTCGCGGCCCTGGTGGCCACGCTCACCAAGCGCGGCGAGAACGCCGAGGCCGGCGGCATGGGCGGCCACATCTGACGTCCGGTCCGTCGTCCCGCGGGGTGCCTGCGGGACCATGGCCCTCGGGCTCCCGCAGGGGCCGTCACCCTTTCGCGTGAACGGGGGCGGCCCCTCTTCCGTCCCGGCGTGACCTCCGCCATGCTTTTGGTTACGGAGAGTCACCAAACGGGGGTTCATCAGCATGTACACGTATACGACATCGGTCCCGAGGTCGGCTGCGAAGACGGCTGCGAAGACGGCCACGCAGACGGCCGTGAAGACGGCCACGCAGACGGCCGTGAAGGCGGCCACGACATCGGTCACCAAGACGGCTCTGCTCGTCGCGGTCGTCCTGGCCGCCTGCCTCGCGGCCCCGGCGGCGGCCGCGCCGGCCGCGACCGCGCTCGGGGCCTGCGGTCCGGGACGGCTCTGCCTCTGGCCCAAGCCGGACTTCAAGGGCAGGGTGCAGACCCACGAACTCGCCACGACCGACCTCGACAGCTGTATCGCGCTGCCGCCGGGCGCCTCGGCCCAGTCCCTCGCCAACCGCACGGGTCGGCCGGTCACGACGTACCAGTCCGCCGAGTGCGCGGAGGTGGGGGAGTTCGAGACCTACCCGGGGCGCGGCACCTGGGTGCCGCAGACGCCCTACGAGGTCAGAGCGTTCAAGCTCTGGGAGCGGTAGGGGCGAAAGTGGCGGGAGGGGCGGGAGATGAACCGGGCGGCGATCTTCGCAGTGACGACACGTCGAAGGGCGGCGAGACCGAGGTCCCACCGCCCCTCACCAGGTGCGCTGTGCTGTCCGGGCGCCGCCGGGACGTTCCCCGGGGCCCCCGGGGAGCTGTCGGATCAGGCGTCGCCGCCCGCGGCGCCCGGGTCGGCGGCCGCCACGTCGAGCAGCTGGTAGCGATCCACCGCCTGCTTCAGGGCCGACCGGTCGATCTTGCCCTCGCGGGCCAGCTCGGTCAGCACGCCCAGCACGATCGACGGGGCGTCGATGTGGAAGTAACGGCGGGCCGCGCCCCGGGTGTCCGCGAAGCCGAAGCCGTCGGCGCCCAGCGAGCTGTACGGGCCCGGCACCCAGCGGGAGATCTGGTCCGGCACGGCCCGCATCCAGTCCGAGACCGCCACGAACGGACCCTCGGCGCCCTGGAGCTTGCGCGTCACGTACGGGACGCGCTGCTCCTCGTCCGGGTGGAGCAGGTTGTGCTCCTCGACGGCCACGGCCTCGCGGCGCAGCTCGGTCCAGGAGGTCGCGGACCAGACGTCGGCCCGGACGTTCCACTCCTCGGCGAGGATCCGCTGCGCCTCCAGCGCCCACGGCACGGCGACGCCGGAGGCCATGATCTGCGCCGGGATCGAGCCGGCCTCGGCCGGCTTGAAGCGGTGGATGCCCTGGAGGATGCCGTCCACGTCCACGTCCGCCGGCTCGGCCGGGTGCTGGATCGGCTCGTTGTAGACGGTGAGGTAGTAGAAGACGTCCTCGGCCTCGGAGCCGTACATGCGGCGCAGACCGTCCTTGACGATGTGCGCGATCTCGAAGCCGTAGGCCGGGTCGTAGGCGATGCAGGCCGGGTTGGTCGAGGCCAGCAGGTGCGAGTGGCCGTCGGCGTGCTGGAGGCCCTCGCCGGTCAGGGTCGTCCGGCCGGCGGTGGCACCGAGCACGAAGCCGCGGGCCAGCTGGTCGGCCATCTGCCAGAACTGGTCGCCGGTCCGCTGGAAACCGAACATCGAGTAGAAGACGTACACCGGGATCAGCGGCTCGCCGTGGGTGGCGTAGGCCGAGCCGGCGGCGATCAGCGAGGCCGTACAGCCGGCCTCGGAGATGCCGTCGTGCAGCATCTGGCCGGTCGGCGACTCCTTGTACGCGAGGAGGAGTTCGCGGTCCACCGCCTCGTACTGCTGCCCCAGCGGGTTGTAGATCTTGGCGCTCGGGAAGAAGGCGTCCATACCGAAGGTGCGGTACTCGTCGGGGGCGATCAGCACGAAGCGCTTGCCGATCTCCTTGTCCCGCATGAGGTCCTTCAGGATGCGGACGAAGGCCATCGTGGTGGCGATGGACTGCTGCCCCGAGCCCTTCTTGGCGGCCGCGTAGGTCTTGTCGTCGGGGAGCGTCAGCGGCTTCGACCGCACGACCCGGGTGGGGACGTACCCGCCCAGCGCCTGGCGGCGGTCGTGCATGTACTGGATCTCCTCGGAGTCCCGGCCCGGGTGGTAGTACGGCGGCAGGCCGTCCTCCAACTGCCGGTCGGTCACCGGGATGTGCAGCCGGTCGCGGAAGCGCTTCAGGTCGTCGACCGTCAGCTTCTTCATCTGGTGCGTCGCGTTGCGGCCCTCGAAGTTCGGGCCCAGCGTCCAGCCCTTGACGGTCTGGGCGAGGATCACGGTCGGCTGGCCGGCGTGCGCCTTCGCCGCCGCGTAGGCCGCGTAGATCTTCTTGTGGTCGTGCCCGCCGCGGCCCAGGTGCAGCACCTGCTGGTCGGTCATGCCCTCGACCATCGCCCGCAGTCGGTGGTCGTCGCCGAAGAAGTGGTCGCGGATGTAGCCGCCGGTCTCGGTGGCGTACGTCTGGAACTGGCCGTCCGGGGTGGTGTTCAGCCGGTTGACCAGGATGCCGTCGCGGTCCTGCGCGAGCAGCGGGTCCCAGGAGCGGTCCCAGATCAGCTTGATGACGTTCCAGCCGTTGCCCCGGAAGATCGACTCCAGCTCCTGGATGATCTTGCCGTTGCCACGCACCGGGCCGTCGAGCCGCTGGAGGTTGCAGTTGACGACGAAGGTGAGGTTGTCCAGGCCCTCGCGGGCCGCGATGGACAGCTGGCCGAGCGACTCGACCTCGTCCATCTCGCCGTCGCCGAGGAAGGCCCAGACGTGCGACTTGGAGGTGTCCGCGATCCCGCGCGCCTCCATGTACCGGTTCATCCGGGCCTGGTAGATCGCACCGAGCGGGCCGAGGCCCATCGACACCGTGGGGAACTCCCAGAAGTCCGGCATCAGACGGGGGTGCGGGTACGACGACAGCCCGTTCGGGAACTTCGACTTCTCCTGGCGGAAGCCGTCGAGCTGGGTGTCGTTCAGCCGGTCCAGCAGGTACGCGCGGGCGTAGATGCCGGGCGACGCGTGCCCCTGGAAGAAGATCTGGTCGCCGCCGTCGCCCTCGTCCTTGCCGCGGAAGAAGTGGTTGAAGCCGACGTCGTACAGCGAGGCGGAGGAGGCGAAGGTCGCGATGTGGCCGCCGACGCCGATCCCCGGACGCTGGGCGCGCGAGACCATGACGGCCGCGTTCCACCGGGTCGCGTTGAGGACCTTGCGCTCGATCTCCTCGTTGCCGGGGAAGAACGGCTCGTCCTTGGTCGCGATCGTGTTGACGTAGTCCGAGCTGCGCATCTCGGGCACGGCCACGCGCTTCTCGCGGGCCCGCTCGATGAGCCGGAGCATGAGATAACGGGCCCGCTCACGGCCCCGCTCGTCCACGGCCGCGTCGAGGGAGTCGAGCCATTCCTGGGTCTCTTCCGGGTCGAAATCCGGGACCTGGCTGGGAAGGCCGCCAATGATGATCGGGTTGCGATCGGATCCGGGAGCCACGCTCTTCCTTCGCTGTTCGGTGGTACCCACGGGGCCACGGAGTGGTCGGGATGTCCATCGTGTACCCCGTGTGCGCCAGACGTCACATTTACCGAGGGGTAACCCCCGGCGGTGTCCTCCACGACTCTGGGTGCGGTCAAATCGCAACCTTACGCTCAACCCGCGCATGCGTTTCGTCCTGGCGTTCGGCAGACTGAAACCTCAGAAGTCCGCAAACCGGCCCGAATCATGTGTGCCTGATCACGGAGAGGGGTGACCGTGGCGCCGGAAGTTGCGGCGAGACGGCCCCAAACGTCACCGTTTCGGCGGTCTCCGCGGCCGGGTACTTGCGCGATCCACCCCGGCACGTGTGGACTACGGCCAGCGCCGCGCGCATACGCGCGGCCCAAGCATTTACCGAATGAGCAGGAGGCAAGCCGTGAGCGCGACCGCGGACCACGCGGAGGAGCGGACCAACCCGGCCGGCAGGCTGGGGTTCGAGCCCGGACAGGTGGTCCAGGAGATCGGCTACGACGACGACGTCGACCACGATCTCCGTGAAGGCATCGAGTCCATCATCGGGGCCGAGCTCGTGGACGAGGACTACGACGACGTCGCCGACGCCGTCGTGCTCTGGTTCCGCGACGAGGACGGCGATCTCACCGACGCCCTGGTGGACGCCATCGGTCTTCTGGAGGACGGCGGCACCATCTGGCTGCTGACGCCGAAGACCGGCCGCGACGGCTACATCGAGCCGAGCGACATCAACGATGCCGCGCAGACAGCTGGTCTCTCCCAGACCAAGAGCATCAGTGTCGCCAAGGACTGGACGGGCACCCGCCTGACCGCCCCCAAGCGCTGATCCCCACGCTGCGATCAGCCCCCGCCGGTCCGCCGGCGGGGGCTTTCGTGCGTCCGCCCGCCGGGCCTCCCGGGGGCCCGCGCACCCAGGCCGTAGGGTGGGGTTCACCGATTCGGCCCAAGGTCAGGGCCCCGCCGAAGGGATGCGTACGCGATGGCGATCGAGGTCGGCGCCGAGGCCCCGGATTTCGCGCTCAGGGACAACCACGGGCGCACCGTCCGGCTCTCCGACTTCCGCGGCGAGAAGAACGTGGTGCTGCTCTTCTACCCCTTCGCCTTCACGAGCGTCTGCGCCGGCGAGCTCGGCGAGCTGCGGGACAACCTCGCGACGTTCGTCAATGACGACACCCGGCTCCTCGCCGTCTCCGCCGACTCCATCCACACCCTGCGCGTCTTCGCCGAGCAGGAGTCCCTGGAGTACCCGCTGCTCTCCGACTTCTGGCCGCATGGCGAGGCCTCCCGCGCCTACGGCGTGTTCGACGAGGAGAAGGGCTGCGCGGTGCGCGGCACCTTCGTCATCGACAAGGCCGGGGTGGTCCGCTGGACCGTCGTGAACGGCCTGCCGGAGGCCCGCGACCTCGGCGACTACGTCAAGGCCCTGGACGCGATCCGGCCCCCGATCTGACCCGACACCCGGATTCACCGGGCGAATCGACTGTTTCGAGCGGGAACCCGTCACTAGGATCCACACGTTGATCCGATGCCAACGCACGACCGGGGGCGCTGCCCCTGAAAACCTATGGAGGGACTCGTGGGAGTCAGCCTCAGCAAGGGCGGCAACGTCTCGCTGACCAAGGAGGCCCCTGGCCTCACCGCCGTGACCGTCGGTCTGGGCTGGGACGTCCGCACCACCACCGGTACGGACTTCGACCTCGACGCCAGCGCCATCCTGGTGAGCGCTGAGGGCAAGGTCCGCAACGACCAGGACTTCGTGTTCTTCAACAACCTGAAGAGCGCCGACGGCTCCGTCGAGCACACCGGTGACAACCTCACCGGTGAGGGCGAGGGTGACGACGAGCAGGTCAAGGTCAGCCTGGCCACGGTGCCGGCCGACGTCGCCAAGATCGTCTTCCCGGTGTCGATCTACGACGCCGAGAACCGCCAGCAGTCCTTCGGCCAGGTGCGCAACGCGTTCATCCGCGTCGTGAACCAGGCCGGCGGCGCCGAGATCGCCCGGTACGACCTCTCCGAGGACGCCTCGACCGAGACCGCCATGGTCTTCGGCGAGCTGTACCGCAACGGCGACGAGTGGAAGTTCCGCGCCGTAGGCCAGGGCTACGCCTCGGGCCTGCGCGGCATCGCGCAGGACTTCGGCGTCAACGTCTGAGCCGAACCGTTCGAACCGTCCGGCGCCGCACCTCCCGTGCGGCGCCGGACGTGCCTCATCATCACCGACGTGCCTCATCACCAACGGGGAGGAAACGAATCATGGGCGTCACGCTCGCCAAGGGAGGCAATGTCTCCCTCTCCAAGGCCGCACCCAACCTCACCCAGGTCCTCGTCGGGCTCGGCTGGGACGCGCGCTCCACCACCGGAGCCCCCTTCGACCTCGACGCCAGCGCGCTGCTGTGCCAGGCCGGCCGGGTGCTCGGGGACGAGTACTTCGTGTTCTACAACCAGCTGCGCAGCCCCGAGGGCTCGGTCGAGCACACCGGAGACAACCTCACGGGCGAGGGCGACGGGGACGACGAGTCCCTGGTCGTGGACCTCTCCAAGGTTCCGGCCCACTGCGACAAGATCGTCTTTCCGGTGTCGATCCACGACGCCGACAACCGCGGTCAGAGCTTCGGCCAGGTCAGCAACGCGTTCATCCGCGTCGTCAACCAGATGGACGGCCAGGAGCTCGCGCGATACGACCTCTCCGAGGACGCCTCCACCGAGACCGCGATGATCTTCGGCGAGCTCTACCGGTACAACGGCGAATGGAAGTTCCGCGCGGTCGGTCAGGGGTACGCGTCGGGTCTGCGGGGCATCGCTCTAGACTTCGGGGTCAACGTCTCGTAAAGCCATGTAATTCACGATGGGGCAAACAGTGGTTCTGAAAACCTTCGGCTGGTCGTTCGCCATCACGGCGCTCGGCCTGGCCGCAGCGGTGCTCTACGGGGGGTGGGAGGCGTTCGGGATCGTCGCGATCCTGTGCGTCCTCGAGATCTCGCTGTCCTTCGACAACGCGGTGGTCAACGCCGGAATCCTGAAGAAGATGAATGCCTTCTGGCAGAAGATCTTCCTCACCGTCGGTGTGCTCATCGCCGTATTCGGCATGCGACTGGTCTTCCCCGTCGTGATCGTGGCCATCAGCGCCAAGATCGGCCCCATCGAGGCGGTCGACCTCGCGCTCAACGACGCCGAGCGCTACGAGCAGCTCGTCACCGACGCCCACCCGTCGATCGCGGCCTTCGGCGGCATGTTCCTGCTGATGATCTTCCTCGACTTCATCTTCGAGGACCGCGACATCAAGTGGCTCGGCTGGCTGGAGCGGCCGCTGGCCAAACTCGGCAAGATCGACATGCTGTCGGTCTGCATCGCCCTGATCGTCCTGGCCGTCAGCGCCATGACCTTCGCGGCCCAGGCCCACCAGCACGGCGGCGCGCACGCCGACAAGACGGCGACCGTCCTGCTCTCCGGCGTCTTCGGCCTCATCACGTACCTCGTCGTCGGCGGGCTCTCCGGCTACTTCGAGAACAAGCTGGAGGAAGAGGAGGAGCGCGAGCACGAGGCCGAGGAGGAGGCCAAGCGCAGCGGCAAGAAGGTCGGCGCCGTGCAGCTGGCCGGCAAGGCCGCCTTCTTCATGTTCCTCTACCTGGAGGTCCTCGACGCCTCCTTCTCGTTCGACGGTGTCATCGGCGCCTTCGCCATCACCAACGACATCGTCCTGATGGCGCTCGGCCTGGGTGTCGGAGCCATGTACGTCCGTTCGCTGACGGTCTACCTGGTCCGCCAGGGCACCCTCGACGACTATGTGTACCTGGAGCACGGCGCGCACTACGCGATCGGCGCGCTGGCCGTGATCCTCATGGTCACCATCCGCTACCAGATCCCCGAGGTCGTCACCGGTCTGATCGGCGTCACCCTGATCGCCCTGTCCTTCTGGTCCTCCGTCCGCCGCAACAGGGCGCTCGCCGCGGCCGAGGGCGGATCCGGTTCGCCGGGGGACAAGACCGGGGTGTCGTCCGGGGTGTGACACCCCCGGGATTGAGGAACGCTTCCCTGCGGGGCGGCCGGAGCACCCGGCCGCCCCGCAGTCATGTGCGGTGCCGGCGCGGACCCCTCGGGGGCGCCGGCGGTCGACGATCAGTGGGGGTGAGGGCGGCATGGCCTTCTGGGACAACCTGTTTCCGGGGAGGGCGGCGTCGCAGTTCGACTCGGGCAGCGCCGCGTCGAACACGATCGATCTGACGAAGCGGCGTCCGTCCGTCTCGCTCAGCAAGCAGGGGGCGGCCACCGGCAACCTCCGGGTGAACCTCTCCTGGCGGATGCGGACCTCCGACCTCGAAGGACGCTCCCGGCAGAGCGGCCGGCTGCTGCGCAACCCGTCCCAGCTCTTCAAGCCGGAGGTCGTGCAGGCCCACACCCAGGGCATGGTCAACGTCGACCTGGACCTCGGCTGCCTGTACGAGCTCGCCGACGGCAGCAAGGGCGTGGTGCAGCCGCTCGGCGGCTTCTTCGGGGACCTGAACGGCGCGCCGTACGTGAAGCTCAGCGGCGACGACCGCTTCGGCGGCTCCTCCGGGGAGACGATCTTCGTCAACCTGGACCACAAGGACGAGATCAAGCGCCTGCTGTTCTTCGTGTACATCTACGACCAGACGCCGGCCTTCGACCGTACGCACGCCAAGATCACGCTCTATCCGAGCAACGGCCCCCGGATCGAGATCGACCTCGAGGAGCGCGCCCCGCAGGCCCGCTCCTGCGCGGTCTTCACCGTGGAGAACGCCAAGGGCGAGCTCACGGTCCGCCGCGAGGTCCGCTTCGTGTACGGCTTCCAGGCCGAGCGCCATCAGGACGATGTCGTTGGTGATGGCGAAGGCGCCGATGACACCGTCGAACGAGAAGGAGGCGTCGAGGACCTCCAGGTAGAGGAACATGAAGAAGGCGGCCTTGCCGGCCAGCTGCACGGCGCCGACCTTCTTGCCGCTGCGCTTGGCC
>NZ_RDBH01000129.1:787837-817005 GCF_008042145.1 Streptomyces sp. adm13(2018)
ACGCTCGGCTGCGGGGGCACGGAGGCCGGGGTGTGGGCGACGGTCAGGTCGAGGTCGCCGGCGGCCGCCGTGGAGCCCTCGGCCCCGCCGGGGGCGCCCCGGCCGCCCGGGACCTCGCGGAAGCCGCCCTGGGCCCCCTGGGAGCCGTCCTGGGCGCCCCGCGCGTCGTCCTGGGAGCCGTCCTGCGCGTCCTCGTCGACCGAGATGCCGAAGTCGGTGGCGAGGCCGACCAGACCCGTCGGATAGCCCTGGCCCACGGCCCGGAACTTCCAGCCGTCCCCGCGGCGGTACAGCTCGCCGCAGATGACGGCCGTCTCCTCGCCCGTCTCCGCGGTCACGGAGAACAGCGCCAGTGCCTCGGCGTCGGGCCCCGCCGTCGCGTCGTACAGCAGGATCCGCAGGTCGGAGACGGAGCGGAAGGTCCCGCCGTCGGAGGAGGCCGCGATCACCACCCGGTCGACGGACGGGTCGAGGCTGCCGAGATCGGCCTCCACGGTGTCCGTGAGACCCTTGGAGTCGCGCTTCTTCGGCAGCCGTCGCACCAGGCCCGAGGGGTGGCGCGGCTGGTTGTAGAAGACGAAGTCCTCGTCGGACCGCACCCGGCCGGAGGGCCCCAGGAGCAGGGCCGAGGCATCCACGTCGGGGACCCCGGAGCCCGGGGTCCAGCGGAGCACGGCCCGTACGGCCGCGGTGTCGAGAGGGACGTTGGAGCCCTTCAGCATCGCGTGCGTCATGACCGTCATCCTGCCCTCCCGGGGGACCCGCGGACAACGCGGGGGCGTGACCCGTCCCGGGTCGCGCTGACGGACGCCGGCGAGTTACCTGGATTTCATGCGTGGAGGGAACTGCGGACACCCGCACCTACGTACTATTACCGGCCACATGTCGTCAGGTTCCAGAGAGGTAGACGAGGGAGTTATATGCGTCATTTCGGGTACATCCCGTCCGCGACGCGGGCTGGTCTCTTCCACCGGGAACCGGCGGCGTTCACGGCGGATTCGCCCGCGCGCACGCTCGCCGTGGCCCTGGGAGCCACGCTCTACAGCCCGGCCACCCGGCCCCGGCTCGCCGACGACGTGCGCAAGCAGGCGGCCCGTGGAGTGGTCTCCATGGTGCTCTGCCTGGAGGACTCCATCAGCGACGCCGACGTCGAGGCGGGCGAGGACAACCTCGTACGCCAGTTCGCCGACCTCGCCGCCGGGACCGTGACGGACGCCGACCCCGCCACGGACCCCGCCGCCGAGCTGCCCCTGCTCTTCATCAGGGTCCGTGATCCGCACCAGATCACCGACCTCGTCGCCCGGCTTGGAGAAACGGTCCGCCTCCTGTCCGGATTCGTACTGCCCAAGTTCACCGAGGCACGCGGCCAGGCCTTCCTCGACGCCCTCCTGCACGCCGAGCAGACGAGCGGAAGACGCCTTTTCGCCATGCCCGTCCTGGAGTCCCCCGACCTCCTCCACCTGGAGACCCGGGCCGAGACCCTCGCCGGCATCGCCGCGATCACCGACAAGTACCGCGACCGCGTCCTCGCCCTGCGGCTCGGCGTCACCGACTTCTGCTCCGCCTACGGACTGCGCCGCTCGCCGGACATGACCGCCTACGACGTCAAGATCGTCGCGCATGTCATCGCCGACGTCGTCAACGTCCTCGGCCGCTCCGACGGCACCGGCTTCACCGTCACCGGACCCGTCTGGGAGTACTTCCGCCCCGGCGAGCGCATGTTCAAGCCCCAGCTGCGCCGCAGCCCCTTCCTCGAAGGCCGCGCCGAGGACCTGCGCACGGCCCTCATCGAGCACGACCTCGACGGGCTGCTGCGCGAGATCGAGCTCGACCGCGCCAACGGCCTGCTCGGGAAGACCTGCATCCACCCCACCCACGTGGTGCCGGTGCACGCGCTCTCCGTGGTCAGCCACGAGGAGTGGAGCGACGCCCAGGACATCCTGCGGCCGGAACAGGACGGCGGCGGGGTCCTCCGCTCCGCCTACACGAACAAGATGAACGAAGTGAAGCCGCATCGCGCGTGGGCCGAGCGCACCCTCCTGCGCGCCGAGGTCTTCGGCGTCGCCAAGGAGGACATCGGCTTCGTGGATCTGCTCACCGCCGGACTGGCCGGCTGACGAAGGGACGTCGACGACGTGGTGTGGACCGGAACGTGGGTCGCGGAGCGACTGGGCGTCGAACTGATCGGCGACGAGGCGCTACCGACCCTGTTGGGCCTCGCGCTGCGTCGCAACCCCAAACGCGCGCACCTGCTCGTCTCCAGCGTGCTCGGCAAGCACGTGCCCCAGCGGCCGTCCGTGGTCCACGGCTCCGGCCTGGACCTGGGCCGGCGCGTCCGCGCGCTCCTCGGCGACGAGGAGGCCGCGCGCGCCGTCGTCCTCGGGTACGCCGAGACGGCCACCGCGCTGGGCCACGCCGTCGCCGACGGCCTCGCCCTCGCCCCGTACCTCCACTCCACCCGGCGGCCGGTGGCCGGGGTCGCCCGCGCGGGCGGCTTCGAGGAGTCCCACTCGCACGCCACCTCGCACCTGCTGCTGCCCGAGGACCCGAAGCTGCTCGCCGGCGACGGCCCGCTCGTCCTCGTCGACGACGAGTTCTCCACCGGCAACACCGTCCTCAACACCGTGCGAGCCCTGCACGAGCGCTACCCGCGCGACCGCTACGTGGTCGTCGCCCTCGTCGACATGCGTTCGACCGCCGACCTGGGCCGCCTGGACGCCTTCGCGACGGAGATCGGCGCCCGGCTGGACCTGATATCCGCCGCCACCGGCACCGTCCGCCTCCCGGAGGGGGTCCTGGAGCGGGGGCAGGCGCTGGTGGCGGAGTACGAGGGGGCGTACGAGCCGGGTGACGGCGTCGTACCGCCCCCGGTGGACGGGCACGGGCACGTACGGGTGGCGCTCGACTGGCCGGAGGGCCTGCCCGACGGCGGCCGGCACGGCTTCACCCCCGACCAGCGGGACCGCCTGGAGGCGGCACTCCCCGCGATGGCGGCCAGGATCGCGGAGGCCCTGCCGGCCCGGACCGAAGGAACGCCGACGGCCCCGGCCGACGGGACGGCACCGCCGACCCCGGCGGCCGACGAGGCCCTGTCGACCCCGGCCGACAGTGCGCAGCCCGCTGCGGCCGCGGCCCCCGCTCCCGAGGCCTCCGCGCCGGTCCAGCCGGCCGCACGGCCCCACGTGCTCGTCCTCGGCTTCGAGGAGCTGATGTACGCCCCGCTGCGCCTCGGCACCGCGCTGGAGGAGGCCGGGCACGACGTCCGCTTCTCCACCACCACCCGTTCGCCCGTCCTGGCCGTCGACGACCCCGGATACGCGATCCGCACCCGGCTCGTCTTCCCCGCCCACGACGACCCCGCCGACGGCCCCGGCGAGCGCTACGCCTACAACGTGGCCGGCGCGGGCTTCGACGCCGTCGTCCTCGTCGTCGACTCCACCGCCGACACCCCGGCCCTGCACGCCCCGGACGGCCTGCTCGCCCGGCTCGCCGCGCACGTCCCGCGCGTCGTGCTCGCCGTCGTCCCCTCGTACACACCCACGGCCCCGCCGCACTCCACGTACGGCGTCCGGCCCCAGGTCACCGAAGCTCCCGAAAGGAGCTCCATGCTGCCCGAGCCCCTCCGCGGCCCCGCCTTCTCCTCGTACGCACCCGAGGAGGTCGGCTGGCTGCTCCAGGACCTCTCGGACGTCGAGCTGGAGGCGCCCACCGAGGAACGCGAGGAGGCCATCCAGAGCGGCGGCGCGCACTACGCCGAGTCGCTCCCCGTCGAGTACCAGCCGAGCGACCGCTACCAGGAGCTGTTCCACGCGGCCCTGGAGACCTCGGCGGCCCGGATCGCCCGCGCCGTGGGCACCGTCACCGAGACCGTCCTCGCCGAGCGGCCGGGCCGCCGCCCGGTGCTCGTCTCGCTCGCGCGCGCCGGCACCCCGGTCGGCGTCCTGATGCGCCGCTGGGCGCAGGCCCGCCACGGACTGGACCTGCCGCACTACGCCGTGTCCATCGTGCGCGGCCGCGGCATCGACGCCAACGCGCTGCGCTGGCTCGCCGCCCATCACGACCCGGCGGACGTCGTGTTCGTCGACGGCTGGACCGGCAAGGGCGCCATCACCCGCGAACTCGCGGACGCGATCAAGGAGTTCGAGGCGTCCGAGGGGATCACGGGCTTCGACCCGGAGATCGCGGTGCTCGCCGACCCGGGCTCCTGTGTCCGTACGTACGGGACGCGCGAGGACTTCCTCATTCCCTCCGCCTGCCTCAACTCGACGGTCTCCGGCCTGATCTCCCGTACGGTGCTCCGCGCCGACCTGGTCGGACCGGACGACTTCCACGGCGGGAAGTTCTACCGCGAACTGGCCGGCGCGGACGTCTCCGGAGTCTTCCTCGACGCCGTCGCCGCCCGCTTCGACGAGGTCGCCGCGGCCGTCGACACGGACGTCAAGGAACTCCTGGCCGCCGACCGCACCCCGACCTGGGAGGGCTGGGCCGCCGTGGAGCGGATCAGCGAGGAGTACGGCATCCACGACGTCAACCTGGTGAAGCCCGGCGTCGGCGAGACCACCCGCGTACTGCTCCGCCGCGTCCCGTGGAAGATCCTGGCCAAGCGGGGCGCGGAGGCCGACCTCGCGCACGTCCGACTGCTCGCCGAGCAGCGCGGCGTACCGGTCGAGGAGGTCGACGAACTGCCGTACAGCTGTGTCGGTCTGATACACCCTCAGTACACGAGGGGCGCGACGGGCGCCGACGGCAAGGCGGTGGTGTCCCAGTGAGCACGAAGAACACGACGACGTACGCGGACGCGGAGAGCGACGCGGCGGCGGTCGCGGCAGGGGTCTCGGCGGAGGCGAACGCGCCGGTCGCGACGGGGGTGAACGCGCCGGTCGCGGCGACGGCGGGGGCGACGGCCACGGAGACGGCGACGATCCCGGCCCCGGTCCAGGCCTCCGTTCCTGCCTCCGTCCCGGCCCCGGCCCCGACGCCGCTCCCGGTGCAGACGGCGGCCGCGGCGCAGGCGGTGGCCGTGGTCCCCGCCCCGGTCCTGGTCGCGAGCGACCTCGACCGCACCCTCATCTACTCGTCCGCGGCCCTCGCCCTCGGCATGCCCGACGCCCAGGCGCCGCGGCTGCTCTGCGTGGAGGTCCACGAGTCCAAGCCGCTCTCGTACATGACCGAGCGGGCCGCGGGACTCCTGGAGCAGCTGACCGCGGAGGCCGTCTTCGTCCCCACCACCACGCGGACGCGCAAGCAGTACCAGCGTATCCAACTCCCGGGCAGGGCACCGAAGTACGCGATCTGCGCCAACGGCGGGCACATCCTGGTCGACGGCGTCACCGACGCCGACTGGCACGCCTCCGTGCTGCGCAGGCTCGCCGATGAGTGCGCGCCGCTCTCCGAGGTCCGGGCCTACCTCACCGCGACCACGGACCTGTCCTGGGTACGGAAGCACCGCGTCGCGGAGGACCTGTTCGCCTATCTCGTCGTCGAGCGGGAGCGGCTGCCCGTGGACTGGCTGGAGCGCTTCGGAGCCTGGGCGGGGGAGCGGGGCTGGACGGTCTCGCTCCAGGGCCGCAAGGTGTACGCGGTGCCGAAGCCGCTGACGAAGAGCGCGGCTGTCCACGAGGTGGCGCGCCGCACCGGCGCGTCGCTCACCCTGGCCGCCGGGGACTCGCTGCTCGACGCGGACCTGCTGCTCGCCGCGGACCGGGCGTGGCGCCCGGGCCACGGCGAACTGGCGGAAAGCGACTGGACGGCCCCCCACCTCGACGTTCTCGCGGAACGCGGGGTCGCGGCGGGGGAGGAGATCCTGCGCCGGTTCCGGGCGGCCGCCGCCGTCTGACGGCGACCGCGCGGGCTCCGGGCTCAGCCGCAGCAGCCGCCACCGCAGCAGCCGCCGCCCCCGCCACCGCTCGGCGCGGGGGAGGCGGAGGCGGAGCCGCCGACGGCCACGGCCGAGAGCAGCTTCACGGTGTCGTCGTGCCCGGCGGGGCAGGAGGCCGGGTCGGAGGACTCGGCCATGGGCCGGCTGAGCTCAAAGGTGTCGCCGCAGGTCCGGCAGCGGAATTCGTAACGAGGCATGGGGACAGGCTAGGGCCTGGGAGGGGGGATGACCGCTTCCACGGCCGGGGGCTGCTCGGCGGCCGTGTCGGGTTCGGCCTGTTCGGCGACAGCTGGATGCCCGGGGGAGTGGACGAGAAGAGTGCCGCCGAGGAAGGCGAGGGCGGGCCACCCGGCGACGAGGATGCGGAGCCAGGCGGGGACGTGGCCGAGGTCGAGGAGACCGGCGGTGGCGACGTTCGCACCGAGCGACGCGGCCAGGGCGACCATGAACCACGTCCAGGCCGAGCGGGCAGGTTCACCGGCAGCCCGCGAGGTTCGCAGCCGATGCCAGGCGGCGACGAGCAGGAGATCCACCGAGACCGGGTAGGCCCAAGCCTTCCAACCGGACTGTCCGGCAGCCGCAGCCAGATCGTGGAGGTGAGCGAAGGACAGGGCGCCGGCGATCACGGCTTGTACGAGGACGGCGTCCGGTCGGCGGATGGGACGCATCGGAGGGTCCTCCTTCCGGTTTCGGGCATGGGAGGGGTAGGGACCTGGCGTGAAGCGTCACGCCGCCGTGGAGCGAGGGGATTCAGGCGATCGCAGGAGCCGTGACGGTTGAAGGCGCCGCGGCTTTGCCCAGAGGAGGAAGGACGGGCCGGAAGGCGTCCAGCGCGGGAATCTCGGGCGTGCGGTGAGCATGGGAGTTCGCGATGTTCACGGCCCGCCGGAGCGAGAGGTGGGGAGTGCGGATGCGGACCCACCCACCGGAGGAGTCGCCGGCGACAGCGGTGCCGGGCCGGTCAGTACGGATCTGGACTGTGGCGAGCACGGCGTCCGGGGCGATGTCGCCGAAGGCCATGTTGGCGGAGGTCTCGTCGTTCACGCGGTGAGCGGTCCGGCCGGTGAGCTGGGCACGGAGCATGGTGATGCCCTTGCCGAGCTCGGAGCCGAAGCGCTGCCCGCAGATCTCCAGGTAGATGCCGGCGGCGCGGCCGAGCTGGGCGAGCCGGACGAGGGAGGTGATGATCCGATCCCGCCGCTTCTCCTCGTCCTTCGTAGCGAAGAGGGCGAGTTCGGCGACCTCATCGACCAGGAGCACGATCGGCCTCGGTCGCAGGTGATCGGGCAGGTCCCAGATGTCGGCGGTGATCTCCACATCCGGCAGGTCTGCACTCAATCTCTGCTCGCGTCGGATCAGTTGGTAGACGTCCTCCATGTGCTCGACGAGGGCGTCGAGGAGGTCAGCGGCGGCATCAGGGTTGTCGGCCAGGGCGGTGAACCGTCGCGCGAGCGGGCCGAGTTCGACTCCCTGCTTGCAGTCGATCCCGACGAGGGCGACATCCAGCGTGGCGAGCGCAGCGACGAGGTTGCGCTGATAGACGGACTTCCCGGACTGGGTGGCACCGACGTTCAGGGCGTGCGGGGTCTGGCGGTAGTCGCGGTAGTACACCTCCCCGTCCTCCCGCATGGCGACCGGAACCCGCATCACCCCACCACGGACAGCCGCGGGCATCTGGACCCGCTTGAGGACGTCGTATCCGGTCATCCGCAGCTCTACGACACCCGAGCGGATCTCCCGGGCGGTGACGTTCTGCATGACGAACGAGTGCCGGAGCCGGTCCGAGGCAGCGGAGAAGTCGAACGCGTCCTGACCGGGGCGGAGCTTCACCCGTAGTACGAGCCCGGTACGCGTCGGCCGCAGCCGCAGGATCCGGGGCGCCCGCGAATCGGGGATGGGCCGGCCGGTCATCCGGGCCAGAGCCAGGTGCCAGCGCGAGGGCGGGACGGTCAGCCCACACGCGTCCATCACCGACGCGTACCGGGCGAGGATCCGCACCAGGGCGATGACGACGCCGAAGCTCATCCAGTACCAGGCCGGACGCTGCCACCGCAGCAGCAGCGCGACCGCGGCGACCAGGGCGAGGGCGACCGTTAAGGCGGTCATGGGTCAGCCGACCTTGGCGGCGGCGAGCGAGGTGACGGCGACGGCGCGGAAGCTGATGCCGTGGCGCTTCTGGCCGTTGAACTCGTTCTCCCACGGCCGGGCGACGACGCCGGTCAGGGCGACCGGGGTCCCCATGGACAGCTCCTCGGAGATACCGGTCTTGGGCACGGTCAGGTTCAGGATCTCGGCGTTCCCGTCCATGACGAACATGACGTCCACCGTCATCAGCGGGGCGCCGGTGTCTCGGTCGGTGGCGATCTCACCGGTCTGCCGGTTCGCGATCTTCGGGGCCGGGGGCTGGGCCACCATCACCATCGCGGCGGACGTGTCGACGGGGATCTGACGCACAGTGGATCACTCCTCTATAGAGGTTGGACTCATTCACTCCTGTATAGGAGTGATATGAAGAAGAGTGCCCCACTCCTGTACATGAGTCAACCCGCCGCGGAAGGAAACCGCAGCGGGCTGAGGGAAGTTGAGCGAGCGTCAGTCGGTCGCGGGGATCCGGTATTGGAAGACGAACTGGTCAGCGGCCATGAGGGTGTCGCAGACCTCAACGACCCGCCCCTTCTTCGTCACGGCATCCCGCAGTAGATGCACCACGGGGGCGCCAGGGCTCAGGGCCAGTTCTGACGACTCCGCCTTCGAGGCCGGCCGAGCCTGGAGCGTCTCGACGAACTCGGTGAAGGTGTGACCGTGGCCTTCGAGCCGGGCGTAGATGCCACCGGGGCCGGGGTTCTCGGCGAACAGTTCGGGGATGTCCTTCACGACATCCCACGGCAGGTACGACGAGGCGGTCTCGACGGGCGTTCCGTTCCGGAAGTACAGGCGTCGCCGAGCGAGCACCTGAGTCCCCACGTCGACACCAAGCCGCTCAGCGATATCTGCCGGCGCTTCCATGGGCCCGATGTAGAGGACGCTCACCTTGGCCGTGGCACCAGACTGCTCGGACTCGGCGAGGTAGGCGGCCTTGCCGCCACGACGGTGTGAGGCCCGGAAGCGATCGGAGGACCGAAGCCGTACGGGAGGCCGATCTTTCACGATCGAACCCTTGCCGTGCCGGGTCTCGACGAGCCCACTGGCCCGTACCTCCACCATGGCCTTACGGATGGTCCCGCCGGCGACCCCGTACCGCTCGACGAGCTCGGACTCACTGGGCACCATGTCGCCGGCCTTCAGCACCCCGGACCGGATCTGCTGGACGATCTCGTCCGCGATCTGCACGTACCGAGGTACGGCCCTGCCAGCGTCTGCTGGAGTTCCCACAGTCCTACCCACTCTCATATGCTCCTGTACATGAGTAACGGGAGCGTGGGAACAAAGTCAACGCCACTCCACTCGGTGTCCGTGGCCGGAGCGGTAGTGCGCGAAGACGGCCGGCTCCTGGCCATCCGCCGAGCGGACAACGGCACGTGGGAACTCCCGGGCGGCGTCCTCGAACTCACCGAGGCACCGGAAGCGGGCGTGGCCCGCGAGGTCCTGGAGGAGACGGGCATCCACGTCGAGGTGGACGAGCTGACCGGCGTCTACAAGAACACCACCCGTGGCATCGTCGCCCTGGTCTTCCGCTGCAAGCCCTCAGGCGGCACCGAGCGAACCTCAGACGAGTCCACCGCGGTCGACTGGCTCACGCCGGCCGAGGTCGAAGAGCGCATGGCCGAGGTCTACGCGATCCGCCTCTTGGACGCCCTGGACGAAAACGGCCCCCACGTCCGAAGCCACGACGGCCGCCACCTCCTGGACACGTCGGTATGACCACTGCGAAGCCCATCAGCGAGTGGCGCGACGTCTATGACTTCCTGGACCAGGTCAGCATGCGGCCGGGGCTGTTCGTGCGCGGCGGTTCCCTCCTGGAGCTCCAGGCGATGCTGTACGGCTACCGAGTCGCATCCGAGGTCCACGGCCCCCAGGCCATGACGGACTTCGAGCATCAGGGTCCGTTCGCCGACTGGCTGTGGCCGCGACTTGGCCACAACTACGCCAGTTCCTTGGGGTGGGCGGTCGAGATCACGAAGGCCGCGGAAGCGAGCGGCAGGGCTGGCATCGACCTGTTCTTCGACTTGCTGAGCGAGTTCAAGGCCGAGCGAAGCCCGGAAGCGCGGTAAGACTTTCTCTACTTCATCAAGGCACCCGCCGCGCACAGCGCGGCGCGCGCGGCCCGTCGCCCGGGCCTGCGCTCCTGTCTGCGCCCCGCTCCAGCCCGGCCGCCGTCCGCACGCCTGACAGCTCGGGTTGATGAGCAGCCGAAGCAGGCCTTCAAGCACGGCCACCGTCACATGGCACGCGTAGCCACGAGCACTGCCGACCGCGGCCAAGACGGACGATCCAAAGACGGCCAGCGGCGAGGGAGGGGTGGCCCCTTGCGCATGGCCAGCCGACTGCCGGGCCTGAGTAGGGCGCGGCGCCGTACCCCCGCCGTCACGGATGACGGGAGCGTGAGGCGACCGCACCACCGGGAAGGGGCTGGCGGGGAGCAGCTGCTGCCGCGAAGCAGCAGAGGCCGGTGTGGTCGCTCCGCGTCGGTAACCGCAGGACCGTGGCTGATGAGCGTGTCGACTGACCACCAGAACCTGTCCCGCCTTCGTGTACCAGTCGGCTGAGAACAGGATGGGAGCTGGGGTGTTGAGTGCAGGCAGTGGGCGGCATACTGCCAGCGTGAATCCAACAATCGCGGTCGCAGCCATCACTGCAGGGTCCACACTTTGCGGTGCTGCATTGACTGGCGGGTTCACCCTCTGGCTGCACTCCAGGCAGGTCAGATCGCAACGCGTCATGGCTCGGGAGGAGTCCCGCCGTACCGCCTATGCCACGTTTCTCACCTCCGCAACGCAGGTGTGGACAGCGCTCGATGCTGTGTGGTCACTCCGGCCTCCGTCGCAGCTGAGCGACCCAGCGCCGGCGGAGTTCGCCGCGGCAGAGGGTGCGCTGAAAGAGCTCGACCAGGCCCTGCATGTGGCGGTTCTCCACGGCCCTGCTGAACTTACTCGGCCGGCCGGAGATATCTACTTCAAGGCAGTCGAGGAGTACACCACCGCTACCCGACTGTTGCTCGACGGCATCGGCCGAAACGACACCGCAGCGCAGATGAGCGGAACACCAAAGCCGGACCGCGCAGGACGAGTCCTCCAGCAAGCAGTATTCGTCGCTGCAGCACGGACGGCCAGCGGAGGGGACTAGCGAACTGGCGCTTGCCCTGATCCTGCTCATTTCAGCGGTCACAACCGACGGGCGGAAGAAACACTCCATCCGCCCTTCGCCCTGCTCAGGAGGCTGCTACGGGATCAAGGATCGGTGCCTCCCGGGCTGATGGCTCAACGCCCGGTGGATAACGATCAGGAGACTCCCGGGCAGGAGTCTCGGCGCTGGTGTGATCCTCTTGACATGGTCAGCAAGGACACCTCAGCGCACGAGAGCGACCCAGTTCTGGACTCGCCTGTTGGAAGTACGGCCTTCTCGAAGCGCCGTCGTGGGCCAGGGAGAAGCATGCTGGCCCTTACTACGGCAGTCTCTCTTGCTGTCGGTGCCGGCATCGGCTACGCCATCGCGGGTGCTTCTGGATCCACAGGCATCACGGCCTCGGGACCAGCTCCGACCATTGCCGGGGTCGGCGAGGGCACCGTCTGCAAGCTCGTGAGCGATTCAATGCAGCAGCAGCTCAGCATTAGGGAGACGACTGCAATTTCTGAGGAACAGGGTGGAGTCTCCTGCTATCTGATTATGACGGAGGACGGCGCGACTGAGCCAACTGGGTTTGTCGTCGCCTTCTACCCCACTGCAGAGTCTTTGCAGCAGACGGTAGATGGAACAGATGTGACCCCGGAGAAGGCAGAGCCGCTGCTTATCGAGGGGCGTGCAGCTGCCCGCCAAGTCTTGTATGGCGACACCTGGAAGGCCCAGCTCACCGTAGACGTAGGTGACGGAGCAACGCTCTATGTCGAGCGGTTCGGCCCCAAAGACTCTTTGTCGGAGCGAGAGTTGCGTAGGTCCGTAGATGACCTTGCCGCAAGCGTTCTCAAGGGCCAGAAATCCTGATGCTGGCAGGCGGCTGGCCGGGGCGCGGTACTCCAGCCGGAGTCAGCTGAGTGTCTAATTGCGTGACAACGCCGACGAACTGCGGCGGACGAGCTCGACTGTCTGCGGACCATCAGCTCAGTTGAGAGGCGCAGCACCCCAAGGCGGCGCCCTCACCCGAGTTGCTTCGGGACGAAGGAGTCCCCGTGCCACATCCGTGCCAGATCGTGCGGGGACGACAGGGAAGCTTCGCTGCACTTGACACCAAGTCACGACACTGCTGGTTAAATTGACGTGGATGCAACGCAAGTTGACGCACTACACGGGAGGGCACGTGGAAGCTAGGAACCGCGACTTGAAGGATTGGGTTTCGGCCGTTGGCCGGGGACAGGTTCAACTCCCCAGATTCCAGCGCTTCGAGGCTTGGAGCTACGGACAGATCGCAAGTCTCCTTGAGAGCGTTCTGAATGAACTTCCGGTGGGCTCCATGTTCATCCTCGAAGTCGAAGGTGAGCCGCCGTTCAAGCACAGGGCCATTAATGGAGTAACCGTTCCGGAAGGTGCGCGAGTATCGGAGCTTCTACTCGATGGACAACAGCGCCTGACGGCCCTATGGAAGAGCCTTACTGGCGGATATCAAGACAGAGACTACTTCGTCAGCTTCAACGAACGAACCGACTATGACGGAATAGCCGTACAGAGCGTAAAAATCAGCCACAAGCAAGGAAGGAAGTACCCGCTCTGGACAAATAATCCGACGGAACTCATCAAGCGCGGCTATGTTCCTGTGCAGCTACTCCTCCCAGGAGAAGAGACCGCTCAGCAGGTCATGGACTGGGTAAAGCAGGCATGCGCCGATACACCGAACGACGTCCTAGAGCACGTCGTGCGCATCAACTCCTGGAGGGCCAGGTTCTCCTCATTCAATATTCCGTTCCTCTCCCTCCCAACCAGCACAAGCAGGGCGCAAGTCTTGGAGGTGTTCACTCGAATCAACACAGGCTTCACTCCTTTGTCTATCTTCGACATCATAACTGCAGACATAGAGCAGGAGATAGGCGAATCCCTGCATGACCTCCTGGAAAGCCTGAATGGTCGCGTGCCAGGAATGGCTCGATACGGGGACGTGCAAGACATCGTCTTGCGTACAGCCGCGCTCATGCAGGACAAAACTCCCGATAGGCCCAGCATTCTAGAGCTCGACTGGAAGAAGCTGGTTGACCATTGGGCCGAAATGGTGAGAGGCGCAGAGGAGGCAGTCAAATTTCTAGAATCCGAGAAGGTGCTTGACGCGCAGAGACTGCCAACCTTCACGGTGCTACCGGCTCTCATCACGCTTTGGTCGTACGCCGCAGAACTCAGCGGCGACAAACTAGGGGAAGCCCGGACCCTTTTGCGAAAGTTCCTCTGGAGGGGATTCTTCACAGAGCGTTATGAAAGCAGTGCGCATACTGCTGTAATTCACGACGTTCGAGAACTCAGGAAGTCCATCCGAGATGGAATCGACGGGAAGCCACCGATCTTTGAGTCCGAGCTCCCCAAGAAACAGGAGCTTCTAGAGGCTGGCTGGCCGAAGAAAAAGGATCGCCTCGCTCGCGCAATCCTTCTTGTATCCCTAAAGGGTGGAGCAACGGACCTAGCGGATGGCGGTGAAATTCAAGTTGCGAGCGCCGGGCAGCGAGAGTACCACCACATCTTCCCTGAAGCCTATCTTAGGAACCAGAAATCAGAGCAAGTGGCAAATCTCGCTTTGAACTGTGCCTTGATCACCTGGAAAACGAATCGAACCATCAGAGATAAGGAACCGCTTGTCTATATGCGCGATCGCGCCGATGCCAGCAGCCTCGGGGACGAGGAAATCCTCTTCCGGTTGAAAAGTCATTCCATCCCTGAGCTCCCTCTGCGGGAGAACAACTACGAGGAGTTCTTGAGTCAGCGCGCCGACCTGGTGGAGGCTGCAATGCAGGCTCTGGCTAGCGGCCGACCCTGGAGCCCGTGAGCCAGGGCGCGACGGCCCTCATACGGCAGGGTCGCGGGGAAAGTCAGCAGCAAGCTTCGTGATGGGGCAGTCGATACTCGCGGCCTATTTGTGGACCAGGCTTGCCGTCGCCTCCCACAACGGCATTCTCACCAGCGCAAACGTCGGAAGCGCAAGGCCCCTCCGGAGCCGTGTGCAGAGAAGCCCCGGACCTTGGTCCGGGGCTTCGACTTTTTGCGGTACTCAACTGCTAACCGAAGGCCGCAGCGGGGGGCCGAGGGGGCGCATCTTCTTCTCCGTGCGCGGCGGAGTCCGGCGCGGGAAGGCGGTGACCGCGGCTTACGGCCACGCGGAGTGCGTCCCGCAAAGCTTCTGTGAGATCCCTCGCCAAGAGGCGGAGCTCCGCCGGCCCGGACTCCGCGTCGACGATCACCTCCATGGCGTGCTCCAGGAGCTCTTGCCCGACGTCGAGTTGCGCAGCTTCCGTGGTGTCGGCCAGGCGGGACAGGTGGCTGCTGGCGTCGTCAGTGCTCAGGTAGCAGGGCTTTTCATTGGGGCCGGACCAGGGGAGGAGGCGGAGCTCGCTGTTGGCTTTCATCCTTCCGCCCTCATCTCTTCGATCGTGTGGTGAGTGGTGAAGAGCGCTTCGGCGCGGTCGCCGGGAAGGAGCAGGCGAGCCACCTCGATCACGCGGCCCGTGAGGTCGGCAGACACTCGCGTGATTGCGAGCACGGCTAGCGACGTGCTGATGCTGAGGGTTGAGGCCTCTTCTGGGGTGGGAAGTCGGGCAATGACCACTTCTCGGGTCTCCGCCCGGTCGGGGCGAGACCATGCCAGTTCGGCTGGCTCCAGGTCGCGCGGGACGTAGATGCGGGCCAGGCTTTGCGGCCTCTCTCCCTGGTGGGTGAGGCAGAGGAACTCTGTCAGCGGGGTGCGTGAGGGGACCTTGAGTAGGGGGATGAGGTCCCCGCGTGCTCGGAGGTTGGTGGTGCGGATCGTGACGTGGAGGTCTGCGCCCGGGGTGAGGCGACCTCCGGTGTACCTGAGTCTGCGGAGAGGGCGGCGAACGAAGTTGCCCTTGCCGTGGATCTTCTCGATCAGTCCCTCGGCCTGGAGGAGCGCGAGGGCGTTGCGCAGGGTTGGGGTACTGACCTTGTAGTCCGCAGCGAGTCGGGGCTCAGAGGGGAGGCGGGAACCAGCCTTGAGGCGGCCGGTGGTGATCTGCGTCCGGAGGTCGTCGGCGATGGTGTCGCGTAGGGACGGCATGGGGGCGATCACCACCTCCTGAGCACTCGTACGGCGATCAGGCGCGTACGGGTGTGCATGGTCAGGAGTTCGCCCGACTCGAAGAGGAGGCGCTTTGCGCCGCCGGGCAGTTGACGGAGGTCGGCCACTCGGCACGGTTGGCCGCCGATCTGGATGACGTCGCCGCGCTGCACGGTGGCCGTGGTGATCTCGACCGGGGACGCGAGGGCACCGCGGGACGGAATGCCGTTCACGAGGTCGCCTCCGGTGACGTTGTCGCGGAGTGGCAGGAGCGGGCGCATGTCTCATAGATGACTGGGATGCCGATCGGCGCCGTAGTCGGGGAGGAGTGCGCGCACTGGTGGTGCGTGCCGATCTGGCATGCGCTAGACCGGTAGGGCGAGGTTGCCGCCGGGTGGACGTGCGTCATCCGTGGGCCTCCGCCGGCGCGAAGCAGGCGTGAGCGATGAGGTGGTGCGGGATCGGCTCCGAGCTCTGCCGGGTGCACTGATCGTCGACCAGGACGTACGGGCGGACGAGGGCCGTCTCTTCGCCCAGGAGGAAGTTCGTACGGTCGCCGAGCTGTCGGAGGAACAGCGTCAGTTCGTTGGGCGGCTTGGGGTGGATGAGTGTCGGGCGCGTGGGTGTTAAGGCCTTGCGGTGTCGGGCCCTTGGGGCGTGCCGCTCCCTGGTGCGCCTGATGGCCTGACGGATACGGTTGAACACGCTGATCAGCTCCTATTACTGATGGCCAGGTCCCCGAACATCGCCCGTCGCGGGAACCGCTTTGTTCACGGCGGCCCATAGGGTGCGGCCGCCCAGGCTGGTGGCCAGGAGACCGAATCGGTCAGCCGCAGCCACGACTTCCAGGACCTCCTGCCATGTCTCGGCGGGGAGGGATTCCGGTACCTCCGCTTCGATCGATGTGTGTCGGCGGTGCTCTTCCACGCGTGTGGTGAGTCCGACAGCTGACAACCGGGCAGCCAGGGCCTCCGCGCTTACTTCTGGAGCAGGCACAGCGCAGCCTCCGTCACCGGCGATCACTTTAGGTGAAGCTAGTTAACTAGATTAGAGCTAGTGGACTAGATTTTCCATATGCCTGAGCAGCCGCCTTACCTCCGTATCGCCGACGAACTGCGGCGGCGGATCGCGGAGCACGAGTGGAGTCCTGGAGACCGGCTGCCTTCGCGGGCCCAGATCGGCCAGGAATGCGGGGTGGGCGAGAACGTTGTTCGTCGGGCCCAGGAGCTGTTGATCTCCCAAGGCATGCTCGAGGGGCGGGCCGGGTCCGGGACCTATGTGGCCGAGCCCCGGCAGCGGGTGCGGATGGTGCGGTCCGCAGCGCGCGAGCAGCCTGACGGGTCGCCGTTCCGAGCGGACATGAAGGCCGTGGGACGGAATGGGGGCTGGGAGAGCCGGACCGACGCGAAGGTGCCCGCGCCGGCCGAGATCGCTGCGCGGCTCGGGATCGGTAAGGGCGAGCTGTGCGTCCGTACCGTGTACGAGTTCCTCGCCGACGGGCGGCCCGTGCAGTTGTCGACGAGCTGGGAGCCGTACGACCTCACCGGCGGGACCCTAGTCGTTCTTCCCGAGGGTGGGCCTCATGCTGGGGCCGGCGTCGTGAACCGGATGGCCCAGATCGGCGTAACCATCAGCCACGCTGTGGAGCAGCCCGAGCCGCGGCAGGCGACCGCTGAGGAGGCCTCACTCCTTGGGATTCAGAAAGCCTCGCTCGTCACGCACATCCGGCGGACGTACTACAGCGACCAGGGCCGTCCTGTGGAGACGGCGGATATCGTCGTACCCGCCGCCCTGTGCGAGATCGTCTACGAGATTCCCATCGATCGATGATGGGCCCGATCCAGTCGGGAGGGGTGCGAATGGCGGACGATCTCCAGTTCAGCTGGGAACTGAGTAGCTCGGGGTGGGCCACGTATCGAAACGCCGACAGTGCTTCGGAGAGAAGGATTTCGTCAGCTACTGCACAGACGCCCTGGCCGACTTGCTGCATGCTGTGACGGGTCTCTACGGGCACTCACCCGCCCAGCGAGTCTCGTTCGATCTCGAACCCGCCGAACTGAGGTGGCGACTCCTGCGCCAGGGAACAGACGTGGCCATCGCCATCTTTCGGTTCCCGGACATGCCGACGAGCTGGGACTCGCCCCACGAAGCGGGCGCCCTCTCCTGGAGCTCGACACAGCCCCGCAGCGTGCTGGGCCATGCCGTGCTGGAAGCCGCCGAGACGGTGTTGCGGACGCACGGTGAGACCGGATACCGGGAGATGTGGGTGCTGCATCCGTTCCCTGTCGCCGCCCTGCAAGACCTTCGACGGCTGCACCGAGGCGACGACGACTGCCGGGACGAGCAGTGCCGGAACAACCTTGAGCACTGACATCTCACACGAGGTTCAGCGGCACAGTCCCATGATGATGTCGTCGAAGTCGGGGAACTCCTGCGTGGCCTCCGCGATGATCACCGGTGCCGATGCCCGCCGGTCGGGAGCGTGCTGCTCCGCGATGGCCACTAGGTCCCCGTTGACCTGCGGAGTCCAGTCGGGCTCAGGCTCGTAGAAGGCGGCCGCTTCCCACGGGCCGAAGCCGTCGGCCAGCAGCCATAGGAAGGCGCCCAGGTCGCGGGCGACTACCCCGGTCTCTCCTTCGGAGCCCATAAAGACAACGGGCTGCTCTGCGAGGTCCCGGCCTGGACGGATGAGCCAGACGGCTGCGTTCCCGCCTGTGCCGTCCTGGCCGAAGACGCGGAAGTCATCGCCGGTCAGGTCGCTGTTGCCCGTCCATGCACGGAGCCAATCCGTTGTGTCGTCGGCAGTCAGGAAGGACTCGTAGGGCTCGAAGTCCACGCCGTCCTCGCCTATGCAGTCGAGGCGGACCGCCATGGCAGCAGCGAGCGCAGCGGGAAACTGGCGGTCTTCGTTCGGGATCATGCGAACAGATTAGTGACCGCTCGGGAGGCCCACGATGCGTCTGGCATTACTGACTGTGCGCGGTGGCGTTCGTAGGAGGCTAGTAATAGTTGCCGTGAGCAGCCGCCCGCGGCGGACAATGGCGTCATGGCGTTGACGATCTGGGTCGATGACTGGCAGATGCAGTGCTGCGGAGAGAGCTTTGCGCCGGGGGACGTTGTCTCGTGGACGCTGCTGGAGGTCGATCCTGAGGACTACGCCGACGTTGTCGGTGGCGAACGTGCGGATGAGATCGATTTCCGCGAGGAGCATCACGGCCAGGACGAGGGGCGCGCGCCCGCCTCGGTGGAGGTGGTGTCGATCGTCGAGGCGCACTGCCGTTATGGGGTACCACCGGGCGTCACGGACAAGGTGAACTACCCCGTTCCGGGGACGACCGTACTGGTACCGGTTGAGAAGGCGGACGGGTGGGCGAAGGCCAAGCCGGATGTCAGGTTCGCGGGCTACCTGGTGACCGCCCGGCGCGTCACCGACTTGCCCGAAGGTGCGAATGCTCGCGGTCAATGAGGGAGCTGGCGGCACGCGTGCCAGATGCGTGCCAGATCGGACGGTCAACCACGGTCACTGGAGGATCGCTGCGGCATCCACAGCTTGTGACAGCTGTCGTAGCGCACAGACGGGCTGAGCTGCGATGACGGATCAGCTGCGGGCGCCAGGCTTACAAAGCAGATGTCGGCGGTTCGAAACCGTCCGCGCCCACCAGTACGAAGGCCCCTCGCCGATCATGCCGAGGGGCCTTTGGCATCTAGTTCTGACATCAACGTCCATGATCATCTGGGCTCAGGGGGCCTCTCCTGCCGATCATGATGAGCGTCAGGGCTGCGATTGCGTCGAAGGGGGAAGGGTGGAGGACGTTTTCGACACGACCGGGAGACCGCCGACGGGCTGGATGCACGCCATCTTCCACGGAGGTCCGTACGGGGAGGACGTGCGCCGCTGCATTCCTGGCCCGCCCGCCCCGGAAACCCTCGCGGTGCCGCTGGTCGAGGGAGGTGTCCACACGTACCGCCTGTGGACGGTGGGCTCGTGGTCCGATCCGGAGGACCCCATCGCCGTCTACAACCCCGAAGGTCCGCCTGTGCCGCCGCCTCTGTTGAGCCGCCAGGAGCAGGCGTGGCTTCGGGAGAGGCATCATAGGGAGGGGCTCGGGCCGATCGACCTTGTCGTCCTGGACGCCCGAGGGCAGCCGGTCCGCGACCCCAGCGCCTCCACCCTCGAGTCGGTGCTTGCCGGGCTGCAGCGCAGAGAGCACATGGTTCTCCAACGGCTGACCGACCACGACGAGGGCGACTCGTACCTCCAAGTCCTGCTCGACGAGGACGACACCTACGAGGTGGTCCACGGAGCGGGCACGGCCGCTGAGCGCGAGGAGACGCGGGTAGCTTCCCAAGCGGCGGTCCTTGATGCCGTCCTCCGCTGGGCAGCCGAGCAGGCGACCTGGCGAACCGCACTTGAGTGGCCTAACCCCGGGGGACGACTCCTGAGCAGTCGATCCGTGTGACTCGCTCCCTCACGCTGGGTGTCCTGGAGCACGTGGGTGTAGACGTTTGTGGCCACGGTGATCTGGCTGTCCCCGAGTATCCCCTTCACGATGCGTGTGCTCCGTGGTGATCTCCAGTGGTGACGGACGCGGTGCGGGTGCCGTGTCCCGTCCGGTCGCGATCCGTTCCGGTCGCGGCCCTCGGCACGAGCTGTCGGACGGCTTCCTCGTCGGGCTCGCCGACCGGCACATCCCCCTTTCTCAGGCCCATGGTTCACCTCCAGGCAGGCGGCGTGGACGGATAGCATCCGGTCCAGACAGAAGGGGTGGGCATGGGGAAGAAGTACAACGTGCGACCGGACATCGACGAGGCGGCCGAGAAGGCCGGGCCGGCGATCGGGTCGCGGCGTGAGATCGAGAATCTGCCGAACGTGCTGTGGGAGGGCGAGACGGTCGACATGCTCGCCTCGGGGATCTACGGCGGCGGCAACGGCCTCGTGGCCCTCACGAACCAGCGGCTGGTGTTCTTCAAGCACGGGATGATGTCTCAGAAGCTGGAGGACTTCCCGCTGAGCAACATCTCGTCGGTCCAGTGGTCCGCCGGGCTGCTGATGGGAACCCTGTCGGTGTTCGCGTCCGGCAACAGGGCGGACATCAAGTCCGTGGCGAAGGCACCCGGCGAAGCGCTGTCCGGTCGGCTCCGCATGCTGCTGGCGACGGCCAAGACTCAGGCGATGCCGACTACTCCGGCTGCGGCGCCGACGGGGGCGCAGGATCTTGCGGCGCGTCTGGCGGTGCTGGATCAGCTGCGGGTGGCGGGTGCGATCACGGATGCGGAGTACGAGGACCGGCGTAAGGCGATTCTGAACAGCATCTGAGGTGGATGTGCGGAGGCCCCGGCCGGGTGAGTTGGTCGGGGCCTCATGCGCGGGCGAGTGCCCCTTCGGCCGACTAGTCGTCGAGGCCGTCCTCCCGCATTCTGTTCTCGTCGAACTCTCCGTTCTCATCGGTCCACCCAAGACGTTCGACCGCTACAGCGGCAACGAGAGCGGTGTAGTCCTCCTCTCCCAGCGGCTCGCACTCCTTCGGCTTGCCGGTGTCCTCGGCCGGCCGTGAGACGAGGGCATCGCGGCACTCCTTTGCCGAGTCGTCGTACGTCGGACCGCTGGAGCATGCTGTTGTTCCAGCGGCGAGCAGTAGCGCCAGTGCGCCCAGCACGCGGCGGTTGTTCATGGGTGTCCCCTCAGTTGCGAAGGCCGTCAGCATGCCCGGTTCTGGGTGGCCAGGGCCGATCTGGGGTTCCGGATCGTCCACGAGTCCGACGTAGCTCATAACCTGCCGTCGGTGTAACGGTGTTGCCCGGCGAGGGGGAGGGAACGGCTGGACATCGTGGCTGGGAGCGCTCGCTGCACGCTCGGTTCGGAGCGCTCTTGGAGGAGAGCCACGATGGGAACCGTCGATGTGATCTCAACAGGCCGCGAGTTGAGGCGCATCGACTCTAGATCGTGCGGTCGTCCGGTTCAGACCCCTAGGTGTGGCCAGCCGTCGGGGTTGGAGTAGCTCTCGGCGGAGTACCGGGTGGAGCGGGTCCATTCCTTGCCGGTTCCCAGCTCGTACGCCTTGTCCGGTACGTACAGCAGCCATTCGCCGTCGTACTCGGTGGACTTCTACGGGGCGAACCTGGCTGCGTCGGAGAATAAGTTCTCCCGCCTCCTCACCGCCGTCAGAACCCCCGAAGGGGCTTGTCGTCACTGGCTTTTCTCGTTGCGGTGGCGGGTGATTGCTCGGGTGAGTTCGACCGTGGTGATCCACAGTGCCGTCAGGACGAACGGGGTCGCCACCCAGATCGCCAGCCAGGTCCAGCCGCTCACGCTTCCGTCCTTTCCGGCGTGCTGTGGGGTGGGCTCTTCCTTGGGGGCTTTCGATTGGCGTGGGGCATCGGTCTTGTCCTTCGCAGTCCTGGGCGTCGGCACCCGCGCGATCTTGACCTCGGCAGGGTAGGCCCTGTCTCGTGCCGCGCGGTCCTGGCAGCATGCTCCGGGTCCGGGTACCCGTTCCTCCAGTCGATCTGCTCCCTGCCCCCCGTTCGGACCACCCGCCCTCGGCCTGCGGGAAGTTGACGGAGGCCTTGCCCGGCCGGTGTACTCGCCGTATGGCTGAGGTGGGGGACGTGCCCGAACCCGGGGTGCAGAGTGGCGAGATGACGCCACAGCGGTACATCGAGACGCGGCTCTCGCAGTACCAGAATTGGTACGACACCAAGGCGACCCGGATGAAGGCGATGCATCTGCGGATGCGGACCGTGTCCGTCGTCGGCGGTGCGCTCGTGCCCGTGTTCGTCAACCTCGATCTGACCTTCGCCCGCGTCACCGCCACCGTGCTCAGCGTCGTGGTCGTCGCCGCCATCTCGCTGGAGAGCGTCTACCGGTACCGCGAACAGTGGAAGAACTACCGGTCCACCGAGCAACTCCTCGGTCACGAGCGGGTCTACTTCGAGACCAAGGTCGGGCCCTACCGCAACCTGTCGAAGCGGGACGCCTTCTCGACGCTCGTCGCCCGGGTCGAGAAGGCCATCGCCAACGAGAACTCCGCCACCCTCAACGTCATGACCCTCGGCGGGCAGGTCGACGCCGACGTCCAGACGCGCGCCGTTCCGGCCGCACGGGAATCCGAGACCGCCGAGACGTAGGGCGGCCGAGAGGCAGGCCTGCCGCACCGCATGCGTCGGCGGCCCCGGGTTCGTGCTCCGGGGCCGCCGTTTCTCGTTCTGTGCCGGGCGTTCTCCTCGGTGGTCACCGCCCGGCGATCCGGACCGTCACCACCGTCTCGTCAGCCCTCTTCGCAGGTCAGCACCACTTGTAGTCGACCCGCGTCGAGTTGTACGAGCAGGTGTCGACCCGCGCGCCGTTCGACTTCTTCAGGGTCGCCGTGTCGCGGTCGTTGTTCCAGACGTACGCGCCGCGGTTCTGGTAGACGTTCGCCGTCGAGTTCGTGCCGCGGCCCGTGCGGACCGTCACGATCTTGCCCTTGCCCAGGACGTAGTTGCCGAACGTGTACTTGTGGTTCGCCGCGTCCGTCAGCGTCCAGCCGCGCAGGTTGACCGCCGCGCCGGTCGTGTTGCGTATCTGCACGTACTCGGCGTTGAGGCTCGTGTTCGACCGGTGGTCCGCGCCCGGGCTGTCGTAGTAGATCTTGTACAGGTGGACCGATCCGGCGGCCTGTGCCTGCGTGGGCAGCAGCAGGACGCCGGAAGCGGCGGCCGCGGTGACGGCCGCGAACGTGCGTGCGCGAAGCATGAATGTCCCTCGGTTTCTGCCGGAAGCCCGCCGATGGGCCCCGGCGATCACACACGATACGCACGTTCTTCACCTCTTCCGCACAAGTTCCCGACAGTTGACGCCGAGGTTTTCTATCCTTGGCTCATGAGTGACAGGTCCCTTCGGCTCACCGTTCTCGGGTCCGCCACCCCCTTTCCCCGTCCGGGCAACGCCTGTTCGGGATACCTCGTCGAGGGCGGCGGCGTACGCCTCTGGGTCGACGCCGGCACCGGCACCCTCGCCGAGCTCCAGCGGCACGTGGCCGTCGGCGACATCGACGCCGTGTGGATCTCCCACCTCCACGCCGACCACTCCGCCGACCTGCTCACCTACTTCTACGCCCTGCTCTACGCGGGCCTTGAGCCCGACCTGCCCGTCCGTCTCATCGGACCCGTCGGGATCGGCGACCGGCTCGCTCGTTTCCTTACTGGCGGATCCGAGCGCAGTCCCGTCGAAAGGGCCTTCGGCGTGGAGGAGTTGTGCGACGGACATGTCGCCCGGGTCGGGGGGCTCACCCTGACCTCCCGCGCCGTCGAACACGGGCCTCCCGCCTTCGCGTTGCGCGTCCAGGACGAGGACGGGCGCTCACTCGTCTACTCCGGGGACTGCGAGCCCTGCCCCTCCCTCGTCGAACTCGCCCGCGACTGCGACCTGTTCCTGTGCGAGGCGGACGGCGAGGGGCCCGGTCACCACTCCGCCGCCCAGGCCGGCGGTACCGCTGCCGCGGCCGGCGTCGGGCGGCTCGTCCTGACCCACGTCGGGTCCACTCCGCCGGCGCCTGGTGGGGGTGGTCGTCGGGCGGCTGAGCGGGTCGCCGCCCGCGCCGTCGACCGGGCCCTCGCGGAGGCCGGGCTCACGTACGCGGGCGAGGTCGCCCATGCCGATCCTGGGCTGCGCTTCGACGTTGGGGCCGACTCCCCGGCGGATCCGCTTCCCCGTACCGCGCCCGACGTCCTCTTCGTCTCCCCACCGGGTTCCGCGACCGGCTCCCCGACGCGCGCCCCGTACGAGCCCGGGGCCGAGTCCCGGTCGGGCTCCGGGTCCGGCTTCCGGGCGGAGATCTGTCCCGGCGGGTGGTCGGACGTGCGGTGAGACGTCCGGGCCGGTCGACCTCCCGCCCCGCCTCTCGCGCCTCTCGCGAGTCTCTCACGCCTCGAAGTCGTACTCCAGCACGTACGCCGACGAGTCCAGCGTCATCTCGTTCAGCTCCACCGCCACCCCCGGCCCGGTGAACGCCGTACGTCCGATCAGGACCACCGGCGTCCCGAAGTCCAGCGCCAGCCGGTCCGACTCCTCCGCCGTCGGCATCCGGCAGCGGATCTCCTCGCGGAACCGCACCGGCCGGTGGCCCAGCTCCGTCAGCCGCGCATAGGTTCCGCCCGGACCCGTGTCCCGCTCGGCGATCGGCGTCCCGCGCACCAGCTCCGCCGACAGGTACGAGACCGACAGCAGCACCGGTCGGGCGTCCAGGACGAAACGGCGGCTGCGCACGCACACCGGCGCACCGGGCGCCAGGTTCAGCGCCCCCGCGACCCGCGCCCCCGCCGCCGTCTCGCCCACCTCGATCTGGTCGACCACCAGGTCCCGGTCCTCCACGTCCGCCGACCAGACCGAACGCCCGCTGCCCCACCGCTCGCCCGACAACCGCGGGATGCCCCGGCGGCGCAGCGGGCGGAAGGCCCGGACGAAGACCCCGGCGCCCTTGCGCGCCTCGGTCAGCCCCTCGGTCCGCAGCACGGACAGCGCCTGCCGGGCCGTCATCCGGGCCACCGCGTACCTCGTCATGAGGTCGTTCTCACCGGGGAGCCGGTCACCCGGCGCGAAGTCGCCCGACTGGATCGCGGTTCTCAACTCATCAGCGATGCGCTGGTACTTGGGCCGACGAGCGCTGTCCTGGTCAGTCACGGGTGGACCACTCCCTTCATCTGCGGACACCCTACGGCGCACCCCGAGGCCAGGGTGCACACGTGTGCGCCGCCCCGCCCGGGCGATCCATCCATCGGGGGACATCTCTAGAGATACGTTGACAGGGAGGGGGCGGAGGGCTTCTCTGGTTCTCCCCAGCTTCTGGAATCGGGACGGAGGGTCGCGTGCAGCCACTGCCCGAGGTCGGTGACCTCGTCCGGGACACCGCCACCGGGCGGGTCGGCTTCTACGCCGGGAGCACCTCCGGGCGCTGGCTGATCCGGGCCGTCCACGGCGGCGCCGAATGGGAGGCCGACCCGGCCGACATCCAGCCGGCCACCCCGCTGCGCGAGCTGCGCGCCCGTGCCGCCGAGATCAACGCGCGGAGCCGGCGCGGGTTGTCCTGAGGCCGGCCGGGCGCCGGGACCCGCTGTGGTGACCCGCCCCCGCCTCCTGCGCGGCGGTTGTCAGTGGGGCGCGCCACACTGGAGGCATGTGCCGCAGTATCAAGACGCTCCGACCGCCCGCGCTGCCCGAGGAGGCCACCGAGGACGACATCCGCGCGGCCGCCCTGCAGTACGTCCGCAAGGTCTCCGGCTTCCATCACCCGGCCGCCCACAACCGTGAGGTCTTCGACCGGGCCGTGGACGAGATCGCCGAGGCGACCGCGAGACTCCTCGACGACCTGGAGGTCCGCGGCGGGCACTCCGGCGTCAGGAGGCAGGCGCCGGAGCCTCAGCCGGACGCCGTATGAGGTAGGCGGCGAGCCCGCCCGCCAGGAAGAGCGCGAGGGTCGACACTCCCGCGCTGAACCACGTCGCGCCCAGCCACTGGCCGCCCAGCCAGCCGAGCCCCACGCTGTACGAGGCCCAGGTCAAGCCCGCCAGGGCCGACCAGGGGAGGAACTCCTCCGCGCGCCGCTTCGCCGCGCCCGCGCCCAGGGAGACCACCGAGCGGCCGGCCGGGGCGAAGCGGGCGAGGACCACGAGCAGTCCGCCGCCCCGGGCCAGCGCGGTGCCGAGACGTTCCTGCGCCATCGACAGGCGCCGGGAGCGGGCGATCGTCCGGTCGAGCCGGGCGCCGCCCTTGAGTGCCAGCCGGTACGCCAGGAAGTCTCCGAGCACCGAGGCCGTGGCCGCGCAGAGGAGCAGGAGGAGGACGGAGGGGACGTCGGGGTGGGCGGCGGTGGCCGACGCCGCCGCCGTGGCCGCGGTGATCACCAGGAAGCCGCTCGGCAGCACGGGCAGGAAGACGTCGAGCAGGATCGACGTCGCCACCACCGGGTAGATCCATGGACCGGCGGTGAGCGACCGCAGCGAGCCCAGGCTGTCGAGCAGATTCACAGGGGCAGAGCCTACGCGGGGGCGGGGTCCGCCCGGCCGGTGGGTGCCGGACCCGGCCGGGCCCGAGCGAACGTGTGCGACTTTGCGGGAACGTGCCCGGACCCGGGGACGGGTTCCGGGTGAGGGCGGCGGCGGAAAGGGCCGGAACGCGCGCTGTGTGGTCCGGACCTTTCCGGTAGGAGGTTCGGCCGGCTCGGGCCGAACCTCACCGGTGCGCCGGGCGGAGCCGCCCCCGCCGGGTGGGTCCTCGGCCTCGACGGGAGCGTGGGGTGCGGCGGCGTCAGGCCGTGACCGGGGTCGCCTGCTCCTCGCGCTCCTCGCCCGTCCTCTTCTCCGGGGCGCCCGCGCCCACCCGGCCGCGGAACAGGCCGTCGAGGGCCAGCGCCCCCGGCCCGGTGAACACCAGCAGCACGAACGCCCAGGCGAACAGGGCCGCGGTCTCGCCGCCGTTCTGGAGCGGGAAGAGGGATTCCGGCTGGTGGACCTTGAAGTACGCGTACGCCATCGAGCCCGAGGCGAGGAACGCGGCGCTGCGGGTGCCCAGGCCCAGCAGGACCAGGCCGCCCGCGCCGAGCTGGATCACGGCCGCGTACCAGCCGGGCCAGGTGCCGACCGGGACCGTGCCGCCGCCCATCGCGCCGCCGAGGACGCCGAAGAGCGAGGCGGCGCCGTGGCAGGCGAAGAGGAGGCCGACGACGATGCGGAAGACGCCCAGCGCGTACGGCTGGGACTGGTCGAGGCGGCCCGCGAGGCCGCTCGCGCCGCCCGTGCTGTGCGCGCGACTCGGATCGTGCGGGGTGTTCTGCGCGGTCTGCGCGTTCTGCTTGCTCGGGTTGCTCGGGTTGCTCGGGGTGTTCATGGGGGGACTCCTTCGGCCGGACCCCGTCCGTGGGGTGGACGGGGAGTGGGGGCGGAAACCGATGAGGCCGTCAGGTTAGGCATCCCTCACTAGTGCTTGCAAGTTCAACATCAAGCCACCGGGAAGTGTGTGGTGAGGTTCACTTCCCGGTGGCTCTTGTCGACGTGGAGTCAGCTACGCGGTTCTCAGCAGCCGTTGAGGACGGACTGGAGGGCGCTCTTCTCGGCGGAGTCGACGCTGAGGTTCCAGTAGTGCTTCACGTGCACCCACGCGCGCGCGTACGTACAGCGGTACGCCGTCCGCGACGGCATCCACTCCGCCGGGTCCTGGTCGCCCTTCGACTGGTTGACGTTGTCCGTCACGGCTATCAGCTGCGGACGGGTCAGGTCGTTCGCGAAGGACTGGCGCTGCGAGGTCGACCAGGAGTTGGCGCCCGAGCGCCACGCCTCGGCGAGCGGGACCATGTGGTCGATGTCCAGGTCGGCGGCGGCGGTCCAGGTGGCGCCGTCGTACTCCGAGTACCAACGGCCGCTGGTGGCGGCACAGCTGGAGTCCGTCACGACGCTCACGCCGTCGCGCTTGAGGACGGTCTCGCGGGTGTTGCAGGCGCCGGACTGAGTGATCCAGTGCGGGAAGAGATCCCTGCTGTAGCCGGAGGAGGAACCTTCCGCCTTGACCGTGAGGGCCGCCAGGTAGGTACGGGCGGTGGACGCGCTGACCGGGGTCGGCATCGCGGCCTGGGCGGCCGGGGCCGTGGCGAGGAGGCCGGTGACGGTGAGCGCGGCGGAGGTGGCGAGCACGGCGAGTCGACGCGCGTAGACGTTGCCGACGGGCATGGGAACTCCCTTGAAGTGGGGGGACCTTGGCGGGTGCCGTCCCCGTCTGTACCGGGCGGCGGCCCGGTCATCGTGGCGGCGCGAGGTTTCGTCGGGGGGTGCGCCAGGTAACAGGGTGGCGACGTGGGCACGTCACATCAAGGGGTGCGACGTGTCTGACGGAGCGCCAGGTTCCGCCCGGCGGGACGGGGTTGACCGTGGGCGGGGCGGCTGGGCGCGCCGCTCGCGTGCGTATGGGGTGGTACGGCACCCGCACCCGTCTTCAGTGGTTATGCGCGGGTGCGGCGGGTGCGGCGGGTGCGGCGGGTGCGGCGGGTGCCCGGGGCCTCGCGGGCGCCGGGGTACGAAGAGACCCCGGGCCCAATGGGCCCGGGGCGTCCCGGGCATCCGCGTACGAAAGGACCCCGGGCCCGAGGGGCCCGGGGTCTCGTCCTGTTCCGGTGGTTACGGCAGCACGGTCAGCGTGATCGAACCGTTCGCCGCGGGCTCGATCCGCAGTCGGGTGAGGTCGGCGACGTGCACGTCCGGCGCGAAGGCGCCCGCGCGCGGGCCGACGCCCACGATCCGCATGCCGGCCGCGCGGCCCGCCTGGATACCGGCCTCCGAGTCCTCGAACACGATGCAGTCGCCGGGCTCGAAGCCCAGCTCCGCCGCGCCCTTCAGGAAGCCCTCGGGGTCCGGCTTGCTGGCCCCGACGCTCTCGGCGGTGACCCGGGTGACCGGCATCGGGAGCGCCGCGGCGCCCATCCGGGCCTGCGCGAGGGCCTCGTCCGCCGAGGTCACCAGGGCGTGCGGCAGCTCGGCGAGCGCGGCCATGAAGGCGGGGGCGCCGGGGACCGGTACGACACCGTCCAGGTCGGCGGTCTCCTCGGCGAGCATGACCCGGTTGTCGGCGTGGTTCTCGGCCATCGGGCGGTTCGGGAGGAGGACGGCCATGGTCGCGTATCCCTGGCGGCCGTGGACCACCTTGAGCACGGCGTCCCCGTCGAGACCCTGCCGCTCCGCCCAGCGTCGCCAGCAGCGTTCGACGACGGCGTCCGAGTTGACGAGGGTGCCGTCCATGTCGAGGAGGAGGGCGCGGGCGGTGAGCGTTGCCGGGGTGGTGGCAGGCATCGGGTCTCCAGAGGGGGTGGTGCGGAGAACGAAGCGGTCCCGCCCACCGGTCAGGGAATGCGGGCGGGGCCACTTTGTTCTTCCACGATACAAAACCGGGGGCCGCCTTGGCCAACC
>NZ_RDBH01000129.1:817105-826851 GCF_008042145.1 Streptomyces sp. adm13(2018)
TCCCTGAACCTCGCCGTGTCCGAGTCACCCTCCGCCTCCGCCTCGTCGCGGACTCCGGAGCCGACGTCGTCCTCGCCGACCCCGCGCGAGACCACCGCGYCGCCGTCCGGTGCGTCCAGCGTCACGTACGGCCTGATCCGGAGCGGATCGAAGTCCTCGGCCGCAGCCAGTTCAGCCCGGGCGCAGGCGCAGCCAGGTCTCTGTACACCGCATTCAGGACAGATGTGTCCGCTCATGATGGGTCCCCTCCCCGAGACAACTGCTGGCGATTATGCAGCCCAGCCCCCGCCGGGCAACGAACAGGCGGCCGGCAGGACGGCGCGGACTGCACCCGGGTGCGCCCTCCGCCAGGCCGTATCCGGACATTCGGACCAGGATGGAGACGCCGTCCCATGGCGCGTCCGGCGGGACGCCCGACGCGACGCCCCGAGGAGACGCCCATGGCCCAGCACGTCAGCCCGCCCGAGCTCGGCGGCGGCGCTCCGGGGCCCGGGCAGGGGCAGGGCCACCGCACCGTCCTCGTGGCGATCGGCGCGCTGCTCCTCGGCATGCTGCTGGCCGCCCTCGACCAGACCATCGTCTCCACCGCGCTGCCGACCATCGTCAGCGAGCTCGGCGGCATGGAGCACCTGTCCTGGGTGGTCACCGCCTACATGCTGGCGTCCACGGCGGCCACCCCGCTGTGGGGCAAGCTCGGCGACCAGTACGGGCGCAAGAAGCTCTTCCAGGCGGCGATCGTCCTCTTCCTCATCGGCTCCGCGCTCTGCGGCATCGCCCAGAACATGCCGCAGCTCATCGCCTTCCGCGCGGTCCAGGGCCTCGGCGGCGGCGGCCTCATGGTCCTGTCGATGGCGATCGTCGGGGACCTGGTGTCGCCCCGGGAGCGCGGCAAGTACCAGGGCCTCTTCGGCGCCGTCTTCGGCACCACCAGCGTCCTCGGTCCGCTGCTCGGCGGGGTCTTCACCCAGCAGCTCTCCTGGCGCTGGGTCTTCTACATCAACCTGCCGATCGGCATCGTCGCCCTCTTCGTGATCGCGGCCGTCCTGCACATCCCGGTCCGCTCCGCCCGGCACACCATCGACTACCTCGGCACCTTCCTCATCGCCTCCGTCGCCACCTGTCTGGTCCTGGTGGCCTCGCTCGGCGGCACCACCTGGGCGTGGGACTCGCCGCAGATCATCGGGCTCGCCGTGCTCGGCGCCGTCCTCCTCGTCTGCTTCGTGCGGGTCGAGCGGCGGGCGGCCGAGCCGGTCATCCCGCTCAGGCTCTTCGGGATCCGGACGTTCAGCCTGGTCGCGGTCATCAGCTTCGTCGTCGGCTTCGCCATGTTCGGCGCCATGACCTATCTGCCGACCTTCCTCCAGGTGGTGCAGGGCGTCACGCCCACCATGTCCGGCGTGCACATGCTGCCGATGGTGGCCGGCATGCTGATCATGTCGACGGGCTCCGGGCAGATCGTCTCCCGCACCGGCCGCTGGAAGGTCTTCCCGATCGTGGGCACCGGCGTCACCTGCGTCGGACTGCTGCTGCTCCACGGGCTGTCGGAGAACAGCTCCACCTGGGAGATGAGCCTCTGCTTCTTCGTCTTCGGCGCCGGCCTCGGCCTGGTGATGCAGGTCCTCGTCCTGGTCGTGCAGAACTCCGTCCCGTACGCGGACCTCGGCGTCGCCACCTCCGGTGCCACCTTCTTCCGCTCCATCGGGGCGTCGTTCGGCGTCGCCGTCTTCGGCACGATCTTCACCAGCCGGCTCACCGGCAAGCTCGACGAGGTGTTCGCCGCCGCCGCGGGGCAGGCCCTGCCGCCCGGCGTCGGCCCCGAGCAGGTCGCCGCCGACCCGCGCACGGTCGCACGGCTCCCGGCCGAACTGCGCCCCTCCGTGCTCCACGCGTACGCCTCGTCCATCACCGACGTCTTCCTGTACGCGGCGCCCGTCGTCCTGGTCGCCTTCGTCGTGGCCTGGTTCCTCAAGGAGGACAAGCTGCGGGGCTCGGTCACCGCGCCCGACACCAGCCAGACGCTCGCGTCCAACCCCGTCGAGCGCTCCTCGTACGAGGAGTGCGCCCGCGCCCTGTCCGTCCTCGGCTCCCGCGAGGGGCGCAAGGCGGTCTACGAGAGGATCACCGCCCGCGCCGGGCTCGACCTGCTGCCCGCCGCGAGCTGGCTGCTGCTGCGGATCCGCCGTCACGGCACCGTCGAACCCGCCCGGCTCGCCGAGCACGTACCGGTGCCCCTGGAGGTGATCACCCGGGCCTCGCGCCAGGTGGAGGAGCGGAGCCTGGTCCTGCGGGAGGGCACCCAGCTGATCCTCACCGAGGAGGGCGTGGGGGCCGCGACCCGGCTCGCGGCGGCCCGCGAGGAGTCCCTCGCCGAGCTGCTCGGCGACTGGTGGGGGCCGGACCGGCCCACCGACCTGGTGAAACTCGTCGAGGAGCTGACCGCGGAACTCAGCGGATCGGACGCCGAACGCCCCCACGACCCCGATCCGCCCGGCGGTTCCCGCCCCTGACGAATCCCGGGCGCCCCGGCCCGCGGGGAGGGGGCCCTCAGAGGTCCTTGCCGTACCAGACGTCCATGTACGGGCCCGTGCAGTACGCCGGAATCTCGTCGTACCCGTGCCGGGTGTACAGGGCACGCGCCTCGACCAGGTCGAGGCGCGTGTTCAGGACCATCCGGCGGGCGCCGAGCCCGCGTGCCTCGTCCTCCAGACGGTCCAGGAGCGCCCCCGCCCCGCCCCGGCCGCGGAAGGCGTGCCGCAGGAAGATGCGGGTCAGTTCGGCACGGCCCCCGTCGAGGACGAGCACTCCGCCGCAGCCGGCCGGCTCGCCCTCGTACCGCGCGACCAGGAACCGGCCGGTCGGCGGGGCCAGCCGCTCGGCGCCGTCGCCGGTGAGGTACTCGTCGAGTTCCTCCGGTGTCGCGGGGCGCTTCCAGTAGCGGCTCGCGACGTCGTCCAGGTAGTCGCGGCGCAGGGCGGCGGCGTCCGGGGTGTCGACGTGCTCGGGGGAGAAGGTCCAGGTCATGCGCGCCATTGTGCGGCGCGCACGGCCCGGGGCGCGCCCGGTTTTCCGGGCGGCGGGATCAGCCCCGCGGGGAGGCCTGCTGGACGACCTCGAAGGACCAGAGGGTGGCGCCGGTGGCCGCGGGCTTCGGCCGCCCGCCACCCTCCGCGCCGCCCTCGGAACCGCCCGCGGAGCCCCCTTCCGAACCACCCGCGCCGCCTCCGTGCGCGGCCTTCATGGAGCCGTTCATCCAGGCCTGGAAGTCCTCCTCGCTGCGCCAGCGCGTGTACACGAGGTACTGGTCGGTGCCCTCGACGGGACGCAGCAGCTCGAACCACTCGAACCCGTCGGACCCCTCGACGGCCCCGGCCCGCGAGGCGAACCGCTGCTCCAGGACCTCACGCTGCTCGGCCGGCACGGTCAGCACGTTGATCTTCACCACACTGGGCACTTGACACCTCTCGGGACGTACGGGCCGGGCGCCGCGCCCGGCCTTGATCGCATACGTGCAGTCTCGTACATCCGCCGGTCAAGGCGGTGTGAGGACGGGGCCGCCGGCCCGCGACGGGCCGCTAGCGCACCACGCGGGCGAGGAGGAGTCCGTCGTAGCCCTTGGCGCCGACGGTCTGGACGGCGGTCGCGTCCAGGCGGGGTTCGGCGGCGACGAGGTCGAAGAGTTCACGGGTGCCGGTGATCGCCGGGTCGCTCGGGTCCGGGGTCGTGATCCTGCCGCCGCGCACCACGTTGTCCACGATGATCAGCGTGCCCGGGCGGGAGAGCTTGAGGGCCCACTCCACGTAGCGCGGGTTGTTGACCTTGTCGGCGTCGATGAAGACCAGGTCGAAGGGGCCCGCGCCCTCCGCCTCCAGGCCCGGCAGGCTGTCCAGGGCGGCGCCGGTCCGGACCTCGACGAGCTTGTCCAGGCCGGCGCGGGCGAGGTTCGCACGGGCGACGTCCGCGTGCGCCGGGTCGTACTCCAGGGTGATCAGCCGGCCGTCGGCGGGCAGGGCCCGGGCCAGCCAGATCGTGCTGTAGCCGCCGAGGGTGCCGATTTCCAGGATGGTCCGGGCGCCCTGCGTCAGGGCGAGCAGCTGGAGCAGCTTGCCCTGGTTGGGGGCGACGGCGATCTCGGGGAGTCCGGCCGCCGTGGAGGCGTCGAGCGCTGCGGTCAGCGCCTCGTCGGCGGGGGTGATCGTCTCGGCGAAGTAGGCGTCGACCGCGTGCCACTGAGGGTTCGTCATGCGGTCGAACGTACACCGGGGCGGAGTGCCGGGCGGCGCCGTGCTACCCGTACGGCCAGGAGCGTCCCGAGCGCCGCGAGGAGCAGGCCGCCGCCGACGGTCAGCAGCCACACGGGGATTCCGCCGGCCACCGTGAGCAGCCGGTCGGTGTACTCGACCCGCCGGTACGGGGTGTCGGCGACGGTCCGCAGGTGGTGGTCGTCGTCGATCCGCTCCGGGTGCGGGAACTCCTGCTCCAGGACGGTGAGATGGACCGACCGGTCTCCGGCCAGCCGGGCGACGGCGCCGTCGGGTCGCTCGATCCGGCCGGCGAACGTCACCTCGGGGGCGTCGCCGCCGATCGCGGAGCGGGGCTCCATCCGGTGCTCGGAGAGGACGGAGAGGCCGAGGCTCTGGGAGCTCCTGGCGAGACGGGAGAGCCGCATGGGGTAGACGAGTTCGGTGGAGTTGAAGGTGATGCGGAGCGGGGTCAGCTCGCCCTGGAGGACGGTGTTCTCCTCCTCGGGGGCGAGGCGGACGGCGACGTACTCCCACCGCCGCTCCACGTAGGGCTGGAGCGCGTCGGTCAGCCGCTCGGGGAGGTCGAAGCCGTGGGCGCGGAGCCAGCCGCCGAGGGCCTTCGGGTCGGTCGCCGTCAGCCGGGCGACGTCGAAGGGGCCGAGGCGCTCGCGTCCGACGACGCCGACCCCGCTCGCGCCGGGCGGCGGGGCGCCGGCGGCCGAGCCGTCGCCGTACCCGCTGTCGAACGGCCAGTCGCCCGTACGCGGCCAGAAGTACGTGCGGTCGCGCTGCTCGGGGGCGGCCAGCCGGTCGAGCGCGTCGAAGAGTTCCGGTTCGCCGAGGGTGACGTCGGCGCGCTGCGGTACGGGCATGATCCAGGCGGCCCGGGAGGCGTTGCCGTGGACGCGGAAGCGCATGACGACGGTCTCGGTGCGGCCGTCCCAGTGGACCGCCGACTCCTCGCGGTCGACGCCGATCCGCTGGTCCCTGGTCGGGATCATGGCGCCGCAGCCGCAGGCGTACGCCGGTGCGACGAGCGAGCCGAGCTGGAGCGCGAGCAGCGCGACGATGGTGGTCAGGATTCTGTGTGTCCCCCGCATGCGGGGTGGGACGTGCGGGACGGGAGGGCGGTTCCGCACGCCGTACGTCGAGGTGCCCCGACCCGCTGTCTACGCCCCCGTCCTCACCCGTAGTTCCTTCACGCCGTTCAGCCAGGCGGCCCGCAGCCGGCGCGGTTCGCCCGTGAGGGTCAGGTCGGGCAGGGCGTCCGCGAGCGCGTTGAAGATCAGCTCGATCTCCTTGATGGCGAGGGACTTGCCCAGGCAGAAGTGGGGTCCGCCGCCGCCGAAGCCGAGGTGGGGGTTGGGGTCGCGGGTGATGTCGAAGCGCTCGGGTTCGGTGAAGACCTCGGGGTCGTTGTTGGCGGAGGAGTAGAAGAGGCCGACGCGGTCGCCCTTGGCGATCTGCTGCCCGCCGAGTTCGGTGTCCTGGGTCGCGGTCCGCTGGAAGGAGACGACGGGGGTCGCCCAGCGCACGATCTCCTCGGCGGCGGTGGCCGGCCGCTCCCGCTTGAAGAGTTCCCACTGGTCCGGGTGGGTGAGGAAGGCGTGCATGCCGTGGCTGATGGCGTTGCGCGTGGTCTCGTTGCCGGCGACGGCGAGCAGCAGGACGAAGAAGCCGAACTCGTCGGAGGAGAGGTTGCCCTCGCCCTCGGCCGCGACGAGTTGGCTGACGATGTCGGCGGCCGGGCACTTCTTGCGCGCGGCGGCCATGTTCATCGCGTAGCCGATGAGTTCCATCGCCGCCTCGGCGCCGATCTCCTCGGTGATGGCGTATTCGGGGTCGTCGTACGCGACCATCTTGTTCGACCAGTCGAAGATGCGGGAACGGTCCTCCTGGGGGACGCCGATGAGTTCGGCGATGGCCTGGAGGGGGAGCTCGACGGCGACCCGGGTGACGAAGTCGAAGGTGCCGTCGGGGTCCGCGCCGTTCCGTGCCTCGGCGACGATGGCGTGCGCCCGGTCGCGCAGGGCGGTCTCCAGGTTCCGGATGGCCCGGGGGGTGAAGCCGCGCTGGACGATCTGGCGGACCCGGGTGTGCTCGGGCGGGTCCATGTTGAGCATGATCAGTTTCTGAACCTCGATCTGGTCCCGGGAGATGTGCTCGTTGAAGCGGATGACGGCCGTGTTCTCGTTCGAGGAGAACAACTCGGGGTGCGTGGAGACGTACTTGACGTCGGCGTGGCGCGTGACGGCCCAGTACCCGCCGTCCGCGAAGCCCGTGACGCCGGGCGGCTGGGAGCACCACCAGACCGGTGCCGTCCGCCGCAGCCGGGCGAACTCCGGGAACGGGACGCGGTCGCGGAGCAGATCGGGGTCGGTGGCGTCGAACCCCTCGGGAAGACGCCCGTCGGGGAGGTGGGGGCAGGCGGCCATCGGCAACACTCTCCATATCTGATGGACCATCAGAAGTTGCCGGGAAAGTTAGTAACGAGTTCTTCAAGTAGCAAGGCCCGGAACGGGAAGTGTTGCCTCCCGGACCCTTGCGTACCCGCGGTAGCAGTCATAAGACTGCACTCAGAACTAGAACGCGTACTAGTTCCCCCGTGACGCCGACCGACGGGATGCCGGGACGCCCCGTCCGGTCGAGGAGAGGACGAGCTCATGGCCGCGGAACCCGTCATCGTCGAAGCCGTACGCACCCCCATCGGCAAGCGCGGAGGCGCGCTCGCCAACCTGCACCCCGCCTACCTCCTGGGCGAGACCTACCGGGAACTCCTCGGGCGCACCGGCATCCACGCCGACTGCGTCGAGCAGATCGTCGGCGGCACCGTCACCCACGCCGGCGAGCAGTCCATGAACCCCGCCCGCACGGCCTGGCTCACCATGGGCCTCCCCTACGAGACGGCGGCGACCACGGTCGACTGCCAGTGCGGCTCCTCGCAGCAGGCGAGCCACATGGTCGCCAACATGGTCGCGGCCGGCGTCATCGACATCGGGATCAGCTGCGGCGTCGAGGCCATGTCCCGCGTCCCGCTCGGGTCCGGGTCCAAGCACGGTCCCGGCAAGCCCTTCCCCGACGAGTGGAACGTCGACCTCCCCAACCAGTTCGAGGCCGCCGAGCGCATCGCCCGCCACCGCGGCCTCACCCGCGAACGCGTCGACTCCCTCGGCCTGCTCTCCCAGGAGCGCGCCGCGAAGGCCTGGTCCGAGGAGCGCTTCAAGCGCGAGACCTTCGCCGTCCAGGTCCCCACCACGGAGGAGGAGCAGGCGGCCGGGCAGGGCATGTGGCGGCTCGTCGACCGGGACGAGGGGCTGCGGGACACCACCATGGAGGGCCTCGCCCGCCTCAAGCCCGTGATGCCGACGGCCGTCCACACCGCCGGGAACTCCTCCCAGATCTCCGACGGCGCCGCCGCGCTGCTGTGGGCCTCCAAGCGCATGGCCCGCGCCCTCAAGCTCAAGCCCCGCGCCCGGATCGTCGCCCAGGCACTGGTCGGCGCGGACCCGCACTTCCACCTCGACGGACCGATCGACGCCACCCGGGCCGTCCTCGGGAAGGCCGGGATGTCGCTCCGTGACATCGACCTCGTCGAGATCAACGAGGCCTTCGCATCGGTCGTGCTGAGCTGGGCGCAGGAATTCGATCGGGACTTGGACGGTCTCGCGAAGGTGAACGTCAACGGCGGCGCCATCGCCCTCGGCCACCCCGTCGGGGCCACCGGCGCCCGGCTGATCGCCACGGCCCTGCACGAGCTGGAACGCGCCGACAAGGAGTTCGCCCTGATCACCATGTGCGCGGGCGGCGCGGTGGCGACCGGGACGATCATCCAGCGGCTCTAGGGCTTCTCGGCGGAGTGTCCGGAAACGCCGCAGGCCCCGCCCTCCCTGACGGGAGGCGGGGCCTTGCGGGTGGGCGCTCGGGCGGCGGTGACTCTTAGTACCAGCCGTTGGCCTGCCAGAACGCCCAGGCGGCGTTCGGGGAGCCGTAGCGCTCGTTCATGTAGTTCAGACCCCACTTGATCTGGGTGGCGGGGTTCGTCTTCCAGTCGGAGCCGGCCGAGGACATCTTCGAGGCCGGGAGGGCCTGGACGAGGCCGTAGGCGCCGCTGGAGGAGTTGGTGGCCTGGTGGTTCCAGTGCGACTCGTGCTCGACGATCTTGCTGAACGAGGCGTACTGCGAGGCGGGCACGATCTTGCGTGCGACGTCCTGCGGGCTGGCGGCGGAAGCCGAGCCGGTCGTGCCGATGACCGCACCGGAGGCGGCGAGCAGGACGGCCGCGGTGCCGGCGAGGGTCCGCTTGCGGGCGGCGACACGGGTGGTGATCGAGCGGATCAAGATCTCTGCCTAACTTCGGGGACAAGGGGCGCGCCGGACGATTTCGGCAAGCCGGAACCAGAGCCCGGGGAACCCGGGAACTGGGGGGACCGGCCGTCCGAGGCGCTGCGGTGAGCACCGGCTGCCTGGCGACGTCCACCAGAGAAGCAGGGCCGGAACGCCGATGCAACGACCCCCTGTACGAGGAAGGTTCGGACCCGGGGCCCTCGTCCCCCGCAGGGGGTACGGGAGGTTTCCGCAGGTCATGACCTGATGTGGGAGGTTTGACCCGGTAGCGCCCGGCTACTATTCCGCGTCGTACGTGACGTAGGTCCTGTGGGGCGGCTCACCCGGGGAGGGCCTCCCGGGGCCCTCGAATGTGACCTGGGCCTCGAAGTTCGCCCGCCGCGTGGCCCGGCGGAGCGCCTTCAGGAGCGTGCCGCCGACGGTGAGGGTGAGGACCACGGTGAGGACGGCCCGCCCCAGGTCCCAGCCGAGGGAGGTGGCGGCGATGTAGGCCAGGAAGCGGACCAGGTTCTCGTGCAGCGGCGCCCCCGGCTGGAACGAGATGCCGCTGCTCAGGCCCTGGAGCAGCACCCAGCCCTGGAGATTCATGATCGTGCCGTACGCGAAGGCCGCCACGAACCCGTACGCGGACAGCATCAGCAGCTCGCCCCGGCCCCGCAGCCACGGCCCCGGCAGCAGCCCGGCGCCCATGGTGAACCACCCCATCGACAGCATCTGGAACGGCATCCACGGCCCCACACCGCCGGTGAGCAGCGCCGACGCGAACATCGTCACCGCGCCGAGGACGAACCCGAAGCCCGGCCCCAGGACCCGGCCGCTCAGCACCATCAGGAAGAACATCGGCTCCAGGCCGGCCGTGCCCGCGCCCAGCGGCCGCAGGGCCGCGCCCACGGCGGCCAGCACGCCCAGCATGGCCACCGCCTTCGCGTCCATGCCGCAGTCCGCGATCGTCGCCACGACCACCGCGACCAGGAGCGGCAGCAGGGCCGCGAACAGCCACGGGGCGTCCCCGGCGTGCGAGGTCACGGCGGAACCCGCATCCGCGAAGAGCGGCCAGCAGAAGGCGAAGAGACCGACGAGCGAGACGAGGGCCAGCGCGGTGACGGAGCGGGGTCCCAGCCGGACGGGCCGGGCCGGGCGGGCGCGGCGGACCGGCGCGCC
>NZ_RDBH01000129.1:826951-857513 GCF_008042145.1 Streptomyces sp. adm13(2018)
GGACGGGCCGTGCGGGTGTTCACCGGAGTGCCTCCTCCACCTGCTCGACCGTGAGCCAGGGCTGCGGGGCCAGGATCTTCGCCACCTGCGGCGAGAACGCGGGAGAGGAGACGACCACCTCGGCCGTCGGCCCGTCCGCCACCACCTCGCCGTCGGCGATGATCACCACCCGGTGCGCCAGCTCGGCCGCCAGCTCCACGTCGTGCGTCGCGAGCACGATCGCGTGCCCGTCGGCGGCGAGCGCCCGCAGGTGGGTCACCAGCCGGGCCTTCGCCGCGTAGTCCAGGCCGCGGGTCGGCTCGTCCAGGAGGAGCAGCGGCGGCCGGCCGGTCAGGACGACGGCCAGCGCCAGGGCCAGCCGCTGCCCCTCCGACAGGTCCCGCGGGTGGGTGTCGTCCGCGACGCCCGGCAGCAGCTCGGACACCAGGGCCCGGCAGGTCCCGGGCGCCGCGCCCGCGTCCCCGTCGGCCGCCGCGCACTCCGCGCCGACGGTGTCCGCGTACAGCAGGTCGCGCGGTTCCTGCGGCACCAGACCGACCTGGCGGATCAGCTCGCGCGGGCTGGTGCTGTGCGGGGTGCGGCCCGCGACCAGGACGGATCCCGAGGTCGGGGCGATCATGCCGACGAGGGTGGACAGGAGGGTGGACTTCCCGGCGCCGTTGCGGCCCATCAGGGCGAGGGTCTCGCCGGCCCGGACGCGGAGGTCCACGGCACGCAGCGCCTCCACACGGCCCCGCCGGACACCGAGGCGCTCGGTCAGCACGAGGGGAGACGCGGCGGGGGACGGGCTCGGGGACGTGCCGGACGCGCCGGACGTGGCGGGGGTCGCGGGCCGGGTGCGGCGCCGCAGGAACGACAGGCCTCCCCGCTCCCTCCCGCCACGGGAGGGCTCGGGGGCCCGGCCACCGGAGGGCCCGGACTTCCCGCCGCCGGACGGCCCGGCGCGGAGCCCGCCGTCGCCGTCAGCGGCGGGGGCCGCGGCAGGCGCGCCCCCCGCGGGACCCCACGGCGGCGCACCCTCCGCGGGAACCCGCCCCTCCAGCCGTTCCTTCAGGCCCGCGGCCCGGCGTCGCGCGTCCCGGACCGTCAGGGGCAGCGGCTCCCAGCCGGCCAGCCGGCCCAGTCCCACCACCGGCGGGTGCACCGGCGAGACGGCCATGATCTCGGCGGGCGAGCCGAGCACGCCCTCCGGCAGCATCAGCACCCGGTCCGCGTACTGCACCACCCGCTCCAGCCGGTGCTCCGCGAGCAGCACGGTGGTGCCCAGGTCGTGCACCAGCCGCTGGAGCACCGCCAGGACGTCCTCGGCCGCCGACGGGTCGAGGGCCGAGGTCGGCTCGTCCAGGACCAGCACCTTCGGGTGCGGGGTCAGGACCGAGCCGATCGCGACCCGCTGGCGCTGCCCGCCGGAGAGCGTGGCGATCGGGCGGTCGCGGAGCTCCGCGAGGCCCAGCAGGTCCAGGGTCTCCTCGACCCGGCGCCGCATGACGCCCGGCGCGAGGCCCAGCGACTCCATGCCGTAGGCCAGCTCGTCCTCGACCGTGTCGGTGACGAAGTGCGCCGACGGGTCCTGGCCGACCGTGCCGACCACGTCCGCCAGCTCGCGCGGCGGATGGGTCCGGGTGTCGCGGCCGTCGACCGTGACGCGGCCGGTCAGCGTGCCGCCCGTGAAGTGCGGGACGAGGCCGGAGACCGCACCGAGGAGGGTCGACTTGCCGACGCCCGAGGGGCCGACGAGCAGGACCAGCTCGCCCTCGGGGACGGTCAGGCTCAGGTCCCGCAGGGTCGGCTCGGCGTCCTCGTAGGTCACCGAGACGTTCTCGAAGCGGATCACGCCTTCTCCTTCGCAGCGGACGCCGTCCCGGGACCGGGATCGGCCGCGGGCCCCCGCAGGGGAGCGGGTACGGGGGCCACGAACGCCGGCAGCAGCCCCACCAGGACCGACAGCGCCGGCCAGAGCGGCAGCTCCGGCGCCTCCAGCGGCACCACTCCCGGGTGCAGCGCCTCCGGCGCGTACGCGTTCGCCCCGATCATCAGGGCCGCGACCGCCACCCCGGAGCCCGCGACCAGCCAGGCCCGTCCGCCCCAGCGGTCCGGCCGGTAGCGGGTGCGAACCGTCCGCAGCCCGCCGAGCCGCAGCCCCGCCATGGCCGCGAGCAGCCCCGCCCCCAGCAGCGGCAGCCCGTATCCGGCGCCCTCCGCCGCGAGGAGACCGTACGACCCGGCGCAGATCCCGAGCAGTCCGCCCAGGGTCAGGAGGTTCGTGGTGCGCCGGACCGAGGCGGGGACGCTGGCGGTGCGCCCGTACCCGCGCGCGTCCATCGACGCCGCGACCGCGATGGACCGCTCCAGGGCCCCCTCCAGGACCGGCAGACCGATCTGGAGGACCGCCCGCACCCCGCCCGTGGGGCGGCCGCGCAGCCGCCGGGCGGTCCGCAGCCGGACCACGTCCGCGACCATGTTCGGCGCGAACGTCATCGCCACGACCACGGCGACCCCGGCCTCGTACAGCGCGCCCGGCAGCGACTTCAGCAGCCGCGCCGGGTTGGCCAGCGAGTTCGCCGCGCCCACGCAGATCAGCAGGGTCGCCAGCTTGGCGCCGTCGTACAGCGCGAACACCAGCTGCTCGGCCGTGACCCGCCCCCCGATCCGCACCCCCTGCACCCAGTCGGGCAGCGGCACCTCGGGCAGGGTGAACAGCGGGTGGGTGCCCGGGATCGGGGAGCCGAGCAGCAGCGAGAACACGACCCGCAGGAACACCACGAACAGGCCGAGCTTCACGAACGCGCCGTACGAGCGGGCCCAGGGCGCGTCCGTGCGCCGGGCCGCCACGACATAGCCCGCGACGCCCACGAGCATGCCGAGCAGCAGCGGATTCGTGGTGCGCGAGGCGGCGACGGCCAGGCCGAGCGCCCAGATCCACCACGCACCGGCGTGCAGGGCGTTGGACCGGGTCGCCTCCGGGGCGCGGAGGGCGGTACTCACCTTCATACGGGGCTCGTGTTCGTCCGGGGACCGGGGGACGTCATAGGGGCCAGGGCCAGGGCCAGGGCCAGGGCCAGGGCCAGGGCCGGGGCCAGGACCAGGGCRGGGGCCAGGGCCAGGGCCGGGACCGGGCTCGCGGCGCGGCTCATCCGCGCCGGCGGGCCTTCCAGACCGCCGCGCCGCCCAGGACCAGCACGGCCGCGCCGCCGGCGAGCACGCCGACGGACGGGCCGCCGCCGTCCCCGTCGGACGCCGCCGACGCGCTCGGCGCCGGGGTCTTCGCGGTCCCGTCGGTCCCACCGTTCTCCGCGACGGCTTCGCCGCAGCCGCGCGCCGGGTAGCCGGCGATCCCGCACAGCATGGCCGCGCCGTCGTACCGCAGCGGTTTCGCCACCTCGGCGAGCGCCTCCGCGGCCGTCGCGTCCGTACGGACCTGGGCGCAGCCGGTCTCGACCGGCGGCGTCGGCGGGGCCTCGCCGGGCGGCGCGTCCGCCGCGCCGCCGAAGTCGACGACCACCGCGATCCGCTTGCTGCCGTCCTTCACCGCCGTGTCCCCGCAGATCTTCGCGAAGTCGGGGGCGGTGGACGGCCGCGAGGTGTCGTCGGTGCCGCTGCTGATCGCGAAGCGGAAGCCGATCGCGTCGCCGTCGGCGGGGCGGGCGGTCGCCGGGCCCTGCGTGGCGTACGACCAGGTCGTCCCGCCGCCGCTCTCCCAGAACGACCAGTAGCGGTAGCCGGCCGCCTGCGCCGGGGCCGCCGCGGCGACGACCGCGGTGAGCGTCACGAGCGCCCCGGCGGCGGCACCCGCCGCGCGCCCACCGCGCCCTCGTGCCCCATCCCGTCGCGTACCGTCCTGCCGCGCGCCGTCGTGTCGCGCGCCGGTCACTTCTTGCGGCCGCTCACGAGGAAGCCGATGCCGACGCCGACGACCGTGCCGATGCCGATGATCCACCAGACGTCGAAGCCGCCCTCGTCGTCACTCGTGGAGGAGGCCGAGGTGTCCGGGGTCTTCGGCGCCGGGCCGGTCGCGTTCAGCTGCTCGACCAGGTCCGCCGCACCGAACTCGCGCGGGTCCGTCTCCATCGCCCGCGCGGCCAGGATCAGCTGCGCGTACGCGGCGGGGCCGCCCTCCTTCGCCCAGGCGGCGGAGTTCTTCTCCAGCCACTCCAGGGCGGGCTTCGCCTCCGCCGAGGCGCCCGAGGCGGCGAGCGCGACGACGGCGTCGGCGGTGTTGCCGACGTCGGGCTGCTCACCGGTGTCGGCGGCGCCCGGCATCGGAGGCAGGTTCAGGTGGCCGGTCTTCCCGAGGGTCTTCGCCAGGTAGGAGGCGCCGTTGAGCGCGGCCCGCTCGACCGTCGGCTTCGACAGGTCGTCGCAGACGGGCGGCTGCTCGGGCGAGGCCTTGGTGGCGACGACGCTCTTGCCGAGCCCCGCGAGGGTGGCCGCGGCGGTGGCGTCGGCGTTCGCGAGCAGCTTCCCGGCCTTGTCGGGCTGGTACGCGAAGGCGCCCGGGCCCTCCTTGTCCGAGCAGGGCAGCGCGAAGGTCAGCAGCGCGTCGTAGGGCGTACGGCCCTCGGCGGAGGTGAAGGAGCCCGGCCGCACGCCCGTCGCGGCGAGCGCGCCGACGACGACCGAGGTGGAGTTGGCGTCGCTGGGGCCGCCGGGGCTGTAACCCCAGCCGCCGTCCTTGTTCTGCACGGTGCGCAGCCAGTCGGAGCCCGCCTTGACGGCCTTGTCGATGGTCTCGGGGGAGCCGGACTGTCGGCGGACCGCGCGCAGGCCCTGCACGGCGAGGGCGGTCGCGTTGCTGTCCCGCATGGTCTTCGCGTCGCAGGGCGCCGCGGCGTCCGCGCGGAACGAGCTGAACGAGCCGTCGGCGCACTGCTGGCCGAGCAGCCACTCCACGGCCTGGTCGGAGGGCTGGAAGCCGGTGGCGCGCTGGGCGAGGAAGGCGAGCGACTGCCGCCACACCCCGTCGTACGTGGGGTCCTTCGTGCCGTACAGACCGTCGGGGACCGGGACGGGAGAGGGGGTGGGGGAGGGTGCGGCGGTGGCTGCTCCCGCGATCCCGGCCGCTCCGGTGCAGAGCAGGACGGTGGCGGCGGCGAGCGCGGTGGCGCCGCGGCGGACGGTGTTCATGGGACCCTCTCCTGCGGCCGGGCACCGGCACGCCTCAGGGGCACCAGGCTCCGGCTCCGTATTCCTCGACGGTGCCGGCGGTCACGTCCCGGACAGGGCATTCCGACTCACGACCCCCTGGGAAGGCCGTTCACGGTTGCGGGTCAGCGCCGGATTCGCACCGGCTTCCCCCTGTACGGGCATGATGACGACCGGGCCACTCTACCGGCCCGTAGCCTCCCGGCCGGGCGGGTGCGAGGCGCCTCACACCGCGACGTACCGCACCGGCTCCGAGCCCGGCACCGCCTCGGCACGGCCCAGTTTCACCAGCCGGCGCAGATGCGCCTCGGCCTCGCTGACGGCGATGTTGCGGGAGCCGTAGGGGATCTGGTCCCAGGGGCGGTTCCACTCCATCCGTTCGGCGAGCTGCCACGGGGTGAGCGGGGTGGCGAGCAGTCCGAGGAGTCCGGTGAGCCGTTCCTCGTGGTGGTCGAGCAGCTCGCGGACCCGGCCGGCGGCGTCCGTGAAGGGGTGCTGGTGGGCGGGGAGGACCTCGGCGACGCCGAGGCGGCCGATGCGTTCGAGGGAGTCGAGGTAGTCGCCCAGGGGGTCGGCGGCGGCGGTGGCGTCGTCGGGGTCCTCGTAGAGCCCGATGTGCGGGGTGATCCCGGGCAGCAGGTGGTCGCCGGAGAAGAGCCGGCCGTGGCCGGGCAGCCGGGAGGGGTGCTCCTCCTCCAGGTGGAGGCAGACGTGGCCGGGGGTGTGGCCGGGGGTCCAGACGGCCCGCAGCCGCCGTCCGGCGAGGTCGAGCAGCTCGCCGGGGACGATCTCCCGGTCGGGGAGGGCGGAGCCCAGGCCGGGCAGGGTCCGCGTCCGGCCGGAGGCGCGGGCGGCACGCAGTGGCGCGAGGTGCTCCTCGGGGGCGCCGACGGCGGCGAGCTTGCGGGCGAGGTAGTCGAGCCAGGTGCCCGGTTCGGCGTCGCGGGTGCGGCGTACGACGTCGGCGTCGGCGGCGTGCATCGCGATCCAGGCGCCGGAGGCCTCGCGGACCTTGCCGGAGAGGCCGTGGTGGTCGGGGTGGTGGTGGGTGATGACGACGCCGTGGACGTCGGCGATGTCGATCCGCAGCGACGCGAGTCCCGCGGTGAGCTCGGTCCAGGAGGCGGGGTCGTCCCAGCCGGTGTCGACGAGCACCGGGCCGCGGTCGGTGTCGAGGACGTGGACCAGGGTGTGGCCGAGCGGGTTGTCCGGGATGGGCACCCGGAGCGACCAGACGCCGCCGCCGTGCGCGGTCGCCTGCGGGGTGGGTCCCTGTCGAGCGGGCATGGATCCTCATCTCTCCACGGTGGTGCGGAAGTTCCCCGCGGTGCCGAAGGTCTTCGCGACGGTACGGAGTGTGCTCGACCATTGCCCACTATAACTAGAACTGACTACCCGTCAGAGCGACCTGTATCGGATCGACTTCGACCTGCTCATGACCTGCGTTCTAGCCGTCATGGTTGGTCGTTGTTGGCCGTTGACGGGCCCCCTCGTACGGCCCACAGACGGCCCGGCTGATGCCCGCCGGGGCTTGGCGCCTGCACCCCGAGGCCTTGGTTCGCCGACGTTTGCCTGCTTGGCGTCGCCGGTTGGATCCGGCCGCTTTCGCCAAGGAATTGGCCTGGTGGAATGAACGTCCCCTCGAAGCCGACCAGCCCAGAGGACAATTCCCCCGTCTCGCTCCAATTGACAGGGAGGACGTGTGGGCTACCAGGTCAAGTGCGGATCGACTGAGACCAAGACGGGGAAACCGTGTAAGAACCCGGCGATGATCGGCTACTCCCGCTGCCAGACGCACCGTGGGAAGTGGACATCCCGGCAGCAGCGGAAGACCAAGAAGCGCTAATCCCTGCACGCTCTGGTCTACGGATCAAGGATCGGTGCGAGCTGAGCCCCCAGGCGAACGCTCGGGGGCTCAGTCCATTGAGCTACGTTGCTACGAAGGCACTCGCGATGGACCGCATGTCGGTGACCACGGCACCCGCGCCGGCGGCGGTGAGAGCCTCCCTCTTGCCGTGTTTGTTGGCGAAGCCGATGCTGCCCGCGCCTGCCGCTCGCGCCGCCTCGATGTCGGTTACGGAGTCGCCCACTAGTGCTGAACGTGACGGGGATACACCGAGGGCCGCCGCGGCTTCGAGTAGCGGGTGCGGCGACGGCTTCATGAGGTCCGGCCGCAGGACCGGTCGGCCGACCACGACCTCGACGGCTCCGGTGAGTCCCTGTGCCGCGAGGTAGGCGTGTACGCAGTCGCCGGAGTTGTTGCTGACCACGGCTACGCGTCGCCCCGAAGAACGGGCTGCAATCATCGCCTCGACGGCCCCGCCCATCGGCTCGCCAGCGACAACGACAGCCCGAACCTCCGCATCTGTGAGCGCCGCCTCGACGGCAGTCAGAACATCTCGCCCGCCCTCGCGTGCGAGCTGGTGAACCACCATCGGATCATCCGTCGAGTGGGCCGCATCGGCGAGCTGTGGCGCGAGCGTGGCGAGCAGTGCCGAAAGGTCTTTGGCAACCTCCGGGGCGGGCAGCCCCCGGAAGACGTGGCAGATCGGGCCATCGAAGTCGAAGAGGATCGCGTCACAGTCAGCGAGCACGGCCGCCAGTGCCTCAGAGGACATCCGCTGTGGTCTCCCGTCCGATCGTCTCCCACACGCTGTCGAACCACATCTGTGCCTGCTCTACCTGCTGGGCGCCGCTGGACGAGTCGCCGTCATTGAGGGAGTGGTGAAACAGGATGGTGTCCTTGCCCACCAGGTCGTAGATCTCGATGGCTTCCCCCTGTGCGACTACCTTGTTCGGCCGGATCGGGTAGTAGCCGAAGAACGCGTCTTCCTTGTTGACGACGTATAGCTTGAAGAACTGCGTGCCGCTGTGAATACGCACGCTCACGTTGCCCTCCTGGACGAGACCCAGGTGCTCCAGCTCGCTGATCGAGTCCGTGATGCTGCGGGTGTAGCCGACCATGATGTCGTGCATCCGGGCCCGGAGGCGGGGGTCGTCGGCGCAGTCCTCCCGGCGAACGGGCGCGGCCTGCGGAACGGCCATGTCTGGAACGAGGATCCGCACCCGAATGCTCGCGGGAGTCAGCCGCCCCGTACGGATCTTGTCGAGCGGTTCCTGTAGGGCCCCGTGGAGCGTCTCGCTGGAGAAGCCAGCGAAGTCGATCGTCACGTTCCGGCTGGCGAATGCCTGCTCGACGTACGGCCGAAGGCCTGCCGGCCGCTCGGTCCGGTGTCGGACGAACACGCCGCTGCCCTTGCGGGAGACGACGAGCCCTTCGTCCTCCAGGTCTCGGAGCGCGCGTTGGATCGTGGCGCGGGCGAACCCGTAGTGCTCCGTCAGTTTCGCGTGCGACGGCAGCTTTTCCCCGGGGCCCAGCTTCCTGGTGCGGATGGCCGCGCCCAAGCTGCGGGCCACCTGCTCGTACGGCGGTCGGTCGTCGTCCGGGTCCAGCGGCTCAAGCTCAAAGGTCATGCCCTTGATGGTACGGCGAACCTGACTATTTGGGCAGCATGGCTAGCCACCCGTTGACGTGACTAGCCATGCTGGCTATGTTCTTCCTGTGCCCACCGGGCTAGCCAAGTAAGTCAGGCTTGACCGGGAGAGCTGTGTCGTCAAGACGCAGGTCAGGGCCGCACCCGCACGACAAGGAGCCCCTGAGAGACGGGGCTGAGGGCCCCGGATCCCTGGTCAACCGGAGGGCGAGACCGAAAGGTCACCGTCTCGCATGCCTAAGCCGGGAGCTCGAGTTCCCGAAGGCGAGACACCTGCACCACCTGCACTCAGCCGCAGCGGTTGCTGCGGCCGGTTGCCTCCTCTGCCCGTCCGGTCCCCGTTCGCGGGGTGCCGTACGGGCGGGGTTGAGGGGAGCCGGATGGTTCCAAACGGCGAGAAGCCCCGGTGTTAGAGCACCGGGGCTTCGGTTCGGGCCGTTCCTGTCTGAGAGGAACACACCCAATGCAGTCCATCATCACACTCCCCGCCACGAGCGGGGCCCTTGCGTTCGACGGTGAGCCGTCGGACGCGGAGCTGGACGCGGTCGACCTGGAGATGCCGCTGATTCTGGCGGAGGTCGACCTGCTCGACGCGGAGATCATGACGCTCGACCGTCCGGCCACCGTGCTGGACGAGCGGCGCATCCGGCGGGCCCGTCACCGGGTCCTGGCGGAGCGCCGCGACCTGACCAACCGCGCCGGCCTGGCGCGGTCGGGCGGTGCCGCGTGAACCGCCTCACCTACTGGCTCCTGATCGCCCTGTGCATCGCCGTCGAGGTCTGGGGCATCGCCATCGGCAACCGGGACATCACCGTCGTCGGGTTCTTCGCCGGAGTCGGCGTGGCGGCCGTCGCCCGCCTCCTCTACCGCGCCGATCAGTGCGAGGGCGGTGAGGAAGCGTGAACCGCGCCGGTAAAGCCCTGCTCGTCTTCGCTCTGGTCGCCGTGGTCGGCATGGCGTTCCGGGTCTCCTGGAACGCGCTGCGGGACGTGGCCACCGCCGTCGGCGCGGACGAGACCGGAGCGACGCTCTACCCGTTCGTGGTCGACGGCCTCATGGCCCTCGCCCTGGTCGCCACGCTCGTACTGACCGAACGGGCCGACAAGAAGTTCGCGCTGCGGGTCCTCGCGGCGTACACAGTCGCCTCGCTCGTCCTCAACTTCGTGCACGGGCTCGTGCCCGAGCTGCACGGCGAGTCGGTCGACTGGACCCGACTGGCCGAGTGGGACCCGGTCAACTGGCTGCTCGTCCTACTCGCCACATCGCTGCCAGTCGGGTCGATCTACTTCGGCTCCGATCTGGTCGCCAAGGTTCTGCACCACCGATCGACCGACCCCGCAAAAGCGGAGGAATCGGCACAGGGCGACACGGAACGGTCTACCTCTGACCTCGCCGTACCGGCTCCTGAGCCGGTCCCGGCGCTGGTCGCCCCGGTGGCCGTCGGGCGGGTCGTTGAGGTCGATTCTCCCGCCGAGGAGGTGCCGATTGATCGGGTCGCCGTTCGTGCGGTGGCCGCCGATCAGTCGGCCCCGCGCCGGGCGACCGGTCGGGTCCCCGACGCTGCTCGGTCGACCCGACCCCGCCGCACGACAGATGAACTGGTCGCTGAGGCAAGGCAGTTGACCGAGTCGTGGACGGTCGATCAGTTGACGGCCGAGGGCATCCGGAAGGCTCTGCGGACGTCACCGGACAAGGCCCGGATGCTCCGGGACACCCTCCGCGCCGAACGGAAGACTACGGCGGTCCCTGAGCCTGTTGGGGCCGCGTCGTGAGCACCCTCCCGGTCTACCGGTGGCGGCTCGCTCCGGAGGGGCTGGCGACGTTCCGGCAGCTTCGGGCGATCGGGCTGCGGCCCGGCGGACAGCCGGTCGTGGCGCAGCTCGAACGCCCCCGCCGCCGACGCGGCCCGCTGGTCGCGTTCCTCTACCGGGTCGACCTCGCCCGTCCGATCCGGCCGATGACCCCGGCCCGGTGGGCGGCCCTGGAGCGGGCGAACGCGGCCCGCCGCCTCTGCCCGGAGTGCGGGCGGGACGCCGGGTACCGCATCCCCGCCTCGCTCGGCATGTGCACCCCTTGCGCCTACCCCGACACCACCGCCGCGTGAGCGGCCACGAGAGGACGTGACCTGTCGTGAACCACCTCCCCGAACCCGCCCGGGTCGTCCAGCTCCCGGACGGCACCTACACCTACGCCGACCAGCTCCCCGCCGTCCAGGCCCCGACGGCCGCGCCGCAGGTGGTCCACCAGCACATCCACCAGGCCCCGCCGGACCGCACCGTTCAGCGGATCGCGCTCGGCTCCGGCATCGGCGCCGGCACCGTCGCGGCGGGCGTGTACTTCGGCCCGCTCCTCGTCGGCGCACTGACCGCGATCGCCGCGAACCTGGCCCTGCTCGCGTTCCTCGCCGCCGTCCTGTCCTGGGGCGTCGTGTCCGTCGTGCGGTCGGTCGGCGGCACGGACGGCAAGGCCGCCGCCAAGACCCTGGCCAAGACGCGCCGGTCCCGGAAGGGGAAGTGACGTGTTCCGTGCCGGACAGACCGTGCTGATCGTCGCGTGCGAGGACGACCCGAGGGCCGTCGGCCGCACCGGGCGGGTCCTCGACGAGGTACAGCCGGGGCCCCTCACGAACGGCCGGTGGACCGTCGACCGGATCAGCATTTGGATCGCCCCGGTCCTGTGCCACGCCCACGAGCTCAAGCCGCTCGACCAGGACTGACGGCTGCCTGCCCACCCCTCGCCCACCGGGTCGGGGGCGGGTGGGGAGCCGGGACAGCCCCGGCCCCAGAAGGGGACCGCGTCATGGCCAGCAAGAAGAACTCCGAGTACGACCCGAAGCACCCCCCGCTCACCCCGAGCGAGAAGGCCAAGTTCGCTTGGTACATCGGCCGCATGGCCAAGCGGGGCATCGCGGGCGAGACCGTCTATCAGGGCGACCTGGAGAAGAAGGTGGACCGCATCCTCGACGGCGCCCGCGCCCGCGCCGAGAAGAACGCCCGGCAGAACGGCAAGTAGCTGCGCCTCGGGGCGGCCGACAGCCGCCAAGCATCCCGACCGCCCCGGGCCCATCCCTCCACCCTTTCGAGCGGCAGGAGTACCCCCAGCATGACCGACAACGTGGTCCACCTCTTCAAGGACCCGACTACCGAAGAGCCCACCGCCCCGCCTGCGGCGCTCACGGTGGCGCCGGAACCCTCCCAGCGTTCCCGCCCGGTGCGGGTGTTCGTCCGCAGCCGCCGGGCCGTGGTCGGCGCGGTGAAGCACGAGAGGACCCGCACTGCGGCCCGCGTGACCGTACGGCACGGCGCCTACGTCCTCGGCGGCACCCGCGTGACGGCCCGCCGCGCGTGGGACGGCCGGACCGGCGCCCGCTACGAACGTCTCCTGCGTGCGGCGGAAGCCGCGGGGAACTACGAGGCGGCCGGCGAGTGGGAGGAACGGCTGCACCGCTTCCGCTCCGAGCGGCATAAGCGGCGCATGGACCTGCTCACCGCGCCGCAGCACGTCGCCAAGAGCGCCGCGATCGGCGCGGCCGGCGGCATAGGCGGACTGATCGCGATTGGTATCGCGCTCGCCATCGCCACCAAGAACCCCGGCGACGTCTTCACCCCCCTCATGGCCCTGATCGAACTGATCAGGCTGCTCGTCGTCATCGTGCAGATCGTGTGGGGCCCGCTCATGGTCGCGGGGCCCTGGCTCGCGCTCGCCGGACTGTGGGCCGTCGGACGCCAGCGCGCCACCGCCCCACAGTGGGCCCTTCCCGCCAACGCCCGCGCAAACGACGCCGGCGCTCCCATCACGCCGTCGATCGTGGTAACCGCCCTGCGGGACCTCGGGATCGCCCCGCTCAGGAACGCGATCAAGGAGATGGGGGATGCGGGTGCGGCGATGCTCGGGCCGATCCGGATCGCCGGATGCGGTGTCGAGGTCGACGTCACACTGCCCTCCGGTGTGGAGACGGCGGAGGTGCAGGGGCGGCGGAAGAAGCTCGCGGAGAACCTCAACCGCCATGGCCATGAAGTGTTCATCACGATCCCCGAGGCGGCCCGCACGGTCCGCCTGTGGATCGCGGACTCGGGCGCCCTTGACGAGCCGATTGGCCCGTCGCCGCTGATCACGGACGAGACGATCAGCGCCGACTACGCCAAGGGCAAGGCTCCGTGGGGCTTGGACCTGCGCGGGGATGCCGCTGAGCTGAGCCTGTACCAGCGGCACCTGCTGATCACGGGCAAGTCCAACCAGGGCAAGACCGCCGCCCTGCGCGCGCTCGCCCTGTGGCTTGCGCTGGACCGCCGGGTGGAGTTCCGGATCGCGGACCTCAAGGGCATCGGTGACTGGGGCATGTTCGACGGTCTCGCCACGGTCCTGGTCCAGGGCCCGACCGATGAGCACGTCATCGACGCGACCGAGATGGTCGAGGGGATCGTCGCGGAGATGGAACGCCGCGTCCAGGCCCCGCCCGGCACGAAGTTCGACCCGCTGATCGGCATCGTGGATGAGGCGCAGGTCGCGTTCATGTGCCCCGCGATCGGGGACGACAAGCGGCCGTACGGCGGGTCCAAGGCCACGTCCCGGTACTTCATGGCCGTCCGCAAGATTCACAACCAGGGCCGCGCCGTGGACGTGCTGCTGTGGGAGGGCACGCAGGACCCGACTGACCAGAACCTTCCCAAGCTGGTCCGCGAGGGGGCCCACACCCGCATCTCCCTCGTCCTGGGTACCGAGTCCCAGGCGCGCATGGCGTTGGGTGACAGCGCCGTCGAGGGCGGGGCAGCCCCGCACCTGCTCCGCCAGGGACTCGACAAGGGAACCGTGGTCGTAGCGTCCGACGGGATCAAGATCCCCGCCGGGCAGCCTTCCATCACGGTCCGCACCCACTACATCGACACCGACACCGCCGCCGAGGTCGCCCAGCGGGCCAAGGCTCTGCGCGGCGCAGTCACCACCCTCACGGCCACCGAGGGCGAAGAGGACGACCGCGACCCGCTCGGCGACATCGCCACCGCCATCGGCGACGAGTCGCGGATGTTCACCCAGGACGTGCTCAAGCGGCTCACCGCCCTCGCGCCCGAGACGTACGGGGCGTGGACGAACGGCGATCTCAAGCGCGTGCTGGAGGAGGCCGGCGAGGAGCCGAAGAAGTCCCACGGCCGCATGGTCGTCCACCGCGACCACGTCCACCGCGCCCTCGCCAACCGCGACACCGACGGTTCCGCTTCCACCATCAACTGACGGGGAGGCGCACCCGCCCCGTCCGGGGAGGCGGGGAGAACTCCCCAACTGCTGGAGGAGGCCGGCGAGGAGCCGAAGAAGTCCCACGGCCGCATGGTCGTCCACCGCGACCACGTCCACCGCGCCCTCGCCAACCGCGACACCGACGGTTCCGCTTCCACCATCAACTGACGGGGAGGCGCACCCGCCCCGTCCGGGGAGGCGGGGAGAACTCCCCAACCCCTCTAAGAGCCAGGTCACCCCGGCCCCGCCCGAGCCCGCCGATCAGCTCGCGGCCCGGCTGGCGTTGGGCGCCCGAATGGTCGTCGCCGAAGGCGTCCCCATTGGCTCTGACCCGCACTTCGCCCACCGCCTCCGCCCGCTCCTGACCCAAGGGGAAGCCGCATGACCAAGCAGCCCATCGACGGCGCCGCCTTGCTCGACCAGGTTGAAAGGCATCACCGCCGGTTCAACGTGTTCCCCAGCGAGCACGCGTTCACCGCAGTGGCTCTCTGGGACGCACACACCCACCTGCTCGACGCGTTCGAGTCCACGCCCCGGATCGCGTTCCTGTCTCCCGAACCCGGGTCCGGGAAGACTCGGGCGCTGGAGATCATCCAGACCCTCGTACCCCGACCGATGATCACCACCGACGTGTCTCCCGCCGCGTTGTTCCGCTCCGTGTCCGACACGGCCGCCCGACCCGTCGTGCTGCTGGACGAGATTGACACCGTCTTCGGGCCGCGCGCCTCCGGTAACGAGGACCTGCGCGGGCTGATCAACGCAGGACACCGCAGGTCCGGGGTCGTCTATCGGTGTGTGGGTGACGGGAGTTCGCAGGTGGTCCAGCCGTTCCCCGTCTACGCGGCGCTCGCCACCGCCGGACTCGGAGACCTCCCCGACACCATCCTCACCCGCTCCGTCGTCGTCCGCATGCGCCGCCGCGCCCCCAACGAGAAGGTAGAGCCATTCCGCGAGCGCACCCACGTGCCTCAGGGGCACGCCCTCCGTGACCGCCTGGCGGAGTGGGCCGACCTAGTTCGGGAGCGGATCGCCGGAGCCTGGCCCGATATGCCCGACGGGATCACCGACCGGCCCGCCGACGTCTGGGAACCTCTCATCGCCGTCGCGGACGCTGCCGGGGGCGACTGGCCCGCCCGCGCCCGCGCGGCCTGCGTCGCGCTCGTCGCCGCCGCCAGCGCCGGAGACAAGGCCAGCACCGGTATCCGGCTCCTGACTGATCTCCGCGACGCGTTCGCAGGTGCCGAGCGGGTGTTGAGCGCCGACCTCGTGGACCGGCTCACCAGCCTGGACGACGCCCCGTGGGCCGACCTCGACGGACGGCCCCTGACGCCCCGCACCCTGGCCCGGATGCTGGGTGACTACGTCACCACCGACGGGCAGCCCATCCGGTCCCGGAACATCAAGATCGGCCCCCGGGCCGTATCCAAGGGCTACTACGCGGCCGATCTCGCGGACGCCTGGCTCAGGTACTGCCCGCCCCGCACCACCACGTCCGCTACCACCGCTACCGCCGCTACCTCAGAGGTCAGTGCCCCCGAACCGGTAGCGGACACCCTCCCGGTAGCGGCTACCGAACCCGCTGCCGACACCCTCTGAGTCCTCCCGCCCCGTACCTGCGTCCGGGCTTCCGCATCGCCAGCGGAAGCCCGGACGTCTATCCGCTACCGCTACCCCACCCGCTACCACCAACAGGCCCCTGACCTGCTAGGTAGCGGAGGTAGCGGAAGTAGCGGACCTGACAGGAAGGGGCCAAAGGGCTCCGGTCAAACCTCGCCCGAGGACAGAGGAGAGCCGACATGGCATCCGCCGTGACCACCCTGCGGGCCGGACTCCCGGACCGCTACCTCACCCCGGAGGACATCGCCGAGCTGTTCGGCGTCCCTTTGGAGACCGTCTACCAGTGGCGCAGGAAGCGCACCGGGCCGCCCGGATTCCGGGTCGGTAAGTACGTCCGGTACGACCCCGTCGCCGTCCAGCGGTGGACGAGCGAGCGCATGGCCGCCGATCTGGCCGCCTGAGACCGACAACCGATCAATCCGTTCCGTGGGGCGGGGCCGTGGCCCCGCTCCACGGGCATTCTCGAAAGGTTTCACCGCATGGCAGGGCACATCCAGGACCGCTGGTTCAAGGACGAGATGGGGGAAGACGGCAAGACGCGGCGGGTCAAGACCGATCGTCACGGCACCGGCCTTCGCTACCGGGCCCGGTACATCGGCCCCGACGGCACCGAGAAGTCGAAGAGCTTCCCGGACCGGCAGAAGCGCTTGGCCGAACAGTGGCTGACCAGCATTGAGGCGGACATGGCTCGGGGCGAGTTCATCGACCCGAAGGCGGGTCGCACCACCTTCCAGCAGTACGCAGAACGGTGGGTCGCCGCGCAGACGACCGACATCGCCACGCGTACGGGTACCGAGTCCCGACTCCGGCTGCACGCCTACCCGCACCTCGGGGCCCGACCGCTCGGGTCCTTCCAGGCCGAGCACATCCGGGAGTGGTCGCGGAAGCTCGAAGACGCGGGTCTGGCCGCGTCCTACCGACGTGTCATCTTCGCCAACGTCTCGGCCGTCTTCACCGCCGCGCTCGACGACCGGTTGATCTCCCGGAACCCCTGCCGCGCGGCCTCCGTCAAGGCGCCGGCGGCGGTCCCGGGCCGCGTCCGGCCGTGGACCGCTGAGCGCGTGTTCGCCGTCCGCTCCGCGCTCCCGGCCCACTACCGCGCCATGACCGACGTCGGTGGCGGTTGCGGGCTGAGGCAGGGCGAGATCTTCGGACTTCCTGTGGACGAGGTCGGGTTCCTCACCGGGTGGCTGCACGTCGGCTGGCAGGTGAAGATGATCGGCGGCCGGGCCGTCTTCGCGCCCCCGAAGAGGGGCAAGGTGCGCGACGTGCCGCTCCCCGAGCACGTGGGCCGTGCGCTCGCGGCCCACATGGAGCGCTTCCCTCCCGAGGACGTCACGCTGCCGTGGGAGACGCCGGACGGACCGCCCGTGACCAAGCGGCTGCTCTTCACCACGGAGGAGGGCAAGGCGGTGGGGCGGCACTACTTCAACACCGCGTCCTGGAAGCCCGCCCTGGTGGCGGCCGGCGTCCTTCCGGAGCCCAAGCCGGGGGAGCGGCCCCAGGAGTCGCGCGAGGACGGCATGCACGCGCTCCGACACTTCTACGCCTCCGTCCTGCTCGACGCGGGGGAGAACATCAAGGCCCTGAGCGGCTACCTCGGGCACGCCGACCCCGGGTTCACGCTGCGGGTGTACACGCACCTCATGCCGAGCAGTGAGAGCCGCACGCGGAAGGCCGTCGACGACATGTATCGGAAGGCCGTCGGAGCGTCTGACGGCCCAGAGACGGCCCAGGCCGCGTGAGCAGGGCCCCCACCGGCCGCAAAACGGCTGGTGGGGGCCCATTCTGTCCGGGGCATTGCTCCCTATAACTAGAACTGGTATCAGTTCTGAGGCATCGTCAGGGAATCCATCCCCTCATGGAGGCGGCCGTCATGACCGAGCTTGTGGAGCACGGAAAGCTGTTCATCGGCGGGGAGTTGACCGACCCGATCGGCGAGGACGTCATCGAGGTCGTCTCCCCGCACACCGAGGAGGTCATCGGCCGCGTCCCGCACGCCTCCACCGCCGACGTCGACCGGGCGGTGGCGGCCGCCCGCAGGGCCTTCGACGAAGGGCCCTGGCCCCGGACGACGCTGGAGGAGCGGATCGCCGTCGTCAGCCGCATCAAGGACGCGATCGCCGTCCGCCACGAGGAGATCGCCCGCTCCATCAGCGCCCAGAACGGCTCCCCGTACTCCTGGTCCGTGCTCGCCCAGGCCCTCGGCGCGATGATGGTCTGGGACGCGGCGATCACGGTCGCCCGGGACTTCACGTACGAGGAGCGGCGCAGCGGCGTCCTCGGCCCGCTGCTCGTGCGGCGCGAACCGGTGGGCGTGGTCGCGGCCGTCGTCCCGTGGAACGTGCCGCAGTTCACCGCGGCGGCCAAGCTCGGGCCCGCGCTCCTTGCCGGCTGCACGGTGGTCCTCAAGCCCTCGCCCGAGTCGCCCCTCGACGCGTACATCCTCGCCGACATCGCCGCCGGGGCCGGGCTGCCCGAGGGCGTGCTCAGCATCCTGCCGGCCGACCGCGAGGTCAGCGAGTACCTGGTGGGCCACCCCGGCATCGACAAGGTCTCCTTCACCGGCTCGGTCGCGGCCGGCCGGCGGGTCATGGAGGTGGCCGCCCGCAACCTCACCCGCGTCACCCTCGAACTCGGCGGCAAGTCCGCCGCCGTGGTCCTGCCCGACGCCGACCTCGCGACCGCCGTGGCCGGGATCGTCCCGGCCGCCTGGATGAACAACGGCCAGGCGTGCGTGGCCCAGACCCGCATCCTCGTCCCCCGCTCCCGGTACGAGGAGACCGCCGAGGCCTTCGCCGCGGCGGCCGGCGCGCTCGTCGTCGGCGACCCGCTCGACCCGGCCACCCAGGTCGGCCCGCTGGTCGCCCGGCGGCAGCAGCAGCGCTCCCTCGACTACATCCGCATCGGCCAGGAGGAGGGCGCCAAGGTCCTCGCGGGCGGCGGCCGTCCGGCCGGCCTGGACCGCGGCTGGTACGTCGAGCCGACGCTCTTCGGCGGCGTCGACAACTCCATGCGGATCGCCCGCGAGGAGATCTTCGGCCCGGTCATCTGCCTGCTGCCGTACGGGGACGAGGCCGAGGCCCTGCGCCTCGCGAACGACTCCGACTTCGGGCTCAGCGGCAGCGTCTGGACCGGGGACGTGGAGCACGGCGTCGAGTTCGCCCGCGGGGTGCGCACCGGCACCTTCAACGTCAACACCTTCAGCCTCGACATGCTCGGTCCGTTCGGCGGCTACAAGAACTCCGGCCTGGGGAGGGAGTTCGGACCCGAGGGCTTCGGGGAGTACCTGGAGCACAAGATGATCCACCTGCCGGCCGGGTACGAGGGCGGCGCGTGATGGGGGACCGCTGGCATGTCGAGGTCGACCGGAGCGTCTGCATCGGCTCCGGCATGTGCGTGAACCACGCCCCGGACGGCTTCCGCCTCGACACCGCCCGCCAGTCCCACCCGAGCGAGCCGGAGACGGACGCGGGCGAGAGACTGCTGGCGGCGGCCGAGGGGTGCCCGGTGGAGGCGATCACGATCACCCTGGCGGACGGCGGGGAACCGGTCTTCCCGCCGGAGGAGTAGCGCCCCGGACCACGGTGTGATCATCCTGATGGCCCTCGACGACGCCTGCACGAAGCGGAACGGGCCGCGAGCCGGCGGCGCCCTCCGTTCGGCTGATGACCCGTCACCCCCGTTTCCACGTGCAAAACTGGGCCCGTTGGAAACGGGGGCGAGAGCCCGTCGTACGTGCGGATTTCGGGAGTGTTGTGCGCAAGCTGACGTGGGTGGCCGCGGCCGCCGGTGTGGTGCTGCTGGTCGCCGGTTGCGGAAGCGAGGGCGGTGCGGACAAGGGCGGCTCGGCCTCGGGTCCGTCCTCGGCCGGTTCGTCCTCGACGGGCGGCTCCGGCGGTTCGGACGGCGGCCGGCTCACCGGTGACGCCGTCACCAAGGAGCTGTCCGACGCGGCGACCGCGGCCGGCTTCACGCAGGACGGCTCGGGCGAGCAGATCCCGGCCGAGGCCAAGGACTGCATGGTCAGCTGGACGGCCGACGCCGAGAAGGCCAAGGACCCGGCGAAGTCCTACGGGGACACGGTCGCGGCGCTGACCGAGGGCGGCTGGAACGAGGAGCGGAAGACCGAGCAGAGCGGCTCCGTCATCAAGTCCCTGAAGAAGAGCAGCTGGCAGCTCCAGGCGAGCAACCACTCCGCCGGCCCGCTCAAGCTGGTGATGTTCGTGGCCGTCGACGGCAGCCCGCAGTGCGCGGCGGCGATCGCCGGAGCCAACAAGGCCACGCCCTCGTCCTGATCCGACGCCCGCGCCCGCGACCCGTGGCACCTCGGCCGCCGGGGGTCGCGGGTCCGCGGGTCTCCCCGGGCGGGCGCCCCACGTCACCGGCGGGGGCGCCTCACGTCACCGCCGCGCCGCCGCCTCCGGGGCCGTCAGGTCGATCAGTCGGCAGACCGTCTCGATGTCGATCTTCACCTGTGCGATCGAGGCGCGCCCCGACAGCCAGGTGATCAGCGCCGAGTGCCAGGTGTGCTCGATCACCCGGACCACCGAGAGCTGCTCCGGGGTCGGGTGCTCCGTGCCCATCGCGTCCAGGATGATCGCCGTCGTCAGCCGTGACACGGTGTCGACCTCGGGGCTCACCCCGCGGTCCGCGAAGGTCAGCGCCCGCACCATCGCGTCGGCGAGCTGCGGCTCGCGCTGGAGCGCGCGGAAGGCCCGCATCAGGGTCTCCGCCACCCGCTCCGCCGGGTCGGACGCCGCGGGGGGCCGCTTGCGCAGGGTCGTGTGCAGGTGCTGGAGCTGGTCCTGCATCGTGGCGACCAGCAGGTGGATCTTGGAGGGGAAATAGCGGTACAGCGTCCCCAGTGCCACCCCGGCCGCCTCCGCGACCTCCCGCATCTGCACGGCGTCGAAGCCGCCCCGCGCCGCGAGCTGGGCGCTGGCGTTCAGGATGCGGCGGCGGCGGGCCTCCTGGCGCTCCGTGAGGGGCGGTGCCGCGGGTCTGTGGTCCGCTCTGATGTCTGCGGTCATGGGGTCCCGTTCCGTGCGGTGGGGAGCGACAGTATGGCGGTGCGCGGGCCGTGGCGCGAATCACCTGTTCCGGCTCTCACCCCAGAGCTACCTGCCGGTAGATTCTGTCCTCCTTGAAGGATCAAGAAGATCAGGCCAGAAGATCAAGAACGATCAAGTCTGTAACTTGTTCTAGATTAGCGCGAGCGGTTACGCTCCGGCGAAACCACGCTCGAAGGGGGTCGCGCATGACCGCTGAGGCCATAGAGGCAAGCCCCCGGCAGGGCGTCACGGCAGCCGGCGACGGATCGTTGCGGATCGCTCTCCTCACGTACAAGGGCAATCCCTTCTGCGGCGGACAGGGCGTCTACGTCCGGCACCTCTCCCGCGAACTCGCCCGGCTCGGCCACCGCGTCGAGGTCATCGGCTCCCAGCCGTACCCCGTCCTCGACGCGATCGCCGACGGCACCGGCCTCACCGGCCCCACCCTCACCGAGGTCGCCAGCCTCGACCTCTACCGCTCGCCGGACCCGTTCCGCACCCCGAAGCGCGACGAGTACCGGGACTGGATCGACGGCGTCGAGGTCGCCACCATGTGGACCGGCGGCTTCCCCGAGCCGCTGACCTTCTCCCTGCGGGCCCGGCGCCTGCTCGCCGCCCGCCGCGGCGACTTCGACGTCGTCCACGACAACCAGACCCTCGGCTACGGGCTCCTCGGCGGGCCGCGGGCGATCGGCGCCCCGCTCGTCACCACGATCCACCACCCCATCACCGTCGACCGGCGGCTCGAACTCGACGCCGCCGCCGACTGGAAGCGCCGCGCCTCCGTCCGCCGCTGGTACGCCTTCACCCGCATGCAGAAGCGCGTCGCCCGCCGGCTGCCGTCCGTCCTCACCGTCTCCGGCACCTCCCGGCAGGAGATCGTCGAGCACCTCGGGGTGCCCGAGGACCGCATCCGGGTCGTCCACATCGGCGCCGACACCGACCTGTGGTCGCCCGACCCGGCCGTCGCCGAGGTCCCCGGCCGGATCGTCACCACCTCCAGCGCCGACGTCCCGCTCAAGGGCCTCGTCCACCTGGTCGAGGCACTCGCCAAGCTCCGCACCGAGAACCCGGACGCCCACCTCGTCGTCGTCGGCAAGCGCGCCGAGGACGGCCCGGTCGCCGCCGCCATCGAGCGGTACGGGCTGGCCGGGGCCGTCGAGTTCGTCAAGGGCATCAGCGACGCCGAGCTCGTCGACCTCTACCGCTCCGCCCAGGTCGCCTGCGTCCCCTCCCTCTACGAGGGCTTCTCGCTGCCCGCCGCCGAGGGCATGGCCACCGGCACCCCGCTCGTCGCCACCACCGGCGGTGCCATCCCCGAGGTCGCCGGAACCGACGGGGAGACCTGCCTCGCGGTGCCGCCGGGCGACGCGGGCGCCCTGGCCGCCGCCCTGGGCCGGGTCCTCGGCGACCCGGAGCTGCGGGCCCGGCTCGGCGCCGCCGGACGCTCCCGGGTCCTGGACCGCTTCACCTGGGCCCGCGCCGCCCAGGGCACCGCGGAGCTGTACCGCGAGGCGATCGCCCGCCGCGGCGCCGGGGCGCCCGGGAGCGCCCGGTGACACCTCGTCCCGTCCGCCGGACGCGGCACGGCGGGCCGGTGGTGTCCACCGGTTCCGCCCCGCGGAACGCCTGCCCCCACCCTTCCCTCCACCGCGAAAGCAGGCCCTCGTGCTGACCGTCGACTTCACCCGCTTCCCGCTCGCCCCCGGCGACCGTGTGCTCGATCTGGGCTGCGGGGCCGGCCGGCACGCCTTCGAGTGCTACCGGCGCGGCGCCCGGGTCGTGGCCCTCGACCAGAACGCCGAGGAGATCCGCGAGGTCGCGAAGTGGTTCGCGGCCATGAAGGAGGCCGGCGAGGCCCCCGCGGGCGCGACGGCCACCGCGATGGAGGGCGACGCGCTCAACCTGCCGTTCCCCGACGAGTCCTTCGACGTCGTCATCATCTCCGAGGTCATGGAGCACATCCCCGACGACAAGGGCGTCCTCGCCGAGATGGTCCGCGTCCTCAAGCCCGGCGGACGGATCGCCGTCACCGTCCCGCGCTACGGCCCCGAGAAGGTCTGCTGGACGCTCTCCGACGCGTACCACGAGGTCGAGGGCGGCCACATCCGCATCTACAAGGCCGACGAACTCCTCGGCAAGATCCGCCAGGCCGGACTCAGGCCGTACGGCACCCACCACGCGCACGCCCTGCACTCGCCGTACTGGTGGCTGAAGTGCGCCTTCGGCGTCGACAACGACAAGGCGCTGCCCGTCCGCGCCTACCACAAGCTCCTGGTCTGGGACATCATGAAGAAGCCCGCCCTGACCCGGGTCGCCGAGCAGCTGCTCAACCCGGTGGTCGGCAAGAGCTTCGTGGCGTACGCGACCAAGCCCCACCAGCCCGAGGTCGACTCCCAGTGACCTCGCCCGAGCGCATCGCGGAGCACCTCGTCCTGCCCGGGGTGCTGACCGCCGAGCAGGCCGCCCAGACCGTCGCCGGGATCCTCGCCGTACAGCGCGAGGACGGCGCCCTGCCCTGGTTCCGGGGCCACCACCTCGACCCGTGGGACCACACCGAGGCCGCCATGGCCCTGGACGCGGCCGGCGAGCACGACGCCGCCGCCCGCGCCTACGCCTGGCTCGCCCGGCACCAGAACGCCGACGGCTCCTGGTACGCGGCCTACCACGACGGCGAGCCCGGCCGGGTCACCGACCGCGGCCGGGAGTCCAACTTCGTCGCCTACATAGCCGTCGGCGTCTGGCACCACTACCTCTCCACGGGCGACGACGCCTTCCTCGACCGGATGTGGCCCGCCGTCTACGCGGCCGTCGAGTTCGTCCTCGGACTCCAGCAGCCCGGCGGTCAGATCGGCTGGAAGCGCGAGGCCGACGGCACCCCGGTGAAGGACGCCCTCCTCACCGGGAGTTCGTCGATCCACCAGGCGCTCCGGTGTGCCCTCGCCATCGCCGAGACGCGTGAAGAGCCGCAGCCCGACTGGGAGTTGGCGGCCGGGGCGCTCGGCCACGCGATCCGCCGGCACCCCGAGCGCTTCCTCGACAAGTCCCGCTACTCGATGGACTGGTACTACCCGGTCCTCGGCGGCGCGGTCACCGGACTCCAGGCGAAGGCCCGCATCGACGCCGACTGGGACACCTTCGTCGTGCCCGGGCTCGGCGTGCGCTGCGTGATCCCCAACCCCTGGGTGACCGGCGGCGAGAGCTGCGAACTCGCCCTCGCCCTCTGGGCGATGGGCGAGTCGGACCGGGCCCTCACCGTCCTCCAGGACATCCAGCACCTGCGCGCCGAGAACGGCATGTACTGGACGGGGTACGTCTTCGAGGGCGAGACCGAGGGCGACAAGGCGGTGTGGCCCGAGGAGCAGACCGCCTGGACGGCCGGCTCCCTGCTGCTCGCGGTGGCCGCCCTCGGCGGCGAGGAGGCCACGGTGGCCGTCTTCGGCGGCGAACGCCTCCCGGCCGGCCTGGAGCCGGACTGCTGCGGGGCCTGATCGCACGCACCCGGACGGAGCCGCCCGGGTGGCGGGCGCGGGGGGCCGGGGTGAGGCTGGCGCCACCAGCCCCAGGGAGGTCCCGCCGTGCCCAGACCCGTGTCCCGTACCCTTTCGCGTCCCGTCTCCCGCGGCGTCGTGGCGCTGCTGCTCTCCTGCGCCCTGCTCCTCACCACGGCCGGGTGCGGTGGTGACGACACGCAGAACACGAGCAGCGCGGCGACCCCGACGGCCTCGGCGAGCTTCGAGCAGCAGAAGCTCGCCAAGACGCGGTTCGTGGCCAACGCGGGTCTGGCCGCCGGAGCCACCTACCAGTGGATCGTGAAGCCGTACCGCGCGGGCAAGTTCAAGAAGGGCGCGGACGGCAGGACCCTGGCCCTGGTGAAGGCGGGCCTCGCGGGCGCGTTCACGTACAACCGGCTCAAGGCGGCGACGAACAACGCCAAGGGTGACCCGCTCCTGTCCAAGGCGGTGGCGCCGCTCACGGCCGGCATCGACTCGCTCAAGGACCTCGGTACGAAGCTCCGCAAGGGCGAGGCCGGCGACGCGGACGTCGGCGCCTTCGAGAACATCATCAACAGCGTCAAGGACGCGGGCAAGAGCGCCGGGGCCGACGTCGTCGACAAGGTCCCCAGCGCCTCCCAGCTCAGCGGCGGCTGATCCGCCGGACCCGTCAGGCGTTGAGTTCCGCGAGCAGCCGGAGGGTCGCGGGGTCCGGTGAGGTGACCAGGAGGTCCGTCACCGGGCCCCGCCGCCAGGCCTCCAGGCGTCCGGCGATCCGCTTCCGCGGTCCGACCAGCGAGATCTCGTCGGCGAAGGCGTCCGGCACCGCCAGGACCGCGTCCTCGCGGCGCCCGGCGGCGAACAGCTCCTGCACGCGCCGGGCCTCCTTCTCGTACCCCATCCGCCCCATCAGGTCGGCGTGGAAGTTGCGGGCCGCGTGCCCCATGCCGCCGATGTAGAAGCCGAGCATCGCCTTGACCGGGAGCAGCCCGGCCGCCACGTCCTCGCAGAGCGCGGCCCGGACCATGGGGGCGACCAGGAAGCCCTCCGGGAGCCGCTCGGGCAGGGCGTACACCTCGGCATGGCGCTCGGGGGACCAGTACAGGGGCAGCCAGCCGTCGGCGATCGTGAGCGTCTGCGCGATGTTCTTCGGCCCCTCGGCCCCCAGCAGGATCGGCAGGTCGGGCCGGAGGGGGTGGGTGATCGGCTTGAGGGCCTTGCCGAGGCCGGTGCCGTCGGGACCGTCGTACGGGTGGGAGTGGTGGCGTCCGTCGAGCCGGACCGGGGCCTCGCGGCGCATGACCTGGCGGACCACGTCCACGTACTCGCGGGTCGCGGTCAGCGGGGAGCGGGGGAAGGGGCGCCCGTACCAGCCCTCGACGACCTGCGGTCCGGACAGGCCGAGGCCGAGCAGGACCCGCCCGCCGGAGAGGTGGTCGAGGGTGAGCGCGTGCATCGCGGTGGTGGTGGGGGCGCGGGCGGCCATCTGCGCGACGGCGGTGCCCAGCCTGATCCGGCTGGTGTGGGCGGCGATCCAGGTCAGCGCCGTGAAGGCGTCGGATCCCCAGGCCTCCGCCGTCCACACCGAGTCGTAGCCGAGCCGTTCGGCCTCGCGGGCGAGGTCGAGGTGGCCGGGGGAGGGGCCGCGGCCCCAGTAGCCGAGGGCGAGTCCGAGTCGCATGCCCCACACCCTTTCTGACGGTGTGTCAGTTCAGCTGGATGTCGGGACTGTACGCCAACGGCCCCCCGCCCGGAAGGGATTCCGGGCGGGGGGCCGTCTGAGGTGTGCGCGCGGGTCAGCCGCGCTGGATGCCCGTGGTGTCCTGGAGGACACCGCGGCGGCCGTCCTGCGTCTGGGCCACCAGGGCCGCGCCGCGCTGCTCGACCGCCAGGTACCAGGTGCCGGGGGCCAGCTCGGCGATCGGCGCCTGCGCGCCGTCCTCCCCGTACAGCGGGCGCGCGATCGGGACGGCGAACCAGAACGGCTCGAAGTTCCCGGCCGGCGCCTGCGGGGCCTGCGGCTCCGGCCGCTGCGCGGCCTGCGGCTGCGGGGCGGGGGCGGGGGACTGCGCGCCGAACGAGTGGCCCGCACCCTGCGACGGGTCCTGCGGACCGCCGTACTGCGGCTGCTGCGCACCCGGGTAGCCGTAGCCGCCGGGGACGCCCTGCGGGCCGGCCTGACCGGGCTGCATGCCGTACGGCTGCGGGGTCTGCGGGCTCGGCGCGCTCATCAGCGGGGCCTTCAGGGCGGGGACGAGCGGGGCGGCCACGGCGGCGGCGGCCAGGACCAGGGCGGCGATCAGGCCGAGGATCAGGCCCGCGCCGGCCTCGACCTCACCGAGGTCGAGCACGGTCCAGAGGAGGGACCACGCGGTGATGACCGTCGCGGCGACGCCGAACTGGCCGAGGTCGAGGCCGACGATCTTGCGGGGCTGCGGCAGCGCGCGGTTCAGGACGACCAGGGCCGCGCCGATGACGCCCACCATGTAGACGCCGATGGCGTTGCCCAGGGAGTTCCAGGCGTTCGGGGCGTCGATCGTGAGGCCCTTGTAGGAGAAGTAGTCGAGGAACGAGGCGATGAACAGCACCACCGCTGCACCGATCAGCACGCCATCGCCTCGGGTGAGGGAGCGGATATTCACGTGAGAAGTCCTTCGTCGGGTCGTCGCGTCGGGGTGGCGCTCAGGTCATGGCACGGGGGATGGCACGGAGCTGCCCCATCGTACGGAGCGAATCTATCGCTCGCGGGTTCTACCCCCGGAGGTAGGTGGCGATGCCGTCCGCCATCCCCTGGGCGGCCTTCTGCCGCCAGGCCGCCGACGTGAGCAGCTCGGCGTCCTTCGGATCACGCATATTGCCGCATTCGACGAAGACCTTGGGGACGGTTGAGAGATTGAGTCCGCCGAGATCGTCGCGGACGTCCAACCCCGTGTCGGAACCGAGGTAGTTGGACGGGGCCGTTCCGGTGGCGCGGGCGAAGCGGTCGGCGATCCGCTCGCCGAGCTCGCGGGAGGGGCCGACGATCTTCGCGGTGTCGGCCGCCCCCTCGCGGACGCGTGCGGGCAGGATCACATGGAAGCCCCGGTGGCCCACGGCGGAGCCGTCCGCGTGGACGGAGACGACGGCGTCGGCGCGGGCCGCGTTGCCGATCTTCGCCCGCTCGTCGATGCAGGGGCCCCAGGGGCGGTCGGCGTCATGGGTGAGGACCACCTCGGCGCCGCGCGCCGTGAGCAGGTCCCGCAGCCGGTGGGTGACGTCGAGGGTGAAGGCGGCCTCGGTGTATCCCGCGTTCGTGGAGGTGCCGGTGGTGTCGCACTCCTTGCGGTTCGTCCCGATGTTCACCTTCTGGTTGATCTCCTTGGCGTGCCGGAAGTTCCCCGGGTTGTGGCCCGGGTCGAGGACGACGGTCCGTCCGGCGAGGGAGGCCCCGGCGGCGCCGGGGGAGGCCGCGGGGGTGCCCGCGCCGTCCGGTCCTCCGGAGGGCGTGGCGGCGGTGGGCGCGTCCTCCGCGCCCCGCGTGGACCTCCCGTCCGAGGGGGAGGCCTGCGAGGCCCCGCAGCCGGCGAGCGCGGCGCAGCAGCCCGCGGCGGCGAGGGCGAGCGCGGGGCCGCGGAGCAGGGCGCGGGTGCGGAGGGGGGTCTTCCGGTGGTCGTACGGCACCCGGCGACTCTAGGCCCTGCGGGGGGCGGAAACCGGCAGCGGGTACGTCGCAGGTTGGTCACCGCTTCGCGAAACGGTGGACGCGTGTGAGCGGACCGTGAAGGGTAAGTGCATGAGGCGGCGGTGGGGTGTCACCGCGCATGGACCACGAGGGGGAACCGTGGTGGGGGAAGAACCGAACGACGCGCGTCCCGAGCCGTCCGACCGTCCTGTGCGGGACGACACACCGGGTGGCTCGCAGCAGGCGGATCAGGCGAATCGGGTGTACCTGGCGAAGCAGGGGCAGCAGGCGGGCCCGCCCGGTGGGTCGGAGCCCTCGGGCGGCGCCGGGTCCTCGGGCGGCGCCGGGTCCTCGGGCGGCGCCGGGCAGGAGGGCTCGCTCGACTCGTCGACGCGGATGCTGCGCCCGGCGGCCGCGGACCGTCACCGGTCCCGATCACCTCGCGGAAGGCCGTGCGCAGCACCTCCGCCTTCTTCTCCGCCGGGGCCTCGTCCACCCGGTACGAGAAGTCGGCGGCGTGCCGGACGGCGGCCAGGCGGTGCCGGTCGCCGGTGCCGAGGAGCTGGCGGGCGACGAGGGCGCGGCGGAGCAGCAGGTGGGCGTCCAGCGCGCACTCGACGAGGCCGGGATCACCGTCTCCGGGCTCGGCATCGCCACCTGGGTGGTCCCCTCGCTGCTCGCCCACGGCACCCCGGCCCAGCAGGAGGAGCACCTCGGCCCGACCCTGCGCGGCGAACGCCTCTGGTGCCAGCTCTTCTCCGAACCCGGCGCCGGCTCCGACCTCGCCTCCCTGCGCACCCGCGCCGAACGCACCGCGGACGGACGCTGGCGGATCAACGGGCAGAAGGTCTGGACGAGCGCCGCCCAAGGGGCCCACCACGGCATCCTGCTCGCCCGCACCGACCCGGCCGCCCCCAAGCACCGGGGCCTCACCTATTTCCTCGTCGACATGCGGAACACCCCCGGGATCGACGTACGCCCGCTCAAGGAGATCACCGGGGAGTCCCTCTTCAACGAGGTCTGGTTCGACGACGCGATCCTCCCCGCCGACGCCGTCGTCGGCGAGGTCGACGACGGCTGGCGGGTCGCCCGCAACACCCTCGGCAACGAACGCGTCCACATGGCCGACCAGGTCGCCTTCGACACCGGCCTCGAAGCCGTCATCGCGCGGGCGGACGGCGCCGACGGCTCCGTACGGGTGCGGATCGGCGCCCTGCTCGCCGAGGCGCACGCGCTCGCGTGCATCGGCCTGCGCACCACCCTGCTCCAGGTGTCCGGGCTCGAACCCGGCGCGGGCGCCAGCGTCCGCAAGCTCGTCCAGACCCTCCACCAGCAGAGACTCGCCGAACTCACCCTCGAACTCCTCGGCCCCGAAGGCGCCGTGCGCGAGGGCCCCGGCGAACGGGCCGTGCACGGCCTGCTCATGTCCCGCTGCCTCACCATCGCGGGCGGCACCACACAGGTACAGCTCAATGTCGTCGCCGAGCGGCTGCTCGGCCTGCCGAGAGACTGAGGGGGAACCGCAGATGGGCAAGGTGTACGTGGTCGGCGTCGGGATGACCCGGTTCGAGAAGCCCGAGACCCGGGACTGGCAGTACTGGGACATGGTCAAGGAGGCCGGCACCGCCGCCCTCGACGACGCGGGGATCCCCTACGCGCGCGTGGAGCAGGCCGCCGTCGGCTACTGCTTCCAGGCCTCCACCGCCGGCCAGCGCGCCGTGTACGAACTCGGCCTCTCCGGCATCCCCGTCTACAACCTCAACAACAACTGCGCCACCGGCTCCACCGCCCTCATGACGGCCCGCCAGTTCGTCGAGGGCGGCCTCGCCGACTGCGTCCTCGCCGTCGGCTTCGAGAAGATGAGCCGCGGCGCGCTCGGCGGCGGGTCGGGGGCGGGCGACTTCTCGGCCTCGCCCGTCGCCCGGCACTACGGGATCATGGCCGCCGCCCACGGTTTCGAGGCGAGCCCGCCCACCGCGCAGATCTTCGGCAACGCGGCCCGCGAGCACATGGAGCGGTACGGGACGACCGAGGCGCAGCTCGCGGCCGTCGGCGCCAAGAACCACCGGCACTCGGCGCACAACCCCTACGCCCAGTTCCGGGACGTCTACACGGTCGAGGAGATCCTCGCCGCCAAGACCGTCCACCGGCCGCTCACCAAGCTCCAGTGCTCGCCCACCTCGGACGGCGCGGCCGCGGCCGTCGTCGTCTCCGAGCGCTTCGTCGACGAACACGGGCTGCGGGACCGGGCGGTGGAGATCGCCGGGCAGGCGATGACCACCGACACCGGGGAGTCCTTCGCCTCGGGCTCATGCATCGACGCCGTCGGCCGCCCGATGTCCCGGGCCGCCGCCCGGCAGGCGTACGAGCGGTCCGGGCTCGGCATCGAGGACGTCGACGTGATCGAGCTCCACGACTGCTTCTCCGTGAACGAGCTCCTCACGTACGAGGCCCTCGGCCTGTGCGAGGAGGGCGCCGCCGGCAAGCTCGTCGAGTCGGGGGCGACGACGTACGGCGGCCGCTGGGTCGTGAACCCCTCGGGCGGCCTCATCTCCAAGGGGCACCCGCTGGGCGCCACCGGACTGGCGCAGGCCGCCGAGATCGTCTGGCAGCTGCGGGGCGAGGCGGGACCCCGCCAGGTGGCCGGAGCGCGGGTCGGACTCGCGCACAACATCGGCCTGGGCGGCGCGGCCGTGGTCACCCTGCTCCGCAAGGCGTAGGACTTCTCCCCGGGTACGGCGTACTCCCCGGGTACGGCGTAGGACCTTATCCCCGGGTACGGCGTAGGACCTTATCCCCATGTACGGGGCGGAGCCGGTCTGCGACCATCACACGCATGCCGCAGACCGACTCCGCACGGACGACCCC
>NZ_RDBH01000129.1:857613-866060 GCF_008042145.1 Streptomyces sp. adm13(2018)
CGACCGCCCCGCCCGCACCCCGCGCCTGGGCGGTCGTCCTGACCGCCTGCGCGGGCCAGTTCCTCGTCGTCCTCGACGTATCCGTCGTGAACGTCGCGCTGCCGTCGATGCGGACCGACCTCGGGCTCTCGGCGCTCGGTCTGCAATGGGTCCTCAACGCCTACGCCATCGCCTTCGCCGGCTTCATGCTGCTCGGCGGACGCGCCTCCGACCTCTACGGGCGGAAGGCGATGTTCCTGCTCGGCCTCGGCCTCTTCACCGCCGCCTCGGTCGCGGGCGGACTCGCCCAGGAGGGCTGGCAGCTCGTCGCCGCCCGGGCCGTGCAGGGCCTCGGCGCGGCCGTCCTCTCACCCGCCACGCTGACCCTGGTCACCGCCGCCGTCCCCGCCGGAACCGCCCGCACCCGGGCCATCGGCACCTGGACGGCGGTCGGCGCGGCCGGCGGCGCGGCGGGCGGCTTCGTCGGCGGCCTCCTCGTCGACCTGCTGTCCTGGCGCTGGGTCCTGCTCATCAACGTCCCCGTGGGCGTCCTCGTGCTCGTGGGCGCGCTGCTCTGGCTCCGCGAGGCCCGCACCGGCGCCGGCCGGCGCCTCGACCTGCCCGGCGCCGTCCTCGTCACCGCGGGGCTCGCCACCCTCGCGTACGGCATCGTCGAGACCGAGGAGGCGGGCTGGACGGCCCCCGCGACCCTGCTCACCCTCCTCGGCGGCCTGGTGCTCCTCGGGGTGTTCGTCGCCGTGGAGGCCCGGACGGCGGAGCCGCTGATGCGACTGGGGATCTTCCGCAACCGCGCGGTGTCGGCGGCCAACGCGTCGATCCTGCTGTGCGGTTCGGCCTCCTTCGGGATGTGGTTCTTCATGACCACCTACGCGCAGAGCGTCCTCGCGTACACCCCGCTCCAGGCGGGTCTCGCCCTGGTCCCCAGCTCCCTCAGCGTGGTCCTGGGCTCCAAGCTGGCCCCGTACCTGATGCCGATCGTCGGCGCGCGGACCCTGGCCGTGTCCGGCGCCCTCGTCGGGGCGGCGGGCTTCGCCTGGCAGTCGACCCTCACGGCCGACGGCACGTTCCTCGGGACGATCCTCGGCCCGGGCATCCTGATGATGGCCGGGATAGGCCTGGCGACCACCCCGCTGGCCGCCCTCGCCACCTCCAGCGCCTCCCCGTCCGACGCGGGCCTCGTCTCCGGGCTCGTCAACACCTCCCGCACGATGGGCGGCGCGCTGGGCCTCGCGATCCTCTCGACGGTCGCGGCGGCGGCCGCCCCCGCCGTCACCTCCGGCGCACCGGACCCGGCGTCCCTGGTCCCCGGATACGCGATGGCCTTCCGGGTGGCGACGGGCGTCCTGGTCGGAGCGGCCGCGCTGATGCTGCTGTGGCTCCCGCGGCCGGCCGGGGCCACGGCGCGCCGCGGGTGACAATGCCCGGGTGATATCGATCAAGAACAAGTTCAGAACGGGCGTGACCGCGCTGGCCGTCGGCGCGTCCCTGCTGGTCGCCCCCTCGGCCTCGGCGGAGCCGGTCCTGGCCGTGACCACCGGCGCCGTGTTCAACGACCCCAACAGCACCGACGCCGCCGCCCGGGGCCGGATCCTCTCCCACCTGGCGGGGCTCGTCGACGGCGCGGAGGCCGGATCGTCCATCCGGATCTCCCTCTATCTCTTCCACTCCGTGTACCTGGCGAACAAGCTGGGCGACGCGCACAAGCGGGGCGTCACCGTCCAGGTCGTCGTCGACGCCGACAGCCGGTCAACCGGCCTGGAGACCCTCAAGACCCGGCTGGCCGACCCGTCGGGCGCCCCCGGCTCCTGGGTGCGGACCTGCAAGCCGGAGGAGGCCTGCCTCGCGCTCGACCCGGGCACCACGGCGGCGGACCCGAACGGCACGTACGACAACGTCAACCACAACAAGTTCTTCCTGTTCTCCCGTACGCGGGGCAAGGGCGACGTCGCCGTCGACGACGTGGTCGTACAGGGCTCCGGGAACCTCACCAGCCAGGACACCGACGACTGGTGGAACGACGCGCTGACGGTCGTCGGCAACGCGGAGCTGTTCACCGCGTACCGGGGCTACTTCGACGACCTCGCCGCGGCCGCCGTCGGGCAGATCCCGCAGGTCGCGGAGTACGCGCACGACACCCAGGCGGGCAAGGCGAAGGTCTACTTCTTCCCCCGGTCCGGCACCGACACGGTCGTCAACATCCTGGGGACGGTGGCGCCGGTCGGCACCCCCGACTCCTGCGGGGGCAACTCCCCGGGCTTCGGCACGGCGGACGGCCGGACGAGGATCCGCATCGCCCAGGGACACACCACCCGCCCCGACGTGGCGAAGAAGCTGTGGGAACTCGCCAACGCGGGCTGCGACATCGAGATCGTCTACCGGTCGCTCGACAACTGGACGGCTGACGACAAGCCGATGGGCCAGGTCGCGAACTGGCTGACCAGGCCGGTCACCGGGAAGGGCCGGATCACCCTGCATCAGCTCGACAACGACAAGCGCGGCGGCTCCGACTCGCACACCAAGTACCTGCTGATCGAGGGCACGTACTACGGCGGCGTGAACAAGAAGATCGTCTTCACCGGCAGCCACACCTACACGACGACGGCACTCCGGTACAACGACGAGACGCTCCTCAAGTACGAGGACGCGACGGTCTTCGACGCGTACGTCGGGAACTTCGAGGCCCAGCGGGGGGCGGCGCTCGCGGGATTGTAGGGGGAGCGGCCCGGCCCGGGAGCCGGGCTTCCCGGGCGGCCCGCCGCTCCAGCCGCCCCCGCTCGCGGCCTGTCACAGCGGATCGGGACCCGCGTCGTCCGCCGCGGCCGCCGCCGCGAGCGCCGGGTCGATCACCGTCTCCCCGCGCAGGACCTGACGGATCGCCCCGGCCAGCTCCTCCACCGGACCGTCCTTCACCAGGAAGCCGACCGCGCCCGCCCGCATCGCCCGGCGGAGCCGGCCCGGGCGGCCGGAGGTCGTGAGGATCACGACCCGGCAGTCCGGGCTCTCGGCCCGCAGGTCCGCCGCCGCGTCCAGCCCCGACCGGCCCGGCAGCTCGACGTCGAGCAGCGCCACGTCGGGCCGCGCGAGCAGCGCCGCGTCCACGATCTCGTCGCCCCGGTCCACCTGGGCGACGACCTCCATGTCGTGCTCCATCCCGAGCCGCAGGGCCAGCGCCCCGCGTACCGTCCCCGGGTCCTCCGCCAGCAGCAGTCGGATCATGTCGTCGGCTCCCCCTCGTACGGGCCCGGGGGCCGCCGCGGGGAGCTCCGCGGTGACCCGGGACCCGTCCTGCGCGGCCGGTCCCGAGTCCAGCGTGCCGCCTGCCGCGGCGCCGCGCTCGCCCGGGACCCGGGGCCCGCCGCCCGGGAGGCCGTCGGGTGCCAGTCGGCTGCCCGCCCCCGCACCGGCGCACGGTCGGCATGCCTGACGTATCGTCAGTTCAGGATCGCGGGGAGGGTTCCCAACTCCTTCCGGCTGGGCTATACATGGGGACCACCGACCTAGAACGCGTTCTAGAACGGCCGCGTACGGGACGGTCCCCGCACGGCCTCGGTGCGGCCGACGGTGCGGACGGTCGCATCGAGGTCTTCACCGCCACGAGGAGCAGCAGCCCGATGCCCATCGACCCCGCCAAGGCCGTCGCCGCCGAACCCCGCAGTGCCGAGATCTCCTGGGACCACAAGGACGTCCAGCTCTACCACCTGGGACTCGGCGCGGGCACCCCCGCGACCGATCCCGACGAGCTCCGCTACACCCTCGAATCCCGGCTCCACGTCCTGCCCAGCTTCGCGACCGTCGCGGGCGCCGACATGGGGGTCGTCGGCGGGCTCTCCGCCCCCGGCATCGACATCGACCTCACCGCCGTCCTGCACGGAGGCCAGACGGTGACCCTCCACCGCCCCCTCCCGACCGCCGGCCGGGCCGTCTCCACCTCCCGCGTCGCCGCCGTGTACGACAAGGGCAAGGCGGCCGTCCTCGTCCTGCGCTCCGAGGCCTCCGACGCCGACGGGCCGCTCTGGACCAGCGACGCCCAGATCTTCGTCCGCGGCGAGGGCGGCTGGGGCGGCGACCGCGGCCCCTCCGAGCGCCTCGCCGTTCCCGAGCGGGAGCCCGACCGGACCGTCGAGCGGCCCGTCCGCGAGGAGCAGGCGCTTCTCTACCGGCTGTCCGGTGACTGGAACCCGCTGCACGCCGATCCGGAGTTCGCCAAGCTCGCCGGCTTCGAGCGGCCGATCCTGCACGGCCTGTGCACGTACGGCATGACGCTCAAGGCGGTGGTGGACGAGGTGCTCGGCGGCGACGTCACCCGGGTCCGCTCGTACCGCACCCGCTTCGCCGGGATCGTCTTCCCCGGCGAGACCCTGCGCATCCGGATGTGGGCCGACGAGGGCCGCGTCCAGGTGACCGTGACGGCGGTCGAGCGCGACGACGCGCCCGTACTCGCCGACACCCTCGTCGAACACGCCTAGACGCCTGGACCGGCCCGGACGAACCGACCCGGCACTCGTAGACCACCCCGGCACTCGCAGACCCAACCCGGAGGGAGCCGCACCATGCGCGCAGCCGTACTGCACGAGATCGGCCAGGACAAGCTCGAAGTCGTCGACGACGTCGAGGCGGTGGGCTTCGGCCCCGGCAAGGTGAGGATCCGGGTCCGGGCCACCGGCCTCTGTCACTCCGACGTCTCCGCGATGAGCGGCGTCCTCCCGCAGCCCGCGCCCTTCATCCCCGGCCACGAGGGCGCGGGCGAGATCATCGACCTCGGCGACGGCGTCACCGGACTCGCCCAGGGCCAGCGGGTCCTGCTCTGCTGGCTGCCCGCCTGCGGCAGCTGTCCCGCCTGCCGGCGCGGCCAGACCCAGCTCTGCCTGGCCGGGTTCATGAACGCCGGCATCCCCAACTTCAAGCGTCCCGGCGGTGACGTGTTCGGCTTCGCCGGCACCGGCACCTTCACGGAGGAGGTCGTCGTCGACGCGGGCTGCGCCGTCCCGATCCCCGACGACGTGCCCTTCGACATCGCCGCCCTCATCGGCTGCGGCGTCACCACCGGCCTCGGGGCCGCCATCAACACGGCGAAGGTGGAGGCCGGTTCGTCGGTCGCGGTGATCGGATGCGGCGGCGTCGGCATCTCCGCGATCCAGGGCGCCAAGCTCCAGGGCGCCGCCCAGATCGTCGCCGTCGACCCCGTCGAGTCCCGCCGCGAGGCCGCCCTCCGCTTCGGCGCCACCGAGGCGGTCGCCCCGGACGCGCTCGCCGACGCCCGGCAGCGGATCACCGCGGGCGAGGGCTTCGACTACGTCTTCGAGGTCGTCGGCAAGTCCGCCACCGCCCGCACCGCCTACGAGACCACCCGGCGCGGCGGCACCCTGTGCGTCGTCGGCGCGGGCGCGATGGACGACAACCTCCAGCTGAACATGTTCGAGCTGTTCTTCGACGAGAAGCGGATCCTGCCCTCGATGTACGGCGGCGGGGACGTGCTCCGCTCCTACGAGCGGGCCATCGCCCTCTGGCGGGCCGGCCGCATCGACCTGGAGTCCCTCATCACCCACCGCGTCCCGCTCGCGGGCGTCAACGAGGCGCTGGAGCAGATGCGGACCGGCGTGGCCCTCCGTACCTGCATCGAGATCTGAGAGGACTCCCGCGAGATGTCACTCCCCCTTGAGGGTCTGAGCGCGATCGTCACCGGCGCGGGGCGCGGGCTCGGCCGCGCCGAGGCCCTGGAACTGGCCCGGCTCGGCGCGGCCGTCGTCGTCAACGACTACGGCCAGCCGGGCCGCGACGGCTCGGGCGCGGCCTCCGCCGCACCCGCCGAGGAGGTCGCCGCGGAGATCCGCGCGGCGGGCGGCGGCGCGGTCGCGCACCTCGGCGACATCGCCGACTTCGAGACGGCCCGGGCCCTGGTCGACCTGGCCGTGACCGAGTTCGGCAAGCTGGACGTCCTGGTCAACAACGCGGGCATCCTGCGCGACCGGATGGTCTTCTCGATGAGCGAGGAGGAGTGGGACTCGGTCATCCGGGTCCACCTCAAGGGCCACTTCAACACCACGCACTTCGCGGCGGTGCACTGGAGGACCCGGGCCAAGGCGGGGGAGTCCGGCGTGTACGGCCGGATCGTCAACACCTCGTCGGAGGCCTTCCTCGCCGGTTCGGCCGGGCAGCCGAACTACGCGGCCGCCAAGGGCGGGATCGTCGGCCTCACGACGTCGACGGCGCTCGCGCTGGCCCGCTACGGGGTGACGGCGAACGCCATCTGCCCCCGGGCGCGCACCCGGATGACCGAGGACGTGTTCGCGGGCTTCGCCGAGCCGGGGGACGAGGGCGGACTCGACCCGTTGTCGCCCGAACACGTGGCGCCGCTCGTCGGCTACCTCGCGTCCCCGGCGGCCGCCGGCGTCAACGGCCAACTGCTCGTCGTCCACGGCGGGATGGTCGCGATCGTGGACCGCCCGCGGGTGGCGGCCCAGTTCGACACGGCGAAAGAGGCGTTCACGTACGAGGAGCTCGACGGCCTCCTGACCCCGCACTACGCGGCCCGCCCGACGGGCGAGACCTTCGCGGCGTCGGAGGTGCTCGGCCTGAAGAAGGGCGGCTGAGGCCGGGCCGGAGGAACCACCGGCCGGGGTGCGGCCCGGCCGGGAGGGTGGGGATGGTGGGGAGGACGAAGGGCCCCGGGGAGAACCCGGGGCCCTTCGCCCGTTCCGGTACCGCTTGTTACTCCGAGTACTCCGAGTACTCCGAGTACTCCGAGTACTCCGAGTACTCCGAGAACTCGAGTACTTCGCGTTACTTCGAGACGGGCTCGCGGCGGTGACGGCCGTGCGGGGAGGACGCGGAGTCCTCCGTCGGCGCGGCGTCCCCGCGGTGCTTGCCGGAGCCGTTCGGCTCCTGCCCGTCCGTGCTGTTTTCCGACATGGTCGAAATCACCCCGTTTGACATCGGTCGTGCTGTGCAGCCCGAGAGTCTAGCCAGCGGGTTTCCGGTCTGTCAGGGGAGCCTGCTGCAACGGCACGGGACGGCACACCCGGGGCTCCCCGGCGGCCCCTTCGGGACCCGCGGCGGTCTCCGCGGGGGCCACCGCGGCGGGCTCCGGGGAGGGCTCCGGCGGCGCCTCCACGTCCATGAGACCGCAGGGCGCCCCGGCCGTCGCGTACGGCAACCGGAGCACCCCCTCCGGCGTCCACAGGCCTGCCCCGGCCAGCCACCCCGCGGGTGCCGCCAGATGGCCCATCCGGCGGGCCGCCGGCTGCCACGTCCCCACCCAGCTGCCGCCCGCCGCGTCGATCCGCAGCGCCACCGCGCAGGTCTCGGGCATCAGCACCTGCCCCGGCTGCACCGCGAAGGGCGTCACGGCCGCGTCGTCGAGCCGCAGGCACTCCGGGAACCGCACCGGCAGCAGACTGCCGAGCACGCCCCAGCCCAGCCGGTCGTGCCCCGGCGACGGCGCGTCGGAGCGGATCAGGAGCAGTCCGCTGTCCGGGTCGGCGAGGAGCAGCCGATCGTCGCTGTCCTCGGCGATCTGCAGCAGCGGCGTCACCTCCCCGCCCCGCTCCAGGTCGACGGCGACCGCCTTCACCGGCCCGCCGGCCTGCCGCCGGTCCAGCGCGAGCATCCGGCCCGTACGGTCGAGCCACACCCCGCCCGAGCAGCGGCCCGGCACCTCCGCGACCTGCTCCGGGCCGAAGGCGCCGCCCGCGACCAGCCACAGCGTGCTCGTCTCGGGACCGACGCACAGGGCGTACGCGCAGCTGCCGTCCGGCGGCGGCGGGAGCAGCACCAGGTGCTCGGAGCCCGGGGCCTCCACGGCGCCGAGCCGGAGCTCCCCGGTGCCCGGGCCGGTGGGGTAGAGCAGCGAGAACGTGTTCCGCCGCCCGTCCACCCGGCGGGCGACCAGGACCCGGCCGTCGGCCAGCGGGAGCAGCTGGGTGCCGGGCTCCTCCGGCTGGTCGAGGGGGAGCGGGACGGCGTACGGCTCCGGGCCGTCGAGCGTCCACCGCTCCGCGTACAGGGCGTCCCCGACGCCCGCGAGCCTGGCCGCGTACGCGCCGTTCGCCGTGATCGTGAGACCCGCCGTGCACGCCGCCGGCCGCCCGTCACGGCCGGGGTGCTCCCCGTCGCGATCGTCGTCCTCGGCCGTGGTCTCGATGGCACACGCTGTCATCGACTCGTCACCTCCGGCCACGAAGCTAGTTTTCGCACTTCCAGCCGAACAACACGACCAGGGTCACTTCACACGGAAGGGTGGCGCCGGGGCGGTTCGGCTGAGGGGCGGGGGACGGGTGTGCCGTCCCGTGCCGTTGCAGCAGGCTCCCCTGACAGACCGGAAACCCGCTGGCTAGACTCTCGGGCTGCACAGCACGACCGATGTCAAACGGGGTGATTTCGACCATGTCGGAAAACAGCACGGACGGGCAGGAGCCGAACGGCTCCGGCAAGCACCGCGGGGACGCCGC
>NZ_RDBH01000129.1:866160-879632 GCF_008042145.1 Streptomyces sp. adm13(2018)
CAGCTGGGTGAGGTCCTTGGTCAGCGACTCGATCTCGGCGTGCTCGGGCAGCGAGCGGCGCTTGTGGGCGAGCTGCTGGAGACGGACGTCGAGGGCCTGGACGTCGAGGAGGCGGATCTGGTCGGCGGGCGCGGCGTTCAGTTGGGGGCTCCAGGGGAGGTGTGGTCGGAAGGGGCGCGCTCGACGCCCTCTGGCCTCCCGAGCGGGCCGAGTCGTGGGATGCCGTCGGCACCGTCTGCGGCGACCCCGACGCCGAGGTCACGCGCGTCCTCTTCGCCGTCGACCCGGTCCAGGAGATCGCCGACGAGGCGGTCGCCCTCGGCGCCGACCTGATCGTCACCCACCACCCGCTCTACCTCCGCGGGACGACGACGGTCGCGGCCGGCCACTTCAAGGGCCGCGTCGTGCACGGCCTCATCAAGCACGACATCGCCCTCCACGTCGCGCACACCAACGCCGACACCGCCGACCCCGGCGTCTCCGACGCCCTCGCGGGCGCCCTCGACCTCCGGGTCACCGGCCCCCTCGTGCCCGAGAACAACCTGGGCCGGATCTGCGAGCTCGACCACCCCGAGACGCTCGCCGAGTTCGCCGCCCGCGCGGCGAAGCGGCTGCCCGCCACCGCGCAGGGCATCCGCGTCGCGGGCGACCCCGGCATGACCGTGCGCCGCGTCGCCGTCAGCGGCGGCTCCGGCGACAGCCTGTTCGACGCCGTACGAGCCGCCGGCGTGGACGCCTTCCTCACCGCGGACCTGCGCCACCACCCCGTCTCCGAGGCGACCCAGCAGTCGCCGCTGGGCCTGGTCGACGCCGCCCACTGGGCCACCGAGTGGCCCTGGTGCGAGCAGGCCGCCGCCCAGCTCGACGAGATCTCCGACCGTCACGGCTGGGACCTCCGCGTCCACGTCTCGAAGACGGTCACCGACCCCTGGTCCGCCCACCTCGTCCCCGCCGCCCTTCCAGAGAGCGCTTCGCGCGCCCCTTCCGACCACACCTCCCCTGGAGCCCCCAACTGAACGCCGCGCCCGCCGACCAGATCCGCCTCCTCGACGTCCAGGCCCTCGACGTCCGTCTCCAGCAGCTCGCCCACAAGCGCCGCTCGCTGCCCGAGCACGCCGAGATCGAGTCGCTGACCAAGGACCTCACCCAGCTGCGCGACCTGCTCGTCGCCGCGCAGACCGAGGAGAGCGACTGCGGCCGCGAGCAGACCAAGGCCGAGCAGGACGTCGACCAGGTCCGCCAGCGGGCCGCGCGCGACCAGCAGCGCCTCGACTCGGGCGCCGTGTCCTCCCCGAAGGACCTGGAGAACCTCCAGCGCGAGATCGTCTCCCTCGCCAAGCGCCAGGGCGACCTCGAGGAGATCGTCCTGGAGGTCATGGAGCGCCGCGAGTCCGTGCAGGAGCGCCTCGGCGAGCTGACCGAGCGGGTCTCCGCCGTCCAGGCCAAGACGGACGACGCGACCGCCCGCCGTGACGCCGCCGAGGGCGAGCTCGCCACCGAGGAGGCGTCCGTGGAGAAGGAGCGCGAGCTCGTCGCGGGCACCGTCCCGGCGGACCTCCTGAAGCTGTACGAGAAGCTGCGCGTCCAGCAGGGCGGCGTCGGCGCGGCCCGGCTGTACCAGCGCAAGTGCGAGGGCTGCCACATCGAGCTCAACATCACCGAGGTCAACGAGGTCCGTGCCGCGGCCAAGGACGCGGTCCTGCGCTGCGAGAACTGCCGTCGGATCCTCGTCCGCACGTCGGAGTCCGGCCTGTAATGACGTCGTCTTCGCGTGAGGTGATCGTCGAGGCGGACGGCGGTTCCCGGGGCAACCCGGGGCCCGCCGGGTACGGCGCCGTGGTCCTGGACCCGGCGACGGGCGAGACCCTCGCGGAGACGGCCGAGTACATCGGCGTGGCGACGAACAACGTCGCCGAGTACAAGGGCCTGGTGGCGGGCCTGAAGGCGGCGCGGGCGCTGTTCCCCGACGCCACCGTCCACGTCCGGATGGACTCCAAGCTGGTCGTGGAGCAGATGTCCGGCCGCTGGAAGATCAAGCACCCGGACATGAAGCCGCTCGCGGCCGAGGCAGGCCGGGTCTTCCCGGCGGGCCGGGTCCGCTACGAGTGGATCCCGCGCGAGCGCAACAAGCACGCGGACCGGCTCGCCAACGAGGCGATGGACGCGGGCAAGCGCGGCCTCCCGTGGGAGCCGTCCGACTCGACGGCCGCCCTGGACACCGCGGCCGCCCGCAACGCCGCGACCCTGCCCCCGGCGCCCTCGGGTCCGCCGGGCGACGCGACGGCGGGCGCGGCCCGGGCCCGCGCGGCCCTGGCGACGGGCACGGGCGCCTCCGGCGAACCGAGCGCTGGTCGTACGGGCACGGGCGCCTCCGCCGAGGGCCAGGGTCGTACGGGCACGGGCACGGGCGCCCGGCCCGGCACCGTGACGCACGCGGCGGCCCAGGACGACGGCCTGTTCGCCGCCGAGGAGGCCTTCACGACCCCGGCCTCGGGAGACTTCGAGGCCCAGGCGGGCGCCACGGGCCTGACGGACCGCGGGGCCGCCGTACCCACCGAATCCGCCGTGCCCGCGCAGCCGGCCGCCGCCCCCGCCCAAGGCTGGTCGGCCGGGCCCGACATGGGGGCCCCCGCCACCTTCGTCCTCCTCCGGCACGGGGAGACCGCGCTCACCCCCGAGAAGCGGTTCTCCGGCAGCGGGGGCACCGACCCCGAGCTCTCGGCGGCCGGCCTCCGGCAGGCCGAGGCCGTGGCGGCGGCACTCGCCGCACGCGGCACCGTCCAGGAGATCGTCAGCTCGCCGCTTACCCGCTGCCGCCAGACCGCCGCCGCCGTCGCCGCCCGCCTCGGGCTGGACGTGCGCGTCGAACAGGGCCTGCGCGAGACGGACTTCGGGGCCTGGGAGGGGCTGACGTTCGGTGAGGTGCGGGAGCGGCACCCCGAGGACCTCGACGCCTGGCTGGCCTCGCCGAAGGCCGCGCCCACCGGCGGAGGCGAGAGCTTCGCGACCGTCGCCCGCCGTGTCGCGGCGACCCGCGACCGGCTCGCCGCCGCCCACGCGGGCCGGACGGTCCTCCTCGTCACCCATGTGACGCCCATCAAGACGCTGGTCCGGCTGGCTCTCGGCGCCCCGCCGGAGTCGCTGTTCCGGATGGAGCTCTCGGCCGCGTCGATCTCCGCGGTCGCCTACTACGCCGACGGCAACGCGTCCGTACGGCTCCTCAACGACACCTCCCACCTCCGCTAGGGCCGTCGGCCCCGGAGGCCGTAAAGAGGTGGCGCGGTGCCGGTGCCCCGTACCACCATCCCGTCATGACCTGGCACTTCACCGAGGACACCGCCGCCTTCCGGACCGCGGCCGGGGCGCACCTGGCCGCCGAGCCCACGCGGAACACCGTCGTGCTGACCCGGATGGACGGGGCGGCCCGGCTCGGCTGGTGGGCCGGTCCCGACGACCGGGTCGCGGGGGTCCTCGCGGTCTCCGGGGCCGGGGACCTCGACCTCGGTGCCACGACGGAGGAGGCGGCCCGCGCGCTCGCCTCCCGGCCGGGGGAGGAGCCGGTCCGGGTCCGTGGCGAGACGGCCGCGGTGGAGGCGTACGCCAGGGCCTCCGGGCGCCCGTGGAAGCCCGTCGTCCGCATGCGGCTCTTCCGGCTCGGCGTACCGGTCCCGCCGGACCCGGCCCCCGCGGGCCGGCACCGTACGGCCGCCGCGCCGGACATCCCGGTCGTCGCGGCCTGGACGCGGGAGTTCGCCGCGGCCATCGGCGACGAGCCCGCCGAGGACTACACCGGCTTCGCCGCCGAACGGATCTCCGAGGGCCGCCTCGTCCTCTGGGAGGCGCCCGACGGCCGCCCGGTCTCGATGGCCGCCGTCTCCCGGACGAGCGAGGGCCAGGCCCGCGTCCACCTCGTCTACACCCCGCCCGCCGAACGCGGCAACGGCTACGCGGCGGGGGCCACCGCGGCGATCGGCCGGGTCGCGGCCGACCGGGGCGCCACCCGGATCCTGCTCTTCACGGACCTCGCCAACCCCACCAGCAACGCCCTCTACCGGCGCCTCGGCTACCGCCCGGTGACGGACCACCTGGGGGCGGAGTTCACCGGGACCGCGGGCTGACCGGCCCCCGCAGCGCGGCCGCCTCGCGCGCAAGCGCCTCCACCCGCGCCCAGTCGCGCGCGGCGAGGGCGTCGGGCGGCAGCATCCACGTACCGCCGACGCAGCCGACGTTCGGGAGGGACAGGTAGGCGGGGGCGGAGGCGAGTGAGACGCCGCCCGTCGGGCAGAACCGGGCCTGGGGGAGCGGTCCCGCGAGGGACTTCAGGTACGGGGCGCCGCCCGCGGCCTCGGCGGGGAAGAACTTCATGTCCGCCACGCCCTGTTCGAGCAGCGCGACGACCTCCGAGGTCGTCGACACGCCGGGCAGGAAGGGCAGCCCCGAGTCACGCATCGCGCCGAGCAGCCGCTCCGTCCACCCGGGGCTGACCAGGAACCGCGCCCCGGCGTCGACCGCGTCCGCGACACCGGCCGCCGTCACGACCGTCCCCGCGCCGACGACCGCGCCCGGCACCTCGTCGGCGATGGCGCGCACGGCGTCGAGCGCGGCAGGCGTACGCAGGGTGACCTCGACGAGCGGCAGACCACCGGCCACGAGGGCCCGGGCGAGGGGTACGGCGTCGGCGGCGTCCTCGATCACGACCACCGGTACGACGGGGACGGAGGGGACTTCCGGGGCAAGGTCGAACACGCTCGTCATGGGCGCCATCCTGCCCATGGGGAGCGTCGCATGCAACGGACGTTGCGCACAGCGCAACGAAGGGGGAGGGGGTGACGGGCTCAGTGAGGAGCAGTAAGGGCCCGAAGGCCGGGAACGAGGTGCGGACCGGCGCTCCCGGCGAATCCGGCGTATCCCAGCGTTCCCGGCGGCCCCTCAGCGCCCGTCGACTGGGCGGATCCCGTCGACTCAGTGGATCTCGTCGACCAGGACGTCGAGCGCCCCGCGCTTCCCACCCTCCTCCACCACGTACCTCAGGTCCCGCAGCGCCACGACCAGCTCCTCCGGTGAGCGCGGAGCCGCCCCCGCCTCCAGCAGGCTGCGGACGATCCGGCCCTTCGTCGCCTTGTTGAAGTGGCTGACGACCTTCCGTGTCGGCGCGTGCAGCACCCGCACCGTCGCGGTCCGCGCCGCCACCTCGCCCTTCGGCTTCCACGCGGACGCGTACGCGGCGGACCGCAGGTCGAGGACGAGCCCGTCCCCGGCCTCCTCGGGCAGTACGGAGGCCATCGCGCCCCGCCAGTGGACGCCGAGCGCGCCGAGCCCGGGCAGTCTGACGCCCATCGAGCAGCGGTACGACGGGATCCGGTCGGTCACCCGCACCGCGCCCCACAGCCCGGAGAACACGAGCAGGGACCTTCCGGCGCGCTTCTTCGCGGCGGTGTCCAGGGTCGCGAGGCCCAGGGCGTCGTACAGCACGCCCGTGTAGATCTCCCCGGCGGGCCGGGCGCCCGCAGTCCGAAGCTCCACGTTCTTCGCGACCTCGCCGCGCAGGCCCTCGCTGAGGCCGAGCACCTCGCGCGCCTTCTCCTCGTCGGCCGCGCACAGCTCGACGAGCTCGTCCAGGACCGCGGCCCGCGCCTCCGCGAGCCCCGGCAGGGACAGCGACTCCGGCTTGAGCGGCGCCCCGCGCCCCGAGGAGGCCTTGCCCTCGGAGGGCGGCAACAGCACGAGCACGGTGGTTCTCCTTCGTCCGTACGGGGATGGGGGTGCGGCCCCGGCAACCAGCGTACGAGGTGGGAGACCCGGCTCCGTACGGCCCGGGCGGCACGGCCAGGGCGCAGGGAGCGGACGGTGGGCCTGCCCCGTACGGACCTGGCGGCACGGCCTCGGGCGCAGGGAGCGGACGCCCCGCCCCCGCACAAGGTGCCGCGACCTTCCGGACCAGGCGCATGGCGAGGTGGACGGCGGCGGACTGGGCCGGGGCGAGGTCCGCGAAGAGGGCGTCGGAGAGGGAGGCGCCGGAGAGGCCGGAGGCGCCGGGCTCGGGGCTAGGGATCTCCACCCCCAGCTCGTCGGGCAGACAGGCCGCCAGCACACGGGCGGCCTCCGCGACCCGGGGATCGTCGGGAGCGGCCCCGTCGAGCGCGTCGAGCAGCGGATACACCTCACGCGCCCGCTCCGAGGCCCCGCGCATGAGCTCCATCAGCCGCGCCCGCTCCTCGTCCGGGACGACGACGTCGAGCAGTGCCAGGATGTCGCGGTCCTTCGCGGCCATCGGGGAGTCGGGCAGCTCGCCCAGGCCCGAGAGGAGCGCGGTCAGCTCCGGTGAGAGGGGCCCGTCGGCGGGCAGGCGTCCGGCGCGGGCCTCGGCGAGGAGGGGGCCGAGCCGCTCGCGCCGGGCGCGGATCCCGGCCTCCTGCCGGGCCAGGTCCCGGGCCAGCTCCTCCAGCACGTCCACGAGCCCGCGCCCCTCGTCACCGGCGAGCACGTCACGCACCTCGTCCAGACCGAGCCCCAGCTCGGTGAGCCGCCGGACGCGGGCGAGCAGGACGGCGTCGCGGACGCCGTACTCCCGGTATCCGTTGGCCCGCCGCGGGGGCTCGGGCAGCAGGCCCGACTGGTGGTAGTGCCGCACGGCGCGGGGGGTGACCCCGACCAGGGCGGCGATCTCGCCGATACGCATGAGGCCCAGTAGAAACCCTGACGCTGCGGCAAGGTCAAGGCGGGCCGGCCGGTCCCTCCGGGGGAGTCCGCCGGGCTCCTGATCGCCGGGTAGCATGGTCGGCACGGCAGACGAGCCGGGCGGGCGGCCGCGTGGAGATCCTCGGATCTCCCCGAGGAACGTCCGGGCTCCACAGAGCAGGGTGGTGGCTAACGGCCACCCGGGGTGACCCGCGGGACAGTGCCACAGAAAACAGACCGCCGGGGACTTCGGTCCGCCGGTAAGGGTGAAACGGTGGTGTAAGAGACCACCAGCGCCTGAGGTGACTCAGGCGGCTAGGTAAACCCCACTCGGAGCAAGGTCAAGAGGGGACACCCCGGTGTCCCTGCGCGGATGTTCGAGGGCTGCTCGCCCGAGTCCGCGGGTAGACCGCACGAGGCCGGCGGCAACGCCGGCCCTAGATGGATGGCCGTCACCCCGACGACCGCGAGGTCCCGGGGAACAGAACCCGGCGTACAGCCCGGCTCGTCTGCCCCCTAAGTCCCTGGCCTGGGACTTAGGGGGCTTCATTCTCTTCCGGGGCTCCGCTGGGGAGAATCTGGGGAGAATGCCCGCCCGGAGAGACCATCCAGGACCCGAGCGCCGCCAACGCCTTCTTCCCAGACTTCGGCATGAAGTGCACGTAGGTCCGCAGCGTGAATGCCGGATCGCTGTGCCCCAGCCACGAAGCCAGCTGTGTGATCGTCTCGCCTTCCGAGAGGACAATGCTGGCGAACGTGTGCCGGGTGACATGGAATCCGTCCTCGCGCGGCATCTGCCACGACACCCGCCGCCACGGCTGCTTGCCCTTCGTCTTCGGCTGGACGTACTCGACCACCGGGGGCGGGATGAGACCGGCGGCGGCGAGAGCCGGCTTCCACAGCCGTTCGTCGAAGTACGAGCGGTTCATCGCGCCGCCGCTCAGACTGGCCGTCCTGGGGGTCGTGACGAGCAGCCGCACTGTGCGGGTCGGGCGCTTCTCCCAGTCCAGGCTCGGACGGTCGGGGTCGACCCAGGGCAGCGTCACCTCGACCGGCGGATGGGCTGCCGCGTACTCCTTGACCGCGCGGGCCAGTTCCGGCGGGCACGGCGCCGTCCGGACCTTGTTGCCTTTCGGCGGCGCGAAGCCGAGTTTGCCGCCCACCCGGACCACCTGCCGCGTCACAGCGATCTCGTCGTCGTCCTCGATGTCGTCGGGCGAGAAGCCGAAGCATTCGCCCTGCCGCAGGCCGGCGCCCACCGCCAGCTGCAGCAGGATCTGGTAGCGCTCCGGCAGCTCGCTTCTGACCGCGGCCACAGTCTCCTGCGACCAGGCCTTCGCCTTCGACGGGGGTGCCGCCGGTGGCGAGAGGTCCTCGTCCCTGAACGGGTTCTCCGGGATCCGCTTCGCCTTGTGTGCCGCCTGCATGATCGAGGAGAAGTGGCGCCACGTGGTGCGGACGGTGTTGACGTCGATGTCCTGCTCGACCCGGGTGAGCCAGGCCCGGATCTCGTCGTGGCCGATCCGGTTCAGCGACAGGTGGCCGCAGTGGGGGAGGATGTGGCGGAAGACGCGCGGCTGCATCGACAGCTTCGTCCCGGGCGCCTTCCGCAGGTTCGGCCACCAGTGCTTGCGGACGTACTCGTCGAGGAGCATGTTGCCGTCGCGCGGGTCGTAGAACGTGCCTCGCGTGGCGTCGGTCGCCGACTCCTTCAGCCAGGCTTTCGCCTGGGCTTCCTTCTCGAACGACCGGTCGCGCACGCCGGGGATACCGGCGACGCGCCATCTCTTGCCCTGGCCGTGCCGTGCCGTCTTGGCGCGCGTCGCCCGCCCCGTGGCGGGGTCCGGCGGCCCCTTCTTAAACCAGCGGTCCTCGATGTACCCGGGCATGGGGGACTCCTTCCAGTTGCGGCGAGTCGAAGCGGACGACTTCGCCCCGCCAGAGCTGGAACCACTGTCCTCCAGCGACGATCATGCTGGCGGCGGAGTTGAGTGCTGCCACCCCCTCGGGCACGAAAAGGCCGCGGGCGAGTTCGTATCGAACCCATCCTCGGCCTTCAAGTACACGCACGGGGGCGTCTTCCGGGAGATCCTCAAGCTTGTAGCTGACGGAGAGCACAGACCTACCCCCGTAGGGCCAGGCAGGGTATGGGGGTCCCCTGGGGCGTATGGGTGAACCGGCAACATATCGCCATGCTGACCGGTACTCAACGGTCTGTTGCGGATCCGTTTCGATCCGCAACCGGACACGCCCCTCTGGCTGTGATCAGTCTTCGTCGCGCTTCGCTCGTTCGTCCGCCTCGATCATCGCCTGCCAGCGGCGGCGCTCGGAGCGACCCATGCCGGCGAGGTGGGCGACGATGACGCGGATGTCGTCGTCGTAGCCAGCCAGTTCGGTCGCCTCGTATTCGAGGTACTGGATGGCCGCCGCCCGCTGAACGACGGGAAGGGGCTTCTGCAGGCCTGCCGCCAGGGCGCGCAGCCGGTCGGGGCTGGGTGCGGTGGTCACGGCGTTGGTGGCCATCTTCTGGAAGTACGGCTTGGAGAGCTCGTAGCCCGCCGCTGCCGCACGGTCGGACATCTCCTGGTAGGAGACGCCCCGGCCGTCGTCGTTGACGCTGCGAACCATTTGGGACAGCACGTCGCGATCCATGTCCCTGGCCAGGCCGTCGGGGATGTCGTGCGAGGGGGTAGTGCGGTTCTGCCCGGGGGCTGACGCCTCCATGCCGCTTTCTCCTCGGATCTCGTTTGCCACGGGTGTCTCTCGTCCGGACCGTCCTGATCCAGCAAATCGCAGGTCAGGCCGTACAACCTTCTCGCTTCGAAGACGAAGCGTCTACAGGTTGATGCTACAGCGGCCCTCCTTTGGCGAAAACTTCACATCCAGCCGTTCGGATCGGTAGACGGTTCGTATCCGATGTGCTTCTATGTTCACACCGAGAGCCGAACTGTTCCGATCGGGAGACGGTGAGCGTGCGCTATGAACTCCTCAGCAGGCAGATCCTTCGATGGATCATGGACCACCCTGGCCGGGAGGTCCCCTTCTCGACTCGCACCCTCGCCGCCGAGATCGGTCGACACCACTCGCTCATAGGGCACCTGCTCACCGGCGAACGGCGCTATGTCGGGGCCGAAGACGCCCAGGCCATCGCGGAGGCCGTAGGCGTGGACCTGCGAGTCCTCTTCGCGCCCTCCACGTCTCCGGATCGGAACGGACCGACTCCGGGGAAGTAGCAACCAACGTCAGGGCCGGTCGGCCCTCAACCAGAGAGGCATCCAGTGTCCGAGAAGGCAAAGCTCAGCATCCCGGCCCCGCCCGAGGGGTTCGTCTGGGCCCAGGACTACGAGACGGCCGACGGCCGGATCATCCTCGGCATCGCCAGCCGGCTCGGGATCACCTACCACACCTACCGGAAGTGGCGGATGCGCGGCGAGACGCCGCCCACCGTCCGCATCGGCAAGCGGCTTGCGGCCCGCATCGAGTGGGTCGACCAGTTCGCAGCCAAGCGGGAGCAGGAGGCGATCGACGCCTTCAACGCCGCGGTCCAGGACGTCGAGTACTCCATGCGCCCGGCCGAGAGCCGCCTCGCCGCCTAGCTCGGCTTTGCGGGCCGCCGCCGGTGTGTGAGAGCCCGGCAGACGGCCCTGATCCACCCCTCGCCATCGAGACAAGAGAAGGGCAGACCGTTGCCTACATCATCCCCCGAGTCGCGGCAGGTCGTAAAACTCGACCTTTCGGCCGGCTCCATCCACTCCGTCATGGTCGACGACCAGCCGCACATCGTGCTGAAGCCGGCCGTCGAAGAGCTCGGGCTCAGCTACCCCGCCCAGTACCGCAAGCTCCAGACCCGCTCGTGGGCAACCGTTGCCCAGAAGGCAACGGTTGCGGAGGACGGCAAGCTCCGCGAGATGGCCGTCGTCCCGGTCCGCACGTTCCTGATGCTGCTCGCCACGGTCAACGAGGCCCGCGTCATCGAGTCCGCCCGCCCGACGCTGATCGCGTTCCAGAACGAGACCGCGGATGCGATCGAGGCGTACTGGACGCAGGGCGGCGCGATCAACCCGCGCGCCACCGAAGAGCAGCTCGACTCCCTGATCTCCCGCGCCAAGCAGCAGGCCGAAGTCCTGTCCATCCTGTCGGGCATCGTCGCCCCCGACTGGCTGGAGACGAAGGCCCGCCTGGTCGCTGCCCGCGCCCTGGGTGAGGAGCCGGAGGTCGACCCCCTCGACGTGCCGCTGTACGTGCCCGACTTCCTGAAGGGCAAGGGGCTGAAGCGGAAGCAGATCGAGTCGGTGCAGTCCTGGTTCGGCCGCCGCGCCGCTGCCCTGTACGAGGCCGAGCACGGGGAGAAGCCGGGCCGGCGGCAGACGGACCTGCCCAACGGCTCGGTCCGCGAGACCTACGCGTGGACGGCCCGGCACCTGCCCGTGTTCGAGGAGGCGTGGGATCGCTTCTACGCGGCCCAGTACCCGACCCAGCTCCACCTCGGAGGTGCGGCGTGATCACCCTGACCCTCCCGGGCGTCCCGATCCCCGACTCCGTCGCCATGCTGATCGGCACGTCGATCCCCCTCCCCGTCTTGCAGGCCGAGATCGACGCCGTCGGTGAGGTCCGCGAGATCCGCCGACTCCGCCCGCTCGGCTGCGACGAGGACCGCCAGGACTTCGAGGTCGCCGTCGGCCGGCTGGCCCGCGCGAACAAGACCCTCGCCGCCTGCAGCCCGAAGCTCGTCGTCACCCCCGGGAGCGCGGCATGAGCGCCCGCGAGGACTCGACGCGACGCGAAGACCTGACCTTCATGCTGCTGCACGGCGGCGCCGCGTCCGGCTCGATCGCCCAGCGCGTGGTCGACAACGCCGTCGCCGAAGCGCTGGCCGAGCAGGCGGGCGAGCTGGAAATGCTGCGGGCGCAGGTCGCCGAGCTGGAGGCCGCCGCCGAGAAGGTCGCCGGATTCTGCGCCGCTCGCGCTGAGTACGTCGACAACCTGCGGGGCTGCAGCCCGAGCAACAACCGCGACTACTACCGGTGGTCCGGTCACGCCGAGGCCCGCCGCCAGCTGTCGCAGCTCCTCGGCCTGCCGGTCGGCTGGCCAGCCGAAGACAACGCGACCTGCTCGTCGTGCGGAAACCCCAAGAAGAAGCTCCACAGGCGACTGGTGTGCCTCTCCTGTGCCGCCTCCGTCCCGCAGCAGAGGGGTGAGGCGTCGTGACCGGCAACCGCATCGAGCAGCTGGATGTGCCGCTCGCCGACCTGGAGCAGCAGATCGCTGAGATCCGCGCCCACTTCCTCGCCGCCAACCCGCAGCCCGACGGCGACCACTGGGACCAGTGCCACGCCTTCCTCGACATCGACCCCGACCTCCGTGGGCGGGACTACGGGAGGCCGTCATGACCACCTACCTGCACGACGGCACCGAGTTCGACCTGACCGGCGGCTTCGTCGACGTGATCGGCGTCGAGTGGACGTGGACCGGCCGCTACACGGACACCGGCGAACCCCTCCTCTTCGGCGGCGGACACCCCCTGCCGGTCCCGCTCCCGGACGTCTACCACGACCACGGGCCGCTGATCCCGCTCCCGAAACGCCCCACCAGCCAGCTCGCCCGCGCGGTGATGACCGCCGACTTCACCGCCTCGATCCGGGACGGGCACACCGAGTCCTACGAGGAATACGCCCTCCGCACCGCGGCGGCCAGCCAGTGACCCGGGCCTGGCTGACGCTCAGCGCAGCCGCCGCCTTCTTCGCCGCCATGCTCCGCGCGGCACGCCACCTCTGGGAGACCTCGTGAAGCTCATGGTCCAGATCGACGACACCGTCATCCCCCTCTCCCAGTGCTTCTGGATCCGCGCCGACGCGACCGGCTGCGTCTACAGCAGCAGCCACGGCGACACCGCCATCACCGCCACCGACGCCCACAAGGACTTCACCCCGCGGCAGCGTGACCGCGACCGCGAACTGAAGGCCGGCTGGACGATCCGGCTCCTCACCCGCGAGCAGTGGGACGCGCAGGCCCTCCCCTGCATCAAGGGGACCTGCGAGCACCGGAAGCAGGCCGCGGCATGACCGACTACCTGCGCTGCCCGGCGCCGCACTGCACCCACCACGTCCACATCACCGCCACCACCAGCAAGGCGGCCGAGGACATCACCGACCACCTCATCGACAAGCACCAGTTCCCCGAGGTGTCCGCCAGCTACCAGGCCGACCTCCTCCTCCCCATCACCGGCCCCCACGCCGCCTGATCGCGCCGGGCCCAGCAGTGAGTCGACCTGCCGGCCCGGCGGCACCACTCAGCAGGACGCCCCGTCGAGGTGAATTCGACGGGGCGCACCCCAAGCATCCCAGAAAGGGACCGTAGTGACCGTCTCACTCTGCAAGCACAGCCACATCGTGCTCCCGCCCCACGGATCCATCTTCCGCCCGAGCGACTGCACCCGGTGCGGCCTCTCCTACAACGCCATCCAGGAGGAGCTGCAGCTCCAGAAGGAAGCCCTCATCCACGGGGCCTCCAAGACGGGCACCTGCCCCGACTGCCAGCAGGAGCGGACGCTGCTCCGATTCCAGCCGCCCGAGCAGCCCTGGGACCCGTTCGACTACGAGCCGCCGGTCAGCTTCCTCTGCCTGCCCTGCTACAACACGGCCGCCGTCGCCTACAACGAGTCGATCGCGGGCCTGCTCGGATCTGTCTGACCCCACCCCAGACCGGCGCGTCGAGCCTCCCCCCGGCTCCGCGCCAGCCAGGGCCCGCCCCACCCCCGAATGCGGGGCGGGCCCTGGTTCCTCACACCCTCAGGA
>NZ_RDBH01000129.1:879732-906702 GCF_008042145.1 Streptomyces sp. adm13(2018)
GGTCTACCCGCTAACGCTCCCCATCGGAACGCATCGGAACGCATCGGAACGCATCGGAACAGGTAAATCGCGAGGGCGGATGCCCCTCGCGACTTCCCTCACAGGCCAGCCAGCACCGGGGAACAGAACCCGGCGTACAGCCCGGCTCGTCTGCCTCTCAAGCCTCTGACCTGCGAATATCGCAGGTCAGGGGCTTTTTGGTGTACTGGCTCGCCGTCCGTGGCCGGGCGGGCGCCTACGATTCCAGTGTTTGAATGGGACGGTCGTTCCTGACCGAGCAAGGAGAACCGCTGTGCCCCTGGTGTCCGTCGTGATGCCCGTCTACAACTCCGCAGCGACCCTCGGCGTGGCGGTTCGGTCGGTGCTGTCGCAGACCCACACCGACCTGGAGCTGCTGGTCACCGACGACAAGTCCACCGACGACTCGATGGACCTGCTCATGGAGTTCGCCCGGCGGGACGAGCGGGTCAAGCCGGCGTCCGCGCCGGAGCAGGGCGGTGCCGGCCGGGCCCGGAACCTCGCCATCGAGCGGGCCCGCGGGGACTACGTCGCCTTCCTCGACAGCGACGACATGTGGCTCCCGGAGAAGGCCGAGAAGCAGCTCGCCTTCGCCGCCGTCGGCACGGCGCCCCTGACCTTCACCTCGTACTACAAGATGGACGCCGACTACGCGGGCGAGAGCACCGACTTCGAGCCGAACGGGCGCGTCGTCCAGGCCCGCGCGCACGTCGACTACCGCGCCATGCTGGTCCGCGACTACATCGGCGCCCTGACCGCCATGTACGACCGCACGGTCCTCGGCACCCGCCTGATGCCGGAGATGCGGAAGCGCCAGGACTACGCCCTCTGGCTGTCGATCATGCGCGACGGCGCCGACGCGCGCGGGCTGTCCGAGCCGCTCGCCGTCTACCGGGCCCACCAGGCCGGCTCCCTGTCCTCCAACAAGCTCTCGCTGGTCCAGTACAACTGGGAGCTCTACCGCCGCCACGAGGGACTCTCCGTCCCCCGGGCGACCCGAGGGCTGGCCGGCGCCGTGTGGCAGTCCCTGCGTAACTCCCGTATCTAGCGCCCGAGCCCGTCCGTTTCCGACTGAGCCCCCCGTCCCGGCCGTGCGCCCTGGACCCGGGGGCTCCGTCGTGCGCGACGCCGCCCCGGTCAGGACGACTGCCCCGGCGTCCCGCCGATCTCCGGGGCGACCGGGCGCTCGAAGAAGGTCTCCCGTACCACCGTCGCCCGCGTCCCGCTCACCCCGTCGATCGCGTAGAGCCGCCGCAGCTCGTCCCGCAACCGCTCGGTCGTCGCCGTCGACCCGCCCCTCAAGCCCGCCGGACCTCGAAGTGGAAGCAGCCGTACTCGACCGCCCGTACGTGGACCAGTTCCACGGCCGGGTCCGCGAAGGCCTCGGCGAACGCCCGGTCGAAGCCCTCCGACGACGCCTCCGGGATCTCCAGCAGTCGGCCCCCGACGATCCGGCCCGCCGCGTCGTACCGGCGGAGGACCCGGAGCGCCCCCGCACGCGCGAAGGGGTACGTCGTCGAGGGCGCCGGACCGCCGCACTCCTCGGCGTGGACGAAGACCGGCCCCTGCTCGTCGTAGGCCCCGGGATCGGCCCCCGTCCCGGCCGCCCAGCGCCGCAGCGGCGCGTAGGCGACGAGGGCGATCCGCTCGCCCGGGACGGACGGGCGCAGACAGCAGCGCAGCGGATCGCCGCCCTCGACGGCCGCGTACGGGGCGCAGGCACGGCCCGCGTCGTCCGCGACCCGCAGCTCGGCGAGGGCGGACGGCGGGATGGCCCGGGCGGTGTGGGCGTGGGCGTGGGCGGTCGCGGCGACGGTCTCGTTGCTCATACGACCAGCTTCACGCGCCGCCGCCCGCACCGCTGGCGCAATTCGGACGCGACGGTCCCGGCCCGGTGCGAGACGCGACGGCCCCGGCCCGTACGAAAGGACGCCTCCTAGGCGGACCCGAGCGGCGGGAGTCGGCGGTGCAGGAGGCAGAACTCGTTGCCCTCCGGATCCGCCAGCACCTTCCAGCTCTCGGTGCCGCTCTGCCCGACGTCCGCCGGCCTGGCGCCCAGCGCGAGCAGCCGCTCCCACTCGGCCTCGTGGTCGCGGTCGGTGGGACTGACGTCGATGTGCAGCGGGAGCTTCCCCCGCCGAGGGTCGCTGCTGGGACTGAGGATGAGCGTGGGCTGCGGACCGCCGAAACCGGCCTCGGCCGGGCCGATCTCGATGCTTCCGTCGTCGTCCCGCCCGAGCTCGACGTACCCGAGGACCTCGCTCCAGAACACGGCGAGCGCCTCGGGATCGGCGCAGTCGACGACCAGTTCACTGATGCGGCATGCCATGTCCGCGACCCTATGCCCGGCTCCGCCGCCCCGCCCCTCCGTCGTCGACCGGGGGCGTGGCGGCCGACAGCAGCCGCTCCGCCAGGGCCCGGCAGCGATCCCCGAGTTCCGGCGGGTCGAGGATCTCGAACTCGTGCCCGAGGAGAAGTACGTGCAGGAGGACGCGGTCGAGGTCCGCGGCGCCGCTCAGCACCTCGCAGCGGCCCCCGTCCCGCTCCCGTACGACCGCCGCCGAGGACGGGACCTGCGCACGGACCGTCTCCGCCGGCGCGTGGACGAGGAAGCGCGCCCGGTGCGCGTAGACGCGGCTCGCCACCCCCTCCTGCACGTACTCCGCCGCCTCCGGTGCGGGCCGGGGGCGGAAGCGCCACGTCCGGGCGGTCACCGCCGTCATCCGGTCCACGCGGAAGGTGCGCCAGTCGTCGCGGTCGAGGTCGTACGCCAGGAGGTACCAGCGCCGGTCGGAGGCGACCAGTCGGTGCGGTTCGACACGGCGGGGCCGCGGTGCGCCGCCGGAGGGGTAGGCGAAGACGGCCTCGACCTCGTCGCGGCAGGCGCCGGCCAAGGTCATGAGCACCTCGGGTTCGACCGGGGCGCGGCCCCCGCCGAAGAACTCGACCGAGCCCGACAGGGCGCGCACCTCGTGCCGCAGCCGGGTCGGCAGCACCTGGTCCAGCTTGGTCAACGCCCGCAGCGTGGCGTCACCGGTACCGGCGGCGGCCCCGGCCAGCAGGGAGACCGCGGTCGCGGTGGCCTCCTCGTCGTCGAGGAGCAGCGGCGGCAGATCCTGACCGCGGCCCAGCCGGTAGCCGCCGCCGACCCCCTGGCCCGCGTGCACGGGGTAGCCGAGCGTGCGGAGCCGCTCGACGTCGCGGCGCACCGTGCGGGGGGTGACGCCGAGCCGCTCGGCCAGCTCGGGGCCCGACCAGGCGCGGCGCCGCTGCAGGAGGCCGAGGAGGGTGAGCACCCGCTCGGTCGTACCCAGTTCGTCCATGCGGGTCAGCCTGCCAGAGGTGGCGGACCGATCCTGTCCGCCTCGGGTGCCAGGGTGGACGCAGAGGCCACGGGTACGGGTCCGCGCCGTCACACGGACCGCCGCCGCTCCCGCCGGCCGTACGACGAGACGAACGGAGCAGCACGATGAGCCGCCGATTCCAGGTCACGTTCGACGCGCACGACCCGGCAGCGCTGTCGACCTTCTGGCGGGACGTCCTCGGGTACGTCCACCCGGGCCCGCCCGGGGTCGAACTCCCGGAGGGGGCCGACCCGCTGGCCGCGTGGGACCGGTTCCTCGCGGACCTCGGGGTGCCGGAGGACCAGCGCAACACGCGGTCGGCCGTGGAGGACCCGGAGGGCGAGGGGCCCCGGGTGTTCTTCCAGCAGGTGCCGGAGGGCAAGGAGGGGAAGAACCGGGTCCACCTCGACGTCCGGGTGGCGCCCGGACTCGCGGGGGACGAGCGGATGGCGGCGCTGGAGGCCGAGTGCGAGCGGCTGGTGGCGCTGGGCGGAACCCGGCTGCGTCGCTTCGAGCCCGCGCCGCCGATGAGCAACGGGTGGATCGTGATGGCGGACCCGGAGGGCAACGAGTTCTGCCTGGACTGAGGCGTGAGAACGGTGCCGGCGTGTGTGCGGGCTTGGCCGGGGCGTGCTGCCTGGGCTGAGGGCTGAKGGCTGGGGGCGGCTCCGAGATCCCGGCCGGGCCGGCCCCGGGATCCCGTCCGGCGGGCCGCTCGTCCAGGTGGCCCAGCCCGTCCGCCGACACGCCGCAGGCGCCCGGCGTGTTCGCCGGGCGGGCCGGTGCGCGCGGTGTACGGCTAGGGCATGACCATTCCCGTGGAGCGGCTCACCGACCCCGCCGTGCGCGCCTTCGTCGCAGCCATCAACGCCCATGACCAGACGGCCTTCCGGGAGGCGCTGACCTCCGGTGCGACCATGTCCGACGACGGCTCCGAACGGGACCTCGCGGACTGGACCGACCGGGAGATCTTCTCCTCGCGCGGGCACATGGAGGTCGAGTCCGAGAAGGGCGACGGCCGCGACCTCGTCGCCCGGTTCCGGAACGACACCTGGGGCGAGATGAAGACCCGCTGGCGCTTCGTCGTGGAGGGCGGCAAGGTCGCGCGCTTCGAGACCGGCCAGGCCTGACGGAGCCCGAGGTCCCCTCGTCCTCCTCCTGAGCCCGTCCGCCCACCGGCGGGCGGGCTCGGATCCTGCCCACACCCCTCCGCCCGGGGCCGGGCGTCCGGCGGGCTCGGATCCCGCCCGCGCCCGCCGGGCGCGTCACCCCCCGCCGGGCGCGTTACCCCCGCCCGATGTACGGCATCGCCGTCGCCATCACCGTCGCGAACTGCACGTTGGCCTCCAGCGGCAGCGCCGCCATGTGCACCACCGTCGCCGCGACGTCCGCCGCGTCCATGACCGGTTCCACCGCCGTCTCGCCGTTGGCCTGGAGGATGCCGGTCTGCATGCGGGCCGTCATGTCCGTCGCCGCGTTGCCGATGTCGAGCTGGCCGCAGGCGATCCGGTACGGGCGTCCGTCGAGCGAAAGGGACTTCGTCAGGCCCGTCATCGCGTGCTTCGTCGCCGTGTACGCGATCGAGTGCGGGCGCGGCACGTGGGCCGAGATCGAGCCGTTGTTGATGATCCGGCCGCCCTGCGGCGACTGCTCCTTCATGGTCCGGAACGCCGCCTGGGCGCAGAGGAACGCGCCGGTCAGGTTGACGTCGACGACCGCGCGCCAGGTGTCCGGGTCCAGGTCCTCGACGGGGACGCCGCCGCCCGCGAACGTACCCGCGTTGTTGAAGAGCAGGTCGACACGGCCGTGGCGGTCCCGTACCGCCGTGAAGAGGGCGGCCACCTCGTCCGCCGAGGTGACGTCGGTGGGGACGGTCAGGAAGTCCCCGTCCGGTGCGGCCGCCGCCGTCTCCTCCAGGGCGTCCGCCCGGCGGCCCGCCAGGGCCACCGACCAGCCCGCCGCCGCCAGGGCGAGGGCCACACTCCGGCCGATGCCCGATCCCGCTCCCGTCACCACTGCGATGCTCATGGGCGCGCAGCGTACGCGAGACGCATGCCCCATGAACTCATCGTCCCGACACGTGGATGTCCTGTACCCGACAACACGCGGTCGTCCCGCCCCCCTCGAATGACGGACGGACAGCATCCGTCTGGGGAGGGGCACATGAACCGCGTACACGACGTCTACCAGCACTCCGACGAACTCCGCGCCGCCGCACGCCACTTGGGCCGGCGCCGGTTCCTCACCGCCACCGGGGCCGCCGCCGCCCTCGCCTTCGCCACCCAGCTTCCGCTCGCGGGCTCGGCCGCCGCCGCCGAACTCGACGGGCGCCGGCTGTCCGAGGACCCGTTCACCCTCGGCGTGGCGTCCGGCGACCCCCTGCCCGGCTCCGTCCTGCTCTGGACCCGGCTCGCGCCCCGGCCCTTCGAGCCCGGCGGCGGGCTGCCCGCCGCCCGGGTGGCGGTCCACTGGGAACTCGCCCGCGACGAGCGCTTCACCCGGACCGTGCGCCGCGGCCTGGCCACCGCGCACCCGGAGTTCTCGCACACGGTGCACGTCGAGGTCGAGCACCTGGACGCCGGCCGGGACTTCTTCTACCGCTTCCGCGTCGGCGACTGGACCAGCCCCGTCGGCCGCACCCGCACCGCACCCGCCCCCTGGGCCCGCACCACCGGCCTGAAGCTCGCCGCCGTCTCCTGCCAGGCCTACCACGACGGCTACTTCACGGCCTACCGCCACCTGGCGCGGGAGGACGTCGACGTCGTCTTCCACCTCGGCGACTACCTGTACGAGTACGCCGTCGACGCCAAGGGCGGGGCGCGCGCCTACACCGACCGGACGCTCCCGGCCGTCTTCGCCCGCGAGACGCTCACGCTGGACGACTACCGGCTCCGCTACGGGCTCTACAAGTCGGACCCCGACCTGCGCGCCGCGCACGCCGCGCACCCCTTCGTCGTCACCTGGGACGACCACGAGACCGAGAACAACTACGCGGGCGGCACCCCCGAGAACGACGTCCCGCCGGAGGAGTTCCTCCTCCGCCGCGCCGCCGCATACCGCGCCTACTGGGAGCACCAGCCGCTCCGCGCGCCCCAGCGGCCCCAGGGACCCGACATGCGGCTCTACCGGCGGCTGCGCTTCGGGCGGCTCGCCCAGTGCGACATCCTCGACACCCGCCAGTACCGCTCCGACCAGGCGTACGGCGACGGCTGGCAGGTCCCCGGCCCGGAGTCGGAGAATCCGGCGCGGACGATGACCGGGGCCGCGCAGGAGCGGTGGCTGCTCGACGGCTGGCGCGGCTCCCGGTCCCGCTGGAACGTCCTGCCGCAGCAGGTCGTCCTCGCCGAGCGCCGCGACCGCGCCACCGCCGACTTCAAGCTCTCGATGGACTCCTGGGACGGCTACCCGGCCGCCCGGCAGCGCCTCCTCGCCGGTGCCGCCGCCGCGAGGGTGGAGAACCTGATGGTGCTCACCGGGGACGTCCACGTCGGCTATGGCCTGGACCTCAAGGCCGACTTCCGCGACCCGTCCTCGCGGACCGTCGGCACCGAGATCGTCGCCACCTCGATCAGCAGCGGCAAGGACGGCGCCGACCGTCCGTCGAACTACGACAAGCTCATGCAGGCCAACCCGCACCTGAGGTTCTTCAACGGGCGGCGGGGCTACGTCACGGTCGCGCTCGGGGAGGAGGCCGCCCGGGCGGACTTCCGGACGGTGCCGTACGTCACGACCCCGGGCGCTCCCGTCGCCACGGCCGCCTCCTTCGTCACGGAGGCCGGCAACCCGGGGCTCACGCCCGCGTGACCCCCGAACCGTCGTCGGAGCCTCCGCGCGGCCCGGGTACGGCCTCCTGCGGGTAGCGGACGCCGATGCGGTCCCGTACCGCGTCGAGCGTCCGCATCACGGCGAGCGAGCCGTCGAGGGGGACGAGCGGGGACTCCGTCAGGCCGGCCCGCAGGCAGCGCACGACCTCAGCGGCCTCGTGCCGGAGGGAGTGGGGATCCTCCGGCGCGGTGATCACCTCGGGCTCGTGGCCCTCGCGGTGGAGGGTGAGGTGTTCGGGGAAGAAGAAGCCGCGCGGGAGGTCGATCCGGCCCCGCGAGCCGGTGACCGAGGCCGTCAGCGGGGTGTCCGCGTCGAGCGAGCAGGACAGCAGGGCCGAGGCCCCGGAGTCCGACCAGCCGAGCAGCATGCCGGTGTTCAGGTCGACGCCCTCCGGCGAGAGCAGCGCGTGCGCGTGGACCGTGTCCGGCTCGCCGAGGAGCAGCTGGGCGAACGACACCGGGTACACGCCGAGGTCGAGCAGCGCCCCGCCGCCCACCGAGGGGTCCCGCAGCCGGTGGTCCGCCGGGAACGGCCCCGCGAGCCCGAAGTCCGCCTGTACGGTCCTGATCTCGCCGATCGCCCCGCCGTGGACCAGCTCCACGAGACGCCGGATCAGCGGGTTGCAGTACATCCACATGGCCTCCATGAGGAAGAGGCCGCGGTCCCGGGAGAGGATGACGAGTTCCTCCGCCTCGCGGGCGTTGAGCGTGAGAGCCTTCTCGCAGAGCACCGCCCGGCCCGCCGCCAGGGCGCGGCCGGCCGCCTCCCGGTGGGCGTGGTGCGGGGTCGCCACGTAGACCACGTCGACGTCCTCGTCGGCGAAGAGCCCGTCCCACCCGCCGTACGCCCGCGGGATGCCGAACCGGTCCGCGAAGGCGCGTGCGGAGGCCTCCGTGCGGGACGCCACCGCGACGACCTCGGCGCCGTCGAGGGTGAGCAGGTCCGTGGTGAACCGTTCCGCTATGCCGCCCGTCGCCAGAATGCCCCAGCGCACCGTGTCACTCATGTACCCCACCCGTCCCACAGAGGTCTCGACCATGCCGATCGAGCTGAGAGCATAGGCAAGGATTCAACGAGATGGAGCAGTCGATGCCGGAGAGCGGTCAGAAAACAACACAAGGACACATAACCGAGAGCGCTCCGGTCGCTCCGGCGGGGTCCGTCACCGCCGCCCGGCGCACCGGGCTGCTCGTCACCCTCGTCCTCGGCGGGCTCACCGCACTGCCTCCGCTCTCCATGGACATGTACCTCCCGGCCCTGCCCGAGGTCACCGGCGCGCTGAACGCCCCCGCCGCCACCGTCCAGCTCACCCTCACCGCCTGCCTCGCCGGCATGGCCCTCGGCCAGCTCGTCGTCGGCCCCATGAGCGACAAGTGGGGCCGACGCCGCCCCCTGCTCGTCGGCATGATCGTGTACGTCCTGGCCACCGCCGTCTGCGCGCTCGCCCCCTCCGCCGAACTGCTCATCGGCTTCCGGCTGCTCCAGGGACTCGCCGGCGCCGCCGGCATCGTCATCGCCCGCGCGGTCGTCCGCGACCTGTACGACGGCGTGGAGATGGCCCGGTTCTTCTCCACCCTGATGCTGATCTCCGGCGTCGCCCCGATCATCGCGCCCCTCATCGGCGGCCAGATCCTGCGGATCACCGACTGGCGGGGCGTCTTCCACGTCCTCACCGTCATCGGCGTCCTCCTCACCCTCGTCGTCTGGCGCTTCCTCGCCGAGACCCTGCCGCCCGAGCGCCGGCACGAGGGCGGGGTCGGACAGGCCCTGCGCACGATGAGGGGGCTGCTCGGCGACCGCGTCTTCGCCGGGTACATGCTGACCGGCGGCCTCGCCTTCGCCGCCCTCTTCGCCTACATCTCGGCCTCGCCGTTCGTCGTCCAGGAGATCTACGGGGCCTCGCCGCAGACCTTCAGCCTGCTCTTCGGCCTCAACTCGATCGGCCTGGTCGCCGTCGGCCAGGTCAACGGCAAGCTGCTCGTCGGCCGCGTCAGCCTCGACAAGGCGCTGGGCTGGGGCCTCGGGACGATCCTCGTCGCCTCGCTCGCGCTGCTCCTCATGACCTCCGGCGTCTTCGGGGAGGTCGGGCTCGTGCCGGTCGCCGCCGGGCTCTTCGTCCTGATGTCGGCGATGGGCCTCGCGATGCCGAACACCAACGCCCAGGCCCTGATGCGCACCCCGCACGCCGCCGGCTCCGCGTCCGCGCTCCTCGGCACCACGTCGTTCCTCGTCGGAGCCGTCGCCTCCCCGCTCGTCGGCATCGCCGGCGAGCACACCGCCGTGCCGATGGCGGTCGTCCAGCTGACCTGCGCCGTCCTGGCCCTGGCCTGCTTCCTTGGCATGTGCCGGCCGTGGCGGTCGACCGCGACGGTCCAGCAGGTCCGGGCCCCCGGGACCCCCGGGCCCGCCGCCTAGACTGGATCGGTGAACGCCTCCGCTCCCACCGCCGACTCGCTGCGCGCCGCCCTCGCCGGGCTCCTCGGCGGGCTGCCGCCCAAGCAGGCCACCCAGGCCGTCGACCGGCTGATCGCCAACTACCGGGGGACCACCCCGACGGACGCCCCCGTGCTCCGCGACCGCTCCGACGTCGCCGCGTACGCCGCGTACCGGATGCCGGCGACCTTCGAGGCGGTACGGGGCGCCCTCGCCGCCCTGCGCGCGGCGGCGCCCGCGTGGGAGCCGCGCACCCACACCGACGTCGGCGGCGGCACGGGCGCGGCGAGCTGGGCCGTCGCCGAGGCCTGGGGGGAGCGGGCGCCCCGCAGCACGGTGCTGGACTGGGCGGAGCCCGCCCTCGCCCTCGGACGGGAACTCGCCGCCGGGGCCCTGGACGCCGAGTGGCGCACCGCCAGGATCGGCGGCGCGCTGAAGCTCGACGACACGGACCTGGTCACCGTGTCGTACGTCCTCAAGGAGCTGACCCCGGCCGACCGGGACGCCCTCGTGACCGAGGCGGCGCGGGCCGCGCAGACGGTGGTGATCGTCGAGCCCGGCACCCCCGACGGCTACGAGCGGATCATCGCCGCCCGCACCCGGCTGATCGAGGCCGGGTTCACCGTCGCCGCGCCCTGCCCGCACAGCGGGACCTGCCCGATCGAGCCGGGCACGGACTGGTGCCACTTCGCGGCCCGGGTCAGCCGCTCCTCGCTGCACCGGAAGGTGAAGGGCGGCTCACTGCCGTACGAGGACGAGAAGTACGGCTACGTGGCGGCGACCCGGCTGCCGCCCGCGCCGGCCGCCTCCCGCATCACGCGCCGGCCGCAGATCCGCAAGGGCATGGTGCTGCTCGACCTGTGCGGCCCGGACGGACTGGGCCGCGACACGGTCACCAAGCGGCACGGCCCGCTGTACCGGCAGGCCCGCGACGCGGAGTGGGGCGACTCCTGGCCGCCGGAGGACGAGGGTTGAGGGCCTCTCCCGAACGCGTGACCCCCGTCTTCCGAACCCGTGGCCCCGGCCCGTGGCCCCGCCCCCCGGGCCGGGGACGGGGGACTCCCGGCTAGGGCCGCAGCTCCTGGGTGCAGCACTTCACGCTGCCGCCGCCCTTGAGCAGTTCGCCCAGGTCCATCCCGATCGGTTCGAAGCCCCGGCTGCGCAGCGGGTCGAAGAGGCCCACCGCCGCCTGCGGGAGGAGGACGTTCCGGCCGTCGCTGACCGCGTTGAGCCCGAGGGCCGCCGCGTCCTCCTCCGTCGCGATCAGGGCGTCGGGGAAGAGCCGGGCGAGCACCGCGCGGCTGCCGGGGGAGAAGGCGTCCGGGTAGTACATGACCTCGTCGCCCGCGTCGTCCAGGACGCACAGCGCCGTGTCCAGGTGGTAGTACCGCGGGTCCACCAGCTCCAGGCTGATCACCGGGCGCCCGAAGAACTCCTGCACCTCGTCGTGCGAGAGCGGACTGGAGCGGAAGCCGCGCCCGGCCAGGATCCAGGAGGCGGTGACGGCGAAGTCGCCCTCGCCCTCGTTGATGTGCTCCGGAGCCCGTACGTCCTCGGCCGCCCAGCCGTTCGACCGGAACCAGGCCAGGTGCGCCGCGGCCTCGGCCGTGCGCTCCGCGTGGGCGAACATCGCCCCGAGGACCCTGCCGTCGACCACGGTGGCGCCGTTCGCCGCGAAGACCATGTCCGGCAGCGCCGGGTCGGGGGTGAGCAGTTCGACCGTGTGGCCGAGCGCGCGGTAACGGTCGCGCAGGTCCTCCCACTGGGCGAGGGCGAGCGGCAGGTCGACCGGTTTCGTGGGGTCCATCCAGGGGTTGATGGAGTACGTCACCGTGAAGTGCGCGGGTGGGCACATCAGATAACGGCGGGGCGAGGGCGTGCGCGGAGTGGTGCGCAATGAGGGCTCCTCACGGACGGGTGGTCAGAGACACCGGCGGGGGTCTCCGCCGGATCGGTGAACCCCATGGTCCGCCTTCCGGGCCCGGTGCGCAGTGGACCGTTCGGGTGGTTCGGTTCCGGCCACCGACTCGCGAGACGTGGCGTCTCGTGGGCTGCTAGATTGGGCCCATGTCCGACGCCAAGGCCCCCGACGCCTCCCGCCGCAGCGAGCGCTCCCGCCGCGCCATCTTCGACGCCGCCCTCGCCCTCGTCTCCGAGACCGGCTACGCGAAGACCACCATCGAGGGCATCGCCGCCCGCGCCGGAGTGGGCAAGCAGACCATCTACCGCTGGTGGCCCTCCAAGGCCGCGGTCCTCCTCGACGCCTTCCTCGACCTCGCCGCCCGCGCCAACGAGGCCCTGAGCGGGGAAGGGGCGAGTGAGATCCCCGACACCGGCGACCTCGCCGCCGACCTCCGGTACGTGCTGCGCGCCACCGTCGACGAGATGAACGACCCCGCCTTCGACGGCCCCAGCCGCGCCCTCGCCGCCGAGGGCATCGTCGACCCCGAACTCGGCGCCCGCTTCACCGAGGCCCTCCTCGAACCGCAGCTCCAGTACTACGTCCGCCGCATCACCGCGGCCCAGGCCGCCGGTGACGTCGACCCCGGCGTCGACCCCCGCGTCGCCCTCGAACTCCTCGTCGGACCGCTCCACCACCGCTGGCTCCACCGCACCCTGCCGCTCACCCACGCCTACGCCGACACCCTCGTCGACCTCGCCCTGCGCGGCCTCGCGCCGAGGGACTGAGACATCCGTCGCACACCGGTTCCACCCCCCGGTTCCGCACTCCGGTCACCCAGGGAGCAGGATGGTGGGACCATGGGCAGAGCCGAACGGGCGAGCATGAGGTGTGAGGGGATAGATGGGCGACGGGATCGGCCGCTACCGCGGCACGGAGAGCAAACTCGCACAGTGGCTGCGCAGGCGCCCGAAACGCACCGCGGCCGACGACGAGAACGACCGCGAGACGCTGCTCCTGGCCGTCGCCGTCGCGGGGCTGCCCCTCGCCCCCGCCGCGTACCCCGTCGGCTACAGCTGCTCCTGTGAGCGGATCGGCTGTCCCACCCCCGGCCGGCACCCCGTCTCCTTCGCCTGGCAGACGCAGTCGACCACCGAACGCGGCCAGATCGAGCGCTGGGCCCGCAACGAGCCCGAGGCGAACTTCATCACCGCCACCGGCATGGTCCACGACGTCCTCGACGTACCGCTCGCCGCCGGCCGCGCCGCCCTGGAGCGCCTCCTCGCGGAGGGCGTCGAGGTCGGGCCGGTCGCCGAGTCGTCCGACGTCGACCCGACCGCCGGCCGGATGCTGTTCTTCACCGCCACCCGCGGCACCCCCGAGGACGAGGACGAGTGGTGGCCGTGCGAGCTCGACTGCCACCCCGAGACGATGGACGAGCACCCGGGGCTGCGCTGGCACTGCCGCGGCAGCTACGTCCTCGTACCGCCGGCCCGGCTCCCCGGTGACGAGAGCGCCCATCCGGTCGTGTCCTGGCTGCGCGGCCCCGAGCATCCGCTGCCCGACCCGCTGAACCTCCTGGAGACCCTCCAGGACGTCTGCGCCCGCCACGTGGCCGCGCGCGAGGCGGAGGGCGACGGGGAGCACACGGCCCACGAGATCGCCTGGCCGCTCACCCGCTGACCCACCGGCCTCCTGAGCCGCTGACCCGGTGGCCCGCCGGCCTCCCGGCCCGGGGGGCCGCTACGAGCCCTGTGCGCCCACCACGCCCTGGAGCCGGGCCCTGAACGTGACCGCGTCTCGGTCCGCGCCGGCCGGCTTCACCAGGACCGCCTGGTTGGACACCCACTCCTTGGTGACCGTGTTCCGGACCTCGCCGGTCAGCAGCGCCTTGATGTCGGGGTCGACCTTGGGGCGGTAGCCCGCCGCCGCCGTCTGCCGCTCGAAGAACCGCGTCGCGAAGAACACGAACGCGCCGCCGTCCTTCGTCCGCAGCCCCAGCGGGGCGAAGTCGCCCCCGTCCGCGACCCGGTCGAGGTACTGGGTGGCGAGCCCCGGGCGCTTGGCGCCCTTCTCCCGCTGCTCCCGCAGCAGCGTCGTGTGCGGTCCCGCCGCGAACGGCCCCTGCCGCCCGCTCTCCAGGAACCCGACGTACGCCTTGCCGAGGTCCCCGGGTGCGACCGCGAGCCCCTCGCCGTCCCGGGCGACCGGCACCGCGTACCCGTCCTCCTCGGCGAACTCGGGCACCTGGGACGGGCCGAGGATCACCAGATGGGCGACCTCCCACAGCTGCTCGGGGCCGTTGCGCACGAAGACCAGGAGCCAGCGCTGGTCGCCCGAGCCCTCGTCGGTGTCCAGGTTGGGGTCGGTGTCCGCGAGGAACCAGCGCGGCCAGCCCGCCTTCCGGGGCAGCACGAAGCGCGCGTCCGAGAGTTCGAGGGGGCGGTGGTTCGGGTTGTTCCCGGGCGAGGTGACCGCCCGGGCGCGCAGACCGGCCTGGTTGATCTCGCCCAGCGGGCCGGTGACCCGTCCCGCGTCCAGCGCGGGATCGTGGGCCTTGTCCGCCTTGTTGTAGGCGGCCGTGAAGTCGGCGAGGGCTTGCGCCGCCTCGGCGCGGGTGGCCGGCGGCAGCAGGGCGAGCTCACCGTGCACGGTGACGCAGCCGCTCGCGGTCAGCGCGAGGACCGTCGCCGCCGCCGTCGCGGAGAGGAGGCGTACGGGCCGCCCGCGGCGCCCGGCCCCGGCGGGGGTGATGGACCGTCCTGCCGACGGCCGCTCAAGCGGTCGTCCCGGCGCTCGCCTCAGCGTCAGCCTTCTCATCGGTCGCCTTCTGCTTCTTCACCCGCGTGGACGGACCCGACCCTATCGGGGCGAGGAACAGCGCGAGCGTCGGGACCAGATACAGCACCCACACCGTGACCTGAAGGACCGTCGGGTTCGGCTGGAAGTTGAAGACGCCCTTGAGGAGGGTGCCGTACCAGCTGTCCGGCGGGATCGTCGCCGAGATGTCGAAGGCCTTGTCGGCGAGGCCGACGAGGAAGCGGGCCTCCTGGAGGTCGTGCACGCCGTACGCGAGGACGCCCGCCGCCACGACCACCAGCATGCCGCCGGTCCACGTGAAGAACTTCGCCAGGTTGATCCGCAGCGCGCCCCGGTAGAACAGCCAGCCGAGGAACACCGCCGTCAGCAGCCCGAGGAGAACCCCGGCCAGCGGCGCGAACGTGCCGTCCGAGGAGGCCCGGATCGACGCCCAGACGAACAGCGCCGTCTCCAGGCCCTCCCGGCCCACCGCGAGGAACGCGGTGGCGACCAGCGCGCCCGTCCCCATCTGGAGGGCCGCGTCGAGCTTGCCGTGCAGCTCGGCCTTCAGATGCCGGGCCGTGCGCCGCATCCAGAAGACCATCCAGGTCACCAGGACCACCGCGACGATCGACAGTGAACCGCCCAGCAGCTCCTGCGCCTCGAAGGTCAGCTCCTGGGAGCCGAACTCCAGGCCGGCGCCGAAGGCCAGGGCCACGCCGACGGCCACGCCGATGCCGATCCAGATCGGCTTCAGCGCGTCCCGTCGGCCGGTCTTCACCAGATAGGCGATGAGGATGCAGACAACGAGGCTGGCTTCCAGGCCCTCGCGCAGGCCGATCAGATAGTTACCGAACACGTCGGTTCCCTCCCGGGGTTGCGTGGAGTGTCACGAGAAGAGCGCCCGGCCCCACCAGTCGTCCTTGTCCCGGACGCCGGGCGGGATGGCGAAGAGCGCCGAACCCACGTGCTGGATGTACTCGTTGAGGGCGTCGGCCCGCGCCAGGGAGGTCTGCACCGGGACGAAGCCGGTGCGTACGTCCTTCTGGTAGGCGAGGAAGAACAGTCCGGCCTCCAGGCGGCCGAGGCCGTCGGTGCCGTCGGTGAAGGAGTAGCCGCGGCGCAGGATCGTCGCCCCGGCGTTGGTGTCGGGGTGGGCGAGGCGGACGTGGGAGTCCGGCTTCATCGCCTTCAGGAACGGCTCGTCGTGCTCCTTGGCCTTGCCGACGGGCGCGCCCTCGCGTTTGTCGCGGCCGAAGATGTCCTCCTGCTCGGCCAGGGAGGTGCGGTCCCAGGTCTCGACGTTCATCCGGATGCGGCGTGCGACGAGGTAGGAGCCGCCGTCCATCCAGGCGGCCGGTCCTTCGGCGTCCTTGCCGGAGACCCAGACGTGCTTGGCGAGCCGTTCGGTCTCGGTGCCGGCGATGTTGCGGGTGCCGTCCTTGAAGCCGAAGAGGTTGCGGGGCGTCTGGGCGTCGGGGGTCGTGGAGGAGGTCTTCCCGAAGCCCAGCTGCGACCAGCGGACCGCGGCTGTGCCGAAGGCGATCCGTGCCAGGTTGCGAATGGCGTGCACGGCGACCTGGGGGTCGTCGGCGCAGGCCTGGACGCAGAGGTCGCCGTCGCTGCGGGCGGGGTCCAGGTTGTCGCCGGGGAACCGGGGCAGTTCCACCAGGGCCCCGGGCCGGCGGTCCTTGAGCCCGAAGCGGCCGTCGAAGAGGGAGGGGCCGAAGCCGATGGTGAGGGTGAGACGGGAGGGCTTGAGGCCGAGGGCCTCGCCGGTGTCGTCCGGCGGCGCCTCCGGGATGCCCCCGTAGGCGCCCTCGCCGACCTCGGCGCCGGCCGTCATCCGCTCGGCGGCCCGCGTCCAGTCCTGGAGGAGCTGGACCAGTTCGGCGCGGTCGGTCGTCGTCACGTCGAAGGCCGCGAAGTGCAGCCGGTCCTGCACGGCGGTCGCGATGCCGGCCTGGTGCGCGCCGTGGAAGGGCACGGCCGTGCCGCTGTCGGCGACGGGCACGGAAGAGTTCCCGTCCCCGGCCAGCAGGGCGGCGGCGCCGCCCGCGGCGGCGGCACCGAGCGCGAGCCCGGCACCGCCCCAGCCGATGACCGCGCGGCGGGAGGGATCCGCGCCTTGACCGTTCTCGCGCACCACAGTTCCGGCTTTCGGTAGACGGGTTGTTTGCAGACGGATTACTTGGTGACGGCGGCGGCGAGCTTGGAGAGCGGCTCGGCGAGCGCGTTGACGCCGTCGGAGAGCTCCTTGCGCTCGGGCTTGCCGACCTTGTCGTAGGAGGTGAAGTCGTAGCCGTTCTTGTCCGCGCGGTACTGGTCGAGGAGCGTGTTCAGGGCGGTGAACTGCTTCTCCAGGTCGGCGACGAGCTTCGGGTCGTTCTTGGTGGCGACCGGCTTGAGGAGGTCGAAGGACTTCTGGGCGCCCTCGACGTTGGCCTTGAAGTCGACCAGGTCGGTGTGGGAGTAGCGCTCCTCCTCACCGGTGACCTTGCCGCTGGCGACCTCGTCGAGGAGTTCCTTGGCACCGTTGGCCATGGAGGTGGGGGTGATCTCGGCCTTGCCGACGCGCTTGACCCAGTCCGCGAGGTCCTTGTCGAGGAGGTCGGCGAGCTGCTTCTCCCGCTCCCCGATCTTCTTGTCCTGCCACAGGGCCTTCTCCAGGCGGTGCCAGCCGGTCCAGTCCTTGGCGGCGTCTTGGCCGTCCTCCAGGCCGTCCTCGCGGACGTCGACCTTGGGGTCGATGTCGCCGAAGGACTCGGCGACCGGCTCGGTGCGCTCCCAGCCGATACGGGAGGGGGCGTAGGCCTTCTTCGCGGCTTCGAGGTCGCCGGCGCGGACGGCGTCGGTGAAGACCTTGACCTTCGGCAGGGTGGCGTCGGCCTGGGCCTGGACGTACTGGCGGTAGGCGGCGACGGCGGCGTCCATCTCGGGGGAGCGCTGGGCGCCGGCGGCGCCGCCGGTGGCCTTGACCTGCTGGCGGATGCCGTCGCCGACCATGCCCGGCTTGCAGGCGATCGCGTAGTCGCCGGACTTGATCTCGGCGGTGATGGTGGCCTTGGTGCCGGGGCCGATGTTCTCGCGCTCGGTGACGATCCGGTCGTCGGGGTAGAGGACGTAGACCTCGGTGACCTTGGAGCCGCGGTTCTCGACGGCGAGCTTGAGGTGTCCGGCCGGGAACTCCTTCTTCGACACCTCGCAGGAGTCGTCCTTGGCGACCACGGTGATCGAGCCGTCGTCCGCCTTCGCGTCGCTCTTCTCGGTGCAGCCGGTGACGGCTGCCAGGGCCGCGGCGGTCGCTGCGGCGGTGACGGCGGAGAGGCGAACGGCTCGCATGGGGACTCCAGAAACACGGGGGACGGGGCTGAGGCTGACCTAACTTAACCGAGGCTTACCTCAGCCATACCCGGCCGTCCAGTGATTCGGCTCTCAGAACCGACCGGCCGGACACGGCCTGATCACAGGGGGTCCATGGGGCGCTCATGGAGTGGTCAAGGGCTGGTCAAGGAGGGTGAATCGTCGCTTTCGCCCGCGCGGTGCCTCCGCCTCGGCACGATGAGCGGGGCCCCCGTCCGCGGGTGTGGGAGAACCTTCCCGTTCCTGGCGGCCGTCGGTTCGTCGAGCAGGGTCGACTTCCCGGCGCTGTTGGGGCCGACCAGCGGCGGATCAGGAACCCGTCGCGCGACGGCGCACGGCGACGACGACGCCCGCTCCGGCCGCCACGGTCAGGGCGGAGGTGGTGCGCTGCCTCCCGCCGCACCGGGGGAGACGGTCGCCGAGGCCGTCGGTGTCCGGGTCGACCGCGGCGGCCGGGCCGTGCTCGACTCCGTCGGCGTCGAGGCTCGGGCCGGCGAGATCCTCGCCCACCCCCCCCACCAGGCAGGGCCGCCCCCGAATCTCCGGGGGCGGCCCTGCCGCCCTGCCCCAGGTGGTTCAATCTCCGCCATGGACACCGTGCCCGCCGCCGCCACCGACATCGACGTCCTCCGGGTCTTCTGCGCGGCCGACGGCCGGCACGGCAACGCCCTCGGAGTCGTACGGGACGCCCGTACCCACCCCGATGAGGCCTCCCGGCAGGCGCTCGCCAAGGAACTCGGCTTCAGCGAGACCGTGTTCGTCGACGACCCGGAGCGCGGGATCGTCGACATCTACACGCCCGGTCTGCGGCTGCCCTTCGCCGGACACCCGCTGGTCGGCGCCGCCTGGCTGCTCGACCTGGAGGTCGTCATGCCGCCCGCGGGCGAGGTGTGGGTGCGCGGCGACGGGGAGTTCACCTGGATCGAGGCGCGCGCCGAGTGGGCGCCGCCGCGGACCCTCCGCCGGTACGGCTCCGCCGCCGAGGTGGACGCACTCGACGTGCCCGAGCCGGGCGAGTGGATTTACGCCTGGGCCTGGGAGGAGGAGGCCGCGGGCCGGATCAGGGCGCGCGCGTTCCCGGGCCGGGGCGACGGCATCGACGAGGACGAGGCGACCGGCGCGGCGGCGCTGCTGCTCACGGCGGAGCTGGGACGGGCCCTGAACATCACACAGGGCCGGGGTTCGCAGCTGCTCACTGCCCCCGGACCTGACGGCATCGTGGAACTCGGCGGACGGGTCCGCCTGGAGGGCACGCTCACGCGCTGACCCGCCTGTGCGGCCCCGCCGGGTCAGGCGCTGAGCGAGAACTCCCCGCCAAGCTGGTGGAAGACGGCGCTGTTGAAGGCGAACGCGCGCTTGCACTCGTCGATGATCCGCTGCTTCTCCAGGTCGTCGGCGTTCACCCCGTCGAGCAGCTCGCGGTAGGCCCGCTTGAAGGCGGCCGGGTTGGTGATCGTGTCGAACACGTAGAAGCGGACGCCGTCGCCCTTGCGGTCGAAGCCCCAGGTGCGCTCGGCCTTGTCGCGGATGATCTGCCCGCCCGACAGGTCGCCGAGGTAGCGCGTGTAGTGGTGGGCCACGTACCCCGCGGGCCAGTCACGGGCGCACTCGGCGACCCGCTCGGCGTACGCGACGGTGGCGGGCAGCGGGGAGACCCCGGCGCGCCAGTCGGGGCCCCGCAGATGGGCGAGGTCCTGCTCCAGGGCGGCCGTGCGGAACAGCTCGGGCTGTATGAACGGCCCGGCGACCGGGTCCGTGCGCAGGGCCTCCGCGCCGTCCTCCAGGGCGCGGTACACGAACCAGAGCTGCTCGGTGTAGCGCGCGTAGGCGTCGACGGCCAGTCGCCCGCCCAGGAGGTCGCCCATGAAGGACGACGTCTCCGCCTCCGTGTGCTGCTCGTGCGAGGCCGTACGGATGAGCGTGGAGAAGGGCGTGTCCAAGGCGAGCCTCCGGGACCGTTGGGACGGGAACCAGTGACGATTTTGCCAAGTTAGGCTTACCTAAGTCAACTGGTTCCCGACGTCCTGTCGGTAAAACGGTACCCAATCGCGGGCCGGGGTCAACGCCGGAGTGCCCGGCACATGCGAATCGGCGCGCATCCCGGGGGATTCGCGCCGATTCACGGGGGGTCCGTCGTGCTTCAGGGCAGGGTGAGGATCTCCGCCCCGGTGTCGGTCACGACGAGGGTGTGTTCGAACTGAGCGGTCCGCTTGCGGTCCTTGGTCACGACCGTCCAGCCGTCGTCCCACATGTCGTAGTCGTGGGTGCCGAGCGTCAGCATCGGCTCGATGGTGAAGGTCATGCCCGTCTTGATCTCGGTGGTGTGGTGGGGCGAGTCGTAGTGCGGGACGATCAGGCCGGAGTGGAACGACGAGTTGATGCCGTGCCCGGTGAAGTCGCGCACGACGCCGTAGCCGAAGCGCTTGGCGTACGACTCGATGACCCGTCCGATGATGTTGATCTGACGGCCCGGCTTCACCGCCTTGATGGCCCGGTTCAGGGACTCCCGGGTGCGCTCCACGAGCAGCCGCGACTCCTCGTCGACGTCACCGCAGAGGTAGGTGGCGTTGTTGTCGCCGTGGACGCCGTTGATGAACGCGGTGACGTCCAGGTTCACGATGTCGCCGTCCCGCAGGACGGTGGAGTCCGGGATGCCGTGGCAGATGACCTCGTTGACCGAGGCGCACAGCGACTTGGGGAAACCGCGGTAGCCGAGCGTGGACGGGTAGGCGCCGTGGTCGCACATGTACGCGTGCGCGACCCGGTCGAGTTCGTCGGTGGTGACACCCGGGGCGATGTGCTTGGCGGCCTCCTCCATCGCCTGCGCGGCGATGCGGCCGGCGATCCGCATCCGCTCGATGGTGTCGGAGTCCTGCACCTCGGGCCCGTCGTACGGGGCCGGGGCGGGCTTTCCCACGTACTCGGGGCGGCGGATGGAGCCCGGAACGGAACGGTGGGGGGAGAGCTCCCCCGGGACGAGAAGCGACTGGCCAGACATGCCAGCGAGTCTAACGACCGGGTCTTGGGGCAGCATGGTCCCAAGGGAAGGAGCCGACGACCATGGCCCTGTTCAAGAAGCGCACCGCGGGCAAGCCGGGTGAGTGGTACTACTGCCTGGAGCACAAGAAGGTCGAAGAGGGCCCCGACTGCCCGGCGAAGAACCGCTTCGGCCCGTACGCCAGCCGCGAGGAGGCCTCCCACGCGATGGAGACCGCCCGCGAGCGGAACCTGGAGTGGGAGACCGACCCCCGCTGGCACGACAAGGCGGGCGGGGAGGCGCAGGACCCCCCGCGGTAGGCACGGCCGGGCCGGCCGGGACCGCTCAGGCGGTCCCGGCCGCCTCCCGGTCCGCCGCGTCCCGGGCGGTCGCCTCCTGCTGCGCCTTGCGCCGCAGCGAGTCCTCGTCGGTGTCGGAGTCGTACGTGAGCAGCTTCGGCAGGGCGAGGCAGAGCAGGCCCACCGAGGCGACGCAGGCCACGCCGCCCGTCCAGACCGCCGACCGGGTGCCGGTCCAGCCCGCCATCGCGCCCGCCCTGACCTGACCGAGCTGTGGCCCGACGCTGTACGAGAGCACCTCGATGCCCGCGAGCCGGCCGCGCAGCTCCTCGGGGATCGACTGGTTCCAGATGGTCGAGCGGCCGAGTCCGCTCAGCATGTCGCCGGCCCCGGCGAAGGCCAGGCAGAGCAGGACCAGCCAGATGTTCCCGAACCAGCCGGCCGCCGCGATGGCCAGACCCCAGCCCGCGGCGCCTCCCGCCACCAGCAGTCCGTGCCGCCGCACCTTCGCGGTCCAGCCGCTGGTCAGACCGAGGACCAGGGAGCCGACCGAGCCCGCCGCGTACATCAGACCGAGCGACCAGTCCGCGTCCAGCTCGTCCGCGAGGAACGGGAAGATCGTGTTCGGGAAGGCGAAGAACATCGCCGCCAGGTCGATCGCGTACGTGCCGAGCAGCACCGGCCTCGACCAGGCGTACCGCGCGCCCTCCGCGATGCCCCGCAGGGAGGGCTTCTCGGCGTCGTGCGCGGGCGGCGCGGGCGTGAGCCGGCGGCAGAGCAGCACCGAGGCGGCGAAACCGGCGATCGTCACCCCGTACGCGGGCGCGGGACCGGCATACGCCACGACCAGACCCGCGATCGACGGGCCGGCGATCGCGCCGATCTGCCAGCGCAGCGAGTTCAGCGCGGCCGCCGCCGTCTGGTGCTCGTGCGACACGATCCGGGCGAACAGCGAGTCGAGCGCGGGACGCTGGAGTCCGGCGAGCGCCGAGACCCCGGCCGCGACCACGTACAGCGGCCAGAGCATCGGCTCCGGCAGCAGCGCGTTGACGAGCAGGAGTCCCGCGAGCAGTCCGAGGCCGGCCTCGGTCCAGAGGATCACCCGCCGCCGGTCGACCGCGTCGGCGAGCGCCCCGCCGTACAGGCCGAACACGATCAGCGGGACCAGCTCGACCGCGCCCATCGCGCCGACCGCGAGGGGCGACCCCGTCAGCTCCTTGATCTGCAGCGGAAGGGCGACCATCGCCATCGCACTGCTGAAGAAGGTGACGAGCCCCTGGACCCAGAGGAGCCGGAAGTCGCGGGACGCACGCCAGGGCGCGGTATCGGGCAGCAGGGCGGAGGCTTTGGAGAGCGCGGAGGACACGAAGGGCCATGCTCCGTCCCCAGGGTGCCGAAGGCAACTTCATTACGTGTCAGGCCCCGGCCGCACCCGTCACGACCCGGCCCACCCCACCCGTCACGACCCGGGAGCGAACCCGGAGGCCGACCATGGCTCTCCGCCCCCCCGGCACCCCGYCGGCCTCCTACCAGCCCCACCCCACCGCCAGATGCGCCGGATCACCCGGCCGCACCCGGTGCCGTACCAGCGTCGGCGCCAGCTCCGGGATCCCCGACCAGGCCGACTCGTCGACCAGATGGGCCGCCAGGTGCCAGGGCTCGTACTCCTCCGTACCGACCAGCAGCAGCCCGCCCCGGTGCGGGACGACCGAGGACCGGAGCGCGCCCGCGAACCGGCGGGCCGCCCGCGGCCACTCCGTCCCGGCGAGGACCTCCCGCAGCAACGCGACCCGTACGGCATCCATGCCCCGCATCCTGGACCGGACGAGGGCCCGCGCGGGGCCGGTCGGGCCCGTTTCACCCGTACGGGAGCCGCCCCGGCGGACCCGACCGCTCGGTAGTGTCGGGTCCATGACTTCCTCGACCCCCAGCACCCCCGCGGCCAAGGCCGCCCCCAAGGACCCGTGGGACCTCCCCGACGTCACCGGCCTCGTCGTCGGCGTCCTCGGCGGCACCGGCGACCAGGGCCGCGGCCTCGCCTACCGGCTCGCCAAGGCCGGACAGCAGGTCATCATCGGCTCCCGCGCCGCCGACCGCGCCCAGCAGGCCGCCGAGGAGATCGGCCACGGCGTCGAGGGCGCCGACAACGCCGACTGCGCCCGCCGCAGCGACATCGTGATCGTCGCCGTGCCGTGGGACGGGCACGCCAAGACCCTGGAGTCGCTGCGCGAGGAGCTCGCGGGCAAGCTCGTCGTGGACTGCGTCAACCCGCTCGGCTTCGACAAGAAGGGCGCCTACGCGCTCAAGCCCGAGGAGGGCTCCGCCGCCGAGCAGGCCGCCGCGCTCCTCCCGGAGTCCCGGGTCGCCGCCGCCTTCCACCACCTCTCCGCGGTCCTCCTCCAGGACGCCTCCCTGGCCGAGATCGACACGGACGTGATGGTCCTCGGCGAGGAGCGCGCCGACGTCGAGATCGTCCAGGCCCTCGCCGGCCGCATCCCCGGCATGCGCGGCGTCTTCGCCGGCCGGCTGCGCAACGCCCACCAGGTCGAGTCGCTCGTCGCCAACCTGATCTCGGTCAACCGCCGCTACAAGGCGCACGCCGGGCTGCGCGTCACCGACGTCTGAGCCGTCCCCCGGCGCGACGCCCGAGCCGGTCCCGGCCGGACGGCGGGCATGGGGGACACTGGACGGGCACAGCAGCCGTACCCGGACAGGAGCCGACCCCCATGCCCCGCCTCGCCCTCTACGCCCTCGTGGTCTGCGCCCTGGCCGTCGCCGCGGCCGTCGTCTCCTTCGTCGAGGGCAGCTTCCTCGGCGTCGTCTGGGTCCTGATCGCCGGCCTCTCCTCCAACATGGCCTGGTACTACGTCCGCCGCGCGAAGGTCGAGAAGGCCGCCGCCGAGGCGTGAGCCCGCCGACGGGACCGGTCCGCGAGGACCGGCCCCCCCGGGACCGGCCCCGCGGACCGCCCCCGCCGGGGCGGGCCCCCGGCGTCAGGCCTCGCAGAAGTCCGGCGCCCCCTGCCAGAACCGGAACAGCTGCGAGCCGCAGTAGCGGGACAGCTCCGGCACCCCGAGCGACCGCATCAGCGCGTCGATCGCGTCGAAGAAGCCGTCGTTGACCGCCGGCACGAACAGCAGCGCGATCACGACGAAGAAGCCGTACGGCGCGTACGGCGCGATCTGCCGCTTCACCCGGTACGACAGCCAGGGCTCCACGATCCCGTACCCGTCGAGCCCCGGCACCGGCAGCAGGTTCAGCAGCGCCGCGGTCACCTGGAGGAACGCCAGGAAGGCCAGCGCGTACTGGAACACCAGCGGCACGCCGTCGAGCGCCCCCAGCCAGAACGGGGCCGTGCAGACGAGCGCGAACAGCACGTTCGCCAGCGGGCCGGCCGCCGAGATCAGGCTGTGCTTCCAGCGCCCCTTGACCCGGCCCTGCTCGATGAAGACCGCACCGCCGGGCAGACCGATCCCGCCCATGATCACGAACAGCACCGGCAGGACGATGCTGAGCACGGCATGGGTGTACGCCAGCGGGTTCAGGGTCAGATAGCCCTTCGCCCCCACCGTGATGTCACCGCCGTGCAGCGCCGTACGGGCGTGCGCGTACTCGTGGAGGCAGAGCGACACCACCCACGCCGAGGTCACGAAGAGGAAGACCGCCAGACCGGGCAGGGCGGCGAAGTCCGTCCACACCGCCCAGCCGGTCACGGCCATGACGGCGAGGATCGCCAGGAAGACGGGGCTGATCCGCCGCTCGTGGCGCCGGTCGGTGGCCGTGGTCATCGCGGGAGCTCCCAGGGGACGGAGGTGGCACCCTTCGGTGCCCGACGTGCGGGAAACGTACCGGGGGACGGGCCGAGTTCCGGACCCGGGGACCCACTCGCGGAGAATGGGCCCGTGCACTACTGCCTCCTCGGCCCCACCCTCGCCCGCACCCCCGACGGCACCGACGTGGCCGTCGGCGGCCCGCGGGTCCGCGCGCTGCTCACCGTCCTCGCCCTGCGGGCCGGCCGGACGGTGCCCGTACCGGACCTCGTCGACGAGGTGTGGCACGGCGACCGGCCGCCCGCCGACGCCGTCGCCGCGCTCCAGGCCCTCGTCGGACGGCTCCGCAAGGCCCTCGGCCGGGACCGGATCGTCTCCGCCGAGGGCGGCTACCGGCTCGACGCCCGGCCCGAGGACGTGGACGCCCGCCGCTTCGAGCGACTGGCCGCCGAGGGCGTGGCCGCGCTCGGCACCGGGGACCCGGCGCGGGCCGCCGCTCTCCTCGACGAGGCCCTCGCGCTGTGGCGCGGGCCCGCCCTCGCCGACCTGCCCGACCGGGAGGCGGAGGCCCCCCGCTGGGAGGCCCGCCGCCTCGACGTCCGCCGCGCCCGGCTCGACGCCGCCCTGGGCCTGGGCGAGGCGGCCGCGGCCCTCCCCGAACTGACCGCCCTCTGCACCGCCCACCCCCTGGACGAGACCCTCCAGGCCCTGCGGATCCGGGCCCTGCGGGACACCGGACGCGCGGCCGAGGCCCTCGCCGCCTACGAGTCGGTCCGCCGCGCGCTCGCCAACCGCCTGGGCACCGACCCGTCACCCGCGCTGCGCGCCCTCCACGCCGAACTGCTCGCGGGACCGCGACCGCGCCCGCCGGAGCCCGCCCCTGAGCCCGCCCCGGAGCCCGGGAAGGACGAACCCCCGGGTCCGCGGCGGGCGGAGCCCTCCGTCCGGGGCAACCTCCGGGCCCGGCTCACCAGCTTCGTCGGCCGCGACGAGGAGATCGCCGCCCTCCGGGACGACCTGCGCACCGCCCGCCTCGTCACCCTGCTCGGCCCCGGCGGCGCCGGGAAGACCCGGCTCTCGCAGGAGGCCGCCGAGCGCGCCGCCGAGGCCTGGCCGGACGGGGTCTGGGTCGCCGAACTCGCGCCCGTCACCGACCCCGAAGCCGTCCCCGAGGCGGTCCTCGCGGCCGTCGGCGCCCGCGAGACCGTCCTGCGGGGCGCCGGCGCCGAGGAACTCCGGACCGGCAACGACCCTCTCTCCCGGCTCGTCGAGCACTGCTCCGGGCGCCGGATGCTGGTGCTCCTCGACAACTGCGAGCACGTGGTGGCCGCCGCCGCCGAACTGGCCGAGACCCTCCTCGCCCGCTGCCCGGAACTCCGGGTCCTCGCGACGAGCCGGGAGCCGCTGGGCGTACCGGGGGAGCTGGTACGGCCCCTGGGCCCGCTGCCGGCGGGCATGGCGCTGCGGCTGCTCGACGAGCGGGGCGCGGCCGCGCGGCCGGGGTTCACCGTGGGCGGGGACCCCGGGGCGGCGGAGGAGATSTGCCGCCGCCTCGACGGTCTGCCGCTGGCGATCGAGCTGGCCGCGGCCCGGCTGCGGATGCTGACGGCACGGCAGATCGCGGASCGGCTSGACGACCGGTTCCGGGTGCTGACCTCGGGGGCGCGGACGGTGCTGCCCCGGCAGCAGACGCTGCGGGCGGTGGTCGACTGGTCGTGGGACCTGCTCGACGAGGTGGAACGCGCGGTGCTGCGCCGGCTCGCGGTCTTCACCGGCGGCTGCGATCTGGCGGCGGCCGAGGCGGTCTGCACGGACGACGGGACCGGCGAGAGGCTCGACGTCCTGGATCTGCTGGGGGCGCTCGTCGACAAGTCGCTCGTGGTGGCCGGCCCGGGGGACCGGGGGATGCGCTTCCGCCTCCTGGAGACCGTGGCGGAGTACGCGGGGGAGCGGCTCGACGAGGCCGGGGAGCGGGCGGCGGCCGAACGGCGCCATCTGACGTACTACCGCGAGCTGGCCCGCCGTACCGATCCCGAGCTGCGCGGATCGGGCCAGGTGGCCGCCATCGCCCGCTTCGGCGCCGAGTACGGCAACCTGCGCACCGCCCTGCACCGGGCCGTCGACGCCCACGACGAGGACGAGGCGCTCGTCCTCGTCCACTCCCTGCTCTGGTACTGGCAGATGCGCGACCTGCGCTCCGACGCCCTGCACTGGGCCCGGGCGACCGCCGACCTCGGACCCG
>NZ_RDBH01000129.1:906802-926860 GCF_008042145.1 Streptomyces sp. adm13(2018)
GCCCGGGACGCCCTGGTCCCGCCGGGGCACCTGGCCCCGCCGATGGAGCGGGACAACCGGGCGCGGGCCGAGGAACTGTGCCGGGCCGCGCTGGGGGACACGGAGTTCGCGGTGGCACACGCGGAAGGCGGCGCCCTCTCGCTGGAAGAGGCCGCCGCCGTGCTCGGTCGCGCCGCCGACGCGATCAGTGAGCGCGCCGAGTCCTGAACCCCCGTGGCACCCGTCCGTCCGGTCCCGGCCGGACGGGGCCGGCCGGACTCAGGTCTTCTTGCGGAACTTGGTCACCGCCAGAGGGGCCGTGACGACCGTGATCAGCAGGGCCCAGCCGAGCACCATCCACACGGAGTGGGCGACCGGACCGCCGTTGATCAGGTTCCGGGCGGCGTCGGCGAGGTTCGACAGCGGGTTGTAGTCGGTGAAGGTCTCCAGCCAGCCCGGCATGGAACTCGTCGGGGCGAAGATCGACGAGCCGAACTGCAGCGGCATCAGGACCAGCATCGCCATGCCCTGGACCGCCTGGGCGGTCTTCAGGGTCAGGCCGAGCAGGATGAAGATCCACATGAGGGACGCGCCGAAGACCATCGAGAGGCCGATGGCGGCGAAGAGGTGCAGCACCGAGGTGTGGATCTCCAGGCCGAGCAGGAAGCCCATGCCGAGCAGGATCGCGGTGGCGATCAGCATCCGGCCGACCTCGACGACGATCTTCGCGATCAGGACGGAGGACCGGGCGATCGGCATCGTCCGGAACCGGTCCATGACCCCCTTCTTGAAGTCGTCGTTGATGCCGACGCCGACGGCCATCGCGATGTTCATGCCCATCATCGCCATCAGGCCGGGCGTCACGTAGTTGACGTAGACGTCGTTGTTGCCCTTGCCGGAGATCGCGCCGCCGAAGACGTACACGAACAGCAGGATGAAGATGATCGGCATCAGGACGGCGTCGAACATCGACTCCGGGTCCTGCTTGATCTGGAGCGCGTTGCGGCGGGCGAGGGCGCCGATGTGCCGCAGGTTGGCGCGGAGTCCGATCCGGCCCTCGGCGACGGGCGGGCGCCGTACGACCGCCGGACCCGGGGCGTCGACGGGGGACTGGGTGACCGTGGTCGTGCTCATGCGGCGACCTCCTCGGGGATCTCGTCGGACGCGGTGGTCTTCTGGCCGGTGATGGCGAGGAACACCTCGTCCAGGCTGGGCAGATGGGTGCCGATGTGGGCGATGCCGAAGCCGCGGGCGCCGAGCAGCGCCACGACCGCGGTCAGCTGCTGGTCGGTGAGGATCGGCACGTACAGCGCGCCCTCGTCGGGCACGACGGTCGCGCCGGCGATGCCGTCCAGGCCGGTCTCGTGGAGTGCGGCCGCCATCGCGGGCAGCTGGTCCGGGTCCACCGGGCGGACCTTCAGGGTCCGGCCGCCGACCTTGGCCTTCAGCTCGTCGACCCCGCCCCTGGCGATGACCTTGCCCTTGTCGATGACGGTCAGCTCGCTCGCGAGCTGCTCCGCCTCCTCCATGTACTGGGTGGTGAGGAGGACGGTGACGCCCTCGGAGACCATCCGCTGCACCTCGTCCCACACCTCGTTGCGGGTGCGGGGGTCGAGACCGGTGGTCGGCTCGTCCAGGTAGAGGACGGCCGGGCTGCCGATCATCGAGGCGGCGAGGTCGAGCCGTCGCCGCATGCCGCCCGAGTAGTTCATGGCGGGCCGCTTGGCCGCGTCGGTGAGGGAGAAGCGCTCCAGCATCTCGTCGGACCGGCGGCGGGCGTCGGCGCGGGAGAGGTCGAGCAGCCGCCCGATCATGTACAGGTTCTCCCAGCCGGACAGCTTCTCGTCGACCGAGGCGTACTGGCCGGTGAGCCCTATGGTGCGGCGCAGCTGACGGGGGTGCTTCACCACGTCGTACCCGGCGACGGTGGCGGTCCCGGAGTCCGGGACGAGCAGGGTGGAGAGGCAGCGGACGAGGGTGGTCTTCCCGGCGCCGTTCGGGCCGAGCACGCCGAGGACGGTGCCCTCCCGCACGTCCAGGTCGACCCCGTCGAGGGCCTTGGTGGCGCCGAAGTGCTTCACGAGGCCCCGGACCTCGACGGCGTTGGTGTGTGATCGCGTCATGGCCCCTACTAGACCAGGCACCACCGACAAGCCCCCGACAGACGACCGACAGACGGCCGACAGCCCGCCGATGGGGGATGTCGGCGGGCTGTCGGGTGGTGCCGCGGTGGCCGGTGGGCCCTGTCGCGATCAGGGCCTCGGGGTGGAGCGGCGGTCCTAGTGGAAGCTGTGCTCCTCGGCGGGGAACTCCCCGCCCTGGACGTCCTCGGCGAAGGCGCGGGCGGCGTCGCCGAGCGTCTCGCGGAGGTTGGCGTACTGCTTGGTGAAGCGCGGGACCTTGCCGCCGGTGAGGCCGGCCATGTCGGTCCAGACGAGCACCTGGGCGTCGGTGCCGGCGCCCGCGCCGATCCCGATGGTCGGGATGTGCAGCGAGCGGGTGACCTCGGCGGCCAGCTCGGCCGGTACGAGCTCCAGGACCACCGCGAACGCGCCCGCGTCCTGCGCCGCCTTCGCGTCGCGGAGCAGCTTGTGCGCGGCCTCGTCGGAGCGGCCCTGCACCCGGTAGCCCATGGTGTTCACGGACTGCGGGGTCAGGCCCAGGTGGGACATGACGGGGATGCCGGCCTGGACGAGCAGCTCGGTCTGCGGCAGGGAGCGCTCGCCGCCCTCCAGCTTGATCGCGCCGACGCCCGCGTCCTTGACCAGCCGGGTGGCGTTGCGCAGGGCCTGGACGGGCCCTTCCTGGTACGAGCCGAAGGGGAGGTCGCCCACGACCAGGGCGCGCTTCGTGCCCCGGACGACGGCGGCGGAGAGCAGGGTCATCTCGTCCATCGTGACGGGCACGGTGGTCTCGTAGCCGAGGTGACAGTTGCCCATGGAGTCTCCGACGAGGATGACCGGGATGCCGGCCTCGTCGAAGACGGACGCGGTCATCGCGTCGTAGGCGGTGAGCATGGGCCACTTCTCGCCGCGGGTCTTGGCGGCGGCGATGTCGTGGACGGTGATGCGGCGCGTTCCCTTGCCGCCGTACAGCGCCTTGCTGCTGTCGGCGGGCGGTTTCTGAGCAGCCTGAAGCGTCATGGTGCACGGCTCCTTGTGTCATCTCGAGGCGCCCTGACGGCGTCCCCGGACCACATCCATGGTGGCACTTCGCCGGGCGGGCGGGGAAGTGGGCCGGAGTGGCGCTGTTCACACCGGCGCGCCGGGGCGGTGCGTTACGGGCCCGAGCCCCGGCTGCGTGGGACTGGGCCACCCGAGTGACGGCGCCCCGTGAACGCGGTTCACGGCCCGCGAACGTAAAGCCTCGGTCAGAATTTTCGATACGAGACGGTCTCGTATCGAAATGGTCTTAGGGTGGTGGGCATGCCACAGCCCCCCCGGCCCCCGGGTCCCCGAAGCCGTCCACCGGCGCCGCTGGGCCGTCCTCGGCGTCCTCATGCTCAGCCTGCTGATCGTCGTCCTCGACAACTCGATCCTGAACGTCGCCGTCAAGACGATCGCGTCCCCCGCGCCCACCGGCATCGGCGCCACCCAGAGCGAGCTGGAATGGGCGATCAACTCCTACACGCTCGTCTTCGCCGGCCTCCTCTTCACCTCCGGCCTGCTCGGCGACCGCCTCGGCCGCAAGAAGGTGCTGCTCTTCGGCATCACCGTCTTCGGCCTGGGCTCCGCCCTCGCCGCGTTCTCCGGCTCCCCGGGCGAGCTCATCGGCTTCCGGGCCGTCATGGGCCTCGGCGCCGCCTTCGTCATGCCCGCGACGCTCGCCGTCCTCATGAACGTCTTCGAGCGCGACGAGCAGCCCAAGGCCATCGGCATATGGGCCGGCGGGGTCGGCCTCGCCATCGCGATCGGCCCGATCACCGGCGGCATCCTGCTCGAACACTTCTGGTGGGGATCGATCTTCCTCGTCAACGTGCCGGTCGTGCTCCTCGCCCTCGCCCTGATGATCTGGCTGGTTCCCGACTCCCGAGACCCCCGGCCCGGGCGGATCGACCTCCCCGGCGTGCTGCTCTCCGTCGTCGGACTCGTCCTCCTCGTCTACGGGATCATCCGCGGCGGCGAACTGGCCGACTTCACCGAGCCCACCGTCCTCGCCCCGGTCCTCGGCGGCCTCGCCGTCCTGGTCCTCTTCGTCCTCCACGAGCGGCGCAGCGACCACCCGGCGATCGACATGACCTACTTCAAGCGGCCCGCGTTCTCCGCGGCCGTCGCCGCCATCGCGCTCGTCTTCTTCGCGCTCATGGGCGTCACCTTCTTCTCCGCGTTCTACCTGCAGAGCGTCCGCGGCTACAGCGCCCTGCAGTCCGGACTGCTCATCCTGCCGCTGGCCGTCGCGCAGATGGTCTTCGCGCCCCGCGCGCGGCTCGTCGTCGAACGCTTCGGCGCCAAGGCCGTCTGCACCGCCGGCATGCTGCTCGTCACCCTGGGCCTCGCGGCCTTCGCCCTCTTCGACGCCTCGACCCCGGTCTGGATCATGGAGGTCGTCTTCTTCGTCCAGGGCGCGGGAATGGCGCACATCATGCCCCCCGTCACGGTCTCGATCATGCAGGCGCTGCCCCGGGAGAAGGCGGGCTCAGGCTCCGCCATCAACAACACCTTCCGCCAGGTCGGCGGCGCGCTCGGCGTCGCCGTCCTCGGCTCGCTGCTCTCCTCCACGTACCGGGGCGAGATCGAGGGGCACCTCGGCGCCGTCCCCGAGGCCCTGCGGGGCGCCGCGGGCGAGTCCGTCGAGGCCACGCTCGCGGTCGCCGAGAAGCTCGGCCCGGCGGGCCGGGACCTGGTGGCCCCGGCGTACAGCGCCTTCCTGGACGCCATGCACGTCACGGCCCTCGCCTCCGCGCTGATCGGCCTGGTCGGCGCGGCGGTGGTCGCGGCCTTCCTGCCCGGCCGCGCACCCGCGGGCGAGGCCGGACCGGGCGGCCGGGCACCCGGTGCGGCGGGCCCGGACGGCGCACGGGGCACCGCGGCGGGCCCGGCCGACGGGACGGACCCCGGCGCGCCCGGACCGGACGCCCCGGCGGCCGGAACCCGACCCGACGGCGACGCCCGGCGGGGCTCGGTGCCGGGCCCGCTCCCCGAGGCGGGAGAATCGGCCCGACGGTAGGACCCGAAGACCCCGAAGACCCCCTGACGCCGGAGAACCCGACGTCGGCCCGGGGGTCCGGACGAGAGGTGGAGCGCACGTGTCGCGGCAGGACGGCGGAACCCCCGCAGCCCCCGAGCCCCACGACGGCGCGGCCGGTGCCGCTCCCGGCACCCGCCGGGGCCGCCCCCGGAGCGAGGGCGTCGAGCGGGCCGTCTTCGACGCGGTCGTCGGGCTCCTGGACGAGGGCGTGCCGCTCGCCGAACTGTCCATCGAACGGATCGCCCGCACCGCCGGCGTCGGCAAGGCCACCATCTACCGCCGTTGGACCGGCAAGGAAGAGCTCTTCGTCGACCTGCTCCGCTCGATGGAACCCCCGGACCCCGTGCTCCCCGGCACCTCGGTCCGGGGCGACCTCGTCGTCCTCCTGGAATCGATGCGCGAACGCGGCGTCGCCAAGCGGACCTCCAGCCTGCTCCACAACGCGTTCGCGCAGATGCAGCTCTACCCCCGGCTGTGGGAGGTCTACCACCACACCGCCATCGAACCGCGCCGCCGCCTCACCCTGGACGCCGTCCGCCGCGGGATGGAGCAGGGCGAGATCCGCGACGACCTCGACGTCGAATTCGTCAACGACCTCCTCACCGGCCCGTTGCTGCTGCGCAGCGTCATCCGTCCCGGTGCCTCCCTGGAACCCGGCCTCGCCGAGCGGGTCGTCGACACCGTGATGGAGGGCCTTCGACCCAGGGACTGACCGCCGCCCGTGCCACAAGGCCGGACCCGGCCGAATGTGCGCGTTCTGTCACAGCCCGCCCGGGGACGCCACCTGCAGGAACCCGCCACGCCCTGCCCGTCGTCCCACCGGACGTACGACGGCCCCGTCAATCCCCTAGTGTCGACGTGGGTCACGGAGCACGGCAGCAAGACGGCACGGCAGCAAGGCAGTGAGGACGGGCGATGGCGCGGGTGGACATGACGGAGACCGAGCAGGGCGGCGCGGAGAACGGGAACCGGCGCTCCTCCCGCTTCCGGACCACCCTCGGCGGACTCCGCCGCGACCCCGGGATCTGGCGCCGCGGCATCCTGATCGCGCTCTGCGCGGTCGCCGTCACCCTGCTGATGGTCCTCCACTCCGACATCCCCAACCGGATCGGCAACCTCGGCAGCCTCACCGAGACCTTCCTGCCCTGGCTCGGCCTCTTCGTCCCCCTCCTCCTCGTCCTCGCCCTGCTGCGCCGCTCCGCCACCGCGCTGATCGCCCTGCTGCTCCCGGCCGTGGTGTGGCTGAACCTCTTCGGCGGGCTCGTCGCCGACAAGTCCGAGGCCGGCGGCGACCTGACCGTCGCGACCCACAACGTGAACGCCGACAACCCGGACCCCGCGGGCACCGCCCGCCAGCTCGCCGCCTCCGGCGCCGACATCGTCGCCCTGGAGGAACTGAAGGGCGACATGGTCCCGGCGTACGAGAAGAACCTGGCGGAGGCCTACCCGTACCACGCGGTGGAGGGCACCGTCGGACTCTGGAGCAAGCTGCCGCTGCGCGGCGCGCAGCCGGTCGACATCCGGATGGGCTGGACCCGCGCCATGCGCGCGAACGTCGTCACCCCCGCCGGCGAGGTCGCCGTCTACGTCGCCCACCTGCCGTCCGTCCGGGTCAAGCTGAACGCCGGCTTCACCGCCAACCAGCGCGACGTCAGCGCGAACGCCCTCGGCGAGGCCATCTCCGACGACCGGCACGAGCGGATCATCCTCCTCGGCGACCTCAACGGCACCATGAACGACCGCGCGCTCAACGGCATCACCTCGCAGCTCCGCTCCACGCAGGGCGCGGCGGGCGACGGCTTCGGCTTCAGCTGGCCGGCCTCGTTCCCGATGGCCCGCATCGACCAGATCCTGGTCAAGGGAGTGGAGCCGATGTCGTCCTGGGCCCTCCCGAAGACCCAGAGCGACCACCTCCCGCTCGCCGCCCGCGTGAAGCTGTAGCCGGAGCGGACCGCCGGGGGCGCACGGGCGGGGGCGCACGGGCGGGTCCCGCCGCGGGCGCCCGGCCGGGGACGGGCGGCTCCCGGGGCGAAACCCACCCTTCACCCCCCGGAAGCCGCCGGGAAGAAAACATCTGAGAGCCTTTGTTCCGTAGAAGAACTATCTTCAGGAAAGGCCCTCCCCATGCCCCTGGCGCTGCTCGCGCTCGCCGTCTCCGCCTTCGGCATCGGCACCACCGAATTCGTGATGATGGGCCTGCTCCCGCAGGTCGCCGACGACCTCGGCACCTCCGTCCCCACCGCCGGATACCTCGTCTCGGCGTACGCCATCGGCGTCGTCGTCGGCGCCCCGCTGCTCACCGCCCTGGGCTCCCGCGTCCCGCGCAAGCGGATGCTGCTCCTGCTCATGGCCCTCTTCACGGTCGGCAACCTGGCCTCCGCGCTCGCCCCCGGCTTCGGCTGGCTGATCGCCGGCCGGGTCCTCGCCGGCCTGCCGCACGGCGCGTTCTTCGGCCTCGGCGCGGTGGTCGCCGCCCGCCTGGTGCGCGAGGGGCGGCAGGCCCGCGCGGTCGCCACCATGTTCCTCGGCCTGACCGTCGCCAACATCCTCGGCGTACCGGCCGCGACCCTGCTCGGCCAGCACCTCGGCTGGCGGGCCACCTTCCTCGTCGTGGCCGCCGTCGGCCTGCTCGCCATCGCCGCCCTCGCCCGCCTCGTGCCCCACGTCCCGGTGGACGAGCGGCAGAGCCTCGGCCGCGAGGTGCGCGCGCTCGGCCGCCCGCAGGTGCTGCTCGGACTGCTCACCGCCGTCTTCGGCTTCGCGGGCGTCTTCGCCGTCTACTCGTACCTGGCCTCGATGACCACCGAGGTGATGGGCTTCGGCGACTCCACCGTCACCATCGTCCTCGCCCTCTTCGGCCTCGGCATGACCGGCGGGGCGCTCGCCGCGGGCCCGCTGACCGACCGGGCGCTCCGGCCGACCCTGTACGGCTCGCTCGCCGCCCTCGTCCTCGCGCTGGTCGCCTTCCGCTTCACGATCCACGTGCCCTGGCTGGCCCTGGTCACGGTCGTGGTGCTCGGCGCCGTCGGCTTCATGACCACCACCCCGCTCCAGATGCTGGTCATGAACAAGGCCAAGGACGCCCCGACGCTCGCCTCCGCCTCCAACCACTCCGCGTTCAACCTCGCCAACGCCGGCGGCGCCTGGGTCGGCGGCGCCGCCGTCGCCGCTGGCTGGGGCTGGACCTCGCCGGCGCTCGTCGGCGCCGGCCTCACGCTGGTGGGCCTGGTGATCGCCGCGGTCGCCGGGCTGCTCGACCGGGGTACGGGGGAGGGGGCCTCGCGCGTCGTCGCGCAGAGCCCCCTCGCCACGGCGGACCGGCAGGTCAGCCCGTCGTCTCCCGCCAGCGGTTCGTGACCGGCAGGCGCCGGTCCTTCCCGAAGCCCTTCGCCGAGATCTTGGTGCCCGGCGGGTACTGGCGCCGCTTGTACTCCGCCGCGTCCACCATCCGCAGCGTCCGCGCGACCAGTTCCTCGTCGAACCCGGCCGCCACGATCTCCTCCCGGCCCCGGTCCTGGTCCACGTACAGGGAGAGGATCGCGTCCAGGGTGTCGTAGTCCGGCAGCGAGTCCGTGTCGACCTGCCCCGGGCGCAGCTCCGCGCTCGGCGGCTTGGAGATCGAGCTCTCCGGGATCGGCGGGGTCTGGCCGCGCTCCTCGGCCGCCCGGTTGCGCCAGCGCGCCAGCCGGAACACGGTCGACTTGTAGACGTCCTTGATGGGCCCGAACGCGCCGACGGAGTCGCCGTACAGCGTCGAATAGCCGACCGCCAGCTCGGACTTGTTCCCCGGCGCCAGGACGATGTGGCCCTCCTGGTTGGAGAGCGCCATCAGCGTCGTGCCCCGCAGCCGTGACTGGAGGTTCTCCTCGGCGAGGCCGGTGAGCCCGAGCGCCCCCATGTACGCGTCGAACATCGGCTCGATCGACACGGTGCGGAAGTGCAGCCCGGTGCGCCGGGCGAGCTCCGCGGCGTCGCCGCGCGAGTGGTCGGAGGAGTACTTCGACGGCATCGACACCCCGTGGACGTTCTCCGCGCCCAGCGCGTCGCAGGCGATGGCGGCGACGAGCGCCGAGTCGATGCCCCCGGAGAGGCCCACGAGCACCGAGCGGAAACCGTTCTTCGCGGCGTACGCGCGGACGCCGATCACCAGCGCCGAGTACACCTCCTCGTCGTCCTCGAGCCGGTGCGCGTAACCGCCCGCCAGCTCCGGCTCGTACGCCGGCAGCGGCTCCTCCGACAGCACCGCGCGGTCGATCGTCAGCCCGTCGTTCACCAGCCCCTCCGGCGCCCCGGGGTCGGCGGCCGGCAGCTCCAGGTCGAGGATCATGCTGCCCTCGACGAACTGCGGGGCCCGCGCGATCACGTCGCCGTCCGCGTCCACCACGATCGAGTCGCCGTCGAAGACCAGCTCGTCCTGGCCGCCCATGCTCGCCAGGTACGCGGTCACACAGCCGGCCTCCCGGGCCCGCCTGCGGACCAGTTCGAGGCGCGTGTCGTCCTTGTCCCGCTCGTACGGCGAGGCATTGACGGACAGCAGCAGGCCCGCCCCCGCGTGGCGGGCCGCCGGCACCCGGCCGCCGTCCTGCCACAGGTCCTCGCAGATCGCCAGGGCCACGTCGATCCCGTGGACCCGGACCACCGGCAGGGTGTCGCCCGGGACGAAGTAGCGGTACTCGTCGAAGACGCCGTAGTTCGGCAGGTGGTGCTTCGCGAAGCGCAGCACCACCTCGCCCCGGTGCAGCACCGCGGCGGCGTTCTCCGGCGACCCGGCCGGCCGGCCGAGCTTCGGCTCCGTCCGCTCGGACCGGTCCAGATAGCCGACGACCACCGCCACCTCGCCGAAGCCCTCGTCCGCGAGCCGCCGGGCGAGACCGCGCAGGGCCGCCCGCGACGCCTCCACGAACGAGGAACGCAGCGCGAGGTCCTCGACGGGGTATCCGGTCAGCGCCATCTCGGGAAACGCGACGAGATGCGCGCCCTGTCCGGCGGCGTGCCGGGTCCAGTGCACGATCGCCTCGGCGTTCCCGGCGATGTCTCCGACGGTCGAGTCGATCTGATTCAGGGCGAGGCGTAGTTGAGGCACCCGGCCAGTGTAATCGTCAGACCGACGCGATGTCCTGGGAACGGGGTCGGGAGGCTGCTGCGGGCGGCCGGGGAGCCCGCCTGCGAGCCGGGCGCGGGCCGCCGGGGCGAGCCGGGCGCGGGCCGCCGGGATGAGCCGGGCGCGCGCCCGGTCCGCGCCGGACCCGCGTCCGCCCGTACACCCGGCCGCGCCCGTACACCCGGCCGCGCCCGTACGTCCCCACTCCGCGTCCGGCCCACCCGGTGCCGCCCGTCCGCGTCCGCGTCCGCCCGGGGCGGGGCTCTTGGCCGCGCCGTACGTGTCCGCGCCGCCCCCGGCCGCGGGCCGGGCCCGCACCTGTCCCGGGCCGGGCCCCCACCCGTCCCGGGCGGACGCGGACGCGGACGGGCGGCACCGGGTGGGCCGGACGCGGAGTGGGGACGTACGGGCGCGGCCGGGTGTACGGGCGCGGCCGGGGGCCCGGCCCCGCCTGCCGCCCCGCGCGGGTGACCATGGCCCGTATGGCGACCGCTGACGGGCCGGCAGGCGGGGCCGGGCCACCCCGAGCCACGGCAACCCTCCGGGACGCCGTAGCGTCAGACCCACCATGCCCGGAAACGTGATGCGCGCCTCGGCCGCCCTGCTGGCCCTCGGCGCGTTCGCGTACACCGCCTGGGCCCTCGAAGCCTTCCTGCGGACCGGTCTCGACCCGGTCCGCACCTACGTCTCCGAACTGGCCGCCTCCGACCAGCCCTTCGGCACCTTCTTCCGCGCCACCGACCTGCTGGCGGGCGCCCTGGTCCTGGCCGGCGCCGTCCTGGGACGGGCCGCGACGCGAGCCCCCGGCCCCGCCGCCCCGGGGCGCCGCCGACGGCCCCGGCCCGACGGCGAGGGCGGCCGGGCGGGCCGCGTCCGCGAACCCTGGGCCCTCCTCGGCTGGGGCGCCCTCGCCCTCTTCGGGGCCGCCACCGTCGCCGACTCGCGCCTCCCGCTCAGCTGCGCCGCGACCGTCGACCCCGCGTGCGCCGCGCGCGAGGCCGCCGGGCTGGTGCCCGCCACCCATACGGCCCACGCGGTGAGTTCCGGTCTCGCCATGACCTGCGCGCTCGTCGCGCTCGTCGCCCTGACCGTGGCGGCCCGCCGCCACGGCCCCCGGCGGCCCCTCGCCCGTACCGGCCTCGTCGTCGTCGCCCTGGAGCTGGCCGCCACCGTCTGGACCCTCGCCGCGGTCGCCGCCTTCGAGGCGGGCCGGGGCAGTTGGGCGCTCGGCGCCGGACAGCGGCTCCAGGTGCTCCTGGTGGCGGTCTGGCTCGCGGTCCTGGCGTGCTCCCTCGCGACCTCCCGGCCCGCCCCGGAACCGGAGCGGCTGCGGTGACCGCGAGGCCGGCCTTCGTACGGATCGACGGCGTCGCCCACCACGTCCTCGTCGAGGGCGCGGGCCCCGTCTGCGTCCTCAGCGCGGGCCTCGCGATGAGCTGGTTCGACTGGGACCCGGTCGTCCCGCTCCTCGCCCCGCACCGCACGCTCGTCCGCTTCGACCGCCCCGGGCACGGCCTCTCGCAGCCCGCCCCGGCGCCGCCCACCGCCGTCGGCGAGGCCCACCGGATCGCCGCCCTGCTCGACGCGCTGGGGCTCCCCGGGCCCGCGACCGTCGTCGGCCACTCGATCGCCGGGTTCCACGCCGAGGCCTTCGCCCGCCTCCACCCGGACCGGACCGCCGCCCTCGTACTCCTGGACGCGTCGGTGGAGGAGCACCCCCGGCCGGGCCCCTTCCCGGGGGCCGTCTCCCGCGTCCTCGGCGACGTCCTGTGCGCCGCCGGACTCCCCGCCGCCCTCGGCCCCGCGGCCCGCCGCGCGGTCGTCCGCCACGACCCGGCCCCCGCCGACCTCGTACGCCGGGTCTACCGCACCTCACGCGTCCTGCGCGGTGCCCTCCTGGAGAACGCCCACTACGGAGCCGTCGCCGCCGAACTCCTCGCCCTGCGCGCCACGCACCCCCTCCCGCCGGGCCTGCCGGTCACCGTCCTCGCCGCCCCCGGGGGCTCGGCCCGCTGGGAACGGCGCCAGCGCGAACTGGCCCGGCGGCTCGGCGCCCGCTACGAGGCGGCCGTGCCGTCGGGCCATCTGGTCATGAAGGACCGCCCGGAGGCGGTGGCGCGGGCGGTCCTGAGCCCCGGCCGCCCTGACGTTCCGGACCGTCCGTGCCGTCCGGGTCAGGAAGGCGCGTAGACGCTCTCGCAGAAGCCCTTGAGCTGCTCGTCCGAGAGGTGCTGCGCCAGGTCGGCCTCGCTGATCATGCCGACCAGCCGCTTCTCCTCGATGACGGGCAGCCGCCGGATCTGATGCCCCTGCATCTCCTCCAGGACGGAGCCGACGTCCGCGTCCGACTCGACCCAGCGGGGGGTGCCCTTCGACATCTCGCCGCAGGTGATCTTCGAGGGGTCGTGGCCCATGGCCACGCAGCCGACCACGATGTCGCGGTCCGTGAGGATCCCGCAGAGCCGTTCGTTCTCGTCGGCGACGGGCAGCGCGCCCACGTTCAGGTTGCGCATCATCTGCGCGGCGCGGTCGAGCGTCTCGTGTGCCGGGATCCACTGGGCCCCGGGGTGCATGATGTCCTTCGCCGTGGTCATGGGGTGCGTCCCTTTCCTCGGACGTGGTCACACGTACGTACGTCCCCGAGCCCCATCCATTCTCGGCGTACGGCACGGCCCCCGCGACCGCAGCGGGTCACGGGGGCCGGGGCGGCCGGGGGCGCCGGTGCGGGCCGTCAGGCGCCGCGCTTCGCGAGCATGTCGGCCATCAGCCGCATCTCGGACTTCTGGGCGTCGACCATGCCCTGCGCGAGGTTGCGCTCGATGTCCACCGAGCATTTCTGGACGCAGCCCTCGGCCATGTGGACCCCGCCCCTGTGGTGCTCGGTCATGAGCTTCAGGTACAGGATCTCGGCCTCGCGGCCGCTCGCCGCGCGCAACTCGTCCAGCTGGGCGTTGGTCGCCATGCCCGGCATGAGGGCGCCGTCGAGCGGACCGGTGTCACCGGAGCCGCCCATGCCCATCCAGGTCATCGGCTCGACGCCGGACTCGATCTTGGGCAGCCCCCACAGGTCGAGCCAGCCCAGCATCATGCCCCGCTGGTTGGCCTGGGTGTTGGCGATGTCGTACGCGAGCCGGCGCACCTCCTCGTTCCCGGTGCGGTCCCGGACGATGAACGACATCTCGACGGCCTGCTGGTGGTGGACCGCCATGTCCCGGGCGAAGCCGGCGTCCGCGGAGAGCGTGCCGGGCGTCGCGGGCGCCTCCTCCCGCTCGGCGGAGGCGACCGTGACGGCGCCCCCGGCGAACAGCAGGGCGAGGGCCACGGCGGTGATCGCCGCCCACTGGGTCCGGTTCGGCCGCCGGGGCGGGGACGACGGCGTGAGATCGCCGTCGTCCTCGCCGACCCGGCTCACTGGCCGATCCCGCCGGTGCAGGCGGCGCCCGGCTCGGGGGTCTGCGGGCCCTGGACGTACTTGGTGAAGAAGGCGTCGATGCGGGGGTCGCTCGCGCTGTCCACGGTGACCTGCTTGCCCCAGGCGGACAGCATGAGGGCGCCGGACTGGTCGTCGACCGGGCTCATCAGCGTGTACTTGGTCTTGCCGACCTTCTCCTCCAGCTTCTTCACGTCGTCGGGGGAGGCCTTCTTGGTGTACGTCACCCAGACGGCGCCGTGTTCGAGGGAGTGCACGGCGTTCACCTCGGCGATGGGCTTCTTGTAGACGACGCCGTCGCAGTTCATCCACACCGGGTGGTGGTCGCCGCCGACCGGCGGCTTCATGTCGTACTTCACGGCCGTCTCGACGTGGTTGCGGCCGAGCTTGTCGGCGTCCCAGCTCTTCTCGGCGGCGATGGGGGCCTTCGCGGCCTGGTCCTTCTGGTCCTGCTCGTCGGACTTCTTCAACAGCACGAAGGTGCCGAAGCCGACGAGGCCGAGGACGACGACGCCCGAGATGCCGATCGTGACGAAACGGTTGCGGCGCTCACGGGCCTGCTCGGCGCGGCGCATCTCCTCTATTCGGGCGCGGCGGTCGGCGTTGGCGGAGCTCTTGGCGGCCATGGTGGTGTCGTCCTTCTTCAGGGAGGGGGGTGGAGTTCGGGGGTGGACGTGCGGAGGGCGGGAGCCCGCCGCCGTCACGTCCGGAGAACTTGAAGGACGTGCAGATCCGGCGCGCGCGGCCGGACGCCGGAGCGGCGCGCGGCACCGTCGCCGGACGCCGGCCCGGAGCGCGGCGGCCCGTCCGCGGCGTGCAGCGGCGGATCGAGCGGGGGAGCGCTGAGCACCGCGGGGGAGAGCGAGGGGAACAGGGAGCAGCCGCCGCGGTCGTACGGACAGACGTACTCGACGGCCGTGCCGCCGACGGGGCGGGTGGCGGCCGTCCCGCCGACCGCGCGAGCGGCGGTCGGGGTCCCGGCGACCGGGGTGCCGTCCCCCGCCCTCGGCCCGGCGTCCGCGTGGTGGTCGCCCGGCCCGGGTCCGGCGCCCAGACAGAAGAAGAGCGCGGCGAGGAGCGTCGCCACGGCACTCACCAGTGCCATGGGACGCGCGTGCTGGGACGGGCGTACGAGCCGTGTGGCCCCCATGGGCGCAGATCGTAGTGGGCGCGGGGACTCCGTGGGCCGAACGGGGTACCACTCGGTACCGGCGGACGGGCGGCGCGGCGGTGGACCGGCACCCGGACGCCGCCGTTCCCCCGTTACCTGAGTCACACCCGAGCAGGCAGTATGGGTGTGCAACGTGCGCGAAACCATGTGGTGGGATGCTCAGGTGCCCCCCGATGTGCTCGAGGCGGTGGGAGCAGGCGGCCTGACCAGCGAGGATGGGTGTGGAAATGGACAAGCAGCAGGAATTCGTGCTCCGTACGCTCGAGGAGCGCGACATCCGCTTCGTACGTCTGTGGTTCACCGACGTGCTGGGCTTCCTGAAGTCGGTGGCCGTGGCGCCCGCCGAGCTGGAGCAGGCCTTCGACGAGGGCATCGGCTTCGACGGCTCGGCGATCGAGGGATTCGCCCGCGTGTACGAGTCGGACATGATCGCCAAGCCGGATCCGGGGACGTTCCAGATCCTGCCGTGGCGGGCCGAGGCGCCGGGGACCGCGCGGATGTTCTGCGACATCCTGATGCCGGACGGCTCGCCGTCCTTCGCCGACCCGCGATACGTGCTGAAGCGGGCCCTGGCCAAGACCTCGGACCTGGGGTTCACCTTCTACACCCACCCCGAGATCGAGTTCTTCCTCCTCAAGGACAAGCCGCTCGACGGCACCCGCCCCACCCCGGCGGACAACTCGGGCTACTTCGACCACACCCCGCAGAACGTGGGCATGGACTTCCGCCGCCAGGCGATCACGATGCTCGAATCCATGGGCATCTCGGTGGAGTTCAGCCACCACGAGGGCGCGCCGGGCCAGCAGGAGATCGACCTCCGGTACGCGGACGCCCTCTCCACGGCCGACAACATCATGACGTTCCGCCTGGTGATGAAGCAGGTGGCGCTGGAGCAGGGCGTGCAGGCCACGTTCATGCCGAAGCCGTTCTCGGAGTACCCGGGCTCGGGCATGCACACCCACCTGTCGCTGTTCGAGGGCGACCGGAACGCCTTCTACGAGTCGGGCGCCGAGTACCAACTGTCCAAGGTGGGACGCTCGTTCATCGCGGGCCTGCTGAAGCACGCGGGCGAGATCTCGGCCGTGACGAACCAGTGGGTCAACTCGTACAAGCGCATCTGGGGCGGCTCGTCCCGCACGGCGGGCTCGGGCGGCGAGGCCCCCTCGTACATCTGCTGGGGCCACAACAACCGCTCGGCCCTGATCCGCGTCCCCATGTACAAGCCGGGCAAGACGGGCTCGTCGCGCGTGGAGGTCCGCTCGATCGACGCGGGCGCCAACCCCTACCTGACGTACGCGGTCCTCCTCGCCGCCGGCCTCAGGGGCATCGAGGAGGGCTACGAACTCCCGGCGGGCGCCGACGACGACGTCTGGGCCCTCTCCGACGCGGAACGCCGAGCGATGGGCATCGAACCGCTCCCGCAGAACCTGGGCGAGGCGATCGCCCTGATGGAGAAGAGCGAACTGGTGGCGGAGACCCTGGGCGAGCACGTCTTCGACTTCTTCCTCCGCAACAAGAAGCAGGAGTGGGAGGAGTACCGGAGCGAGGTCACCGCCTTCGAGCTGCGGAAGAACCTGCCGGTGCTGTAGGCGCGTCAGGGCGGGCAGGACCCGGAACGTGACCTCGGGGCCGGAGGTCGCGCACCGCCGGCCCCGAGGCCGCTTCGCCCGCCCTCCCTCACGGCTATTCCATTGCCCGTCGTCCCGCGGGTGATCCAGACTCGCGCCGTGAAGGTCGAACCCGTCGCCACCGCGCGGCTTCTGTTGTGTCCGTTGACCGTCGAGGTGGCCGGGGCCATTGTCGGTGTCCCGCACATGCCTCGGGGGCCGCGTCAGGGTCGCTTCGGCGGGTTCGGGCAGGCGGGGGTGGTCCGCCCCCAGCAAGACGGACTTTCAAGGAATACGGTTCATCGCCCTCGAAAAGCCATCGATGTGCGGGACATCACGTGTGATCCGCTGCGAACCGCAGGCCTGAACGCCCCCGTCCCCCGCTCCCGATAGGCTCGATCCGCCCGGGTTCCGACCCGGGCGTGAGCCCCGGGGACGCCCCGGGGCGGACCGGCTCGGAGGGAGCGGCGGAATGACGGTGCCGGGACGCAGGAGCAGCACGTTCTCACGTCTGCTGCGGCACGGATTCACCGACCCGTCCGGGGCCGAGCGGCTCCTGGACGCGCCCGAGCTGTCCGCGCTGCGCGGCGACTCCGTCCTCCTCGACTCGCTCGGCGCGACCGCCGATCCCGACCTCGCCCTGCGCGGGCTGGTCCGCATCGCCGAGGCGCAGCCCGAGACCGAACGGGGGACCTTCACGACCACCCTGCTCGCCGCCAAGCCGTTCCGGGACCGGCTCCTCGGGGTGCTCGGCGCCTCCGAGGCGCTCGCCGACCACCTGGCCCGGCACCCGCGCGACTGGGAGTCCCTCGTCACCTACGAGGCCGCCGACCTGCACCCGGGGGTGGCCGAGTTCGAACAGGGCCTCGCCGACGCCGTCGACGCGGACTCGCTGCGGGTCGCCTACCGCCGGTGCCTGCTGGCCATCGCGGCCCGGGACGTGTGCGGCACCATCGACGTCGCCGGGGCCGCCGCCGAACTCGCCGACCTGGCGACGGCGACCCTGCGCGCGGCCCTCGCCATCGCCCGTACGGCCGCACCGGACGACGCGGCCCAGTGCCGGCTCGCCGTGATCGCGATGGGCAAGTGCGGCGGCCACGAGCTCAACTACGTCTCCGACGTCGACGTGATCTTCGTGGCGGAGCCCGCCCCCGAGGTCGGCGACCGGGAAGGAGGCGAGGCCAAGGCGATGCAGGCCGCCACCCGGCTCGCCTCCCACCTCATGCGGATCTGCTCGGAGACCACCGTCGAGGGCACGATCTGGCCGGTCGACGCCAACCTGCGCCCCGAGGGCCGCAACGGCCCCCTCGTCCGCACGCTCTCCTCCCACCTGGCGTACTACCAGCGCTGGGCGAAGACCTGGGAGTTCCAGGCGCTGCTGAAGGCCCGCGCGGTGGCCGGCGACCCGGAGCTCGGCGCCCAGTACATCGAGGCCGTCTCCCCGCTCGTCTGGCAGGCGGCCGAGCGGGAGAACTTCGTCCCCGACGTGCAGAAGATGCGCCGCCGGGTCGTCGACAACATCCCCGCCGCCCAGATCGACCGCGAGCTGAAGCTCGGCCCCGGCGGCCTCCGCGACGTCGAGTTCGCCGTCCAGCTCCTCCAGCTCGTGCACGGCCGCAGCGACGCAGGACTGCACAGCGGCACCACCCTCGACGCGCTCGCCGCCCTCGCCGCGGGCGGCTACGTCGGCCGGGCCGACGCCGCGCAGCTCGACGAGGCCTACCGCTTCCTGCGGGCCATGGAGCACCGCATCCAGCTGTACCGGCTGCGGCGCACCCACCTCGTCCCCGAGGACGAGGCCGACCTGCGCCGCCTCGGCCGCTCGCTCGGCCTGCGCACCGACCCCGTCGCCGAGCTGAACAAGGAGTGGAAGCGGCACGCCGCCGTCGTCCGCCGCCTGCACGAGAAGCTCTTCTACCGGCCGCTGCTCGACGCCTTCGCCCAGCTCGCCCCCGGCGAGATCCGGCTCAGCACGAAGGCCGCGGGGCAGCGGCTCGAAGCACTGGGGTACGCGGACCCGTCCGCCGCCCTGCGCCACCTGGAGGCGCTGGCCGCCGGGGTCAGCCGCAAGGCCGCGATCCAGCGGACGCTGCTCCCGGTGCTGCTCGGCTGGTTCGCGGACTCCGCCGACCCGGACGCCGGCCTGCTCGGCTTCCGCAAGGTGTCCGACGCCCTCGGCAAGACCCCCTGGTACCTGCGGCTGCTCCGCGACGAGGGCGCCGCCGCCGAGAACCTCGCCCGGGTCCTCTCCGCCGGACGCCTCGCCCCCGACCTGCTGCTGCGCGCCCCCGAGGCGGTCGCGCTGCTCGGCGACCCGGAGGGCCTCGGGCCGCGCGGCCGGGACCACCTGGAGCAGGAGGTCCTGGCGGCGGTGGGCCGCGCGTCCGACGCCGAGCAGGCCGTCGCGGCGGCCCGCGGGGTGCGCCGCCGGGAGCTGTTCCGGACCGCGGCGGCCGACCTGATCGGCTCGTACGGCACCGAGGACAGCCCCCGCGAGCCGGACCCGGGCGCGCTGGTCGACCGGGTGGGGGAGGCCGTCACCGACCTCAACGCGGCGACGATCGCGGGCGCCCTGAGGGCCGCCGTCCGCGCCGAGTGGGGCGACGAACTGCCCACCCGGTTCACCGTCATCGGCATGGGCCGCTTCGGCGGTCACGAGCTGGGGTACGGCTCCGACGCCGACGTCCTGTTCGTGCACGAGCCGCGCGAGGGCGTCGACGAGCAGGAGGCGGCGCGGGCCGCGAACCGGGTGGTGGCCGAGATGCGGCGACTGCTCCAACTGCCCACCGCCGACCCGCCGCTGCTGATCGACGCGGACCTCAGGCCGGAGGGCAAGAGCGGCCCGCTGGTCCGCACCCTGAAGTCGTACGCCGCCTACTACCACCGCTGGTCCCTCGTCTGGGAGAGCCAGGCCCTGCTGCGCGCCGAACCCCTCGCGGGCGACCGCGAGTTGGGGGAGCGGTTCGTCGAACTCGTCGACCCGCTGCGCTATCCGGCCGAGGGGCTCGGCGAGGACGCCGTCCGCGAGATCCGCCGCCTCAAGGCCCGGATGGAGTCCGAGCGGCTGCCGCGCGGGGCGGACCCCACGCTCCACGCCAAGCTGGGGCGGGGCGGCCTCAGCGACGTCGAGTGGACGATCCAGCTGCTCCAGATGCAGCACGGCTGGGTGGAGCCGGGGCTGCGGACGACCCGTACCCGCGAGGCGCTGCGGGCGGCGCACGCGGCCGGACTCATCCCGACGGAGGAGGCGCAGACCCTGGACGAGGCGTGGGTCCTGGCGACCCGGGTCCGCAACGCGGTGATGCTGGTCCGCGGCCGGCCCGGCGACACCTTCCCGTCGGACCCGCGCGAACTCGCCGCGGTCGGACGGTACCTGGGGTACGAGTCGGGTCACGTCGGCGAGATGGTCGACGACTACCGGCGGATCACCCGCCGGGCCAGGGCGGTCGTCGAGGAGCTGTTCTACGGGGCGTAGCGCCGGCGCGGGCCCGGCCGGGGGTGGCCCCGCGCGGTCCGGCGCCGTCGTGCGCACCCGCGCCCTTGCGCGGCCCGGCGCGCACCCGCCCCCGCCGTCGTGCGCACC
>NZ_RDBH01000129.1:926960-939134 GCF_008042145.1 Streptomyces sp. adm13(2018)
CCCGCACGCCGAAGGAGCCGACCCCTCGTGACCGCAGCCCCCGACCTCCTCCTCGTCGACGCCCGCGTCCGTACCCCCGAGCCGAGCGGCCACACGACCGTCGCCGTCCGCGACGGACTGATCACCGCCCTCGGCGACGACGCCGACGCCCGTGCCTGGCGCGGACCCGGCACTCAGGTCGTCGACCTCGCGGGCGCCACCCTCACCCCCGGCCTCACCGACGCCCACAGCCACCCCGTCTGGGGTCAGGAGATGTCCGACGGCACCGACCTCTCCGGCGTCACCGACCTCGACGGACTACGGGCCGCGCTCCGCACCGCCGAGCGCCGCGACGGCTGGGTCGTCGGCTTCGGCCTCGACCACAACGCCTTCGGCGGCCGCCCCGTCCACCGCGACCTCGTCCAGGACGTCCTCGACGGCGCCCCCGCCTTCCTCCGCCTCTACGACGGACACTCGGCGCTCGCCGACGCCGAGGCCCTCAGGGCCGCCGGCATCGACGGGCCCCGCGCCTTCGCCCAGCTCTCCGAGATCGTCTGCGACGCCGACGGCCGCCCCACCGGGCATCTGGTCGAGCACGCCGCCATGGACCTGATGACACCGGTCCTGCCCGCCCGCCCGTACGCCGAACGCCGCGACCGGCTCGTCGGACTGCTCCGCGAGATGGCCGCCACCGGACTCGCCTCCGCCCACGTCATGGACCTCGGCGGACCCGACGTGCCCGGGCTGCTCGCCGCCGTGGAGGAGGACGGCGACCTGCCGCTGCGCCTCCGGCTCGCCCCCTGGTGCATGCCGGGTGTCACGGCGGAGGAGCTGGACGGGCTCGTACGGCTCCAGGAGCGGGCCGGACGCCTGTGGGCCGTCGGCGGCGTGAAGTTCTTCATGGACGGCACCGTCGAGGGCGGCACCGCCTGGCTGGAGCACGCCGACTGCCACGGCCGGGGCACCGACGCCTTCTGGCCGGACCCCGCCGCGTACTCCGCCGCCGTACGGCACCTCCACCGGGCCGGGGTCGGCACCGCCACCCACGCCATCGGCGACGCGGCCGTCCGGCACGTCCTCGACACCGTGGAAGCGCTGGGCCCGGGCGGGCCCCGCCACCGGATCGAGCACATCGAGACGGTCCCCGACGACCAGCTGGGCCGGTTCGCCGCGCTCGGCGTCGTCGCCTCGATGCAACCCCCGCACACCGCGTACACCCGCGCCGACCACACCGACGAGTGGTCCCGGCGGCTCGGCGGGGAACGGGCGGCCCGCGCCTGGCGCTGCCGCGACCTGCGGGAGGCCGGCGCGCACCTCGCGCTCGGCTCCGACTGGCCGATCGCGCACCACGACGCCCGGCAGGTCCTCGCCACCGCCCGCGCCCCGCGCGGCGCGGCCTCTGCCCGGCACGGGCTGACGGGGCTGATGGCGCTGGAGGGGATGACCTCCCACGCGGCGTTCGCGGCGGGGGAGGAGCGGATCGCGGGCCGGATCACCCCGGGGTACCGGGCCGACCTCACCGCCTTCGCGGTGGACCCGGTGGAGGCCCCGGCGGACGAACTGGCGGACGCCCCGATCCGCCTCACCGTCGCGGGCGGCCGGATCACCCACCGAGACTGAACCGAGGCTGAACGGACTCGCCGCCTTCCGGAGCCGAGCCGATCCGCGTGGGCTCGCCACCGTCCGGAGCCGAGCCGAACGAAGCGGCCTCGCTACCGTCCGGAGCTGAGCGTGCGCTCGGTGCCCGCCTTCGCGGTCGGGTCGGCCGCATCCGCGCGCCGCTCCTCGCGGTCCGCCTCCCCCTCGGGGGGCGGGCCGCCGCGTGCCACCGCGCCGGACATCGGCTCGATCAGCTTGGGCAGGCGGTGCGGGCGGGAGCCGTACCAGAAGTAGGAGACGGCGAAGCCGAAGGCGAGGCAGATCATGCCGCCGACCGCGTCCAGCCAGAAGTGGTTGGCGGTGGCGACGATGACCACGAGGGTCGCCATCGGGTAGAGCAGGCCGAGGATCTTCGCCCACGGGGCCTTCGCCAGGAGGAAGATCGTCAGGCCGCACCAGAGGGACCAGCCGATGTGCATCGACGGCATCGCCGCGTACTGGTTGGACACGTGCTTGAGGTTGCCCGAGGCCATCGAGCCCCAGGTGTGGTGGACGAGGACCGTGTCGACGAAGTCCTGCCCGTTCATCAGCCGGGGCGGCGCGAGCGGGTACAGGTAGTAACCGACCAGGGCCACACCGGTGGTGGCGAACAGGACGGTCCGGAACGCCGCGTAACGGCCCGGGTGCCATCGGTACAGCCACACGAGCACACCGATGGTCACGATGAAGTGCAGCGTCGCGTAGTAGTAGTTCATCGACACGATCAGCCATGTCACCGAGTTCACGGCGTGGTTGACGGCGTGCTCGAAGGCCAGGCCGAGGGACTCCTCCGCCTGCCAGATCCAGTCGGCGTTCTTGAGCGCCTGGGCCTTCTGCTCGGGCACCGCGTTGCGGATGAGCGAGTACGTCCAGTAGCTCACCGCGATGAGCAGGATCTCGAACCAGATCGTGGGGCGCCTGGGCACGCGCGCACGGAGGCGCGCGAACCTGCCGTCGGCCACGGTGGGTGACGACGGGGTCGTCCGGTTGTCCAAACTCTTCACGGTCGTTTCACCCATAGGGAGAGAGTCTGCCAGATCCCTTCCCCCCGACCGATCATCCCTCCGACGGGTTCGGGGCGCACCCGGTCCCCCTCAGGAACGAGGCCGCGGGGAGGGTGCCGTAGGGGCTGCGCGGCAAGGGCGTCCCCTACGTCCTGCTCAACGGCTTCTCCCCCAAGGTGCAGGCGCCCTTCGTCTCCCCCGACGACCGGGCCGCGATGCGGCTCGCGGTGACGCACCTGGCGGCGCTGGGCCACACCCGCATCGGGCTCGCCGTCGGACCGCAGCCTGCCCCATCGCCTGGACGGGCTGCCGGATGGTGGTCAGCGGCGGATCGGTGAACGCTATGAGGGGGGAGTCGTCGAAGCCGACGACGGAGACGTCCCGGGGGACGTCGAGACCCTGCTGCCGTGCGGCACGGATCGCGCCGAGCGCCATCATGTCGCTCGCGCAGACCACCGCCGTGCAGCCGCGCGAGATCAGGGCCCCGGCCGCGGCCTGGCCCCCCTCCAGCGTGTACAGCGAGTGCTGGATGAGCGCCTCGGACTCCTCGGGGTCGAGGCCGAGCCGCTCCGCCATGCCCTGCTGGAAGCCCTCTATCTTGCGCAGCACCGGCACGAACCGCTTCGGTCCGACGGCGAGCCCGATGCGGGTGTGGCCCAGCGCCGCCAGGTGCGTCACCGCGAGCCGCATCGCGGCCCGGTCGTCGGGGGAGACGAAGGGCGCCTGCACCTTGGGGGAGAAGCCGTTGAGCAGGACGTAGGGGACGCCCTTGCCGCGCAGCTGGTCGTAGCGCGTCATGTCGGCGGTGGTGTCCGCGTGCAGCCCGGAGACGAAGATGATGCCGGCGACGCCCCGCTCGACCAGCATGTCGGTGAGCTCGTCCTCGGTGGACCCGCCGGGGGTCTGGGTGGCGAGCACCGGGGTGTATCCCTGCCGGGTCAGGGCCTGTCCGATGACCTGCGCGAGCGCGGGGAAGATCGGGTTGTCCAGCTCGGGGGTGATGAGGCCGACGAGGCCGGCGCTGCGCTGGCGCAGCCGGACGGGTCGCTCGTAGCCGAGCACGTCGAGCGCGGCAAGGACGGACTCGCGGGTGGTCCCGGCCACACCGGGCTTGCCGTTGAGCACGCGGCTGACTGTGGCCTCACTGACCCCCGCCTGGGCTGCGATGTCGGAGAGCCGCGCGGTCATGAGGATGGACTGTACCGGTCACGGGGCGTGTTGCACACCGCACGACCGGGATGGGCGTGATGCAAGCCACTCCGCAAGGTCTTGCAGTCCTTGCGGGGCGCGAGAGGTGCGCTCGGGGCGTGCGCGCGGCCCCGCACGGCGCGTAAGAGGCGTGTGGCGACTGCTGTCAAGCGATTCAACGGCAACCTTCGGGACACGTGGATGTAACGATCCCCGGTCCTTGCAGAAAGTTCCCGCAAGCTCTTTCGGCTCGTTTTCATCCCTGTTACGTTCCTGGCAACCCGGAGCGCCGCGAGGGAGCGGTCGCATGAGGAAGGTTCCAGCCCCTCGTCCCCCCGGGATCAGTTGAAGGAGTTCACATGCGGCGTGGCATAGCGGCCACCGCGCTGGTCGCGGCCCTGGGCGTGACCCTGGCGGCGTGCGGGAGTGACAGCGGTTCGGGCGACAGTGGCGCGAAGGGCTCGGGCGAGCTCTCCGGCACCGTCACCTGGTGGGACACCTCGACGGTCGGCTCCGAGGACAAGGTCTTCAAGAAGGTCGCCGAGGACTTCAAGAAGAAGCACCCGAAGGTCACCGTCAAGTACGTGAACGTGCCGTTCGGTGAGGCGCAGAACAAGTTCAAGAACGCCGCGCAGTCCGGCTCCGGCGCCCCCGACGTCATCCGCTCCGAGGTCGCCTGGACCCCGGAGTTCGCCGACCTCGGCTACCTGGCCCCGCTGGACGGCACCGCCGCCCTCAAGAACCAGGACGACTTCCTGGAGCAGGCCGCCGCCTCCACGAAGTACAACGGCAAGACCTACGCCGTCCCGCAGGTCATCGACTCCATGGGCATCTTCTACAACAAGAAGATCTTCAAGGAGGCCGGCGTCGAGGTCCCCAAGACCATCGACGAGCTGAAGACCGTCTCCGCCAAGATCAAGAAGAAGACCGGCAACCCCGGCCTCTACCTGCGCGGCGACGACGCCTACTGGTTCCTCTCCTTCCTCTACGGCGAGGGCGGCGACCTCGTCGACGCCGAGAAGAAGACCATCACCGTCGACAACGCGGCCGGCGTCAAGGGCTTCAAGGTCGTCAAGGACCTGGTGGACTCCGGTGCCGCCAAGACCGACGCCACCGACGGCTGGAACAACATGCAGACCGCCTTCAAGGAAGGCAAGGTCGCCATGATGATCAACGGCCCGTGGGCCGTCGCCGACACCTACGCCGGCAAGGAGTTCACCGACAAGGCGAACCTGGGCATCGCCCCGGTCCCCGCCGGCTCGGCCGGCCAGGGCGCCCCGCAGGGCGGCCACAACCTCGCCGTCTACGCGGGCTCCAAGAACCTCGCCGCCTCCTACGCCTTCGCCGAGTACATGACCTCGGCCGAGACCCAGGCCACGGTCGCCAAGGAGCTCAGCCTGCTCCCGACCCGCCAGTCCGTCTACATCAAGCCGGACGTCGCCACCAACGAGATGATCGGCTTCTTCAAGCCGGTCGTCGACAAGGCCGTCGAGCGCCCCTGGATCCCGGAGACCGGCAGCCTCTTCGCGCCCCTCGTCACCGAGTACACCAAGGTCCTCACCGGCCAGACCACCCCGGACGCGGGAGCCAAGGCGACGGGCGACGCCTACCGCAAGCTCCTGAAGGACTGGAAGTAACAGGAAGGCAGGCCGGCTGATGGCTGTGGACACCCCCAGCCAGTCGGTGGTGAAGGCCGCGGGCGACAGCGTCGCCCGCGGCCGGAGCCGCGGAACTGGCAAGCGCGGGAGCGGCGGCAAGCGCTCCCTCGCCACCCACTGGTACGCCTGGGCGATGATCGCCCCGGTGACGATCGTGATCGCGGTGATCATCGGCTATCCGCTGGTCCGCGGCATCTACCTGTCCCTGACGGACGCCAACGAGCGGAACGTCGCACGGTCGATCGGCGTCAACGAGATCCCGGCCACCTACGAGTTCGTCGGTCTGGACAACTACGCCGACGCCCTCACCGGCGGCCAGTTCCTCTCCACCCTGGGCTGGACGCTGCTCTGGACGGTCGCCTGCGTCTCCGTCACCTTCGCGCTCGGCCTCACCCTCGCCAACGTCCTCAACCGCAGGATCGCCGGCCGCTCCTTCTACCGGCTGCTGCTGATCCTGCCCTGGGCGGTGCCCGGCTTCGTCTCCGTCTTCGCCTGGCGCTTCCTCTACAACCAGGACAACGGCCTGCTCAACAAGATCCTCGCGGGCGGCGGCATCGACGCCGTCCCGTGGCTGAACGACCCCACCTGGGCCAAGTTCTCCGTCATCCTCGTCAACGTCTGGCTCGGCGTGCCGTTCATGATGGTCGCCCTCCTCGGCGGGCTCCAGTCCATCCCCGGCGAGCTGTACGAGGCCGCCGAGATGGACGGCGCCAACGCCTGGCAGCGCTTCCGGCACATCACCATGCCCGGACTCAGCTCGGTGTCGACGACGGTGATCCTGCTCTCCACCATCTGGACCTTCAACATGTTCCCGGTGATCTTCCTGCTCACCCGGGGCGGGCCCGGCGAGGCAACCCAGATCCTCGTCACCCAGGCCTACAAGTTCTCCTTCGAGGTCAGTCCGCGCGACTTCGCCCAGTCCTCCACCTGGGGCGTGCTCATCCTCGTCCTCCTGATGCTCTTCGCCGCGGTCTACCGGCGAGTCCTCCGCAAGCAGGGAGAAGTCTGGTGACGACCACGACCCCCACCCCCCGGGCCGCCGCCAACGCGCCGATCCGCGGCCGCCGTTCACCGCTGGCCTCGGTCGCCCTGCACGTCACCCTGATCACGGCGTCCGTGATCGCCGTCTTCCCCGTGCTGTGGGTCCTGCTGACCTCGCTCAAGCCGGCGAAGTACGCGATCACCACGGACTTCTTCAAGGAGACGACGCTCGAGAACTACACGAACCTGCTGAACGACACCCCGTTCCTCACCTGGTTCGGCAACTCGCTGCTCGTGGCCGGCCTCACCACGGTCATCGGCGTCTTCATCTCCGCCACCACGGGCTACGCCGTCAGCCGCTTCCGGTTCCCCGGCAAGCGCGGCCTGATGTGGACGCTGCTCATCACCCAGATGTTCCCGGTCGCCGTCCTGATCGTGCCGATCTACAACATCATGGCGTCGATGGGCCTGCTCAACCAGCCCGTCGGCCTGGTCATCACCTACCTGACCATCGCCGTCCCGTTCTGCGCGTGGATGATGAAGGGCTTCTTCGACACCATCCCGCGCGAGATCGACGAGTCCGGCTACGTCGACGGGCTCACCCCCTTCGGCACCTTCTGGCGGCTGATCCTGCCGCTCGCCAAGCCGGGCATCGCGGTCACCGCGTTCTACTCGTTCATCACCGCCTGGGGCGAGGTCGCCTACGCCTCCGCCTTCATGGTCGGCGACGAGAACCTCACGCTCGCCGGCGGACTCCAGAAGTTCGTCAACCAGTACGGCGCCCAGTGGGGCCCGATGGCGGCGGCCTCCGTGCTCATCGCCATCCCCGCGGCCCTGGTGTTCCTCTTCGCCCAGCGGCACCTGGTCACCGGCATGTCCGCCGGTGCCGTCAAGGGCTGACGGCCCTGCGCCCGCGTCCCGTACGCACCTCTGAACGCACCTCCTTACCTCCCAGGGAAGACATGACCCAGCATCTCGCCACCCCGGCCGACGCCCCGACCACCGGCACGCACACGGGCTGGTGGAGAGACGCGGTGATCTACCAGGTCTACCCGCGCAGCTTCGCCGACGGCAACGGCGACGGCATGGGCGACCTGGAGGGCATCCGCCGCCGGCTGCCCTACCTCAAGGAGCTCGGCGTCGACGCCGTCTGGCTCTCCCCCTTCTACGCCTCGCCGCAGGCCGACGCCGGCTACGACGTCGCCGACTACCGGGCCATCGACCCCATGTTCGGCTCGCTCCACGACGCCGACGCCGTGATCCGCGACGCCCACGCCCTGGGCCTGCGCATCATCGTCGACCTGGTCCCCAACCACTCCTCCGACCAGCACGAGTGGTTCCAGCGCGCCCTGCGCGAGGGCCCCGGCTCGGTCCTGCGCGAGCGCTACCACTTCCGCCCCGGCAAGGGCGAGAACGGCGAACTGCCCCCGAACGACTGGGAGTCCATCTTCGGCGGCCCCGCCTGGACCCGTACGGAGAACCCGGACGGCACCCCCGGCGACTGGTACCTCCACCTCTTCGCCCCGGAGCAGCCAGACTTCAACTGGGAACACCCCGCCGTCCGCGACGAGTTCCGCTCGATCCTGCGCTTCTGGCTCGACATGGGCGTCGACGGCTTCCGCGTCGACGTCGCCCACGGCCTCGTCAAGGCCGAGGGCCTGCCCGACCTCGGCGCCCACGACCAGCTGAAGCTGCTCGGCAACGACGTCATGCCCTTCTTCGACCAGGACGGCGTCCACGAGATCTACCGCTCCTGGCGCACGGTGCTCGCCGAGTACGACGGAGAGCGCGTCCTCGTCGCCGAGGCCTGGACCCCCACCGTGGACCGCACCGCGAACTACGTGCGCCCCGACGAGATGCACCAGGCCTTCAACTTCCAGTACCTGGGCACCCACTGGGACGCCGCCGAACTGCGCCGGGTCATCGACGACTCGCTCCAGGCGATGCGGCCGGTCGGCGCGCCCACCACCTGGGTGCTCTCCAACCACGACGTCACCCGGCACGCCACCCGCTTCGCCAACCCGGCCGGCCTCGGCACCCAGCTCCGCGAGCCCGGTGACCGCGAGCTCGGCCTGCGCCGGGCCCGCGCCGCGACCCTGCTGATGCTGGCGCTGCCCGGCTCGGCGTACGTCTACCAGGGCGAGGAGCTCGGCCTGCCCGACGTCACCGACCTGCCCGACGAGGTCCGCCAGGACCCGTCGTTCTGGCGGGCCTCCGGCCAGGACGGCTTCCGCGACGGCTGCCGGGTCCCGATCCCGTGGACCGTCGAGGGCGGCTCGTACGGCTTCGGCGCCGGCGGCTCCTGGCTCCCGCAGCCCGCCACCTGGGGCGCGCTGAGCGTCGAGGCGCAGACCGGCGACCCCGGCTCCACCCTGGAGCTGTACCGCAGCGCCCTCGCCGTCCGGCGGGCGCAGCCCGGACTCGGTGCGGGCGAGGCCGTCGAGTGGCTGGAGGCACCCGAGGGTGTGCTCTCCTTCCGCCGCGACGGCTTCGCCTGCATCGCCAACACCACCGGCCGGGCCATCTCCGTCCCGCTGCCCGGCCGGTTCCTTCTCGCGAACGAGGAGATCGAGATCGTCTCCGCCGACGGCCAGGACACCGCGGTCCTGCCCGCCGACACCACCGCCTGGTGGGCGGTGTGACGATCCCCCTGCCGCGGGGCGCCGGGAACGGCGCCCCGCGGCTCGCGGACATCGCGGCCCAGTCCGGGGTCAGCGAGGCCACCGTCAGCCGTGTCCTCAACGGCAAGGCGGGGGTGGCCGGCGCGACCCGGCACAAGGTCCTCGCGGCCCTCGACGTGCTCGGCTACGAGCGCCCCGTCCGGCTGAAACGCCGCAGCGCGGGCCTCGTCGGACTCGTCGTGCCCGAGCTGACCAACCCGATCTTCCCGGCGTTCGCGCAGGTCGTCGAGCAGGTCCTGGCCGGCCACGGCTACACCCCGGTGCTCTGCACCCAGATGCCCGGCGGCGCCACCGAGGACGAACTCGTCGAGCAGCTCGTGGAGCGCGGGGTGGCCGGCATCGTCTTCCTCTCCGGGCTGCACGCCGACGCCTCCGCCGACCCTGCGCGCTACGCCCGGCTGTCCGCCCGCGGTGTGCCGTACGTCCTCATCAACGGCTACAACGAGCACATCGACGCCAACTTCGTCTCCCCCGACGACCGGGCCGCGGCCCGGATGGCCGTCCGGCACCTGGTCGAACTCGGCCACGAGCGCATCGGCCTGGCCATCGGCCCCACCCGCTACGTCCCCTCGCGCCGCAAGGCCGAGGGCTTCACCGCCGAGCTGTACGAACTCCTCGGCGTCGAACGCGCCGACGCGGAACGCTTCATCAGACCCACGCTCTTCGGCGTCGAGGGCGGGCACGCGGCCGCCGACATCCTGCTCCGCGAGGGCTGCACCGGCATCGTCTGCGGCTCCGACCTGATGGCGCTCGGCGTGATCCGCGCCGTCCGCGCCCTGGGCCTCGACGTGCCCCGGGACGTCTCCGTCGTCGGCTTCGACGACTCGCCGCTCATCGCCTTCACCAGCCCCCCGCTGTCCACCGTGCGCCAGCCCGTCCAGGCCATGGCGACGGCCGCCGTCGGCGCGCTCCTGGAGGAAATCGAGGGGAACCCCGTGCAGCGCACGGAGTTCGTCTTCCAGCCGGAGCTGGTCGTCCGCGGCTCCACGGCGCAGCCGCCGGTCCCCGCCGGACTTCCGCAAGTCCTTACGTAACAACTTGCGTTGAGCTGTCCGGAGGGTTGACCGGGCGTCGGGGCACTCGTACGGTCACGGCTGAAAACAGTTGCTGAAGCTTTCGGCAACATCTTGCGACAGTGAAGTCAGCAGGAGGAATCATGGCCAGAAAGACCGTGGCCGCTGCACTCGCCCTCGTGGCGGGAGCTGCCGCTGTGGCCGTCACGGGAAACGCCCCGGCGCAGGCCGCCCCGCCCGGCGAGAAGGACGTCACCGCGGTGATGTTCGAATGGAACTTCGCCTCCATCGCCCGCGAGTGCACCGACCGCCTCGGCCCCGCAGGATACGGCTACGTCCAGGTCTCCCCGCCCCAGGAACACCTCCAGGGCGGCCAGTGGTGGACCTCGTACCAGCCCGTCAGCTACAAGATCGCCGGACGCCTCGGCGACCGCACCGCCTTCAAGAACATGATCGACACCTGCCACGCGGCCGGCGTCAAGGTCGTCGCCGACTCCGTCATCAACCACATGGCGAACGGCTCCGGTACGGGAACGGGCGGGACCCCGTTCTCCAAGTACGACTACCCGGGCCTGTACTCCGGCGCCGACATGGACGACTGCCGCGCCGAGATCTCCACCTACCAGGACCGGGGCAACGTCCAGAACTGCGAACTGGTCAAACTCCCCGACCTCGACACCGGCGAGGACTACGTCCGCGGGAAGATAGCCGGCTACCTCAACGACCTGCTCTCCCTCGGTGTCGACGGCTTCCGCATCGACGCCGCCAAGCACATGCCGGCCGCCGACCTCGCCACCATCAAGTCCCGGCTCACCAAGCCCGGCGCGTACTGGAAGCTGGAGGCCATCCACGGCGCCGGCGAGGCCGTCTCCCCGAGCGAGTACCTCGGCAGCGGCGACGTCCAGGAGTTCCGCTACGCCCGCGACCTCAAGCGCGTCCTGCAGAACGAGAAGCTCGCCCACCTCAAGAACTTCGGCGAGGCCTGGGGCTACATGTCCTCCGGCCAGTCCGGCGTCTTCGTCGACAACCACGACACCGAGCGCGGCGGCGACACCCTCTCCTACAAGGACGGCGCGAACTACACCCTCGCCTCCGTCTTCATGCTCGCCTGGCCCTACGGCTCCCCGGACGTCCACTCCGGCTACGAGTGGACCGACAAGGACGCCGGACCGCCCAACGGCGGCCAGGTGAACGCCTGCTACACCGACGGCTGGAAGTGCCAGCACGCCTGGCGCGAGATCTCCTCCATGGTCGCCTTCCGCAACACCGCCCGCGGCCAGGCCGTCACGAACTGGTGGGACAACGGCAACAACGCGATCGCGTTCGGCCGCGGCACCAAGGCGTACGTCGCCCTCAACCACGAGACCTCGGCGCTCACCCGCACCTTCCAGACCTCGCTGCCCGCCGGCACCTACTGCGACGTCCAGTCGAACACCCCCGTCACGGTGAACGGATCCGGCCAGTTCACCGCCACCCTCGGCGCCAACACCGCCCTGGCCCTGCACGTGAACGCCCGGAGCTGCGGCGCCGGCCCCACCACCCCGCCCGACGGCCAGGGCGCCTCCTTCGGCGTCAACGCCACCACCGTCCCCGGCCAGAACATCTACGTCACCGGCAACCGCGCCGAACTCGGCACCTGGTCCCCGGCCGCCGCCCTCAAGCTCGACCCGGCCGCCTACCCCGTCTGGAAGCTGACCGTCGACCTGCCCGCCGGAACGTCCTTCGAGTACAAGTACCTCCGCAAGGACGCCGCCGGAAACGTCACCTGGGAGTCCGGCGCCAACCGCACCGCGACCGTCCCCGCCTCCGGCCGGATCACGCTGAACGACACCTTCCGAGGCCCTTGATGTAGTCGAGGCGCTCCGTGAGGCCCCTGAGGTCGCCGCCCTGGTAGAAGCCCTTGTCGGTGGGGTCGAAGCCGGTCTGTGTCCGGCTGCCGGTGAGGCCGCCGCGGTCGTTGGCGGTGTCGCCGTTGGCGAAGCGGTCGGGCAGGACGAAGTAGAACTGCTCGCGGGTGAGGTCCGGGCGGGAC
>NZ_RDBH01000129.1:939234-940659 GCF_008042145.1 Streptomyces sp. adm13(2018)
CCCCGTGACACGCAAGAGAACGGCGGTCGCGCTGGCCGCCGCCCTGTGCGCCGCCCTCGTGCCCGCCGTCCCCGCGGCGGCCGCGCCCAGGCCCCCGGCCCCGCCCACCGACCGGCAGCTCGCCGCCGAACCGTCCCGCCAGGACCTCACCCGCGAGCAGTTCTACTTCGTCCTGCCCGACCGCTTCGCCAACGGCGACACCGCCAACGACCGCGGCGGCCTCACCGGCAGCCGGACACAGACCGGCTTCGACCCCACCGACAAGGGCTTCTACCAGGGCGGCGACCTCAGGGGCCTCACGGAGCGCCTCGACTACATCAAGGGCCTCGGCACCACCGCCATCTGGATGGCGCCGATCTTCAAGAACCGGCCCGTGCAGGGCGAGGGCAAGGACGCCTCCGCCGGCTACCACGGCTACTGGATCACCGACTTCACCCAGGTCGACCCGCACTTCGGCACGAACGCCGACCTGGAGCGGCTGATCGCCGCCGCCCACCGCAAGGGCATGAAGGTCTTCTTCGACGTCATCACCAACCACACCGCCGACACCGTCGACTACGCCGAGCAGAAGTACGGCTACCGCCCCAAGGGTGCCCACCCGTACCTCGACAAGGACGGCCGCCCCTTCGACGACCGCGAGGCGATCGGCAGGGTCGACCGGGACTCCTTCCCGTACACCCCCGTCGTCCCCACGGCGAAGGCGGACACCAAGGTCCCCGCCTGGCTCAACGACCCCACGATGTACCACAACCGGGGCGACTCCACCTGGGTCGGCGAGTCCGCCGAGTACGGCGACTTCGTCGGCCTCGACGACCTGTGGACCGAACGCCCCGAGGTCGTCGACGGCATGCGGAAGATCTACGAGAAGTGGGTCCGCGACTTCAAGATCGACGGCTTCCGCATCGACACCGTCAAGCACGTCGACCTCGACTTCTGGACCCAGTGGGCCACCGCCCTCGACGCCTACGCCGAGAAGCAGGGCCGCGAGGACTTCTTCATGTTCGGCGAGGTCTACTCCGCCGACACCGCCGTGACCTCCCCGTACGTCACCCGCGGCCGGCTCGACGCCACCCTCGACTTCCCCTTCCAGGACGCCGCCCGCGCCTTCGCCTCGCAGGGCGCCGGAGCCGACCGCCTCGCCAGGGTCTTCGCCGAGGACTACCGGTACACCACCGACAAGGCCAACGCCTACGAGCAGGTCACCTTCCTCGGCAACCACGACATGGGCCGCATCGGGACCTTCCTCCAGCAGGACAACCCGAACGCCTCCGACACCGAACTCGTCCGCCGGGCCACCCTCGCCAACGAACTCATGTTCCTGTCCCGCGGCAACCCGGTGATCTACTACGGCGACGAGCAGGGCTTCACCGGCCCCGGCGGCGACAAGGACGCCCGCCAGACCCTCTTCGCCTCGAAGACCGCCGA
>NZ_RDBH01000129.1:940759-962952 GCF_008042145.1 Streptomyces sp. adm13(2018)
GAAGAAGCCCTCCGTCAGCCTCAGGGCGCCCGCCTCCGGAGCCACCGGCACCGTCGAGCTCACCGCCGACGTCAGCGGCGGCGGCCTCAACCGCGTCGTCTTCGCCGCCCAGACCGGCACCGGCCGCTGGCAGACCCTCGGCACCGCCGACCACGCCCCCTACAAGGTCACCCAGCACGTCGCCGCCCCCGCCGGCACCGCCCTGCGCTACAAGGCCGTCGTCGTCGACAGCGCCGGCCGCATCGCGAGCGCCACCGCCGCGAGCACCGCCGGACAGGCCCCCGCCCCCGAGAAGCCGGTCGCCGTCGAACGCACCCACGCCGTCGTCCACTACCGGCGCGAGGACGGGAACTACGACGGCTGGACCCTCAAGGGCGCCGGCCAGGAGGCCGCGTTCACCGGCCGCGACGCCCACGGCGCCTTCGCCTGGGTGAAGGTCCCCGAAGGCGCCTCCACCGTCGCGTACACCGTCGAGAAGAACGGCACCGCCGACGGCCCGCAGCGCAGCGTCGACCTCGGCCGCACCGGCGAGGTCTGGATCACCCAGGGCCAGGACGGCCAGTCCGACACGAACCCGTCCCCGGCCCCGCAGGACAAGACCAAGGCCGTCCTCCACTACCAGCGGCCCGACGGGAACTACGAGGGCTGGGGCCTCCACACCTGGACCGGGGCCGCCCAGCCCACCGACTGGTCCAAGCCCCTCATGCCGACCCGGACCGACGCCTACGGCGCCGTCTACGAGGTCCCGCTCACCGAGGGCGCCACCTCCCTCTCGTACATCCTCCACAAGGGCGACGAGAAGGACCTCCCCACCGACCGGTCCCTCGACCTGGCGAGCCTCGGCCACGAGGTCTGGGCCCTCGCCGGACAGCCCGCGTACCTCCTCCCCACCGTCGGCGGCGCCCCGAACCTCGACCTCGGCAAGGCCGAGGCCCAGTGGATCGACCGGAACACCGTCGTCTGGAAGGTCAAGCCCACCGAGGCCACCAGCCAGCAGCTCGTCTACGCGAAGGACGGCGGGATCACCGTCACCGACGGCGCCCTGAACACCGAGGGCCAGTGGCTCCGGCTCCGGCAGACCGCCCTGACCGACGCCCAGAAGGCGAAGTACCCGCACCTGTCGGCGTACCCGGCCTTCACCGTCGACCCGCGCGACACCGACCGCGTCCGCGACTCCCTGCGCGGACAGCTGATCGCCACCCAGCGCGCCGCCAACGGCGCCCTGCTCGCCGCCACCGGCGTGCAGACCGCCGGCGTCCTCGACGACCTGTACGCCAAGAAGGCCACCGGCGCCGCCCTCGGCCCCGTCTTCCGCGGCGGCCGGGTCGACCTCTCCGTCTGGGCCCCCACCGCGCAGTCCGTCGCCCTCGAACTCGACGGCCGGACCGTGCCCATGCGGCGCGACGACACCTCCGGGGTCTGGTCCGCCACCGGCCCCAAGTCCTGGACCGGCAAGCCGTACCGCTACGTCGTGAAGGTCTGGGCCCCCACCGTCCAGAAGATCGTCACCAACAAGGTCACCGACCCCTACTCCACCGCCCTCACCACCGACTCCGCCCGCAGCCTCGCCGTCGACCTCACCGACCCGAAGCTGGCGCCCAAGGGCTGGAACTCCCTCAGGAAGCCCGCCGCCGTACCGCTGCGGGACGCCCAGATCCAGGAACTCCACATCCGTGACTTCTCCGTCGCGGACACCACGGCCGAGAAGGACCACCGGGGCACCTACCTCGCCTTCACCGACCGGGACAGCAAGGGCTCCCGGCACCTGCGCGACCTCGCCGCCTCCGGCACCTCCTACGTCCACCTCCTCCCGGCCTTCGACATCGGCACCATCCCCGAGAAGAAGTCCGACCGGACCGAACCCGCCTGCGACCTCAAGGTCTACGCCCCCGACTCCGACGAGCAGCAGGCCTGCGTCGCCGCCGCCGCGGCCAAGGACGCCTACAACTGGGGCTACGACCCGCTGCACTACACCGTCCCCGAGGGCTCCTACAGCACCGACCCCGAAGGCACCCGCCGCACCGTCGAGTTCCGGCAGATGGTCCAGGCCCTCAACCGCGACGGCCTGCGCACCGTCATGGACGTCGTCTACAACCACACCGTCGCCTCCGGACAGTCCGACAAGTCCGTCCTCGACCGCATCGTCCCCGGCTACTACCAGCGCCTCCAGGCCGACGGCACCGTCGCCACCTCGACCTGCTGCGCCAACACCGCGACCGAGAACGCGATGATGGGCAAGCTCGTCGTCGACTCCCTCGTCACCTGGGCCAGGGAGTACAAGGTCGACGGCTTCCGCTTCGACCTCATGGGCCACCACCCCAAGGCCAACATCCTGGCCGTGCGCAAGGCCCTCGACGGGCTGACCCCCGCCAAGGACGGCGTCGACGGCAAGTCGATCGTCCTCTACGGCGAGGGCTGGAACTTCGGCGAGATCGCCGACGACGCCCGCTTCGTCCAGGCCACCCAGAAGAACATGGCCGGCACCGGCGTCGCCACCTTCTCCGACCGGGCCCGTGACGCCGTCCGCGGCGGCGGCCCCTTCGACGAGGACCCCGGCGTCCAGGGCTTCGCCTCCGGCCTCTTCACCGCCCCCAACACCTCCACCGCCAACGGCACCCCCGCCGAGCAGAAGGCCCGGCTCCTCCACTACCAGGACCTGATCAAGGTCGGCCTGACCGGCAACCTCGCCGACTACTCCTTCACCGACACCTCCGGCCGTACGGTCAAGGGCTCCCAGGTCGACTACAACGGCTCCCCGGCGGGCTACGCCGCCGCCCCCGGCGATGCCCTCGCCTACGCCGACGCGCACGACAACGAGACCCTGTACGACGCACTCGCCTTCAAGCTCCCGGCGGGCACCTCGGCGGCGGACCGGGCCCGCATGCAGGTCCTCGCGATGGCCACCGCGACCCTCTCGCAGGGCCCGGCGCTCTCCCAGGCCGGTTCGGACCTGCTGCGCTCCAAGTCCCTGGACCGCAACTCGTACGACAGCGGCGACTGGTTCAACGCGATCCACTGGGACTGCCGCGACGGCAACGGCTTCGGCCGCGGCCTCCCGCCGGCCACCGACAACAAGCCCAAGTGGGGCCACGGCAAGCCGCTCCTGGTGAACCCGAACCTCACGGTCGGCTGCGCGCAGATCGACGGCGCCTCCGCCGCGTACCGCGACCTCCAGAAGATCCGTACCACCGAGAAGGCGTTCTCCCTCGCGACCGCGGGGCAGGTGCAGGACGCCCTGTCCTTCCCGCTCTCCGGCCGCGAGGAGACCCCGGGCGTCATCACCATGCGCCTCGGTGACCTGGTCGTCGTCCTCAACGCGAGCCCGGCGGCCACCTCGCAGCGGGTCGCCGAACTGGCCGGGCGGGGTTACCGCCTCCACCCGGTCCAGGCGGGCGGCGCCGACACCGTCGTGAAGTCCGCCTCCTACGAGGCCGGTTCGGGCACCTTCACGGTCCCGGCGCGGACGGTGGCGGTCTTCAAGGCCCGCTGAGTCCCGTGACACACGCCGCCGGCGGGGAGCCTTCCCGGCTCCCCGCCGGCGGTACGACGTTCCTGGCCTCGAACCGCCTTACAGGGGGCGCTGATCCGGGACGGAGGGCGCGCCGCCCTCCGGCGCGACGGTCGGTACCAGCGCCACCAGCCGGCCCACCAGCTCCCCGAAGGGTCCGTCCGCCGGCTCGTCCGCGAGGATCCCCACCAGGATCCCCGCCATGTCCGGGTCGTAGGCGGCGCTCACCGCGGCGAGGGCCGCGAAGTCGTGCACGAGCTGCAACTCCAGCTCCGTGCGCGGCACCCGGCGCCCGTCCAGCCAGATCAGCGCCGTCGACTCGGCGAGCGACACCCAGGACCGGACGACCAACTCCAGGCGCGCGGACGGCTTCTCGACCCCGAGATGGGCGAGGATCTGCAGGTACGCGGCGTGCCGTACCTCGTCGATCATCGCGTTCGTGGTGGAGGAGCCCACCGCCGGACCGCCCCGCATCAGCGCGGCGAAACCCGGCCCGTGGTCGTCGACGAAGTCGAAGAACCGGCCCATCACCCGCAGCAGCCGCGCCCCCAGGGGCCCCTGCGGCGGCTCCACGAACCTGGCCGCCAACTCGTCGGCCGCGCGCCGGAGCGCGGCCTCGTAGAGGCTCTGCTTGCCGGGGAAGTAGTGGTAGACCAGCGGCCGCGAGATCCCCGCGGCCGCGGCGATCTCGTCGATGGACACCTCGTCGGGAGAGCGGTGGCTGAAGAGTTCGAGGGCCACCCCGATCAGCTGCTGCTTGCGCTCCTCGACGCCCATCCTGCGGCGTACCCCGGTCGTCATACGAACAGCCTAACGTCGTCCGATACGCTCCTGCCCCATGAGCGCTTCCGACCAGGACACCCCGGCCGTCAAGGCCCCCGAGCCCGCGGAGGCCCCCGAGGCCGAGGAGGCCGACGCCGTACGCCGGAAGGCCACCGAAGCCGCCGAGCCCGCCGACGGCGTGGAGAAGGACGTCGAACCCGCCGCCGAGGCCGCCGAGGAAGACGACACCGAGGAAGCCGACGAAGCCGACGAGGAAGACGAACTCGACGAGGCCGACGACCCCGCCGACGCGGAGGGCCTCACGCCCAAGCAGGCGCGGCGGCTGCGCGTCGCCGCCGCCTCCGTGCTGCTCGTCGCGATGGCCGTCGTCCTGGCGATCCGGCTCGCGAGCCGGACCTCCGTCCTGGTCGTCGGGGTGTACGGACTCGCGATGATCCTCTGCGGCATCGTGATCGAGCTGTCCCGCAACGGCCGTACGCGGCTCGGCACCTGGCTCCTGGTGGCCGGCCTCCTCGGCGCACTCGCCCTCGACTGGCTCGTCCTGCCGTGACGTCGTCCCCCGCGGACACCTTCCGGCCGCCCTCTAGAGGTCGAGGACGAGCCGTTCTCCCGCGCAGCGCGAGACGCAGATCAGCATCGAGTCGCCCCGCTCGGCGTCGGTGAGCAGCTCGTCCCGGTGGTCGACCTCGCCCTCCAGGACCCGCTGCCGGCAGGTCCCGCAGAAGCCCTGCCCGCAGGAGTACATGAGGCCGGGGACCTCCTCGCGGACCGCCGCCAGGACGGACCGGTCGGCGGCCACCCGCACCGTGCGCCCGGAGCGGCGCAGCTCGACCTCGAAGGCCGTGCCGCCGGTCGTCGCGGCGGCCGAGAAGCGTTCGAGACGCGGGGTGCTGCCCTCCGGGAGCGCCGCCGCCACGGCCGCCATGAGGCCGTCGGGGCCGCAGCAGTAGACCGGGGTCCCGGCCGGCACGCCGGCGAGGAAGCCGAGGTCGGGGTGGCCGGACTCGTCCTCCGCGACGACGGTCACCCGGCCGCCGGCGGAGCCCAGCGCCTCGACCTCCGCCAGGTACGGCATGCTCGCGCGGCTGCGCCCGCAGTACAGCAGCCGCCAGTCCGCCCCGGCCGCCTCGGCGGCGCGCAGCATCGGCAGGACGGGGGTGATGCCGATGCCGCCGGCGACGAAGACGTACGCGGGGGAGTCGACGAGCGGGAAGCGGTTGCGCGGGCCCCGGACCTCGATCTCCACGCCCTCGCGGAGCTGCTCGTGTACCTCGTGCGAGCCGCCCCGGCCGCCCTGTCCGGTCTCGATGAGCCGGGTCGCCACCGTGTACGCGGTGGGGTCGGCCGGGTCGCCGCAGAGCGAGTACTGCCGGACCAGGCCGGAGGGCAGGACGAGGTCGATGTGCGCGCCGGGCCGCCAGCCGGGCAGGCCGCGTCCCTCCAGGCGCAGTTCGACGACTCCCTCGGCCGGTGTGGTGCGTGCGGTGACGCGGACCTTGCGGGGGACGGTGCTGCCCCGGCCGTATCCCGACACGGGTTCGTCGAGGGCGGGCATCGGCCACAGCGGGGCGGTGGTCATCCGGCTGCGGACGGCGCGGCGGACGAGCAGCGCGGCCCCGGCGGCGAGGGCGACGGTGGTGAACCGGGGCATCAGTGGCCTCCGTTGGCGCCGGGGGAGGAGGCCAGGTAGGCCATCGCCTGTGCGGTGTCGCCCTCCTGGGAGGGGTGGTAGGCGCGGCTCAGGTAGCGGGGGATCGAGCGCAGCATGTCGGGGGTGGAGGGCAGGACGCCCTGCCGGCCCTTGCGGACGAACTGGCCGAGGGAGGCCTTGCCGTCGAGCAGGGTGGGGTCGTTCTCCATGAAGAAGCGGACGCCGCGCTGCCAGAGGAAGACGAGGGCGGAGAAGGCGAGGGCCCAGGTCCGGGCGCGGCGCCGGTAGCCGCCGTCGAGGTGCATGAACAGTTCGAAGGCGACCGAGCGGTGCTCGACCTCCTCGGCGCCGTGCCAGCGCAGCAGGTCGAGCATGGTGGGGTCGGCGCCGACCCGGTCGAGCTCGTCGGCGTTGAGCACCCAGTTGCCGAGGAAGGCGGTGTAGTGCTCGATCGCGGCGATCATCGCGACCCGCTCCATGAGCCACCAGCGGCGCGGCCGGCCCGGCGGCAGGGTCCGGTCCCCGAGGAGCTTCTCGAAGAACCAGTCGACCTGCGCGGTGTACGGGGTGGGGTCGAGGCCCTGCTCCCGGAGGTGGGGCAGCACGTCGTCGTGTGCCTGGGAGTGGATGGCCTCCTGGCCGATGAAGCCGATGACGTCCGCACGCAGCCGGTCGTCGGTGATGTACGGCAGGGCCTGCTGGTAGACGTGCACGAACCAGCGCTCGCCCGCCGGGAGCAGCAGGTGCAGCACGTTGATGGTGTGCGTGGTGAAGGGATCGCCGGGCACCCAGTGGAGCGGAGTCTCCTCCCAGTCGAAGGAGACCTTGCGGGCCTTGAGATCGACGTGCTCCGACGCCACCGGAGCAGGCTGCGTATTAGACATGGCGTCAATGTACTGAGGGGTAGCGGGTGGGCGACAGAGGTCTGCACGCTCTTTCTGCCCGGTGGGCCGGCCCGACGGCCGGGGCCGGCCCGGCCGTCACCGCAGCGCCCGCGCCCGGGTCCCGTCCCGCAGGGTCCCGCCGAGGTCGGCCCGCGCCCCGGCCGCCGCCCTCACGGCCAGCAGCGGACCGTCCGACCGCCCCTTCACCCCGCCCGAGGTCTCCAGGGCGGCGAAGTCCGGGCTCCCGGCGGCCAGCACGTACCAGCCCCCGGCCGGAGCCTGCCAGAGCACCCCCGCCAGCACCCGGGGATCGCGCACCCCGCACGCGGGCGACCCTTCGGAACGGGCCGCGAGCGCGGCGGGCACGGCCGGCGACGGGACCAGGAACTGGGCCAGGACCCGGCTGCCGGTACCCCGCCAGGTCTCCGCGCGCGTGCACAGCCACGTACCGACTCCGGCGCCCTCCGGCAGCGGCTGCCGGGCGAACCGCCAGGCGCTCACGGACCGCACGCCGTGCGCCCGCACCGCCGTCAGCTGGCACGCGGTCCGCGCCCAGGCCGCCCGCGCCTCCGGCCCCGTGGCGTCGGCCGGCGCCTCCGGCGGCCCCCAGAGGAGCCGGGCGGGCGCGAGCTCCCCCAGGTCGGCGAGGAGCCGGAACCCCGAACCGTCCCGCACCTGGAGGGTGTTCCAGCGGGTGCAGTCCCGCGCCGACACGGGACTGGTCATCGGCTCGGTCACCCCGCCGGCGTCCCGCCCCAGCGGCCGCGCCTCCTCGCCCGGCGCGAGCAGGTCCCGCGCGGCGGTCTCCACCACCCACGGCGCCGTCAGATACCGGACGTTGCCGGCCGCGCGGGACAGCACCAGCGCGGCCGAGCCGACGCCGTCGGCCCCGTCGGTCCGCGCGAAGTCGAGCGCCGCGCCCGCCGTCCCCGCGACCGGCTCCGCGTACCGCACGGCCCGCAGCCCGTCGTGCAGGAGCACCACCCGCGCCCCGTCGACCACCCCGGCGAACAGCAGCTGGGGCGGCCCCATGGGCGGCCCGACCGGCGTCCCCGGCGTCGCGGAGGACCGCACGGACGCACCCGGCCGCGCCCACACCGCCAGCGCCCGCCGCAGCAGCGCGCGGTCCCCGACGAGCGCCCCGCGCGCGGGCCACACGGAGAAGTCCTGCCGGGTGGAACCGGGCCAGACCGCCGGGTCGACGCGCTTGAGCCTCGCCGGGTCGAGGGCGGCCTCCGCGGCGGGGTTACGGGCGTACGAGGGCGCCGCGGCACCGTTCCTGCCCCACCCGTCCCCGGGCAGCCCGAGCAGCGCCCCGCACACCAGCAGCGCGGCGACGGCGACGGGAGCAGCCGGCCGGGGCAGGCCGACCGGAGCGGCGACGTGAGCGGCCGGTCGGGGCCGGCCGGTGAGGACGGCGACAGAGGCAGCCCGGGCCGCCCGGCCGAGGGCCCTCGGGTCCCCCGGCCCGGCCCGGACGGTCCCACGCGGGCTCGCGGCGGAGGCTCGGGCGGCGCGTCCGAATCCCGGCCCGCGGCCCGGCCCGCCGCCGGCCGTCGTGGCGGCGTCGCGCTGCTGGAGTCCGACGAGTTCGACCCCTGTGCGCTCCAGGCGCGGCCCACCGATCTGCTGCGGCGGCGGCAGCACGCCCGGGCCGGGGTCGTCGCCGTCGCCGCGCTGCTGGTGTGCGGGGCGCTGCTCGGGCTGCCCGGGGACGGGTGGGGCAGGAACGGTGCCGCGGCGCCCTCGTACGCCCGTAACCCCGCCGCGGAGGCCGCCCTCGACCCGGCGAGGCTCAAGCTTCTACGCGGGCGTGCTCGTCGCCCCGTTCCTCCTCGTGGCCGCCGCCAGCGGCCTGCTCTACGCGCTCTCCTTCCAGGCCGAGAAGTTCGTGTACGCCCACGAACTGGAGGTCCCCGTCGGCGAGCAGACCCTGGCCCTCTCCCGGCAGGTCGACATCGCCCGCGAAGCCAACCCGAACGGCACCGTCACCGCCGTCTGGCCCGGCGCCGAACCCGGCGCCACCACCCGCGTCCTGATGACCGACCCCGACGTCCCCGAGGACACCTCACTCGCCGTCTTCGTCGACCCGTACACCGGCGAGGTCCGCGGCCAACTGCCCAGCTACGGAAGCTCAGGCGCCCTCCCGCTGCGCACCTGGATCGACGGCCTCCACCGCGACCTGCACCTCGGCGAGATCGGCCGCAACTACAGCGAACTCGCCGCCAGCTGGCTGTGGGTGATCGCGCTCGGCGGACTCGCGCTCTGGCTCGGCCGGCGACGGAAGAACCGCCGCGCCCTCCTCGTACCGGAGGGCGGCCCGGCCTCCCGCCGCCGCACCCTCTCCTGGCACGGCACCGTCGGTCTGTGGGCCGTGGCCGGCCTCGTGGTGCTCTCCGCGACGGGTCTGACCTGGTCGCGGTACGCGGGCGAGAACATCGGGACCGTCCAGGACGGTCTCGGCGGCGCGACGCCCACACTCACCGCGACCGTCGGGGACGCCCCGGCCGGCGGCTCCTCGGAGCACGAGGGCCACGGCGGCGGCCACACCGGAGGCACCACCTCCCGGGGGCCGGACATCGGCATCGACGGAGCGCTCGACGCCGCCCGCGCCGCCGGCATCGACAGCCCGAGCGTCTCCCTGGTCCTGCCCGCCGAGGGCAAGGGCTACGTGATCAAGGAGACGGACACCCGGTTCCCGCTCCAGCTGGACTCCGTGGCGCTGAACCCGGCGGACGGCACGGTCGTCGACCGGCTCGCCTTCGCCGACTACCCGCTGCTCGCCAAGCTCACCCGGATAGGCATCGACGCCCACACCGGCGTGTTCCTGGGCCTGTTCAACCAACTGCTCCTCGCGGCCCTGGCTCTCGCCCTCGTCCTGCTCATCGTCTGGGGCTACCGCATGTGGTGGCTGCGCCGCCCGGGCCGCCCGGCGGCCCGCGGGACCTGGCGCCGGATCCCGGTGACGATGCTGCTGCCGCTGGGCGCGGTCACCGTCCTGGTGGCGTGGTTCGTGCCGCTGCTCGGCCTCAGCCTGCTGCTGTTCCTGGCCGTGGACCTCGCCCTGGCCCTGGCCTCCGGGCTTCGGGCGAGGTCACGGACGAGCTGATCAGGGCGTGTACTTGTAGCCGACCCGCCGCACGGTCTGGATCGTGTGGCGGTGCTCGGCGCCCAGCTTGCGCCGCAGCCGGGCCACGTGCACGTCGACGGTGCGCCCGTCACCGACGTGGCCGTACCCCCACACGGTCGTGACCAACTGGTCGCGGGTGTGGACCCGGTGGGGGTGCGCCACCAGATGGGCGAGCAACTCGAACTCGAGATATGTCAGGTCGAGCGCCCGGCCGTCCACGACGGCGATCCGCTGGACGCCGTCGATGGCGACGGGCCCCTGCTCCTCCACGGCGGCGACCGGCGCGGGAACGGCCGCGGCGAGCGGCTGCCGAGGCTGCTGGTCGGCGGGCACGAGCACCAGGTACCCGACCATCGGCGGCCGCCCCGGCAGCGTGGGCAGGGCGTGCGGCGGCGCGGGCAGCAGGGTGGCACCGGGCGGCAGGAAGTCGGCGACCTGCGCGAAGTCGACGACCTCGTTGGGATCGACGGCACGCAGCCGATGACGGTTGGGACGAACGGCGGCGGGGGTGCTGTGAGCGGTCTGGACCATGGGAAGTCAGCTCTTTCGCGCGGAGGAACGAACGGACAGGAGTCGTACGTCGAACGTCGTGCGCGTCGGCCGAAGGCCGTGGATCGGACCGAACCGATCGGGGCTTTAGAGGGCCGACGCGTTCCTCGCGCGGCAACACACCCGGTCGAAGTCATGATGCTGCCGGGAAGGCCAGAACGGCTCGAGGTCGTGACGACCCGTCGCGGTGTCGTTCTGAGTGGTGGCCATATCCCTATTGAACCAGAAGGGAATGCCCCCGACGACCCCTTCGCCGGCCAAAACCCCTGTCGTGCTTCCCACATGCCGGGAGACCGGACCTCCCCGGACACGCCGAGAGGCGCCCACCGGAGCGGTGGGCGCCTCTCGCCGTGCGGCAGCGCCGATCAGACCTGGCCGGCCTTCGCGAGGGCCTCGCAGCAGGTGTCCACCAGGAGGCGGGTCACCACGTACGGGTCCACGTTCGCGTTCGGGCGGCGGTCCTCGATGTAGCCCTTCTGGTCCTGCTCGACCTGCCACGGGATGCGGACCGAGGCGCCGCGGTCCGAGACGCCGTACGAGTACTCGTCCCACGGGGCGGTCTCGTGCAGGCCCGTCAGGCGGTCGTCGATGCCGGCGCCGTAGTTCTTGACGTGGTCGAGCGGCTTCGAGCCCTCGCCGAGGGACTCGGCGGCGGTGATGATCGCGTCGTAGCCCTCGCGCATCGCCTTCGTCGAGAAGTTGGTGTGCGCGCCCGCGCCGTTCCAGTCGCCCTTCACCGGCTTCGGGTCCAGCGTCGCGGTGACGTTGAAGTCCTCGGCGGTGCGGTAGAGCAGCCAGCGGGCGATCCACAGCTGGTCCGAGACCTCCAGCGGCGCCAGCGGGCCGACCTGGAACTCCCACTGGCCGGGCATGACCTCGGCGTTGATGCCGGAGATGCCGAGACCGGCCTTGAGGCAGTTCTCCAGGTGCGCCTCGACGATCGGGCGGCCGTGGATCTCGTCGGCGCCGACACCGCAGTAGTAGCCGCCCTGCGGGGCGGGGAAGCCGTTCTCCGGGAAGCCGAGCGGACGGGAGCCCTCGAAGAAGGTGTACTCCTGCTCGATGCCGAAGATCGGCTCCTGCGCGGTGTGCTTCGCGAAGACCTCGGCGAGCGCGGCGCGGGTGTTGGACTCGTGCGGCGTCATGTCCGTGTTGAGGACCTCGCACATGACCAGGATGTCGGCGCCGCCGCGGATCGGGTCCGGGCAGACGAAGACCGGCTTGAGGACGCGGTCCGAGGCGTGGCCCTTGGCCTGGTTCGTGCTGGAACCGTCGAAGCCCCAGATCGGCAGCTCCTCCAGCGTGGCACCCTCGCCCGCGAGGATCTTCGTCTTCGAGCGGAGCTTCGCGGTCGGCTCGGTGCCGTCGATCCAGATGTACTCAGCCTTGAAGGTCACGGGCCTCATCCTTTGAGCGTGCTGCTGCGGGTGTCGCGGCGGCTCGCGGCGCTGCGAGAAGCTGCGGTGTCTGTGTCCGGTCGCAGCTTCGCAACACGGGATTTCCCGTCGGTTGCCCGAATGTGAACCCCGTGTTACTCAGGTTTCCCGATCTTCGCGGAGCCGCTGTGCGAGGCCGCCGGCGTCCGGGAGCGGGCCGGGACCCGCGCCCCGGACCCCGTACGACCTCGGCCCACGAGGCCCCGGGGACCCCCGCGTCGTATACGGGGTTCGGCCGCGGCCCCCGGGGCCCGTCGTCGGCGGCACCCGGCAGACTGGGGGCATGGCGAAGCAGCTGGGCGCGAAGCCCCGTATCGGACTCCTCGGCACCGGCCCCTGGGCCGGTCACACGCACGCGCCCGCGCTGGCGGCGCACCGGGGGATCGAGTTCAGCGGGATCTGGGGCCGGCGCCCCGAGGCGGCGGCCGAACTCGCCGCCGCGTCGGGCACGCGCGCGTACGAGGACCTGGACGCGCTCTTCGAGGCCAGTGACGCCGTCGCGTTCGCGCTCCCGCCGGACGTGCAGGCCCCGCTGGCGGTCCGGGCCGCGGAGGCCGGCTGCCACGTGCTGCTCGACAAGCCGGTCGCGACGACGGTCGCCGGGGCGCGCGCGGTGGCCGGGGCGGTGGAGGCCGCGGGGGCGGCCTCGGTGGTCTTCTGCACGCTCCGGTTCGCCGAACCGACGGCCCGCTGGATCGAGGAGCAGACGGCGGCCGGTGGCTGGTTCCTGGGCGAGGCGCACTGGCTGGGCTCGCTGTACGGGGCGGGGTCGAGCAGCGAGTACGCGGCCTCTCCCTGGCGCCGCGAGAAGGGCGGCCTGTGGGACGTGGGCCCGCACGTCCTGTCGGTCTACCTGCCGGTCCTGGGCGACGTCACGGAGATCACCGCGGCGCGCGGCCCGGCGGACACCCACCACCTGGTGCTGCGGCACACCTCGGGCGCGAGCAGCACCGCCACGCTCACGCTCGGCGCCCCGCCGGAGGCGGCGGAGGCGGCCCTCACCCTGTACGGCACCGGGGGCCGGGTGGAACTGCCGCGCTGGGACGGCGCGGTGGGGGCGTTCGGCGCGGCCGTGGACGCCCTGGTCGCGGCGGCGCGTACGGGCGAACCCGATGCCTGCGACGCCCGCTTCGGCCTGCGGCTGACGGAGATCCTGACGAGGGCGGAGGCGCTGGCGGAGGAGTCGGCGCAGATGTAGGGCCCGGCCGGGCGCCCGTTCGGCGGCTCCCTCAGTCGCCCAGCACCTCGGACAGGCCGTCGCACAGCGCCTCCAGGGCGGGCTCGTACAGCCGCTCCGGCGGGGTCGCGTAGCCGACGACGAGGCCGTCGGCGGCGCCGGAGCGCGGTGCGTCGGGGTGGCGGTAGAGGTCCAGGCCCTCCACCGCGACCCCGCGCCGGGCCGACGCGGCGAGGGCCGCCCGTTCCGTGCCCGGGGGCAGTTCCAGGACGGCGTGCAGTCCGGCGGCGATGCCCGTGACCCGTACGGCGGGGGCCCGTTCGGCGAGCAGCGCGGTCAGCCGGTCGCGCCGGAGGCGGTGACGCTTGCGCATGCGCCGGACGTGCCGGTCGTACGCGCCGGAGGCCAGCAGCTCCGCGAGGGTGAGCTGGTCGGTCGCTGAGGAGTGCGGTTCCCGCTCCCCCTTCGCGGCGACCACCGGGCCGACGAGCGCGGACGGCAGGCACATCCAGCCGATCCGCAGGCCGGGGGAGAGGCTCTTGCTGACGGAGCCGACGAGGACGGTCCGTTCGGGGTCGAGTCCCTGGACGGCGCCCACGGGCCGCCGGTCGTAGCGGAACTCCCCGTCGTAGTCGTCCTCGATCACCAGCCCGCCGGAGGCCCGGGCCCACTCCAGGGCGCCCGCCCGGCGCTCTGGGTGCAGGGGGCCGCCGGTGGGGAACTGGTGGGCGGGGGTCAGCAGCACCGCGCGCGCGTGGCGGGGGATGTCGGCGACCCGCGCCCCGTCCTCGTCGACCGCGACCGGCAGGGTGGTGACCCCGGCCCCGGCGAGGAGGCCGCGGTGGAAGGGCAGTCCGTAGGCCTCGACGGCCCACGGGTCGGCCGGGCCGAGGACGCGGGCGAGGAGCCGCAGCGCGTGCGCGGCGCCCGAGCAGACCACGATGCGGTCCGGTGCGGTGCGGACGCCCCGTACCCGGGCGAGGTACTCGGTGAGCGCGTGGCGCAGTTCGGTCCGGCCGTGCGGGTCGCCGATCCCGAAGGCCTCGTGGGGTGCGGCCGTCAGGGCCCGCCGGGCCGCCGTCAGCCAGGCGGTGCGGGGGAAGGCGGCGGGGTCGGGCTTGCCCTGGACGAGGTCGTGGGGGCCCAGGGTCCGCTCCACCACCCCCCAAACCCCCTCTGGCCAGGGGCGATTGTCAGTGTGGGGCTCTAAAATGGGGGGTGAAGGTGAGGGTCCCGGGGAGGGCCCGCACCCCGCCGTTCGCCAGGAGGTAGCCCATGGCTCTCGCCGTGATCCGGACACCGTCCCTCGAACCCTGGAAGCCGCTCCGGAAGAAGCCGCTCCCCGCGGGCCGCCCCCGCGAGTGGTACGTGACGCACAACCGCCGTCTGAAGGCCATGCGACTCGCGATCGCCCTCCTCGACGCCGGCGTCTACGTCCCGTCGAAGGCCACGAACGCGACGATACGCGGCACGGCCGACCACCTCGGCATCCACCCGCCCTCGGACACCACCTGCCGCATGGTCCGCGCCATGATCCGCTACGGGCGCTGACCCCGGAGGGGCGCCGGAAGGCGGCGAGGCCCGCCGCCCCCTCGAAGGGGACGGCGGGCCTCGGAAGTGCCTCGCCCGCGCGGTGCGGCCTAGAGGTCGAAGTAGAGCTCGAACTCGTGCGGGTGCGGGCGGAGCTGGATCGGGGCGATCTCGTGGGTCCGCTTGTAGTCGATCCAGGTCTCGATGAGGTCGGAGGTGAAGACACCGCCGGCCTGGAGGTACTCGTTGTCGGCCTCGAGCGCGTGGAGGACGGCCTCCAGGTTGGTCGGGACCTGCTGGACGTTGGCGTGCTCCTCGGGAGCCAGCTCGTACAGGTCCTTGTCGATCGGCTCCGCCGGCTCGATCTTGTTCTTGATGCCGTCGAGGCCCGCGAGGAGCAGGGCGGAGAAGGCGAGGTACGGGTTCGAGGACGGGTCCGGCGCGCGGAACTCGACGCGCTTGGCCTTCGGGTTCGAGCCCGTGATCGGGATGCGCATGGCGGCGGAGCGGTTGCGCTGCGAGTACACCATGTTGACCGGGGCCTCGAAGCCCGGCACCAGACGGTGGTACGAGTTCACCGTCGGGTTGGTGAAGGCGAGCAGCGACGGGGCGTGCTTGAGGATGCCGCCGATGTAGTAGCGGGCGGTGTCCGAGAGGCCCGCGTAGCCGGTCTCGTCGTAGAACAGCGGGTCGCCGTTCGACCACAGCGACTGGTGGACGTGCATGCCCGAGCCGTTGTCGCCGAAGATCGGCTTCGGCATGAAGGTCGCGGTCTTGCCGTTGCGCCAGGCGACGTTCTTCACGATGTACTTGAAGAGCATCAGGTCGTCGGCCGCGGCGAGCAGCGTGTTGAACTTGTAGTTGATCTCGGCCTGGCCGGCGGTGCCGACCTCGTGGTGCTGGCGCTCGACCTGCAGGCCGACGTTCTCCAGCTCCAGGGAGATCTCCGAGCGCAGGTCGGCGAAGTGGTCGACCGGCGGGGCCGGGAAGTAGCCGCCCTTGTAGCGGACCTTGTAGCCGCGGTTGTTCTCCTCCGCACCGGTGTTCCAGGCGCCGGCCTCGGAGTCGATGTGGTAGAAGCCCTGGTTCGCGGAGGTCTCGAAGCGGACCGAGTCGAACACGTAGAACTCGGCCTCGGGGCCGAAGTACGCCGTGTCGGCGATGCCGGTGGAGGCGAGGTAGGCCTCGGCCTTCTTCGCGATGTTCCGCGGGTCGCGGCTGTACTGCTCGCCCGTGATCGGGTCGTGGATGAAGAAGTTGATGTTCAGCGTCTTGTCGCGGCGGAAGGGGTCCACCCGGGCCGTCGACAGGTCGGCGCGGAGCGACATGTCGGACTCGTGGATCGCCTGGAAGCCGCGGATCGACGAACCGTCGAAGGCGAGCTCCTCCGACGGGTCGAACGCCGTCGCCGGGATCGTGAAGTGCTGCATCACACCCGGAAGGTCACAGAAACGGACGTCGACCATCTTGACGTCGTTGTCCTTGATGTACTTCTTGACCTCGTCGGCGTTCTGGAACCCGTGCGTCTCGGACATCCCACTCCTCCTACTCCCGGCCCGGGGAGGGGCGGGGTTTGCAGCTGATTCGTGCGGCCGGTGCGGTGGCACACGCTGGACCCGACCATAGGCAGGCGGGATTTCCCAAGCATGACCCAATTGTTTCGTCCAAGTTAACCGGGCTGGGTGCTCCCCCGCCTGGCCGCGCCGTTCGCCTACCCGGACCGAAGTGATCGAAAACGGGCGCAGTACCGTGGTCGCGTGGACAACAGGCAAGCACTCGGATCTTGGCTCTCCGGCCCCCGCGCGGCGGCCGAGGACGCAGGCGTCGACTTCGGCTACCGCGGTCAGCAGCTCGGGCTGCCCGAGGAGGGCCCCGGATCGATCGCCCGCCCGGGGCGCCGCCTCGGCGCCCTCGCCGTCGACTGGGCCCTCTGCACGCTGATCGCATACGGCCTGATCACCGACGGCTACAACCAGGCCACCGGCAACTGGGCCCTCGTCATCCTGCTCGTGCTGAGCGTGCTGACCGTCGGCACCATCGGCTCGACCCCCGGCAAGCGCCTCTTCGGCCTCGGGGTCGTCTCCGTGCACGGCGGCCGCCTCGGCCTGCCCCGGGTGGCGCTCCGCTCCCTGCTGGTCTGCCTGGCGCTCCCCGCCCTCATCTGGGACCGCGACGGCCGAGGCCTCCACGACCGCCTCTCCGGAGCCGTACAGGTCCGTCTCTGACGCCGTACGGCCCCCGTCGGCGCGCAGCCGCAGCACACGCATGAGGAAGGCCCCGGACCGTCAGGCGGTCCGGGGCCTTCCTCATGGAGCGGTTCTGGAAGCCATCGCCTCCGGTCGGGCGCGTCAGCGCATCTTTCCGCCGCGCGGCATCCGCATGCCCTTCGGCATCGGACCCTTCGGCAGCGGCATGTTGCTCATCAGGTCGCCCATCGCCCGGAGCCGGTCGTTGGCCGCCGTCACCTGCGGGCCGGAGAGCACCCGCGGCAGCTTGAGCATGGTCGTACGGACCTTCTTCAGCGGCACCTGGCCCTCGCCGTCGCCGACGATGATGTCGGTCACCGGCACGTCGACCACGACGCGGTTCATCCGCTTCTTCTCGGCCGCGAGCAGGGGCTTCACCCGGTTCGGGTTGCCCTCCGCCACCAGCACGATGCCGGCCCGGCCGACCGCCCGGTGCACGACGTCCTGGCTGCGGTTCATCGCGACCGCGGGGGTCGTCGTCCAGCCGCGCCCGACGTTCTGCAGCACCGCCGCCGCCGCGCCCGGCTGGCCCTCCATCTGCCCGAAGGCCGCGCGCTCGGCACGCCGCCCGAAGACGATGGCCGCCGCCAGGAGCGCCAGGACGAAGCCCAGGATGCCCAGGTAGACCGGGTGACCGATCAGGAAGCCGATCGCGAGGAGGACACCGAGTACGACGATGCCCACGCCTGCGACGACAAGTCCGACCTTCGGGTCGGCCTTTCGGGTCATCTTGTACGTGAGGGCGATCTGCTTGAGCCGCCCCTGGTTCGCAGCGTCAGCGCTGCCCGTGTTTGCCTTCCTCGCCATGTCCTGAAGTTTACGTGGCCCGGGACGTGCGGCCCGACGCGACCTCCATCACGTGCTGGGCCTCGACCCGGTCCTTGGCGCGGCGGCGGTCCTCCAGGACGGAGTTCCAGGCGTTGCGCCGGGCGGTGCGCTGCCCGGCACCGAGGAGCAGTGACTCCACGGCCTTCAGGGCGTCGGTGACGGACGGGATCGCGGTGACGCGGACGTGCGTCGATGCGGCCGGCATGACGGGGTCCTCCCTCGATTGCGGGTGAGACGAGGCGGGGGGTACGAGCGGGGTGGTGAGCGGTGCGTGGCGCTGAGTGCATCCAGGCTCACAGACTGGTGTTACCAGGGCGTGACCCGGTGGTCAAACACTGATGAAACGTTGATGCGGCCATGTGGCGGCCCCGGAAACGGCGGCGCGGCCCGCACGTCCCCGCTGAGCTGCGGGGCCGTACGGGCCGCGTCCGATTCGGCCATTACCGGCCGGTAATCACTTGTGCTCCGTTTCACACGGCCTGCGTGGCGTTGTCCACCGCGCCGCGCTTCTCCCCGCTGCCGGTCGAGCTCCGCCTCGCCACCGCTCCGGCCGCGGGTCCGCCCTCGTTCCTCGGGCGGACCCGCAACCTACGCTTCGGCTCGGCTGCGCTTCTCCATGGCCTGCTGGAAGAGGCGACCCGCACGGTACGACGAACGGACCAGCGGGCCCGACATGACGCCGGAGAAGCCGATCTCGTCGGCCTCGTCCTTCAGCTCCACGAACTCCTGCGGCTTCACCCAGCGCTCCACGGGGTGGTGCCGGACGGAGGGGCGCAGATACTGCGTGATCGTGATCAGCTCGCAGCCGGCGTCGTGCAGCTGCCGGAGCGCCTCGCTGATCTCCTCGCGGGTCTCGCCCATGCCGAGGATCAGGTTCGACTTCGTGACCAGACCGTAGTCACGGGCCTGCGTGATGACGTCGAGCGAGCGCTCGTAGCGGAAGCCGGGACGGATCCGCTTGAAGATCCGCGGCACCGTCTCCACGTTGTGCGCGAAGACCTCGGGACGTGAGTCGAAGACCTGCTTGAGCAGCTCCGGCACGGCGTTGAAGTCGGGCGCGAGCAGCTCGACCTTGGTGCGGCCCTCGGCGCGCTCCGCCGTCTGCTGGTGGATCTGGCGCACGGTCTCGGCGTACAGCCAGGCCCCGCCGTCCTCCAGGTCGTCGCGGGCGACGCCGGTGATCGTGGCGTAGTTCAGGTCCATCGTCACGACGGACTCGCCCACGCGACGCGGCTCGTCCCGGTCCAGCGCCTCGGGCTTGCCCGTGTCGATCTGGCAGAAGTCGCAGCGCCGGGTGCACTGGTCACCGCCGATGAGGAAGGTGGCCTCGCGGTCCTCCCAGCACTCGAAGATGTTGGGGCAGCCCGCCTCCTGGCAGACCGTGTGCAGGCCCTCGCTCTTCACGAGGCCCTGCATCTTCGTGTACTCGGGCCCCATCTTCGCCCGCGTCTTGATCCACTCGGGCTTGCGCTCGATGGGGGTCTGGGCGTTCCGGACCTCCAGGCGCAGCATCTTGCGTCCGTCGGGTGCGACTGCGGACACATCGGCTCCTGTAGCTTCGATTCTTCGGCGTAACTAAGGGTACGCCGTTGCTTCCCATGCCTTACTACGTCTGGCCAACCTCTGGCCAGCGCCCTGCATTCCTGTGGGCGCCCCTCAGACCGCGGCCGGCTCCACCGGACGCTCGACCGCGCGCGGCTTCAGGTCCGCCTGCTCCAGGACCGCCCGCAGGTGCTTCTCCACCACCGGCAGCACCTCCTCGATCGTGAGGTCGCGGCCCAGCTCGTTGGCGAGCGAGGTGACCCCCGCGTCGCGGATGCCGCACGGGATGATCCGGTCGAACCAGGCGTTGTCCGGGTTCACGTTCAGCGCGAAGCCGTGCATCGTGACGCCCTTGGCGACCCGGATGCCGATCGCGGCGAGCTTCCGGTCCTCGCGGCGCTGGCCGGCGTTGGACGGGGCGTACTCGGGGCCGTTCAGGCGCGGGTCGAACTCCTCGTCGTTCAGCCGCGGGTCGAAGTCCAGGGAGAGTCCGCCGAGCGCCGGGCGCTGCTCGACCGGGTCGCCCAGCACCCAGACGCCGCTGCGACCTTCCACCCGGCTGGTCTCCACGCCGAACTCGGCGGCGGTGCGGATCAGCGCCTCCTCCAGCCGGCGCACGTGTGCGACGACGTCCACCGGGCGGGGCAGCTTCATGATCGGGTAGCCCACGAGCTGGCCGGGGCCGTGCCAGGTGATCTTGCCGCCGCGGTCCACGTCCACCACCGGCGTCCCGTCGAGCGGGCGCTCGCTCTCCGCCGTGCGCCGGCCCGCCGTGTACACCGGCGGGTGCTCCAGGAGCAGACAGGTGTCCTCGGTCTCGTCGGCGAACCGCGCGGCGTGCACCTCGCGCTGCTTGTCCCAGGCCACCTGGTAGTCGACGGCTTCCGCGCCGAACCCAAGGCGGACGAATCGCAGCTCACTCACGGCCATGCCTCCTCCTGGGTGCCGGGGACCGGAATCCGGGGATCATCCCGGGCCGGTGCGGCACCATGCGTCATTCGCGCCCATGCCACTGTACGGCGGTACCGGGCAGGGCCCTCGGGCAGGTGGACGGCGGTGGCCCTCCCGCAGGTGGACCGGGGTGCCCTCCGTCAGGTGGCCGGGAGCGCCTACGTCAGCGATGCCATCAATCCTCACACGATCGGATGAATGTGGGGCGAAGGTGGCGGTTAGGGCGGTGAGGACCGCTAAATTCGCGCCGTTCCATGAGGGTCCGACGGGGCTGCCGTCCGGACCCGGAAGGCAGGAGACCGCACAGCTGATGACGGAACGACCACCGCAGCGCATCCCGAACCGCCAGCTCGCCGCGCTCATCGCCGAGGCGGGGTTCTCGCACGCGGGCCTGGCGAGACGGGTGGACCAGCTCGGTCTGGAACACGGTCTCGACCTGCGGTACGACAAGACGTCGGTGACCCGCTGGCTCCGCGGCCAGCAGCCGCGCGGCACCACGCCCGCGCTGATCGCCGAGGTCTTCACCCGTCGCCTCGGCCGCCGGCTCTCGGCCCAGGACCTCGGCCTCGACGCCTGCGCCCCGGTCTACGCCGGGCTGGAGTTCGCGGCGACCCCCGAGGAGGCGGTCGACATCGTCAGCGGGCTCTGGCGGAAGGACTCCGGCAGCCACGCCGAGCTCCGCAAGATCGCCTTCACCCCGGCGGGCCTGGTCGTACCCAGCCGCGACTGGCTGATCGGCCGCGCGGACGACCGGGTGGCCCGGGGGGAGGCGCCGCAGGGCCCGCGTACGACGTCGTCACCGGTCGCCGCGGCGGCCGGCGCGACCACGGCGGAGTCCCGCCTCGGGCACGACCCGCGCCCAGCGCACGACCCGCGGGCCGGGCACGACCCGCGCCCGGCCCACGACCCGCGCCCGGCCCATGAACCGCGCGCCGCGCACGATCCGCGTGCCGCGTCGCCGGACGCCCGGCTCGCCCACGACCCGAGGGTGCCGGCCCAGGGGCGCTTCTCCGTACCCCGGCAGCGCGGCACGGACCGGGGGCCCGGCCAGCGGGTCTCCAGCGGGGACGTCGCCGCCCTGCGGTCGGTCGGCGAACTCTTCCGCACCCTCGACCACGCCTACGGCGGCGGGCACGCCCGCCAGGCCCTCGTCCGCTACCTGGAGCACGAGGCGGAGCCGATGCTGCGCGGCACGTACGGCGAGTCCGTGGGTCGGCGCCTCTTCGCCGCGGCCGCCGACCTCACCCGGCTGGCCGGCTGGACGTCCTACGACATCGCCGCGCACGGCCTCGCCCAGCGCTACTTCGTCCAGGCGCTGCGGCTGGCGCAGGCCGCGGGGGACCGGGCGTACGGCTCGTACGTGCTCCTCACCATGAGCTGCCAGGCCGTCTACCTGGGCCACGGGCGGGAGGCCGTGCAGCTCGCCCGGGTCGCCCAGCAGGGCGTCGGGCCCGGCGCGCCGCCCGTCGTCCAGGCGATGCTGCACGCGGTCGAGGCGCGGGGGCACGCGGTGCTCGGTGAGGCGCGGGTGTGCAGCGCCTCGCTGGTGCGGGCCGAGCGGGCCCTCGAGGCGGCCCGGCCGGGCGACGAGGTGCCGTCCTGGGCCCGCACGTTCGACGAGGCCCAGCTCGCCGACGAGCTGGGGCACTGCCACCGCGACCTCCAGCAGTACCGGCCGGCGGCCCAGTACGCCGAGCGCGCACGCCTGGTCCAGTTCCCCCAGGGCCAGGCGCGAGGTAGCCAGGACCACCCGGCAGAACAGGCGGCTGCGGGCGAAGCCGGGCGGGCGGAGCTGGAGGGCGCGCTCGGCGTACTGGGCCGCCGGCCGGTACTGCTGGAGGTCGCGGTGGCAGTGCCCCAGCTCGTCGGCGAGCTGGGCCTCGTCGAACGTGCGGGCCCAGGACGGCACCTCGTCGCCCGGCCGGGCCGCCTCGAGGGCCCGCTCGGCCCGCACCAGCGAGGCGCTGCACACCCGCGC
>NZ_RDBH01000129.1:963052-981818 GCF_008042145.1 Streptomyces sp. adm13(2018)
GGAGTCAGCGCGTCGCCGCCCGGATCGCGTCGTCGATCGTCGGGAACGCGAAGTCGAATCCGGTCTCCAACAGCCGCCCCGGCAGCACCCGCTGACTCCCCAGCACGTCCTCGGCGAAGTCCCCGAGCGCCGCCTTCAGCGCGGGCGCGGGCACGGTGAAGAGGGTCGGCCGGTGCAGGACGCGGCCCATCGCCGCCGTCACCTCGCGGTTGGTGACCGGCTCGGGCGCGGTCAGGTTCACCGGGCCCCGCAGCTCCGGGGTGTCGACGAGGTGGCGCAGCGCCGCCACCTCGTCGTGGAGGGAGATGAACGACCAGTACTGGCTGCCGTCGCCGATCCGGCCGCCGAGCCCGGCCTTGAAGACGGGGAAGAGCCGTCCCCACGCCCCGCCCTCGCGCGCCACCACCAGACCGGTGCGGGCGTAGGCGACGCGGATGCCGGCCTCCTCGGCGGGGGCCGCGGCGGCCTCCCACTCCACGCAGACCTCGGGCAGGAAGCCCGTCCCCGCCGGGGCGCTCTCGTCGACCGCCCGGCTGCCGGTGTCGCCGTAATAACCGAGCGCGGTGCCGCAGACCAGGCTCTCCGGGGGCTCCGCGAGGGAGGCGAGGGCCTGGGCGATCGCGGTGGTGCCGAGGACGCGGCTGTCGCGGATCTCCCGCTTGTAGGCCTCGTTCCAGCGGCGTTCGCCGACTCCGGCGCCGGCGAGGTGGACGACGGAGTCCACGCCGACGAGCCCGGCGGCGTCCACGTAAAGCCGCTTCGGGTCCCATTCGACCTCGTCGGCGGTCCGGGCGGGCCGCCGGACGAGCCGGAGGACGTCGTGGCCGTCGGCGCGCAGGGAGCGGACGAGGGCGGAGCCGATGAGCCCGGAGGCGCCGGTGACGGCGATGCGCTGGTGCGTGGCGGAAGGCTGCATGGGGACCATCCTGCCCCTTCCGCACGGGCGCGTGGCACAGTGGCCGCCATGATCGTGCCGGAGACGCTGATACGTACCGCCGTCCGCGCCGACGACGCCGCCCTCGGGGCGCTCGACCGGGCCGCCTGGTCGCCCCTGCACGCGGTGCTGCCCGCCCCCGTCCCGCCGTACGGGCCGTTCTTCGACGACCGGCACCTGCCCGGGGACTACCTCGTCGCCGAGCGGGCGGGCGTGCTCGTGGGCTACATCCGGGTGGTGCCGCCGACCCCACTGGCCGCCACCGCCCATGTGCGGCAGATCCAGGGCCTCGCGGTCGCCGAGGCCGCGCGGGGGCGCGGGGTGGGGCGGGCGCTGCTGCGGGCCGCGATGGACCGGGCGCGGGCGGACGGAGCCGTCCGCATGACGCTGCGGGTGCTGGGGCACAACGCCCCGGCCCGCGCGCTCTACGCCGCCGAGGGCTTCGCGGTCGAGGGCGTGCTGCCGGGGGAGATGTTCCTGGCCGGGGAGTACGTGGACGACGTCCTCATGGGGCGGTCGCTGACCCTCCGCTGAGGGCTGACCTTCCGCTGAGGGCTGACCCTCCGCTGAGGGCGGGGCCGAGCAGCCGCATCCCGCCCATCAGTTCGCGCAGGCAGCGGACCGCGAGCTCCGCGGGGGCGCCCTCGCCGCGGGCCGGCGCGTCGGTCTCGGCCCAGCTCTCCAGGGCGATCCGGATGGCGTCCGTGGCCGCCGCGGCCGCGAGCCGCACCTCCAGCGGGTCCGCCGCCGGCCCCGCGAGTCCGGCCACGACCTCGCGCAGCCGCTCCTCGGACTCCTGGTTGACCCGGTACCAGACGGCCCGCAGGGCCGGGTCCTGCGCGGCCGCGCGCAGCAGTCCGCGGGTCCAGCGCAGCCCCTCCTCGGTCGCCGGGTCCGCGGGGGTCAGGGAGGCGGCGATCGAGTGTTCCAGGGCCGCGGGCAGTCCCGCGCCCGGTTCGGTGGCGGCCGTGGCGGCGAGGAGTTCGCGCCAGCGGTCGCCGCCGCCGGCGAGCAGCGGGGCGACGGCGTCCTGCTTGGACCGGAAGTACCGGTAGAAGGTGCGCAGCGCGACCCCGGCCCGCAGGGCGATGTCCTCGGCCGTGGTGCCGTCGGGGCCGTGCTCGGTGAAGAGTTCGGCGGCGGCGCGGGCGATGTCCAGCTGGGTGGCGGCCTTGCGGCGCTCCGTCAGCGTCCGGGTGGGGGGCGTGGACCCCTCGGGCTTGGTGCTCACCGTACGAAGCGTACGCCCGCGCCCGCCGGTGGTGCACATCGTGCAGAGATGGCAAATCGTGCCACTTGGGCGTACGGTGGCGGCGTTCTCCGGGACCCCGCACGTCCCGGAGCCAGAAGTCCCGGAAGCTCGACATCGAGAGGTTGCCCCCATGAACCAGCTGACCCGTTACCAAGGACGTCGCGCCCTCATCACCGGCGGCGGCTCCGGCATCGGCCAGGCCACCGTCCTGCGCATGCTGGCCGAGGGCGGCCGGGTCGTCGCCGCCGACATCAGCGAGGACGGCCTCAAGGACACCGTCGCCAAGGCCGGCGACGCCGCCGACCGCCTCACCACGGTGGTCGTGAACGTCGCCGACGAGGCCTCCGTACGTGCCGGCGTCGCCGCCGCCGTCGAGGCGCTCGGCGGACTGGACGTCCTCGTCAACGCCGCGGGCATCCTGCGCTCCTCGCACACCCACGAGACGAGCCTCGACTCCTTCGAGCAGGTCGTACGGATCAACCTCACCGGCACGTTCCTGATGATCCGCGAGTCGATCCCCGCGCTCCTGGCGGGCGAGGGCTCCGCCGTCGTGAACTTCTCCTCGACCTCCGCGATGTTCGCGCACCCCTACATGGCGGCGTACGCGGCCAGCAAGGGCGGCATCCAGTCCATGACCCACGCGCTCGCCGCCGAGTACGCCAAGCAGGGCATACGCTTCACCGCCGTCCAGCCCGGCTCCATCTCCTCCGGCATGACCGACGGCACCGGCGCCAGCCGCCAGAGCGTCGGCCCCGGCATCCCCGAGGACGCCGACTGGTCCCTCTTCACCAAGCTCGCCCCCGCCCTCGGCCAGGGCTTCGCCGGTCCCGAGACCGTCGCCGGGGTCGTCGCGATGCTGGCGTCCGAGGACGGACGGTTCATCACCGGCACCGAGATCCGCATCGACGGCGGAACGCACTTCTGACGGGCGCGGCCGCACCACCACGGCCGCGCGGGCCCCGGGCCGGGCCTCGCCTCCCGGGGCTCCCCGCTACGCCGTCCCGAAGCGCTCCCACAGCCGGGGGAAGCGGGTCGCGAGGAGCTGCTCGTCCTCCAGGTCGAACGGAGTCCCCAGCGGCTCCCCGCCCGGCACCGGGATCCCCAGGTCCGGGGTCTCGCCGCCGGTCAGCTGCTCGTAGGCCTCGTCCGCCGCGAAGCCGATCTCCTCGCCGTCCCCGTCGATCTCCACGTCGAAGTCGCCGAGCAGCTCCGCGAGCGCGTCGGGATCGTGCACCGCGCCCTCGTACACCTCCCGGCCCTGGCCGATGAGCCAGCAGCGGAACGAGTCGAAGACCTCGTCGCCCGCCCCGTCGAAGAGCACCGCGGCCGCACCCCACAGGTCCCAGAGGTGGGCGCGGTTGTAGCGGGCCTCGAAGTGGCGCGCGTAGTCGAGCACGGAGTCCGGGTCCAGCCGGGTCAGCCGCTCCACGAGCAGGTCGGCCTGTTCCTCCGGGTCGCCCTCGGCGTCCTCGCGGCTGGCGTCGATGATCTCCCAGAACTCCGTCTCGTCCATCACGGGACCAGCATCCTGGTTCGGGGGGTGCGACGCACCCGGAAAGCCCGAAATGAAACCAGACAGAAGATGTCTCCTTTCCCTGCGAATCTGGTGCGCATGACGACGGAGAAGAACGAGACGAACGGTCCCCGGAGCCTGCGCGGACGGATCTGCCTGGTCGCCGGGGCCACCCGGGGCGCCGGACGGGCCATCGCCGTCCAGCTCGGAGCAGCCGGGGCGACGGTGTACGTCACCGGGCGGACCACCCGCGAGAAGGTCAGCGAGGTCGGCCGCCCCACCGAGACCATCGAGGAGACCGCCGAACTGGTGACGGCCGCCGGCGGCGAGGGCATCGCGGTCCCCACCGACCACCTGGAGGCCGACCAGGTGAACGCCCTGGTCGACCGGATCGACCGCGAGCGGGGGCGGCTCGACGTCCTCGTCAACGACGTGTGGGGCGGCGAGCACCTGGTCGTCGCGGGCTTCGGCAAGAAGATCTGGGAGGTGGACCTCGCCGACGGCCTGCGGATGCTGGAGCTGGGCGTGAAGACCCACCTCATCACCAGCGCGGCGGCCGTCCCGCTCCTCCTCCGCCACCCCGGCGGCCTCCTGATCGAGGTCACCGACGGCACGCAGGAGTACAACGCCACCCGCTACCGCGAGAACGTCTTCTACGACCTCGCCAAGAACGCCCCGATCCGGATGGCCTTCGGCCTCGGCAGGGAACTGGCCGAATCCGGCGGCACGGCGGTCGCCCTCACCCCCGGCTGGCTCCGCTCCGAGCAGATGCTGGACCACTTCGGCGTGACCGAGGAGAACTGGCGCGACGCGGCCGAGAAGCTCCCGGACTTCGCCGTCGCCGAGTCCCCGGTCTACGTCGGCCGCGCGGTCGCCGCCCTCGCCGCCGACCCCGACCGGTCCCGCTGGAACGGCCGCTCCCTCTCCAGCGGCCGGCTGGCGAAGGAGTACGGCTTCACCGACGCGGACGGCTCACGACCGGACGCGTGGGGCTTCATCATCGCGAAGGAGACGGACGAGAAGACGTCCGTGGACGACTACCGCTAGGCCGTCTCTTCCGGATCTTGCCTGACCCGCGCCGCCCGGCACCGCACCTCGCCGCGTTGTCGAGGCACCCGGGTACGCCCAGTACGCGGGTGCCTCTCCGCCTTGCGATGCACGGCACCGGACGACGCGGGCCTGACCGGCAAGATCCGGAAAGAGACGGCCTACGGCCTGTCGTCAGACCCCTCCCGCCCGTACAGCTCCCCCAGAGCCCGGGCCGCCTCCCCGAACCGGGCGCGCAGGGATTCCGGGGTCAGTACCTCCGCCTCCGCGCCGAGGCCGAGGAGCTGGGAGAAGGCGATGTCCTCGCTCTCCACCGGGAGCGTCGCCGTCACCCGGCCCTCCGCGTCCCGCGCCCCCGCCGCCAGCGCCTCCTCGGCGGCGGCGCGGTCCGTCACGTACGGCAGCCGCCGCGCCCCCTCCTCCGTGAGCCGTACGACGATCTCGGCGCGCAGGATCGAGCGGGCGAACTCCGCAGCCCGCGCGGCCCAGAAGTCCGGCAGGGCGAAGTCCTCGTTCCGTACGAAGTGCTCCGGGGAGAGCGCGACGGCCGAGAAGCGGTCCACCCGATAGGTCCGGAAGGCCGTGCCGGACCGCGCGCACAGGTACCAGACGCCCGCCTTGAGGACGAGGCCGTACGGGGCGAGCTCGCGCTCCACCTCGCGGTCCGCGCGCCGGTAGCGCGCCGACACCATCCGGTCGTCCCAGACCGCCTCCGCGATCGGCGGCAGCATCTCCGGGCTCTCCGGCTCCTGGTACCAGCCCGGCGCGTCCAGCAGGAAGCGCTGCGCCACCGAGTCCGGGGCGTCCCGCACCGAGGGCAACAGCGCCGCGGACACCTTCAGCCGGGCCGCCGACGCCGCGTCCTCCAGACCCATGTCCCGCAGCGCCCCCGGCAGCCCGGACAGGAACAGCGCCTCCGCCTCGCCCCGCGCGAGCCCCGTCAGCCGGGTGCGGTAGCCGCCCACGAGCCGGTACCCGCCGGCCCTGCCCCGGTCCGCGTACACCGGGACCCCGGCCTCCGAGAGGGCGAGGGCGTCCCGCGTGACGGTCCGCTCCGAGACCTCCAGCTCGGCGGCGAGCTCGGCCGCCGTCATCGAGGGGCGGGACTGGAGCAGCAGGACCATCTTGATCAGCCGGGCGGCACGCATGGCGTCCACCCTGCCACGCCCGAGGGGCCGCGCCCGTACCGGAGAAGTACGGACGCGGCCCCTCGGGGACGTGCTCGGTCCTACAGGCCGTAGCGCTCGCGCGCCTCCTTCACGGCCGAGGCCGGGACCTCGCCGCGGCGGGCGAGCTGCGCGAGGGCCGCGACGACGATCGACTGGGCGTCGACGCCGAAGTGGCGGCGGGCCGCGTCACGGGTGTCCGACAGGCCGAAGCCGTCCGCACCGAGCGAGGACCAGTCCTGCTCGACCCACTGCGCGATCTGGTCGGGGACCTGGCGCATGTAGTCGGAGACCGCGAGGACCGGGGACTCGACGCCCTCCAGGGCCCGGCGGATGTACGGCACCTGCTCCTCGCCGCGCAGCAGCGCCGCGTCGGCCTCCAGCGCGTCGCGCCGCAGCTCCGTCCAGGAGGTCGCGGACCACACGTCGGCGCCCACGCCCCACTCGGCGGCGAGCAGCTTCTGCGCCTCCAGGGCCCAGTGGATGGCCGTACCGGAGGAGAGGAGCTGGATGCGCGCGGGGTTCGCAGGGAGGTCGAGGCCCGCGGACTCCGCCGTGTTGAAGCGGTAGAGGCCCTTGACGATGCCCTCGTCGACGCCGGCCGGCTTGGCGGGCTGCGGCATGGGCTCGTTGTAGACCGTCAGGTAGTAGAAGACGTTCTGGTCCTCGCCCTCGGCGGCCTCGCCGTACATCCGGCGCAGACCCTCCTTGACGATGGCCGCGACCTCGTAGGCGAACGCCGGGTCGTACGTCAGCGCCGCCGGGTTGGTCGCCGCGATCACCGGCGAGTGGCCGTCGGCGTGCTGGAGGCCCTCACCGGTGAGGGTCGTCCGGCCCGCGGTGGCACCGACGAGGAAGCCGCGGCCGAGCTGGTCGCCGAGCTGCCACATCTGGTCGGCGGTCCGCTGCCAGCCGAACATCGAGTAGAAGATGTAGAACGGGATCATCGCCTCGCCGTGCGTGGAGTACGCGGTGGAAGCGGCGATGAAGTCGGCCATCGAACCGGCCTCGGTGATCCCCTCGTTGAGGATCTGGCCGTTGACGGCCTCCTTGTAGTACATCAGCTGGTCGCGGTCGACCGGCTCGTACGTCTGGCCCTTCGGCGAGTAGATGCCGAGCGACGGGAACAGCGACTCCATACCGAAGGTACGGGCCTCGTCGGGGACGATCGGAACCCAGCGCTTGCCGGTCTCCTTGTCCCGGATCAGGTCCTTGACCAGACGGACGAAGGCCATCGTGGTCGCCATCGACTGCGTGCCGGAGCCCTTGTCGAAGGCGGCGAAGGACTTCTCGGCCGGGGCCGGCAGCGGGGCGATCGCGTGGGTGCGGCGGGCCGGGGCCGGACCGCCGAGCGCCGCGCGGCGCTCCTGGAGGTAGCGGACCTCCGGGGAGTCGGCGCCCGGGTGGCCGTACGGCACCTGGCCGTCCGCGAACCGCGCGTCGGAGATCGGCAGTTCGAGCAGGTCACGCATGTTCTTGAACTCGTCGTTCGAGAGCTTCTTCATCTGGTGGTTCGCGTTCTTCGACGCGAAGCCCTCACCGAGGGTGAAGCCCTTGACGGTCTGCGCGAGGATGACCGTCGGCGCGCCCTTGAACTCCACGGCGGCCTTGTACGCGGCGTACACCTTGCGCGGCTCGTGGCCACCGCGCGAGAGGTGGAAGCACTCCAGGATCTTGTCGTCGGACAGCAGCTTCGCCATCGCGACGAGCGCCGGGTCCTTGCCGAAGAAGTCCTCGCGGATGTAGGCGGCGTCGCGGGTCTGGTACGTCTGGACCTGCGCGTCCGGCACCTCGCGGAGGCGGCGGACGAGGGCGCCGGTGGTGTCGAGCGCGAACAGCTCGTCCCAGGCGTTGCCCCACAGCGACTTCACGACGTTCCAGCCGGCGCCGCGGAACTGGGCCTCCAGCTCCTGCACGATCTTGAAGTTGGCGCGGACCGGGCCGTCGAGGCGCTGCAGGTTGCAGTTGATGACGAAGGTCAGGTTGTCCAGACCCTCGCGGGCGGCCAGGGCGAGGGCCGCGGTCGACTCGGGCTCGTCCATCTCGCCGTCGCCGAGGAACGCCCACACGTGCGAGGCGGAGACGTCCTTGATGGCCCGGTTGGTCAGGTAGCGGTTGAAGCGCGCCTGGTAGATCGCGGAGAGCGGGCCCAGGCCCATGGAGACGGTGGGGAACTCCCACAACCAGGGCAGGCGGCGCGGGTGCGGGTAGGAGGGCAGGCCGTTGCCGCCGGACTCCTGCCGGAAGTTGTCGAGGTGGGCCTCGTTCAGGCGCCCGTCCAGGAACGCGCGGGCGTAGATGCCGGGGGCGGCGTGACCCTGGATGTAGAGCTGGTCGCCGGAACCATCGGCTTCCTTGCCCTTGAAGAAGTGGTTGAAGCCGGTCTCGTACAGCCAGGCGGCCGACGCGAACGTGGCGATGTGACCGCCGACGCCGTACTTCGAGCCGCGGGAGACCATGGCGGCCGCGTTCCAGCGGTTCCAGGCGGTGATCCGGCGCTCCATGGCCTCGTCGCCGTCGAAGGCGGCGCCCGTCGGCTCGGCGGAGGTCGGGATGGTGTTGACGTAGTCCGTCTCCAGCAGCTTGGGCAGGGCGAGGCCCGCGCCCTCGGCGTGCTGGAGCGTGCGGCGCATCAGGTAGGCGGCCCGGTGGGGGCCGGCGGCCTTGGTGACGGCGTCCAGGGAGGCCGCCCACTCGGCGGTCTCCTCGGTGTCACGGTCCGGGAGCTGGTCGAGCTCACTCGGAATCTTGCCTACGGGATCGGTCATGATCGCCGCCTTCCGGACAGATGGGGGTGAAGAAGGGGTGCCGTGTCTGGCAGGACAGGGCGAAGGGCCGGGTAGCGGCCCGCCGAAGACTGTAAACCGGCGATCGATGATCGATCAAAGGGTTGAAGGGGAAAACCTCTTCAGATCGAGAAAGTCGGCACAGGGTGCCGCGAAACAGGGCACCCGGTGCCTCGTTTCCGCAGGTGGGAGCCGCTTTCTGAGGCAGTGCTCGCACGAATGAGCGGGCCCACCGAGGAGGGGGCCCGCTCACCGTCCGTGACGAGGAAGGGGGTCAGGCGCGCGGCGCGCAGCCCAGGACGTGCGCCTTCACCAGCGCGCCGATGTTCGGATCGCCCCGCCGGAAGGCCTCCACCAGCTCCTGGTGCTCCTCCGCGTACGACTTCTGCACCGTGCCCAGCCAGCGGATCGACAGCGCCGTGAAGACCTCGATGCCGAGGGTCTCCCAGGTGTGCAGCAGGACGGCGTTCCCGGCCGCCTTCACCAGCTCCCGGTGGAAGGCCACCGTGTGCCGCACCTGGGCCGTGCCGTCGGAGGTCGCGTCCGCCTCGTAGAGGGCCGCCACGTGCGGCTCCAGGGCCGAGCAGTCCGCCGCGAGCCGCCCGGCCGCCAGCTCGGCCGCGATCTGCTCCAGACCGGCCCGGACGGGGTAGCTCTCCTCCAGGTCGGCGGCGGTCAGGTTGCGGACCCGGACGCCCTTGTTCGGCGCCGACTCGATCAGCCGCAGCGACTCCAGCTCCCGCAGCGCCTCGCGCACGGGTGTCTGGCTGACCTCCAGCTCGGTCGCGATCCGGCGCTCCACGATCCGCTCGCCCGGCTTCCAGCGGCCGCTGACGATCCCCTCCACGATGTGCTCGCGGATCTGCTCGCGCAGCGAGTGGACGACGGGGACGGTCATGAAGCGGCTCCTCGGGGAGTGTTGACTCTCAAGACAATACGGCGGCGCCCCCGTCCGGAAACACTTCCGGACGGGGGCGCCGCAGGTGAGGCTCGTTACGTTGCCCCGGTGCATGCCTTTCGGCGTACCGCCTACAGGCCGAGGTCGCCCTCGAACTCGCCGGCCTCGAGGAACGCCTTGACCGAGGTCAGGTAGCGGGCGGCGTCGGCGCCGTCCACCAGACGGTGGTCGTAGGAGAGCGCGACGTACGTCATGTCGCGGATCGCGATCGTCTCGCCCAGGTCCGGGTGGTCGATGACGACCGGACGGCGCACGGTGGCGCCGATGCCCAGGATCGCGACCTGGTTCGGGGGCACGATGATCGTGTCGAACAGCGCGCCGCGCGAACCGGTGTTGGAGATGGTGAAGGTCGCCCCGGCCAGGTCGTCCGGGGTGATCTTGCTGGCGCGCACGGCGCCGGCCAGCTCCGCGGTCTTCTTCGAGATGCCGGCGATGTTGAGGTCGCCCGCACCCTTGATGACCGGGGTCATCAGACCCTTCTCGGAGTCCACCGCGATACCGATGTTCTCGGTGTCGAAGTAGGTGATCGTGCCCTCGCCCTCGTTGATCCGGGCGTTGACGACCGGGTGGGCCTTCAGCGCCTGGGCCGCCGCCTTCACGAAGAACGGCATCGGGGACAGCTTGACGCCCTCGCGGGCCGCGAACGCGTCCTTGGCCCGGGCGCGCAGCTTCATCAGCTTGGTGATGTCGACCTCGACGACCGAGGTCAGCTGCGCCTGGCCGTGCAGGGCCTTCATCATGTTGTCGCCGATGACCTTGCGCATGCGGGTCATCTTGACGGTCTGACCGCGCAGCGGGGAGGCCTCCAGGGCCGGAGCCTTCGGGGCGGACGCGGCCGGGGCGGCGGCCGGAGCCGGAGCCTTCTTGGCCTCGGCCGCCGCGAGGACGTCCTGCTTGCGGATGCGGCCGCCGACGCCGGAGCCCTTGACGGAGCCCAGGTCGACACCGTTCTCGGTGGCGAGCTTGCGGACCAGCGGGGTCACGTACGCGCCATCCTCCGACGACGCGGCGGGCGCGGCGGGCGCGGCCGACGCGGCCGGAGCCGGGGTGGACGGGACGGGGGTGACCACGGCCGGGGCGGTCGACGGGGCCTCGGGGGCCGGGGCCTCCTGGGCCGGGGCGGCGGCCGGGGCCGAGCCCGCGGCGCCGATGACGGCCAGCTTGGCGCCGACCTCGGCGGTCTCGTCCTCGTTGACGACGATCTCCAGGAGGACGCCGGAGGCCGGGGCCGGGATCTCGGTGTCGACCTTGTCCGTGGAGACCTCGAGCAGCGGCTCGTCGGCCTCGACGGTCTCACCGACCGACTTCAGCCAGCGGGTCACGGTGCCCTCGGTGACGGACTCGCCCAGCGCGGGCAGCACGACGTCGGTGCCCTCGGCGGAACCGCCGCCGGATGCGGCCTCGGCCGTCGGGGCCGGAGCCGGCTCCTGGGCCTCGGTGGACGGGGCGGCCTGCGGGGCCTCCTGCGCGGGGGCCTCCTGCGCCGGCGCCTCCTGCGCCGGAGCGGCCTCGGCGGCCGGGGCCTCGGCCGCGGCCGAGTCGCCGGAGCCGTCGTCGATGATGGCCAGCTCGGCGCCGACCTCGACCGTCTCGTCCTCGGCGACCTTGATGGAGGCCAGGATGCCCGAGGCGGGGGCGGGGATCTCGGTGTCGACCTTGTCGGTCGAGACCTCGAGCAGCGGCTCGTCGGCCTCGACACGCTCACCCTCGGCCTTGAGCCAGCGGGTGACGGTGCCCTCGGTGACGCTCTCGCCGAGCGCCGGCAGGGTTACGGAAACCGACATGGTTTCAGTTGCTCCTAACGAATTGCGGAAAGTGGTCGTCGCGCCCTGTGATGACGTGAGCGTCAGTCGTGGGAGTGCAGAGGCTTGCCGGCCAGAGCCAGGTGGGCCTCGCCGAGCGCCTCGTTCTGCGTCGGGTGGGCGTGGATGAGCTGCGCGACCTCGGCCGGCAGCGCCTCCCAGTTGTAGATCAGCTGTGCTTCGCCGACCTGCTCGCCCATGCGGTCACCGACCATGTGGACGCCGACCACGGCACCGTCCTTGACCTGGACGAGCTTGATCTCGCCCGCGGTCTTGAGGATCTTGCTCTTGCCGTTGCCCGCGAGGTTGTACTTGAGGGCGACGACCTTGTCCGCGCCGTAGATCTCCTTGGCCTTCGCCTCGGTGATGCCGACGGAGGCGACCTCGGGGTGGCAGTACGTCACCCGGGGCACGCCGTCGTAGTCGATCGGGACGGCCTTCAGGCCGGCCAGGCGCTCCGCGACGAGGATGCCCTCGGCGAAGCCGACGTGCGCGAGCTGGAGCGTCGGGACGAGGTCGCCCACGGCCGAGATCGTCGGCACGTTGGTACGCATGTACTCGTCGACCAGGACGTAGCCGCGGTCCATCGCGACGCCCTGCTCCTCGTACCCGAGACCGGCGGAGACCGGGCCGCGGCCGATGGCGACCAGCAGCACCTCGGCCTCGAAGGTCTTGCCGTCGGCCAGGGTGACCTTGACGCCGTTGTCGGTGTACTCGGCGGACTGGAAGAAGGTGCCGAGGTTGAACTTGATGCCGCGCTTGCGGAACGCGCGCTCAAGAAGCTTCGAGCTGTTCTCGTCCTCGACCGGGACCAGGTGCTTCAGGCCCTCGATCACCGTGACGTCGGTGCCGAAGGACTTCCACGCCGAGGCGAACTCGACGCCGATGACGCCGCCGCCCAGGATGATCGCGGACTCCGGGACGCGGTCCAGGGTCAGCGCGTGGTCCGAGGAGATGATCCGGTTGCCGTCGATCTCCAGGCCGGGGAGGGACTTCGGCACGGAACCGGTGGCCAGGAGGACGTGGCGACCCTCGACCCGGCGGCCGTCGACGTCGACGGAGGTCGGGGAGGACAGGTGGCCGGTGCCCTCGATGTAGGTCACCTTGCGGGAGGCGACGAGACCCTGCAGACCCTTGTACAGGCCCGAGATCACGTCGTCCTTGTACTTGTGCACGGCCTTGATGTCGATGCCCTCGAAGGAGGCCTTGACACCGAACTGCTCCGCCTCGCGGGTCTGGTCGGCGACCTCGCCGGCGTGGAGCAGGGCCTTCGTCGGGATGCAGCCGTTGTGCAGGCAGGTGCCGCCGAGCTTGTTCTTCTCGATCAGTGCGACGTCCAGGCCCAGCTGCGCTCCGCGCAGCGCCGCGGCGTAACCGCCGCTACCGCCGCCGAGGATCACTAGGTCGAAAACGGTGCTGGCGTCGTTCGCCACGTCACGTCCTCCATGCATGTGCGCTCGTCGCCGGTCCCCTCGTTCCCCTTTCGGGTGAGGACCGGTCGGTCGGCTGGTGTTCGGCCGCTTATTTTCGGCCCTGTGGTGGGGGCCCTGTCCTGCCGAGAACCCATCTTCGCACTTGTTGACGGACGGCGGGACGCGGGGCCGTGCTCTGAGACGGCCGATCGTCCGTACGGCGGGCCGACCGGAGCGGACGAACCCACGGATTTCGTCGTGGGCGAACGGCGACGGCCCCGGGCACGCAGCCCGGGGCCGTCGCCGTCACACGACCGCTCAGACCTCGCCGGCCGCCGTGCGCTCGGCCAGCTTCACCAGGGTGCGGACCGAGGAGCCGGTGCCGCCCTTGGGGGTGTAGCCGTACGGCGCGCCCTCGTGGAAGGCCGGGCCCGCGATGTCCAGGTGGGCCCACGGGATGCCCTCGCCCACGAACTCCTGGAGGAAGAGTCCGGCGACCAGGCCGCCGCCCATCCGCTCACCCATGTTGGCGATGTCGGCGGTGGGGGAGTCCATGCCCTTGCGCAGGTCCGCGGGGAGCGGCATCGGCCAGGACGCCTCGCCGACCTCCTCCGCGATCTCGTGGATCGAGGAGCGGAACTCGTCGTCGTTGGCCATGATCCCGAAGGTGCGGTTGCCCAGCGCGAGGACCATCGCGCCGGTCAGGGTCGCCACGTCGACGATCGCGTCCGGGTGCTCCTCCGAGGCGCGGGTCAGCGCGTCGGCGAGGACGAGCCGGCCCTCGGCGTCGGTGTTCAGGACCTCGACGGTCTTGCCGCTGTACATGCGCAGCACGTCACCCGGGCGGGTGGCGGAGCCGGACGGCATGTTCTCGGCGAGGGCGAGCCAGCCCGTGACGTTGACCTGGAGGCCGAGGCGGGCCGCGGCGACGACGGTGGAGAACACGGCGGCGGCGCCGCTCATGTCGCACTTCATCGTCTCGTTGTGGCCGGCCGGCTTCAGCGAGATGCCGCCCGAGTCGTAGGTGATGCCCTTGCCGACCAGGGCGAGGGTCTTCTCCGCCTTCGCGTGGGTGTAGGCGATCCGGACCAGGCGCGGCGGGTTCTCGGAGCCCTTGCCGACGCCCAGGATGCCGCCGTAGCCGCCCTTGGCGAGCGCCTTCTCGTCGAGGATCTGGACCTTGAGGCCGTGCTCCTTGCCGGCGGCCTGGGCGGCGGCCGCGAAGGCCGCCGGGGTCAGGTCGTTCGGCGGCATGTTGATCAGGTCGCGGGCGCGGTTGATCTCCTCGGCGACGGCCAGGGCGCGCTCGGCGGCGGCCTTGTGGGCCTTGTCGCGCGGCTTGGCGCCGAGCAGGGCGACCTCGCCCAGCGGCTTCTTCGCGTCCTTGCCGGCCTCCTGGTACTGCGTGAAGGCGTACGCGCCGAGCAGGGCGCCCTCGGCGACCGCGCCGGCGTCCTCGGCGTCCTCGATCGGCAGCGCGAACGCGGCCTTCTTCGCGCCGGTCAGGACGCGGGCGGCGACACCGGCGGCCCGGCGGAGGGTCTCCGTGCCGTACGCCTCGCCGTCCCCGGGGGCGGAGCCCAGGCCGACGGCCAGGACGACGGGGGCCTTGAGGCCGGAGGGGGCGGGCAGCTTGGTCGCCTCACCCTCGGCACCGGAGGCACCCAGCGTCTCCAGGACGGCGGCGAGCCGGCCGTCGAAGGCCTTGTCGACGGCCTCGGCGCCCGGGGCGACGACGAGCGTCTTCCCGGACTTCGCGACGCCGACGACCAGGGCGTCGGCGCGCAGCGTCGCCGCGCCGGCAGTGCTGAGAGTGAGAGCAGTCACGGTGGTGAAATCTCGCTTCCATTGAGTTCTGTGGCGGTCGAGGGATGGGCCGACCGTGCCCGCCGCATCGTATTTCGGCCCGGAGAGCGCCGAGAACGAGCCTACGCTCGCTCACCCGGTTCGCTCACGGCGGCGTTGGTTCACTCATCCGTGGTGTCTCTTTCATGTTTACCGTTCAGGCCCGGAACGCTCCTCCACACTCACCTCAGTCACGCAAGGACGACCCGCTCGTCTTCGCATCATCTGCATCATCTCCACAGGTTCGCCGCCCCGGTCCCCGGTGCGCGGGGGCCTGCCGAGGGGGGACACCACCTGATGGACTCCGGCCGAATCCGTATGCCCGGAAGCGCCCGCCGCACCCGTGGCGGCACCCGCACCGCGCCCCGTACCGCCCGTGTCGCGGCCCTCGCCGCCGCCGCGCTGCTCGCCACCGTCGTCCCGTCCGCGCAGGCCCTCGCGGCCCCCGCGCCCCGGATCGACCTGACCGTCCTCGTCGTCGACGACGGCGGCAGCGCCGTCGGGGCGATCACCGCCGAGCTGAAGGGCGCCGGCGTCCCGTACCGCACGATCGACCTGAACGACCCGGACCGGCCCGTCCTCAGCACGGCCTTCCTCAGCGACACCCTGGACGGCCGCCCCCGCGCCAAGTACCAGGGCGTGGTCATGCCCCACGAGAGCGCCCTCGGCCCCGGCTCGGCCGAGCACACCGCCCTCCAGACGTACGAGCGGACCTTCGGGATCCCGCAGGTCGACGCCTACACCTGGTCGCACCCCGGCGTCGGCCTCGACTACACCGACCAGGGCGGCTGGTCCGGCGTCCTCGACGGCACCACCGCCGGCATCACCACCGCCGGGAAGGCCGGCCCCTTCCAGTACCTGGCCGGATCCCTCACCTTCGAGGACAACGACCCCGCCATCGCCGAGAGCTACGGCTACGCGGGCCGCCCCCGGGCCGGCTACACCAGCTACGTCGACGTCCCCGTGGAGGGAACCGCCGGCGGCCGCGCCAGCCTCGTCGGGGAGTACACCGCCGACGGGCGCCGCGAACTGGTCGTCACCTTCGCCTACAACCAGTACCAGCGGCAGTTCCGGGCCCTCGCCCGCGGCATCGTCGAATGGCTCACCCAGGGCGTCCACCTCGGCCAGAGCCGCAACTACCTCTCCGTGCACGTCGACGACGTCTTCGCCCCCGACGCCCGCTGGGACGCCGGACTCAACTGCACGCCCGGCGACTTCGACTGCGTCGGCGACGACGGGGAGGGCGCCAACCCGATCCGGATGACCGTCGCCGACGCCCAGTACGCCGCCGCCTGGCAGAAGTCCTCCGGCTTCACCCTCGACATGGTCTACAACGGCGGCCAGGGCGAGCAGTGGAAGACCGAGCACGGCGGCTCCGACCCGCTCACCGACCGGCTCGTCGCCGACCGCGCCCAGTACCGGTGGATCAACCACACCTACACCCACCCCTTCCTCGGCTGCGTGCAGGACAACACCGTCGTCCCCTGGCAGTGCGCCAAGGACACCCGCGGCAACACCCTCTGGGTCAGCCGCGCCGAACTCTCCGCCCAGATCCGCGACAACCACAACTGGGCCGTCCGCAAGGGCATCGCCGTCGACCGCTCCGAACTCGTCACCGGCGAGCACTCCGGCCTCCGGACCCTGCCCCAGCAGCCCGTCGACAACCCGAACCTCGCGGGCGCCCTCGCCGACAACGGCGTCAAGTGGACCGGCAGCGACAACTCCCGCGAACCCCAGCAGCGTTCCGTCGGCACCGGCTCCGGCGCCGCGAAGACCGTGCCCCGCCACCCGATGAACGTCTACTACAACGTGGGCACCGCCGCCGAGATGGCCGACGAGTACAACTGGATCTACACCTCCCGCGCCGACGGCGGCAGCGGCGTCTGCGAGTCCAACCCGGCCTCCACCTGCCTGCCCGCCCCGCTTCCCACGGCCACCGGCTACGCCGACCACATCGTGCCGCAGGAGGCTCGCACCGCCCTCTCCCACGTCCTCGGCAACGACCCCCGGCCGCACTACGTGCACCAGTCGAACCTCGCCGAGGAACGCCTCCTCTACCCCGTCCTCGACCGCGTACTGGCCGACTACCGGGGCCTGTTCGCAGCCAGCGCGCCCCTGGTGAACCCGGCCCAGCGCGACGTCGGCACCGAACTGACCCGCCGCGCCGCCTGGGACCAGGCCCTCGCCGCCGGGAAGGTCACCGCCTACCGCATCGGCACCGCGGTCACCGTCAAGGCCCCCGCCGGCCTCAGCGCGCCCGTCACCGCCCCCGAGGGCACCCGCAAGCGCCTCGTCCTCGGCACCGCCGCCTTCGGGACGCCGTACGCCGGAACCCGGTCCGCCTGGACCGCGCCCGAACGGCTCCAGAGCAGCGTCACCCTGACGCTCCCGACCGCCTGACCAGCACGTTCTGGGGGGAACGCACATGCCGAGCAGTGGCCGTCACGTCACCATGCTCACCGAAGGCACCTATCCGCATGTCCACGGCGGCGTCAGCACCTGGTGCGACCAGCTCGTCCGCGGCATGCCCGAGGTCGACTTCGAGATCCTCGCCCTCACCGGCAACGGCCGCGAACCCGTCACCTGGGAGCTGCCGCCCAACGTCACCCGGCACACCGCCTACCCCCTCTGGGGACTCCCGCAGGGGCCGACCGCGCCCGGCCTCCTGGCCGCCGCGCGCCGGCCCCTGCGGGGGCCGGCCCGCCGCCGCTTCCTCGACGCCTACGAGCGCCTGCTCCTCGCGCTCCTCGACCCCGAGGCGGGCTACGACTTCGGCGGCGGCCTGTACGAACTCGCCGAACTCGCCCGGCAGGGCCGGCTCACCCAGGCCCTGCGCTCCGAGGCCGCCCTCCGCTCCCTGATGTGGATCTGGACCATGCCGCACCTGCCGACGCTCGCGGCCCGGCCCACCGTCCACGACGCCCTCACCGCCACCGACCTGCTCGAACACGCCCTGCGGCCGCTCGCCGCCCGGATAGCCGGCGACGGCGTCGCCCACGCCGTCTCCAGCGGCCTCGCCACCCTCCCGGCGCTCGCCGCACAGCACTTCGAAGGAGTGCCCTTCCTGCTCACCGAACACGGCATCTACCTCCGCGAGCGCTACCTCGGCTACCGCACCGAGGCGCAACGCTGGCCCGTGAAGGCCCTCATGCTCGGCTTCTACCGGGAGCTGAACACCCTCGGCTACCGCAAGGCCGACCTCATCACCCCCTGCAACCAGTACAACCGGCGCTGGGAGGAACGCGGCGGCGCCCCCGCCGACCGCATCCGCACCGTCTACAACGGCGTCGACCCGGCCCTCTTCCCCGAGGCCGGACCCGAACCCGAGACCCCCACGCTCAGCTGGTGCGGCCGCGTCGACCCCATCAAGGACCTGGAGACCCTGATCAGGGCGTACGCCATCTGCCGCGCCGAACTCCCCGCGCTGCGGCTGCGGTTGTTCGGCCCGGTACCCGCCGGGAACGAGGACTACCTCACCCGCCTGGAGAAGCTCGCCGCCGAACTCGGCGTCACCGACGGCCTCACCTTCGAGGGCCGGATCTCCGACGTGCCCAGCGCCTACGCGGCCGGCAGCGTGGTGATGCTCTCCTCCATCAGCGAGGGCTTCCCCTTCTCCCTCATCGAGGCCATGTCCTGCGGGCGGGCCACCGTCTCCACCGACGTCGGCGGGGTACGGGAGGCCGTCGGCGACACCGGGATCGTCGTGCCGCCCCGCGAACCGGCCGTGATGGCGGCCGCCGTCGCCGCCCTCCTCGGCGACGGCGCCCGCCGCGCCGAACTCGGCCGCCGGGCCCGGCAGCGGGTCATCGACCGGTTCACCCTGCACCGCTCGGTGGACGGCTTCCGCCAGATCTACCGCGAACTGGCCGGGGACCGGGTCCGCCCGGCGGCCCGTCCCCGGATCCGTACGAAGCCCTGGCCCGCCCGGCTCCCGGCCCCGTGCCGGATCACCCCGACGCTGGTGGCGGGAGGCACCCCGGCATGAGCGTCGGGGTGATCCGGCACGGGGCCGGGAGCCGGGCGGGCCAGGGCTTCGTACGGATCCGGGGAC
>NZ_RDBH01000129.1:981918-995264 GCF_008042145.1 Streptomyces sp. adm13(2018)
CGTAGAGGTCCTCGGCGAGCGCGAAGGAGTCGGCGCGGCCGTAGGTGAGGCGGATGTGGTCGTCGGTCATGCCGTCGGACTCCAGGACGGCGGCGATCTCGTCGGGATGCACGGCGACGGCGACGAGCTCGCCTCGCGGCTCGGCGGGCTCGTCGCCGTCGCCGTGCATCCCGACGAGATCGCCGCCGTCCTGGAGTCCGACGGCATGACCGACGACCACATCCGCCTCACCTACGGCCGCGCCGACTCCTTCGCGCTCGCCGAGGACCTCTACGCGCGCGTGGAGCGGCGCCACCCCGCCCCCGAGGCGCCGCCCGGCGGCGCCTGGCACACCGGGCTCGCCGGCTGTCTCCTGCGCGGGCTCGTCTTCGCCCTCCCCGGGCTCGCGTACGTCCTCGCCGCACCCCTGCTGGCCGGGGACCAGGGACGCTTCGGGCTCCCGGGCGGAACGGTTCCGCTGCTCGCCGGCGCCGTCACCGGCTGGGTCTGGAACCAGGCGCTCGCCCACCGCGCGTACACCTGGCTGGGCCTCGGCGACCGGCCCGCGGCCGCCCGCACCCTGCTCTTCGGCGCCCCGGCCGGCGCCCTCGCCGGCACGGCCGTCGCGCTCGCGGCGGCCGCACCCGGCGAGACCCCGGCGGCCCTGTTCGCCGCCGGGCAGTCGCTCTACCTGGCCGCCGCGACCGTGCTCCTCGTCCTCGGCCGCGAACGCGCCCTGCTCGGCGCGCTCGCGCCGCTCGCCGGAGCCGTCCCCGCCTTCCGCTGGGACCTGCCCGACCCGCTGCGCGCCGGCCTCCTCCTCACCGCGCTCACCGCGAGCGTCACCCTCGCGGGGCTCGTCCTCGCACCGGGCGCCCGGCGGCGGGCGGCGGGACGCGGCGGCCCGCCGCGCGCGGCCTCCCTGCCGTACGGACTGTTCGGTCTGGGCAGCGGACTGCTGGTGCTCCAGGCGGGCGTCGGCGGCACGCCGGTGAGCGGCGCGGGCGCCGTCATCGCGCTGACGCTCTCCATGGGGCCCGCCGAATGGCTGCTGCACCGCTTCCGGGGCGAGAGCCTGACCCGGCTGCGGACCCAGTCCACCGCGCGCGAGTTCCGCCGCGCGGTCACCGGCACCCTCGTCCTCTGCCTCGGCGGCTACCTCGCCGTCCTCGTCGGGCTCACCCTCGCCGTGACCCTGGCCTGGCCCGGGGCGCCCTGGCCGACGGGCCCGCGCCTCGTCACCCTGCTGCTGGTCGGGACCGTGCTCTGGCTGGGGCTGCTGCTCCAGGCCTTCGGCGCGGTCCTCAGCGCGGCCGCCGTCTGTCTGCTCGCCGCCGCGACACAGGCCCTGCAACCCGCGGCGGGCCCGGTGGCCGCCGGGGGAGCGGCGGCCGTCCTCACCGTCCTCACCTGCGTTCTGCTGGCCCGACCGACCGCCCACCGCGCCTGACCACCGACCGCCTCTGACCACCCACTACGTCCGACCACCCACCCTGTCCGACCGCCCACCGTGTCTGGGGGACCCGTCCCGTGAACCACCTCCTCCTGGTGCCGTTCTACGAGCACCCGGCCGACCGGCCCGAGGCCTGGTCGGCGCTCGTCGACGCGGCGCCGTCGCTGTACGGCGTCGTCGTCAACCCGGCCAGCGGCGCGGGCGAGGCCCGCGACCCGGCGTTCGCGGCGGCCGCCGACCGGCTGCGGGCGGCCGGGGTGCGGCTCCTGGGGTACGCGGACACCGACTACGGACGGCGCCCGCACGCCGACGTGGTCACCGACCTGCTCCGCCACCGCGACTGGTACGGCACGGACGGCGCGTTCCTCGACCAGGTCTCCACCGCGCCCGGCGCCCTGGCCCACTACCGGCGGGTCGCGGTCGCGGCCCGGTCCGCCGGGGCCGCGACCCTGGTGCTCAACCACGGCGCCCATCCGGACCCGGGCTACGAGGAGTTCGCCGACCTCCTCGTCACCTTCGAGGGCCCCTGGGACACGTACCGGACCCTGGACCTGCCGGTCGCGCCCCACTACTGCCATCTGGTGTACGCGGCTCCGCCCGGCGTCCGACCGGTCACCGCGGTGCACTGCGCCGTCCCCGGCACGGGCGCGCACCCCTGGGGCACCCTCCCGGAACTCCCGGAGCCCGCCCGCTGACCCCGGCGGCGACACGCGGCGGGCGCGGCGACCCGGGGCCGTTCAGCCGAGGGCCAGGACCACGAGCGCCGTCGTCACGGCCGTCTCCTCCACCGCTCCGAACACATCGCCCGTCACCCCGCCGAACCGCCGTACGCAGCGGCGCAGGAGGGCCGCCGACGCAGCCAGGGCGGCCCCGGCCGCCAGGACGTTGCGGACCGCGTCGTACGGGGAGAACAGCAGGCCCGTCGCCGCGAGCAGGACCAGGACGACCGCCGTGGAGAGCGTCGCGGACCGGACCGGGACGGTCGCGGCGACGATCGCGCCGAGGCCCTCGGGGCGGGCCGCGGGAACGCCCTGGCGGGAGGCGTGGGTGAGGGCGAGGCGGGCGACGGTGGCGGCCAGCGCGGTGCCGACCGCGCCGTGTGCCCAGCCCTCCCCGTACAGCTCGGAGAGCGCGGCGACCTGGCCGAGAAGGACGAGGAGCAGCGCGATGACGCCGAAGGGGCCGACGTCCGACTGCTTCATGATGCGCAGCGCGTCCTCGGCCGGCTTGGCACTGCCGAGGCCGTCGGCGGTGTCGGCGAGGCCGTCGAGGTGGAGGCCGCGGGTGAGGACGGCGGGCACCGCGGTGGAGACGACGGCGGCGAGCAGCGGCCCCGAGCCGAGGGCGAGGAACGCGCCGCCCAGTCCGGCGGCGAAGAACCCGACGGTCAGCCCCGCCAGCGGGGCGCAGAGCATGCCGGCGCGTGCCGCGTCCCGGTCCCAGCGGGTGATGCGGGCGGGGAACACCGTGAGGGTGCCGAAGGCGAAACGCAGGCCGTCCATCCGGGCAGGGTAATCGCCGCCTCCGGACGGTAGATTGCGCATACCGGGCATTTCGCGCAATCCGGAACGGGGTGGCATGGGTCACTGGTTCTCCCGCAACATCGTCGAGCCGGGCAAGCTCCCGATGCTCCTCGCGCTGACCTCGTTCATCGTGACGTTCCTGGTCACGCGGACCATCGTCCGTCTCATCCGGGCGGGCAGGGGGCCCTTCGGGAACGTCTCCTCCGGCGGGCTCCACATCCATCACGTCGTGCCGGGCGTGGTCCTCACCGTGATCGGCGGCTTCGGCGCGGTCGGCAGCGACCGGCACGGGGTCGGGGCGGCCGTCTTCGCCGTGGTGTTCGGGGTCGGCGCGGGCCTCGTCCTGGACGAGTTCGCGCTGATCCTCCACCTCGACGACGTGTACTGGAGCGACGAGGGCCGCAAGAGCGTCGAGGTCGTCGTCCTGACCGCCGCCCTGGTCGGGCTCACCCTGAGCGGCTTCTCGCCGCTCGGCGTCGACGACATGACCGCCGGCGAACGCCAGGACCGGCTCACCTTCATCCTGACCCTCGCCCTGAACTTCCTGCTCATCCTGATCACCCTGGTGAAGGGGAAGTTCCGGATGGCGGTGATCGGGACCCTGATCCCGTTCGTGGCGATCGTCGGCGCCGTCCGGCTCGCCCGGCCCGGCTCCTGGTGGTCCCGCCGGTTCTACCGCCGCCGCCACCGGGCGCGGGCCCGGTCCCGGATCCGCACCTACCGGCACGACAGGCGCTGGACCAGGATCCGGCGTCGCACTCAGGACTTGATCGGCGGCTTCCAGGAGCGGGTCCCCGGGCGGGGCGGCTCCACGCCCTCCTGACCGCGCTCGCGCCAGGCCTGGACCCCCATCAGGACGAGGACCCCGGCGATGGCGGCGAGATGCTCCTTGCCCGCCAGGTTCGGCTTCACGATCACCTCGACGACCATCGCCACGACCACGAGCGTCCCCGTCCACCGGGCCCGGTACCGCCAGCAGACGTAGACGGCGAGGCCGACCACGGCCGCCGACGGCCCGGTGTCGTGGACCAGCGCGTCGGAGGCGGGCAGCCCGAACGGGCTGTCCGGCCCGAGCGCGATGCCCACCCGCGCGTACAGCGTCCCGCAGAGCGTGGCCAGATACGCGACGGCGAGCGTCCGCCGCCGCCCGAGGCAGATCTCGGCGATCCCGAACACCAGCAGCACCTGGGCGAGCGCGCCCCACACGGGCAGGTCGAGCGCGGGCACGAACAGCGAGAGCGGGGTCCGCAGGAGCGCCAGCCAGAACGGGTCCTCGGCCCGTACGGAGCCGATGTTCTGGACCGGCTGGTAGCCCCAGTCCTGGTTCTGCACCAGCTGGAAGAGGGCGGTGAGGCAGACGGCGGCGAGCGTCATGGGGACCGCCCGCCACCGCTGGGTGACGAGCGCCGTCCGTACGGTGCGGAACAGCGGCCCCCACTCACGGCGGGCGAACTCCCGGAGGGCGCGTCTCAACGGCCGCTCTCCAGATGCCGGCGGTGCATCCACTTCGGCAGCCCCGGGGCCTCCAGGAACCCCTCCGCCCGGCCCGCCGCGAGGCCGATGCGCAGCAGGTCCGCACTCTTCTCGAAGAGCATGAATCGGGGCTCCCAGATCGGTCGGTACTTGGCGTTGGCGCGGTACAGCGACTCGATCTGCCACCAGCGGGAGAAGAAGCTGAGCAGCGAACGCCACATGCGCAGCACGGGCCCCGCCCCGAGCTTCGAGCCACGCTCGAAGACGGACCGGAACATCGCGAAGTTGAGCGACACCTGAGTGATCCCGATCTCCCTGGCCCGCTGGAGGAGTTCGATGACCATGAACTCCATCAGACCGTTCTCGGAGTCGCGGTCCCGGCGCATCAGGTCGAGCGACAGCCCCTTCGGACCCCACGGCACGAACGACAGCACCGCCCGCAGCTCACCCTGCTCGTCGGTGCACTCCAGCATCACGCAGCGGCCGTCCCGCGGGTCGCCGAGCCGTCCCAGCGCCATCGAGAAGCCGCGCTCGGTGGCCCCGTCCCGCCAGTCGTCGGCCTTGCGCAGCAGCTCGGCCATCTCCTCCGCGGGGATGTCCTCGTGACGCCGGATCCGGACCTCGTACCCGGCCCGCTTGACCCGGTTGAAGGCCTGCCGGACCGTCCGCATGGCCCGGCCGTCGAGGGTGAACTCATCGGTCTCGACGATCGCCTCGTCGCCCAGCTCCAGGGCGTCCAGACCGTGCCGGGCGTAGATCACCCCGGCCTCCTCGCTCGCCCCCATCACCGCCGGGATCCAGCCGTGCTCGCGCGCCTCGGCCAGCCACGGCTCGATCGCGCCCGGCCACGCCTCGGGGTCGCCGATCGGGTCGCCGGAGGCGAGCGAGACCCCGCCGACCACCCGGTAGGTCACGGCGGCCTTCTCGCTCGGCGACCACACGACGCTCTTCTCGCGGCGCAGCGCGAAGTAGCCGAGCGAGTCGCGGTCGCCCTGCTTGTCCAGCAGGGCCCGCAGCCGCTCCTCGTCCTCCTCGGTCAGCGGGTCGGTGGCCCGGCGGGAGCGGAAGGCGGCGAAGAGCACCGCGAACAGCAGCAGCGTGGACAGGACGTTGATGGTCACGTCCACCCAGCCCGGCGGGCTGATCCCGGCGAACCGCGAGTCGTCCGAGGCCAGAGTGATCAACCGCATCACGCCGTACCGCCAGCGCTCCAGGAAGGTGGAGGGGGCGTCGGAGGCGTTGGTGACGGTGACCAGGACGGCCGCCAGCAGCGAGGTGACGAGCAGACCGCCGACCGCGACCACCGCGGCCAGCCACGGGTTGGAGCGGTCCCCCTTCGCGTAGAACTCCTTCCGGCCGAGCAGCAGCGCGAGCACGAACGCGGCGGTCAGGACCAGCGAGATCCAGTTCTGGGCGTGCTGGCGGATCTCGGGGAAGAGCATCACCAGCGCGAAGAGCAACAGGAACAGCCCGCTCAGCACCAGGTTGAGGATCCACGCGGCGCGCTTCCGCCGCCGCATGGTGATCGCCAGGAAGAGGGTGAAGACCCCCGAGGCGAAGCCGGCCGTGAGCAGGTACGGAGTGAAGAAGTTGTCCTCGTTGTGCCGGCGCAGGTCCTGCCCGAAGGAGACCCAGACGGCACTCAGGAAATTGATGAACGTGACGACGCGCAGGTACCAGACGGCGAACGCGGCGCTGCGCCGTGAACGGGCCGTGGTGCCCCGGGGCGCTGCTTCGGCGGACAAACGGACCTCTCCCATGAAAAGCGATCATATGGGGCGTCGTTTGTCATGCGCCGACGCCGGAGGCGGCCGCGCGCGCGTCGTGCGCACCTGACGTGCGCCGCGCGTACGGCCGCCTCCGGAGCCGACGAATCCCTGCGTCCCCGCGTCAGGCCCCGGAGCCGGTGTCCCCGCCGTCCGGAGTGGTCGGATCCGGACGCTCGGGCAGCTCCGCGGCGAACGCCGCCGCGGCCTTGACGAGGGGGAGTGCGAGCAGCGCCCCGGTTCCCTCACCCACATGGACGCCGTGGTCCAGCAGAGGGTTGAGCGCCATCCGGTCCAGGGCCTTCGCCTGCGCCGGCTCCCCGCTCACCTGACCCGCCAGCCACCAGTCCGGCGCCCGGAACGCCGCCCGCTGCGCCACCAGCGCGCACGCCGCGCCCACCACACCGTCCAGGATCACCGGCATCCGCCGCACCGACGCCTGGAGCAGGAAGCCCGTCATCGCCGCCAGGTCCGCCCCGCCGACCGCCGCGAGCAGCTCCAGCTGGTCACCCAGGACCGGCCGGGCCCGGCGCAGCGCGTCACGGATCGCCGCGCACTTGCGCATCCACGCCAGGTCGTCGATCCCGGCACCGCCGCGGCCCGTCACCACGGAGGCGTCCGTCCCGCACAGGGCGGCGATCAGGGTGGCCGCCGGAGTCGTCCCGCCCACGCTCAGATCACCGAGCACCACCAGATCGGTGCCCGAGTCCGTCTCCTCGTCGGCGATCGCGATCCCCAGCCGGACCGCCGCCTCGGTCTCCTCGGCCGTCAGCGCGTCCTCGATGTCGATCCGGCCGCTGCCGCGCCGCACCCGGTGGCGCACCACCTCGGCCGGCAGCAGCTCCGGGTCGCAGTCCACCCCCGCGTCCACGACCCGCACCGGCACGCCGGTCGACCGCGCCAGCACCGCGACCGGACTCGCGCCCTCCAGCACGGCCCGCACCAGCTCGTGGGCGGTGCCCGCCGGGCGCCCCGACACATCGAGCGAGGCCACCCCGTGGTCCCCGGCGAAGAGCACCACCTTCGGCTGCTCGATCGCCCGCACCTTCACCGAGGCCTGCGCGGCCGACAGCCACTCCCCGAGCTCGTCGAGCCGGCCGAGCGACCCCGGCGGCACGGCCAGCCGCTCGCGGCGCTCCTCGGCGTCCCGCCGGATCCCCCCGTCGGGGCGCTCGATCAGATCGGAGAAGTCGTCCAGGTTCACGGGTATCCGCCTTGTGACAATCAGCGAGGGCCATCGGTGCTGGCACCCTACCCGCGCAGCACGAGCGCCTGACCGGCGACCACGAGGAGAACCTCCTCGCACTCGTCCGCGAAGGCCGCGTTCAGCCGGCCCAGCTCGTCGCGGAAGCGGCGCCCCGCCGCCGTCGCCGGCACCACACCCGAACCGACCTCGTTCGTCACCGCAACGACCGTACGGCGGGTCGCCCGCACCGCCGCCACCAGCGCGGCGGTCCGCTCCCGCAGCGCCGCCCGCCCGCCGCCCGCCCAGCTCTCGTCGTCCCAGGCGCCGACCCGGTCCATGGCGTCCGTCAGCCACAGCGACAGACAGTCGACCAGGAGCGCCGGCCCGTCCCCTTCGAGCAGCGGTACGAGGTCACAGGTCTCGGTGGCTCCGGGTCGCCCTCCCGGCCCCCGCCGGTCGCCACGTACAGCACGTCGGGGAAGGTCTCCAGACGCCGCTCGGCCTCCACCGACTTCCCCGACCGCGCCCCGCCGGTCACCAGGGTCCGCCGGGGCACGTCCGGCACCTCGTGGTACTCGCCCACGTACAGCGTCGTCCCGTCCGGCACCGCCCGCGCGCCCGCCGCGGCCAGCCGCCGGTCCAGCTCGGCGCCGGTCGGCGCGTCGTGGTCCAGGTGCCCGGCCACCACGTCCGTCGCCGGACCGACCGCCCCGGTCGCCCGCAGCCGGGCCAGCGCCTCCGGCCGCCCCGTCACGTCCACGACCACCATGTCGTACGGCCGCCGGTGGTCCTCCGGAAGCCCCGCCGGTGAGCCGCCCGGCGGCAGGTACAGCAGCGTCGCGCCCTCGGCCGAGGTCACCTCGTACCCGGTACCGGGGGAGTCCATCGGCACCGCCCGCACCCGGTGCCCGGAGATCAGCGTCAACTCCCGTCCGTCCGGCACCCGCCCGGCGGTGGGCAGCCCCGCGGGCACTTCCACCGCGGGCCCGTCGTGCGGATGGGTCAGCAGCACCTGCCGCACACCCACCAGCGAATGCCCCGACCGCGCGGCGGCCAGCGCGGCGCCCGGGGTCAGATCGAGCAGCAGGGCCCCGTCCACGAGCAGCGCCGTCGCGGCGCGCACCCCCGGTCCGCGGGAGAGCGCGCACACGGCGCAGGAGCAGTCGGGACGGGGCAGTCCGAGCGGGGCACCGGTGCCGAGCAGAGTCAGTTCCACCCTCAGATCCTCCCGTGCCACCGCGAGCGGTGCGCGCCCGGCTACGCTGCGGGCAGGAAACGGATCATCCGGTGAGCGCCAGGAGGCGGACATGGCATGGACGTGGCGGTTCGAGAAGTCCGACGGCACGGAGGTCGAGCCGGTGGTGACGCCGGAGGAGTTCACCACCCAGGGCGACGCGGAAAGCTGGATCGGCGAGCACTGGCGTGACCTGCTGGGCGGAGGGGCGGACCAGGTGACCCTCTCGGAGGACGACACGAAGATCTACGGCCCGATGCCCCTGAACGCAGAGGGCTGAGACTTCGGCGGGACGATCGCCCACACGGGGGTGGCGGGGGGCTGCCAGGCGCGGCAGCCCCCTGCTCCCCCTACATCTCGCCCAGCCTTACCTTTGCCGTCCGCGTCTCCGACCCCCGCTCATACGTCACCACCACCTCGTCCCCCGGCCGGCGCGCGGCCAGCGCCTCCGCGAGGGACGTGATCGTCGTGATCTCCGTGTCGCCCAGCCGTGTGATCACGTCCCCCGGCCGCAGCCCCGCCTTCCCCGCCGCCCCGTTCGCGGGTGCCTCGACCACCGCCACGCCCGTCGGTTCGTAGGCGTCGTCGAGGAGAGTACGGCCCGTGATGTCCAGCGCCGCCCGGCCCGAGTCGGTGACCTTGCCGTCCTTGACGATCTGGTCCGCGATCGTCCGTACCGTCGTGGCGKGGATCGCGAACCCGATGCCGGCCGCCGAACCGCCGCCCAGCTCCGGGTCGACCGCCGCCAGCGTCGGGATGCCGATGACCTCGCCGTCCAGGTTCACCAGCGCGCCCCCGCTGTTCCCGGGGTTGATCGCCGCCGACGTCTGGACCATGTTCGCGAGGGTCGCGCCCGTCCCGCCGCCGTTCTGGCCCTCGCTGACCGTGCGCCCGGTCGCCGAGACGATGCCCTGGGTCACGCTGCCGGACAGGCCCAGCGGGGAGCCCATCGCCAGCACGATCTGGCCCATGTCGACGGCCGAGGAGTCGCCGAACCGCGCCGGCTTCAGCCCCTGCGGCAGCGATTCCAGCTTGATCACCGCGAGGTCCTGCTCGGGGTACGTGGAGACGAGCCGGGCGGTCACCGGCCGGCCGCCCGTCGCCGCGCTGACCCGGAAGGTCTTCTCCCGGCCGACCACGTGCGCGTTGGTGACGATGTGGCCCTTGTCGTCGTAGACGACCCCGGAGCCGAGGCTCTCGGACGCGTCGATCTGCACGACCGACGGCAGGACGTTCTTGATGACGGCCCGGTAGTCGTCCTCCAGGTCGTTCGCGGCGAGCGGCGCCGCCGCCTGCGTGGAGCGGTCCGGCGCGGGCGCGCCGCCGCCGCCCGAGCAGCCGCCGAGGAGCCCGACGGCGCAGACCACGGCGGCCAGCGACGGAACGGCGGAACGGGGGAGAGGGGGGAGACCGGAGAGACGGGAGAGCGGGGACCTCGGCGGACCCGGCGCGCGGGCGGGGGAGACGTCCATGTCCGGAGTATCCGTGCCGTCCGGCCACCCGGCCCGGCGAGCGCAGCCGATCAGCGGAGCCCGAGCCCCGCCCGGCGCCCCGGCCGCCCGTAGACGGCCGGCGCCGGAATCAGCCCCGTACCCCGCAGAGGTGCAGCAGCGCCGCCACCCGGCGGTACGGCTCGGTCCGCCCCGCCCGGTCCTCGGCGGAGAGCAGCCGGTCCAGCTCCTCGGCGGGCGGCAGCCCCGCGTCGGCGGGGACGGCGTCGGTGAAGACCCGCACCCCGTACCAGGCGTGCAGCGGCGCCGCGATCCCGGCGAGCGTCGACGTCAGCGCGTCGAGCCGGTCGGCCCGCACCTTCACGCCGTCGTCGTCGGTGTAGACGTCGGAGTCGAAGCCGCCGAGCGCACCGGACCAGTCGCCGGCCAGCCCCGGACGCATGGCGAGGGCCTCCGCGTTCCGTACGACCAGCGAGAGCAGCCCGCCGGGGGCGAGCATCCGGGCGAGCCCCGCGAGCAGCGCGTCGGGCTCGTCCGCGTACATGAGGACGCCGTGGCAGAGGACGACGTCGAAACTGCCGGGGAGGAAGTGCACCCCGGTCTCGCGCCCGTCGCCCTCGATCAGCCGGACCCGTTCGCGGATTCCGGCGGGTTCGGTCGCCAGCGACTCGCGGGCGGCCTTCAGAAGGTCGGGATCGGCCTCCAGGCCGGTCACCGTGTGCCCCGCGCGGGCGAGGCGGAGGGCCTGGGTGCCCTGGCCCATGCCGGCGTCGAGGATGCGCAGCCGCTGCCCCACGGGGTAGCGGCCGGCTATCTGCTCGTCGAGCTGCCGGGCGACTATCTCCTGCCGGATGGTGTCGCGCAGCCCGCCGGAACCGGCGGGCCAGTGCGCGACGACGGGCAGTACGGGCCCCCCCGACTCCGACGTCGCGGCACCGAAGGCCCGCTCGACGGTCTCCGAACTCTCGGCGCTCAGGGCCGCTCTCCGCGCTTGACCTGCGGCTTCGGCAGTCGCAGTCGGCGCATCTGGAGCGTACGCATCAGACCGTAGGCGACGGCGCCGCGCTTCGGCTCGTTCGGGAAGCGCTCGTTGAGCTGCTTCCGGAGCCGGATCCAGATGCCGACGGAGTCGATGACGATCAGGATGATCACACCGAGCCAGAGCAGCAGCGAGATGTTCTGCAGCGACCGGTTGGCGTTGCCGAACAGCGACAGCACGAGGATCACCACGGCCATCGGCAGGAAGAACTCGGCGATCGCGAACCGCGAGTCGACGAAGTCGCGCACGAAGCGGCGGACCGGACCCTTGTCCCGGGCCGGCAGGTAACGCTCGTCGCCACTGGCCAGCGCCTCGCGCTGGCGCGCCAGGTCGGACCGGCGTGCCTCGCGCTGGCGCTTGGCGGCCTCCTTGCGGTCGGTCGGCACCGTCGCGGCGCGACGGCGCTGGGTCTGCGCGTCACTCCGCTTCGGGGTCGGGCGGCCCTTGGGGGCCTCGGGGTCGCGGGGCTGCTTGGAGAGGTCCGCCGTCACCTTGTCGGTGGGGGCCTTCTCGTCCTTCGAACGGCTACGGAACACAAAACCCAAGGGTACGGGGTGGCGGGCATGAACCCCATGCCGGGCGGGAACGATCCGCTAACAGAGTGCGTCTACGGCGGTACGTACGCGGGACGGGCGCGGGTTTCCCCTAGATCCATCTACTCCCTGCGCGGGAGGGGAGGCCGACCGTAGTCGTCCTTGGGGAGGAGCGCATCCGGCTCCGAACAGTGCGGTAATGGAGACAGGGCCCGTACTGTGGATCCTGTCGAAAGCTGGAGCCGAAGTCCGTCAGAAGGGGGCGCGCGAAGCCCATGAGCGGTGTCATGAAGCGTATGGGGATGATCTTCCGCGCGAAGGCGAACAAGGCCCTTGACCGGGCCGAGGATCCGCGCGAGACGCTCGACTACTCCTACCAGAAGCAACTGGAGCTGCTGCAGAAGGTGCGACGGGGCGTCGCCGACGTCGCCACCTCCCGCAAGCGGCTCGAACTCCAGCTGAACCAGCTGCAGGGCCAGTCCTCCAAGCTGGAGGACCAGGGCCGCAAGGCACTGGCGCTCGGCCGCGAGGACCTGGCGCGCGAGGCGCTGTCCCGGCGGGCCGCGCTCCAGCAGCAGGTCAGCGATCTGGAGGTGCAGCACCAGACGCTGCAGGGCGAGGAGGAGAAGCTCACCCTCGCCGCCCAGCGCCTCCAGGCCAAGGTGGACGCCTTCCGCACCAAGAAGGAGACCATCAAGGCCACCTACACGGCGGCCCAGGCGCAGACCCGGATCGCCGAGTCCTTCTCCGGCATCTCGGAGGAGATGAGCGACGTCGGCCTCGCGATCCAGCGGGCCGAGGACAAGACGGCCCAGCTCCAGGCGCGCGCCGGCGCGATCGACGAGCTGCTCGCCTCGGGCGCCCTGGACGACCAGTCCGGGCTCGCCAAGGACGACATCCAGGCGGAGCTCGACCGGCTCTCCGGCGGTACGGACGTCGAGCTGGAGCTCCAGCGGATGAAGGCGGAGCTGGCCGGCGGCCCGTCGGCGCAGCAGCAGTCCATCGAGGGCGGCGGCGCTGCCGCGCCCCAGGACGCCCCGCAGCAGCACCAGTCCCACCCGCGCTTCGAGAAGTAGGCGCCGGCCCGCGCGGGCAGCGGTCCGCGCGGGCACCGGACGTAGGCGACAGCCCGCGAACAGACAGGACGCGTCATGATCGTACGGATCATGGGGGAGGGCCAGCGGAAGCTGGCCGAAGGCCATCTCGTCGAGCTGAACAGGCTCGACGAGGAGCTGCTCGGGGAGATGGAGTCGGGGGACGAGGACGGCTTCCGGCGCACGCTGGGCGCCCTGCTCGGCGCGGTCCGGCGGCTCGGCGAGCCGCTCCCGGACGCGGCGCTCGAACCCTCGGAGCTGATCCTGCCCGGCCCGGACGCGAGTCTGGACGAGGTCAGGGAGATGCTCTCCGACGACGGCCTCATCCCGGGCTGACGCCCCGCAGTCTCCGGCCGACGATCCGGAGCCCGCGGCGGCTGACGCCGCGGAAGAGCCGCTCGTCTGTGACCCGGGCTGACGCCGCGGAAGAGCCGCTCGACGCCCTGTGACCCGGGCTGACGCCGCGGGAGTGCCGCTCGACGCCCTGTGACCCGGGCTGACGCCGCGGAAGAGCCGCTCGACGACCCCTGACCCGGGCTGACGCCCGGGAGATCCCGGCCGGCGACCCTGCCGAAGGTCCCGACATCCCCCAGGGGGTGTCGTCGAACCCTCGTC
>NZ_RDBH01000129.1:995364-1025484 GCF_008042145.1 Streptomyces sp. adm13(2018)
GCCCCGTACCGTTGGTGCCCGTGACCCCCACCGGACCCGCCACCGGCGGCCTCTTCGCCCGTCTGCGCGACGGGTTCCGCGCGCATCCGCTCGCCTTCGACGCCACCCTCGCGTTCGGCGTGCTCGTCTCGATGATCGCCGGGTCCTTCACCGACCCCCACGGCAGCCCGACCGGGCCGACCTTCGGCGACCGGGTGCCCAGCGTCCTCAGCGTGCTGCTCATGGTGCTGGGGGCGGTCGCCCTGGTGCTGCGCCGGCGCCGCCCCTTCCACGTCCTCTGCTTCACGGTGGCGGTCAGCCTCCTCGAACTGGTCAACGACACCCGGCCCGCCACCGTCGCCATGAGCGCCGTCGTCGCGCTCTACACGGTCGCCTCCCGCACCGACCGGCCCACCACCTGGCGGGTCGGCCTCGCCACCATGGCCGTCCTGACGGCCGTCGCCATGGCCTTCGGCCCCACGCCCTGGTACGCGCAGGAGAACGTCGGACTCTTCGCCTGGACCGGCATGGCCGCCGCCGCGGGAGACGCCGTCCGCAGCCGCCGGGCCTTCGTCGACGCCATCAGGGAGCGCGCCGAACGGGCCGAACGCACCCGCGAGGAGGAGGCGGGCCGGCGGGTCGCCGAGGAGCGGCTCCGGATCGCCCGCGACCTCCACGACGTCGTCGCCCACCACATCGCCCTGGTCAACGTCCAGGCCGGGGTCGCCGCTCACGTCATGGACAAGCGCCCGGACCAGGCGAAGGAGGCCCTCGCGCACGTCCGGGACGCCAGCCGCTCCGCGCTCGACGAGCTGCGCGCCACGGTCGGGCTGCTGCGCCAGTCCGGCGACCCGGAGGCCCCCACCGAGCCCGCGCCCGGCCTCGCCGTCCTCGACGGGCTGCTCGACAGCTTCCGCAACGCCGGACTGCCGGTCGCCCTGGCCCGTACCGACGGGGAACGGCCGCTGCCCGCGGCCGTCGACCTGGCCGCGTACCGGATCGTGCAGGAGGCGCTGACCAACGTGCGCAAGCACGCGGGACCGGACGCCGAGGCCGAGGTGAGCGTCGTCCGGGTGGGCCGTACGGTCGAGATCACCGTCCTCGACAACGGCACCTCCGAGGCCGCCACCGACCCCGCCCCGCACGGCGGGCACGGGCTGCTGGGCATGCGCGAGCGGGTCGGCGCGCTCGGCGGCACCCTGACCGCTGCCCCCCGGTACGGCGGCGGCTTCCGGGTCCAGGCGATACTTCCGGTGACGTCCCGCACGGGGGAGGACACATGACGATCCGGGTACTGCTCGCCGACGACCAGGCACTGCTCCGCAGCGCGTTCAAGGTCCTGGTGAACTCCGAGGCGGACATGGAGGTCGTCGGCGAGGCGGCCGACGGCGCCGAGGCCGTGACCCTCGCCCGCTCGGAACGGCCGGACGTGGTCCTGATGGACATCCGCATGCCCGGCACCGACGGCCTCGCCGCCACCCGCATGATCACCGCGGACCCGGACCTCCCCGACGTGCGGATCGTCATGCTGACCACCTTCGAGGTCGACGAGTACGTCGTGCAGGCGCTGCGCGCCGGGGCCTCCGGGTTCCTCGGCAAGGGCGCCGAACCGGACGAGCTGCTCGGCGCGATCCGGATCGCCCACGCGGGCGAGGCCCTGCTCTCGCCGACCGCCACCAAGGGCCTCATCGCCACGTTCCTCGCCCAGGGACCCGGCGCCGACGCCGCCGGCGAGGGCGGCCGGGGCCGCACCGAGCGGCTCGCCGCGCTCACCGCCCGGGAGCGCGAGGTCCTCGTCCTCGTCGGCGGAGGCCTCTCCAACGACGAGATCGCCGAGCGGCTCGACGTCAGCCCGCTCACCGTGAAGACCCACGTCAACCGGGCCATGGCCAAGCTGGGCGCACGCGACCGCGCCCAGCTGGTCGTCACCGCCTACGAATCGGGACTGGTACGTCCGAGGGTGGAGTGACCGGCGGCTCCCGCGTACTCCAGACGCGGTATGCGCGGGATAAGGATGTGGACCCGGGGGCCGAGGACTTCCGGCGCTCGATGGCAGATCGTATAGGCGGGGGGCACCTCCGGCGGATCCCGCGGATCCGGGCCGGGGCCTCGGCTGCTCCCGCCCGTCGACGCGTACGCCACAGAAGAGAGACCCCATGTCCTGGCTGTCGAGATTCAGCCTCGCCCAACGGGCCCTGATCGGGCTGATCTCCATCGTCGCCCTGGTGTTCGGGGCGATCGCGATACCGCAGCTGAAGCAGCAGCTGTTCCCCTCGATCGAGCTGCCCATGGTCTCGGTCCTCGCGCCCTACCAGGGCGCCTCTCCCGATGTGGTCGAGAAGCAGGTCGTCGAGCCGCTGGAGAGCAACCTGAAGGCCGTCGACGGCCTGAAGTCGGTCACCTCCACGGCCTCCGAGGGCATGGCGCTCGTCATGGCCTCCTTCGACTACGGCGACGAGTCGACGAAGCAGCTCGTCGCCGACGTCCAGCAGGCCGTCAACCGGGCCCGCGCCGAACTGCCCGACACGGTCGAACCGCAGGTCGTGGCCGGCTCCACGGACGACATCCCGACCGTCGTCCTCGCCGCCGCCTCCGACCAGGACCCGCAGGCCCTCGCCGGCCTGCTGGACCGCACCGTCGTGCCCGCCCTCGAAGGCATCGAGGGAGTCGGCCAGGTCTCCGTCACCGGCGTCCAGGACCTCCAGGTCTCCGTCACCCCCGACGACCGCAAGCTGGCCGCGGCCGGCCTCACGACGATGAAGCTCGGCGAGGCCCTCCGCTCCGGCGGCGGCACCCTCCCGGCCGGCTCCTTCTCCGAGACCGGCAAGAGCCGCACCATCCAGGTCGGCGGCGGCTTCACCTCCCTGCGGCAGATCGAGGACCTCCGCATCCCGGCGGCCACTCCCGGCAAGGGCAAGGCCGTCCGCCTCGGCGACGTCGCCACCGTCCGCCAGGAGGAGGCCCCGCGCGTCTCCCTCACCCGGACCAACGGCAAGCCCAGCCTCGCCGTCATGGCCACCATGGACAAGGACGGCAGCGCCGTCGCGATCTCCGACGCCGTCAAGGAGAAGCTGCCCGAGCTCCGCGCCGACCTCGGCGCGGGCGCCGAGCTGACCGTGGTCTCCGACCAGGGCCCGGCCGTCGCCAAGGCCGTCTCCGGCCTGACCACCGAGGGCGCCCTCGGCCTCGTCATGGCCGTCCTGGTGATCCTGGTCTTCCTCGCGTCGATCCGCTCCACCCTGGTCACGGCGGTCTCCATCCCGCTCTCCGTGGTCCTCGCGCTGATCGTGCTGTGGACCCGCGACCTCTCGCTCAACATGCTGACGCTCGGCGCGCTCACCATCGCCATCGGCCGGGTCGTCGACGACTCGATCGTGGTCCTGGAGAACATCAAGCGGCACCTGGGCTACGGCGAGGAGCGGCAGTCCGCGATCCTCACCGCGGTCCGCGAGGTGGCGGGCGCCGTCACCTCCTCGACGCTCACGACCGTCGCCGTCTTCCTGCCGATCGGCCTGACCGGCGGCATGATCGGCGAGCTGTTCGGCTCGTTCTCGCTGACGGTCACCGCGGCCCTGCTGGCCTCGCTGCTCGTCTCCCTGACGGTCGTCCCGGTCCTCTCGTACTGGTTCCTGCGCGCTCCCAAGGGCACCCCGGAGGATCTGGCCGAGGCCCGCAGGCTCGCCGAGGAGAAGGAGGAGAAGAGCCGCCTCCAGCGCCTCTACGTGCCGGTCCTGCGGTTCGCGACCCGGCGCCGGCTCACCAGCCTCGCCCTCGCCTTCGTGGTCCTGATCGTCACCTTCGGCATGGCCCCGCTCCTGAAGACGAACTTCTTCGACCAGGGCGAGCAGGAGGTGCTCAGCATCCAGCAGGAGCTGCCGCCCGGCACCGCGCTCGACGCCTCCGACGCGGCCGCGAAGAAGGTCGAGAAGCTCCTCGCGGACACCGACGGCGTCAAGGACTACCAGGTCAACGTCGGCTCGTCCGGCTTCATGGCGGCCTTCGGCGGCGGCACCGGCACCAACCAGGCCACCTACCAGGTCAGCCTGGAGGACTCCGCCGCGTTCGAGAAGACCCGGAACGCCATCGAGAAGGGCCTCGCCGCCCTCGACGGCATCGGCGACACCAAGATCGCCGCGGGCGACGGCTTCGGCAGCCAGGACCTGAGCGTGGTCGTGAAGGCCGCCGACGCCGAGGTCCTCACCAAGGCCTCCGAGCAGGTCAGGGCTGCGATCGCCGACATGAAGGACGTCACCGACGTCCAGAGCGACCTCGCGCAGTCCGTCCCGCGCATCGCGGTCAGGGCGAAGCCCGCCGCGGCCGACGCCGGCTTCGACTCCGCCGCGCTCGGCATGATCGTCGGCCAGGCCGTCCGGGGCACCCCGGCCGCCAAGGCGACCCTCGACGACAGCGAGCGGGACGTCCTCATCACCTCGGCGAAGCCGGTCACCACCCTGGCCGGACTCAGGGCGCTGCCCCTCGGCCCGGTGAAGCTGGGCGACGTCGCCACCGTCGAACTCGTTCCCGGCCCGGTCTCCATGACCCGGATCGACGGCGCCCGCGCCGCGACGATCACGGCCAAGCCGGTCGGCGACAACACCGGCGCCGTCAGCGCCACCCTCCAGCAGAAGATCGACGCGCTCGACCTGCCCAAGGGCGCCACCGCCAGCATCGGCGGCGTCTCCGAGGACCAGTCCGAGGCCTTCCTCAACCTGTTCCTGGCCATGCTGGCGGCCATCGCGATCGTCTTCATGCTGCTCGTCGCGACCTTCCGGTCGCTGGTCCAGCCGCTGATCCTGCTGGTCTCGATCCCGTTCGCGGCGACCGGCGCGATCGGTCTGCTCGTGGTCACCGACACCGCGATGGGCGTGCCGGCGATGATCGGCATGCTGATGCTCATCGGCATCGTCGTCACCAACGCGATCGTCCTGATCGACCTGATCAACCAGTACCGGGCGCAGGGCCTGGGTGTCGTCGAAGCGGTGATCGAGGGCGGCCGGCACCGGCTCCGCCCGATCCTGATGACCGCCCTGGCGACGATCTTCGCGCTGCTGCCGATGGCGCTCGGCATCACCGGCGAGGGCGGCTTCATCGCCCAGCCGCTGGCCGTGGTGGTGATCGGCGGTCTGATCACGTCGACGCTGCTGACGCTGCTCCTCGTCCCGACGCTCTACGCGATGGTGGAGCTCCGCAAGGAGCGCCGCGCGAAGAAGAAGGCGGCGAAGAAGGACGGGAAGGTCCCGGAGCAGCCCACCGAGGCGAACACCGACACGGACACCTCGCTGCTGGACGCGCTGGACGCCTGACAGGTCCGCGTACGCGCCTACGCCGAAGGGCGCCCCGCACCGCGCGGGGCGCCCTTCGGGCGTGTGCGTACCGGGGGAGAACCGTTACGGCAGAGCGAGCATCCGCTCCAGCGCGAGCTTCGCGAAGCCCTCCGTCTCCTTGTCGACCTGGATCTGGTTGACGAGGTTGCCCTCGGCGAGGGACTCCAGCGTCCACACCAGGTGGGGCAGGTCGATGCGGTTCATCGTCGAGCAGAAGCAGACCGTCTTGTCGAGGAAGACGATCTCCTTGTCCTGGTCGGCGAACCGGTTCGCGAGCCGGCGGACCAGGTTCAGCTCGGTGCCGATCGCCCACTTGGAACCGGCCGGGGCCGCCTCCAGGGTGTTGATGATGTACTCGGTCGAGCCCACGTAGTCCGCGGCGGCGACGACCTCGTGCCGGCACTCGGGGTGGACGAGTACGTTCACGCCGGGGACGCGCTCGCGGACGTCGTTGACCGAGTCCAGCGAGAAGCGGCCGTGCACCGAGCAGTGACCCCGCCACAGGATCATCTTGGCGGCGCGGAGCTGCTCGACGGTCAGTCCGCCGTTGGGCTTGTGCGGGTTGTACAGGACGCAGTCGTCCAGCGACATGCCCATGTCGCGCACGGCGGTGTTGCGGCCCAGGTGCTGGTCGGGCAGGAAGAGCACCTTTGTGGTGCCGGGCTCCCCCTGCTCGAAGGCCCAGTCCAGGGCCCGCTCGGCGTTGGACGAGGTGCAGATCGTGCCCCCGTGCTTGCCGGTGAAGGCCTTGATGTCGGCCGAGGAGTTCATGTACGAGACGGGCACGACCTGGTCGGCGATGCCCGCCTCGGTCAGCACGTCCCAGCACTCGGCGACCTGCTCGGCGGTGGCCATGTCGGCCATCGAGCAGCCGGCCGCGAGGTCGGGCAGGACGACCTTCTGCTCGTCACCGGTCAGGATGTCGGCCGACTCCGCCATGAAGTGCACACCGCAGAAGACGATGTACTCGGCCTCGGGCCTGGCCGCGGCGTCGCGGGCGAGCTTGAACGAGTCGCCGGTGACGTCGGCGAACTGGATCACCTCGTCGCGCTGGTAGTGGTGGCCCAGGACGAAGACCTTGTCCCCGAGCTTCTCCTTGGCGGCGCGGGCGCGCTCCACCAGGTCCGGGTCGGAGGGCGAGGGGAGGTCGCCGGGGCACTCCACGCCGCGCTCGCTCTTCGGGTCGGCCTCGCGACCGAGCAGAAGCAGGGCGAGCGGCGACGGCTGTACGTCGAGATCATGACGGGCTTGGGCCGTGGTCACGTCACGCACCCTTTCTTCGGGGTCTTCGGGGAAACCTTTTCGTCGAAATGACGCTATCTATCATAACCCCTTCACGTCACCATGACGATGTCCATAGTGTCGATGTGACGAATTCGCCGCCGCCGTCCTCGGACTTCGCCCCGGGCCCCCGCCGGACTTCGTCGTCCCCGTCGCTGGACAGGGTGTGCGAGCATGAAGGGAGAAAGACCCCACACGGCCCGGAATGAATCCGGGGCACCGTCGGTTGCAACCGTCGGCAAGCAGTCTCCGTACACACCGGGAGAGAAGCAGATGTCCGTATCGGACGAGAAGACCACTGTCAGCGACGGCATCCTCCTGTCCGACGCCGCCGCGGCCAAGGTCAAGGGCCTCCTCGAGCAGGAAGGCCGCGAGGACCTGGCCCTGCGCGTCGCCGTTCAGCCCGGCGGCTGCTCCGGCCTGCGTTACCAGCTGTTCTTCGACGAGCGTTCGCTCGACGGCGACGTCGTGAAGGACTTCGACGGCGTCAAGGTCGTCACCGACCGCATGAGCGCCCCGTACCTGGGCGGCGCCTCGATCGACTTCGTCGACACCATCGAGAAGCAGGGCTTCACCATCGACAACCCGAACGCCACGGGCTCCTGCGCCTGCGGCGACTCGTTCAGCTAAGTCCCGCCGGGCCGCACGCGGCCCCGCGCACCCGAGGGCGGTGGCCCGGGAGTTCCCTCCCGGGCCACCGCCCTCGGTCGTACTCCCGCGTGCCCGCCGCTCAGCGGCGCGGCACCGCCTCCCCGCTCGCCGCGTCCACCACCGGACGGTCGCCCAGCGGACCGCGCAGCGTCACGGTCTGCGTGAAGTCCTTGGCGATCATGATGCAGATCCGCTCGGGGTCGGACTTCTCGTCGATCCGCACGGTCACCCGGTCCGGCTGCTCGTCGGCGTGCACGGTGTACGTGCTGCACACCCCGCCCCAGAAGGTGACGGCGAGCTCCCTGCCGCCCTCCAGGACCTTGACCGACTCCACGGCCCGCGGCAGCGCGCCGTCCCCGGGAGGCTCCGTGGGCGTCGGTACCGGCGAGGGCGTGGCCGGCGGCGCCAGGTACTCCGGGGCCACCGCGGCCCGCGCCACCGTATACGGCGCGCCGTCCGCCGGGTCCGCGGTGAACAGCCACGACGGTACGAGCAGCCGCTCGCCGTCCACATCACGCGCGGCCAGCCCGAACACCGCGGCGGTCACCGGCACCCGGTCGGGCGCCGCCCGGTCCGCGATCGTCTGGCAGGGCGGGACCGGCTCGACGCGCCCCGGCTCCGGCGTCCCGCCGGTCCGGGCGTCCTCGGGCTTCCCGTTCCCGTCCACACCCGGCACGGCCGGGTCAACGCCGGGCACGGCAGGCTCCACGCCGTCGGGCGCCGGCTTCCCCTCCGGACGGGCCTTCCCGGCGTCCCCGCCGCCCGGCGCGCCCGTGGGGCAGCGCCCCACCCCGATCGGGCCGGTGCCCTTCGAGTCCTCGTTCAGCGCGGCGAGCGCCTTCGCCGCCCCGACCACCGGGTACGCGGCGCCCTCGGCCGGCTCCTTGAGCATCCCGCTGCCCGCGACCGCCCGGCCGTCCCGTGCGATGTGCAGCGCCGTCGACCAGCCGTACGTCGGCAGCCCGCCCACCACGGGATCGGCGTTGACCACGCGGACCGAACCGTTCACCACTCCCGTCGCGGTGACCTTGGCGTCGTCCTGGCCGAGCGCCTTGAGGACCGGCGCGGCCGCCGCCCTCGCCGCCGCCTCGCTCAGCGGCGTACCGCCCGGCGCGGGCTTCGACTCGCCCGGCGGCGGGCAGGCCCGGCCCTTCAGACAGGCGTCGCCCGCGGGACCGCCGTCGTACCAGGAGTACGTCCAGTTGCCCGGCGCCTTCCGCGCCACGTCGAGACGGGCCCCCGAACCGTCCTTCTCGGGCCGGATCGTCCACACCTCGCCCACCAGCGAGGGACTGCCGGAGACGCCCAGCGCTTCGGCCAGCCTGGTCACCTCCGCCGAGGTGACCAGGCCCTCGGGCCGGTGGACCGCGGCCGAGGAGGGCCCTTGGGGGAGTGGGCCCTTGGCTGTGTAGACGGTCCCGTTCGGACCGCCCCCGGGGTCGGGCTCGCCGGGCGCGATGCCCGGGCCGCCCCCCGTGTCGCCACCGGGGGTGGCGCCGCCGCTGCCGTCGTCCTCCAGCCGCAGCGTGGGCGGCGGACCGGCGTCCGCGGCCTTGGCGGCCGCGCCCACGCCGGTGCCGTCACCGGATGCCGAGGTGGCGAGATAGACGCCACCGCCCCCGGCGAGCAGCACACCCGCCGCCACCGAGGCCGCGATGGTGCTCCGCCGCCTCCGTACGTTCTCCGTACCGCTCACCGCAACGCTCCCTCGTCTCGAACGGACGCCGATGGGACGGAGCGGGCGGGCGGACGGTTCCCTCCGTCAGCCCCCGTACTCGGCCGTCGCGTCGATCAGCCTCGCCGAGGCGGCCGGCACGACGACCCCGTGGATCAGCGCGGGGGAGACCGGGGCGGGCGCGGGCGCGGCCGGGGTCACCCAGTGCGGAGCCATCCGTGCGCCGTCGCCCCGCAGGTCGGCGAGGCTCGGCTCGGACTCGTGACGCTCACGTGAAGCGGGGTAGATGGTCATGGGCGCACCGTATGCACCGCACGCCCCCGGGGAAAAGGCCTACTCTGGGGTAGTTTCCACTGTTCGGCAGTGAGGCCTCCAGCCGGTAGCGTGAATGTCCGTCATTGCCGCCTTCCCGCAGGAGCACCCCGCCGTGCGTATCGCAGTCACCGGCTCCATCGCCACCGACCACCTGATGACCTTCCCCGGCCGGTTCGCCGACCAGCTGGTGGCCGACCAGCTGCACACGGTCTCCCTCTCCTTCCTCGTCGACAACCTCGACGTCCGGCGCGGCGGCGTCGGCCCCAACATCTGCTTCGGCATGGGCCAGCTCGGCGGCACCCCGATCCTGGTGGGCGCGGCCGGCTACGACTTCGACGAGTACCGCGGCTGGCTCGACCGCCACGGCGTCGACACCGGTTCGGTCCGCATCTCCGAGGTCCTCCACACGGCCCGCTTCGTCTGCACCACGGACAAGGACCACAACCAGATCGGCTCCTTCTACACCGGGGCGATGAGCGAGGCCCGGCTGATCGAGCTCAAGACCGTCGCCGACCGGGTGGGCGGCCTCGACCTGGTCCTCATCGGCGCCGACGACCCCGAGGCGATGCTCCGCCACACCGAGGAGTGCCGGACGCGGGGCATCCCCTTCGCCGCCGACTTCTCGCAGCAGATCGCGCGGATGGACGGCGCCGAGATCCGTACGCTCCTGGACGGCGCCACGTACCTGTTCTCCAACGAGTACGAGAAGGGCCTCATCGAGTCCAAGACGGGCTGGACCGACGCCGAGATCCTCTCCCGCGTCGGCCACCGCGTCACCACGCTGGGCTCGCGGGGCGTCCGGATCGAGCGCGTCGGCGACACGCCGATCGAGGTCGGCTGCGCGGAGGAGACGGCGAAGGTCGACCCGACGGGCGTCGGCGACGCGTTCCGCGCGGGCTTCCTGACGGGCCTGTCCTGGGGCGTGGACCTGGAGCGCGCGGCGCAGGTCGGCTGCATGCTGGCGACGCTGGTCATCGAGACGCTGGGCACCCAGGAGTACACACTCCGCCGGGCGAACTTCATGGACCGCTTCACGAAGGCGTACGGCGACGAGGCGGCGACGGAGGTCCAGTCCCACCTGAACTGACCGCGACGCGGGGCGCGGCGGGGGCCTGACGGGGCGCGGCACCGGTCCCGGCGGCGCGCGGCACCGGGCGGCGCGGGTCCGGTTGCGCGCGGCACGAGGCGGCACGGCTCCCGGCGCGGCGCGGCCCGGATCCGGCGGCGCTGCCCTGCGAGCCGCCGCCGCGGCAGGCTGCCGGGTGCGCCCGGCTACGGGCGGGCCCGTCTGCCCGCCCGGCGCTGCCGCGGCGGTACCGGCGCGGCAGCGCCCTCCTGGGCACGGCCCCCGCCCGACTGCGCGGACGCGGGTCGCGCCGAGCCGCACCCCCCGCCGTGTGGGCAATCGTCCCGCWGGGCGGTGGGGGTCCCCCCGGACGGAGTCTGGGGGGACCCCCACCGCCCAGCGGGACGAGAACGGGTGTGTCCGACCCCCCTCCGGAACCCCGGAGTCCACCCCTTCGGGGACTCGGACGGCGCGTTGGGCACCCTCCCCGCGCGACCCCAAATAGCGTCCAGTAGGGTTTGGTCCGCATAAACATCCAAACCCCTGCCCGCGGCCGGGGCGGCGACCGACCAGCGAGACGGACGGCCGTGGCCGACCACTGCGGGCCGAGACTCTCGGGAAGGCGCTACGTGAGTCCCAACGGCTCCGACCGCTCGTCGCGGCGCCCGATGCGGCGGAAGCTGCCGCAGGTGCTGACTGCGGGCCTGATCCTGGCGACAGCCACCGGCTGCTCGTACAACTGGGAAGACTTCCCCCGCCTTGGTATGCCCACCCCCGTCACGGAAGAGGCTCCCCGGATCCTCTCCCTGTGGCAGGGCTCGTGGGCCGCTGCGCTCATCACCGGAATCCTGGTGTGGGGCCTGATCATCTGGTCCGTCATCTTCCACCGGCGAAGCAGGACCAAGATCGAGGTACCTCCGCAGACCCGTTACAACATGCCCATCGAGGCGCTGTACACGGTCACCCCTCTCATCATCGTCTCGGTGCTCTTCTACTTCACCGCGCGCGACGAGTCGAAGCTCCTCGAGCTCTCCCCGAAGCCGGCCCACACGGTCAACGTGGTCGGCTACCAGTGGAGCTGGGGCTTCAACTACGTCGAGAACGTGCCCGGTGTGAAGGGTGACGCGAAGACGGACAAGAACCTCGCGGCCATTCCGAACAAGTTCCAGGACCAGTTCCCGGACAACGCCGGCGGCGTCTACGACGCCGGTATCCCCGGTGACCGCAACCCGCAGACCGGCAACCCGGGTCCGACCCTGTGGCTGCCGAAGGGGGAGAAGGTCCGGTTCGTCCTGACCTCCCGTGACGTCATCCACTCGTTCTGGGTGGTCCCCTTCCTCATGAAGCAGGACGTCATCCCGGGTCACACCAACTCCTTCGAGGTCACCCCGACGCAGGAAGGCACCTTCCTCGGGAAGTGCGCCGAGCTCTGCGGCGTCGACCACTCCCGGATGCTCTTCAACGTCAAGGTGGTCTCCCCGGAGCGCTACCAGCAGCACCTGAAGGAGCTGGCCGAGAAGGGGCAGACCGGCTACATCCCGTCTGGCATCGAGCAGACGGACCCGGCCAGGAATGCGGAGAAGAACCAACTGTGAGCATCCACAACGAAACCCAGGGTGCCGCCGCAGCTGAGGACTCGTACGAGAACGAGCTGCCCGTACGGCGCAAGCAGCCCGGCAATGTCGTGATCAAGTGGCTGACCACCACCGACCACAAGACGATCGGCACGCTCTACCTGGTCACGTCGTTCGTCTTCTTCTGCATCGGCGGACTCATGGCGCTCTTCATGCGCGCCGAGCTGGCCCGTCCGGGTACGCAGATCATGTCGAACGAGCAGTTCAACCAGGCGTTCACGATGCACGGCACGATCATGCTGCTGATGTTCGCGACGCCGCTGTTCGCCGGATTCGCGAACTGGATCATGCCGCTGCAGATCGGCGCGCCCGACGTGGCGTTCCCGCGGCTGAACATGTTCGCGTACTGGCTGTACCTCTTCGGCTCGATCATCGCGGTGGCCGGCTTCCTCACCCCGCAGGGTGCGGCCGACTTCGGCTGGTTCGCCTACTCCCCGCTGTCGGACGCCGTCCGCTCCCCGGGCGTCGGCGCCGACATGTGGATCATGGGTCTGGCCTTCTCCGGCTTCGGCACGATCCTCGGGTCGGTCAACTTCATCACCACGATCATCTGCATGCGCGCTCCCGGCATGACGATGTTCCGCATGCCGATCTTCACCTGGAACGTGCTGCTGACCGGTGTCCTGGTCCTGCTCGCCTTCCCGGTCCTCGCGGCCGCGCTGTTCGCCCTGGAGGCGGACCGCAAGTTCGGTGCACACGTCTTCGACGCGGCCAACGGAGGAGCGTTGCTCTGGCAACACCTCTTCTGGTTCTTCGGCCATCCAGAGGTGTACATCATCGCGTTGCCGTTCTTCGGCATCATCTCCGAGGTCATCCCGGTCTTCAGCCGCAAGCCGATGTTCGGCTACATCGGTCTGGTGGCCGCGACCATCGCGATCGCCGGTCTCTCCGTGACGGTGTGGGCCCACCACATGTACGTCACCGGAGGCGTGCTCCTCCCGTTCTTCTCCTTCATGACGTTCCTCATCGCCGTACCGACCGGCGTGAAGTTCTTCAACTGGATCGGAACGATGTGGAAGGGCTCACTGTCCTTCGAGACACCGATGCTCTGGACGATCGGCTTCCTGATCACCTTCACCTTCGGTGGTCTGACCGGTGTCATCCTGGCCTCGCCGCCGATGGACTTCCACGTCTCCGACTCGTACTTCGTCGTCGCGCACTTCCACTACGTCGTCTTCGGCACCGTGGTCTTCGCGATGTTCGCCGGCTTCCACTTCTGGTGGCCGAAGTTCACGGGCAAGATGCTGGACGAGCGGCTCGGCAAGATGACGTTCTGGACGCTGTTCATCGGCTTCCACGGCACCTTCCTCGTGCAGCACTGGCTCGGTGCCGAGGGCATGCCGCGTCGTTACGCGGACTACCTCGACGCCGACGGCTTCACCGCCCTGAACACGATCTCGACGATCTCCTCCTTCCTGCTCGGTCTGTCGATCCTGCCGTTCCTCTACAACGTCTGGAAGACCGCCAAGTACGGCAAGAAGATCGAGGTCGACGACCCGTGGGGCTACGGCCGTTCGCTCGAATGGGCGACGTCCTGCCCGCCGCCGCGGCACAACTTCCTCACCCTGCCGCGGATCCGTTCGGAATCCCCGGCGTTCGATCTGCACCACCCCGAGATCGCGGCTCTCGACCAGCTCGAGAACAAGGGGCACGCGGCCGAGGCCCTCACGGGCGGCAAGGAGGCCGGCAAGTGAAGATCCAGGGCAAGATGTTCATCTGGCTGAGCGTCTTCATCCTTGCCATGGCCGTCCTGTACGGCGTCTGGTCGAAGGAGCCGGTCGGCACCACGGCGCTCTTCCTGGCGTTCGGCCTGTCCATCATGATCGGCTACTACCTGGCCTTCACGGCCAAGCGTGTCGACGCGATGGCGCAGGACGACAAGGAGGCGGACGTCGCGGACGAGGCCGGTGAGGTCGGCTTCTTCGCCCCGCACAGCTGGCAGCCGCTGTCCCTGGCCGTCGGTGGCGCCCTGGCCTTCCTGGGCATCGCCATGGGCTGGTGGATCCTGTACTTCTCCGCCCCGCTGATCCTGGTCGGCCTCTTCGGCTGGGTCTTCGAGTTCTACCGCGGCGAGAACCAGAACCAGTAGCGGCACCGCTCCACGGAGCACCCGAGAGGGGCCCGGACACTTCGTCACAGAAGTGTCCGGGCCCCTCTTTTGCAGTACTAGACGCGCTGGTCGGGAGGATTGTCCTTAGCGTGAAGTCATGAACGACACGCCGCGCATTCGGACTGTTTTGAGCTGCACCCTCCTGGCCGTCACCGTCACCGCGGGCGCCACGGGGTGCGCGGGCTCCGACGACCACCCGCTGTCGGCCAGGGCGTACGACGCGGCGGACCAGCTCGCGGTCAGCGCTCCCGGGGACGGCGCCAAGGCGGACCCCGAGAAGCCGCTGGAGGTCACGGCCAAGGGTGACGAGGGCCGGATCACCGATGTCACCGCCGTCGACGCCACAGGGCGTCACCTGGCGGGCGAACTCACCGCGGACGGGCGGAGCTGGCGCTCCACGGCCTCCCTGGCCGCCGGCGCCCGCTACACGGTCCGCGTCGCCACCGAGGACGAGGACGGCGCTCCGGGCGCCCGTACGTTCACCTTCGAGACGGCCCCGGCCAAGCGGGCACTGACCGCCGCCTTCGGCCCGGAGGCGGGCACGTACGGCGTCGGACAGCCCATCACGGCCGAGCTCAGCCTCGCCGTCAAGGACCGCAAGGCCCGCGCCGTCGTCGAACGGGCGCTCAAGGTCCGCTCCACGCCGTCCGTCGAGGGCTCCTGGTACTGGGTGGACGACAAGAAGCTGCACTTCCGCCCGAAGGAGTACTGGCCGGCGGGCGCGCAGGTCACGGTCACCGGGAACCTGGACGGCCTCAAGGTCGGCGACAAGCTCTACGGCGGCGAGTCCAAGCCGCTGAAGCTCACCATCGGCGACCGGATCGAGGCCGTCGCGGACGCCGGGTCGCACTACATGACCGTCCGGCGCAACGGAGAAGTGATCAACACCATTCCGGTGACCACCGGAAAGCCGGGCTTCTCCACCCGAAACGGCATCAAAGTGATCCTCGGCAAGGAGTACTACGTCCGGATGCGGGGCACCAGCATCGGCATCGCCGAGGGCAGCTCCGAGTCGTACGACCTGCCGGTCTACTACGCGACCCGGGTCACCTGGAGCGGCGAGTACGTCCACGCCGCGCCCTGGTCGGTCGGCTCGCAGGGCGTGGCGAACGTCAGCCACGGCTGTGTCGGCATGTCGACCGGCAACGCGGCCTGGTTCTACGAGACCGTCCGCGCCGGCGACATCGTCCGCGTCGTCAACAGCTACGGCGACACGATGGACACCTTCGGGAACGGCTTCGGCGACTGGAACCTGCCGTGGGAGAAGTGGCGGGAGGGCAGCGCCCTGGTGGAGGCCGCCGGAAGCCCGGTGGCCGCCACCGAGAAGTCCCGGCTGCGGCCGCTGCCCCTCTAGGGGGTGTCCAGGGCCCCCGCAGGGCCGCCGCCCGCCCCCGCGGCCCTACGCGTCGATCGAGAGGCGCGAGCGCAGCAGGGCGGCCAGGGACGCCGCGAACTCGACCGGTTCCACCGGAAGGGTGACCGCGGCGTCCGCGCGGCTCCAGGTGGCCAGCCAGGCGTCCTGCGGGCGGCCGATGAGCAGCAGCACGGGCGGGCAGCGGAAGACCTCGTCCTTGATCTGCCGGCAGACGCCCATGCCGCCCGCCGGCACCGCCTCGCCGTCCAGGACGCACACGTCGATGCCGCCCTCGTCCAGGCGCTTCAGCACCGCCGGCAGCGTCGCGCACTCCACGAACTCCACCGGCGGGACGTCCGACGCGGGCCTGCGCCCGGCCGCCAGCCGTACCTGCTCGCGGGTGTTCGCGTCGTCGCTGTAGACCAGGACCGTGGCACTCGACTGCATCGTTCCTCCGGCTGGGAAGGCGGGTGGGTCGTCGTCGACCGATGCGCGGATGCTACTCCGGTCCACACCTCGTCAACACCCGTTCAACACCTGTTCGAAGGGTGTCGGGGGGGCCTCGCACTGGGCCGTTCGGGCTGGACACACCCCTCTGACACTCCGAACGGCACCCCCCGGAGTGAGGGCGGGATAAGCGACCGACATAATGTCGGTCGTGGCGACAGTAACGACAGTAGAAACAGGGCACGCGCACCCGTCGGTCAATCGACCGAACCTCACCAGCGTCGGAACCATCATCTGGTTGAGCTCCGAGCTGATGTTCTTCGCGGCCCTCTTCGCGATGTACTTCACCCTGCGATCGGTGATGGGCGCCGAGTACTGGACGGAAAAGGCAGACGCCTTGAACTTCCCGTTCTCGGCGACGAACACCACGATCCTGGTGCTCTCCTCACTCACCTGCCAGCTCGGCGTCTTCGCCGCCGAGCGGGGCGACGTGAAGAAGCTCCGATCATGGTTCATCATCACGTTCGTGATGGGTTCGATCTTCATCGGCGGACAGGTCTTCGAGTACACGGAGCTGGTGAAGCACGAGGGCCTCTCGCTCTCGTCGGACCCGTACGGTTCCGTGTTCTACCTGACCACCGGCTTCCACGGCCTGCACGTGACGGGCGGTCTCATCGCCTTCCTGCTGGTCCTCGGCCGGACGTACGCCGCCAAGAGGTTCACTCACGAGCAGGCAACCGCCGCCATCGTCGTGTCCTACTACTGGCACTTCGTCGATGTCGTCTGGATCGGCCTCTTCGCCACGATCTACATGATCAAGTAGTCGGCGCCGCCGACACGGCGGACCGAGACATCCAGCAAGCATCGACGCAGAAGATCCTGACACCGGGGTAATCCGTGAAAAAGCTCTCCGCACGACGACGCCATCCGCTGGCGGCGGTCGTCGTCCTACTTCTCGCGCTGGCGGCCACTGGGGGGCTGTATGCCGCGTTCGCGCCCGCGGGCACGGCGAAGGCCGACGAAACCGCCCAGTCCCTCGCCATCGAGGAGGGGAAGAAGCTCTACTCCGTCGGCTGCGCCAGCTGCCACGGAACCGGCGGTCAGGGCACCACTGACGGCCCCTCCCTCGTCGGCGTCGGTTCGGCGGCCGTCGACTTCCAGGTCGGCACGGGCCGTATGCCGGCCCAGCAGCCGGGCGCCCAGGTCCCGAAGAAGAAGACCATCTACTCGCAGGCTGAGATCGATCAGCTCGCGGCGTACGTCGCTTCGCTCGGCGCCGGCCCGATCACGCCGGCCGAGAGCCAGTACAGCCCTGACGGTGCGGATGTCGCCAAGGGTGGCGAGCTGTTCCGCACCAACTGTGCCCAGTGCCACAACTTCACCGGCGAGGGTGGCGCGCTGACCTACGGCAAGTACGCCCCGAACCTCGAAGGCGTGAGCCCGAAGCACCTCTACGAGGCCATGCAGACCGGCCCGCAGAACATGCCCTCCTTCCCGGACACGACGATGCCCGAGAAGGAGAAGAAGGACATCATCGCGTACGTCCAGGCCGTCAACGGCGAGAAGGCCGACAGCCCGGGCGGTCTCTCGCTCGGTGGCCTCGGCCCCGTCTCCGAGGGCCTGTTCGCCTGGGTCTTCGGCCTGGGTGCGCTGATCGCAGTTGCCATCTGGGTCGCGGCCCACACCGCTAAGGCCAAGAAGTCATGAGTAGCCAAGAGATTCCAGAAGAGAACCTGCCGGCAGGGCAGGACACCGCGCACGGCGCGGTGAAGGTCGCCGACGACCCGTTCGCCGACCCGGGCCTCCCGCCCCACAAGCCCCGCATCCAGGACATCGACGAGCGGGCCGCGCGCCGGTCCGAGCGTGCCGTGGCGTTCATGTTCACGCTGTCGATGCTGGCCACGGTCGGCTTCATCGCCTCGTACGTGATCTTCCCGGTCGACAAGATCGTGTACATCTGGCCCTTCGGCCGGGTGTCCGCGCTCAACTTCGCACTGGGCTGGACCCTGGGCCTCGCGCTCTTCTTCATCGGCGCGGGCGCGGTCCACTGGGCCCGCACCCTGATGTCCGACGTCGAGATCGCGGACGAGCGTCACCCGATCGCGGCCGACGCCGAGACCAAGGCCAAGGTCATGTCGGACTTCGCGGCCGGTGCCGCCGAGTCGGGCATGGGCCGCCGCAAGCTCATCCGCAACACGATGTTCGGCGCGCTGGCGCTCGTTCCGCTCTCCGGCATCGTGCTGCTGCGTGACATGGGCCCGCTGCCCGAGAAGAAGCTCCGGTCCACCATGTGGGCCAAGGGGCTTCAGCTCATCAACATGAACACGCACGAGCCGCTGCGTCCCGAGGACGTCGCGGTCGGTTCGCTGACCTTCGCGATGCCCGAGGGCCTCTCGGAGCACGACCACCACTTCCAGACCGAGATCGCCAAGGCCGCCCTGATGATCGTCCGGATCCAGCCGGAGGACATCAAGGACAAGCGCGAGCTCGAGTGGTCGCACGAGGGCATCGTCGCGTTCTCGAAGATCTGCACCCACGTGGGCTGCCCGATCTCCCTGTACGAGCAGCAGACGCACCACGTCCTCTGCCCGTGCCACCAGTCCACCTTCGACCTCTCCGACGGCGCCCGCGTCATCTTCGGCCCGGCCGGTCACGCCCTCCCGCAGCTGCGGATCGGCGTGAACGACAAGGGCTTCCTGGAGGCGCTCGGCGACTTCGACGAGCCCGTCGGCCCTGCCTTCTGGGAGCGCGGATGAGCACCGTGACCGATACGAAGAAAGCACCCGCCGGTGAGCGGGTGGCCGACTGGGCCGACGGACGCCTGGGGATCTACACGCTGGCCAAGGCCAACATGCGGAAGATCTTCCCGGACCACTGGTCCTTCATGCTGGGCGAGATCTGCCTCTACAGCTTCCTCATCATCATCCTGACGGGCGTCTACCTGACGTTGTTCTTCCACCCGTCGATGAACGAGGTGGAGTACGTCGGACCGTACGTCCCGCTCCAGGGACAGCTGATGTCCGAGGCGTTCAACTCGACGATGCACATCTCGTTCGAGGTCCGCGGTGGTCTGCTCATCCGGCAGATCCACCACTGGGCGGCGCTGATCTTCCTCGCCGGCATGTTCGTGCACATGATGCGCGTGTTCTTCACGGGTGCGTTCCGCAAGCCGCGTGAGATCAACTGGCTGTTCGGCTTCCTGCTGTTCTTCCTGGGCATGTTCACCGGCTTCACCGGTTACTCGCTCCCGGACGACCTGCTCTCCGGCACCGGTGTCCGCTTCATGCAGGGCGCGATCCTGTCCGTCCCGGTCATCGGCACCTACCTGTCGATGTTCCTGTTCGGCGGGGAGTTCCCCGGCGGCGACTTCGTGGCCCGGTTCTACTCGGCCCACATCCTGCTGCTGCCCGGCATCATGCTCGGCCTCGTGGTCGCCCACCTCATCCTGGTGTTCTTCCACAAGCACACGCAGTTCGCCGGCCCCGGCCGCACGAACAACAACGTCGTGGGCATGCCGCTGCTGCCGGTCTACATGGCCAAGGCCGGAGGCTTCTTCTTCCTGGTCTTCGGCGTCATCGCGATCGTCGCGGCCATCGCCTCGATCAACCCGATCTGGGCCATCGGCCCGTACCGGCCGGACCAGGTGTCCACCGGCGCCCAGCCCGACTGGTACATGGGCTTCGCCGAGGGTCTCATCCGTGTCATGCCGGGCTGGGAGATCAACCTCTGGGGCCACACGCTCGTCCTGGGCGTGATGATCCCGCTGGCGATCTTCCCGGCGGTCCTCGCGGCCATCGCGGTCTACCCGTTCATCGAGTCCTGGATCACCGGCGACAAGCGCGAGCACCACATCGCGCAGCGCCCGCGCAACGCTCCGACGCGCACCGCCTTCGGTGTCGCCTGGATCACCGCGTACATGATCATGCTCGTGGGTGGTGGAAACGACCTCTGGGCGACCCACTTCCACCTGTCGCTGAACTCGATCACCTGGTTCGTGCGGATCTTCTTCTTCGTCGGTCCGGTCATCGCGTTCATCGCCACCAAGCGGATCTGCCTCGGCCTCCAGCGCCGCGACAAGGACAAGGTGCTGCACGGACGCGAGTCCGGCATCATCAAGCGCCTGCCGCACGGTGAGTTCGTCGAGATCCACGAGCCGCTCAGCCAGGGCGAGCTGCACCGCCTCACCGCGCACGAGCAGTACGACGCGGCGGCGCTCCCGGCGGGCGTCGACGAGAACGGCGTGGAGCGCAAGACCGGGGCCATCGAGAAGCTCCGGATCAAGCTCAACAAGGGCTACTACGGCGGCGACAGCCAGGTCGCCAAGCCCACGGTCGAGGAGTACAAGGAGATCCAGAGCGGCCACGGCCACCACTGATCCCGGAACTCCCGACTTCCGACAAGTCGCCACGGTGAGAGCCCCGTCCATTCGATGGACGGGGCTCTTCGCCGTCCCCGCGGGTGGATAGGGTGGAGCCCTAGCCGTCACGTACTGACCAGGAGCTGCCATGAGCGCTGCGACCCCCGCTGGAGGACCTACGTCGGCGGGCCGCTCCTGGCCCGTCCTGCTGAACGGGCTGCTCGACGGCAGGGACCTGTCCGCCGACGACACCGCCTGGGCGATGGACCTGATCATGAGCGGCGAGGCCACCGACGCGCAGATCGCCGGATTCATGGTCGCGCTCCGCGCCAAGGGCGAGACCGTGCAGGAGATCACCGGTCTCGTACGGACCATGTACGCGCACGCCAACGTGATCGAGGTACCGGGGCCCGCCGTCGACATCGTCGGCACCGGCGGCGACGGCGCCAAGACGGTGAACATCTCCACGATGGCGTCGATCGTGGTCGCCGGCACGGGCACGAAGGTCGTCAAGCACGGCAACCGGGCCGCGTCCTCCGCCTCCGGCTCCTCCGACGTCCTGGAGAAGCTCGGCATCAACCTCAACCTGACCCCGCGGCGGGTCGCCGAGGTCGCGGAGGAGGCCGGCATCACCATCTGCTTCGCCGTGAAGTTCCATCCGTCGCTGCGGCACGTCGCCGCCGCCCGCGGCCAGCTGGGCATCCGGACCACGTTCAACGTCCTGGGTCCGCTGACCAACCCGGCCCAGGTGCGGGCCCAGGCCGTCGGGGTCGCCGACCCGCGCATGGCGCCCATCGTGGCCGGGGTCCTCGCCGAGCGCGGCAACTCCGCCCTGGTCTTCCGCGGCGACGACGGACTCGACGAGCTGACCACCACCTCCACCTCCCGGGTCTGGGTGGTCCGCGACGGCGGGGTCACCGAGGAGCGCTTCGACCCGCGGGACGTCGGCATCGAGCTGGTGCCCCTGGAGGCCCTGCGCGGCGCCGACGCCTCGTACAACGCCGACGTGGCCCGCCGCCTGCTCGCCGGGGAGACCGGTCCGGTACGGGACGCCGTGCTGCTCAACGCGGCCGCGGCGCTCACCGCCCTGGAGCCCGGCACCGGCACCCTGGCCGAGCGGCTGGGCGCCAGCATCGCGAGAGCGGCCGAGTCGATCGACTCCGGCGCGGCCCTCCGCTCTCTCGAACGCTGGATCGCCGCCAGCAACGCCTGACGGACACCCCGTCCCCTCGACCCCGGTCCACCATGCGGACCGGGGTCTTGCGCTTGGGCGATCATGTGGCAGGATGCTCTACAGGTCACGAGTGACAGCGTTTTGGCCCCGGCTTGCTGTCCGGCAACCCTCCGTCCGTGGCGGGGTGCCCCGGGTGATGACCAGGCCGTAGGCAGCGAGGTCTACGGCAAGCGCGGACCCCTCGAACACCAGGGGTCCTGGTCTCTCGAGGAGCTTTTTCCGTGAGCAAGCGAATGCGATAGGGCGAATACGCCCCTTCTTCACCCTCGGATCGTCGGATCAGGGTCACTTCTCCGTACCCCGTGCACCCCGGGCCTCCCCCGTGCAGCCGTGTCCTCCGAGGCATCACCCCGTACCCCGCCGTGTCCGGCCGCGTACGGGTCCCCCGAAGCCATTCCGCACCGCCCGCCGGGAGATACCGCCATGTCCGCACGCCCTGACGCCGCCACCGCCACCCTCGTCGAGACCACGCCCGCCGGGACCGCCGAGGCCGCCGACCCCTGCTGCGCCGCCCCGCTGCCCGTGCTCGGCCGCGACGTCACCGTCCCCCTCGTCACCGGCGGCGAGGTGACCTACGCGGCGCTCGACTACGCGGCCAGCGCGCCGGCCCTCCAGAGGGTCTGGGACGACGTCGCCGCCTACGCCCCCTACTACGGCAGCGTCCACCGCGGCGCCGGGTACCTCTCCCAGCTCTCCACCGACCTCTTCGAGAACAGCCGCGTCACCGTCGCCGAGTTCCTCGACTGCCGCCCCGGCGACCAGGTCGTCTTCACCCGCTCCACCACCGACTCGCTGAACCTGCTGGCCGCCACCCTCCCGGCCGACTGCCAGGTCTTCGTCTTCGAGACCGAGCACCACGCCTCGCTGCTGCCCTGGAGGGACGCCCGCGTCACCTACCTCAACGCGCCGCGCACCCCCGGGCAGGCCGTCGCCACCCTGGAGCGGGCGCTCGCCGACCGCGACCCCTACGGCCCCGCCCTGGTCTGCGTCACCGGCGCCTCCAACGTGACCGGCGAGCTGTGGCCGGTGAAGGAGCTGGCCGCCGCCGCGCACGCGCACGGCGCCCGGATCGTGCTGGACGCCGCCCAGCTCGCCCCGCACCACCCGGTCTCCGTCCAGGAGCTCGACGTGGACTGGATCGCCTTCTCCGGGCACAAGCTGTACGCGCCCTTCGGCTCCGGCGTCCTCGCCGGCCGCGCCGACTGGCTCCAGGACTCCGAGCCCTACCTCGCGGGCGGCGGCGCCTCCCGCAAGGTGGCCCGCCGGGCCGACGGCGGGGTGGACGTGGAGTGGCACACCACCGCGGCCCGGCACGAGGCGGGCTCCCCGAACGTCATCGGCGTCTACTCCATCGCCTCCGCCTGCAAGGCCCTCACCGAGGCCGGATTCGACTCCCTCGTCGCCCGCGAGCGGCACCTGATCGACACGGTCCGCGCGGGCCTCGCCGAGGTGCCCGAGGTCAGGGTGCTCTCGCTGTTCGGCGACGACGCCCCGCGGGTCGGCGTCATCTCCTTCGTCGTGGAGGGCTGGAACAGCTCGCACTTCGCCGCCGCCCTCTCCGCCGAGTACGGCATCGGCGTCCGCGACGGCCTCTTCTGCGCCCACCCGCTGGTCCGCACACTGCTCGGCAGCGACCCGCAGGACCCGGGCGAGTGCGGCGCCCCCGAGGCGGCCCCGGGGGAGCGGAGCCTCAACGCCATCCGGGTGAGCTTCGGAGCCGGGACCCCGGACGAGCACGTGGAGCGGTTCGTCGGTGCCGTGAAGGAACTCGTCCGCGACGGCGCCCAGTGGAAGTACCGCACCGAGGACGGCCGCTGCGTCCCCGACCGCGGCTGAGCACTCACTCGTACGGGTGAAGGGGGCCTCCCGACCGGGAGGCCCCCTTCCGTCGCGCCGCGGAGCCGTCCTCAGGACTCCAGGCCGATGGCGAAGGCCGCCTCCAGGTCGTGCTGGGAGTACGTGCGGAAGGCGACATGCGTGTCGGTGGCCTCGACGCCCGGGATCTTGCTGATGTTGCCGGGGATCACATCGGCGAGGTCGTCGTGGCGCGGGACGCGGACCATGGCGATCAGGTCGTAGGTGCCGGTCACCGAGAACACCTCGCTGACGCTGTCGAGCGCGGCGATCGACTCGGCGATCTCGGGGATGCGGTCCACGCTGGTCTTGATGAGCACGATCGCGGTGATCACGGCTGGCTTTCTCCCTCGGTCGCCGCGGTTGGGGCTTTCACTCTATCCCCACCCCGGTAGCGCCCCCAGGCGTACAGGAAGCCGACGGAGAAGCCCACCACATGGGCCAGATAGGCGACGCCGGGACCGGCTCCTGCGGCCCGCGCGGCCAGCCACTGGAGCACGAACCAGAAGATCAGCACGATCCAGGCGGGGAAGCGCAGCGGCAGGAAGAAGAGGAACGGGAAGAGACTGGTGACCCGGGAGCGCGGGAAGAGGAAGAGAAAGGCCCCGAGCACCCCGGAGATCGCCCCGGACGCCCCGACCAGGGTCTGCTCGCTGCTCGCGTGCGCCACCGCGTACCCGACCAGGGCGAGGTAGCCCGTGCCCAGGTAGAAGAGGGCGAACTCGACGGGACCCATGCGCTCCTCGGCCATCGCCCCGAAGACGTACAGGAACAGCATGTTTCCCAGCAGATGGAGCCAGCTGCCGTGCACGAAGAGCGCGGTGAGCGGGGTGAGCAGGGCGCGGGGCTCGCCGCTCATCAGCTCGGCGGGGACGACGCCCCAGCGCCGGAAGTACTCGCCCTGCGCCGCGAGGAGCTCGTCCCCCGTGCCGTACACCGGGTCGAGCCCGGAGACCGGGCCGATCACGAAGAGCAGGCAGCAGGCGGCGATCAGTCCGTACGTCACCGTCGGGCCGCTGCGGACGCCCCGCCAGGACCTCAGGACACCACGGACCGCGCCTCGCCAGTCGATCATGGACAGATCATGGCGTACCGGGGCCCAACTGGACAGAGTGCCTCGCCGTGCCCCGGCGTACCGGCGAGGCCGTAGGGTAACGGGCAGTACGACCGCAGTTCGACGGCGCACCGCGGCTCCCGCACCTGGTATCCCGCAACAGGAAGAAGGACGGCACGATGACGACGGTTCCCCTGCCGACCGACGAGACCCGCTGGCGCTGCACTCTCTGCGGCAACCTGACCCGTTTCGACGTGACGCGCTCCTCCAAGGTCGTCGAGTACGTCCATCTGGACCTTGCGGGGGCCCCGACGGTCGAGGAGCGGCAGGTGGTCAGTGAGACCATCGAGTCGGTCCGCTGCCGCTGGTGCAACGCGGTGGACCAGATCGAGCTGGTGGACAGGCCGGGCGCCGCCTCCTAGGGACGGCGCGGACGACATAGGGGTGACGGATCGTGGAGCAGCCCGCGCACGGTGGAGAGCCGGCCGGCGCGGCAGGTGACGCTGCCGAGACGCTCGACCACCCACTGCCGGAAGGCGTACGGCGGCGGGTCGTCGCGCTGGTCGCCGACGCCTTCGGCGGCCTGACCGTCGCGGAGCTGCCCGCCCCCCTCAGGCAGTACGCCCGGTTCACCGCGAGCCGGCGCGCCAAGTTCGCCGGGAACGCCATGGCGGCCGCCCTGGAGAGCGATCCGCTGTTCCGGCAGCGGATCGGCGAGCGCTTCCGGCAGGGCCAGCCCGAACTGGCCGGAGCGGTCGAGACCGGCACCCCGCCCGCCGCCGCCGACCCCGTCGACGTGGCGGCCGCGGCTTACGTGCTGCGCCCGCCCGGCTGGGTCAAGCTGGTGGCCGCCGCCGGCGAGGAGGCCCAGCGGGTCGACGCCGAGCGCGCTGACGAGGCGGGCCGCCGGGAACTGGAGCGGCTGCGCGAGGAGCTCGCCGCCGCCCGGGACCGGGCCCGCGGCGAGACCGAGCAGCTGCGCCACGATCTGGAGACGGCCCGGAAGGAAGCGGAATCGCTTCACCGCAAGCTGCGCAGCGCCCAGAGCGACGTGAAGCGCGGCGAGGCGGCGCTGCGGCGCGTCCGGGGAGAGATCGACGCCGCGAAGGCGGAGTCGGCGGCCCAGGTGTCGGCCGCGGAGAGCGAGAGCCGGCGGCTCAAGGCCCGGCTCGGTGAGGTCGAGGCCGCCCTGGAGGCGAGCCGCAGGTCGGCCCGCGAGGGGCGCTCGGTCGAGGACATGCGGCTGCGGCTGCTCCTCGACACCGTGCTCGACGCCGCCCAGGGGCTGCGCCGCGAACTCGCCCTGCCGCCCGTCTCGGTGCACCCGGCGGACACCGTGGACGCGGTGGAGCCCGGCCGGATGTCGGCGAAGGACATCGCGGCCCGGGCGCTCTCCGAGACCGACCCGGCGCTGCTCGACCAGCTCCTCGCGCTGCCACAGGCGCATCTGGTCGTCGACGGCTACAACGTCACCAAGACCGGTTATCCCACCATGCCGTTGGAGAAGCAGCGGCTGCGGCTGCTCGGCAGTCTGTCGGCCCTCGCGGCCCGTTCGGGCGCCGAGGTGACCTGTGTCTTCGACGGGGCGGAACTGGCCGCCCCGGTGCTCCTCGCGCCGCCGCGCGGGGTGCGGGTGCTCTTCTCCAAGCCCGGTGTGACCGCCGACGAGCTGATCCGTCAGCTGGTGCGGGCGGAGCCGCCGGGCCGGCCGGTCGTGGTGGTCTCCACCGACCGGGAGGTGGCCGACGGGGTGGCGAAGGCGGGTGCCCGCCCCGTGGCGTCCGCCTTGCTCCTGAAGCGGCTTACGCGGCTCTCCTGACGCATCACCACACTTGGCAACTCTTGCGCCCTATGCCCGAATTCTGGAGGGCGCACCGTCAAGTGCCCATCACTGCCTGTGCGGTCTGTGTAAATTAAGTGGCCGGTGAGGGATATTTTTGCCGGTGGGATTTGAACTGATCACAAGTTGGTCACTAGGGTCGGGGCTCGAACCTTCGCGCGGTTGATCACCCATCCGGGGTGGCGGCGGAGGAACCGCCTGCCCCTTACCGGTTGGGCGGCTCTGAGGAAGAAGGAGCTCGCCTTCGTGGCGTCCCACCGTCGACCCAAGCAGCCGAGCCGCATGCGCGTGACCGTCCTCACCGCGACCGCTGCCGCCGCCGTAGCGCTCACCGCCCAGACCGGTGCCCAGGCGGCCCCCGCCAAGCCCAAGATCGACGAGGTCAAGTCGAAGGTCGACGAGCTGCACCACGAGGCCGAGGAGGCCACGGAGCAGTACAACCTGGCCGAGGAGCGCCGCGGCAAGCTGCAGGACGAGATCGGCAACCTCCAGGACAAGGTGGCGCGCGGTCAGCAGGAGCTCAACACCCTGCGCGACCAGATCGGTTCGGTCGCCAGCGCCCAGTACCGCTCCGGCGGCATCGACCCGGCGCTCCAGCTCTTCCTCTCCGCCGACCCGGACACCTACCTCGACAAGGCGTCCGCGATCGACCAGCTCAGCGCCCAGCAGGCCGACGTGCTCACCTCGATCCAGGCCAAGCAGCGCACGCTCGCCCAGCAGCGGGCCGAGGCCACCACCAAGCTGGCCGACCTCGACGACGTCCGCAAGACGCTCGGTGAGAAGAAGAAGAAGTTCCAGGGCAAGCTCGCCGAGGCGCAGAAGCTCCTCAACACCCTCACCGCCGCCGAGAAGGCCAAGCTGGCCGAGGAGGAGCGGCAGAAGGAGCAGCGCGCCAGCCGCGCCGCCGGTGACCGCATCGACCTCGGCAACGAGGTCCCCGCGAACGGTCTCGGCGCCGCCGCGCTCAGCGCCGCCGCCACCCAGATCGGCAAGCCGTACCAGTCCGGCGCCGAGGGCCCCGGCGCGTACGACTGCTCCGGTCTGACCCAGTGGGCCTACGGCAAGGCCGGCGTCGGCCTCACCCGCACCACGTACACCCAGCAGAACGACGGCACGAAGATCGGCCGCAGCCAGCTCAAGCCGGGCGACCTGGTCTTCTTCAACGGCCTGTCGCACGTGGGTCTGTACGCGGGCAACAACACGATCCTCCACGCGCCCAAGCCGGGTGCCAGCGTCCGCTACGAGTCCATGAACTACATGGGCACGTTCCAGTTCGGTGTCCGCATCGGCGGCTGATCCGCCCGACGCGACCCGCGCAGCCGTACCGCCCAATCGGGTGGTTCGCCGCGACGCGAGCTGACCTGACGCCCCGCCGGTGACCTTGTCATCTCCGGCGGGGCGTCATTTTGTGTGCCCGGCGCCTTCGTTGGACGGGGACTGATCAACGGCTACTGTCTGCCGCGCCAGTCTGCGTCGAGCCGAACGGAGCGCGAGTCGTGGTGTCCCACCGCCGGCCCGCCAGGGTCACCGTCCTCACCGCCGCCGCGGCCACCGCGGCGGCGGCCCTCGGGGCCGTCCCCGCGAGCGCCGACCCGGGGGCCGGATCCGCGGCCTCCCGTGCCACGGTCGACCGCCTCTTCGAGGAGGCCGAGAAGGCCACCGAGGGCTACAACCGGGCGGACGAGAAGACGGACGCGCTGCGCCGCACGGTCTCCCAGGCCCAGGACAGCCTCGCCCGCGGCCAGGAGCGCATCAACCTCATGCGGGGCGCGCTCGGTTCGGTCGCCGGCGCCCAGTACCGCTCCGGCGGCATCGACCCCGCCCTCGCCCTGCTGCTCTCCTCCGACCCGGACACCTATCTCGACCGGGCCTCCGCGCTCGACCGGATCACGGCCCGGCAGGGCGCCGCGCTCGGCGAGCTCCGGCGGGAGCAGCGCCGGCTGAACCAGAAGCGGTCCGAAGCCCGGGCGACCCTGGCCGAGCTGGAGCGCAGCCGGGCCGAGGTCGCCCGCCACAAGCGCGTGGTCGAGCGCAAGCTCGCGGAGGCCCGCCGGGTCCTTGCGAGCCTCACCGCCGAGGAGCGCGCCGACTTCGACCGGTCCTCGCGCTCCGGCGGACGCGCCGAGGAGCTCCCCGCGATGTCCGAGGCGGCCCCCGGCTCCTCGCGGGCCGCCGCCGCGGTGCTCGCCGCCCGCAGCGCGGTCGGCAGGCCGTACGTGTGGGGGGCGACCGGCCCCTCCGCCTTCGACTGCTCCGGTCTCATGGTCTGGTCGTACGGGAAGGCCGGGATCAGCCTGCCGCGGACCTCCTCGGCGCAGCGGTACGCGGGCCGGCAGGTGCCGCTCTCGCAGGCGCAGCCCGGCGACCTCGTCACGTACCGCGGCGACGCCAGCCACGTGGGGATCTACGCCGGGAACGGGCAGGTCATCCACGCCCCCTACCCGGGCGCCGCCGTCCGCTACGACCCGGTGAACATGATGTCGCACGTGACGGTGACCCGGGTCTGAGCCGGTCCCGGCCGGGGCCGGGCGCGGTCCGCGCCGATCCGACCGTACGATCGGAGGCGTGGCGGGTCAGGGGTGTGGAGCGCGGAGGCCGACGGCGGCCTGCCTGGCCGTCCTGCTTCTCCTCCTCGCCGGGCTCGTCGGCTGCGGCGCGCGCCCGGACCGGCCCGCCGACACCGCCGCCCCGGAGTTCCAGGAGCTGCTCGACCGGCACGCCAGGGCGCTTCTCGACCGCGACCAGGCCGGCTACCTCGCCGACGTCGACGCCTCGTACGCCCCGACGGCCCTCGCCGTCTTCCGGCGGCTCGCCCCGGTTCCCGTGGACGGCTGGAGCTACCGGGTCACCGGCGTCGACCGCCCGGCGGACGGCCGGGCCACCGTGCGCGCCGAGCTCGGCCACAAGCTGGCCGGCCACGACCGGCGGCCGCTCACCGGCGCCCGGGTCCTCGACCTGACCGAGCGGGCCGGCCGCTGGTACGTGACCGGCGACCGCCCGGCCCCCGGCGCCCCGCGGCACCTCTGGGAGCAGGGCGACGTGACGGCCGTCCGGGGCGCCCGCTCGCTCGTCCTCGGCGTCGGCCAGAAGCCCGAGCGGCTCCGCGAGATCGCCGCCGCGGCGGACCGGGCGGTGCCCGTCGTCTCCGCCGCCTGGCCCGCGGAGTGGGCCCGTGACGTGGTGGTCCTGGTCCCCGGGTCGCTGACCGGGATGGGAGAGCTCCTGGGGGCGCCGGGCAGCTCCTACCGGGGCATCGCCGCCGTCACCACGGGGGAGACCCGGGGCGGCGCGGACGCCCCCGCGGACCGGGTGATCGTGAACCCCGACGCGTACGGGGTGCTGGGGGAGTTCGGCCGGCAGCTGGTGCTCACCCACGAGACCGTCCACGTCGCGACCCGTGCGGCCACCACCCCCGCCACCCCGGTCTGGCTCTCCGAGGGCTTCGCCGACTGGGTCGCCTACCGGGACGCCGGCCGCACGGCCGTGCAGGCCGCCCCCGAGCTGCGGCGCGCGGTCCGGGCGGGCGAGCCGCCCGCCCGGCTCCCGGAGGACCCGGACTTCGCCTTCGGCGCGGACGCTGAGGCGCTGGCCCGGGCGTACGAGGGCGGCTGGCTGGCCTGCGCGCTGATCGCCGACCGCTGGGGCGAGGCGGAGCTGCGGGACTTCTACCGCGCGGTGGGCGCGCACCCCGGCCGGGAGGGCGCGGTGGAGAAGGCGCTCCGGGAGGTGCTGGACACCACTCCGGAGGAGTTCACCGCGGAGTGGCGGCGGTACCTCGGGGAGCGGCTGGGCTGAGGTCCGCCGCGGCGGCGATCTCGCGGAGCCGCTCGGGCTTCTGGCCGACGCCGAGGACGAGCGAGCGGGCGCCCCGGACGGCCGTCACGTCGCCCTGCTCCCAGAGGTGCCGCGGGGCGCCGGGGGCCGGGCGGTCGCCGGTCACGTACC
>NZ_RDBH01000129.1:1025584-1054045 GCF_008042145.1 Streptomyces sp. adm13(2018)
GGGCGGTCGACGCCGGTGACCCGGTAGCTCCAGCCGTCCACGGGAACCGGGGCGAGCCGCCGGAAGACGGCGAGGGCCGTCGGGGCGTACGAGGCGTCGACGTCGGCGAGGTAGCCGGGGACGCCCGGGTCGGCTGTCTCCAGCGCCCGGCCGGTCGCGCACTCCGGGTCGGAGGTGTCGGCGGCGTCGTATATCAGCCATTGCGGGCGCTCACTCGGCGGGAAGGAGCGGGGGAACAGGCAGACCTCGCTCACCGCCGCCCGGTCGGCGAGCTGGGCGGCCAGCCGGTTCGACGCGGCCACCGTCGCGCCGTCGGGGATCTTGGCGAGCAGCGCGTCCGAGGCCCGGACGTAGGCCGAGTCGCTCCACGTCCGCGGCAGGACGACCTCGTGCAGGGGGTGGGTGAAGAGGGTGACACCGGTGGCCACCGCGCCCACGACGCAGGCGGGCACGACACGGCGCGGGGCCACGCCGCGGGCGACCGCGTGGACGGCGGCGGCGAAGGCGATGGGCATGAGGACCGCGCTGTAGTGGAACTCCATCCCCCAGTAGAACGGGTTCGAGCCGGTGAAGCGCCAGGCCAGCGTGGGCAGCGCCACCAGCAGGATCGGCGATCGCAGGGCCAGGAAGCCGGTCGGGGCGACGATCATCAGGAGGGTCAGCCACTTGATCGGGGGCCACAGGGTTCCGGCTGCCTCCGCCAGGAACCCGGCCTTCTCCGCGGTCTCGGGCGGCAGATAGGCGAACTGCCCGAGCGGATTGAAGTACGGGAGGATCACCGCCATCTCCAGCGCCGTCGCGCCCGCCCCGAACGCGGCGACGGCGAGCCCCGTCACCCGGGGCCCCTTCCACGCCACGTAGACGCCGATCGCCGCGACCGTGAGGCCCAGGTCCTCCTTGACGAGTACCAGCGGCAGCGACCAGAGGGCGGCGGCCCGCCAGTTCCCCCGGCCCGCCGCGCAGAGCGAGAGCGACAGCAGCGGAACCGCGAAGGCGACCTCGTGGAAGTCGAAGAAGATGAGCGCCGCGATTCCCCAGGAGGCGCCGTAGGAGATTCCCACCCAGTAGGCGAATCTCCGCCCCCGGACCTCGCCCGCCCATTTCATCAGGGGTGCTATGGAGAACGCCACGAGGGCGGCCTGGCAGACCAGGAGGGTATAGCTGGACGGGAATACCCGGTAGACCGGTGCGAGCAGGGCGAGAATCGGGTGGAAATGGTCCCCGAGGGTGTTGTAGTCGGGGCCCTTGAGATGCGAGTACGGGGCCGACAGCTCGGCGTAGGACCGCACGATCTGGGTGAAGATACCCAGGTCGTAACCGGTCGTCAGGTTCGCCGCGTGCCGCCGGACGGACAGCAGGAGATACACCAGGAAGAAAGCGCCGGAAACCAGGGCCAGGGATTTCCCGGATATTCCCGCGGGTGATTTCGGCGCCTCGTCCGCGGCGGCCCCTTCGCCGCCCTTCTCATGCCGCTGAAGCGTGTCGACCGAGAGAATCGAGTTGTTCATGTCAGCAGAAGAACCTCACAGGCGGGCAAAGGTGCACCAGGGTAGCACCCGTGCGTTTCGGTGTTCGGGCCGCTGTCGCTCAGGCCGAACCGGCCAGGACCTTCTCCCGCTCGGGCCGCCGCGCCTGCCCGGGGATCCGTACGACACCGGCGTCGGTCACCGTGTGCCGCCACAGGATGCGGCAGGCGGAGAAGGCGGCCCACACCAGGAGGCCGTTGCGCAGGAACAGCACCCCGATGCCCAGGGGATCGCTCTGCGTCACGTGCGAGAACCAGACGGGGAACTCGAACTGCGTCACGGCCGTCGCCCACAGCACCAGATGGGCGGGGCGCCGCATCCTCGTCGAGCGGTAGACGAGGCAGACCGCGGCGAGACCGAACAGCCAGATCATGTACTGCGGGGAGATCACCCGGCTGGTCACCGTGAAGAGCAGGACCGCGACGAACGCCGCGTCCGCCGTCGTCGACGAGTCGAACCGGCGCGCCCTGAACCGCCACAGCGCGAGCCAGCCGAACGCGGCCACGGTCAGCACCATCGCCCCGGTCGACACCCAGGAGACATAGGGCCCGAGGAACTCCATCGACCCGTAGTTCATCCGGGCCTCGCCCTCCCAGCCGAAGTGCCGGGCCACGTGGAAGACCATCGCCCCCAGCGACTCGACCTCCGTGCCCCGCTCGCTCTGGTACGAGAGGAAGGCCAGCGACCCCGGCATCCAGGCCGCGCACAGCAGTAGGACCCCGGCCGCCGTCCCGGCCGCCACCGGCCAGGCGCGCCGGGTCGCCCCGCCCTTCGGGGTGCCGGCCAGCAGCAGCGCCGGCCACACCTTGAGGACGGCGCCGAAGCCTGCGAGGACCCCGAGGACGCGCGGGTCGCGGCGGACGGCCAGCAGGGCGGCCATGGCGATGGCCGTCACCATGATGTCGTAGCGGGCGTACGCGGTCGGGCCGAGCAGCGGCACCGCGGCCAGCCAGAGCCACGCCCCCCGCATCGACCGGCCCGCCCGGCGGCCGGTGTGCAGCAGGAGGCCCATGACGACGGCGTCGCAGACGAGCGCGAGGACGAAGAACGCCGTCTTGTAGCCGAGGAAGGGCAGCAGGGCGGGGGAGAGGACCGCGAGGGCGGCGGCCGGCGGGTACTGCCAGGTCACGTCGTCCCGGGGGTACACACCGGTCCGCAGGACCTCGTACCAGCCCTGGTAGATCTGCTCGACCTCCAGCGTCGCGTCCGGGCCGGGGACCACGACGATCCTGAACGCGCAGAGCAGGAGGACGACCCGGGTCAGCCCCCAGAGGCCGAGCGGGAGGCGGAGGCGCGCGCGTGACCCGGTTCCCACTGCCCCCGTCATACCCCGTCCCGTTCCTCGTCCTGTCGGCCCGCCGGAGCGGGGGAGTGGTGGTGCTGGGCGGTGGGTGCGCTCGCGGTACTGTCGGCCCCGATGCACAAGACCCTGATCGTAACCAACGACTTCCCGCCGCGACCGGGCGGAATCCAGGCCTTCCTGCACAACATGGCCCTCCGTCTGGATCCCGAGCAGATCGTGGTGTACGCCTCCACCTGGAAGCGCAGCCGCGAAGGGATCGAGGCGACGGCCGCGTTCGACGCCGAACAGCCTTTCACGGTCGTCCGGGATCGCACCACCATGCTGTTGCCCACACCTCGGGTCACGGCCCGCGCCACCGCGCTCCTGCGCGAGCACGGCTGCACGTCCGTGTGGTTCGGCGCGGCCGCCCCGCTCGGCCTGATGGCCCCCGCGCTGCGGAAGGCCGGCGCCCGGCGGATCGTCGCCACCACGCACGGCCACGAGGCCGGCTGGGCCCAGCTGCCCGCCGCCCGCTCGCTCCTGCGGCGGATCGGCGAGGGCACGGACACGATCACCTACCTCGGCGAGTACACCCGCTCCCGGATCGCGACGGCCCTCACGCCCGCCGCAGCCGACCGCATGCGGCAGCTGCCGCCGGGGGTCGACGAGAAGACCTTCCACCCCGACTCCGGAGGCGCCGAGATCCGCGCCCGCCTCGGGCTCAGCGACCGCCCCGTGGTCGTCTGCGTCTCCCGGCTCGTGCCCCGCAAGGGCCAGGACACCCTGATCCGGGCCATGCCGGAGATCCTCCGCCGGGTGCCGGACGCGGTCCTCCTGATCGTCGGCGGCGGCCCGTACGAGAAGGACCTGCACCGGCTCGCCGCCGAGACCGGCGTGGCCGGAGCCGTACGCTTCACCGGCGCCGTCCCGTGGTCGGAGCTGCCCGCCCACTACGGGGCCGGCGACGTCTTCGCCATGCCCTGCCGCACCCGGCGCGGCGGCCTCGACGTCGAGGGCCTCGGCATCGTCTACCTGGAGGCCTCCGCGACCGGACTCCCGGTCGTCGCGGGCGACTCGGGAGGCGCCCCCGACGCGGTCCTCGACGGGGAGACCGGCTGGGTCGTCCGGGGCGGCTCCGCCGAGGACACCGCCGACCGGGTCGCCACCCTCCTCCTCGACCCCGAACTCCGCGCCCGCATGGGCGGGCGGGGCCGGGCCTGGGTCGAGGAGAAGTGGCGCTGGGACCTCCTCGCGGAACGGCTCAAGGAGCTTCTGTAGCGGGCGCACAGGCGGGACGGAGAACGGCCGGAGGCCCGGGGCGACATCACCCCGGGCCTCCGGCCGTATGCGTACCATGTCGCGTCAGGCCCGGTAGATCGCCTCGATCTCGTCCGCGAAGTCCTTCGCCACCACGTTCCGCTTCAGCTTCAGGGACGGGGTGATGTGCCCCGCCTCCTCGGTGAACTGGGCCGGGAGGATGCGGAACCTGCGGACCGACTCCGCCTTGGAGACCGCCGCGTTGCCGTCGTCGATCGCGCGCTGGACCTCCGCCACCAGGTCCGCGTCCTCGCGGAGCGTCGCCGCGGTCGCACCGGCCGGCTTGCCGTTCTCCGAGGCCCAGCGGCCCAGGAACTCCTCGTCGATCGTGACCAGCGCGCCCACGAACGGACGCCCGTCGCCGACCACCATGCACTCCGCGACCAGCGCGTGCGCCCGGATCCGGTCCTCGATGACCGCCGGGGCGACGTTCTTGCCGCCCGCCGTCACCAGGATCTCCTTCTTGCGGCCGGTGATCGCGAGGTAGCCGTCCTCGTCGAGCGTGCCGATGTCACCCGTGTGGAACCAGCCGTCCGCGAGCGCCTCGGCCGTCGCCGCCTCGTTGTTCCAGTACCGCGAGAAGATGTGCTCGCCGTGCAGCAGCACCTCGCCGTCGTCGGCGATCCGCACCACCGAACCCGGCAGCGGCTGACCGACCGTGCCGATCTTCTGCCGGTCCCAGGGGTTGAACGCCGTCGCCGCGCACGACTCCGTCAGGCCGTAGCCCTCCAGGACCGTGAAGCCGATGCCCCGGAAGAAGTGGCCGAGCCGCTCGCCCAGCGGCGCGCCGCCCGAGATCGCGTACTCCCCGCGGCCGCCGAGCACCGCCCGCAGCTTGCTGAAGACCAGCTTGTCGAAGACCCTGTGCTTCAGCTTGAGACCGAAGGACGGGCCCTGCGGGGTGCTCAGCGCCCGGCTGTACGCGATCGCCGTGTGCGCGGCCTTGTCGAAGATCTTGCCCTTGCCGTCGGCCTGCGCCTTGGCCCGCGCCGAGTTGTACACCTTCTCGAAGACCCGGGGCACGCCCAGGATCAGCGTCGGCCGGAACGAGGCCAGCTCGTCCGTGAGGTTCTTGATGTCGGGGACGCAGCCGAGGCGGATCGGCGCCATCACGGACGCGACCTCGACGAGCCGGCCGAAGACGTGCGCGGCGGGCAGGAACAGCAGCACCGAGCACTCGCCGGTGCGGAAGAGCGGCTTCAGCCGCTCCACCACGTTGCCGCACTCCGCGAAGAACGCCCGGTGGGTCAGGACACAGCCCTTGGGACGGCCCGTCGTGCCCGAGGTGTAGACGATCGTCGCCGGATCGTCCGCGTTCGCCGCCGACATGCGCGCGTCCAGCAGCGCGTCGGAGACGTCCACACCGGTCCCGGTCAGCTGCGCGACCGCGTCGTCCTCGATCTGCCAGATGCCCTTGAGGTCCGGCAGGTTCTCCTGGACCGACACCACCGCGTCCTGGTGGGCCCGGCTCTCGACGAGCACCAGGGTCGCGCCCGAGTCGCCGAGGATCCACTGGATCTGCTCCGGCGAGCTGGTCTCGTACACCGGTACGGTCACGCCGCCCGCGCTCCAGATCGCGAAGTCGAGGAGGACCCACTCGTAGCGCGTGCGGGAGAGCAGCGCGACCCGGTCGCCCGGCTCGACGCCGGCGGCGATCAGACCCTTGGCCGCCCCGCGGACCTCCGCGAGGAACTGCGTCGCGGTCACGTCCGTCCAGACGCCGTCGACCTTGCGGCCCATGACGGCGACGTCTGGGTGCTGGGAGGCGTTGCGGCGGATGAGATCCGTCAGGTTGCCGTCCGCGGGGACCTCGTACAGGGCCGGAAGGCTGAACTCGCGCAAGACTGCTGCTCCTCATCGGGCGCCGGCGCCACGGCTCTGTGTGATGCACCGGTGTAGTCCAAGAACTGGCGGATGCTCCGTGGGGGAGAGCACGACTGGACTGCCCGGACGTTACCCATCAGTACATGGTTCCGGATAGGGGGTTCCGGCCAGATGTTCCGTGCGTCACACATGTGTGGCGGTGCTCTCCGCACAGTAATCCACAGCTTTCCGGACTCGGAAGTAACCGCAGGTGACACCCCCTAAGGTGGGCCCATGCGAGTCCATGTGGTCAGTGATGTGCACGGCAACGCCGGAGACCTCGCCAGGGCGGGGGACGGCGCCGACGCCCTGATATGCCTCGGGGACCTGGTCCTCTTCCTCGACTACGCCGACCACAGCCGGGGGATCTTCCCCGACCTCTTCGGCGTGGAGAACGCCGACCGGCTGGTCGAGCTGCGCACCGCCCGCCGCTTCGACGAGGCCCGCGACCTGGGCCGCCGCCTCTGGGCCGGGCTCGACGTCGACCGCGAGACCGCGATCGAGGCCGCGGTCCGCCGGCAGTACGCCGAACTCTTCGCCGCCTTCCCCACCCCCACGTACGCCACCTATGGCAACGTCGACATCCCCCGCTTCTGGCCCGAGTTCGCCCGGCCCGGGACCACCGTCCTCGACGGCGAGCGGGTCGAGCTCGGCGGCCTCGTCCTCGGCTTCGTCGGCGGCGGACTGCGCACCCCCATGCGCACCCCGTACGAGATCTCCGACGAGGAGTACGCGGCGAAGGTCGAGGCCCTCGGCGAGGTCGACGTCCTCTGCTCCCACATCCCGCCGGACGTGCCGGACCTGACGTACGACACCGTCGCCCGCCGCTTCGAGCGCGGCAGCCGGGCCCTGCTCGACGCCATCCGGCGCACCCGCCCCCGCTACGCCCTGTTCGGGCACGTCCACCAGCCGCTGGCGCGGCGGATGCGGATCGCGTCGACCGAGTGCGTGAACGTCGGACACTTCGCGTCCACCGGCAGGCCCTTCGCCCTGGAGTGGTGACGGGCCCCGCCGCGCAGCGCGATAGCCTTCCGTCGGCACGTCTGTGCCCCCTTTGACTTCCGCCGGACCGCACAGTGGAGGAGCCACCGCGATGGCCGAACACACCAGCTCGAGCATCACCATCGAGGCGGCACCGGCCGACGTCATGGGTGTGATCGCCGACTTCGCCCGCTACCCCGAGTGGACGGGCGAGGTGAAGGAGGCCGAGGTCCTGGAGACCGACGGCTCCGGCCGCGCCGAGAAGGTCCGGCTGCTCCTCGACGCCGGAGCCATCAAGGACGACCACACCCTCGCCTACACCTGGACCGGGGGCAACGAGGTCAGCTGGACGCTGGTCAAGTCCCAGATGCTCCGCTCACTCGACGGCTCCTACCGGCTCGCCCCGGTCGGCGGCGGCGACCGCACGGAGGTCACCTACCAGCTGACCGTCGACGTCAAGATCCCCATGCTCGGCATGATCAAGCGCAAGGCCGAGAAGGTCATCATCGACCGCGCGCTCGCGGGCCTGAAGAAGCGCGTCGAGTCGGGCGCGTAGCCCTCGCGCGGGGGCGGCGTGAGCCCTGGCCCGGGTCCGGTGTGGGCCCGCCCGGGTCCGGCGTGAGCCTCGCCCGGTCGCGCGCTGAGACCCTCGATCGAGGTCTCCGGCGTGCCCCGCCCGGTCGCGCGCTGAGACCCCCGCGGGGGTTCGGCGTGAGCCCCGCACGGACGCCCGCGTAGACCCCCGCCCGGGGCCGCGGAGGGCGCCGGTAACGTCCTCCGCATGCGGATCATCCTTGTCACCGGCCTCGGCGGCGCCGGCCGGACCACCGTCGCCGCCGCCACCGCCCTCGCCGAGGCGCGCGCCGGCCGCCGCGTCCTGCTCGTCTCCGAGGACGCCGCACCGCTGCCGGACCACGACGGGCTCCGCCTCCTGCGGCCCCGGCCGGCCGAGGACTTCCGCCGCGAGTTCCTCACCCTCCAGGACCGCTCCGCCACCGCCCTCGACCTGCTGGGCGCCGCGCCCTTCGAGGACGCCGAACTCACCGAACTCCCCGGCAGCCGCCCCTTCGCCCTGCTCCGCGCCCTGCGCGACGCCGCCGAGGGCGGCCACGACCTCGCCGTCGTCGACCTCCCGCCGCTCAGCGAGGCCCTCGCCCTGCTCGCCCTGCCCGAGCAGCTCCGCCGCTATCTGCGCCGCCTCCTGCCCGCCGAACGCCAGGCCGCCCGCGCCCTCCGGCCGATGCTGGCCCAGCTCGCCGGGGTCCCGATGCCCGCCCAGTGGCTGTACGAGACCACCGCGCGCTGGGAGGCCGAGCTGGCCGCCGTCCAGGCCGTCGTCGAGGCGCCCGGCACCAGTGTCCGCCTGGTCCTCGAACCCGGCCCCGCCGCCGTCCGCGCCCTGCGCGCCGCCCGGCTCGGCCTCGCCCTCCAGCGCCTCCCCCTCGACCCCGTCGTCGCCAACCGGCTGCTGCCCGCCGACTCCGAGGACCCCTGGCTCGCCGGACTCACCGCCGAGCAGCACCGGCACCTCGCGGAGCTGCGCGCCCGCGGGCAAGGTCGACGAGCTGCCCCACCTCGGCCGGGAGCCCCGCGGCCCCGAGGACCTGGTGCTCCTGGCGCCCGCCCGCCGCCCGGCGGACGCCCCCGACCCCGTACCGGCCTGGTCCGTCGAGGACCGGCGCCCGGAGGACGGCGTCCTGGTGTGGCACATCGGCCTCCCCGGGGCCGTCAAGCAGGAACTGTCCCTCGTCCGCAGGGGTGACGAACTGCTCCTGACCGCGGGTGCCTTCCGCCGCAACGTGCCCCTGCCGGCCGCCCTGCGCCGCTGCACCGTCACCGGCGCGGCACTCGTCGACGGGGACCTCCGGGTCCGCTTCACCCCGGACCCCGGGCTCTGGCCCCGTACCMCCTGAGGGGGCGTGTACCGTCGAAGTACCAGCCAGTGAGGAGTACGCCATGAGCGATTCGGACGCCTGGGCCAAGGCGTGCGCCGAGGACCTGGAGGCGGAGAAGGCCCGCCGCCGGGCGGAGCGCGGCGCGGACACCGGCTCCGCCGCCGACGAGTTCCGCAAGCTCTTCGAGGCCGTCGCGGAGAAGGTCTCCGGAGGACTGGGGAACCCGCTGCTCGCGGGCCAGGCCGCGCAGACCGTGCAGCAGCTCGTCAGCCAGGCGAAGGCCGCCGTCGAGCCCGTCATCGAACGCAATCCGCAGGTCTTCGACCACCTCGCCGCCGCCGGCAGCGAACTGCTCGCCGCCTACCGCTCCGCCGTCGAGTCCCACGAGAGCCGCTGGACCCGCGACGGGAAGGTGACCCCCGACGACCCGCGCGACCCGCGCCGGGACGCGGAGGGGACGGCCGGGGACGCCGCCGGGCACACCGGCGGGGCCACCGGAGGGGACACCGCCGACGGCGACCGCAAGGACGACGAGGGGCCGGGAACCGGCCAGCACATCGACCTGGACTGATCGGTACGGCCGTCCCCCTCGGGTACGGTGGGCCGTAGCGGGGCTCGACCGAAAACTGAGGGACACATGGGACTCACCATCGGCGTCGACATCGGCGGCACGAAGATCGCGGCCGGCGTGGTCGACGAGGAGGGCAACATCCTCGACACGCACAAGGTGCCCACCCCGCCGACCCCCGAGGGCATCGTCGACGCGATCTGCGCGGCCGTCTCCGAGGCCGGCAAGGGCCACACGATCGACGCCGTCGGCATCGGCGCCGCGGGCTACGTCGACGACAAGCGCGCCACCGTCCTCTTCGCGCCGAACATCGACTGGCGGCACGAGCCGCTCAAGGACAAGGTCGAGCAGCGGGTCGGCCTTCCTGTCGTCGTCGAGAACGACGCCAACGCGGCGGCCTGGGGCGAGTACCGCTTCGGCGCCGGCCAGGGCCACGAGGACGTCATCTGCATCACCCTCGGCACCGGCCTCGGCGGCGGCATCATCATCGGCAACAAGCTGCGCCGCGGACGCTTCGGCGTGGCCGCCGAGTTCGGCCACATCCGGGTCGTCCCGGACGGCCTGCTGTGCGGTTGCGGCAGCCAGGGCTGCTGGGAGCAGTACGCCTCCGGGCGGGCGCTCGTCCGCTACGCCAAGCAGCGCGCCAACGCCACCCCCGAGCGGGCCGAGGTCCTCCTCGGACTCGGAGACGGCACCCCCGAGGGCATCGAGGGCCGGCACGTCAGCCAGGCCGCCCGGGCCGGCGACCCGGTCGCCGTCGACTCCTTCCGCGAACTGGCCCGTTGGGCCGGCGCCGGACTCGCGGACCTCGCCTCGCTGTTCGACCCCTCGGCGTTCATCGTCGGCGGCGGCGTCTCGGACGAGGGCGACCTCGTCCTCGACCCGATCCGCAAGTCCTTCCGGCGCTGGCTGATCGGCGGACAGTGGCGTCCGCACGCGCAGGTCCTCGCGGCCCAGCTCGGCAACAAGGCCGGTCTGGTCGGCGCGGCGGACCTCGCCCGCCAGGGCTGAGCGGTCACTCCCGCGACAACCGCCCGCCGCGTCCCTGTGGACGCGGTGGGCGGTTGTCGTACGTTAATGCTCATGGCGATCAGTGAGCTGCCCAACTCCCGCACCGAGGAGGACGGTTCGGCCGTCCTCCGGGTCCTCAGCTACAACGTGCGCTCGATGCGCGACGACGAGGACGCTCTCGCCCGGGTCATCCGGGCCTGCGAGCCCGACCTCGTCTTCGTCCAGGAGGCGCCGCGCTTCTTCCGCTGGCGCAAACACGCGGCCCGGCTCGCCGCCAAGAGCGACCTCGTGGTGCTGAGCGGGGGCGCCACCGCGGCCGGGCCGATGCTGCTCTGCTCCCTGCGGGCCACGGTCGAACGCACCGAGGACGTCCTGCTGCCGCTCACCCCGGGCCTCCACCGGCGCGGTCTGGCGACCGCCGTCGTCCGCTTCGGCCGGGCCCGGGTCGGCCTGGTCAGCTGCCATCTGAGCCTGCGCAAGGACGAGCGGTACGCCCAGGCGGGCATGGTCCTCGACCGGGTCGCCGCCCTGGGCACCCCGTACACCCTGGTCGCCGGCGACCTCAACGAACGCCCCGACGGGCCCGCCTTCCGGCGGCTGGCGAAGGAGCTCCGGGACGGCTGGGAGGCCAGCCCCTGGGGAGGCGCGTACACCTCGACCCCCGCCGATCCGCACCAGCGGATCGACGCGATCCTCGCCACCCCCGGCGTCGAGTTCCTCGGCTGCGGGGTGCCGACGGACCTCGACCCGGCGGATCTGCGGGCCGCCACCGACCACCTTCCCGTGCTGGCGGCGGTACGGGTGCCCGCGACGCCCTGAGAGCCGCGCCGCCACCGGCCGGGGCCACCGTGACCCCGGCCGGTGCCGTACGGGTCGGACGACCGCGGGCCACCGGCCGGTGCCGACGGGTCAGACGACCGCGCCGCGGCCCGGGTCGTCGAAGCCGTCGTCCTCGTCGTCGTGCTTCATCCGGCCCACCAGGGTCGCGAAGCCGCCCAGGAAGCCGCCGATGCACAGCGTGGTCAGCCACCACGTCATGTCCCAGCCCAGCAGGACCGCGACCAGCATCAGCACCGGGCCGCCGACCACGGCCAGCCAGGCGAACCTGGTCGTCGCGTCCGTCTCGGGCAGCGGGGGCGGCTCCGGCGGCACGAAGTGGCCCTCGTCGGAGTCGCCGGACGCCTCGTCCGGCTCGGCGGGGGAGTAGTCACGCGGGCCCGCGGGCCGCACGCCTGGCGCGAAGACCACGGAGCTGCCGAGCGCGGGCCGCTCGGGCCCCGCCTCCGGCTCCTCCTCCGCCCCGGGCTCCTCGGCGCCCTCGGGTACGGCCCCGCCGGGCGCCGGCCGCGGCTTCCAGGGCGTGCCCTTCCCGGCCGCCGGCGCCGGACGCACCGGCCGGACCTCGCCCGCGCCCCCGTCGGCGCCGTCGCCCTCCGGCTCGGGGAGCGACAGGTTCTCGACGGTCCGGAACGGCTTCGCCCCCGGCGGGTCCGCGGGCTCCTCGCCGTACCCCGCGACGATCGCGGCCCACGCCGCCTCCTCGTCGACGGGCTGCGGCTCCCGCCCGGCGCCGTCCTGCTCCTCAGCCACCGCTCCTGCTCCCCTTCCCGTCCACGAGACCCGGCTTCGCGTCCACGAGACCCGGCGCGAGACGCTCGACGAAGGCCAGGCTCTCGTCGAAGACGCGCTCCGCGTCATGGTCCAACGTCGCCACGTGGTAGCTCTGTTCCAGCAGGACCTCCCGGACGTCCGTCGAGGAGATCCGGGACAGGATCCGGGCCGAGTCGGCGGGCGGCACGACGTGGTCCTGGGGGCTGTGCAGCAGCAGCACCGGCTGTGTGACCTGCGGAAGCTCCGCGTCCACGGTCTGGAAGAAGCGCCGCACGGAGTGCGCCGCGTGCAGCGGCACCCGGTCGTAGCCGATCTCGGTGACGCCCTCCTTGGCGATGTCGCTCGCGATCCCCTTGGTCGACGGGACCAGATGGCGGGCGACCGGCAGGGCGTACGCCGCCAGGCCGTGCACCTTGTTGCCCGGGTTCACCAGGACGATGCCCTTCACGGCGTCCCCGTGCCGCGCGGCGAGCCGGAGCGTCAGCGCCCCGCCCATGGAGAGGCCGAAGACGAAGACGGTCGCGCACCGCTCCAGGAGCTCGCCCAGCGCCCGGTCGACCTCGGCGTACCAGTCGTGCCAGGTGGTGAGCTGCATGTCCTGCCAGCGGGTGCCGTGGCCGGGCAGCAGCGGAAGGGACACCGTCAGACCGCGTGCGGCCAGGAACTCGGCCCACGGGCGCAGCGACTGCGGGGAACCGGTGAATCCGTGACAGAGAAGGACGCCGACCTCTCCGCCTTCATGGCGGTACGGCTCGGCTCCGGGAAGGACCGGCACCGGGGTCTCCTGTTCGCTCGGCTTCGCGTCCGCCTTGGGGTGCGCCCTGGGTGCGCCGAGGCGACGGAAAATGGGGAAGGACCTTCACGGTACGCGACCGGACCGACACCGACCAGGGCCGTAGCGGGGGCCGTACGCCGCTACGGGATAAAGTCGTCGCCACGGCACACGGAAGGCATGGCGAGTTGATCTACGGCGCAATGAAGTTCTCCCTCGGAGGGTCCCTGAAGCTTGCCTTCCGGCCCTGGGTGGAGGGTCTGGAGAACATCCCCGCCGACGGGCCCGCGATCCTGGCGAGCAACCACCTGTCGTTCTCCGACTCCTTCTTCCTGCCCGCGGTGCTCGACCGGAAGGTCACCTTCATCGCCAAGGCGGAGTACTTCACCTCGCCGGGCGTGAAGGGGAAGCTCACCGCCGCCTTCTTCAAGGGTGTCGGCCAGCTCCCGGTGGACCGTTCGGGCGCGCGCGGCGCGGGCGAGGCGGCGATCAAGGCCGGCATCGAGGTCATCGAGAACGGCGGCCTCTTCGGGATCTACCCGGAGGGCACCCGCTCGCCCGACGGCCGCCTCTACCGGGGCAAGCCCGGCGGCCTCGCGCGGGTGGCCCTGGCCACCGGCGCGCCGGTGATCCCGGTGGCCATGATCGACACCGAGAAGATCCAGCCGCCCGGCAAGGTCGTCCCCAAGCTGATGCGCCCGGGGATCCGGATCGGCAAGCCGCTGGACTTCACCCGCTACCAGGGCATGGAGGGGGACCGCTTCATCCTCCGCTCGGTGACCGACGAGGTCATGTACGAGATCATGAAGCTGTCCGGCCAGGAGTACGTCGACATCTACGCGACGGCCGCCAAGCGGCAGATCGCGGACGCGGAGAAGGCGGCCAAGGAGGCCGTGAAGGCCGAGATCGCCGCTCGGGAAGAGTCCGGCGCGTAGGCGTCCGGCGGGAAGGCGTCCCCCCGGGGACGTCCGGGGGGTGGGGGAGATGGCCACGCGCGAGCGTGTCGTGCGCATGTCGGTCGAGCAGCCGCTGTGGCGGGCGCTGACCGGCTACCGCGTCCTGACCATGGCCTACGCGGTCCTGCTGTTCGCCTTCGGCCGCGAGCGGTACGAGCGGCCCTGGGTGGCCCTCCTCTATCTGGCGTTCCTGTGCGTCTGGACGCTCGCCACCCTGCCCAAGGTGGCGAACGCGGCCAGCTGCACCAGGCGTTTCCTCGGCGCCGACCTGACCGTCGCCCTCGTCGGCATCCTCCTCACCCCGCTCGCCGACGCCCAGGCGCGGTCCGTCGACCACGCCACCCTGCCGACGATATGGACCGCCGGAGCGGTCCTCGCGTACGCGATCAAGGGCGGCTGGCGCTGGGCGGGAGTCGCCTCCTCGCTGGTCGCAGTGGCCAACCTCGTCGAGCGCGGCCACCCCAGCCGGGACACCCTCCACAACGTCCTCCTCGTCTGGGTGGCGTCCATCGCCATCGGCTACGTCGTCGAGGTCGCCCGCGCCTCCGAGCGGACCCTCGCCCGCGCCCTGGAGATCGAGGCCGCGACCCGCGAGCGGGAGCGGCTCGCCCGGGACATCCACGACAGCGTCCTCCAGGTCCTCGCGATGGTGCAGCGCCGCGGCACCGCCCTCGGCGGGGAGGCCGCCGACCTCGGCCGGATGGCCGGGGAACAGGAGGTGGCCCTGCGGACCCTCGTGGCCGGCGGCCTCATCCGGCCCAGCCTGGTCTCCGAGGACGAGTCCGAGGGGGCCGTCGTCCGGGTCGTCGAGGAGGACGATGTGCAGGACGAAGACAGCCCCGTCGACCTGCGGCTGCTGCTCGCCCCCCGCGCCGGGGCGAAGGTCACCCTCTCCGAGCCCGGGGCGCCCGTGCTCCTGGCGCCGCCCGCCGCCCGCGAGCTGGTCGCCGCCGTCGGCGCCGCCCTGGACAATGTGCGGGTGCACGCCGGGAGCGGGGCACAGGCCTGGATCCTCGTCGAGGACTGGCCCGACGAGGTGATCGTCACCGTCCGGGACGACGGGCCCGGCATCCCGGAGGGCCGCCTCGCCCAGGCGGAGGGCGAGGGCCGGATGGGCGTCGCCCTCTCCATCCGGGGGAGACTGCGGGATCTGGGCGGCACGGCCGAGCTGATCTCGGTCCCCGGACAGGGCACGGAAGTCGAGCTGAAGGTTCCCCGGGGGAAGGCAGGACACGGAAGATGAGCGAGCAGCAGCGGATCAAGGTGATGGTCGTCGACGACCACCCGATGTGGCGGGACGCGGTCGCCCGCGACCTCGCCGAGGCGGGCCTCGACGTGGTCGCCACGGCCGGCGACGGCGAGCAGGCGGTGCGCCGCGCCCACGCGGCCGCGCCCGACGTCCTCGTCCTGGACCTGAACCTCCCGGTGAAGCCGGGCGTCCAGGTCTGCAAGGAACTCGTCGGCGGCCGCCCGGGACTGCGGGTCCTGGTCCTCTCGGCCAGCGGCGAGCACGCGGACGTCCTGGAGGCGGTGAAGTCGGGTGCCACCGGCTACCTCCTCAAGTCGGCGAGCACGGAGGAGCTGATCGACGCCGTCCGGCGGACGGCAGCCGGCGACCCCGTCTTCACCCCCGGCCTCGCCGGACTGGTCCTCGGCGAGTACCGCAGGCTCGCCACCGAGCCCGCCCCGACCGCCGGCACGGACGAGCCGAAGGCCCCGCAGCTCACCGAGCGCGAGACGGAGGTCCTGCGGCTCGTCGCCAAGGGACTCAGCTACAAGCAGATCGCCGAGCGCCTGGTCATCTCGCACCGCACGGTGCAGAACCACGTGCAGAACACCCTCGGCAAGCTCCAGCTGCACAACCGGGTGGAGCTCGTCCGGTACGCCATCGAGCGCGGCCTCGACGACGCCTGAGCCGGCGGGCAGGGCGGCGGGGCGGGCCGTATATTCGCGAGGAGTGCGCGTATCCGGCCCATCACCGTCGATGAGGGGACTACCGTGGAAATCCTGGCATTCGGTGTGCAGGCGGACGAGCAGCCCCTCATCGAGAAGGCCTTCGAGGGCCACCACGACGTCCGCTGCCTGAGCGTCTTCCTCGACGAGGACACCGCGCCCATCGCGGCCGGCTACGAGATCATCTCCACCAGCGTCAACGCCATCCTGGACCACCGGGTCCTGCAGACCCTCGCCGCCGGCGGCACCCAGATGATCGCCCAGCGCTCCACGGGCTTCAACAACATCGACCTGGAGGTCGCCGAGCGCCTCGGCCTCACCGTCGCCCGGGTCTCGTCCTACTCGCCGTACTCCGTCGCCGAGTTCGCCTGGACCCTCGCCATGGCGGTCAACCGCCGGATCGTCCGCGCCTCCAACCGGACCCGCGACTTCGACTTCCGCCTCGACGGGCTGATGGGCCGCGACCTGCGGGGCCGTACGGTCGGCGTCCTCGGCACCGGCAAGATCGGCGAGGCCTTCACCCGCATCGCCCACGGCTTCGGCATGAACCTGCTCGGCTGGGACGTCGCCGAGAACCCCGCCTGCGTCGCCCTCGGCATGAAGTACGTCGAGAAGGACCGGCTCCTCGCCGAGGCCGACCTGGTCAGCCTGCACGTCCCGCTGCTGCCGGCCACCCACCGCATCATCGACGCGGCCGCGCTCAGGACGATGAAGGACGACGCCATCCTGGTGAACTCCAGCCGCGGCGGACTCGTCGACACCGAGGCGCTCGTCACCGAGCTGCGGGCCGGCCGCTTCGCAGGCGTGGGCCTCGACGTCTACGAGGCGGAGGCCGGGCTCTTCTTCCTCGACAAGTCCCTGGAGATCGTCGAGGACGACACCCTGGCCCGCCTGGTCACCTTCCCGAACGTGGTGGTCACCTCGCACCAGGCCTACTACACCGAGGACGCCGTCGGCCAGATCATCGACACCACGGTCCAGAACGTCCTCGACCACACCGCGGGCCGGCGCAGCGAGAACGTCCTGGTCCCGAGGACGGCCTAGGCCGGAAGAGACCGCCCAGCCGTCCGCCGCCTCAGACCAGCACCCCGGCGAGCAGGGAGGCCGTGAGCGCCGCGCCGTCCGTCGTCAGCACCGACTCGGGGTGGAACTGCACCCCGGCGAAGCCCGGGCCGCGCAGCGCGTGCACCTCACCGGTCCCCGCGTCCCGGCTCACCTCGATCCGGTGCAGGGCCAGCTCCGTCGCCGTCCGGTCGTCGCAGCGGGCGGTGAAGCTGTTGTAGAAGCCGACGGTCCGCCGCTGCCCGAAGAGGTCGATCCGCAGCTGCGCCCCCTGGAACGGGGTCCGCTTGCGGACGATCTCCAGGCCCAGCTCGGCCGCGATCAGCTCGTGCCCGAGGCAGACGCCCAGCAGACCGTGCCGGTGCTCCCGCACCAGCTCGGCCGTGAGCGCCCGGAGGAACCGCATCTTGGGATCGGCGGCGTCCGCCGGGTTCCCGGGACCGGGGCCGAGGACCACCGGACCCTCGTGGGTGAGCGCCAGCTCCCGCAGGCCCGGCTCGTCGTAGCGGAGCACCGACACGTCGAGGCCCGAGGAGCGCAGGACGTGCGCCAGCATCGCGGTGAACGTGTCCTCGGCGTCGATCACCAGCGCGTGGCCCGACAGCTCCGCGGACCGCGCCTGCATCTTCAGCCAGAACGGCGCGAGGTCCGCCCGCCGCGCGTCCAGGGCGGCCCGCACCCGGGGGTCGTCGGCGAGCCGCGCGGGCGCCCGGTCCGCCGCGCCGCCGGGCCTGCCCTCGCGCACCCCGAGCGCGGTCAGCACACCGGCCGCCTTGGCGTGCGTCTCGGCCACCTCGCCGGCCGGGTCCGAGTGCCGGACCAGGGTCGCCCCGACGGGCACCCGCAGCCCGCCGTCCGCGTCGATGTCGGCGGTACGGATGAGGATGGGCGAGTCCAGCGTCTGCGCCCCGCTCGCGTCCGTACCGAGCAGGGCGAGCGCGCCCGCGTAGTAGCCGCGGCCGCTGGTCTCGTGGCGCTCGATCACCCGGCAGGCGTTCTGCACCGGCGAGCCCGTCACGGTCGCCGCGAACATCGTCTCCCGCAGCACCTCCCGCACGTCCAGGCTGGAGCGTCCCCGCAGTTCGTACTCGGTGTGCGCGAGATGGGCCATCTCCTTGAGCCGGGGCCCGATCACCACCCCACCCCGGTCCCCGACCGTGCACATCATCTTGAGCTCCTCGTCGACCACCATCGACAGCTCCTCGGTCTCCTTGCGGTCGGCGAGGAAGGCGAGCAGGCCCGCGGCGGTGGGGGCGGCCCCCGCCGGGTAGCGGTACGTGCCGCTGATGGGGTTCATGACGACCGTGCCGCCCGACATCCGCACGTGCACCTCGGGGCTCGCGCCGACCAGCGTCCGGTCGCCGGTGTGCACGACGTAGGTCCAGTACGCGCCCCGCTCGCCGGTCAGCAGCCGCCGGAACAGGGCGAGCGCGTCGGCCCGCCCGAAGCCCGGGATCTCCCCGGCGTACGTCCGTCTGATGACGAAGTTCGCGCCCTCGCCCGAGCCGATCTCCTCGTCGATGACCCGCCGCACGATCCCCGCGTACTCCTCGTCGGAGACGTCGAACGCGCCGCCCTCGACGGCCACGTCGTGGGCGGGCAGCCGGTCGAGGACCTCGGCGAGCGGCAGCTCGTGCACCTCGTCGGCGACCAGGACGGCGAGCGGGGTGCCGTCGTCGCGGACGTCGAAGCCGCGCTCGCGGATCTGCCGGAAGGGGACCAGGGCGAGGGTGGGCAGCGGTCCGACGGGCAGCTCCGCGAGACGCTCGGCCTCGTGGACCCGGCCGGTCAGCACCTCGACGGTGTCGTGGTCACGGCCGGGGGTGCGGCGGCGCAGCAGGGCGAAGGGCGGACCGGCGGGATCGAGGAGACGGGAGAGGTCCATGGGTGGGTTCCTTCCGGAGGGAGTACGGAGAGGAACGGCCCCGGGTACGAGAAAGGCCGCCCCTCGGGCGGCCTTCGCGTGTCTTTCGGTGTACGCGCAGTCAGTGGGCCGCCGGATGAGCGGTCCACCACCAGTTCTGGATCTGGGAGGCGTACATGCGAGCACTGTAACGCAGCCGGACACGGGAACGGGGCCCGGTCCGCACCGTGGACGGCGCGGACCGGGCCCCGTGGCGGGGCGAACCCCTGATCAGACGATCAGGTTGTAGCCCTTCCAGCCGCCGCCGACCGAGACGCGCGGGGCGTACGGGTTCGGGTAGCCGTTGGTGTTCTTGTAGAACCACAGGACACCGGTGGTGTCCCGGGCGATCAGGTCCGGCCTGCCGTCACGGTCGAGGTCGCTCGGGCCGACCATGACGTCGTAGGCGTTCCAGCCGCCGCCGACCTTCGCGCGGGTGGCGTACGGGTTCGGCGTGCCGCCGGTGTTCTTGTACAGCCACAGCACGCCGGTCTTGTCGCGGGCGATCAGGTCCGGCCTGCCGTCACCGGTCATGTCGCCGGTGCTGATCAGCTCGTTGTAGGTGTTCCAGCCGCCGCCGACCCGGACGCGGGTGGCGAAGGGGTTGGGCGCGGCGCCGGTGTTCGTGTACAGCCACAGGACACCGGTCTTGTCGCGGGCGATCAGGTCGGGCCGTCCGTCGGCGTTCATGTCGCGCGCGCCGAGGAGCTTGTCGTAGACGCCCCAGCCGCCGCCGACCCTGAGCCGTCCGGCGAAGGGCGCGGAGGGCTTGCCGGTGCCCTTGTAGTACCAGAGGACCCCGTCCTTGCCGCGGGCGACCATGTCCCCGGTGCCGTCGGCGCGGAGCGCGGTCATGGGCGTGACGGCGTCGTAGTCCTGCCACCCCGGGCCCACGCGGTAGCGCGTCAGGAACGGCGTGCTGCCGCTGCCGGTGCCCTGGTACTGCCACAGCACGCCGGAGGCGTCACGGGCGATGAGGTTGTAGCGGTCGGTCGCGGAGACGGGGGCGGCGCCGGGGGCCTCCGTGATCTCGCTCTGCTTCACCCAGACGATCTTGTGGTGGAAGCGGATCGGCACGAACAGCGTGGTGCCGACGACGTTCTTCTGGGCGGAGCCGAACCAGTCGTCGCCCTTCACCGCCGGGCCGGCCTTCACGTAGGACTGGCCCGCGGCGAACGAGAACTTCGTCAGGGAGGCGTTCTCGTCACCCGGGGCGGAGAGCCCGGCCGCGGTGTAGGCGGCGGTCTCCGGGAAGGAGCGGCCGAAGACCTTGACCGCGGTGAGGCCCGCGACCTTCACGGTCGTCGCGCCGGTCACCGGCGCGGTGTACTGGCCGCCGGGGTTGAAGAACCAGGCCTTCTGCCCCGCGTACCAGATCGCCGTCCAGTCGGTCCTGGCCTCGGCCACCACGTACGTACCGCCGGCGCGGACCTTGTTGCCGTAGTTCGAGCCCTCGCTGGGGCCCGAGGTGAAGTACGGGTCCTTCAGCGGCGTCCCGCCGGTGGACGGCGTCGTGTACAGGTAGCCGAAGTTGGCCGGGCGCGCCGACACGGCCGTGCCGCCGACGGTCAGCTTCGGCTGGTTGGCCGTGGTGAACGGCGGCACCACACGGACCACCTGGCCGGCCCGGAGCAGGCCGCCCGCGCCCTTGTCGCCCTGCGGGGCGCCCAGGAGGGACATGTAGTAGTTCCAGTCCCAGTACGGGCCGGCGTCCCAGTGCAGGTTGGCCAGGCCGGCGTCGGTCTGGAGCGCCACCTCGTCGTGACCGATGATGTGCTCGCGGTCGATCGGCACGCCGTACTTGTTCGCCAGGAACTTCACCAGTTCGGCGGAGGAACGGTACTGCTGCTCGGTGTACCAGCTCCCCTCCTTGATGGCGTAGCCCTCGTGCTCCACGCCGATGGCGTGCATGTTGTGGGTCCAGTTGCCCGCGTGCCACGCGAGGTTCTTGTTCTCGAGCATCTGGGTGACCAGGCCGTCCGCGGCCCGGATCAGGTAGTGCGCGCTGCCGCCGCCGTTCGGGTCCGTCAGCACCTGGAGGGAGCCGTCGTAGCCGCCCTCGGTGTCGTGGATGACGATCTGGCGGATGTCCAGGCCCTGGTTGGGGCGGTCGGCCGCGGTGTAGTTCTTCTTCCCCGCGGAGTCCGGGACCGTGAGCTTGACGTTGCAGCTCAGGCCGGCGGGGCACTCGGGGACCGCGGCGGCCGCCCTGGTGCTCGCGGGGGTCGCCGCGAGCGGCACGTTCGACGGCTTGACCGGCTCGACCGAGGGGTCGGCCGGCAGGGCGACCTGCTCGCCGTCGAGGGTGACCGCGCGCTCGCCCTCCTGGATCGACTCGAAGACGCGCTTCGCGAAGAGGTCGGCGCCCTTCTTCTCGGGGGACTGGCTGTAGCGGGCCACGGCCGGGTACCAGTCGCCGGCCTCGTCGGACAGCTCGGCGCCGGCCTGCTTCTGGTAGTCGGCGAGCAGCGCGGCGCCGGCCCGGATGGAGGCGGCGGTGTCGTTCTGGACGGCCTCGCTGGAGCTGTCGATCAGCTCCGCGGCCTTGTCCAGGGTGTGGAGCCGGGGGTCGTCGGTGTCGACGAGCGCCTTCTCCAGGATCTGCCGGACCTTCGCGCGGTCGAAGGTCTTCTCGATCTCCGGCCGGCCCGACCCGTTGAAGTGGTCGATCTGCTCGTCGGTGACCTTCTGCGGCACGTCCTCCGGGTCGACCTTCGTCAGACCCATGACGTTGTACGCGCCGGTCGTGCTCGGCTCGCCGTCGTGCGACTCCCAGCGCGTCTGCTGGTACGACACCGCCATCAGCACGCTCTGCGGCACGTCGAACTCGCGCGCCGCGTTCGCGAACTGCGACTGGAGGGAGACGTCACCGGCCGCCGTGCCGTCGCCCGCCGCGCCCAGCAGGCCCGGAGAGGCGACCGCGAGGGTGCCGATCGTGGCGGTCGCCACGACGGCCGCCGCCGCGCCGTACAAGAGTCGTTTCTTCTTACGGTCCCTGCGGTGACTCCGAGTCACGCCCACCCCTGTGTTCGACTGTGCAAGTAAATGTTCAAAGCGAAACGGGCCAGAGGGTAGCACCACCCGATGGCGATAATGTCAGCGAGTGACATTTCGGGCGGGTGTCTCAGTCACTGGGCAGGCGGACAGGAGCGGACGAAGAACCCCGTAATGTGGTCCCTGTGACCGTGAACGCTGATTCCCACGCCGTCGCCAAGGCGACCTGGCGAGACCTGCCCGCGGCGCAGCAGCCCGAGTACCCCGATGCCGAGGCTCTGCGCGATGTGATCGCGGACCTCGAGTCGTATCCTCCGCTCGTCTTCGCCGGCGAGTGCGACCAGCTGCGTGCCCGGATGGGAGCCGTCGCCCGTGGCGAGGCGTTCCTGCTCCAGGGCGGCGACTGCGCCGAGGCCTTCGACGCGGTGTCCGCCGACCACATCAGGGCCAAGCTCAAGACGCTGCTCCAGATGAGCGCCGTCCTCACCTACGCGGCCTCCGTGCCCGTCGTGAAGGTCGGCCGCATCGCCGGCCAGTACTCGAAGCCCCGCTCCAAGGGCACCGAGACCCGCGACGGCGTGACCCTGCCGACCTACCGCGGCGACTCGGTCAACGGCTTCGGCTTCGACGAGAAGTCCCGCGTCCCGGACCCCGAGCGCCTGAAGCGGATGTACAACGCGTCCGCCTCCACGCTCAACCTGGTGCGCGCCTTCACCACCGGTGGCTACGCCGACCTGCGCCAGGTGCACGCCTGGAACCAGGACTTCGTCAAGTCGTCCCCCTCGGGCCAGCGCTACGAGCAGCTGGCGCGGGAGATCGACAACGCGCTGAACTTCATGAAGGCCTGCGGCACCGACCCGGCGGAGTTCAAGGCCGTCGAGTTCTACGCCTCCCACGAGGCGCTGCTGCTCGACTACGAGGGCGCGCTGACCCGTACGGACTCGCGCACCGGCAAGCTGTACGACACCTCCGGCCACATGGTCTGGATCGGTGAGCGCACCCGCCAGCTCGACCACGCCCACATCGAGTTCGCCTCGCAGATCGCGAACCCGATCGGCATCAAGCTGGGCCCGACCACCTCGGTGGACGACGCGCTGACGTACATCGACCGCCTCGACCCCGACCGCGAGGCGGGCCGGCTGACCTTCATCGTCCGCATGGGCGCCGACAAGGTCCGCGACAAGCTCCCCGAGCTGGTCGAGAAGGTCACCGCCTCCGGTGCGGTCGTCGCCTGGGTCACCGACCCGATGCACGGCAACACCTTCGAGGCCGCCTCCGGCCACAAGACGCGCCGCTTCGACGACGTGCTCGACGAGGTCAAGGGCTTCTTCGAGGTCCACAAGGCGCTGGGCACCCACCCGGGCGGCATCCACGTCGAGCTCACCGGTGACGACGTCACCGAGTGCGTGGGCGGCGGCGACGAGATCTTCGTCGACGACCTGCACCAGCGCTACGAGACGGCCTGCGACCCGCGTCTCAACCGCAGCCAGTCGCTCGACCTGGCCTTCCTGGTCGCGGAGATGTACCGCGATCAGTAGGGAGCTTCCTACGACGATGGGGCGCGGATCCATGTGATCCGCGCCCCATCGTCGTTGCCAGGGCTTTTGCGATCCCCCGGCATTGGGTAAGGTTAGGTTAACCTAATTGATCACGGCGGCGGGAGGTGAACCGCGATGTACGTCTGCTCTTGCTTCGGAGTCACCGAGAAGCAGGTCAGGGCGCATGCCGACGCGGGCGCCTGTACGCCGCGCCAGATCGCCTCGGCCTGCAAGGCCGGCACGGACTGCGGTTCCTGCGTCCGTCGCATCCAGGCCATCCTGGGCCGCGGCAACTGCCCGCGCCGCGACCTGTTGGACCAGGGCATGCCCGCGCTCGTGCCGGAGCCCGTCGCCGAGCTCGGGGAAGCCGCCTAGGACCCGCCCCGCGCGTCCCGGGGAGTCGCTCCGTCGCAGGACGTCAGCTCGGCTGCTCGATGAGCGTCGAGATGTAGAGCGCCTCGCCCAGGGACTCGATCAGCTCCAGCTGCGTGTCCAGGTAGTCGATGTGGTGCTCCTCGTCGGCCAGGATCTCCTCGAAGAGGTTGGCGGACGTGACGTCCCCCTTGGCCCGCATGACCTCGATCCCGCGCCTCAGCCGGTCGATGGCCTCGACCTCGACCTGGCGGTCCGCCTGGAACATCTCCGTGACGGTCTGGCCGACCCGCACGTGGAAGAGCCGCTGGTAGTTGGGCAGGCCGTCGAGCATCAGGATGCGCTCGGTCAGCTTGTCCGCGTGCTTCATCTCATCGATGGACTCTTCGCGGGTGTACTTGGCGAGCTTCGTCCACCCCTTGTTGTCCTGGATGCGGTAGTGCAGCCAGTACTGGTTGATGGCCGTCAGCTCGCCGGTCAGCTGCTCGTTGAGGAACTCGAGGACCTCGGGGTCGCCCTGCATTGCAGAGGCTCCTTCCACGTTGCGTGTCTGTGCTGTCACTGGGCAGGATGGCGGCATCCTCGCACCCCCAATGGGGGGCGTCCAGTAAGTGCAGGCTTAGTCGTAAGTGCCCCGGATCGGATCGGTGCGGCGGTCTCCTGGTCATGACCACCCCTTGCCGTCTGTCACCATGGATGACATGGGTCGGACGGAGAACGGAGCGCACCGGGAGGCGGGACAGCCGGATCGTTCACCGGATCTGCCGCCGGGCCAGCGGCTCCAGCGCGGCTGGCCGGTCACCCACTACGGACCCGTTCCCAAGTTCAAGCCGGACCGCTGGGAGTTCCGCGTGTTCGGCGCGACCGCCGACGGCGACAAGCGCTGCTGGAACCACGAGGAGTTCTCGGCCCTCCCGTTCTCCTCGGTCGAGGCCGATCTGCACTGCGTCACGAAGTTCAGCATGATCGGGGCCGAATGGGGCGGCGTCCCGGCCCGTACGGTCCTCGAACTCGCCCCGCCCGCGCCGCAGGTCACCCATGTGATGGTGTGGGCCGAGTACGGCTACAGCGCCAACATGCGCCTCGTCGACTTCGCCGACGACCGGTCGATCTTCGCCACCCACAAGGACGGGGAACTGCTCACCGCCGAGCACGGCTTCCCGCTCCGTCTCGTCGTCCCCCACCTGTACGCCTGGAAGGGGCCCAAGTGGGTCCGCGGCGTGGAGTACATGGCCGCCGACCGGCGGGGCTTCTGGGAGGAGCGCGGCTACCACAACCTCGGTGACCCCTGGACGGAGCAGCGGTACTCCTACCAGGAGGAGCCGGGAGACGGCCCGGAGCTGTAGCGCCGGAGGCCTCGGCGCCGTTCAGTGGTGGTACGGGTGGACCACCGCGTGCCCCTTGCCGCGGCCGATCATCCACTTGTTGACCGGCGTGGTGATCACGAACGCGGCGGCGAGCGCGAGGGCGAGTACCAGCCAGAACACCGCGTCGGAGAGATGGGCGTCCATGGCGCCGGGCCACAGCGCGATGACGCCGTTGTCGATGATCTCCATGACCGCGATGGACAGGGTGTCCGCGGCGAGCGCGACCTTGAAGGCCGTACGGAAGTCGACGCCGGCGGACAGGATGCCGCGCAGAGTGAGCGCGTAGCCGAAGAAGAAGGCCAGCACGATGGCCAGGATCATCGTCTCCACGTTGCCCCAGCCGAGCGCGGTGCCGACGACCATGCCGAGGACCTCGCCGATGGCACAGCCGGTGAGGCAGTGCAGGGTGGCCTTGGCGGCCATGGACCATGAGGCCTTGCCGGGGGAGTGGTGGCCGCCGTGGCCCTCGTGTCCGGAGTGGCTTGCGGGCCCGCCGTGGCCTTCGTGACCGCCGTGACCGTTGTGGTCGTGTCGTGCGTCTGCGTCGTGCTGCATCGGGTGCCCCCAGCTCGGGTAGCGGTTCCTGCCCTGACCGGAAACCATATACCCCCATGGGGTACTTCTGAACGTGGGTCGGGTCAGTCCCTCAGCTTCTTGAGCAGCTCCACGTCCGCGCGGTGTCCCGCCGGGCCACCGGGCGTCTCGATGATCAGGGGCACGCCCTCGGTCGCCGAATGGCGCAGCAGGTTGCGGAACGCGTCCTCGCCGATGTGGCCCACGCCGATGTTCGCGTGCCTGTCCTTGCGGGCGCCGACGACGTCCTCGGAGTCGTTGGCGTGGATGAGTTTCAGCCGGTCCTCGCCCACCGTCGCCACCAGCTGGTCGAGCGTCTGCGCCGCGCCGTGCGGCCCGGTGAGGTCGTGGCCGGCCGCGAAGATGTGACAGGTGTCGAGGCAGATCCCCAGCTTCGGGTGCCGGTCCAGCGCGTCGAAGTACGGTCCGAAGTCCTCCGCGCGCGAGCAGAGCGAGAAACCCTGGCCGGCCGTCGACTCCAGGAGCAGGTCCGGGTCGTCGTCGTGCGTCAGCTCGTCGAGCAGCGGCAGCAGCAGCTCGCGGACCTGCGCCAGCGCCTCCGCGCGCGGGCGTCCGCCGGTCGCCGAGCCGGTGTGCACCACCACGCCCCGCGCGCCGATCTCCCGGCCCCGCCGCAGCGAGTGCCGCATCGACTCCACCGACTTCTCCGCGGTGGCCTCGGTGTGGGAGCCGAAGTTGATCAGGTACGGGGCGTGGACCCAGGCCGAGATCGACCCGGCGGCGCACTCGGCGCGGAACCGTTCGTCCTCCGCGGGGTTCCCGGGCGGGGTGGCCCAGCCCCGCGGGTTGGCCACGAAGACCTGCACGGTCTCGGCGCCGAGTTCGCGGGCGTAGCCGAGGCCGACCTTGGCGAGGCCGCCTGCCACCGGGACGTGGCCGCCGACGGGGTTGCGCATCAGTGTCTACAGTCCCTTGATCGTGAGGGTGACGGTGGAGCCCTCGGGCGCGGTGGACCCGCCCTCGACGGACTGGCCGGAGACCTCGGTGCCGAGGTAGGGGAACGACTTCTTGACCTCGACCTCGAAGCCCTCGTCCTCCAGGGCCGTACGGGCGTCGTCGACCGTTTCGCCGACCACGTCCGGGACCTCGACGAGCCGGGGGCCCTTCGAGACGCTGAGGGTGACGGTGTCGCCCTCGGCGGCCCGACTGCCCTGGGCGAGCGACTGGGCGGCGACCGATCCGGCGTCCTCGGGGGAGTGGATGCGCTCGGAGGCGACGACCACCTCGAGCCCCTCCTCGCGGAGCAGGGCCGTGGCGTCGGCGACGGTCTCGCCCGTGACGTCGGGGACGTCGATCGGGGCGCCCTTGCTCACCACCAGGGCGACGGCCGAGTCGGGGGAGCGCTCGGTGCCGGGCTCGGGGTCGGAGCCGATCACGGCGCCCCGGGCGACGGAGTCGCTGAACGTCCGGGTGACCACCCCGGCGGCCAGGCCCTCGTCCGCCAGGATCCGCCGGGCCTCGGCGAGCGGCTTGTCCTTGAGGTTCGGCACCTTGACCAGCTCGGGACCGCGGGACAGGGTCAGCGTCACCGTCCCGTTGCCCCGGAGGCGCTCGCCGGGGGCCGGGTCGACGGCCATGACGGTGCCCCGCTCGTACACGTCGCTGAACGCGCGCTTCGTCGTGCCGAGGTCCAGCCCGGCGTCGGTGAGCCGCTTCGTCGCCTCGGGCTCCGTCTGGCCGAGCACGGCGGGCACCCGGGTGAACTGGCCCGAGTTGATGTACCAGATCCCGGTGCCGAGCCCGAGGGCCAGCAGCACGCCCAGGACGAGCAGCAGCGGGCCGCGCGGCGGGCGGCGCAGCCGGCGGCCCGGGGCGGGCGGCGCCTCGGGGGCCGGCAGCAGGTTCGTGTGCAGGACCGGGTGGGCGTCGGCGCCGGTCTCGGCCGGGACCGCCCGGGCGATCACGCTCGTCCGGTCGTCCGTGGTGTCCCGCGGCCCGGACCGGGCCAGCGGCGGCACGGCGTCCAGCTGCTCCTCGCCGAGTCCGGCACGGGCCTCCCGCAGCAGGCCGAGCAGGGTCACGGCGTCGTACGGACGGACCTCGGGGTTGCGGGCGGTCGCCGCGGCGACCAGCTCGTCCAACTCCACGGCCAGCCCGGGAACGGTCGCCGAGGGGGCGGGCACGTCCGTGTTCAGGTGCTGGTAGAGCACCTGGGCGGGGGTGTCGCCGCCGTGCGGCTTGCCGCCGGTCAGCATCTCGTACAGGACGACACCGCAGGCGTACACGTCGGCGCGGGTGTCGGCGGTGCCGTGCTCGATCTGCTCCGGCGCCAGGTACGAGACGGTCCCCAGGACCGAGCCGGTGGTGGCCGAGCCCACCGCCCGGACGAGGCCGAAGTCGGCGACCTTGACCCGGCCGTCGTCCCCTATCAGGACGTTCTCCGGCTTCATGTCGCGGTGCACGAAACCGGCCCGGTGCGCGGCGCCGAGCGCGGCGAGCACCGGCTCCAGGATGTCGAGGGCGGCCCGCGGCGGCAGGGCGCCGCGCTCGCGCAGGACGTCACGGAGCGTGCAGCCGGCGACGTACTCCATCGCCAGATAGACGTACGCGCCCTCGGCGCCCTGGTCGAACACGCCGACCACGTTCGGGTGCGACAGCCGGGCGACGGACTTGGCCTCGCGGATGAAACGCTCGACGAACGCGGCGTCGGTGGCGAGGGCGGGGTGCATCACCTTGAGCGCGAGCACGCGGTCGAGGCGGGTGTCCACGGCCCGGTAGACCGTGGCCATCCCGCCGACGGCGATGCGCGCGTCGACGCGGTAGCGGCCGTCGAGCAGCCGCCCGACGAGGGGGTCCTGAAGGGTCGTGTCCACGCGGACGAGTTTACGAGGCCGTGGAGACCGGGGCCGCGCCCACTCCTCGCGGGGCCGTGACGGTCGCCCACCCCTGTGCGGGC
>NZ_RDBH01000129.1:1054145-1055651 GCF_008042145.1 Streptomyces sp. adm13(2018)
CCCACGAGGGCCGAGCAACCCTGGACCCGGAACGCCCCGCCTTCTGACCCGCGCCCCGCCGTTGTGGGCATTCCCCCTGGGGGCGCAACGGCCGCGTCCAACGAACGGCGCTCCGACCTGTTGCGGCTAATCGTTCCTCTCCCGACTTCCTCCGGGGGACCCCAGGGCGCAACGGCTGCGCACACGGGACGGCGCCCTTGGCGGGCCCAGGCTTGCGCGCCCTGACCCGCACCCACAGCGCGGTGCACCGAAACCGCAGGGCACGGAAGCCGGACCCGCACCCAGTCCGCGGCGCACCAAGGGGTGCGGGTCAGGGCGCGGAAGCCTGGGCCCGGCAAGGGCGCCGTCCGTTGTGCGCAGCCGTTGCGCCCTGGGGTCCCCCGGAGGAAGTCGGGAGAGGAACGATTAGCCGCAACAGGTCGGAGCGCCGTTCGTTGGACGCGGCCGTTGCGCCCCCAGGGGGAATGCCCACAACGGCGGGGCGCGGGTCAGAAGGCGGGGCGTTCCGGGTCCAGGGTTGCTCGGCCCTCGTGGGGGGACGACGCCTCCGCGAAGTGGCGGCGGGGGATCCGGCCCGCCCGGTGGGCCAGCCGGCCCGCCTCCACCGCGTGCCGCATCGCCGAGGCCATCAGCACCGGCTCCTGCGCGCGGGTCACCGCGGACGCCAGCATCACCGCCGCGCACCCCAGCTCCATCGCGAGCGCCGCGTCGGACGCCGTGCCCGCCCCGGCGTCGAGGATCACCGGCACCCCGGCGCGTTCCGCGATCAGCTGGAAGTTGTGCGGGTTGCGGATGCCGAGGCCCGAACCGATGGGGGAGCCGAGCGGCATGATCGCCGCGCAGCCCGCGTCCTCCAGCTTCCGGGCCAGGACCGGGTCGTCGTTGGTGTAGGGGAGGACGGTGAAGCCGTCGTCGACCAGCGTCTCGGCCGCCGCGAGCAGCTCCTCGCCGTCCGGCAGCAGGGTCCGCTCGTCGGCGACGACCTCCAGTTTGATCCAGTCGGTCCCGAGCGCCTCGCGGGCCAGCCGGGCGGTGAGGACGGCCTCGCCGGCCGTGAAGCAGCCGGCCGTGTTCGGCAGGACCCGGATGCCGAGCCGCTCCAGGACGGAGAGGACCGAACCCTGGACGGTCGGGTCCAGCCGCCGCATCGCGACCGTCGTCAGCTCCGTACCGCTGGCGACCAGCGAGCGTTCCAGGACGTCGAGGCTGGKCGCGCCCCCGGTGCCCATGATGAGGCGGGACGAGAACTCCGTACCGCCCAGTTCGAACAGGTCGTCGGACATCGTGCTCAGCCTCCCTGGACCGCGGTCAGGATCTCCACCCGGTCGCCGTCGCCGAGGAGCGTGGTCTCCCAGGCGCCACGCGGCACGACCGTCTCGTTGAGGGCGGCGGCCACCCCGGAGCGGGCCTGGGTGAGGGTCGCCACGAGGGCGCCGAGGGAGACGGGGCCGGAGAGCACGCGGGCCTCTCCGTTCACGGACACGTTCATGCGGGCTGCTCCTGAGG
>NZ_RDBH01000129.1:1055751-1070422 GCF_008042145.1 Streptomyces sp. adm13(2018)
CCCCGGTGACCGTCGCGGCGATCGTCGCGGCGACGGATCGGGGGCCCTGGAGCGCGTTGTCGGGGGACGCGGGGCGCAGACCCGCCAGGGTCTCGGTCAGCGGCAGCTCCGTGAGCCCGGGGACCAGCTCGTGGGCGTCGCGCAGCAGCTCGTACACCCCGCCTGCCGTCACCGTGGTGTCCCAGCCGAGTTCCTCGCTGGTGGCGCCGACGACGAGTTCGCCGTTCTCGCGGGGCACCAGGTAGACGTGGCTGCCCCGGACGACGGCCCGGACCGTGCGGGAGAGGAAGGGGGCGTACGGGGCCGGCACCCGCAGTCGCAGCACCTGGCCCTTCACCGGGCGCACCGGCGGGAGGACCTCGTCCGGCACGCCCGCGAGGCGGCCGCTCAGGCTGCCCGTGGCGAGCACGACCTGGTCGGCCGTCAGCTCCCGGCCTCCGGCGAGCACGACTCCGCGCGCCCGGTCCCGCAGCACCGTCAGGCGCTCGGCGAGGGAGCGGTGGAAGACCACCCCGGCCCGTTCGCAGGCGACGAGGAGCGCGGCGGCGAGCCGGCGCGGATCGACCTGGTGGTCGCCGTCCACCCGGAGCCCGCCGCGCACGCCGGGGGCCAGCATCGGTTCGAGCCGGCGGCAGTCGCGGCCGCTGAGCCACTCCGAGGCGAGTCCGCAGCGGCTCTGCAGGGCGTGCAGTTCGCGCAGGTGGGCCCGGTCGTCGGCGTCGAGGGCGACGGCGAGGGTGCCGCAGGCGCGGTAGCCGACGTCGTGGCCGGTGGCCTCCTCCAATTCGGCGACGAAGGCGGGGTAGCGGGCGGCGGAGGCGAGGTTGAGGCCGAGGAGGGTCTCCTCGCCGTAGTGCAGTTCGGTGACGGCGGCGAGCATCCCGGCCGCCACGTGGGCGGCGCCGCCGCCCGGGGCCGGGTCGACGACGGCGGTGCGCAGGCCGCGCCGGGCCGCCCGCCAGGCCGTGACCAGACCGATGATGCCGCCCCCGATCACGAGGACGTCGCTCCCGCGGCCGTCCCCGGCGCGGACGTCGACCGGCCCGGCGGCGTCAGGCGCCCCGGCTCCGGGCGGGCGGTCCCCGGACGGGCGGTCCTCGGGCGAGCGGTCCTCGGACGGGTGCTCCGCCGGTGCGCGGACTTCGGGCGCGCGGTCCCCTGGCGCGCGGTCCCCTGGCGTGTGGACTTCGGAAGAACGCATGGGCGTCCAGCCCCTCCCTTCGCCGGCATGACCCGGATCAGGTTCGTACGGTCGGAGGCCGTCCCAGCCTCCCTCTCAGCCCGGTGCGTCCGGGCTCCCGCGAGTGCTTTACGCCCGACACACTAGCTTCCGCCCCGGGCCGGGCGCAGACCCCTCCCTTCCTGACGACCCGTCAGATGCGTAAGGTGGTCGGGTGAGCGAGCAGAAGCATGCACAGCAGCACGTCGTGATCGTCGGCGCCGGGATGGCGGGCGTCCAGACCGCCGTCGCCCTGCGGGAGCGGGGCTTCACCGGCCCCGTGACCCTCATCGGGGCCGAGCCCCACCAGCCCTACGACCGGCCCCCGCTCTCCAAGGCCGTCCTGCTCGGCAAGGCCGAGGACTCCGCATTCGACGTGGACTTCGAGGACCTCGGCATCGAGCTCCGCCTCGGCCTCGACGTCACCGGGCTGSGCGCCGCCGACCACGAGATCGACACCGAGGCCGGACCCGTCGCGTACGACGCCCTCGTCCTCGCCACCGGCGCCCAGCCGGTCACCCTGCCCGGCACCGACGGCGTCCCCGGGGTCCATCTGCTGCGGACCCTCGACGACGCCGTGCGCCTCGGGCCCGTCCTGGAGCGCCGCCACGACGTCGTGGTCGTCGGTGCCGGATGGATCGGCGCCGAGTTCGCCACCGCCGCGCGCGCCGCCGGCTGCGCCGTCACCGTCGTCGAGGCCGCCGACCGCCCCCTCGCCGGAGCGCTGCCCGCCGAGGTCACCGCCCCCATGGCCGAGTGGTACGGGGAGAACGGCGCCGAACTCCTCACCGACGCCCGCGTCCACGCCGTCGAGCCCGGCGCACCGGGCCGGGTCGTCCTCGCCGACGGCCGCGAGCTGCCCGCCGACGCGGTCGTCGTCGGCATCGGGGCCCGCCCCGCCACCGGCTGGCTCACCGGCTCCGGGATCGCCCTGGACCCGGGCGGCGCCGTCACCGCCGACGAGCGGCTGCGCACCAGCCTGCCCGACGTGTACGCGGTCGGGGACTGCGCCTCCTTCCCCTCCGCCCGCTACGGGCGGCGCCTCCTCGTCCACCACTGGGACAACGCGCTCCAGGGCCCCCGATCCGTCGCCGCGACGATCGCCGCGACGGTCACCGGGGCGGACGCGGGCGAGGACCCCGGGCCGTACGACCCCGTCCCGTACTTCTGGTCCGAGCAGTTCGGCCGCTTCGTCCAGTTCGCCGGCCACCACGCCGACGCGGACGAGCTGCTCTGGCGCGGCGACCCGGCGGAGCAGGCCTGGTCCGTGCTGTGGCTCCGGGCCGGGGTCCCGGTGGCCCTGCTCGCGGTGGGCCGCCCCCGCGACCTGGCTCAGGGCCGCAGGCTCATCGAGGCGGGAACCGCCGTCGACCCCACCCGCGCCGCGGACCCCGCCGTCCCCCTCAAGGCGGCGGTGACCTAGGCCGTCTCTTCCGGATCRTGCCGGGCGGTGCGGGTCAGGCAYGATCCGGAAGAGACGGCCTGGGCCCCGACTACCGGCTGTCAGTCCGGGATGGCAGGCTTGTCCTGTGACCGAGATTGACGTGAAGATCGATGCGCTCGTCCCCGCCTGGCTCTATGTGCCCGACATCGCGGAGATGCTCGATGTCGAGGTGACGCGCGTGCGGCAGCTGATCAAGGAAGGCCAGCTCATCGCCGTGCGCCGTGGAGAGAACAACGCCCTGCAGGTACCCGCCGCCTTCATCCAGGAGGACAGGATCGTCAAGGGTCTCGTCGGGCTCCTGACCGTGCTGCGGGACGACGGTTTCACCGACGAGGAGATGCTGGAGTGGCTCTTCACTCCCGACGAGAGCCTGCCGGGCACGCCCGCGCAGGCGCTCAACGAGAACCGCGGCACGGAGGTGAAGCGCCGCGCTCAGGCGCTCGCCCTCTGACGCCGCACCGCAGGACGCCATGAGCGGGTGCCGACGGCGGCCGGCCTCCCGGCCGCGCCGCCGCCGGCCCCCGTACCACCGGCGCGGGAGACCGCGCCGCACCGCCGGGGTATCGCCCCGCCACACCCACGGGGCGCCGCCGCCCCGTGACACCGACGGGGGGAACCACCCATGCCCACGCCTCGTGAGCTGCTCGCCGACGCCCGGCTCTATCTGTGCACCGACGCCCGGAAGCGCCAAGGGGACCTGCCCGAGTTCCTCGACGCCGTGCTCTCCTCCGGCGTGGACATCGTGCAGCTCCGTGACAAGGGCATGGAGGCGGGCGAGGAGCTGGAGCACCTCGCCGTCTTCGCCGAGGCGGCCCGCCGGCACGGCCGGCTCCTCGCCGTGAACGACCGGGCCGACGTCGCCCACGCCATCGGCTCCGACGTCCTGCACCTGGGCCAGGGCGACCTGCCCGTGCCCGCCGCCCGGGCGATCCTCGGCGACCGGGTGCTGATCGGCCGCTCCTGCCACGCCGAGACCGAGGCGGCCGCGGCCGCCGTCGAACCGGGCGTCGACTACTTCTGCACCGGACCCTGCTGGCCCACCCCCACCAAGCCCGGCCGGTACGCCCCCGGCCTCGACCTCGTGCGGTACGTGGCCGGCCTTGCCCAGGACCGCCCGTGGTTCGCCATCGGCGGCATCGACGAGACGAATCTGGACGAGGTCCTGGACGCGGGCGCGCGCCGGATCGTCGTCGTCCGGGCGATCACCGAGGCCGACGACCCGGCCGCCGCGACCGCCGCCCTCGCCAAGCGGGTCCGCGAGCGCGCGGGGCAGCCGGGAGTCTGACGACACCCCCTGGGGCCGCCGGCCCCTCGGAGCTTCGTCCAGCGATCCGTCCCCCGGACTGTCCAAAACGGTGTCCACTACGCGGACGCCGCTCCCACGGCTCCCCGCGGCCCGTCTAACCTGCCGGTATGGCCCTTGGTACCGCATCCGTCCGTTCGGACCGCGCCCGCACGGTCCGCGAGATCCTCGCCTCCGGCGGCACGTCGTACTCCTTCGAGTTCTTCGCGCCCCGGACCGAGAAGGGCGAGCAGGTCCTCTGGAACGCGATGCGCCGCGTCGAGGCGCTCGGCCCCAGCTTCGTCTCCGTCACCTACGGCGCCGGCGGCTCCACCCGCGGCGGCACCGTCAAGGCCACCCAGAAGATCGCCTCCGACACCACGCTCACCCCGGTCGCCCACCTCACCGCCGTCGACCACTCCGTCGCCGAGCTGCGCAACGTCCTCGGCCAGTACGCCGACGCCGGCATCCGCAACATGCTCGCCGTCCGCGGCGACCCGCCGGGCGACCCGCTGGGCGACTGGATCGAGCACCCGGAGGGCGTGAAGTACGCCGCCGACCTGGTCCGGCTGATCAAGGAGTCGGGCGACTTCTGCGTCGGCGTCGCCGCCTTCCCCGAGATGCACCCCCGCTCCCTCGACTGGGACACGGACATCCGGCACTTCGTGGACAAGTGCCGCGCCGGCGCCGACTACGCGATCACGCAGATGTTCTTCGACCCCGAGAACTATCTGCGGCTGCGGGACAGCGCCGTCAAGGCCGGCTGTGAGACGCCGATCATCCCCGAAGTCATGCCCGTTGTGAACGTGAAGACGCTCGACCGGCTGCCCCTGCTGAGCAACGCCCACTTCCCCGCGGACGTGAAAGAGCGGATCCTCGCCGTCAAGGACGATGCCGCCGCTGTACGCTCCATCGGTATCGAGTTCGCGACGGAGTTCTGCGCGCGGCTGCTCTCCGAGGGTGTCCCCGGACTGCACTTCATCACGCTGAACAGCTCCACCGCGATCGAGATCTACGAGAATCTCGGACTGCACCAGCAGTCGTGACCGGTCGTACCCGCCCTTCTCCGCGGCGGTGACCGTGGAGAGGGGCGGCGGGGCATGGGGTGGACGGTCCTCTACATCGCGTTCGGCGTGGTTGCGTTGTGGCTGCTGGGGGAGGTGCTCCTCCAGTACAAGGCGCGGCTGCGCTGGCGCGTCCTCGCCTTCTGCGGCTTCCTCGGCGTGGTCCTCGGCGTCCTCACGTCCCTGGTGGCGGTCATCATCGCCGGAGCCGTCGCCTTCGCCGTCGGCCAGACCTATGTGACGCTCTCCTTCCGCCGCGGCTTCTCCACCGGCTGGGCCCTCGGCGGCAACCCCGGTGCGAGCCGCCGCCGCAGGTCGGCCGCGCCCGCGCAGGCCGGGCCCACCCTGGAGGTCACCGACCTCTCCTACGAGACCGACGAGGCCGACGGGGCCCCGTACCCCGGTCCCGACGGTGCCGAGGCCCCGGCCGCGGAGGCCACCGCCGTCTACGAGCCCCTGCCGATGCCCGAGGACACCGGCCAGTACGGCGTCTACAGCAGGGGCCAGGAACCCGCCCACGGCGCCTCCCCGGACCCCGGCACCGGCTACGAGAGCGGCCACCCGACCGGCTACGACCCCTACGCGCCCGCGTACGAGCAGCAGCAGCCCGCCTACGACTACGGCCAGGCCGCCGGCCAGCAGCAGTACGCCGCCTACTCCGACCCGTACATCGGCCCCGGCACGGACGGCCAGCAGTACGGCTCCTACTACAGCGACCCGTACGCCCCCTCGTACACCTACGACACCCCGCCCGGCGGGGTCTGGGTCCCGCAGCAGCGCGACACCGACCAGGCGCCCCAGCCGCAGCAGCAGCCGCAGGGCCAGGGACCGTACGGCTACGAGCCGCACCCGGACGACCAGCAGCAGTACCGCTACTGACGACCGTGGGGCCCGGCGATTCCGCCGGGCCCCACGGCCGTCTACCGGGAGCCGCGGAAGTCCGCGCCCTCCACGATGAACCCCGCCACCAGCGCCCCCGACATGCCCGCGTGGGCCAGCCCGCCGCCCGGGTGCGCCCAGCCGCCCGCGAGCCAGAGGCCCGGCAGCGGGGACGGGTTGCCCGCCGGGAGCAGCCGTCCGCCGGCCCCGGCCAGCGCGGGACCCGGCACCTCGGCCACCCCCGTGTCGTGCCGTACGTCCTCCGGGGTGCGCACGTGCCGCCACAACAGCCGCTCCGGCAGGCCGGGGACCGCCTGCCCCGCCGCCTCCGCCATCCGGTCGGCGAAGGCCTCCCACCCGGCCGCGTCCCGCTCCGGGGACGTGGGCACGGTCGCCGTGACCGTCACCGCCTCGTGGTCCGCGTCCGGCCGCAGCGCCGGGTCGTCCGGGCGCAGCACCGTCACCGTCGGCCGCCCGCCCGCCCCGTGGACCACGGTGCGGTGGACCGCGTCCGCCTCACGGGGGCCGCGCAGCGCCAGACAGACCGTCACCCGACTGGTGCCGACGGCCTGGTGGGGCGTCGGCGCATCGCCGGAGAGCCGGGGCACGACGTGGTCGCGGTGGAGGGCGGGCACCGGGGCGCCCGAGACCACCTGGTCGGCCTCGACGGCCTCGCCGCCCGCGAGCCGCACCCCCGCGGCCCGGCCGTCCTTCTCCAGGACCTCCTCGACGGGAGTGTCGAAGACGAACGCGACACGCCGTTCCAGGCAGCGCTCGTACACCGCGTCGGCGAGCGCCCGCAGGCCCCCGCCCACGGACCAGCTGCCGAAGGTCTGCTCCATGTACGGCAGGACGGCGGCCGAGGCCGGGGCCGTCGCCGGATCGAAGCCGTACGTCCACGCGTACGCGTCGAGCAGGGCCGCGAGCCGCGGGTCCCGCAGCTCCCGCGCGCCGATCTGCGCGAGCGTCGTCGTCGGGCGGCGCAGCAGGCCCGCCTTCGGCGCCGGGTACGGCTCACGGGCCAGCGGCGCCGGGTCGGCGGGCCGCGGCTCCTCCAGGAGCGGGCGGCGGGTGCGGTCCCAGGCCTCGCGGGCCCGGACCAGGAAGTCGCCCCAGCGCTCGCCCGCGCCCACGCCGAGCGCCGCGTCCAGGGCCGCGAGCGTGCCGGCCCGGGAGGCGTTCGGCAGGTCCACCCGGGTGCCGTCGGCGAAGACGTGACGGCTCGACGGGTCGACCTGCGTCAGCGTGACGCAGGCCTCCAGCGGCTTCTTGCCGGTCTTCACGAACAGGTCCCGGTACACGGCCGGCAGGTGCAGCAGCCCCGGGCCCGTGTCGAAGGCGAAGCCGTCGCGTGCGAAGCGGCCCACCGACCCGCCGTAGGTCGCCCCCCGCTCGTACACCGTCACCCGGTGGCCCGCCACGGCCAGCCGGGCCGCCGCCGCCATGGCGCCGAGTCCCGCGCCGATCACCACAATCCGTGCCATGCACGCGACCCTATCCGGCCACCCGGACGGCCCCGAACGGGCTCAGAAGTGCTCCGAGCCGTCCCCGGACGGGGGTCTGGCGCGGGCGTGCGCCTCGGCGTCGGCGAGCCGCCGCTCCTCCCGCCGCTGGGACCTGCGGCGCAGGAAGCGCCGGATCCGCCGGGCGAGGAAGACCAGTATCACCAGGCCCCCGAGGAGCAGGACGCCCGCGATGCTCGCCGCCGCCACGGGGTGGAAGAGCGCGAAGGTGACGACGGCCGCCACGCCGAGGTCCTCCGCCAGGCTCAGGGCGACGTTGGAGAACGGCTCGGGCGTGGTGTTGACCGCCATCCTCGTCCCGGCCTTGACGAAGTGGCTCAGCAGCGCCGTCGTGCCGCCGACCGCGCCCGCGGCGAGCTCGGGCAGCGAGCCGTTCTGCCCGGCAAGCAGCGCGCCGACCACGGCCCCCGCGATCGGCCGGATCACCGTGTGGACGGAGTCCCATATCGAGTCGACGTACGGGATCTTGTCCGCCACCGCCTCGCACAGGAAGAGCACGCCGGCCGCGACGAGGACGTCCGTGCGCTGCAAGGACTCGGGCACCTCGTCGGTGAGCCCGGTCGCGCCGAAGACGCCGAACAGCAGGACCACCGCGTACGCGTTGATCCCGCTCGCCCAGCCGCTGGTGAACACCAGGGGAAGTACCGACACGCCCGTGATCGTAACCAGTCTGAGTATCCGTACCTAGGGCGCGAGATGAGTAGGTACGCGGATGAGCGCCGGACGCGGAGACGGAAGAGTGGAGTCCACGGAAGGGGCGCGGCCCCGGGGACCGCCGACACGGGGCGGCGGAACCGGGGCCGTGTGCCTGCCGTAACGGGGCACGGGGGTGTCACGGGGGATGTACGGCGAAGGCCGGCCGGTCGGGGCTCGGGGGGATCGGGCCTCGACCGGCCGGCCTTCGCCGTGCCGTGCGTCGCGCGTGTCGTGTGTGCCGATTGGGGCACGGCACACGCGTGGGGGGCGGCCGGTTGCTCAGCGGCCGCCCACCCGGCCGTGCAGCAGCCGGGACAGCGCCGCGTGCACGTCGTCGAGCGAACGCTCGCTCTGGAAGGCCTGCCAGTCCAGCGCGGCCACCAGCACCATCCCGACCAGCGCCGCCGCCGTGAGCTGGACGTCGATCTCGTCGCTCAGCTCACCGGCCGCGACCGCCTCGCGCAGCACCCCCTCGACCACCGCCACGGCCTCCTGGCGGACCACCAGGAGCGTCGAGTTCCAGGCCCGGTTGGTGCGCCAGAGCTCGGCCACGTACAGCTGGGTGAAGGCCGGATAGCGGTCGATGAAGACCAGGCCCGCCCGGATCATCGCGTCCAGCGCGTCGACCCGGCTCCCGCCGCGCCCGGCGGTCTCCTCGGCCGCCGTCCGCAGCGAGGCCGTCAGCAGCGACACCCCGTGGCGCAGCAGCTCCTCGAAGAGCTCGGTCTTGCTCTTGAAGTTGTAGTAGACCGTGCCCTTGGCCACGCCGGCCCGCTCGGCGATCTCGTCCACCGTCGTCGCGGAGAACCCCTGCTCCGCGATGAGGGTGACGGCCGCCTCGTAGAGCTTCGCGCGGGTGGCCTGGCGTCGGGTGCTGCTGCTGTCCATGGAGTCGATTCTCACAGGTGTCGCGGGTCTCACCGGCCCGGTCTCACAGGGTCAGTTCGGGGTGGAGCCGGTCCAGCGTCCAGACCTGCTTCCGGCGGGCGGACACGGCGGTCAGGGCCAGGGCGCCCAGGGTGAACGCGGTCAGGACCGCGCAGGCCTGCCAGACCGGCCCGATCCCGCCGCCCGTGATCAGCCGGCGCAGCGCGTCGACGACGTAGGTCATCGGCAGGAAGGGGTGGATGGCGTTGAAGAAGCCCGGACTGGTCTGGACGGGGTACGTGCCGCCCGCCGAGGTCAGCTGAAGCATCAGGACCGCCAGGACCAGGATCCGGCCGGCCGCGCCGAAGCGGGCGTTGAGCCACTGGATGATCGCGGAGAAGCAGCAGGTGACCAGGGCGAGGAAGCCGACGGTCCCGGCGGCGCGGGCCATCTGGAGGCCGAGGCCCCAGTGCAGGACCGACATGAGGGCCGCGACCTGGAGCACGCCGATCGCCGCCACCGGGAGCCAGCCCGCGAGGGCGATCCGCCAGGCGGAGCCGCCGGCCGCCAGCGCGCGCCGGTTCAGCGGCTGGATGATCATGTAGGCGACCATCGCGCCGACCCAGAGGGAGAGCGGGATGAAGTACGGGGCGAAACCGGTGCCGTAGTTCGGCGCCTTGTGCAGCGACTGCGAGGCCAGCTGCACCGGATCGGCCATGACCTCGGTGCGCCGGTCGCGGTCCTGCTCGTCGTAGTCGGGGATCCGGCCGACCCCGTCCTTCAGGCCGGAGGCCAGGGTGCCCGAGCCGTCGGCCAGCTTGAACAGACCGCCGTCGAGGGCGCCCGCGCCCTTCTTCAGCTTGCCGACGCCGGTGTCGAGGTTCACGGAGCCGGCCTTCGCTCCGCTGATGCCGGTGTGCAGCTTCTGCGCGCCGGCGGCGACCTTCTGCGCGCCCGTGTTGAGCTCGTTGATCTTCCGGATGGCGTCCGAGACGTCCTGGTCGAGGTGCGGGGCGCGGGCGGCCAGCTCGTCGGCCTGCCGCGTCAGCTTCGCGAGCCGCGCGTCGAGGGTCTTGAGGTCGCCCTTGCTGTCCTTGGTCAGCTCGTGCACGTCGTCCGCGATGGTGGCGACGTCGCCGGCCGTGACCGAGGCCTTCTTCAGCTTGTCGCAGATGGCGGGGAACTCGGCGGCCGCGTCCGGCTTCGCCTCGCACTCCTCCTGGTGGATCCTCGCCAGTTCGTCGTCGGCGGTGTGGGCCGCGGTACGGATCACCGGGGCGCGCTTCACCAGGACGTCGAGGTTGTGGCGGACGGCCGTGGCGGAGTCGGAGACGAGCCGGGCGGTGTCCCGGATCGACCTGCCGTTGTTCGCCAGGTAGGGGCGGACCTTGTCGGCGGTGCCGTTCACCTTGTCGGCGAGGGTCTGCGTACCGTCGGCGACCTTGCGGGAGCCGCTCTCCAGGTCCTTCGCGCCCTTGTCGAGCTTCTTCATGCCGGCGGCCAGGTCGCCGCTGCCGGCCTTGGCGTCGGTGAGGCCGTTCGCCAGGTCCTTCGAGCCCTTCTTCGCCTTGTCCACGCCCTGCTTGAGGTCGCCCGCGCCCTTGGCCGCCTTGGCGGTGGCGTCGTGGATGTCGGAGAAGGAGATGAAGATCTTGTCCAGGAAGGTCCGGGACGACTTGGTGGAGGCCGCGGTGCGGACCTCGGAGAACACCGTCCGGGATATCTGGCCGACGATGTAGTTGTTGGCGTCGTTCGTCCGCACCCGCAGGGCGCCGGTCTCGGGGGAGTCGCCCGAGCTGGAGGCGATGCGCGAGCTGAAGTCGCCGGGCATCGTCAGGGACAGGTAGTACGTGCCGTCCTCGACGCCCCTGCGCGCCTCGGCGTCGCTCACCCGGTGCCAGGCGAAGGTCTTGCTCTCCAGCAGCCCCTTGGTGATGTCGTCTCCGGCGTTGACCTGCTTGCCGTCGGTGGTGGCCCCGCGGTCCTCGTTGACGAGGGCGACGGGGATCTTGTCGAGCCTGCCGTACGGGTCCCAGAACGAGTACAGGTACAGGGCGCCGTACAGCAGGGGCAGCAGCAGGATCGCGACGAGTGCGGCGCGCGGCAGCTTTCCCCTGCCGAAGCGCTTCAGCTCAAGCGCGGCCAGTTTCGGCGAGCGCATCGGCCGTCCCCTCCTCGGTCGTGTCGTCGGTGGCGTCTTCGGTGCGGTCGTCGGAGCCGCGTTCGGTGGCGTCTCGGGTGCCGTCGCCCGGGCCGGCTTCGGCGCGGTCCTCCGTGCGGTCCTCGGCGCGGCGGGCGGCGGGTGCGGTGTCCCGGGACGGGGTGGCGGGTGCGCGGGAGTCGTCGGCGGGGTCGTCGACGGCGTCGGCCTCGGGGGGCTCGACGCCCGCCTCCGCCGTGGTCCTCGCCGTGGTCTCCGCCGGGTCGGCGGCGACCGTGGTGATCCTCAGGACGTCCTCGCCCTCGGGGGCCTCGCTGCACACCGCCACGACCGTGATCCCGGAGGCGGCCAGCGAGCGCAGCAGCGCCCACGCCTCGGCGCGGTCGGCGTCCGAGAGCTTCATGTCGGCGTCGTCCACGCCGAGCAGCCGGGGCCGGCCGACGAGGGCCAGCGCGATCGAGAGCCGCAGGGCCTCCAGGCGCTCCAGGTCGCGTACGGACGTCCGCTCGCCCTTCGGCAGGGCGGCCAGGTCGAGGCCCGCGGCCGCCACGGCCTCGTCGATCCGGGCCCGGGCGGCCGCGCGCCGCTCGGACGGCAGGCGCAGGAGCGAGCGGACGGAGCCGTCGAAGCGGCGTTGGAGCAGGGCGCGCTCGCCCAGGTGCTCGGCCACCGTGAAGGCCGGGTCGAGCTCGCTGACGCCGGGGACGTGCCCGAGGGCGCTGATCCGGCGCACCGCGGCCATCTTCCGGGGCAGCGGCAGGCCGCCCACCTCCGCGGTGCCCTCCTTGGGCTTCATCCGGCCGGTGAGCGCGAGCAGCAGACAGGTGCGACCCGAGCCCGAGGGGCCCTCGATCGCGCTGGCCCTCGTCGGCCGGCCCCGGCTGCTCGGCGTGGACGACGCCGACATGAAGCTCTCGGACGCCGACCGCGCCGAGGCGTGGGCGCTGCTGCGCGCTCAGGCGCGCTTCTCGCCCAGTACGTGCAGCTGGGTGGCGATGGCGTGGAAGGAGGGCAGTTCGGCCGCCGCCGCCTCCAGGCCGGCCGCCGGCTCAGGCGCGCTTCTCGCCCAGTACGTGCAGCTGGGTGGCGATGGCGTGGAAGGAGGGCAGTTCGGCCGCCGCCGCCGCCCCGCCGGCCGCCGTCGACCTCCTCGCCAAGGCCCGGGCCGGCATCGCCGAGGCCGCCACGCTCGACCGTCCCCACGAGCGGTACGCCGCGGCCCACCTGGCCGCCCTGCGGGCCGCCGCCGCCGTGCTCGCGGCCCGGGCCACACCCGAGACCGGCACCCGCCGCCGACAGCCGATACGGAGCGCCTGGGAGGTCCTGGCCGAGCTGGCGCCCGAGCTGGCCGAGTGGAGCGCCCTCTTCGCCTCCGGAGCCGAGCGCAGGGCCCGCGCCGAGGCCGGGATCGCCGGCGCCGCCACCCGGCGCGAGGCCGACGACCTGCTCCGGGACGCCGCGTCCTTCCTGCGCCTGGTCGAGCGGCTGCTCGCGCTGCGGCCGGTGCTGCCCCGCCAGCCGGCCGCCGACGAGGCGGACGGCTGACCCGGGTGCCGGTCCCGGGCGCCCCCGCGGGGCCCCGGGCCGGCGCCGCCGGTCGGGCCGGGTCCACGGCGTGATCGGCAAGCCACCCCCCAGGCCATAGGGTGGGGGCGTCCGTACCCGTCACCGAGGAGTCAACAGCCGTGCCGGACCCTTCCCCTGTCTTCGGTCGAGAGGCGACCTCGCGCCCGTCGCGCGCCTCCCTGCGTACCGCCGTCGTCTGGGACGTCCTCAAGGACGCCCTCGACCGCCGGGTCGAGGCCACCGGGAAGGACGGCCTCGACGTCCTCGACACCGGCGGCGGCTCGGGGAACTTCGCCGTGCCGGTCGCCCGCCTCGGCCACCGGGTCACGGTCGTCGACCCCAGCCCCAACGCCCTGTTCGCCCTGGAGCGCCGGGCCGCCGAGGCCGGGGTCGCCGACCTCGTCACCGGCGTCCAGGGCGACATCCGCGGCCTCTTCGACGTGGTCGGCCGCGAGGGCTACGACACGGTGCTCTGCCACGGGGTCCTGGAGTACGTCGACGACCCCGCCGAAGGCGTGCGGAACGCGGTCGCCGCGCTCCGGGCCGGCGGCAGCCTCAGCCTGCTCGCCGCCGGGGTCGGCGGCGCCGTCCTGGCCCGCGCCCTCGCCGGACACTTCACCGAGGCCCGGCACGCGCTCGCCGACCCGGCGGGCCGCTGGGGCACCGGCGACCCCGTGCCCCGCCGCTTCACCGCCGAGCAGCTCGCCGAACTCGCCGACACGGCGGGCCTCGACGTCGGCGCGGTCCACGGCGTCCGGGTCTTCGCCGACCTCGTCCCCGGCGCCCTCGTCGACACCGAGCCCGGCGCCGCCGAGGCCCTGCTCAAGCTGGAGGCGGCGGCGGCCGAACTGCCCTCCTTCCACGCCATCGCCACCCAGCTGCACGTACTGGGCGAGAAGCGCGCCTGAGCTGGACGGCCACCCGTTCGGCGGTGCGGGACGCGGCGCTCCATGGAGTACGCCACAGCCCGCCCGAGAACCGGCTCTGCCCCGTATGATCGGGGGACAGCATCCGGCATGACGGAGAAGGGCCTGGGGAATCAACGCCTCAGCAACCGATCCGCATGGCGGCCCGGATTGGCTATTCGGCATTGAGGGCGGGTTTCACGGGGGCGATTCCCTGCCTATCCTGAAAGGGCCGCAAACCGGTCGCCCCCGCGACCGACGACTAGGAGGACTCCGTGCCGCTCTCGGAGCACGAGCAGCGAATGCTCGAGCAGATGGAGCGAGCGCTGTACGCCGAAGATCCCAAGTTCGCGACAGCGCTCGAGGGAAGCGGACTGCGTACGTACACCCGGCGACGGGTCTACCAGGCAGTCGCCGGCTTCCTGGTGGGTATCGCGCTCCTCATGGCCGGAATGGTCGCACAGCAGATCTGGATCAGCGTGGTGGGATTCCTCGTCATGCTGGGCTGCGCGGTCCTGGCGGTCACCGGATGGCGCAAGGCGCCCAAGCCGGGTGAGCAGCAGCAGGCCACCAGAGGCGGGACGGCGGCCGGTGGCCGTCAGACCCGGCAGCGACGCTCCATGATGAACCGGATGGAAGAGCGGTGGCAGCGCCGCCGCGACGAGCAGCAGGGTGGCGGCCACTGACGGCCCCCTGAGCGGAGGCCCCGCGCGACGAGACGTGAGACGAGCCCTGCGGGGTCCGCGCGAACGCGGAACCCGCGGGGCTTCGTCATGGGGCCCGCACTCGGCTGCGGGCCCAGGCGTGGGCGCCGCCACCTCGTTGTGGGCAACTGTTCCGCTGGGGCGGAACGGGTGGGCACAACGGGCGGCACCCTTTGCCGGGCCTAGGCTTCCGTGCCTGAACCCGCACCCGTGGTGCGCTGCGCAGGGTTACGGCCCTGGCTGCCGTGCCCGGCGGTTTCGGTGCACCGCACTGGTGGTGCGGGTTCAGGCACGGAAGCCTAGGCGCCGCTGAGGGTGCCGCCCGTTGTGCCCACCCGTTCCGCCCCAGCGGAACAGTTGC
>NZ_RDBH01000129.1:1070522-1078168 GCF_008042145.1 Streptomyces sp. adm13(2018)
CGGAAGCCTAGGCCCGGCAAAGGGTGCCGCCCGTTGTGCCCACCCGTTCCGCCCCAGCGGAACAGTTGCCCACACGGTGGGTGGGCCCCATACAGCGGTGGGCCGACGGCCGAGGCGCCGGGTGTGGGGCCGAGCCCGGCGGTCACGCGCTGCACCGCCCCAGGCGTCGCCGGAGGTGCGGCCCGGCCCGGGGTCGGAGGGTCGGCCCGCACTCGGACCCACCCCGCGCCCGCACCCGACCCCGCGGCGCGTCAAGGTGTGGTTCGAGGGTGGCGCAGGCGGGATCGGAGGGTCGTGCGGCGCGTCGACCAACTCGTTGTCGTGTTCGTCCACCAGCCCGCCGCCGCCCACCTCACCCGCGCCGCCGACCTCGGCGCCAGCAGGGCCCGCAGGCGGTTCCGGCGGTCCGCCGCCTCGTGGAAGCCGGTCCCGATCCGGGTCGCCTCCTCCGCCAGGCCGGACACCGGTCGCGGGCTCGGCGCGTACAGCGCCTCCTCCACCGCCCGGGCCACCCGGTGCACCGCCTCCGCCGCCTCGCCGGACAGGCCGCCCCGCTCGACGATCCGGGCCGCCGTGCGCCGCGGCGTCTGCGACTCGTCCGGCTCGACCCCGTAGTCCCAGGCCGTGTCGACGATCTCCTGCCAGACCGCGAGGGTCCGGGCCACGCCCGCCCCGGCGGGGGCCAGCCGGCGGGCCCGGACCCGTCGCCGCCACAGCAGCGGCAGCAGGGGAAGGGCGAGGACCGCCAGGATCCCGACGACGGTCAGCGTCACCGTCAGCGGGTCCGGGCCGCCGCCGGACGTCTCCGCGCCGGCCAGGGCCTCCTCGGGACCGCAGTCGCCGAGCCGGCGCTCCTGCGGCGTGCAGCTCTCCGAGGCGCTCGGCGCGACGGACGGCTGCGCCGAGGCGCTCTCCTGGGGCTGGGCGGGCCCGGTGGCCGTACCCGAGGGCGTGTTGTCCTGGGTGTACGAGGGGGTGGAGCCCCGCGAGGGGGTCGGCTCGAACCGCGTCCAGCCCGCACCCTCGAAGTACAGCTCGGGCCACGCGTGCGCGTCCCGGATGCCGACCGAGACCGAGCCGTCGGTCTGTGTCGTGCCCGGCATGAAGCCCACGGCCACCCGAGCGGGGATGCCCAGGGAGCGGGCCATCGCCGCCATCGAGAAGGAGAAGTGGACGCAGAAGCCCTCCTTGTCCCTCAGGAAGCGGGAGATCGCCTGCACACCGGTTCCGGACTCGACGTTCACGTCGTAGCGGAAGCCGCCGTCCCGGGCGAACCAGTCCTGGAGCCTCACCGCCCGCTCGTAGTCGTTGCCCGCGCCGTCGGTGATCCGGAGCGCGGTCGCCTTCACGTCGGCGGGCAGCGAGGACGGGACCCGGGTGTACTCGCGGAGCAGCCGCTCGGGCGCCTCCCCGGCGGCGGCCAGCTGCTCGGACGTCGGCTGGACCTCCAGGCTGGACACGGTGTAGCGGGCGCCGCTGGTGGTCTGCTTGCCGTCGCCGACGAGCATCCGGCCGGCCGGCTCGTACCGCCAGCGGCCGTCGATGTCGACGCGGCCCGCCGGGTACGGCATCGGCAGCCACTTCTGCTCGTACCCCTCGGAGGCCACGAAGTTGCTGGTGACCTCGGTGATCAGGACGTTCCGGGAGAGCCCCTCCGGCCAGGGGAGCCGCTGGGGGACGGCCTCGATCGGGCGGACCGAGGACTTCCACGAGGTGCCGTCGAACTGGTCGAGCGCGACGAGCCGCAGATACAGGCCGGAGGTGTCCCGGGCGTTGGTCCGGTAGCGCAGCACCTCCCGGTCCTCCTGCTGGCGCAGGTTGTCCTGGAGGGAGACCAGCGGGTTCACGGCCGAGATCGTGCCGCCCCCGCCCTCGCCGCCGGTCCCCTCGCCGCCGCCGCTGCCGATGAGGCCGCCGGTGAAACCGGGCAGCGCGAACGGCACGACCAGCGCGACGCCCATGGCCACGACGCCGATCCGGCGACCGGTGCGGGCCGGGGCGAAGGTGGGGCCGCCGGCGGCGACGGACGAGCCGGGCCGGCCCGCGCGCCGGGCGCCGCCGAAGACCCGGCCCCACTGCGAGAGCCGGTCGCGGCCCTCGGCGAGGAGCAGCAGCAGATAGCCGGAGGCCGCGAGGAGGAACCAGAGCCAGCCGGCGCCGCCGCCGGAGAGACCGGCGGCCACCGAGTACAGGGCGAGCAGCGGAAGGCCGGCCGGGGCCGCCTTCCGGAAGGTGACCGCGAGGGTGTCGACCATGAGGCCGATGGCGACCACGCCGCCGACCAGCATGAGCCGGATGCCCTCGGTGTCCGGCGCGGGGATCGCGTACCGGCCGACGTCCTCGGCGCCCGCCGCGAACAGGTCGGCGGCGTGCGCGAGGGCCTGCGGCCCCGGCAGGAACAGCAGGATCGCCTGGTCGGCGGCGAAGAGCGCGGTCAGCGCCAGGAGCGCGACGACGAGCTGCGCGAGCAGCGTCAGCGGGCGGGCCAGCGGCGTCCGCCGGGCCAGCGTACCCACCCCGCTCACCAGGGCGAGGACGAACGCGGCCGTGAAGATCCAGGTGGCCGGCTTGACCAGGGGCAGCAGTGCCCCGGCCGCCATCAGGGTGGCCGCCCAGGCGGCCAGGGTCAGCCGTGCGCGCCCGCTCATGACCATCCTCCGTAGGTGTCGGCGGCGGACTCGGCGCGGACGCCGGCCGCCTGCTGCCACAGGTCCGCCAGCCTGGCCCCGGCCGGTACGACCAGCGCCGTCCAGCCCGCCTCGCGCAGCTTCCGTACCCGCTCCTCGGCGGCCCCGGCGACCGCGCCGCCGGTCAGCCACGTCCCGGAGTCCAGGACGAAGGCGACGGCCGCGCCCGCGCGGTGCCGCATCCGGGCGGTGAGGGCCGCCTGCTCCTCGTCGAGATCGCCGACGAAGGCGACGAGCAGTCCCTCGTCGCCGCCGCGCAGCAGGTCGGAGGCGCGGGAGAGGCCGCCGCCCTCGGAGTGGTCGACGACCGCGAGGGTGTCCAGCATCAGACCGGCGGACTCGGCGGAGTCCGCCGCTCCGGCGAAGCCCTCGGAACCCTCGCCGCCCACCGCGGTGCCGGTGTCGGTGACGAGCCGGACCGCGAAGCCGCGCTCCAGCATGTGGAGCAGGGCGGAGGCGGCGCCGGAGACCGCCCACTCGAACGCCGAGTCGGGGCCGGAGCCCTGGTAGGCGATCCGGCGGGTGTCGAGGAGGACGGTGCAGCGGGCCCGCTGCGGCTGCTCCTCGCGGCGGACCATCAGCTCGCCGTAGCGGGCGGTGGAGCGCCAGTGCACCCGGCGCAGGTCGTCGCCGTGCCGGTAGGCGCGCGGGATGATGTCGTCGTCGCCGGCGAGGGCGAGCGAGCGCTGCTTCCCGTCGCCGTACCCGGAGGCCTCGCCGCCGAGCTTCACCGGGGGCAGCGCCTCGGTCCGCGGGATGACGGTGAGGGTGTCGTACGCGCTGAAGGAGCGGGTCAGCTCGCACATCCCGAAGGGGTCGTTGAGCCGCAGCTGGAGCGGGCCCAGCGGGAAGCGGCCGCGCAGGTCGGAGCGGACCCGGTAGGACACCTCCCGCCGGCCGCCCGCCTCGACGCGGTCGAGGACGAAGCGCGGACGGGGGCCCAGCATGTACGGCACGTGGTCCTGGAGCATCAGCAGCCCGGTGGGGAGCTTGGAGACGTTCTCCATCCGCAGCTGGACCCGGGCCTCGGAGCCCGCCTCCACCCGCTGCGGGGTGAGCCGGCGGGAGGCGGCGACCCGGTAGCGGGTGCGGTGCAGCACGAGGACGCAGATCAGCGGCAGCGTGGCGAGCAGCAGCCCGACGCGCAGCAGGTCGGCCTGGCCGAGGACGTACGCGCAGGCGGCGGCCGCCACTCCGGCGGCGAGGAAGGAGCGGCCCCGGGTGGTGAGGCCGCCGAGGGCGGCCCGCAGACCGCCCCGGTCGTCCTCGTCGCCCCGCCCGCCGTCCGGCACGGCAGCGGTGGTCATCACAGCCGCCGGGCGCCGGGCTGCTGGCCGAAGGGCGGGCCGGCGGGCGGGGCCGCGGCCGGGACGGGGGTGCGCTGCAGGATGTCCTGGACGACCTGCTCGGCGGTGCGGCGGTTCAGCTGGGCCTGCGCCGTCGGCAGCAGCCGGTGGGCGAGGACGGGCGCGGCGAGGACCTGGAGGTCGTCCGGCAGGACGTACTCGCGGCCGCTGAGCGCGGCGGAGGCCTTCGCGGCCCGCAGCAGGTGCAGCGTGGCGCGCGGCGAGGCGCCGAGCCGCAGGTCGGTGTGGGTGCGGGTGGCGGCGACGATGTCGACCGCGTACCGGCGGACGGCGTCGGCGACGTGGACCGCGCGGACCGCCTCGATCAGCTTGAGGATGTCGTGGGCGTGGGCGACCGGCTGGAGGTCGTCCAGCGGCGAGACCGAGCCGTGCACGTCGAGCATCTGGAGCTCGGCCTCGGCGCTCGGGTAGCCGATGGAGACCTTGGCCATGAAGCGGTCGCGCTGGGCCTCGGGCAGCGGGTAGGTGCCCTCCATCTCGACCGGGTTCTGCGTCGCGACCACCATGAACGGGCTGGGCAGCTCGTAGGTCTGCCCGTCGACGGTGACCTGGCGCTCCTCCATCGACTCCAGGAGCGCGGACTGGGTCTTCGGCGAGGCGCGGTTGATCTCGTCGCCGATCACGATCTGCGCGAAGATCGCGCCCGGCTTGAACTCGAACTCGCGGCGCTGCTGGTCGAAGATCGACACGCCCGTGACGTCCGAGGGCAGCAGGTCGGGGGTGAACTGGATGCGGCGCACCGAGCAGTCGATGGACCGTGCCAGCGTCTTGGCCAGCATGGTCTTGCCGACGCCGGGGACGTCCTCGATGAGGAGGTGTCCCTCGGCGAGCAGCACGGTCAGCGAAAGCCGTACGACCTCGGGCTTGCCCTCGATCACACTCTCCACCGATCTGCGCACCCGCTCCGCGGTGGTGGTCAGATCAGTGAGGCTCGCTCGATCGTCATAGGTGGTCACCCGGCCCTCCTCGGCCTTCCGGAACACGGACACCTGCCCCCGTGGGATCTGCGGAGGGTGTCGTACTCCGGTCATTCTTGTTCGCGTGGCCGGGTCGTGTCACTTGCGGGCGGACAAGTGCGAGGGAATTGCCGGTCTTTGGGTGTTTACGCCGGTCCCGCCGCCGGTCCGGCCGCCGGGTCGGACGCGGGATCGATCTCCCGCAACAGGCCGGTCGTCACGTCGAAGACGAAGCCGCGCACGTCGTCGGTGTGGAGGAGGAACGGGGAGGTCCGCACCCGGCGCATCGACTGGCGTACGTCCTGGTCGACGTCGCGGAAGGCCTCGACGGCCCAGGCCGGGCGCTGGCCGACCTCCATCTCCAGCTCGTGCCGGAACTCCTCGGTGAGGGACTCCAGACCGCAGCCGGTGTGGTGGATCAGCACCACGCTGCGGGTGCCGAGGGCCCGCTGGCTGATGGTGAGGGACCGGATCACGTCGTCCGTGACGACCCCGCCCGCGTTGCGGACGGTGTGGCAGTCGCCGAGTTCGAGGCCCAGCGCCGCGTGCAGGTCGAGGCGGGCGTCCATGCAGGCCACGACGGCGACGCCCAGCGCGGGACGCGCGTCCCTGCCGGGGTCGCCGAACGACGCGGCGTACCGCTCGTTGGCCGCGACGAGCCGGTCGGTGACGGTGGAGCCGGCGGCCGGGGCGCCGGCGGAGGAGTGCGCGGAGGTCGACATGGCTCCGACGGTACGGGGCACCGGCGTCCCGGTCCCGCGGTGAGAACGGACAAAGGACCGCATCGGGTCCCGCTGTGAGCCAGTCCACAGGTCCGGGAGACCCGGCCCCGGACGGGCGGACCGCCCGGGGCCGTCCACCGGCTCCCCGGCGCCGTGCGACGCGCCAGCCGGTTGATTGACCGGCGGGTCCCGTGGACTAAAGTGACGCGAAGTTCACGGAGACAACGAGCGACTTCCGCGGTTTCTCCCCCCGTGTGTGCGGCGGTACCTACGGCTCGGCCTCCTTACCCGCTCGCCCGTACCTCCGCGCCGGATCTGAGAGGGCGCATTGAGCAACGACCGACACGTCCCGGTCATGCTCCAGCGGTGCCTGGACATGTTGGCCCCCGCCCTGCGGCGCCCCGGCGCGGTCGTCGTCGACTGCACCCTGGGCCTCGGCGGCCACAGCGAGGCACTCCTGCAGCAGTTCCCCGAGGTGCGGCTCGTCGCCCTCGACCGGGACAAGGAGGCCCTGCGGCTCTCCGGCGAGCGGCTCGCCCCGTACGGGGACCGCGCCACCCTCGTGCACGCCGTGTACGACGAGCTGCCCGAGGTCCTCGACCGGCTCGGCCTCCCCTCCGTCGACGGCGTCCTCTTCGACCTCGGCGTCTCCTCGATGCAGCTGGACGAGGCCGACCGCGGCTTCGCCTACGCGCAGGACGCCCCGCTCGACATGCGCATGGACCAGACGACCGGCATCAGCGCCGCCGAGGTCCTCAACACCTACGCGCCCGGCGAACTGGTCCGCATCCTCCGCGCCTACGGCGAGGAGAAGCAGGCCAAGCGGATCGTCTCGGCCATTGTGCGCGAGCGCGAGAAGGAGCCCTTCGCGAACAGCGCCCGGCTCGTCGACCTCATCCGCGAGTCCCTGCCGCAGGCCGCCAAGCGCACCGGCGGCAACCCGGCCAAGCGGACCTTCCAGGCCCTGCGCATCGAGGTCAACCGCGAACTCGACAGCGTCGAGAAGGCCGTCCCGGCGGCCGTGAAGGCGATCGGCGTCGGCGGCCGGGTCGTCGTCCTCTCCTACCAGTCGCTGGAGGACCGGATCGTCAAGCAGGTCTTCGCGGCCGGCGCGGCCACCACCGCCCCGCCCGGCCTGCCGGTCGTCCCCGAGAAGTACCAGCCGCGGCTGAAGCTCCTCACCCGCGGCGCCGAGCTGCCCACCGAGGAGGAGGTCGCCGAGAACCGGCGCGCCGCCCCGGCCCGGCTCCGGGGCGCCGAGCGGATCCGGGAAGACGTCCTGTGAGCACGGCGAAGGGGCCGCTCAAAGGACGGGCCGCGCGGCTCGGACGGCTCATGCCGTCCGGTCCGAGCTCGGCCGCCCGCACCCCCTTCGTCCTGCTGGTCGTCGTCCTCCTCGGCGGCGGTCTGATCAGCCTGCTCCTGCTGAACTCCGCCCTCAACCAGGGGTCCTTCCAGCTCAACGAACTCAAGGACCGGACCACCGAGCTCACCGACGAGGAGCAGGCGCTCCAGCGCGACGTCGACGACTACGCGGCCCCCGACGCCCTGGAGCGCCGGGCCCGCGAACTCGGCATGGTCCCCGGCGGCAGCCCCGCCTTCCTGGGCCCGGACGGCAAGGTGCTCGGCGAACCCTCGCGGGCCGCCGCGCCCAAGCCCACCCCGACACCGAGCCGCAAGCCGACACAGGCCCCCGCCGCCCTGAACCCGGTCGAGATGGAGGGCACCTACCCGCTGCCCGAGGCCCAGCGCGACCGCTTCATGGCCAAGGTCTCCATCGGCTACCCGAGCGCCGAGGCCGAGCTCCAGATGCTCGACGTGCACGGCTCGGTCTCGCCGCTGGACGACCTCCAGCCGGTCGCCCACGCCCACGACATCCTCAAGCTGATCGAGGCGGTCCGCGCGGTCCACGTC
>NZ_RDBH01000129.1:1078268-1106791 GCF_008042145.1 Streptomyces sp. adm13(2018)
GCCCCGCGCCCGGCCGCGAAGCGAACCGCGCCACGGCCGCCTGCCCGCCGGCCGCGCACCATCCGGCTCGGCAGCCCCCGGCCCCGGCTGCGGCTGGTCTCGCTCGGCCTGACGCTGGTCATGACGGCCTTCGTGGTGCGGCTGCTCCAGGTCCAGGCCGTCGACGCCGGCGCGTACGCGGCCAAGGCGGACAAGTACCGCTTCCAGGAGTACACGCTGTCCGCCGAGCGCGGCGAGATCACCGACCGCAACGGCATCGCGCTCGCCGCCAGCGTCGACGCGTACGACATCACCGCCGACCCGCAGCTGTTCACGCCCGAGGTGTCCAAGGTCGCGGACGCGCCCGAGCAGGCCGCCGCGCTCCTCGCCCCGCTCCTCGGCAAGGAGCCCGCGGAGATCGCGAAGAAGCTCCGCACCCCCAAGTCCCGGTACACCCTCCTGGCCCGCAAGCAGACCCCGCAGGTCTGGAACCAGATCAAGGACCTGCGGCGCGTCTACGGCCAGAAGGCCCAGCGCTCCGCCGGCGGCACCGGCGTCAACCTCCTCGGCGGCATCCTCAGCGAGCCCAGCACCAAGCGCGTCTACCCGAACGGCGAACTCGCCGCCGGAATACTGGGTTACGTCAACGCCGAGGGCAAGGGCGCGGGCGGCGTGGAGTCGATGCTCGACCCCGAACTCGCCGGCAAGGACGGCAAGATCCGCTTCACCCAGTCCGGCGGCCGCCAGGTGCCCACCGCGGGCTCCCAGGGCACCCCCGCCGTCCCCGGCTCCGACATCGAGCTGACCATCGACCGGGACATCCAGTGGGCCGCCCAGCAGGCCATCACCGAGCAGGTGGCCACCTCCAAGGCCGACCGGGGCTACGTCGTCGTGCAGGACACGAAGACCGGTGAGGTCCTCGCCATGGCCAACGCCCCCGGCTTCGACCCCAACGACCTCTCCGCCGCCAACTCCGCCGCCATGGGCAACGCGTCCCTCCAGGACGCCTACGAGCCCGGCTCCACCAGCAAGGTCATGTCCATGGCCGCCGTCCTGGAGGAGGGCAAGGCGGCCCCCGGCACCCACGTCACCGTCCCCAACCGGCTCCACCGCGGCGACCGGCTCTTCAAGGACGACATCGACCACCCCACCTGGTACCTGACGCTGAACGGCGTCCTCGCCAAGTCCAGCAACATCGGCACCATCCTGGCCACCGGCCAGCTCGGCGCCACCCAGGCCGAGTCGAACAAGGTCCTCCACACCTACCTGCGCAGGTTCGGCATCGGCAGCCCCACCGGCCTGGACTACCCCGGCGAGACCGCCGGCATCCTGGCCAAGCCGCAGGACTGGTCCACCTCGCAGCAGTACACGATCCCCTTCGGCCAGGGCCTCTCCGTGAACGCCATGCAGGCCGCCTCCGTGTACTCGACCATCGCCAACGGAGGCGTACGCGTCGAGCCCACCCTGATCCGCGGCACCAACGGACCCGACGGGCGCTTCACCCCGGCGGACAAGCCCGCGGAGACCCGCGTCGTCAGCGAACGGACCGCCAAGACCCTGGCCCAGATGCTGGAGTCCGTCGTCGACGACCGGGAGGGCACCGGCACCAGGGCCGCCATCCCCGGCTACCGCGTCGCCGGCAAGACCGGCACCGCCAACCGCGTCGACCCCGAACTCGGCCGCTACAAGGGCTACACCGCCTCCTTCGCGGGCTTCGCCCCCGCCGACGCCCCCCGGGTCACCGTCTACTGCGCCATCCAGAACCCCACCAAGGGCAGCTACTTCGGCGGCCAGATCTGCGGACCCATCTACAAGAAGGTCATGGAGTTCGCCCTCAAGACCCTCCGCGTCGCCCCGACCGGCAGCGACCCCGCCCGACTGCCGGTCACCTTCGAACCCACCCCGTGACACTCCGGGAGCACCAGTGACAACGATCACCCCCCATTCCGGGAACCGGAAATCGAACTCCGGCGAGGCCCCGGGCTCTTTTGGCCCCCCGCCGGGTACGCCCGGTACGCTCACCGCCGTGCCACACGCTGATCAGTACCGAACCGCCCCGCCCCGGCCGGAGCAGGCCCGCCCGACACCCCTGGGCGACCTGGCCGCGCTGCTGGGGGCCGACATCCCGCAGGCCGCCGAGATCTCGGGCATCACCCACGACTCCCGGGCCGTGCGGCCGGGCGACGTCTACGCGGCCCTGCCCGGGGCCCGCGCCCACGGCGCCGACTACGTCGCCCAGGCCGCCGGACTCGGCGCCGCCGCGATCCTCACCGACCCGACGGGCGCCGAACGCGCCGCCGCCACCGGCCTGCCGGTCCTGGTCGTGGAGAACCCGCGCGGCCGGATGGGCGAACTCGCCGCCCGGATCTACGGACGGCCCGGCGCCGACCTCCTCCAGATCGGCATCACCGGCACCTCCGGCAAGACCACCACCGCCTACCTCGTCGAGGGCGGACTGCGCGGCTCCGGACACCACACCGGGCTCGTCGGCACCGTCGAGATGCGGATCGGCGACGAGCGCATCAAGTCCGAGCGCACCACCCCGGAGGCCACCGACCTCCAGGCGCTCTTCGCGGTCATGCGCGAACGCGGCGTCGACGCGGTCGCCATGGAGGTCTCCAGCCACGCCCTCGTGCTCGGCCGGGTCGACGGCTGCGTCTTCGACGTCGCCGTCTTCAACAACCTCAGCCCGGAGCACATGGAGTTCCACTCCGACATGGAGGACTACTTCCGGGCGAAGGCCGGCCTGTTCACGCCCGAGCGCAGCCGCCTCGGCGTGGTCAACCTCGACGACGCGTACGGCCGCAGGCTCGTCGGCGAGGCGACCGTCCCGGTCGTCACCTTCTCCGCCGAGGGCCGCGCCGAAGCCGACTGGCGCGCCGAGGACATCGTCCTCGGCTCCCACGACTCGACGTTCACCGCCGTCGGACCCGCGGGGGAGCGGATCTCCGCCACCGCCCCGCTGCCCGGACCGTTCAACGTCGCCAATACCCTGGCCGCCATCGCCACCCTCGCCAGCGCGGGCATCGACCCCAAGCAGGCCGCCGAGGGCGTCGCCGCCGTCCCCGGCGTGCCGGGCCGGCTGGAGCGGGTGGACGCCGGCCAGCCGTACCTCGCCGTCGTCGACTACGCGCACAAGACGGACGCCGTCGAATCCGTGCTGCGCTCCCTGCGCGAGGTCACCGAGGGCCGACTGCACGTGGTCATCGGCTGCGGCGGCGACCGGGACACCACCAAGCGCGGCCCGATGGGCGCCGCCGCGGCCCGGCTCGCCGACACCGCCGTCCTGACCTCCGACAACCCGCGCTCCGAGGATCCGCTCAAGATCCTCGCCGCCATGCTCGCGGGCGCCGCCGAGGTGCCCGCGGAGGACCGCGGCGAGGTGCTCGTCCTCGCCGACCGCGCCGCGGCCGTCGCGGCCGCCGTCGCCCGCGCCCAGCCGGGCGACACCGTCCTCGTCGCGGGCAAGGGCCACGAGCAGGGCCAGGAGATCGCCGGGGTCGTACGCCCCTTCGACGACCGCCAGGTCCTGCGCGAGGCCATCGCCGACCGCTCGCACACCCGGGGTTCCGCACCGAGCGGAACAGCAAGCCACCAGAACAGTCAGGGATGAAGCAGTGATCGCCCTCTCCCTCGCCGAGATCGCCGAAATCGTCGGCGGGCAGGCGCACGACATACCGGATCCGGACGCCCGGATCACCGGGCCCGTCGTCATCGACTCCCGCGAGGTGCGGGCCGGCAGTCTCTTCGCGGCCTTCGCCGGTGAGCACGTCGACGGACACGACTACGCGGAACGCGCCGTCGCGGCGGGAGCGACGGCCGTCCTCTCCGCGCGCCCCGTCGGCGTGCCCGCGATCGTCGTCGAGGACGTCCAGGCGGCGCTCGGGGCCCTCGCCCGAGCCGTCGTCGAACGGCTCGGCACCGATGTCGTCGCGCTCACCGGATCGGCCGGAAAGACGTCCACCAAGGACCTGATCGCCCAGGTCCTCGACCGGCACGCGCCCACCGTGTGGACGCCCGGCTCGCTCAACAACGAGATCGGCCTGCCGCTCACGGCGCTCACCGCGACCGACGAGACCCGGCACCTGGTCCTGGAGATGGGCGCCCGCGGCATCGGGCACATCCGCTACCTCACCACCCTCACTCCGCCCCGCATCGGCCTCGTCCTCAACGTGGGCTCCGCCCACATCGGCGAGTTCGGCGGCCGGGAGCAGATCGCCATCGCGAAGGGCGAGATGGTCGAGTCGCTCCCGACCGAGGCCGAGGGAGGAGTCGCGGTCCTCAACGCCGACGACCCCCTCGTCCGCGCGATGGCGAGCCGCACCAAGGCCCGCGTGACCCTCTTCGGCGAAGCGGACGAAGCGGCCGTACGTGCCGAGAACGTCCACCTCACCGCGTCCGGACAGCCTTCTTTCCGGCTTCACACACCCACCGGGTGCAGCGACGTGACCTTGCGCCTGTACGGTGAGCACCACGTGTCGAACGCGCTCGCAGCGGCCGCCGTCGCGCACGAGCTGGGCATGCCTGTCGAGGAGATCGCCACCGCGCTCTCCGAGGCCGGCACCCTGTCGCGCTGGCGCATGGAGGTCACCGAGCGTCCGGACGGCGTGACGATCGTCAACGACGCCTACAACGCGAACCCCGAGTCCATGCGAGCCGCCCTGCGCGCGCTCGCGGCCATGGGCAGGGCCGCACAGGCCCGAGGGGGTCGTACGTGGGCGGTGCTCGGCAAGATGGCCGAGCTCGGTGACGCATCGCTCGTCGAGCACGACGCGGTCGGACGGCTCGCCGTCCGGCTCAACGTCAGCAAGCTCGTCGCGGTCGGGGACAGGGAAGCGTCCTGGCTGCAACTGGGCGCATATAACGAGGGTTCGTGGGGTGAGGAGTCGGTGCACGTGTCCGACGCGCAGGCGGCTGTCGATCTGTTGCGCAGTGAGCTGCGGCCGGGGGATGTCGTCCTGGTGAAGGCTTCCAGGTCGGTCGGTCTGGAACAGGTCGCCCTGGCGCTCCTCGACACCGAGGGCGAGGGTGCCGTCCGATGAGGCAGATCCTCTTCGCGGGGGCCATCGGGCTCTTCCTGACCCTGATCGGCACCCCGCTGCTCATCAAGCTCCTCGCCCGCAAGGGGTACGGGCAGTTCATCCGCGACGACGGCCCGCGCGGCCACGCCGGGAAGAAGGGCACGCCCACCATGGGCGGCATCTCCTTCATCCTGGCCACGCTCATCGCGTACGCGCTGGCCAAGGTCATCACCGGTGAGCCCGTCTCGTACTCCGGCCTGCTCGTCCTCTTCCTGATGGCGGGGATGGGCCTGGTCGGCTTCCTCGACGACTACATCAAGATCGTCAAGCAGCGGTCGCTCGGTCTGCGGGCCAAGGCGAAGATGGCCGGCCAGCTGATCGTGGGCATCGCCTTCGCGGTGCTCGCGCTCCAGTTCTCCGACTCGCGCGGGCTCACCCCTGCCTCCGAGAAGCTCTCCTTCATCACGGACTTCGGCTGGACCATCGGCCCGGTGCTGTTCGTGGTCTGGGCGCTCTTCATGATCCTGGCCATGTCCAACGGCGTGAACCTGACGGACGGTCTGGACGGCCTGGCCACCGGCGCCTCGGTGATGGTCTTCGGCGCGTACACCTTCATCGGGCTCTGGCAGTTCCAGGAGTCCTGTGCGAACGCCATGACCCTGACGAACCCCAACGCCTGCTTCGAGGTGCGCGACCCGCTCGACCTCGCGGTCGTCGCCTCCGCGCTCATGGGAGCCTGCTTCGGCTTCCTGTGGTGGAACACCTCGCCCGCCAAGATCTTCATGGGTGACACCGGCTCGCTCGCCCTCGGCGGCGCCCTCGCCGGTCTCGCCATCTGCTCCCGCACGGAGCTCCTGCTGGCCCTGCTCGGCGGCCTGTTCGTGCTGATCACCATGTCCGTGGTCATCCAGGTCGGCTCGTTCAAGATGACCGGCAGGCGCGTGTTCCGGATGGCGCCACTCCAGCACCACTTCGAACTCAAGGGATGGTCCGAAGTCCTGGTCGTCGTCCGGTTCTGGATCATCCAGGGCATGTGCGTGATCGTGGGCCTGGGCCTCTTCTACGCGGGATGGGCAGCGGACAAGTGACGGAACGGCTCGACTGGCACGGCAAGAAGGTCACCGTCGCGGGACTCGGCGTCTCCGGCATCCCGGCCGCCCGCGTCCTGCACGGCCTCGGCGCGCACGTGACCGTCGTCAACGACGGCGACGACGAGCGCTCCCGGGCCCAGGCCGCGGAACTCGGGGCGGAGGGCATCACCGTCCGCCTCGGCGACGGGGCCACCCTGCCGTCCGGCACCGAGCTGATCGTCACCACCCCGGGCTGGCGGCCCGACAAGCCGCTCTTCGCGGCGGCCGCCGAGGCGGGCGTGGAGATCTGGGGCGACGTCGAGCTGGCCTGGCGCCTGCGCGGCCCCGGAGCGGCCCCCTGGCTCGCGGTCACCGGCACCAACGGCAAGACCACGACCGTGCGGATGCTCGCCTCGATCCTGGAGGCGGCCGGCCTGCGGACCGCCGCCGTCGGCAACATCGGCGTCTCGCTCCTCGACGCCGTCCTCGGCGACGAGGAGTACGACGTGCTCGCCGTCGAACTCTCCAGCTACCAGCTCCACTGGGCGCCGTCCGTCCGCGTCCACTCGGGCGCCGTGCTCAACCTGGCGCCCGACCACCTCGACTGGCACGGCTCCATGGAGGCGTACGCCGCCGACAAGGGCCGGATCTACGAGGGCAACCAGGTCGCCTGCGTCTACAACGTCGCCGACAAGGCGACCGAGGACCTGGTCCGCGAGGCCGACGTCGAGGAGGGCTGCCGGGCCATCGGCTTCACCCTCGGCACCCCCGGCCCGTCCGAACTCGGCGTCGTCGAGGGACTCCTCGTCGACCGGGCCTTCGTCGAGAACCGGCAGAAGAACGCCCAGGAGCTCGCCGAGGTCGCCGACGTCCAGCCGCCGGCCCCGCACAACATCGCCAACGCGCTGGCCGCCGCGGCCCTGGCCCGCGCCTTCGGTGTCGACGCCAAGGCCGTACGCGACGGACTGACGGCCTTCCGGCCCGACCCGCACCGCATCGAACTGGTCGAGGAGGTCGGGGGGATCGCGTACGTCGACGACTCCAAGGCCACCAACACCCACGCCGCCGAGGCCTCGTTGGCCGCCTACGACCCGATCGTCTGGATCGCCGGCGGCCTGGCCAAGGGCGCGACCTTCGACGAGCTCGTCCAGAAGTCGGCGCAGCGCCTCCGCGGGGCCGTGCTGATCGGCGCCGACCGGGCCCTGATCCGCGAAGCCCTGGCGCGACACGCCCCGCAGGTACCGGTGGTCGACCTCGACCGGACCGACACTGGGGCGATGTCCGAGGCGGTCCGCGAGGCGACCCGGCTCGCCCGCGCGGGGGACACGGTGCTCCTCGCCCCGGCCTGTGCCTCGATGGACATGTTCACCAACTACAACAAGCGCGGCGAGGCCTTCGCGGACGCGGTCCGCGCCCTCGCGGCCACCGGGGACGCCTGACCCGACCCGCGGCAGGGTCCGGCGGGACCGGGCACGACCGGAGGGGGCAGCGACCATGCCGAGCRAGATCGCAGGGACACGCGGGCCCTCCGCCGTACGCGGCGGAGGGCGGCCCGCGCCATCCCCGGGGCGCTCCCGGGGCGGGGGGCTGCGGCGGCTCCACGAGCGGGCCAGGAGGGCCTGGGACCGACCCCTGACGGCCTACTACGTGATCATCGGCGCGGGCATGCTCATCACCGCCCTGGGCCTCGTGATGGTCTACTCCGCCTCGATGATCACGGCGCTCCGCTACGAGCTGGTGCCCTCGTACTTCTTCCGGAAGCAGTTCTTCGCCGCCCTCCTGGGCGCCGGACTGCTCCTGATCGCCTCCCGGATGCCCGTGAAGCTCCACCGGGCCCTCGCCTACCCCATCCTGGTCGGCGCGGTCTTCCTGATGGTCCTCGTGCAGATCCCGGGGATAGGGCACTCCGTCGGAGGCAACCAGAACTGGATCTCGCTCGGCGGCCCCTTCATGCTCCAGCCCAGCGAGTTCGGCAAGCTCGGGCTGATCCTCTGGGGCGCCGACCTGCTCGCCCGCAAGAACGACATGCGGCTGCTGACGCAGTGGAAGCACATGCTGGTGCCGCTGGTCCCGGGCGCGTTCATGCTGCTGGGGCTGATCATGCTCGGCGGCGACATGGGCACCGCGATCATCCTCACCGCGATCCTCTTCGGACTGCTGTGGACCGCCGGAGCGCCCACCCGGCTCTTCGTCGGGGTGCTCGTGGTGGCGGGCGCCCTCGGGGCGCTGCTCATCAGGACGAGCCCGCACCGCATGGACCGGTTCCAGTGCATCGGCGCTTCCGACCCCGGCGGCGAGGGAGCCCCCTGCCTGCAGGCGGCGCACGGGATCTATGCTCTGGCGTCGGGTGGCTGGTTCGGTTCCGGACTCGGTGCGAGCGTCGAGAAATGGGGCCAACTGCCCGAAGCGCACACCGACTTCATCTTCGCGGTCACCGGTGAGGAACTGGGCCTCGCGGGGACGCTGTCGGTACTCGCCCTGTTCGCGGCTCTAGGCTATGCGGGTATCCGCGTGGCCGGAGGCACGGAGGACCCCTTCGTGAGGTTCGCCGCGGGAGGTGTGACCACCTGGATCACGGCGCAGGCCGTGATCAACATCGGTGCGGTGCTCGGTCTGCTGCCGATCGCCGGTGTCCCGCTCCCGCTGTTCTCCTACGGTGGGTCGGCCCTGCTGCCGACCATGTTCGCCGTCGGGCTCCTCATCGCCTTCGCGCGACAGGAACCCGCCGCGAAAGCGGCCCTGGCCATGCGCCGCCCCGGATGGGGCAAGCGGGTCGGGGTGAGATGGAAGTCGATGCGACGGCGCGTCAAGAAGCGCCCGTCCGGAGAGCGGTGAATTTCGGTGCATGTCGTACTCGCCGGCGGGGGGACCGCCGGCCACATCGAGCCCGCGCTGGCCCTCGCGGACGCCCTGCGGAGGCAGGACCCCAGCGTGGGAATCACGGCGCTCGGCACGGAGAAGGGTCTGGAGACCCGGCTCGTGCCCGAGCGGGGCTACGAGTTGGCCCTCATCCCGGCCGTACCGCTGCCCCGCAAGCCCACCCCCGAGCTGATCACCGTTCCCGGGCGGCTGCGCGGCACCATCAAGGCGGCCGAGCAGATCCTGGAGCGCACCAAGGCGGACTGCGTGGTCGGCTTCGGCGGCTACGTGGCCCTGCCGGGCTATCTGGCGGCCAAGCGCCTCGGGGTGCCCATCGTGGTCCACGAGGCCAACGCCCGGCCCGGCCTGGCCAACAAGATCGGTTCGCGGTACGCGGCCGGGGTCGCCGTCGCCACCCCGGACAGCAAGCTCCGCAACGCCCGCTACATCGGCATCCCGCTGCGGCACACCATCGCGACCCTCGACCGGGCACGGGTGCGACCCGAGGCGCGGGCCGCGTTCGGGCTCGACCCCAACCTGCCGACGCTGCTCGTCTCGGGCGGCTCCCAGGGCGCCCGGCGGCTCAACGAGGTGATTCAGCAGATCGCCCCGGTGCTCCAGCGCTCCGGCATCCAGATCCTGCACGCGGTCGGCCCGAAGAACGAAATGCCGCGCGTGGACAACATGCCCGGGATGCCGCCCTATGTGCCGGTACCGTACGTGGACCGGATGGATCTCGCCTACGCCGCGGCCGACATGATGCTCTGCCGCGCGGGCGCCATGACCGTCGCCGAGCTCTCCGCCGTCGGGCTGCCCGCCGCGTACGTACCGCTGCCGATCGGCAACGGCGAACAGCGGCTCAACGCCCAGCCGGTGGTCAAGGCCGGCGGCGGACTCCTCGTCGACGACGCGGAGCTGTCGCCGCAGTGGGTGCAGGGCAACGTCCTGCCCGTACTGGCCGATCCGCACCGGTTGTACGAGATGTCCCGCGCCGCCGCCGAGTTCGGCCGCCGGGACGCCGACGACCTGCTCGTCGGCATGGTGTACGAGGCGATCGCCGCGCGCCGGCAGGCGTAGCGCGGCGGCTGAGGGCAGGAGACGCACCGTGGCAGCCGGACCGACGACCGCGGAGAAGAGCGGCGCGAGCGAGTCGAAGAGGTCGTCGAGGGGCGCGTCGGACGGTCCGTCCCGCGGGGGTACCCGGAACCGCAGGTTCCGGGTACCCCCCACCCGGGTGCTCCTCCTCGCCCTCGCGGTCCTGCTGCTCACCGCCGGCGGCCTCTGGGCGCTCTACGGCTCGAACTGGTTCCGTGTGGAACGTGTGAAGACTTCCGGAACCTCGGTCCTGGCCCCGGGGGAGATCGAGGCGGTCGCCGCCGTCCCGATGGGCGCCCCGCTCGTCTCCGTGGACACCGAGGCCATCGAGGCGCGTCTGCGCAGGGGTTTCCCGCGGATCGAGTCGGTGGACGTCGTCCGCTCCTGGCCGCACGGAATCGGACTGAAGGTGACGGAACGGAAGCCCGTTCTCCTGATCGAGAAGGGCGGGAGGTTCATCGAAGTCGACGCAACCGGAATGCGGTTCGCCACCGTGGACACCGCGCCCCGCGGGATCCCCCGGCTCGTCCTCGACAGCGCCTCCTCGCCCAGTCTGCGCCGCTTCGGCGCGGACCGGCTGCTCCGCGAGGCGGTGCGCGTCCGGGGTGAACTCCCGGCGGAAATCGCCCGGGACACTCGTGTCGTGCGCGTCACCTCGTACGACTCCGTCACTCTGGAGCTGACCCGGGGGCGCACCGTCTTCTGGGGCAGCGGCGAACACGGCCCCGTCAAGGCCCGTGTCCTCACCGCGCTCCTGAAGGCGACTCCCAAAGCGGGGCACTTCGATGTAAGTGCCCCCACGGAGCCCGCCTCGTCCGGGAGTTGACGGGTATCACCCCTGGCCAGCACCCTGGTTGGCCAGCGCTACGGGTGATCACATAGGGTGAAAAGAAAAACGGGAGGTTCGGCGTGTTCGTTGAACGTGCGCCACTTGTCGACTTAGTGTCCTGTTCGGAAGAGTCCAGCGAACAGAGACACTGGTAACCCTAAACTTCAACGTTAGGGTTTGGGTCGGCGTTTCGGACCGTCCCAATCGGCATCCGTCGGAGCCGCGCGACCAACCGCGCAGCGACGACACGTAACTCGAGGCGAGAGGCCTTCGACGTGGCAGCACCGCAGAACTACCTCGCAGTCATCAAGGTCATCGGTGTCGGCGGCGGTGGTGTCAATGCCATCAACCGAATGATCGAGGTCGGTCTCAAGGGCGTCGAGTTCATCGCGATCAACACCGACGCGCAAGCGCTGTTGATGAGCGACGCCGACGTCAAGCTCGACGTCGGCCGTGAACTCACCCGTGGCCTCGGGGCCGGGGCGAACCCGGCCGTCGGTCGCAAGGCGGCAGAGGACCACCGTGAGGAGATCGAGGAGGTCCTCAAGGGGGCCGACATGGTCTTCGTCACCGCCGGAGAAGGCGGCGGCACCGGCACCGGCGGCGCACCCGTCGTCGCCAACATCGCGCGCTCGCTCGGCGCCCTGACGATCGGTGTGGTCACCAGGCCGTTCACCTTCGAGGGCCGGCGCCGCGCGAACCAGGCGGAGGACGGCATCGCCGAGCTCCGCGAAGAGGTCGACACCCTCATCGTCATCCCGAACGACCGACTGCTCTCGATCTCGGACCGTCAGGTCTCCGTGCTCGACGCCTTCAAGTCGGCCGACCAGGTGCTGCTGAGCGGTGTGCAGGGCATCACCGACCTCATCACCACCCCGGGCCTGATCAACCTCGACTTCGCCGACGTCAAGTCGGTCATGTCCGAGGCCGGTTCGGCGCTCATGGGCATCGGCTCCGCCCGCGGCGACGACCGCGCGGTGGCGGCGGCGGAGATGGCGATCTCCTCGCCGCTCCTGGAGGCCTCCATCGACGGCGCCCGCGGCGTGCTGCTCTCCATCTCGGGTGGCAGCGACCTCGGTCTCTTCGAGATCAACGAGGCCGCGCAGCTGGTCAGCGAGGCCGCCCACCCGGAGGCCAACATCATCTTCGGTGCCGTCATCGACGACGCCCTCGGTGACGAGGTCCGGGTCACCGTGATCGCGGCCGGCTTCGACGGTGGCCAGCCGCCTGCCCGCCGGGACAACATCATCGGCTCGGTCTCCGCCAAGCGCGAGGAGCCGGCCCCGGCGCCCCGCCACGTCGAGACCCCCCGCCCGCTGGGCGGCCTCGGCACGGTCGCCCCGCGCGAGGAGCCGCCGGTCCAGGCTCCGGCCGAGCCCGCGCCCGCGGTCGCCGAGGCCCCGCTGTCGCCGGCTCCTCCGGTCGTCCCGCCGGCCCGCCCGTACGCGGACAGCCAGGCCGAGGAGCTGGACGTCCCGGACTTCCTGAAGTGATAGGACAGCGCTTCGACGCGAACGGCGCGCACTTCGCCTTCACCGACCGGTGGGGCGGGGTGAGCGCCGTTCCGTACGAGGAGCTCAACCTCGGCGGCGCGGTGGGGGACAGCGCCGAGGCGGTGCGGACCAACCGGGCGCTCGCGGCCGGCGCCCTCGGGCTCGACCCCGCCGCCGTGGTCTGGATGAACCAGGTGCACGGCGCGGACGTCGCCGAGGTACGGGGGCCGTGGGGCACCGACGGGATCCCGTCGGTGGACGGCCTGGTCACCTCGCGGCGCGGACTCGCCCTCGCCGTCCTCACCGCGGACTGCGTTCCCGTCCTCCTCGCCGACCCGGTCGCCGGAGTGGCCGCCGCGGCCCACGCCGGGCGGCCCGGCATGGTCGCGGGCGTCGTGCCCGCCGCCGTGGCGGCCATGATCGAACTGGGTGCCGAGCCCGCCCGTATCGTCGCCCGCACCGGCCCCGCCGTCTGCGGGCGCTGCTACGAGGTGCCGGAGGCCATGCGGGCCGAGGTCGCCGCGGTCGAGCCGGCCGCCCGGGCCGAGACGAGCTGGGGCACCCCGGCCGTCGACGTCACCGCCGGAGTCCTCGCCCAGCTCGAACGGCTCGGCGTCACGGACCGGCAGGCCAGCGCGGTCTGCACCCGGGAATCCGGTGACCACTACTCGTACCGCCGCGATCGCACCACGGGGCGACTCGCGGGATATGTCTGGTTGGACTGAGAAGAGACATGACGGACCGCACGTCGGAACTCGCCGAGAACCTGGCCCGGGTGGAGGCGCGCATCGCCGCCGCCTGCGCCGCGGCCGGGCGCCCGCGGGAGGAGGTGACGCTCATCGTGGTCACCAAGACCTATCCCGCGAGCGACGTGAGAATCCTCCACGGACTGGGCGTACGGCACGTCGCCGAGAACCGGGACCAGGACGCCGCCCCGAAGGCGGCGGCCTGTACCGACCTTGATCTGACCTGGCACTTCGTGGGTCAGTTGCAGACCAACAAGGTCCGATCCGTGCTGGGTTATGCCGATGTGGTGCAGTCCGTCGACCGCTTGAAGCTCGTCACCTCGCTCTCCGCGGCCGCGGAGAAGGAGGGCCGCGAACTCGGCTGCCTCCTCCAGGTCGCGCTCGACGCCGAGTCCGGCGAGCGGGGCGACCGCGGCGGCGTCGCACCCGACGGGATCGAGGAGTTGGCGGCCGCCGTGGACGCCGCCCCGGGCCTGCGGCTCGACGGGCTCATGACCGTGGCGCCGCTCGCCGGTCCGTACGCGGGACGGCAACGCGCCGCCTTCGACCGGCTGATGGATTTGTCGACTGCCCTGCGCGCGACCCGTCCGGCTGCGAACATGGTGTCAGCAGGGATGAGTGCGGACCTCGAAGAGGCCGTCGCTGCCGGGGCGACACACGTACGCGTCGGTACGGCGGTACTCGGAGTCCGCCCGAAGCTCGGGTAACGTCGCGAAGCAAGTCGGACCACAGCAGAAAATATGGTCATTCCGCGAACAGCGGGACGACCCGTGGATCGCGGGCACTCGGTGACGCTGCGACATGGGCCAGCATGGCGATCCACCACAGAGCGGAGGACTCAGAGAATGGCCGGCGCGATGCGCAAGATGGCGGTCTACCTCGGCCTCGTGGAGGACGATGGGTACGACGGCCGGGGCTTCGACCCCGACGACGACTTCGAACCCGAGCTGGAGCCGGAGCCCGAGCGCGACCGGCGCCACATCGCGCCCCCGCGACAGGTGGAGCGCGAGGAACCGGTACGTGTGGTGCAGCCCCCGGCCCCCCGTGAGCCGATGTCCCATTCTGTCCCCGTACTCGCCGAAAGCGGACGTCCGGCCCGAATCGCCCCCGTGGCATCCATCACACCCGAACGCCCCAGCATGGAGAAGAACGCACCCGTGATCATGCCCAAGGTCGTGTCCGAGCGGGAGCCCTACCGCATCACCACGCTGCACCCCCGGACCTACAACGAGGCCCGTACCATCGGGGAACACTTCCGTGAGGGCACTCCGGTGATCATGAACCTCACGGAGATGGACGACACGGACGCGAAGCGACTTGTCGACTTTGCCGCCGGACTCGTCTTCGGGCTCCATGGCAGCATTGAGCGCGTGACGCAGAAGGTGTTCCTGTTGTCGCCTGCTAACGTCGATGTCACGGCGGAGGACAAGGCCCGGATCGCAGAGGGCGGATTCTTCAACCAGAGCTGAGAACACGAGAACCGGACGGACCGGCCGCGAAGCGGCCGGAACAAGTGAGAGCACGTAGGTCAGGGGAGAGGGAAACGCGGGATGGGCGTCGCACTACAGGTGGTCTACATCGTGCTGATGTGCTTCCTCGTCCTCCTCATCGTCCGACTTGTCATGGACTACGTCTTCCAGTTCGCCCGTTCATGGCAACCCGGTAAGGCGATGGTGGTCGTCCTTGAGGCCACCTACACTGTCACCGATCCACCGCTCAAGCTTCTGCGGCGACTCATCCCGCCGCTGCGTCTCGGGGGCGTGGCACTCGACCTGTCCTTCTTCGTTCTGATGATCATCGTCTACATCCTGATCTCCATCGTGAGCAACTTCGCGAGGTGAATGTGGACGATACGGTCTTGCCGACTGCCGACGACTACGTAGAGGTGAAGAAGAGATGCCGCTGACCCCCGAGGACGTGCGGAACAAGCAGTTCACGACCGTCCGCCTCCGAGAAGGCTATGACGAGGACGAGGTCGATGCCTTCCTCGACGAGGTCGAGTCCGAGCTGACCCGCCTGCTCCGCGAGAACGAGGACCTGCGCGCCAAGCTGGCCGCCGCGACGCGCGCCGCCGCGCAGAACCAGCAGCAGCAGGGCATGCGCAAGCCCCCGGAGCAGCAGGATCGTCCCGTCGGTCCCGGCGCGCCTGTGCCCGCCGCCATATCCGGACCGCCGGTCCAGCAGCAGCCGCCGCAGATGGGCCCGCCGCAGCTTCCGTCCGGTGCCCCGCAGCTTCCCGCCGGTCCGATGCAGGGTGGCCCGATGCAGGGCGGTCCCATGCAGGGCGGTCCGATGCAGGGCGGTCCCATGCAGGGTGGCCCGATGCAGGGTGGCCCCATGCAGGGCGGTCCGATGCAGGGCGGCCCCATGGGTCACCAGCAGCAGATGCAGCAGCAGATGCCGCCGCAGATGCAGCAGCCGCAGCAGGGTCCCGGTGGCGACAGCGCCGCGCGTGTCCTCTCGCTGGCCCAGCAGACCGCCGACCAGGCGATCGCCGAGGCCCGCTCCGAGGCCAACAAGATCGTCGGCGAGGCGCGTTCGCGCGCCGAGGGCCTGGAGCGGGACGCCCGCGCCAAGGCGGACGCTCTTGAGCGGGACGCGCAGGAGAAGCACCGTGTCGCGATGGGCTCCCTGGAGTCCGCCCGCGCCACGCTGGAGCGCAAGGTCGAGGACCTGCGCGGCTTCGAGCGCGAGTACCGCACGCGTCTGAAGTCGTACCTGGAGTCGCAGCTGCGTCAGCTGGAGACCCAGGCCGACGACTCGCTCGCCCCGCCGCGCACCCCGGCCGCGGCCTCGCTGCCGCCGGCCCCGTCGATGGCCTCGGCCGGCGCGGGTGCGCCGTCCTACGGGAACGGCGCGATGGGTGGGGGTCCGTCCATGGGCGGCGCCCCGTCCTACGGCGGCCAGCAGCAGATGTCGCCGGCGATGACCCAGCCGATGGCTCCGGTCCGCCCGCAGGCGCCGCAGCCGATGCAGCAGGCGCCGGCGCCGATGCGTGGCTTCCTGATCGACGAGGACGACAACTGACGGCGGGTCGACGCGCGATGAGCGCGTAGCCGTCGGCAGGCTGAAGGGCCGGGCCCCGGGAAACCGGGGCCCGGCCCTTTGCCGTATCCGTCATCCGGACCGTCCCGCCCCCGCCCGTGCGGGCATGACGAAGGGCCCGGCTCCCGCACGGGAGCCGGGCCCTTCGGGGGTGTTACGCCTTGCGGAGGTGGAACGTGAGGCCGAGGGGCTCGTCCGTGAACGGGGCGCCGTACGTCGTGTCCGCCTCGCCCTGGGCGTGGTCCGTCGCCAGGACCTCGTCCGCGATCAGGTCCGCGTGGGCCGTCAGGGCCTCGGCCGTCTCCGGGGACGTCGAGGTCCAGCGCAGCGCGATGCGGTCCGCCACGTCCAGGCCGCTGTTCTTGCGCGCCTCCTGGATCAGCCGGATCGCGTCACGCGCCAGGCCCGCCTTGCGGAGCTCCGGGGTGATCTCCAGGTCCAGGGCGACCGTCGCGCCCGCGTCCGAGGCCACCGACCAGCCCTCGCGGGGGGTCTCGGTGATGATGACCTCCTCGGGGGTGACGGTGATCTCCTCGCCGTTCACCGTCAGCAGCGCCTCGCCGGAGCGGAGCGCCAGCGACAGCTGCGCCGCGTCCGCCGCCGCCACGGCCTTGGCCACGTCCTGGACGCCCTTGCCGAAACGCTTGCCCAGCGCCCGGAAGTTCGCCTTGGCCGTCGTGTCGACGAGCGAGCCGCCGACGTCCGACAGGGAGGCCAGGGAGCTGACGTTCAGCTCCTCCGTGATCTGGGCCCGAAGCTCCGGCGACAGGGCTGAGAAGCCCGTCGCCGCCACCAGGGCCCGGGAGAGCGGCTGGCGGGTCTTCACGCCCGACTCCGCGCGCGTCGCCCGGCCCAGCTCGACCAGGCGCCGGACGAGCAGCATCTGCTCGGAGAGCGTCCGGTCGATCCGCGCCGTGTCCGCCTCCGGCCAGGTCGCCAGGTGGACCGACTCCGGGGCGTCCGGCGTCACCGGCACCACCAGGTCCTGCCAGACCCGCTCGGTGATGAACGGGGTCAGCGGGGCCATCAGCCGGGTGACCGTCTCCACCACGTCGTGGAGGGTGCGGAGGGCCGCCTTGTCGCCCTGCCAGAAGCGGCGGCGGGAGCGGCGCACGTACCAGTTGGAGAGGTCGTCCACGAAGGCGGAGATCAGCTTGCCGGTGCGCTGGGTGTCGTACGACTCCATCGCCTCGGTCGTCTCGGCGACCAGCGTGTTCAGCTCGGAGAGCAGCCACCGGTCGAGGACCGTGCGGTCGGCCGGGGCCGGGTCCGCCGCGCTCGGCGCCCAGCCGGAGGTCCGGGCGTACAGCGCCTGGAAGGCCACCGTGTTCCAGTACGTCAGGAGGGTCTTGCGGACGACCTCCTGGATCGTGCCGTGGCCCACCCGGCGCGCCGCCCACGGCGAGCCGCCGGCCGCCATGAACCAGCGGACGGCGTCGGCGCCGTGCTGGTCCATCAGCGGGATCGGCTGGAGGATGTTCCCCAGGTGCTTGGACATCTTGCGGCCGTCCTCGGCGAGGATGTGGCCGAGGCAGACCACGTTCTCGTAGGACGACTTGTCGAAGACGAGGGTGCCGACGGCCATCAGCGTGTAGAACCAGCCGCGGGTCTGGTCGATCGCCTCGGAGATGAACTGCGCCGGGTAGCGGGACTCGAACAGTTCCTTGTTCTCGTACGGGTAGCCGTACTGCGCGAACGGCATCGAGCCCGAGTCGTACCAGGCGTCGATGACCTCGGGGACGCGCGTGGCCTCCAGCGAGCAGCCGTCCGCGGGGCAGCCGAACGTCACCGCGTCGATGTACGGGCGGTGCGGGTCGAGCTGGGACTGGTCGGTGCCGGTCAGCTCGGTCAGCTCGGCGCGCGAGCCCACGCACGTCAGGTGACCCTCCTCGCAGCGCCAGATCGGCAGCGGGGTGCCCCAGTAGCGGTTGCGGGAGAGCGCCCAGTCGACGTTGTTGGTGAGCCAGTCGCCGAAGCGGCCGTGCTTGACCGAGTCGGGGAACCAGTTCGTCCGCTCGTTCTCCGCGAGCATGCGGTCCTTGACCGCGGTCGTACGGATGTACCAGGACGGCTGCGCGTAGTACAGCAGCGCCGTGTGGCAGCGCCAGCAGTGCGGGTAGCTGTGCTCGTACGCGATGTGCTTGAAGAGCAGGCCGCGCGCGTCCAGGTCGGCGGTGAGGGCCTCGTCGGCCTTCTTGAAGAAGACGCCGCCGACCAGCGGCACGTCCTCCTCGAAGGTGCCGTCGGGGCGGACCGGGTTCACGACCGGCAGGCCGTACGCCTTGCAGACCTTGAGGTCGTCCTCACCGAAGGCGGGGGACTGGTGGACCAGACCGGTGCCGTCCTCGGTCGTCACGTACTCGGCGTTGACGACGTAGTGGGCCTCGGCGGGGAAGTCGATGAGCTCGAACGGTCGCTGGTACGTCCAGCGCTCCATCTCGGCGCCGGTGAAGGACTCGCCGGTGGTGACCCAGCCCTCGCCGAGGGCCTTCTCGACCAGCGGCTGGGCGACGACGACCCGCTCGTCGCCGTCGGTGGCGACGACGTAGGTCACCTCGGGGTGGGCGGCGACCGCCGTGTTGGACACCAGGGTCCAGGGGGTCGTCGTCCAGACCAGGAGCGCGGCCTTGCCGGCCAGCGGGCCGGAGGTCAGCGGGAAGCGGACGTACACCGAGGGGTCGACGACCGTCTCGTAGCCCTGGGCCAGCTCGTGGTCGGAGAGGCCGGTGCCGCAGCGGGGGCACCAGGGCGCGACCCGGTGGTCCTGGACGAGGAGGTCCTTGTCGAAGATCTGCTTCAGCGACCACCAGACCGACTCGATGTACGAGGGGTCCATCGTGCGGTACGCGTCGTCCAGGTCGACCCAGTAGCCCATGCGGGTCGTGAGCTCGGCGAACGCGTCGGTGTGCCGGGTCACCGACTCGCGGCACTTGTCGTTGAACGCGGCGATGCCGTAGTCCTCGATGTCCTTCTTACCGGCGAAGCCGAGTTCCTTCTCGACGGCGAGTTCCACCGGGAGGCCGTGGCAGTCCCAGCCGGCCTTGCGGGCCACGTGGTAGCCGCGCATGGTCCGGAAGCGGGGGAAGACGTCCTTGAAGACCCGGGCCTCGATGTGGTGCGCGCCGGGCATGCCGTTGGCGGTCGGCGGGCCCTCGTAGAAGACCCACTCGGGGCGTCCCTCGGACTGTTCGAGGGTCTTGGCGAAGACCTTGTTGTCGTGCCAGAAATCGAGCACGGCGTGCTCCATCGCGGGCAGGTCGACCTGGGCGGGCACCTGGCGGTACTGCGGCGGTGTCATCGAGTTCCTCCGGCGGAATGTCGTCGTTCCGTCGGAGGGACGAGAGCACTGCTCCCGCGGTACCACCCTCCTTGGCCCGGGGCACACGGCCCTGAGCCCCCTCATTGGGGTCGCGACGCCGGGTCTAGTCACCGCGGGTCTCCCACGGCTTTCTTCCGACGGCTCCGGGGTGATGCTTCACATCGGGCTCGCCCCCGGGCTCTCACCGTCCCCGGGTCGCTCATGGCTGCGTACGACGCTACTCGTCCCCATCCAAGCCTGTCGCCAGCACCAGTGTACGGGCCCCGGGGTGGGGCGGCCGACCGGTTTTCCCGTGACCCGAATGGCCATACGGGTCGCTCCGGACTTGACGTGCGGCCATGTGGGGGAGGGTCGGGACGGATTACCCGGCGGGGAGCTGGGCACAACGGAGGCAGGCCCGCCCCGAGGGGTGCGGGGGCGGGTGGGAACGGCGGCGTGCCCCGTTGCCGCGGGCCTTGGGCCGATTTATCGTCCCAGCACGATGCGCGAGCAAGATCACAAAATGTGAAGGGGCCGCGACATGGTGGCGAAGAAGACCGCCGCGAAGAAGCCCTCGGCCGCCGGTTCCACCGGTTCGGCGGAGGGCGCCAAGGACGTGGCCGGGAAGAAGACGACGGTCGCGGAGCCGCCGCCGGTCGCGCGGAAGACCACCGCCAAGAGGACCACCGCGAAGAAGGCCGCCGTCCGGAAGACCGCCGCGCAGAAGAGCGCCGGGGCGGACGCGGCCGCCGAGGAGGCGGTCGCCCCCGCGGCCGCCGCCGGGAAGACGCCCGCCAAGAAGGCCGCGGCGAAGAAGGCGGCCGCGAAGGCGCCCGCCTCGAAGAAGCAGACAGGAGCCAGGACGGTGGCAGCGAAGAAGACCGCGGTTGGCGTCACGACCACCGGGGACGAGGCCGCCGTGCCTCCCGCCCGGACCGGCGAGCTCGCGGTGCGCCCCGGGGAGGACCCCTGGACCCCGGCGGAGGTCGCCGAGGCCCGCAACGAGCTCCAGTCCGAGGTGCTCCGCCTCCGCAGCGAGCTCGCGCACTCCCAGGAGGAGCTGACCGGCCTCATGCGGGACTCCGGCGACGGCGCCGGGGACGACCAGGCCGACACCGGCACCAAGAACATCACCCGCGAGCACGAGCTCGCCCTGGCCGCCAACGCCCGGGAGATGCTGGAGCAGACCGAGCACGCCCTGGAACGGCTCGACGCGGGCACGTACGGGCTCTGCGAGGTGTGCGGGAAGCCGATCGGGAAGGCCAGGATGCAGGCCTTCCCCCGCGCCACGCTGTGCGTCGAGGACAAGCAGCGGCAGGAAAGACGCGGCTGACCCCGCGCCCGCGGGCGCCGTGGGCCGGGACCGGTGGGGGGCGCGGGCCCGGGCGGGCGCTGTGGGATCGGGGTGCCGTGGGCCGGGGCCGGGGTGTCGCTGGGCCGGGGTGCTCCGCGGCCCGTTCGGCGGGCCCGCGCGGTGTCCCCGTGCCCGGTCCGGGGGAGGGGGCGGAGTGGTGCGGCGCGGCGGTGATCTCGGCTGCCGGTCTCGTACGCCTGTGCCGTACCCTCGGTGCACGGTCAGGCATCGAGGTCGAGGGACTCACTCACGTGGCAGAGGCGGAGCGCATCATCGGTACGCCGGATTCAGCAGGGGCCGAGGAGCCGGCCGCCTCCGACGCGACGCCGGCCGGCGGCACGGCCGCGCCCGAGGACGGGTCCGCCGCCCCCGAGCGTCCGACGGGCAGGCGCCGGATCCTCGCGCTGTTCGTCGTCGCCGTCCTCGCCTACCTGCTCGACCTGGGCAGCAAGATGCTCGTGGTCGCCGAGCTGGAGGGCCGCGAGCCGATCCGGGTGATCGGCGACTGGCTGCGCTTCGACGCCATCCGGAACCCGGGCGCCGCCTTCGGCATGGGCGAGGCCTTCACGATCATCTTCACCTGCATCGCCGTCGCCGTGATCGTCGTGATCATCCGGCTGGCGCGCAAGCTCTACAGCCTGCCCTGGGCGATCGCGCTCGGCCTGCTCCTCGGCGGGGCGCTGGGCAACCTCACGGACCGGATCTTCCGCTCCCCGGGCGTCTTCGAGGGCGCGGTCGTCGACTTCATCGCCCCGGCCCACTTCGCCGTCTTCAACCTCGCCGACTCGGCGATCGTCTGCGGCGGCATCCTCATCGTGATCCTGTCGTTCCGGGGCCTCGACCCCGACGGCACCGTCCACAAGGACTGAGCGGACCCCCGGCGCGCGACCCGAGCACCCCGGGGCAAGGCATACTCGACGAGTGAGTACGAGTCCCGAGATCCGCACGCTGCCCGTTCCCGATGGCCTGGAGGGCGAGCGCGTCGACGCCGCCATCGCCCGCATGTTCGGGTTCTCCCGCACGAAGGCGGCCGAGCTGGCCGCCGAAGGGAAGGTCCAGGTCGACGGCTCCGTCGTCGGCAAGTCCGAGCGGGTGAGCGGCGGGGCGTGGCTCGAGGTCGAGATGCCGGGGGCGGCCGCGCCCGTGCAGATCGTCGCCGAGCCCGTCGAGGGCATGGAGATCGTCCACGACGACGACGACATCGTCGTGATCATGAAGCCGATCGGTGTGGCCGCGCACCCCAGCCCCGGCTGGACCGGCACCACGGTCATCGGCGGGCTCGCCGCCGCCGGGTACCGCATCTCCACCTCGGGCGCCGCCGAGCGCCAGGGCATCGTGCACCGCCTCGACGTCGGCACCTCCGGTCTGATGGTGGTCGCCAAGTCGGAGTACGCGTACACCTCGCTCAAGCGCCAGTTCAAGGAGCGCACGGTCGACAAGCGCTACCACGCGCTGGTCCAGGGCCACCCGGACCCGATGAGCGGCACCATCGACGCCCCCATCGGCCGGCACCCGAACCACGACTACAAGTGGGCCGTGACCGCGGACGGCAAGGCCTCCGTGACGCACTACGACCTGATCGAGGCGTACCGCTCGGCCTCGCTCCTCGACATCAAGCTGGAGACGGGCCGCACCCACCAGATCCGGGTGCACATGTCCGCCCACCGCCACCCCTGCGTCGGTGACCTGACGTACGGCGCCGACCCGACGATCGCCAAGCGCCTCGGGCTGACCCGGCAGTGGCTGCACGCCGTCCGGCTGGGCTTCGAGCACCCGGGCGACGGCTCGTGGGTCGAGTTCGCCAGCACCTACCCCGAGGACCTCCAGCGGGCCCTGGACCGCATCGCGTCGGAGAGCCGGTGACCGCCGCGTACAGCGTCCGCGTGGCGCTCGGCCCCGAGGACCGGGAGGCCTGCTTCGCGGTCCGCCGCGAGGTCTTCGTGGTGGAGCAGGGCGTGCCGCAGGAGCTGGAGTACGACACGTACGACGCCACCGCGGTGCACGTGCTCGCCGTGCGCGAGGACGGGCTGCCGCTGGGCACCGGCCGGCTGCTGCACGGCGCGGACGCGGTCGGCAGGACAGGCGCCGACGCCTCGGTGGGCTCGCTCGGCCGGCTCGCGGTGTCCGAGGCCGCGCGCGGTCTCGGCGTCGGCGCGGCGCTGGTGCGGGGCATCGAGGACGCGGCCCGCGAGCACGGGCTGACCGCGGTCGACCTGCACGCCCAGACCCACGCGCTCGGCTTCTACGAGCGGCTCGGCTACGAGGCGTACGGCCCCGAGTTCCCGGACGCGGACATGCCGCACCGGGCCATGCGAAGGGTTCTGTAGGCCGGAGGCGCAACCGGGGGGCGGGGCCGGCGCCGTGTCCGCCTTCCGGGCTCCGTCGGGACGGCCACGGGGGCAGTCGCCGTGAAAGCGGACATACGTGACAGGGTGTGTCCGTGGATCAATTGGCCCTGTTGTTCTTGCTGCTGCTCGGCGCACTCCTCACGGTTCCGCTCGGTGAGCGGCTCGGACTGCCCGCGCCCGTTCTGATGACCCTGATCGGGATCGGGCTGGCGGTCCTGCCCTTCGTACCGAACGTCGAGGTCCCGCCGGAGTTCATCCTCCCGCTGGTGCTGCCGCCGCTGCTCTACGCCTCCGTGCAACGGACCTCGTGGCGCCAGTTCGCGGCCAACAGGCGGCCGATCTTCCTGCTCGCCGTCGCCCTCGTCTTCGTCACCACGGCCGCCGTCGGCGCCGTCGCGCACGTGCTGGTGCCGGGGCTGCCGCTGGCCGCGGCGATCGCGCTCGGTGCCCTCGTCGCCCCGCCCGACCCGGTCGCGGCGACCGCCGTGGCGGGCTCGCTCGGCCTGCCGCGGCGGCTGGTGTCGATCCTGGAGGGCGAGGGGCTCTTCAACGACGTCACCGCGATCGTGCTCTACCACGTGGCGATCGCCGCCGTGGTCAGCGGCTCCTTCTCCTGGCCCGACGCCCTGGGCGAGTTCGCCCTCTCCGCGGTGGTCGCCGTGGTCGTCGGCCTGGGCCTCGGCTGGCTCGCCAACAAGCTCATCGGGCTGCTCGGCGACGCCACGCTCCAGACCGGGCTCACCCTCCTCGTGCCCTTCGTGAGCTACGTCCTCGCCGAGGAGCTGCACGGCTCCGGCGTCCTCGCCGTCCTGGTCACCGCGCTCTTCCTCGCGGAGCACGCGGCCGACGCCGACGACGTGATGGGCCGGCTCGCCGGGCAGACCTTCTGGCAGATCGTCGACACCCTCGTCACGGGCATCGCCTTCGGTCTCATCGGCCTCGAACTCGTCCACGTCTTCGGGGTGGCCGAGGGACGCGGCTGGCAGATGCTCGGCTGGGGCGCCGTCGTCGTCGGGGTGGTCGTCGGCGTCCGGCTGCTCTGGCTGCTGCCGGCGACCTGGCTGGCGAAGCGGCTGCACACCCGCCGGGACGTCGACGAGGAGATCCCGACCAGCTGGCGCGAGACCATCGTCATGTGGTGGGCGGGGATGCGCGGAGTGGCCTCGGTGGCGCTCGCGCTCGCCATCCCGCTGCGCACCGAGGACGGCGAGCCGTTCCCCGGCCGCGACGAGATCGTCTTCATCGCCTTCTGCGTGATCATCGCCACACTCGTCGTCCAGGGGCTCACCCTGCCCTGGCTGGTGAAGCGGCTCGGCGTACGGGCCGACGCGGACGCCGAGCGGGTCCTGGAGCGGGATCTCGCCATCCGGGCCGCGAAGGCCGCGAAGCGCCGCCTCAAGGAGATCGAGGAGGTCGAGGAGCTGCCCGAGGAGGTCCAGGAGCGGCTGCTGCGCGGGGCCTACGACATCGGGGCGCGGATCAGCCCCGACATGGTCGACGAGGAGCGGCGGGCCGCCTTCGTGGAGCGGACGAAGCGCTTCAAGGCGGTGCAGCGGATCCAGCGGGAGCTGATGTCGGCGGCCCGGCACGAGGTGCTCTCGGCGCGCAGCGAGCCGGGCGCCGACCCGGAGGTGGTGGACCGGGTGCTGCGGCAGCTGGACGTGCGCAGCCTGCGGTGAGGCGTCGCGCCGCGGGGGACGCCTCCGGTGGTCGCCTTCGGTGCGCGCCCGGGGGGTCGTGGGGCGGGTGGCAGGATGGGAGGCATGGACATCATGCTCTTCCACTCGGCCTACGGGCTGACCCCTTCCGTCGAGGCCGCGGCCGAGCGGCTCCGCGCCGCCGGGCACCGGGTCTGGACCCCGGACCTCTACGGGGGCCGGACGGTCGGGACCGTGGAGGAGGGCGTGGTGCTGCGGGACGAGATCGGGAAGGACGAGCTGCTGAAGCGCGCGGTCCTGGCCGCCGCCCCGTACTCCGAGCGCGGTCTGGTCTACATGGGTCTCTCCCTCGGCGCCTCGATCGCGCAGACCCTGGCGCTGGGCGACGAGAAGGCGCGCGGGCTGCTGCTCCTCCACGGCACCTCGGACCTCGCGGAGTCGGCGGCGGTGGACGAGCTGCCCGTGCAGCTGCACGTGGCCGATCCCGACCCGTTCGAGACGCATGACTGGCTGTCGTCCTGGTACCTGCAGATGCGCAGGGCGGGGGCCGACGTGGAGATCTACCGCTACCCGGGCGCGGGGCACGTGTACACGGACCCGGAGCTGCCCGACTGGGACGAGGAGTCGGCCGACCGGACGTGGTCGGTGGCGCTGGCGTTCCTGGACAGCCTGTAGGACCGGGGTGAACGGGCGCGGCCCCCGGGGGAGTTCCCCCGGGGGCCGCGTTCGCGTGGGACCGGATCAGCCGCGGTACGCCGTCCAGTAGTCGTTCATCCGGGTCACCTGGCCCGCGGTGAACTGGTACATGCAGGCGTCGTAGGTGTAGTCCATGAAGTTGTGGATCGGGTCCACCCCGGCCTTGTTGGTGCAGGTGTCGCGGCCGGTCGGGCACTCGTAGGCGGGGCTCTTCTCGGCCGGGGTGTCGGCCACGCCGTCGCCGCTGCCGCTGCAGCCGCCCTGGAAGGTGTGGTAGAGGCCCATCCAGTGGCCGACCTCGTGGGTGGCGGTGTCGCCCTGGTTGTAGTTGGCCGCGGAGCCGCCCGGGAGCGAGGCGTCGAGGACGACGACGCCGTCCATCTTCGGGTTCGAGGCGTACGAGGACGGGAAGGTCGCCCAGCCGAGGAGGCCGCCGCCCAGCTTGGCGGTGTAGAAGTTCAGCGCGCCCGCGCCGCCCTTGCGGAGGGTCTGCTTCATCTGCTTCTCGGCGGAGGAGCCGGAGGACAGGTTGTACCAGGACGCGTTGTCCGTGTAGTCGGTGCCGGCCAGGGTGAACTGGAAGTTGGAGTTCACGTTGCCGGTGCCCTGGCCCGCGTAGGCCGCGTTCAGGACGTTCAGCTGGTTGGTGATCGCGCTCGCGGAGAGCTTGCCCGTCGTGCCGGAGTGGATGACGTGGAAGTAGACGGGGATGTTCACCACGGCGGCGGCTCTGCCGGCGGAGCCGCTGAGGCGGGCCTCGGAGCGGGCGGCGGACAGCTTCTTCCGGAAGTCGGCGTCCATGGCCGCGGCCTTGGCGGCCGTGACCTCGTTCGGCTCGGCGGCGTGGCCGTCGGCGCCGCGTGCCTTGCGGGCGCCGGAGAGGGCGCCGGCGTCGTCGGCGCACTCCTCGGCGGACGCGCCGGCCAGCGTGGTGGTGGTACCGCTCGCGACCGGGGCGGAGAGCGGGGCGATGGCCAGGGTTCCGGCCATGACGGCGGTACCGAGCATCCGGCGTGACATACGCGGGGATATGCGGACAAGAGCACGCATGGTGACTCCTCGTGGGGGGTGAGGGGAGGAACTTCCTCGCCACGCCGGGGAGATTACGCGTCCATGTCAGGCCTCGTTGAGGAGTGATCAAGCCCAATCATTCCGTGGGCAATTCAGGACATCGGGAAGAAATTCTTGCGCTGCTTCCGGAGTTTGAGATCCCGACGTAACAGCGGAGGGGAGGGAGGCGGGTGGTGTGTCCGGATTCGATCTCCGAAACCAGCCACCCGCCGTAGCGATGTGATCTCCCGTTAACAGAAGAGATCATGGCCGAAAAGAATCGCTAGAAAGCCGCCATGGTGGCCTCAGAGCACCGGCTGGTACACCCGCTCGACACGCTGCGTTCCGCTCCGCGTCCGGTACGAGCGTGCCCAGGCCGTCGTCGCGGCCGGGTCCGCCTTGTCGGAGACCGTGTAGTAGTCCATCTGCGAGCGCTCGGCGGTCACGTCGAGCACGCCGTAGCCGTGGTGGTCCATGTCCACCCACTTCACGTGCCGGTTGGCGGCCTTGACCGCGCCCGCCGCCACCACCGACAGCGTCCCCGGGGCCACGCGCAGGATGTCGTCCAGGTTGTCCGAGGTCACCGAGGTGACCACGAACTCGGTCGCGGCGGACGCCGACAGGGGATACGTCGCCGCCTTCACGGGTACGTCGTTGGCCCAGGCCATGTGGATGTCGCCGGTCAGGAAGACGGTGTTGCGGATGGCCCGCGAGGTGAGGTGGCCGAGCAGCTCCCTGCGGTCGTCCGTGTAGCCGTCCCACTGGTCGACGTTGACCGCGAGCCCCTCCTTCGGCAGCCCCATCAGCTCGGCGATCGGCTCCAGGAGATGGGCGGGCAGCGCGCCGAAGGCGACCGGCGAGATCATCACCGAGGTGCCGACCAGCTGCCAGGTCGCGTCGGAGGCGGCGAGCCCGGACTTCAGCCAGTCGAGCTGTGTCCGGCCGGTGACGGAACGCTCCGGGTCGTCGACCGCGCCGCTGCCAGCCTTCGCCGGGGCGGAGCGGAACGAGCGCAGGTCGAGGAGGTGCAGATCGGCCAGCCTGCCGAAGCGCAGCCGCCGGAAGACCGTGCCCTCGGTGGAGGCGCGGACCGGCATCCACTCGAAGTAGGCCTGCTTAGCGGCGGCGACCCGGGCCGCCCAGTCGCCCTCGGCGCCGGGCGTGTGGTTCTCGGCCCCGCCAGCCCAGGCGTCGTTGGCGAACTCGTGGTCGTCCCAGATGGCGACGACCGGGTGCGCCGCGTGCAGCGCCTGCAGGTCGGCGTCCGTCTTGTAGTGGCCGTGCCGGGTGCGGTAGTCGGCCAGCGTGACGATCTCGTGGCGCGGCTCGTGCCGCCGGACGGTGTACTTCGCGTCCGGGTAGGTCCCGCTGCCGTACTCGTACACGTAGTCGCCGAGGTGCAGGACCGCGTCCAGGTCGGCGCGGGCGGCGAGATGGCGGTACGCGGAGAAGTGGCCGGCCTCCCAGTTGGCGCAGGAGACCACACCGAACCGGACCCCGGGCGCCGCGGCGTCGACGGCCGGTGTGGTGCGGGTGCGGGCGGCGGGGGAGACGGCGGAGCCCGCGGTGAAGCGGAACCAGTAGGAGGTGGCCGGGCGCAGACCGCGGACGTCCGCCTTCACCGTGTGGTCGGAGCCGGCGCTCGCCGTGGTCGTGCCGGAGGCCGCGATCCGGGTGAAGCCCCGGTCCTCGGCGACCTCCCAGATGACCGGGACGTCGGCGCCGAGGCCGGAGCCGGGCACCGCTTCGGGGGTGGGGGTGACGCGCGTCCAGAGCAGGACGCCGTCGGGCAGGGGGTCGCCGGAGGCGACGCCGTGGAGAAGGACGTCGAGGCCGGCAAGTACAAGATCAAGTACGTCGGTGCGACCTTCATCGACAACGCGGCCACGGGCGAGGGCTCGAAGAACGCCCTGTCGGCGCTGGGCGCGGCCCTCGACGTGAGCCCGGAGGCGTTCCTGTCGTACAAGTCGGCGCTCTACTCG
>NZ_RDBH01000129.1:1106891-1116372 GCF_008042145.1 Streptomyces sp. adm13(2018)
GGTCGGAGGGCGGAAGGGGGGGCGGCCGGGTCAGCCCTTGAGGGCCGTGTCGATCGCCGTGTCGAACTCGGTCGCGGTCATCGGCGGGTTGTCGGAGCCCGCCACGGTCACCGGCTTGCCGTCCATCCTCAGTGTCGGCGTCCCCGTCACCCCGCTGTCGTCGAAGGCCTTCGACATCTTCATCGCCCAGGCGTCGAACGTGCCGTTCTCGACGTTCTTCTGGAAGGCGGCGTTGCCCTTCAGGGCCGGCACCGAGTCCGCCACCTCCAGGAGGTAGGAGTCCTTGGCGAACTTGTCGTCGTTCTCCTCGGGGTGGAACTTCGCCGAGTAGAGCGCCGACTTGTACGACAGGAACGCCTCCGGGCTCACGTCGAGGGCCGCGCCCAGCGCCGACAGGGCGTTCTTCGAGCCCTCGCCCGTGGCCGCGTTGTCGATGAAGGTCGCACCGACGTACTTGATCTTGTACTTGCCGGCCTCGACGTCCTTCTCCACGGTGGAGCCCACGGACTGCTCGAAGGTCGCGCAGACCGGGCAGCGCGAGTCCTCGTACAGCTCCAGGGTCTTCTTCGCGGACGGCTTGCCGACGACGACGGTCGTGCCGTTCGTCCCCGTGGTGTTCTTCGGGGCGGTCACGCTGGTCGCCTTGGCCGCCGACTCCCACGCCGAGGGCTTGTTCGACTGGACCACCGCGTAGCCGATGCCGCCGGCGGCGGCCAGCACGGCCACGGCCGAGACGCCGACGACGAGCTGCCGGCGGGTCCGGTCCTTCTTCGCCTGCTGCTCGCGCTCGATGCGCAGACGCTCGCGGGCGGCGGCCTTGTTGGCCTGGTTGTTGCGTGCACTCATGATCGTGGTCTCCGTGACGGTGAGGAGGGAAAGGGGTACCGCGTGCCGGGGGGCGCTTCGCTCAGACGAGGGCGAAGCGCGGGCACGGGGGTCCCCGCCGTCCGACGGAGTGGGTCAGGAGCCGGGTGCGGGACGGCCGGGGCCGCACCGCGGGCCGCCCGGCGCGCCGCGGCGCCGGGCCACCGGTACGGAAGAGTGCCGCCACCACGAGCAGCGGGCGGAACGCGAGGGCCGCCACCGCGCCGACCAGCCGGGCGAGCGCCCGCTCCCCGCCCCGCAGCCAGGCGGCCGCGAAGAGCCCCACGCCCATGTGGGCCAGGAGCAGCAGCCAGGGCACCGCCGGGTCGGGCGAGTCGAGGAGCGCGGCGGCCGTGCCGTTCTCGGGGGTCGCGACCCCGGGCAGCGGGGAGCCGACGGCGCCGCCGCAGAACACCTCCACGCCCACCGCGCGCAGCGATCCGGCGACCGGACCGCCCGCGGTGCCGTAACAGACGGCCTGACCGCTGGTGAAGAGCGTGTCGGCGGCCAGTTCCAGCGGGACGAGGAGCCCGGCGATCGGGCCGAGGCCCCGCTCGCGGCCGGCCAGGGCGTACGCCACGGCGAAGACGCCGACCGCGACCGGGACGACCGTCCCGAGCGGCAGCGGCACGCGCGAGAGCAGCACGTGGGACGCCACGGACAGCGTCACGACCAGTGCCGTGAAGAACGCCGCCCGCAGCGCCCTCAGCTGCGTCCCTGCCATGTCCATCGTCGTGGAGTGTGTCATGCCGGTCCGTAAGAGGCCCCTAAAGCCCGCCTGTGAACGGCCCCAGCGGCCCCGGCGGCCCCGGCAAACCCCTGATCCCTCTAGAGCCCCGGGATCCGGCCGTTGCGGAAGAGGTCCACGAAGATCTGGTGGTCGGTCCGCGCGCGGGCCCCGTAGCTGTGGGCGAAGTCCACCAGGAGCTCCGCGAAGCCCTCCTCGTCGGCGGCGATCGCCGCGTCGATGGCCCGCTCCGTGGAGAACGGGACCAGCGAGTGACCGCTGGAGTCGTCCGCCGCGGCGTGCATCGTCGCCGTCGCCCGGCCCAGGTCGGCGACCGTGGCCGCGATGTCCTGGGGGTCGTCGATGTCCGACCAGTCGAGGTCCACCGCGTAGGGCGAGACCTCCGCGACGAGCTGACCGGCGCCGTCCAGCTCCGTCCAGCCGAGCCACGGGTCGGCGTGGGCCTGGAGCGCCCGCTGCGAGATCACCGTGCGGTGGCCCTCGTGCTGGAAGTACTCCCGCACCGCCGCGTCCGTCACATGGCGGGAGACGGCCGGGGTCTGCGCCTGCTTGAGGTAGATCACGACGTCGTTCTCCAGGGCGTCGCTGTTCCCCTCCAGCAGGATGTTGTACGAGGGGAGGCCGGCCGAGCCGATGCCGATCCCGCGCCGCCCGACCACGTCCTTGACCCGGTAGGAGTCGGGGCGGGCCAGGCTGGCCTCGGGGAGGGTCTCCAGGTAGCCGTCGAAGGCCGCCAGGACCTTGTACCGGGCGGCCGCGTCCAGCTCGATCGCACCGCCGCCCGCCGAGAAGCGGCGCTCGAAGTCGCGGATCTCCGTCATCGAGTCGAGGAGCCCGAAGCGGGTCATGTAACGGGCGACGCGGAGCGCGTCGAGCAGCGCGCCCTCCGCCGTGTCCAGGGTGAACGGGGGCAGGTCGTCGGTCTTCGTGCCGGTCGCGAGGGAGTGGATCCGCTCCCGGTAGGACGCCGCGCAGACCCGCACCAGATGGGTGATCTGCTCGTCGCTCAGCGCCTTCGCGTAGCCGATGAGGGCGAGCGAGGCCGCGAGCCGCTTGAGGTCCCAGGTGAAGGGGCCGACGTACGCCTCGTCGAAGTCGTTGACGTTGAAGATCAGCCGGCCGTTGGCGTCCATGTACGTGCCGAAGTTCTCGGCGTGCAGATCGCCGTGGATCCAGACCCGGCCGGTGCGCTCGTCCAGGTACGGACCGCTCTGTATGTCCCCCGTCCCGCCGCCGGTGTCCTCCCGCGCCAGGTCCGCGTAGAACAGGCAGGCGGTACCCCGGTAGAACGCGAAGGCGGAGCCCGCCATCTTCCGGAACTTCACGCGGAAGGCCGCGGGGTCGGCGGCGAGGAGCTCGCCGAAGGCGGTGTCGAAGACGGCGAGGATGTGCTCACCGCGCTCCGCGGCGGTGGGCTGGGGGACCGACATCGAGGTGCCTCCTGGTACCGGGCGTGCTGGAAGAATGTTCACGACAATTGGGACGGGCGTTCCGTGTCTCTCAACGCGCGACCCTAGTCGCGAGTGCCCGCCGCCTGTCACTCCGGAGACGTAGACTTCCACGCTGTCCCCCCAGACTGCCCGCAGCCTGTCGACTCCCGTTCCCCGGAGGCCTCCCGCCGTGACCAAGCCGCCCTTCACGCACCTCCACGTCCACACCCAGTACTCGCTGCTGGACGGTGCCGCGCGGCTGAAGGACATGTTCAACGCGTGCAACGAAATGGGCATGACCCACATCGCGATGTCCGACCACGGCAACCTGCACGGGGCGTACGACTTCTTCCACACGGCGAAGAAGGCCGGGGTCACGCCCATCATCGGCATCGAGGCCTACGTCGCCCCCGAGTCCCGGCGGAACAAGCGGAAGATCCAGTGGGGCCAGCCGCACCAGAAGCGGGACGACGTCTCCGGTTCCGGCGGCTACACCCACAAGACGATCTGGGCGGCGAACGCCACCGGACTCCACCACCTCTTCAAGCTCTCCTCCGACGCCTACGCCGAGGGCTGGCTGCAGAAGTGGCCCCGGATGGACAAGGAGACGATCTCCCAGTGGTCGGAGGGGCTCATCGCCTCCACCGGCTGCCCCTCCGGAGAGCTCCAGACCCGGCTCCGCCTCGGCCAGTTCGACGAGGCCCTGAAGTCCGCCTCCGAGTACCAGGACATCTTCGGCAAGGACCGGTACTTCCTGGAGCTCATGGACCACGGCATCGAGATCGAGCGCCGGGTCCGCGACGGGCTCCTGGAGATCGGCAAGAAGCTCGGCATCCCGCCGCTGGTCACCAACGACTCGCACTACACCTACGCGCACGAGTCGACCGCGCACGACGCCCTGCTCTGCATCCAGACCGGCAAGAACCTCTCCGACCCGGACCGCTTCCGCTTCGACGGCACCGGCTACTACCTGAAGACCACGGACGAGATGTACGCCATCGACTCCTCGGACGCCTGGCAGGAGGGCTGCCGCAACACCCTCCTGGTCGCGGAGCAGATCAACACCGACGGCATGTTCGTCGAGAAGAACCTCATGCCGAAGTTCGAGATCCCGGAGGGCTTCACCGAGGTCACCTGGTTCCGCGAGGAGACCATGCGGGGCATGCACCGCCGGTTCCCCGGCGGCATCCCGGACGACCGGCTGAAGCAGGTCGAGTACGAGATGGACACGATCATCTCGATGGGCTTCCCCGGCTACTTCCTCGTGGTCGCCGACTTCATCATGTGGGCGAAGGCGCAGGGCATCGCGGTGGGCCCCGGCCGAGGCTCCGCCGCCGGATCCATCGTCGCGTACGCCATGGGCATCACCGACCTCGACCCGATCCCGCACGGACTGATCTTCGAGCGCTTCCTCAACCCCGAGCGCATCTCGATGCCCGATGTCGACATCGACTTCGACGAGCGCCGGCGCGTCGAGGTCATCCGGTACGTGACGGAGAAGTACGGCTCCGACAAGGTCGCCATGATCGGCACCTACGGCAAGATCAAGGCGAAGAACGCCATCAAGGACTCCGCACGCGTCCTCGGCTACCCCTACGCCATGGGCGACCGGCTCACCAAGGCCATGCCCGCCGACGTCCTCGGCAAGGGCATCGACCTCAACGGCATCACCGACCCCTCGCACCCGCGGTACAGCGAGGCCGGCGAGATCCGCGCGATGTACGAGAACGAGCCCGACGTCAAGAAGGTCATCGACACCGCCCGCGGCGTCGAGGGCCTGGTCCGGCAGATGGGCGTGCACGCGGCCGGCGTCATCATGTCCAGCGAGCCCATCGTCGACCACGCGCCGATCTGGGTGCGCCACACCGACGGCGTGACCATCACCCAGTGGGACTACCCCCAGTGCGAGTCGCTCGGCCTGATCAAGATGGACTTCCTGGGCCTCAGGAACCTCACGATCATGGACGACGCCGTCAAGATGGTGAAGGCCAACAAGGGCGTCGACCTCGACCTGCTCGCCCTGCCGCTGGACGACCCGAAGACCTTCGAACTGCTCCAGCGCGGTGACACCCTCGGCGTCTTCCAGTTCGACGGCGGCCCCATGCGCTCGCTGCTGCGGCTGATGAAGCCCGACAACTTCGAAGACATCTCCGCCGTGTCCGCCCTGTACCGGCCGGGCCCGATGGGCATGAACTCGCACACGAACTACGCCCTGCGCAAGAACAAGCAGCAGGAGATCACCCCGATCCACCCCGAGCTGGAGAAGCCGCTCGAAGAGGTGCTCGCGGTCACCTACGGCCTGATCGTCTACCAGGAGCAGGTGCAGAAGGCCGCCCAGATCATCGCCGGCTACTCGCTCGGCGAGGCCGACATCCTGCGCCGCGTCATGGGCAAGAAGAAGCCCGACGAGCTGGCGAAGAACTTCACGATCTTCCAGGCGGGCGCCAAGAGCAAGGGCTTCAGCGACGAGGCGATCCAGGCCCTCTGGGACGTCCTGGTCCCCTTCGCCGGCTACGCCTTCAACAAGGCGCACTCGGCCGCGTACGGCCTGGTCTCCTACTGGACCGCCTACCTCAAGGCGAACTACCCCGCCGAGTACATGGCGGGTCTGCTCACCTCGGTCAAGGACGACAAGGACAAGTCCGCCGTCTACCTCAACGAGTGCCGCCGCATGGGCATCAAGGTGCTCCCGCCGAACGTGAACGAGTCCGAGTCGAACTTCGCCGCCCAGGGCGACGACGTCATCCTCTTCGGCCTCTCCGCCGTGCGGAACGTCGGCACCAACGTCGTCGAGTCGATCATCAGGTCGCGCAAGGCGAAGGGGAAGTACGCCACCTTCCCCGACTTCCTCGACAAGGTCGAGGCCGTCGTCTGCAACAAGCGGACCATCGAGTCGCTGATCAAGGCCGGCGCCTTCGACGAGATGGGCCACACCCGCAAGGGCATGGTCGCCCACCACGAGCCGATGATCGACAACGTGGTCGCGGTCAAGCGCAAGGAGGCCGAGGGACAGTTCGACCTCTTCGGCGGCATGGGCGAGGAGACGAACGACGAGCCCGGCTTCGGCCTCGACGTCGAGTTCTCCGACGTCGAGTGGGAGAAGTCCTACCTGCTCGCCCAGGAGCGCGAGATGCTCGGCCTGTACGTCTCCGACCACCCGCTCTTCGGCATCGAGCACATCCTGTCCGACAAGACGGACGCGGCGATCTCCCAGCTCACCGGCGGCGAGCACTCCGACGGCGCGGTCGTCACCATCGGCGGCATCATCTCCGGCCTCCAGCGGAAGATGACCAAGCAGGGCAACGCCTGGGCCATCGCCACCGTGGAGGACCTGGCCGGCTCCATCGAGTGCATGTTCTTCCCGGCCACCTACCAGCTGGTCTCCACCCAGCTCGTCGAGGACACGGTCGTCTTCGTGAAGGGCCGCCTCGACAAGCGCGAGGACGTGCCCCGGCTCGTCGCGATGGAGCTGATGGTCCCCGACGTGTCGAACGCCGGGACCAACGCGCCGGTGATCCTCACCATCCCCACCGTCAAGGTGACCCCGCCGATGGTCACCCGGCTCGGCGAGATCCTGGGTCACCACAAGGGCAACACCGAGGTGCGGATCAAGCTCCAGGGCCCCCGCACCACGACCGTGCTCCGGCTCGACCGGCACCGGGTCCAGGCCGATCCGGCCCTCTTCGGCGACCTGAAGGTCCTGCTCGGCCCGTCCTGCCTGGCCGGCTGACCGGCCGGACAGGCCTGCGGGAGGACTTCCCGCACACGCGCAGGGGGCGGGACCTCCGGCACGCGCGCAAGGGGCGGGACCTCCGGGCACACGCGCAAGGGGCGCGCCCGTCGTCACGGGCGCGCCCCTTTGCCGTACGCGCGGGCCGTCAGTTGTGGCCGAAGCGCTTCTGGCGGCCCTTGCGGGCGACGTCGCTCGGGAGCACCTGCGACGCCCGCTGCGAGGCCTCGGACTCCATCGCCGACTGCTGCGCCTGCTGGGCGCCGCGCTCGGCCGGCGACTGCTGCTTCTGACTGCGGTTCTGGTTGCGGTTCTTGGCCATGGGGATGCCTCCTCAAAGGGACCTAGGGGCCAGGGCCGCTGTCAGACTCACATAGCGGACGAACCGCCGCATGTTGGATCATTACCGAGCGTCAGGCTCCGGGGAGCGTGACTTCCGCCACGCCGATGATCCAGTTCCGGCCGTCGAGCCCCCGCCCTTCGGGCAGACTCGAAGCAGATCCGAAGCAACTTCCGATCCCGAGGTTCCCGAAAGAGGGTGGAACACGTGGACCGCTGCGTCGTCCTGGTGGACGCCGGCTACCTGCTGGGAGCCGCCGCCAGTCTTCTCGCCGGGGAACCGGCCCGCTCCCGGATCACCGTCGACCACGCCGGACTCATCCAGCAGCTCCGCCAGCGCGCCGAGGCCGAGACCGCGCTGCCGCTGCTGCGGATCTACTGGTTCGACGGCGCTCCCGACCGGGTGCCCCAGCCCGAGCACCGCAGACTGCGCGTCATGCCCCGGGTCACCGTCCGGCTGGGCGCCCTGACCCGCAGCGACGGACGCTGGGCCCAGAAGGGCGTCGACGCGGCGATGCACACCGAGCTCACCGAGCTCGCCAGGAACCGGGCCTGCTCCGACATCGTGCTCGTCACCGGCGACGGCGACCTGCTCCCCGGGCTGATGTCGGCCAAGGAGCACGGCGTCGCCGTCCACCTCTGGGCCGTGCAGGCCGCCGACGGCGACTACAACCAGTCCGAGGACCTCGTCGCCGAGGCCGACGAACGGCGGGTCCTCGACCGGGCCTGGATCATCGGCGTGGCGGAAGTCACGCTCCCCGGAGCCTGACGCTCGGTAATGATCCAACATGCGGCGGTTCGTCCGCTATGTGAGTCCCCGTGGCCCAGGCCGCCAGCGCCCTCCGCTGGTCCTCCGACCGCGGCTGGGTCGAGCGCCCCGCCTCACCCCTCGGCGAACCCGCCGAAACGGCCTCCCTGCCCACCCTCGCCTCCCTCACCAGCGCGGAGCAGCGCTGGGCGGACCGCGAGGAGGACATCACCACCGTCGGCGGAGACCCCTTCGAGGTCGGGCAGGTGTTCGCCCGGCGGTGGATGGAACGACTTCCCGAGCAGAGCCACGTCCAGAGGCTGTCCACCCTCTACCCGCGCATCCCGCACCGCATCGACGGCGAACTCCTCCGCTATGCCGCCCGATTCGGTCTGCTCGCCCACAAGGACGACCAGATCGACGAACACGACCGCTATGCGATCCGGGCCGGTTTCTGGCGCGAGATCGACGTCCGGGCCGCCGCGGAACACGCCCCCGCGCCCGGAGCTGGCCCGGCGACCCCGTAGGCTCTTCCCCCGTGAGTACGGTGTGCGTGGTGCGGGATCTGGTCAAGACGTACCCCGCCACGCGCGGTCGGCGCGGAGCGCCCGCGACACCCGAGGTGCGGGCCACCGACGGGATCAGTCTCGACGTGCGCGGCGGCGAGATCTTCGGGCTGCTCGGTCCCAACGGCGCGGGCAAGTCGACCCTGGTCCGCCAGCTCACCGGGCTCATGCGCCCCGACTCCGGCAGCGTCCGGCTCCTCGGCCACGACCTGGTGCGCCACCCCGAGCGGGCGTCCCGCCTCCTCGCGTACCTCGGGCAGGAGTCCACGGCCCTCGACGAGCTGACCGTCGCCCTCGCCGCCGAGACCACCGGGCGGCTGCGCGGCCTCGGCGTCCGCGAGGCGCGCGCCGAGCGCGACGCCGTCCTGGACGAGCTCGGCCTCGGCCCGCTGGCCTCCCGCCCGCTCCGCCGGCTCTCCGGCGGCCAGCGCCGCCTCGCCTGCCTCGCCGCCGCGCWCGTCGGCGAGCGCCCGGTCCTCGTCCTCGACGAGCCCACCACCGGCATGGACCCGGTCGCCCGCCGCGCCGTCTGGGCCGCCGTCGACCGGCGCCGCGCCGAACAGGGCACCACCGTGCTGCTGGTCACCCACAACGTCATCGAGGCCGAGACCGTCCTCGACCGGGTCGCCGTCCTCGACCGCGGCCGGGTCATCGCCTGCGACACGCCCGCCGGACTCAAGGAGCGCGTCGCGGGCGAGGTCCGCGTCGAACTCGTCTGGCGCGAGTCCGCCCCGCTCCACCTGCCCGAGATCGCCTCGCTGCGCGAGCTGGCACAGGAGACGGGCCGGCGCTGGACGCTCCGCCTCGCCCCCGACGCGGCCCGCGCCGCCGTCGCCACCGTCACCGGCGGCGCCGCGTTCACCGCGCTCGACGACTTCACCCTCGCCACCCCCAGCCTGGAGGACGTCTACCTGGCCCTGGGCGGCGCGACCGGGGGACTGGTGAAGGCGTGAACCTGCCCGTACCGCACCCGCCCCGCGAAGCGCACGCGACCCGCGGCCGCGCCCCCCACAGACCGCACGGACCGCACGTCACCCCCAGGAGCTGTACGCAGTG
>NZ_RDBH01000129.1:1116472-1130636 GCF_008042145.1 Streptomyces sp. adm13(2018)
GGCGGCGAGGATCCAGAGGTGCCCGAGCGGCAGCCCGAAGAGCAGGGAGCCGGCGACGGCGGTGACGGCGGTTCCGGGCACGGTGAAGGAGGCGTACGCGCCCGCGGCGCCCAGCACGACGGCGGCGGGCGGCACGGGGAGCGTGGCGTAGTGGTCGAGGCCGCCGCGCCCCTCGCCCCGCGCGCCCGGCTGCTGCCCACCCTGGCCGCCGTCTACCGCGCGCAGCTCTCCCGCGCCCAGGTCGCCCGCATCCCGCTGCTCTTCGTGGCCACCTTCCAGTCCATCGGGATCATGGTCCTGATGCGCGGGGTCGTCGACGGGGGATCCGAGGCCCGCGCCGTCGTCGCCGGCTCCACCGTCCTCGTCGTCGCGTTCGTCGCGCTCAACCTGCTCGCCCAGTACTTCGGGCAGCTGCGCGCCACCGGCGGCCTCGACCACTACGCCACGCTCCCCGTGCCGCCCGCCGCCGTCGTGCTGGGCGCCGCGGGCGCGTACGCCTCCTTCACCGTGCCCGGAACCGCCGTCACCGCCGTCGCCGGCTCCCTGCTCTTCGGGCTGCCGCTCGGGCACCTCTGGATCCTCGCCGCCGTCGTCCCGCTCGCCGGCGCCGCGCTGGCCGGCCTCGGCGCGGCCCTCGGGCTCCTCGCCCCCCGGCAGGAGCTGGCCACCCTCCTCGGCCAGCTCGGCATGTCCGCGGCGCTGCTCCTCGGCGTCCTGCCGCCGGAGCGGCTGCCGGAGCCCATCGGCTGGGCCCGGGACCTGCTCCCGTCGACGTACGGCGTGGAGGCCATGGCCCGCACCTTCGAGCCCGGTCCCGACTGGGCGGCCGTCGCCCTCGACCTGGCCGTGTGCGGGGTCGTCGGCGTGATCTCGCTGGGCGTGGCCACCTGGGCGTACCGCCGGGCCGCCGTCCGCTGAGGCGGGCCACCGGCACACCTGGCACGATGGCGGGGTGACCGCACCCCTGACTCCGCCTCACCAGCGCGGAGCAGCGCTGGGCGGACCGCGAGGAGGACATCACCACCGTCGGCAGAGACCCCTTCGAGGTCGGGCAGGTGTTCGCCCGGCGGTGGATGGAACGACTTCCCGAGCAGAGCCACGTCCAGAGGCTGTCCACCCTCTACCCGCGCATCCCGCCCAGCACGACGGCGGCGGGCGGCACGGGGAGCGTGGCGTAGTGGTCGAGGCCGCCGGTGGCGCGCAGCTGCCCGAAGTACTGGGCGAGCAGGCGAGCAGAGGTGCACGATCATCGCGGCGAGCGGCCAGGCGAGCATCGCGGCGGCGCCCAGGTTCAGTTCCAGCGGGGCCTCGAAGGTGACGTTGGGGCCGACCGCCTTCGCGTGGGCGACCACGTCGCTCGTCGGCCCGAAGTAGGCGCCGAGGCCCCAGGCGAGCAGCGAGCCCAGGACACCGCCGAGCGCGAGGCCGAGCACCAGCGGGACCCCGCCGCTGTCCGGCCCGGCGGGCGACCCGATCACGGCGGCCGAGGTCGTGCAGGGCGTCCTGGTGACCCTCGTCTCGGCGATCGCCGGAGCGGTGCTCGGGGTGCTGTGGCTGAACCTGGCCCCGCGGATCCTGCTCATCTCGGACGGCAAGGGCGTCTACCTCCGGAACTCGGAGGGCGAGTCGGCCATCGGCGCCGACGGAACGTTCGTCCTCCTCGCCCTGGCCTTCGGGGCGGTCGCCGCGCTCGTCGTCTTCCTGCTGCGCCGCCGCGGCGGGGTCCCGCTGGTGCTCGGCCTCGCGCTCGGCGGTGTCCTGGGCTCGCTGCTCGCCTGGGGCCTCGGCGCCTACTTCGGGCCGACGAGCGACGTGGTCGCCCACGCGAAGGCGGTCGGCCCCAACGTCACCTTCGAGGCCCCGCTGGAACTGAACCTGGGCGCCGCCGCGATGCTCGCCTGGCCGCTCGCCGCGATGATCGTGCACCTGGGGCTCACGGCCGCCTTCGGCCCGCGCGACGCGGAGCCCGAGGCGTGGGACCAGCCCAAGGCGTACACCCAGGGGCCCGGCCGGAGCTGACGGCCCCGGCCGCGCGTCGAGCGGCCCGGGTCCGGTCGAATCCCAGGCGCGTCCGACCCTCAGGCGCGGCCGATCGGGGCCACGACCGCCGAGGTGAGCGCGGCCAGATCGGCGGGGGAGAGCTCCACCTCCAGGCCGCGCCGCCCCGCCGAGACGCAGACGGTCGCGTGGTGCGAGGCCGAGGAGTCGAGGACCGTACGCAGCCGCTTGCGCTGGCCCAGCGGGGAGATCCCGCCCCGCACGTAACCCGTGGTCCGTTCGGCCGCCGCCGGGTCCGCCATCGCCGCCCGCTTGCCGCCGACCGCCGAGGCCAGCGCCTTCAGGTCGAGCTGCCCCGCGACCGGGACCACCGCGACCGTCAGCTCGCCGTCGACGTCCGCCACCAGGGTCTTGAAGACCCGGTCGGGGGAGACGCCGAGGGCCTCGGCCGCCTCCTCGCCGTACGAGAGGGAGGCCGGGTCGTGCTCGTACGCGTGCAGGGTGAACGGGGTGCCGGCGGCCGTCAGGGCCACCGTCGCCGGGGTACCGCCGCTGTTCTTCCTCTGCTTCTTCGCCACGCGTGCGTTCTTCCTCAGTTCGGGTAGGTCGGGGCCTGCGTCAGGTCCACCACCGGCAGCGACGGCAGATGGCGGATGACCGCCGTCTCCGCGCGCAGCAGCGTCAGCTCCTCGCGCAGCCGGGTCGCCGTGTCCGGGGCCTGGAGCAGCCGCTGCTTCGACGGCGTGTCGAGCACCGCCGCCGCCGCGACCAGGTACGACACCACCGACGGGTCGTCCGGCAGCTCGCTCGTCGTCAGGGACCGCTCCCGCGCCCCGGCCAGCCGCTTCTGATAGCTCCGGAAGGCCCGCAGCACCCCCTCGGCGAGGCTGCCGGCCTCCTCGCCCTGCTCCTCCGGGAGCTCCTCGACCTCGGCGACCAGGAACGGCCCGCTCGTGTCGACGGAGAGCAGCTTCACCCGGGTGGTGCCGGTGGCCGTCACCTCGAAGCTGCCGTCGGCGCGCTCCCGGATCTGCACGGCGTCCGCGACACAGCCGACCCGGTGGAAGGACTGGATGGGGTCGGGGCCGAAGCCGGCCGCCGGACCCTTCTCCGGCAGCGCCGTCTGGTCCGGCATGCCGGGGGCCGTCGGGGCGACCTCGCGGCCGTCGCGGATGGCGACGACGGCGAAGCGGCGCGGCTCCGAGTCGTCGATCGCGAGCAGCTCGCGCATCATGGCGCGATAACGCTCCTCGAAGACGTTCAGCGGCAGCACGAGGCCAGGGAACAGCACCGCGTTGAGCGGGAAGAGAGGCAGGCGAGCGGTGGTCACAGCGGTCAGCCTAGTGGCCGCCGGGCCCGCCCCGTCCTGCCCGTCCCCGTCCGGTGTCCCAGAGGGGCGTACGACGGGCCAGTTCGGTCCTGGCCGTGTCCCGCGCGGTGAGGAACCGGCGCAGCGGGTCCTCGCCCCCGGCGCCCCGCCCGCCACCCGGCGAAGACCCCCACGGGAAGGAGGTCGCGTAGGCCCCGATCCGGCCGAACTCCGCCCGCGCGTCCTCCCAGCGCGCCCGCTCCACCAGCACGTACGCCAGCAGGTTGCGGACCTCGGCGGGCCACGGGTCGCCGGTCGGGAAGACCGCCGACAGGGCCAGCGCCCGGTCGGCCGCCCGGTCGACCCGCGCCTCCGGCACGGCGGGCTCCCGCTCCGCCGGCACCCGGAGCCGGTCGTAGGCGGCCCGGACCGGCAGCGCGCGGACCAGCGAGTCGGCCGCGGCGTCGTCGGCGGCCTGCTCGGCGAAGTCGAAGGCGGCGCGGTGCGAGCCGTACCACTGGGCGGACAGGTACTTGAGCGCCGCGACATGGCAGCCGTAGTGGTGCGGTGAGCGGCGCACCGCCTGCTCCCACAGGGCCTCGAAGACGGCGGGGCGGGCGTGCGCCCCGCGCGCGTGGTCCAGGGCGAGGCGCCAGGGCACCGGGTCGTGCGGTGCCTCCTCGGCCATCGTCCGGATCAGCGGCTCCAGCTCGCGCAGCCGTTCGGCCCGGGCGGGCGACTCCCAGGCCCGGCGGACGGAGAGCTGCGCGGTGACGAGCAGGGCGTCGGGGTCGCCGGGCGCGACGGCGAGCCAGTGGGTGAGCCAGTCGTCCCTGTGGTACGCGAAGGTCGCGAGCCGGGTGACGTACCGGTCGCGGTCCTCCCACTCGCCGCAGTCCCGGGTGGTGGCGAGTAGCTTCGCCGCGGGCTCCGGATCGGCCAGCGCGGCGGCGACCAGGGCGGGGGCGAGCCGCTCGTCCGGGGCGTCGAGCAGCACGTCGTCGTCCGGCACGGACCCGGCGGCGAGCCGCGGGGTGTGCCGGGCCGAACGAGCGGCGCCGATCAGGGCGCGGAGAAAGGACATGGTGTTCCGTATTGTCTCCCGGCCACCGCTCCCTCGGCAGCCGCTCTCACGGCCCGCTCACCAAACCTTCGCGCCCTCCCGCCCGGACCACACCGATCCTCCGCCGCTCCGCCTCCCGGACGGCCCGGCGACCGCCCGGTCCCCGCACGTCCTCCCCGACCGGAGGCGCGGCGACCGCTCCGGAGGACCCCGCGGGAAGCGGCCCGGCGGGTCCCGTCCGCCGACCGCCTCAGCCCCTGCTCAGGAGCCGGGTCGCGCCCGCCGCCACCGTGGTCGCGAGGATCCAGCCGAGCAGGATCAGCACCGCCGCCGCCCACTGCCAGATCCCCTCCAGGCGCCAGTAGCCGTCCTGGCCGAGATTGATCACCGGGAGCAGCAGATCGAGCGCGTACAGCGGGCCGTTCCACTCGGGGGCCTCCTCCGCCTTCAGCGGTATCGGCCGGTAGTGCGAGAAGGCCACCGTGCCCGCCGCCCACAGGACCGCCATCCACAGCGCCGCCCGCCCCGGCCGGTAGCCGTAGGCCACGGTCCAGTCCTGGAGGTACCCCCAGAGCTTCCCCGCCACCGGCAGGGTCTCCCGTCGGCGCCGCTGCTTGGCGAGCAGCACCTCGCGGGCGTCGGCGTCCTCCCCGCTGGCGCGCAGCACCGTCGCCAGGCGTTCGTACGGCTCGGGGGCGTACTCCGGGGTCGCGGCCGCCACCCACTCCAGGCGCCGGGCCAGCGGGAAGTGCCCGTACGGCACGAGGTTCTCGTAGGCGAAGCCGCCCATCGCGAGTCCGCCGGGCCCCGGCCAGCTGGTCGACAGGTCGATCAGGGTGACGACCTTCGCGCCGTTGAGCACGACGCGGCCCTCCTCCGGCCGCTCGCCGTTGAAGCGGAGCTCGGGGGTGACGATCCGGCGCAGCGACACCTCCTCGCGGCGCGCCCCGCTCAGCAGGAACCGGGCGTGGTGCAGGTCCACCGCGTCGCCGAAGCGGCCGTCGTCGAGTCGCACCCCGCCGTGGAACTCGACCGGTCTTCGGTACGCGCCCTGCGCCGGCGTCACCCCGTACGGCGGGGTGGCCGTGCTCTGCCCCGCGGTGTCCTGCTCCTCGTACACCCAGGCCGCGTTCAGATAGAGCGAGCGCTCCACCGTCAGCTGGGGGGCGTTGAGCGCGCGGCGGCCCAGCGCGCCGCGCAGCACGCTGCCCCGCAGGCTGAGCGACACGCCGATCTTCGCGCCGCGCAGGCTCACCTCCCCGAACGTCTCGATCAGCTCGGCCTGGAGGTCCTGGGCGACCACCATCCCGTCCGCGGTGATGGCGCGGCCGCGCCGGTCCGGCCACACCTGGATCTGGTTGACCAGCAGGTCCGTGCCGATCTGGGCGTCGGTGAGCCGGATGCCCCAGCGCACCCGGCAGCGCGGCAGATGCAGGTCCCCCTCGGTGTGCAGCCGGGCCGCCTCCAGCCGCGGCAGCGCGCACTCGATCATCCGCAGCGTGCCGAACCGGGCCTCCGGCAGCACCACCTCGCCGTCGAACCGGCAGCCGTGCAGCTCCACGTACGGCCCTATCGTCCCGCCCGCCAGGTTCAGCACGCCGGTGATCCGCACCCCCCGCAGCTTCAGCGCGGCCACCCGGCCGGACCGGGCCGGCGGTCCGGCGAGCAGCAGCAGCGCCACGACATCGGCGCGGACGCTCCGCTCCTCCCCCCACTCCCGCGCCCCGAAGGGGTCGTCCCGCTCCGCGATCCCTTCCGTCAGATCACACGTCCTGCCGATGACGAACGCCCGCCACACCGCCCGCTCCGGGCCTGTGAGACCGTCCGGCATCCCGTCCTCGTGCGGCTCGGTCAACGCCGCCCCCTCGCTTTCCACGCTCCGCTCGCACGAGTCCGCGACACGTGTCCCGCTGTGTGACCGGGGTCCCGTGGATTCGTACAGCCGTTCTTCCCGCTGAGTGACGGGCTGAACGCTAACGGTCAGGAGTGGCGACAAGACGCCAGTGTGGCCCGTATCAGCCATTGATACGGGCGTCCGGTGCTGTGGGCCGTCTGCGAGAATTGACCCGTGATCTCTCGAATCGATCTGCGCGGCGAGGCCCTCCCCGAGGGTTCCGCCCTGCGCGACCTGCTGCCCCGTGCCGAGTTCGACGTGGAAGCCGCCCTGGAGACGGTGCGGCCGATCTGCGAGGACGTCCGGCATCATGGCGCGGCCGCGGTGATCGACTACGGGGAGAAGTTCGACGGCGTCCGCGTCCCGGGCCTGCGCGTCCCCGCCGAGGCGATCACCCGCGCCCTCGACGAGCTCGACCCGCCCGTCCGCGCCGCCCTGGAGGAGTCCATCCGGCGCGCCCGCCTCGTCCACCGCGAGCAGCGCCGCACCACCCACACCACCCAGGTCGTCCCCGGCGGCACCGTCACCGAGAAGTGGATCCCGGTCGAGCGCGTCGGTCTGTACGTGCCGGGCGGCCGCTCGGTCTACCCGTCCTCCGTCGTGATGAACGTCGTCCCGGCCCAGGAGGCCGGCGTCGAGGGCGTGGCCATCGCCTCGCCCCCGCAGAAGGAGTTCGGCGGGCTCCCGCACCCGACGATCCTCGCCGCCTGCGCCCTGCTCGGCGTCGACGAGGTGTACGCCGCCGGCGGCGCCCAGGCCGTCGCCATGTTCGCGTACGGAACCACCGACGGCGCCGACGGCGCCGACGGCGAGCCCGGCTGCGCCCCCGTCAACCTGGTCACCGGCCCCGGCAACATCTACGTGGCCGCCGCCAAGCGCCTCCTCAAGGGCCGCATCGGCATCGACGCGGAGGCCGGCCCGACGGAGATCGCGATCCTCGCGGACTCCACCGCCGACCCCGTGCACGTCGCCGCCGACCTGATCAGCCAGGCCGAGCACGACCCGATGGCCGCCTCCGTCCTGGTCACCGACTCGGAGGAGCTGGCCGCCGCCACCGAGGCCGAGCTGAAGACCCAGGTCGCCGCCTCCAAGCACATCGACGACCGGATCGCCCCCGCCCTCGCGGGACGCCAGTCCGCGATCGTCCTCGTCCGCGACCTCGCCGACGGCCTCAAGGTCGTCGACGCCTACGGCGCCGAGCACCTGGAGATCCAGACCCGCGACGCCGCGGCCGTCGCCGACCGCGTCCGCAACGCCGGCGCGATCTTCGTCGGCCCCTGGGCGCCCGTCTCCCTCGGCGACTACTGCGCGGGCTCCAACCACGTCCTGCCCACCGGCGGCTGCGCCTGCCACTCCTCGGGCCTCTCCGTGCAGTCCTTCCTGCGCGGGGTGCACATCGTGGACTACACGCGCGACGCCCTCGCCGACGTGGCCCACCACGTGGTCACCCTCGCCGAGGCGGAGGACCTGCCCGCGCACGGCGCGGCGGTCAAGGCCCGGTTCGGATGGAAGGTCCCCCAGAAGTGACCGAGATCCGGATCGACGACCTCCCCGTCCGCGACGAGCTGCGGGGCAAGTCCCCGTACGGCGCGCCCCAGCTCGACGTGCCCGTCCAGCTGAACACCAACGAGAACCCGTACCCGCTGCCCGAGCCCCTGGTGGCCCGCATCGCGGAGCGCGTCGCCGAGGCCGCCCGCGGCCTCAACCGCTACCCCGACCGGGACGCGGTCGAGCTCCGCACCGAACTCGCCCGCTACCTCACCCGCACCGGCAAGCACCCGGTCGCCCTGGAGAACGTCTGGGCGGCCAACGGGTCCAACGAGGTCCTCCAGCAGCTGCTCCAGACCTTCGGAGGCCCCGGCCGCACCGCGATCGGCTTCGAGCCCTCGTACTCGATGCACGCCCTGATCGCCCGCGGCACCGGCACCGGCTGGATCTCCGGCCCGCGCAACGAGGACTTCACCGTCGACGTCGAGGCCGCCGCCGCGGCGATCGCCGAGCACCGGCCCGACGTCGTGTTCATCACCTCGCCCAACAACCCCACCGGCACCGCCGTCGCCGCCGACACCGTCCTCGCCCTGTACGAGGCGGCCCAGGCGGCCAAGCCGTCCGTGGTCGTCGTCGACGAGGCGTACGTGGAGTTCAGCCACCGGGACTCGCTGCTGCCCCTCATCGAGGGCCGCCCGAACCTGGTGGTCTCCCGGACCATGTCCAAGGCCTTCGGCGCCGCCGGACTGCGGCTCGGCTACCTCGCCGCCCACCCGGCCGTCGTCGACGCCGTGCAGCTGGTCCGGCTGCCGTACCACCTCTCGGCGGTCACCCAGGCGACCGCGCTCGCCGCCCTGGAGCACACCGACACCCTCCTCGGGTACGTCGAGCAGCTCAAGGCCGAGCGCGACCGGCTCGTCACCGAGCTGCGCGCCCTCGGCTACCGGGTCACCGACTCGGACGCCAACTTCGTGCAGTTCGGGAAGTTCCCCGACACGCACGCGACCTGGCGGCGGATCCTCGACCGGGGCGTCCTGGTCCGGGACAACGGCGTACCGGGATGGCTGCGGGTCACCGCCGGCACCCCCGAAGAGAACGACGCGTTCCTCGACGCGGTTCGTGAATTGATGAAGGAGCAGGAGCGATGAGCCGTGTAGGCCGCGTGGAGCGCACCACCAAGGAGACCTCCGTCGTCGTCGAGATCGACCTCGACGGCACCGGCAAGGTCGACGTGTCGACCGGGGTCGGGTTCTACGACCACATGCTCGACCAGCTCGGCCGGCACGGTCTGTTCGACCTGACGGTCAAGACCGACGGCGACCTGCACATCGACTCGCACCACACGATCGAGGACACCGCCCTCGCCCTCGGTGCCGCCTTCAAGCAGGCCCTCGGCGACAAGGTCGGCATCTACCGCTTCGGCAACTGCACCGTCCCGCTGGACGAGTCGCTCGCCCAGGTGACCGTCGACCTCTCCGGCCGCCCGTACCTCGTGCACACCGAGCCCGAGAACATGGCGCCGATGATCGGCTCGTACGACACGACGATGACCCGGCACATCTTCGAGTCCTTCGTCGCCCAGGCCCAGATCGCCCTGCACATCCACGTGCCGTACGGGCGCAACGCGCACCACATCGTCGAGTGCCAGTTCAAGGCCTTCGCCCGCGCCCTCCGCTACGCCTCCGAGCGCGACCCGCGCGCCGCCGGAATCCTCCCCTCCACGAAGGGCGCGCTCTGACCGTGAACGGCCTCTCCACCATCCTCATCGTCGTCGGACTGTTCCTGCTCGGCGGCATCTACTCCTTCGTCAAGCAGGAGATGCCCAAGGGCCTCGTCGCGCTCGTCGCGATCGGCGCCGCGATGTGCCTCGCCGCCGGTGTGCTGCGGCTGGACGTGTGGGCATGACCGCGAGCACCCCCAGGAAGGTCGTCGTCTTCGACTACGGCTTCGGCAACGTGCGCTCGGCCGAGCGCGCCCTCGCCCGGGTCGGCGCCGAGGTCGAGATCACCCGCGACTACGAGACCGCGATGAACGCCGACGGCCTCCTCGTCCCCGGCGTCGGCGCCTTCTCCGCCTGCATGCGCGGACTCAAGGAGGCCCGCGGCGACTGGATCATCGGCCGCCGGCTCTCCGGCGGACGCCCGGTCATGGGCATCTGCGTCGGCATGCAGATCCTCTTCGCGCACGGCTTCGAGCACGGCGTGGAGAGCGAGGGCCTCGACGAGTGGCCCGGTACCGTCGAGCCGTTGAACGCGCCCGTCGTCCCCCACATGGGCTGGAACACGGTCGACGCGCCCGGCGGCAGCGAGATGTTCGCCGGTCTCGACGCCGACGCCCGGTTCTACTTCGTGCACTCCTACGCGGTGCGCGAGTGGACCCTGGAGGTCGGCAACAAGAACATCCGCGCCCCCAAGGTCACCTGGGCCACCCACGGCGAGCCCTTCGTGGCGGCCGTCGAGAACGGCGCCCTGTGGGCCACCCAGTTCCACCCCGAGAAGTCCGGCGACGCCGGAGCCCAGCTCCTCACCAATTGGATCGAGACCCTCTGATCATGGCTCAGAAGCTTGAACTCCTCCCCGCCGTCGACGTCCGCGACGGCCAGGCGGTCCGTCTCGTGCACGGCGAGTCCGGCACCGAGACCTCCTACGGCTCCCCGCTCGAAGCGGCCCTCGCCTGGCAGAACTCCGGCGCCGAGTGGCTCCACCTCGTCGACCTCGACGCCGCCTTCGGCACCGGCGACAACCGGCAGCTGATCGCCGAGGTCGCCGGAGCCATGGACATCAAGGTCGAGCTGTCCGGCGGCATCCGCGACGACGCCTCGCTCGCCGCCGCCCTCGCCACCGGCTGCACCCGCGTCAACCTCGGCACCGCCGCCCTGGAGACCCCCGAGTGGGTCGCCAAGGTCATCGCCGAGCACGGCGACCAGATCGCCGTCGGCCTCGACGTCCGCGGCACGACCCTCCGCGGCCGCGGCTGGACCCGCGACGGCGGCGACCTCTACGAGACGCTCGCCCGCCTCGACTCCGAGGGCTGCTCCCGCTACGTCGTCACCGACATCGCCAAGGACGGCACCCTCCAGGGCCCCAACCTGGAGCTCCTGAAGAACGTCTGCGCGGCCACCGACAAGCCCGTCGTCGCCTCCGGCGGCGTGTCGTCCCTGGACGACCTGCGGGCCCTGTCCGGCCTGGTCCCGCTCGGCGTCGAGGGCGCGATCGTCGGCAAGGCGCTGTACGCCAAGGCCTTCACCCTCGAAGAGGCCCTGGAGGCGGTGGCGGCCGTATGACCGACGGCGTGAAGAAGGTCGTCACCGGAGCCCCCTGGGAGGAGCAGTTCGGCTACTCCCGCGCGGTCGAGCTGCCGAACGGCCTGGTCCTCGTCGCCGGCTGCACCTCCGTGGTGGGCGGCCAGATCGCCGGCGGAGGCCCGTACGACCAGACGGTGAACTCCTTCAACGTGGCCTTCGCCGCGCTGGAGAAGCTCGGCCTGGGCCCGGCGGACGTCGTCCGCACCCGGATGTACCTCACCCACGCCCGGGACGTGGACGAGGTCGGCCGCGCCCACAAGGAGCTGTTCGACACGGTCCGCCCGGCGGCGACGATGATCATCGTCTCCGGCTTCGTCGACCCCAGCCTGGTCGTCGAGGTCGAGGTCGAGGCCTTCCGCCCGGAGGCGCGCCCGGGTGGTGCGGCATGAGCCTCGCCGTACGCGTGATCCCCTGCCTGGACGTGGACAACGGCCGGGTCGTCAAGGGCGTCAACTTCCAGAACCTGCGGGACGCCGGCGACCCCGTCGAGATGGCCAAGCTGTACGACGCCGAGGGCGCCGACGAGCTGACCTTCCTCGACATCACCGCCTCCTCGGGCAACCGGGAGACCACCTACGACGTGGTGCGCCGCACCGCCGAGCAGGTCTTCATCCCGCTCACGGTCGGCGGCGGCGTCCGCGCGGCCGAGGACGTCGACAAGCTGCTGCGGGCCGGCGCCGACAAGGTAGGCGTCAACACCGCCGCGATCGCGCGCCCCGAACTGATCCAGGAGATCGCGGAGCGCTTCGGCCGTCAGGTGCTCGTCCTCTCGGTCGACGCCCGCCGGACCGCCTCCGGCTCGTTCGAGGTGACGACGCACGGCGGCCGCCAGGGCACCGGCATCGACGCCGTCGAGTGGGCGCACCGGGCCGCCGAGCTGGGAGCGGGTGAGATCCTGCTCAACTCGATGGACGCGGACGGCACCAAGGACGGCTACGACACCGAGATGATCGCGGCCGTGCGCAAGCACGTGAGCGTGCCGGTGATCGCCAGCGGGGGAGCGGGCCGGCTCGCCGACTTCCCGCCCGCGGTGGCGGCGGGCGCGGACGCGGTGCTCGCGGCCTCCGTCTTCCACTTCGGTGACCTGCGGATCGCACAGGTCAAGAACGAACTACGGACGGCCGGCCACCCGGTCCGCTGATCCGGCCCGCCGGATCCGCTCCGAAACGCTGCCGCGAAGGGCCCCCTCAGGGGGCCCTTCGCCGTGTCCGGACGCACAGGATCGACGGCGCCAACCGGTCGAGCCCGGCCTCATCGTGGGCAGTGCGGCGATCTGCGCCCTCGCGGGGCTCTGCGCCCTCGCCGTCCCCGCCGTACGCCGGGCCGTACTGCCGCTGACCGCTCAGGGGTGTCCGGAAAGCGCTAGAACCCCAGCTGCTTCGTCTCCCGCAGCCGCTCGATCGCCTCCGGCTCGCCGTCCAGCGCCACCTTGGCCGTGTCCTGGCGGCCGAACAGGTACATGGTCAGCTCGCCCGGCTCCCCGGAGGCCGTCACCACCGGGGTGCCCTTGTGCGCCACCACCGTCTGGCCGTTCGGCCGGCGCAGCACCAGCCCCACCGGCACCTTCCGGCCCAGCAGCCGGGCAGTGCGCTCCAGCCGGGACCAGAGGGCGTCGGCGAAGACCGGATCGAGCTCGCGCGCCGACCAGTCGGGCTGGGCACGGCGCACGTCCTCCGCGTGGACGTAGAACTCGACGACGTTCGCCCCCTCGTCCACCTGCTTGATCGTGAACGGCGAGAACCGCGGCGGCCCGGTCCGGATGAGCCGGATCAGCTCCTCGTACGGCTTGTCGGCGAACTCCGCCTGCACCCGGTCCTGCCGGTCCTTCAGCATCGGTACGAGCGAGCCGGCCGCGGCGTCCGGGCGCCGCTCCCGCAGCACCAGATGGGCCGCGAGGTCCCGGGTCCGCCAGCCCTCGCAGAGCGTCGGCGCATCGGGACCAGCCGCCTCCAACAGGTCGGCGAGCAGAAGCCGTTCACGTTTGGCATGGGTCGACATGTGTGCCAGCCTACGGCGGCCGCCCCCGGTCCGCCCAGTGGACGCCCCGCCGGACACCACCCCGGAGCGCGGCACAATGGCGCCATGAGCAGCAATCTCGACCCGGCCGTCTCCGCCCGGCTCAAGCGCAGCCCCGACGGGCTCGTCCCCGCCATCGCCCAGCAGTACGACACCGGCGAGGTGCTGATGCTCGGCTGGATGGACGACGAGGCCCTGCACCGCACCCTCACCACCGGCCGCTGCACCTACTGGTCCCGCAGCCGCCAGGAGTACTGGGTCAAGGGCGACACCTCCGGGCACGTCCAGCACGTCAAGTCCGTCGCCCTCGACTGTGACGCCGACACCGTCCTCGTCAAGGTCGACCAGGTCGGCGCCGCCTGCCACACCGGCGCCCGGACCTGCTTCGACGCCGACGTGCTCCCCGTATCCGCGTCCGCCGCGGACCCCGCATCCGAGTAGGGTCTGGCGCCATGGATCTCGACACCTTCCGCAAGCTGGCGGCCGACCGCCGCGTCATCCCCGTCAGCCGCCGGCTGCTCGCGGACGGCGACACCCCGGTCGGGCTCTACCGCAAGCTCGCCGCCGAACGGCCCGGCACCTTCCTCCTCGAATCCGCGGAGAACGGCCGGAGCTGGTCCCGGTACTCCTTCATCGGCGTCCGCAGCGACGCCACCCTGACCGTGCAGGACGGCCAGGCCCACTGGCTGGGCACCCCGCCCGTCGGCGTCCCCACCGACGGCGACCCGCTCACGGCCCTGCGCGCCACCGTCGAGACCCTCCACACCCCCCGCGACCTCGAAGCCCTGCTCGGTGGCGCACTGCCCCCCTTCACCGGCGGCATGGTCGGCTACCTCGGCTACGACATCGTCCGCCGCCTGGAGAAGATCGGCGAGCACGGCCGCGACGACCTCCAGCTCCCCGAGCTCACCATGCTCCTGACCAGCGACCTCGCCGTCCTCGACCACTGGGACGGCTCGGTCCTCCTGATCGCCAACGCGATCAACCACAACGACCTGGAGACCGGCGTCGACGAGGCGTACGCGGACGCCGTCACCCGCCTCGACGGCGTCCTGGTAGGCGGGGCCGCCCCAGAGCGCGGAGAACTCGGGG
>NZ_RDBH01000129.1:1130736-1133220 GCF_008042145.1 Streptomyces sp. adm13(2018)
ACCGCCCCCACCGCGCTGCCCGCCTCCGCGCTCCCCGAGTTCTCCGCGCTCTGGGGCGGCCCCGCCTACCAGGACGCCGTCGAGGACATCAAGGAGCGCATCCGGGCCGGCGAGGCCTTCCAGGTCGTCCCCTCGCAGCGCTTCGAGACCCCCTGCAGCGCCTCCGCCCTCGACGTCTACCGGGTCCTGCGGGCCACCAACCCGTCCCCGTACATGTACCTCTTCCGCTTCGAGAACGGCTTCGACGTCGTCGGCTCCAGCCCCGAGGCCCTCGTCAAGGTGGAGGACGGGCACGCCCTGCTCCACCCCATCGCCGGCACCCGGCACCGCGGCGCCACCCCGCAGGAGGACCACGACCTCGCGGAGGAGCTGCTCGCCGACCCCAAGGAGCGCGCCGAGCACCTCATGCTCGTCGACCTCGGCCGCAACGACCTCGGCCGCGTCTGCGCCCCCGGCTCCGTCGAGGTCGTCGACTTCATGTCCGTCGAGCGCTACTCGCACGTCATGCACATCGTCTCCACCGTGACCGGCCGGGTCGCCGAGGGGAGGACCGCGTTCGACGTCCTCACCGCCTGCTTCCCGGCCGGCACGCTCTCCGGCGCGCCCAAGCCCCGGGCCATGCAGATCATCGAGGAGCTCGAACCCTCCCGGCGCGGGCTGTACGGCGGATGTGTCGGTTATCTCGATTTCGCGGGCGACGCGGACACCGCCATCGCCATCCGCACCGCCCTGCTCCGCGACGGAACCGCGTATGTGCAGGCCGGAGCGGGTGTGGTGGCCGATTCCGACCCGGTGGCCGAGGACAACGAGTGCCGGAACAAGGCCGCGGCCGTCCTGCGCGCCGTCCACACCGCCAACCGGATGAACGGCGCCTGAGCGCGTAGGGGATAGTGGGGTACGTGAGTGCCGTACCCGTACCCCAGCCCCGGGCCGCCCGCGCGGCCGTCCCCGGCGGCGGCCGCCGCAGCCTGGCCGCGGCCCTCCTCCTCGGTGCCCTGGGCGCCACCGTCGTCCTGCTCTCCGCCGGCCAGATCTGGGCGGAGGGCACCGCCTCCGTCGGCGGCGGCAGCGTCCCCGTCGAGGCCGACGGCGGCACCGTCACCGGTGTGCCGACCGCCCTCGCGATCGTCGGCCTCGCCGCGCTCTTCGCCGTCTTCGCCGTCCGCCGCACCGGACGCACCCTCGTCGCCGCGCTCCTCACGCTCAGCGGCGCGGGCGCCGCGCTCGCCGCGATCCTCGGCGCCTCCGACCGCGCGGCCCTGGACGCGGAGGCCGCCCGCATCAGCGGCGACACCGCGGCCGCCGTGGCCGGACTCGGCCACACCGTCTGGCCGTACGTGACCGCCGCGGGCGCCGCCCTCATCCTGATCGCCGGCCTCCTCGCGCTGCGCTTCGGCAAGACCTGGCCCGCGATGGGCGGCCGCTACGAACGCACGGGCGCCCCGCGGGCGGCCCGCAAGGCCCCGGCCACCGGCCAGGACCGCCCCGAGGACCTGTGGAAGGCCCTGGACCGCGGCGAGGACCCGACCCGCGGGGCCTGAACCGACTGCCGGACGATTCGGCCGGGACTTTCGGCGGGCGTGCCCCGCTCCGGGCGGGGCGCTTCGCGGCGTCCGGTCCTCCGGCCTCGGCTCCCGGCGCCGCCCTCCTTCGGCTCCCCGCCGCGACGCGTAGATCGTCCCGGTACCCCCGAGTCACCCTCGCGGGCCCGCGTGCGGGACAATGAGCGCCGAGAGTCCGCGCACGCGTGACCTCACCATCGAGCAACTGCAACGAGGAGCAACTCATGGCGGGCAGCGCCCACGGACACACCCCGGCCGCCTGGACCGGTGTCATCATCTCCTTCATCGGCTTCTGCATCGCCGGCGTCTTCATGGTGGCCGCCAACCAGCCCGGTTTCTGGGCGGGCGTGGGCGTCATCGTGCTCGGCGGCATCGTCGGCGGCGCGATGAAGGTCGCGGGCCTCGGCATGCCGAAGGAGACGGCGGCCGTCGCCGCCGCCCGTGAGGCCGCGACCGTGAGCGCGCGGGCCCGCGCCTGACGCACAGCGACACACCCGAGAGCGCAGCCCGGTCGTGCCGGGCTGCGCTCTCGCGCGTCCGGGGTGAGAATCACCGGATGGACCCGCAGCCGACGACCGGCGCCGTGACCGACCCATCAGGCACCCGACCGGGTGAACCCGCGCCCCCGAGCGAGGCCGGGCCGGAGACCCCCGAGCAGCCGGGGCGGCCCCCGGTGGCGGGTCACCCGACAGCGCTGCCCCCGGTGGCGGGTCACTCGGCCCCGATCCACGCGCCCGCCGTAGCGGGGCATCCGGTTCCGCCGCCCGCGGGGGCCGCCCCGGCTGCTCGGGGGTCTCCGGCCCGGCCTCGCTCGGGGGCGCGGGTTCACCCGGTCGGGTGCCTGATGGGTCGGTCACGGCGCCGGTCGTCGGCTGCGGGTCCATCCGGTGATTCTCACCCCGGACGCGCGAGAGCGCAGCCC
>NZ_RDBH01000129.1:1133320-1144078 GCF_008042145.1 Streptomyces sp. adm13(2018)
CTACCGCACCGCCGCCGCCCCGCTCGGTCGTACGGCGGCTGCTTCCGCCGGTCGCCGCGCTCGCCGGTGTCGCCGCCGCCTTCGCGTACGTCGGGACCGTCGACCCCAACGAACCCGGCCACTACCCCGTCTGCCCCCTGCTCCGCTTCACCGGCGTCTACTGCCCCGGCTGCGGCGGCCTGCGCAGTGCCCACGCCTTCGTCCACGGCGACCTCCCGGCCGCCCTCGGCGCCAACGCCCTCGCCGTCGTCGGCTATGGACTGTTCGCCGTCCTCATGACCGTCTGGCTGATTCGCGCCGTCCGCGGGGTCCCGATGCGCCTCGCGGTCTCCCCCGTCCTGTGGTGGGGGATCGGGGGCGTCCTCGCCCTGTTCACCCTGGTCCGGAACCTTCCCTTCGGCTCCGCGCTGGCCCCCTGAGCGCCGCCACGGCGCCCGCGGGAGCCCTCCGGGAGTCCCAGCAGATGGGACACCGCTCCGGCCGATGCGAGTCCGGGGCCGTCCTGCGGATAGGATCGATGTGGCTGAACCTGGTTCATCATCACCATCACCGTCCCGGAAGGGGGCCCCTCGCGTGAGTGTGCTCGACGAGATCATCGAAGGCGTACGCGCCGACCTCGCAGAGCGGCAGGCGCGGGTCACCCTCGACGAGCTCAAGGAGCGCGCCGCCAAGGCGCCGCAGGCCAAGGACGGCGTCGCCGCACTGCGCGGCGACGGCGTCAAGGTGATCTGCGAGGTCAAGCGCTCCAGCCCGTCCAAGGGCGCGCTCGCCGCGATCGCCGACCCGGCCGGACTCGCCGCCGACTACGAGGCGGGCGGCGCCGCCGTCATCTCGGTCCTCACCGAGCAGCGCCGCTTCGGCGGTTCGCTCGCGGACCTGGAGGCCGTCCGCGCCAAGGTCGACATCCCGGTCCTGCGCAAGGACTTCATCGTCACCGCGTACCAGCTCTGGGAAGCACGCGCGTACGGAGCGGATCTCGCGCTTCTCATCGTCGCCGCCCTGGAGCAGGAGGCGCTGGTCTCCCTCATCGAGCGCGCCGAGTCCATCGGGCTGACCCCGCTGGTCGAGGTGCACGACGAGGACGAGGTCGAGCGCGCCGTCGACGCGGGCGCCCGGATCATCGGCGTCAACGCCCGCAACCTCAAGACCCTCAAGGTCGACCGCTCCACCTTCGAGCGGGTCGCCCCCGAGATCCCCGCGCACATCGTCAAGATCGCCGAGTCCGGGGTCCGGGGTCCGCACGACCTGATCGCCTACGCCAACGCGGGCGCCGACGCGGTCCTGGTCGGCGAGTCGCTCGTCACCGGCCGCGACCCCAAGGCCGCCGTCGCCGACCTCGTCGCCGCCGGCGCGCACCCGGCGCTGCGGCACGGCCGGAGCTGACGGCGTCATGACTCCCGTCCGCGCCACGCCGACCGCCCGGGGCTTCGCCGCCTCGGGGGGTGGGTCGGTCGTGTCCGCGGACGCGGCGGGGCGGACCCTCCCCCAGACTCCGTCCGGGGGGACCCCCACCGCCCAGCGGAACAGTTGCCCACAACGGGGTGGGTAAAGGGCGGGCGGCCCAAGGCCGGAGGCCCCAAGCGGGCGGCTCCAGGCCGGAGGCCCGAGGCCTGCGGCGGGCGGTCCCACGGGGGCGGCTACAGGTGGGGCCCCGGCTCCAGGCAAAAGCCTCAGGCTTCAGGGCTCAGGCCCGAGGGTCGAGGCCGCGACCCGGCAGCGGGTGCGTCCCGTGTTGGTCCGTGGGAGTGGAGCGGCGCGCATAACGTGACCATCAACCACACGTCACCCGGGGCACCCGCCCCGCGAGGAGCATCCGCATGTCCAGCGAGTTCTTCATTCCGGACCTGGAAGGTCAGGTCCCCAGCCCCGAGGGCTACTTCGGCGCCTACGGCGGCAAGTTCATCCCGGAGGCCCTCGTGGCCGCCGTCGACGAGGTCGCCGTCGAGTACGACAAGGCCAAGTCCGACCCGGAGTTCGCCCGCGAGCTCAACGACCTCATGGTCCACTACACGGGCCGCCCGAGCGCCCTCACCGAGGTGCCCCGGTTCGCCGAGCACGCCGGCGGCGCCCGGATCTTCCTCAAGCGCGAGGACCTGAACCACACCGGCTCGCACAAGATCAACAACGTGCTCGGGCAGGCCCTGCTCACCAAGCGCATGGGCAAGACCCGTGTCATCGCCGAGACCGGCGCCGGCCAGCACGGCGTGGCCACCGCCACCGCCTGCGCCCTCTTCGGCCTCGACTGCACCATCTACATGGGCGAGATCGACACCCGGCGCCAGGCCCTGAACGTGGCCCGGATGCGGATGCTCGGCGCCGAGGTCGTGGCCGTCAAGTCCGGCAGCCGCACCCTCAAGGACGCCATCAACGAGGCGTTCCGCGACTGGGTCGCCAACGTGGACCGGACGCACTACCTGTTCGGCACCGTCGCCGGCCCGCACCCCTTCCCCGCCATGGTCCGCGACTTCCACCGGGTCATCGGCGTCGAGGCGCGCCGCCAGATCCAGGAGCGCACCGGCCGCCTCCCCGACGCGGCGGTCGCCTGCGTCGGCGGCGGCTCCAACGCCATCGGCCTCTTCCACGCCTTCGTCCCCGACGCGGACGTCCGTCTGATCGGCTGCGAGCCGGCCGGCCACGGCGTCGAGACCGGCGAGCACGCGGCCACCCTCACCGCGGGCGAGCCCGGCATCCTGCACGGCTCGCGGTCGTACGTCCTCCAGGACGAGGAGGGCCAGATCACCGAGCCGTACTCGATCTCGGCCGGACTGGACTACCCGGGCATCGGCCCGGAGCACGCGTACCTCAAGGACAGCGGACGCGGCGAGTACCGCGCGGTCACCGACGACGCCGCGATGCAGGCGCTGCGGCTGCTCTCCCGTACCGAGGGCATCATCCCGGCGATCGAGTCCGCGCACGCCCTCGCCGGGGCCCTGGAGGTCGGCAGGGAGCTCGGCCCGGACGGTCTGATCCTGGTCAACCTCTCGGGCCGCGGCGACAAGGACATGGACACCGCCGCCCGCTACTTCGGCCTGTACGAGGCCGACACCGAGGTCGCCGCCGACGCCGGGGCCGAGGACACCGCGGAGATCGAGGGAGACGCGAAGTGAGTGGGAACATCCAGCTGCTGAGCGACACCCTCGCCAAGGCGAAGGCGGAGGACCGGGCCGCGCTCATCGCGTACCTCCCGGCCGGCTTCCCGACCGTCGACGGCGGCATCGCCGCGATCCGGGCCGTCTTCGACGGCGGCGCCGACGTGGTCGAGGTCGGCCTCCCGCACAGCGACCCGGTGCTCGACGGACCGGTCATCCAGACCGCCGACGACATCGCCCTGCGCGGCGGCGTCAAGATCGCCGACGTCATGCGGACGGTCCGCGAGGCCCACGAGTCCACCGGCAAGCCGGTCCTCGTCATGACGTACTGGAACCCGATCGACCGGTACGGCGTCGAGCGCTTCACCGAGGAGCTCGCCGCGGCCGGCGGCGCCGGCTGCATCCTGCCCGACCTGCCGGTCCAGGAGTCCGCGGTCTGGCGCGCGAACGCCGAGAAGCACGGTCTCGCGACCGTCTTCGTCGTCGCCCCCAGCAGCCGGGACGAGCGCCTCGCCACCATCACGGCGGCCGGCTCCGGCTTCGTCTACGCGGCCTCCCTGATGGGCGTCACCGGCACCCGCGAGTCGGTCGGCGAGCAGGCGGCCGACCTGGTCCGCCGCACCCGCGCCACCACCGAGGCCGGCCGGGAGCTTCCCGTCTGCGTCGGTCTCGGCGTCTCCAACGCCGTCCAGGCCAAGGAGGTCGCGGCCTTCGCCGACGGCGTCATCGTCGGCTCCGCGTTCGTGAAGCGGATCCTCGACGCCGACGGCGACGAGCAGGCGGGACTCGCCGCGGTAAGGGAACTGGCGGCCGAACTCGCCGAGGGCGTCCGGCGCGTCCCGTAACCCATCCGGGTGGATCTGCGACCGGGGAGGCACGCACGTGCCTCCCCGGTTCGTTTCCGAGGCGTGAGCCAGAACAACAGCGGTGACGGTAATCGGAATGCGCGGGAGCGCCTGCAGCAGCAGCGCGAGCGCGAGAAGGCCCGTGAGAAGCAGCGGCGGATCCTGATCGTGTCGGCGGCGGTGGTCGGTGTCCTCGGACTGGCCGCGGTCGTCGGCGTGATCGCCGCGGGCGGCGACAAGGACAGCGCCTCCGACGACGCGGGGCAGGTGGTCGTGCCGGCGGGCGCGACCGACGAGGACGGCAAGCCCGCCGTGCCCACCGGGAAGTCGGACGCCCCCTCGACGCTCGCGATCTGGGAGGACTTCCGCTGCCCGGCGTGCGCCCAGTTCGAGAACGCGTTCCGGGACACGATCCACGAGCTGGAGGCCGCCGGCGCGATCAGGACCCAGTACCACCTCGCCACCCTCATCGACGGGAACATGGGCGGCAGCGGCTCCCTGCGCGCGGCGAACGCCGCCGCGTGCGCCCAGGACGCGGGGAAGTTCACCGCGTACCACGACACGCTCTACATCAACCAGCCGCAGGAGACCGACGACGCCTTCGGGGACAACGCCAAGCTGATCGAGCTGGCGGCGAAGGTGCCGGGGCTCGACACGCCCGCCTTCCGCAGCTGTGTGAACGACGGCACGCACGACACCTGGGTGGCCAAGTCGAACGAGGCCTTCCGCAACGGCGGCTTCGGCGGCACGCCGTCCGTCCTGCTCAACGGCGAAGCGATCTTCCCGCAGAAGGGGAGCGAGCAGATCTCCCCGGAGAACCTCAAGAAGTGGGTCGCCGAGGCCAACAAGGGCAAGAAGCCCGGCACGGCCGCGCCGACGAGCGCCCCGGCGGCCTCCCCGGGCTCGCCCTCGGCGGGCTGAGACCCCGCCCCGGGACGGGGTTAGTTACCCATACGTTGCCGGGCGGGCTGCCGTCCCGCCCGCCCGGCAGGGTAGCGTCGGTCCTGCCATGGACCTTGCCTACATTCCCAGCCCGTCGACCGGCGTGATCAACCTCGGACCGATCCCGCTGCGCGGCTATGCCTTCTGCATCATCATCGGTGTCTTCGTCGCCGTCTGGTACGGCAACAAGCGCTGGATCGCCCGGGGCGGCACCGCCGGCACCGTGGCCGACATCGCCGTCTGGGCGGTGCCCTTCGGCCTCGTCGGCGGACGCCTGTACCACGTGATCACCGACTACCAGCTGTACTTCAGCGAGGGTGAGAACTGGGTCGACGCCTTCAAGATCTGGGAGGGCGGCCTCGGAATCTGGGGCGCCATCGCGCTCGGCGCGGTGGGTGCCTGGATCGGCTGCCGCCGCCGGGGCATCCCGCTCCCGGCGTACGCCGACGCCATCGCCCCCGGAATCGCCTTCGCCCAGGCCATCGGCCGCTGGGGCAACTGGTTCAACCAGGAGCTCTACGGCAGGCCGACCGATCTGCCCTGGGCCCTGAAGATCACCGAGAGCGCGAACCGCGAGGCCGGGCTGTACCACCCGACCTTCCTGTACGAGTCGCTCTGGTGCGTCGGCGTCGCCTTCCTGGTCATCTGGGCCGACCGCCGCTTCAAGCTCGGCCACGGCCGCGCCTTCGCGCTGTACGTCGCCGCGTACTGCGTGGGCCGGGCCTGGATCGAGTACATGCGCGTCGACGAGGCCCACCACATCCTCGGCCTGCGGCTGAACGTCTGGACCGCCATCGGCGTCTTCGTGCTCGCCGTGGTCTACATGGTGGTCTCGGCGCGGGTCCGACCGGGCCGCGAGGAGATCGTGGAGCCCAAGGCCGCCAAGGAGGCCGTCGCCGTCGACAAGGCCGCCCCGAAGGCCGACGGCGAGGACGGCGGCGCGGACGCGGACACCGACGCCGAGGCCGTCACGGACAGCCGCGGGGACAGCGGGAAGGCCGACGGGGACGTGGCGCACGACGCCGACAACGGCGCCGGGTCGGCCGCCAAGAGCTGATCCGCCCCCCAGCCGGTCGAAAGGGCCGCCGGGACCGAGAGGTCCCGGCGGCCCTTTCGCGTACCCGGAGGGTCAGGCGGTCCGGGCCGCGAGGGCGAGGACCCGGTGGGCGCCCGCCACCACCGCCGCGTCCACGAAGCGACCGTCCGGGAGGGCCAGGGCGCCCGGCTCGGGGCCGGCGGCCTCCACGACCTCCCGCGCCGCGTCGACCTCCTCGGGGGTGGGCAGATAGGCGCGCTCGATGACCGGGAGCTGGCGGGGGTGGATGGCCGCCCGGCCGAAGAAGCCCATGGCACGGCCCCGGGCGCAGCCCGCCGCCAGCGCCTCCAGGTCGCCGACGTCGGGATGCACGGACTGGGCCGGCGGCGGGAGGGCGGCCGCGCGGGCCGCGACGACCACCCGGCCGCGCGACCAGTCCAGGCCGTGGTCCTCCCGTACGCCCAGGTCCGCGCGGAGGTCGGCCTCGCCGAGCGCGATGCCGCGGACCGCGGGGTGGGCGGTGGCGATGGCGTACGCGTGCTCCACGGCCAGGGCGTTCTCCAGGAGCGGGTACAGCGGCAGGCCCGGGGCGAGCTCGACCAGCCGGAGGATGTCGGTGGCGTGTGTCACCTTGGGGACACGGAGACCGTGCAGGCCGGGGAGGAGGGCCAGGGTGGGGATGTCGCGCGGGGTGTGGACGCGGACGTGGACCGGGACGGGCAGCGGGTCCGCGAGCAGTTCGGCGGTGGCCTCCAGGGCGTACGCCTTGCGGTGCGGGGCGACCGCGTCCTCCAGGTCGACGATGACCACGTCGGCGCCGGAGGTCAGGGCCTTGCGGACCACGTCGGGGCGGTCGCCGGGGGCGTACAGCCAGGTGAGGGCGGGCGTGCCGGGCCGGCCGCGGGTGGTGTCGGCCGGTCGGCCCGGGGTCTCGCTCGTGCTGTTCATACCGCTCCCTGCTCGCGGAGGCCGTCGATCTCGGCGGGGCTGAGGCCCAGTTCGGAGAGGACGTCGGCGGTGTCGGCGCCGTGGGGACGGCCGGGCCAGCGGATGGCGCCGGGCGTCTCGGAGAGGCGGAAGAGGACGTTCTGCATCCTGATCGGTCCCAGCTCGGGGTCCTGCACCTCGGTGACGGTGCCGAGGGCCCGGTACTGGGGATCGTCCACGACGTCCCGGATGTCGTAGACGGGGGCGATCGCCGCCTCCGCCTTCTCGAACGCGTCCATCACCTCGTCGCGGGTGCGGCGGCCGATCCACGCGCCGACCGCCTCGTCCAGGACGTCCGCGTGCCCGGCCCGGCCCGTGCCGTCGGCGAACCACGGCTCCTCGATCAGCTCCGGGCGGCCGACCAGGGTCATGACGCGCTCGGCGATCGACTGGGCGGAGGTGGAGACGGCGACCCAGGAGCCGTCGGCGGTGCGGTACGTGTTGCGGGGGGCGTTGTTGCGGGAGCGGTTGCCCGTGCGGGGCTGGACGTAGCCGAGCTGGTCGTACCAGAGGGGGTGGGGTCCGACGACGGCGAGCATCGGTTCGATGATGGCCATGTCGACGACCTGGCCGCGCCCGGTCGTCGTCCGCGCGGTGAGCGCGGTCATCACCGCGTACGCCGTGGCGAGGGCGGCGATCGAGTCGGCCAGGCCGAAGGGCGGCAGGGTGGGCGGGCCGTCCGGTTCGCCGGTGAGGGCCGCGAAGCCGCTCATCGCCTCGGCGAGGGTGCCGAAGCCGGGGCGGTGGGCGTACGGGCCGAACTGGCCGAAGCCGGTGACCCGGGCGAGGACCAGGCGCGGGTTGACGGCGGACAGCTCCTCCCAGCCGAGACCCCAGCGCTCCAGGGTGCCGGGGCGGAAGTTCTCCACGATCACGTCGGCGTCGGCGGCGAGCGCGAGGAGGGTGTCGCGGCCGCCGGGGGACGACAGGTCGAGGGTGATCGCCCGCTTGTTGCGGCCGAGGACCTTCCACCAGAGGCCGMTGCCGCCCGAACTGCTCGCCTCCGTCGACCTGCTGGTGCCCAACGAGCACGAGGCGGCGGCGCTCACCGGCCTCACCGACCCCCGCGAGGCGGCCCTCGCCCTGCTCCGCGACGTCCCCGAGGTCGTCGTCACCCTCGGAGCGGCGGGCAGCCTGTACGCCGTCCGGGGCGCCGACCCGGTGACGGTGCCCGCCCCCCGCGTCCGGGCCGTGGACACCACAGCCGCCGGCGACACCTTCGTCGGCGCCCTGGTCGTCGCCCTCGCCGAGGGCCGCCCCGCCCCCGAGGCGCTCGCCTGGGCGGGGTCCGCGGCCGCACTCTCCGTCCAGCGCGAGGGCGCGTCGACGTCGATGCCCTACCGCACCGAGATCGACGCCGCCTTCGGCTCGCCGGGCGAGGAGACGGGCACGACCGGAGAGGAGTCCGCCCCCGTATGACCACCGCACCGCACACCCCGGCCTCCCCCACGGTCCAGCCGGAGGACCTGCTGGGCCCGGCCCTCCGCCAGGGGGCGGAGGTCGGGGCGCGGCACCCCGGAGGCACCGGCCGTCTCCGGGGCGGGCGGTCCGCCCGCCTCCGCCCAGCGGGCGGCGACGGCGCGCGCGTCCCGGCCGTCCTCCGCCGCCTGGCGGAGCTCGTGGCCCAGCAGGTCCTCCGGCTGGACCCAGGTGAGACGGAGGTTCACCGGTCGGCCGCGCCCGTCAGCACCGCGAACGCCCGCTCGTGGGCGCGGCGCCGCTCCTCGTCCCGGGTGAAGACCTCCCGGGCCACCTCGGTCAGGGCCCGCGCCGGGGCGTGGAGGTCCAGACGGCTGGCCTCCGCCACCCGCTTCGCCCAGTCCGCCGGCACCGCCTGCTCCCCGTGCAGGGCGCCGACGATCGCGCCCGCCATCGTGGCGATCGAGTCGCAGTCCCGGCCGTAGTTGACGGAGCCCAGGACGGTCCGGCGGAAGTCGCCCTCCCCGACGAGGAGCATGCCGAGGGCGACGGGGAGTTCCTCGATCGCGTGGAGGCGGGAGGGGCGGCGGGCGCCGAGGGACGGGGCGCGGTAGTCGGGGCCCACCGAGTCGAAGGGGGCGACCGCCCGGCGGAGCGGTGCGAGCGCCGACTCGAAGTCCCGGTGGTCCGCGGCGACTTCCGCCACCGCCTCGATGGCCGCCCGCGTCCCGTCCTTCGCCAGTGACAGGGCCGTTTCGACCACCGATCCCGCCGTGGCGCCGGGGACGCACGCGGCCGCGACGGCGGCCGCGAACACGCCCGCCGCCTCCCGGCCGTACGAGGACTGGTGCGCGCCCGCGATGTCGAGGGCCTCGGCGTAGGCGGCCTCGGGGTGGGCCGCGTTGACGAGTCCGACCGGTGCCATGTACATCGCGGCTCCGCAGTTGACGATGTTGCCGCTGCCGGCCTCGCGCGGGTCCACGTGCCCGTAGTGGAGGCGGGTCACCAGCCATTTCTCGGCGAGGAAGATCCGCTGGAGCGGGAGCGCCTCGGCTTCCAGCTCCGGGATCCAGACGAGGGATCCCATCAGTTCGGGGACGAGGTGGTCCGCGACCGCGTACGCGTCCAGGTGGCCGCGGACCCTCTCGTACACCCGGATCAGCGCGTGGGTCATCAGGGTGTCGTCGGTGACGTGTCCGTCGCCCTTGTGGTACGGGGCGATGGGGCGGGCGGTGCGCCACGCCTCGCCGTTCCACGGGCCGACGATCCCGGCGACCCGGCCGCCGTGGCGTTCCGTGATCTGCTCGGGGGTGTAGCCCTCGACGGGTCCGCCGAGGGCGTCGCCGACGGCGGCACCGAGGAGGCTGCCGGTGATCCGGTCATCCAGTGCGGGCGTCGGCCCGGGGGGTGTCGAGGGGGTCATTGTGGGTGTCATGTCGGGATTGTCCACCCGGGGCGGGTCGTTCCGTGGCTGCGAGCAGCCCGGCGAGTTCGACCAGATCCGTTCCCGCGAGCCGGGGCAGCGCGCAGCCCGCCAGCGTCCGGCACGCCTCGCGCCAGGTCGTCGGCACCGAACGGCCCCCGCCCAGCGCCCCGGTGAGCGCTCCGGCCAGGGCCGGCGCGGAGTCGGCGACCCGGGACAGGCAGACGGCGGCCGGCACCGCGGCCGTCATCTCGCCCCGGGCGGCGAGGGCGAGGGCGAGCGCCACCGGGACCGTCTCGGCGGCGGCGATGCCGTAGCTGTAGACGTGGTCCACGATCTGGTGCTCGAGGAGCGGGACCAGCTCGAAGGACGAGCCGGCGGTGCGGGCGAGCCGTACCGCGTGACGGGCGTTCCGGCCGATCTCGGTGACGGGCGGCAGCTCGGCGAGCGCCGCCTCGACGGCCTCCTCGACCGACGCCCCGCCGAGCGCCGCCGCGATCGCGGCCGCCGTCGCGCGGGCGCCGTGGACGCCGTCGCCGTCCTGGGTGTACCGGGCGTCGAACTCGGCGAGTTCGGCGGCCGCATGGGGGTCGCCGGGGTGGACGACGGCCAGCACGGCGGCCCGGACGCAGGCCGCGTCGTCGAAGAAGTGCGGGTTGTCGTGGCCGGTGGCGGGCGGGCGCAGCCCGGTCGCGAGGTTGCCGAGACCCGCGCGGACCGAGATCCGGGCGCGCAGCGGGAGCACGGCGGACTCGACCTCGGGGGCGCGCTCCGCCGCGGCGGCGACCTGGCAGGCCAGCTCGTTCCAGGCGAGGTCGACGGCGGCGCGCAGCCGGCGTTCCCGGGGGAGCGCGGTGAAGACCGGGCCCCCGGCGCCGAGGATCGCCTCGGCGGTGAAGACCGCCCATTCGGCGTCGTCGGACGGGCCGAGGCGGAGGGGCTCGGGGGGCTGGTTCAGGGCCATTCGGCGTCGTCGGACGGGCCGAGGCGGAGGGGCTCGGGGGGCTGGTTCAGGGC
>NZ_RDBH01000129.1:1144178-1184988 GCF_008042145.1 Streptomyces sp. adm13(2018)
GAGGTGTACTCGCCGGCCGCCATGGAGAAGGCACCGGCGGCGAGGCCCGCGAGACCGGTGATGACGACGGTCTGGGAGGAGACGGCGCCGCCCGCGACTCCGGTCATCAGGGCGAGGTTGGAGACGAGGCCGTCGCTCCAGGCGTGCCGGTGCTGTGCGGAGATCGGGGCGGCCAGGCCCCTGCGGAGGTTCTCCAGGGTGCCGCGCTCCGAGAAGCCCGCGCCGCGGAACGGCCCCTCGTCGAGGTCGGCGATCCAGTGGTGCCAGGCCCGCTCGACGTGCCGGACGGTGAGGGCCGAGCCGTGCCGGGCGAGCAGCAGCGCGGAGAAGATCGCGTACTCGGTGTCGTCCGTGCCCGCCGGCCGGTCCGTCACGAAGCCCTCGATCCGGCCCCAGCGGCGGCGGATCTCGGAGGGGCGCATGTTCTCGGCGGGCGCGCCGAGCGCGTCGCCGACGGCGAGGCCGAGGAGCGCCCCCCTCGCCCGTTCGCGCGTATCGCATGCCGTGGTGGTCACCATGTCCGTGGCCCCTTCCTCGCCGGGGGCGCGCGAGGGGCGCCCCGATGCCTGGATCTGTGCCACGAAGGGCCCGCGAACGCGACGAAGAAACGTCTCTGTCACCCGCCTGACACCCCGCCAGAACCCGGTTCACGCAGCAAGGCCCGCCTTAGTAAGTACGGCCTGCCTTGCTGGCGCGCCCCTTACGTCGCGCGTATTTTCGAGGGTGTTGGGGGCGGCGGGAGCAACCCGGCCCGCCGGAACGAGGGGAGAACCATGTCCATCATCGAAGCCCAGGCACCACTGCACGAGGCCCACCGCGACAACCACACGCACCGTGACGTGAACGGCGGTTGGCTGCGCCCCGCCGTGTTCGGCGCGATGGACGGCCTCGTCTCCAACCTCGCCCTGATGACCGGAGTCGCGGGCGGCGCCGTCTCCTCCCAGACCGTCGTCATCACCGGTCTCGCGGGCCTCGCCGCCGGTGCCTTCTCCATGGCGGCCGGCGAGTACACCTCCGTCGCCTCGCAGCGCGAACTCGTCCAGGCGGAACTGGAGGTCGAGCGTCGCCAGCTGCGCAAGCACCCCGTCGACGAGATGGAGGAGCTCGCCGCGCTCTACGTCTCCCGGGGCGTCGAGCCGACGCTCGCCCGCGAGGTCGCGATGCAGCTGTCGAAGGACCCCGAGCAGGCCCTGGAGATCCACGCCCGCGAGGAGCTCGGCATCGACCCGGACGACCTGCCGTCGCCGACGGTGGCCGCGGTCTCCTCCTTCGGCTCCTTCGCGCTCGGCGCGCTGCTGCCCGTCCTGCCCTATCTGCTCGGGGCGACCGCGCTGTGGCCGGCCGTGCTCCTCGCGCTCCTCGGGCTCTTCGCCTGCGGCGCGGTGGTGGCCCGGGTGACCGCCCGCGGCTGGCTCTTCAGCGGCCTGCGCCAGCTCCTCCTCGGCGGAGCAGCCGCGGCCGTCACCTACGGCCTCGGCATGCTCCTCGGGGCCGCCCTGTAGAAGGGGCGCGATCCGTACGGCCAACCCACCCGTACGACCCGTCCGACCCGTACGACCGATCCACCCCGTACGACCAGTACGACCCATCCGCCCCGTACGGCGCTACGGATTCCGTACTCCGGAAACAGGCCGAGAGGGCCCGAAAGGGACCTCTCGGCCTTTTCGGCGCACCATCAAGGGAGAAACCACGCATTTCGGCTGTGACGCATATCCCTGTCGCGATGCCCTGCGGCGATGAGACACTATGCGGGACGCCACATATGTAGCCGGTTACTCGGCGGTTTCGAACCCGTGACCAACGGGAATGAGGCATGAGCGTCGCTGGGCAACGAAGCCCACACAGTGACGGGTCGGCGACGACCCGGAGATCCTCCGGACCGTCCCGGTCCGTCCCCGCGAGACAGGGCCCCTGACCTCGCAAACCACAGGTGAACCGACACCACCGCTCCGTATCGACGGTGTCCGCATGTTGGAATGCGCTATCCACTTAGCGAGAAACCAGCCATCATGTAACCTGCATGAAATTTCGCGGAGGGCCAACGTCGTCCCTCGGCAGCAGCTCCCCCAGACGTGGTCTGGGAGAAGCCCCCAGCCACGACGACGACGGGAGAGCCGATGCGTTCCGACGCCTGGTCGCCCATGGACGGTCGCCCTGCTCCGCAGGGAATGTACGACCCCCGTAACGAACACGACGCCTGCGGTGTCGGGTTCGTGGCCACCCTCACCGGTGTTGCCAGCCACGCACTGGTCGAGCAGGCGCTGACCGTACTGCGCAACCTCGAGCACCGCGGCGCCACCGGCTCCGAGCCCGACTCCGGAGACGGCGCCGGCATCCTGTTCCAGGTCCCGGACGCCTTCCTCCGCGAGGTCGCCGGCTTCCCGCTCCCCGAGGCCGGCGCGTACGCCGTCGGCATCGCCTTCCTCCCCGAGGACGGCACCGAGGACACCGCCGCGAAGATCGAGACGATCGCCGCCGAAGAGGGCCTGAACGTCCTCGGCTGGCGCGACGTCCCCGTCGCCCCCGAGCTGCTCGGCGCCTCCGCCCGCGCCACCATGCCGGTCTTCCGCCAGCTCTTCGTCTCCGACGCGGCCGGCGAGGCCACCGGCATCGCGCTCGACCGCAAGGCCTTCGTCCTGCGCAAGCGCGCCGAGCGCGAGGCGGCGACGTACTTCCCGTCGCTCTCCGCCCGCACCCTCGTCTACAAGGGCATGCTGACCACCGGCCAGCTGGAGCCCTTCTTCCCGGACCTCTCGGACCGCCGCTGCGCCACCGCCGTGGCCCTGGTCCACTCCCGGTTCTCCACCAACACCTTCCCGAGCTGGCCGCTGGCCCACCCGTACCGCTTCGTCGCCCACAACGGTGAGATCAACACCGTCAAGGGCAACCGGAACTGGATGACCGCCCGCGAGGCCCAGCTGGAGTCCACCGCCTTCGGCGAGGGCCCGCTCGACCGGATCTTCCCGATCTGCACCCCGGACGCCTCCGACTCCGCCTCCTTCGACGAGGTCCTGGAGCTGCTCCACCTCGGCGGCCGCTCCCTCCCCCACGCCGTCCTGATGATGGTGCCGGAGGCGTGGGAGAACCACGAGACGATGGAGCCGGCCCGCCGCGCCTTCTACCAGTACCACTCCACGATGATGGAGCCCTGGGACGGCCCGGCCTGCGTCACCTTCACCGACGGCGTCCAGGTCGGCGCGGTCCTCGACCGCAACGGACTGCGCCCCGGCCGCTACTGGGTCACCGACGAGGGCCTCGTCGTCCTCTCCTCCGAGGTCGGCGTCCTCGACATCGACCCCGCCAAGGTCGTCCGCAAGGGCCGCCTCCAGCCCGGCAAGATGTTCCTCGTCGACACCGCCGAGCACCGCATCGTCGAGGACGACGAGATCAAGGCCGCGCTCGCCGCCGAGAACCCCTACGAGGAGTGGCTGGAGACCGGGGAGATCGAGCTCTCCGACCTCCCCGAGCGCGAGCACATCGTGCACACCCACGCCTCGGTCACCCGCCGCCAGCAGACCTTCGGGTACACCGAGGAAGAACTCCGCGTCATCCTCGCCCCGATGGCCCGCACCGCCGGCGAGCCCCTCGGCTCCATGGGCACCGACTCGCCGATCGCGGCCCTGTCCGCCCGGCCGCGGCTGCTCTTCGACTACTTCACCCAGCTGTTCGCGCAGGTCACCAACCCGCCGCTGGACGCCATCCGCGAAGAGCTCGTGACCTCGCTGCGCTCCTCGCTCGGCCCCGGCAGCAACCTGCTGGAGCCCACCGCCTCCACGTGTCGCAGCGTCACCCTGCCCTTCCCGGTGATCGACAACGACGAGCTGGCCAAGCTCATCCACATCAACGCCGACGGCGACATGCCCGGCATGAAGGCCGCGACCCTCTCCGGCCTCTACCGGGTCTCCGGCGGCGGCGACGCCCTCGCCGCCCGCCTCGACGCCATCTGCGCCGAGACCGACACCGCCATCGAGGGCGGCGCCCGCCTCATCGTGCTCTCCGACCGGCACTCCGACGCCGAGCACGCGCCGATCCCCTCCCTGCTGCTCACCGCGGCCGTCCACCACCACCTCATCCGCACCAAGCAGCGCACCAAGGTGGGCCTGCTGGTCGAGGCCGGCGACGTCCGCGAGGTCCACCACGTGGCCCTGCTCATCGGCTACGGCGCCGCGGCGGTCAACCCGTACCTCGCCATGGAGTCCGTCGAGGACCTCGTCCGCGCCGGCACCTTCATCGAGGGCCTGGAGGCCGAGCAGGCCATCCGGAACCTGATCTACGCCCTCGGCAAGGGCGTCCTCAAGGTCATGTCCAAGATGGGCATCTCCACCGTCGCCTCCTACCGCGGCGCCCAGGTCTTCGAGGCCGTCGGCCTCGACGAGACCTTCGTCGCCACGTACTTCAACGGCACCGCCACCAAGATCGGCGGCGCCGGCCTCGACGTGGTCGCCAAGGAGGTCGCCGCCCGCCACGCCAAGGCGTACCCCGTCTCCGGCGTCGCCTCGGCCCACCGCGCCCTGGAGATCGGCGGCGAGTACCAGTGGCGCCGCGAGGGCGAGCCGCACCTGTTCGACCCGGAGACCGTCTTCCGCCTGCAGCACGCCACGCGCAACAAGCGGTACGACATCTTCAAGCAGTACACGGACCGGGTGAACGAGCAGTCCGAGCGCCTCATGACGCTCCGCGGCCTCTTCGGCCTCAGCTCCGACCGCCCCGCCATCCCGGTCGACGAGGTCGAGCCCGTCTCCGAGATCGTCAAGCGCTTCTCCACCGGCGCCATGTCGTACGGCTCCATCTCCCGCGAGGCCCACGAGACCCTCGCCGTCGCCATGAACCAGCTGGGCGCCAAGTCCAACACCGGTGAGGGCGGCGAGGACCCGGACCGCCTCTACGACCCGGCGCGCCGCTCCGCGATCAAGCAGGTCGCCTCCGGCCGCTTCGGCGTCACCAGCGAGTACCTGGTCAACGCCGACGACATCCAGATCAAGATGGCCCAGGGCGCCAAGCCCGGCGAGGGCGGCCAGCTGCCCGGCCACAAGGTCTACCCGTGGGTCGCCAAGACGCGTCACTCGACGCCCGGCGTCGGCCTCATCTCGCCGCCGCCGCACCACGACATCTACTCCATCGAGGATCTGGCCCAGCTGATCCACGACCTCAAGAACGCCAACCCGGTCGCCCGCATCCACGTGAAGCTGGTCTCCGAGGTCGGCGTGGGCACGGTCGCCGCCGGTGTCTCCAAGGCCCACGCGGACGTCGTCCTCATCTCCGGCCACGACGGCGGTACGGGCGCCTCGCCGCTCACCTCGCTCAAGCACGCGGGCGGCCCCTGGGAGCTCGGCCTCGCCGAGACCCAGCAGACGCTGCTGCTCAACGGCCTGCGCGACCGGATCGTCGTCCAGACCGACGGCCAGCTCAAGACCGGCCGCGACGTCGTCATCGCCGCCCTGCTCGGCGCCGAGGAGTTCGGCTTCGCGACCGCGCCGCTCGTCGTCTCCGGCTGCGTCATGATGCGCGTCTGCCACCTGGACACCTGCCCGGTCGGCATCGCCACCCAGAACCCGGTCCTGCGCGACCGCTTCTCCGGCAAGCCCGAGTTCGTCGTCAACTTCTTCGAGTTCATCGCCGAGGAGGTCCGCGAGCTCCTCGCCGAGCTGGGCTTCCGCAGCATCGAGGAGGCCGTCGGCCACGCCGAGCTGCTCGACACCAGCCGCGCCGTCACCCACTGGAAGGCCCAGGGCCTCGACCTGGAGCCGCTCTTCTACGTGCCGGAGCTGCCCGAGGGCGCGGTCCGCCACGCCCGGATCGAGCAGGACCACGGCCTGGAGAAGGCCCTCGACAACGAGCTGATCCAGCTCGCCGCCGAGGCCCTGAACGCCGCCTCCGCCGAGGAGGCCCAGCCCGTCCGCGCCCAGGTCGCCATCCGCAACATCAACCGCACGGTCGGCACCATGCTCGGCCACCAGGTCACGAAGCGGTTCGGCGGCGCCGGCCTCCCGGCCGACACCATCGACATCACCTTCACCGGCTCCGCGGGCCAGTCGTTCGGCGCGTTCCTGCCGAACGGCGTCACCCTCCGCCTGGAGGGCGACGCCAACGACTACGTCGGCAAGGGCCTCTCCGGCGGCCGCGTGATCGTCCGCCCCGACCGGGGCGCCGACCACCTGGCCGAGTACTCCACGATCGCGGGCAACACGATCGGCTACGGCGCGACCGGCGGCGAACTCTTCCTCCGCGGCCGCACCGGCGAACGCTTCTGCGTCCGCAACTCCGGCGCCCTGGTCGTCTCGGAGGGCGTGGGCGACCACGGCTGCGAGTACATGACCGGTGGCACGGCGGTCGTCCTCGGCGAGACCGGACGCAACTTCGCGGCCGGCATGTCGGGCGGTGTCGCCTACGTCGTCGACCTGGACCGGGACAACGTCAACTCCGGCAACCTCGGCGCCATCGAGACCCCGTCGGACACCGACAAGGCATGGCTGCACGACGTCGTGCGCCGCCACCACGAGGAGACCGGCTCCACCGTCGCCGAGAAGCTCCTCGCCGACTGGACCGTGAACGCGGACCGGTTCACCAAGATCATCCCCACCACGTACAAGGCAGTGCTCGCCGCCAAGGACGCCGCTGAGCTCGCCGGTCTCTCCGAGTCCGAGACCACCGAGAAGATGATGGAGGCGGCGACCCATGGCTGACCCCAAGGGCTTCCTGACCACCGGTCGCGAGGTCGCGCAGACCCGCCCCGTGGGCGAGCGCGTCAGGGACTGGAACGAGGTCTACGTCCCCGGCTCCCTGCTGCCGATCATCAGCAAGCAGGCCGGCCGCTGCATGGACTGCGGCATCCCGTTCTGCCACAACGGCTGCCCCCTCGGGAACCTGATCCCCGAGTGGAACGACTACGCCTACCGCGAGGACTGGGCGGCGGCGTCGGAGCGGCTGCACGCCACGAACAACTTCCCGGAGTTCACCGGCCGCCTGTGCCCGGCTCCGTGCGAGTCGGCCTGCGTGCTCGGCATCAACCAGCCGGCCGTCACCATCAAGAACGTCGAAGTCTCCATCATCGACAAGGCGTGGGACGCCAACGACGTCAAGCCGCAGGTGCCCGAGCGCCTGTCCGGCAAGACCGCCGCCGTCATCGGCTCGGGCCCGGCGGGCCTCGCCGCCGCCCAGCAGCTGACCCGGGCCGGCCACACCGTGGTCGTGTACGAGCGCGCCGACCGCATCGGCGGTCTGCTCCGCTACGGCATCCCCGAGTTCAAGATGGAGAAGGTGCACATCAACCGCCGCATCGAGCAGATGCGCGCGGAGGGCACCAAGTTCCGCACCGGCATCGAGATCGGGCGCGACCTGACCTCGACGGACCTGCGCAAGCGGTTCGACGCCGTGGTCATCGCCGCCGGCGCCACCACCGCCCGCGACCTGCCCGTCCCGGGCCGGGAGCTGAACGGCATCCACCAGGCCATGGAGTACCTGCCGCTGGCCAACAAGGTGGTCGAGGGCGACTTCGTCTCTCCGCCGCTCACCGCCGAGGGCAAGCACGTCGTCGTCATCGGCGGCGGCGACACCGGCGCCGACTGCGTCGGTACGGCCCACCGCCAGGGCGCGGCCTCGGTCACGCAGCTGGAGATCATGCCCCGGCCGGGCGAGGAGCGGAACCCGGGGCAGCCCTGGCCGACCTTCCCCATGCTGTACAAGGTCACCTCCGCGCACGAGGAGGGCGGCGAGCGGGTCTACTCCGTCTCCACCACCCACTTCGAGGGCGACGAGGACGGCAACGTCCAGTCCCTCCACCTCATCGAGGTCGAGTTCGTCGACGGCAAGCTGACCCAGAAGCCGGGCACGGAGCGGAAGATCCCCGCCCAGCTGGTCACGCTCGCGATGGGCTTCACCGGCACCGACGTGGAGAACGGCCTGGTCGCCCAGTTTGGTCTGGACCTCGACGAGCGGGGTAACATCGCCCGAGACGCGGACTTCGCCACCAACGTCGATGGCGTGTACGTCGCCGGCGACGCCGGCCGCGGTCAGTCGCTCATCGTCTGGGCCATCGCCGAGGGCCGCTCGGCCGCCCGGGGCGTGGACCGCTACCTGACCGGAGCCAGCTCCCTGCCGGCCCCGATCCGCCCGACGGACCGTTCGCTGATGGTCTGATCCGACCGGATCACCCCGAGAACGTCCCGTACAACGACGTACGGAACTGAGCACGGCGCCCCCCGAATGTCCCCGACCGGACGACTGGGCGGGCGCCGTGGTGCGTCCGGGGGCGGGGCGGGTGACCGGTTCCCGGGTCAGCTCACCGGGCCCGGGAAGATCCAGGTGACGAGCGAGGCCGCCGACACGGCGAGGACGCCCACGAGACCCATCCAGCGGGCCCAGCCGGTGGTGCGCCGGACGGTGACGGCCCGCTCCCTCTCGTAGTTCAGCAGGTACTCCGCGTCGGTGAGCACCTCCTCGTCCGGCCGTTCGTGAACGGCCGAGACCATCATCCAGGAGGCCGCGAGGAGGAGTAGGAAAGCCCCGGCGAGCAGCCCGATGACCCACCACCTCGGGCCCGTGGTCATCTTGCTCAGGTTCTCCTGCCCCTTGAGCACGAAGATCACGGTGAGCAATCCCGTGAGCGTGGTGAGGAAGTTCCGGTACCCCTCCGCCTGCTGGAGCGCGGCCCGCAGCCGCTCGGGCGGGCTCGCCATCGCCCGGCCCCGCAGGGAGGCGTTCCACAGCTCGTCGTCGGTGAAGTCGCTCACAGAGAGATTCCCCCCGACGGAAGCGCGATCCAGAACGAGGCTCCGCAGCCGTCCGGGACGCCGTCGGGCCGGTTCAGGTGCCAGGTCGTGCACTCGCACCTGGCGGGCCTCGGCCCGCCTGCGGCCAGGAGATCCCGCAGAGGCTTCGAGGGGCCCTTGCTGACGTACTGGACGGCGGCGATGACGTTCTTGGTCACGCACCGGCACTGGGGGCACTCACCCGTGGCCTCCACACCGTCACGATCGCTCCGCACGTGCCAGAGGAAGGTGGTGAGGGGCTGGGTGCGGGGGAAGGGCCTGCGCTGCCAGGGGACGGTCGCACTCATGTCTGCGGTCCTCCGGGGGTGGAGACGACGAGCGAGAAGAGTCGGGCGTAGCGTTCGAAGAGGCTGCGGACGTCGTCCACGGACTGTTCCGTCTCCTCGGCGCAGAGCACGAGGTGCTCGGCGGTGACGGTTCCCGCGATGGCGGGAGCGCGACCGGTCAACCGTTCGGTGAGGACGATGACATCACGCCAGCCAGGGACGATGCCGCGTTCGTCGCCCTGGGGTTCGGGCGTGGTGACGTCGAGACCGAGGCTCTCGAAGGGCGCGTAGCGGTCGTACGTCTCCCCGAGTGTCCAGCCGAAGCGGCCTGCCACGAGGACGAGTTCGAGGGGGCCGAGGGTACCGGGGCCGAGAAGCCCCGGATCGAACGCGGCGAGGTCGAAGTCGGTGGGCTGGAAGTTCTCCAGCCGCTCGGCTCCAGGGCCCGTGAAGGGTCCGGGGAGAGCAGGGCCGCCGACGGAGCGGAAGGCGAGGGAGGTGCGGACGGCGGTACCCAGGCTCTGATTGGCGCGCCTGGCTTGGTGGAGGAGTCGCTTACGAGAGAGCTGGGAACTGGAGGTCATCCGCCCACCAGGCTCCTCTTCGGTGAAGAGGGTCATGACCGCCATACGTGGGGTGAGCGCCCGGATGGATGCGGGCAGATCGACGATCTTCAGGGGAAAAGGCAGGCTGAGCGCTCTCAGCCTGTCGACCTGGGCGCCGATTGTTCCCTTCTCCCGAGCGGCGAGGTCGGTCAACGGCTCCAGGCCCAGACCATGCGTGTCAAGGTCCCAGCGTCCGGCGCTGTAGGCCGAGTACGGATGCACCGTGTCGAGGAAGCGGACCAGGTAGGGGTCCAACGCGGTGATCTGTTCGAGGCTCGCTTCGACGAGCGGCAGGCAGCCGGGGGCCAGCACGCCGCATGCGTCCAGATGACGCAAGTCCTGGCGCAGCGCGTCGAAGTCCGCACCGGTGTCCAAGTAGCGAAACGCGGCGACGACGCGCCAGGGGCCGAAAGGGTCTTGTTCCTGGGGCTCCGACTTGTAGGGCAGGAGTTCTCCGACCCACTGAGGCACGGTCCAGTCGGTGGTGCTGGGTGGTACGTGAGGCGCCGAGAGGCTTGTGGCGGCTGTGAGGTCGCTGATCTGCTCCACTACGCGGCCCAGTGGAACCTTCATGCTCATGGACCGTCTGAAAACGTCGAACAGAGTGAAGCCACGCCTGACCCAGGGGCGCTCGCCGTCGATGTCGTACGAGAGGAGGCGGCGCTCGTCGCCCGTCAGAGGCGGATGGCTGAGAGTGGCGTCGGATACTCCCGCGCTCAGGCGGAGCCCCAGCGGCTCCAGCTCCTTGATCCGCTCGACGAGCTGTTCGCGCTGCTCGACCGATGAGGCGTGGACCAGAAGATCCACGGGGTGGACGGATCCCCCCTGCCAGGTCTGGGGGCGTCTGTCCGTGAGCGCGCCGGGGGAGGCGGCCAGCGCCCTCGCCTCCGTTTCGAGGACGATGCCTCCGGTGAGCCGAGGGATCTCCTCCCAACCGGGAACGGGCACGCTGCGCACGAGATCTCGTGCCGCGGCGATGGTCTCGGACAAGGTGATGTCGTGGACCGCCGCCACCGTGAGGAACGGGGCGAAGGGTGCCGGGGTCTGGTACTCCTCGGCCCACCGGGGACGCCGCGCGTCCCAGTCCGCGAAGTAAAGGTCGGCCATGACCTCCGTGGGGAAGAAGTGGTCGAGTGCGCGGATGTCGGCCGCCTCGGGCACCCGGACGCCGGCGATGGCATAGCGCCGTTGCGCCCGCACAGCCACCGAAAGGGGCTGTCCGGCGAACGCCGCTGCCCGCAGGGGCGCGGCCCACGAGCCGTCGGGCACGACGCGGTCGAACAGCAGCGCGTCGATGCCCTGAGGCAGCGGGTACCCGCGGGGTGCGAAGGGCTTGTGGACCTCGCTGAAGACGTTCAGGACGGAGCTCCGCCATCGGTCGAACAGGGCCCCTTCGTGCCCACGCTCGTCACCGAAGGTCTGCTCGTAGTGGTTCAGGCGGATGGATCTTCCGTCGAAGGGCAGACAACCCACCTCGCGCAGGCGGAAGGTCGAGACGGCCAGACTCTGTTCCTCCTGCGTCGCGTGAAGGACGCCAAGGGCGTCGTCGTCGAGCGAGTCGAAGACCTTGACCGCCAGCGGCGGTTCGCTGAGGGCCAGTTCCCACAGCCAGCGCAGCCGCACCTCCGCGAAGTTTCCGATCGCCTCGGTCACTCCGGCGAGCAGGCGCTCCTCCACTCCCACCTCGTCGTAGTCGACCAGCCCGTTGCGGTCCACCGTCGGGACCGGCTGGTCACGTTCGCGCAGGTTGAAGATGTACCCATCGACCTCCGGGGCGTTCCTGACGACGACGCCGTCCAGGAGCAGCTGGCCTTTGCCCTGGACGAGCCACGCGTCCGTTCCGGCTCCCGCCGGGTCGCCCGGCCAGTCCCCCGAGGCCTTGAGCTCGCCCGGGGACCACTCCTCGGAGCGGATCTTGTTGCCCTCGCGGTCCAGTTCGAGTGCCGTCACCCGGTGGTCGCTCACCCACAGCAGTCTTCGCAGGGTCTCCACCAGGGACGGCGGCGTCTCGCCGTCCGCGCTCAGGTAGAGGCGGACGACGGTGCCGCCGCGTTCCGGTGCGTCGGTGGTCTCGACGATCTCCAGAAGTCCCGAGCCGGACTGGATGGTGGCCTGAAGCGGGGCCTCGGTGCGGGACGGGTTGCCGTGGAGGTCGATGGTGGCGGTGGTGACCACGACCTCCTCGGCCAGCATGAAGTAGCTGAACACCCCGATGCCGAAACGACTGTTGAACGGCATGGGATCGATTCCGGCGCGCCGCCAGTTCCGGCGTTCCTGGACGAAGTCCGGGTCCTGCTCGTACCGCTTGCCCGCGCGGGCGAACATGGAGGTGAGCTTCCGGCGGCTCATCCCCGTTCCCGTGTCGTGGCATTCGATGTACGGCCGGTCCTCGGCGTCGTACCCCTGGACGAAGGAGATCTGAGGTTCCTGGCCCCTTGTCCGGCACCTCTTCAGCCGCTCCCCGTACGCGGTCCGGAGCTGCCGATAGCGGCAGGCGTCCAAGGCGTTCTGATAGAGCTCCCGGACGGCGAGCATCTTGTCGCCGTACAGCTGCGTGCCCATGAGCAGCGGGCGGATCTCGTCCTCGGCGAGCCGGAAGCGTTCCAGCGGCTTGGTGTACTGCTGCTCCAGCGGCTCCAGGAACTCCGTGGTCACCTTCCTAGGGACTCCACGCAGCAGGTCCGGAGCGGTGGTGCGGGCCTCCCTCCAGCTCCGGCGGAGCGCGCGAACCGAGGCGTCCGCGGTGGCTGCCAGCTCCTCCAGCGCGGCGTGCAGTGCGGGGTGGGGGCAGAGGAAGTCGACCGCGAGGTCGTACCCGTCACTTCCGTCCGGTGGCACGTGCTCGTCGTGGGACTCCAGGCGGTACTCGGACAGGGCCGCGGTGACGTCCGCGGGCACGAGGCGGCGGTGCGCGCCCAGGTGGTCGACGAGGACACTGGACATGCGCCGAGGGTCCGCGGCCAGCAGGGAGGCCAGCCAGACGAGGTACGCGAGGTCGCGGGCGCGCCAGGTGTTGCCGGGTACGGCCGGATGCTCGTTCCAGCGGAGTTCGCCGCTGTCGTCGATCCGGGGGCTGCTGCCGGGTGCGACGGTGACGTGGGCCAGCACCTGCCGGAGCTGGCGCTCGATCAGGGTGCGCTTCTGCGGAGAGGGCGCTGTGGGGGAACCGGCGGTCACCGCCGCCGTCACCATGTCCAGCAGATGGTCGACCGCCGGGTAGTCGCCCGTACGGTCCCACAGCCGGTCCCAGTCGGCGATGAACCGATGCCGCAACCAGTGGTCGGCCGCCGCGGCCGGCTCGTGGAGATGACGCTGACGCAGCGTCTCGGCGGCCAGGCTGACCTGCGAGTGGGCTCGGGATACGTCCCGCGCCGCGTCGCACACCAGACGGTCGTGCGGGGTGAGGGCCTCGCGCCCCCGGCCGTCCTCGCGCCGGTCGATCCTGTCCGGCCGCAACGCCGCCAGCTCGCTCAGGGCGATGGCCACGATGCCCTCGTGCAGCAGGGGAGCGGCGAGCAGCGCCGCCGTCTCGGCGGGGGTGAGCCGCTCGCCGCCCGTGAGACGGGCGGCCTCGACGAGGCGGCCTAGCCGATCCACCACCCTGAGCGGATAGTCCGGATCGCTCCACGGGGTGACGAGCGCCGAGTCCGTGACGAGGCGGCTCTTCGCGACCTCGCGCGCGAGGTCGGACAGCCTCTCCTTGACCCGGTCGTGTGTGGCCGACTCGTGCGAGGTGTGCTGCCAGAGGACGGACGCGCTGATCGCGTCGGCCCAGCGCTGGGTCACCCGTGAGCCCCGGCAGAGAACCAGCCGGTCCGCGAGGCCCTCCACGCACTGGAACTCGACCGACGGCGGAGGCTCCATGAGACGCGAGGCGAGCCGCTCCACCCGGTTCCGGACGAACTCGTGGACGTCCCCGAAGGTCTTGGGTGGACTGTTCCGCGACAGGGCCTCCGAGAGGGCGATGCCGAAGTAGCTGCCCTTCTCGGGGTCCGCGTACGCCGGCTGGCCCCGGCCGCTCGCGTGCAGCCATGCCACGTCGCGGTAGGCGGAGTTCACGAGAGGCGTCTCGTGCTTGTCCCGGGGCGGGGACGGAGCCGATACGCGGCACGTGTCGAGGCAGACGACGACCGTGACGCCTGCGGGCAGGTCACCGAGGAGGACCTCGGGGCTGACTTCGAGCATCGCCCGGCCGAACAACGAGCCGTCGGCGCGGGGCCGGGCGTCCGCGGTGAGCAGGTACTCGCGTTCGCCGACGGTCACACCGTGGCAGGAGAAGTAGAGGAACGCGGTGTCCCCGGCCCCGCAGGAGAGCAGGAACTCCTCCAGGGCGGTCTCGATCGAGCCGGACGTCGTGTCCTGTCGCTCCGTGTCGGCGTGGCCGGGATGCAGGGTGTCGACGTCGTAGCCGGACTCGGCGAGGGCGGAGCCCACCATCTCGATGTCGCGGTCGACGAAGTCGAGCGGCGGGTAGCGCAGGGAGAGTCCCTCGTCCCGTTCCAGAAACGGGGTCCTCCCGACGCCGATGAGCAGTGCCCGCCGCCTCCCGGTGACCTCCGGCTCTCCGGCCGTGTCCGCCGGCACGTACGTTGTCGAGCTCACCCTTGCCCCCAGCTCCCGTGCATGGCGCCCCTGTGTCTCCATGATTCCAGAACGTCGCAGGACGCGAGGGGCTCTCGCCGGGAGACGATCCTCAGCCATGTCGCCGCGCCGTCCGGTGCCGCGTCCGCCTCCGTCAAAACCTGCGCCTCGCCGCGGGAGCCGTGGAACATGCCTGTGCGCGGGCGGACTTCGGCAAGGACGACGGAGGGGCGGCACCCGTGCCACCCTCGCCGTGCTCGTGGCGGCGACCGGAGGGCGGCGAACCCGCCACGGCGGGCCGGGGGCCGGAATCCGATGGCCCGTGATCGCGGCCGTGGGCCATCATGACGCGCATGACTTCCCTCGTACGCCACGTGACCATCGACTGCGCCGACGCCTACGCCCTCGCCACCTTCTGGGCGCAGGTCCTGGACGCCAAGGTCTCCGACGAGGACAGCCCGGGCGACGAGGAGGCGCTCGTCGAGACGCCCGGGGCCGGGCTGCTCTTCATCCAGGTGCCCGAGGCCAAGGCGGTCAAGAACCGGATCCACCTCGACCTCCAGCCGCAGGACCGCACCCGCGACGAGGAGGTCGAGCGGCTCCTCGGGCTCGGCGCGACCCTCCTCGACGACCGGCGGAACCCGGACGGCACGGGCTGGGCGACCCTGGGCGACCCGGAGGGCAACGAGTTCTGCGTCGAGCGCAGCGCGGCCGAGCGCGCCTCCACCGCCTCCACCGTCACTCCCACGGCCTCGACCGTCGCCTCGGCCTGAGGGCGGGCCTCCGCCCCACCGTCACCCCCACGGCCTCGACGGTCGTCTCCGCCTGAGGGCGGWCCGCCCTCGGCGCGACGAGGGCCCGCCCCGTCCCGTGCCGCGGCCGCCGGGGCGGTCTCCGTCGGCTGCCGGGACCCGTGGCGCCAGAATGGTCGCGTGCCGAACACTCCCCAGAGCCCCAGCAAGAAGAAGTCCCCGGTGAGCGGCGGGCCCGAGCGGCGTCGTGAGCTCCTCGACACGGCGGCCGAGGTGTTCGCCGCCCAGGGGTACAACGCCACCACCGTCCGGAAGATCGCGGACGCCGCCGGCATGCTCGCCGGCAGCCTCTACTACCACTTCGACTCCAAGGAGTCGATGCTCGACGAGATCCTCTCCACCTTCCTCGACGAGCTGTGGCAGGGCTACGACGCGGTCCTCGACGCCCGGCTCGGTCCCCGCGAGACCATCGAGGCCCTCGTCACCGAGTCCTTCCGCGAGATCGACCGGCACCGCGCCGCCGTCGCCATCTACCAGAAGGAGTCCCGGCACCTCACCGACCAGCCCCGCTTCCACTACCTGACCGACTCGCAGCGCAGGTTCGAGAAGGCCTGGCTCGGTACCCTGGAGCGGGGCGTCGCCGACGGCGTCTTCCGCGCCGATCTGGACGTCCGGCTGACCTACCGGTTCGTCCGCGACACGGTCTGGGTCGCCGCGTCCTGGTACCGGCCGGGCGGGCGGCACAGTCCCGAGGAGATCGCCCGCCAGTACCTGTCCATGGTCCTGGACGGCGTCGCCGTACGCCGCTGACGCCGCCCGCCCGCACCCGTCGGAGGGCCGTGACGGGCGCCCTCCCGCTGTGAGGTCGCCCACGTCGCACCCCGCTGGGCAGGTCTGATCCGTCCGGGCATCGGTCGGGAGGGGCGGGAAGGTTCCGGAGCGCACTATTGTTCCGGTAGAGACATCCGGGGTGCGTCCGCACGTTCCCGGAGAAACAGCCGGGGCCCGTATCGCGTGTTCCGGGTAGAGCAGCCGGGGCCCGTACCGTGCAGGTGCGGGCCCTGGCTGTGCCGCGAGCACCGGCCAGAAAGGCACGCATGACCCGCTCCGAACGCCCTCACAAGCGCAGCCCCCGCACCGCCCAGGCGAAGTCCACGTCACAGCCGAAGGCATCACGCGGAGGCCGTCGTCCCTCCGCGCCCCCGCCGCCGAGCGAGTTCACGCCGCCGGAGACGGTGACGCCCGCCCTGCCCGCGGTGGCCGCCTTCGCCGACCTCGACATGCCCGAGGGCCTGCTGCGGACCCTGGGTGAGCAGGGCGTCACGGAGCCGTTCCCGATCCAGGCCGCGACCCTCCCGAACTCGCTGGCCGGCCGTGACGTGCTCGGCCGGGGGCGTACCGGCTCCGGCAAGACCCTCGCCTTCGGACTCGCGATCCTGGCCCGTACGGCCGGCCGCCGCGCCGAACCGGGCGCGCCGCTCGCACTCGTCCTGGTGCCCACCCGCGAGCTCGCGCAGCAGGTGACCGACGCGCTCACCCCGTACGCCGGGGCGCTGCGGCTCCGCATCACCACCGTCGTCGGCGGCATGTCGATCAGCCGGCAGTCGTCCGCGCTGCGGCGCGGCGCCGAGATCCTCATCGCCACCCCCGGCCGCCTCCACGACCTCATCGACCGCGGGGACTGCCGGCTCGACCAGGTCGCCGTCACCGTCCTCGACGAGGCCGACCAGATGGCCGACATGGGCTTCCTGCCCCAGGTCACGAAGCTGCTGAAGCAGGTCGAGCCGGGCGGGCAGCGCCTGCTGTTCTCGGCCACCCTCGACCGGAACGTCGACCGGCTGGTCAAGATGTTCCTCGACGACCCGGTCGTCCACTCCGTCGACCCGTCGGCCGGCGCGGTCACGACGATGGAGCACCACGTCCTGTACGTGATGGACGAGACCGACAAGAAGGCCGTCACGCTGAAGATCGCGGCCCGCGACGGCCGCACGATCCTCTTCCTGGACACCAAGCGGTCCGTGGACCGGCTGGTCAAGCGGCTCCTCGCCAGCGGTGTACGGGCCTCCGGCCTGCACGGCGGCCGCTCGCAGCCGCAGCGCAACCGGACCCTGGACCAGTTCAAGAGCGGCCAGGTCACCACCCTCGTCGCCACGAACGTGGCCGCCCGGGGCATCCACGTCGACGACCTCGACATGGTCGTCAACGTCGACCCGCCGATGGACCACAAGGACTACCTGCACCGCGGTGGCCGCACCGCCCGCGCCGGTGAGTCCGGCAGCGTCTTCACCCTGGTGCTGCCCGAGCAGAAGCGCGACATGGGCCGGCTGATGTCGCACGCGGGCATCAGCCCCCGTACGGCGCAGATCAAGTCCAGCGACGAACAGCTCGTCGAGCTGACCGGCGCGCGGGAGCCCTCGGGCGTTCCCGTGGTCATCGAGACCCCGCAGCCGACCCCGCCGCGCAAGCCGGCCGGCTCCGGGACGGGCACGGGCCGCTCCGGCGGCCGCCGGCGCCGTCCGGCCCCGGCCGGCGGCACGGCCGCCGCGGGTACGGCCTCGGGCCGCGCCACGGGCTCCGGGGGCCGTACGTCGGGCTCCGCGGGCCGTACGTCGGGCTCGACGGGCCGGGCGTCCGGCGCCGCCGCCTCCGCGGGCCGTACCGCCGGTGCCGCCGCCTCCGCGGGCCGCGCGTCCGGCGGCGGCCGGGGCGCCGGATCCGGCACGGGTGGCGGCCGCGGTGCCGCCGCGGGCGCCGGAGCCGGGCGCGGCGGGCGCCAGGCCGCGGGCACGGGCCGCGCGCGCGGTGCCGGCGGTGCGCGGAACTCCAGGCCGAGGCCGTCCGACGCGTAGTCGGACACGTAGGCGAACGCGCTCCCGTACGAGGAGCGCGGCCGCTCGGGGGCGGTGTCGGGGGACTCCTCCCGCACCTCCCCGAGCGGCATGGTCCCGGGCCGGGCTCCTCCAGGAGCCCGGCCCGTTTCCGTACCCCCCTCCCGACCCCCGGCGCGTCGCTCGGGCCGGGGGTCGGGAGGGGGGGCGCCCGCCCTCACCCCCCGGGCGGCCCGCCCGACCGGGACCCCGTCCGTCCCCGACGTCCCCAAGCCCGACCTGAGGTCGCTGCCGGCCTACGGCATCACCATCGGCGACGCAGCCGGCCAGGGCGCCCCCGGCAAGGACTACCTCGCCTTCAGCGCCAACGTCTGGAACGCCGGCCCGGCTCAGCTCGTCGTCGACGGCTTCCGCTCGCCCGGCAAGGCCAAGATGGACGCCTACCAGTACTTCTACGACGCCAAGGGCAAGCAGGTCGGCTACACGCCCACCGGCACCATGGAGTGGGACCCGCGTCCCGGCCACGTCCACTGGCACTTCACCGACTTCGCCAGCTACCGGCTCCTGAAGGCCGACAAGAAGGAAGCGGTCCGCAGCGGCAAGGAGGCCTTCTGCCTCGCCAACACCGACGCGGTCGACTACACGGTGAAGAACGCCAACTGGCACCCGTTCAACACGGACCTGTCCACCGCCTGCGGCCAGGAGAGCTCCATCTCCGTCCGTGAGGTGCTGGACGTCGGCTCCGGCGACACCTACACCCAGGACCTGCCGGGCCAGTCCTTCGACATCACGGACCTGCCCAACGGCACCTACTACATCCAGGTCCTCGCCAACCCGGCCAAGCGGCTGAAGGAGACCAACCTCGACAACAACAGCGCGCTGCGGAAGATCGTCCTCGGCGGTACGAAGGGTGCGCGCACCGTGACCGTGCCCGCGCACGACCTGGTGAACGCCAACTGACCACCGCGCCGAGGGGCGCGCGCAGACCGGTGTGAGCGGCGGCCGGACCCGGGACACCCGGGTCCGGCCGCCGTTCGGCGTTCGCCGCCCGGGGGACGTGGGTGACGTGCGGGCGTGGCCTGCTTGACCGGCCCCGCCAACCCCTGCACAGTCGGAGGGCGGCACCGCACCGGCCCGCTCGCCCCCGCCGACCGGCCCGGCCGTCCCGCCGTCCACCGGCACCCCCCTCGCGTCCAGGAGCGGCTGATTCGATGGTCCTTGACCTGATCGTGGTCGGCACGGCCATCAGCCTGGGGCCCCTGCACAACAGCGCCTTCATCCTCCTGCTGTCCTCCCGGCGCGGGGTCCGCAAGGGGCTGGCGTTCCTGCTGTCGTGGCTGGCCAACCTCCTCGCGGTGATCGCCTGCGTGGTGCTGCTGACCGGTGGCAAGCCGCCGGCACGCCACAGCGTCCCCTCGACCGCCGCGATCGTCGCGAAGCTCGTCCTCGGCCTGGCACTTGTCGGGTACGGGGTGTACCGGCACCGCCGGCCGCCCCGCCCGCACGGCCCGCCGCGCTGGTCAGCCCGGATCGACGAGGCCTCCCTCGCCACCGCCGCCGCCCTCGCGTGGCTGTTGCAGCCGTGGGGTCTGGTCGGCGTGGGCGCCGCGACCGCCGTCGACGCGGACCTGTCCACCCTCACCGCCTGGCTCACCCTCGCCGGCTACTGCCTGCTGGCCACCCTGAGCCTGGTGGTGATGGAGATGTACGCGCTCCGGGCACCCGAGGCGGCGAACGCCCGCCTGAACGCCCTGCGGACCTGGCTGGAACAGCACCAGGAACGCCTCATCGTCATCCTGGCCCTCGTCGTCGGTCTGTGGACCACGGCCCGGAGCATCTACGCACTGGTCGCCTGACGGGGACGGCCGCAGCGGCTCCCCGGCGCCTCCGACGGCCGGGCCGCCCACCGCGGCGGCCTCTGAGCCGTTCGGCGGACAAGCGCGACGCACGGTGCGGAAGCCGTCGAAGCCGGGGAAGGAGACGACGGCAGGCAATCCGTCCGCAGCCGGAGGAGCGACCACCGTGGACCACGCCGGATCGACCAGCGAGAACCAGCCGTCCCCCGACGGCGCGACGGAGGGAGAACACCCCGGCCACGCCTCGACCGTCTCGCTGCGGGTCAACGGGACCACGTACGAGCTGCGGCTCGACCACCGCACGACCCTCCTGGACACCCTCCGCGAGCACCTGGACCTCACCGGGGCCAAGAAGGGCTGCGACCACGGTCAGTGCGGGGCGTGCACCGTCCTCGTCGGCGGCCGCAGGGTCGACAGCTGTCTGGTCCTGGCCGTCACCTGCGACGAGCCGGTCACCACGATCGAGGGTCTCGCCGGCCCGGAGGGTCTCCACCCCCTCCAGGACGCGTTCGTCGCACACGACGCCCTGCAGTGCGGCTACTGCACCCCGGGCCAGATCTGCTCGGCCGTGGCCATGCTGGACGAGGCGGCCGCGGGCCATCCCTCGCACGTCACGGCGCCGGACGGGCCGGGCGGCGGCCCCCTGGTCCTCACCCCGGAGGAGATCCGCGAGCGCATGAGCGGAAACCTCTGCCGCTGCGGCGCCTACGCGCACATCGTCGACGCCGTCCGGGAGGTCGCCTCGTGAAGCCCTTCGGCTACGTCCGTGCCGAACACACCGACCAGGCGCTCGCCGCGTACGCGGCCCACCCCGGCGCCCACTACATCGCCGGCGGCACCAATCTCGTCGACCTCATGAAGCTGGGGGTGGCCACCCCGCCGTTCCTCGTCGACATCGGCCGCCTCCCGCTCGGCGGCGTCGACGAGACCGCGGACGGCGGCCTGCGCATCGGGGCGACCGTCCGCAACAGCGACCTCGCGGCCCATCCCCTGGTACGCGACCGGTACCCGGTCCTGTCCCAGGCCCTCCTGGCCGGTGCCTCCGCGCAGCTGCGCAACGCCGCCACCACCGGGGGCAACCTGCTCCAGCGCACCCGCTGCCTGTACTTCCAGGACGCCTCGAAACCCTGCAACAAGCGCGCGCCGGGCACGGGATGCCCCGCCCGCGAGGGCGTCCACCGGGACCTGGCGGTGCTCGGGCACTCCCCGGGGTGCGTCGCCACGCACCCCTCGGACATGGCCGTCGCGCTCGCGGCGCTCGACGCCCGGGTCCACCTCCTCGGCCCCGACGGCGAGCGCGCCGTGCCCCTCACCGGATTCCACCGGCTGCCCGGTGACACCCCGGAGCGGGACACCGTGATCCGGCCCGGCGAACTCGTCACCGCGGTGACGCTCCCGCCTCCCTCAGGAGCCCACAGCGCCTACCGGAAGGCCCGCGACCGCGCCTCGTACGCCTTCGCGCTCGTCTCCGTCGCCGCGGCCGTCACCGTCGAGAACGGCGTCTTCCGCCACGCCTCCCTCGCCTTCGGCGGGCTCGCCCACGCACCCTGGCGGGCCTCCCTGGCCGAAGAGGTGCTCCGCGGAGCACCCGCCACCGAGGAGACGTGCGCCCGCGCCGCCGACGCCGAACTCGCGGCGGCCGACCCGCTGCGCGACAACGCCTTCAAGGTGCCCCTCGCCCGCGGTCTCGCCGTCCGCGTGCTCACCGACCTCGCGTCCCGCCCCTGAGGAGGCCGGCCCCGTCATGTCCCCGCACTCCCCGCGCCACGCCCCGTCCACGCCCGACGAGGACGCCCCCGCCCGCCGCGACGCCCGGCAGAAGGTGACCGGATCGGCGCGCTACGCAGCCGAGCACACCCCGCACGGCTGTGCCCACGCCGTCGCGGTTCCCGCCACCGTCGCGCGGGGCAGGGTGACCGCCGTCCACGCCGACGAACTGCTGCGACGACCGGGCGTCCACGCGGTGCTCAGCCACGCGAACGCCCCGCGCCTCGGCGAGGCCGACGACCCGACGCTCGCCCTGCTGCAGACCGACCGCGTGCCCCACCGGGGCTGGTACGTGGCCGTCGTGGTCGCCGACACCCTGGAGGCGGCCCGCGCAGCCGCCGACGACCTGCGGATCGAGTACACCACCGAGGAGCACGACGCGGGCCCGGCCGCCGACCACCCCGGCCTCTACGCACCCGAGGAGGCCAACGGCGGCCATCCGGCCCTGCGCGAGCGCGGGGACTTCGACACCGCCTTCGCCGCGTCGGCCGTGCGCGTCGACGCCACGTACACGATGACCGCCCAGCACAACCATCCGATGGAGCCGCACGCCGCCACCGCGTGGTGGGAGGACGGCGCGCTGACCGTGTACGACTCCAGCCAGGGGGCGACCAAGGTACGGGACGTCCTCGCCGGGCTGTTCCAGGTCCCCCGCGACCGCGTCACGGTCACCTCCGCGTACGTCGGCGGAGGCTTCGGCTCCAAGGGCACCCCGCGGCCCCAGGCCGTCCTCGCCTCGATGGCCGCGCTGCACCTCGGACGGCCCGTCAAGCTCGTCCTGCCGCGCCGCGAACTCGCCGCCGTCGTCGGTCACCGCGCCCCCACGGTCCAGCGCGTCCGCATCGGTGCCGACGCCGACGGCGTGATCCACGCCCTCGCCCACGAGGTCGTCACCCAGACCTCCACGGTGCGGGAGTTCGTCGAACAGGCGGCCGTACCCGCCCGCGCCATGTACACCTCGCCGCACAGCCGGACGAGCCACCGGGTGGTGGCCCTCGACGTGCCGACACCCTCGTGGATGAGGGCCCCCGGCGAGGCGTCCGGCATGTACGCCCTGGAAGCGGCCATGGACGAACTCGCCGTCGCCACCGGCGTCGATCCGGTCGAACTCCGGCTGCGCAACGAGCCCGACACCGAACCCGACAGCGGCAGGCCGTTCAGCAGCAGGAGCCTCACCGCATGCCTGCGGGAGGGCGCGCGGCGCTTCGGCTGGGAGGGCCGCGACCCCCGGCCGGGAGTGCGGAGGGAGGGGCACCTCCTGACCGGTACCGGAGTGGCCGCGTCGACCTACCCGTACCTTCTGAGTCCCTCGTCCGCCTCCGCCCACGCCGCGCCGGACGGCCACCACCTCGTACGGATCGCCGCCACCGACATCGGGACCGGCGCCCGTACGGTGCTCGCCCGGATCGCCGCGGAGGCGCTCGACGTCCCCATGGACTCGGTGCGGGTGGAGCTCGGCAGCAGCAGCCTGCCCACCGCGCCCCTGGCGGGCGGCTCCTCGGGGACCTCGTCCTGGGGCTGGGCCGTCCACAAGGCCTGTACCGCCCTGGCCGGGATGGTGCGCGCCCATTCCGGGCCGCTGCCGCCCGAGGGCCTCACCGCGCGGGCGGACACCACGGAGGAGGCCGGCCGGGAGTCCCCCTACGCACGGCACGCGTTCGGCGCGCAGTTCGCGGAGGTCGGGGTGGACACCGTGACGGGGGAGGTGCGGGTCCGCCGGCTGCTCGGCGTCTTCGCGGCGGGCCGGGTCCTCAGCCCGCGCACCGCGCGCTCCCAGTTCATCGGCGGCATGACCATGGGACTGGGCATGGCGCTGACCGAGAGCAGCACGCTCGACCCCGCGTTCGGGGACTTCGCGGAACGGGACCTGGCCTCGTACCACGTCCCGGTCTGCGCCGACCTGCCGTCGCTCGAAGCGCACTGGCTGGACGAGGAGGACCCCCATCTCAACCCCATGGGGAGCAAGGGCATCGGGGAGATCGGGATCGTGGGGACGGCGGCCGCGATCGCGAACGCGGTCCACCACGCGGTGGGCGCACGGCTCCGGGAGCTTCCCCTGACCCCGGACCGGATCCTGGGCCACCTGCCGGACTGAACACGCGGGCCGGGCACGGCGCCGTGCGGGACTTCCTCGATAGGCTCGTCCGATGACGGAGAGCGAGATCCAGCTCAAAGCCATCGCGGCCCTCACGGCCCTGCGCGGTGGCGTCCCCCAGGACTACGTCTCCGACCTGCTCGGCGAGGTCATTCCGACGCGGTTCCTGGTGCCCGACACCGACGACGCCGTGGAGGTCGGGGCGGCCGTCCTCAGCCAGCTCACCGGCCCGGTCAGCGCCCTGGTCCGCGGCTTCATGCTCGCCTTCGAGACGGTCGCCAACGCCTACGACCAGACGGAACCCGGAGCACCCACCGAGCAGGTCCTCCAGGCCCTGGCCCTCGCGATCGCCGGCGACGAGGACGAGGACGAGGGGGACTGAGGCCCCGCGGCCGGACGCCGGCCGGTTGCTCACGAGCCCGGCTGTTCACGGGCCGTCGGCGCAGCCGGCCGGCCGCCGACCGGCGTGGCGGATGCTGTCAGGCGGCCGGCAGTCCCAGCAGGCCGGCCAGGCGGGCGCGGTGCCAGGGCGGTGGGCCGAAGAGGCGGGCCGAGCCGTGCGCCCGCTTGAAGTAGCGGTGCGCGTCGTGCTCCCAGGTGATGCCGATGCCGCCGTGCAGCTGGATCATCTCGCCCGCCACCGCCGTGTACGCCTCCGAGCAGGCCGACTTCGCGGCGGCGGCGCGGCGGGACAGCTCCGGGGCCCCCGCCGCGGCGGCGAACGCGGCGCCGAGCGCGACCGAGCGGGCCGACTCCACCAGGACGTACGCGTCCGCGAGACGGTGTTTGACCGCCTGGAAGGAGCCGATGGGCCGGCCGAACTGGATGCGCTCCCCGGCGTAGCCGAGGGTGAGCTCCAGGCAGCGTGCGGCGGCGCCGACCTGTTCGGCGGCGAGCGCCGTGCAGGCCAGGTCCAGGACGTGCGACAGGACCTGTTCCCCGTCGCCCTCGACTCCCAGGAGCCGGGCTTCGGCCGCGGCGAGGACCACGCGCGCCTGTGCGCGCGTGGCGTCCATCGGGACCGCGGGTACCCGCTCCACGCCCGTGCCGTCCAGGGGCACCTCGAAGAGCGAGACGCCCGCCGCCGTACGGGCGGCCACGAGCAGCACATCGGCCCGCCCGTCGTCGAGGACGTGCTCCTTGGTCCCGCTGATCCGCCACCCGCCCGCGGGCCCGGGGGCGGCCCGGGCCCGCACGTCCGACGGATCCCAGGAGCCGCCCTCCGCCCACGCCAGGGTTCCCACCGCCGTACCCGAGGCCAGTCCGGGCAGCAGCCGGGCGCAGGCCGCCCCGTCGCCCGAGGCGAGCAGCGTCTGGACCGCGAGCACCGCGGAACCGAGGTACGGGACCGGGCTCAGCTCCCTTCCCAGTTCCTCCATCACCACGCCGACCTCCACCGCCCCGCACCCGGCGCCGCCGTACTCCTCCGGGACGGCCAGGCCCGCGACGCCGATCTGCCGGGTCAGCGGGCCCCAGGCCGCGTCCCCCGGACGGCGGCCGAGCACGGCCCGTACGGCGGACCGCAGTTCGTCCTGCTCCGCCGTCGTCCTCACGTCAGGGCCCCTTCGGCGAGGACGCGGGCGCGGCAGGCCGCGGGAGTGCCCCAGGCGTCCCGGAGGGGGCGGGCCTTGCGGATCCACAGGGCGAGGTCGAACTCCTCCGTGTAGCCGACGGCGCCGTGGAGCTGGAGGGCGGTGCGGGCCGCGGCGTGGGCGGCCTCGCCCGTGGTGACCTTCGCGGCGGCGACCTCGGCCGAGGCGTGCTCCGCTCCCTCCGCCAGGGCCAGGGCGGCCGCGTGGAGCAGCGGCCGGGCGAACTCCAGGGAGATCAGCGTGTCGGCGAGACGGTGCTTGAGGGCCTGGAAGGAGCCGACGGGGACCCCGAACTGGGTGCGCTGCCCGACGTACGCGACGGTCCGGTCGAGCAGGGCCCGGCCGAGACCGAGCGACTGGGCGGCGGTGGCCAGGGCCGCGACGTCGGCGGAGTACGCGGTGGCGGCGGCCACCTCGGGACCCCGGGCGAGCACGGTTCCGCCGAGCGGGCGGGCCAGCCGGCGCGCGGGGTCCGCCGAGGGCTGGACCGGCCCGACGGCCCCGGCGAGGCGGACGGTGTCGCCCTCGACGACGAGCACGGCGTCGGCGGCCTCCGCGTCCAGGGCGTACGGACCGCCGACGGCCGGCACGCACAACGAGACGAGGGCCTCTCCGGCGGCGATCCGGGAGAGCAGGTCGGCGGTTGCGGCGGTCCCGAGCCGGCCGGTGGTGTGCGCTGCCCCGAGCCGGCTGGCGGTGTGCGCTGCCCCGGGCCGGCCTGCGGTGTCCCCGGCCCCGAGCCGGTCGAGGAGTGCCGCCGCGGCGACCGTCTCCACCAGCGGACCGGGCACGACATGGCGTCCCAGCTCGGTGAACGCGACCGCGAGTTCCACCGGCAGCGAGCCGAGGCCCCCGTGGCGTTCCGGGACGGCGAGGGCGAAGAGGTCCGCCTCCGCCAGCCGCGCCCAGAGCGCCCGCCCGGGCGCGGTGTCCCCGGCAGCCCAGGACCGCGCGACCGCCGGGGTGCCGGCCGCGGTGAGCATGCGGTCCAGCGAGCGGGCGAACTCCCGCTGGTCGTCGTCGAGGAGGAACCGCATCACCGGCGTCCCTTCGGGAGGCCGAGCAGCCGCTCGGCGATGATGTCGCGCTGGATCTCGTTGGTGCCCGCGTAGATCGGCCCGGCGAGGGAGAACGTGTGGCCCTCGGCCCAGCCGCCGCCCGCGGGCGCGTCCGTGGCCTCGTCGGCGAGTTCCCCGTACGGACCGAGCAGGTCGAGCGCGGTCTCGTGGAGCGCGATGTCCAGCTCGGACCAGAAGACCTTGTTGAGGCTGGACTCGGCGCCGATCGAGCCTCCGGCGGCGATCCGGGAGGCGTGGGCGTAGCTGAAGAGCCGGTAGGCGCGGGCGCCGATGACCGCGTCGGCGACCCGGTCGCGCAGGGCGGTGTCGGAGGGCTCGGCGTGCTCCCGCCACAGCTCGGTGAGACGCGCGGCGGCGGACGTGAACCGGCCCGGGCTGCGCAGGGTCAGTCCCCGCTCGTTGCCCGCGGTGCTCATCGCGACCCGCCAGCCGTCTCCCGGCGTACCGATCACGTCCTCGTCGGGCACGAAGACCGAGTCGAGGAAGAGCTCGGCGAAGGCGGGCTTGCCGTCCAGGCGCCCGACGGGCCGTACGGTCACGCCCTCGGCGTCCAGCGGGAACATCAGGTACGTCAGGCCCTGGTGCGGCCGGGCCGTGTCGGGGTCGCTGCGGAACAGGCCGAAGGCCCGGTCGGCGAAGGCCGCGCGGGACGACCAGGTCTTCTGGCCGCTCAGGAGCCAGCCGCCGTCGGTGCGTTCGGCCCGGGAGCGGAGCGAGGCGAGGTCCGAGCCGGACTCCGGCTCGGACCAGGCCTGGGCCCAGACGACCCGGCCGCTCGCCATGGGGGGCAGGACGCGGGCGCGCTGCTCCTCGGTGCCGTGCTCGAAGAGGGTGGGGGCGAGGAGGTTGATGCCGTTCTGACCGACCCGGCCGGGCGCGCCCGCCGCGTAGTACTCCTCCTCGAAGATCAGCCACTGGAGGAGGGAGGCGTTCCGGCCGCCGTACTCCTCGGGCCAGGAGACCACCGACCAGCGGTCGGCGGAGAGGATCCGTTCCCACTCCCGGTGGGCGGCGAAGCCCTTCTCCGTCTCCAGGGAGGGCGGCGGTACGTCGGGCACGTGCGCGGTGAGCCAGGCGCGGGCCTCGGCCCGGAAGGCGTGGTCGGCCGCGGAGAAGTCGAGATCCATCAGGCGCCCGCCGCCTTCGTCGAGCGGATGTCCCTGTTCCGGACGGTGTGGTACTCCGGGCGGTCCACGGGGACCCCGGCCACCGGGCCCCGGCGTTCGTAGCGGACGGGTTCCCGCGGCGCGGGCGTGCCGGTCGCGGTGCGGGCAGCGGACATCCGCCCCTCCTTCCCTAACAAGTGTTTGGTAGGTTAACGTACGGCCATGAACGACGTCGAGGCGTTCCGCGCGGAGGTCCGCCGCTGGCTCCGCTCGGAGCTGACGGGCGAGTTCGCCGCTCTGCGCGGCCGCGGCGGCCCCGGACGGGAGCACGAGGCACACGCCGAACGCCTCGCCTGGGAACGGCACATGGCCGCCGCCGGCTGGACCTGCGTCGGCTGGCCCGAGGAGTACGGCGGCCGGGGAGCCACCCTCGAACAGCAGGTCGCCTTCCACGAGGAGTACGCCCTCGCCGACGCCCCCGCCCGCGTCAACCACATCGGGGAGCAGCTCCTCGGCCCCACCCTCATCGCCTTCGGCACAGCCGCCCAACGCGCCCGGTTCCTCCCGCCGATCGCCGCCGCCGAGGAACTCTGGTGCCAGGGCTACTCGGAACCCGACGCCGGCTCGGACCTCGCCAACGTCCGGACCCGTGCGGAGCGCGACGGCGACGACTGGGCGGTCACCGGACAGAAGGTGTGGACCTCACTCGCGCACGAGGCCGACTGGTGCTTCGTCGTCGCCCGCACCGAGCCCGGCTCGACCCGCCACCACGGGCTCTCCTACCTCCTGGTCCCCCTGGACCAGGCCGGCGTGGAGATCCGGCCCATCGTCCAGCTGACCGGGACCTCGGAGTTCAACGAGGTCTTCTTCGACCGGGCCCGCACCCACGGCTCCCACATCGTCGGAGCCCCCGGCGACGGCTGGCGCGTGGCCATGGCCACGCTCGGCTTCGAGCGGGGCGTGTCCACCCTCGGCCAGCAGGTCGGCTTCCGGCGCGAGCTGGAGGCCGTCATCGCGCTCGCCCGGAGCAACGGCGCCGCCGCCGACCCGCTGATCCGCGACCGCCTCGCCCGAGCCTGGATCGGCCTGGAGACCATACGGTTCAACGCCCTGCGGATGCTCGGCGGAGCCGCGGCCGGAGCCCCGGGCCCCGAGGCCTCCATCGGCAAGATCTTCTGGGCCACCTGGCACCGGGAGCTGGGAGAACTCGCCATGGACGTCTGCGGCGCCGAGGGCATGCTCGCCGCCGGAGCGCCGTACGACCTCACCGACTGGCAGCGCCTCTACCTCTTCTCCCGCTCCGACACCCTCTACGCCGGCTCCAACGAGATCCAGCGGAACATCATCGCCGAGCGCGTCCTCGGCCTGCCCAAGGAGGCCCGCGCATGACCGGGACACCACCCCCCTACGTGCCGGGCCACGGGCTGCTCGCCGGCCGCACCGCCGTCGTCACCGCGGCCGCGGGCGCCGGCATCGGTGGCGCCACCGCCAGACGCCTCCTGGAGGAGGGCGCCCGGGTGCTCCTCTCCGACGCCCACGGCCGCAGACTCAAGGAGTCCGAGGCGGGGCTGGCCGCCGAGTTCGGCGCCGACCGGGTCGACGCGCTGCCCTGCGACGTCACCGACGAGACCCGGGTCGCCGCGCTGTTCGACCTCGCCGTGGAGCGCCACGGGCGCCTCGACATCGTCGTCAACAACGCCGGCCTCGGCGGCACCGCCGACCTGGCCGACATGACCGACGAACAGTGGGACCGGGTCCTCGACGTCACCCTGAACGGCACCTTCCGCTGCACCCGTGCCGCCCTGCGCCGCATGAGGGCCGCGGGCGCCGGCGGCGTCCTCGTCAACAACGCCTCGGTGGTCGGCTGGCGGGCCCAGCGGGGCCAGGCCCACTACGCCGCCGCCAAGGCCGGCGTCATGGCCCTCACCCGCTGCGCCGCCGTGGAGGCCGCCGCGTACGGGGTCCGGGTCAACGCCGTCTCCCCGAGCCTGGCCGTGCACCCGCACCTGGTGAAGGTCACCACCCCCGAACTCCTGGAGGAGCTGACCGCCCGCGAGGCGTTCGGACGGTACGCGGAGCCCTGGGAGGTGGCCAACGTGATCGTCTTCCTCGCCAGCGGCTACTCCTCGTACCTGACCGGCGAGGTCGTCTCCGTCAGCAGCCAGCACGCGTGACGCACACCCGGAACACCCGGAACCACGTGGACCTCGCAGAAGGAGCGGTCATGGCCGAGGCATACATCGTCGAAGCGGTACGCACCCCGGTGGGCAGGCGGAACGGCGGACTGGCCGCCGTCCACCCCGCCGACCTCGGAGCGCACGTCCTCAGGGCGCTGATGGAGCGCTCGGGCGTCGACCCGGCCGCCGTCGAGGACGTCGTCCTCGGCTGCCTCGACACCGTCGGCCCGCAGGCCGGCGACATCGCCCGCACCAGCTGGCTGGCCGCCGGGCTCCCCGAGGAGGTGCCCGGCGTGACCGTGGACCGCCAGTGCGGCTCCTCCCAGCAGGCCCTCCACTTCGCCGCCCAGGGCGTCCTGTCCGGCACCCAGGACCTGGTCGTCGCGGGCGGTGTGCAGAACATGTCGATGGTGCCCATCGCCTTCGCCAGTAGGCAGGCGGCCGCGCCGCTCGGACTGAACGACGGCCCGTACGCCGGCTCCGAGGGCTGGCGCGCCCGCTACGGCGACCAGCCGGTCAACCAGTTCCACGGGGCCGAACTGATCGCCGCCAAGTGGGATGTCTCCCGTGCGGACATGGAGGAGTACGCCCTCCGGTCGCACCGGCGGGCCGTCCGCGCCATCGACGAGGGCCGCTTCGACCGGGAGACCGTCGCGTACGGGGACGTCACCACCGACGAGGGCCCGCGCCGCGACACCACTCTGGAGAAGATGGCCGGTCTGAAGCCGCTGGTCGAGGGCGGGCGGCTGACCGCCGCGGTGTCCTCGCAGGTCTCCGACGGGGCCTCGGCGCTGCTGATCGCCTCGGAGCGCGCCGTACGCGAACACGGGCTGACGCCGCGGGCCCGTGTCCACCACCTGTCCGTGCGGGGCGAGGACCCGATCCGGATGCTCTCCGCGCCCATCCCGGCGACGGCGTACGCGCTGAAGAAGGCCGGGATGACGCTCGACGACATCGACCTGGTCGAGATCAACGAGGCCTTCGCCCCGGTCGTCCTGGCCTGGCTCAAGGAGACCGGCGCCGACCCGGACAAGGTCAACGTCAACGGCGGTGCCATCGCCCTCGGGCACCCGCTCGGCGCCACTGGCACCAAGCTGGCGACCACCCTGCTGCACGAACTGGAGCGCACCGGCGGCCGCTACGGTCTGCAGACCATGTGCGAGGGTGGCGGCCAGGCGAACGTGACGATCATCGAACGGCTGTGACGTCTCCGGGCCGGCCCGGGCCGCCCGCCGGGGTGACCGCACCCCGGGGGCGGTGGACCCGGGGGGTCAGGTCGTCGCGGGCAGGGCATGGAGCGCGGTGCGGGCCTCGGACATGAGGCGTTCGACGAGTTCGGCACAGGACGGCAGGTCGTCGATGACTCCCGCGACCTGGCCGGAGGCCATCACGCCGAGGTCGGTGCGGCCGTCCACCATGGACGCCCTGAGCAGCATCGGGGTGTTCGCGGCCAGCAGGATCTGGCTCCAGGTCAGGTCCCTGCCGTGCCGCATCGCCAGGCCGTCCCGGACCATCTCCGGCCAGCTCATGCCGGACTCGCGCCGGAAGGCCGCGGCGTGCCGCACCGCCCGGAGCAGCGCGGACGCCCGGCCCGAGCGCTCCAGCGCGTCGACCAGCTCCGTCCGCAGCATCCGGTGCGGCAGTCCGTCCACCTGGGTGGTGACGGTGACGTCCGTGACCGCCGCCGCGAGATAGCGGGCCTTCACCGCCTCAGGGACCGTGCTGTCGGAGGTGAGGAGGAAGCGCGTGCCCATCGCGATCCCGGCCGCGCCGTAGGCCAGCGCGGCGACCAGGCCGCGTCCGTCGTGGAACCCGCCGGCCGCGACGACCGGGATGTCCACGGCGTCCACGACCTGGGGGAGCAGGACCGTGGTGGCGACGCTGCCGGTGTGGCCGCCGCCCTCGCCGCCCTGCACGATCACCGCGTCGGCCCCCCACGCGGCGACCTTCTCGGCGTGCCGCCTGGCCCCGACCGAGGGGACGACGACCACACCGGCGTCCTTGAGCCGTGCGATCAGCTCGCGGGACGGGGCGAGCGCGAACGACGCGACCCGTACCCCCTCCTCGACGATGATCCGCGCCCGTTCGGCCGCGTCCCCGGCGTCCGCCCGCAGGTTCACGCCGAACGGCGCGTCGGTACGGGACCTGACCTCCCGCACGGCGGCGCGGAGCTGCTCGACGGTCATCGTCGCCGAGGCGAGGATCCCGAGCGCCCCGGCGTTCGCGGTCGCCGAGACCAGCCGGGGGCCGGCCACCCACCCCATGCCGGTCTGCACGACCGGGTGCCGGACCCCGACGAGTGCGGTGAACGGGGTGGGGATCGCGAGGTCGTTCACGCGGGGACCTCCCGCTCGCGCAGTCCCGTCGGGTCGATCTCCTCGCGGATCAGGCGCAGTTCCTCGGCGGTGGGCTCGCGGGTGTACGGCACCTCGTCCGGGACGGCCAGCGCGAAACCGGTCGCCTCGGTGACCTGCTCGACGGTGACGCCGGGGTGCAGCGAGCGCAGCCGCATGCCGCGGTCCGGGGTCTCGAAGTCGAAGACGCCCAGGTCGCTGATGACGTCGGGGACGCGGTGGTAGCGCGCCGCGGCGGGCCCGGCCGCGGCGGCCCGGTCGTAGCCGACGCCGCAGACCATGTCGACCCGCTCGACGAACACCCGGGCCGAGTGCTTGGGCACCCAGTAACTGGTGGGATTGTTCAGGGTGTTGACGGGTGCGCCGCGCACTCCGAGGAGTTGCCGCTTCGGGCGCTCCCAGTCGCCGATGCAGCTGATGTTCTGGTTCCCGTACCGGTCGAGCTGGCTCGCGCCCATCATCACGTGCCGCCGCCCGGTGGCGACCAGGGCCAGGTGCTGCCGGTACGGCAGCCAGCCCTCGACGACCCGGGGCGCGCCGCCGACGGCCGGCACGTCGCCCATCAGCAGCGCCTCCCCGTCGGTCAGCAGCAGGTCGGGGGAGAAGGTGAGCTTCGCGAGGCGGGCGCCGATCACGGGCACGGTGCCCATCGGGCCGGCGAGCACCTCACCGGCGTTCCGCCATGCCTCGGCGCAGGCGACGACGCAGTACTCGGCCCGCGTCACCCCCGTGGCCTGCGGGGGCGTCGTCGTGCCGGTGCCGCTCATGCTTCCTCCTCGTGGAACGCCGCGACCGCGGCCTGGTAGGCGTCCTCGTCACCGGACAGGAAGCGGGCGCTGAAGGCCCGCCACACCTCCGGGTCGCGGGCGGCCCGGACGTAGGCGCGCTGGAAGGCCTCGTCCCGGTCGTAGTCGGGGTCACAGGAGGTGAAGTGCGCGCCGTTCGGGGTCTCGACGACCCCGTCGACGAACGCGCGCTTCAGCAGCAGGGACTGCGGCGCCGCGTCCTTGAGGAGGTCCGCGGTCTCCACCAGGCGCTCGCAGGAGACGTACGCGGTGTCGGCGGCCTCGCAGAACAGGTCGTCGAAGTACGGGTCGGGGCCCAGGTACTGGCCGTTCCCGTGGACGTCGGCCCGGTTGACGTGGACCAGCGCCGCGTCCAGGCGCAGCGCGGGGACGGCGACGAGCTCCTCGCGGTCCTCGTACGGGGAAGTGACCGTCCGCAGCGTGGGGTTGACACGCATCACGTCCGAGGCGAGCCCCGCCCGGATGGGCATGAAGGGCAGCCGGTGCACGGCGGCCGTCAGTCCCCACATGACCATGGCCTCGTCCAGCTCGACCAGTTCGAGGGAGCCCTGCTGCCTGGCCGCGCAGAAGTGCGGCTCCAGGGGGACGGAGTCGAGCGTGGCGAAGGCCGCGACCAGCGTGCGGATCCTCCCCGCGGCGGCGAGCAGGCCCACGTCCGGGCCGCCGTACGAGACCACCGTCAGATCGGTCACGTCGGACCGCAGCAGCGCCCGGACCAGCGCCATCGGCTTGCGCCGGGAACCCCAGCCGCCGATGCCGACCGTCATCCCGCTCCGCAGCCGGCCCACGGCCTCGTCGGCGGTCATCGTCTTGTCCCTGCTCACGACTGCTCCTCCCGGTCCCTGGTGAACGTCGTGTCCGTGGCGCCGCCTCCCGCGCCGCTCCCGCCGCCCCCGCCGAAGGTGTCGCGGACCCGGTCGGCGACACCGCTGAGGTTGGCCTCGAAGGTGAAGCCCTGCTCGAAGCGGTAACTGCGCCGGACGTCCACCGGGTCGATGCCGTTGATCGCCGCCTTGGCGAGCCGGAGGAGGTGCCCGTCCTTCGCGGCGATCTCCCGGGCGAGTTCCAGCGCGGCGTCGCGCAGCGCCTCGCGGGGCACGACCCGCCAGACAGAGCCGTGCCGGTGCAACTCCTCCGCGGTGACCGTGCGCGAGGTGTAGTAAAGGGTCCGCATCAGGTGCTGGGGGACCAGGCGGGCCAGGTGCGTGGCCGCGCCGAGGGCGCCCCGGTCCAGCTCGGGCAGGCCGAAGGTCGCGTCCTCGGCGGCGACGATCGCGTCGGCGTTGCCGACCAGGCCGATGCCGCCGCCGAGGCAGAAGCCGTGCACGGCGGCGATCACGGGCACCTCGCAGTCGTAGACGGCCGCGAAGGCCTCGGAGCAGCCGCGGTTGGCGCCCAGGAGTGCTCCGTGCCCGGCAGCCCGTTGGAGCTCCTTGATGTCCACTCCGGCGTTGAACCCGCGTCCCTCGGCGGTGAGGACGACGCAGCGCACCTCGGGATCGGCGCCCGCCGCGCGGAGGGCGGCGGCGAGGTCGTACCAGCCCCGCACGGGAAAGGCGTTGACCGGGGGGAAGTCGACGGTGACGACGGCGATGCCCTTGTCGGGGGCGGAGGTGGAGACACCCATGAGCGGATCAGCTACCTTTCCACCAAACGTTTGTTAGGTGTAAGATAGCAGTGGTTCGCCCGCTGCGGGAGGTGTCCCTTGGCAGTCACCATCGACCTCTCGGGGTCCGTCGCCGTCGTCACCGGCGGCACGCGGGGCGTCGGGGCCGGGATCGCGCGGGCCCTGCTGGAAGCCGGCGCGGAGGTCGTGACCTGCGCGCGCAGAGCACCCGGCGAACCCGTCGGGGCAGCCGGGCGCACGGCCCGCTTCCTCCCCGTCGACCTGCGCGATCCGGCGGCCGTCACGGCCTTCTTCGACCGGGTGCGCGACGACCACGGCCGACTGGACGTCCTCGTCAACAACGCCGGCGGAACCCCGTACCGCATGCTCGGCGACGGCGGGCCCGGGCAGCACGCCCGGGTCGTCGAACTGAACCTCCTCACCCCCCTGACCGCCTCGCTCGCCGCGTACGAGGTGATGCGCCGCCAGCCCGGCGGGGGAACCGTCATCATGATCGGCAGCGTCAGCGGGACCCGCCCCTCGCCGGGCAGCGCGGCGTACGGCGCGGCCAAGGCCGGTCTGGACAACCTCGCCCGGTCCATGGCGGTGGAGTGGGCGCCGCACGTGCGGGTCAACACCCTCGTCCTCGGCATGGTCCGCACCGAACTGGCCCATCTGCACTACGGCGACGAGGACGGCATCGCCGCCGTCGGCCGCACCGTGCCGCTCGGCCGGCTCGCCGAGCCCTCAGACATCGGCGACGCCTGCGTCTTCCTCGCCTCCGAACGGGCCGCGTACATCAGCGGCGCCAGCCTCCCCGTGCACGGCGGCGGGGAACGCCCGGCGTTCCTGGACGCGGCCACCCCCCGCCCCTGACGACCCGCTCGTCGCTCCCTGCCATCGAAAGGACCCCACCATGACGGGACTCTGCACCGGACGGGTCGTGATCGTCACCGGCGCGGGACGAGGACTCGGCCGGGCCCACGCCCTCGCCTTCGCCGCCCAGGGCGCCCGGGTCGTCGTGAACGACCTCGGCGTCGGCCTCGACGGGACCGGGGGCGGCGCGGCCCCCGCGCAGCGGGTCGTCGACGAGATCAGGGCGGCCGGGGGAGAGGCGGTCGCCCACGGCGGCGACGTCGCCACCCCGGAAGGCGCCGCCTCCCTCGTCGCCACCGCCCTCGACGCCTTCGGCCGACTGGACACCCTCGTCAACAACGCGGGCTTCCTCCGCGACCGCATGCTGGTCAACCTCGACGAGGACGACTGGGACGCCGTCATGCGCGTCCACCTCAAGGGACACTTCCTGCCCCTGAAGTACGCCGTCGCCCACTGGCGCGCGGAGGCCAAGGCCGGACGCACCCCCGAGGCGCGCGTCGTCAACACCGGCTCGGGCGCGGGACTGCTCGGCAGCGTCGGGCAGGGCAACTACGCCGCCGCCAAGGCCGGGATCGTCGGCCTGACCCTCGTCGCCGCCGCCGAGACGGCCCGCTACGGGGTCCAGGTCAACGCGATCGCCCCGGCGGCCCGCACCCGGATGACTGAGCGGACCTTCGCCGGGACGATGGCCGCGCCCGGCGGCGACGCCTTCGACGCCATGGCCCCGGAGAACGTCTCCCCCCTCGTCGTCTGGCTCGGCTCCCCGGACTCCGCCGGGGTCACCGGCCGGGTCTTCGAGGCCGAGGCGGGCCGCATCACGGTCATGGAGGGCTGGCGCCCCGGACCGACCGCCGACAAGGGAGCCCGCTGGACCCCGGCGGAGGCGGGCGAGGCTGCACGGAAACTGCTCGCGTCCTCCGAACCACCGCAACCGGTCTACGGCGCCCACTGATACCGGCGGCCGTCCCGGCACCCACACCGGACGGCCCCGCCGACGGAAGAAGCCGGCCCCTCCCCGTGGCGGGGGGAGGGACCGGCTTCGGTGATCCACCGGGCCGGCCTGCGGGAGGACCGGTCGGCTTCAGGACCGGTCGAGCGCGCGGGCCAGGAAGCGGCGCGTGGCCTGCTCCCGCGGATCGGTCAGCACCTGCTCGGCGGTGCCCTGCTCCACGATCACGCCGCCCTCCAGGAAGCAGACCCGATCCGCGACCCGCCGGGCGAAGTCCATCTCGTGGGTGGCCATCAGGATGGTCAGCCCGCGCCGCTTCAGGTCGGCGACGACGTCCAGGACCTCGCCGACCAGCTCGGGGTCGAGCGCCGAGGTGATCTCGTCGAAGAGCAGCAGCTCCGGCTCGGTGGCCAGGGCGCGGGCGATCGCCGCCCGCTGCTGCTGTCCGCCGGAGAGCCGGTCGGGGTGCTCGTCTGCCTTGTCCGCGAGCCCGAGGCGGTCGAGCAGCTCGCGGGCCGAGGCCTCGGCCTTCCGGCGCGGCACGCCGTGCACGCGGCGCGGCGCGAGCGTGATGTTGTCCAGCACGCTCAGATGCGGGAAGAGGTTGTACGCCTGGAAGACGATGCCGATCCGACGGCGGGCGACGTCGGGGTCGAGACGCGGGTCGGTCAGCTCGGTCCCGCTCAGATGGACGGTCCCGTCGTCGACGACCTCCAGCAGGTCGACACAGCGCAACAGGGTCGACTTGCCCGAGCCCGAGCCGCCGATCAGACAGACGACCTCGTGCTCGGCGACGTCCAGGTCGATCGAGCGCAGCACCAGCCGCTCCCCGTACTGCTTGCGGAGGCCGCGGATGCGCAGCAGCGACTGGCTCATCCGGCCGCCCCCGCCCAGGTGCGCCGGGCCGCCCGCCGCTGGAGCCGGTCGGCGAAGCGGGTCAGCGGGATGGTCACCGCGATGAACAAGAGGGCCGCTCCCAGGTACGGGGTGTAGTTGAAGTCGTAGTCCGCCTTGATCTGCGCGGCCCGCAGGGCTTCCAGCGGACCGAGGACGGCGACCAGGGCCGTGTCCTTCTGCAGGGAGATGAAGTCGTTGAGCAGGGGCGGCAGTACGTTGCGCACGGCCTGCGGGAGGACGACGTGCCGCACGGCCTGCCGCTCGTTGAGTCCCAGGGCCCGGGCCGCGTTCCGCTGGGCGGGATGGACCGAGTTCAGACCCGCGCGGAACACCTCGGCGACGTACGCGGTGTACGAGAGGGTCAGGGCGATCACGCCGAGGATCCAGGGCTCGGACGGGGTGCCCTGGAGCTGGAGCGCGGGCAGTCCGAAGCCGACGAGGAAGACCAGCAGCAGGGTCGGTACGCCGCGGAAGACGTCCACGTAGACCGTGGCCGCGAGCCGCAGCGGCTGGAGACCCGGCGCGCGGGTCACCCGCACCAGGGCGATCAGCAGTCCCAGGACGAGGATCAGGACCTCGGCGACGAGGAACATCTGGATGTTGAGCCAGAAGCCGCGGAGGAGGTCGGGGAGGGCGGCGCGCAGCTCGGCGCCGTCGAAGAACAGACTGTCGACGCGCTCCCAGCCCGGTGACGCCACCGCCGCCGCGCCCACGACCACCAGGCCGAGCAGGGTGCAGAGGGTGGAGACCCAGGTGTGGCGGCGCTTGCGGGAGCGGCGGTACCGCTGCCGCTCCTGTTCGTGCGCGCTGGGCCGGTAGCCCGTGTCGGGCGTGTCCGGAACGGGGGCCGGCCGCTCCGGCGCTGCCGTCTTGCCGATGTCCACAGCCGGCCCGTTATCGCTTCAGCTCGGGGACGTCCGCCGAGGCGGAGAGCCACTGAGTGGTGAGCCGGGCGAGCGTGCCGTCGGTCCTGAGCTCGTCGAGGGCCTGGTCGACGCAGGAGGTGTACCCGCTGTTCTTCGGCAGCAGCAGACCGAACTCCTCGGGGGTGCCGCCCGCGTAGCCGAACTGGCCGACGATCTCCCCGTTCTCCAGCTCCGCCCCGGCCAGGTAGAACACGGTGGGCAGATCGGTGACGATCGCGTCGATCTGACCGTTCCGCAGCGCGGTCACCTCGTCCTTGGTGGTGCTGAAGACGCGCGGCTGCTTCGCCGGCTTGATCTGGTCGAGCACGGCCTGGTAGCTGGTCGTCGCCACCTGTACGCCGATCCTGGCGTCCTTGAGGGCGCTCAGGGAGGTGGCCTTCGCGAACCGGGATCCGTCGAGCGCCAGGACGGCCTGATCGGCCGTGTAGTAACTGGAGGAGAAGTCCACGGCTTTCGCGCGCTGCGGCGTGATGGAGATCTGGTTGATGTCGAAGTCGAAGGACTTGGCGCCGGGGGCGTAGGAATGGGAGAAGGGTTCGACGACCCATTTCACCTGTCCGCGTGCGAAGCCCAGCTTCTCGGCCACCGCATAGGCGACGGCGCTTTCGAACCCCTTTCCGTTCGACGGGGTGTTGCTGTCGAACCACGGCTCGTAGGCCGGGGAGTCGGTCGCGACGGTGAGCCGGCCGCGCTCGTGGAGGCTCGGGTGGTCGGTCGTGCACCGGGCGGGCTTCCTGGCGCCGGACGCCGCATCGGTGCTGTTCGGCTGCGGTGCGCAGGCGGCCGCCGCGAGCGCGACGAGGGCGGCGGCCGCGGCCGCGAGGGACGTACGGGTACGAGACATCGGAGGTCCTTGGGGAGAAGTCCGGGAAAGGTACGGGGAGACGGGCCGGCGATCGGGAAGTCCCCTGCCGGGGTGGCGCGTTGGTGCGGTGTCAGCTGGTGAGGTCGAATACGCGGTCGCCCTGGCGCAGTCCGAAGGCCTCCGCCGCGGAACCGCCGCGGACGACCAGTTCGGCGAAACCGACCCCGGAGCTGCCGACGGTGATTCCGGGCTCGCCCAGCGGGACGTCGGGAAGCCGGTCGTAACAGCGCACCCGGATGTCGCGGCCGTCGCGCCGGTTGCGTACGAGGAGGCTCTCGGCGGGGGCGTAACCCGGCAGTTCGGCCGCCGGGCGGTCCAGCTTGCAGTTGCCGAAGTTGTCGACCACGGCGATCCGCACGTCCTCGGCGGAGGCCGGGCGGACCGGCGTCGGCCGCGCGGGGACGGGATGGCCGTCCACCAGCCAGCGGGCCAGCAGCGGCGCGTACCAGAGGCTGCGGAACTGGGTCCGCACCATCTCCTCGATCTCGGCCGGCGTCAGTGCGGCCCAGTCGGCGGCGGCCGCTTCCAGCACCTCGCGGACATCGGTGACCTGGACCTCCGTGAGCCCCAGGTAGGTCGCCAGCGGTGCCAGCACCCGGTGGTTCAGCGTGCTGACCACCAGGTGGTTCCCGTGGCGGAAGGAGCAGAAGGGCACGCCGTTGGGCCAGTGCCCGTCCCTCGGCGCGATGTTGACGAGGACCACGACGGGCCGGCTCGGGCCGCCGATCAGGTCCGTGGAGCGGAGCAGGTCGAGCAGGGTGAGGGCGGCGGCGCCCTCCGGGTCGGGGCCGCCGAGCGGCAGGACGGTCGGCGTGGAGCCGAAGAGGGCGGCGATCCGGGTGGACTGGCGGGCGAGCGCGTTGGGGTCGGCGCAGTCCGTGAGGGAGACGACCGGAGGAAGGGACATGGCGGTACTTCGCCCTTCTGTCGAGGGAGGGGACGGGGTGGAAGAGGTTCGCGGTGCGGGTGCCGACGGGCTCGGCACCGGGCCGGGACGCAAAAAAGGACCCTCCGTTTCCGGAGGGTCCGTCGCGTCCTGCGCGCACACGGCTTCGCTAGCGAAGCGCCTCCGGGGGAGGGGGCATCATTCGCATCATGGCGAGGGTGGCGGTGTGCTGCATGACCGGCACGCTAGCACCGGAGGGAACCGTCCCAGACTCCGTTCCACATAGTGGACGAGTACTTCCGTTCGCCCGCCGGAGGCCGGGCGCCCGGGTGCCGCCGGACTGGTCGCGGCGCCGCCGGACCGGCCCCTCGTGCCCGCCGGACCGGTGACCCTGCCGTCCCGTGGGTTTGGCGCTCCCAGAACCGGCAAGCCGGGTCCTAGGCGCCCCAAGCAAGCACGACCGAACAGCCAGCCAGGAGTCCCCGTCCAGGAAGGCAGCCATGTCGACCCTGACCACAGTTCTCATCATCGTGGCGCTGGTCGCGGTGGTACTGGTGGCCGGTGTCCTGATCCGGGCCCGCACGGGCACGGGCAGCGGCACGCGCTCACTGAAGCGCAGTTTCGGCCCCGAGTACGACCGCAGCCTCGAACGGCACGGTGGTGACGTCGATGCGACCCACCGCGACCTGCGCGAGCGTACCGAGCGGTACGGCGGCATCCGCCCGCTGCCGCTCGAACCGGCGGTCCGCGAGCAGTACACCACCCAGTGGACCACCCTCCAGGAGCGCTTCGTCGACGCCCCGGCGCAGGCCGTCGCCGACGCCGAGCAGCTCCTCACCCGGGTCGCCGCGGTCCGTGGCTTCCCGGACGCCGACCGGCGCGACGAGCAGATCGGCGCCCTGTCGGTGCACCATCCGCACCATGTCGAGGGCCTGCGCACGATCCACCGGGCGACGCGATCCGGCTCCACCTCCACCGAGGAGCTGCGCGAGGCGCTGGTGCAGGCGCGCGCCCTGTTCGAGGACCTGACCGTCACCGGGTCCACCGCGGGCGCCGACGCCCGASGGCAGCCCGTGCCGGTGCCCGTACGGGGCCGTGGCCCCGTCCTCAAGCCGAAGGGAAGTGATGCCTGATGGCACGCGACAAGCAGGAACGTTGGGCAGCGGGAAGCAC
>NZ_RDBH01000129.1:1185088-1186992 GCF_008042145.1 Streptomyces sp. adm13(2018)
ATGTACACATTCACCGACGCCCCGCACTCCAGGATCTCCCGCAGCGCCTCCGCCGCGTCGCCCGCCGCCCGCACCGCGTGCTCCGTGCCCCAGTGGTCGAACCAGCCGCACCAGAACTCCATGCACATCAGCGGCCCCGCCGGCCGGTGGCGCCGCAGCGTCGCGAAACCCTCCCGCGCACCCGAACCGAAGTTCGCCGTCGCGAGCACCCCCGGCACCGAGCCGCCCGTCAACATGTGGTCCTCGGGACCGTCCGACGTGAACAGCGGAACACTCACCCCGCAGCCCCGCAACAGCCCCGCCAGCCACTCCAGATAGCCCTGGTCGCTGCCGTAACTGCCGTACTCGTTCTCCACCTGCACCAGCACCACCGGACCGCCCCGATCGATCTGCCGCTCCACCACCTGCGGCAGCAACCGCCGGAACCACGCCTCCACCGGCCCGAGGAACGCCGGATCCAGCGTCCGCACCCGCCGCCCCAGCGGGCCCGTCAGCCAGTGCGGCAGCCCGCCGTTCTCCCACTCGGCGCAGATGTACGGCCCCGGGCGCACGATCGCCCGCATCCCCGCCCGCGCCACCGCGTCCAGGAACCGGCCGAGGGCGTCCGGGTCCGCGTACCGCCCCGGCTCCGGCTCGTGCAGATTCCACGGGACGTACGTCTCGACGCAGTCGAGGCCCATCGCACGCAGCATCCCCAGCCGGTGCCCCCACTGCTCCTCGTGCACCCGGAAGTAGTGCAGCGCCCCCGACAGGAGGCGCACCGGCCGCCCGTCGAGCAGAAAGTCCTCGTCACCCACAGCGAACGTGCTCATGGCCTCACCCTCGCCCTCTGGCGGCGAGGCGGTCCATGGACAAAGATCGTCGCAGTTTGGACGTTACCGCCCGCCCGGTCCCGACCCACCGGACGGGCCAGGGAAAGGGCGCCACCGCATGTACCACACCTGGATGCGCTACTTCACGCCCAGCCCCGTCCACCACCGGCTCGGCCTCGTCTGCCTCGGCGTCGGACTCCAGCACGGCACCCTCCCCACCGTCGGCCCCCGCACCCTCGACCGGCCCGGCCCGACGAGTCCGTCCAGGCCGAACTGACCCGGCTGCGGGAGAGCATCGACAACATCGACGCGGCGGTCGTCCACATGCTCGCCGAACGCTTCAAATGCACCCAGCAGGTCGGCGTCCTCAAGGCCGAGCACCAGCTGCCGCCCGCCGACCCCGCCCGCGAGGCCCGGCAGATCGCCCGGCTGCGGCAACTCGCCGGCAGCGCCAAACTGGACCCGGCGTTCGCCGAGAAGCTCCTCACCTTCATCATCGCCGAGGTCATCCGCCACCACGAGACGATCGCGGACGGAGCACGCTGAATGGCCCGCGTCACGGTCTTCACCCTCGGAGGGACCATCTCCGCGCGAGGCGGTGACGCGGCCCGCATGAGCGGCCGGGAAGTCCTCGCCGAACTCGGCGGCGACCACGACATCGTCCTCCACGACTTCCGCCGCGTCCCCAGCTCCACCCTCACCCACGCCGACCTCGCCGCCCTCGCCGCCGAGATCCGTACCACCGTCGCCGCGGGATCCGGCGCCGTCGTCGTCCAGGGCACCGACACCCTGGAGGAGACCGCCTTCCTCCTCGACCTGCTCTGCACCACCGAGCGGCCCGTCGTCGTCACCGGCGCCATGCGCCGCCCCGACCTCCCCGGCGCCGACGGCCCCGCCAACCTGGCCGCCGCCCTCGCCGTCGCCGCCGACCCGGCCTGCCGCGACCTGGGCGTCCTCGTCGTCATGGCCGACGAGATCCACGCCGCCCGCCACGCCCGGAAGACCCACACCACCTCGGTCGCCACCTTCGCCTCACCCGGCACCGGTCCCCTCGGCCACGTCGTCGAGGGCGCACCCCGCATCCTGTTCCGC
>NZ_RDBH01000129.1:1187092-1196471 GCF_008042145.1 Streptomyces sp. adm13(2018)
TCCCCGCCGCGACCCACCCGCTCACCCTCGACCCCGAGGTACGGGTCGCCCTGATCACCCTCTCCCAGGGCGACCGCGGCGAACTCCTCGACGCCGTCGACCACCGCTTCCAGGGACTCGTCGTCGCCGCCTTCGGCGCCGGCCACGCCCCCGCCTGGCTCGTCGAACCCCTCGCCGCGCTCGCCCGCCGCATCCCGGTCGTCCTCGCCTCCCGCACCGGAGCGGGACCGACCCTCACCGACACCTACCGCGGCCCCGGATCCGAGTACGACCTGCTCCGGCACGGTCTCGTCCCCGCCGGCCCCCTCGACCCCGCCAAGGCCCGCATCCTGCTCCACGCCCTGCTCTCCGACGGGGCCGCCGGGCCCGAGGGCTACGACCGCCCCCGCATCACCGCCGCCTTCGCCCACCTGAACGGCGCGGGCCTCGCCTGAGGACGGCCGGGGACTCGCGTGAGAACCGGGCGGGGACTCGCGTGAGAACCGGGCGGGTCCTGCCCGAGAACGGCGGGGACCCGCCCGAGAACGCCCGGGAGAACCGCCGGTGACGCACTCCCGGCAGGTCCGGGCCCCACCACCCCTGCCCGACGCCGAGAGCATCGGGCAGCATAGGGCCATGTCCGTACTGACGCGCGACGAAGCGCAGACCCGTGCCCAGCTCCTCGACGTCCAGCACTACAGCGTGGACCTCGACCTCACCACCGGCGACGAGACCTTCGAATCGACCAGCCTCATCCGGTTCACCGCCCGTACCGCCGGGGACACCTTCGTCGAGCTGAAGCCCGAAACCCTGCACTCCGCCCTCCTGGACGACGAGCCCCTCGACACCGCCGCCCTCGACGGCAACCGCCTCCCGCTGCACCTGAGCGAGGGCGAGCACGTCCTGCGGATCAGTACGACCATGCGCTACTCCCGCACCGGCGAGGGCATGCACCGCTTCGCCGACCCCAGCGACGGCGAGTCCTACGTCTACACCCAGCTCTTCATGGAGGACGTCCAGCGCGTCTTCGCCGCCTTCGACCAGCCCGACCTCAAAGCCGTCTTCGAGCTGACCGTCACCGCCCCCGAGGGCTGGACCGTCCTCGCCAACGGCATCACGGAACAGCAGTCCGACGGCCGCTGGCGAGCCGCCCCCACCCCGCCGCTCTCCACCTACTTCGTGTGCGTCGCCGCCGGCCCCTGGCACTCCGTCCGCACCGAGCACGCCGGGCTCCCCTTCGGCATCCACTGCCGCCGCTCCCTCGCCCCCCACCTCGACGCCGACGCCGACGAGATCCTCGCCGTCACCAGGGCCTGCTACGACCGCTTCCACGAGAAGTTCGACGAGCCGTACCCCTTCGACTCGTACGACCAGGCCTTCGTCCCCGAGTTCAACGCGGGCGCCATGGAGAACCCCGGCCTCGTCACCTTCCGCGACGAGTTCGTCTTCCGCTCCGCCGTCACCGTCACCGAGCGGCAGACCCGCGCCATGGTCATCGCCCACGAGATGGCCCACATGTGGTTCGGCGACCTCGTCACCCTCCGCTGGTGGGACGACATCTGGCTGAACGAGTCCTTCGCCGAGTACATGGGCTACCAGACCGTCAACGAGGCCTGCTCCGACCTCTTCCCCGACACCTGGGTCGACTTCGGCGTCACCCGCAAGGCCTGGGGATACGAGGCCGACCAGCGGCCCTCCACCCACCCCGTCGCGCACCGCCCCCGGCGACCACCCCGACCTCGACGACGACACCGTCGCCGCCGTCCGCCGCACCCTCCTCACCCGGGGCCACGCCGTCCTCGGCCGCGCCCAGGCCGACGGCCGCCTCTGGCTCAAGGCCACCCTGCTCAACCCCCACGCCACCTCCGGCGACCTGGCCCAGCTCATCACCCTCGTGGAAGGCAGCACCCACCGATGACCGGCAGCACCTCCCAGGACGACCCCGACCGGCCCCACGACCTCGTGGGCGTCGGCATCGGCCCCTTCAACCTCTCCCTCGCCGCCCTCGCCCACGGCATGCCCGGCGGCCTCGCCACCGCCTTCTACGAGCAGAAGCCCGCCTTCCACTGGCACCCCGGCCTCCTCATCGAGGGCGCCACCCTCCAAGTCCCGTTCCTCGCGGACCTGGTGACCCTCGCCGACCCCGCCAGCCCCTGGACCTTCCTCAACTACCTCAAGGCCCGCGAACGCCTCTTCCCCTTCTACTTCGCCGAGAAGTTCCACATCCACCGCGCCGAATACGACGCCTACTGCCGCTGGGTCAGCGAACGACTCCCCGGACTCCACTTCGGCCACCAGGTCGACTCCGTCCGCTGGAACCCCGAACGCCGCCTCTTCGAAGTCGACTTCACCCAGATCGACCCCGACGGCGAGGCCGAGGCCCTGGGCCGCGCCTACACCCGGAACGTCGTCCTCGGCGTCGGCACCGAGCCCTACGTCCCCGAGCCCCTCAAGCCGCTCGCCGACGCCCCCGGCGTCCCCGTCTTCCACTCCGCCGACTACCTCACCCACCGCGACACGCTGCTCGCCGCCGAACACGTCACGGTGATCGGATCCGGCCAATCAGGGGCCGAGGTCTTCCTCGACCTGCTCCGCGCCCGCCCCACCGGCGCCGAGAAGATCCACTGGCTCGCCCGCACCGAGGCCTTCGCGCCGATGGAGTACTCCAAACTGGGCCTCGAACACTTCACCCCGGACTACACCCGCTACTTCCACGCCCTGCCCGAGGCCGTACGCGGCGACCTCGTCCCCCGGCAGTGGCAGCTCCACAAGGGCATCGACACCGACACCATCGCCGCCATCCACGACGAGCTCTACCGCCGCACCCTCCACGGCGGATGGCCCGACGCCGTCCTCACCCCCGGCGTCCGGGTCCGCACCGCCGGCCGCGTCGCCACCACCCAGGTCGAGCTGCACCTCGAACACCTCCAGCAGGGCACCCGCTCCCGCCTCACCACCGACGCCGTCGTCCTCGCCACCGGCTACCGGGAGCGCTCCGTCGACCGCATGCTGGCCGGCCTCGACCCCTACCTCCGCCACGACTCCGCCGGCCGCCCCCGCGTCGACGAACGCCACCGGCTCGTCCTCGACCCCTCGGTCACCGGCGCCGTCCACGTCCAGAACGCCGAGAAGCACACCCACGGCGTCGGCGCCCCCGACCTCGGCCTCGCCGCCTGGCGCAGCGCCACCATCCTCAACGCCGTCACCGGCAAGGACCCCTACCCGCTGCCCCGCCGCACCGCGTTCACCAGCTTCGGCCTGGAGACACGAGAGGCGCCGAGCATCCCGGCCCAGGGCCAGAAGCTGACGCCTCTCGTACAGCAGTGACGGCCGGGGCCCGTCCGACCGGTCACCACCGGACGGGCCCCGCCGGACCTCAGAAGACGGGCACCCCGTCCCGCGTCAGCTTCCAGTCCACCGACGCGAACAGCGCCGGATCCACCGTCCCCTTCGCCTGCACCCACTGGATGATGGTGTTGCGGATCTCGTCCGAGTTCGCCCACAGCTGCTGGGCACCCGCGACATGCGGGAACGCACCGCCGCCACTCGCCCGGTAGTTGTTCACCGCCAGCACGAACCGCGCCGCCGGATCCAGCGGCCTGCCCTCGAACGACAGGTTCACGATCCGCGAACCCGCCGGCCTCGCGATGTCGATGTCGTACGTCAGCCCCGACACCGCGTCGTAGTTGTAGTCCGGGATGCCGTCGGCGTTCGTCAGCTTCGCGGTGTCGAGCGGCGCCCCCGCCGGCGTCTGCACGTAGTACCGCGCCGAGAACTCCAGGTAGTCCTTCAGCTGCGCACCCGTCATCAGACGGGCCTCCAGCGTGTTCTCGAAGGGGTACAGGCCCGCGGCGTCCTTGATCGAGACCTGGCCGGCCGGGATCCGGGCCGTCCGCGAGAAACACGAGGCCTGCGAGAGCACCGGCAGCGCCGCGTGCGCGCCACCCGCCAGCGCCGCCTTCACGGTCTCCGCCTGCACCACGTTGATCAGGTCGATGATCGGCTCGTCCTTCCACGGCGCGTCGGCCGTGGTCATCGCGGCGGTCGAGGTGCCGATGATCTGGTTGACGTACGCCACGACCTTCCGGTGCTCGTCCCCGAGCAGCCCGGTGATCTCCGGGTCCTCCGCCACCGTGTTGGAGTTGAGGACCCGGGCCCCCACCTTCTCGACGGTCCAGCGGCCCTTCTCCCACACCAGGTCGAAGTCGAACAGCGTCAGGCGCTGGCCCCACTTCAGCGGCTCGGACAGGACGACGTCCTTGCCGGTCCGCTTGTTCCGCACCCGGTACTCCGGGATCTCGGTGTGCGCGTGGCCCACGAGGATCGCGTCGATCCCCGGCACCTGCTCCGCGACCAGCCCGGCCGCGTTCTCGACGTACGGCAGCTGGTCACCGTACGAGGACGTGCCGCTGGACCCGGAGTGCGCCGACACGACCACCACGTCCGCGCCCATCGAGCGGAGCTTCGGCACCCACTTCGCCGCCTGCTCCTCCAGGCCCGGGAAGACCATCTTCCCGCTGACGTTCGCCTTGTCCCAGATGGCGATGCCGGGGTTCGTCAGCCCGAGGACCGCGACCCTGACGTCCTTCCCGTGCGGCGTGCGCAGCCGGTGCATGCTGTACGGCGCGAACGCCGGTCGCAGGGTCTTCGCGTCCAGCGCGTTCGCCCCGAGCAGCGGGAAGTCGCACTGCTCCTCGAACGTGCGGAGCACCGGGATGCCGTAGTTGAACTCGTGGTTGCCCAGCGCGGCGGCGTCGTAGCCGATGGCGTTCATCGCCTGCGCCATCGGGTGCACCGGGCCCCGGCGGGCCGTGATCGGGTCGACCTTGGCGTAGTAGTACGACAGCTGCGTGCCCTGGATGGTGTCACCGGCGTCGATGAGAAGGGTGTTGAGGCGTCCCTTCTCCTTCCGCACCTGGTCGACCAGCGTGGAGATCTTCGCCAGGCCCACGTCGTTGTGCGCCTTGTCGTCGAACTCCTTGTCCGTGAAGTAGTCCCAGTTGAAGACGTTGCCGTGCAGGTCGGTGGTGCCCATCACGGTGAACGAGTACCGCTTCCGCGGACGTGGACGGCCGTGGCCGCCATGGGCCTCCGCGGGAACGGCGACGGCTCCGGCGACGGCCACCCCGGCCCCGGCGGCGGCCGAGCGCTCCAGGAACGTCCTGCGGTTCAGCGGCATGTGTTCTCCCTTGTGGTTCCGAGCCGTTGTGCGCCGACCGTGGCGCACAACGCGCGTAGATTCTGGCTCAGACGGCACCCCGGCAACAGACCTTTCGGGTTACGGAGTGGGAAAGTGTTCGGAGGACGACCGCTGCCGCACCCCGAGGAGCAGGACGTGACCCAGGAACACGCGACCCCCGACGCACCCCAGGTGACCGTCCGAGGCGAAGGCCGTCTGGAGGTCGACCCGGAACTGGCCCTGATCTGGGTCACCGTCTCCGCCCGCGGCCCCGACCGCGCGACCGCCCTCGCGGACCTCACCCGCCGCAACGCCCAGATCCTCGACCTCGTCAAGGCCCAGGGCTCCGCGGTCGAGAAGCTGGAGACCGGCAGCCTCTCGATCTCCCCCGAACTCACCCGCAAGGGCCGCGGGGAGCGGGTGCACGCCTTCCACGGACGGGTGCGGATCACCGCCGAGCTCTCCGACTTCACCGTCCTCGGCGAGCTGGTGACCCGGCTCGCGGACCTGGAACTGACGAGCGTCGACGGCCCCTGGTGGTCGCTCCGCCCGGACTCCGCGGCCAACGCGGAGGCCCGCCGGCTCGCGGTCACGGAGGCCGTGCAGCGGGCCCGGGCCTACGCGGAGGCCCTCGGCACCTCGCTCGCCTCACTCCTCGAACTGTCGGACGCGGGGGTGGCCGAGCCGATGATGTCGCGGCGGGCGGCCTTCGGCGGGGCGGCGGTGGCGTACGCGGCGGAGGGTGCCGGCGAGGCCCCGCCGCTCGACCTCGAACCGCAGTGCCAGACGGTGACCGCCGAGGTCGTGGCTCGCTTCACGATGCGGCCGCCCGCACTCTGAGACAGGGGGCGCCGGGGCGCGGGAATCGCTCATCGGAGCACCCCGGCGCACAGATTCAAGACTTGTCAACAGCCTTTCACGGAAAGGTTGTTGAGTAGTCATGTCCCACCAACTCGCTACTGGTGGGTAAGCCCTAGGCTCGCACCATGCGCCGAGCGAAAATCGTTTGTACCCTTGGGCCCGCCACCGAAACATACGACCAGATCAAGGCGTTGATCGAGGCCGGAATGGACGTGGCCCGCCTCAACCTCAGCCACGGCTCGTACGCCGAGCACGAGGAGCGCTACCAGCGCGTCCGCAAAGCCGCCGACGAGACCGGCCGCAGCGTCGGCGTCCTCGCCGACCTTCAAGGCCCGAAGATCCGCCTCGGCCGCTTCCGTGAAGGTCCCGTACTCCTTGAACGCGGCGACGAGTTCGCCATCAGCGTCGAGGCCGTGGAGGGCGACCGCCACTGCTGCGGGACGACCTACTCCGGCCTCGCCGCCGACGTCACCGCGGGCGAGCGCATCCTCGTCGACGACGGCCGGGTCACCCTGGAGGTCGTCTCCGTCGACGGACCCCGGGTCAACACCGTCGTCATCGAGGGCGGCATGGTCTCCGACAACAAGGGCCTCAACCTCCCCGGCGTCGCCGTCTCCGTCCCCGCCCTCTCCGAGAAGGACATCGAGGACCTCCGCTGGGCCCTCCGCGTCGGCGCCGACGTCATCGCGCTCTCCTTCGTCCGCAGCGCCCGAGACATCGACGACGTGCACCGGATCATGGACGAGGAGGGCCGCCGCCTCCCCGTCATCGCCAAGATCGAGAAGCCACAGGCCGTCGAGAACATCGACGAGATCGTCGCCGCCTTCGACGGCATCATGGTCGCCCGCGGCGACCTCGGCGTCGAGATGCCCCTGGAGCAGGTGCCGATCGTCCAGAAGCGCGCCGTCAAGCTCGCCAAGCGCAACGCCAAGCCGGTCATCGTCGCCACCCAGATGCTCGACTCGATGATCGACAACTCCCGCCCCACCCGCGCCGAGGCCTCCGACGTCGCCAACGCCGTCATCGACGGCACCGACGCCGTCATGCTCTCCGGCGAGACCAGCGTCGGGCGCTACCCGATCGAGACCGTCCGCACCATGAGCCGCATCGTCGAGGCCGCGGAGGAGGACGTCCTCGCCAAGGGCCTGCCGCCGCTGACCGACCGGAACAAGCCCCGTACCCAGGGCGGCGCCGTGGCCCGCGCCGCCGCCGAGATGGGCGACTTCCTCGGCGCCAAGTTCCTCGTCGCCTTCACCCAGTCCGGCGACACGGTCAAGCGCCTCTCCCGCTACCGCTCGCCCATCCCGCTGCTCGCCTTCACCCCGGACCCGGCGACCCGCTCCCAGCTCAACCTCACCTGGGGCGTCGAGACCTTCCTCGGCCCGCACGTCGACTCGACGGACGCGATGGTGGCCCAGGTGGACGAGGAGCTCCTGCGGATCGGCCGCTGCCGGAAGGGCGACATCGTGGTGATCACGGCCGGCTCCCCGCCGGGAGTGGCAGGCTCGACGAACCTGGTCCGCGTCCACCACATCGGTGACCCGCTGACGTAGGGGGGCAGGGTCTGGCGCGGAGGAGTTCACGCGGGTGGGCGACGATCACTGACTGCTCGTCGCCCTTCGAATCGAAGGAAAAGTGCCCCAGGTGGGATTCGAACCCACACTGTCCGCTGTTTGAGAGCGGCCTCTCTGACCAGTTGGAGTACTGGGGCCTTGGAAAGCGAGGGAGATACCCTCCCTGTGGGGCACCACATTACAGGAGCTAGGTAGGCTCAGGGGAGCAGTACTTGCCCCGCACCGAGGAGCCCCCGTGACCGCCCCCGAGTCGCCCCAGCCCGCCGACGACGCCGACGCGTCGCACGTCCCGCCGCTGACGACCCGCGTCGTCATCGCCGAGGACGAGGCCCTCATCCGCCTCGATCTCAAAGAGATGCTGGAGGAAGAGGGCTACACGGTCGTCGGCGAGGCCGGTGACGGCGCCAAGGCCGTCGAGCTCGCCCGCGAGCACCGCCCCGACCTCGTCATCCTCGACGTGAAGATGCCCGTCCTGGACGGCATCTCGGCCGCGGAGAAGATCGCCGGCGAGTCCATCGCCCCGGTCCTCATGCTCACCGCCTTCTCCCAGCGCGAGCTCGTCGAGCGGGCCCGGGACGCGGGCGCCATGGCGTACCTCGTGAAGCCGTTCAGCAAGAGCGACGTGGTGCCGGCCATCGAGATGGCCGTCTCCCGCTTCTCCGAACTGCGCGCCCTGGAGCAGGAGGTCGCCGACCTCTCGCAGCGCCTGGAGACCCGCAAGCTGGTCGACCGCGCCAAGTCGATCCTCCAGACCCAGTACGGCCTGACGGAGCCGGCCGCGTTCCGCTGGATCCAGAAGACGTCGATGGACCGCCGCATGTCCATGCAGCAGGTCGCCGAGGCCGTCATCGAGGACGCCGAGGAGAAGAAGGCGGCCAAGGGCCAGTAGCCCCGCCCTGCTGTCCGTACGCACGGAGAAGGCCCGCCCCACGGCTCTGTGGGGCGGGCCTTCTGTCTGTGGTGCCGACCCGGCGGGTCAGTCCTCGCCGAGGTACGCCTTGCGGACGGACTCGTCGTGGAGCAGGTCGCGGCCGGTGCCCGAGAGCACGACCTTGCCGATCTCCATCACGTGGCCGTGGTCCGCGAGGGCGAGCGCGGCCTGGGCGTTCTGCTCGACGAGCAGGATGGTGGTGCCCTGGGCCTTGAGCTCGGCGATGGTCGCCATGATCTTCTGCATCATGATCGGCGAGAGACCCATGGAGGGCTCGTCGAGCATCAGCAGCTTGGGCTGGGACATCAGCGCCCGGCCCATGGCGAGCATCTGCTGCTCACCGCCGGAGAGCGTGCCGGCGGCCTGCTTGCGACGCTCGCCCAGGATGGGGAAGAGGTCGTAGGCGCGCTGGACGTCCTTGGCGATGCCCGCGGTGTCCTTCCGGAGGAAGGCGCCGAGCAGGAGGTTCTCCTCGATGCTCATGCGGGGGAAGATGTGCCGGCCCTCGGGGGAGTGGGCGAGCCCGAGGGAGACGATCTTGTGGGCCGGGATCTTGCGGAGGGACTTGCCCTCGAACTTGATCTGGCCGCCGACCGGCTTGAGGAGCCCGGAGAGGGTCCGCAGGGTGGTGGTCTTGCCGGCGCCGTTGGTGCCGATGAGGGTGACGACCTCACCGGCGTCGACGGAGAAGGAGATGCCCTTGACGGCCTCGATCTTTCCGTAGGCGACGCGCAGGTCCTCGACTTCGAGCAGTGCGGTCATGCGTCGTTCTCCTTGCCCGAAGCAGGGTCGTGCTTGGTGTCCTCGGCGATGACGACGCGGGTCGTCAGCGGCGGGACGTGCGACGCGTCGGCG
>NZ_RDBH01000129.1:1196571-1210917 GCF_008042145.1 Streptomyces sp. adm13(2018)
GGGGGTCTCCGCGACGGGTGCCTCCTCCGCGGGGGTCTCCGCGACGGGCTCGCCCAGGTAGGCGGCGATGACCCGCTCGTCGCTCTGGACGGTCTGGCTGTCGCCCTCGATCAGCTTCTGGCCCTGCACGAGCACGGCGACCCGGTCGCAGAGGTTGAAGATGAACCGCATGTCGTGCTCGATGACGAGGACGGCGATGCCCATGTCGCGGATGGCGAAGATGAGTTCCTCCGCCGCCCGCGTCTCCTGCGGGTTCATGCCCGCGGTGGGCTCGTCGAGCAGGATCAGACCGGGGTCGCTCGCGAGGGCGCGGGCGATCTCCAGCTTGCGCTGCTCACCGTAGGGCAGGTTCTTGGCGAGGTGCTGCGCCTTGTCCTGGAGGCCGATGAACTCCAGGAGTTCCATCGCCCGCGCGGTGGCCTCGGCCTCGGCCTTCTTGAAGCCGGGCAGGCGGAGCAGCGCGGACCAGAGGCCCTGCTTCATCCGGGTGTGGCGTCCGACGAGGACGTTCTCCAGCACCGTCATGTTGTGGAAGAGACGGATGTTCTGGAAGGTCCGGGCGATGCCCGCGTCGGTGACCTTGTACGACGTGGGCGGCAGGACCGTGCCCTTGTAGCGGACTTCGCCCTCGGTGGGGACGTAGAGACCGGTGAGGCAGTTGAAGAAGGTGGTCTTGCCGGCGCCGTTGGGGCCGATGAGGCCGACGATCTCGCCGCTGTTGACGGTGAGGTTCACGTCGCGCACGGCGGTGAGGCCGCCGAAGCGCATGGTGACCCCGCGCGCGTCGAGCACTGCCTCGCCGGCGGTCGGCGCCGTGGTGGCGTCCGCGGTCTTGGTGGTGGTCGTCATGTTCAGGCACCTGCCTTGGCGAGCGTGGCGGGCGTCTCGTCCTTCTCGTGGAACTCCAGCTGGTTGCGCCGGTTGGCGATCATGCCTTCCGGGCGGAAGCGCATGAGGAGGATCAGCGCGACGCCGAAGGCGAAGAGCTGGTACTCGCCCATGAACTGGAGCTTGTTGGGGATGAGGAAGAGCAGCGAGGCGCCGACCAGCGGGCCGCTCATCGTGCCCATGCCGCCGAGGACGACGGCCGCGAGCAGGAAGGCGGAGTTGGGCGGGATGGGACCGGCGAAGAGGTACTGCTCCGGCGTCACGGTGTAGGTGACGTGGGCCTGCACGGTGCCGGCGAGGCCGGCGAGCGAGGCACCGAGGGCGAAGGCGATGAGCTTGACCCGGAAGCCGTTGATGCCCATGGCGAGCGCGGCGGTCTCGTCCTCGCGGATCGCGACCCAGGCGCGGCCGATGCGGGAGTCGCCGCTGCGCCGGAAGACCAGCACGACGACCGCCATGATCAGCAGCATCAGGAAGAAGTAGTTCGCGAAGCGGCCGATGGTGAAGCCGGCGATCGAGTGCTCGGCGCCGAAGTCGAACCCGAAGATGTTCAGGTTCGGGATGGACGCGATGCCGTTGGAGCCGTTGGTGATGTCCGGTCCGGAGGTGCCGTCGGTGTTCATGACGGCGATGCGGAAGATCTCACCGAATCCGAGGGTCACGATGGCGAGGTAGTCGCCGCGCAGCCGCAGGGTCGGGGCGCCGATGAGGACACCGAAGACCAGGGAGGCTCCGGCGCCGACCAGGATGGCGGCCCAGAAGGGGAAGTGGACGCCGAACGGGGAGGTCGGGGCGCCCGAGACGAGGGCGGCCGCGTAGGCGCCGACGCCGAGGAAGGCGACGTAGCCGAGGTCGAGGAGACCGGCGAGGCCGACGACGATGTTGAGGCCCAGGGCGACCGTGGCGAAGATCAGGATGTAGACGCCGAGCGTCGCGTACTGGTCGTCGGTCTGGGTGAAGGGGAACAGCGCCGCCGCGGTGAACGCACCCGCGATGGTGAGGTTCTGGTGCTTCTTGGTGAGCTGCGTGGCCTGCTGTGTGAGGCCCGACTTGTTGACCGCGGCGAAGCCGAGGCCGGCCGTGATCAGGAAGCCGACGAACAGTTCGTCGTACTCGGTGCCGACGCCGTAGGTGAAGACTCCGAGCGCCACCGCGAGGATGCCGGTGATGATCAGGATCTCGACGGAGGAGTGCAGCGGGGGCAGCTTGCGGGTGGTGCCGGTGGAGGCGAACGCGCCCTTGAAGACCGTCCAGGCGTTGCCGGCGCGGTGCTTGAACTGGTCCCAGCCGGTGTCCTCGGGGTCCACCGGGTGGACCGCGGGCCGCTCGAAGGGGAGGGCGAGTGCGCCGAGGAGGGTGATCAGGCTGGAGAACGCGACGATCGCGCCGCCGGGCTCGAGGTTGACCGGGCCGCCGAGGGTGATGCTGATGGCGGCGACGGTGTACCAGGTGGTGCCGAAGGTGGCGAGGGCGGCGAACTTGATCGCGCCGTCGGCGCCGGCCGGGGTCAGCCAGCGGGTGCCCTTGACCCCGTACGAGGAGAGGGCGAAGACCGCGGTGAGCAGGCCGAGCACGAGGACCTGGAGCTGGAGGCCGGCCGGGGAGCCGTAGTACGTGAGGTCGCCCGGGAAGGACGGCGTCCACGTCCAGGAGAGGAAGCAGGCCGCGACGGTGAGGACGGAGCCGCCCAGGGCGAGGGCGCGGCCGGTCTTGGCCGGCACGAAGCCGAGGAGACCGGTCGCCTCCTCCCGCTGGGAGAGCGGTGCCGCCTGGGGGTTCTCGGAGATGGTGGTCATGGTGCTCACGCCCTGTCCGCGACGCGCTCGCCCAGGAGGCCTTGTGGCCGGGCGAGGAGTACGACGATGAGGAGTACGAAGGCCCAGACGTCGGCCCAGGACTGGCCGCCGAGCTGCTCCATACCGGGGATGTGGCTGATGTAGGCCGTCGCGAGGGTCTCGGCGATGCCGAGGACGACGCCGCCGATCATGGCGCCGTAGATGTTGCCGATGCCGCCGAGGACGGCGGCGGTGAACGCCTTCAGTCCGAGGAGGAAGCCCATCTTGTAGTCGACGACGCCGTACTTGAGGCCGTAGGCGACGGCGCCGACGGCGGCCATCGCGGCGCCGAGGGCGAACGCGATCACGATGATGCGGTCCGTGTTGACGCCCATGAGCTTGGCGGTGTCCGGGTCCTGCGCGGTGGCCTGCATGCCGCGGCCGACGCGGGTGCGCATCACGAAGAAGGCGAGGACGGCCATGCAGATCGGGGCGGCGATCAGGAGGAAGACGTCGCCGGTCTGGATGGTGACCGGGCCGAGCTCGATCGGACCACCGGGGATCTGCGGGAAGGTCCGGGCGGACTTCGCCTCGGGGTACCACACCCACACCGCGTACTGCAGGGCGAGGGAGAGGCCGATGGCTGTGATGAGCGGGGCGAGGCGGGGGCCGCCACGGAGCGGACGGTAGGCGAACCGTTCCGCCCCGACGGCTATGGTGGTCGCGACGACCACGGCACCGATGATCATGACGGGCAGCGCGACCCACATGCTGGTGCCGCCGGGCAGGATGAGCCAGACCGTGAGCGCCCCGAAGCCGCCGGTCATGAAGATCTCGCCATGGGCGAAGTTGATGAGCTGGACGATGCCGTAGACCATCGTGTAGCCGACGGCGACGAGCCCGTACATGGATCCCAGTAGCAGGCCGTTGACCAGCTGCTGCGGCAGTTCGTTCACCGCATTGTCCTCCGAGACTTTCGACGGATGTGACACCGCGCGGGGAGCCAGGTGCGGCCCCCCGCGCGGTGAAGGTGGTGCAAGGTGGTGCTGGTGACGCTGGTGGTGAGGTTGATCAGCCGCCGAACGTGCCGGACTTGACGGGCTTGAACGCGCCGCCCTCGACCTTGTAGACGGTCAGCTGCTTGTTGGTGGTGTCACCGAACTCGTCGAAGGAGACCTTGCCGGTCACGCCCTCGAAGGAGACGCCCTGCATGGCCTCGACGACCTTGGCGCGCTCGGGGACCTTGCCGCCGTTGCCCTCGGTGGCCTTCTTGACGGCCTCGATGATCGCCCAGGTGGAGTCGTAGGCGTAACCGCCGTAGGCCTCGTAGGCCTCCTTGTAGCCCTTGGCCTTGTAGTTGGTCAGGAACTCCTTGGCGGAGGCCAGCTCCTCGATCGGGGAGCCGACGGAGGTGGCGATGTCGCCGTTGGTCGCGGCCGCGCCGCCGAGCTTGACGTACTCGGGGCTGTAGATCGCGTCGCCGCCGACGACGGTGACCTTGGCGCCGGCCTCCTTGATCTGCTTGGCCAGCGGGCCGGCGGCCGGGTACTCGCCACCGTAGTAGACGACGTCGGCGCCGGAGCTCTTCACCTTGGTCGCGACCGCGGAGAAGTCCTTGGTGTCGGGGTTGATGTGCTCGGTGCCGAGGACCTTGCCGCCGAGCTTCTCGAACTCGCCCTTGAAGGTGCCCGCGAGGCCGGCGCCGTAGGTCTTCTTGTCGTCGATGATGAAGGCCTTGGTCTTCTTGGCCTCGGTGTAGACGTACTGCGCGGCGAACGGGCCCTGGATGGCGTCCGTGGTCGCGGTGCGGAAGTACGACGCGTAGGTGCGCTTCTTCTCGCCGGTGCTCCAGTTGATGCCCTGGCTCAGCGCCGGGTTGGTGTTGGCCGGGGAGACCTGCACCAGCTTCGCGTCGTCGAAGACCTTCTGCATCGACTCGGCGACGGAGGAGTTCAGCGGGCCGACGACGCCGAGGACGCTCTTGTCGGCGACGAACTTGGTGGCGTTCTGCTGGCCGGCGGAGGGCTGCGCCTGGTCGTCCAGGGACTCCAGCTTGAAGGTCACGCCCTTGACGTAGGACTTCTCGTTGGCCGTCTTGACCGCGAGGTCGGCGGAGTTCTTGATGCCGAGGCCGAGGGCGGACAGCTCGCCGGTGAGGGGCGCGTCGAGACCGATGGTCACGGTGACGTTGCCGCCGTCGCCGCCCTTCTCGGCCCCCTTGTCGTCGCGCGAACCACAGGCGGTGAGGGTGAGTGCTCCCGCGGTGACCGCGGTGGTGAGTATGAGCATCGAACGGTTTCGCACGAAGGGTCCTTTCCCTGGCGCGGCCCCCTCGGATGAGGCGGTGCCGTGAAGCTGCGGAGCGAGGGGTGCCGTTTTGGAACGCCGGGCCGTACTGGGGTTGGTACAGGGCCGTGCAGTAGGACGCGCCCGGCGGCGCGGTGACTGGCGGTGACTCTAAGCGCAGGTGGGGAGGGTCGGGGAGCGCCGAGGACAGGATGTGACTGTCTTGTTATGCCGACGGGGAAAGAGTGTGCGCGCCGGGTGGGAAAACCGGGGCATAGAGGGCTGTAATGCGGTGTTCACATAGTGAGAACGCGCAGTTCCGCTAAGGGGCTTGAGCGATTCTTGGTACTGACGGTCCGCTCAGCGGACTCTCCGGATATCGGACAGCGGCAGAAACCTGAGCGGACGAACCGGCCCCTCCGGTTCGCCCGTCGCGCCCGCTTGTGCATGTGACACAGCGTGACGGAATCCGGGGCGAGAGCGGGGTGGCGCGGGCCCGGGAACGCCGAAGGGGCGGCACCCACAGGTGCCGCCCCTCGGTCGTGCGTGGCTGGTCAGACCCCGTATGTCACCGCTCAGGCGCGCGAGGTGTCCGGAATGCTGGACGCGTCCTTCGCCGTGACCTCACGCAGCAGACAGGTCAGCCGCGCCGTGCACACCCGCTTGTCCTGCTCGTCGGTGATCACGACCTCGTACGTGGCCGTCGACCGCCCGCGGTGCACGGGGGTCGCCACACCGGTCACCAGGCCGCTGCGCACGCCCCGGTGATGGGTGCAGTTCAGATCGACGCCCACCGCGATCTTCGACACCCCGCCGTGCAGCATCGAGCCGATGGAGCCGAGGGTCTCGGCGAGGACCGCGGACGCGCCGCCGTGCAGCAGACCGTACGGCTGGGTGTTGCCCTCCACCGGCATGGTGCCGACGACGCGCTCGGCGGAGGCCTCCAGGATCTGGACGCCCATCCGGTTGCCCAGGTGCCCGGCCGAGAAGAGCGCCGGCAGGTCGACACCCAGCGCCGCGTACTCGTCGAGGACCTCCTGCGGGAACTTCACGTGCTGCTGCTCACCCATGCCCGGCTCCGTTCGTTTCGTACGTCTTCGTACGGCTGGTCTTCCTGAGCTGCCTGAGCAAACGCTTAGGCGGAGCCGGATTCTTCCAGACGGACGACCACGGACTTGCTCGCGGGGGTGTTGCTGACGTCCGCCGTCGACTCCAGCGGCACGAGCACGTTCGTCTCCGGGTAGTAGGCCGCCGCACAGCCCCGGGACGTCGGGTAGTGCACCACCCGGAAGCCGGGCGCCCGCCGCTCGGTGCCGTCCGTCCACTCGCTCACCAGATCCGCGTACGCCCCGTCGGCGAAGCCCAGCTCCGCCGCGTCCTCGGGATGCACCAGGACGACCCGGCGGCCCCCCTGGATACCCCGGTAGCGGTCGTCCAGGCCGTACACCGTGGTGTTGTACTGATCGTGCGAGCGGAGCGTCTGCAGGAGCAGCCGCCCCTCCGGCACCCTCGGGTACTCCACGGGCGCCGCCGTGAAGTTGGCCTTGCCCGTCTTCGTCGGGAAGCGGCGCTCGTCGCGCGGCCCGTGCGGCAGACGGAAACCGCCCGAATCGGCCGCGAGGCGCGCGTTGAAGTCCTCGAACCCGGGCACCACGCGCGCGATGCGGTCGCGGATCGCCGCGTAGTCGGCCTCGAACTCCTCCCAGGGCGTGGCCGATCCCGCGCCGAGGACGGCACGGGCCAGCCGCGCCACGATCGCCGGCTCGGACAGCAGGTGCGGGCTCGCGGGTGGCAGGTTGCCCCGCGAGGCGTGCACCTGGCTCATCGAGTCCTCGACGGTCACGAACTGCCTGCCGCCCGCCTGCACGTCCTTGTCGGTACGACCCAGCGTGGGCAGGATCAACGCGCGCGTGCCCGTCACCGCGTGCGAGCGGTTCAGCTTCGTCGAGACGTGGACGGTCAGCCGGGCCCGGCGCATCGCCGCCTCCGTCACCTCCGTGTCGGGCGTCGCCCCCACGAAGTTCCCGCCCATCGCGAAGAACACCTTCGCCTCGCCGTCACGCAGCGCCTGGATCGACCGGACCACGTCGAAACCGTGGTGACGCGGCGAGACGATCCCGAACTCCTTGTCCAGGGCGTCCAGGAAGGCGGGCGCCGGACGCTCGAAGATCCCCATCGTGCGGTCGCCCTGCACGTTCGAATGGCCGCGCACCGGGCACACACCGGCACCGGGCCGCCCTATGGCGCCCCGCAGCAGCAGGAGGTTGACCACCTCGCGGATCGTCGGCACCGCGTGCTTGTGCTGGGTGAGACCCATCGCCCAGCACACCACGGTCCGCTCCGAGGCGAGCACCATCTCCAGCGCCCGCTCGATCTCCGCGCGCCGCAGCCCGGTCGCGGCCAGCGTCTCGTCCCAGTCGGCCGCCGCGGCCGCCGCCGCGAACTCCTCGTACCCATGGGTGTGCTCGCGTACGAACTCCTCGTCGACCGCCCCCGGGGTCTCCACGACCAGCCGGTTCAGGAGCCGGAAGAGAGCCTGGTCGCCGCCGATCCGGATCTGGAGGAACAGGTCGGTGAGCGCGGCGCCCTTCAGCATGCCCTGCGGGGTCTGCGGATTCTTGAACCGCTCCAGACCCGCCTCGGGCAGCGGGTTCACCGAGATGATCCGCGCACCGCCCGCCTTCGCCTTCTCCAGCGCCGACAGCATCCGCGGATGGTTCGTCCCCGGGTTCTGCCCGGCCACGATGATCAGGTCCGCCCGGTGCAGGTCCTCCAGGGAGACACTGCCCTTGCCGATGCCGATCGTCTCCGTCAGCGCCGACCCCGAGGACTCGTGGCACATGTTGGAGCAGTCCGGCAGGTTGTTCGTACCGAACTCGCGGGCGAACAGCTGGAGCAGGAACGCCGCCTCGTTGCTGGTCCGCCCCGAGGTGTAGAAGAGCGCCTCGTCCGGCGAGCCCAGGGCCCGCAGCTCCTCCGCCAGGATCGCGAAGGCCCGCTCCCAGGTCACCGGCTCGTACCGGTCGCCGCCCTCCGGCAGCAGCATCGGCTCGGTGATCCGGCCCTGCTGCCCCAGCCAGTACCCGCTGCGCTCCGCCAGATCCGCCAGCGGGTGCGCGGCGAAGAACTCCGGGGTGACCCGGCGCAGCGTCGCCTCCTCGGCGACCGCCTTCGCGCCGTTCTCGCAGAACTCGGCCACGTGCCGCTTGTCCTCTTCGGGCCAGGCACAGCCCGGACAGTCGAAACCGTCCTTCTGATTGACCTTGAGCAGGGTCTGCGCGGTGCGCCGCAGCCCCATCTGCTCGCGGGCCATCCGCAGGGTGTGCCCGACGGCGGGCAGCCCGGCGGCGGCGTGCTGCGGGGGCGTGACCTGCGGTGCGTCCTGGACCGGGTCGCCGACCGGCGGCTTGCTGACCATCGCGCTCTCCCTTGAGCGGTAATCCTGCGGCGTACGCCTCCGATCCTGTCACGCGGCGCCGACACCCCGGCACCCCGCCGGTGCGCCGCCGAACGGTGGGCGGGAATGTCAGTGGTCCGTGGCAGGATCGTCGTGTGGCAGAGACAGCATCGAAGAACCCCGCAGACATCCGCCCCCGCCTGCTCCTCATGGACGGGCACTCGCTCGCGTACCGGGCGTTCTTCGCGCTGCCCGCGGAGAACTTCACCACCGCGACCGGGCAGCCGACGAACGCGATCTACGGGTTCGCCTCGATGCTGGCGAACACGCTGCGCGACGAGGCGCCCACGCACTTCGCGGTCGCCTTCGACGTGTCCCGCAAGACCTGGCGGTCCGAGGAGTTCCCCGAGTACAAGGCGAACCGCTCCAAGACCCCCGACGAGTTCAAGGGCCAGGTCGAGCTGATCGGCGAGCTCCTCGACGCGATGCACGTGCCGCGCTTCGCCGTCGACGGCTTCGAGGCCGACGACGTCATCGCCACCCTCACCACCCAGGCCGAGGCCGAGGGCTTCGACGTCCGGATCTTCACCGGCGACCGGGACTCCTTCCAGCTGGTCTCCGACCGCACCACCGTGATCTACCCGACCAAGGGCGTCTCCGAGGTCACCCACTTCACCCCCGAGAAGGTCCAGGAGAAGTACGGACTGACCCCCTCCCAGTACCCCGACTTCGCCGCCCTCCGCGGCGACCCGTCGGACAACCTGCCCGGCATCCCCGGCGTCGGCGAGAAGACCGCCGCCAAGTGGATCAACCAGTTCGGCTCCTTCGACGAGCTCGTCGCCCGGGCCGAGGAGGTCAAGGGCAAGGCCGGACAGAACTTCCGCGACCACCTGGAGTCCGTCAAGCTCAACCGCCGGCTGACCGCCATGGTCACCGACGTCGAGCTGCCGAAGGGCGTCGCGGACCTCGCCCGCGAGCCCTACGACCGGGGGGCCGTCGCCCTCGTCCTCGACACCCTGGAGATCCGCAACCCCTCGCTGCGCGAGCGGCTCCTCGCCGTCGACCCCGGCGCCGCCGAGGACACCGCCCCCGCCCCGGCCGCGGGCGTCGAGATCGACGGCACCGTCCTCGGCGCGGGAGAGCTCGCCCCCTGGCTCGCCGAGCACGGCACCGAACCCCTCGGCATCGCGACCGTCGACACCTGGGCCCTCGGCACGGGGAACGTGGGCGAGATCGCCCTCGCGGCCGCCGACGGCGCCGCCGCCTGGTTCGACCCGAGCGCCCTCGACGAGGCCGACGAGCAGGCCTGGGCCGCCTGGATCGCCGACCCCGACCGGCCGAAGGCCATGCACAACGCCAAGGGCGCCATGCGGGTCTTCCCCGAGCACGGCTGGAGCGTCGCGGGCGTCACCATGGACACCGCCCTCGCCGCCTACCTCGTGAAGCCCGGCCGGCGCTCCTTCGCCCTCGACGCGCTGTCCGTCGAGTACCTGCACCGCGAGCTCGCCCCCGCGGCCGCCGCCGACGGCCAGCTCGCCTTCGGCGCCGACGACACCGCCGAGGCCGAGGCCCTCATGGCCCAGGCGCGAGCCGTCCTGGACCTCGCGAGCGCCTTCGAGGAGAAGCTCGGCGAGGTCGGCGCCCGCGACCTCCTCCACGAGGTCGAGCTCCCCACCTCCGCCCTCCTCGCCCGCCTGGAGCGGCAGGGCATCGCCGCCGACCGCGAGCACCTGGAGGCCATGGAGCAGCAGTTCGCCGGCGCCGTGCAGCAGGCCGTGAAGGAGGCCCACGCCTCGGTCGGCCACGAGTTCAACCTCGGCTCGCCCAAGCAGCTCCAGGAGGTCTTCTTCGGCGAGCTGAACCTGCCGAAGACCAAGAAGACCAAGACCGGATACACGACGGACGCCGACGCCCTCGCCTGGCTGGCCGGCCAGACCGAGCACGAGCTGCCGGTCATCATGCTCCGCCACCGCGAGCAGGCCCGGCTCCGCTCCACCGTCGAGGGCCTGATCAAGACGATCGCCGCCGACGGACGCATCCACACCACCTTCAGCCAGACGGTGGCCGCCACCGGACGCCTCTCCTCCACCGACCCCAACCTGCAGAACGTGCCGGTGAGGACGGACGAGGGACGCGCCATCCGGCACGGCTTCGTCGTCGGCGAGGGCTTCGAAGCCCTCATGACCGCCGACTACAGCCAGATCGAACTGCGCGTGATGGCCCACCTCTCCGAGGACGCCGGCCTCATCGAGGCCTTCACCTCCGGCGAGGACCTCCACACCACGGTCGCCTCCCAGGTCTTCGGCGTCGAGCGGACCGCCGTCGACGCCGAGATGCGCCGCAAGATCAAGGCCATGTCCTACGGCCTGGCCTACGGCCTCTCCGCCTTCGGCCTCTCGCAGCAGCTGAACATCGACCCGGGCGAGGCCCGCGGCCTGATGGACACCTACTTCGAGCGCTTCGGCGGGGTACGGGACTACCTGCGCCGGGTCGTCGACGAGGCCCGCGCCACGGGCTACACCGAGACCATGCTCGGCCGCCGGCGCTACCTGCCCGACCTCAACAGCGACAACCGCCAGCGCCGCGAGGCCGCCGAGCGGATGGCGCTCAACGCCCCGATCCAGGGCACGGCCGCCGACATCGTCAAGGTCGCCATGCTCGGCGTCGACCGGGCGCTGACCGAGTCGGGCCTCAACTCCCGGATGCTCCTCCAGGTCCACGACGAAATCGTGCTCGAACTCGCCCCCGGCGAGCGCGAGCAGGTCGAGGCCCTGGTCCGCGAGCAGATGTCGGCCGCCGCCGAACTCCGCGCCCCGCTGGACGTCTCGGTGGGCGTCGGCCACGACTGGGACTCGGCCGCGCACTGACCCGGGCGGCCCACCTGACGGCCTCCCGGCAACCCGCCTGACGGCCCCCCGGCGTTCACCGACCGCGGGGGCCGCTTGGTCCTGCCGTAGGGCCGGGGATCAGTGCGATGCCCGGCGGGAGCGGTCGGTCGCGGACACCGGCCCGTTCCCGTTCCCGTCCTCCTGCCCCTCTCCCTCTTGTCCCTCTGCCTCGCCCCGCGTCGCCGTGGGGCGGGCGGCGGGAGCGGGCGGCTCCGGTGCGAACGTTGGTCCCAGGAGCCGTATGGCCGCCCCGTACAGCACGAGGCCGACGAAGAGCCCCGCGCCGGCCCCGAAGCAGGCCGTCGGAATCACGTCCAGGGGCGTCTCGATCCGGTCCCAGCCCCAGTAGGCGGCCCAGCGCAGCACCCGATGGGCCATCCCGGCGAGGACACACCCCCCGATCAGGGCGCCCGCGAGCAGCCGGCCACGCCGGCCCGGGACCCGCACCCCGGCCGGACCGTCCCCGCCCGGGGCCGCGCGGAGTGCCCGCGCGGTGAACCACACCAGGAGCCCGAGCGCCAGCGCCGAACCCCCGTACTGCGCGTAGAGGTAGACGGGGAAACCCGCCACGACATCGCCGAGGACCGGGATCGCCCGGGTGCCCCAGCGGTCGAGGTGGGTGAAGGAGTCCCACACGACATGGGTCGTCGAACCGACGACCGCGGAGAGGACGAACCACCCGGCGAGCACGGCCGGATGCCGGCCGCGCCAGGCCGCGCCCCGGACGAACCCGTACACGCGCCCGCGCCACCGCGCGGGCAGCAACACGACGAGCGGCTCGCGGACGGTCAGCCAGAGGGCCACCAGCACGGCGGTGATCAGGACGTCGGCGGTGACGATCCCGACGGGGGAGTGGGTCACGTCCCCGAAGACCATCGCGTCGGGGAAGGCCGTCGCCGCGAAGTAGGTCATGTCGGGCGCGAAGGAGCCCGCGACGAGCGCGGACGCGACCAGGGGGCCGCGTGCCGTCCCGTTCCGCCGCAGTCCGGGCAGCACGGCAGCGGCATGGCTCAGCGTGAACGGCAACGGGTGTTCCCCCAGGCTCCGGTGGTCCCGGCCGGCGTACCTCACCGGCCGCAGTGCAAGAGGCGTCCGACCCTCCGCCCGGTTCCCGCCCCGGCCGCCCCGCGGCCCGGCCGGAAGGCCGCCGGGCAGGCGCGAGGTGTCGAAACGGTGAAACACGGTCAGGGCCCGGTGTTCGGTGGGCCGGAGTTGGCATAGGGTCGCCAGAGGTCTCGCGCGGGGAGCGCGGGACCTCAGTCGAGGGGGAAGGGACCACGGACATGTCAGCGCACTTGAGCCGCAGGCTGCGCAAGGGAGCCACCAGCGGTGCGGTGGTGGCCGCGGCGGTCGCCGCACTCGCCGCCTCACAGGCGCCGGAGATGATCCCGCCACCCACCGACAACGCGGGCGGAGACCGGGCCATCGGCGCCGGGGACACGGCATCGCCGGCCGGCGACGGCTCCGCCACCGGCAACTCGCCGTACTACACGGAGCTGCCGCCGCTGAACACCCCGAACAAGCCCGGGGTGCCCGGGGTGCCCACCACCAACGTGCCGGTCATCACCGGCCCCGCCCAGGCCGGCATACCCGCGTCCGTACTCGCCGCCTACCAGCGCGCCGAGCAGTCGATCCGCTCGACCAACCCCGGCTGCAACCTGCCCTGGCAGCTGCTCGCGGGCATCGGCAAGGTCGAGTCCGGACAGGCGCGCGGCGGCCGGGTGAACGCCGACGGCACCACCCTCTCCCCGATCCTCGGCCCCGTCCTCAACGGCGTCGGGTTCGCCAACATCTCCGACACCGACGGCGGCGCCTACGACGGCGACAGCACCCACGACCGCGCCGTCGGCCCGATGCAGTTCATCCCGTCCACCTGGGCCACCTGGGGCCAGGACGCGAACAGCGACGGGAAGAAGGACCCGAACAACATCTACGACGCCGCGCAGGCCGCCGGTCTCTACCTCTGCGACAACGACCGCAACCTCGCGCTCAAGGCGGACCTCGACCGCGCGATCCTCAGCTACAACCGCTCGACGGAGTACCTGAACACGGTCACGTCGTGGTTCGAGTACTACAGCCGCGGCACCCACCAGGTCCCGGACGGTACGGGAGTGCTGCCGGTCGACCGCAGCGACGGCCGCAACCGGAACAACCTCCCCGGCGTCACCGTGCCGTTCACGCCGGCGCCGACGACCCCCGCTCCGAGCCCGTCCGGGACGGGCAAGCCGAAGCCCGACCCGACGAAGCCGGGGCAGCCCGACCCCACCAAGCCGCCGACCAAGCCGACGACACCGGCGAAGCCCCCGGTCACGCCGCCGAAGAAGCCGACGGTTCCGCCCGTCGTACCGCCGGCCGTGAAGGTCGCGCGCCTCGCGGCCGTCGCCACCGGGCCCCTCACCGCTCCCACCGAGAGCACCTTCGCCAAGGGCCCGACGGTCGCGGCGCTCGACGCCACCGGCGCGCCTATCACGGGCGTGGTCGTCCGCTTCGAGATCACCGGCACCACCGACGCCCGCTTCTCCGGCGGCGGCACGACCGCGAACGTCACCACGGGCTCGGCCGGCCTCGCCGCCGCCCCCACCCTGCGGGCCGGCGAGAAGACCGGATCGTTCACGGTCAAGGCCACCGTCGTGGGCCGCGGCATCGACGCGGCCCGGTTCACCGCGACCGTCACCGAGCGGCAGGCCGACGCCCTCACCCGCGTCGGCGGCGACCCGCTGACGGCCACCACCGGCACCACGTTCGCCCAGTCCGTGCAGCTGAAGGCCACCCTGAAGGGCGCGCTCGCCCCCGGCGTCCGCGTCACCGCGGTGATCGCCGACGCCGAGGGCGCCAAGGCGAGCACCGACGGCCCGACCTTCAAGGACGGCACCCGCACGCTCACCCTCAAGGCCGACGCGAACGGCCTGGTCTCGCTGCCGGACATCCTCGCGGGCGACAAGGCCGGCGCGTACGCGCTCCTCCTCACCGCGCCCGGCGACGCCACGACGACGATCAAGCTGACGGTCGAGGCGCCCACCGCGAGCCCGAGCCCGAGCCCGACTCCGACCACGGAGCCGACCCCCTCGGGCACCAGCTCACCCGAGGCCTCCGCCTCCCCCTCGGCCTGACC
>NZ_RDBH01000129.1:1211017-1231497 GCF_008042145.1 Streptomyces sp. adm13(2018)
CTGGGGGGAGACGCCGAGCGCCTCTCCGCCCCCACCGGGCGGGGGAGCGGCGCTCGGCGTCTCCCCCCAGGGCGTGCGGCCCCTCGGCGGCGCCCCGGCGTCAGCAACCTGGGGGGAGACGCCGAGCGCCTCTCCGCCCCCACCGGGCGGGGGAGCGGCGCTCGGCGTCTCCCCCCAGGGCGTGCGGCCCCTCGGCGGCGCCCCGGCGTCAGCAACCCCGCGCAGCTCGGTGCGACGTGTTCTCATCTCGCGGTCGCGTTGCTACCGTGCCCCCGACCTGACGACCTATCAGATCGCATCCCGGGAGGCCGACCATGCGCGCCCTCGTCGCCGCCGCCATCGGACTCGCCCCAGTCCTCCTCTTCGTCCTCCTCGTCTCCGTGGTCGATCTGCCGCCCGACGGGCCCACCTCGCCCAAGCCCCTGCTGACCGCCGACCCCGGCCCCAAGAAGTAGGGGGGCGACCGTGCGCCGCCGAGCCAGCCTCGTCCTCCTCGCCCTCGCCGTCTTCTGCGCCGCGATGGCCCCGACCCTGCGCTGGTACGCCTTCCCCCGGCTGGCGAAGATCCCGCCGAACCAGTACCAGGAGACCGTCCTGGAGGCGAAGCCCGCGACCCTGCTCAACTACTCCACGCTCAAGCCGGAGAAGGTCGACCGGATCACGATCATCCAGACCCTCAAGGGCAACGTCGAGGAGTCGCGGCGCATCGAACGCGACGCCGGGCGCGACGTCGTCGTCTGGGACACCCTCGCCTACATCACCGGTCCCGACGGCGCGATGGTCTCCAAGGTCCCCGAGCGGTACATCTTCGACGCCCACACCCAGGACCCCGTTCACGCCACCGGCGAGTCCGTCGACGGCGACCCGGTCCGGCGCGAGGGAATCGAGTTCAAGTGGCCCTTCCTCACCGAGAAGCGGGACTACCAGTACTTCGACGCCCAGACCCGCACCTCGTCCCCCATCCACTACCGGGGCACCCGCACCTTCCGGGGCACGGAGGTCTACTACTTCGAGCAGACCATCCCCTGGACCAGGGTCCCCCTGCCCAAGACCATGCCGGTCAAGGGCATCACCCCGCAGCTCCTCGCCGACTCCGGACTCACCCGCTGGTACACGACCAAGCGGATGTTCTGGGTCGAGCCGGTCACCGGCGCCCCCGTGAACGGCGAGGAGATCCACAAGGAGGAACTCCGCAACGCCAAGGCCCTCATGGGCCGCGACACCCTCACCGTCTTCGAGGGGCACGTGAAGATGCGCGAGGACTACGTCCGGAGCGTCGGCGAGATGGTCTCCGCCAACCGCCTCACGGTCCTCCTGCTCGTCTCCTACCTCCCCTGGAGCCTCACTCTCCTCGCCCTGCWTCTTCTGSCCCTCGAAGACGGTGAGGGTGTCGCGGCCCATGAGGGCCTTGGCGTTGCGGAGTTCCTCCTTGTGGATCTCCTCGCCGTTCACGGGGGCGCCGGTGACCGGCTCGACCCAGAACATCCGCTTGGTCGTGTACCGAGCAGCGCCACCACCTCCGCCGCCCGCCGCGCCCCCACCTCGGACACGCCGTCCAGCAGCGCCCGGCCGAGCCGGGGATGGAGCCCGAGCCGGGACAGCCGAACCCCCCGGTCGGTGGCCCGCCCCGCCGCGTCCACCGCACCGATCGAGCCGAGGACCGCACGGGCCGCCGCCATCGCCCCGGCGGGCGGCGGATCCAGCAGCGCGAGCCCCGCCGCCGTCGGATCGCCCCAACAGGCCACCCGCAGGGCGAAGTCCGCCAGGTCGGCGACCCTGATCTCCGGGGACGGGAAGCGGGGCCTGCCGCCGTCGTTCGCCTCCGCCCAGCAGCGGTAGACGAACCCGAACGCCTCACGGCCCGCCCTGCCGAGCCGCTGGGTCGCGGTCGCCTCGGACACCGTCACCGTCGCGAGGGAGCCGAGCCCCCTGGCGTGGTCCGTGCGCGGCTCCCGGGCCAGGCCCGAGTCCACGACGATCCGCACCCCCGGCACCGTCAGGCTCGACTCCGCCACCGAGGTCGCCAGCACCACCCGGCGCCGCCCGCCCGGCTCCGTACCGCGCAGCACCGCGTCCTGCACCGCCGCCGGGGCCCGCCCGTGCAGCTGGAGCACCTCCGCGTCCAGGTCCGCCAGCATCCCGGCCGTCCGAGCGATCTCCCCCGTACCGGGCAGGAAGCAGAGGAGGTCCCCCTCGTGCCGCTCCATCGCGAGCCGGACCGTCGCCGCCACGTGCCGCAGCAGCGCGGGATCCACCCAGGTGCCGTGCGCGGGCCGCACGTCCGAGGGCGGCGCGGCGAAGAAGACCCGGCAGCTGTGCCCCTCGCCCCTGCTCAGCACCACCGGCGCGGGCCCGCTGCCGTCCAGCACGGTGAGGACCTCCGACCAGGCCGTCGCGTCACTCGTCGCCGAGGCGGCGATCAGCTTCAGCTCCGGCCGCAGGGTGGCCCTTACGTCCACGAGGAAGGCCATCGCGGTGTCGGCGTCCAGATGCCGCTCGTGGCACTCGTCGAGCAGCACCACGTCCACTCCCGCCAGCTCCGGATCGCGCTGGAGCCGCTGGAGCAGGATGCCCGTGGTCACCACCTCGACCCGGGTCGCGGGACCGGCCCGCCGCTCGCCGCGCACCGAGAAGCCGACCGTGCCGCCGACCTCCTCGCCGAGCAGCCACGCCATCCGCCGGGCCGCCGCCCGGACCGCCATCCGACGCGGCTCGGCCACCAGGACCCGCCGCCGCGGTCCCTCCCCTATGAGGCCCGCCAGCGCGAGCGGCACCAGGGTCGTCTTGCCCGTGCCAGGAGGGGAGGACAACACGGCCGTACCGCGCCGGTCGAGCGCGCTCAGCAGCTCGGGGACGGCATGGCGGACGGGAAGACGGTCGAGTACGTCGTTTCGGATCACGCACTCAGTCTCGTACGCGACGCGAAAAGGGTGCGCCGCGTTGTCCACAGGTCCCCCTGTATGTACGACAAGCCCACCGGAGGGGGCGCCGATCACCGAACCGGCCTCCCCCTCCTCATCCGCTACTCCGCGCGCTCGCAGACGAAGATCGCCGTCCCCGGGATCAGGTTCCCCCGCAGCGGGGACCAGCCGCCCCACTCCTGGCTGTTCCACGCCGGCCACTCCGGCTCGATCAGGTCGACCAGGCGGAACCCGCCCGCCACCACGTCCCGCACCCGGTCGCCGATCGTCCGGTGGTGCTCCACGTACACCGCCCGCCCCTGCTCGTCCTGCTCCACGTACGGCGTGCGGTCGAAGTACGAGGCCGCGACCGAGAGGCCCTCGGGACCGGGCTCGTCCGGGAACGCCCAGCGGATCGGATGCGTCACCGAGAACACCCAGCGGCCGTCCGGCCGCAGCACCCGCCGCACCTCCCGGAACACCTTCACCGGATCGGCGACGAACGGCACCGCGCCGTACGCCGAGCACGCCAGGTCGAAGGAGCCGTCCCGGAAAGGCAGCGCCCCGGCATCGGCCTCCACCAGCGGCAGGTCCCCGCCGATCCGCAGCGCGTGCTGGAGCTGCCGGTGCGACAGGTCGAGGGCCACCGGCCGCGCCCCCCGCGCCGCCAGCCAGCGCGAGCACTGCGCGGCGCCCGCCCCGATCTCCAGGACGTCGAGGCCCTTCAGCGAGGAGGGCGGACCGAGCAGCCCCGCGTCCTCCTCGTCGAGCCCCTCCGGACCCCACACGAACCGGTCGTCGCCCAGAAACGATCCGTGATCGCTCTGGTACTCGTCGGCGTTCCTGTCCCACCAGCCGCGGCTCGCCCGGCTGCTCTCCGCGTCCCCCGCGTCACGCCGCGTCGCCTCGCCCTCCTCCTCGGCCGAGGAGGAGGTCACTTCGTGCTCGTACTCTTGGTTCATCTCGCCCGCCGATGTAGTTTGCGCTCAGTGCCGCTGTGCGCGGATCCCGCCGATGAGGCGTGGAAGGACACAAGTTGGTGCCGGAGTTGAGCAGATCTGCCCCGGGTGCGCGCTTCGCGCATTGACCCTGTCCGGCCGCCCCCGTATGCTAAAGGTTGCGCTGCGGGCCTGCGCGCCTCAGACGGAGCAGGCCGCGCTCGTACCTGTTGTATGTCCCCTCGGTTTTCGAGGCTCCTCCCTCGCGGGAAGCGGGCCTCATTGGCTGTCCGGCTTCTTGGTGCGATACGGGCTCTCGGCGTAGCAGTACCTACGACTTTCTGTCCGTAACCGGAGCCCTTTCCCACATGACGAGCAGCACCGAGACCACCGCCACCAGCACCACCCCGCAGGTTGCGGTCAACGACATCGGTAACGAGGAAGCCTTCCTCGCCGCGATCGACGAGACGATCAAGTACTTCAACGACGGCGACATCGTCGACGGCGTCATCGTGAAGGTCGACCGGGACGAGGTCCTGCTCGACATCGGTTACAAGACCGAAGGTGTCATCCCGAGCCGCGAGCTCTCGATCAAGCACGACGTCGACCCGAACGAGGTCGTCAAGGTCGGCGACGAGATCGAGGCCCTGGTTCTCCAGAAGGAGGACAAGGAAGGCCGCCTGATCCTCTCGAAGAAGCGTGCCCAGTACGAGCGCGCCTGGGGCACCATCGAGAAGATCAAGGAAGAGGACGGCATCGTCACCGGTACCGTCATCGAGGTCGTCAAGGGTGGTCTCATCCTCGACATCGGCCTCCGTGGCTTCCTGCCGGCCTCCCTCGTCGAGATGCGTCGCGTCCGCGACCTCCAGCCCTACGTGGGCAAGGAGCTCGAGGCGAAGATCATCGAGCTGGACAAGAACCGCAACAACGTGGTCCTGTCCCGCCGTGCCTGGCTCGAGCAGACCCAGTCCGAGGTTCGCCAGACCTTCCTCACGACCCTCCAGAAGGGTCAGGTCCGCTCCGGCGTCGTGTCCTCGATCGTCAACTTCGGTGCCTTCGTGGACCTGGGTGGCGTCGACGGCCTCGTGCACGTCTCCGAGCTGTCCTGGAAGCACATCGACCACCCCTCCGAGGTTGTCGAGGTCGGCCAGGAGGTCACCGTCGAGGTTCTCGACGTGGACATGGACCGCGAGCGTGTCTCCCTGTCGCTGAAGGCGACGCAGGAGGACCCGTGGCAGCAGTTCGCCCGGACCCACCAGATCGGTCAGGTCGTCCCGGGTAAGGTCACCAAGCTGGTTCCGTTCGGTGCGTTCGTCCGCGTGGACGAGGGCATCGAGGGTCTGGTCCACATCTCCGAGCTGGCCGAGCGCCACGTGGAGATCCCGGAGCAGGTCGTCCAGGTCAACGACGAGATCTTCGTCAAGGTCATCGACATCGACCTCGAGCGTCGTCGCATCAGCCTCTCGCTGAAGCAGGCCAACGAGTCCTTCGGTGCCGACCCGGCCTCGGTCGAGTTCGACCCGACCCTGTACGGCATGGCCGCGTCCTACGACGACCAGGGCAACTACATCTACCCCGAGGGCTTCGACCCCGAGACCAACGACTGGCTCGAGGGCTTCGAGACCCAGCGCGAGGCCTGGGAGACCCAGTACGCCGAGGCGCAGACTCGCTTCGAGCAGCACCAGGCTCAGGTCATCAAGTCCCGCGAGGCCGACGAGGCCGCCGCTGCCGAGGGCGCTGCCGCCCCGGCCGCCGGTGGCAACGCCGGTGCGGGCATCTCGGGTGGTTCGTACTCCTCGGAGTCGGACGACAACTCCGGCGCCCTGGCGTCGGACGAGGCGCTCGCCGCCCTGCGCGAGAAGCTGGCCGGCGGCCAGAGCTGAACAGGCTCTCCGCTGAGCGCTAGCCGCTAGCGAACCGAGGCCCGCTCCCCTCCGGGGGAGCGGGCCTTCGTCGTGTCCCGGGGCCTCGGCCCGCACCTGTGGGCCCAGTGCCCGTGCCCGCGGGGCCTGTTGCCCGCACTCGTACGGAAGACCACGCCGGTCCGGGAATGGCCCCGCCGTGCGAGACGTTCCCAGAGAGAACACGAGGAGGAGCGGTAATCGTGCTTGATCCCCAGGATTTGTACGAATGGGACGCCAAGGGCCTGGCCGTCGTCGACCTGGCACTGGCGCAGGAGTCGGCCGGGCTGGTCATGCTGTACCACTTCGACGGTTACATCGACGCGGGCGAGACCGGCGAGCAGATCGTCGACGGCCTGCTCGACACCCTGCCCCACCAGCTCGTGGCCCGGTTCGACCACGACCGGCTCGTGGACTACCGCGCACGCCGCCCGCTGCTGACCTTCCGGCGCGACCGCTGGACCGCGTACGAGACGCCGTCCATCGAGGTCCGCCTCGTCCAGGACGCCACCGGCGCCCCCTTCCTCGTCCTCTCCGGACCGGAGCCCGACGTCGAGTGGGAGCGGTTCGCCGCGGCCGTCCGGCAGATCATCGAGCGCCTCGGCGTCCGCCTCTCCGTGAACTTCCACGGCATCCCCATGGGCGTCCCGCACACCCGCCCCGTCGGCCTCACCCCGCACGGCAGCCGCACCGACCTCATGCCGGGCCACAACAGCCCCTTCGACGAGGCCCAGGTCCCCGGCAGCGCCGAGGCCCTCGTCGAGTACCGGCTGACCGAGGCGGGCCACGACACGCTCGGCGTCGCCGCGCACGTCCCGCACTACGTCGCCCGCTCCCCGTACCCGGACGCGGCGCTGACCGCCCTCGAAGCCGTGACGGCCGCCACCGGCCTCGTCCTCCCGGCGGTCGCCCACGCGCTGCGGACCGAGGCCCGCCGCACCCAGACCGAGATCGACCGCCAGATCGGGGAGGGCGACGAGGAGCTGGTCGCGCTCGTCCAGGGCCTCGAGCACCAGTACGACGCGGTGGCCGGCGCGGAGACCCGCGGCAGCCTCGTCGCCGAGCCCGTCGACCTGCCGTCGGCGGACGAACTGGGCCGCGAGTTCGAGCGCTTCCTCGCCGAGCGGGAGGGCGACTCCTGACCCGCCCGGGGCAGGCCCTAAGCTGCCGCTCATGCTGAAGGTGGGCCTGACCGGCGGGATCGGCGCCGGCAAGAGCGAAGTGTCACGGCTGCTCGTCTCCTACGGAGCCGTACTGATCGACGCGGACCGGATCGCCCGCGAGGTCGTCGAACCCGGCACACCGGGGCTCGCCGCCGTCGTGGAGGCCTTCGGGGACGACATCCTCACCGCCGAGGGGACCCTCGACCGGCCCCGGCTCGGCTCCCTGGTCTTCGCCGACGCCGACCGCCTCGCCACCCTCAACGCCATCGTCCACCCCCTGGTCGGGGCCCGGTCGGCGGAACTGGAGGGCCGGGCGGCCGAGGGAGACGTCGTCGTCCACGACGTACCCCTGCTCACCGAGAACGGGCTCGCACCGCTGTACGACCTGGTCATCGTCGTGGATGCCTCCCCGGAGACCCAGCTCGACCGGCTCGTACGGCTCCGCGGCATGGTCGAGTCCGAGGCGCGCGCCCGGATGTCGGCCCAGGCCACGCGGGCGGAACGGCTGGCCGTGGCGGACCTCGTGATCGACAACGACGGACCGCTCGACGCACTCGAACCGCAGGTGCGGAAGGTCTGGGACGAACTGGAGCGGCGCGCGTCGGCGGAATGAGGGTGCCCGGTCCGGTGTTCAAGCACCGGTCGAGGGGAAGGATGCCATGGTGGCCGACAGTAATCCGGAAACGCACGTCATCGACTTCCGCGCAGCCGAGCACCTGCTGGCCGCGCGGGATCCCCGGGGCGCGGTGAAGCTCCTGGACTCCGTGATCGCCGCCCATCCCGAGAACACGGCGGCGCGACTGCTGCGGGCCCGGGCCTTCTTCGCCGCCGCGCAGCTGCGTCCCGCGCAGCTGGAGTTCGAGCTGGTCCTGGAGCGCGAGCCGGACAACGCCTTCGCGCACTTCGCCCTCGCCCGCACCTTCGAGCGCTCCGGCCTGACCGCCCAGGCCACCCGGCACTTCCGCCTCGCGGCCGCGCTGGACCCCAAGCCGGAGTACCTCCAGGCCGCCGGGTTCGACACGGAGAAGTAGGGGAGCGGGGGAGGGGCGCGGCCCGGCCGCAGGGCCCGGAGGAGCCGACCCGGCTCAGTGCCGCGGGTCGTCGTGGTCCGGTTCGTACGGTGGGACGTTCCGGCCCGGCTGCCAGTGCGGGCCCTGGCGGATGTGCCGCACCACCATCACCAGGTCGACCAGCACCACCAGGAACAGCACGCCGCAGGCCGCGGCCCAGCCCGGCCGGCCGAGCAGCGCGAACGCCGTCGTCCCGAAGGCGGCCCACAGCAGCCCCCACAGTCCCAGCCAGAAGCGCATGCGCAGGGGGCTGCGCGCGGTCGCCGGCTCGTTCCCGGAACGCATGACGGTCACCCTTTCCCGTCCGAGCCCCCCAGGGTCACTTCCAGGGTGGACCCTGCGGCGGGGCGGAGGGAAACGGCGGGCGCGCGGGAGAGGGGCCCGCCCGGGGGCTGCCTAGTGGATGACGTTGTAGCTGCGCCACGGCAGGGCGCCCGGCGCGACCCGGTAGCTGGTGTTGGTGGGGAGGTAGATGTTGTGCTTCCCCTTGCAGTCCCGCGTCGGGTACAGCCGGATGTCGACCAGCGTGTTGTTCTCGACCCGGTGCACCCCGCTCGGGGCGAGGAGGCGGTGGCAGCCGTTCACCGAGGGGCTCGTCACGGTCACCACGACCTCGCGATCCGTCTCGTACGAGAGCGTGCCGACCATCGTGCGGCCGCTCGAACAGCCGGCGACTGCGAAGGTGAGCAGCACGGCCCCGGTGGCGGTCGTGAGACGCCGGCGAACGGACATGTCGGTTCCTCTTCTGTCGGAGTCCGGGTCTGCGTTCCTGCCCGCACCTCGGGTGCACCCGGTTTCAGGCCACCCTCGCGCCCCGGGAGGCCCCTGTCATCCGCTGGTGGGCCGCTCGGGCGAACCCGTGTGGCGGCCGTTGTCAGACCCCCGCCGTAAGGTCGGAGGTCCAGTGGAGGTCCGCCGACCGGTGGGAAGGAGCGCGGAGCCGTGACACACACCTGGACGACCGGCGCCGCCGTCTTCCTGCCCGCCGCCCTGCCCCGCGAGGGCCGGGTCGGCCTCTGGGCCCCCGACGGCGGGGCGCTGCCGGACCCGGCGGAGAGCGGCGCGGAGCGCGTCGAGCTGACCGTCGCCCGGCGGCACGGCGGCGGTGCGCGGAGCCGGACCGTGCCCGCCCTGGTCCTGCCGGTCGACGCCGCGCTGCCCCGCCTCGTCGCGGCCCGTCACCACCCGGCCGCCCACCCCGCGACCGCGGCCTGGGGCGCCGCCGCCCTCCACGCCCTGCACCTGGCCGCCCGCGGCCGGATGCTGCCGGGACTGACCGCGGACGATCTGGACGCCTGGCGGGCCGGACCCCTGGACGCCGACGACATCGCGCATCTGAGGGCCGTCGCCGCGGCCCTGCCGTTCGAGGGGCACGCCGTGCCCGTCCCCGGCCGCGGACCGCTGCGGCTGCCCGAGCCCGAGGCCCTGGTGCGGGCCTTCCTCGACGCGGTCGCCGACCTGCTGCCACGGACCCCGGCGGCCGCCCACGCCGTGGGGGCGCCGTTCGCCGCGCGGGCGCCCCAGCACCTCCCGCGGGCCCGTGCCTGGGCGGCCGAGGCGGCGGCCGGCATGGACGCGGGCGTCCGGGTCTCCCTCCGCCTGGACTTCTCCCCGTACGAACTGTTCGACGCCGCACCGGACGCCGCGGCCGACGGGGGCGGCGCCGGCGCGAGCCCGCGCGGCGAGCGGCACGCGGCCGCCGCGCTCCTCCAGATCCACAGCCTCGCCGACCCCACCCTCGTCATCGACGCCACGGCGCTGTGGGCCGGCGACGGCGAGCACTTCGGGCCCCGCGCCCGGATCGACGCCGTCCTCGCCCTGCGCCGGGCCGCCCGCGTCTGGCCGCCGCTCGCCCGGCTCCTGGAGCGGGACGTGCCCGACGTCCTCGCGGTCACCGAGGACGAGCTGTACGAACTGCTCGGCCCCGCCGCCGCCCGGCTCGCCGACGCCGGGGTCGCCGTCCACTGGCCGCGCGAGCTCGCCCGCTCCCTCAGCGCCTCCGCCGTGGTCAGCGCCGCCCACGCCGCGCCGGGCTCGGCGACCGACGGCACCGCGTTCTTCGACAGCGAGGAACTCCTCCGCTTCAACTGGCAGCTCGCCCTCGACGGCGACCCGCTCACCGAGCGGGAAATGGACCACCTCGCCGAGGCCCACCGGCCGATCGTGCGGCTGCGCGACCAGTGGGTCGTCGTCGACCCCGACCTCGTCCGCAAGGCGCGCAAGCGGGAACTCGGCCTGCTCGAACCGGTCGACGCCCTCGCCGTCGCCCTCACCGGCACCGCCGAGGTGGACGGGGAGACCGTGCCGGCCGTCCCCGTCGGGGCGCTCGCCGCGCTCCGCGACCGGCTCCTGGCGGGCCCCGAGGACGTGCAGGCCCCGCCCGGACTCACCGCCACCCTCCGCGACTACCAGCTGCGCGGGCTCGCCTGGCTGGACCTGATGACCTCGCTCGGCCTCGGCGGCTGCCTCGCCGACGACATGGGCCTCGGCAAGACCGTCACCCTCATCGCCCTGCACCTGCGCCGCGCCCGGCGCGCCCCCACCCTCGTCGTCTGCCCTGCGTCCCTGCTCGGCAACTGGCAGCGCGAGGTGGGGAGGTTCGCGCCCGACGTGCCCGTCCGCCGCTTCCACGGGGCCGAGCGCGACCTCGACGGTGTCGACGGCGGCTTCGTCCTCACCACGTACGGGACGCTGCGGACGAGCGCCGCCGAACTGGCCGTACGGGAATGGGGGATGGTCGTGGCGGACGAGGCGCAGCACGTCAAGAACCCGTTCTCGGCGACCGCGAAGGCGCTGCGCGAGATCCCCGCGCCCGCCCGTGTCGCCCTCACCGGCACCCCCGTGGAGAACAACCTCTCCGAACTCTGGGCGCTGCTCGACTGGACCACACCCGGACTCCTCGGCCCGCTCAAGGCCTTCCGCTCCCGGCACGCCCGCGCCGTCGAGAACCACGAGGAGATCGAGCACGAGGAGGCCGTCGAGCGGCTCGCCCGGCTCGTCCGCCCCTTCCTGCTGCGCCGCCGGAAGTCCGACCCCGGCATCGTGCCCGAGCTGCCGCCGAAGACGGAGTCCGACCACCCCGTCTCCCTGACCCGGGAGCAGGCCTCGCTGTACGAGGCGGTCGTCCGCGAGACCATGGCGCGGATCGAGGAGGCCCGGGGCATCGCCCGCCGGGGCCTCGTCATGGCCCTGCTGACCTCCCTCAAGCAGATCTGCAACCACCCGGCGCAGTACCTGAAGGAGGAGGCGCCGCGGGGCAGCGGCACCGCGCGCCTGGCGGGCCGCTCCGGGAAGCTCGCCCTGCTCGACGAGCTCCTGGACACGATCCTCGCCGAGGACGGCTCGGTGCTCGTCTTCACGCAGTACGTGACGATGGCGCGGCTGCTCGCCGACCACCTGGCCGCGCGCGGGATCCCGGCCCAACTCCTCCACGGCGGGACGCCGGTGGCGGAGCGGGAGCGGATGGTCGACCGCTTCCAGGCCGGCGAGGTCCCGGTCTTCCTGCTCTCCCTCAAGGCCGCGGGCACCGGTCTCAACCTCACCCGGGCCGGCCACGTCGTGCACTACGACCGCTGGTGGAACCCGGCCGTGGAGGAGCAGGCCACCGACCGGGCCTACCGCATCGGGCAGACCCAGCCCGTGCAGGTCCACCGGCTCGTCGCGGAGGGCACCGTCGAGGACCGGATCGGCGAGATGCTCCGCGCGAAGCGGGCCCTGGCCGACGCCGTCCTCGGCTCCGGCGAGGCGGCCCTCACCGAACTCACCGACCGGGAGCTCGCCGACCTGGTGTCCCTGAGGAGGCCCTCGTGACCACCCCCAGGAGCGCCCGCGGCGCGGCGCCCCGCCACGACGACCGCCGCCGCAGCTTCCCGCAGGTCGCGCCCCGCGAGGCCCCCGACGGCAGGTTCGCCGCCACCTGGTGGGGCAACGCGTGGGTGGACGCCCTGGAGGACACCGCCCTCGACCCGGCCCGCCTCGCCCGCGGCAAGGCGTACGCCGGGCGCGGCCACGTCGACGCGATCACCGTCACCCCCGGCCGGGTCGTCGCCTACGTGCACGGCAGCAGGCCCCGCCCGTACCGCACCGAGATCAGGATGCGGACCCTCGGCGACGACGGCTGGGAGCGGTTCCTCGACGAGGCCGCCGCTCGGCCCGACCACATCGCCGCCCTGCTCGACAAGGACGTCCCGCACGCCCTGGAGGCGGTCACCGGACTGCTGCCCGCGGCGGGCGACCTCGTGCCCGACTGCTCCTGCCCGGACGACGGCTACCCCTGCAAGCACGCCGCCGCCCTCTGCTACCAGGCCGCCCGGCTCCTCGACGAGGACCCGTTCGTCCTGTTCCTGATGCGCGGCCGCGGGGAGCAGGAGCTGCTCGCCGAGCTGACCCGGCGCAACGCCGCCCTGTCCGCCGCGGAGACGACCGCCGCCGCGCCCGCCATGCCGACCGTCCCCGCCCGGGCCGTGCTCGACGCGGCGGACCGGGCCGGGCCGGCGCTGCCCGCTCCGCTGCCGCCCCCCGACCGGCCCGGCCGCCCCGCCGTGTTCCCGCCCGACCCGGACGCCCCCGACCCGCTCGCCCTCGACCTCCTCGCCTCCGAAGCGGCCGTCCGCGCCCACGCGTTCCTCACCACCGGGCAGGATCCGGTGGCCGCGCTCAGCCCGTGGCAGGACGCCGTCCGGCTGGCCGCCGCCCACCCCGGATCCGGGCTCACCGCCTCGACCCGCGCCCTCTACCGGGACCTGGCGTACGCGCTGGACCGCACCCCGACCGACCTCGCCCGGGCCGTCGCCGGCTGGCGGCAGGGCGGCGCCGCCGGTCTCGCCGTACTGGAGGAGCCGTGGGATCCGCCGGCCGGTCCGTTCGACCGGGCCAGACCCGCCCTGATCGCCGCCGACTTCCCCGCCTTCCGCCCCTGGCGCAACCGGCTCTCCACCGAATCCCTCCAGCTCCGGCTCGGCCGGGACGGGCTCTGGTACGGCTACGAATCGGACGCCGGCCGCGAGGACTGGTGGCCGCGCGGCGCCCCCGACCTCGACCCGGTCGGCGCCCTCACCGACCTTCTGGGGCACTGACCCACACTCGAACGGGACCCACTCGATGGAGTGAAACCCGTCAACGGCAGGATCCGGCACGTGCGTTTGTCGCGTTGATTCCGGTACGGGCACTTGCCCGCACACCTCCGGAAGGCAGGAAGCCATGAGGCAGATTCGCCGAAGTGGTCTGGCCACACTGTTGGTCACGGGCGGGGCGATCGCCCTCTCGGCCGGCGCGGCGCACGCCGACGCCGGGGCGCAGGGCGCCGCGGTCGGTTCGCCGGGCGTCGGCTCCGGCAACACGGTTCAGCTGCCGGTGCACGTGCCGGTCAACGTCTGTGGCAACACGGTCAGCGTCGTCGGCCTGCTCAACCCGGCCTTCGGCAACAGCTGTGCCAACCGCTCCGCCGAGCGGGAGCCCGACGGCTACGGCTCCGAGGGCGGCTCCCACAAGGACCTGCCGGGTACCCCGCGCGGCGGGGAGCAGGCCGGCGGTTCGCACGGCGGCGGCTCCTCCAACGGCGGCGGTTCCACGGCAGAGACGCACGTCGCGGGCTCGCCCGGCGTCCTCTCGGGCAACGGCCTGCAGCTCCCGGTCGACCTCCCCGTGAACGTCAGCGGCAACTCGGTCAACGTGGTCGGCATCCTCAACCCGGTCTTCGGCAACACGTCGGTCAACGTGCCCTCGAAGCCCACGCAGCCGGTCGAGAAGCCGACCCCGCGCCCGCAGACCCCCGTGCGCAACGTGCCGGTCCCGAAGCCGGAGACCGAGACCGAGACGAAGCCCGTCCCGCTCCCCAGGCCCCAGGGCGAGACGAGCACGGTCGCGCTGGCCTCCACCGGCTCCGAGAGCATCGGGTACACGGGCGCCGCGAGCGCCGCCCTGCTGCTCGGCGGCGCCCTGCTGTACCGCCGCGCCCGCCGCGCCGCGGACCAGGGCTGACGGTCACGCCCCCGTGGCCGGGTCGACGTGGGCCGGCATCCCGAGCTGTCAGCCCCGCCCCCGGCCGCCGGCGTCCTCGCCGTCGCGGCGCCAGGCCCGGAGCACCGCCTCGATGGCGGGTGCCACCCTCGTCCGGGCCTGGTGCCGGGGGAGCCCCCGCATCAGCAGGGTGTCGTAGGGCGTGTCGACATGGCGTACGGAGGCGCGCACCGCGGCCGTGACCGCGCCGCGGTCCAGCGAGCGGCCCGCCGCCGTGCGTCCGACCCGTCCGCTGCCCTTCGCCGAGGCGTGGACGGCGACCTCGGTGGCCCGCTCCGCCGGGATGGACGGGAAGAGCCGCAGGATCTCGGCCCGGAGGACCTCGGTGATCCGTGCGTCGAGCGTCGCGCGCCGTTCGGCGTCCCGGGCCCGGCGTCTGGCCCGGGCCTCCGCGTCCGCCAGGCAGGACCGCTCCGCCTCGGCGAGCGCCGCCTCCTCGACGAGCAGGCCCTGGCGTTCGTACCGGGTGCGGCGCCGGTTGTGGCGGACGACCACGGCCCAGAGGGTGCTGTTCTCGCGGGCCCGGCGGGTGAGCGCGGTGTCGCCCCGCCGGAGGAAGACGAGATGCCCGAGGTCGGCGCAGTCGAGGCAGACCGGGGAGTTGAACTCGACGATCATCCGCTCCAGGGGCCCCTGCCGGCATTCCGAGCAGCGGCGGCGCTTGAGCGGTTCCACGACCACGGGTGCGACGAGGTCCACGGCGGCCCCGTTCAGCGCACGCCGGGCGCGGCCGCGGCGATGAACTCGGCGAGTGCTTCCTTCGCCTCCGCCGAGCGACGGGCGCGCTCGGACTCGCCCCGCGCCTCGTGCATGCAGTGGGTCTCCTCGAAGGCGGCCTCGGCCAGCTGCCGGACCCGCGGATCGTCGCAGACCAACTGCACGCGGAACAGGGCCTGCCGAGCGGCGGTCCGCTGCCGGTAGGAGGCGTGGCGGGACTCCTCCGCCACCTCCGAGCCCGGCTCCTCGGCGGCCCGGAACCAGCGGTCGTTCTGGCTGTGCCGGTAGTCGACGACCGCGCCCGCATAGGCGCTGTACGTCGAGATCCGCTCCTGGCGGAGCTGTTCGGTCCGGGCCAGCGAGGCGTTGCGCTCGGTGGCCCTCCCCTGGAACCAGTGCGTGGCGATGACGCCCAACAGCGTCCCCGCCACCGCTATCAGCGCCACATCCATGACCGGGCGCCCCCTCCCGTCCTACCGCGGTGTCCGTCGGCCCGAAGGATCTTCGGGCCCTCAGATCATGACAGTCGAGGGGCGGCGCGTCACTGCCGGTAGCCGCTGAGAAAGCGGCCGATGCGGCTGATCGCGGCGTCGAGGTCGTCGGCGTGCGGCAGGGTCAGGATGCGGAAGTGGTCGGGGCGGGGCCAGTTGAAGCCCGTTCCCTGGACGACCTGGATCTTCTCGCGCAGCAGCAGGTCGAAGACGAACTTCTCGTCGTCGTGGATCCGGTGCACGGCGGGGTCGAGGCGCGGGAAGGCGTACAGCGCGCCCTTCGGTTTCACGCAGGAGACGCCGGGGATCTCGTTGAGCTTCTCCCAGGCCCGGTCGCGCTGTTCGCGGAGCCTGCCGCCGGGCGCGGTCAGCTCGTGGATCGACTGCCGGCCGCCGAGCGCGGCCTGGATGGCGTACTGCGCGGGGGCGTTGGGGCAGAGCCGCATGGAGGCCAGCATGGTGAGGCCCTCCAGGTAGTTCCTGGCGTGCTGCTTCGGGCCGGTGACGACCAGCCAGCCGGAGCGGAAGCCCGCCACCCGGTAGGTCTTGGAGAGCCCGCCGAAGGTGAGGACCACCAGGTCGGGGGCGAGCCGGGCGGCCGGGTGGTGGACGGCCCCGTCGTAGAGGATCTGGTCATAGATCTCGTCGGCGAGGACCATCAGGCCGTGGCGGCGGGCGAGTTCGAAGATGCCCTCCAGGATCTCCGGCGGGTAGACGGCGCCGGTGGGGTTGTTCGGGTTGATGACGACGACGGCCTTGGTGCGGTCGGTGATCTTCGACGCCATGTCGTCGAGGTCCGGGTACCAGTCGGCCGCCTCGTCGCACAGGTAGTGCACCGGCCTGCCGCCCGCGAGCGTGACCACCGCCGTCCACAGCGGGTAGTCCGGGGCGGGCACGAGGACCTCGTCGCCGTCCTCCAGGAGGGCCTGGACGGCCATCGAGATCAGCTCGGAGACGCCGTTGCCGAGGAAGATGTCGTCGACGTCCACGTCCGCGAGGCCCATGGACTGGTAGCGCTGGGCGACGGCCCGGCGGGCGGAGAGGATGCCGCGCGAGTCGGTGTACCCGTGGGCCTTCGGAAGCATCCGGATCATGTCCTGGACGATCTCCTCCGGCGCCTCGAAGCCGAAGAGGGCCGGGTTGCCGGTGTTGAGGCGCAGGACGCTGTGGCCCGCCTCCTCCAGCGCGTTGGCGTGCTCGATGACCGGGCCCCGGATCTCGTAACAGACCTCGCTGAGCTTGCTCGACTGCCGGAACTCCATGTCCGACCTCCCCACGTCCCCGGAATCAGTGTTGCTTGGTTTTACCAAGTTCGAGCTTGGAAAGTCCAACAACATGTCTAGACTGCGTCGCATGCCACGTCAGCCACGCCGCCGCAGCTACGACCAGCACTGCGCCGCCGCGCGCGCCCTCGACCTCGTCGGCGACCGCTGGACCCTGCTCGTCGTCCGCGAACTCCTCGCCGGACCGCGGCGCTACACCGACCTCCACGCCGATCTCCCCGGCGTCAGCACCGACATGCTCGCCGGCCGCCTCAAGGACATGGAGGGCGCCGAGCTGGTCACCCGCCGCCGACTGCCCCCGCCCGCCTCGGCGTTCGTGTACGAGCTCACCCCGCGCGGCCGCGACCTGCTGCCCGTCCTGCGCACCCTCGCCGCCTGGGGCGCGCCCGACCTGGGGGAGCCGCGACCCACCGACGCCGTCCGCGCCCACTGGTACGCGATCCCGCTCCTCGGGCCGCTCGCCGGACTGGGGGCCGGGGTCGTCCAGGTGACCCTGGACGAGGGCGAGTTCTTCGTACGGATCGGGGACGACGGAGCCGTGTCGTACGGGGACGGGACGTACGGCGCGGGTACGGGCGAGGCCCCCGACGCCCGACTGCGAACCGACACGACGACCTGCCGGGCCCTCGCGGACGGGGGTCTGACGCTCACCGAGGCGATCGAGACGGGGCGCGCGGTACTGGAGCGACTCACCGCGGCTGCTCCGGTCTAGGTCCCGGGCGCCGGGCCGCGCCCGCCGGATCCCGCCTGCCGGGCCGCGCGCGGCTGACGAGGTCGGCGCGAGGCCGGACGTCGGCGTCTCCCGGCCCGTCAGCCCTGGCCGGGGAGGGTGCCCAGACGGCGCGCCAGCCGGTTACGGGCCTCGGTCTGGGCCGCGATCCGGGCGTCGAGCACGGCCAGCCGCTCGCGGGCGATCTCCAGGCCGCGGGGCGACGGCGGGGCCGAGGCCACGTCACCGTCCAGACAGGAGCGGAAGGCGGACACGTCGTCCAGGGTGAGGCCGGCCTCCAGGAGGTACCGGATGTTCGCCACGCGCGTCGCCGCGTCCGCGCCGTACACCCGGTAGCCGTTGGCGGCGCGGTCCGAGGCGATCAGCCCCGCCGCCTCGTAGTGGCGCAGGGCGCGCGGCGACACGCCGGTCCGCCGGGCCAGTTCACCGATGCGCAAGGACGCCACCTCCTCGCGCAGTCGTATCACGCGACCAGCGCACCCCCGTCGACGGGCAGGACGGTGCCGGTCAGGAAGGCGGCGTCCGGGGCGGCGAGCGCGGTGATCGCCCAGGCGACCTCCTCGGGCCGGCCGACCCGGCCGAGCGGGGTGTGCGCGAGCTGCCAGGCGCGGAGCGCCGCCCGCCGCTCGGGGGAGAGCCCCATGTGGTCGGCGATCGGGGTCTCGATCGCGCCGGGCGCGACCGCCACCACCCGGACCCCGTCGGGCGCGAGCTCCACCGCCCAGCAGCGGGTCAGCGTCTCCAGGGCGCTCTTGGTCGCCGGATAGACGGAGTTGGCCGGCCAGCCCCGCTGGCCGATCGTCGTCGTCACGTTCACCACGACGCCCCGGGACTCCCGGAGCGCGGGGAGTGCGGCACGGGTGAGCAGGACCGGGGCGACGAGGTTGGTCTCCAGGAGTGGGGTGAGCACGGAGCGGTCGAGGGTGCCCAGGGGGCCGCCCGCGGCGATCCCGGCGTTGTTGACGAGGACGTCGAGCCGTCCGTGCGCCGCGAGCGCGGTACGGGCGATCTCCTCGGGGGCGCCGTCCGCCGTGACGTCGGCGGTGAGCGGGTGGATGCCCGGGTGCCCCTCGGCGGTCTCTCGCAGGGGCGGCTCGCGGCGGCCGACGGCGACGACCGCCGCCCCCTGCCCGGCGAAGGCCCGTGCGGTGGCCCGGCCGATGCCGGTGCCCGCTCCGGTCACGACGACGACCCTGCCGGGCGCGGTGGTGTGCGTGGTTTCGGTGGTCATGAATCCGATGGTCGAACCGTGACGCCAGTGACAAGGTCAAGCCATGAGGTACGACACGGCGCTCGCGCGCCGGCTCGCGCTTCCGGAGGAGACCCGCGCCCGCCTGGAAGCCCATGTGGTCGCGCGGAGGCAGATCATGGCCGTCCGCGAGGCCCGGGAGCCGGGCCTCGACCCCCGGACCGACCCGAACGACCGCGTCGCCCTCGCTTCGTGGTCCCGGGGGGGGGCGACGGGCCGGTGTCTCTGCGGGCAGGATGATCGGATGAGCGGAACGCGATACGAGGCGATCACCTGGGAGCGGGTGGCGGAGGCGCTCGCCGGCCGGGTCGACGATCCGGCGGCCGGCGGGTCCTGGCTCAAGGTCGGCATCGACGGGGCGCCCGCCGCGCCCGGGGACCGGCTCGCCGGGCTCCTCGCCGAGGCCCTGCGCGGGCGCGGGCGGGCGGTCCACCTCGTGGGCACCGGCGGCTTCCTGCGACCCGCCTCGCTCCGCTACGAGTACGGCAAGCAGGACCCCGACGCGTACTACAGCGGGTGGACCGACACCGGGGCCCTCTGGCGGGAGGTCTTCGGGCCGCTGGAACCCGAGGGCTCCGGGCGGGTGCTGCCCGACCTCTGGGACCCGGTGAAGGACCGCGCGACCCGCAGCCCGTACGTGACGCTGCCGCCCGGCGGGGTCCTCGTGCTGCACGGGCCGTTCCTCCTGGGGCACTGGTTCCCCTTCGACCTCACCGTGCACCTGCGGCTCTCGCCCGCCGCCCTCGCCCGCCGGACCGAGGAGGCCTGGACGCTTCCGGCGTTCGCCCGGTACGAGGCGGAGGTCGACCCCGCCGGGACCGCCGACGTCGTCGTACGCGCCGACGACCCGCGCCATCCGGCCTGGACGGGCCTCGGCGGGTAGCGGGGGCGGATGTGGGGCGCGCTTGTCCTCACGCCTCGGGACCGGCCGTGACGGTCGGGTCGGGCGGTGGTCTTCCGCCGATCACCGTGACCGCCTCCGCCCCGGCACGGCAGCCCGCCTCCGCCGCCTTCGCCGGGTCCGCGCCCGCGAGCCGGACCGCCAGGAAGGCGCCGGTGAAGGCGTCGCCCGCACCCGTCGAGTCCACCGGCCGCGCCGCGGGCGCCGCCACGCGTGCGGTCACCGCGCCGCCCTCGGCGACCAGGGCGCCGGCCGCCCCGAGCGTCACCACGACCAGCGGGTAGCGGCGGCTCAACCCGGCGGCGGCGGCCTCCGGATCCGCGTGCCCGGTGAGCGCCCTGGCCTCGTCCGCGTTGGGCAGCAGGGTCTCCGCGCCCGCCGACGCGGCGAGGAAACGGTCCGCCCCCAGCTCCGCCAGGAACCCCGCGGACGCCGGGTCCACACTCACCGGCACCCCCGCCGCCCGGGCGTCCCGCAGCGCCAGCCGGGCGGTCTCGCGGCTCGACGCGGCGAAGAACAGGTATCCGGAGAGGTGCAGCCGGGCCACTCCGTCGAGCAGACCGGTCGACCAGTCGCCCGGGGAGAGGCGCAGGGCGGCGCCGCTGTCGGTGAGGAAGGTGCGCTCCGCAGAGGAGTCCACGAGCGCGATCACCGTGGCCGTCGCCGCCTCCGCGTCCCGGACGAGCAGGGGCCGCACGGCCGCGCTCCGCAGCGCCCGCTCGTGCCAGTCCGCCGCGTCCGTCCCCACCCGGCCGAGGACGCGTACGTCGGGGCAGCCGGAACGAGCCGCCCAGCAGGCGGCGTTGGCTCCGGCGCCGCCCGGCAGGGTCCGTATCTCCGCGGCCGTGTCGGTCGCGGGTGCGAGGGGGGTACGGTGCCGGGCCACGACGTCCGTGACCACGTCCCCGACGACGAGCAGCGCACCGGCCGCATTCTTCACCGGCCGGCCGAGCCGGGGGAGGCGCCCGCGGACCGTACCGGCCCGTCTCCGGCCGATGCTCCTGCGGCGCCGGTCGGCGTCGTTCCCGCGTCCCCGGCCGGCGTCGTACGGCCTCCGGCCGATGCTCTTCTGCTCCCGGTCGGCGTCGTCCCCGCGCCCCCGCCCGATGTCGTACCGCC
>NZ_RDBH01000129.1:1231597-1270672 GCF_008042145.1 Streptomyces sp. adm13(2018)
GCCCCGGGGGACGCTCCTGCGGGCCCCGCGGCACGTCCCGTCCTACGGCGAGCCCGCGAACTGGACCGCGAGGCCCGCCGGGCGCGGGGCCCGCAGGAGCGTCCCCCGGGGCGGCCACCGCTCCCAGGACTGGTGAGCGGAGACCCCCGCGCGGGCCGATCACCGCCCGAGTGTCAGTGCCGGGTCGTACGGTGGATGCATGCGGCCCGTTTCCAAGATCGAACGTTCGGTGGCGCCCTTCGAGGTCGTCAGCTCCTACCAGCCCAGCGGCGACCAGCCGACGGCCATCGCCGACCTGGAGCGGCGTGTCCGCGCGGGGGAGAAGGACGTCGTGCTCCTCGGTGCCACCGGCACCGGAAAGTCCGCCACCACCGCGTGGATGATCGAGAAGCTCCAGCGCCCCACCCTGGTGATGGCGCCGAACAAGACGCTGGCCGCCCAGCTGGCGAACGAGTTCCGCGAGCTCCTGCCGAACAACGCGGTGGAGTACTTCGTCTCGTACTACGACTACTACCAGCCCGAGGCGTACGTGCCGCAGTCGGACACGTACATCGAGAAGGACTCCTCGATCAACGAGGAGGTGGAGCGCCTCCGGCACTCCGCGACGAACTCCCTGCTCACCCGCAGGGACGTCATCGTGGTCGCCTCCGTCTCCTGCATCTACGGCCTCGGCACGCCCCAGGAGTACGTGGACCGGATGGTCCCGCTCAAGGTCGGCGCGGAACTCGACCGCGACCAGCTGCTCCGCCGCTTCGTCGACATCCAGTACACGCGGAACGACCTGGCGTTCACCCGCGGCACCTTCCGGGTCCGCGGCGACACCATCGAGATCTTCCCGGTCTACGAGGAGCTCGCCGTCCGGATCGAGATGTTCGGCGACGAGATCGAGGCCCTCTCCACCCTCCATCCGCTCACCGGCGAGGTGATCAGCGAGGACCGCGAGCTGTACGTGTTCCCCGCCAGCCACTACGTCGCCGGCCCCGAGCGCATGGAGCGCGCGGTCAACGACATCGAGCGCGAGCTGGAGAGCCGCCTCGCCGAGCTGGACAAGCAGGGCAAGCACCTGGAGTCCCAGCGCCTGCGCATGCGGACCACCTACGACATCGAGATGATGCGGCAGATCGGCTCCTGCTCGGGCATCGAGAACTACTCGATGCACTTCGACGGCCGAGAGCCGGGCTCCGCGCCCAACACGCTCATCGACTACTTCCCCGAGGACTTCCTGCTCGTCATCGACGAGTCGCACGTGACCGTGCCGCAGATCGGCGCGATGTACGAGGGTGACGCCTCCCGCAAGCGGACCCTGGTCGACCACGGCTTCCGGCTCCCGTCCGCCCTCGACAACCGCCCGCTGAAGTGGGAGGAGTTCCAGGAGCGGATCGGCCAGACCGTCTACCTCTCCGCGACCCCGGGGACGTACGAGCTCTCCCGCGGCGACGGCTTCGTCGAGCAGATCATCCGCCCCACCGGGCTCGTCGACCCCGAGGTCGTCGTCAAGCCCACCGAGGGCCAGATCGACGACCTGGTCCACGAGATCCGGGTGCGCACCGAGCGCGACGAGCGGGTGCTCGTCACCACCCTCACCAAGAAGATGGCCGAGGACCTCACCGACTACTTCCTGGAGCTCGGCATCCAGGTGCGGTACCTGCACAGCGACGTCGACACCCTGCGCCGGATCGAGCTGCTGCGCGAACTGCGCGCCGGCGAGTACGACGTCCTGGTCGGCATCAACCTCCTCCGCGAGGGCCTCGACCTCCCCGAGGTCTCCCTCGTCGCCATCCTCGACGCCGACAAGCAGGGCTTCCTGCGCTCCGGGACCTCCCTGATCCAGACGATCGGCCGCGCCGCGCGCAACGTCTCGGGCCAGGTCCACATGTACGCGGACCGGATCACCCCGGCGATGGAGCAGGCCATCGACGAGACCAACCGGCGCCGCGAGAAGCAGATCGCGTACAACACGGAGCACGGCATCGACCCCCAGCCGCTCCGCAAGAAGATCAACGACATCGTCGCGACCATCGCGCGCGAGGAGGTCGACACCGAGGAACTCCTCGGCACCGGCTACCGGCAGGGCAAGGAGGGCAAGGCCGCCAAGGCCCCCGTCCCCTCGCTCGCCGCGCACGGGCCGAAGGGCCGCGGCAAGGGCGGGGCGGGCTCGACGGTCGAGCTCGGCGACCGGCCCGCCTCCGAACTGGCCGCCATCATCGAGGAGATGACCGACCGGATGCGCGCGGCGGCCGCCGAGCTGCAGTTCGAGGTCGCCGCCCGGCTCCGCGACGAAGTGGGAGAGCTGAAGAAGGAGTTGCGCCAGATGCGGGAGGCCGGACTCGCCTGAGGCGCGGGCCCGGCGGGGGCGGGGCCGTCCGGCGGCCGACACGCGCTCCGGTGTGTTGCAAGACCGACACAAAACCGGACCTCGCCCCCGCGCTGTCAGTGGTGCTGCGTAATGTGCTCGGCAACCGCACGCACCGGAACAGCGGACGCGGGGAACGCCAACGAGAGGGGCAGACGCGTGTCGGTCAACATGACCAAGGGCCAGGCCATCAGCCTGGAGAAGCGGGACGGGGGCAGCCTCAGCCAGGTGCGGATGGGGCTCGGCTGGCAGGCCGCGCCGCGCCGCGGTCTCTTCGGCAAGCGCACCCAGGAGATCGACCTGGACGCCTCGGCCGTCCTCTTCGCGGACAAGCAGCCGGTCGACGTGGTCTTCTTCCGTCACCTCGTCAGCGACGACGGCTCGGTCAAGCACACCGGTGACAACCTGGTCGGCGGTGCCGGCCAGGGCGGGGACGACGAGGCGATCCTCGTCGACCTCCAGCGGGTCCCGGTCCACATCGACCAGATCGTCTTCACGGTGAACTCCTTCACCGGCCAGACGTTCCAGGAGGTGCAGAACGCGTTCTGCCGCATCGTCGACGAGACGAACGGCCAGGAGCTCGCGCGCTACACCCTCGACGGCGGCGGCAACTACACCGCGCAGATCATGGCCAAGGTGCACCGGGTCGGCTCCGGCTGGCAGATGACCGCCCTGGGCAACCCGGCCAACGGCCGCACCTTCCAGGACCTGATGCCGACGATCCTGCCGCACCTGTAGGCAGCACCGCACCGCACCCGTCCACAGCTCCCGGAGGCAGCAGGCCGCCGGGAGCTGTCCCGCATGAACCGCACCTGCCGCATGCCGAACGCCGAACGCTGAGGGGACAGAGCCGATGACGGCCGAGCTGGTCCGGGGGCAGAACCACCCCCTGCCCGACACCCGACTGGAGATCCGGGTGTCGGCCGGTCACCCGGTCCTCGCCGGAGCCACCCTCGGCGACGAGCAGGGCCGGGTCCCCGGCGCGGAGTGGATCGCCCACCCCGGAGCGCCCTCCCTGCCCGGCGTCGACGTGCCGGGACAGGCCGCCGCCGACCACCGCCTCACCGTCGACCTGGACGCCGTGCCCGGCGCCGTCCACCGCGTCTCGGTGCTCCTCGCCCTGCCCGGCCCGCGCGCCGGGGGAGCCGCCCGCTTCGGCTCGGTCGCCGCCCCCTTCGTCTCCGTCGCCGCCCCCGGCGGCACCGAGATCGCCACCTACACGATCACCGGGCTCGACAGCGAGTGCGCCGTCGTCGCCCTGGAGCTCTACCGCCGCCAGGGCACCTGGAAGGTCCGCGCCATGGGCCAGGGATACGAGGGCGGACTCGCCGCCCTCCTCGGCGACCAGGGCCTGCCGCACCCCGCCGACCTGGCCGCGAGGATCCTGGAGACCGTCGCGCCCGATCCCGCCCCGGTCACCGCTCCGGCGCAGCACGCGCCCGACGCGGAGCGGGTGCGCAGCACCGCGCCGCTGTCCGCCGCGGACCCGGCCCCGACCGTCCCGGTCAGCCCGCCGACGGTGCCGGACGAGCCCGCGCCGACGACGGTCGGCGGTCCCGTCGACTACGCCCATCCGCGCCGCCGGACCGCCCCGGCACCCGGCCCCGCGGCCGCTCCCGAGCCCGGCGGGGAGTCCCGGCCGGGGCCGCCCGCGCCGGTCGCCGGGGACGCGTCGGGCTGGTCCATGGACGAGCGCCTGTACAACCAGGTGTGGGGCATGTTCGAGGACCTGGCCAGGACTGCCGCCGCGTACCGCAGTGCCTGCGAGTTCGCCGAGAACCGGCTCGACCGGGAGCTCGACCAGACGCTGTCCGACTACCGGGCCCGCGCCGACGGCGCCAACGATGCCGCGCGGGCCGCCGCCCGGGCCCGGCACGACGAACTGGTGGCGCGGGCGCGGGAGGCCCTGGACCGGGACCTCGCCCAGCTCGTGGCCGAGTCCGAGGTCGTCGAGCCGGCCCTGCCGGCCGCCTTCGCCCGCTGGGACAACCCCGTCTGGCAGGCCTACCGCGTCCCGGCCGAGGAGCCGATGGCCGTCCGCCTCGGCGACCTCCACCTCCCCGAGCGGACCGACCTGCGGATCCCGATGCTCGTCCGCCTCCCGCTGGAGCGGGGGCTCTGGGTGGACAGCGGCCGGGGACACTCCGAGGCCGCCGCCCTCCTCGACGAGACCGAACTGCGTCGGTTCGCGCTGGACTGCGCCGTCGCGCACGCGGCGCGGCTGCTCGCGGCGCACCCCGCGGGCGCGTTCACCGTGCACGTCGTCGACCCGGCGGGCGCGGGCGCCGCGGCCCTCGCGCCGCTCGTGGAGACGGGTGTCCTCGCGGCCCCGCCGGCCCGGGGCGCGGCAGGGGTCTCGGCCGTTCTGGAGCAGCTGACCGAGCGGGTCGACCTGCTGCAGATGGCGGTGCGCGCGGGCGCGGCCGACGCACTGCCGCCGGGGCTGGACGGTGCCCGGCAGCTGCTGCTCGTGCACGACTTCCCGCACGGCTTCGACGACCGGGCGGTCACCCGCCTGCGCTACCTCGCGGACGAGGGGCCCTCGGTCGGCGTCCATCTGCTGATGGTGGCGGACCGGGCGGACGCGTCCGCGTACGGGCCGCTCCTCGACCCGCTGTGGCGCTCGCTGCTCCGGCTCACCCCGGTCGCCGACGACCACCTGGCCGATCCGTGGGTCGGCCACGCCTGGTCGTACGAGCCGCCGATGCCGCCCCGGGGCAGCGGGGTGCTCCGGCAGGTCCTCGGACAGGTGGCGGCCGCCCGTCGCGGAGGCCGGTCCTGACCTCTCCCCGAGGACTGCGACGCCCCGAACGGCCCAGGGGGCAGGGTCAGTTCCGGTACTTCTGACCTGGCCTCTTGGGGGCTCTTTACCCTTCTCTTTACCTTCTCTTGGTCTTTCGGGTACTGTTCTTCCTGCGGAGGGGAGTACTCCCCATTGCGCGGCGTACCCGTCAATACGGACGGATCATCCTGATCCGATCCCGGGGCGTCGGCCCGGCGGCGATCGTCCGTCGCCCGGGTGGAAGAGACCTCCGGCAGCGACGACGCTGATCAGTAGCCGTACGACGCCGGAGGCGCAGTGGACGTTTCAATGACCCTCTGGGTGGTGACCATTCTCGGTCTCGCCGCCCTGATCGGTGCCGACTTCTTCATCGGGCGCAAGCCCCATGACGTGTCGATCAAGGAAGCCGGGATCTGGACCATCGTCTGGATCGTCCTGGCCGCGATCTTCGGACTGGGCCTGCTCTTCTACGGCAACGCCCAGGCGTCCGGCGAGTTCTTCGCCGGATACATCACCGAGAAGTCGCTCAGTGTCGACAACCTGTTCGTCTTCGTCCTGATCATGGCGAAGTTCGCGGTCCCGTCACACCTCCAGCAGCGCGTGCTGCTCGTCGGTGTGGTGATCGCCCTGGTGCTCCGCACGATCTTCATCGCCGCGGGCGCCGCGATCATCGCGAGCTTCTCCTGGGTCTTCTACATCTTCGGCGCGTTCCTGATCTACACCGCCTGGAAGCTCATCCAGGAGGCCCGCGCCGACGAGGACGAGGACGACTGGGAGGAGAACCGCCTCCTCAAGAGCGTCGAGAAGCGCTTCGGCGTCGCCGACCGCTACCACGGCACGAAGCTGTTCATCGTGAACAACGGCAAGCGGATCATGACCCCGCTGATGGTCGTCATGCTCGCGATCGGCACCACCGACATCCTCTTCGCCCTCGACTCCATCCCGGCGATCTTCGGCCTCACCCAGGACCCGTACATCGTCTTCACCGCCAACGCCTTCGCCCTCATGGGTCTGCGGCAGCTGTACTTCCTGATCGGCGGCCTGCTGAAGAAGCTGGTCCACCTCAGCTACGGCCTGTCGGTGATCCTCGGCTTCATCGGCGTCAAGCTGGTGCTGCACGCCCTGCACGAGTCCGGGGTGCACGTCCCCGAGATCTCCATCCCGTTCTCGCTCGCCTTCATCGGCGGTGTCCTGGTGATCACCACGATCACCAGCCTCATCGCCTCGAAGAGGCAGTCGGAGCGGGAGGCGGCCGAGGCCGCCGCCGGTGAGGAGGGCGTCGACGACGCCAAGAAGGACAGCATCGGCGCCTGACCCGCGCGCCACGCGGCACGCACACGGCGACGGCCGGCCGGGGACTCCCCGGCCGGCCGTCGCCGTTCCCCCGCTCAGACCGAGGCGGCCTCGGTCTCGGCCCTCTGCGCGACCCGGGCCGGCAGCGTCTCCGGAAGGAGCGTGAAGCAGCCGAGACCGACGAGGGCGACCACGGTCAGATAGCCCGCGACGCCCCACGGCGGCCCCGAGCCGTCACGGGAGAGCGCGGTGGCCACGATGGGGGTCAGGGCGCCGCCCAGCACCCCGGCCAGGTTGTAGCCGACGGCCGCGCCCGTACAGCGGACACGGGGCTCGTACAGCTCCGGAAGGTACGCCGCCACCACCGCGAACATCGTGATGAACGCCAGCAGCGCCCCCAGGAAGCCCAGGAACATCAGCCACGGGCGCGCCGTGTGCAGCAGGCCCACCATCGGGAACATCCACAGCGCGGAGGCCGCGCACCCCGCCAGGCACAGCGGCCGACGGCCCCAGCGGTCGGCGAGGAGCGCGACGAACGGCGTCACCGCCCCCGCGATCGCGACCGCCGCCATGACACAGCCCAGCATCACCGTGCTGCTCACCCCGAGCCGCTCGGTCCCGTAGGCCAGCGCCCAGGTGGAGACCGTGTAGAAGGTGGCGTACCCGACCGCCAGCGCCCCGGCCGTCAGCAGCACGAGCCGCCAGTGGCCGCGGGCGACCTCGGCCAGCGGCGCGCCCGCGGTCCGCCCGGCCGCGGACAGCTTCTCGAACTGCGGGGTCTCCCGGAGCGAGGAGCGCAGCAGCAGGCCGGCCGCGGCGAGCAGCCCGGCCGCCCAGAACGGCACCCGCCAGCCCCAGGAGCGGAACTCCGCGTCGCTCAGCCCGGCCGAGAGCGCCAGCATCACCCCGTTCGCCAGCAGGAAGCCGATCGACGGGCCGATCTGCGGGAAGCTCGACCAGAGCGCGCGCCGGTGCTCGGGGGCGTGCTCCGCGGTGAGCAGCACGGCTCCGCCCCACTCGCCGCCGAGGCCCAGGCCCTGGAGGAAGCGGAGCACGAGCAGCAGCACCGGGGCGGCGATGCCGAGCGTCGCGTACGTGGGCACGAAGCCGACCGCGACCGTGGCGGCGCCGGTCAGGAGCAGCGAGGCGAAGAGGACCGGGCGCCGTCCGTACCGGTCGCCGACGTGGCCGAAGAGGACCGAGCCGAGCGGCCGGGAGAGGAAGCCGACGGCGAAGGTCCCGAAGGCGGCCAGGGTGCCGGCGAGCGGCGAGAAGGTCGGGAAGAAGAGCGGCCCCAGGACGAGGGCGGCGGCGGTTCCGTAGACGAAGAAGTCGAAGAACTCGATCGCGGTGCCCACGAGCGAGGCGGCGGCGAGCCGGCCCATCGGGGGAGGGGGTCTGTGGGCGGGACTAGTCTGAGCGCATGACGTACAGCGGAGTGGTGAAGGTCGGCGGGGCGGCGGACGTGCACGAGCTGACGGACGGAATCGGGGAAGCCGGTGGCGACGGAGCGTTACGAGGGCTCATGCCGCGCCAACTACCCCGCCGCCGTCCGCGTTACGGGGGCGTGCGGGAGCGCGTGGCTGTTCAGCCGCGCGCTCTCGGGAGACGGGCGGCTCCGGCAGGGGCTACCAGCCGCGCTCGCGCCACACGGCGAGCGAGGGCCGCTCGTCACCGAGCGTGGTGTCCTTGCCGTGGCCCGGGTAGATCCAGGACTCGTCGGGCAGCACGGCGAAGAGCTTGGTCTCCACGTCGTGGATCAGGCTCGCGAAGGCCTCGGGGTCCTTCCAGGTGTTGCCCACCCCGCCGGGGAAGAGGCAGTCGCCGGTGAAGACGTGCGGGTGGCCGTGCGGGTCGTCGTAGACGAGGGCGATCGAACCCGGGGTGTGCCCGACCAGGCGGCGCGCGGTCAGCTCGACCCGGCCGACCCGGATCACGTCCCCGTCCTCGACGGGCACGTCGGTCGCGACCGGGATGCCCTCCGCGTCGTACGCGCCGGCGTACGTCACCGCGCCGGTCGCGGCGACCACGTCGGCGAGCGCCTGCCAGTGGTCCCCGTGCCGGTGGGTGGTGACGACGGACGCGATGCCGTCGTCGCCGATCAGGGTGAGGAGGGTGTCGGTGTCGTTGGCCGCGTCGATCAGCAGCTGCTCGCCGGTGGCCCGGCAGCGCAGCAGGTACGCGTTGTTGTCCATCGGGCCGACCGCGACCTTCGAGATCATCAGGTCCGTCAGCTCGTGCACGTCCGCCGCCCCGCCGACCTTCACCACTCCGCTGTACGTCATGCGCTCAGACTAGTCCCGCCCACAGACAGCGCGGGGCCGTGGACGCTAGAGCGGGGGGAGCTTCGGCAGGGGGCCGCCCGTGGTCTCCAGCGCCGAGCCGTCGCGGCGTCCGGCCAGCCAGCCGAGGATCTCGACGGCGGGGCCCGTGACGGCGACGCCGCCGGACGTGCCGCCGGTCTTCCACTCGCGGCCGTCGTCGGCCCGGAGGGAGGTCGCCGGCACGCTCTCCAGCCCGGCGAAGCGGTCGGCGAGGAAGGCGGTCTCGCGGTCCGTGAACTCCTCGGGCAGGTCCTCCAGCTCGTAGCCGACGCCGAGGTCGACGTGGTGGAGCTCGACTTCGATCCAGCGGCGGAAGGGGATCCGGGAGGCGCTGTCGAGGACGCCGTTGCGGAGCTCGACGGTCCGGCTCCAGTCGGCGGGCTCGGCGCCCAGGGCCTGGAAGCGGTCCGCGGTCGCGCGCAGGTCGGCGAGCTGGACGTCGAGGGGGCGGCCGGAGTCGCGCTCGATGTCGGCGTCCCGGGTCGCGGCGTCGGGGTACATCGGGAGGCCCCGGAGGACGTTCACCAGGGCGTCGGCGTTCCGGGCGACGTGGGCGAGCACGTGGCCGCGGGTCCACCCGGGCAGCCGTGACGGCTCGGCCCCGGCCGCGTTGTCCAGGGAGCCGGCCGCCGTCAGCAGCCTTTCGGTCGCCGCGTGGAGGTGAGCGAGGTCGCGTTCGTGGTCGATCATGGCGCCGACCTTAGTGGCAGCCGGGTACCGCCACTCGTTCGGGTGAACAGCTCTCCACGAGTCCGGAAATCGAATGTGCGTGCTATAGGCTCGAAGGAAGCATCCGGCATGCTTGAAGCGTTGGGTGTGACAGGTACATCAGCTCGCCGCGGCATCCGTCCCGCGGTACTCGCTCCCTGAAGCATCCGCTCTGAAGCATCCGCTCTCTGAAGAAAGGTGCGGACCGGCGTGGCCGACCGTCTCATCGTCCGTGGCGCTCGTGAGCACAACCTCAAGAACGTCTCGCTCGACCTCCCGCGCGACTCCCTGATCGTCTTCACCGGACTCTCGGGGTCGGGCAAGTCCTCCCTCGCGTTCGACACGATCTTCGCCGAGGGGCAGCGCCGCTACGTCGAGTCGCTCTCCTCCTACGCCCGGCAGTTCCTCGGTCAGATGGACAAGCCGGACGTCGACTTCATCGAAGGTCTGTCGCCCGCGGTCTCCATCGACCAGAAGTCCACCTCGCGCAACCCGCGCTCGACGGTCGGCACCATCACGGAGGTCTACGACTACCTCCGCCTGCTCTTCGCCCGCATCGGCAAGCCGCACTGTCCCGAGTGCCACCGGCCGATCTCCCGCCAGTCGCCCCAGGCCATCGTCGACAGGGTCCTGGAGCTCCCCGAGGGCAGCCGCTTCCAGGTGCTCTCCCCGCTGGTGCGCGAGCGCAAGGGCGAGTTCGTCGACCTCTTCGCGGACCTCCAGACCAAGGGCTACAGCCGCGCCCGCGTGGACGGCGTGACCGTACAGCTGAGCGAACCGCCGACGCTGAAGAAGCAGGAAAAGCACACGATCGAGGTCGTCGTCGACCGCCTCACCGTCAAGGGCAGCGCCAAGCGCCGCCTCACCGACTCGGTGGAGACCGCCCTCGGCCTCTCCGGCGGCATGGTCGTGCTCGACTTCGTCGACCTCGCCGAGGACGACCCCGAGCGCGAGCGGATGTACTCGGAGCACCTCTACTGCCCGTACGACGACCTGTCCTTCGAGGAGCTGGAGCCGCGCTCCTTCTCCTTCAACTCGCCGTTCGGTGCCTGCCCCGACTGCACCGGCATCGGCACCCGCATGGAGGTCGACCCGGAGCTGATCGTCCCCGACGAGGACAAGTCCCTCGACGAGGGCGCGATCCACCCCTGGTCGCACGGCCACACCAAGGAGTACTTCGGCCGGCTCATCGGCGGTCTGTCGCAGGCCCTCGGCTTCCGCACGGACCTGCCGTACGCGGCCCTGCCGCAGCGCGCCAAGAAGGCCCTGATGTACGGCCACAAGACCCAGGTCGAGGTGCGCTACCGCAACCGGTACGGCCGCGAGCGGGCGTACACCACCCCGGCCTTCGAGGGCGCCGTCTCCTTCGTCAAGCGGCGGCACACCGAGGCCGAGAGCGACTCCAGCCGCGAGCGCTTCGAGGGCTACATGCGCGAGGTGCCCTGCCCCACCTGCGAGGGCACCCGCCTCAAGCCGATCGTCCTCGCCGTCACGGTGATGGAGAAGTCCATCGCCGAGGTCTCCGCGATGTCGATCAGCGACTGCGCCGAGTTCCTCTCCCGCCTCCGGTTGAACGCCCGGGACAAGAAGATCGCCGAGCGGGTCCTCAAGGAGGTCAACGAGCGGCTCCGCTTCCTCGTCGACGTCGGCCTCGACTACCTCTCGCTCAACCGCGCCGCGGGCACCCTCTCCGGCGGCGAGGCCCAGCGCATCCGGCTCGCCACCCAGATCGGCTCCGGCCTGGTCGGCGTGCTGTACGTGCTCGACGAGCCGTCCATCGGCCTCCACCAGCGCGACAACCACCGCCTCATCGAGACCCTCGTCCGCCTCCGGGACATGGGCAACACGCTCATCGTCGTCGAGCACGACGAGGACACGATCAAGGTCGCCGACTGGATCGTCGACATCGGCCCCGGCGCCGGTGAGCACGGTGGCAAGGTCGTCCACTCCGGCACCTTGAAGGAGCTCCTCGGCAACGAGGAGTCGATGACCGGGCAGTACCTCTCGGGCCGCCGGGAGATCCCCACCCCCGACATCCGCCGCCCGGTCGACCGCGGCCGCCGGCTCACCGTGCACGGGGCCCGCGAGAACAACCTGCAGGACATCGACGTCTCCTTCCCGCTCGGCGTCCTCACCGCCGTCACCGGCGTCTCCGGATCCGGCAAGTCCACCCTGGTCAACGACATCCTCTACACCCACCTGGCGCGCGAGCTGAACGGCGCCAAGTCGGTGCCCGGGCGGCACACCCGGGTGGACGGCGACGACCTCGTGGACAAGGTCGTGCACGTCGACCAGTCCCCGATCGGCCGCACCCCGCGGTCGAACCCGGCGACGTACACCGGCGTCTTCGACCACGTCCGCAAGCTCTTCGCCGAGACGATGGAGGCCAAGGTCCGCGGCTACCTGCCCGGCCGGTTCTCCTTCAACGTCAAGGGCGGCCGCTGCGAGAACTGCTCCGGCGACGGCACGATCAAGATCGAGATGAACTTCCTCCCGGACGTCTACGTGCCGTGCGAGGTCTGCCACGGCGACCGGTACAACCGGGAGACCCTGGAGGTCCACTACAAGGGCAAGTCCATCGCCGAAGTCCTGAACATGCCGATCGAGGAGGCCCTGGACTTCTTCGAGGCCGTCCCGACCATCGCGCGCCACCTGCGCACGCTCAACGAGGTCGGCCTCGGGTACGTCCGGCTCGGCCAGTCCGCGCCGACCCTCTCGGGCGGTGAGGCGCAGCGCGTGAAGCTCGCCTCCGAGCTCCAGAAGCGCTCCACCGGCCGCACGGTCTACGTCCTGGACGAGCCGACCACCGGTCTGCACTTCGAGGACATCTCCAAGCTGATCAAGGTTCTCTCCGGACTGGTCGACAAGGGCAACTCGGTGATCGTCATCGAGCACAACCTCGATGTCATCAAGACCGCGGACTGGCTCATCGACATGGGCCCCGAGGGCGGCAGCGGCGGCGGTCTGGTCGTCGCCGAGGGCACGCCGGAGGAGGTCGCCTCGGTCCCGGAGAGCCACACCGGCAAGTTCCTCCGCGAGGTCCTCGGCGCGGACCGGGTCAGCGACTCCGGGGCGACCGTCCCGGCGGCGCGCGGGACGCGGAAGACCGCGGCGAAGAAGGCCCCGGCCAAGGCGACCGCCAAGAAGGCCGCGACCAAGGCGACCACGGCGAAGACCACCGCCACCAAGGCCGCTGCCAAGAAGACGGCCACGAAGGCGACCGCCACCAAGGCCGCCGCGAAGAAGGCGACGACCCGGGCCCGCAAGGCCTGACGTCCCCGGCGGGGCCCCCTTCACGGGGGCCCCGCCGCGTCTCCGGACGTGCCCGGGCGGACTGCCGCGTCCCGCGGCCGCCTCGCCGGGCCCGGCCGTCGGCGGCGGGATCCGCGCCGGTATCGTCGGTTCGGTACACCTTGCCCCGATCCCCGTGGAGCACCCATGTCCGGCCAGTCCAGCCGCCGCACCGTCCTGAAGGGCGCCGCTCTCGCCGGTGCCGCCGGGCTGGGAGTCGCCGCCTGCTCCACCGAGTCCAAGCTCGGCCACGCCGGGGTCCCGACCCCGACGGCCCCGGTCGCCCTCGGCGCTCCGGAAGAGATCCCCGTCGGCGGCGCCAAGCTCTACCGCGAGCAGAAGGTCGTGGTGAGCTGCCCGGCCGAGGGCCAGTACAAGGCGTTCAGCGCCCAGTGCACCCACGCCGGCTGCGTCCTCGACAAGATCGAGGACAACGAGGGCAACTGCCCCTGCCACGGCAGCCGCTTCGACGTGACCACGGGCAAGGCGCTCAGGGGCCCGGCCACGGTCCCGCTCCCCGCGGTCCCGGTCCGCGTGGAGAACGGCCGCCTGATCGCGGGCCCGGAGACGGCGGCGCCGAAGGCCTGACGGGCACGGGGCCCGAGGTGGCGCATCGGTCCGAGATCTGCCTGGTGCGGGGCCCTCTCAGGACCAGTCCCAGTCGATGCCCAGGATTCCCGGGCGTACCCCCTGCTCCACGACGTGCACCGTGCGGTGGTGGCCGCTCACGGTCAGGTCCGCTCGGCCGCCGCGTGGCGCGCCCGCCGAGGCCTGGGTGAACCTCCGGCACCGCACCGGCAGCGCCGCCTCGTCGAAGCGGACCTGCAGCACGTACTGGCCGCCCGCGAAGCTGAACCCCCGCACGTACTCGCCGCTCGGCCCGCCCGTACCGTCCTCGAACCCGTACGAGAAGACATATGTGTCCCCGGCGCGCAGCCGCGTGTCGAAGAGCAGCTCCGCGACGACCACCCCCGTGCCCGCGTCCCAGCGCACCCGCCCGGTCCGGCAGTTCTCCGCCGCCCGCACCGCGACCCGCGACGGGTCGCAGCCCGCGTCCCCGTGGTGGATGGCCAGATAGCGGTCCACCCCGTCCCGGTGCGCCCGCACCACCTGCTGCGACTCGCGCCCGACCAGCTCCCGCCCGGCCCCGATCCGTACCCCGCATCGACCGCAGCCGGCTCCGCACCGCCGGGCCCCGGGCACGCTCTGGTGCCGCTGCTGGTACTCGGCTGCGCTCTGGCGGCCACCGCCCCGGGCCTCTACGGGCCCGGGGCGGTCCTGCGTGGCGTGCGGCGGGCATGGGCGGGTGCGGCCTCCGCGCGGCGGACCCGGGCGCGCCACCCAGGCCCTCGGCCACCGAGAGCGGGTCCCGACCCGCCTCCTGCCCACGCGGAGGGTGGGCGAGGTGCCCCCGGCCACGTCGGCGGTGATCACCCGCGCGTCGTTCCGGAGGGGCCGCTCCGTCTCCGCGCCCCGTTCCACCAGCCCTGCCGCAACGCGTGCGCGCGGTCGGAGTGTCGGTGGCCGACAGTAGGGTGGGGAGCATGGCAGACCCCTCCAGTTACCGCCCCAAGCCGGGTCAGATCCCCGACTCGCCGGGGGTCTACAAGTTCCGCGACGAGCACCGCCGGGTGATCTACGTGGGGAAGGCGAAGTCCCTCCGTCAGCGGCTCGCCAACTACTTCCAGCCGCTGACGAGCCTGCACCCGCGGACCGCCACCATGGTGACCACCGCGGCCTCCGTGGAGTGGACCGTCGTGTCGACCGAGGTCGAGGCGCTCCAGCTGGAGTACTCCTGGATCAAGGAGTACGACCCCCGGTTCAACGTGAAGTACCGGGACGACAAGAGCTACCCGTACCTCGCCGTGACGATGAACGAGGAGTTCCCCCGCGTCCAGGTCCTGCGCGGCCACAAGAAGAAGGGCGTGCGCTACTTCGGGCCGTACGCGCACGCGTGGGCGATCCGCGAGACCGTCGACCTGATGCTGCGGGTCTTCCCGGTGCGTACCTGCTCGGCCGGTGTCTTCCGGAACGCGGCGTCCGCCGGGCGCCCCTGCCTCCTGGGCTACATCGGGAAGTGCTCGGCCCCCTGCGTCGGCCGCGTCACCCCCGAGGAGCACCGGGAACTGGCCGAGGAGTTCAGCGACTTCATGGCCGGCCGCACCGGTACGTACATCCGCCGGCTGGAGAAGCAGATGATGCTCGCGGCCGAGGACATGGAGTACGAGAGGGCGGGGCGGCTCCGCGACGACATAGAGGCGCTGCGCCGGGCCATGGAGAAGAGCGCGGTCGTGCTCGCCGACGCCACGGACGCCGACCTGATCGCACTCGCGGAGGACGAGCTGGAGGCGGCGGTGCAGATCTTCCACGTGCGCGGCGGCCGGGTCCGCGGCCAGCGCGGCTGGGTCACCGACAAGGTCGAGGCGGTGGACACGGCCGGGCTCGTCGAGCACGCGATCCAGCAGCTGTACGGCGAGGAGAGCGGGGACACGGTGCCCAAGGAGGTGCTGGTCCCGGCCCTGCCCGAGGACGCCGGGGCGGTCACCGCCTGGCTCTCCGGCCGCCGCGGGTCCAACGTCTCCCTGCGGATCCCGCAGCGCGGCGACAAGAAGGACCTGATGGAGACGGTCGCGCGCAACGCCCAGCAGGCGCTCGTCCTGCACAAGACGAAGCGCGCCAGCGACCTGACCACCCGCTCCCGCGCCCTGGAGGAGATCGCCGAGGCGCTGGACCTGGACTCGGCGCCGCTGCGGATCGAGTGCTTCGACATCTCGCACCTCCAGGGCGACGACGTGGTGGCCTCGATGGTGGTGTTCGAGGACGGTCTGCCCCGCAAGAGCGAGTACCGCCGCTTCCAGATCAAGGGGCGGGTCGGAGACACCCAGGTCTGGCACGGCGAGGGCCAGGACGACGTGCGGTCCATGCACGAGGTGATCAGCCGCCGCTTCCGCCGCTACCTCCTGGAGAAGGAGCAGACGGGGGAGTGGGACCCCGAGGGTGTCGTCGAGGACCCGGAGGAGAGCGGTCGGCCCAAGCGCTTCGCGTACCCGCCGCAGCTCGTCGTGGTGGACGGCGGGCAGCCGCAGGTGGCGGCGGCCCGGCGAGCCCTCGACGAGCTGGGGATCACCGACATCGCGGTGTGCGGGCTCGCCAAGCGCCTGGAGGAGGTGTGGCTGCCCGGTGACGACGACCCGGTGGTGCTGCCCCGCTCCAGCGAGGGCCTGTACCTCCTCCAGCGGGTACGTGACACGGCTCACGACTTCGCGATCCGCTATCAGCGGTCCAAGCGGACGAAACGTATCCGGACGAGCCCGCTCGACGACGTCCCCGGCCTCGGCGAGACCCGGAAACAGTCGTTGATCAAGCATTTCGGCTCGGTGAAGCGGCTCCGGCAGGCGACAATCGAGCAGATCTGTGAGGTCCCCGGCATGGGTCGCAAGACCGCGGAGGCGGTCGTCGTGGCCCTCGCGCAGGCGGCCCCGGCCGGACCCGCCGTGAACATGGCGACAGGAGAGATCATGGATGACGACGGGGGCGGCACGGCATGACCGCGCACGAGCAGGACCGGAACGAACCGCAGCACCCGCACGACACGCAGAACAGTCATGAACCGCACGACACGCAGCACACGCACGAACCGCAGCACACGCAGCACACGCACGACCGAGAAGACGGAGCAGGACACGTGAGTACGGGCACGAAGGAGATCCCCGGCGACAACGGCGCCGAGGCGGCCATTCCGGAGCTGGTGATCATCTCCGGCATGTCCGGAGCCGGCCGGTCCACCGCGGCGAAGTGTCTGGAGGACCTCGGCTGGTTCGTGGTGGACAACCTGCCGCCCGCGCTGATCCCCACCATGGTGGAGCTCGGCGCCCGCTCCCAGGGCAACGTCGCCCGGATCGCCGTCGTCGTGGACGTCCGCGGCCGGCAGTTCTTCGACAACCTGAGGGAGTCCCTCGCCGACCTGGACGCCAAGCAGGTCACCCGCCGGATCGTCTTCCTGGAGTCGTCCGACGACGCCCTCGTGCGAAGGTTCGAATCGGTCCGCAGGCCGCACCCGCTCCAGGGCGACGGCCGGATCACCGACGGCATCGCGGCCGAGCGGGATCTGCTGCGCGAGCTGCGCGGGGACGCCGACCTGGTGATCGACACCTCCAGCCTGAACGTGCACGAGCTGCGCGCCAAGATGGACGCCCAGTTCGCCGGGGACGAGGAGCCCGAGCTGCGGGCCACCGTCATGTCCTTCGGGTTCAAGTACGGCCTGCCGGTCGACGCCGATCTCGTCGTCGACATGCGCTTCCTGCCGAACCCGCACTGGGTTCCCGAGCTGCGCCCCTTCACCGGCCTCAACGAGGAGGTGTCGAACTACGTCTACAACCAGCCCGGCGCCAAGGAGTTCCTCGACCGCTACACGGAGCTCCTCCAGCTGATCGCCGCGGGCTACCGCCGCGAGGGCAAGCGGTACGTGACCATCGCGGTGGGCTGCACCGGCGGCAAGCACCGCTCCGTGGCCACCGCCGAGCGGCTCGCCGCCCGGATCGCCGCCGAAGGGGTCGAGACCGTCGTCGTGCACCGGGACATGGGGCGCGAGTGAGGCCCCACCGCCGTCGTGCCTCCACCCTCTCGGTGCGGCGTACGCTCCGCAGGCGCGGCGCCCAGCCGAAGGTGGTCGCGCTGGGCGGCGGGATGGGCCTCTCCGCCTCCCTCGCCGCCCTCCGCCGGATCACCGGCGACCTCACCGCCGTCGTCACCGTCGCCGACGACGGGGGTTCCAGCGGCCGGCTCCGCGAGGAGCTGGGCGTGCTGCCCCCGGGCGACCTCCGCAAGGCGCTCGCCGCCCTCTGCGGCGACGACGACTGGGGCCAGACCTGGGCCCGGGTCATCCAGCACCGCTTCCAGTCCAAGGGCGAGATCAACGGGCACGCCGTCGGCAACCTGTTGATCGTCGCCCTCTGGGAGCAGCTCGGCGACCCCGTGCAGGCCCTCGACCTGGTGGGCCGGCTGCTCGGCGCCCAGGGCCGGGTGCTGCCCATGTCCGCCGTACCCCTGGAGCTCCAGGCCCTGGTCAAGGGGCACGACCCGGAGCGCCCGGACGACGTGGACACCGTGCGCGGTCAGGCGACCGTGGCGCTCACCCCGGGCGAGGTGCAGTCCGTGCACCTCGTGCCGAACGACCCGCCGGCGGTGCCGGAGGCGGTCGAGGCGGTCCTGGACGCGGACTGGGTGGTCCTCGGCCCGGGGTCCTGGTTCTCCTCGGTGATCCCGCACCTCCTCGTGCCCGAACTGCTCGACGCGCTGGCCGAGACGAAGGCCCGAAAGGTCCTCTCGCTGAACCTCGTGCCGCAGCCCGGAGAAACCGAGGGCTTCTCCCCGCAGCGTCATTTGGAGGTTTTGGGACGACACGCCCCTAAACTCGCCCTGGACGTGGTGCTGGCCGACGAGGCCGCCGTGCCCGACGTGTCAGCGAGGGAGCCCCTCGTCGATGCCGCCAAGCGGCTCGGCGCCGCGGTCGAGCTGGCGCCGGTGGCCGGGTCCGACGGCTCCCCGAAGCACGACCCGGAGCTGCTGGCCGCCGCGTACGACCGTATTTTTCGGATGCATGGAAGGATCGGCCCATGGCGATGACGGCAGCGGTGAAGGACGAGATCTCCCGGCTTCCCGTCACCCGGACCTGCTGCAGGAAGGCAGAGGTCTCGTCGATCCTGCGGTTCGCGGGCGGGCTGCACCTGGTGAGCGGCCGCATCGTGATCGAGGCGGAGCTGGACACCGCGATGGCGGCGCGCCGGCTCAAGCGGGACATCCTGGAGATCTTCGGGCACAGCTCGGAGCTCATCGTCATGGCCCCCGGCGGGCTGCGGCGCGGCTCGCGCTTCGTGGTGCGGGTGGTCGCCGGAGGCGACCAGCTGGCCCGGCAGACGGGTCTGGTGGACGGCCGGGGCCGCCCCATCCGGGGGCTTCCGCCGCAGGTGGTGTCCGGGGCGACCTGCGACGCCGAGGCGGCCTGGCGGGGTGCCTTCCTCGCGCACGGCTCGCTGACCGAGCCGGGCCGGTCCTCCTCCCTGGAGGTCACCTGCCCCGGACCCGAGGCGGCACTCGCCCTGGTCGGCGCGGCGCGCCGGCTCTCCATCGCGGCGAAGGCCCGTGAGGTGCGGGGCGTGGACCGGGTCGTCGTCCGCGACGGCGACGCGATCGGCGCCCTGCTGACCCGGCTGGGCGCGCACGAGTCGGTGCTCGCCTGGGAGGAGCGGCGGATGCGGCGCGAGGTCCGAGCCACCGCCAACCGGCTGGCCAACTTCGACGACGCCAACCTGCGCCGTTCGGCGCGTGCCGCGGTCGCCGCCGGGGCCCGGGTGCAGCGCGCCCTGGAGATCCTCGGCGAGGAGGTGCCCGAGCACCTCGCGGCGGCCGGCCGGCTCCGGATGGAGCACAAGCAGGCCTCCCTGGAGGAGCTGGGCGCGCTCGCCGACCCGCCGCTGACGAAGGACGCGGTGGCCGGCCGGATTCGTCGGCTGCTGGCGATGGCCGACAAGCGGGCGCAGGATCTGGGCATTCCGGGGACCGAGTCCAACCTGAGCGAGGAGCTGGACGACAGCCTGGTCGGCTGACCGGATCACCCTTCGTACGGAATTCCGAACTCCGGGCTGCCGGTGCTCTTCTGACGCACCGGCAGCTTTTCCGTACCCCCCGCGAGGCACCCTTGACAGGTCCATGGGCGCCCATGAGCCTGGCGTCTGTTCACCATCGTGACGGACCACAGCAAGGGGGGCTCATGAGACGCAGAGCGAGATCGATCCTCGCCGCGGCTTCACTGCTGATCGCGGGCATGGCGGCGGCACCCGTCGCCGGAGCGCAGCCGAACGACCGGGACGGCGGTGACGCCCTCTCCGTATGGCGTGCCGAGGTCACCAAGGAGCAGGTTCCGCTGCTCCTCGACGCCGGTGCCGACGCCCACGAGCTGACCGAGCGGGTACCCGCGAAGGGCTCCGCGACGGTCGAGCTCTTCCTCACCGACCGGCAGGCCGGCCGGCTGCGCGGCCAGGGCGTCGAGATCGCCGAGCACAGCCTGACCGCCACCGCCGAGAAGCGGGTGGCCGCCGCGGGCGACGGCGTCTTCCGCCCGTACGGAGGCCCGAACGGCCTCAAGCGGGAGATCCTGGACACCGCCCGGGCCCACCCCGGGATCACCAAGGTCGTCTCCCTCGGCAAGACCGTGAAGGGGCAGGACATCCTCGCCCTCAAGATCAGCAAGGGCGCCCCGCGGGTCAAGGACGGCTCCAAGCCGGCCACGCTCTACATGTCCAACCAGCACGCGCGCGAGTGGATCACCCCGGAGATGACCCGGCGGCTGATGCACCACTACCTCGACGGCTACGGCAAGGACCGGCGGATCACCCGGATCGTCGACTCCACCGAGCTGTGGTTCGTGCTCTCCGCCAACCCGGACGGCTACGACTTCACGCACGCCGACCCCGCCAACCGACAGTGGCGCAAGAACCTCCGCGACAACGACGGCGACGGCCGGACCGGTTCCGGCGACGGCGTCGACCTGAACCGCAACTTCGCCTACAAATGGGGCTACGACAACGAGGGTTCCTCGCCCGACCCGGGCGACGAGACCTTCCGCGGCAAGGGCCCCATGTCGGAGCCCGAGACGAAGGCCGTCGACGCCTTCCAGAAGCGCATCGGGTTCGCGTACGGCATCAACTACCACTCGGCCGCGCAGCTCCTGCTGTACGGCGTCGGCTGGCAGGTCGCCACCGACACCCCCGACGACGTGGCCCTCAAGGCCCTCGCCGGCACCCCGCAGAACTCGGCCGTCCCCGGCTACCGGCCGCAGGTGTCCTCGGAGCTGTACATCACCAACGGCGAGGCGGACGGACACGCCGCCAACGTCAACGGGATGCAGATGTTCACCCCCGAGATGTCGACCTGCGCCACCGCCTCCCGGGTCGACCCGAACGACGCCTGGAACCCGGCCGACTGCGCCTCCGTCTTCACCTTCCCGGACGACGAGAAGCTGATCCAGGCCGAGTTCGCCAAGAACATCCCCTTCGCGCTCGCCGTCGCCGAGACCGCCGCCCACCCGGACCGGCCCGTCTCCCCGGTCGGCATCGACGCCCCCGACTTCACGCCGAAGTCCTTCACCACCTCCTACGCCCGCGGCGGCGACCAGGAGATCGCGGTCACCGCGCGCAAGTCGCTGCGCGGCAAGACCCTGAAGTACCGGATCAACGGCGGCCGCACCCACAGCGCGGCGCTCGACGCCTGGAAGGGCGGCGAGACCTACGGCGGCGAGGACAACCTCTACTTCGACGAGTACCGGGGCGAGGTCGAGGACGCCCGGCCCGGCGACTCCGTCGAGGTCTGGTTCACCGCCCGCACCCGTGAGGGCCGGTCCACCTCCTCCGCCCCCTTCACCTACCGGGTCGCCGAACGGGCCCGCGGAGACGTGCTCGTCCTCGCCGACGAGGGCGGCACCACCGCCGCCGCGCACACCGGCGCGTACGTCGAGGCACTCGCCCGCAACGGCCGGAAGGCCGCCGTCTGGGACGTCGCCACCCAGGGCACCCCGGACGCGCTCGGCGTGCTCTCCCACTTCCGCACGGTGGTCTGGTACACCGGCGCCGAGCGGCCCTCCGGGGCCACCCAGCTCGCCGTCCGCGCCTACCTCAACGAGGGCGGCAAGCTGATCAACACCGGCGAGAAGTCCGGCGGGCTCACCCAGGTCGGCCTGGCCGAGACCAACGACTTCGCCCAGTACTACCTCGGCGCCTACCACCGGGCCGGCCTCAAGGACCCGACCGCCTTCGCCGGCGCCGGGACGTTCAAGGGCGTCGGCGCGGGCCTCGGCGCCTCCGCCGGCAACCCCCTCGACAACGCGGGCGCGTACACCGTCACCTCCGACACCCTGAAGCCGAAGGAGTTCCCGCAGTTCGCGAGCAGCGCCGCCGCCGGCTCCTACCCGGGCGTCCGGATGCCCTTCGAGCCCGCCGAGGGCGCGACCTTCGCCGCCGTCAAGCACGCCGACGACACCTGGGCCCGGCTCAGCCGGACCGTCGACCTCACCGCGGTCCCCGCCGCGGTGGCGCCGCGCCTGGACTTCCAGGTCAGCTTCGACACCGAGCCCGGCTACGACAACCTCGTGGTCGAGGCCCACACCGTCGGCCAGGACGACTGGACGACCCTGCCGGACCGCAACGGGGGCACCTCCACCGAGGCGCCCGCCGACTGCGGCGAGGGCTTCTACCTCCGCGGCCACCCCTTCCTCGCCCACTACCTCACCGTCGGCGAGGACGGCTGCGCCACCACCGGCACCACCGGCTCATGGAACGCCTTCACCGGCCCCTCCAACGGCTGGCGGCAGGCCTCCGTCGACCTGAGCGCCTGGGCCGGTAAGAAGGTCGAGCTCTCGATCTCCTACATCTCCGACCCCGGCACCGGCGAGATGGGCGTCTTCGTCGACGACACCCGCCTCGTCACCGGGGCCACCACCGAGTCCGAGGGCTTCGAGACCGGCTTCGGCGCGTGGACCGTAGCCGGAGCGCCCGCCGGCAGCCCCGGCAACGGCTCCGACTGGACGCGGTCCGGCGCGCTCTTCCACTCCCAGGCCGCGGTCACCACCCGTGACACCGTCCTCCTCGGCTACGGCCTGGAGCAGGTGCCCCGCGCGACCGACCGGGCACGGCTCGTCGGCCGCGCCCTGCAGGTGCTCCGGCGCTGACGGAGAGTAGTCGGGACAAAGGTCCCACGACGGCCCGTACCCGTTGGCAGGTACGGGCCGTCGGCCGTTCTCCCTCACTTTCCGGGCACGTACGGCTGCGCAGGATGTCACTGCGGGGGCCCTGTGGGGGTAGGGTCGTAAGCGGTCGGGGACATCCCAGAAAACAAAAATCTCGCCGGCGTCGAGCACACCGGCGTAGCTAACGAGGAGATCGGTTCGTGACGATCCGCGTAGGCATCAACGGCTTTGGCCGCATCGGCCGGAACTACTTCCGCGCGCTCCTTGAGCAGGGCGCGGACATCGAGATCGTGGCTGTCAACGACCTGGGTGACACCAAGACCACGGCCCACCTGCTGAAGTACGACACCATCCTGGGACGCCTCAAGGCCGAGGTGACCCACACCGCCGACACCATCACCGTCGACGGCCACACCATCAAGGTGCTCTCCGAGCGCAACCCGGCCGACATCCCCTGGGGCGAGCTGGGCGTCGACATCGTCATCGAGTCGACCGGCATCTTCACGAAGAAGGCCGACGCCGAGAAGCACATCGCCGGTGGCGCGAAGAAGGTCCTCATCTCGGCTCCGGCCAGCGACGAGGACATCACCATCGTCATGGGCGTCAACCAGGACAAGTACGACCCGGCGCAGCACAACGTCATCTCGAACGCGTCCTGCACCACGAACTGTGTGGCGCCGATGGCGAAGGTCCTCGACGAGAACTTCGGCATCGTCAAGGGCCTGATGACCACGGTCCACGCGTACACGAACGACCAGCGCATCCTGGACTTCCCGCACAAGGACCTGCGCCGCGCCCGCGCCGCCGCGGAGAACATCATCCCGACCACGACGGGCGCCGCCAAGGCCACCGCCCTGGTCCTCCCGCAGCTCAAGGGCAAGCTCGACGGCATCGCCATGCGCGTCCCGGTCCCGACCGGCTCCGCCACCGACCTGGTCGTCACCCTCGACCGCGAGGTCACCAAGGACGAGGTCAACGCCGCGTTCAAGAAGGCCGCCGACGACGGCGACCTGAAGGGCATCCTGTTCTACACCGAGGACCCCATCGTCTCCTCGGACATCGTCAGCGACCCGGCGTCCTGCACCTTCGACGCCTCCCTGACCATGGTCCAGGAGGGCAACACGGTCAAGATCCTCGGCTGGTACGACAACGAGTGGGGCTACTCCAACCGTCTCGTCGACCTCACCGTCTTCGTCGGCGGCCAGCTCTAAGCTCTAGGGTTCAGGGCAGGCCTTCGATGTGAGCAGGGCTCGGGCAGCGCAACGCCGCGCTGTGCGAGCCCTGTTTGTGTGCTCCACCGCGTACCAAGGAGTCTGTGACAGATGAAGACGATCGACGAGCTTCTCGCCGAAGGCGTCTCCGGCAAGCGGGTGTTCGTCCGCGCCGATCTCAACGTGCCCCTGGAGGGCACGAACATCACCGACGACGGCCGCATCCGTGCCGTCGTCCCCACGGTCAAGGCGCTCGCCGACGCGGGTGCCCGGGTCGTGGTCGCCTCGCACCTGGGCCGTCCGAAGGGCGCCCCGGACCCGGCGTTCTCGCTCGCCCCGGCCGCCGCGCGGCTCGGCGAGCTCCTCGGCGCCGAGGTGGCCTTCGCGACCGACACGGTGGGCGAGTCCGCCACCGCCACCGTCGCCGGCCTCTCCGACGGCCGGGTCGCCGTCCTCGAGAACCTGCGGTTCAACGCCGGCGAGACCGCCAAGGACGACGCCGAGCGCGGCGCGTTCGCGGACCGGCTGGCCGCCCTCGCCGACGTGTACGTCGGCGACGGCTTCGGCGCCGTGCACCGCAAGCACGCCTCGGTCTTCGACCTCCCGGCCCGTCTCCCGCACGCCGCGGGCTACCTCATCGCCACCGAGGTCGGCGTCCTGAAGAAGCTCACCGAGGACGTCCGGCGCCCCTACGTCGTCGCGCTCGGCGGCGCCAAGGTCTCCGACAAGCTCGGCGTGATCGACCACCTCCTGGAGAAGGCCGACCGCATCCTCATCGGCGGCGGCATGGCGTACACCTTCCTCAAGGCCCAGGGCCACGAGGTCGGCATCTCGCTGCTCCAGGAGGACCAGATCCCGGCGGTCCTGGACTACCTGAAGCGCGCCGACGAGCGCGGGGTGGAGTTCGTCCTCCCCGTCGACGTCCTGGTCTCGCCCGAGTTCCCGGACCTGAAGACCAAGGCCCCGGCCCACCCGACCACGGTCGCCGCGGACGCCATCCCGGCGGACCAGGAGGGCCTGGACATCGGTCCGGAGACCCGTAAGCTCTACGCCTCGAAGCTCGCCGACGCCGGCACCGTCTTCTGGAACGGTCCGATGGGCGTCTTCGAGCACCCCGACTACGCCGAGGGCACCCGGGCCGTCGCCCAGGCGCTCGTCGAGTCCCCGGCCTTCACGGTCGTCGGCGGCGGAGACTCCGCCGCGGCCGTCCGCATCCTGGGCTTCGACGAGCAGGCGTTCGGACACATCTCGACCGGCGGCGGCGCCTCCCTCGAATACCTCGAGGGCAAGAAGCTCCCCGGCCTCGTCGCACTGGAGGACTGACCCCCTGATGAGCAGCACCCGCACCCCGCTGATGGCGGGCAACTGGAAGATGAACCTCAACCACCTGGAGGCCATCGCCCACGTCCAGAAGCTCGCCTTCGCCCTGGCCGACAAGGACTACGACGCCTGTGAGGTCGCCGTCCTGGTCCCCTTCACCGACCTGAGGTCCGTACAGACCCTGATCGACGGCGACAAGCTGAAGATCAAGTACGGCGCCCAGGACATCTCGGCGCACGACTCCGGTGCCTACACCGGCGAGATCTCGGGCCTCATGCTGTCCAAGCTGAAGTGCGCCTACGTGGCCGTCGGCCACTCCGAGCGCCGGCAGTACCACGCCGAGAACGACGAGGTCTGCAACGCCAAGGTGAAGGCCGCCTTCAAGCACGGCGTGACCCCGATCCTCTGCGTCGGCGAGGGCCTGGACGTCCGCAAGGCCGGCGACCAGGTCGCGTACACCCTGGCCCAGCTCGACGGCGGTCTGAAGGACGTCCCGGCCGAGCAGGCCGAGACGATCGTGATCGCCTACGAGCCGGTGTGGGCCATCGGCACCGGCGAGGTCGCCACCCCCGAGGACGCCCAGGAGGTCTGCGGTGCGATCCGCGGCCGCCTCGCCGAGCTGTACTCGCAGGAGCTGGCCGACAAGGTCCGCATCCAGTACGGCGGCTCGGTGAAGTCCGGGAACGTCGGCGCGATCATGTCGCAGCCGGACGTCGACGGCGCCCTGGTGGGCGGCGCGGCCCTGGACGCCGACGAGTTCGTCAAGATCGTCCGCTTCCGCGACCAGTGAGTATGCGGTAGCGGAGTTACGTCGTACCCTTGCGGGGGTCGGGCAGGCGCCCGGCCCCCGTCCGTACAAGTCCGAGGAAGTTGGTCCAGCCGTGGTTATGGGGTTCTCGATCGCCCTCATCGTCTTCAGCGGCCTGCTGATGCTGCTCGTGCTGATGCACAAGGGCAAGGGTGGCGGCCTCTCCGACATGTTCGGAGGCGGAATGCAGTCCTCGGTCGGTGGCTCCTCCGTCGCCGAGCGCAACCTGGACCGCATCACCGTCGTGGTCGGTCTGCTCTGGTTCGCCTGCATTGTGGTGCTCGGTCTGCTGATGAAGTTGGACGGGTAACTCCGAACACTGGACGCGCGTTGGGCCTTACGTAGACTGGGGCATCTTCGAGCACCATCACGCAGGGAGTTACGACCGTGGCAAGTGGCAACGCGATTCGGGGAAGCCGGGTCGGGGCGGGGCCGATGGGCGAGGCCGAGCGGGGCGAGTCCGCGCCGCGTGCCCGCATCTCCTTCTGGTGCTCGAACGGGCACGAGACGCAGCCGAGCTTCGCCAGCGACGCGGCGATCCCCGAGACCTGGGACTGCCCACGCTGCGGCTTCCCGGCCGGTCAGGACCGGGACAACCCGCCGGACCCGCCGCGCACGGAGCCGTACAAGACCCACCTCGCCTACGTGCGTGAGCGGCGCAGCGACGCCGACGGCGAGGCGATCCTCGCCGAGGCGCTGGCCAAACTGCGCGGCGAGATCTGAGCGTGGTGTGACGATGTGACGAACGGGCCTTGCCCGCGGACCGAGTTCGCGGGCAAGGCCCGTTGTCATGGGCGCCCCCGCACGTCGGTCGCAGGGGGATGCCTCGTCGTCCCGGTCGGGGACGGCCTCCACGCCGGGGACACGGGATACGCGGCCCCCTCACCGCCTTCGCGGGCGGCGGGGTCGCCGCCGCCGGCCGGGGACCGCTCACCCCGGCGCCGTTCGCGGCGGCGCCGTTCGCGCTCGCCGTCGCCGCTTCAACCCCTCTGATCAATTAGGTTGGAGAGGCAGCGGGGCAGACAAGCAGGACGAGAAGAAGTGGGCGATGTCCGAGATGAACAACGAAGGCCGCACCAGGCTCAACCGGCTGCCCGAGTGGGCGGCCCTCGGCAAGCACCGTGAGCAGCTGGGCGACATCCGGCTGCGGGACCTGTTCGCCGCCGACGAGGAGCGTGGCACCGGCTACGCCCTGCGCGTCGGCGACCTCTACCTGGACTACTCCAAGCACCTCGTCACCGACGAGACGCTGACCCTGCTGCGCGAACTGGCCGCCGCCACCGGCGTCGCCGAGCTCCGCGACGCCATGTTCCGCGGCGAGAAGATCAACACCACCGAGGACCGCGCGGTCCTCCACACCGCGCTCCGCGCCCCCCGCGGGGCCGTGGTCGAGGTGGACGGGGAGAACGTCGTCCCCGGCGTCCACGCCGTCCTCGACAAGATGGCCGCGTTCTCCGACAGGGTCCGCGCGGGGGAGTGGACCGGGCACACCGGCAAGCCGATCAAGAACATCGTCAACATCGGCATCGGCGGCTCCGACCTCGGCCCCGCCATGGCCTACGAGGTCCTGCGCTCCTTCACCCGGCGGGACCTGACGCTCCGTTTCGTCTCCAACGTCGACGGGGCCGACCTCCACGAGGCCGTCCGCGACCTCGACCCGGCCGAGACGCTGTTCATCGTCGCCTCGAAGACCTTCACCACCATCGAGACGATCACCAACGCCACCTCCGCCCGCGACTGGCTCCTCGCCGGACTCGGAGCCGGACAGGAGGCCGTGGCCAAGCACTTCGTCGCCCTCTCGACCAACGCCGAGAAGGTCGAGGAGTTCGGCATCGACACCGCGAACATGTTCGAGTTCTGGGACTGGGTCGGCGGCCGCTACTCGTACGACTCCGCCATCGGCCTCTCCCTGATGATCGCCATCGGCCCGGAGCGCTTCCGCGAGATGCTCGACGGCTTCCACCTCGTGGACGAGCACTTCCGCACCGCCCCGCCCGAGGAGAACGCACCGCTGCTCCTCGGCCTCCTCGGGGTCTGGTACGGCGCCTTCTTCGACGCGCAGTCGCACGCCGTCCTGCCGTACTCGCACTACCTGTCCAAGTTCACCGCCTACCTCCAGCAGCTCGACATGGAGTCCAACGGCAAGTCGGTGGACCGTCAGGGCAACCGGGTCGACTGGCAGACCGGACCCGTCGTCTGGGGCACCCCCGGCACCAACGGGCAGCACGCGTACTACCAGTTGATCCACCAGGGCACCAAGGTCATCCCGGCCGACTTCATCGGCTTCGCGCGGCCGGTCGACGACCTGGCGCCGGGCCTGGTCGCCCAGCACGACCTGCTCATGGCCAACTTCTTCGCCCAGACCCAGGCGCTGGCCTTCGGCAAGACTCCCGAGGAGGTACGGGCGGAGGGCGTCCCCGAGGAGCTCGTCCCGCACAAGACCTTCCAGGGGAACCACCCCACCACCACGATCCTCGCCGACACCCTGACCCCCTCCGTACTCGGCCAGCTCATCGCGCTGTACGAGCACAAGGTCTTCGTCCAGGGCGCCGTCTGGAACATCGACTCCTTCGACCAGTGGGGCGTGGAACTCGGCAAGGTCCTCGCCAAGCGGATCGAGCCGGTCCTGACCGCCGTCGACGGGGACCAGGGCGGCGAGCAGCTCGACAGCTCCACCGCCGCACTGGTCTCCGCCTACCGCACGCTGCGCGGACGGTAGAGCCGTGACGGGGGAGAACGCGGTGCGGCTGCGGCCGCCGAGGAACGCCGTGGACGAGCGGGCCGTCGCCTGGTGGCGCAGCAGGCTCCTGGCGACCACCGCCGTACCGGTGGTGGTCCTCGGCGTCCTCGGCGCCCTCATCGGGCCTGCCCGGGTCTGGCTGCTGGCCACGGCCGGGGCGCTGGCGGCCCTGGGCCTCGTCTGCACCGCGTTCCTCCCCGCCTGGTGGTACCGGGTGCACCGCTGGGAGGTCACCGAGGACGCCGTCTACGTCCGCACGGGGGCCTTCTGGCAGGAGTGGCGCATCGCGCCGATGTCCCGGATCCAGACCGTCGACACCTCGCGGGGCCCGCTGGAGCAGGCCTTCCGGCTCGCCACCGTCACGGTCACCACCGCCTCCTCCAAGGGGGCCCTCCGGATCGGGGGCCTCGACCACGAGCTGGCCGCCGGGCTCGCCGAGCGGCTGACCGTGATCACCCAGGCCACCCCCGGGGACGCCACATGAGCGAGGCGGCGGGCCCGGCCGCCGCGCGGGCGCCGGACCCGGCCCCCGGCGGCGACGGCCGACGTCCGGGCGTCCCCGACGGCCGCGGGCCGGGCGCCGGGGAGGGCCGCGCGCCGGTGGCCGACGGGGCGGGCCGTGCGCCCGGCGTCGCCGACGGCCGTGACCCGGCGGCCGACGGGCAGGGCCGTGCGCCGGTGGCCGACGACCGTGGCCCGCTGGCCGGCGGGAGCCGGGACGCCGGCTGGCTCCGGCTCGATCCCCGGACCGTTCTCGTCCGGGTCGTCCTCTTCGCCGGCGTCCTCGCCGGCGCCGCGCTGCCCGTCACCTTCGCCCTCGCCGGCCCCCGCCCGCTGTGGCAGGCCGTCGCCTGGGTCGCCGCGGGCGTCACCCTCGCCCTGGTCACCGACATCCTCGCGGAGACCGTCCGCCTCCGCCGCACCCGCTACCGGATCGGCGCCGAGCGGGTGGAGCTCCACACCGGACTCCTCGTCGTCCAGCGCCGCTCGCTGGCCCGCGAACGCATCCGCAGCGCCGACCTCACCGCCAACCCCCTCCAGCGCGTCCTCGGCCTCGTCAAGGTCCGCATCGGCACCGGCGAGCACACCGGCGGCAGCGAGTCCACGCTCGAACTCGACCTGGTCACCCGGGCCGAGGGGGAGCGGCTGCGCCACGAGCTGCTCGCCCGCCCCGCCGCCCCCGAGCAGCCGGACCACGAGCACGCCCTGGCGACGCTCGACCCCCGCTGGATCCGCTACGCCCCCGTCTCCTTCCTCGCGCCCGCCCTCGGCGGCGCGGCGGCCGGGGCCGTCATGCAGGTCAGCGAGTGGTTCGGCGCGCAGGGGGAGGTCATCGACTGGATAGGGGACCGCTTCCAGGACGTCTCCGTCCCCTGGATGATCCTCGTCCTGCTCCTCCTCGCCGTCGTGGCCGGGGCCGTCGGCGCCCTCGGCCTCTGGGTCGAGATGTGGTGGAACTACCGCCTGGAGCGCGAGCCGGGCGGCACCCTGCGGGTCTCCCGCGGCCTGTTCACCGCCCGCTCCGTCTCCATAGAGGAGCGCCGGATGCGCGGCATCGAGCTGGTCGAGCCGCTCGGCGTCCGGCTGTTCGGGGCGGCCCGCGTCGACGCGGTGGCCACCGGGCTCGTCAAGGACGACGACGACAAGCACGCCGACCTCAAGTCCCTGCTGCCGGCCGCGGAGCGGGCGGTGGCCGATCGGATCGCCGCCCAGGTCCTGCGCGAGCCGGAGCCGCCCACGGGGGCGCCGCTCGTCGCCCACCCCCGGGCCGCCCGCGCCCGGAGGGTGCGCTGGGCGCTGGCCGGCGTCCTGCTGCCCGTGGCGGTGCTGCTCCTCCTCGGACTGCTCCTCACCCCGGTGCTGCTGTACGTGGCGGCCGGCTGCGCGGTCGTCCTCGGCCCGGTCGCCGTGCTGTTCGCCCTCGACGCCTACCGCGCGCTCGGACACGGCGTCAGCGGGGCGTACCTGGTGACCCGTTCGGGTACGGTCCGGCGGGTGACGGTCGCCCTCCAGCGGTCCGGCGTCATCGGCTGGACCGTCAAGCAGTCGTACTTCCAGCGGCGGGCCGGCGTCCTGACCCTCACCGCCACCACGGCGGCCGGAGCGGGGGCGTACGACGTCCTCGACGCGGACCGCGGCGAGGGGCTGGTCTTCGCCGCCGACGCCGTACCGGATCTGCTCGGGCCCTTCCTGGAGCCCGTACCGACGCCGGAGGCCCGGTCCACCGAGGGGTGAACCGGGCCTCCGGGGCGTCGGATCAGGCGGACGCCGGCGGGTACATGTCCCGCGGCAGCTCCGCGGCGGCGGCCGCGTCCAGCAGCCACAGCGTGCGCGAGCTGCCGTAGGCGCCGGCCGCCGGGGCCTGTACCTCGCCCGCGCCGGACAGCGCGATCGCCGCGGCCTTGGCCTTGTCCGCGCCGGCGGCGAGCAGCCAGACCTCCCTGGCCGCCCGGATCGCCGGCAGGGTCAGCGTGATCCGGAGCGGCGGCGGCTTGGGCGCGCCGTGCACGCCGACCACCGTCCGCCCGGTCTCGCGGACCGCGGGCAGCTCGGGGAAGAGGGAGGCCACATGGGTGTCCGGGCCGACGCCCAGCATGAGGACGTCGAAGGTCGGCACCCCGCCGTGGTCGCCGGGACCCGCGGCGGCGGCCAGCTCCTCCGCGTACGCGGCCGCGGCCGCGTCGACGTCGGAGCCGTACGGTCCGTCCGAGGCGGGCATGGCGTGCACCCGCGCCGGGTCGAGCGGCACCCGGTCGAGCAGCGCCTCCCGGGCCTGGGTGACGTTCCGCTCGGGGTCTCCCTCGGGGAGGAACCGCTCGTCGCCCCACCACAGGTCGAGCCGCGACCAGTCGACCGCGTCCCGTGCGGGCGCCGAACCGAGCGCCGCCAGCAGGCCGTTGCCGTTGCGTCCGCCGGTGAGCACCACCGAGGCGGAGCCGCGGGAGGCCTGGGCGTCCACGATCCTCGTGATCAGCCGGGCCGCCGCGGCCTCGGCCATCAGCTCCTTGTCGCGGTGGACGACCAGCTGGGGCGTGCTCACTTGGCGGCCGCCTTCCTGGCCGGGGCCCTCTTCGCCGGCTTGGCGGCCGGCGCGGCGGGCTCCTCGGGCTCCCCGGCGGACGCCTCGGCCTTCCCGGCGGACGCCTCGGACTTCCCGGCGGGCTCCTCGACGACCTCGGGGGCCGTGACGGCCGCCTGCTCGTCGAGCCGTTCCACGCCGAACCGGAGCGCCGTCGCGTAGGTGTCGTCCGGGTCCAGCCGGCGCAGCTCCTCCGCGATCAGCTCGGCGGTCTCGCGGCGCTTGAGTGCCACCGCGCGGTCGGGCTGGCCCTGGATGGAGAGCGTGGCGAGCGACCCGTCCGGCCGGTCGAGGACGATCGGGCCGGAGCTGGTCTCCATCCGTACGGAGGTGAGACCGGGACCCGCCGACTTCGAGCGGCGCACCGGGATCTTCAGCCGCTCCGCCAGCCACATGGCGAGCAGCTCGACGCTCGGGTTGAACTCCTCGCCCTCGACCTCCGCCGAGGTCACCTCGCACACGACCTGGTCGAGCGCGGCGGCGAGCATCGAACGCCACGGGGTGATCCGGGTCCACGAGAGGTCGGTGTCGCCCGGGGTGTACGCGTCCGCGCGTGCCGTCAGCTCATGGATGGGCTGCTCGGCGGCGTACGTGTCGGTCACCCGGCGCTGGGCGAGCGCGCCCAGCGGGTCCTTCGCCGGGTCGGTCGGCGCGTTCACCGGCCACCAGACGACGACGGGGGCGTCCGGGAGGAGCAGCGGCAGGACCACCGACTGGGCGTGGTCGCCGACCTCGCCGTACAGCCGGAGGACCACCGTCTCGCCGGTGCTGGCGTCGGCGCCGAGGCGGACCTCGGCGTCGAGTCGTGCCTTGGAGCGGTCCCGCGGGGAGCGCGAGACCCGCTTGATGACGACGAGGGTCCGCGAGGGGTGCTCGCGGGACGCGTCGTTCGCAGCCTTCAGCGCGTCGTAGGCGTTCTCCTCGTCGGTGACGATGACGAGGGTGAGCACCATGCCGACGGCCGGCGTGCCGATCGCCCGCCGCCCGAGCACCAGCGCCTTGTTGATCTTGGAGGACGTGGTGTCCGTCAGGTCGGTCTTCATGGCCGGCGCCAGCTCCGTCCGTCTCGTGCGAGCATCTCGTCCGCCTCGACCGGACCCCAGGTCCCGGACTGGTACTGCGCGGGCTTGCCGTGCTGGTCCCAGAACTGCTCGATCGGGTCGAGGATCTTCCAGGACAGCTCGACCTCCTCGACGCGCGGGAAGAGGTTGGAGTCGCCGAGCAGGACGTCGAGGATGAGCCGCTCGTACGCCTCGGGGCTGGACTCCGTGAAGGACTCGCCGTAGGCGAAGTCCATCGACACGTCCCGGATCTCCATCTGGGTGCCGGGCACCTTGGAGCCGAACCGCATCGTCACGCCCTCGTCGGGCTGGACCCGGATGACGATGGCATTGCGGCCGAGCTCCTCGGTCGCGGTGTGGTCGAAGGGGGAGTGCGGGGCGCGCTGGAAGACGACCGCGATCTCGGTGACGCGGCGGCCGAGCCGCTTGCCGGTGCGCAGGTAGAAGGGGACGCCCGCCCAGCGGCGGTTGTCGATCTCCAGCTTGATGGCCGCGTAGGTGTCGGTCTTCGACTTCGGGTCGATGCCGTCTTCCTGCAGGTAGCCGACGGCCTTCGCGCCACCCTGCCAGCCGGCCGCGTACTGGCCGCGGACCGTGGACTCGCCCAGGTCCCTGGGCAGCTTGACCGCGCCGAGGACCTTGGTCTTCTCGGCGGCCAGCGCGTCGGCGTCGAAGGAGGCGGGCTCCTCCATCGCGGTCAGCGCGAGCAGCTGGAGCAGGTGGTTCTGGATGACGTCACGGGCGGCGCCGATGCCGTCGTAGTAGCCGGCGCGGCCGCCGATGCCGATGTCCTCGGCCATGGTGATCTGCACGTGGTCGACGTACGACCGGTTCCAGATCGGCTCGAAGAGGGTGTTGGCGAAGCGGAGCGCCAGGATGTTCTGGACGGTCTCCTTGCCGAGGTAGTGGTCGATCCGGAAGACCTCGTTCGGCGGGAAGACCTCGTGCACGACCTCGTTGAGCTCCTTGGCGGAGACCAGGTCGTGGCCGAAGGGCTTCTCGATGACCGCGCGGCGCCAGGAGCCGTCCTTCTGGTCGGCGAGCCCGTGCTTCTTGAGCTGCTGGACGACCTTGGGGAAGAACTTCGGCGGGACCGACAGGTAGAAGGCGAAGTTGCCGCCCGTGCCCTGCGCCTTGTCCAGCTCCTCGATGGTGTCCTTCAGCTGCTCGAAGGCGTCGTCGTCGTCGAAGTCGCCCTGGACGAACCGCATCCCCTGGATCAGCTGCTGCCACACCTCCTCGCGGAACGGGGTGCGCGCGTGCTGCTCGACGGCGTCGTGGACCTCCTGCGCGAAGTCCTCGTCCTGCCACTCGCGGCGGGCGAAGCCGATGAGCGAGAAGCCCGGCGGCAGCAGGCCGCGGTTGGCCAGGTCGTAGACGGCAGGCATCAGCTTCTTACGGGACAAATCGCCCGTGACGCCGAAGATCACCAGACCCGACGGCCCCGCGATGCGCGGGAGCCGTCGGTCTGCGGCGTCACGGAGCGGGTTGGCTCCGTGGACTGCGCTCAAGGTGCTTACGCCTCCGAAGGTGCGAGGCGCCGGAGCTCCGCCTCGGTGGACTGGAGAAGGTCGTTCCAGGACGCCTCGAACTTCTCGACGCCCTCGTCCTCCAGGAGCTGGACGACGTCGTCGTAGGCGATGCCCAGCTTCTCGACGGCCGCGAGGTCCGCCCGCGCCTGGTCGTAGGTGCCGCGCACCGTGTCGCCGGAGACGACGCCGTGGTCGGCGGTGGCCTCCAGGGTGGCCTCGGGCATGGTGTTGACCGTGCCCGGGGCGACCAGGTCCACGACGTACAGGGTGTCCTTGTACGCCGGGTCCTTGACGCCGGTCGAGGCCCACAGCGGACGCTGCTTGTTGGCGTGCGCCTTGTCGAGGGCGGCCCAGCGCTCCGAAGAGAAGACCTCCTCGAAGGCCTCGTAGGCCAGGCGGGCGTTGGCCAGCGCGGCCTTGCCCTTGAGGGCCTTGGCCTCGTCGGTGCCGATGCCGTCCAGGCGCTTGTCGATCTCCGTGTCCACGCGGGACACGAAGAACGAGGCCACCGAGTGGATCTTGGAGAGGTCGAGGCCGCGCTCGCGGGCCTTCTCCAGACCCGCCAGGTAGGCGTCCATCACCGCGCGGTAGCGCTCCAGCGAGAAGATCAGCGTCACGTTCACGCTGATGCCGAGGCCGATGACCTCGGTGATCGCCGGCAGACCCGCCTGGGTGGCCGGGATCTTGATGAGGGTGTTGGGGCGGTCCACCAGCCAGGCCAGCTGCTTGGCCTCGGCGACGGTGGCGGTCGTCTCGTGGGCGAGACGGGGGTCGACCTCGATCGAGACCCGGCCGTCCTGGCCGTCCGTCGCGTCGAAGACCGGCCGCAGGATGTCGGCGGCGTCACGGACGTCCGCCGTCGTGATCATGCGGATCGCCTCCTCCACGGTCACCTTGCGGGCGGCGAGGTCCGCGAGCTGCTGCTCGTAGCCGTCTCCCGAGGAGATGGCCTTCTGGAAGATCGACGGGTTGGTGGTCACACCGACCACATGGCTCTGGTCGATGAGCTCGGCCAGGTTGCCGGACGTGATCCGCTTGCGCGAAAGGTCGTCCAGCCAGATCGCGACGCCTTCGTCGGAGAGGCGCTTGAGAGCGTCTGTCATGAGAGTTCCATCTCCATTGAGTCGTACGTATGCGCGTCAGCGCGCGGCGGCGTCGATCGATTCCCGCGCGGCGGCGACGATCGCCTCCGGCGTGAAACCGAACTCACGGAACAGGACCTTCGCGTCCGCCGAGGCACCGAAGTGCTCCAGCGAGACGATCCGGCCGGCGTCCCCGACGTAGCGGTGCCAGGTGAGGCCGATACCGGCCTCGACCGCGACCCGCGCCCGGACCGACGGCGGCAGGACGGAGTCCTTGTACGCCTGGTCCTGCTCCTCGAACCACTCCACGGACGGCATCGAGACCACCCGGGTCGGGACGCCGGCGGCCTGGAGCTGCTCACGGGCCTCGACGGCGAGGTGGACCTCGGAGCCCGTGCCGATCAGCACGACCTCGGGGGCGCCGCCCTCGGCCTCGAACAGCACGTAGCCGCCCTTGACCGTGTCCTCGTTCGGCGCGTACGTCGGCACGCCCTGGCGGGTCAGCGCCAGACCGTGCGGGGCGCCCTTGCCGAAGACCTTGGTGTGGCGCTGCATGATCTCGCGCCAGGCGAGCGCCGTCTCGTTGGCGTCGGCCGGGCGGACCACGTTCAGACCCGGGATCGCGCGCAGCGAGGCGAGGTGCTCCACCGGCTGGTGCGTCGGGCCGTCCTCGCCCAGACCGATCGAGTCGTGGGTCCAGACGTAGGTGACGGGGAGGTGCATCAGCGCGGACAGCCGCACCGCGTTGCGCATGTAGTCGGAGAACACCAGGAAGGTGCCGCCGTAGACGCGCGTGTTGCCGTGCAGGGCGATGCCGTTCATCTCCGCGGCCATGGAGTGCTCGCGGATGCCGAAGTGGATCGTCCGGCCGTACGGGTCGGCCTCCGGCAGCGGGTTGCCCGCGGGCAGGAACGACGAGTCCTTGTCGATCGTCGTGTTGTTGGAGCCGGCGAGGTCGGCCGAGCCGCCCCACAGCTCCGGGATGACCGCGCCGAGCGCCTTGAGGACCTGGCCCGAGGCGGCACGGGTGGCGACACCCTTGCCCGGCTCGAAGACCGGGAGCTTCTCGGCCCAGCCGGCCGGCAGCTCGTTCGCCTGGACGCGGTCGAACTCGGCGGCGCGCTCCGGGTTGGCCGTACGCCACTCGGCGAGCGACTTCTCCCACTCGCCGCGGACCTCGCGGCCCCGGTCGCCGAGCGCGCGGGTGTGCGCGATGACCTCGTCGGTGACCTCGAAGGTCTGCTCCGGGTCGAAGCCCAGCACGCGCTTGGTGGCCGCGATCTCGTCGTCGCCGAGCGCCGAGCCGTGCGCGGCCTCGGTGTTCTGCGCGTTCGGGGCGGGCCAGGCGATGATCGAGCGCATCGCGATGAACGACGGACGCTCGGTCTCGGCCTCGGCGGCGCGGATCGCCGCGTACAGCGCGGCCGGGTCCAGGTCGCCGTCGGCCTTCGGCTCGACGCGCTGGACGTGCCAGCCGTACGCCTCGTACCGCTTCATCGTGTCCTCGGACACGGCCGTCTCGGTGTCGCCCTCGATCGAGATGTGGTTGTCGTCCCACAGCAGGATCAGGTTGCCGAGCTTCTGGTGACCGGCGAGCGAGGACGCCTCCGCGGAGATGCCCTCCTGGAGGCAGCCGTCACCGGCGATCGCGTAGATCCGGTGGTCGAACGGGGAGGTGCCCGGGGCGGCCTCCGGGTCGAACAGGCCGCGCTCGTAGCGGGCGGCCATCGCCATGCCCACGGCGTTGGCCACGCCCTGGCCCAGCGGGCCCGTGGTGGTCTCGACCGCGGCGGTGTGGCCGTACTCCGGGTGGCCGGGGGTCTTGGAACCCCAGGTGCGGAAGGCCTTCAGGTCGTCCAGCTCGAGACCGAAGCCACCCAGGTACAGCTGGGTGTAGAGGGTCAGGGACGAGTGGCCGGCGGAGAGGACGAACCGGTCGCGCCCGACCCATTCGGGGTCGGCCGGGTCGTGCCGCATCACCTTCTGGAAGAGGGTGTACGCGGCGGGCGCCAGGCTCATCGCCGTACCGGGATGGCCGTTGCCGACCTTCTGTACGGCGTCCGCCGCCAGGAGGCGGGCGGTGTCGACGGCCCGCTGGTCCAACTCGGTCCACTCGAGGTCTGTGGTGGTCGGCTTAGTGCTCACCCTGGGTCAGGGCTCCTCTCCACATGTCTGAAGCCGGTGACTGAGGGTGTACCGGCGTTGTCGAGCCTACCCCCGCCGGAACGTCCCTCTTTTCGTGTGCATGCCCCTCACATGAGCGGACAGAGCAAGACTGCCGCCGCCCGTGTGACTTCGCCTCCCGAGGCGCGTCCACGCCTGGGGACACACCGCCCCAACACGACCCCACCCCCGCGAAGATCGGCGTCTGGGCAACGTCTACAGTGGCGTGGTACGCGCAAGCTTCACCCCGCCTTCATCCGGGGGGCTTGCTGGGAATTTCTCTGTCAGGGGTGTGCGTGACGGCCGTCGAGTCCCGACCCGCAGGGGTCGTCTTGACTCCCAGCCCGGGGGGCCACCGGCCGTTCGGGGCCCGCGTCAAGGCATACGTGGCGCTGACCAAGCCGCGGATCATCGAACTGCTCCTCATCACCACCGTTCCGGTGATGTTCCTCGCCGAGCAGGGCGTGCCCGACCTGTGGCTGGTGCTCGCCACCTGCTTCGGCGGCTACCTGTCCGCGGGCGGCGCCAACGCGCTGAACATGTACATCGACCGCGACATCGACGCGCTGATGGACCGGACCTCCCAGCGCCCGCTGGTCACCGGCGTCCTGACGCCGCGCGAGGGCCTGGTCTTCGGCCTCACCCTCGCCGTGGTCTCCACGCTCTGGTTCGGGCTGCTCGTCAACTGGCTGTCCGCCGCCCTCTCGCTCGGCGCGCTCCTCTTCTACGTCGTGGTCTACACGATGATCCTGAAGCGCCGCACGACGCAGAACATCGTCTGGGGCGGCATCGCCGGCTGCCTGCCGGTCCTGATCGGCTGGTCGGCCGTCACGAACTCGATGTCCTGGGCGGCCGTCATCCTCTTCGCCGTCATCTTCTTCTGGACGCCGCCGCACTACTGGCCGCTGTCCATGAAGGTGAAGGACGACTACGCGCGCGCCGGCGTGCCGATGCTCCCGGTCCTCGCCTCCAACAAGGTCGTCGCCCAGCAGATCGTCGCCTACAGCTGGGTGATGGTCGCCGTCTCGCTGCTGCTCACGCCGCTCGGCTACACCGGCTGGTTCTACCTGGCGGTCGCGCTGGTCACCGGCGGCTGGTGGCTCTGGGAGGCGCACGGTCTCCTGAACCGCGCCAAGGCGGGCGCCACCGGCGCGAAGCTCAAGGAGATGCGCCTCTTCCACTGGTCCATCACCTATGTGTCGCTGCTCTTCGTGGCGGTCGCGGTGGACCCCTTCCTCCGCTAGGAGGCGTCCCCGCAAGGGGACATTCGGGGACGTCTGCATGGATGTCCCCCGCTCAGATGATCTGCTCGGCCGCTCGGCTACACCGGCTGGTTCTACCTGGCGGTCGCGCTGGTCACCGGCGGCTGGTGGCTCTGGGAGGCGCACGGTCTCCTGAACCGCGCCAAGGCGGGCGCCACCGGCGCGAAGCTCAAGGAGATGCGCCTCTTCCACTGGTCCATCACCTATGTGTCGCTGCTCTTCGTGGCGGTCGCGGTGGACCCCTTCCTCCGCTAGGAGGCGTCCCCGCAAGGGGACATTCGGGGACGTCTGCATGGATGTCCCCCGCTCAGATGATCTGCTCGGCCG
>NZ_RDBH01000129.1:1270772-1291470 GCF_008042145.1 Streptomyces sp. adm13(2018)
CGGCCGTCGCCAGTCGATCTACCCCTCGGTAGCATCGGCTCCATGGCAGAAACGAAGCAGGCAGAGCGCAAGGCGGCCAGGCTCGCCAAGGAGATCAGGGCCTTCGCCGCGGAGCACGGCGGCTCTGAGGGCCACCTCGCGCACATCGGCCAGGCGGGCACCCGGATCGTCCTCGTCGGCAACGACGGCGGCTGGGGCGACCTCGTCGCACCGACGTACGAGATCGCCCGGCAGGCCGCCGAGAAGGCCGAGCTCACCCTCCACGAGGAGTTCGACGGCGACTTCGCCGCCAAGGTCGTCACCGGCCCGTACGAGTGGACCCGGATGGCCGGTATCCAGATCGGCGGCCCCTCCAACGGCTGAGGCAACAACCTCGCGCGGGGCTCACCCGTTAGGACGTGTGGAGAAGCGACACGGCCACGCAGGGAGCCCCCCGAGATGATCGACACGCCGAGCCTGGTGGACCAGTACTGCCACGGGGTGATCCGGACGGAACTCGGCCTCGGCACCTTCGAGGCCCACCTCGGCACCCAGCTCGGCGGGACCGGTGCGCTGCCCGCCGCCGGCACCACCTTCTTCGACACCCAGACCGGCTTCGCCGTGCGCCGCTGGTGCCCGCCGCTGCTCGGCCTGGACGCGCACTGCCCGCCCGCCCGCTACCTGGCGCGCCGCCGCGAGCTGGGCGCGGCCGAGGCGGGCCGGCGGCTGCTGCGCGCCTCAGGGATCGCCACCTACCTCGTCGACACCGGGGTTCCGGACGACCTCACCGGACCGGCCGAACTCGGCGCCGCCGGGGCCGCCGACGCCCACGAGATCGTCCGCCTCGAACCCCTCGCCGAACAGGTCGCCGACACCTCAGGGACCGTCGAGGCCTTCCTCGCCAACCTCGCCGAGGCCGTCCACGGGGCCGCCGTGCACGCCGTGGCCTTCGCCTCCGCCGCCGCGTTCCGCCGGGGACTCGCCCAAGCCCCCGAGCCGCCGGGACCCGGAGAGGTGCGCGGGGCCGCCGGGCGCTGGCTCGCGGGGCGCCCGGCCGGCGGCCGGCTCACCGACCCCGTCCTCCTGCGCCATCTGCTCTGGATCGCGGTGACCGCAGGCCGCCCGCTGCAACTGCACACCGGCGACCGGGACCCCGCGGGCGTCGCCGGGTTCGCCGCCGCCACCGCGGGGCTCGGCACCGACCTGGTGCTGCTGCACTCCTACCCGTACCACCGGGCCACCGCGCACCTGACCGCCGTGCACCCGCACGTCCACGCGGACCTGGGCCCCGTCCTCGCGCAGACCGGCGCCCGCGCCGCGGCCGTCCTCGCCGAGGTCCTGGAGCGGGCCCCGTTCGGGAAGCTGCTGTTCTCCAGCGGCGCCCACGGCCTGCCGGAGCTCCATGTGGTCGCCGCCAGCGTGTTCCGCGCCGCCCTCGCACGGGTCCTCGGCGAATGGGTGGGCGACGGCGCCTGGTCCCGTGCGGACGCCCAGCGCGTCGCCGCGATGATCGCGGCGGGGAACGCCCGCCGGGTCTACCGGCTGGCGTGACCCCCTGCCGTGGTCAGGCGGTCGCGAGTTCCGGGTCGGGCCGGGCCGGGATCTCGGGGGTGGGGAGGGGGCGCTCGCGCAGGCTCAGGGCCAGCCGCAGGACCGCGATCCACATCAGGGACGAGCCGAGCATGTGGAGGGCCACCAGGAGCTCGGGGACCCCGGTGAAGTACTGCACGTAGCCGATGGCGCCCTGGGCGAGCAGCACGATCAGCAGGTCGCGGGCGCGGGCCCGGGTGTCCAGGGGGGCGTCCACCACGCGCAGTACCAGCCACATCGCGAGGGCCAGGGCGCAGACCACCCAGGCGGCGATGGCGTGCAGGTGGGCGGCGTTCGTCCAGTCCCAGGGCATCCGCGGCACGTCGCTGCTGTCACCCGCGTGCTTGCCGGCCCCGGTCACCGTCGTGCCCAGCACGATCAGCAGGGCCGTGGTGAGGGTGATCGCCCAGGAGAGCCTGCGGACCGGGCGCGGCACGCGCGGGCGGGGGGCGGTGTCGCCCTCGCCGGTGCGGTGCCAGGTGACGACCGCGACGGTGAGCAGCGCGTTGGCGGCGAGGAAGTGGCCGGCGACCGTCCACGGGTTGAGGCCCATCCAGACCGTGATGCCGCCGAGGACGGCGTTGCTCATCACGATCCAGAACTGGGCCCAGCCGAGGCGGGTGAGTCCGCGGCGCCACGGCTTGGTGGACCGGGCGGCGATGATGGCCCAGCCGACCGCGGCCGACAGGACGTAGGTCAGCATCCGGTTGCCGAACTCGATCGCACCGCGGTAGCCCTGCTCGGGTGTCACGATCAGACTCTCGTCGGTGCACTTCGGCCAGGTGTCGCAGCCGAGACCGGAACCGGTCAGCCGGACCGCGCCGCCGGTGACGATGATGAGCACGCTCATCACGACGGCGGAGAGCGCGGCGCGCCGGAGCGTCCGGGGGGACGGGGTCCAGCGCCGGGCGATGAGGGCGAGGGGGGTCAGCACGGGCCCTATCGTAGGCGGGGGCTTGTGCACGCATTCACGAGGGGTGCCTTGTCGGGAAACGTCACCCTCTGGGACCCTCCCGCTACTCCCAGCGGAAGAACTTCGCCGCGGCGCCGAGGCCCAGGACGGCCCAGACGGCGAGGGTCAGCGCATCGCCCCAGGGCAGGGCCGCACCGTCCTGGAGGACGGCGCGCAGGCCGTCGGAGAGGGCCGAGATCGGCAGCAGCTCCAGGACCGAGCGGGCCGCGTCCGGGAACTTCGCCAGCGGGACGATGACGCCGCCGCCCACCAGGAGCAGCAGGAAGACCAGGTTGGCGGCGGCCAGGGTGGCCTCCGCCCGCAGGGTGCCCGCCATCAGCAGGCCGAGGCCGGAGAACGCGGCCGTGCCGAGCACGAGGAGGAGCAGCACGGCGAACGGGTTCCCGTGCGGGGACCAGCCGAGGCCCAGGGCGATCGCCGTCAGGAGGGCGACCTGGAGGACCTCGGTGACCAGCACGGCCAACGTCTTGGCGGTCATCAGCGCCCAGCGGGGGAGCGGCGAGGCGCCGAGCCGCTTGAGCACCCCGTAGCGCCGCTCGAACCCGGTCGCGATGGCCTGGCCGGTGAAGGCGGTCGACAGGACGGCGAGGGCGAGGACGCCGGGGGCGAGGAAGTCGACCGCCTCGTCGGCGCCGGTGTCCACGATGTCGACGGTGGAGAAGAGCACCAGGAGCAGCGAGGGGATGATCACGGTGAGCAGCAGCTGCTCGCCGTTGCGGAGCAGCATCCGGGTCTCCAGGGCCGTCTGCGCCGCGATCATCCGGCCGACGGGGGCGGCGCCCGGCCGGGGGGCGTACGTGCCGCTGTTCACGACCGAACCAGTGCTCACGACCGCAGTTCCTTGCCCGTCAGTTCGAGGAAGACGTCCTCGAGGGTGTGGCGCTCGACGGAGATGCCGTCGGGCATGACGCCGTGCTGGGCGCACCAGCTGGTGACCGTGGCCAGCAGCTGCGGGTCCACGTCGCCGGTGATCCGGTACGTGCCCGGGAGCGGCTCCGCCGCGGCCGTGCCGTCGGGCAGCGCCTTGAGCAGGGAGCCCAGGTCGAGCCCGGGGCGCCCGGTGAAGCGCAGGGTGTTCTCGGCCCCGCCGCGGCAGAGCTGCTCGGGGCTGCCCTGGGCGGCGACCCGGCCGGCGTCGACGATGGCGACGTCGTCGGCGAGTTCCTCGGCCTCCTGCATGAAGTGGGTGGTGAGGACCACGGTCACCCCGTCGGCGCGCAGCTCGCGCACCAGGTCCCAGGTGGCGCGGCGGGCCTGTGGGTCGAGTCCGGCGGTGGGCTCGTCCAGGAAGACCAGCTCGGGGCGGCCGACGACGGCCAGGGCGAGCGCGAGGCGCTGCTGCTGGCCGCCGGAGAGGCGCCGGTAGGTGGTCCGGCCGCAGGAGCCGAGGCCGAGCCGCTCGATCAGCGCGTCCACGTCCAGCGGGTGGGCGTGGAGCTTCGCCATGTGGCGGAGCATCTCGTCGGCGCGGGCGCCGGAGTAGACGCCGCCGGACTGGAGCATGACGCCGATCCGGGGGCGCAGGGCGGCCGCGTCGGCGACCGGGTCGAGGCCGAGGACGCGTACGGTGCCGGCGTCGGCCCTCCGGTAGCCCTCGCAGGTCTCGATGGTGGTGGTCTTCCCGGCGCCGTTGGGCCCGAGGACGGCGGTCACGGTGCCGGACCGCACGTCGAGGTCGAGGCCGTCGACGGCGGTCTTGTGGCCGTACCGCTTGACCAGGCCACGGACCTGGACGGCGGAACCGACGGACTCGTTTCGCATGACGGGAAGTCTAGAGAGGGTCCGGAGGTCCTCCCGGCGCGGGTCCGGCCCTCCGGGCGGGCGGCCCGCGGCCGTGTCCGGTCGCCGCCGACCCCCTCGTGGCCTGCGCGTACGCGGTCGTGGGGCGCTCGGAGCGGCTGTTCATTCATCCTACGAATGATCGTTTCCGCAGGTCAGGTAAGCCTTACCTGAGTGACGCAGCGCACCGTCGCCACGTCCGGCGCCGCTTGTCAGTCCGAGATTAATTACGCAACAATGGCGTTGTGAAAAACGTTGGCGCGGCTCCTGTGGAGGAACTCGCGACCCGTGAGCGTTCGACGCGCAACCGGGTCGCGCGATCGATCCTGGACCACGGGCCGTCGACCGTCGCCGATCTGGCCGGCCGGCTCCGCCTCACCCAGGCAGCCGTCCGCCGCCACCTCGACTCGCTCGTCGGCGACAACGTCGTGGAGGCGCGCGAACAGCGCGTCTACGGCGCCCGCGCCCGCGGCCGCCCCGCGAAGGTCTTCGCGCTCACCGACTGCGGCCGGGACGCCTTCGACCAGTCGTACGACTCGCTCGCGGTCGAGGCGCTGCGGTGGATCGAACGCAACGCCGGCGGCGAAGCGGCCGTGGCCGCCTTCGCCCGCGACCGGATCGAGGCCCAGGGCGGCGCCTACCGGGAGGCCGTCGAGGCGGCCGATCCCGCCCAGCGCACCGAGGCGCTTGCCAGGGCCCTGACCGCTGACGGGTACGCTGCCACTGCGCGGAACGCGCCGGTCGGCGAGCAGCTCTGCCAGCACCACTGCCCGGTAGCCCACGTCGCCGAGCAGTATCCACAGCTGTGCGAGGCGGAGACCGAGTACTTCTCCCGCCTCCTGGGAACGCACGTCCAGCGTCTGGCCACCATCGCGCATGGTGACGGCGTCTGCACCACGTTCATCCCGCACAGCGCCCCGCAGACCACCGAATCAGCATCCGCAAGTACGGCCGGGAGGAACCCCGCATGACCACCGAGATCAGCCACCCCGAGCTCGAGGGCCTGGGTCGGTACGAGTACGGCTGGGCCGACTCCGACACCGCCGGTGCCACCGCCAAGCGCGGTCTGAACGAGGACGTCGTCCGCGACATCTCCTCGAAGAAGAACGAGCCCGAGTGGATGCTGAAGCTGCGTCTCAAGGGTCTGCGTCTCTTCGGCAAGAAGCCCATGCCGACCTGGGGCTCCGACCTCTCCGGCATCGACTTCGACAACATCAAGTACTTCGTGCGCTCCACCGAGAAGCAGGCCGCTTCCTGGGAGGACCTGCCCGAGGACATCAAGAACACGTACGACAAGCTCGGCATCCCCGAGGCGGAGAAGCAGCGCCTCGTCGCCGGTGTCGCGGCCCAGTACGAGTCCGAGGTCGTCTACCACCAGATCCGCGAGGACCTGGAGGAGCAGGGCGTCATCTTCGTCGACACCGACACCGCGCTGAAGGAGCACGAGGAACTCTTCCGCGAGTACTTCGGCACCGTCATCCCGGTCGGCGACAACAAGTTCGCCTCGCTGAACACCGCCGTCTGGTCCGGCGGATCGTTCATCTACGTGCCGAAGGGCGTGCACGTCGAGATCCCGCTCCAGGCCTACTTCCGCATCAACACGGAGAACATGGGCCAGTTCGAGCGGACGCTGATCATCGTCGACGAGGACGCCTACGTCCACTACGTCGAGGGCTGCACCGCCCCGATCTACTCCTCGGACTCGCTGCACAGCGCCGTCGTCGAGATCATCGTCAAGAAGGGCGGCCGCTGCCGCTACACGACCATCCAGAACTGGTCGAACAACGTCTACAACCTGGTGACCAAGCGCGCCGTCGCCTACGAGGGCGCCACCATGGAGTGGGTCGACGGCAACATCGGCTCCAAGGTCACCATGAAGTACCCGGCCGTCTACCTGATGGGCGAGCACGCCAAGGGCGAGACCCTCTCCATCGCCTTCGCGGGCGAGGGCCAGCACCAGGACGCCGGCGCCAAGATGGTCCACATGGCCCCGAACACCTCCTCCAACATCGTCTCCAAGTCGGTGGCGCGAGGCGGCGGCCGCACCTCCTACCGCGGTCTCATCGAGATCGGCGAGGGTGCCCCGGGCGCCAAGTCCAACGTGCTCTGCGACGCGCTGCTCGTCGACACGATCTCCCGCTCGGACACGTACCCCTACGTGGACGTGCGCGAGGACGACGTCTCCATGGGCCACGAGGCCACCGTCTCCAAGGTCTCCGAGGACCAGCTCTTCTACCTGATGAGCCGCGGCCTCACCGAGTTCGAGGCCATGGCGATGATCGTCCGCGGCTTCGTCGAGCCCATCGCCAAGGAACTCCCCATGGAGTACGCCCTGGAGCTCAACCGGCTGATCGAGCTGCAGATGGAGGGCTCGGTGGGCTGACGCCCACCCGCCCCGCAGCGACCGATTTTCTTTACGTACGCAGGAAGAGAGCACCCCAACAGCCATGGCTGAGGCTCAGAACATCCCCGCGGGCTCCACCACCGCGGGCTCGATCGCGGTGGCCGCCGAGTCCACCGTCGCCACGCGCATGAGCGCGCCCCCGTCCTTCGACGTCGCGGACTTCCCCGTCCCGCACGGCCGCGAGGAGGAATGGCGGTTCACCCCGCTCGCCCGCCTCCGCGGCCTGCACGACGGCACCGCCGTCGCCTCCGGCGAGGGCGTCAAGGTCGAGATCGAGGCCCCCGAGGGCGTCACCGTGGAGACCGTCGGACGCGAGGACCAGCGCCTCGGCAAGGCCGGCACCCCCGTCGACCGCGTCGCCGCCCAGGCGTACTCCTCCTTCGAGAAGGCCTCGGTCGTCACCGTCGCCAAGGAGAAGGTCCTCACCGAGCCGATCCGCATCACCGTGCACGGCGAGGGCGGCGTCGCCTTCGGCCACCAGGTCATCGAGCTCGGCGCCTTCGCCGAGGCCGTCGTGGTCCTCGACCACTCCGGCGACGCGGTGCTCGCCGCCAACGTCGACTACGTCCTCGGCGACGGCGCCAAGCTGACCGTGGTCTCCGTCCAGGACTGGGACGACAAGGCCGTCCACGTCGCCCAGCACAACGCCCTGGTCGGCCGCGACGCCTCCTTCAAGTCCGTCGTCGTCACCTTCGGCGGCGACGTCGTCCGCATCCACCCGCGGGTCCAGTACGCGGCGCCCGGCGGCGAGGCCGAGCTGTTCGGCCTGTACTTCACCGACGCCGGCCAGCACCAGGAGCACCGCCTCCTGGTCGACCACAACACCCCGCACTGCAAGTCCAACGTGGCCTACAAGGGCGCACTGCAGGGCCAGGACGCGCACGCCGTCTGGATCGGCGACGTCCTCATCCAGGCCGCCGCCGAGGGCACCGACACCTACGAGCTGAACCGGAACCTGGTCCTCACGGACGGCGCCCGGGTCGACTCCGTACCGAACCTGGAGATCGAGACCGGCGAGATCGCCGGCGCCGGTCACGCCTCGGCCACCGGTCGCTTCGACGACGAGCAGCTCTTCTACCTGATGTCCCGCGGCATCCCGCAGGCCGAGGCCCGTCGCCTCGTCGTCCGCGGCTTCTTCGCGGAGCTCGTCCAGCAGATCGGCCTGCCGGACGTCGAGGAGCGCCTCCTGGCCAAGATCGAGGTCGAGCTGGAGGCCTCCGTCTGATGGCCTTCGTCCGAGTCTGCGCACTGAGCGAGCTGGAGACCGACACCCCCAAGCGGGTCGAGGTCGACGGCACGCCGGTGTCGGTCGTGCACACCGAGGGTGAGGTGTTCGCGATCAACGACATCTGCTCGCACGCGAACGTCTCCCTCTCGGAGGGCGAGGTCGAGGACTGCGCCATCGAGTGCTGGCTGCACGGCTCCAGCTTCGACCTCCGCACCGGCAAGCCCTCCGGCCTTCCCGCGACGCGCCCCGTCCCCGTATACCCCGTAAAGATCGAAGGGGACGATGTGCTCGTCTCCGTCACCCAGGAGTCCTGAGTCACCCATGGCAACGCTCGAAATCCACGACCTGCACGTCTCCGTCGACGCGGAGAACGGCCCCCGCGAGATCCTCAAGGGTGTCGACCTGACCATCAAGCAGGGCGAGACCCACGCCGTCATGGGCCCCAACGGCTCCGGCAAGTCGACCCTGGCCTACTCCCTCGCCGGCCACCCGAAGTACACGGTCACCGGCGGCACCGTCACCCTCGACGGTGAGGACGTCCTGGAGATGTCGGTCGACGAGCGCGCCCGCGCCGGCGTCTTCCTCGCCATGCAGTACCCGGTCGAGGTCCCCGGCGTCTCGGTCTCCAACTTCCTGCGCACCTCCGCCACCGCCGTCCGCGGCGAGGCGCCCAAGCTGCGCACCTGGGTGAAGGAGGTCAAGTCCGCGATGGAGCAGCTCCAGATGGACCCGGCCTTCGCCGAGCGCAACGTCAACGAGGGCTTCTCCGGCGGTGAGAAGAAGCGCCACGAGATCCTCCAGCTGGAGCTCCTCAAGCCGAAGATCGCGATCCTCGACGAGACCGACTCCGGCCTCGACGTCGACGCCCTGCGCGTCGTCTCCGAGGGCGTCAACCGGGTCCGCGAGACCGGCGAGGTCGGCACCCTGCTGATCACGCACTACACGCGGATCCTCCGCTACATCAAGCCCGACTTCGTGCACGTCTTCGCGAACGGCCGCATCGCCGAGTCCGGTGGCGCCGAGCTCGCGGACCAGCTGGAGAACGAGGGCTACGACAAGTACGTGAAGGGGGGCGCGTCCGCGTGACTTCTGCCCATCAGGGGCTCTCCGGCCTCCTCGACACCGAGGCGATCCGCAAGGACTTCCCGCTCCTGGATCGCGTGGTCCACGACGGCAAGAAGATCGTGTACCTCGACTCCGCGGCGACCTCGCAGAAGCCGCGGCAGGTCCTCGACGCGCTCAACACGTACTACGAGCGCCACAACGCCAACGTCCACCGCGGCGTCTACACGGTCGCCGAGGAGGCCACGGCGCTGTACGAAGGCGCCCGTGACAAGGTCGCGGCCTTCATCAACGCCCCGAGCCGCGACGAGGTGATCTTCACCAAGAACGCCTCGGAGTCGCTCAACCTGGTGGCGAACATGCTGGGCTGGGCCGACGAGCCCTACCGCGTGGACCACGAGACCGAGATCGCCATCACGGAGATGGAGCACCACTCCAACATCGTGCCGTGGCAGCTGCTCTCGCAGCGCACGGGCGCGAAGCTGAAGTGGTTCGGCCTCACCGACGACGGCCGTCTCGACCTCTCGAACATCGAAGAGGTCATCACCGAGAAGACCAAGATCGTCTCGTTCACGCTGGTCTCGAACCTGCTGGGCACGGTGAACCCGGTCGAGACGATCATCCGTCGCGCCCAGGAGGTCGGTGCGCTCGTCTGCATCGACGCCTCCCAGGCGGCCCCGCACATGGTCCTGGACGTGCAGGCGCTCCAGGCCGACTTCGTGGCCTTCACCGGCCACAAGATGTGCGGCCCGACGGGCATCGGCGTCCTCTGGGGCCGCCAGGAGCTGCTCGAGGACCTGCCGCCCTTCCTGGGCGGCGGCGAGATGATCGAGACCGTCTCGATGCACTCCTCGACGTACGCGCCGGCCCCGCACAAGTTCGAGGCGGGTACGCCCCCGATCGCCCAGGCCGTCGGCCTCGGCGCGGCCGTGGACTACCTCTCGGCGATCGGCATGGAGAACATCGCGCGCCACGAGCACGCGATCACCGAGTACGCCGTCCGGCGCCTCCAGGAGGTTCCGGACCTGCGGATCATCGGCCCCACCACGGCCGAGGACCGCGGCGCGGCGATCTCCTTCACGCTCGGCGACATCCACCCGCACGACGTGGGCCAGGTCCTCGACGAGGAGGGCATCGCGGTCCGGGTCGGCCACCACTGCGCACGGCCGGTCTGTCTGCGGTACGGAATTCCTGCGACCACGCGGGCGTCGTTCTATCTGTACTCCACGCCGGCCGAGGTCGACGCCCTCGTCGCCGGTCTGGAGCACGTACGGAACTTCTTCGGCTAGGGGACGGCTCGTGAAGCTCGATTCGATGTACCAGGACGTCATCCTGGACCACTACAAGCACCCGCACGGGCGCGGTCTTCGGGACGGCGACGCCGAGGTGCACCACGTCAACCCGACGTGCGGCGACGAGATCACGCTCCGCGTGAAGTACGACGGCTCGCGCATCGAGGACGTGTCGTACGAGGGTCAGGGCTGCTCCATCAGCCAGGCCTCGGCGTCCGTCCTCAACGAGCTGCTCGTCGGCAAGGAGCTGGCCGAGGCGCAGAGGATCCAGGGCACCTTCCTGGAGCTGATGCAGTCCAAGGGCCAGATCGAGCCCGACGACGCCATGGAGGAGATCCTGGAGGACGCGGTCGCGTTCGCCGGGGTCTCCAAGTACCCGGCCCGTGTGAAGTGCGCCCTGCTCAGCTGGATGGCGTGGAAGGACGCGACCGCCCAGGCCCTGGGCGAGGGCGACCAGAAGTCTGTGAGGAAGTCGGCATGACCGAGAACGCCGAGGCCACGATGAAGCCGGCCTCCGAGGAAGAAGTCCGCGAGGCGCTGTACGACGTCGTCGACCCCGAGCTGGGCATCGACGTCGTCAACCTGGGCCTCATCTACGGCATCCACATCGACGACGCGAACATCGCGACGCTGGACATGACGCTGACGTCGGCGGCCTGCCCGCTGACCGACGTGATCGAGGACCAGGCGAAGTCCGCGACGGACGGCATCGTCAGCGAACTGAAGATCAACTGGGTCTGGATGCCCCCGTGGGGCCCGGACAAGATCACGGACGACGGCCGCGAGCAGCTGCGCGCGCTCGGCTTCAACGTCTGAGACACCAGCGCGTACGAGACGGCCGTGCCCTTCGGGGCACGGCCGTCTCGCATGTCCGGGACCGGCGCGGACGGGCCGGCCGGCGGCTCGGCTAGCCGAGTCCCGCCGCGCGGGCCAGGTCCGGGGCCAGGTTCTCCTTGCGGATGCGCTGGTCGACGTAGAGCAGGGCGGTGACCAGGGGCGGGAAGACGGAGACGAACGCCTGGCTGATCAGCTGGCCGATGATCACCACCGTGAGGAGCACGACCAGGGAGCCCACCATGGCGGCCGAGTCCTCGCCGGAGAAGTCGGCGGCCGACAGCGGGGCCGACGCCAGGGCGGACAGGAGCTGCTGGATCAGCATGCCGACGACGGAGGCCATGATCCCGGCGGCGAACAGGCAGCCGAACATCCGCCACCAGTCGCCGCGGACCAGGTGCGCGGAGCGGCGCATCGAGGCGACCGGGCCCTGGCCCTCCATCACGGCGGCGGCCGGGGCCAGGCTGTACCTCACCCAGATCCACAGGCCGAACGGCAGGATCACCAGGGCGGCGAGGAGCAGCAGCAGGGGGATCGTGAACGAGATGTCGGAGGCCGTCGCGCCGCCGTCCAGGTCCCCGAGGTCGGCGACGAGGACGGTCACCATCGCGAGGAAGGCGCCGAAGAAGAGGACCATCGGGATCAGCAGTGCCGCGGTGGTCAGGAACACGGTGCCGAGCACGGCGGGCACCCGGGCCCAGGAGCGGCGCCAGAGCGCGCCGATGGTGGTGGGCCGGCCGAGCACCGCCTCCTGGACCACGGCCGGGCAGGCCGCCGCCACCAGGGCGCTCGCGCCGACGAACACGACCATGGCGACCAGCCAGACGCAGACGAAGGCGATGATCAGCGGGCGGATGTCGTCCCACCCCGGCTCCTGCCCCGCGGGCAGGTCGAACACGGCGGGGAGGTCGTCGCCGACGGCCAGGTACGCCACGCCGATCGCCGCCCCGACGACCAGCAGGGCACCGAGGTAGGCGGCCGCCCCCACGCCGAGGAGCTGCTTCCAGTAGCGGCCGAAGGTGCTGAAGGCGCCGGTCAGGATCGTGCTGAAGGAGGGCCGAGACCGTGGTCGACGCCCTCTCCCGCCGCACCGACCCGGTCACCGCCCGCGCCCTGGTCGCCCTCGTGGACGGCATCTGCCTCCAGTCCCTGCTCACCGGCGTGCCCTACGACGAGGAGTACGCGCGCCGAGACCGTGGTCGACGCCCTCTCCCGGGCGGCGGCCCTGGGGGAGTCGTCATGCGGGACACCGTATCGGGCGGTGTTGCGTACGSSCGTACGCAACGTTGTGTACGCTTGTACGCATGGGATACGGACTGCTCGCGGGCGCCATCGCGGCCGAGGTGCTCGCCACCACCTCCATGAAGTACAGCGACGGCTTCAGCAAGCTCTGGCCCTCGCTCGTCACCGGCATCGGATACGTGGTCGCCTTCGCACTCCTCGCGCAGGCGCTCAAGACGCTCCAGGTCGGCACCGCGTACGCCGTCTGGGCAGGCGCGGGCACCGCCGCCGTCGCCGCCATCGGCATCCTCTTCCTCGGGGAGACCCTCAGCCTCGCCAAGATCGCGGGGATCGCACTCATCATCGCCGGGGTCGTCGTCCTCAACCTGGGCGGTGCCCACTGATGGCCCGCGCCCGGCGCCACGACCCCGACCGGCGGGACCGGATCGTCGACGCGGCCCTCCGGGTCGCCGCACGCTCCGGGATCGACACCGCCGCCGCGCTCGCCCGCCTCATGGGGGAGTGGATCAGCGGCGAACGCGCCCAGGTGGAGCTGGAGTACGAGCTCTACCTCGCCGCCCTGCGCCGCCCCGCACTCCGCCCCGTGGCCGCCGAGTGGGCCGAGACCGTGGTCGACGCCCTCTCCCGCCGCACCGACCCGGTCACCGCCCGCGCCCTGGTCGCCCTCGTGGACGGCATCTGCCTCCAGTCCCTGCTCACCGGCGTGCCCTACGACGAGGAGTACGCGCGCGTGATGCTGGCGCGGGTGCTGGATCCGGGCGGCGGCGCGCCGACCGACACCTGAGACCGGTTGGCCCGCGCGGGGCCCCGACCGTTAGGTTTTCCGTCATGACCACCACTGCTCCTCGCACCACCGGCGCCGTCGCCGCCGGCCTCGCCACCATCGCCGGCGACGGCACCGTTCTCGACACCTGGTTCCCCGCCCCCGAGCTGACCGAGGCGGCCGGCCCTGCCGGCACCGAGCGGCTCACCCCCGACGAGGCCGTCAACGCCCTCGGCGAGGGCGCCGCCAAGGCCCTCGGCGTCGACGCCCGCCGCGGCGTCGAGGTGGTCGCCGTCCGCACCGTCATCGCCTCGCTCGACGAGAAGCCGCTCGACGCCCACGACGCCTACCTGCGGCTGCACCTGCTCAGCCACCGCCTGGTCAAGCCGCACGGCCAGAGCCTGGACGGCGTCTTCGGCCTGCTCGCCAACGTCGCCTGGACCTCGCTCGGTCCGGTCGCCGTCGACGACATCGAGAAGGTCCGCCTCAACGCCCGCGCCGAGGGCCTGCACCTCGCCGTCACCAGCGTCGACAAGTTCCCGCGGATGACCGACTACGTCGCGCCCGCCGGGGTCCGTATCGCCGACGCCGACCGCGTCCGTCTCGGCGCCCATCTCGCGGCCGGCACCACCGTCATGCACGAGGGCTTCGTCAACTTCAACGCCGGCACCCTCGGCACCTCGATGGTCGAGGGCCGGATCTCCGCCGGCGTCGTCGTCGGCAACGGCTCCGACATCGGCGGCGGCGCCTCCACCATGGGCACCCTGTCGGGCGGCGGCAACGTCGTCATCTCGATCGGCGAGCGCTGCCTGATCGGCGCCGAGGCCGGCGTCGGCATCGCGCTCGGCGACGAGTGCGTCGTCGAGGCCGGCCTGTACGTCACCGCCGGCACCCGGGTCACCATGCCCGACGGCGAGATCGTGAAGGCCCGCGACCTCTCCGGCGCCTCGAACATCCTCTTCCGCCGCAACTCGGTCACCGGCGCCGTCGAGGCCCGCCCGAACAACGCGGTCTGGGGCGGGCTCAACGACATCCTCCACAGCCACAACTGATCCGGTGACTCTGCGTTAACAGAACGCGGAGTCACCGTACGCAGACGAGGCGAGGAGTCGACATGAGGACACGGCCCACGGTCGCAGGAGTGCTCACGATGGCGGCGGTGCTGCTGCCGGCCGGGACGGCCGCGGCGGACGAGACGCACACCCAGCACGGTCCGACCGTCACCAACGGGCCCAGCCTCTCCCTCCACACGGGTCAGATCGACGACCCGCTGGAGGACGTCCTGGAACACGCCGCCGTCCTCGGCAGGACCTACACGACCGACTCCGCCTGACGCAGCGCCTCGTACAGACCCCGCAGCCCGTCGACCGTCTCCCGGTCGGCGGGCTGCAGCGGTTCCCGCACCGGGCCGCCGAGCAGGGCCTTCACGGTCACGGTGCCGGGCAGGCCCGCGGCCATCATCCGCTCGGCCAGCGGCAGCAGCCGGGCGTTGAGCCGGGCCGCCCCCGCCGTGTCCCCCGCGTCGAAGGCGTCGAGCACGGCACGCAGCGGGCGGGGCGCCACGTTCGCCACCGTGCTGACGTAACCCGCGCCGCCGAGCGCGTACAGCGGGAGGTTCAGCTCCTCGCAGCCCGAGTAGTACGCGAGCGGGGTCTCCGCAATCAGCCGGGCCGAACCCAGCAGGTCGTACGCGCAGTCCTTGACCGCCACGATCCGCGGGTGCTCCGCGAGCCGCCGCAGCGTCGCGGGCTCGACGCGGGTGCCCGTGCGGCCGGGGATGTCGTAGACCATCACCGGGAGACGGGTGGCGTCCGCGACCTTCAGGAAGTGGGCCTCGACGCCCGCCTGCTGGGGGCGGCTGTAGTACGGCGTGACGACGAGCAGGCCGTCCGCGCCCGCCTCCGCGGCCCGCCCGGCGAGCTCCGCCGTGTGCCGGGTGTCGGCGGTGCCGACCCCCGCGAGGACCGAGGGGCCGGGGCCGACGGCCTCCCGGACGGCGCGGACGAGGGCGGTCTTCTCGTCGTCGGAGGTGGTCGGCGACTCGCCGGTGGTGCCGTTCAGGACCAGCCCGTCGCAGCCCTCGCCGACGAGCCGGACCGCCAGCTTGCCCGCCGCGTCGAGGTCGAGCTCACCGCCGGGGGTGAACGGAGTGATCATCGCACAGAGCGCGCGGCCGAAGGGGCGTGCCGGGTGGGCGGTGGAAGGGCTCATGCTCGCAGTCTGGGCGGATCCGACGGTGAAGGTCCACTTAGATCTGCTTCGGTCGAAAGGTCACGGTTGCTTAAGCGTGCCGGGCTCCGGTGTGCCCGGCCTCGGGGCGGGGCCGGTCCGCGGCGGGGCCGAGCGTGAGTTTGAAGCCCTCGTGGCTGGGGGTGTAGCCCAGGGAGGTGTAGAAGCGGTGGGCGTCGGTTCGGCGCTTGTCGCTGGTCAGCTGGACGAGTGCGCAGCCGCGGTCCCGTGCGCGGGCCGCCGCCCGCTCCAGCAGCTCCCGGCCGAGGCCGCCGCCGCGTCGGTCGGGCCTGATCCGGACCGCCTCGACCAGGGCCCGTTCGGCGCCGGCCCGGCCGAGCCCCGGGATGTACGTGATCTGGAGGCAGCCCAGGACCGGCCCGCCGGCCGTCAGGACCAGCATCTCGTTGCGCGGATCGGCCTCGATGTCCGCGAACGCCCGCTCGTACGCCTCGGTCACGACGACCGAGGCGGGGTCCACGGCCGTGTCCTCGTCGGCAAGCAGCGCGAGGACGGCGGGGAGTTCGGCACGGGTCGCGGGGCGCAGGAGCAGGTCGCTGGGGATCATGGCGCGAAGTGTCCCACGGGGAACAGGGGTTGACCTCAACCAAGGTTGAGGCGGGACGGTGGAGTCGTCCGGGGGAGGCTCCTCCGGGCAAGCCCGCCCAGGAACAGGAGACCTCCATGAACGCCGTCGCGCACCCCGACGCCCGTCCCGACCTGCACCGCCCCGGAGTCGGCGCCGTCCTCGTCAGCACCTGGCGGGTCGGCACCCCCGAGTGCCAGCGGGCGGCCGTCGACGCCGTCCGCAAGGCCTGGGAGAGCCGGGAGTGGCCGGACCTCGGGCTGCTCTCGTACAGCATCTACGCCGGTACCGACGGGGACACCCTGCTGCACTACTCGCAGTGGACCGCCGAGCAGGCCTACGAGGACTTCGTCCGCACCTACCGCGACGACCGGAACGCCGAGATCGACGCCGCCGTGCCCGGCATCGAGCGGGTCGAGCTGCGCCGCTACGCGCCGATCCACCGGTCCGCCGTCCTCGGTACGACCGGCGCGGGGGAGCTGCCCGGGGTCGTGGCGATCGTCGAGGTCGACTTCGACGGGCCCGACGCGGGACGCCGACGGGCCTGGGTGGACACGGTGTTCACCGCCCTGGACGAGGACGCGGCACTGCGTCCGGGGACCGGCGCGACCGCCGTCCACTTCCATCTGGCCACCGACGGCGGGCGGGTCCTGAACCACGCAGCGTGGGAGAGCGAGCGGGCCCACGAGGAATGGCTGGCCGACGAGAGCCGGGAGGTCGGGGCCTGGGCGCGGGTGCACCGCTACCCGGGGCTCGTGGGCAGCCGGATGAAGCGGTACACGCCCGCGCTCAGCCTGAGCGCGGGCGTGTGAACCGGCGTGGGCGACCGGGGCGTTCGCCCGTGGCCGCGTGACCCGGCGTGGGGCCGGGGGGCCGGCTACGGGCGGAAGCGCACGACCTGGGGGTCGTGGTCGCTGTCCTGGTCGGCGAACTCGGCGTTGATGTGGACGCTGTCGTACGCGAAGCGGTGCACACCGGGGCTCGTCAGGATCTGGTCGAGGACCTGGCTGTTGCCCTGGTAGACGTACGAGTAGCGCTCGCTGCGCGGCAGCGACTTCACGGCCGGGTACAGCGCGCCGCCGTCGGTCAGGGCCTTGGTCGTCCCCGAGAACTCGAAGTCGTTGATGTCGCCGACGACGAGGACGTCCGCCTGCTTCTCGACCGCGAGGAGCTGCTTCACGAAGCCGTTGACGGACTGCGCCTGGAGCAGCCGCTTGGCCTCCGAGGAGCGGGCCGGGGGCTGGTGGTGCGAGACGATCGACTCGTCGCCGCCCTTCGAGCCGAAGTGGTTGGCGATCACGAAGACCGTGCGGCCGCGGAAGACGAACTCGCCCGCCAGCGGCTTGCGGCTGCTCTCCCAGGCGGTGTTCGCCGGGTCGATCCGGCCGGGGGAGACCGTCAGGGCGGCGTGGCCCCTGCGGCCCGTGACGCCGGTGGCCGAGCTCGGGTCGGTCGCCGCGCGGTCCGTGAAGGACACCCGCTCGGGGTTGAACAGGAAGACCTGACGGATATTGCCGCCGGGCTCGCCGCCGTCCTTGTTGTTCTCCGGGTCGACCGAGCGCCAGTCGTACGCCGGGCCGCCGGCCGCCACGATCGCGTCCGTGAACTTCTTGACCGTCTGGTCGGCGGCGACCGTGCCGTCGTTCTTGGCGCCGTTGTTGTCCTGGATCTCCTCCAGGGCGAGGATGTCGGGCGAGGCGAGGTTCGCGACGACCGCCTTCGCGAGCGCGTCGAACTTCTCCTGCGGGTCGGTCGGGTCGAGGTTCTCGACGTTGTACGTCGCCACGGCCAGCTCGTTCCGGTGCTGCCGGTCCGTGGTCTCGCGCTCCAGGCCCCGGTCGACGACCGTGCCGAGGGTGCGGGCGGTGACCGTGTAGCCGCCGAACTGGTTGAAGTCGAGCGGACCCTCGGTGGTGCCGGTCAGCCGGTCGCCGACGTTCGCCTTGGGGAACGGCTGCTGGGCGGTCGGGGTCAGCGACTGGATCTGGAGTCGGCCGGTGTTCTGGTCCTCGTACGAGCCGTAGACCGTGCCGCCGCGCCGGTTGCGGTTCTCCCAGGGCTTCACCGTGACCCACAGCTCGGAGTACGGGTCGGTGGCGCCGACCACGCGCGAGGAGCCGATCCGGACGTTGGTGCCCTCCAGGGACTCGTAGTAGTCCAGGGCGTACTTACGGGGGTCGAGCGTCAGGCCGTTGATCGAGCCCCCGGCCGCCGGGTCGCCCGCCGGGGTGTACCGGGAGGGGACGGACCAGGCCGAGATCGTCACCGGGGCCGGGACCGGGTTGCCCTGGGAGACCACCGTGACGACCGGCTTGGAGAGCTGGGTCAGCGACTGGTTGCCGGAGGTCAGGCCACCGGGGACGTACTCGGTGACCGTGCCGCTCAGGCTGACCGCGTCGCCGACGGCGACCGTCGGGACGGAGCTGGTGAAGACGAAGAGGCCTTCGCTGGTGGCGGGGTTGCCGTCGCCCTCGGGGTCCTGGATCCAGAAGCCGCGCGAACCGTAGGTGCGGACGCCGGTGACGATGCCGGTCACACCGGTGACCTGCTGGCCGACGAGCGGCGAGACGCGCGTGGTGCCCTGGATGTCGTGGATGCGGACACCGGCCGCGTCCTCGGCGGCGGCGTTCGTCGAACCGGCCAGCAGACCCGCGGCGAGCGCGGCGGCGACGACGGTGGAGACCGCGGCGGAGCGCGCGGCGGTGCGGCCGGCAGATCTCGGTATGGAGGAAGGCATCAGGGGACTCCGAGGGTGCTTGGAGGAACGGCAGATTAATCTACGCGCGTCAATCTCTTTGCACAGCGCCCAACTTGTCAAGAGTCGACGGGTGTACGAAGGCTGACGGACGCATGAACCGCCGGAGGTCCTCCCGGATGCGTCTACGCTGAGAGCCGCGCTCCGGGCCCGGCTCCGAGCCGCTCCCCACCCCTCCGGCCACCACCCCGCACCTGCCGGCCGACCGGCCCGGCCCGCGCGCTCGGCACCGCGCACCCACCATGCTTGACCCCACTCACCCACTCACCCACGGACGCGTCGAGGAGACCCCCCAGATGTCAGCGGAGCACCCCACCCTTCCCCCCGTTCGGCTGCGTGCGGACGCGGAGCTGGCGCGGGACGCACTGGCGGCCCCCCTCCTCGCGAACGCGGTACGGCTCGCCCGCTGGGCCGGGCCCGACACCCGGGTCGACGCGGGCGGCGAACTCGTCGACGAACAGCTCCCCGAGGCGGTCGACGTCCTCGGCCTCGCGCACGACGAGGACGGTGAGATCGCGGCCGGCGACGCCTGGCGGCTGGCCGTCGACACCGGCCTGGTCGGCGTCGAGGACGGAGAGGCCGGCGAGGCGGACGAGACGGGGGACACCCCCGGGCGGGCCGCCGCCGGGGACAACCTCGCGGTCGTCACCGGCGGTTCGCCCCAGGACGTCCTCGCACTCTGGCTGGACGGCTTCGACGCCGTCTTCGCCGACGCCGTCGCCCCCGTCCTCGACGACCTGGACGCGATCGTCGGCGAGGACGGCGAGATCGACATCGAGGCGCTCGACTGGGACCCCGAGGTCGAGGCCGAGTTCCTGGAGGGCGTCCTCGGCAACCTCTACCTGCTCACCGTCAGCGAGGGCGGGGCCGGCGAGGGCCCGGTGCCGCTGCCCGCGCTCGCCGCGTCGATGGTCGTCCCCGACGACATGGGCGAACCGACCGACGACGTCCTGGAGCAGGTCTCGGACGCGATGATGCGGCTCGACGAGCAGTTCCGGCTGCTCGAACCCATCGGGCTCGTCGAGTACCAGCCGGTCGACGAGGCGCTGATGGCGGAGGAGGGCGAGGAGCCCGCGCCGCCCGTCGACGACGAGGACGTCACCCGGTACGGCATGGTCCGGCTCACCGACCTCGGCCTCTACGGCGTCCGGGCCCGGATGCTGGAGGCGGGCGTGGACGCCCCCGCCGTCGGCGACCTCGCCGACAAGGGCGCCGACGCCCTGCTCGACGGGATCTCCGGCTACCCGGAGGCCGCCGCCCGCGAGGAGACGGCCGCCTGGCTGGCCGGCCGCGCGCCGCTCGCCGCCGCCCGCGAACTGCTGCACGCCGCCCGCGGCTCCGACGCCGGGTCGCCGCTGCGCCGCCTGCACTGCCAGCAGACGCTGTCCCTGGTCGGGGCGGAGGCGGAGCCCGCTGTGCGCGAGGTCCTGGACGACGCCGAACTGGGTGGCCTCGCCCGGGTCTGGCTCGCCGAGAACGGCGCGGCGGACGTGCCCGCGCCGCCGGAGTCGATGATCTTCTGGCTCGCGATCGACACGATCGCCGCGCAGCTCGACGCCGACGGGGACCTGCAGGAGCTCCAGGAGCTGGTCGAGGGGCTCACGGGGCGGCACAGCGGCTTCTTCGAGGCGGCCTGGCGGGTGGAGCACCCGGCGACCGCGGAGGTCCTGGACGCGATGGGACGCCTGCACCGCGACAAGAACGTGGCGAAGGAGGCCCGCAAGGCGGCCTTCAGGGCCCGGTCCCGCTCGGGCGTGTGACGACGACCCGCCGGGACGACGCACGGCGGGGGCTTGCCTGACGCGGCGGGTGTGCGGGGGCACGCCTGACGGGCGGGTGTACGGGCCTGAGGAGGCGGCCTTCAGGGCCCGGTCCCGCTCGGGCGTGTGACGACGACCCGCCGGGACGACGCACGGCGGGGGCTTGCCTGACGCGGCGGGTGTGCGGGGGCACGCCTGACGGGCGGGTGTACGGGCCTGAGG
>NZ_RDBH01000129.1:1291570-1293875 GCF_008042145.1 Streptomyces sp. adm13(2018)
CGCGGGCACCCGCCGCCCGGCGGTGTTCCCGTGGCGTTCAGGTGCCGTTCGTGGCGGCGCGGGAGGGTGGCCCGCGACATCCGGGCCAGCGCAGGGAGAACGTCACACCATGCCCCTCAACCGCAGAGAGTTCACGAAGCACTCCGCCGCCGCCGGTGCGGGCCTCGCCCTCACCGGGGTCGTCGGTGCTCTCGCCACCGCGCCCGAGGCCCTCGCCTCCGCCGACCCGGAGGCGTACGGAGCCGGTCACGGGCACCACGGCCACGGCCACCGGCTCGGGTACGGCGAGCTGGTCGCCGACCCCGAGGGGATGCTCGCCCTGCCCGCCGGGTTCACGTACCGCGTCCTCACCCACAGCGGCGTGACCCGGCTGGAGTCCGGTGAGTTCACGCCCTCCAACCACGACGGGACCGCCGCCTTCGCCGGGCCGCGCGGCACCACGTACCTGGTCAACAACCACGAGCTCAAGGGCACCCGCGACAAGTGGCCCCACCCGGTCCCGCTCACCGAGGGGCTCGTCTACGACCCGGCCGCCGCCGGCGGCTGCACGGTCGTCGAGGTGCACCGCGACGGCACCGTCGCCGAGTGGGTCGGCCTCGCCGGCACCTCCACCAACTGCGCGGGCGGCAGCACCGCCTGGGGCACCTGGCTGACGGGCGAGGAGAACTCGGACCGCGCCGGGGTCAACGGCATGACCAAGGACCACGGCTACATCTTCGAGGTCGATCCCCGGGACCGCCGCGCCAACCGCGCGCCGAAGCCCGTCAAGGCCTTCGGCCGGTACGACCACGAGGCCGTCGTCATCGACCCCGGGCGGGGCCACGCGTACCTCACCGAGGACGCCTCGAACCCCAACGGGCTGCTCTTCCGCTGGGTCCCGCCGAAGGGCTTCGAGCACGGCCGCGGCCGGCTCCGCACCCTCGCGGACGACGCCGGTGTGCTCCAGGCCGCCAAGTGCGTCGACTCCGGCGGCCGGTTCGTGGACGACCTGTCCCGGGCGAGCCGGATCGGCACCGTCTACGGCGTCGACTGGATCGAGGTCCCGGACCGCGACGGCCGCACCACCTCCGTCCGCAAGCAGTTCACGGCCGGCCAGATCACCCGCGCCCGCAAGCTGGAGGGCATGTGGTGGGCCGACGGCGGCGCGTACGTCGTCTCCTCCTACGCGCGCGAGGAGAGCCCGGGCGCCGCGCACGACGGCCAGGTCTGGTTCTACGACCCCAAGCGCCGCACCCTGACCCTCAAGGTGCTGCTGGGCGTGAACGCCGCCCCGGACGAGGACGGCGCCTTCGACGGCCCCGACAACATCACGGTCTCCCCGTACGGGGGCCTGGTCATCGCCGAGGACGGCGAGGGCGTGCAGCACCTCTTCGGCGCCACGGACTCGGGCCGCACCTACCCGATCGCCCGCAACGACCTCAACGGCAGCGAGTTCACCGGGGTGACCTTCTCGCCCGACGGTGACACCCTGTTCGCCAACATCCAGGACCCGGGCATCATGGTGGCGATCACCGGTCCGTGGCGCCGCCAGCCCCGCCGCTGAACCCGCACCCGGCCTTCACTTCTGCTCCCTGGTCACCCCCGCGGACTGACATCTAACATGTCAGCCCATGAACGCCTTACGGCCCGTGGGCCGCACCCTGCTGCGTGACCGGGCCTACGAGGCGCTGCGCGAGGCCATCGTGCGCGGCGAGCTCGCCCCCGGCGCCCCGCTGAAGGACGCCGACCTCGCCGACCGGCTGGGGCTCTCGCGCGCGCCCGTGCGCGAGGCCCTGGTCCGGCTCGGCGACGAGGGGCTCGTCGAGTCCAAGCCGCAGAGCTACACCCGGGTCACCCGCCCGGTCAGCCGGGTCGTCCGGGACGCCGCGTCGGTGGTGCGGGTGATGCACGAACTCGCCGCCCGGACCGGGGTGCCCCTGCTCGGGCCCGAGGGCATCCGGACCATGCGCGAGGCCAACGAGCGCTTCGCGGCGGCGGTCCGCGCCTCCGACGTCGAGGCCGCGCTGGACGCCGACGACGAGCTGCACCAGGTCCTCGTCGTCGCCAGCGGCAACCACGCCGCCGCCGCCACGATCGCGCGGTACACCCCCCTGATCCGCCGGGTCGAGCGGCGGCTCTTCGGCGATGCCGGGAGCTGCGGTTCGGCCGAGCTGCACGCGCGGCTCATCGACGCGTGCGCGGCGGGCGACGCCACGGAGGCGGTACGGGTCACCACGGAGATCTGGGCGGCCCTGGAGCAGCTCGCCGACGACGCCATCGAGGTGGCGGAGGTGACGGGCATCCCGGCGCCCCCACACCCCGGGGC
>NZ_RDBH01000129.1:1293975-1302234 GCF_008042145.1 Streptomyces sp. adm13(2018)
GTACGCCCCCGTCCCCGCGTCCAGGACCGTCGACCAGCCGCTGTCACTCACCGGGAGCCGCCTTGCCGATCACCGATTTCGACCGCTATCCGCTCCTCTTCGGGCCCTCGCCGGTCCATCCCCTCGAACGGCTCACCCACCACCTCGGCGGCGCCACCCTGTGGGCCAAGCGCGAGGACTGCAACTCGGGTGTGGCGTACGGCGGGAACAAGACCCGCAAGCTGGAGTACCTGGTCGCCGACGCCCTCGCCCAGGGCTGCGACACCCTCGTCTCCATCGGCGGCGTCCAGTCCAACCACACCCGCCAGGTCGCCGCCGTCGCCGCCCGGGCCGGGCTGCGCTGCGTGCTCGTGCAGGAGAGCTGGGTCGACTGGCCCGACTCCGTCTACGACAAGGTCGGGAACATCCTGATCAGCCGTCTCGCGGGCGCCGACGTCCGGCTCGTGCGGGCGGGCTTCGGCATCGGCTTCAAGGAGAGCTGGGAGCAGGCCCTGCGCGAGGTCGAGGAGGGTGGCGGGAAGCCGTACGCGATCCCGGCGGGCGCCTCCGACCACCGGCTCGGCGGGCTGGGCTTCGCGAACTGGGCGTACGAGGTGGCCGAGCAGGAGCGGGCGCTGGGCGTGCGCTTCGACACGGTGGTCGTGTGCTCGGTGACCGGCTCCACCCAGGCCGGGATGGTCGCGGGCTTCGCCGCGCTCGCCGAGGAGGAGGGCGGCCCGGCCCGCCGGATCATCGGCGTCGACGCCTCCGCGAAGCCGGGGCCGACCCATGAGCAGATCACCCGGATCGCCCGGGACACCGCCGCCCTCATCGGCGTCGACCGCCCGGTGACGGCGGCCGACGTCGAGCTGGACGAGCGCTACCACGCCGGGGTGTACGGCATCCCGGACGAGGCGACCCTCGACGCGATGAGGCTCGCGGCCCGCACCGAGGGCATGGTCACCGACCCCGTGTACGAGGGGAAGTCGATGGCGGGGCTGATCGACCTGGTGGACCGGGGGGAGATCGGCCGGGACTCGACCGTGCTCTACGCCCACCTCGGAGGCCAGCCCGCCCTCAACGCGTACAGCGCGCTGTTCTGAACGGGGGAGCGCGGCCGCTCAGAGCGCCTGGGCGGCCGGCTTCACCATGCCCCGGACGGTCCGCGACTTCACGAACTCGCCCATGGCCGTCATCTCCCACTCGCCGGAGAACTGCTTGATCAGCTTGGCCATCATCACGCCGGTCTGCGGCTCGGCGGTGGTCAGGTCGAAGCGGACCAGCTCCTCGCCGGTCGCCGCGTCGATCAGCCGGCAGTAGGCCTTGGCGACCTCGGTGAACTTCTGTCCGGAGAACGAGTTCACCGTGAAGACGAGACCGGTCGTGTCGGCGGGCAGCCGCCCGAGGTCGACGACGATCACCTCGTCGTCGCCCGCGCCCTCGCCCGTGAGGTTGTCGCCGGAGTGCTTCACCGAGCCGTTGAGGATGGACAGCTTGCCGAAGTAGCAGCTGTCCTGGTGGTTGCGCTGGGGGCCGTAGGCGATGACGGAGGCGTCCAGGTCGATGTCCTTGCCGCGGTACGCCGGCTCCCAGCCGAGGCCCATCTTGACCTGGGAGAGCAGCGGGCGGCCGCCCTTGACCAGGGACACGGTCTGGTTCTTCTGGAGGCTGACGCGGCCCTTGTCGAGGTTGATCTTGCCGGAGCCGGCCGCGGCAGCGTCGAGATCTACCTGCGCAACGGCGCGGGCCTTCCACGCGCCGTTGCGCAGGTAGATCTCGACGACCACGAGTGCCGTCTCGGTGGCCAGCTGCGGCGGGGTGAAGGTGGCGAGGACGGTGCCGTCGTCCGCGTTGCGAAGGGTGGCGGTGGGCTCGATGCCCTGGAAGGTCTGGCCCGCGGCGTCGGGGCTCGCGGTGACGACGATCCTCTCGATGCCGGCCGGGACGGCGCCGGTGTCCACCAGGATCGCGTCGGGGGCGGCGCCGCCGCCGGAGCGGTAGGTCACACCGGGGCCGGACGGCTGGTTGTAGAAGATGAAGTCGTCGTCCGAGCGCACCTTGCCGTTGGCGCCGAGCAGCAGGCCCGAGACGTCGAGCCGCACCGGTGCGGCGACGTCCACCGCCACGCGTGCGGCGGTGAGAGGGATGTTCGAGCCGGGGGTCATTGCGGTCATGCCTGGGCTAACGAACCGGGTGCCTTTGCCGTTCCCTTACCCTCGGCCGGTTCGGCCACCTTGATTACGGGGGTGGTTCCTGGCCTGCCGCTCGTTCCCGAAGCGGTACGCGCCGGTCCACCGGGCCATGACGAGCTGGGCGTCGCCCGACCCGACCTCGGCGAGGAACTTCTCGGCGCGGGCGCCGCGCAGCACACCCGCGGCCCGCCCCAGGTGGGTGAGGACCACCGAGCCGTCGCGGCGCTGTTCGTACGTGAATCCATGGGGTCGTGGCATGCCGGGCATCCTGCCGTTCCCGGTCAGATCCGTCATATGAATATTCTTTCGACCCATGGATGCGGTGGGGGCGGAGGGGCCGGTGGGGGTGGGTGAGGACCACCGAGCCGTCGCGGCGCTGTTCGTACGTGAATCCATGGGGTCGTGGCATGCCGGGCATCCTGCCGTTCCCGGTCAGATCCGTCATATGAATATTCTTTCGACCCATGGATGCGGTGGGGGCGGAGGGGCCGGTGGGCCCCGAGCGGCACCCCCGGAGGTACGGTCACCAGCTCGGCCGGGCCGTCCACCGGGACCCGCACCGGCGGCAGATGTCCCGCGTTCGAGATCCTGCACCGGCCGCGGGCCCGGTCGTGCACGGCGAAGAGACAGGTCGCGATGTAGTGCTCCAGGCCCGCCGTGATCCGGTCCAGGTGCCGCAGGACCTGGGCGGGCGCCAGGTCGAGGTCGGCGAAGGCGCAGGTGGCGGTCCGCAGCCGGCCCATCGTCGCCGCCGCGTCGATCCCGCTGCCCATCACGTCCCCGACGACCAGCGCCGTCTTCTCGTCGGGCAGCGGGATCACGTCGTACCAGTCGCCCCCGACCTCGCTCGACGCCTGCGCGGGCTGGTAGCGGGCCGCGACCTCCAGGCCGGCCCGCTCCGGCGGTGCGCCGGGCAGCAGGCTGCGCTGCAGCGTCACCGCCGAGTTCCGCACGCTCTGGTACCAGCGGGCGTTGTCGATGCTGACCGCGGCGCGGGCCGCGAGCTCCGTCGCCAGCAGCACGTCGTCGCCGTCGAAGGGCAGGGCGTTGCGGTCCCGCTTCAGGTCGAGCGCGCCGAGCACCTCGCCGCGGGCGATCAGCGGCACCGCGAGATAGGAGTGCACCCCCGCCCGGGCGAGCAGCTCCGCCGCCTCCGGGCTCCGGGCGATCCGGGACAGGTCACCGGGGCCGACGTGCTCCACGAGGACGGGCAGACCGGTGTGCACGCACCGGGTGACGAGGCGGTCCGCCCCGTACATGGTGATCGCCCCGGGCGGGTCGGCCGCCGGCAGCGCGTCCGTCCGCGCCGCCGCCTTCACCGCCAGCGCCCGGAAGAGCTCGGGCCCCTCCTCGGGCGCGCCCGGCCTGCGCAGCGCGAGGACGGAGTCGAGGACGTCGACGGCGGCGATGTCGGCGAGCTCCGGCACCACCACCGAGGCCAGCTCGTCGGCGGTCCGCTCCACCTCCAGGGTGGTGCCGACCCGGGCCGAGGCGTCCGCGATGAGCGCGAGCCGCCGCCGCGACCGGTCGGCGTCGGCGTCCGCCAGGTGCCTCTCGGTCACGTCGATCACCGAGACGGCCACCCCCAGGACCCGCTCCTCCGCCCCCTCCAGGCGGTAGAGGGACACCGACCAGGCGTGCTCGCGGTCCGGGTCGGCGGGGGTCCGCCCGAGGGTGGAGTGGTCGAGCAGCGGCTCGCCCGTGGCGAGGACGGTGCGCACCGCGTCCTCCAGGGCCGCGGCGTCGACCTTCGGCAGCATGTCGCCGATCCGCCGTCCGATGTGCAGGGCGGCCGGGACGCCGTTGATCCGTTCGAGGGCCGGGTTCACCAGGACGTAGCGCAGGTCGGTGTCGAGGACGGCCAGGCCGATGGGGGACTGGGACACCAGCCGGTCGGAGAGGGCCAGCTCGGTCTCTATCCGCTCGACGGCGGCGTGGTCGGCGGCGATCCCCAGCGCGTAGAGGCCCCCCAGGTCGTCGGTGAGCCGCATGTTGCGGAACTCCACCGGCCGCACCCCGCCGTCCTTGTGCCGGACGGGGAAGGTGCCGGCCCAGGTCGTGCCCTCCCGCAGCACCTCGCCGAAGAGGCGCATCGCCTCGTCCCGGTGGTCCGCGTCGACGACCAGCCGGGCGATGTACTGACCCAGGGCCTCGTTCGCGCGGTAGCCGAAGAGGTCCTCGGCCTGCGGGCTCCAGAGCACGATGCGTCCGTGCGCGTCGATGACGACGGCGGCGACCCCCAGGACGTCGAGGAGGCCCTTGCCGTCCAGGGGCACACCGACCCGCCCCGTCGTCCCCGGGAAGGAACCGGCCGTCACGCTGCCCTCCTCCCGCCGCGCCGCGCCTCCTTCCATGCTCGCCGCCCACCGGTCCCCCCGCACCGCGAGCGCCCCCGGGGCCCGGGGCGGGGCGGAGGCCCTCACCCGACCGGTACGGAGTTCCCAGCCGGCCGGTGAGGAGCCTCACGCCGACCGGTACGGAGCCCTCAACCCACCGCTACGGAACTCTCAACCCACCGGTACGGACGGGTCCGGCCGGTCCGTCGTCTCCCGGGCCCGCCCGTGGCGCCGCCCCCGGACCGTGACCGCCGCCGCCCAGCCCGTTCCCGCGAGCGCGAGCAGCGGCAGCAGGACGCGGACGTCGACGAGGGCGACCAGGCCCGCGCCGAGGCCGAGCGCCAGCGCGTTCGGCGCCATGACCAGCGTGTGCGCGGTGGCCGCCACCCGGCCGACCGCCTCCGGGGGCGCCACCCGCTGCACGGCCGTCGCCACCGCCACCAGCACCCACGGCAGCCCGAGGCCGATCCCGGCGCTCGCCGCCAGGGCCGTCGCCTCGTACGGCAGCGCCCGGACGCCCGCCGCGACCGAGAACAGCGCGAGGCCGCCCGCGGCGAGCGTCCGCTCGGGGATCCGGCGCAGCAGCGGCCCGGTGAGCAGGCCCGCGAGGACGGAGCCGGCGCCCTGCACCGCGTAGAGCACGCCCGCGTAGGCCGGGGCGTGGGCGAGCCCCCGGTCGACGACCGCGTAGATCGCGGCCCCGTTCACCCCGGCGAGCAGCATCGTGAACGCGCCCGTCGCGACCAGGGGCCGCAGCACCGGCGAGCCGCGCAGCAGCCGGGCGCCCTCGGCGGTCTCCCGCCGCAGTTTCCGGGCCTCCGGGCGCGCGGGGCGTTCCTCCCGTACGGGCATCCGGGCGAAGAGGCCCGCGGCGAGCGCGAAGCCGGCCGCGTCGAGCAGGGCGACGGTCCCGCCGCCGTACGCGGCGAAGAGGCCCGCGGCCACGAGCGGGGCGATCAGTTTGGTCGACTCGTTGGCGGTCATTCGCAGCCCGTTGAGGGCGCCGAGCCGTTCCGCGTCCGCGGCGGTCGCGACCAGGGCCTGCTCCGCCGCCTCGTGGAGGGTGCCCTGTGCCCCGTAGAGGACGAGGACGGCGAAGAGCAGCCACACCCGGTCCGCCGAGTCGACCCACAGGAGGACGGGGAGGACCGCGGCGGCCGCCAGGTCGAGGGCGACCAGGAGCGGCCGCCGCCGGGCCCGGTCGGCGAGCGTCCCGAGCAGCGGCCCGAGGAGGACGGGAGCCCAGAGGGCGAAGGCGGCCAGGGCCGCGAGACCGTCGGAGCCCGTCAGCGACTTGACCCAGATCCCGGAGACCAGCCACATCGCCGTCGTACCGAATCCGGACACGAGGACACCCGTCAGATACCAGCGCATGGGCACAGGCTGGTCTCTGAGGTGGGCCCGGCGGATCGGGCATCTGCCCTAGGAGACCGGCCCGGACGTACGCCGACCGACCACGTCGGCCCTGTCCCGGAGGCGGGACGCCCTCACCGCGTCACGGGGGCCGCGTCGCCCTCCGCCTCCCGCTTCTCGCGCCACAGGGCCGCCCCGGTCGCCACCGCGCCCAGGCCCTCCCACAGGCCCACCCCCAGGAACCCGGCGGGGGCGCGGCCGCCGACGACCACGAGGGTGAAGACGGCGCAGGTGAGGAGACGGAAGGGCACCGTCCAGCGGAAGAACGCCTTCCAGTCGGCGAGCGCGGCGAGGACGTAGTAGACGCCCATGTTGAGCGCGGCCATCGAGGAGGCCGTGAGGAAGACGAGCGTGTGGTCCCCGTCCGCGCGCGCGGAGTCGGGCACCGGCTCGAAGCCCATCACCGTGAGCAGCGCGTCCGGGACGACCAGGCCGACCACGCCCAGTGCGGCGGCGAGCACGCCGAAGACCGCGATCGTCCAGCCGGACAGGGAACGGGGCAGGCGCACGGCGGTCCTCCGCGGGAGCAGGATCAGTGGTTCGAATGTGTGCTCGGACACGAGCGTGATCCTGCATATCGTGTGACGGGCCCCGACGGCCAATCGGGGCCCGCGTCACGTCACTTCAGGGCGGCCGCCATCATCTTCTGCGCCACCGGGGCCGCCAGACCGTTGCCGCTGACCTCGGAGCGGGCCGCGCCCGAGTCCTCGATCAGCACCGCGACGGCGACCTGCTTCCCGGTGGAGGGGTCCTTGGCGTACGAGGTGAACCAGGCGTACGGCGTCTTGCTGTTGTTCTCGCCGTGCTGCGCCGTACCCGTCTTGCCGCCGACCTCGGCCCCGCGGACGGCCGCGTTGGTGCCGGTGCCCTCCTCCACCACGGTCCGCATCGCGCTCCGCAGCTGCCCCGCCGTCGACGACGAGACGATCCGCTCGCCGCCGCCGTCCTCGAACCGGGTGAGCGGGTCGCCGTCCGAGTCGACGACCTCCGACACCATGTGCGGCGCGGCGAGCCGGCCGTCGTTGGCGATCGCCGCCGACACCATCGCCATCTGGAGCGGGGTGGCGGTCACGTCGAACTGGCCGATGCCGGTCAGCGCCGTCTGCGCCTTGTCCATGCCGGAGGGGTACACGCTCGCGTAGGCGCGGACCGGGATGTCGCGCTCGGCGTCGTTGAAGCCGAACTTCTCCGCCATCGCCCTCACCTTGTCCTGCCCCAGGTCGGCCGCCAGTTTGGCGAAGACGTTGTTGCAGGAGTAGCGGAGGGCGGTGCGGATCGTGGCGTTCTCGCAGGGCGCGGACGCGTTCTCGTTCCTCAGCACGGTCCGGGTGTTCGGCAGGGTGTACGGGTCGGGGCTGTCCGTCGCCGTGTCCACCGAGCCGTACAGCCCGTCCTCCAGGGCGGCGGCGGCCACCACCAGCTTGAAGGTGGAGCCGGGCGGCAGCGGCTGCCGCAGGGCGCGGTTGACCAGCGGCTTGTCCTCGTCCGCCATGAGTGCCTGCCAGGCGTCCCCGTCCGTGGTCCCGGCGATCTTCGACGGGTCGTAGGACGGGGTGGACACCATCGCGAGGACACGGCCGGTGGCCGGGTCGAGGGCGACGGCCGCGCCCTTCGTGTCCCCGAGGGCCCGGTAGGCGGCCTTCTGCACGTCCGGGTCGATCGTGGTGACGACCGTGCCCGGCTTCTGCTGCTTGCGGGTGACGGCGTCCAGCGGGTTCTTCAGCCGGTCGTCGGTGCCGTCGAGGACGTCGGCGTAGACGCCCTCCAGCTGGGTCGCGCCGTACGCCTGGGAGCTGTAGCCGGTCACCGCCGCGTACAGGTCGCCGTCCTCGTACGTCCGGCGGTACTCGAGGTCCGTTCCCTCCGTCTTCTTCGAGCCGGTGACCGGCGAACCGGCCACGACGATGTTCCCGAGCGGCTGCGCGTACTGCGCGATCGTCTTCCGCCGGTTCTTCTGGTCGTCCGCGAGCGCCTTCCCCTCGTACGCCTGCACCCAGGTGGCCCGGCCCAGCAGGGCGAGCACCAGGAGCAGCACGAAGACCGAGGTGCGCCTGATCGTCTTGTTCATCGCACTGGTGGGGACGAACGGACCGGTGGGGGACGTTCCGGATGTGGCCGGATGTGGCCGGATTCTCAGCCAACCTTCATCGGAGACGGGCCCCCGGGTGACCGCCGTCACCCGGGCCGGGTGAGGAGCAGGGCGAGGACGACGACGAGGGCGTCGGCGAGCACCGGCACCCCGTTGACGGCGATCATCGGCCGCCGCCGCCACCTCGTGCGGACCGACGATCCGCCTCCGCCGCGCGGGGGAGCGGGTGCGGCGGGAGAGGGGGAGAAGG
>NZ_RDBH01000129.1:1302334-1306350 GCF_008042145.1 Streptomyces sp. adm13(2018)
GGAATTGACCCACGTTCTTCCAGACGGATTGCACCCGTTCCGCAGGTCAATGGCCGCCTAGAGTAGTGATCATGAACGAGAACGCGCCCTTCGCCCCGCACCTGACCCGCGCCGCCGCCGCCGAGACCACCGCGGACCCGAGCAGCGTGATGACCCTCCTCGCCGACTCCGACACCACCGGCGGGCTGCTCACCAGCTACCGTTCCACCTTCGCCGAGGGGGCGGTCGGCGCGCCGGCGCACTTCCACACCAAGGCGTCCGAGATGTTCTACGTCCTCGACGGCTCGCTCCAGGTGCTCGTCGGCGAGGAGCTGTCCGTCCTGGAGAAGGGCGACTTCCTGCTCGTGCCGCCGCACACCCCGCACGCCTTCGCGGCCGCGCCCGGCGCCGAGGCCGACGTCCTCTTCGTCTTCACCCCCGGCATGGCCCGCTTCGACTACCTGCGGCTGCTCGGCCGCGTCATGCGGGGCGAGGCGGGCTTCGAGGAGATCAAGGCGTCCTCGGAGCAGTACGACAACCACTACGTGGACAGCCCGGTCTGGCAGCGGGTGCTCGCCGAGCGCGGCTGACCCTCCCGCCGGAGCTCCGGGACGGCAACCCGCCGGGCCTGCCCCGCCGCTGAGCCCGGCCACCGGGGGTCGCCCCCCGACGCGTACCACGATCTTCCCGAGGTGCGCGTTGGACTCCATCAGCCGATGGGCGTCGGCGATCCGCTCCAGACCGTCGACGGTCTCGGCGATCACCGGCGCCAGGGAGCCGTCGCGCAGCCCCGCGCCGATGAAGCCCGCCACCTGGCGACGCCCCTCCGCGGTGCGCACGAGCGCCCCGTTGGCGTAGGTGCGGACCGTCTGCGGCCCCGTGCGTCCCGAACTCGAAGTTGGCCGCCGCCATCACCGGATCGCCCGGGACGCCATCGTGCCCGCCCTGCTCGACACCCTGCTGCTGTACCTGCTGCGCACCTGGTGGCTCAGCGTGTGCGCCGACCGCTGCACGGGCTGGTCGGCCGCCCTCGGCGACCCGGTCGTCGCCGGAGCCCTCCGGGCCCTCCACGACGACCCGGCCAGAGCCTGGACCGTCGAGGAACTCGGCGCCCTCGGCGGCCTCTCCCGCGCCGCCTTCGCCCGCCGCTTCACCGCCCTCGTCGGGCGGTCCCCCCTCGCCTACCTCACCTGGTGGCGGATGACGACGGCGGGCCGCCTCCTGCGCACGGACGACCGCCCGCTCCGCGCGGTGGCCGAACGCTCCGGGTACTCCTCGGAGTTCGCCTTCGCCAAGGCCTTCGAACGGGAGTACGGGATGGCCCCGGGGCAGTACCGCAAGGGGGCCTGAGCCCGCTCAACGGCCCCGACGGCCCGGCAGACGGAGGAGGAGCGGCGTCGTCGGGGCGAGCCCCGAGCGCCCACCGCTCCTCCTTCGACCGCCTCCCGGCGGCCGGAGGCGTCCGCCGCAACCGCCGAGCCCTCCCCGGCGTCCTGAACAACCATGATCCGACTCGCCACCCCCGCCGACCTCGACGCCGTCGTCGCCCTCCACACCGAGGCCCGCGCCACCTACTACCGGGGCCACCTCCCCGACGCCGACTTCCTCGGCCCCGAGGAGGTCGCCCGCTCCCGCACCGCCTGGACGGCCGCCGTCGGACGCGGGGCGGTCCTCTGCGCCGTACGGGACGGCGAGGTCGCGGGCATCGCGGCGTACGGGGAGCGCGACGGCGTCACCCACCTCACCCAGCTCCACGTCCTGCCCGCCCGCTGGCGCGCGGGGATCGGCACCGAGCTGCACGCCGCCTGCGTCGACCGCTGGCGGACGGCCGGCGTGCCCTGGGCGCGCCTGGAGGTCTTCGAGAAGAACGAACGCGCCCAGGCCTTCTACGCCGCCCACGGCTGGACCCCCGACCCGGAGACCCCGCGCGACGGCGACCACCTCGTGCTCCGGCTCACACTGGGGCCGGAAACGGAATGAAATCCGCCGGCCGGGTCGTTCTCGCCCTGGAACACCCCGAACACCCCGCCGTCGAACCCCGGAGAGAAGTCACATGCGCGTCGAGATCTGGAGCGACATCGCCTGCCCCTGGTGCTACATCGGCAAGGCACGCTTCGAGAAGGGTCTGGAGGCCTTCGCCCACCGCGACGACGTCGAGGTCGTGCACCGCTCCTTCGAGCTCGACCCGAACCGCGCCAAGGCCGACACCGGCCCCGTCCTGGAGATGCTCGCCGCGAAGTACGGCCGCACCCTCGACGAGGCCCGCGCCATGGAGGCGCACGTCGCCTCCAACGCGCACTCCGAGGGGCTCGGCTACCGCACCGAGGGCCGCGACCACGGCAACACCTTCGACGTCCACCGGCTGCTCCACCTCGCCAAGGACCGCGGACGGCAGAACGAGCTCCTGGACCTGGCCTACCGCGCCAACTTCGCCGAGGAGCGCTCCGTCTTCGACGCCGAGACCCTGGTGACGCTCGGCGTGGAGGCCGGTCTCGACGAGGCCGAGGTCCGGTCCGTCCTCGCCGACGACTCCGCCTACGCCGACGCCGTGCGCGCGGACGAGCGCGAGGCGGCCGAGCTCGGGGCGAACGGCGTGCCGTTCTTCGTCCTCGACCGGCGCTACGGCATCTCCGGCGGCCAGCCCGCCGAGGTCTTCACCCAGGCCCTGGAGCAGGCCTGGCAGGGCCGGACCCTCCAGACCGTCGGCGGGGACGCGGCCGTCTGCGACACCGACGGCAGCTGCGAGGTCCCGGGCGCCTGACGCCCGCACCCCCCTCCCACCTGCGGAGATAAGAGCGGCTTGGGGACTCCCCATGATCGGCACCCATTGACGGGCGATCGTGGGGAACCCAGGCTGGGGCCATGGATTCTCTGGAAGAGCCGCTCGGCGGCGCCGAGTTCGCGCCCAAGCACACCTATCTCAACACCTCGGCGTGCGGTCTGCTGCCCCGCCGGACCGTCGACGCGATCACGCTCCTGGCGGAGGAGACCGCCGCCGGCCGGGCGGGCGGCGCCGGGGACTTCGAGACCGTGGCCGAGGCCCGCGCCGCGTACGGCAGGATCGTCGGCGTCCCGCACGAGCGCGTCGCCGTCGGCAGTTCGGTCGGCGTGCACTGCGGCATGATCGCCCAGTCGATGCCCGCGGGCGCGGAGATCCTCTTCCCCGAGGGCGACTTCTCCTCCGTCATCACGCCCTTCACGATCCGTGGCGACCTCCGCACCCGCTTCGTCCCGCTGGAGCGGCTCGCCGAGTCCGTCGGCCCCGACACCGCGCTCGTCGCCCTCTCGTCCGTGCAGTCGGCCGACGGCCGGACCGCGGACCTGCCGGCGGTCCGGGCCGCGGCGGCCGCGCACGGGGCCCGTACGCTCCTGGACGCCACCCAGTCGGCCGGCTGGCTGCCGCTGCGCGCGGGGGAGTGGGACTACACGGTCGCCGGCGGCTACAAGTACCTGCTCTGCCCGCGCGGGGCGTCCTTCCTCACCGTGACCGAGGAGGCGCAGGACTCGCTGCTCCCCATCCACGCCAACTGGGTGACCGGCGAGGAGATGTGGGTGAACAGCTACGGCCCGGTCCGTGAACTGGCCCGCTCCGCCCGCCGTTTCGACGAGCCCCCGGGCTTCCTCGCGTACCACGGGGCGGCCCGCTCGCTCGCGCTCCTGGAGGAGATCGGGATCGAGCGCATCGAGGCCCACAACAAGGGGCTCGCGGCCCGCTTCCGCTCCGGCCTCGTCGCCCTCGGCCACGCGCCGGTCATGGACGACTCGACGGTCGTCGCCGTCCCCGGGCTCGGGGACCGCGCGGACGCGCTGCGCGAGGCGGACGTCCTGCTCTCCGTCCGCGCGGGCAATCTGCGCGCGTCCTTCCACCTGTACAACACGGCGGCGGACGTGGACCGCGCGCTGGAGGCCCTGGCGGGCTGACCCCCGGCGTCGCCCCGGACCCGGGCGCGAACACGGTGCCGCCCCGGGCCGGGAGGGCGCGCCGGAGCGCGCACCCGGCGCAGCCCCCCGGGTCCGCGCACCCGGCGCAGCCCCCC
>NZ_RDBH01000129.1:1306450-1328287 GCF_008042145.1 Streptomyces sp. adm13(2018)
GGACAACTACAAGAAGTCGTTGCAGATGCAGGACGCCGGCACGCCCTCCGACGAGGCGCTGAGCACCTTCGCCGACGCCTGCGGCATACGTCACTTCACCGGTGCGGCGGGTTCCGCGACCTGGTTCGACTGCAACGCCCTGCACGGGTCGAGGCCAGGACGAAGGCGGCGGGCGGTGGGGCCGGATCGTGCGCTCGCCACTCGGCTGGCTGCCGGCGGGCGTGATCGGCGTCGGTCTGGTCTCGGGGCTGACGGCCACGGGCCCCGGCCCCGTCCCGGCGCTGGGAGCGGTGGCCGCGGTGGCCGTGTACGGGTGGGTGATGAGCCGTCTGGCCAGGCGCGACGTGCCGGAGATCGCCCGGCGAGGGGCGCTCCGGGAGGCACTGCTCGGGGGAGCGATCGGCCTGGGCTTCATCCTCGTCCCGGTCCTCCTGCTCACCGTCTTCGGGGGCTACACCTTCTCCTGGGCCGGCCACGGCTTCCTCGGCGTTCTCTGGACGACCGTCATGGTGCAGATCGGCGGCTCGGTCACCGAGGAGCTGCTCTTCCGCGGTCTCGCCCTCCAGGCCCTGGAGCTGTGGTGGGGCAGCCGGGCCGCCGTCGTCATCACCTCGCTGTTCTTCGGAGTCGCCCACCTCGGCGCGGCGGAAGCCACCCTGTGGAGCGCACTGGCGATCGCCGTGGAAGCGGGGGTCCTGCTGGGAGCGGCGTTCCTGTGGCGTCGTAGCATCTGGTTCGTCGCCGGGCTGCACTTCGCCTGGAACGCGGCGGAACAGCTGCTCGGCATCCCGGTCTCCGGACACACCCCGGAAGGCTGGTTCACGCTGGATGTCCACGGCCCCACCGTCCTGACCGGCGGTGGCTTCGGCCTGGAGGCATCGATCCTGCCCGTCCTGGTCGGCGCGGCCATCGCCTTCTGGATGCTGCGCCGGGCCCGAGCCGGCGGCGGGATCAGAACCCACAGCCGTACCGGCCGCTGAGAGCGGCCGAACCCCAGGAGACGACGTGGCGATCCCTCACGCACCGCTCGGACTCCGGTTCCCGAGGGCGCCGTACGACTGGTGGCGGCGACGGGACCCCTTCGTCCAGGACTCCTTCGTCGCCCTGGCGCTCACCGTGCCGGCCTTCGTGCCGAACTCCTCCCGCATCGGCGGACAGATCGGCGACCTGCCGCAACAGCCGCAGAACGCCCTGACCCTGGTCCTGGTCCTGGCCCAGATCCTGCCGGCAGCCGCCCGCCGCCGATGGCCCGCGAGCACCCTGGCCATGGCCGCCGTCGCGTTCGCCGTCCACCAGGCACTGGGCCTTCCCACCACGTTCGCGAGCCTGGGCCTGTACCTGACGCTGTACTCCGCGGGCGCCCACCAGGTCCGCCACCGCCGCGCGGCGGCCCTCGCGCTGAGCGGCGGCTACGCCGTGCTGGCCCTCGTCCTCAACGGCCTGGGCTCACCCCGGGCCTTCCTGGACTATCTCGCGTTCTATCTGTTCCTGGCCGCCTTCTGGCTGGGAGGGAGGACCGTGCGCAAGCACCGGATACAAGAGGCGGACCGGCGACGGCTGGCCGCCGAGGTGGCCCGGGCCACCGAGCGGGCCCGGATCGCCCGGGAGCTGCACGACGTGGTGACCCACCACGTCACCGCCATGGTGATCCAGGCCGACGCGGCCCAGTTCCTCCTCGCCTCCGCGCCCGAACGCGCCGGCGAGTCACTGACGCACGTGAGCGACACGGGCCGCCGGGCCCTGACCGACCTGCGCCACCTCCCCGGATCGCCGTTCCGGTCCGTGCTCAGCGGTGCTCAGCGGTGCTCGGGGTTCTCGAAGTCGAAGCGGCAGCCGGCGTCCCACTCGGCGCGCTGGTTGCCGTGGGCGGGAATGCCGCCGCTGTCCTTGAGCATCCTGGCGAGGTGGAGCTGGTTCCAGGTCATGAAGGTCGTGTTGCGGTTGGTGAAGTCGTTCTCCGGACCGCCCGAGCCCTCGTCGAGATAGGAGGGGCCCGGGCCGGCCGGGCCGACCCAGCCCGCGTCCGCCTGTGGCGGAATGACGTAGCCGAGGTGCTGGAGGCTGTAGAGGACGTTCATCGCGCAGTGCTTCGCGCCGTCCTCGTTGCCGGTGATCAGACAGCCGCCCACCCGGCCGTAGTAGGCGTACTGGCCCTGCTCGTTGAGGATCGACGAACAGGCGTAGAGCCGCTCGATCACCTTCTTCATGACCGAGGAGTTGTCTCCCAGCCAGACGGGCCCCGCCAGGGTCAGGATGTCGGCGGCCATGACCTGCGAGTAGAGCACCGGCCACTCGTCGGTCTCCCAGCCGTGCTCCGTCATGTCCGGCCAGACACCGGTCGCGATGTCGATGTCCACCGCCCTGATCACGTCGACCCGCACGCCCTGGCGCTCCATGATCCCGGTGCTGAGGTCGATCAGCCCCTGCGTGTGGCTGCGCTCCGGGGAGCGCTTCAGGGTGCAGTTGATCACCAGGGCGCGCAGGTCGGCGTAGGACGTCGTCGGGTCCGGCACGGATTCCTCCTCCATACGCTCCGGGCCGCGCGGGGGACGGCACCGGAGATGTCCCGGTACAGCTCACCAGGCCTTCGCGCCGTGCGCTCGTGGTGCTGGGCCGGTCGCCTGACGGTCCGCCCAGGGTCCACCCGCCGTGGCCGGCGCCCGTACGCGCCCGGGCCGGGTGTCGCTACGCCGGCGGGTGCGAGGGCACCGCGTCGATGAGGGCCGCGAGGGCCGCGCCGAGTGCCTGGGTCCCCGGGCCCGGTGCGCCTCCCGGTCCGCTCGGGTAGACGTCGCGGCGGATCTCGATCATGAGCGCGCCGACCCGCGGGTCCTTGCCGTAGTACGACAGCGGTACGTACGTGCCGGCGAACGGGGTGTCGGTGGCGAGGCCCCCGAAGTCGCCGAACGCCTCCCGGGCCGCGTCCAGCAGGGCCGGCGGCGTGTGGAAGGCGTCGGTGCCGAGGCAGATCGGCGGGCGGGGCCCGTCGCCGTGCAGTTCGTACGGCAGCGGGTCGGTCGGGTACGAGTGGACGTCGATGACGACGGCGCGGCCCGTCGCCGCGAGCCGTTCGGCGACGGCGGTCTCCATCGCCTCGGCGTACGGCGTGAAGTAGCGGTCGAGCAGGGGTGTCGGGTCGAACTCCGTGGGCCGGAGCGCCGCGCGGTGCGTGGTGCGCGTGTAGACCGCGCCCATCCCGACGGCCAGCATCTCCTCGCGTTCGTCGGGGAACCGCTCGGGGTCGACCACCAGCCGCGACAGACGGTTGACGAACCGCCAGGGGGTCATGTCCGCGGCGGCCGCGGCCACGGCGGCGATCTCCGCGGTGTGCGCGTCGGTGATGTCGTCGAGTTCCCGCTCGAGCTCCGCGTCGTCGAGCAGGATGCCCTCGCGCACGTCCGGGGGTATGACGCGGGAGGAGTGCGGGACGTGGAGGAGGACGGGGGAGTCCGGGGCGCCGGCGAGGACGTCGTACGAACGTGAGGTCATCGGTCCACCCTTCCACAGCCCGCCCGGGCCGCGGGGGTCACCGGCGGTCGACCGCGACCGCCGCGTGGATGGTCTTGCCGTCCGGGCCCGTCTCGACGGTCACCTCGCGGCACAGCCGGAGCACGATCGGCCAGCCGTAGCCGCCGGGGAGCAGGTTCTCGCCCCGCTGGCGCAGGGGTTCCTCCGTGCTGGCGTCGGACACGGACACGGTCACCCGGTCCCGCTCGACCCCGATGCCGAATCCCGTGACGCCGCCCGCGTGCCGGTGCGCGTTGGTGACCAGCTCCGAGGTGACGAGCAGCAGATCCTCGATCTGGGCCGGCCACAGCGGCCCGAGCCCCGCGAGCGTGTGCCGTACGAACTGCCGTGCGTCGGCCGGGGTGCGGACGGTGGACGTACCTGCGTCGACGTCGTCGAGCGGGTCCGTCCCGAGGGCCGGGGGCAGGGTATCGCTCCAGGTCTTCATCACGGATCCCTTTCTTCCTGTTTCTGGCGCTTTCCTCATCAGGTGATGCGTTTCGTCTTCCCGGTCGGCGTGGAGTGAAGCCTCTCTCCTGCCGGAACCGGGCCGCCGAATCGGCCGATGAGTGACCGCTGGAAGCGGGGGTACGCGAGCCCGGATCCCTGGACGCGCCGCGGGAAGCCGCAGCGGAATCGGCGACACACGCTGAGGGGCCGGACTCCGGTGGTGGACGGCTCGGGTGGTCACCGCCCGTCCGCCGTCGCCCTGGGGGCGCGTGTGGGGCGTCAGGAACCGTCCCACGACGGCGCGGCGATGTACGAGGGTCGCCGGACGGGCGCGGCGAAGGGCGCCTCGGGCTGGTTCTCGACGCTGTTGAAGACGAGGAACACGTTGCTGCGGGGGTACGGGGTGATGTTGTCGCCCGACCCGTGCAGGGCGTTGCAGTCGAACCAGGTCGCGGAACCCGCCGCACCGGTGAAGTGACGTATGCCGCAGGCGTCGGCGAAGGTGCTCAGCGCCTCGTCGGAGGGCGTGCCGGCGTCCTGCATCTGCAACGACTTCTTGTAGTTGTCCTTCGGCGTCGCGCCCGCGCAGCCGAGGAAGGTCCGGTGCGACCCCGGCATGATCATCAGGCTGCCGTTGGTCGTGTGGTTCGGCGTCAGCGCGATGGACACCGACACGGTCCGCATCCTCGGCAGGCCGTCCTCGGCGTGCCAGGTCTCGAAGTCGGAGTGCCAGTAGAAGCCGCTGGCCCCGAAGCCGGGCTTGACGTTGACCCGGGACTGGTGGACGTACACGTCGGAGCCGAGGATCTGGCGGGCGCGGCCGACGATGCGGGGGTCCTCGGCGAGCCGGCCGAAGACCTCGCTCATCCGGTGGACCTCGAAGACGGAGCGGATCTCCTGGGAGCTGGACTCGACGATGGAGCGCTCGTCCGCCCGCACGACCGGGTCGGAGACGAGCCGGTCCAGCTCCGCCCGGAGCACCTCGACCTCGTCGGGGGTCACGATCTCGTCGACGGTGATGAAGCCGTCGCGGTCGAACTCCTCCAGTTCACGCGTCCAGAAGGGGCCGGCCGTGCCGGGCTCGGACCACACCACGGGGTCCTTGCGGCCGATCAGCTCTTCCTTGGAGCCACGGGTGGGGTAGAGGTCGACGGGGCGGGTGGGTGCGGAAGGCATGAGGGAGCGTGGTTCCTTTCGCTCGGGGAGCCGGTGCGGCGTGTAGCTGTAGCTGTCGGTGTCGTCCGGTGTCGTCCGGTGTCGTCCGGGCTCAGGCGTCGTCGGACGCGGGAGCGGGCTCGGTCAGCAGGGGGTAGACACCGTTCTCGTCGTGGTCCTCGCGGCCCGTCACGGGCGGGTTGAAGACGCACAGGCAGCGGAAGTCCGCCTTGACCTTGAGGGTGTGGCGCTCGTGGCCGTCGAGCAGGTACATCGTGCCGGGCACGATCGTGTAGGTGCGGCCCGTCTCGTGGTCGGTGAGCTCGGCCTCGCCGGCCGTGCACACGACGGCCTCGACGTGGTTCGCGTACCACATGGCGGTCTCGGTGCCGGCGTACAGCACCGTCTCGTGCAGGGAGAAGCCGACGCGTTCACGGGCCAGGACGATGCGCTTGCTCTCCCAGGTGCCCGACGCGGCCTTCACGTGCCGCTCGGTGTTCTCCAGCTCGTCGAAGGTACGGACGATCATGGGGTGGGGCTGCCTTTCTTTCGGTTCGTCGGTCGTCGGATCGGAAGGGTCGGAGAGGGTCAGGCGGTCTGGCGGACGGCGCGGGCCAGGATGCCGAGGCCCTCGTCGAGCTCGTCGTCCGTCGCGGTCAGCGGCGGCAGCAGCTTGACCACCTCGCTGCGCGGGCCGGAAGTCTCGACGAGGAGGCCGTTCTCGAAGGCGTTGCGGCACACCGCGTCGGCGCGCTCGCCGTCGGCGAACTCCATGCCCCACACCAGTCCGCGGCCGCGGACGGACAGGGCCATCCGCCCGTCGGTGCCGCTCAGGTCGAGGAGGGCGCGCTCCACCCGGTCCGCGCGCTTCAGGGTGCGCCCGCGGAGGGCGCCGTCGCGCCAGTACGCGTCGAGGGCGGCCGTCGCGGTGACGAAGGCGGGGTTGTTGCCTCGGAAGGTGCCGTTGTGCTCGCCGGGCTGCCAGACGTCGAGCTCCGGACGGAACAGGCAGAGGGCCATGGGCAGGCCGTAACCGCTGATGGACTTGGAGAGGGTGACGATGTCGGGCGTGATGCCGGCCTCCTCGAAGGAGAAGAAGTCGCCGGTGCGGCCGCAGCCCATCTGGATGTCGTCGACGATGAGAAGCATGTCGTGCCGGCGGCACAGCTCGGCGAGCGCGCGCAGCCACTCGGCCCGGGCGACGTTGATGCCGCCCTCGCCCTGGACGGTCTCGACGATCACGGCCGCGGGGTGGTCGAGACCGGAGCCGGCGTCGTTGAGGAGGCGCTCGAACCACATGAAGTCGGGGAGCTGCCCGTCGAGGTAGTCGTCGAAGGGCATGCGGATGGCGTGGTGCAGGGGGACGCCCGCGCCGGCCCGCTTGGCGGCGTTGCCGGTGACGGCGAGCGAGCCGAGCGACATGCCGTGGAAGGCGTTGGTGAAGGAGACGACCGTCTGCCGGCCGGTCACCTTGCGGGCGAGTTTCAGGGCCGCCTCGACGGCGTTGGTGCCGGTCGGGCCCGGGAACATCACCTTGTAGTTCAGGGCGCGGGGCTCCAGGACCGTGGAGTGGAAGGTCTCCAGGAAGTCGCGCTTGGCGGTGGTCGACATGTCGAGCCCGTGGGTGACGCCGTCGCTGCCGAGGTAGTCGAGGAGAGCCCGCTTGAGCACGGGGTTGTTGTGGCCGTAGTTCAGCGAGCCGGCGCCGGCGAAGAAGTCGAGGTAGGGACGCCCGTGCTCGTCGAACAGCCTGGTCCCGCTGGCACGCTCGAAGACGACGGGCCAGGCGCGGCAGTAGCTCCGGACCTCGGATTCGACGGTCTCGAAGACGGTGGGCGTGGCGATGTCGGTCAGGGTCACGAAGTCTCCAGAGTGTGGTTCGAATGGGGCGTTCGCGGGCGACGGCTCAGCGGCGCGGAGAACCGAGCGGGCCGATGCGGTACAGCACCTCGGACTCGTGTCCGGCCGTGGGGAACGCGGAGGCCGGGAACAGCACCTCCTGCGTCACCTCCGCGCCGTGTCGGCGTGCGAACGACCGGAACAGCCGGTCGGAGGCGAGGTTCCCGGGGGTCACGGTCGCCTCGACCCTGCTGATCCTGTGCTCGGCCGCGACCTGCGCGGACAGAGCGTCGAGCAGAGTCCCGGCTACCCCGCTTCCCCGGTGCGAACCCTCGACGGCGATCTGCCAGACGAAGAGGGTGTCGGGCTGGTCGGGGCGCAGATAGCCGGTCACGAAACCGATCGGTCGGCCGGAGTCGTCACGGGCGACGGTGGTCGTGTCGGCGAAGTCGCGGCACCACAGGAGATAGCTGTAGGGCGAGTTCAGGTCGAGCTCGCCCGAGCCGCGTGCGATCCGCCAGAGCTCGGCGCCGTCCTCGATCGTCGGAGGGGTGGTCAGGGGAGTCGTGGTGGCCAGGCCTGTGGTCAACGGGGTCATGGGCGCCGAAGCTACCGAGTGGATCTCGGAACTTCCTGGTCAGGAGGGCTTGTTGTGGACACCATGATGTGATAGATGCGCCAGGGACTTTTGTAGCGCGAAATGTGTCCTGCGTCTCACGAAAAAGGGGAGGAACTCGGGCGAAGTGACCGTTTATAACGGACTGATAACGCCTTTCGAGTGTGCTTCTCCTTCACGCCAAGGGCGTGAGAACATCCGCCATTTCGCGTTTGAAGGGGGTTCCAGTGGTCAGGAGTAGGGGCCGTTCCGCGCGAGGGCCCGCCGGGGCCGGCCCCGGAACGCGGCGGAGCCGGGCCGGGTACGACGACCCCGGCCCGGCTCCGTCCGCTGTCGCGGCCCGAGGCCTACCAGATGGCCTCGACCCACTCCGGGTGGTCGATGAACGGGTTCCGGTTCCCCTGGTAGGTGCTGTGGATGACGTCGTTGCGACGCTCCTCGAAGGCACTCGGCGGGTCCTGCTCGTTCCACTGCTTCAGGACCGAGAGGCGGCCGTGGAAGCGGACGCTCCCGTTGCTCGTCGACTCGTTGGGCTCCAGGTCGGCCCAGGCGTCGCCGCCCTCGTACCGGACGGCCATGTAGAGGATCATCCGGGCCACGTCGCCCTTGTCGGCGTCGCGCGGCTCGAAGGAGTCGCTGTCCGTGTAGCTGCCCGGGGCTCCGGCGACCGGGCTGCCGCCGTTGTCGAAGTCCTTGTTGCCGCGGATGCCGTTGACCTGCACGTCGGCCGCGCGCAGATGGTGCAGGTCGGTGCCGGGGCCGGCCGAGGTGCCGAAGTTGCCGTGGGACTGGGCCCAGGTGTGCTCGCGGTTCCAGTCGCCCACGTCGCCGCCGTTGAGACTCTTGCTCCGCGAGGTCCCGCTGTAGAGCAGGATGACGTTGTTGGCGTTGGCGGGGTCCTGGTCGGCGACCTTCAGCGCGTTCCAGACCGCGTCGTACGAGATCTTGCTCTGGCTGCTGATGATGGTGTGCAGCGAGGACTTGAGGCTCGGGCCGGTCTTGCCTATCGCGTTCTTGTAGTACGTGCTGTCGTACGCGGTGGTGGTGGCGCCGGCGGGGGTAGCGGCGACCGTGGGGAGGGTGACGCCGACGAGGGTGGCGGCGGCGGTCGCCGCCCACACCTTCCAGCTGCCGATCCGCACAACGGACATGGGGGGCCCTTTCCCGGGGACGGTACGCGGATGACGGCGGCCGTCGGCTCAACGATTCCGCTGTCTACGCGTGTTGACTTCGTGTCACCGGGAGAGTGGCACACGACAGGTACCTGTCATGTAACGGGGAGGAGGCTGTTCCGTGACGAGTGCGTATAGGGCGGAACCCTTCGCGGCCGTGTGCCGGGCCGGAGGGTCTCAGTCGCCCCGGACGTCCACCGGCATGCCCTTCGGCTCCTTGATGCGCTTCATGATGATCTGCGAGTTCACCTCGGTGACCCCGGTGAGGGTCGTCAGCCGCTCGATCCACAGCCGCTCGTACGCCGCGAGGTCGGCGACCGCGATCCGCAGCAGGCAGCCGGGGCTGCCGAACAGCCGGTAGGCCTCGATGACGTCCGGCACGTCCTGGAGCGCCTCCTCGAAGGCCTCCACGGTCTCCCGGTCCCGCCGCACCTCCACCGAGACCAGCACCTCGAAGCCCCGCCCCAGCGCCTCGGGGTCGATGATCGCCCGGTAGCCCTGGATGACCCCGTCCTGCTCCAGCTGGCGCACCCGGCGCAGACAGGGCGAGGGGCTGAGCCCCACCCGCTGGGCCAGCTCCTGGTTGCTCAGCCGGCCGTCGTTCTGCAGCTCGCGCAAGATGTGGAGATCGATGCGGTCCATGGCGCAATTATCTACCACGCAGGAACGATACGGCGGCTGATTTCGCAATCGCCTTGCGCGCCTTCTGTCCTATCGTTGCCGGGCAGGTTGATTCAGGTACGGACCGAGGGCGGCAGGCATGAAGCGGACGAACGACGGGGGAGCGCGCCGGATCGTCGTCATCAGCACCGGCGGCACGATCGCCAGCCGCTGGCAGGGCACCGGCTACGCGGCCGACGCCTCCGGCGACGACGTGCTGGCCACCGCCCCCCTGCCCGAGGGCGTCACCGTCGAGGTCGTCGACCTCTTCAACGTCAACAGCTCCCGGATGACCGCGGCCCACCAGCTGGCCCTGCTCCGGACCGTCCACGAGACCCTCGCCGACCCGGGCGTCGACGGCATCGTGATCACCCACGGCACCGACACCCTCGAAGAGACCGCGTTCTTCCTGGACCTCCACCACACCGACGCCCGGCCGGTCGTCCTCACCGGCGCCCAGCGCCCCTTCGGCACCGGCGACGGGGACGGTCCCGGCAACCTGTACGACGCGCTCCAGGTCGCCTCCTCCGTCAGCGACCTCGGGGTCCTCGTCGTGTTCGACGGACGCGTCCACGCGGCCCGCGGCACCGTCAAGACCCAGACGCTCGCCGCCGACGCCTTCTCCGACCCCTCGGCCGACCGCCTGGGCCGCGTGGGCTTCTCCCGGGTGGACATCGAGCGGCAGCCGGAGCGCCCGACGCCGCTGCCGCTACCCGCCGCCGCGGACAAGGCGGACCCCGACCTCCCCGGCGCCGTGGCGCTGCCCCGGGTCGCGATCGTCGCGCACCACTCGGACGGCGACCCCTTCCTGCTCAACGCGGCCGTCGACGCCGGTGCCCGCGGCATCGTCCTCGTCGCCACCGGCGCCGGCAACGCGACGCCCGAGATCGTCTCCGCCGTGGCCGACGCGGTCGCCCAGGGCGTCCTGGTGGCCGTCACCACCCGGGTTCCCGCCGGCCCGCTCGCCGAGATCTACACCGGTGGCGGGGCGGTCGACCTCGTCGCCGCCGGAGCCCTGCTCACGGGTACGCTCCGCGCCGCGCAGGCGCGCATCGCGGTCCTGGCGACGCTGCTCGCCGAGGACGGCCACGGTGCGGGCGACCCCGCCCGCGGCACCGCCCTGCTGCGGCGGCTCCTCGACGGGCCCGTCCGCGCGGAACCCGGCCTCGCCACGGGCGGCTCCCGCTCGGCCTCGGCGGTCGCCGCCCGCGCCTGACCGGCGCACCCCAGAACCCCGGCTCGCGAGCGGCGCCCCCACAGCCCGCCCGCGAGCCGGAGCCAACCTCGGCACCGACGCGCCCGCCCCGCCGGTACGGCGGAGTGCAGGCATCCGCCCGGCATCCGCCGCGCTTCCGGCCGCCCCCGTTCCCAGGGGGCGGCCGGTTGTCGTGCTCCCGCAGATGGCCGGAAGTTACCCGTCGGTTTCTCGTGACTTCCCCGATGGTCGACAGTAGAACAAGTTCTCATTCGCCCCCGAGTGAGGAACGTCACATGAGCGAAAACCCCCTGCCCGCAAAGGGATTCGGCGGCGTGAGCCGCCGCCGCTTCCTCGCGGGAACAGGTTCTGTTCTCGGTGCTGCCGCCCTCGTCGGCCCCGGCACCCCGGCCCAGGCCGCAGCCCGCCTCGCCGACACCCCCATTCCCACCGGCGCCCACGTGCCCGCCCTCGTCATCGGCACCGGATACGGCGGCTCGGTGGCCGCCCTCCGCCTCGCCCGCGCGGGCGTCGCCGTGCACATGGTCGAGATGGGCATGGCCTGGGACACCCCCGGACCCGACGGCAAGATCTTCGCCAACACCACCCGGCCCGACTACCGCTCCTTCTGGCTGCGGACCCGCACCAAGCAGCCGCTGAGCAACTTCCTCGGCTTCCCCCTCGACAAGGACATCCCCCGGCACACCGGCATCCTCGACGCCGAGGACTTCGCCGGCATCACCGTCTACCAGGGCAGGGGCGTCGGCGGCGGCTCCCTCGTCAACGGCGGCATGGCCGTCACCCCGCGCCGCGAGAACTTCGCGGCCATCCTGCCCACCGTCGACGCCGCCGAGATGTACGCGACCTACTACCCGCGCGCCAACGCCGGACTCGGCGTCACCGGGGTGGACCAGGCCTGGTGGGAGAGCGCGGCCTGCTACCAGTACGCCCGCGTCGGCCGCAAGCACGCCCAGCGCTCCGGCTTCCCCTTCGTGTTCGTCCCCAACGTCTACGACTGGGACTACATGAAGAAGGAGGCCGCCGGCGCCGTCCCGAAGTCGGCCCTCGACGGCGAGGTCATCTACGGCAACAACGCCGGCAAGAAGACCCTCCAGAAGACCTATCTGGCCCAGGCCGCCGCCACGGGCCGCGTCACCGTCTCCGCCCTGCACAAGGTCACCTCCGTCACCCCGGCGGCCGGCGGCGGCTACACCGTCGCCATCGACCAGATCGACACGACCGGCGCCACCCTCGCGAGCAAGACCGTCACGGCCGACAAGGTCTTCTTCGCCGCCGGAAGCGTCGGTACGAGCAAACTCCTCACCCGCCTCAAGGCGACCGGCGCACTCCCCGCCCTCAACAACGAGATCGGCAAGGGCTGGGGTGACAACGGCAACGTCATGTGCGGCCGCGCCAACCACATGTGGGACGCGACCGGCAAGCTCCAGTCGGCCATGCCCACCGCCGGCATCGACAACTGGGACGCGGGCGGCGCCTTCGCCGAGGTCGCGCCGCTGCCCACCGGCATCGAGACCTACGCCTCCTTCTACCTCTCCATCACCAAGACGCCCCACCGCGCCGAGTTCAGCTGGAACCCGGCCACCGGCAAGGTCGACCTGAGCTGGGACCGGGCCTGGAAGCAGACCTCCATCGACGCGGCGAAGACCATCTTCGACAAGATCAACTCCAAGGAGGGCACGATCTACCGCACCGACCTCTTCGGTGTGTACAAGATCTGGGGCGACCACCTCACGTACCACCCGCTGGGCGGCGCGATCCTGGGCCGGGCCACCGACAACCACGGACGCCTCCACGGCTACTCCGGGCTGTACGTCATCGACGGATCCCTGATCCCCGGCAACGCCAGCGTCAACCCGTTCGTCACCATCACGGCCCTCGCCGAGCGCAACATCGAGCGGATCGTCGCCGAGGACTTCTGAGCGCCGGGGGAGGCCCCACGCGCCGTACGGAGAAGGGCCGTACGGGAGAGGGTCGGCACGGGTGAGGGCCGGCCGGGAAGCACCCGGCCGGCCCTTCCGCGCGCTCAGTGGGTCGGCAGCACACAGACCTCGTCGAGCCCCAGCACCCGGTTGAGCCGGCCGAACGCCAGCCACGACCCCAGACTCATCGTCAGCTCCACGATCTCCGCCTGGCTGTAACGTGCCGTCATCCGGGACCAGAACTCCTCGTCGAGACCGTGGTGGTCCAGCGCGTACCGCTCCGCGTACTCGGCCGCCAGCCGCGTCCGCTCGTCGAAAGCCTCCGAGACCTCCGTCTCCCGCCACGCCGCCACGACCTCGTCGAAGCCCTCCTCGACCTTCACCCCGTCCCGGTCGGTGCGCCAGTCCAGGCAGAACCCGCAGCCGTTGATCTGCGCGATCCGCAGCCGCGCCGCCTCGAACTCGCGCAGCCCCAGCGTCGTATGGGCGTACACCGACAGCGAGAAGTTCGCCGCCGCCGTCCCGATCTCCGGGACCATGTCGCCCCACACGTACCCGATCGGCTCCTGGCCCTCGGGAATGTCGATGATCATCGCGGACTCCTTCCGAGCTTCCCCACCGCCGGCCGCAGCGGCACGTCCAGCGCGTCGTACAGTCCCGGCTCGGCTGCCACCAGCCAGTCGATCGCGCCGACCAGCCGGCCCACCGCCGTCGCGTTCCCGCCCGCCGAGCGGTTCTCGCCCTCGGCGGTCGCCGCCACCGTCACCTCGATCCGGGGACTGCCCTCGACGATCACCCGGTGCGCCCCGGCGCCGTCCGGCGGCACCGGCCAGTCCGGCGCGCACGAGGGGTGGATCCGGGTCACGTGCTCGATCACGATCCTCGGCTCCCCGCCGACGATCCCCTGCACCTCGAAGCGGATCGCGCCCTGCGTCCCCGCCTCGAAGACCCCCATGGTCCGCGTCTTCACGGTCGACTCCAGCGGGCGCCGGTCCACCGTCTCGCGGATCTCGTCCAGTTCGGCGCCGAGCGCGCGGGCCATCAGGCGTATCTGCCCGCCCCACACCATCGTCGGCACCGACGGCAGCAGCATCGGCGGCTCGTACTCCAGCGGCCGGCCCATCCCGATCAGGTCCCGGACCGACTCCTCCTGCTCGTACGTCGAGTAGTCGAAGATCTCCTGGCAGCGGATCATGTCCACGGTGCTGCCGAGCCCGCTCACCAGCAGCGGCAGGACGTCGTTGCCCCAGCCGGGGTCCACCCCGGACACGAAGAGCGAACCGCCGCCCTCGGCGACGGCCGCCAGCACCGGATCCCGGAACTCGGGCGGCGCGTTGCGCTGGTCGTAGAGCGGATACAGCGCGGGGGTCACCACCACCGCCCCCGACCGCACCGCGCGCGCCACGTCGTCGAGCGCGCCGTCCGGCCGGGTGTCGCCCGACGCCGCGTACACCACCGCCCCCGGTCGCCCGTCGAGCACGGCGCCCACCTCGTCGACGGCCGCGACCCCGAGGTCGCGGCCGAGCCCCGCCAGCCGTCCCGCGTCCCGTCCGACCTTCGCCGGATCGGAGACCAGCACCGCTGCGAGTTCCAGCCCTGGATGGGCGTCCACGGCGCGGATCGCCGCGCGCCCGACGTTTCCGGTACCCCACACCACCGTCCGAATCATGCGCGGAGGGTAGCGCCGGGCCCCGAAGGTTCCCAGACCCGCGACAGAAAGATCTGACGAAGCGTCAGATCGGTGGTCGGGGACGGCGGACGTCAGGCCAGCCGCAGGGTCACGAACGGCACCGTGTCGCCCGGCAGGACGTACCGCTCGACCTCGACGAACCCGCGCGCGAGCGCGAACCGCAGCCCCTCCTCGTTCGAGGCGAGCACCACCGTTTCCACGCCCTCCCCGCCCAGCGTCCGGGCGTGCGCGAGGCCCCGCTCGTACAGCGCGGTCCCGACGCCCCGCCCTCGGAACCCGGGCAGCGTCCGCGCGATGACCGTCGCCGCCGTGGTCTCCTCGTCCGGCGGCCGCACCGTCGAACAGCCCACCACCGTCTCTCCGAGATACGCGACGTCCAGCCGGTTGCGCCCGGCGCGCTCGCGCACCTGGTCGAGGGAGAGGACGGCCGTCGGGATGATCGTGTTGTGGACCGCCCGCCAGTCCGCGAGCCGCGCCTCACCGAGGGCCGGCTCGATTCGAAGATCGTTCATCGGAGCAGGAAACCCGCCCTCGCTGCCCCGGTCAACCGCGTATCCCGCGCACCCCGGTCCGCACGGCGCCCCCACCGGACGCGGCCGTCCGGGTGAGGGCGCGGGACCCGCCGCAGCGCCGCCCGCCGATCGGGTACGCATCCCCGCATTGCCCCCCGGCCAGGAGGAACCGTCCCATGCCCGTCCCCAAGGGCGCCACCGCACTGCTCGGCGACTGAAGGACCTCGGCCTCTACCCGGGCCAGGAGATGATGATGATGCGGCTCTGGGACTGCGGACCGGTCCGCCAGTCCGCGCTCATCCAGTCCCTGGGACTCGACGCCTCGACGGTCACCAAGATGCTCCAGCGCATGGAGCAGTGCGGGCTCGTGCTGCGCCGCCCGGACCCCGCCGACCGGCGCGCAGCGAGCGGCCCTCGTCGGTCGCCTCGACCAGGACCGCGCGCCGGTCGGCGGGGTCCGGGCGGCGCAGCACGAGCCCGCACTGCTCCATGCGCTGGAGCATCTTGGTGACCGTCGAGGCGTCGAGTCCCAGGGACTGGATGAGCGCGGACTGGCGGACCGGTCCGCAGTCCCAGAGCCGCATCATCATCATCTCCTGGCCCGGGTAGAGGCCGAGGTCCTTCAGTCGGCGTCCGGCGGCGATCCGGTGCATCCGGGCCACCCGGGCCAGCGCGATGCTGACGGGCCCGCCGTGGGCGGCGCCGGGCGCCGACGCGGTACAGACGGGGTCGGTTCCTGACATCGGGGCTCCTCGTGACGGCTCTTCCCCCACTTTACCTTGGTCGGCCAATCAATGGGTTACAGTGGCAGCCGGACCAGATACTTGGCCGACCACATAAGTTCGTGAAGGGGACAGCCATGACCACCGCCTTCGACCCCGTGGACCTCGCGGGCACCCGGCTCGCCAACCGCATCGCCATGGCGCCGATGACCCGCAGCCGCGCCGACGCCGCCACCCGCACCCCCACCGCGCTCGTCGCCGAGTACTACGCCCAGCGCGCCTCGGCCGGCCTGATCATCACCGAGGGCACCCAGCCCAGCGCCGTCGGCCAGGGCTACCCCAGCACCCCCGGCCTGCACAGTGCCGAGCAGATCGCCGCCTGGCGCGAGGTCACCGACGCCGTCCACGAGCGCGGCGGGAAGATCTTCGTCCAGCTGATGCACGCGGGCCGGATCAGCCACCCCGTCGTCCTCGGCGGCGGCCTCCACCCGGTCGGCCCGTCCGCCGTCGCCCCCCAGGGGCAGCTCTTCGCCGGTACCGGCCTCATCGACTTCGTGGCTCCGCGCGAGCTCACCGCCGACGAGATCCGGGAGACGGTCGCCGGCTTCGCCGAGGCCGCCCGGAACGCCGTGGAGGCCGGCTTCGACGGAGTCGAGATCCACGGCGCCAACGGCTACCTGATCCACCAGTTCCTCGCCTCCGGCTCCAACCACCGCACCGACGAGTGGGGCGGCCCGGTCGAGAACCGCATCCGCCTCGCCGTCGAGGTCGTGGAGGCCGTCGCCGCCGCGATCGGCCCCGAGCGGACCGGCCTGCGGATCTCCCCGGCCAACCCCTTCAACGACATCGTCGAGACCGACACCGAGGAGCTCTACCCGGCCCTCGTCGCCGCGATCGAGCCCGTCGGCATCGCGTACCTGCACGTCACGGAGCCCGCGCCCGCGCTGCGCGAGCTCACCCTCACCCTCCGCAAGGGCTTCTCCGGCACGTTCATCCTGAACCCCGCCACCGAGGGGCCCACCGGCGCCGACGCGCTGACGCTGATCGAGGACGGCACCGCCGACCTCGTCGCGTACGGGGCGCTCTTCCTCGCCAACCCCGACCTGCCCGCCCGGCTGCGGGCCGGCGGCCCGTACAACACCCCGGACACGGCGACCTTCTTCGGCGGCGACCACCGCGGCTACACCGACTACCCGGTGCTCTAGGGGTATGTCCGGCGCGCCCGGACAGGCCGAAGGGGGCGGGGGCCCGAACCAGGACCCCCGCCCCCTTCCGCGCGCGGGACGGCGTACGCGCACCCGTCAGACGGGGCGTATCCGTCAGACCGCCCAGGCCTCCGTGACCGCCCGGCGCGCGCCCTCCAGGTCCACCGCGCGGCCCGTCTCGCCGAGCGCGGCGCCGAGGGCGGCCAGCGAGGACTGCACGGCGCCCGGGGTCGCGTCGACCCCGTAGTGGTTGACCCGGATCATCTCGCCCGCCAGCGCCCCGCCGCCCGCGATCAGCGGCAGCGACGGGTCGGCGGACAGCGCCTTCGCCACCAGCTCCGAGGCGTCCACCCCGGCCGGCACGCGCAGCGTCGTCGCGACCGGCGCCGCGTCCTTCGCCTCGTACACGTACGGCTCCAGGCCGCCGCCCAGCGCGAGCGCGCCCGCGCGGGTGGCCGCCGCCGCGGAGGCGTGCCGCGCCATCAGCGCGTGCAGTCCCTCCGCCTCGATCCGCTCGACACAGGCCTCCAGGGCCAGCATCTCCAGCTGCGCGGGAGCGTGCAGCAGCGCCTTGCGGCCCCCGTCGATCCAGCGCTCCTTCCAGTCCAGGAGGGAGAGGTACGAGCGGCGCGGCGCCGCCGGGTTGGCGGCGAACCGCTCCCACGCCCGCGCGCTCACCGACACCGCCGACACACCCGCCGGCCCGCCCATCGCCTTCTGCGCGCCGATGATGCACATGTCCACGCCCCAGGCGTCCGGCAGCACCGGCTCGGCGCCGATCGAGGCCACCGCGTCCAGGTAGAACAGCGCGCCGTGGGCCCGGACGACCTCACCGATCTCCGCCACCGGATTGGTGTTGCCGGTCGCCGCCTCCGCGTGCACCAGCGACACGAAGTCGATCTCCGGGTGCGCGGCGAGGGCCTGCTCCACCTGGGCCGCGGTCACCGCCGTGTGGAAGGGCACCGCCAGGTCGACCACGGTCGCGCCGCAGTCGCGCAGCCAGTCGCCGAAGGTCTGCCCGTACGGCCCCGTGACCACGTTCAGGGCGGTCGAACCGGCCCTCGCCCCGCTGCGGATGCACCCCTCCAGGGGGAGCAGCGCCTCGCCCTGGGTGATCACCACGTCCTGCTCCGTGGAGAGCAGCGCGGCCACCCGCCGCTCGATCGACGCGAAGTGCGCGGCGGTCAGCGGGGCCAGGTCCAGGAGCGGATGTGTCACGGTCACGGCGGTGCCTTCTTCGACTCGGTACGGGGCGGGCGGAGCTCCGGGCCAGCGTACCGAGCGGCCCCCGGGCCCCCGGCCACGGGCGCACTCCCGGCCCGGCACCCTCCCTCGTACAGTGCAGGCATGAGCGATCACGCGGTGCTGCACGTGAAGGGGCGGGTGCTCGTCGGCCCGGAGGACGTACGCGACGAACTGTGGTGCGTCGACGGCCGGATCACCTTCGACCGCCCCGCGGCCGAGGCGGTCACCGTCGAGGGCTGGGTGCTGCCCGGCCTCGTCGACGCGCACTGCCACGTCGGCCTCGACCGGCACGGTCCCGTCGACGCGGCGACCAGCGAGAAGCAGGCCCTCACCGACCGGGACGCGGGCACCCTGCTGATCCGGGACGCGGGCTCGCCGTCCGACACCCGGTGGATCGACGAGCGGGAGGACCTGCCGAAGATCATCCGCGCGGGGCGGCACATCGCCCGCACCCGCCGCTACATCCGCAACTACGCCCATGAGATCGAGCCCGCCGACCTCGTCGCGTACGTCGGCCGCGAGGCCCGGCGCGGCGACGGCTGGGTCAAGCTGGTGGGCGACTGGATCGACCGCGACGCCGGCGACCTCACCGCCTGCTGGCCGCGCCCCGAGGTCGAGGCGGCCATCGCCGAGGCGCACCGGCTCGGCGCCCGCGTCACCGCGCACTGCTTCGCCGAGGACTCGCTCCGGGACCTCGTCGAGGCCGGGATCGACTGCGTCGAGCACGCCACCGGCCTCACCGAGGACACCATCCCGCTCTTCGCCGAGCGGGGCGTCGCGATCGTCCCGACCCTGGTCAACATCGCGACCTTCCCGCACCTCGCCGACGGCGGGCAGGAGAAGTTCCCCCGCTGGTCGGCCCATATGCGCCGGCTGCACGAGCGCCGCTACGACACCGTGCGCGCCGCCTACGACGCGGGCGTCCCGGTCTTCGTCGGCACCGACGCGGGCGGCTCCCTCGCCCACGGTCTGGTCGCCGAGGAGGTCGAGGAGCTGACGAAGGCGGGCATCCCGCCGATCGACGCGCTCGCGGCCACCACCTGGTACGCCAGGTCCTGGCTGGGCCGCCCCGCCCTGGAGGAGGGCGCCCCGGCCGACCTCGTCGTCTACGGCGAGGACCCGCGCGCCGACGTCCGCGTCCTCGCGGCGCCGCGCCGGGTCGTCGTCAACGGCCGCGTGATGGGCTAGGCCGTCTCTTCCGGAGCTTGCCGGTTAAGCCCGCGTCGTCCGGTGCCGTGCATCGCACGGCGGAGAGGTACCCGCGTGCGGGACGTACCCGGGTGCCTCGACAACGCGGCGAGGTGCGGTGCCGGGCGGCGCGGGTCAGGCAGGATCCGGAAGAGACGGCTGCCTAGGCCGCCCGGCACTGGTCCGCGGTGCTCAGCGTCGGGTGAGGAAGGCCAGCCGGGCCCGCTTCTCCGGGATGAAGACCTCCGGCAGGTCCACCTCGGGGAGCACGACCTCCGGGCCGAGTTCGAACCCGACCTGGACCATGCGGGCGATCGCCTTCTCGTTGGACGCGTCCGGCTCCACGACCACCCGGGTCCGGTCCCGCAGCGTGAACGCGATGAGCTCGGACACCAGCGTGCCGGTGAAGCCGGGGCGCGGGGCCGGGCTCGGCGCGATGAGGAAGTGCGCGCCGACGTCCCCGGGCCGCACCTCGTAGCACTCGCTGACCCGGTCGGCCTCGGGGTCGTACGTCTGGAGCAGGGCGACGGGCTCGTCGTCCAGGCTCACCAGGAAGCCGTGGTGGGTGGTGAGCGAGTCGAGGTGCGCGTAGACGTCCCTGACCTGCTCGACGGTGGTGCCCACCATCCCCCAGAAGCGGGACCGCTCCTCGTTGACCCAGGCGTGCAGGAGCACGGCGTCGCGCTCGGGCTCGACGGGCCGGACCGTGACGGTGCCGAAGCCCTCCACTCTGCGGACGTAGGCGGCGGTGGCGGTGGTCATTCCTGCTCCTTGGTGAGGTTCTGCCAGTCGGTGGTGACGGGGGCGAGTTCGCCCCTCAGCCACAGCGGAAGCTGGTCGCGGTGGTGCGGGTCGCCGGGCACGCCGGACGCGCCGAACGGCACGATCCAGCCGCTCCGTTCGCGGTCGGCGAGGTGCCAGACGTAGCGGGCGGCGGAGGCGCGGACGCTGCGGTCGGTCCATCCGGGCACGCTGGACGTGGAGAGCACGCAGTCGTGGTCGCCGCCGAGTCCCGGCCACTGGGCGTCGTCGGGGTCGGGCAGCGCCTGCCAGGGCGCGAGCCGGTGCGTGGCGCCCCAGGCGGCCGGCGGTTCACCGGCGCCGATCTCGTCCAGCGCCTCGCGCACGATCCGGTCGACGTCCCCGGCGGGTACGGGCCCGGCCGTCAGCAGGGTCTCCAGCGCGTAGGCGACCCGGGGGCCGAGGGCCAGCCAGGGCCGGAACACCTCGGGGTACGGGGCGGGTTCGCGCAGCGCCGCGAAGGCCTCGTGGGCGGCGAGCCGGCGGACGACGGCGCCGCGCACGGCGGCGTAGAGGCCCGCGTCGGTGCTCTCGGCGTCCATCCGCCGGTCCCAGGCGAGCAGCCGGTCGCACCCCGTACATCGCGGGCGGCGCGCTCGCGCTCCTCGTGGCCGGCGGCGGCGCGCTCGCGCTGACCCGCTCGCGCGCCCGCTCCCGAGGCTGACCGCCCGAGGGGGAGACGCAGGGGGCACGCGGCGGGCTCCGGGGGGAGCCCCGCCGGCGAGGCACGGGTGCGGGGAGGGCGACGGTGACGACATCGCCCTCCTCGGACCCGTCCGCGCGCGACGGCCCCCGCCCCGCGCGGACCGCTCGGCGGCAGGCCGCTCAGCCCTCCATCAGCAGGGCCTGGTCGAGAGCCTGGAGGAAGCGGTTCGTCGTGGCCCGGTCCCGGACCGCGATCCGCAGCCAGTTCCTGTCGAGCCCCGGGAACGTGTCGCCCCGGCGGGCCGCGAAGCCCAGCGACCGCAGCCGCTCCCGGATCGCGTCCGCGCCGTCGATCCGCAGCAGTACGAACGGTCCCTCCGCCCCCGGGACCGTCCGCACCTCGTCGAACTCCGCCAGCCCGGCCAGCAGATGGGCCCGCTCGACCCCGGTCCGGTGCGCCGCGTGTTCCGCCTCCGCGAGCGCCGCCCGCGTCATGCAGGCCTCCGCCGCCACCAGGGCGGGCGTCGACACCGGCCACAGCGGCTGCGTCCGCTCCAGGGCGGCGATCGTCGCCGGATCGGCCAGCACGTACCCGATCCGCAGACCGGCGAGACCCCACGTCTTGGTGAGGCTGCGCAGCACCACGAGCCCCGGTACGTCGGTCCGTCCGGCCAGCGACTCGCGCTCGCCCGGCACCGCGTCCAGGAACGCCTCGTCGACCACCAGGGTCCGCCAGGGTCTCGCGAGCGCCGCGATCGAGGCGGCCGGGTGCAGCACCGACGTGGGGTTCGTGGGGTTCCCGATCACCACCAGGTCCGCGTCCTCGGGGACGGCCGCCGGATCCAGCCGGAAGCCGTCCTCCTCGCGCAGCAGCACCCGGCCCACCTCGTGGCCGACGTCGCGCAGCGCCGCCTCCGGCTCGGTGAACTGCGGATGCACGACGACGGGCCGCCGCACCGGCAGCGCCCGCGCGATCAGCACGAACGCCTCCGCCGCGCCGGCCGTCAGCAGGACCCGGTTCGACGGCAGGTCGTGCCGCTCCGCCACGGCCGCCCGCGCGGCCCGGCCGTCGGGGTAGGCGGCGAGTCCGGTCAGGGAGTCGGCGATCCGCTCCCGCAGCCAGTCCGGTGGGGTGTTCGTCCGGACGTTGACCGCCAGATCGATGAGTTTCTCGTCCCGTACCTCGGCGTCACCGTGGTGGCGCAGGTCGTGGGCGTCGGTATGCAGATGCATGTCCATGGCCGCCGTCGTGTGGGGGGTGGGGATGGTGGGGGGTGAGCCGGGCTCGCCAGCGA
>NZ_RDBH01000129.1:1328387-1332099 GCF_008042145.1 Streptomyces sp. adm13(2018)
CCGCACGCGTCAGCCCCGCCTCCCGCAGCACCGCCCCCACCAGGGCGAGGACCTCGTCCACCGCGACCCCCGCCCGCGCGCCGACACCGAGGTGCGCGGAGGGCGCCCCATCCGGTAGCAAAGGCCCATGGCTGTGGTCGTCGCGCTCGGCGCTTTCCTCATGACGCTCTTCGGCGGCTGGGTCGCGGGACGCGTCACCGACCGCCGCCACCTCGTCCTCGGCCTGGCCGGCGGACTCATGCTGGGCGTCGTCGGACTCGACCTGCTGCCCGAGGCGATGGAGGCCGCGGGCGACGAGGTCTTCGGCGTCCCGGAGGCGCTGCTGCTCTTCGTCGGCGGCTTCCTCCTCGCCCACGTCATCGAGCGGCTCCTCGCCGTACGCCGGGCCGCACACGGCGTCGCCGCCGACGAGCGGGTCCCGCAGGTCGGCATGACCGCGGCCGCCGCGATGGTCGGCCACAGCCTCATGGACGGCATCGCGCTCGGCGCGGCCTTCCAGGTCGGCGGCGGCATGGGCGCCACCGTCGCCCTCGCCGTCATCACCCACGACTTCGCCGACGGCTTCAACACGTACACGATCACCAGCCTCTACGGGAACGCCCGCCGCAAGGCCGTCGCGATGCTCGTCGCCGACGCCCTCGCCCCGCTGATCGGCGCCGCCTCGACCCTGCTGTTCACCCTTCCGGTGGAACTCCTCGGCAGCTATCTGGGGTTCTTCGGCGGCGCCCTGCTCTACCTGGCCGCCGCCGAGATCCTGCCGGAGGCCCACCACGACCACCCCGCCCGCTCCACCCTGCTGTGCACGGTGGCGGGCGTCGGCTTCATCTGGCTCGTGGTGGGCGCCTCCGGCGGCTGACCTCACCTGCGGTGCTCCCCGCCGCGGTGCCGCACGCCGCAGTGCTCCACGAAGCGCGCGGCGACCTCCGGGGACCCCGCCCAGTGGGTGTGGACGTAACTGGCGTGCACCCCGTCCTGGACGAAGCCCTCGACCCTCCGCTCGGGCTGCCGCAGCCCCCACGCGGCCAGGGCGCCGGCGCCCGGCTCGACGACCGTCCGGTGGAACTCGTGCCCCCGCAGCCGTGCGCCGGCCGGCGCGAGCACGCTGTCGCTGACGGCGACGGCGTCCCGGTAGCCCAGCGTCAGCCGCTCGGACATCCGCGCGTCCGCGTCCAGCACCCCGCACATGGGCGTGCCGTCCAGCGACCGCGCGAGGTACAGCAGCCCCGCGCACTCGGCGGCCACCGGCGCCCCCGAGGCGGCCAGCGCGGCGACCGCCTTGCGCAGCGGCTCGTTCGCGGACAGCTCGGCCCCGTACATCTCGGGGAAGCCGCCGCCTATGACGAGCCCGGACGTCCCCTCGGGCAGCTCCTCGTCCCGCAGCGGGTCGAAGGACACCACCTCGGCGCCCGCGGCCCGCAGCAACTCCGTGTGCTCGGCGTACGAGAACGTGAACGCCGCCCCGCCCGCGACGGCGACGACCGGCCGTCCGCGGTCCGGGGGCGGGCCCGGCGGCGCCCCGCGCGTCCACGCCCCACGAGGAGCCCGCCCACGACCCCTGCGGCTCCCACGCCTCGGTGGACAGCTCGGGCGCGCTGCGCGCCAGCGCCAGCAGCGCCTCCAGGTCGCATCCGGCGCGGACCTGCTCCGCCTGCGCGGCGACCGCCTCGACCGCCGCGGCCTGCCGCTCGGCGACCGGCACCAGCCCCAGGTGCCGCGACGGGGTCGCGACGGCGGGAGCCCGCCGCAGCACCCCGAGGACCGGCACCCCGGACTCGCCGAGCGCCTCCCGCAGCAGGTGCTCGTGCCGGTCCGTGGCGACCTTGTTGAGGATCACGCCCCCGATCCGCACCTCCGGGTCCCAGGACGCGAAGCCGTGCACGAGCGCCGCCACCGACCGCGACTGCGAGGACGCGTCGACGACCAGCACCACCGGTGCCCTCAGCAGCTTCGACACCTGGGCGGTGGAGGCGAGTTCACCCTGGTCGGCCGCGCCGTCGTACAGGCCCATGACCCCCTCGACCACCGCCAGGTCGCAGCCGCGCGCCCCGTGCTCGAAGAGCGGCGCGACCAGCCCCGTACCGCACATGTACGCGTCGAGGTTGCGGCCCGGCCGCCCGGTGGCGAGCGCGTGGTACCCGGGGTCGATGTAGTCCGGCCCCACCTTGTGCGGCGAGACCGCCAGGCCACGGCCGGCGAACGCGGCCATCAGACCGGTCGCGACCGTGGTCTTGCCCGCGCCCGAGGAGGGCGCGGCGATGACGAGACGTGCTACCACTCGATGCCCCGCTGGCCCTTCTGACCGGCGTCCATCGGGTGCTTGACCTTGGACATGTCGGTGACGAGGTCCGCGAAGTCGACCAGCTCCTGCGGCGCGTTGCGGCCGGTGATGACGACGTGCTGGTGCCCGGGCCGGTCGCGCAGCACCTGGACGACCTCGGCCGTGTCGATCCAGCCCCAGTGCAGCAGGTACGCGAACTCGTCGAGGACGTAGAACGTGTACTTCTCCTCGGCGAGGTCCCGCTTGACCTGCTCCCAGCCCTCGCGGGCCTTGTCCTCGTGCGACTGCTCGCCCTCGGCGACCTCGCGCTGGATCCAGGACCAGCCCTCGCCCATCTTGTTCCAGGTGACGGTGCCGCCCTTGCCCGTCTCGCCCAGGGCCTTGAGGGCGTTCTCCTCGCCGACCCGCCACTTGGCGGACTTGACGAACTGGAACACCCCGATCGGCCAGCCCTGGTTCCAGGCGCGCAGCGCCATCCCGAACGCGGCGGTGGACTTCCCCTTGCCGACGCCCGTGTGGACCATCACCAGCGCGCGGTTGCGGCGCTGACGGGTGGTGAGACCGTCGTCGGGTATGACGTTCGGCTGTCCCTGCGGCATCAGGCTGCCCTCCTGGCGGTGGTCTTCCGGTTTCCCTGTACGTCCCGGACGAGGCCGGCGATCGAGTCGGCGCGCAGCTCGTCCAGGGTGACGGCGGTGCCGCCGAGTTCACGGGCGAGCTCACGGGCCAGTCCGAGCCGCACCGGCCCGGACTCGCAGTCGACGACGACGGAGGCCGTGCCGTCGGCGGCGTGCAGCCGCGCCGCGCGGGCGGCGAGCGCCACCGGGTCGGCCCCGCCGCCGGTCGCCCGCCCGTCGGTGACGACGACGAGCAGCGGGCGGCGCGAGGGGTCCCGCAGCCGCTCGACGCGCAGGACGTCGTGGGCCCTGAGGAGCCCCGCCGACAGCGGCGTACGGCCGCCGGTCGGGAGCTTCTCCAGCCGGGCGGCGGCGGCGTCGACGGACGAGGTCGGCGGGAGCGCGACCTCGGCCTCGCGGCCCCGGAAGGTGACCAGGCCGACCTTGTCGCGCCGCTGGTAGGCGTCGAGCAGCAGGGAGAGGACGGCGCCCTTGACGGCGCTCATCCGCTGCCGGGCCGCCATCGACCCCGAGGCGTCGACGGCGAAGAGCACCAGGTTCCCCTCACGCCCCTCCCGGGTCGCCTGCCGCAGATCGTCCCGGCGGACCACGAGCCCGGGCCCGGTCCGCCCGCGCGCCCGCTGGTACGGGGCGGCGGCCTGCACGGTCGCGGCCAGGTGCAGCTTGGTCAGCGAGCCCCGGGGCCGTACGGATCCGGTGGTACGCCCGTGCTCGGTGCGGGCCCGGGAACGGCGCCCGGCCGCGCCCTCGCCCAGGCCGGGGACGCTGAGCACCTTCGTACGGAAGGGCTCGGAGG
>NZ_RDBH01000129.1:1332199-1347790 GCF_008042145.1 Streptomyces sp. adm13(2018)
CCCTGCGGCGGGACACCCCCACCGGGACCGCCGTCTCCGGGACCGCCGTCTCCGGGACCACCGTCTCCGGGACCACCGTCTCCGGGACCACCGTCTCCGGGACCCCCGTCGCCGGGACCGTCGGGCTCGGGGTCCTCGTCCGGCTCCCGGTCCTGGCCCTTGAACTGCTCCAGGGTCTCGTCGAGCTTCTCCTCGTCGAGGCCGGGGGCGTCGAAGGGGGAGCGGCGGCGGCGGTGGGGGAGCGCGAGGAGCGCGGCCTGCCGCACGTCCTCGGAGTCCACCTCGGTGCGGCCGGCCCAGGCGGCGAGCGCGGTCGCGGCGCGGGCCATCACGATGTCGGCGCGCATGCCGTCCACCTCGAACGCGGCGCAGGTGGCGGCGATCTGGAGCAGGACGTCGTCGCCGAGCGTCACCCGGGGCAGCAGCTCCCGGGCGGCGACGATCCGCGCGCGCAGCTCGGTCTCGTCCGCGGCCCAGCGGTCGGCGAAGGCGGCGGGGTCGTCCTCGAAGGCCAGCCGACGGCGGACGACCTCGACGCGCTGCTGCGGTTCGCGGGAGGCGGCGACCTCGACGGTCAGCCCGAAGCGGTCGAGGAGCTGCGGCCGCAGCTCGCCCTCCTCGGGGTTCATGGTCCCGACGAGCAGGAAGCGGGCGGCGTGCCGTACGGAGACGCCCTCGCGCTCGACGTGGGAGGCGCCCATGGCGGCGGCGTCGAGGAGGTGGTCGATGAGGTGGTCGCTCAGCAGGTTGACCTCGTCGACGTAGAGGATCCCCCGGTGGGCGGCGGCGAGCAGGCCGGGCTCGAAGGCCTTGACGCCCTCGCTGAGCGCCTTCTCGATGTCGAGGGAGCCGACGAGCCGGTCCTCGGAGGCGCCGACGGGCAGTTCGACCATCCGGGCCGGCCGCTCGATGCCGGGCGCGGTCCCGTGCGGCCCGTCGGGGCAGCCGGGGTCGGGGGAGCCCGGGTCGCAGCTGAACCGGCAGCCCGCGACCACGGGCACGGCGGGCAGCAGCTCGGCCAGCGCGCGCACGGCGGTGGACTTGGCCGTCCCCTTCTCGCCGCGCACGAGCACCCCGCCGACGGCGGGGCTGACCGCGTTCAGCAGCAGGGCGAGCCGCAGGTCGTCCATGCCGACGACTGCGGTGAACGGATACCGGGTGCTCATCGGCCGGTCACTCCTTCGGATCGCTGATGTTCGGACGACGGCGTGGGACCGCCGGGAGGCGGGGCCGGGAACCCGCCCGCGGGTTCGGCGCCGGGGCGGCGGCCCGGGGCGCGGCTCACGGCGCGCCCGGGGGCACGAACGGAAGCCCCCGCGGCGGCCCCTCCTCGATCAGCCGCAGCAGCGCGTCCGTGTCCGCGTGCTCCTCGATCAGGTCCCCGAGCCGGTCGAGCTGCTCCTCGCGCAGGGCGCCGAAGGAGGTGTCGGGGGCGGGCACGAAGCGGCGGCCGGCCGCCGCGGCGACCTCCCGCAGGAACGCCCGCCGGAAGCCGTCGCTCTCCAGCGAGCCGTGCCAGTGGGTCCCCCAGACGGCGCCGACCCGGCACCCGTCCAGGAAGGGCTCGCCGCCCAGCACCTCGGCGACCCCGTGGTGGATCTCGTACCCCTCCACGGGCTCCCCGAGGGCCGAGCCCACCGGCCGGGCGAGGGTCTTCTCGCGGGCGAAGCGGACCCGCACCGGCAGCAGGCCGAGCCCGTCGACGGACCCGGCGCGGGACTCGACCTCGTCCTCGATGTGCTCGCCGAGCACCTGGAAGCCGCCGCAGACGCCGAGCACCGGACGGCCCTCGGCCGCCCGCCGGGCCAGGGCGTCGGCGAGGCCGCGCTCGCGCAGCCAGGCGAGGGCCCTGACGGTCCCGCGCGTCCCCGGCACCACGACCAGGTCCGCGTCGACGAGTTCCTCGGCCCGGTCCACGAACCGCACCACGACCCCCGGCTCCGCGGCCAGCGCGTCCACGTCGGTGAAGTTGGACATCAGCGGCACCGCGCAGACCGCCACCCGCAGCACGTCCTCGCCGACCGGCGGCGCGACGACGGACTCGCGCACCGCGCCCCGCAGCGAGACCCGGAGGCCGTCCTCCTCGTCGATGCCGAGACCGTGGGCGTACGGCAGGACGCCGAGGGTCCGCCGCCCGGTGAGCCCGAGCAGCATGTCGAGGCCCGGTTCCAGCAGGGTCACGTCACCGCGGAACTTGTTCACGAGGTAGCCCGCGACGAGCTCCTGGTCCTCGGGGGCGAGCAGCGCCGTCGTGCCGAAGAACTGGGCGAAGACCCCGCCCCGGTCGATGTCGCCGACCACCACGACGGGCAGCCGCGCCGCCCTGGCTATCCCCATGTTCACGATGTCGGTGCGCCGCAGGTTGATCTCGGCCGGGCTGCCCGCGCCCTCGCAGATCACCGCGTCGTACGTGCTCCGCAGCTCCTCCAGGCAGGCGAGGACCGGCTCGAACAGCTCCTTCTGCCGCCCTCCGTGGTAGCCGCGGGCGCTCAGCTCGCCGACCGGTCTGCCCATCAGGACGACCTGGCTCGACCGGTCGCTGCCGGGCTTGAGCAGCACGGGGTTCATCAGCGCCGTGGGCTCCACCCGCGCGGCCTGCGCCTGCATGGCCTGGGCGCGGCCGATCTCGGCGCCCTCCCGGGTGACGAAGGAGTTGAGGGACATGTTCTGCCCCTTGAACGGCGCCACCTTCAGGCCCTTGCGGACCAGCCAGCGGCAGATGCCGGCCGTCACGACGCTCTTGCCCGCGTCGGACGTGGTCCCGGCGACGAGCAGCCCCCCGCCCCTCATGCGTTCCTCCGCTTCCGGGCCGGCGCCGCCAGGGCGCCGGCGATCAGGCGGCCGCCGGCACAGGCGGCCAGGGTGAGTACGGTGACGCGCCGGGACAGGCGTACGGCCCGGTCGATGTCGGCCACCTCGACGTCCCGCCCCCCGCCGTTGAGCACCGGCCGGTGCTCGACCCGGCCGCCGTACGCCAGGGTGCCCCCGAGGCGTAGGCCGAGGGCGCCCGCGAAGGAGGCCTCGACGGGGCCCGCGTTGGGGCTGGGGTGCTTCGCCGCGTCGGCCCGCCAGGCGCGCAGCGCGCCGCGCGGGTCGCCGCCGGCGACGGTCGCCAGGGCGGCCGTCAGCCGGGCCCCGGGCCAGCCGGCCACGTCGTCGAGGCGGGCCGAGGCCCAGCCGAAGCGGCGGTGGCGGGGCGACCTGTGGCCGACCATCGCGTCGAGGGTGTTCACGGCGCGGAAGCCGACGAGACCCGGCACGCCCGCGACCGCGCCCCAGAAGAGGGCGCCGACCACGGCGTCGGAGGTGTTCTCGGCGACCGACTCCACCACCGCGCGGGCCATCGCGGCCCCGTCCAGGGCCTGCGGGTCGCGTCCGCAGAGGTGCGGCAGCCGCTCCCGCGCCACCTCCAGGTCCCCGGCGGCGAGCGCCCCGCCGATCGCGCGGGCCTCCCGCCCCAGGGTCGTACCGCCGACGACCGCCCACACGGAGGCGGCGGTCAGGGCGACGGCGGCGGCCGGCCGGTTCCGTACGGCCCGGGCGGCGAGCGCCCCGAGGGCGACGGTGGAGCCGGCGCAGACGGCGGTGTGCAGGGCGCCCCAGCCGCGGTGGTCGTGGTGGAGGCGGTCCTCGACCGCGGCGGCGGCCCGGCCGAACGCGGCGACGGGATGCCCGCGGCGGGGGTCGCCGAGGAGCAGGTCGACGGCGAGACCCGCGGCCGCGCCGAGGGCGAAGACGTCGGGGGAGCTGAGGCCGGTTCTGCTGCGGCCGGGCATGGCGCGTGTCCTCACTCAGGGTCCGCGCCCTGGATCGACGTGACCGGCGGCGAGAGTTCCTGACTCCCGGACCCCTCGGATCCGGTCACAGTGGCGGGACCGCGCCGGATTCGCACCGGACTTCCTCTGCTGCCGCCGTAATGGCCCCGGCAGTCCACCACGCCCCGAGAACACCCGTCAACTCACCCTTGACCTGCACCGGGTCACTGTGCGAAGCACCACAGACACGACGGCGGGGCGGTCCGCACCCGAAGGTGCGGACCGCCCCGCCGTCGTGTCTGTGGACCGTCAGACGACGATCAGGTAGATGCCGTACGCGACGGCCGCCGCGCACAGCGCGAAGCAGGCGTACGCCGCGGTACGGGCCAGAGCCGCGGAGCCTCCGCGGGCGGCGGCCTCCTCCTGCTTGGTGAGGCCGACGATGCCGAGGGTGAAGAGGCCCACGAGCGCGACGGTCGCCACGAGGCTGACTCCGAAGACGGAGCCGAGAGCTGCCCAGTCGATCTTCATGTCGTTCGTTCCTTAGACGGGCTTCGCCGCCCAGACCAGCGCCGCGACGGTCATCCTCGCCTCCTCGCACCTCGGCTTCTCCCTCTCCACCACCCAGTCCTGCTCGGGTGCCGTGATGGGCGCCGGCCTCGGCCGCAAGGGCGGCGTCGTCCGCGACGGCGGCGACGGAGCCGGCGGGCGGCGGCGGGGTGACGGCGGCCATGGCGGTGGTCACGACGCCGGCGGGCTCGTCGTCCAGGTCGTCGTCGGTGACGTTGTTGTGGTCGACCGGCTTGCGGCGCGAGAGCGACCAGATGACACCCGAGCCGGCGACCAGCAGGACCGCCACGGCGGCGATGCCCCAGGGGCCCTGCTTGGTGAGGAACTCGGCACCGGCGCCGACCAGCGCGGCGGCCGGCAGCGTCAGACCCCAGGCGACGAACATCCGGGTGGCGGTCGACCAGCGGACGACGCCGCCCTTGCGGCCGAGGCCGGCGCCCATCACGGCACCCGAGCAGGACTGGGTGGTGGAGAGGGAGAAGCCGAGGTGCGAGGAGGCGAGGATGACCGTCGCGGCGCTGGTCTGGGCGGCGAAGCCCTGCTGCGGCTGGAGGTCGGTGAGGCCCTTGCCCATGGTGCGGATGATGCGCCAGCCACCGAGGTAGGTGCCGAGGGCGATGGCGACACCGGCCGAGACGACGACCCACAGCGGGGGGTTCGAGCCGGGGGCGACGACACCCTGGGTGACCAGGGCCAGGGTGATGATGCCCATCGTCTTCTGGGCGTCGTTGGTGCCGTGCGCGAGGGAGACCAGACCGGCGGAGGCGATCTGCCCGGCCCGGTAGCCCTTGGCCGTGGACTTCGCCTCGGGGTTGGCCTTGATCTTGTACGTCAGCCTGGTGGCGGCCATCGCGGCGAGGCCGGCGACCAGCGGCGCGGCGACGGCCGGGATGAGGACCTTGGTGACGATGGTGGGGCCGTTCACCGCCGACCAGCCGGCCGACATGACCGCGGCACCGATGAGACCGCCGAAGAGGGCGTGGGAGGAGCTGGACGGCAGTCCGAGCAGCCAGGTCAGGAGGTTCCAGAGGATCGCGCCCACCAGGGCGGCGAAGATCACCTCTGTACGAATGCCCTCTTCGTTGATGATCCCGCCGGAGATCGTCTTGGCGACCTCCACGGACAGGAACGCGCCGACGAGGTTCAGCACGGCGGACATGGCCACCGCCGTCTTCGGCTTGAGAGCACCGGTCGAGATGGTCGTGGCCATCGCGTTCGCGGTGTCGTGGAAACCGTTCGTGAAATCGAACACGAGAGCTGTCACGACCACAATGGCGAGCAGCAGCGTGATGTGTTCCATTTACCCAGGCAATCGTTTGAGGTCAGTGGCGGGACGAACGTAAGCAACCTGGGTGAACGGAAGATGAACTGGGTCGGGCGTTGTGGTGTCCCGAACCGGCGTCCGTGGATTCCGCTTACGGCCCTCCGGCCACCGGTGTCCATGATGCGGTCACCCCGCGACCCCGGGTAATACCGGCCGACACCGGGCACGTACGACCTGTCCCCGTTCCGCCGCCCGCGCCCGGTTCCGCCCCCTGGACGGAACCATCCGACCGAGGGACCCCGCGGACGAGACGCAGGTCACCCTCCCGGGCGTCCCCGGAGCCCGGCACGGCCCCGGACCGCGAGCCCTCCGGCGGCCCTCCCGCGCCCTCCCGGACCGGGCCGACCGGATCCCCCCGGGTCCCACCGGTGGCAGACCGCCCCCGTCCTGCCGAGACTGGGAACGTGCGCCCGGCTACAGCGACGGCAGCGGCCGTCACCACCCTGATCGGTGTCGGCGCGGTCGCGTTCGCGGCCGGCCGGTACGCCAGCGACGCCGCCCTCAGGGCGCCGTCCGTACGTCCCCTGCCCGGGGACCCCAAACTCACCGTGCACGCCACGGGACCCGACCGGATCACTCTCACCCGCAGCCTCGCCTCGCTGCGACCCGGCACCTACGGCCTGGAGGGGCACGGCCAGCACGCCGTCACCGGCCCCGTCCTCGACCGGGTCCCGCACACCGCGGACACCGTCGTCCGGCGCCTCGAACGCGTCGAGCGCGGCGTCCTCGGCCCCGGCTCCCGCGTCCGCCTCACCCCCCGGCTGCACATCGGGACGCCGACCACCGCCCTCGGACTCGCCCACGAGGACGCCGAGATCCCCGGCGAACTCGGCCCCCTGCCGGCCTGGCTGGTCGCCGCGCCCCGCACCCTCTGGGTGATCGCCCTGCACGGCCTCGGCGCCACCCGCGAGCACCCGCTGAACGTCGTCCCGTTCTACAACCGGCGCCACGTCCCCGTCCTCGTCCCCGCCTACCGCGGCGACGAGGGAGCCCCCGCCTCCCCCGACGGCCTCGCCCACCTCGGCGACTCCGAATGGCGCGACGTCGACGCCGCGATCCGCTACGCCGTCCACCGGGGTGCCGCGAAGGTCGTCCTGCACGGCTGGGGGACCGGCGCCTCCATGGCCCTGCGCGCCGCCGCCGAATCGGGGGTGCGCGACCGGATCGCCGGCCTCGTCCTCGACTCGCCCGTCCTGGACTGGGAGACGACCCTCCGCAACCTCGCCGCGGCCCGCCACGTGCCCGCCCCCCTGCTCCCGCTCGCCGTCCGGGCCGCCCAGGGCAGGACCGGACCCCACGGCGACCTCCTCGCAACCGTCTCCGCGCCCGGCGCGCTGCGGGTCCCCGTGCTCCTCGCCCACGGCCCCGACGACACCATCGCCCCCTGGGAGCCCTCCGTCGAACTCGCCGCCCGCCGCCCCGATCTGGTCACCCTCCTGACCGTCCGGCACGCCCCGCACACGGCCATGTGGAACGCCGACCCGGTCCGTTACGAGGAGGCCCTGCGCCGCTTCCTCACCCCGCTCCTCTAGGCGGCGCGCGACGCGCCGGGGACGGCGCGTCCGATTCCGATTGGGCTTTCGGGCCGTCAGCGGGAAGACTGCCCCCGTGACGTCTCGAAAGCCCGATGGCAACTCCAGACTCCGACTCGTCCGCCCACGGGCGCTGGCCACCGCCCGACGGGCCGTGACGACCCGGCGCACCCGGCCGGCGCCGCGGCCGCCCGAGGGCACCCCGCCCCGCGCCGAGCTGGCCCGCCAGGCCCGGCACGTCCTCGCCGACGCGGTACGGATCGCCCGCTGGGCCGCCGTCGAGCGCGGCGCCGTCGCCGCCCCCAGCGGCCCCTCGGCCGCCCCCGCGCAGAAACGGGCCGCCGCCGCGCTGAACCTGACACCCGGCCAGGTCAGGGCGGGCTGGGACCGCGCCCGGCTCGCCGGCCTCGTCGAGCTCCACGGCGACACCGCCCGCCCCGGCTGGCGGCTGCACGCCTGGGACCGCGACGACTCCGCCGTGCTGCGCGGCTGGGTCGCCCTCTTCGACGCCTGGTCGCTGGTGCACCCGGCCCCCGAGGGCGTCGAGCCGAGCGCCGTCGCCGAGGTCGTCGAGGCCCTCCCGCAGGTCCTCTCGCTGCTCCAGCTCTCCCAGGGCCCGGTCCTCGTCCCCGCCCTCCTCGACCTGCTCGGCCAGCGCGTCGAGGAGCTGCGCGGCGAGCGCTGCGAGGTCCCGGGAGCCGAACAGGCCCCCGGCACCCCCGCCGCCGCGAGCGGCTCCGGCACCGACGGGCTCCCCGCCCTGCTCGACTGGGCGCTCGAAGGCCTGGCGGCCGTCGGCGCGCTCACCCTGGACACCGGCGCGGAGGGCTCCCACGCCACCCTGACCCCCCTCGGCAACTGGGCGGTCTGGGTCAAACTGGAGCAGATCTGCGTCGCCGCGCAGAGCCCCGCCGGGAACATCGAGCAGTCCGCCGGGGACATGCTCCGCGGCTGCGCCCGCCTCACCCCCGGCCCGGCCCGCGCCGAGTACCGCGCCTGGCTCGCGGCCCGCACCCTCTCCAGCGCGGTGACCGAACTCCTCGCCGTCGCCCGCGGCGAGGACGCGCTGCTGCGCGGGCTCGCCTTCGAAGCCCTCCGGGTCGTCGGCGCCCCCGCGGAGGCCGAGGTGCGGGCCACCGTCGCCGAGCCCTCCCTGCGGCCGTACGCGCTGCTCTGGCTCGCCGAGTACGAGGGGGCCGACCCCGACGACGCCCAGGACGTCCTCACCCGCGAGGAGTCCACCTGGCTCTGGGTGGACACGGCCGCCGCCGTCGCCGACCACGGCGAGACCGAGCTGCTCGTCCGGCACCTCGACTCCGCCGTGCAGGGCACCGTCCCGGCGCTCCTCGACGAGATCCGGGCCGTCGGGCACCCCCGTACCGTCCAGGTCCTGGTCGCCCTCGCGGCGGCCCACCCGGACCCCGCCCTCGCCAAGGCCGTCCGCCGGGCCGCCTTCCAGGTCCACACCGGGGGGGTCTGACGCTCCCCCGGGAAACCGGGCGGTCGTCGGGACCGGTGGCCCGCCCGACAGCACCCCGGCGCGGCTACTCCGCGGCGCCGGGGGTGTACGTCCCGAAGCTCCAGATGTTGCCCTCGCCGTCGCGCGCCATGTAGTCCCGCGAGCCGTAGTCCTGGTCCTTGGGCGGCATGACGATCTCGACGCCGTGGGCCACCGCGCGCGCGTGGTGGTCGTCGACGTCGGCCACGTGCACGAAGACGCCGACCGGACCGGCGTCGGCCATGAGTGTGTCGAACTCGCTGCCGGTGCCCTTGCTGCCCAGCATGACCATGCCGTTCCCGTACGACAGCTCGGCGTGCGCCACGCGCCCGTCCTCCGTCTCGTACACGGCGTCCGCCCGGAAGCCGAAGCCCTCCGTGAGCAGGGTGATGGCCGCCTTCGCGTCCTGGTAGGACAGGGTGGGACAGATGTGGGGTGCCTCGGGCATCCCGATCACTTCCTCTCGGTCCGGTTCGGTCCGGTTCGGTCCGGGCGCGGACGACCGGGGTCCGGGTCCGCGGGTTCCGCCGACGGTCAGCGGAAGGTGTTGCACCGGGCCATGTCGCCGGTCCGGTAGCCCTCGTAGAACCACTGCTGGCGCTGGGCCGCCGAGCCGTGGGTCCAGTTCTCCGGGGTCACCCGGCCCTGGAACCGCTCCTGGATCCGGTCGTCGCCCACCGCCGCGGCCGCGGCCAGGCCGTCCCGGATGTCCTCGTCCGTCAGCCGGGTCAGCAGCGGCCGGCCCGTGCGGTCGTCGGGCGTGGTCGTCGCGTGCCGGGCCCACACGCCCGCGTAGCAGTCGGCCTGGAGCTCGACCCGCACGGCGTTGGAATCCGCCCCGGTCCGCCCGTCCTGGGCGCGGCTGAGGGTCCCCATCAGGTTCTGGATGTGGTGGCCGTACTCGTGCGCGACCACATAGGCCTGGGCGAAGGGTCCGCCGGTCGAGCCGAACTTGGTCCGCAGCTCGTCGAAGAAGCCCAGGTCCAGGTAGACCTGGCGGTCGCCGGGGCAGTAGAACGGCCCCACCGCCGAGGTCGCCGAGCCGCAGGCGGTCGGGACCCGCTGGCTGAACATCACCGTGGCGGCGTTCCCGTAGGTGCCGCCGCGGCGCGCGTACTCGCTCCGCCAGAAGTCCTGGACGCTGTTGACGACGGCGACGGTGCGGCAGTCCTCGCGGGTGTTGGCGTCCGCGCCCTTCTTGCAGGTCTGCGTCACCCGGGCCGCCGAGGAGGCGCTGGCCGCCGGCTCCTCGCCGCCCGAGGAGAGACCGAGCTGGTCCGGTCCCACGCCGAGGAACAGGCCCAGGATCAGGGCGATGAAGCCGATGATGCCGCCGCCGACGGTGGCCCTCCCGCCGGGGATGCGGCTGGTCCGGACGTCCTTGACCTCCGAGGTGTCCAGATCGGCGTCGTCGTCGAACTGCACGGTCCACCGCCCTCCGCGTCACTGCCGCGGCAGTGGCCGCCGCCCTGCGCCGAGTATCGGTCGATCTTCCGCCGACCGCCCCTTTTGTTCAGCAAGGCCGGTTATGTGAGAAAGCTCCGGCCGGGGCTCCGGGGCCCGCATGGCCGAAAAGCAGTTGCAGGGGCCCGTTAGACTGGCCGCATGGCCATTCTCCCCGTGCACTAGCGGCGTCGAAGCCCTCCATCAGCCGTCCTTCCGCCGTTTCCCACCGCCCTGGAGTCTGTCCGTGATCACCGCTTCCGGCATCGAGCTGCGCGCCGGCGCCCGTGTCCTCATCGAGTCCGCTTCCTTCCGTGTCGCCAAGGGTGACCGCATCGGCCTCGTCGGTCGCAACGGGGCGGGCAAGACCACCCTCACCAAGTGCCTCGCGGGCGAGGGCCAGCCCGCCGCCGGCCAGATCGCCCGCTCGGGCGAGGTCGGCTACCTGCCGCAGGACCCGCGCACCGGCGACCTCGACGTCCTGGCCCGCGACCGCATCCTCTCCGCCCGCGGCCTCGACGTCCTCCTCAAGAAGATGCGGATGAACGAGGAGCGCATCGCCACCGGCGCCGGCGCCACCCGCGACAAGGCGATGCGGCAGTACGAGCGCCAGGAGACCGAGTTCCTGACCAAGGGCGGATACGCCGCCGAGGCCGAGGCCGCCACGATCGCCGCCGCCCTCGGCCTGCCCGACCGGGTCCTGGGCCAGCCCCTGCACACCCTCTCCGGTGGCCAGCGCCGCCGCGTCGAGCTCGCCAGGATCCTCTTCTCGGACGCCGACACGCTCCTCCTCGACGAGCCGACCAACCACCTCGACGCCGACTCCATCGTCTGGCTCCGCGACTACCTGAAGAGCTACCGCGGCGGCTTCATCGTGATCTCCCATGACGTCGACCTCGTCGAGACCGTGGTGAACAAGGTCTTCTACCTGGACGCCAACCGCTCGACGATCGACGTCTACAACATGGGCTGGAAGCTCTACCAGCAGCAGCGCGAGGCCGACGAGAAGCGCCGCAAGCGCGAGCGCCAGAACGCCGAGAAGAAGGCCGCCGCCCTCAACTCGCAGGCCGACAAGATGCGTGCCAAGGCCACCAAGACCGTCGCCGCGCAGAACATGGCCAAGCGCGCCGAGCGGCTCCTCTCCGGCCTGGAGGCGGTCCGCGCCTCGGACAAGGTCGCCAAGCTCCGCTTCCCGGACCCCGCGCCCTGCGGCAAGACCCCGCTGACGGCCGAGGGGCTCTCCAAGTCCTACGGTTCGCTCGAAATCTTCACCGATGTGGATCTCGCGATCGACAAGGGCTCCCGCGTGGTCATCCTCGGCCTCAACGGCGCGGGCAAGACCACCCTGCTCCGGCTGCTCGCCGGCGCCGAGAAGCCCGACACCGGAGAGGTGACCCCGGGGCACGGCCTCAAGCTCGGCTACTACGCCCAGGAGCACGAGACCCTCGACCCCGAGCGGAGCGTCCTGGAGAACATGCGCTCGGCCGCGCCGGACCTCGACCTCGTCCAGGTCCGCAAGACGCTCGGCTCGTTCCTCTTCTCGGGCGACGACGTCGACAAGCCGGCCGGGGTGCTCTCCGGCGGCGAGAAGACCCGGCTGGCCCTGGCCACCCTGGTCGTCTCCTCGGCGAACGTGCTGCTCCTCGACGAGCCCACCAACAACCTGGACCCGGCCAGCCGCGAAGAGATCCTCGGGGCCCTGCGCACCTACCAGGGCGCCGTCGTCCTCGTCACCCACGACGAGGGCGCGGTCGACGCGCTGGAGCCGGAGCGGATCATCCTGCTCCCGGACGGCGTCGAGGACCTCTGGGGCCCGGACTACGCGGACCTGGTCGCGCTCGCCTGACCCGGGAGCGCCCCGGGTGATCATGCCCGGCTGGATCATTCGGCCCACGGGTGATCCTTCATCTGAGTGAGTGCGTCTCGTACCTCCGGCGCGGTGCTCTGCCGAATCCTTCCGGCAGACCCGCGCCGCACATGTGTTCCCGCTGCGTCGCTGACCTGCCGATTCCCGGGCCGGGGCCCGTGGGTGCCGGTTTCCGGCCCACCGGAATCAGTGCTTCCGTTCGTGACGGACAGCCGCTCGTCCACAAACCCGGCGGCACCGACCTTGTCGAATGGGTGGCCAGGACGGACGGGAGGGGTGATCATGAGAAGTCCAGAGCGCACTTCCCATGAGGAGGCACGGGTGGCCGAGACTCTGAAGAAGGGCAGCCGGGTGACCGGCGCCGCGCGCGACAAGCTCGCGGCAGACCTGAAGAAGAAGTACGACTCCGGTGCGAGTATCCGGGCGCTGGCCGAGGAAACGGGCCGCTCCTACGGATTCGTCCACCGGATGCTCAGCGAGTCCGGAGTCACGCTGCGTGGACGCGGCGGAGCGACCCGGGGCAAGAAAGCCGCCTCGGCCTGACAGCGGGACGCCTCGACCGGCCACCGGATCCTCCGGTGGCCACCCGGTCGGCCCTCGCGCCGGCCCGGTGGTTACTGTGCAGTCACTTGGCATTCGCATGCAGTGTGCTGCACCGTAACCGGAGGCGCCCCATGACTACGCTCGACGACTCTAAGCTCGTACTCGACAAGGACGGTGTTCGGCTCACCGTCGAGGACGCCGTTGCCACGGTGACCCTGACCAATCCGGCGAAGCGCAACGCTCAGTCTCCCGCTCTGTGGCGGGCGTTGACAGAAGCCGGCCGGTCGTTGCCCGGCAGCGTGCGGGTCGTCGTCCTGCGCGGCGAGGGACAGTCCTTCTCCGCCGGACTCGACCGGCAGGCGTTCACGCCCGAGGGCTTCGACGGAGAGCCGTCCTTCCTCGACCTCGCGCGCGGTTCCGACGCGGACCTCGACGCGGTCATCGCCGAGTACCAGGATGCGTTCACCTGGTGGCGCCGCAGCGACCTCGTGTCGATCGCGGCCGTCCAGGGCCACGCCATCGGCGCGGGCTTCCAGCTCTCCCTCGCCTGCGACCTGCGGGTCGTCGCCGAGGACGTGCAGTTCGCCATGCGCGAGACCAGCCTGGGCCTCGTCCCGGACCTGACCGGGACGCACCCCCTGGTCTCGCTCGTCGGCTACGCCCGCGCGCTGGAGATCTGCGCCACCGGCCGCTTCGTCCACGCGGACGAGGCCGAGCGCATCGGCCTCGCCAACCTGTCCGTGCCCGCCGGCGAGCTCGACGCGGCCGTACGGGACCTGGCCGCCGCCCTGCTCGCGGCGCCCCGCGACGCGGTCACCGAGACCAAGGCGCTGCTCCAGGGCGTCTCCGGCCGCTCGTACGAGGAGCAGCGCGTCGCCGAGCGCGCCGCCCAGGCCCGCCGCCTGCGCGACCTGGCCGGCCTCGGCGACTGACGCGTGCCCGTGTGTCCCCGGGCCTGGTGATCCCCGGGTACCCGTTCTGCGGGCGGCCCCGGGGTTTCCGCGCGCCCGCACGGTCCGGGTGCCCGTACAGTCCGGGCCGTTGCACGTCCCGCGCGCCAACCCGCCCGCTCCGGGTGCCCGCACCCACGTCCCGCGTGCCCGCCGGCCCGGCTCTCACCCGATCGGCGGTACGCGGCCCCGGAACTCCGTCCCGGCGATCGGCGGCCGGGGATCCGGCTCGCCCCGCGCCCGGCCTAGCGCAGGTCCGACACCACGACGGCGACCGCGACCCCCTCCTCCGGGACGGCCGCGGCCACCGCCGTCCGTACCGCGCGGGCCACGTCCAGCGGGCGGGAACCCGCCGTCACGGCCAGTTCCACCCGGACCTCCTCGGGTCTCCGGCGCACCGGCGGGCCCAGGGTGTCCGTCACCGCCGCGACCCCCGGCACCCCGAGGGCGGCGAGCGCCACGGGGTCGTCCGTGGCCGGTGAGGTGGGGCCGGGCGCCGGGGTGGCTCCGGCGCCCGGCTCCGGCGGCGTGTCGAGGAGTTCCGTCACCCGGAGGTCCACTCCGGCGACCACGAGGCCGAGCCCGTCCTCGGCGGCGGCGAGCAGGGCCGTCCGCAGCTCCCCGGCCAGGTCCGGCAGGGCCCGCCCCGCGACCGCGCCGAGCGGCGCCGTGATCAGCACGGCGCCCGCTTCCGGGCCGGACTCCTCCGCCGGGCCGATCCGCATCCTGCCCGGCACGGCGCCCGGCACCGCCGAGGCCGCCCGGTCAAGCGCCTCGCGCACCGCCCGCTCGGTGATCCAAGCCCGCTCCGCCGCCGCTCCGAGCGGCAGCAGCCTGCCCGGAGAGAGGCGATTCCGTACCGCCGCCGTCCAACCGTCAGCTGTCGTCATTACCCCAGCCTGCCGTATCCCCGGGGCGGAAGCGGGTAAGCGCCCTTAATGTGGGCGAAGAACCCCGCAATATCCCAGAAGGGGCGAAACCAAATGACGGACACCACCCATTCCACCGACTCCGGCGACGAAGCGCGCCGGACCTCGGTCAGCAAGCGGGGCGGCGGCGCTCCCGCCTCCCGCGGCCGCACCACCATCGCCGACGGAGTGGTCGAGAAGATCGCCGGCCTCGCCGCCCGGGACGTCGAAGGCGTCCACGCGATGGGCAGCGGCCTCTCCCGCACCTTCGGCGCCGTACGCGACCGCGTGCCCGGCGGAGGCAGCAGCAAGTCGAACGTCACCCGAGGGGTGAAGGCCGAGGTCGGCGAGGTGCAGACCGCGCTCGACCTGGAGATCGTCGTCGACTACGGCGTCTCCATCGCGGACGTCGCCGGCGACGTCCGGGAGAACGTCATCGCGGCGGTGGAGCGGATGACCGGCCTGGAGGTCGTCGAGGTCAACATCGCGGTCAGCGACGTGAAGCTGCCCGACGAGGAAGAGGACGAGCCCGAATCCCGGCTCCAGTAGCCGCTGACGGCTGTGCACAGGGGCTCAGGAGGACTCAGAAAGGGGTCAGGAATGAGCATGGCGGTGGTAGGCCTGGTGGCCGGCATGGCCCTCGGCTTCGCCGGATACTTCGGCGGCTTCGGGGCGTTTCTGCTGGTCGCGGCTCTGGGGGCGGTCGGCTTCGTGGCGGGCCGCTTCCTCGACGGCGACCTCGAACCCGGCGACTTCTTCCGGGGCCGCGAACGCGGCGGGCGGCCGCGGTGACGGCGGTGGCAGCCCGTCCCGGACCCCGCGGCCCGGTCCGCGAGCGGGGGGCGACCAGAATCGCGGACCGGGTCGTCGCGAAGATCGCCGCGCAGGCGGCGAGGGAGGCCGCGGGCCCCGTTCCGGAGGGCGGATCCAAGCCGCACGCCTCGGTCGACGTCCACCGGGACGTCGTCCGGGTCGCCGTGAGCCTCGAACTCGGCTATCCCGCCGACATCGGGGCCCGCTGCGGGGCCGTCCGCGGCCGGGTCCGCAGCCGTGTCGAGGAGTTGGTGGGCATGGAGGTCCACGAGGTCACCGTCGACGTCGAACGCCTCCACTCCGCCCTCACCCGTCAGGGAGCGTCGAGGGGCCGCCTGTCATGACGACTCCCACCTCCGGCCCGGGCACCCCCGCCCCCGGCCACGAC
>NZ_RDBH01000129.1:1347890-1389864 GCF_008042145.1 Streptomyces sp. adm13(2018)
CCCGGGGCCGGTCTTGCCGGTGCCGGGGACACCTTCGGCCCCGATGGCGTCCCCGCCCCGGCCGACGCCCCCACGGGCCGCGTCCGCCGCTTCTGGGCGACCCGGCGCGTCCCCGCCGCCGTGCTCGCGGCCCTCGTCGTGGGCGGGGCCGGACTCCTGCTCTACGACGTGGCGGCCGTACGCGCCGACCGCCGGGCCATGGCCTGGCGGCGCGAACTCGCCGACGGCCTCGCGACCCGGCCGCTCGACGACACCTGGGTCGTCGTCGGCGCGGCCGTCGCCGCCGTCCTCGGCGTCTGGCTCCTGGTGCTGGCCGCGACCCCCGGCCTGCGCGAGATCCTCCCGATGCGCCGCGAACACGCCGACGTACGGGCGGGGCTCGACCGGGAGGCCGCCGCCCTCGCCCTGCGGGACCGGGCCATGGAGGTCTCCGGGGTGCAGTCCGCCAAGGTCCGCGTCCGCCGCTCCAAGGCCGCGGTCAAGGCCGTCTCGCACTTCCGGGACCTCGACGAGGTCCGCGCCGACGTGGAGTCGGCGCTGACGGCCGGCGTCGACGAACTCGGCCTCGCCCACCCGCCCGCCGTCACGGTCCGGGTGGCCAGGCCGCCCAGAAAGGGATGATCCGGTGAGAGTCGTCCTCCGGCGCGTCAACCGCCTCCTGCTCGGTCTCGCCGGGCTGGTGCTGCTCCTCCTCGGCGGCGGCGTCCTCGCCGCCGCCCTCGACCTGTCCGTACCGTCCTGGTGGCCCTGGTCGGGCCCCTCGGACGTACTGCTCTCCACCGCGGACCGGCAGCGCTGGCGGTCGGAGGGCTGGTGGTGGCCGGTGGTCATCGCGGTCCTCGGACTCGTCGTCCTGCTGGCCCTGTGGTGGCTGCTCGCCCAGTTCCGGCGGGCCCGGCTCGCCGAGGTCGTCGTCGACAGCGGCGACGGCGAGGTGGCGGTGCTGCGCGGCCGGGCCCTGGAGGGCGTCCTGGAGGCGGACGCCACCGCGCAGGAGGGCGTGTCCCGGGCCCGGGTCGCCCTCACGGGCCGCCGCGCGGCTCCCTGCACCCGCGTCGCGCTCCACCTGGAGCCGTACGCCTCCCCGGGGGCCGCGCTCACCACGCTCAGCGGACAGGCACTGGCTCACGCCCGGACGTCCGCCGGACTGCCCGCGCTGCCCACCGAGGCGCGCCTGCGGGCGGTGAAGCACCGGGCCCGCAGGGTCGCCTGAGGGTCAGAACCCGGCGCGCGCCCCGCCGTCCACCGGGATCATCAGGCCCGTGAGGTACGAGGCGGCCGGCGACAGCAGGAAGGCCGCCGTCCGCCCGAACTCCTCCGGGGTGCCGTAGCGGCGCAGCGGGATCTCCGCCTCGTTGGCGGCGCGGGCCGCGTCCGCGTCGCCCGAGAGGGAGTCCAGGAACCGCACCCGGTCCGTGTCGATCCGGCTGGGCAGCAGTCCGATCACCCGGATCCCGCGCGGCCCCAGGTCGTTGGCGAGGGACTTCGCGAAGCCGGCGAGACCCGGGCGGAGCCCGTTGGAGAGGGCCAGGCCCTGGATCGGCTCGTGGACCGAGGCGGACAGCACCAAGCCGATGACGCCGCCCTCGTCGAGGGCGGCGGCCGCCGCGCGGGCCAGTCGTACGGCCCCGAGGAAGACGGTGTCGAAGGCGGCCGCCCACTCCTCGTCGGTGTTGTCGGCGGCGAAGCCGGGGGCCGGCCCGCCGACGCTGACGAGGATGCCGTCGAAGCCGCCGAACCGCGCCCGCGCCTCGGCGATCAGCCGCTCGGGGGTCCCGGGGTCGGTGTTGTCCGCGACGACGCCCGCCGCGTTCGGCCCGAGCTCGGCCACCGCCTCGGCGACGGTCTTCTCCTCGCGGCCGGTGACCAGCACCCTGGCCCCCTCGGCGAGCAGCGCCTCGGCGGAGGCCCGCCCGAGCCCCCGCGTCGCCCCGGTCACCACGTACACACGGTCCTTCATCCCAAGATCCATGGACCTATCCTGCCGGGTCCTCGTCCTCGGCTGCCAGTGCGAACGCCGTGCCCACCAGGCCGATGTGGCTGAACGCCTGCGGGAAGTTGCCCAGCTGGCGGTCCGTCACCGGGTCGTACTCCTCCGCGAGCAGGCCCACGTCGTTGCAGAGGGCCACCAGGCGTTCGAAGAGCGCGCGGGCCTCCTCGCGCCGGCCGCAGAGCCAGAGCGCGTCCGCGAGCCAGAAGGAGCAGACCAGGAAGGTGCCCTCCTGGCCCGGCAGCCCGTCCACGGTCCCGCCGTCCGTGCTGTAGCGGCGTACGTAGCCCTCGTGCAGCAGCTCGGCCTGTACCGCCTCCACCGTGCCCAGCACCCGGGGGTCGTCCGGCGGCAGGAAGCCGACCTGCGGGATCAGCAGGGTCGCGGCGTCCAGCTCCTGCGAGCCGTACGACTGGGTGAAGGTGTTCCGGACGGGGTCGAAGGCCCGCGCGCACACCTGCGCGTGGATCTCGTCGCGCATGGTCCGCCAGCGGGCCGCGTCCCCCGGCAGCGAGGGGTCCGCCTCCAGGGTCCGCACCGCCCGGTCGGCGGCCACCCAGGCCATCACCTTCGAGTGGGTGAAGTGCCGTCGCCGGCCGCGCACCTCCCACAGCCCCTCGTCGGGCTCGCGCCAGGTCGACTCCAGGAAGCCGAGCAGGCTCAGCTGGAGGTTCCAGGCGTGCTTCTCCGCGGGGATCCCGGCCTCGTGGGCGCGGTGGAGCGAGTCCATGACCTCGCCGTACACGTCGAGCTGGAACTGGTCCACGGCCGCGTTCCCGGTCCGTACCGGCGCCGAGTCGGCGTAGCCGCGCAGCCAGGGCAGGGTCGTCTCCGGGAGCCGCCGCTCCCCGGCGGGCCCGTACATGATCTGGAGGTCGGCCGGGTCGCCGGCGACCGAGCGGAGCAGCCAGTCCCGCCAGGCGCGCGCCTCGTCGACGTAGCCGGCGGCGAGCAGCGCGCCGAGGGTGAGGGAGGAGTCGCGCAGCCAGCAGGCGCGGTAGTCCCAGTTCCGCACGCCGCCGATCTCCTCCGGCAGGGAGGTGGTGGGGGCGGCCATGATGCCGCCGGTCGGCGCGTAGGTGAGGGCCTTGAGGGTGATCAGGGAGCGCAGCACCACGTCCCGGTAGGGGCCTCGGTAGGTGCAGCGGTCCGACCACTCGCGCCAGTCCGCGAGGGAGTGCTCCAGGGACTCGTACGGGTCGACGAGGTCTGGGCGCGGTTCGTGGGAGGGGTGCCAGGTGAGGACGAAGGCGACCTTCTCGCCGGCGTCGACGGTGAAGGCGGAGCAGGTGGAGAACTGCTGGCCCCAGGTCTTCACGGGCGGCTCGCTGCGCAGCCAGACGGCGTCCGGCCCGGCGACCGCGACCCGGTGGCCGTCGGAGCGGCGCATCCAGGGCACGACCGAGCCGTAGTCGAAGCGGAGCCGCAGGACGGAGCTCATCTCGACGCTCCCGCTGATCCCCTCGACGATCCGCATCAGGTCGGGGGCCGTGTCCCGCTGCGGCATGAAGTCCACGACCTTGACCGTGCCCGTACGGGTCTCCCAGAAGGTCTCCAGGACGAGGGTGCCGTCGGCGTAGCGGCGGGAGGTGCAGCTGGTGGCGCCCTTCGGTGCGATGCGCCAGTGGCCGTTCTCCTCGTCACCGAGGAGCGAGGCGAAGCAGGCGGCCGAGTCGAACCGGGGCAGACACAGCCAGTCGACCGATCCGTCACGGCCGACGAGTGCGGCCGTCTGGAGATCGCCGATGAGGGCGTAGTCGTCGATACGTTGCGTCACTCTTTGGGCTGTTCCCGCAAGTGGCGGTGGTCAATCAGCGGGACGGAGTGGCCTGGGCCTCAGCCGCGTGGCTCCCGGGGCCGTCCGGGGTGTCCGGGGCGTCCGGGGCGTCGTCTCCGCCGGCCCCGGAGGCGCCCGCGGCGCCCGAAGCGCCCGCGGTCTCGCGGTCGCGCTTCTCGCGGCGGACCAGGATCACCCAGCCGACGGGGACGCCGGCGGCGAAGAGCCACCACTGCACCGCGTACGCCATGTGGGCGCCGATCGACTCGTGGTCGGGCTCGGGGATCAGCTCGGGGGTGTCGCCGGCGGGCTCGGGTCCGGTCTGCTCCAGGTAGCCGCCGAGCACCTCGCGGCCGATGAGCTGCGCCTGCTGCCCGCTGTTGATGAGCATGACCTGGCGGTCGGGGAGGCCCTTCAGGTCCTTGATGCCGCTCGCGCCGGTCGTCTCGTCGGCCTTGAGCCGGCCGGTGATGGTGACCTCGCCCTTGGGAGCGGGCGGCACCGGCGGGAAGGAGTGCTGGTCGGCGGCGGCTGGGACCCAGCCGCGGTTGACCAGGACGACCAGGCCGTCCCGGAGGACCAGCGGGGTCAGGATGTGCACGCCGACCCGCTCGTCGGAGGAGGTGCGGCGCCGGACGACCACCTCGTGGGTGGTGTCGAAGGTGCCGGTGGCGGTGACGGGCCGCCAGTAGTCGGAGCGGGGGACCGTGTGCCCGGGGGAGGTGAGCTCCTCGACCGGGACCGGCTTCGCCGCGATGCTGTCCGCGATCAGGGCGTTCTGGGCGACCCGGCGCTCGTGCCGGTGGAACTGCCAGAAGCCCAGCTCGATCATCGTCGGGACGAGGACGAGGGCGATGAGGGTGAGGATCACCCACTGCCGGGACAACAAGAAGCGGTACACCCCATGACCGTACAACTCGGTCCACGGGGTGCACGCACGGGGGGGCGGCTCGCGGGGAGGCCGGGCGGAGGCGGGCCGATGGCCGTCTCCCCGGACCCCGCCGTCCTTCAGACCCTGTCGACGATGCCCACCTTTCCCTCCGCGCGGGCGCAGTGGCCGCCGCAGAACCAGCTGCCGTCGACCTCGACGCCCTGTCCGATGATCTGGACCCGGCAGTGCTCGCAGATGGGCGCCATGCGGTGGATGGCGCACGCGAAGCAGTCGAAGACATGGACCGCGCCCTGTGCATGTACCTCGAAGGACATGCCGTAATCGTTTCCGCAGACCTCACAACGTGCCATGCGCCACAGGGTGGGGCTCACGCCCCGGCGGGCGCCGCGCGGCACGCCCGCCGGGCCGGGGGTGTCACCCGTCTGCCGGGGCCACGTCCCGCAGCAGCTGGGTGTAGGCGGCCTCGTCGACGATCGGCGTGCCGAAGGTCTTGGCCTTGACGGTCTTGGAGGTGGCCGCGTCCGGGTCGTTGGTGACGAGGAGGCTGGTCAGCCGGGAGACGCTCCCCGCCACGTGCAGCCCGGCCTCGACCGTGCGGTCCTCCAGGAGTTCGCGGTCGACGGAGGTGTCCCCCGAGAACGCCACCCGCATGCCCTGCCTGAGCGGTCTGTCCGTCTCGTACCGGCCCGGGTTGGGGTACGGGCACGGCGGCCGCTTCCGCGAGGGGCGCCAGCTCCCCGCCCGGTACGACGAGCCGTACCCGGCCTGGTGGCCGATCCGCGGCTGCGGCGCGGGCGACGCGGCCCACTCGGTCAGCGGCCGGCATTCGAGCAGCGGCAGCCGCACGTTGCGCTCGGCCGCCGTGTGCAGGCTCGGCCGGAACGCCTCCGCGAGCACGCGCGCGTCGTCCAGCGCGTGGTGCGCGCGCTGCTGGACGACGCCGAAGTGGGCGGCGAGCGACTCCAGCTTGTGGTTGGGCAGCGGCAGCGACAGTTCCTTGGCGAGCGCGATCGTGCACAGCCGCTGCCGCACCGGCGCGGCCGACTCCGCGCGCGCGTACTCCCGGGCGATCATCTGCCAGTCGAACATCGCGTTGTGCGCGACGAGCACCCGCCCGTCCAGCCGGGCCGCGAACTCCGCCGCGATCTCCGGGAAGAGCGGCGCGCCCTCCAGGACGTCGGTGGTGAGCCCGTGGATCCAGACGGGACCCGGATCGCGCTCGGGGTTGACCAGCGTGTACCAGTGGTCCTCGACGTTCCCCTGGGCGTCCAGCCGGTAGACGGCAGCCGACACTATCCGGTCGTCGCGGGCGAGTCCGGTGGTCTCCACGTCGACGACCGCGTACCCCTGCGGGTAGGCGGCCGGCCACGTCGCTGCTGTCGTTCGGTCGTCAAGCACGGTCACAGAGAATACGGCCCGCGGCCGACAGCTCCGTCCCCGGTGCCCCCGGGAGCCCCGGCGAGGAGTCCGTCGACCAGGGCCCGCACCGAGTCGACGAACAGCCGCTCGGTGTCGACCGGAGCGGCGAGCGCCCGCGCCAGGGGGGCGTCGGACTCGGCGTCCTCACCGCTCCACAACTCCTCCTCGGCGGGCGACTGCGCCGGCGCGCGCTCCCGGTTGCGCTCCACCAGGACGAAGCCGACGACCTGGAACTGCACCGCGCGCACGGCCCGCGCCGCGTGCGCCCCGCGCAGTCCCGCGGCGTGCGCCTCGTGGACCAGCGCGCGCTGGGCCGGCAGGAACATGCGTTCCGTCAGGCCCCGTTCGTGGACCATCGCGACCAGATGGGGGCGCTCGCGCAGCGCGCGGCGCAGCGCGCGGGCGACCGAGACCAGCCGCTCGGCCGGGGTCGCGCCGCGCGGCCGGATCGTGTCGAGGTCGGCGACCGTCCGCTCCACCAGGGCGTCGAGCAGCGACTCGCGGTTGCCGACGTGCCAGTAGATCGAGGTGACCGCGGTGCCGAGGTCGGCCGCGAGCCTGCGCATGGTGAGGGCGTCCGGGCCGTGCCGGCGCACCAGGGCGGCGGCGGCCTCCAGGACCTCCTCGCGGGTGAGTGCGGCGCGCGCCATCCGTCCCCCAACTCCTGTGCGTGCACGGGTCTTTACCCTTCATCGCCGTCGGTGTAACTGTGTTACAGACTCGACCCCCCGAAGGGTGGTACGCCATGGCACGAGTACGGTACGGGGCGCGCACGGACGCCGAGATCACGGCGGCCCGCACCAGGAGCGCGAAGCTCCCCGACATCTGGTCCACCGGAGTGGTCGCCCTCTGGGAGACCGATCCGGAGGTGGTGGCGGCCGTCCTGCCGCCCCCGCTGAAACCCACCGCGCGGCCCCTCGTCCGGGCCACGATCTCCCAGGTCGACCTGCCCGGCTACCCGCTCGGCGCCGGCTCGGTGGCGGTCGCCGCCGCCCACGGCGACCGCGAGGGCTGGTACCCGCTGGTCATGCCGATGACCCACGAACGCGCCCTCGTCGGCGGCCGGGAGGTCTTCGGCGAACCGAAGAAGCTCGGCGAGGTCGTCGTCGAGCGCGACGGCCTCGTCGTCCGCGCCGCGCTCGGACGGCACGGCATCGACTTCGTCGAGGTGCGCGGCGCGGTCTCCGGGCCGCTGCCGCTCCCGGAACCGGCCGAGCGGACCGACTTCTACTTCAAGTTCCTGCCGGGCGTGGAGGGCTCGGGTTTCGACGCCGACCCCGTCCTCGTCCACTGCGTCCGCCACGAGAAGGTCCGCCGGCTGGAGCGCGTCACCGGCGACGTGGTGCTGCGCGAGTCCATGTACGACCCGGTCGCCGACCTCCCCGTCCGCCGGCTCGTCGAGATCACCCTCGGCGAGAAGACCACCGACCAGAAGGGCGCGGTCGCCGAACGGGTCTCCGCGCAGGCCCTCCTGCCGTACATCCACCAGCGGTACGACGACCCGCAGCAGATCCTCGACGGACCGCCCGAGGGGAGCGCCTGATGGAGCTGCGGGAGGGACAGGTCGCCGTCGTCACCGGCGCGGCGAGCGGCATCGGCCTCGCGATGGCCCGCCGCTTCGCCGCCGAGGGCCTGGCCGTCGTCCTCGGCGACATCGAGGAGGGCGCGCTCGCCGAGGCCGCCGACGAGCTCACGGCCGCCGGGGCGCGGGTCCTCGCCCGGACCGTGGACGTCTCCGACCCCGACGCGGTGCGGGAGTTCGCCGACGCCGCGTACACGGCCTTCGGCGCCGTCCACGTCCTCTGCAACAACGCCGGGGTCGGCTCCGGCGCCGAGGGCCGCATGTGGGAGCACGAGCCCAACGACTGGAAGTGGGCCTTCTCGGTCAACGTCTGGGGCGTCTTCCACGGCATCCAGGCCTTCGTCCCCCGGATGCTCGCGGGTGGCGAGCCCGGCCACGTCGTCAACACCTCCTCCGGCGACGGCGGCATCGCCCCGCTGCCCACCGCCTCCGTGTACGCGGTCACCAAGGCGGCCGTCGTCACCATGACCGAGTCCCTCTACGCCCACCTCCGGGCCGAGCACGCGCGCGTGGGCGCCTCCGTGCTCTTCCCCGGCCCGTACATGCTCCGCACCGGCCTCTGGGAGTCGCACCGCAACCGACCCGAGCGGTACGCCAAGGAGCGCCCGCGCAGGACCCCGTACCGCAGCCTCGACCAGTGGGAGGCCGCGATGAGGGAGGCCGGCCACGAGGTCGCCTTCACCCCGGTGGAGGAGGTCGCCGAGCACGTCGTCGACGGCATCCGCGCCGACCGCTTCTGGATGCTGCCGGAGAGCGAGCACAGCGACCGGCAGATCCGGGCGCGCTCGCGGTCGATGCTCGACCGCGCCGACCCGTCGTACCTGGAGAGCTTCATTCTCGACTGAGGAGGCCGTGATGGCCGATCCGAACGACCCGTATCTGATCATCTCCTCCGACTGCCACGCCGGACTCCCCACCGAGGAGTACCGGCCCTATCTGGACTCCCGCTTCCACCGCGCCTTCGACGACTTCCTCGCCGGCCGCGAGGCGCGCCGGGAGGCCATGACCCGGCTGGGGGTCCGCAACGAGGCCTTCGCGCAGCAGTGGTTCAGCGACCACGAGGAGGGGCTGCGGGGCGGCTGGGACGCCGGGCAGCGCCTCAAGGAGCTCGACGGCGACGGGGTGGCGGCCGAGGTCGTCTTCCCCGACGCGGACGCCGTCGACAGCCGGACCGCCGCGCCCTTCGGCGTCGGCCTCGGCCTCTCCGGAGACCAGGACCCCGAGCTGGGCATGGCGGGCGCGCAGGCGCACAACCGCTGGCTCGCCGAGTTCGTGGGCCGGAACCCCGCCCGGCACTGCGGAGTCGCGCTGCTGCCGATCACCGCCGAGCCCGCGAAGGTCGTCGCCGAGATCCACCGGGCCAGGGAGTCCGGACTCGGCGCGCTGATGATCCCCTCCATGTGGGTGGACAAGGCGCCCTACCACGACCGGGTCTACGAACCGGTCTGGGCGGCCGCCGCCGAGACGGGGATGCCGCTGGTCACCCACTCGGGAGCGGCACCCCGCGAGGAGTACGGCGACCACCTCGGCATCTACGTCTCCGAGGTCACCTGGTGGCCGGCCCGACCGCTGTGGTTCCTCCTGTGGTCGGGCGTCTTCGAGCGGCATCCCGGACTGCGGTTCGGGGTCGCCGAGTCCGGCTGCTGGTGGCTGCCCAACCTGCTCTGGTTCATGGACCGGCTCTACCTCGGCGCGCACGGCGGCAAGAAGCTGTCCCCGTTCGCCGAACTGAGGCGCCCGCCGAGCGAGTACCTGGACCGGCAGGTCTTCGTCTGCGCCACCAACACCAAACGCCGCGAACTCGCCCAGCGGTACGAGATCGGCGTCGACAACATCCTGTGGGGCTCCGACTTCCCGCACCCGGAGGGCACCTGGCCCGACACCCGCGGCTGGCTGCGGCGGACCTTCCACGACATCCCGGTGACGGAGACCCGCCGGATGCTGGGGCTCGCGGCGGCCGAGGTCTTCGGCTTCGACCTGCCGACGCTGGAGCCGATCGCCCGCCGCATCGGCCCCACCCCCGCCGACCTCGGCCAGCCCGCCGACCAGACCGCCGTCGAGGCCTCCTGGGCCCGCTCGCGCGAGGTCGGCCGCCACTGGCTCACGGACCACGACTTCCCCACCCTGGGGGTGAGCTGATGGACCGCTACACCGTCATCTCCGCCGACTGCCACGCCGGCGCCGACCTCCTCGACTACCGCCCGTACCTGGAGAGCCGCCACCACGAGGCCTTCGACGCCTGGGCGGCCTCCTACGTCAACCCGTACGAGGACCTGCTCGCCGACACCGCCGACCGCAACTGGAACTCCGATCGCCGGCTCCGCGAGCTGGAGGCGGACGGCATCGTCGCCGAGGTCGTCTTCCCCAACACCGTCCCGCCGTTCTTCCCCAAGGCCTCCCTGATGGCCCAGCCGCCCACCGCGGCCGAGTACGAGCTGCGGTGGGCCGGACTCCAGGCGCACAACCGCTGGCTGGCCGACTTCTGCGCGGCCGCCCCGGGGCGCCGGGCCGGGGTGGCGCAGATCCTCCTCAACGACGTGGACGCGGCGGTCGCCGAGATCCGCCGCGCCCGCGCGGCGGGGCTCACCGGCGGCGTCCTGCTCCCCGGCGTGCCGCCCGGCTCGCCCGTGCCCGAGCTGTACTCGGAGGCGTACGACCCGATCTGGGCGGTCTGCGCCGAGCTCGACGTCCCCGTCAACCACCACGGCGGCTCGGCGTCGCCGCCGCTGGGCGACGAACCGGCCGCCCGGGCGGTCTTCATGGTGGAGACGACCTGGTTCTCCCACCGGGCCCTGTGGCACCTGGTGTTCGGCGGGGCCTTCCGGCGCCACCCGGGGCTCCGGCTGGTCCTGACCGAACAGGGCTCGGGCTGGATCCCGGGCGTGCTCGACATGCTGGACTACTACCACGGCCGGCTGGTCTCGGCCGCGACGCGGGCCGCCACCGCCGAGTCCAAGTTCGGCGCCGGCCTCGCCGAGGCCATGGGCAGGGGACCCAGCACCGTCTGGCGCGACAACTGCTTCGTCGGCGCCAGCTTCATGCGGCCCCACGAGGTCCCGCTCCGCGACCGGATCGGCCTCGACAAGATCATGTGGGGCAGCGACTACCCGCACGACGAGGGCACCACGCCGTACTCCCGCGAAGGCCTCCGGATCGCCTACGCCGGACTGCCGACGGAGGAGGTCGCGGCGATGGTCGGCGGCAACGCGGCCCGCGTCTACGGCTTCGACCTCCGCCTCCTCGCCCCCCTCGCCGCCGTCCACGGCCCGCGCGTCGAGGAGATCGCCGAGCCCCTGAAGGAGGTCCCCGCGGGCGCCACCAGCCCGGCCTTCGCCCCGGGCGGGTCGGTCCGCGTCTGGTGACCCGCCGGGTGCGACGCTCACGGACGTGACCGACGCACCCCAGCCGACCGACGTACCCGCCGCCGACACCCCGGCCGCCGAGACCCCCGGCGGAGGCCTCGGCTCCCGTCTCAACTGGCTCCGGGCCGCCGTGCTCGGAGCCAACGACGGAGTCGTCTCCACCGCGGGCCTCGTCGTCGGCGTCGCGGGCGCCACCGAGTCCCAGGCGGCCCTGCTCACCGCCGGCCTCGCCGGGCTGCTCGCCGGATCGATGTCGATGGCGGCGGGGGAGTACGTCTCCGTCTCCACCCAGCGCGACTCCGAGAAGGCCGCCCTCGCCGAGGAGAGGCGCGAACTCCGCGAGGACCCGGAGGCGGAACTGGCCGAACTCACCGGCCTCCTGGCGGCCCGCGGCCTCTCCACCGACGTGGCCCGCGAGGCCGCCGAGCAGCTCACCGCCCGCGACGCGCTGCGCGCCCACGCGCGCGTGGAGCTGGGCATCGACCCCGACCGGCTCACCGTCCCCTGGCACGCGGCCGCGGCCAGCTGCCTCGCCTTCACCGTCGGCGCCCTGCTCCCGCTCCTCGCGATCGTCCTGCCCCCGGCCTCGGCCCGGCTCTGGGTCACGGTGCTCTCCGTGCTCGCGGCCCTCGCCCTCACCGGCTGGTGGAGCGCCCGCCTGGGGGCCGCCCCCGCCGGCCGCGCGATCCTCCGCAACGTGGCCGGCGGAGCCCTGGCGATGGCGGTCACCTACGGCGCGGGCTCCCTCCTCGGGTCGACGGGCGTCTAGCCGCCCCACGGCGCCCGCCCCCGCCACCGCGCCGACCCGCACCCGCCGCGCGGAAGCACCGCACGCGATGTACGACGAACGTCGTACAACCGTCCGACAGCAAGGAACGTCCGTCATGCGCGCCACCACCATCCACGCCCCGTTCGACCTGCGCGTGGAGGACGTGCCCGACCCGGTCGTGCGGGACGCCACCGACGTCGTCGTCCGCGTCCTGCGCGCCTGCGTCTGCGGCAGCGACCTGTGGGCCTACCGCGGCGAGTCCGCCCGGCAGCCCGGCCAGCGCATCGGCCACGAGTTCCTCGGCATCGTCGAGGCCGCGGGCTCCGAGGTCACCGGATTCACCGCCGGAGACCTCGTCGTCGCCCCCTTCGTCTGGTCCGACGGCACCTGCGACCGCTGCGCCGAGGGCCTCCAGACCTCCTGCCCGAGCGGCGGCTTCTGGGGCTCGGTCGGCTCCGACGGCGGCCAGGGCGAGGCCGTCCGCGTCCCCTTCGCCGACGGCACCCTCGTCAAGCTCCCCGCCGACGCCGCTTCGGACGACCGCCTCCTCACCGCGCTCCTCGCGCTCTCCGACGTCCTGGGCACCGGCCACCACGCCGCCCTCGGCGCCGGGGTCCGCAAGGGCTCGACCGTCGCCGTGGTCGGCGACGGCGCCGTCGGCCTCTGCGGCGTCCTCGCCGCCCGCCGCCTGGGCGCCGAGCGGATCATCGCGCTCGGCCGGCACACCGCCCGCACCGACATCGCCCGCCTCTTCGGCGCCACCGACGTCGTCGCCGAGCGCGGCGAGGCCGCCGAGGCCGCCGTCCGCGAGCTCACCGGCGGCCAGGGCGCCCACGCCGTCATCGAGGCCGTCGGCACCGAGCAGTCCATGCGGACCGCCGTCGCCGTCGCCCGCGACGGCGGCTCGATCGGCTACGTCGGCGTCCCCCACGGCAGCGGCACCGGACTCGACCTGTCCGTCATGTTCGACCGGAACATCGCCCTGCGCGGCGGCGTCGCCCCCGTGCGCGCGTACATCCCGGAACTGCTCCCCGACGTCCTCGACGGCACCATCGACCCGTCGCCGGTCTTCGACCTGACCGTCGGCCTCGACGGAGTCCCCGACGGCTACCGGGCGATGGACGAGCGCACCGCCCTCAAGGTCCTCGTCACGCCGTAGCCCAGGCGGGGGCGTCGGCCCCCTGGACGCCCGGCGGGCGGGACCAGCCCGCCGGGCCGCCCTCGTACGCGACGGGCGACAGCGCGTGCCGCAGCCGGCCGAGCGGCCCCTCCGTGTCGGTGACGTACCGCCCGGGTTCGTACCGCGGCAGCGCGTGCGTCAGCCAGTGCCCCGTCCCGGCCAGGGCGAGCCGCACCAGCCGCGTGCCGCCGTCCCGGTCCTGCTCGGTCAGCGACCGCAGGACCGCCGCCGCGAGCAGATAGCCGGTCCCGTGGTCCAGCGCCTGCGCCGGCAGCGTCCCCGGCCGCTCCGCCGACCCCTCGGTGACCGCGATCCCGGTCGCCACCTGCACCAGGCTGTCGAAGCCGCGCCGCCCGGCCCACGGGCCGTACTCGCCCCAGGCGGAGAGCCGCGCGGTGACCAGCCCGGGGCGCTCCAGGCCGAAGCGGTCCAGCGCGCCCGGCCGGTAGCCGGTGACCAGCACGTCGGCCGAGTCCAGGAGCTCCTGGAAGGTACGCCGGTCCGACGGCCGGTCCAGGTCGAGCGCCGAGGTCCGCTTGCCGACGTCCGTGTCCGCGTGCTGGTCCGGCAGTTCGGGACGGCCCGGCGGGTCGATCCGCAGCACGTCCGCGCCGAGGAGCGCGAGCGTCCGGGTCGCGACCGGCCCGGCGATCACCCGGGTCAGGTCCAGGACCCGCAGCGGCCCGCCGCGGCGCCGCGGCGGGGCGTCGTCGAGCCGCTCCCGGGTCAGCAGCGGCCGCGCCGCCACCTCCCGGCCCTGCGGATGCTCCGCCCACCGCGCGGGCGTCCGCAGCGCGACGGCCAGACCCCCGGCCGCGTACACCGCCGTCTCGACCTCGACCGCCCCGCGCGCCTCGATGGCGGCGCCGACGGCCTCCACGGACCCGTCCCGCACATCGAGCGCGGTCAGCAATGCCGCCTCGTGGTGCGGGTAGTTGGCATGCGTGCGGACCCAGCCGTCGGCCGCCCGCCAGAATCGGGAGAGCGGGGCGAAGCTCACCGGGGACCGCCCGTCGACCCGCAGCTGCCGCTCGCTCACGAACGCGGTGGCGACGGCGCCGTCGTCCACCCGTACCGGCCCGGGCAGCCCCGCCCGCTCCACGGCGGCGAGCGAGCAGACCGCGACCGAGGCCCGGGCGAGCTCCATCACCGGAAGCCGCGCGGCCAGCAGCCCCGCGGGTCCGCCGTACTCCACCCGGTCCACCAGGGCGGGATCACCGCCGAGGACCGACCACAGCAACTCCGTACCCGTGCGCACCGTGTTGTCCATGCTGTCGTTGCCCATGAGCCGACTATGGCACCCGGTGCCATGCGAAGGGCCCCGGTGTGGCACAGCACACCGGGGCCCTCATCCGCTCATGTGCCTAGTGACGGCGGACGGCGTCCAGCGCGTCGATCAGACCGGCTCCGTAGAAGCCGTTCTTGTTCTTGCCACCCTCGCACACCGCGTCGATCTTGCCGTCGGCGTCGATGTCGTAGGGGTTGGTGCACGCGCGCTTGTCGGCCTGCGCGTACAGCAGCGCCTTGAGGGCCGCCGGGCTCGCCGAGGGGTACGTCGACTTGAGCAGCGCCAGGACGCCCGCCGCGTGCGGCGCGGCCATCGAGGTGCCGGCCTTGTAGTTGTAGCCGCCGTTGACCGTCGTCGACAGGATCAGGCCGTTGACCGCCGGGGGCTCCGGGGTCTGGAACCGGGTGCTGTCGCCGCCGGGGGCCGCGATGTCGATGACACCCAGGCCGTAGTTCGAGTACGACGACTTCAGGCCCTTGGCGCCGGTCGCGGAGACCGTGACCACACCCGGCAGCATCGCCGGGTAGTCGAGGCACTTCTTGGGGTCGATGACCCGGTCACCGGGGGTGGTGTCGTTCGGGCTGCTGTTGTCGAGGATCTCGTCGGCCGCCAGGTCGAACTTCGAGTTGCCGGCCGCCGCGACGTTGACCGCGCCCTTGTGCTCCGCGTAGCGGCTCGCGCGGGTGACCGCCTCGATGAGCGCCTTCTGGTCCGCGTCGTTCTTGCACGCGAACATCCACGGGTCGGTGTAGTAGCTGTTGTTCGTGACGTCGACGCCGTGCTCGGCCGCCCACACGAAGCCGCAGACCACGGCCTCCGTGTAGAAGAAGCCGTCCGGGGTCGACACCTTGATGCCGGAGACCTTCACGCCCGGGGCGACACCGGTGATGCCGATGCCGTTCTTGGCGGCGGCGATCGTACCGGCGACGTGGGTGCCGTGGTCGCTCTCGCCCGGGTTCGGACGCCATGAACCGGGGGTGGTGTCCGCCTTGCCGGAGACACAGTTCGCGGAGGCCTTGGCGTCGAAGTTCGGCGCCAGGTCCGGGTGGGTGTCGTCGACACCCGTGTCGATGACGCCGACGGTGACCCGCTTGCTGCCGAGGGTCCGCTTGTGCGCCTTGTCGGCCTTGATCGCCGGGAGGTCCCACTGCAGGGGCTCGAGGGCGTCCTGCTCGTCCGTCGCACGGGCGGCGGCGGCCTTGGCCTCGGCCTCGGTCAGCGCCTGCGAGCCGCCGCCGACGGAGTTGTCCGTCTGCACGGAGAGCGGGGCGGTGCGGGTCGAACCGGCCGACACCACGCCGTAGGCCCGACGGATCTCCTTCGCGAACTCGGGGTTCTGCGAGTGGACGACTATGACACCTATCTGGTCGTACGAGACGACCACCGTGCCACCGGCCCGGACGATCGACTTCCGCACCGCGGCGGGAGTGCCGCGACCCGCGCCGACGTTCACGACGTAGGACAGCTTCGGCCCGTTCGTCGCCACGGTGGCCTTCGCCGGTGCGTCGCTCAGTTCCGCGGCGGAGGCAGCGCCGGAGGGAAGGAAGCCGAGCGAGGCCGTGAGCGCGAGACCAACAGGCAGAGCGAGAGCTCGGCCGCGCCTCGATCCCAGATGAGCCATGGGTTCTCCACATCATCCGTATGTACTGCCCGCGCGCGGGTTTACGCGCGGACAGGTGCATGACGAGTGAAGCTATCGCTGATCTTCCTCGCCCATCAATGAGTTGAGAAGACTTCATGAAGATCTGACCGAAGAAATCCTCGGCGTGAACCACTTCCCGTTCGGCGCCGTGCCGTTGGGCAGGGGAGGGGCTCCGGCCGGAGCCCCCGGTTCCACACCCCGGTGAGGCCCCCTTGTCCATGCCGTCCGCCCCCGCGTCACGAGGAGAGTCCGTGCCTACCGAAGCACCCCCGCCGACCAGAGACGGGACGGAGGGCCCCGCGGGTCCCGCCGGGCCCGGCACGGAGCAGTTCATCGAGGTGCAGGAGGGGGCCGAGTTCGGCGAACTCCGCCGCACGTACCGCTCCTTCGCCTTCCCGCTCACCCTGGCCTTCATCGCCTGGTACCTGCTGTACGTGCTGCTCTCCAACTACGCGGGCGGCTTCATGGGGACCAAGGTCGTCGGCAACATCAACGTGGCCCTGGTCCTGGGACTCGGCCAGTTCGCCACCACCTTCCTCATCGCCTGGCTCTACTCCCGGCACGCGGCGAACCGGCTCGACCCCCAGGCCGACGCCATCAGAAAGCGCATGGAGGGCGACGCATGAACACCCCCGTCCTGCTCGCGGCCAACGCCACCAGCGAGCACCGACCCCTGATCATCGCCCTCTTCGGCGCCTTCGTCATCGCGACCCTGGCCATCACCGTCTGGGCCGGCCGGCAGACCCGCAGCGCCGCCGACTTCTACGCCGGCGGCAGCCAGTTCACCGGCTTCCAGAACGGCCTCGCGATCTCCGGCGACTACATGTCCGCCGCCTCCTTCCTCGGCATCAGCGGCGCCATCGCCCTCTACGGCTACGACGGCTTCCTGTACTCGATCGGCTTCCTGGTCGCCTGGCTCGTCGCCCTGCTGCTGGTCGCCGAACCGCTCCGCAACTCCGGCCGGTTCACCATGGGCGACGTCCTCGCCTACCGGATGCGCCAGCGCCCGGTCCGCACCGCCGCCGGCACCTCCACCATCGTCGTGTCCATCTTCTACCTGCTGGCGCAGATGGCGGGCGCCGGCGTCCTCGTGTCGCTGCTCCTCGGCATCACCAGCGACGGCGGCAAGATCGGGATCGTCGCCCTGGTCGGCGTCCTGATGATCGTCTACGTGACGATCGGCGGCATGAAGGGCACCACCTGGGTGCAGATGGTCAAGGCCGTCCTGCTCATCGCGGGCACGCTCCTCATCACCTTCCTCATCCTGCTGAAGTTCGACTTCAACCTCTCGCAGCTGCTCGGCGCCGCCGCCACCAACAGCGGCAAGGGCGACGCCTTCCTGGAACCCGGCCTCAAGTACGGCGCCACCGCCCTCTCGAAGCTGGACTTCCTCTCCCTCGGCATCGCCCTGGTCCTCGGCACCGCCGGACTGCCGCACATCCTGATCCGCTTCTACACGGTGCCGACCGCCAAGGCCGCCCGTAAGTCGGTCAACTGGGCCATCGGCATCATCGGCGGCTTCTACCTGATGACGATCGTCCTCGGCTTCGGCGCCGCCGCGCTGCTCAGCGGCGACACCATCACGGCGTCCAACAAGGCGGGCAACACGGCGGCCCCGCTCACCGCCCTGGAGGTCGGCGGCGGCGCCGGCTCCACCGGCGGCGCGATCCTTCTCGCCGTCATCTCCGCGGTCGCCTTCGCCACCATCCTCGCCGTGGTCGCCGGCCTGACCCTGGCCTCGTCCTCGTCCTTCGCCCACGACATCTACGCGAACGTGATCAAGCGCGGGAAGGCCACCGAACAGGAGGAGATGCGGGCGGCCCGGCTGTCCACCGTCCTCATCGGCATCGTCTCGATCGCCCTCGGCGCCCTCGCCCGCGACCTCAACGTCGCCGGCCTGGTCGCCCTCGCCTTCGCCGTCGCGGCCTCCGCCAACCTGCCCACGATCCTCTACTCGCTGTTCTGGAAGAGGTTCACCACCCAGGGCGCGCTCTGGTCGATCTACGGCGGACTGATCTCCTCCGTCGTCCTCGTCCTGTTCTCCCCGGTCGTCTCCGGCGGCCCGGCCTCGATGTTCAAGGGCGTGGACTTCCACTGGTTCCCGCTGGAGAACCCCGGCCTCGTCTCGATCCCGCTCGGCTTCCTCCTCGGCTGGCTCGGCTCCCTCTTCTCCAAGGAGGAGCCGGACGCGGGCAAGTACGCCGAGCTGGAGGTCAAGTCCCTCACCGGCGTCGGGGTCGCCGCCGCGGTCAAGCACTGACCCCAGCGCAGTCGGCCGTACACGGTCCGCGACCTCCGGGCGGCCGCGTCGTAGAYRTCTACGACGCGGCCGCGCCGGTCCTCGTGACAATCTGCCCTGCTCGCCGGCCGCCCGCTCACGTAGGCTCGAACCACACGCCCACACCAAGACGGGGAGGGGGCCCACAGTGCTCATCGACACCTTCGGCCGGGTGGCAACCGACCTGCGCGTCTCGCTCACCGACCGCTGCAATCTCCGCTGCACGTACTGCATGCCGGAAGAGGGCCTGCAGTGGCTCGCGAAGCCCGACCTGCTCACCGACGACGAGATCGTCCGGCTCATCCGCATCGCCGTCACCGACCTCGGCGTCACCGAGGTCCGCTTCACCGGCGGCGAACCCCTGCTCCGCCCCGGACTCGTCGGCATCGTCGAGCGCTGCGCGGCCCTGGAGCCGCGCCCCAGGATGTCCCTCACCACCAACGGCATCGGGCTCAAGCGCACCGCCGCCGCGCTCAAGGCCGCCGGCCTGGACCGGGTCAACGTCTCCCTGGACACCCTGCGGCCCGAGGTCTTCAAGACCCTGACCCGGCGCGACCGCCACCAGGACGTCCTCGACGGCATGGCCGCCGCCCGCGACGCCGGCCTCACCCCGGTCAAGGTCAACGCCGTCCTGATGCCCGGGCTCAACGCCGACGAGGCACCCGACCTGCTCGCCTGGGCGGTCGAGGAGGGCTACGAACTCCGCTTCATCGAGCAGATGCCGCTCGACGCCCAGCACGGCTGGAAGCGCGACGGCATGATCACCGCCGGGGACATCCTGGAGTCCCTGCGCACCCGCTTCGCCCTGACACCGGAAGGCGCCGACGAGCGCGGCTCCGCCCCCGCCGAGCGCTGGGTCGTCGACGGCGGACCGCACACCGTCGGCGTCATCGCCTCCGTCACCCGGCCGTTCTGCCGGGCCTGCGACCGTACCCGGCTCACCGCCGACGGCCAGGTGCGGACCTGCCTGTTCGCCACCGAGGAGACGGACCTGCGGGCCACCCTCCGCTCGGACGCCTCCGACGCCGAGGTCGCGGAGCTGTGGCGGAAGGCGATGTGGGGCAAGAAGGCCGGCTCCGGCCTCGACGACCCGGAGTTCCTCCAGCCCGACCGCCCGATGTCGGCGATCGGCGGCTGACCGCAGAGTCCCTCGGCCCGGACCGCGGCTAGGCCGACTCCCAGTCGGCCAGCGGTACGACGTCCTTGAGGAATCCCCGTACGCCCAGGAACTGGGACAGGTGCTCCCGGTGCTCCTCGCACGCGAGCCACGTCTTGCGGCGCTCGGGGGTGTGCAGCTTGGGGTTGTTCCACGCGAGGACCCAGACGGCGTCGGCGCGGCAGCCCTTGGCGGAACAGATCGGCTTCTCTTCGCTCACCTGATCATTGTCCAGCAAAGGCGATGCCGAGCAGCCACGGGGGGAGCTGCCCGGCATCGGTCTGTCGCTCCGACGGGGGATGCGGAGCGCGTACGCAGTATGTCACGGCACATGGGGTGCGGTGCACCGGAACTTCACGATTGATCTGAGCTTTTCTTGAGCTTTCCGGCCACTGTCCGTGATCAATTCTGGCCGTACGGTCGCTGCGTGTCCCCGCCGTTCCCGGCGTTCCCCTCCGAGGGGACCTCCCCGACTCCGAGCGCGGGCCGCACCGGAGCCGGTACGAACGTGGACGGAAGGGACGGGGCCGTCTCACGGCCCGCGTTCGCGATGACCACGGCGATGTAGGGGAGCAGGATCCCCAGGGCCAGCGCCACGATCGCCACGTGCCGCTCGACGTTCCACAGCACCGCCGCCGCGATCACCGACAGCGTCCGGACCGTCATCGAGATGACATAGCGCCGCTGGCGCCCCCGGACGTCGTCCGCGAGCCCCTGCCGCGCCCCCGTGATCCGGAAGACCTCGCCTCCGTCGCGCTTCGCCATCGCCGCCCACCATCCACCGGTCGCGCCGGACCCCGCCGGGTCCGGACCTCGTTCCACGGTACGCCCGCCCCTCCCGGCCGACGAGACCGGGGCACGGATGGAGCTGTCCGACATGCGGCGTATGACGGATGGGCCGAGACTGGGCGCACATGCGTACAAGGAGGCGACGATGAGTTGGTTGTGGGCGATCATCGTGGGATTCGTCCTGGGTCTGATCGCGAAGGCGATCCTGCCCGGTAAGCAGCAGATCCCGCTCTGGCTGACGACCGTGTTCGGCATTCTCGGCAGCGTGCTCGGCAACGCCGTCGCGACCTGGATCGGCGTCAACGACACCAAGGGCATCGACTGGACCCGCCACCTGCTCCAGCTCATCGGCGCCGTCGCCGTGGTCGGAGTGGGGGACATGCTGTGGGCCTCGATCAAGGGCAACAGACGACGGGCCTAGACGTCTTCGCCGGGACCCCGTACGCCGGAGGGCCCGGTACGGCACACCATCTGCCGTACCGGGCCCTCCGGCGTGTCCGGGTGTCAGGCGCCGGCCAGCTCGATCGCCGCCAGGTTCTTCTTGCCTCGCCGCAGCACCAGCCAGCGGCCGTGCAGCAGCTCCGCCGCCGACACCTCGGCGTCCTCGGCGGTGACCTTCACGTTGTTCACGTACGCCCCGCCCTCCTTCACCGTACGGCGCGCCGCCGACCTGCTCGGGGCCAGACCGACCTCGGTGAACAGGTCGACGACCTGGCCGAGCTCCGTCACCCGGGCGTGCGGCAGCTCGGACAGGGCGGCGGCCAGCGTCGCCTCGTCCAGCTCCGCCAGGTCGCCCTGGCCGAACAGCGCCTTGGAGGCGTCGATGACGGCCGCGCACTGGTCGGCGCCGTGCACCAGGGCGGTCAGCTCCTCGGCCAGCGCGCGCTGCGCGGCACGGGCCTGCGGCCGCTCGGCGGTCTGCCGCTCCAGCTCCTCCAGCTCCTCGCGGGACGAGAAGGAGAGGATCCGCATGTAGGTCGAGATGTCCCGGTCGTCCACGTTCAGCCAGAACTGGTAGAACGCGTACGGCGTCGTCATCTCCGGGTCGAGCCAGACGGCGCCGCTCTCGGTCTTGCCGAACTTGGTGCCGTCCGCCTTGACCATCAGCGGGGTCGCCAGCGCGTGCGCCTCGACGCCCGGCTCCAGCCGGTGGATCAGGTCGAGGCCGGCCACCAGGTTGCCCCACTGGTCCGAGCCGCCCTGCTGGAGGGTGCAGCCGTAGCGCCGGTACAGCTCCAGGAAGTCCATCGCCTGGAGCAGCTGGTAGCTGAACTCCGTGTAGCTGATGCCCTGCTCGGACTCCAGGCGCCGGGCCACGGAGTCCTTGGTCAGCATCTTGTTGACCCGGAAGTGCTTGCCGATGTCCCGCAGGAACTCGATCGCGGACATCCCGGCGGTCCAGTCCAGGTTGTTCACCATGACCGCGGCGTTCTCCCCCTCGAAGGAGAGGAACGGCTCGATCTGCGTCCGCAGCCGGTTCACCCAGTTCGCGACCGTCTCGGGGTCGTTCAGGGTGCGCTCCGCCGTCGGCCGCGGGTCACCGATCTGCCCGGTGGCCCCGCCGACCAGCGCCAGCGGCCGGTGCCCGGCCTGCTGGAGCCGGCGGACGGTGAGGACCTGGACCAGGTGGCCGACGTGGAGACTGGCCGCGGTCGGGTCGAAACCGCAATAGAAGGTGACGGGACCGTCCGCGAGAGCCTTGCGCAGTGCGTCCTCGTCGGTGGACTGGGCGAAGAGCCCACGCCACTTCAGCTCGTCGACGATGTCGGTCACGTCGTCCGTCTCCTTGTGCGTCCGGTGGGAAAAGTCGTCTCAGTCTAGGTGGGTCAGACCCCCTTGCTGACCGAGCTCATGTTGAAGTCGGGGATCCGCAGGGCGGGCATCGCCGCCCGGGTGAACCAGTCGCTCCACTCGCGCGGCAGCGTCTTCTCCGTCCGGCCCGCCTCGGAGGCCCGCGACAGCAGGTCCACCGGCGACTCGTTGAACCGGAAGTTGTTCACCTCGCCGACCACCTCGCCGTTCTCGACGAGGTACACGCCGTCCCGGGTCAGTCCGGTCAGCAGCAGCGTCGCCGGGTCGACCTCGCGGATGTACCAGAGGCAGGTGAGGAGCAGGCCCCGCTCCGTCGAGGCGACCATCTCCTCCAGGGAGCGTTCGCCGCCGCCGTCCAGGATCAGGTTCCCCGCGCCGGGGGCCACGGGCAGGCGGGTGAGTTCCGCCGAGTGCCGGGTGGTGATCAGCCGCTCCAGCCTTCCGTCCCGCACCCAGTCCGTGGGGGCGATCGGCAGGCCGTTGTCGAAGACGGAGGAGTCGTCGCCCGAGGAGTGGGCGACGACGAACGGCGCGGACTCCAGGCCCGGCTCGTTCGGGTCGCTGCGCAGGGTCAGCGGCAGCGGGGAGAGGGTCTCGCCGAGCCGGGTGCCGCCACCTGGCTTGGAGAAGACCGTACGGCCCTCGACCGCGTCCCGGGCCGTGGAGTTCCACAGCTGGTAGATCAGCAGGTCGGCCACGGCGGTAGGCGGCAGCAGCGTCTCGTACCGCCCGGCGGGCAGCTCGATCCGGCGCTCCGCCCAGCCCAGCCGGGTCGCCAGCTCGGCGTCGAGGGCGGCCGGGTCGACGTCCTTGAAGTCCCGCGTCGAGCGTCCGGCCCAGGCCGAGCGCGCGCGGTCGGGGGACTTGGCGTTCAGCTCCAGGGTCCCGTTGGGCTGGTCGTGCCGGAGCCGCAGCCCCGTCGACGTCCCCAGGTAGGTGGAGGTCAGCTCGTGGTGGGCGAAGCCGTAGAGCTCACGGCCGCCGGCCCGGGCGCGGGCGAAGGCCTCGCCGAGCGCCGGCGCGAAGTCGGCGAAGACCGCGGAGGAGGTCTCGGCCGGCGCGTCCGTGAAGTCGGGCGACGCGGGCACGTCCGTCACCAGCGGCTGGGCGTCCTCGGCGGGCCCGGCGGCCCGCGCGGCAGCCTCGGCGGCCCGCACCAGCGGCTCCAGGTCGTCGACGGTCACCGCGGACCGGGAGACGACACCGGAGGCAGTGCCCTGCGCGCCGTCGACGGTCGCGATGACGGTGAGGGTACGGCCGCGGGTGACCCCGTTGGTGGTGAGCGCGTTCCCCGCCCACCGCAGGTTCGCCGAGGACTCCTCGTCGGCGATGACGACACACCCGTCGGCGCGCGACAGCTCCAGGGCCCGCTCGACGATCTCGTACGGCTTGCTGACGCGGCTCATCGCCCGGCCTCCTGCGTCGTGTTGAGACAGTGCTTGCCCGGGGGGCGACCCCCGGACCCCCGGCAGATGTCGTGGCTGACGCTCATCGCCCGGCCTCCTGCGTCGTGTTGAGACGGTGCTTGCCCGGGGGGGCGACCCCCGGACCCCCGGCAGATGTCGTGGCTGACGCTCATCGCCCGGCCTCCTGCGTCGTGTTGAGACGGTGCTTGCCCGGGGGGCGACCCCCGGACCCCCGGCAGATGTCGTGGCTGACGCTCATCGCCCGGCCTCCTGCGTCGTGTTGAGGATGTTGACGCCCCGGAAGAGGGCGGAGGGGCAGCCGTGGGAGACGGCGGCGACCTGGCCCGGCTGGGCCTTGCCGCAGTTGAAGGCGCCGCCGAGGACGTACGTCTGCGGGCCGCCGACCTGCTCCATCGAGCCCCAGAAGTCCGTGGTCGTCGCCTGGTAGGCCACGTCCCGCAGCTGCCCGGCGAGCCGGCCGTTCTCGATGCGGAAGAAGCGCTGCCCGGTGAACTGGAAGTTGTAGCGCTGCATGTCGATCGACCAGGACCGGTCACCGACCACGTAGATCCCGCGCTCCACGCCCCCGATCAGATCCTCGGTCGACAGGCCGCCCGGGTCCGGCTGGAGGGAGACGTTCGCCATCCGCTGCATCGGCACGTGCGCGGGGGAGTCGGCGAAGGCGCAGCCGTTCGACCGGCCGAGACCGGTGAGCTTCGCGATCCGCCGGTCCAGCTGGTAGCCGACGAGCGTGCCGTCCTTCACCAGGTCCCAGCTCTGCGCCTCGACGCCCTCGTCGTCGAACCCGACGGTCGCCAGACCGTGCTCGGCCGTCCGGTCGCCCGTCACGTTCATGATCGAGGAGCCGTACGCCAGCTTGCCCAGCTGGTCGAAGGTCGCGAAGGACGTGCCGGCGTACGCCGCCTCGTAGCCCAGCGCCCGGTCCAGCTCGGTGGCGTGGCCGATGGACTCGTGAATGGTCAGCCAGAGGTTCGACGGGTCCACGACCAGGTCGTACCGGCCCGCCTCCACGCTCGGCGCCCGCATCTTCTCCGCGAGCAGCGCCGGGATCTCGTCCAGCTCCTTGTCCCAGTCCCAGCCGGTGCCCGTCAGGTACTCCCAGCCCCGTCCGACCGGCGGCGCGATCGTCCGCATCGAGTCGAACTCGCCGGTCGTCTCGTCGACCGCGACGGCCGTCAGCTGGGGGTGCAGCCGGACGCGCTGCTGGGTGGTCACGGTGCCGGCCGTGTCCGCATAGAACTTGTTCTCGTGGACGGTCAGCAGCGAGGCGTCCACGTGCGCCACGCCCTCCGCCCGCAGCAGCCGGGAGCTCCAGTCCGCGAGCAGCGCGCTCTTCTCCTCGGCGGGGATGGAGAAGGGGTCGATCTCGTACGAGGAGACCCAGGTGCGCTCCTCGTGCACCGGCTCCGCCGCGAGCTCCACGCGTTCGTCGGATCCGGCCGCCGCGATCACCTTGGCCGACAGCTTGGCCATGGCGACCGCCTGCGAGGCGACCTTGGCGGCTCCGTCCATCGTCAGGTCGACGCCGGACGCGAAGCCCCAGGCGCCGCCGTGCACCACCCGCACCGCGTAGCCGAGATCCGTGGTGTCCGAGGAACCGGACGGTTTGGCGTCGCGCAGCCGCCAGGAGGCGCTGCGCACCCGCTCCAGGCGGAAGTCCGCGTGCTCGGCGCCGAGCGCGCGCGCCCGGGCGAGCGCCGCGTCGGCGAGCGCCCGCAGGGGCAGCGCGACGAACGAAGGGTCGATCTGGTGGACCACGAGCGGCCTCGCTCTCGGTGATCGGAAGGCTGGGGTCGAGCAGGGATGGAGCTGTCGTTGATCTGCGTCGGAAGTCAATCACGGGACGCCGCGCGGAGTCGGCGCATTACGTGACGCGGGGCGGCCTGAGCTGTAGGGACCCGACAGTGACGCCCGGGCGCCACTGTCGGAGGTCGATTCCTCATGTCGGGAGCGATACCGATAGGTTTTCGGCTACCAGACCGCTATCGAAAGGGTGATCCGTTGAGCCGCTCGGTTCTCGTCACCGGAGGAAACCGGGGCATCGGCCTCGCCATCGCCCGCGCGTTCGCCGAGTCCGGCGACAAGGTCGCGATCACGTACCGCTCCGGCGACCCCGCCGAGCTGGAGAAGGACGGTTTCCTGGCCGTCAAGTGCGACATCACCGACTCCGAGCAGGTCGACCGGGCCTACAAGGAGATCGAGGAGAAGCACGGTCCGGTGGAGGTCCTCGTGGCCAACGCCGGCGTGACGAAGGACCAGCTCCTCATGCGGATGTCCGAGGAGGACTTCACCTCTGTCGTCGACACCAACCTCACCGGCACCTTCCGGGTCGTCAAGCGTGCCAACCGCGGGATGCTGCGCGCCAAGAAGGGCCGCGTCGTCCTGATCTCCTCGGTGGTCGGTCTGCTGGGCTCCGCGGGCCAGGCCAACTACGCCGCCTCGAAGGCCGGTCTGGTGGGCTTCGCCCGTTCCCTCGCGCGTGAGCTCGGCTCCCGCAACATCACCTTCAACGTCGTCGCCCCTGGTTTCGTCGACACCGACATGACCGCCGTGCTCACCGACGAGCAGCGCGCGGGCATCGTGTCCCAGGTGCCGCTGGGCCGCTACGCCCAGCCGGAGGAGATCGCCGCCGCGGTGTCGTTCCTCGCCTCCGACGACGCCTCGTACATCACTGGAGCCGTCATCCCGGTTGACGGCGGATTGGGCATGGGTCACTGACCATGAGCGGAATTCTCGAGGGCAAGCGCATCCTCATCACCGGTGTGCTGATGGAGTCCTCCATCGCCTTCCACGCCGCCAAGCTGGCCCAGGAGCAGGGCGCGGAGATCATTCTCACCGCCTGGCCGCGGCCGACGCTGACCGAGCGCATCGCCAAGAAGCTGCCCCACCCCGACAAGGTCAAGGTGCTGGAGCTCGACGTCTCGAACGACGAGCACCTCGCCCGCCTGGAGGGCCAGGTCCGCGAGCACCTGGGCGACCGCCTCGACGGCGTCGTGCACTCCATCGGCTTCGCGCCGCAGGACGCCCTCGGCGGCAACTTCCTCAACACCCCGTTCGAGTCCGTGGCCACCGCCATGCACGTCTCCGCCTTCTCCCTGAAGTCGCTGACGATGGCGCTGCTGCCGCTGATGAGCGAGGGCGGCTCGGTCGTCGGCCTCACCTTCGACGCGAAGTTCGCCTGGCCGCAGTACGACTGGATGGGCCCGGCCAAGGCCGCCCTGGAGGCCACCAGCCGCTACATGGCCCGTGACCTGGGCAAGCAGAACATCCGCTGCAACCTGATCTCGGCGGGCCCGCTCGGCTCGATGGCCGCGAAGTCGATCCCCGGCTTCGGCGAGCTGGCCTCCGTCTGGGACAGCCGCTCCCCGCTGGAGTGGGAGCTCACGGACCCGGAGCCGGCCGGCCGCGGCATCGTCGCGCTGCTCTCCGACTGGTTCCCGAAGACCACGGGCGAGATCATCCACGTGGACGGCGGTCTGCACGCCATCGGCGCGTAACCGCTCCGCACCGCGACACCAGGGCCGTGTGGCCGCCCCGAAGGGGACGGACACACGGCCCTCGCCGTTCCGCAAGCCGTGCACGACTCGAAAAGTCGAACGAACCACCCCAGACTGGGGCAGAGCGCGATGCTACTGCTGCTGACGGGGAGGAGGTACGGGCATGCACGCGATACGTCACGGGTTCGGCGCGTTCGTCTCCGTCGCCGTACTGCTCACCGGGACAGCCGTCGCCGCAGAGGTCCGGGCGGCGCCTGCCCCGGCCGAGGAAGCGCCCGCGGCCGCCCCGGCGGCGGACGAGAAGGAGAACTTCGGCGCCTCCTGCCAGACCGTCGTCCAGGGCTCGACCGTCACCGCCCACTGCCGGAACCCGTACCCCCGCACCGACCGGGTCCGCCTCCACGTCGAGTGCGAGCGCTGGTGGGACGTCGACTCCGACAGCGCCCCCGTGGAGGTCGCCCCCGCCGACTACGGCAGCATCACCGGCCGCTGCTGGAAGGAGGTCCGGTCCGCCTGGATCACGCACCAGCCGGCGGACGGGACTCCCGACCCGACTCCGGTACGGGGCTCCTGAGGCACATGTAGGGGTAGCCGGCGGCCTCCGTGCCCGCCCGCTCCGCGTCGCCCTTCCGGATCGCGTCCACCAGCCGCCCGTGGTCCATCCAGTTCTCCGGCAGCAGCACCTGCCCGACGTCGTCGCGCAGCCACTCCCGCAGCAGGTCGCCGAGGTCGGCGTAGAGCTCGGTGAGCACCTCGTTGCCCGAGGCGGCGACGACCGCGTGGTGGAAGGCCGCGTCGGTGGTCACGAACCGTTCGGCGTCACCGGACTCCCAGGCCTCCTCCCGGCGGACCAGCAGGGCGTCGAGCTGCTTCAGGTCGCGCTCGCCGCGCCGCGCGGCCGCGAGGCGTGCCGCGGCGGACTCCAGGGTCGAGCGCAGCTCGGCGACGTGCCGGGGGTCGGAGCCGGCGAAGCGGCGGTGCATGACGCCGGCCAGCTCGCTGGTGGCGACGACGTACGTCCCGGAGCCCTGGCGGATGTCGAGGAGCCCGTTGTGGGCCAGGGCCCGGACCGCCTCGCGCACGGTGTTGCGGGCCACGCCCAGCTGCTCGACCAGCTCGGGCTCGGTCGGGATCCGTGAGCCCACCGGCCACTCGCCGGAGGTGATCTGGTTCCGCAGCTCGGCGATCACCTGATCGGAGAGGCCTGCGCGCCGGGGGTGGCCGAGGGCCATGGAGCACCTTCCCATTCGTCCGGGTCGCCCACATCGTTCGGAACTGGACAACCAATCATCCCATGATTCTATGATGGCTCCATGCCTGACGAGCCGAAGACCCTCGACCCCGCCGCACGACCGGCCACGACCACCACTCCGGCGGCCACCACGACCCCGCACGGAGCCGCCGTCACCGGCGATTCTCCCGTACCGGGGCGGGCGCAGCGCTGGACCCTCGGCCTCGTCACCCTCGGACTCGTCCTGGCCGCCCTCAACCTCCGCCCCGCCATCACCAGCCTCGGCGCCCTCCTCGAAGAGGTCAGCGCGGACCTCCACATGAGCGGCACCGTCGCCGGCGTCCTCACCTCCGTCCCCCCGCTCTGCTTCGCCGTCTTCGGCATCACCGCCCCGCGCCTCGCCCGCCGCTTCGGCCCCGCCGCCGTCGTCTGCGCGGGCATGGCCGCGATCTTCGCCGGCCTGGTCCTGCGCCCCTTCGCCGGCGGCACCGTCGGCTTCCTGGCCGCCAGCGCCCTCGCCCTCATGGGCATCGCCGTCAGCAACGTCCTGATGCCCGTCATCGTCAAGCGGTACTTCCCCGACCGCATCGGCAGCATGACCGGCCTCTACTCCATGGCCCTCGCGCTCGGCACCTCCGTCGCCGCGGCCGCGACCGTCCCCATGACCGCGGCCCTCGGCGGCGACTGGCGCATCGGCCTCGGCGTCTGGGCGGCCGTCGCCGCACTGGCCGTCCTGCCCTGGATCCCCCTCGTCCGCGACCGGGACCGCGGCCCCGCCAGGACCGGGAAGGCCGCCACGACCAAGACCGCCGGAGCCGCCGCCGCGACCGAGGCCCCCGCCCCCCGCATCACCCGCAGCCGCACCGCCTGGGCCCTCGGCTGCTACTTCGGCCTCCAGGCCACCGGCGCGTACATCACCATGGGCTGGATGCCGCAGATCTTCCGTGACGCCGGCGTCCCCGCCTCCACCGCGGGTGTCCTCCTCGCCGTCACCATGGTCATGGGCGTCCCGCTCGCCTTCGTGATCCCCCGGCTCGCCACCCGCATGAAGAACCAGGGCCCGATCGTCGTGGCCCTCGGCCTCTGCGGCCTCGCCGGTTACACCGGCCTCTTCCTCGCCCCGTCCGCCGGCGCCTGGTTCTGGGCGGTCCTCCTCGGCGTCTCCAACTGCTCCTTCCCGCTCGCCCTCACGATGATCGGCATGCGCTCGCGCACCGGCGCGGGAGTCGTCCGGCTCTCCGCCTTCGCCCAGAGCGTCGGCTACCTCATCTCCATCCCCGGCCCCCTCCTCGTCGGCGTCCTCTACCAGCACAGCGGCGGCTGGGGCCTCCCCATCGCCCTCATGGGCGGGCTCATGGTGCCGCAGATGATCATCGGTATCCTGGCGGGGCGGGACCGGACCGTCGAGGACGAATGCTGAGATGCGAGACTGTCGCCATGCCAGTTCTCGAACCCAGTCCTCCCAACGGCCAGAAGAAGCTGCTCCTCGTGTTCGGCGCGATGATCGGCATCACGGTCGTCATCGGCGTCATCGCCTCGATCGCCTCCCCCTGACACCGGCCCCGCCACCCCGGGGTGGGGCTGACCCCCGTATCCCCTAGGGGGCAGGACTCAGGGTCGAGTGGGTGGATCACCGGATGGGCCGAGCGGCCCGCGCTCCCTACCGTGGACACGACAGGGAAAGCGAAGCCCTCACCCACGGAGGCGGTCATGTCGGCCCACACGTCCACCCGCGTCCGCCCCGGGACGGCCGGCGCCGACACCCGGCTGCCCTGGTGGGCCCTCGCCCTCCCGGCGGCCGCCTTCCTCGCCCTCCTGCTGCTGATGAGCGGGTCGGGTGAGGCGCACGCGGCGGCCGGCGGCCCGGGCGTCGGAGGGTTCCTGGAGCTGGTCCGGCAAACGCTCTCACTCTGAGTCGGCGCGGCCCGATTCGTGCGAAGCTGAGAACCATGAGCGTCGACACACCCCGCAGGATCGTGCTGCTCCGACACGCGAAGGCCGACTGGAACCAGGAGGCCGACCACGAGCGCCCCCTCGCCGACCGGGGCCGCGCGGACGCCCCCGTAGCCGGCCGCCGCCTCGCCGACACCGGCATCGCCTTCGACCTGGCCCTCTGCTCCACCGCCACCAGGACCCGCGAGACCTGGAAGCTGGCCGTACAGGCCCTCCCCGAGCGCCCGAAGACCGTCTACGAGGACCGGCTGTACGAGGCCTCGCTCGGCGAGCTCATCGCCCTGCTCAACGAGACCTCCGAGGACGTCTCCGACCTCCTCGTCATCGGCCACAACCCGGGCATGCACGCCCTCGCCGACGCCCTCTCGGGCCAGGCCGAGGGCGACACGCTGTCCCGGATGACCCGCAGTGGCTTCCCGACCTCCGCCTTCGCCGTCCTCGCCTACGACGGCTCGTGGAAGTCCCTGGAGCACGGCGCCGGACGCCTCGTCGAGTTCTGGACCCCGCACCCCTGACCCGTACGCGGAAGGGCCCGGCCGTCACCCGACGGCCGGGCCCTTCCGCGTACGCACGTCAGTGCAGCAGGTCCTCGGCGCCGCCGTCCGCCGCCTCGACCTCCTCGCGGGTGATCCCCAGCAGGTACAGCACGGTGTCCAGGAACGGCACGTTCACCGCCGTGTGCGCGGCCTCCCGCACCACCGGCTTCGCGTTGAACGCCACGCCGAGACCGGCCGCGTTCAGCATGTCCAGGTCGTTCGCCCCGTCGCCGATCGCCACGGTCTGCGCCAGCGGCACCCCCGCCTCCGCCGCGAACCGGCGCAGCAGCCGCGCCTTGCCCGCCCGGTCCACGATCTCGCCGGTCACCCGCCCGGTCAGCTTCCCGTCCACGATCTCCAGGGTGTTGGCCGAGGCGAAGTCCAGCCCCAGCCGCTCCTTCAGATCGTCGGTGACCTGCGTGAACCCGCCCGAGACGACCCCCACCTGGTAGCCGAGCCGCTTGAGCGTACGGATCAGGGTCCGGGCGCCCGGCGTCAGCCGCACCTCGGAGCGCACCTTGTCGACCACCGAGGCGTCGAGGCCGGCGAGCAGCGCCACGCGCGCGTGGAGGGACTGCTCGAAGTCCAGCTCGCCGCGCATCGCGGCGGCCGTCACCTCGGCGACCCGGTCCTCGCACCCGGCGTGCGCCGCGAAGAGCTCGATCACCTCGTCCTGGATGAGCGTCGAGTCGACGTCCATGACGACGAGCCGCTGGGCCCGCCGGTGCAGCCCCGCGGAGACCACCGCGACATCCACCCCGATGGTGTGCGCCTGGGTGGCGAGGGCGGTCCGCAGCGGCGCGGTCTCGCAGCCGGAGACGGCGAACTCGACGGCGGTGACCGGGTACTTCGCCAGCCGGAAGACCCGGTCGATGTTGCCGCCGGCCTCCGCGATCCTGGCCGCTATGGCCGCCGTCTGCTCCGCCGTCAGCGGGTTGCCCAGCACGGTGACGTGCGAGCGCCCCTCGCCCCGGGGACGGTTGTCGCCCGTGCCGGAGATGATCTCGGCCTGGAGCTTCAGCGACTCGGCCCAGCTGTGCACGGTCGCGCGGAGCTCGCCCGGCGGGGCGACGGTCGGCTCGGTGACGAGCGCGCACAGGACGAGGCGGCCGCGGGAGACGACCTGCTCGATGTCCACGACGTCGACGGAGTAGGCGGCGAGGGTGTCGAAGAGTCCCGCGGTGATCCCGGGACGGTCCTTCCCGAAGATCTTGACGAGAAGGGTGGGAACGTCTGAGGTCTGCGATGCGCTCATGGTGCTTCCACCGTATCGGGCGGCGTGCGCCCCCCGGCCCCCCGTCCCGCCCAGCGGACACCCGGGCGGCCCCGGGCCCGGCCCGGGGGAGCGTCCCCGGAGACCCGTGCCGGGTCTTCACGCGGCCCGACTTTCGGAGAGGGGACCGGGCCTGAAATAGTTCCCCCGGATGATTCGCATCCCTGGACTCCCCGCGACGGGGGTACATCGGGGGACAAGTAGTGGGGCATGGAGTGCCAGAACTCGTACTGGAATTGAACGGAAGGACCTGGACGCTCGATCCGTCCAGGTCGTACACCCTGGGCCGCGACCCGCAGGGGGACCTGGTCATCGACGATGCCAGGGTCTCGTGGCGGCACGCCACCATCAGCTGGGGCGGCCGCAGTTGGGTCATCGAGGACCACGGCTCGACGAACGGCACGTTCCTGCGGGGACAGCGCGTCCACCAGGTGGAGATCGGGCCCGGCTCGGCCCTCAACCTCGGCAACGCCACCGACGGCCCCCGGCTGAATCTCGCCGCCGCCCCGTCGCAGCGGCAGGCCCCGGCGCCGCAGCAGGCCCCGGCCCACCAGGTCCCCGCCCACCAGCCGGCCGAACAGGCCGAGTGGATCACGCACCAGGCCCCGCCGCAGGCCCCGCAGCAGAACTGGCAGCAGCAGGCCCCGCACCAGCAGGTCCCGCCCCAGCAGGGCCACGGCGGCCCCGTCGAGCAGTTGGCGCAGAAGGTGCCCGGCCAGGGAGGCGGCGCGGCAGGGCCCTCGGCGGCCTATGCCGACCGCAGCCCCACCACGTTCCACCAGCTGTCCCTCGGCCACGTCATGCGCATCGGCCGTGCCCTCGAGAACGAGCTGGTCGTCTCCGACCTCCAGGTCTCGCGGCACCACGCCGAGTTCCACGCGACGCCCGACGGACGCTTCGAGATCCGCGACCTCGGCTCGCACAACGGCACGTACGTCAACGGCCAGCCGATCACCAAGGGCGGCTCCGCCCTCCTCGGTCCCCAGGACATCGTCGGCGTCGGCCACTCGACCTTCCGGCTGGTCGGCGGCCAGCTCGAGGAGTTCGTCGACACCGGCTCCGTCTCCTTCTCGGCCCGCCACCTCACGGTCACGGTCGACGGCGGCAAGCAGATCCTCAAGGACGTCTCCTTCGGCGTCCCCGAGAAGTCGCTGATCGGCGTCATCGGCCCCTCCGGCTCCGGAAAGTCCACCCTGCTCAAGGCGCTGACCGGCTACCGCCCGGCCAACGAGGGCGACGTCCTCTACGACAACCGAAGCCTCTACAAGCAGTTCGCCGAACTGCGCCAGCGCATCGGACTGGTCCCGCAGGACGACATCCTGCACAAGGAGCTGACCGTCCAGAAGGCCCTGCGCTACGCGGCCAAGCTCCGCTTCCCCGGCGACACCGCGACGGCCGAGCGCGAGGCCCGGATCGGCGAGGTGCTCCGCGAGCTCAAGCTGGACATCCACAAGGAGAAGAAGGTCACCTCCCTCTCCGGTGGCCAGCGCAAGCGCGTCTCGGTCGCCCTGGAGCTCCTCACCAAGCCGTCGCTGATCTTCCTGGACGAGCCGACCTCCGGCCTCGACCCGGGCATGGACCGCGACGTCATGCAGCTGCTCCGCGGCCTCGCCGACGACGGCCGCACGGTCCTCGTCGTCACCCACTCGGTGGCCGAGCTGGGCCTCTGCGACAAGCTGCTCGTCATGGCCCCCGGTGGTTCGGTGGCGTACTTCGGCCCGCCGGACGAGGCACTGAACTTCTTCGGCTACTCCACCTGGGCCGATGTCTTCTCCGCCTTCGAGAACTACCGCGACTACGACTGGGCGGGCCGCTGGAAGGGCTCGCAGCACTACCAGCTGTACGCCGCGGACATCGACTCCGTCGCCGCGCAGCCCGTCCAGATGCCGCAGCAGGCGATGTCCCGGCCGCCGAAGCCGCAGGGCTGGGGCTCCCAGCTGTGGACCCTGATCCGGCGCTACGTCTCCGTCATCGCCTCCGACGTGGGCTTCATGGCCCTGATGGTGATCCTGCCGGCCGTCCTCGGCGCGGTGTCCGTGGTCATCCCCGCCGACTTCGGCCTCGGGAAGCCCACGCCCCCGTCCCGGTTCAACGGCGACGCCGGCACGATCATGCTGATCCTCGCGGTCGGCATGTGCTTCAGCGGCGCCGCCAACTCGGTCCGCGAGCTGATCAAGGAACGGGTCATCTACGAGCGGGAGCGCGCCGTCGGCCTGTCCCGCTCCGCGTACCTGATGTCCAAGGTCATCGTCCTCGGCGTGATCACGGCCATCCAGGGCGTGATCATCTGCGCCATCGGCTTCTCGACCCGGGCGCTGCCCGAAGAGGGCCTGCTGATGCCGCCGGCCGTCGAGCTGTGCATCCAGGTCATCGGCCTCGGCCTGACCTCGATGATGGTCGGCCTGGTCATCTCCGCGCTGGTGAAGACCGCAGAGAAGACCATGCCGCTGCTCGTCATGTTCGCGATCATCCAGGTCGTGTTCACCGGCATCCTCTTCCAGGTCTACGACTCGCCCGGCCTGGAGCAGTTCGCCTGGCTCATGCCCTCCCGCTGGGGCATCGCCGGCGCCGGCGCGACCCTGGACCTGGCGCACCTGATGCCGCCGTGGGACCAGAAGAACCCGGCGAACACCGACCCGCTGTGGGAGCACACCGTCGGCCAGTGGAGCCTCGACCTCGGCATCCAGCTGTTCATGGCGGCGATCTGCTGCGTCGCCGTGGCGCGTCTGCTGCGCCGCCACGAGCCCGAGGTCATGCGCAAGTGACCGCCTGAACGACCGGTACGCCGAAGGGCGGCGCCCCCAGCACGGGGGCGCCGCCCTTCGGCGTACGACAGCGGGTGACCGGGTGCGGTCAGTACGCGCTGTTGACGTTGTCGATCGAGCCGTAGCGGTCGGCCGCGTAGTTGGCGGCGGCGACCAGGTTGGCGACCGGGTCGTACTGATCGAACTTGGTGCCCGGGATGTGGTACGTCTTGAAGGTCGGGTAGATGACCTGCAGAAGACCCTTCGACGGGATGCCGTTGATGGCGTTGATGTCCCAGTTGTTGATGGCCCGCGGGTTGCCGCTGGACTCCCGCATGATGTTCTTGTGCAGGCCGTTGTACGTGCCCGGGATGTTGTGCTTGTCCATGATGAACAGCGCCTCGCGGATCCAGCCGTCGAGGTTGTTCGCGAAGACGGGGGTACGGGCCACGGAACGGCTCGCGGCCGTCTTCGCCGCGGCGCGCTTCTTCGCGTCGGCCTTCGCCTTCGCCGCGGCCTTCGCCCTGGCGTCCGCCTTCGCCTTCGCGGCGGCCTTGGCCTGGGCGTCCGCCTTGGCCTTCGCGGCCGCGTCGGCCTTCGCCTTGGCGGCGGCCTTGGCCTTCGCCGCGGCCTCCTGCTGGGCCTTCAGACCGACGGTGGTCTGCTGCTCGGTGACGCTGGCCGCCAGGGCCTTCGCCTGGGGGCTGTTCGCGTTGTAGGACCAGGCCACCTGCTGCGTACCGGAGAGAGCCTGGGGCTCGGTCTCGGTGGAGCCGTTGTGCGGCACCAGGGAGAGGGTGAGCGCGGCGGCGCCCAGGGCGGCGACACCGGCGATCGTGGCCTTGTGGGTCTTCTTCAGACCACGGATGTGGCCAGGGGTGTTCGCAGACATAACGGACTACCTCTTCGAATCGCTGGGGGTCGTCGCACGGCCGGGGCGGCGCTGCGCCTTCATCGGCGGCGACGAGGGCAATTCTTAGCGGCCGCAAAATGCTGTGGCAAAGGTGTGACGTACGATCCCGGGTAGTGGATCAGGGACCCGTGCACCCGCCACAGAAGCGCCCTTATGTCCGTCTCACACCACCCTGACCCCCCTGTCCGGGGTCCACTAGGCCCCTTCGTAAGTGACCTGGGTCCTATGCGCGGGCTCACATCGGGCGCGTAACGAACTGACCAGGCGTTGCGGCAGCAATGCGCACGGTGAGTCCCCTCCTCCGCAGGGAGGACACGATCCCCCGGGCCCTCCGACCTAAGACCGGCCTAGGTCCCCGGTCCCCCTCCTCCGGTCTCCGGACGGATACGGACCGTCACGGCCCGCCGGTACGGTGAACACATGAGCCACCGACCGAGCTCCGGCCTGGCCGCCGTGAGCACCGCGCTCCTCGCGATGAGCCGCCATCTGGAGGTCCGCGACGTCCTCAAGACGATCGTCGCCTCCGCACGCGAGCTGCTCGACGCCGAGTACGCGGCCCTGGGCGTCCCCGACGACCACGGGGGCTTCGCCCAGTTCGTGGTGGACGGCGTCAGCGACGAGCAGTGGAAGGCGATCGGCCCGCTGCCCCGGCAGCACGGCATCCTCGCGGCGATGCTCCACAAGGCCGAGCCCGAGCGGCTCGCCGACGTCCGGCAGGACCCCCGCTTCGAGGGCTGGCCCGACGCCCACCCCGAGATGTCCGACTTCCTCGGCCTGCCCGTCCGGGACGGGGACGAGACCCTCGGCGCCCTCTTCCTCGCCAACAAGCGCTGCGCCAGGGAGACCGGGAGCTGCGGCTTCACGGCCGAGGACGAGGAACTCCTGTCGATCCTGGCCCAGCACGCGGCCATCGCCCTCACCAACGCGCGCCTGTACGAGCGCAGCCGCGAGCTGACCATCGCCGAGGAGCGCTCCCGCCTGGCCCACGAGCTGCACGACGCCGTCAGCCAGAAGCTCTTCTCGCTCCGGCTGACCGCCCAGGCCGCCGCCGCCCTCGTGGACCGCGACCCGGCCCGTGCCAAGGGCGAGCTCCAGCAGGTCGCCGCGCTCGCCGCCGAGGCCGCCGACGAGCTCCGCGCCGCCGTCGTCGAGCTCCGCCCCGCCGCACTCGACGAGGACGGCCTCGTTCACACCCTCCGCACCCACATCCAGGTCCTGGACCGCGCCCACACCGCCCGGGTCACCTTCGAGAGCCCCGGCACGCGCGCGCTGCCCGCCGCACAGGAGGAGGCCGTGCTCCGGGTCGCCCAGGAGGCCCTGCACAACGCCCTGCGGCACGCGGACGCCGCCCGCGTCGCCGTGGCCCTCACCCGCGCGGGCCAGGGCGCCCGGCTCACCGTCACCGACGACGGCAAGGGCTTCGACCCGCGTACGGTCCGCAGCGCGGGGCGCCACCTCGGCCTGGTCTCCATGCGGGACCGGGCCGGCGGCGTCGGCGGATCGCTCACCGTGACCTCGGCCCCCGGCGAGGGCACCACGATCGAGATGGAGGTTCCCGGTGGCTGACCGACGGGTCCGTGTCCTGCTCGTCGACGACCACCAGGTGGTCCGCAGGGGCCTGCGGACCTTCCTGGAGGTGCAGGACGACATAGAGGTGGTGGGGGAGGCCTCCGACGGCGCCGAGGGCGTCGCCCGGGCCGAGGAGCTCCGCCCCGACGTGGTCCTCATGGACGTGAAGATGCCGGGGACCGACGGCATCGAGGCGCTGAAGCGCCTGCGCGCCCTCGACAACCCCGCGAAGGTGCTCGTTGTCACGAGCTTCACCGAGCAGCGGACGGTGGTCCCCGCGCTGCGCGCCGGCGCCTCCGGGTACGTCTACAAGGACATCGACCCCGAGGCACTGGCCGGCGCGATCCGCTCCGTGCACGCCGGGCACGTCCTGCTCCAGCCCGAGGTCGCGGGCGCCCTGCTCGCCCAGGACGACTCCCACGGGGGCACGGGACGCGGCTCGACCCTCACCGAGCGGGAGCGCGAGGTCCTCGGCCTGATCGCGGACGGCCGGTCCAACCGCGAGATCGCCCGCGCGCTCGTCCTCTCCGAGAAGACGGTCAAGACGCACGTCTCGAACATCCTCATGAAGCTCGACCTCGCGGACCGCACACAGGCGGCCCTCTGGGCGGTCCGGCACGGCCTCAGCCCCTGACGCGCCCCCCTATGCGCCGGGCGCACGACCGTTCTGTCCTTCATACCGTCGTGTGGATGTCCCCCGTTCGGCGCAACCCGGCGGGGCGTGCCGCGTTGTCCAGGGCGTGCTGCGGCTGACCGGCCGCAGCGACGACCAGGAGGATGTACCAAGTGAAGAACCTCAAGAAGGCCGCCGCCCTCACCATGGTCGCCGGTGGCATCGTCGCCGCCGGTGCCGGTGTCGCCTCCGCCCACGGCGCCGAGGCCACGGGACAGGCCCTCAACTCGCCGGGCGTCGCGTCCGGCAACCTGGTGCAGGTCCCGGTCCACGTCCCCGTGAACGTCTCCGGCAACACGGTCAACGTGATCGGCCTGCTCAACCCGGCCTTCGGCAACCACGCCCTCAACGGCTGACCACCCCATGACGGACCGGCCCCCGGGGAATCCCCCGGGGGCCGGCCTGTCTCCCGGCCACGGCTCCCGCCCCGAACGCACGAACCGGGCCCGCTGGCGGGGCGCCGACAGGGCCCCGTGCCGACCGTGCCCACTCCCGGTCGTACGGCCAGGGCCCGCCCGCGGCGCACGAACCGTGCCCGCCCCGGGGCGCCGAGAGGGCCCGTGCCGACCGCGCCCGCTCCCGGCGCGGCGGGGGACCCCCCGTACGAGTGGGACGCACGGCGCGCCGGTCAGCCGACGCCCCCCGGCGCACCTCCAGAGCCCCCCCGGCGCACCTCCAGAGGCGGCGCTGGCCATTGTCGGGGAGGACGCGGTGCACCGCGTCCTCCCCGACAATGGCCAGCGCCGCCTCGTCCGGCGACACCGCCCCGGCCAGCAGGGCGTTGCCCCAAGCAGCCAGGCGTCCTGAGCGTGGTTCCGAAAGCATTCCCCAAGACTAGGGGGACTCCCGGGCGCCCCGGGGCGGACTCCAAGGACGGCCTGGGGACCGGCCCGCTCCGTCGATAACGTAGGTTTTCCCCTGGACGCCGCGCCCACCGGCGCAAGGCGACGACTCGAACGCAAGGGGAGACAACGCGCTCATGAGCGATGTACTGGAGCTGGTGGACGTATCCGTGGTCCGCGACGGACGGGCTCTGGTGGACGAGGTCTCCTGGTCGGTCAAGGAGGGCGAGCGCTGGGTGATCCTCGGACCCAACGGCGCCGGCAAGACCACCCTTCTGAACATCGCCTCCAGCTACCTCTTCCCCACCCGGGGCACCGCCCGCATCCTGGGCGAGCAGCTCGGCGGCGTCGGCACCGACGTGTTCGAGCTCCGCCCCCGCATCGGCATGGCCGGCATCGCCATGGCGGAGAAGCTCCCCAAGAGCCAGACCGTCCTGCAGACCGTGCTCACCGCCGCGTACGGCATGACCGCCACGTGGAACGAGGACTACGACCCGGTCGACGAGCAGCGCGCCAAGGCCTTCCTCGACCGCCTCGGCATGAACGACTACCTGGACCGGCGGTTCGGCACCCTCTCCGAGGGCGAGCGCAAGCGCACCCTGATCGCCCGCGCCATGATGACCGACCCCGAGCTGCTCCTCCTCGACGAGCCCGCCGCCGGCCTCGACCTCGGCGGCCGCGAGGACCTGGTCCGCCGTCTCGGCCGCCTCGCCCGCGACCCGTACGCCCCCTCCATGATCATGGTCACCCACCACGTCGAGGAGATCGCGCCAGGCTTCACCCACGTCCTGATGATCCGTCAGGGCAAGGTGCTCGCGGCCGGCCCGGTCGAGATGGAACTGACCTCGCGCAACCTCTCGCACTGCTTCGGCCTGCCGCTCGTCGTCGAGCGCGTCGGCGACCGCTGGACCGCCCACGGACTGCCCCTCAGGTAGCCGGCGCGGCGCCGACGTCCCGCACAGCCGTCCGTGCCCTGTCCCGGAGGACCCCACCGCCCTACCATGACCATGTGGACATCGACGCATGGGTGTGGTGGCTGATCGGCGCGGTGGGGCTCGGCATTCCGCTGGTCCTGACCGCGATGCCCGAATTCGGCATGTTCTCCGTCGGAGCGGTGGCGGGGGCGGTGACCGCGGCCCTCGGCTTCGGCATCGTCCCCCAGGTACTCGTCTTCGTGGTCGTCTCGGTCGCGCTGATCGCGGTGGTCCGCCCGATCGCCGCCCGCCACCGGGGACCCCAACACGCCTCCGGGGTCGACGCCCTGAGGGGGCGTCAGGCGGTCGTGCTGGAACGGGTCGACGCGGCCGGCGGCGGTCGCATCAAGCTCGCGGGGGAGATCTGGTCCGCCCGCGCGCTCGACCCCGACCAGGCCTTCGAACCGGGCCGGCAGGTCGACGTCGTGGACATCGACGGGGCCACCGCCGTCGTCATGTGACCGAACCTCACCCATGACGCCCGGTCATCTGGGAAACTCGATCATCGAAAGCAACCCGGCAGTCAACCGGCAGCGAAGGGCACGGGGAACACGATGTCAGCAGTCATCATCGTCCTGATCATTCTGGTGGTGCTCGTCTTCATCGCCCTGATCAAGACGATTCAGGTCATCCCGCAGGCGAGCGCGGCGATCGTGGAGCGCTTCGGCCGCTACACCCGCACGCTCAACGCCGGACTGAACATCGTCGTCCCGTTCATCGACTCGATCCGCAACCGGATCGACCTCCGCGAGCAGGTCGTCCCGTTCCCGCCGCAGCCGGTGATCACCCAGGACAACCTCGTGGTCAACATCGACACGGTCATCTACTACCAGGTGACCGACGCGAGGGCCGCGACCTACGAGGTCGCCAGCTACATCCAGGCGATCGAGCAGCTCACCGTCACCACCCTCCGCAACATCATCGGAGGCATGGACCTGGAGCGGACCCTGACCTCCCGCGAGGAGATCAACGCGGCCCTCCGCGGCGTCCTCGACGAGGCCACCGGCAAGTGGGGCATCCGCGTCAACCGCGTCGAGCTCAAGGCGATCGAGCCGCCGACCTCCATCCAGGACTCGATGGAGAAGCAGATGCGCGCCGAGCGCGACAAGCGCGCCGCCATCCTCACCGCCGAGGGCACCCGCCAGTCCGCCATCCTCACCGCCGAGGGCGAGAAGCAGTCCGCGATCCTCCGCGCCGAGGGCGAGTCCAAGGCGGCCGCCCTGCGCGCCGAGGGCGAGGCCCAGGCCGTCCGCACGGTCTTCGAGGCCATCCACGCCGGTGACCCGGACCAGAAGCTGCTCTCCTACCAGTACCTCCAGATGCTCCCGAAGATCGCCGAGGGCGACGCCAACAAGCTCTGGATCGTGCCCAGCGAGATCGGCGACGCGCTCAAGGGCCTCTCGGGCGCCTTCGGCAACAAGGACGGCAGCGTCCCCGGCTTCAACACCAAGACGGTCGGGGCCCAGCGCCGGGACGAACCCCCGGTTGACTGACACGTACACGTAATCTTCGTGCATGATCGGTCCGAGCCCCTCGACCCTGACGATCTCAGGGCGGGGAGGCGACTCACTGACCATGTAAGGAGATGGCGTTGTCCATCTGGGAAGCCCTGGCAGTCTTCGCCGCCGGCATCGGCGCCGGCACCATCAACACCATCGTCGGATCGGGGACGCTCATCACGTTCCCGGTCCTCCTCGCGACCGGACTCCCCCCGATCACCGCGAACGTCTCCAACGCCCTGGGACTCGTCCCCGGCTCCATCAGCGGCGCCATCGGCTACCGCGCCGAACTCAAGGGCCAGAAGCACCGGATCATCCGCCTCGGCGCCGCCGCCCTCGTCGGCGGCCTGATCGGCGCGATCCTGCTCCTCGCCCTGCCGTCCGACGCCTTCGACGCGATCGTCCCCGTCCTCATCGGCCTCGCGCTCGTCCTGGTCGTCCTCCAGCCCCGCATCGCCGCCGTCGTCAAGCGCCGCCGCGAGCAGACCGGCACCGAGGCCCACCCCGACGGAGGCCCCGCCCTCCTCGTCGGACTCCTCCTCGCCAGCATGTACGGCGGATACTTCGGCGCCGCCCAGGGCGTGCTCTACCTCTCCCTGATGGGCCTGCTGCTCCACGACACCCTGCAGCGGATCAACGCCGTCAAGAACATCCTCGGCGCCCTCGTCAACGGCGTCGCGGCCGTTTTCTTCCTCTTCGTCGCCGAGTTCGACTGGACGGCGGTCCTGCTCATCGCCGTCGGCTCCACCATCGGCGGCCAGATCGGCGCCAAGGTGGGCCGCAGGCTGCCTCCCACGGTCCTGCGCGGGGTGATCATCGCCGTCGGCGTCATCGCCATCCTCCAGCTGACCCTCCGCTAGTACGCCCCCACGGACACGACGGAGGGCCCGCCTCCCCTGGTGGGGGG
>NZ_RDBH01000129.1:1389964-1392497 GCF_008042145.1 Streptomyces sp. adm13(2018)
CCCGATGAGGGCGCTTCCCCCACCCTCCGGGAGACTCCGCCCGCCCTCGCGTCGCGGTCCGTGAACGCCCGACTCCCGCGTGTGGCCGGAAGCGGTCTCCCGATGTCGCTGATACCCTGGTACCCCGTGGACCGGTGGGAAACGGCGACAGCCGAGGACCCCGAAACCGCAGCGACGGCACCCCCCGATTCTTCCGGAGGGGACGCCGGTACGCACCTCCAGAACGCGACCACGGGAGCCCCCTCTTGGCGATGCCGCCCAAAACCACGACGACCAAGCACATCTTCGTCACCGGGGGTGTCGCCTCCAGCCTCGGCAAGGGTCTGACCGCCTCCAGCCTGGGTGCGCTCCTCAAGGCCCGGGGCCTGCGGGTCACGATGCAGAAGCTCGACCCGTACCTGAACGTCGACCCGGGAACGATGAACCCGTTCCAGCACGGCGAGGTGTTCGTCACCAACGACGGCGCCGAGACCGACCTGGACATCGGCCACTACGAGCGCTTCCTCGACGTGGACCTCGACGGCTCGGCCAACGTCACCACCGGCCAGGTCTACTCCCAGGTCATCGCCAAGGAGCGGCGTGGCGAGTACCTCGGTGACACCGTGCAGGTCATCCCGCACATCACCAACGAGATCAAGTCCCGGATCCGCCGCATGGCGACCGACGACGTCGACGTGGTCATCACCGAGGTCGGCGGCACGGTCGGCGACATCGAGTCGCTGCCGTTCCTGGAGACCGTCCGCCAGGTCCGCCACGAGGTCGGCCGCGACAACGTCTTCGTCGTGCACATCTCGCTGCTGCCCTACATCGGCCCCTCCGGCGAGCTCAAGACCAAGCCGACCCAGCACTCCGTCGCCGCGCTCCGCAACATCGGCATCCAGCCCGACGCGATCGTGCTGCGCGCCGACCGCGAGGTCCCGACCTCCATCAAGCGAAAGATCTCGCTGATGTGCGACGTCGACGAGGCCGCGGTCGTCGCCGCGATCGACGCCAAGTCGATCTACGACATCCCCAAGGTCCTGCACACCGAGGGCCTGGACGCCTACGTCGTCCGCAAGCTCGACCTGCCGTTCCGCGACGTGGACTGGACGACCTGGGACGACCTGCTCGACCGCGTCCACAACCCCGACCACGAGGTCACGGTCGCGCTCGTCGGCAAGTACATCGACCTGCCCGACGCGTACCTCTCGGTCACCGAGGCGATGCGGGCCGGCGGCTTCGCGAACAAGGCGCGCGTCAAGGTCAAGTGGGTCACCTCCGACGAGTGCAAGACCCCGGCCGGGGCCGCGAAGCAGCTCGGCGACGTCGACGCGATCCTCATCCCCGGCGGCTTCGGCGACCGCGGTGTGAGCGGCAAGGTCGGCGCGATCCAGTACGCCCGCGAGAACAAGGTGCCGCTGCTCGGCATCTGCCTCGGCCTCCAGTGCATCGTCATCGAGGCGGCCCGGAACCTGGCCGACATCCCCGAGGCCAACTCCACCGAGTTCGACCCGGCCACCGCGCACCCCGTCGTCTCGACGATGGAGGAGCAGCTCGCGTTCGTCGAGGGCGCGGGCGACCTGGGCGGCACGATGCGGCTCGGCCTGTACCCGGCGAAGCTCGCCGAGGGCTCGATCGTCCGCGAGGTCTACGACGACCAGCCGTACGTCGACGAGCGCCACCGGCACCGCTACGAGGTCAACAACGCCTACCGCGGGGAGCTGGAGAAGAAGGCCGGCCTGGTCTTCTCCGGCACCTCCCCGGACAACAAGCTCGTCGAGTACGTCGAGTACCCGCGCGAGATCCACCCCTACCTGGTCGCCACCCAGGCGCACCCGGAGCTGCGGTCGCGCCCGACGCGTCCGCACCCGCTCTTCGCCGGCCTGGTGAAGGCGGCGGTGGAGCGCAAGACGGGCAAGGCGGGCACGTCGGCCGAGTAGTCGTCGCGCGTTAACGTAGCCGGGGTACGGGTCCTGACGGATCCGTACCCCGGTTCTCGTGGTTTTCGCGTGTGGTTCGTGGGAGGACGCAGATGGAGTTGCAGGACACCCCGGAGGAGTGGCGGGTCGTCGCGACGACGACCCCGTTCCAGGGAAACAAGACGAGTGTCCGCACGGACGACGTGGTCATGCCGGACGGTACGGTCGCGCGCCGCGACTACCAGGTCCACCCCGGCTCGGTGGCCGTCCTGGCCCTCGACGACCGGGACCGGGTCCTGCTGCTCAAGCAGTACCGGCACCCGGTCCGGCAGAAGCTCTGGGAGATCCCGGCGGGACTCCTCGACGTGCCCGGTGAGAACCCGCTGCACGCGGCGCAGCGGGAGCTGTACGAGGAGGCGCACGTCAAGGCCGAGGAGTGGCGGGTCCTGACCGACGTCTACACGACGCCGGGCGGCTGCGACGAGGCCGTACGGATCTTCCTCGCGCGGGGCCTCTCCGAGGCGGAGGGGGAGCGGTACGCGGTCTCCGAGGAGGAGGCCGACATGGAACTGGCCCGGGTGCCGCTGGACGAGCTGGTGCGGGGGGTGCTGGCGGGGGAGCTGCACAACAACTGC
>NZ_RDBH01000129.1:1392597-1398045 GCF_008042145.1 Streptomyces sp. adm13(2018)
GCCGTTCGTTGGGTCGCGACCGGCGGGTGGGGGTGGTGTGAAGATGTGTTGATCCGATCGGGGGACGTGTTCGTCGTGCTCCGACGGGTCCGGTGCACGCCCTGAACTACGCTCGGGATCGCCCGTGCGGAGCCCCCCGCGGGATCGGCTCGTGCGCAGGTGGACGGGAGCGTGGCCCGTGACGGATCAGGCGGTGGCGGCGGCCGGCAGCCGGCAGTTCTTCGGCCGACAGCGGGAGTTGAAGGCCCTGCGCGCCGACATCGAGCGGACCGGCCTCGACACCCTCACCGGCCGCAAGGCCCCCCGCGCCCGCGTGCTCCTCGTCGCCGGGAAGCCCGGCTCCGGACGGACCGCGCTCGCCGAGGAACTCGCCGCCGGACTCTCCGACCGCTACCCCGACGGGATCTTCCGCGCCCGGCTCACCGAGCCCGGCGGCGACCCCGTCCCCACCGCCCGCGTCGCCCAGGAACTCCTCGCCGTCCTCGGCGTCGCGGAGCCCCCGGGCGCCGCCGAGGACGAGCTGACCGAGCTGGTCCGCTCGGCTCTCGGCGAGCGACGGGCCGTGCTGATCCTCGACGACGCCGTCGACGCCGAGCAGGCCGACCCGCTGATCCCCGACCACCCCGACTTCCTGGTGATCGGCGTCGCTCAGGGCCCGCTCACCGGCATCCCCGACGTCCGCCCCTGCACCCTCGGCGGTCTCGACCCCAAGTCGGCCATCGAACTGCTCACCGCCTTCACCGGCTCCGTACGCGTCACGGTCGATCCGCAGGCCGCCGAGACCCTCGTCGAGGAGTGCGGCGGGCTGCCCTCGGCGGTCGTGCTCGCCGGCGGCTGGCTCTCCTCCCGCCCCAAGTCCTCCGTCGCCGACCTCGCCAAACGGCTCCGCGCCCTCGCCGGCGACCCGCTGACCCGGGCCTTCCTGCTCGCCCACGACGGGCTGCCCGCGACCGCCGCCCGGATACTGCGGTTCCTCTGCCTGGCCCCGCTCGGCCGGGCCGACGCCCACACGGCCTCTGCCCTGGCCGGCTGCTCGGTCTCGGCCGCGGCGACCACCCTCGCCGACTTCGCCGCCCTGGGGCTCCTCGAAGGTGGCGAGGACGGGCAGTACCAGGTCCCCGGCCATCTCGTCCCCCTCCTTCGCGCCCAGCTGGAGGAGCGCGACCGGCCCGCCGAGGTGCAGCTCGCCCGGGCCCGGATGCTGGAACGGACCGTACGGCTCCTCCAGTCCTGCCGCGCGGTCACCGAACCCGAGGGCTCGCCGGCCCGCCGGAAGCTGTCCGGTCTGCCACGCGCCCTGCGCTTCCCCCACACCGCCGCCGCGGCGGAGTGGCTGGACTCCCGGCAGGCCTTCCTGCTGGCCGCCGCCCGGCTCGCCGTCGCCGACGGGGAGCTGGACACGCTGGCCCGCCGCCTGGTCGCCTCGCTGGTGCGGGCGCTGGCCGCGCACCGGGGCGCCGAGGCGGCCGCGCCCCAGCTGTACGGGCTGCACCGGCTGGTCCTGGACGTGGCCGAGCGGCGCGGACTGCACCGGGAGCGCGCCGCGGCCCTGCTCAACCTGGCCGACCTCGATGCCCGCACCGGACGGACGAACGAGGCTCTGCTGCGATATCGGTCGGCTTTGGATGCCGGACGCGCAGCAAATGACCCGTACGCGACCGGTCGCGCAATGGAATCCGTAGGTGGCTCGTATCAGGAGCTGGGAGACTGGCAGCGGGCCGGCGACTGGTACGGGCGGGCGCTCGCGCAGCGTCTCGCCCGGGACGAGCGGCCCGATCAGGCCAGACTGTACGGCCGCCTGGGCGCCGTGCACACCTACGCGGGCCGCTACGGCGAGGCCCTGCGGAACTGGCGCGCCGCCGCCGCGGGCCACCGGAGGCTCGACGATCTGCCCGGCTACGCGCGGGCGTTGAGCGAGGCCGCCCGGGTCCAGGAGTACGCCGGACGACCCGAGGAATCCCTCCGGACCTGCGAGGAAGCCGTCGAGTGGGCCCGTCGGGCCCAGGACACCCGGCTCCAGGCCGCCCTTCAGCTCCGCCTCGCCGACACCCTCGACCGGCTCGGCGATCCGGCCGCCGCCCGGCTGCATCGGGCGGCCGCGGAGAGACTGCTGGAAACGGAACGATCAGCCTACGAAATCCGCAGTGGGTCCAGCGAAGATTAGTACTTTGAAAGGCTAGACAGGGAGAACTCCTTCATTAGACTGGGTGCGCCGCGTTCGAACGTGGTCTGCCCCGGTGCGCCGCAGTGCATCCGGGTATGTATCGCAGTGCCCCATGTATCCCCCCTGATTCAAGGACCGTGATCGACGATGAAGGTCGGCATCCCCCGCGAGGTCAAGAACAACGAGTTCCGCGTGGCCATCACCCCTGCGGGTGTCCACGAGCTCGTCCGCCACGGCCACCAGGTCTTCATCGAGCAGAACGCCGGTGTCGGCTCCTCGATCACGGACACCGAGTACGTCGCCGCCGGCGCCGAGATCCTCCCCACCGCGGACGAGGTCTGGGCCGTCGCCGACCTGCTGCTCAAGGTCAAGGAGCCGATCGCGGAGGAGTACCACCGCCTCCGCAAGGACCAGACGCTCTTCACCTACCTGCACCTGGCCGCCTCCCGGGAGTGCACGGACGCGCTCCTGGCGTCCGGCACCACCGCGATCGCGTACGAGACCGTCGAGACCGCCAACCGCGCGCTCCCGCTGCTCGCCCCGATGTCCGAGGTCGCGGGCCGCCTGGCCCCGCAGGTCGGCGCCTACCACCTGATGCGCTCGGTCGGCGGCCGCGGCGTGCTCCCCGGCGGCGTCCCCGGCACCCACGCGGGCGAGGCGGTCGTCATCGGCGGCGGCGTCTCCGGCTGGAACGCCACCCAGATCGCCGTCGGCATGGGCTTCCACGTGACCCTGCTCGACCGCGACATCAACAAGCTCCGCGAGGCCGACAAGATCTTCGGCACCAAGGTGAAGACGGTCGTCTCCAACGCCTACGAGCTCGAGAAGGCCGTCGTCCAGGCCGACCTCGTCATCGGCGCCGTCCTCATCCCGGGCGCCAAGGCCCCGAAGCTGGTCACCAACGAGCTCGTCGCCAAGATGAAGCCCGGAAGTGTCCTTGTCGACATTGCGATCGACCAGGGCGGCTGCTTCGAGGACTCGCACGCGACCACCCACGCCGAGCCGACCTTCCTGGTCCACAACTCGGTCTTCTACTGCGTCGCGAACATGCCGGGCGCGGTCCCGAACACCTCCACCTACGCCCTCACCAACGCCACGCTGCCCTACATCGTGTCGCTGGCGAACAACGGCTGGGTCGGGGCCCTGCGCCGCGACGCCGCCCTCGGTCTGGGTCTCAACACCCATGACGGCAAGGTGGTTTACAAGGAGGTCGCCGAGGCGCACGGCCTCGAGCACGTCGAGCTGAGCACCCTCCTGGCCTGACCCCCGCGGCGCCGCCGTCAACGCGTGCCGTCAATGCCGCACCCCCGGCCGGACCTTGTTCGACAAGGTCCGGCCGGACGCGTCTCGGCGCCCGGAGGAACGTTCGGCCAACTCGCCTCGAACGTAACCCTTTAACCGTTTCGCCCACCCCTGAAACGTGTGGATGCGTGCCTGCGCACCCTTGACAGAGAGGTGTTCGGTTGCCGACACATCGGGCCGGGTCCGGCGGATTGTGTTGCTGCGGAGCGGTGACACGCCATAGAGTCGCCAACCGTCGGCATGGTGCCACGCTGACCTATCGATAAATGTTCCTGGTGACATCCAAGGAGGTAAGACGACTTGTGAATGAGTCGACAATTACTCCCGGGAGCGGTGCACCAGGTGCTCCGATCGGCTCCGTCGCGGTGCGGACCTTCGCGACGCACCAGCCCATGACGACAGCCCACACGATGAAGACGATGGACGGCCTACACGTGAACGCCACGGCCGGCAACGAGATGGGCCGAGAGTCCACCCCCTTCGCCGCCTTTGACGAGGTGCCCGAGGGGCACTTCTACGACCCCGACGCCGAGTACGAGCCCGACCCCGAGTACGCGGCCACCCTCGCACCCGACGCCGCCCGGCAGCGCCGCGAGCGGATCGGCCCGACGGGACGGCCCCTGCCGTACTTCCCGATCCCCGGTCCGCTGACGGACCACGGACCCGCGAAGATCATCGCGATGTGCAACCAGAAGGGCGGCGTCGGCAAGACCACGTCGACCATCAACCTGGGTGCCGCGCTCGCGGAGTACGGGCGACGGGTCCTGCTCGTCGACTTCGACCCGCAGGGAGCCCTGTCGGTCGGCCTCGGCGTGAACCCGATGGAGCTCGACCTCACCGTCTACAACCTGCTCATGGAGCGGGGCATGTCGGCGGACGAGGTCCTCCTCAAGACCGCCGTGCCCAACATGGACCTGCTGCCGAGCAACATCGACCTCTCGGCCGCCGAAGTCCAGCTCGTCAGCGAGGTCGCGCGCGAGTCGACGCTCCAGCGCGCCCTGAAGCCGCTGATGAACGACTACGACTACATCGTGATCGACTGTCAGCCCTCGCTCGGCCTGCTGACCGTGAACGCCCTGACGGCGGCTCACAAGGTCATCGTGCCGCTGGAATGCGAGTTCTTCGCGCTCCGCGGAGTCGCGCTGCTCACCGAGACCATCGAGAAGGTCCAGGAGCGGCTCAACCCCGAGCTGGAGCTCGACGGCATCCTCGCCACGATGTACGACTCCCGCACCGTGCACAGCCGCGAGGTCCTCGCGCGGGTCGTCGAGGCCTTCGACGACCACGTCTACCACACGGTCATCGGGCGGACGGTGCGCTTCCCGGAGACCACGGTCGCCGGCGAGCCCATCACCACGTACGCCTCCAACTCCGTGGGCGCCGCCGCCTACCGCCAGCTCGCCAGGGAGGTGCTCGCCCGGTGTCACGCCGAGTGAGTCTGCCCGGCGCCGACGAACTCTTCCGTACGACCGGGGGGACGGCGCTCCAGGCGTCCGCACCCCGCCGGGCCGTCCCGGCACCCGCGGGCGAGAGCGACACGACGGCGGCCGAGGGCTCCGCGGAGCACTCCGCCGCGGACTCCGAGGCGTCGGAGCCGAGGGTCCGGACGGCGGAGCCCGAGGGCGCCGCCGGCCCGAAGCCCGCGACGTCCCCCGCCGCGGCGCCCGCCCCGGCGGCGGCGCGTCGGCGCGGCGGCCGGACCCCGAACCGGCGGCCCAGCGGCCGTGAGCGCCACGACGAGAAGATCACGGTCTACGTCTCCGCCGAGGAGCTGATGGACCTGGAGCACGCCCGGCTGGTGCTCCGCGGTGAGCACGGTCTCGCCGTCGACCGGGGCAGGATCGTCCGGGAGGCCGTCGCGGTCGTCCTGGCGGACCTGGAGTCCCGCGGCGACGCGAGCATCCTCGTGCGCCGCCTGCGCGGCCGCTGACGGTAGCCTGCGGGCTGCCGCGCCCCCCCGCTCCCCTGGACCTCCATGCACC
>NZ_RDBH01000129.1:1398145-1406722 GCF_008042145.1 Streptomyces sp. adm13(2018)
TCCATGCACCACGCCCCTGACGAAACGTCCCGCCCCCCACGCCGCCGCGCCCTGGGGCGGGGCCCGGGCGATCCACCGGCCGCGCCTCCTGCGGAGGGCGAGGCGGAGGTGCCGGTGAGGGCACCGGCGCCTCCGGAGGCCGGGCCGGCGACGGGGCCGGAGTCTGCGGCCGAGCCGGCGCTTGCGGCCGAGCCCGGGCGCACGCCCGCGGCGGGCCCCGAGCCCGCGCACGGGGGCGGACCCGGAGCCGTACCCGAGCGCGAGGCGACGTCCGCGCTCGAAGCCACGGCCGACCCGGGCGCCGCGCCGGCGGCGGGGCCGGACCGTGCGGCCGCCCCCGAGACCGCGCCTGTGCCTCCGGCAGGGCCAGAGCCTGTCGCCGAGCCCGAGCCCGAGCCCGCGCCCCCCGGCGCGCCCGGCGCCGCCCCCGTCGACAGTGCTGACGGGCGCTTCACCGTGCGGCTCGCGAACTTCGAGGGGCCCTTCGATCTGCTCCTGCAGCTGATCACCAAGCACAAGCTCGACGTCACCGAGGTCGCCCTCTCGCGGGTCACCGACGAGTTCATGGCGCACCTGCGGGCCCTCGGGCCCGACGGGGACCTCGACCAGACCACCGAGTTCCTCGTCGTCGCCGCCACCCTGCTCGATCTCAAGGCTGCCCGGCTGCTGCCCGCCGCCGAGGTCGAGGACGAGGCCGACCTCGCGCTCCTGGAGGCCCGCGACCTGCTCTTCGCCCGGCTCCTCCAGTACCGCGCGTACAAGCGCATCGCGGCGATCTTCGAGGAGCGGTGGGAGGCCGAGGGCCGGCGCCACCCCCGTACCGTCGGGCTCGAACCGCACCACGCCCAGCTGCTGCCCGAGGTCGTCATCTCCATCGGCGCCGAGGGCTTCGCCCGGCTGGCCGTGAAGGCCATGCAGCCCAAGGCCGAGCCGCAGGTGTACATCGACCACATCCACGCCCCGCTCGTCAGCGTCCGCGAGCAGGCCGCCGTCGTCGTCTCGCTGCTGCGGGAGCGCGGGACGGCGCTCTTCCGGGAGCTCATCGAGGACGTCGGCGACGACACCCTCACCGTCGTCGCCCGCTTCCTCGCCCTCCTGGAGCTCTACCGGGAGAAGGCCGTCGGCCTCGACCAGGAGACCGCCCTGGGGGACCTCACGGTCACCTGGACCGGCGGCGAGGCGGATCCCGCGGGGGCCGTGACCGACGAGTTCGACCAGGAGACCGCCGCATGAGCGACGTGAAGCCCGCCCTCAAGCCCGCGCTGGAAGCCGTCCTGATGGTCGTCGACGAGCCCGCCACCGAGGCGCACCTCGCCAAGGTCCTGGAGCGCACCCCCCGCGAGGTGGCCGACGCGCTGCGCGAGCTGGCCGACGAGTACACCGTCCAGGGCCGCGGCTTCGAGCTGCGACAGGTCGCCGGCGGCTGGCGCTACTACACCCGCGCCGACCAGGCCGCGGCCGTCGAGGCCTTCGTCCTGGAGGGGCAGCAGGCCCGTCTCACCCAGGCGGCCCTGGAGACCCTCGCGGTGGTCGCGTACCGCCAGCCGGTCAGCCGTTCCCGGGTCTCCGCGGTCCGCGGAGTGAACTGTGACGGCGTGATGAGGACCCTGCTCCAGCGGGGTCTGGTGGAGGAGACGGGCGCGGAACCCGAAACAGGTGCGATCCTGTACAGGACGACGAACTACTTCCTGGAGCGGATGGGCCTGCGCGGCCTTGACGAGCTCCCCGAGCTCGCGCCCTTCCTCCCCGAGGCCGAGGCGGTCGAGCCGGACTCACTGGAAGGGGTCCCGTCGTTCGATCCGGATGCACCGGATCGTGAGGACGACGACGACAAGACGGAAGTTTGATGCGAAGCAGCAGCGGCAGGAACAGCAGCGGAAACAACGGCGGGAGCCGTGGTGGCAACAGCGGCGGCCGCGGCGGCAGCAGCGGTGGCGGCCGTGGCGGCAGCGGCGGCGGTGGCGGCTACCGGGGCTCCGGTGGCGGCTCCGGCAGCGGCGGCGGCGGTTACCGCGGTGGCAGCGGCGGTGGCGGTGGCTACCGCGGCGGCAGCGGCTCCGGCGGCGGTGGCTACCAGGGCGGCGGCTCCGGCGGTGGCTACCAGGGTGGCGGTCGCGACGGCCAGAAGAGCCAGAGCAACCCGCGCCGGCCTCGCCCCGAGGAGCGCACCTACGACGTGAGCCCGCCCGCCGAGGCCCCCAAGAAGGGCCGCGGCTCCGCGGCCCGCGGCGGCGCCAAGGGCGGCCCCAAGGCCCCGCAGGGCGGCACCCCGCCCCGTCGCGGCCCGCACGGCCAGCGCCAGGCCCCGGCCCGCTCGCGCGAGCTCGACGCCAAGATCGAGCAGCGCAACCGGGAGCGGTACGAGAACCGGCCCGAGATCAAGACCCCGAAGACCTTCCCCGGCGCCGAGCAGGAGGGCGAGCGGCTGCAGAAGGTCCTCGCCCGCGCCGGCATGGGCTCGCGGCGCGCCTGCGAGGAGCTCATCGAGCAGGCCCGCGTCGAGGTCAACGGCGAGATCGTGCTGGAGCAGGGCAAGCGCGTCGACCCGGAGAAGGACGAGATCAAGGTGGACGGCCTGACCGTCGCCACCCAGTCGTACCTGTTCTTCGCGCTGAACAAGCCGGCCGGTGTGGTCTCCACGATGGAGGACCCGGACGGCCGCCAGTGCCTCGGCGACTACGTCAACAACCGCGAGACGCGGCTCTTCCACGTCGGCCGGCTCGACACGGAGACCGAGGGCATCATCCTGCTCACCAACCACGGTGAGCTGGCCCACCGCCTCACGCACCCGAAGTACGGCGTGAAGAAGACCTACCTGGCCGCCATCACCGGCCCGCTGCCCCGCGAGGTCGGCAAGCGGCTCAAGGACGGCATCGAGCTGGAGGACGGCTACGCCCGCGCGGACCACTTCCGCGTGGTCGAGCAGACCGGCAAGAACTACCTGGTCGAGGTCACGCTGCACGAGGGACGCAAGCACATCGTGCGCCGCATGCTCGCCGAGGCGGGCTTCCCGGTCGAGAAGCTGGTCCGCACGGCCTTCGGGCCGATCGGTCTGGGCGACCAGAAGTCGGGCTGGCTGCGCCGCCTCACCAACACGGAGGTCGGCATGCTGATGAAGGAAGTCGGCATGTAAGGCCCCGCGCCGCCGTACGAGAGAGCCCGCGACCGCCTGTCGGTCGCGGGCTCTTCCGTGTCCGGGAGGTCGGCGACCGGCGGGTGGTCCTCGGCTCTCCCGCGTCCGGGACCCGGTCCAAGGGCTTGTGGCCGCGACCCGTCGCCCTTTATAGTCAACCTGACTCTAAAGGAGGCGGGCGTGAGCCTCGCAAGCATTCTCGAACCCATGCAGCAGCCGCTCTTCACCATCCTGGACACCCCGGTCAGCTGGACCGAGGTCCTGGGCTTCGGCAGCGGTGCGCTCTGCGTCTGGCTCGTCGCCCGCCAGCACCTCGCGAACTGGCCCATCGGCATCGCCAACAACCTGTTCTTCGTCCTGCTCTTCACGCAGGCAGGGCTGTACGCCGACGCCGGCCTCCAGATCGTCTTCATCACCCTCGCCGTGTACGGCTGGTGGACCTGGACCCACGGGGGTGGACCAGGCTCCGACGCCCTCCCGGTGCGCCGCACCACGCGCACCGAGTGGACGTGGCTGCTCACGGCGGGGGCGGTGGGGACCCTCGCCCTCACCCTGCTCCTCGACCGCGCCACCGACTCGACCGTCCCCTTCTGGGACGCCCTCACGACCGCGCTCTCCCTCATGGCGACCTACGGCCAGTGCCGCAAGCGCCTGGAGTCCTGGTGGCTGTGGATCGCCGCCGACCTGATCTACGTCCCCCTGTACGCGTACAAGGAGCTCTACCTGACCTCCCTGCTCTACGTCGGCTTCATGACGCTCTGCGTCCACGGCCTGCGCGGCTGGACCAAGGACCTCGCCGGCCGCCGCGCCCTCGGCACGGAGGTGGCGGCGTGACGCGCTACGGACACGGCCTGGTCCTCGGCAAGTTCTATCCGCCGCACGCCGGCCACCACCACCTCGTCGAGACGGCCCTCGCCCGCTGCGAACGCCTCACCGTCCTCGTCTGCGCCTCCTCCGTGGAGAGCATCGCCCTGGAGGACCGGGTCGCCTGGATGCGGGAGGTCCATCCCGACGCCCTCGTCGTCGGAGCCGTCGACGACCACCCCGTCGACCTCCGGGACCCCGACGTCTGGGACGCCCACATGGCGGTCTTCCGCGCCGCCGTGCCCGAGTCCGTCGACGCCGTCTTCACCTCGGAGCCGTACGGGGAGGAACTCGCCCGCCGCTTCGGCGCCGAGGCCGTCTCCGTCGACCCAGGGCGCGAGCGCTTCCCCGTCTCCGGGACCGCCGTCCGCGCGGACCCCGCCGGCACCTGGGACTTCCTGGAGCCGCCCGTACGCGCCGCGCTCACCCGCCGGGTCGTCGTCCTCGGCGCCGAGTCCACCGGCACCACCACGATGGCCCTCGCCCTCGCCGACCACTACCGGCGGCGCGGCGGCGTCTGGGCCCGCACCCGGTACGTACCGGAGTACGGCCGCGAGTACAGCGAACTCAAGCTCGCCGAACTCCGCGCCGAACGGCCCGGCGCCGCCTGGTCCGACGTCGCCTTCCACTCCGCCGACTTCCCCGTCATCGCCCAGCGCCAGGCCGAACTGGAGGAGCAGGCGGCCCGCGACGGCTCACCCGTCCTCTTCTGCGACACCGACGCCTTCGCCACCACCATCTGGCACGAGCGCTACATGGGCACCACCAGCGCCGCCACGGGGGAGATCGCCGCCCGCGGCCGGCAGCACCTCTGGCTGCTCACCGACCACCGGGGCGTCGACTTCGAGGACGACGGACTGCGCGACGGAGAGCACCTGCGGCCCTGGATGACGGCGCGGTTCCTCACCCAGCTCGCCCACAGCGAGCGCCGCACTGCCGTCCTCACCGGCCCGCACGAGGAGCGGCTGGCGGCCGCGGGCGGCGATCTCCCCCGTGGCGGCGCTGGTGGTGCCCATGTAGCGCTCGTGCCAGATGGTGGTGGCGAAGGCGTCGGTGTCGCAGAAGAGGACGGGTGAGCCGTCGCGGGCCGCCTGCTCCTCCAGTTCGGCCTGGCGCTGGGCGATGACGGGGAAGTCGGCGGAGTGGAAGGCGACGTCGGACCAGGCGGCGCCGGGCCGTTCGGCGCGGAGTTCGGCGAGCTTGAGTTCGCTGTACTCGCGGCCGTACTCCGGTACGCGGGGGAGCGGGCAGCTTGCCCGGGGACGCGGCTGGAGCCGTCGCCGGGGGCGCGCCCGTGGGGTACGACCCGCGCGCCTTCGAACCGTTCGCCGTCACCGTCGACCTCGCCGTCCTCACCCTCCGCGAGGACCGCCTCCACGTCCTGCTCGTCGAGCGCGGCCAGTCACCGTACGCCGGGTCCTGGGCGCTCCCCGGCGGCTTCGTCCAGCCCCGCGAGTCCGCCGAACTGGCCGCCCGCCGTGAACTCGCCGAGGAGACCGGGCTCTCCGGAGCCACCGTCGCCGGACTCCACCTCGAACAGCTCCGCACCTACAGCGATCCCGACCGCGACCCGAGGATGCGGGTCGTCTCCGTCGCCTTCGCCGCCCTGGTGCCCGACGCCCCCGAACCCCGCGGCGGCGGGGACGCGGCGCAGGCCCGGTGGGTGCCGTACGGGACGCACGGGACGCTCGCCTTCGACCACGACCGCATCCTCGCCGACGCCCACGAACGGGTCGGCGCCAAGCTGGAGTACACCTGCCTCGCGACCGCCTTCTGCCCGCCCGAGTTCACGCTCGGCGAGCTCCGGCAGGTCTACGAGACGGTCTGGGGCGTCGAGCTCGACCGCCCCAACTTCCGGCGCAAGGTCCTCGCCACGCCCGGCTTCGTCCGGGCCGTGGAAGGGCCGCCGCGCCTCACCGGCGGACGGGGGAAACCGGCCGCCCTGTACCGGGCGGGCGAGGCCACCACCCTCCACCCGCCCCTCCTGCGACCGGAAGGACGATCCACGTGAACCTCGCACGCACCGCGACCAGGCAGGCCGCGACCGGCTCCCTGATAGGCCTGGCACTCGGCGACGCGCTGGGCTTCCCGACCGAGTTCAACAACGTGCCCGCGATCCTCGCCAAGGTCGGCCCCTGGCGGGAGATGGCCCTGCCGGTCAGCGGCGGGACGGCGTACGTCACCGACGACACCCAGATGGCCCTCGCCTTCGCCCGGGGCATCCGCACGGCCATGGACCGGGAGCTGCTGTCCCCGCACGCGCTCGCCGGTCCCGTCCGCGCCGAGTTCGTCGACTGGTACCACTCCCCGGAGAACAACCGCGCCCCCGGCAACACCTGTCTGACGGCCTGCGCGCTCCTCGACGGCGACCGGCCCTGGCAGGACGCCAGCCAGATCCACTCCAAGGGCTGCGGCGCCAACATGCGGGTCACCCCCGTCGGGCTCGTCCCCGGGCTGAGCGAGGAGCAGCGGGCCGGGGCCGCGCAGCTCCAGGCGGCCCTGACCCACGGTCACCCCACCGCGCTCGCCGCCTCCGACCTCACCGCCCGCGCCGTGCACCTCCTGGCCCAGGGCGTCGACCCGGCCGGACTCGTCGGACAGCTGCGCTCGTACGCGTACGAGAACCGCTCCCGGTACCACGAGCACTGGCTCGGCGACCTCTGGACCCGGTCCCAGGACCCCTCCGCCCGGCACTTCGTCGAGCGCGGCTGGGACGAGTGCCTGGCCGTCCTGGAGCGCCTCGACGCCGTCCAGCGCACGGCCGACCCCGAACTCGACCCCTGTACGTACACCGGGGACGGCTGGATCGCCGAGGAGGCCCTCGCGACCGCGCTGCTCTGCTTCCTGCTCTTCCCCGGCGAACCCCTCACCGCCCTGCGCCGGGCCGCCTGCACCCGGGGCGACTCGGACTCGATCGCGGCCCTCGCGGGTGCCTTCGCCGGCGCGCACCTCGGCGCGGGCGCCTGGCCGCAGGAGTGGGCGGAGCGCGTCGAGTACCGGAGCGACCTGCTGACCTTCGGCGCCCTCTGGGACGCTTGACCCATGACGCTCACCCTGGACCTGGACCTCTCGGCCGTCGTCGCCGAACAGCCCGACCCCCTGCTCTTCGCGACCGTCTCCGGCGCGCACCTGTACGGGTTCCCGTCCCGCGACTCGGACGTGGACCTGCGCGGCGCGCACCTGCTGCCGGTGGAGGCGCTGGTCGGGCTGCGCGAGCCCGAGGAGACCCGCAGCCGGATGTGGGACCGGGACGGCGTCGAGATGGACCTGGTCACCCACGACCTGCGGAAGTTCGCCCGGCTGATGCTGCGCCGCAACGGCTACGTCCTGGAGCAGCTCACCTCCCCGCTCGTCGCGCACACCACGGAGGCCCACGCGGAGCTGGTCTCGCTCGTGCCCGAGGTGCTCACCTCCCACCACGCCCACCACTACCGGGGGTTCGCCGGCACCCAGTGGCGGCTCTTCGAGCGCAGCGGTGAACTCAAGCCGCTGCTCTACACCTACCGGGCGCTGCTGACCGGCATCCACCTGATGCGCTCGGGCGAGGTCCAGGCCCATCTGCCGACCCTGGCCGGGGAGGTCGCCGAGGCGCCCGCCCGGCTGTCCGACCTCGTCGCGGCGAAGGCGGCCGCGGAGCACGGGCTCGCGGAGGTGGGCGTCGAGGACGTACGGGCGGAGACGGAGGCCCTGCACGCCGTCCTGGACGAGGCGCAGGCCGCGTCGGGCCTGGTGGAGACGGCGGAACGGGCCCACGCCCTGCTGCACGACCTGGTCGTCCGGGCCAGGGCGACCGCGTCTTAGGGGGCCCCGGGGCTAGCCCGGGAGTTCGGCGGTCGCCGAGGCGCGGCGTGCGCGGATCAGGAAGTCCTGCACGCGCGCGTGGTCCGGCGCCGCCGGGAGCGGGGTCGTGTCGAGGGCGTGGTCGGCCTCCTCCTGGAGGCGGTTCATCCAGGCCTCCACCTCGCTCCAGGCCACTTCGCCGCGCTTCACGGCGAGGAGGCGCTCGCGGTCGTCGCCGACGTCGATCCGCAGCTCGCCCGAGCGCAMCAGGTCCCGGCAGCTGGTCAGCAGCCGCAGTAGGTGCATGGCGTGCTTCCAGCGCGGATGGCCGTACTGGCGAACGTCCGCGTCGAGCTTGCGGCGCTGCCCTCCCGCGTAGCGGACGAAGGTCTGGTGCGCCTGCCGGGAGAGGAAGGCGCCGCGGAGCGAGAGCAGTTCGCGGCCGAGGTCGTCGACGTGCTCGACCACGGGGGAGTGGAGGCACTCCAGCACGTTCGGGTTGTTGCGCAGGGCCAGTTCGCAGAAGCGTTCCAGCTCCCAGCTGAACTGCTCCTCGCCGGGGCCCTCCACGTGCGCGGGGGGCTTGTCGAAGTGCCAGAACAGCGGTGTCGGGGCGAGGTACACGCCCCGGACGTCCGTGTCGCTGCCCTCGGTCGCGAGGCCGAAGGCGCGCGAGCCCATCACACAGGAGTAGATCGTGTGCTCGCGCACCAGTTCGTCCGGAGTCATGGCGGTCAGGCTACGGCAGGGCCGTGACAGGGCTCTGTCAGGGCGGGTCCCCCCGCCGGCGCGGGCTCCCC
>NZ_RDBH01000129.1:1406822-1413203 GCF_008042145.1 Streptomyces sp. adm13(2018)
CCGCCGGCGCGGGCTCCCCCCCCCCCCGGCCGGCCCGACCCCCGGGACGGCGCCGGACTACGCCAGGGTGATCGAGTCTCCCGAGACCGTGATCCGCTCCGGCGGCAGCGGGCGCGTCGCCGGGCCCGTCACCACCGCGGCGTCGGTGACGCTGAACCGGGAGCCGTGGCAGGGGCAGTCGATGGTGCCGTCCGCGACCTTGTTCACCAGGCAGCCCTGGTGGGTGCAGACCGCGGAGAACGCCTTGAAGTCTCCGGCCGTGGGCTGGGTGACGACCACCTTCTCCGCGGCGAAGACCTTGCCGCCGCCCACCGGGATGTCCGCCGTCGCGGCCAGACGCTCGCCGCCGGGGGCGGCCGAGGACGCTGGCGTGCTCGGCGCGCCCGTGTCCGCCGTGTCGCCCGGGGTGGCCGGGGCGTCGGTGGCCGTGCCGCCGTCGCCCCCGTCGTCCGAGCCGCAGCCCGCCGTCAGGGCCGCCGCGGCGACCAGGACGGTGCGGCGGCTCGCGGCGAGTGCGGTCGGGTGGGTGAGGCGTGAAGTCATACGGCCACCTTGGCGCCGCGGCACCGCGGGGCCCGGCAACACGCCTACGCCCGGGCCGTCAGCTCCCTCGCACGGCCCTCCGCGTCCCGCCGCACCTCCAGGACCCCGGTCACCGCCTCCCGCTCGATCGGCCCGTACACATGGGGGAAGAGCGTCGGTCCCGACCCCTCCCGGCGGACCTCCGCGGCCAGCCGCCCCTCGTCGATCACCAGGACCAGGAGCGGGCCGGGTGCGTCCCGGTAGTGGCTGTCGGCGATCAGGAGGGCCGCGGCCTCGTCCGGCGAACAGTGGACGAAGCCCTCGGCGGCGAGGGACGGCGGGGCGTACGGGGCATCGGGGGCGGCGGACCAGTCGGCCAGCGGTACGACGTGCAGGAGCATGCCGACAGTTCTACCGCGCGGGACCACCGGTCCGGCCGCTACCCCGAGTGGCGGAACGCGGCGGTTCGGGTGACATTGAGGCTGTTTCGAACCGGACGAAAGGCAGGACCATGGCGGGTAACGACCTCGGCAGTCTCCTCGGGAGCCTCCTCGGCGGCGGCGGAAGCGGCGGGCAGAGCGGCGGCGCCGGCGGCATCCTCGGCTCCCTGATCGGCGCGCTCGCCGGCGGACAGGGCGGTGCACAGGGCGGCGGCGCGGCCGGTGCGGGCGGTGCGTCGAACCCCCTCGGCGGGCTCCTCGACATGCTCACCAGGTCGGGCCTCACCGACCAGACCCGGTCCTGGGTCGGCACCGGCGAGAACCAGTCCGTCAGCGGAGCCCAGATCGCCGAGGCCCTCCCGGACGACACCCTGCAGCAGGTCGCCCAGGACGCCGGCGTCAGCCCCCAGGAGGCCGCCGACGAGATCGCCCGGTCGCTGCCGCAGGCCGTCGACAAGCTGACGCCGACGGGCTCGATGCCCCAGGGCTCCCTGGAGGACATCATCCGCGAGCAGCGGCTCTGACGGACGGACCGGTTCTCGCCGGTGCCCCGCAGACCCGGACACACGCTCACGGGCGCCCGTACTCCGTCTCGGAGGGCGGGCGCCCCGGCACGCCGTCCGGCCGCTGACTAGGCTGAACGGAGCACTGACGCAGGCGAAGGAGCACGACGTGGCGGTACGAGCGGTCCGAGGAGCCGTCCAGCTGGAGCGGGACGAGGCCGGGCACATGGGCGAGCAGGTCGAAGAGCTGCTCACCGCCGTCCTCGAACGCAACGGACTCGACGCCGACGACCTCATCAGCATCTGGTTCACGGCCACCCCGGACCTCCACAGCGACTTCCCCGCCGCGGCGGCCCGCCGCGCCGGCATCGTCGACGTCCCCCTGATCTGCGCACAGGAGCTCGACATCGAGGGCGCGATGCCGCGGGTCGTCCGCCTCCTCGCCCACGTCGAGACCGCACTCCCCAAGTCCCGGATCGCGCACGTCTACCTCGGCGCCGCGGCCGCCCTGCGCAAGGACATCGCCCAGTGAGAACAGCCCTCGTCATCGGCACCGGACTGATCGGCACCTCGGCCGCGATCGCGCTCGCGGGCCGCGGTGTCACCGTCCACCTGCGCGACCACGACCCCGCGCGGGCCAGCACGGCCGCCGCGCTCGGCGCCGGCACCGACGAGGCGCCCGAGGGCCCCGTGGACCTCGTCGTCGTCGCCGTGCCCCCGGCGCACGTGGCCGCCACCCTCGCCGAGACCATGGCCGCCGGGCTCGGCCGCGGCTACCTCGACGTGGCGAGCGTCAAGGGCGGCCCCAAGCGCGAGCTGGAGGCCCTGGGCCTCGACCTCTCCGCGTACATCGGATCGCACCCCATGTCCGGCAAGGAGCGCTCGGGCCCGCTCGCCGCGACGGCCGACCTCTTCGAGGGACGCCCCTGGGTGCTCACCCCCACCCGGGACACCGACACCGAGGTCCTCAACCTCGCCCTGGAGCTCGTGGCGCTGTGCCGGGCCGTGCCCGTCGTCATGGACGCCGACGCCCACGACCGCGCGGTCGCCCTGGTCTCCCACACCCCGCAGCTGGTGTCGTCGATGGTCGCCGCGCGCCTGGAGGAGGCCGACGAGTCGGCCGTGCGCCTGTGCGGGCAGGGCATCCGGGACGTCACCCGGATCGCGGCCTCCGACCCCCGTATGTGGGTCGAGATCCTCTCCGCCAACCCGGGCCCCGTGGCCGACGTCCTCTCCGGGGTCGCCGCCGACCTCGACGAGACCGTACGCGCCCTGCGCTCGCTGCAGTCCGCCGACGAGGACAAGCGCCGGGACGGCGCCTCGGGCGTCGAGGACGTGCTGCGCCGCGGCAACGCCGGCCGCTCCCGCGTCCCCGGCAAGCACGGCGCGGCGCCCACCGCCTATGAGACGGTCGCCGTCCTCATCAGCGACCGGCCGGGCGAGCTGGCCCGGATCTTCGCCGACGCGGGCCGCGCCGGGGTCAACATCGAGGACGTCCGCATCGAGCACGCGACGGGCCAGCAGGCGGGTCTCGTCCAGCTCATGGTGGAGCCCTCGGCGGCACCCGTGCTCGGCACGGCCCTGCAGGAGCGGGGCTGGGCCCTCCGCACGAGCTGACGCGCCGCCCCGCACGCGGGGGCGGCCCGCGAAGCCCGGCCAACCGCGCCGGTGCCCGCGACGCCCGCCCGTGCAGCCCGGCCAACCGAGCCGCTGCCCGCGACGCCCGCCCGTGCAGCCCGGCCACCCGCGCCGCCCCCGCCCGCGAAGCCCGGGACGCCGCACGCTCGCGGACGCGCCCCCGCCCGTGCCGCCCGCGACGGGGCGCGGCCCGTGGGGCGGGCGGGTCCGCCCGGCGGCCCCGCCCCCGCGGGCTGGGCCGAACGGGTGCCGGGGACTCGGTAACCTTGTGGAGGTCCCCCGCACTCCGCCGGGCCCGCCACTCACCCCAGGAAGGTGTTCCCACCGTGGAATCCGTGATCGTCGCCATCGACGGGCCCTCCGGCACGGGCAAGTCCAGCACCTCGAAGGCGGTCGCCGCCAAGCTGGGTCTGAGCTACCTCGACACCGGTGCCCAGTACCGGGCGATCACCTGGTGGATGATCAGCAACGGTGTGGACGTCCACGACGCCGAGGCCGTGGCCAACGCCGCCGCCAAGCCCGTGATCGTCTCCGGCACCGACCCGGCGCGGCCCACCATCACCGTCGACGGCGCCGACGCGGCCGGACCCATCCGTACCGACGAGGTCACCTCCAAGGTCAGCGCCGTCAGCGCCGTCCCCGAGGTGCGGAGCCTCATCACCGAGCTCCAGCGGTCCATCGCCCGCGGCGCCGAGCACGGCATCGTCGTCGAGGGCCGGGACATCGGCACCACCGTGCTGCCCGACGCCGACCTCAAGATCTTCCTCACCGCCTCGCCCGAGGCCCGCGCCGCCCGCCGCTCCGGCGAGCTCAAGGGCGTCGACGTACAGGCCACCAAGGAAGCCCTGGTCAAGCGGGACGCCGCCGACTCCAGCCGGAAGACCTCGCCGCTCGCCAAGGCCGGCGACGCCGTCGAGGTCGACACCACCGAGCTCACCCTCGACCAGGTCATCGAGTGCGTCGTCACCCTGGTGGACGAGAAGCGCGGAGCCGCCAAGTGACCCTGCCCTCGGAGAGGGGCGCCGCCGTCGGCAGACGCATCGGGATCGGGCTGATGTACGGCTTCTGGAAGCCGCGCGTGCTCGGCGCCTGGCGGGTGCCGGCCTCCGGCCCCGCGATCTTCGCCGTCAACCACGCGCACAACATCGACGGCCCCATGCTCATGGGCACCGCACCGCGCCCCGTGCACTTCCTCATCAAGAAGGAGGCGTTCGTCGGCCCGCTCGGCAGCTTCCTGGAGGGCATCGGGCAGCTCAAGGTGGACCGCCACGGCACCGACCGCACCGCGATAGGCAACGCCCTGGGCGTCCTGGAGCAGGGCGGCGTCCTCGGGATCTTCCCCGAGGGCACCAGGGGAGAGGGCGACTTCGCCTCGCTCCGCTCGGGCCTGGCGTACTTCGCCGTCCGCAGCGGTGCGCCGATCGTCCCGGTGGCCGTGCTGGGAAGCACCGAGCGCCGCGGACGGTTGGTCAAGGCACTGCCTCCGCTGCGCGGCCGTGTCGACGTCGTCTTCGGTGACGCCTTCGAGGCGGGTGACGGCTCCGGCCGCCGCACGCGCAAGGCGCTCGACGAGGCCACCGTACGGATCCAGGGGAAGCTCACCGACCACCTGGAAAACGCCAGGCGCCTCACGGGACGCTGAGCGAGACTTTCAGTAGTGGGCCCCGCGGCCCGGGGACCCACCGACCACGAATGATCAAGGAACGGACTTCATGAACGACCAGCACGACCACGGGGCACTTGGCGACGCCGAGTACGCGGAGTTCATGGAGCTCGCCTCCGAAGAGGGCTTCGACGCCGAAGAGGTCGAGGGCGCGATCGAGGAGGCCGGCCACGGCCCGCTCCCCGTCCTCGCCGTCGTCGGCCGTCCGAACGTCGGCAAGTCGACCCTGGTGAACCGCATCATCGGCCGCCGCGAGGCCGTCGTCGAGGACAAGCCGGGCGTCACCCGCGACCGCGTCACCTACGAGGCGGAGTGGGCAGGCCGCCGCTTCAAGGTCGTCGACACCGGCGGCTGGGAGCAGGACGTCCTCGGCATCGACGCCTCCGTCGCCGCCCAGGCCGAGTTCGCCATCGAGGCCGCCGACGCCTGCCTCTTCGTCGTGGACGCCACCGTCGGCGCCACCGACACCGACGAGGCCGTCGTCAAGCTGCTGCGCCGCGCCGGGAAGCCGGTCGTCCTCGCCGCCAACAAGGTCGACGGACAGTCCGGCGAGGCCGACGCCGCCACGCTGTGGTCCCTGGGCCTCGGCGAGCCGTTCCCCGTCTCCTCGCTGCACGGCCGCGGCACCGGCGACCTCCTCGACGAGGTTCTGAAGAAGCTGCCCGAGGCCCCCGAGCAGCGCTTCGGCAACGCCGTCGGCGGCCCGCGCCGCATCGCCCTCATCGGCCGCCCGAACGTCGGCAAGTCCTCGCTGCTCAACAAGGTGGCGAACGAGGACCGCGTCGTCGTCAACGAGCTGGCCGGCACCACCCGCGACCCGGTCGACGAGCTGATCGAGCTCGGCGGCGTGACGTGGAAGTTCGTCGACACCGCGGGCATCCGCAAGAAGGTCCACCTCCAGGAGGGCGCGGACTACTACGCCTCCCTGCGGACGGCCGCCGCCGTCGAGAAGGCCGAGGTGGCCGTCATCCTCATCGACACCACCGACAACATCTCGGTCCAGGACCAGCGCATCATCACGATGGCGGTCGAGTCGGGCCGCGCCATCGTCATCGCCTACAACAAGTGGGACGAGCTCGACGAGGAGCGCCGCTACTACCTGGAGCGGGAGATCGAGACCGAGATGCAGCAGGTCGCCTGGGCGCCCCGCGTCAACGTCTCCGCCAAGACCGGCCGCCACATGGAGAAGCTGGTCCCGGCCATCGAGACCGCGCTCGCCGGCTGGGAGACCCGCGTCCCCACCGGCCGGCTCAACGCCTTCCTCGGTGAGATCGTCGCGGCGCACCCGCACCCGATCCGCGGCGGCAAGCAGCCCCGCATCCTCTTCGGCACCCAGGCGGGCACCAAGCCGCCCCGGTTCGTGCTCTTCGCCTCCGGCTTCCTGGAGGCCGGCTACCGCCGCTTCATCGAGCGCCGCCTCCGCGAGGAGTTCGGCTTCGAGGGCACCCCGATCCACATCTCGGTGCGCGTGCGCGAGAAGCGCGGCCGCAAGAAGTAGGCCCGGTCGTCGGGCCGGGACACGGCGGAGGGCCGGGGCGATCGCCCCGGCCCTCCGCCGTGTCCCCCCGGTACGCCCTCCGCGCTAGACGCCCCGCCGGGGGCCGGGGGGCAGCGC
>NZ_RDBH01000129.1:1413303-1431260 GCF_008042145.1 Streptomyces sp. adm13(2018)
CGGGTAGGGCGCGGCCCAGGCCTGCGGATACGCCGCCCCGTACCGGTGGCCCTGGCCGTGGCCGTGACCCTGGCCCTGCCCGTACACGCCCGTGCTCACCGCCGTACCGAACGCCCGGAACGTCACGTCCTCCTCGCCGCTGCGGTCACCCGGCAGCGTGCGGAACGTCCTGCGGAACTCCGAGTACAGGGCGTCGTAGATCGGCGTGGGCGAGGGCCCGGCCGTGACGTCCTGCGCGGGGCGCATCGACGGGATCGGACTCGGATACGGCTGGGGGAAGGGGTCGTATGCGTGCACGTAGGTGCCAACGACCCCGCCGCCCGTCGGATGCGGGCGGCTCTCCGAAAGGGGGGCCCGCCGGGGACGCGGCACGGCCGGGGCCCCGGGGCCGCCGGAGCCCGTCGGCCCCACCGGCACGCCGTGCACCCGCGCCCACCCCATGCCCGGCCGGCGGCCCTCCATCAGGTGCCGGCCAGCGGCATCGCGGCGGCGACCAGGCGCCCGTTCGCCGCGGCCTTCTCCAGGGCGTCGCGCAGCAGGTCCTCGCGCGGCTGCTGGCCGATCGAGCCGACCGGGGCGGCGAAGACCAGCACCGTGTGCGACTTGTTGGCCGCCGCCCGCCAGCCCTCGGTGACCTGGAGCGGCTGGTGGGCCTGCCACCAGGCGGCCTGCCCCGCGCCGCCGGGGCCCGGCTGGAGGACGGAGTGCAGCTGGCCCATGGCCACCAGGACCGACCAGCCCGGCAGCGCTGCCGGCTTCTCGTCGAGCGTCACGACCCGGTGGAAGCCCTGGTCGGCCAGGAGCGGCAGGAACTCGTCGGTGAGGCCGTCCGACCCCGGACGGGCCACCGGCGCGGTCGGCTCCACGACCAGGGCCGGGTGCAGCTCGCCCTGGATCAGGACGAGACCGCTGGTGACCCCGAGCACGGCCTGCTCGGGGTGGGCGGCGGACAGCGCGTCGGCGGTGTCCGAGGCCGTGATGGAGGCGACGGCGCCCTGCAGCTGCTCCTCGGCGACCCGGACGACCTGCGACGGAATGCAGCTGGCGTGGGCGAACGCGAGGACCGCGGTCTCGTCGCCGACGAACAGCACCGTGCTGGTGCGCTCCTGGCCGGAGTCACCCGGCGTGCGGCAGGACGTGCAGTCGTAGCCGCCCGGGGCGTTGTCGCCGGCGAGCAGCCGGTCCGCTTCTTCGTCGCCGATCTCGGCGCGTACGTCCTCGCTGACGTCGAGCATGCGCGGCACGGGGGGCTCCCTGGGCTCGGTACGGGGGGACGCCGGGCCGTTCCCGGTCGTCTCATGACGAGTTCAACGGGTCAGGCTCGGCCGGGGTCACGCGTGGAACCGTGCCAACTTGCCACCGGCCCGTGCGGAGCCGGTCGCGCGCGGGCCCGGCGGACGGCGCTGCGAGGGCACGGGGAGCGCGCGGCGGTGGGTGACTCCGACCGGGTGGGGTGTGAACGGTGTTCCGCGCGGCACGGGCCGGGGGCGCCGGGGCGCTGCCTAGCCTGCCTCGATGTCGATGATCCGATTGTGGACCACGGGTTCGCTCGTGGCGGTGTCCGCCGCCGCGCTGCTGGCGCTGGCCCCGGCACCCGTCCAGGCCCGCGACCTGCCGGCCGGCCCCCGGAACACGTCCGCCGTGCTCCGTGACGTACCGGCGGGGCTCCCGGCGGCCGCCGCCGTGCCCGCCTACCCCTGCGCCGGGGACCAGTGGCCGTGGGGGTGCGTCGCCGAGTGCGAGAGCAGCGGCGACTGGCACACCAACACCGGGAACGGCTTCTACGGGGGGCTCCAGTTCTGGCACCCGACCTGGGTCGAGCACGGCGGACTGCGGTACGCGCCGCGCGCCGACCTGGCGACCCGGGCCCAGCAGATCGCCGTCGCCGAGGAGGTGCTCCGTACCCAGGGGTGGGGGGCCTGGCCGGTCTGCTCCAAGCGGTACGGGCTGAGCGGGCGCGTCCACACCGTCCAGCGGGGGGACACCCTCAGCTCGATCGCCCGCCGTTTCGCGATCAAGGGAGGCTGGCAGGCGCTGTACCAGGCGAACCGGGCCCTCATCGGACCCGATCCGAACCGGGTGGCCGTCGGGACGATGCTGCGGATCGCGCCCCTCTGAGGCGCGCCGGCGCGGTCGAGGGTCCCGGGCGGGAGGCCGGGGACCCGGAACGCCCGCCCGTCGGTGGCTCGTTGGCCGGAGAGACGGGGGTCCGGGTGATCGGGCAGAGGGGAAGGGGAGCGGCGTGATCGTGCCCCGCTCGGTCACCGTCCGTGAAGCTCCCCGGTCACCGCGCGCGAACGGAGCCCCCTCGACCGGCGTTACAGTCGGTCGACCGATCAACTGACCGGGGGGAACCGGCAGCGCGATGCGTATTTCCTTTCTGCTCCACAACGGCTACCACTACGGCGGCACGATCCGGACGACGTTCACCCTCGCCGAGGAACTGGCGAAGCGTCACGAGGTCGAGATCGTCTCGGTGTTCCGCCACCGCGACCGCCCCTTCCTCGGCCTGCCCGCCGGGGTGACCCTGCGCCACCTCGTCGACGTGCGCAAGGACAGTCCCGGCTACGACGGCGACCACCCCGACTTCCACCGCCCCGCCGAGGTCTTCCCGCGCGGCGACGGACGCTGGAAGCAGTACAGCGCCCTCACCGACGCCCGGATCGGGGACCACCTGCGCGGCGTCGAGGCCGACGTCCTCGTCGGCACCCGCCCCGGGCTCAACGTGCAGCTCGTCCGGCAGGCCCGGCGGGGGCCCGTCCTGGTGGGACAGGAGCACCTGATCCTCGACGGCCACACCTTCCGGCTGCGCCGCGACATCGGCCACGAGTACGCGCTCCTGGACGCCGTCACCACCGTCACCGAGGCGGACGCCCGCGCCTACCGGCGGCTGAAGCTGCCCGGCGTACGCGTCGAGTCCGTGCCCAACAGCGTGCCCGCGCCCCCGGCGCCGCCCGCCGACCCTGCGGTGCGGACCGTGGTGGCGGCGGGCCGGCTCACCCAGGTGAAGCGGTACGACCTGCTGATCGACGCCTTCGCCGAGGTGGCGGCCGACCATCCCGACTGGCGGCTGCGGATCTACGGCAGCGGGGACGCCGCGCAGAACCTCAAGGGCCCGCTGACCCGGCAGATCGAGGAGCGGGGGCTCACCGGGCAGGTGTTCCTCATGGGGTCGGCGAACCCGCTGGAACCGGAGCTGGCCAAGGGCTCGATCGCCGCGGTGACCTCGCAGCGCGAGTCCTTCGGCATGACCATCGTCGAGGCGATGCGCTGCGGACTCCCGGTGGTGTCCACCGACTGCCCGCACGGACCGGGCGAGATCATCGAGGACGGGGTCGACGGCTTCCTCGTGCCGGTCGACGACACGGCGGCGTTCGCGCGGGCGCTGCGCCGGCTGGTCGAGGACGACGAGCTGCGGGCCAGGGCGGCCCGGGCCGCCCTGGACGCGTCCGAGCGGTTCGACCCGATCAGGATCGCCGCCCGGCACGAGGCGCTCTGGGGGGAGCTCGTGGAGCGGGGCGCGGGCCGACGCACCCACGGGCAGGGCCGGGCGGCGCTGCACACCGCGACCGGTCGCGCGATCGACGCGGTCTACGACCTGAAGGCCCGGGTCGGCCGGCTGGTCCGCCGCTTCCGCTGACCGCGCCCCGCGCCCACGCCGCTCGCACCCCGCGCCCGTGCCGCTTCCACCCCGCTCGCACCTCGTTCCATCGAGGACAGAAGTCGTCCGCGAGGGCTGGCAGACTCGCGTCCATGTTGGAGACCTCAGCACGGCTCTTGCGTCTGCTCTCGCTGCTCCAGGCCCACCGCGAGTGGTCCGGTGCCGATCTCGCCGACCGGCTCGGGGTCACGCCCCGGACCGTACGGCGGGACGTGGACCGGCTCCGCGAGCTCGGCTATCCGGTCAACGCCAGCCCCGGGACCGGCGGCGGCTACCAGCTCGGCGCCGGGGCCGAGCTGCCGCCGCTGCTCCTCGACGACGAGGAGGCCGTGGCGGTCGCCGTCGGACTCCGGGCCGCCGCCGGGCAGGGCGTCGAGGGCATCGGGGAGAGCTCGGTCCGCGCCCTGGCCAAGCTGGAGCAGGTGCTCCCGGGGCGCCTGCGCCGCCGGGTGAGCGCCCTGAACGCCTTCACCGTCCCGATGCTCCGCACCCCCAGCGAGCGGATCGACCCGGCCGTCCTCACCGAGCTCGCCCACGCCTGCCGGGACAGCGAGCGGCTGCGCTTCGAGTACCGGGACCACGGCGGGGCGAGCACCCGCAGGAACGTCGAGCCGCACCGTCTGGTGTGCAGCGAGCGGCGCTGGTACCTGGTCGCCTGGGACGTGGACCGGGACGACTGGCGCACCTTCCGCGCCGACCGGATCGTGCCGACCCCGCCGCACGGGCCCCGCTTCCCGCCCCGCGAGCCGCCCGCGGACGACCTCGCCGCCTACGTGGCGAAGGGCGTGTCCACCTCGGCGTACTCGACCGAGGCGACGATCCGGCTGCACGTGTCGCTCGCGGAGGCCGCCGGGGCCGTCGGCSCGGCCGACGGCGTCCTGACGGCGGACGGGGCGGACGCCTGCCTGCTGCGGACCGGGGCGCACAGCCTCGACGTCATGGTGATCCACGTGTCGTTGATCGGCTTCGAGTTCGAGGTGCTCGATCCGCCGGAGCTGGTCGACCGGGTGCGGGCGCTCAGGGACCTGCTCTCCCGCTCCCTCGACCGGTCGGCGGGGGCTCCGGCGGAGGCGTAAGCATTGTGTAAGGGAAGAGTGGGCGGCTCGCGTGCGCACCGCCCAGACAATTCGGGACGGGCGGCGCCGGAAGAGTCGAATTACCCGCACGGTATCCGTGCTTCCGGTTCCTCGGTGCGAACTGCCGGGGGCCGCTCGGAATTACTGGAGAAACGGACGGAATCCCTGGTCGGAAGTGACCTGGATCATGCCGAACATACGTCGAGAACCTGTGACACAAGCGTGACCGCGAAGGGACTAACGTGAGGGTCATGGCACCGACATCGCGCACTCCCGAACCGCCCCGCGACGCCCCCGAGTCCTATGTGGGCCTCGACGGGGACAGCGCCGAACGGCGCGCCAGGACGCGGGGCTGGAGCACCGTCAGGTCGCTCCCGCCCGGCTCGATCATCACGATGGAGTACGTCGCCGCACGCATCAACTTCGAGGTCGAGGACGGCACGGTCACCCGCTGCTGGGTCGGCTGAGGCGTCGGCGGCGGGCTCCGGGCGTGCCCGGAGCCGTCCGTGCACCGGACAGCGGGAAGGGCCCCGGCCGATCGTCGGCCGGGGCCCTTCTCCGGATGCGTGGGGTCGCGCGGTCAGCCGCGGGTCGCCGGGGCGCGGCCGCCCGCCACTCCCGTACGGGTCGCCGAAGCGCGGCCGCCGGCCACTCCGGCGGGCCCGCGGACGGGCTCCTCGGAGCCGGCCGGACGCGGCGGGAAGTACCCCGGGCGGGGTCCTCCGGAGGCCACGGGCAGCGAGGGCACCAGACGGCGGCGGTCCCGCAGCCGGTCCCGTACGCGGTCGCGCAGGGCCAGGATCCACGACTCGGCGACGGCGATCACCGGCTCGCACCAGGGCAGGGCGAGCAGGATCAGCAGGCCGGCGGCCCAGCCGAGGAGGACGTCGCTCAGCCAGTGCGTGCCCAGGTAGACCGTGGTGAGCCCGACGCCGAGAGCGACCACCGCGGAGAGCGCCGACAGATAGCGCCGGGCCCGCGGAGTGGTCGCGAGGTAGGCGAGGATGCCCCAGGTCACGACCGCGTTGGCGGTGTGACCCGAGGGGAATATGTCGCCGCCGGCGAAGAGCTCGGCGGATCCGACCTCGGTCGCGTAGTGGGGGCCGAGACGGCCGAGCCCGAGCTTGACCGCGCCGACCGTGACGTTGAGCAGCAGGAGGGCGGCGCCGAGGCAGAGCAGAGGCCGCAGGGTGTGCTGGCGCCAGGAGCGCCAGCCCAGCCAGGCGGCCACCATGACGGCCGTCGGACCGCGCTGGCCGAGGACGACGTAGTAGTCGAGGAAGCCGTGGATCTCCGGCCACTGCTGGTACGGCCGGAAGAGCATGATCTTCCAGTCGAGGGTCACCAGCCACGTCGAGAGCAGCACGGCGACGACCATGGCGAGATAGAACGCCGACGTCCCGCCGAAGAGGGCGAGACGCGTGCGGGTCATCCGCGGGACCTCTATCTTCGGCGGTTCCGGCTCCCGGTCCAGCCGGGCAAAGATGTCGGTACGCACCCAATCGACGTTACAGGGAGTGAGAAGCAGACCCGGTCGTACCGTGCTGTTCGTGATGTTGATGTGATGTGGAGTGGGTCTCAGTGGGCGTCCCTTTACCGGCGTCCGTCGGGAAATCCGATGACCTTCCGCCCTATTGTCACGGGACCGATTCCGGAAGCGTGTTTGAACACGCGGAATTCGCTTCAAACGCCTGTCCGTACGGAATTCCATGCGACGCACGGCCCGCCCCGAGTGGCGTACGCCACACCGCGCGGCCCGGCGAGGTGAGAGCTGCACCACGCGCTCGGGCCTCGGACTCGCGTACGCTGACGGCTCACTCGCCCGTCGATGCCGGGCCCCCCGGGGGTATAAGCCCTGGTCAGGACCCGCCGAGCGCGAGAGCTTCACTGGGAGGTACGTACATGTCGCGGACGAACACGGCCCCAGCACGACCCCGTGCCGCAGCCGGCGGGGGAGCCAACCGCTGGGTCGTCCTCGTCGTCCTCTGCGTCAGCCTTCTCGTGGTCGCCCTCGACTCGACCATCCTCCACGTGGCCATCCCCTCGCTCACCGAGGACCTGCGCCCGAGCTCCACCGCCCTGCTGTGGATCGTCGACGCCTACCCCCTGATCTGTGCCTCGCTCCTCATCCTCTTCGGCACCCTCGGTGACCGGGTCGGAAGGCGCCGGGTGCTGCTCCTCGGATACGCGCTGTTCGGCATCGCCTCGGCGGTCGCCGCGCTCGCCACCGACCCCGCGGTCCTCATCGGGGCCCGGGTGCTCCTCGGCGTCGGCGGCGCGATGATCATGCCCGCCACGCTCTCCATCCTCCGCGCGGTCTTCCCCGACCGGCGCGAGCGCGCCACCGCCATCGGGATCTGGACCGCGGTGGCCGCGATAGGGGCCGCCACCGGGCCCGTGCTCGGCGGCTTCCTCGTCGAGCACTACTGGTGGGGCTCCGTCTTCCTCATCAACATCCCGCTGATGGCCCTGATCCTGCCGCTCGGCCGCCGACTCCTCCCGGAGTCCCGCGGCGGCGCCGACGGACCCTGGGACGTCCTCGGCGCGCTCATGGCCGCCGCCGGTGTGCTCGGCTGCGTCCTCGGGGTCAAGCGGGCGGGCGCGGGCGAACCGCTCCTCGACCTCCTCACCGCCGGGCCGCTGCTGCTCGGCGCCGGGCTCCTCGTCCTCTTCGTGCGGCGCCAGCGGCGCAGGCCCCATCCGCTGATCGACATGCGGCTCTTCTCCCGCGCCGCCTTCACCACCTCGGTCGGCTGCATCGTGCTCGCCATGCTGGCCCTGGTCGGCCTCCAGCTCATCGCCGTCCAGTACCTCCAGCTGGTCATCGGCCTCAGCCCGCTGGAGACCGGGCTGCGGCTGCTGCCGCTCACCTTCGCCGCCATGGCCGCCGGCGCCACCGGCTCGTACACCCTGCGCAGGATCGGGCCGCGCCGGATGGTCGGCTGGGGCTTCGTCCTCACCGCCGCCGCCGTGCTGCTGCTCACCTTCATGGGGCAGCACGACCGGCCGCTGCTGCTCACGGTGGGCTTCGTGCTGCTCGGCTTCGGCCTGCAGACCACGCTCTTCTCGGCGTACGAGTCGATGCTCAGCGAGGCGCCGCAGCGGAGCGCGGGCGCCGCGGCCTCGATCGGCGAGACCTCGTACCAGCTCGGCGCGGGCATGGGCACCGCCCTGCTCGGCAGCGTGATGAACGCGGCGTACGCGCCCGGGCTCGCCGCGATCCCGGGGGTGCCCGCGGAGGTGAGCCGCGCCGCGGCGAACTCGCTGGGCGAGGCCTATCAGGTGGCGGGCCGGCTGGGCGGGGAGGCCGGCGGCGCGCTGCACGACGCCGCCCGGCACGCCTTCGTGAACGGGCTGCACCTCACGCTCTTCGTGAGCGCGGGGCTGCTGCTGCTCGGCGCGGCGATGGCACTGCGCCTGCCGCGGGTGATGGAGTGCCCGGCGGATCCGGAGGACTCAGTGGACTGCATGGACTCCGTGGACTCGGCGGACTCCGTGGATCCGGTGTCCGCCGGGGTGCCGGAGGCGGAGTCGCAGGGGCCGTCGAAGCACCCGGGTGCCGTGCGGGCCGTGGAGCCGTCGGAGCGCGCGAAGGCGTCCGGGCCGCGGGTGCCCGCGACGCGGGAGGCGATCGAGCCCGCCGGCTCGGGGCGTCCGGCGCACTGACCCGATCGCTCGGGGGTGCCCGGCCGGCGGACCGCTCAGCTCTGGTTGAAGAAGCCGTCCTGCTTGCGCCGGCCCGTCTCGCCGGTGACGATCTGGGTGTCGGCGGGGGTCAGCAGGAAGACCCGGGTGGCCACGCGCTCGATCGAACCGCGCAGACCGAAGGCGAGGCCGGCGGCGAAGTCGACCACGCGCTTGGCGTCGTTCGACTCCATCGCGGTCAGGTTCACGATCACCGGAACGCCGTCCCGGAAGAGCTCGCCGATGCCGCGGGCGTCCCGGAAGCCGGCCGGGGAGACGGTCGCGATCCGGCGGCCCCGGTCCTCGGCGGTGTCCGTGGCGACCCGGACGCGGGGGTCCGTCACCCAGGCGTCGCCGCCCTCGGCACCGTCGGCGTACTCGTCGTCGTAGTACCGCTCGTCGTTGTCCTCGACGAGTCCCAGCCAGGCACTGGCCTTGCGCACCGATCCCATGGACGCCTCCTTTCAACGCGGTCACTTGTGGTTCCGCATTTCCCTATCGTCCTTCATGATGCGGATCGCGCGCCAAGTGGATAGTCGGCGCGCAGGGGATTCGTGACGGTACTGGTGCAGAACGTGAGGACCGTTTCCTGGCGACTCGTCAGGAAACGTGCGGTATGCGGGGCCTGAGGGAGGGCCATGTAGCTGAAAATATGAAAGTCGTGCCGGAAGGGTGACGATGGGCGCGTACGGGTGAACGAGCCCGCTCGCTACGATGCCGCGAGACCGCCCGGCGGTCCATGGCCAGGCGCAGATCCACGCTCCACGGGGGAGACCATGTTCGGAATCGTCAGACCCTGCACGCATCGGCTCACCGACGGGCTCAAGACCGCGTGGATGGCCCATCTCTGCGGCCTCTGCCTGGCACTTCGCGCCGACCACGGGCAGTTCGCGCGGATCGTCACCAACTACGACGGGCTGATCGTCTCCGTCCTGACGGAGGCTCAGACCGGCGTCACCGAGGCCGGCCGCCGCACGGCCGGGCCCTGCGCGCTGCGTGCCCTGCGGACCGCCCCGGTGGCCAGGGGCGAGGGAGCCCGGCTCGCCGCCGCCGTCTCCCTGGTCCTGGCCTCGGCGAAGATCCGGGACCACGTCGACGACCGGGACGGCCTGTTGGCCCGGCGGCCGGCCGCCGCGGCGGCCCGCCGCGTCGCCCGCTCCTGGGACCGGGCGGGAGCCAGGACCGGACGCGCCCTCGGCTTCGACACCGCCGTCCTCGTGGACGCCGTCGACCGCCAGACCGGCATCGAGGCACTGGCCGGCCCCGGCACCTCCCTGCTCACCGTCACCGAACCGACCGAGACCGCCACCGCGGCCGCGTTCGCGCACACCGCCGTCCTCGCCGGACGGCCCGGCAACGCGGAGCCGCTCGCCGAGGCGGGCCGGCTCTTCGGCCGGCTCGCCCACCTCCTCGACGCCGTCGAGGACCAGACCGCCGACGCGGAGAAGGGGGCCTGGAACCCGCTCACCGCGACCGGCACCTCCCGCGAGGAGGCCCGCCGGCTCGCCGACGACGCCCTGCACGGCATCCGCCTCGCCCTGCGGGACGCCGAGTTCGCCGACGGCAAGCTGGCGCACGTCCTGCTCGCCCACGAACTCCGCACCTCGGTCGACCGCGCCTTCGGCACCACGAGCTGCTCGCACACCGGCGCGGCGCGGGGCCCCGGCGCCCCGCACGCGCACGGACCCGTCCCGGGGAACCCCTACGCCGCACCGGGCGGCCCGGGCCCCGGCAACCCGTACGCACCCGGCGGTCCGGCCGGCCCCGGTGGTCCGTACGCCCCCGGCCCCGGCGGTCCCGGCGGCCCCGGCGGGCCGCTGCCGCCCAGCCCGCCGAACCGCCGCGGGCTGATCGCCGGCTGCGCGCTCTGGATCGGTCTGGCCTGCACCTGCCAGATGTGCTGCGGCAGCTTCGAGGACCCCTGGAGCCGTCAGCGGCGCGAAGGGCTCTGCCAGCAGTGCGACCCCGGGAGCTGCTGCGACTGCTGTGACTGCTGCGGCAACTGCTCCTCCTGCTGCGAGGGCGACGGCTGCTGCGGCGACTGCAACTGCGGCTGCGACTGCTGACCTTCCGCCGGGATCCCCGCGCCGCTCCCTCTTCGGCGCCGGGATCCCGCGCCGCTACTTCTTCGGCGCCGGGATCTCCGGCGGGGAGATCCGCGAGGTGGCGATGCCCGACCCGGTCACGCCCCACTTCTTGAGGATCCGGTCGTACGTGCCGTCCGCCTTCAGTCCGTTCACCGCGGCCTGGAAGGCGGGCGCGAGCGGCGTCCCCTTCTTGAAGGCGAAGCCGACGTCGAGCCGCCGGTACTCGTTGAGGAACTTCACGTTCTTCTGCTGCGTCACCGCGTACCGCACGCCGTTGATCGTGTTCATCACGACATCGCTGCGGCCCTGCTGGAGCGACATCCAGATCGCCCCCGTCTCGCTGTAGACGTTCACCTCGTACGGCTTCCTGCCCGCCTCCGCGCACCGGCCCTTGTTCTGCTCCAGGGTCCGCTCGAAGGTGGTGCCCGCGTTCACGGCCACCTTCAGGCCGCACAGCTGCGTGAGGTCGGTCACCGCCTTCAGCGGACTGTCCGCACGGCTCGCGAACCCCTGGCCGTCGTTGATGTAGGTCACGAAGTCGATGGCCTTGCGCCGCTCCTCGGTCACCCCGAAGTTCCCGGTGCCGACGTCGTACTTGCCGCTGCCGAGGGCCGGCAGGATCGCCTCGAAGCCGACCACCTCGCGCTTCGCCTCCAGGCCGAGGGCCTTCGCCACGGCCGCGGCGAAGTCGGCGTCCACCCCCACCACGGTCTTCCCGTCGGGCAGATAGGCCGAGCTGGGCGGGGTCGCGACGGAGGAGGCGATCGTGAAGCTGCCACGCTGCCGGACGTCCGCGGGGAGCAGCTTCGCCGCGGCCTCGTTCTTCTTCACCGCCGACACCACGTCCTCGGTCGGAAGGCCGCCCTTGGCCGCCCCCGCGGCGCCCGGAGCGCCGGACGCGCCGGCCGGGGTCGTGGCGGGGTCGCCACCCGCGCAGGCGGTCAGGGTCAGGGCGGCGCCGGTGATCAGGGCGAAGGCGAGAGCGGTGCGTGCGGTGCCGGGACGCGTGCGCGTGGTCATGGCTTCGGGTTCTCCAGGAGTTTCTCGAACGGCAGCGGGCCGATCGACTCGGGATCGGCGGACACGTCGAAGAGCGGGTGGTAGCCGCTCGCCAGATAGAGGCCCCTGGCCTCGGGCTGGCGCGGTCCGGTCGTGAGGTAGAGGCGGGAGTAGCCGCGGGCTGCGGCCTCCCGTTCGAGCACGGTCAGGACCCGGCGGGCGAGTCCGCGCCTGCGGTGCGCCGAGTGGGTCCAGATCCGCTTGAGTTCGGCGGTGTCGTCGTCGTAACGGCGGTAGGCGCCGCCCGCCACGGGCCTGCCCTGCTCCAGCAGGAGCAGGAAGGCGCCGTGCGGCGGGGTGAACTCCTCCGCCGGGTAGCGGCTCAGATCGTGCGCCGAGCCGTACCGGGTCGTGTACTCGTACGCCAGCTCGTCGAGGAGCGGGCGCGCCAAGGGGTCGGTGGTCGTGGTCCGGTGCACGGACAACGCGAAGGTCATGACGGTCCTTCAGGACGAAGGAGGCGAAAGAGACGAGAAGCGGGCAGTCCTTCGGAACGAAGGAGGGCGGCACGGTGGAACGAGGGGAGGGGAGAGCTCAGGCACCGGAAGGGCCTGGGTGTGAAGGCGCCGCGGAGGACAGCACGCGGGCGGGGCGGAGCCGTGTCACCGGCTCACCGAGCAGAGGGTCGGCTCAACAGGAGGAGGACCACACGCGACCGAAGTCGATGTGGGAGCGCGTGACCAGCTGCTGCGAATGCATGGCCACAGTGGAACAGGCATCCGTGCCCACGTCAACCGTGATGAGACGTACGGCTCACAGTGCGGACACCCTTGACAGCAGGGCCTGTTGACCGCATAGCCTCGAAGGGCGGATCGGGCTGAGGGGCCCGGTCCCGTGCTCGTCGCGTGTGAAGGCGCACCCCCGTGTTCGATCCGCCTCTGGCATCCACGGAGTCTTCGCATGTCCGCGACCCTCGTGAAAACCCCCTCGCCGGCCCCGCCGGCCGAACCACCGCCCCGTATCGTCCCCGCCCGCCGCGCCGGGCAGTGGACGGCCGCCGGCCTCGTGCTCCTCCTACTCGTCCTCGGTCTCGTCTCGGTCGTCCGCAACAAGGCCTTCCAGTGGGACGTGGTCGCCGAGTACTTCACCTCCACGTCCGTCCTGCGCGGACTCGGCCTCACCCTGTGGCTGACGGCCCTCGTCATGGTGCTCGGCTTCGTCCTGGGCACCCTGCTCGCCGTCCTGAGGCTCTCCGCCAACCCGGTTTTGCGCGCGGTGAGTTGGGGCTACGTCTGGTTCTTCCGCTCCACCCCGATCCTGGTCCAGCTGCTCTTCTGGTTCAACATCGGCGCGCTCTACCCGCAGATCCTGGGCGTCAGCACGGTCAACCTCCTCGGCCCCGTGTCCGTCGCCGTCATCGGCCTCACCCTGCACGAGGCCGCCTACGCCGCCGAGGTCGTCCGCGGCGGCATCCTCTCCGTCGACCGCGGCCAGCTGGAGGCCGCCCAGTCCCTCGGTCTCGGCCGGTGGCGCCGGCTCTCCCGGATCGTGCTGCCGCAGGCCATGCGCGCGATCGTCCCGCCGGCCGGGAACATGCTGATCGGCACCCTCAAGGGCACCTCGATCGTCTCCGTGATCGCCGTCCAGGACCTGCTCTACTCGACCCAGCTCGTCTACCACCGCACCTACGAGGTCATCCCGCTCCTCCTCGTCGCCACGCTCTGGTACGTCGCCGTCACCTCCGTCCTCAGCCTCGGCCAGCACTACGTGGAGCGGCACTACGCCCGCGGCACGGGGGGCGCGCGATGAGCCCCCGCCCGTCCCTGGTGATCGTGGGCGCCGGTCCGCGGGGGACCGGCCTCCTCGAACGGCTCGCCGCCAACCTGCCCGAGCTGTACGGCGACCGCCCCCTCGACCTGCACCTCGTCGACCCCCACCCGCCGGGCCCCGGCCGGATCTGGCGCACCGCGCAGTCCCCGCTGCTCTGGATGAACTCCCGGGCCGAGGACGTCACCATGTTCACCGACGAGACCGTCGAGCTGACGGGCCCCGTGCGGCCCGGACCGACGATCGCCGAATGGGCCGGCATCGACGGCCGCGGCTTCCCCACCCGCCTCCAGCAGGGCGCCTATCTGCGCTGGGTGTTCGAGCAGGCCCGGGCCGCGCTGCCCGCCTCCGTCACCGTCCACGAGCACCGCACCACCGCGCTGCGGATCGGCGGCCCGCGCGAGGGGCGCCAGCGGGTCTGGCTGGACGGCTCCGACACACCGCTCACCGCCGACGCCGTTGTCCTCACCGTCGGCCACCTCGACGCCGAACCCGACCCGGAGCAGCGGGCCCTCGCCGGCTTCGCCGCCCGCCACGGCCTCGTCCACCTGCCGCCCGACTTCACCGCCGACACCGACCTGACCGCCCTCCCCGCCGGCGAGAGCGTCCTCGTCCGCGGCTTCGGCCTCGCCTTCGTCGACCTGATGGTGCTGCTCACCGAGGGCCGCGGCGGACGCTACGAGGACGCGGGCGACGAACTCGTCTACCGGCCCTCCGGCCGGGAACCGGTGCTGCACGTCGGATCGCGCCGGGGCGTGCCGTACCACTCCAAGCTCGGCTACGCCCTCGACGGCGAACGGCCCCCGCTGCCACGGTTCTTCGGCCCCGAGCAGACCGACGCCCTGCTCCGCGCGCCCGGCCGCGTCGACTTCCGGCGGGACGTGTGGCCGCTGATCGACAAGGAACTCGGCTGGGCCCACTACCACCGGCTCTTCTCCACCCACCCCGAGCGGACCGCGCTCGAACCGGACGACTTCGCCCGGGCCTACGCGGCCGCGCCGCCGCGCAGCGCCGAGCTGGCCGCCCTCGTCGCCGCGGCCGTCCCCGACCCGGCCGACCGGCTCGACCTGGACGCCCTGGACCGTCCCCTCGACGGCATCCGCTTCGCCTCGGCGCAGGCCCTCCAGGCCGGCCTGCGCGGCTACGTCGCCGACGACCTCGCCCGCCGCCACGACCCCGCCCACAGCGCCGACGCCGCCGTCTTCGCCGGACTGCTCTCCGTCTACGGACAACTCCTCCGGCTCGGGGACCGCGTCGACACCGGCGACTGGTGGCACGGCTTCTTCAGCTACCTCGCGTCCGGCCCGCCCGGCCCCCGGCTCCGCCAGCTCCTCGCCCTCTCCCGCGCGGGCGTCGTCCGCTTCCTCGGCCCCGGCCTCACCGTCGAGGCCGACGAGGAGCGCGGGGTGTTCCGGGCCGCGTCCCCCGCCGTACCGGGGGAGTGGACCGAGGCGCGCGCCCTGGTCGAGGCCCGGCTCCCCGACCCCACCCTCGAACGCACCGGCAGCCCGCTGCTGCGCGCCCTGCACGAGGCGGGCGCCCGGGCCACCACCAGTGGCCTCCTCGTCGTCGACCCGGTCGACGGCCGGATCCTCGAACGCGACGGACGCCCCCACCCGCGCCGCTTCGCACTCGGCCCGCACACCACGGCGCGGACGGACAGCGCCTTCACCCGGCCCCGCACCGGCGGGGTCGCCTTCCGGCAGAACGACATCGCCGCGCGGGAGGCGCTGACGCTGCTGCGCGACCGGGCTCCCCCTTCCGAGGAACCGCCATGTCTCTCACCAGCGATCCGCCCGCCACCAGAGCCGTCCCGAAGGAACCGGCGGCCGCCCCCGAGCTCGTGGTCGTCCCCGTCCGCCACCCCTGGCGCTGGGTGGCCGTCGTGGTCACCGCCGTCCTGCTCGTCCAGTTCGTCCACGGCCTCGTCACCAACCCCGGCTGGGAGTGGGACGTCTTCGCCGCGTTCTTCACCACCGAGACGGTCCTCCGGGCCGTCTGGGTCACCCTTCAACTCACCTTCTACGGCACCGCGCTCGGCTTCGCGATCGGCATCGTGCTCGCCTTCATGCGCCTGTCGGCCAGCCCCTTCCTGCGGTCCGTCGCCTTCGGCTACATCTGGGCCTTCCGCTCGATCCCGCTCATCGTCCAGCTGCTCTTCTGGTTCAACCTGGCCTATCTCTACAAGGAGCTGAGCGTCGGCATCCCCTTCGGGCCGAGCTTCCTCTCCTTCGACACGATGGGCCTGGTCGGCGAGATGAGCGCCGCCGTCCTGGGCCTCGCCCTGCACCAGGCGGCCTACGCGGCGGAGATCGTCCGCGGCGGCGTACTCGCCGTGGACGAGGGCCAGTTGCAGGCGGCGGCCTCCCTCGGCATCCCGCGGCTGCGGCAGGTGCGGCGGATCGTCCTGCCGCAGGCGATGCGGTCGATCCTGCCCAACGCCGCCAACGAGATCATCTCGCTCTTCAAGGGCACCTCGATCGTCTCCGTCATGGCGATCGGCGAACTCTTCTACCAGGTCCAGGTCGTCTACGGCCGCAACGGACGGGTCGTCCCCCTCCTGATGGTCGCCACCGCCTGGTACGTCCTGCTCACCACCGCGCTCTCCGTCGTCCAGCACTACGTCGAACGCCACTACGCGAAGGGGAGCGTCCGATGAGCTCCGTCACCGCCGACCCGTCCGCCGCCCCCCGGGCCGCCGACACCGCCAAGGTCGAGATCCGGGCCGTCCACAAGACCTTCGGCCCGCTGCACGTCCTGCGCGGGATCGACCTCGACGTCCGCGCCGGCGAGGTCACCGTCGTCCTCGGCCCCTCCGGCTCCGGCAAGTCCACCCTCCTGCGCACCATCAACCACCTGGAGAAGGTCGACAGCGGCACCGTCAGCGTCGACGGCACCCTCGTCGGCTACCGCCGCTCCGGCAACAAGCTGTACGAGCTGCGCGAGCGCGACATCCTCAAGCAGCGCACCCGGATCGGCTTCGTCTTCCAGAACTTCCACCTCTTCCCGCACCTCACCGTCCTGGAGAACATCGTCGAGGCCCCCGTCTCGGCCCTCAAGCGCCCCCGCAAGGAGGCCGAGGCCGCGGCCCGCGGTCTCCTGGCGCGCGTCGGACTGGCCGACAAGGCGGAGGCGTACCCCAAGCAGCTCTCCGGCGGACAGCAGCAGCGGGTGGCCATCGCCCGCGCGCTCGCCCTGGAACCGGGGCTGCTCCTCTTCGACGAGCCGACCTCCGCGCTCGACCCCGAGCTGGTCGGCGAGGTCCTCGACGTCATCAAGGACCTGGCGGCCTCCGGCACCACCATGATCGTCGTCACCCACGAGATCGGCTTCGCCCGCGAGGTCGCCGACACCGTGGTCTTCATGGACGAGGGCCGGATCGTCGAGCAGGGGCCGCCGGCCGAGGTGCTCGACAGCCCCCGCCACGAGCGCACCCGCGCCTTCCTCTCCAAGGTCCTCTGACCACCCACCCACCCATCCACTCACCCCTTCTCTCTCAGGAGTACCGCCATGAAGACCCGTCGCACCGTCCTCACCGCTCTCGCCTCGCTCACCGCCCTCGGTGTCCTCACCGCCTGCGGCTCGGGCGACGCCGCCACCGAGACCGTCGGGACCGAGGGAAAGAAGACCGGCAACGGCATCAACCTCAGCCCCGAGCAGAACCGCGTCCACACCCCCAAGGTCGACGCACTCGCCGCCAAGCTCCCCGAGGCCGTCCGCAAGAGAGGCACCCTGGTCCTCGGCGTCTCCGCCACCGCCAATCCGCCGCTCGCCTTCCACGCCACCGACGACAAGACGCTGATCGGTGTCGAGGTCGACCTCGCGACCCTGGTCGCCGACGCCCTCGGCCTGAAGCCCGAGTTCAACCCGGTCTCCTGGGAGAACCTCTTCGTCGGCCTCGACAGCGGCAAGTACGACGCCGTGTTCTCCAACGTCACGGTGACCGAGGAGCGCAAGGACAAGTACGACTTCGCCACCTACCGCCTGGACGACCTCGCCTTCGAGGCGAAGAAGGGCTCCGGCTGGACGGTCAAGGGCCCCGAGGACGTGGCGGGGAAGGCGATCGCCGTCGGCTCCGGCACCAACCAGGAGAAGATCCTCGTCGACTGGTCCGCGCAGAACGAGAAGGCCGGGCGCAAGCCGGTCGACATCAAGTACTACCAGAACACCTCGGACTACTACCTGGCGCTCCAGTCCGGCCGCATCGACGGCTACCTCGGCCCCAACCCCGTGGCGGCCTACCACGTGCTCTCCGCCGGACAGACCGAGATCGTCGGAAAGTTCTCCGGTGCCGGTGCCGGACTCCAGGGCAAGATCGCGGCCACCACGAAGAAGGACAGCGGACTCGTCGCCGCCTACGCCGCCGCCATCGACCACATCGTCGAGAACGGCACCTACGCCCAGGTCCTCAAGCGGTGGGGCCTCGACAGCGAGTCCGTGACGAAGTCGGAGATCAACCCGCCGGGGCTGCCCCGCACCAAGAACTGACCGCGCGCCGCCCTTCCGGGAGAGACACCGCATGACCAGCAGCCGAACGCTCCACCTCGCCGCCGAACTCGCCCCGGGCGCCGGCGACCGGCCCGGCCCCCTGTCCGCCGCCGCCGGCACCGCACCCGCACGCAC
>NZ_RDBH01000129.1:1431360-1440172 GCF_008042145.1 Streptomyces sp. adm13(2018)
CCGCAGGGCAACCCCGTCACCGTCGTCGACGCCACCCGCCCCGCTGCCCGCGACACCGCCGCCCAGCACGCCGACGTGGCCCTCATCAGGGCCTCCTCCGCCGAGGAGGCCGCCGCCCTGCGCGCCGAACTGCGCCAGGGAGCCCGCGCCCACGGCCGGGACCCCGAACAGCTCCGCGTCCTGCTCTCGGCGACCGTCGACCTCGACGCGTACGAGGGCGGGCCCGGGGCGCTCGCCGAACTGATCGCGGGCTGGCACGGCGGCGGGGCCGTCGACGGCTTCCACCTGGTGCCCGCGGTCCCCGAGCGGGACCTGGAGCGGTTCACCGCCGGCACCGTCGCCCGGCTGCGCGACCGCGGCCTCTTCCGCACGTCGTACGCGGGCACCACCCTCCGCGACCACCTGGGGCTCGTCCGCCCCGTCAGCCAGTACGCCACCGAGGCCCGCGCGACGACGGGAGCCCCCGCATGAGCGCCCGCGAGGGACGCCGGCGGATCCACCTCGCCGCGCACTTCCCCGGCGTCAACTCCACCACCGTCTGGGACGATCCGCACTCCGGATCGCAGATCGACTTCTCCTCCTTCGAGCACCTCGCCAGGACCGCGGAGCGCGGCCTCTTCGACTTCTTCTTCCTGGCGGAGGGGCTGCGGCTGCGCGAGCACAACGGACGCATCCACGACCTCGACGTCGTCGGCCGGCCCGAGTCGGTCACCGTCCTGAACGCGCTCGCCGCCGTCACCGACCGGCTCGGCCTGGCCGGCACGGTCAACGCCACCTTCAACGAGCCGTACGAACTCGCCCGGCGGCTCGCCTCGCTCGACCACCTCAGCGCGGGCCGGGCCGCCTGGAACGTCGTCACCTCCTCGGACGCCTTCACCGGCGAGAACTTCCGGCGCGGCGGCTTCCTGGACCGGGCCGACCGGTACACCCGGGCCGCCGAGTTCCTCGCCACGGCCCGGGAGCTGTGGGACTCCTGGACCCCGGAGGGCCGGCAGCGGCCCTTCGTCCACAGCGGGCCGCAGTTCGGGATCGAGGGCGAGTTCACCGTTCCGCGCTCCCCGCAGGGGCACCCGGTCGTCATCCAGGCGGGCGACTCCGCCGAGGGCCGGGAGTTCGCGGCCTCCGCCGCCGACGTGGTCTTCACCCGGCACTCCACCCTGGAGGCGGGCCGCGCGTTCTACGCCGACGTCAAGGGACGGCTCGCCCGGTACGGCAGGGAGCCCGGCGACCTGCGGATCATGCCCGGCGTGACCTACGTCCTCGGGGACACCGACGCCGAGGCGCAGGAACGCGCCGGGGAGATCCGCCGCCGGCAGGTCTCCCCGCAGAACGCGATCCTCGCCCTGGAGCAGGTCTGGGGCCGCGACCTCTCCGGCTACGACCCGGACGGCCCGCTGCCCGACGTCGACCCCGACCCCGACTCGACCCTCGTCCAGGGCCGGGTGCGGGTCGCCGACCCGGTCGGGGTGGCCAGGAAGTGGCGAGCCCTCTCCGAGGCCAAGGGCCTGTCGATCCGCCAGACGGTCGTCGAGTCCACGAGCCGGCAGTCCTTCGTGGGCAGCCCGGCGACCGTGGCGGCGGCCCTGGAGGAGTTCGTCGCCGCGGACGCGGCCGACGGCTTCATCCTCGTCCCGCACCTCACCCCCGGCGGCCTCGACGAGTTCGTCGACCGGGTCGTGCCGCTGCTCCAGGAGCGGGGCGTCTTCCGGACGGAGTACTCCGGCACGACGCTCCGGTCGCACCTCGGGCTTCCCGAGCCCGTGTGGAAGGGTTGAGCACCATGAGCAGGCACGACGACAGAGGTACGGGTACGGGCACGGACGCGGCGGCCGACCCGCGGCAGGAGTGGCGGCACTGGCACGAGCAGCGGGAGGCCGCGGTCTCCTCCTCGTACGGGCCGCTCTCCCTCACGGGCACCCACTGGCTCGCGGACGTCTCGGAGGGACGGATTCCGGGCGTTCCGGGGGAGTGGCGGGAGGACGGCGACGAGGTGCTCCTCAGCGCCGCCGCCGAGGACGGGATCACCGTCGACGGCGAGCCCTTCACCGGCACGGTCCGGCTCACCGCCGACCACGGCCCGATCCACGAGTCCCGCGCCGCGTCCGCGGGCCGGCGTCTCGTCGTACTGCGCCGCGAAGGACTCTGGGCCGTACGGGACTTCGACCCCGGCTCCGGGGCGCGTACCGCCTTCCGGGGCATCGAGGCCACCCCGTACGACGAGCGCTGGGTGGTGCCCGGCGTCTTCCGCCCGTACGAGGCGACGCGCAGCGTCCGGGTGGAGAACGCCGACGGCCGCGAGCGGGGCCTCGGGCTCTCCGGCGAACTGGCCTTCGCACTGCACGGCGGTGAGCACACCCTCCAGGTGGCCGTCGAGGACGACGGCTCCCTGTGGGCGGTCTTCGCCGACGCCACCAGCGGCCGGGACAGCTACCGCTTCCGCTTCCTGCGCCCGGCCGCCCCGGCGGCGGACGGCTCGGTGACGGTCGACCTCAACCGCGCACTGCTGCCGCCGTGCGCCTTCGCCGACCACTTCATCTGCCCGTTCCCGCCGCCGGGGAACACCCTCGACACCGCCGTCGCGGCGGGCGAGCGGCGCCTGGCCACGGCCTGACCGCACACCCCGGGAGAGCCCCTTTGTGAATCCCTTCACAAAGGGACTTCCGGCCCCTCCCTCCAGGCCCTTTTCCGCCCCTTCTCGCAGGTCACCGGGTGTCGAATGGAGACACAGGAGAAACCGGGACCCACGAAGGAGAGCCGGCCATGGAGACCGAGGAGAGGGTGGACGGACTGGTACGGGAGGCCCTCGGGGCGCTCGACCGGTTCGCGGACCTCGACCAGGAACAGGTCGACCACATCGTCAAGAAGGCCTCGCTCGCCGCGCTGAGCGCCCACGGCGACCTGGCGAAGCTCGCCGTCGAGGAGACCGGCCGGGGCGTCTTCGAGGACAAGGCCGTCAAGAACCTCTTCGCCTGCGAGCACGTCAGCCACGCGATGGCCGGCCTGAAGACCGCCGGAGTCATCCGCCGCGACGAGCTGAACGGCATCACCGAGATCGCCGAACCCGTCGGCGTGATCTGCGCGATGACCCCCGTCACCAACCCCACCTCGACCACCGTCTTCAAGGCGCTCATCGCCCTCAAGACCCGCAACCCGATCGTCTTCGCCTTCCACCCCTCCGCCCAGCACTGCTCGGCCGAGGCCGCCCGGATCGTCCGCGACGCCGCCGTCGCCGCCGGCGCGCCCGCCGGCTGCGTGCAGTGGATCGAGGAGCCCTCCATGGCGGCCACCGGCCTCCTGATGCACCACGAGGGCGTCTCCACCATCCTCGCCACCGGCGGGAACGCCATGGTCAAGGCCGCCTACTCGTGCGGCAAGCCCGCCCTCGGCGTCGGCGCGGGCAACGTCCCCGCGTACGTCACCAAGAGCGCGAAGCTCCCCCGGGCGATCCACGACATCGTGCTCTCCAAGGCCTTCGACCACGGCATGATCTGCGCCTCCGAACAGGCCGCCATCCTCGACACCGAGGTGTACGAGGACGGCATCGCCGAGTTCGAGCGCCTCGGCGGCCACGTCCTCACCGCCGCCCAGAAGACCAAGCTGGAGGAGTACGTCTTCGGCACCACCGCCCACGCCACCGACTGCGCCGGCGCGAAGCTCAACGCGGCCGTCGTCGGCAGGTCCCCCCACTGGATCGCCGCACAGGCCGGCTTCGAGGTCCCCGAGGGCACCTCGGTCCTCCTCGCCGAATGCGCCGAGGTCGGCGAGGGCGAACCCCTCACCCGCGAGAAGCTCTCCCCGATCCTCGCCGTCCTGCGCGCCGACTCCACCGAGCACGGCCTCGCCCTCTCCGCCCGCATGGTCGAGTTCCACGGCCTCGGCCACAGCGCCGCCGTCCACACCGAGGACGAGGCCCTCGCCGAGGAGTTCGGCCGGCGCGTCAAGGCGGTCCGGGTCATCGTCAACGCCCCCTCCACCTTCGGCGGCATCGGCGACGTCTACAACGCCTTCCTGCCCTCCCTCACCCTCGGCTGCGGCTCGTACGGGCACAACTCCGTCTCCGGCAACGTCACCGCGGCCGACCTGATCAACATCAAGCGGATCGGACGGCGCAACACGAGCATGCAGTGGTACAAGGTCCCGCCGAAGATCTACTTCGAGCGGGGCGCCCTCCGCTACCTCGGCGAGATGGAGGGCCTGGAACGGGTCACGGTCGTCACCGACCGGACCATGGGCGAGATCGGCCTCCTCCGGAAGGTCACCGACATCCTGAACGGCCGCCCCGAGCCGGTCACCGTCCAGGTCATCGACTCCGTCGAGCCCAACCCCGAGCTCGCCACCGTCCGGGCCGGCGCCGCCGCCATGCGCGAGTTCCGCCCCGACACCGTCATCGCCCTCGGTGGCGGCTCCCCGATGGACGCGGCGAAGATCATGTGGCTGATGTACGAACGGCCCGAGGTCGAGTTCGCGGACACCCGGGAGAAGTTCTTCGACATCCGCAAGCGCGCCTACCGCTTCCCCAGGCTCGGCGAGAAGGCCAGGCTCGTCGCGATCCCGACCACCTCGGGTACCGGCAGCGAGGTCACCCCCTTCGCGGTGATCTCCGACCCGGAGGCCGCCCAGAAGTACCCGCTCGCCGACTACGCGCTCACCCCGGACGTCGCCATCGTCGACCCGGAACTCCCGCTCCACCTGCCGCCCACGGTCACCGCCGACTCCGGCTTCGACGCCCTCACCCACGCCACCGAGGCCTACGTCTCCGCCTACGCGAACGACTTCACCGACGGCCAGTGCCTCCAGGCGATCAAGCTGATCTTCGAGAACCTGGAGACCTGCGTGACGGAGGGAGCCCGGGCGCCCGAGGCCCGCGAGAAGATGCACAACGCGTCCACCATCGCCGGCATGGCCTTCGCCAACGCCTTCCTCGGCCTGGTCCACGCCATGGCCCACACCCTCGGCAACACCTTCCACGTCGCCCACGGCCGGACCAACGCGCTGCTGCTCCCGCACGTGATCCGCCACAACGGCACCGTCACCCACAAGGCCGTGCCCTGGCCGAAGGCCGAGGTCTACCGGGCCCCGGAGCGCTTCCAGGAGATCGCGCGGATGCTCGGCCTGCCGGCCGCGACCCCGGAGGAGGGCGTGGAGTCCTACGCCCGGGCGGTCGAGGAGCTGCGCGCCCGCTGCGGCATCCCCGCCTCCTTCCAGGAGGAAGGCGTCGAGGAGGCCGCCTTCCTCGCGGCCCTGCCGCAGCAGGCGATGAACGCCTACGCCGACCAGTGCGCGCCGGCGAACCCGCGGATGCCGATGATCGACGAGATGAAGGAGCTGATGACCCGGGCGTACTACGGCCGGTAGCCCGTCGGCGTATGCCAGGTGCCGCCCCGCGCGAGGACGCGCGGGGCGGCCCCTGGGCGTGCCCGGCCCGGGGGCGGTTCGGGAGGCGAGGCTCTGCGGCGCGGGCTCGGAGGGCGCGGGCTCAGAGAGCGCGGGAGAACTCCAGGCGGTCGGCGAAGTTCACGTACCCGGCGCGGGCGAAGGCCCTGGCCATCGCCACGTTCGCGGCGTCGCAGTCGCCGCGGATCTCGGTGGCCCCGGCGGCGGCCAGGACGCGTGTGCCCCGGACCACGACCGAGGTGGCGTACCCCTGGCCCCGGTGGGCGGGGACGACGCCGACGAAACCGATCACCGCGACGGCGGGGTTCTCGGCGGGCAGGCTGATCACGGCGACCGTGCCGTCCGCGGCGTAGCCCAGCTCCCACCAGCCGGGCTCGTGCTTCAGCTCGGCCGTCTCCTCGAAGAGCAGCTCGGCCGCGCGCCGGGCGCCGTGCTGCCGCACGTCGGCCGCGAGGCGGGCGTCCGCGGTGTCCGCGAGCAGTTCGGCGAGGGCCTCGACGAAGGGCCCGGGGCCGAGTTCGGCGAGCGAGCGGAAGGTGAGCCGGGGGTCGTCCGCGGGCAGCGCGCCCGGTGCGCCGGGGGCCCGGTGGACGAACCGGCGTCCGTCGCGGATCACGCCGAAGCCGGACGCCCGCAGCAGCTCGCCGCGGTCCTCCGGGTTCCGCTGGAACTGCGGGGCCTGGGCGGGGGAGTCGACGACGTGCTCCAGCTCCGTCGCGCCCAGCTCCCGGGCTGTGGCGGCCGCCGCGTCGAGCAGCGCGGCGGCGGTCTCCGGAGCGTCCCGCGGCGCCTCGAACAGCACCAGGGCGAGCGGGACCTCCTGTCCCGGCAGGGTCCACAGGACCACGCTGCCGGTGAGGCGGCCGTCGCCGTCCTCGGCGACCAGGCACCACGCGGGCCGGGTGCACCCGCTGTCGAGGAGCTGGGCGAGGTACGCGCGGGTGGCGGCGTTGCGCTCGGCGTCGTCGGGGTGCTCGACCAGGGCGGGGTCCCCCCACTCCCCCACCGGAGGATCCAGTGAACCTCAAGCGTCTGTCCCCCCTCGGCGGCGCGGCCAAGGGCGCACGGCTGATCGCCGTGGCCTCGGCCCTGCTCGCCGCCTCGGCGCTTGCAGTCCCCGCCTCGAACGCCGCCACCGCGGTGGAGGGCCGGGCCACCACCGCCCAACTCGCCGCCGCCGACCGGGCGGTACGCGGAGCCGACGTGCCCGGCACCGCGTGGTACACCGACCAGGCCACCGGGAAGATCGTCCTCACCGCCGACTCCACCGTCTCCGCCGCCGAGATCGCCAAGATCAAGAAGGCGGCGGGCGACCGCGCCGGCAGCCTGGAGATCAAGCGGACCAACGGCACGTTCAACAAGCTCATCGCGGGCGGCCAGGCCATCTACGCGGGCGGCGGACGCTGCTCGCTCGGCTTCAACGTCCGCAGCGGCTCCACGTACTACGCGCTGACCGCCGGCCACTGCACCAACATCGGCAGCACCTGGTACACCAACTCGGGCAACACCACGGTGCTCGGCACCCGGGCGGGCTCCAGCTTCCCGAACAACGACTACGGCATCATCCGGCACTCCAACGCCTCGGCGGCGGACGGCCGGGTCTACCTCTACAACGGCAGCTACCGTGACATCACCGGCGCGGGCAACCCCTCCGTCGGCCAGTCGGTGCAGCGCAGCGGCAGCACCACCGGCCTGCGCAGCGGTACGGTCACCGGCCTCAACGCGACCGTCAACTACGGCGGCGGCGACGTCGTCTACGGCCTGATCCAGACCAACGTCTGCGCCGAGCCCGGCGACAGCGGCGGCGCGCTCTTCTCCGGCACCACCGCGCTGGGCCTGACCTCCGGCGGCAGCGGCAACTGCTCCAGCGGCGGCACCACCTTCTTCCAGCCGGTGACCGAGGCGCTGAGCGCGTACGGCGTGAGCGTCTTCTGACCGCACTCGCCCCACCCGTTCGACCGGCGCACCCGGGCCGGCGGTCCCCCACGGACCGCCGGCCCTTCGGCGTCTGCGGTCGGCGGTCAGCGGTCCAGGTCGCGGTGGGCGGTCTCCGGCAGCCGGAGGTACACCGCCGAGGAGACCAGGCACAGCGCGGCCACGTACCAGGGGAACGCCCCCGGGACGTCCCACTCCTTGAAGAGCGTGCCGACGTACGGCGCCGTGCCGCCGAACAGCGCCACCGTCAGCGAGTACGGGAAGCCGATCCCGGCCGCCCGCACCCGGGCGGGGAACATCTCCGCGTTGACGGCGGCGGAGATCGAGGTGAAGCCGGTCAGCAGCACCATGCCCGCGCACTGGACGAGGAGCAGCGAGAGGAACGACCCGTCGAGCGAGCGCAGCAGCGGGACTCCGAGGACCGCGAACCCGATGCCGAAGAAGAGCAGCGAGGGCTTGCGGCCGAACCGGTCGGAGAGCAGTCCGCCGACCGGTTGCAGCAGGGCGAAGAACGCCAGGGAGAGCGTCCCCGCCAGCAGCGCGTCCGCCTTGTCGATACCGGTGTTGAGCTCGGCGTACGTCGGCAGGTAGGAGGTCCACGTGTAGTACGCGAGCGTGCCGCCGGCCGTGATGCCACCGATCAGCAGCGAAGCCCGGGGGTGGTGGCGCAGGGCGTCGAAGAGCCCCGGCCGCGGGGCCTCGCGCTGCGCGGCGCTCCGGGTCTCCTCCGCGCCCCGGCGGATCCAGAACCCGGCGAGGCTGAACACCGCGCCGAGCAGGAACGGGACGCGCCAGCCCCAGCCGTTCATCCGGTCCTCGCCCAGCTGGCCGACCAGCAGGGCGGCGATGCCCGAGGCGGCGAGCTGGCCGGCGGAGGTGGAGACGTACTGGAAGGAGGAGAACAGGCCGCGCCGGCCGGGTCCCGCCGACTCGACGAGGAAGGTGGTCGAGGCCGCGAACTCCCCGCCCACCGACAGGCCCTGGAGCAGACGGGCGATGACCAGCACGACGGGGGCGAGGACGCCGGCCGCCGCGTACGTCGGGGTGAGGCCGACCAGCAGGCTGCTGCCGCCCATGAGCAGGATCGTCGCCGTGAGGGCGGCCCGCCGTCCGCGCCGGTCGGCGAGCGCGCCCATCAGGAGTCCGCCCACGGGACGCATGAAGAAGCCGACGGCGAAGACGGCGAAGGCCGACAGGAGGGGGACGAGGGAGTTCCCCGCGCTCCGGGGGAAGACCTGGTTCGCGATGTACGCGGCGAGGAAGGTGTAGGCGTACCAGTCGTACCACTCCACGGCGTTGCCGACGGAGGCCGCGAGGAGCTGGCGTAACGGGCGCCGGGCGGCGGGTGGTCGCGACGGTGACGCCGCGGGCCCTGACTCCGGTGTCTCGGCCGGGTCGCTGCTGGCGGGGGCGCTCTCCCTGGCGTTCTTCGCCCTGCTGCAACCGGTCGGCGGACTGCTCTCCGACCGGTTCGGCCGCAAGC
>NZ_RDBH01000129.1:1440272-1471011 GCF_008042145.1 Streptomyces sp. adm13(2018)
GCACAACTGTCACGGAGGGCCTTGTCGTTCGGGGGCGGTCGGTGCTGCCCCGCGAACGTAGCGGCCGTCGGGCGGACGGGCCAGCGGTTTCTGCGCCTCGGGGTGGTGCGCGTCGGGTTTGCGCGCGTCGGGTCTGTGCGCCTCAGGGGGTCGGCGTGCCGCTCGCGGGGCCGACCTCCGCCGCGATCGGCTCCGCTTCGGGCTTGCGCTTCAGGGAGGACATCACCAGGGTGACGACCACGCCGACGACCGCCCAGGCCGAGAGGACCAGCATCGAGGCGGTCATGTCGTTGCCCTTGAAGTAGGCGATCGAGCGGGCGGCCCAGGTGCCCGCGCCCGGAGGCAGGGCGGGGCCGATCGCGTTCCAGAACGGGGGCAGCATCGGCAGCGGGAAGGCGCCTCCCGCGCTGGGATTGCCCGCGACCACGATGAGCAGGATCGCCAGGCCGATGCCGACGATCCCGAAGACCGACTGCAGGGCGAGGGTGGCGGCTCCGACGGCGAAGACGACCAGCGTCCCCAGCCCCCACAGGGCCGCGACGCTGCCGGGCAGGGCGCCCAGGATCGGGCCGACGATGATCGCGCCGCCGAGCCCGCCGAGGACCGAGTAGACGGCGAGCACGCCGAGGCGGATGATCGCGCGTTCCCGGTTGGCGGGCCGGGAGCCCGCGCTGATCGCCAGGATCGCGGCGCAGATGTAGCCGCCGACGCACCAGCCGACGACGAGGTAGAAGGCCGAGAGGCCGTCGAAGTCCTCGGGGGACGCGGGAGCCACGTCGACGGTCCGTACGGCCCGGTCCTGGCTCGCCTCCACCCGGGTGAGCATCGCCTGGAGCGTCGAGGAGAGCACGGTGCCGCCGCCGGAGGCCACGAGCAGGGTGTCGGTGCGGCCGGCGGGGTCGACGACCAGGGCGCCGTCGATGTCCCGGTTCAGGATCTGGTTCCGCGCGGTGGCGGCGTCGGCGACCGCGCGGGGGGCGAGCGGGGAGCCGGGGAGCCCGTCCAGCTCCGCGACGAGCTGCGTGGAGACCCGCTGCGGCGCGACGACGCCGAAAGGGACGTCCCGCGGCTCGGGGTGGTGCAGTGCTCCGACGTACGAGGTGATGAACAGCAACTGGAGGGCGAAGACGCCGACGACCAGGAGGGCGGCTCGGGGGGTGACGGCGCTTTTCAGTTCGTCGACGAGGCTCATGCCCCCACGCTCCGGGGCGGGGTGCGTTTTCGCAGGTGGGGTGCACCTGAATGGCTGAGGGGAGGGTGCCCCGGCGCGCTTATCGTACGCGCGTTCGATATGAGTTAAGGTGAGGAGCGAGGGGGTGGGAACGTACGTACGATTTCGATGCGGAAGCCGGGAGGCGCGCCATGCCGGGGTTCACGCATCTGCACACCGCCTCGGGCTACTCCCTCCGCTACGGGGCCTCCCACCCCGAGCGGCTCGCCGAGCGGGCTGCCGAGCGCGGCATGGACGCGCTCGCCCTGACCGACCGCGACACCCTCGCGGGCGCGATCCGCTTCGCCAAGGCGTGCGCGAAGGCGGGGGTCCGCCCCCTGTTCGGCGTGGACCTCGCGTACGAGGCGACGGCGCCCGGAGCGGGGGCGGGACTGTCCGGATCTGGACCGGGACCGTCCGGACCGGTGGCGTCCGGATCCGGGCAGGGGCCGTCCGTACCGGGGTCTGGACCGGGATCGTCCGGACCAGGATCGTCCGGCGGTGGCCCGCGTGGCGCCGGGCGGATGTCCGGCCGCGGCCCGCAGGAGATCCGGCGGGTGCCCGTCCGCGGCGGCGCCTTCATCGACGAGTCCGCGCCCCGCGCCCTCTTCCTCGCCCGTTCCCGCACCGGCTGGGCCTCGCTCTGCGCGATGATCACCGCCGCCCACGCCGGGGGCGGGGAGCGGCCCCTGCTGCCCTGGTCCGCCCTGCGCGAGGAGGAGGTCTTCGTCCTCCTCGGCCCCGACTCCGACGTCGGACGCGCCCTCGCCGCCGGCCGCCCCGACCGGGCGGTACGGCTGCTCGCGCCCTGGCGCGAGCGGTACGGCGACGCGCTGTGTCTCGCGGCCGTCGACCACGGGCGCTCCGGCACCGGGCCCGGCTCCCTGCGGCTCGCCGCCCGTACCGTCGGCTTCGCCGCCGAGCAGGGCGTCCGGCCGGTCCTCAGCAACGCCGTCCGGTACGCCGACCCCGGCCAGGGTCCGGTGGCCGACGTCCTCGACTCGGCCCGCCGCCTCGTCCCCGTCGACCCCCGCAAGGAACTCGACAGCGGTGCCGCCTGGCTCAAGGGGGCCGACGGCATGCTGGCCGCCGCCGAGCGGATCGTCGAGGCCGCCGGCTTCCGCCGGGACACCGCCCACCGGCTCCTGGACCGGACCGCGTCGGTCGCCGCCGCCTGCCTGGTCGATCCCGAGGACGACCTCGGCATCGGCTCCGCGCACTTCCCCGAACCGCACCTCGTCGGCGCCGAGCACCGTACCGCGCAGCGCGTCCTCGCCTCCCGCGCCGCCGCCGGCATGGTCCTCAAGGGGTACGAGAGGCGGGGCGCCTACTGGGACCGGATGCACCGCGAACTGGACGTCATCGCCCACCACCGCTTCGCCCCCTACTTCCTGACGGTCGCTCAGGTCGTCGACGACGTACGGAGGATGGGCATCCGGGTCGCGGCCCGCGGCTCCGGCGCCGGCTCCCTCGTCAACCACCTCCTCGGCATCGCCCACGCCGACCCGGTCGAGCACGGCCTGCTGATGGAGCGCTTCCTCTCCAAGCGCCGCACCGTCCTGCCCGACATCGACGTCGACGTGGAGTCCGCCCGCCGTCTGGAGGTCTACCGGGCGATCATCGACCGCTTCGGCACCGCACGCGTCGCCACCGTCTCCATGCCCGAGACCTACCGGGTCCGGCACGCCGTACGGGACGTGGGCGCGGCCCTCTCCCTGGACCCGGCCGAGACCGACCGGATCGCCAAGGCCTTCCCGCACATCCGCGCCCGGGACGCCCTCGCCGCCCTCGACGAGCTGCCCGAACTGCGGGAACTCGCGGGGGAGCGGGAGAAGTACGGCAAACTCTGGGAGCTCGTCGAGGCCCTCGACGCCCTGCCGCGCGGGACCGCCATGCACCCCTGCGGGGTCCTGCTCTCGGACGCCTCGCTGCTCGCCCGCACCCCGGTGGTGCCCACCAGCGGCGAGGGCTTCCCCATGTCCCAGTTCGACAAGGAGGACGTGGAGGACCTCGGGCTGCTCAAACTCGACGTCCTCGGGGTGCGGATGCAGTCCGCGATGGCCCACGCCGTCACCGAGGTCGAGCGGGCCACCGGGACCCGCCCGGACATCGACGCGATTCCGGAGGGGGACCCCGAGACGTACCGGCTCATCCGCTCCACCGAGACCCTCGGCTGCTTCCAGATCGAGTCGCCGGGCCAGCGCGACCTGGTCGGCCGGCTCCAGCCCGCCTCGTTCCACGACCTCGTCGTCGACATCTCGCTCTTCCGGCCGGGCCCGGTCGCCGCCGACATGGTCCGCCCCTTCATCGAGGCCCGGCACGGCCGCGCGCCCGTCCGCTACCCGCACCCCGACCTGGAGGAGACCCTGCGCGAGACGTATGGCGTGGTCGTCTTCCACGAGCAGATCATCGAGATCGTACGGATCATGACGGGCTGCCGGCGGGACGAGGCCGACCAGGTGCGGCGCGGACTCTCCGACCCCGAGTCGCAGGGCCGGATCAGGCTCTGGTTCACCCGGCGGGCCTCGGAGCGCGGATACGAGGACGAGGTCGTCGCCCGCACCTGGGAGATCGTGGCCGCCTTCGGCTCGTACGGCTTCTGCAAGGCGCACGCGGTGGCCTTCGCCGTGCCGACGTACCAGTCCGCCTGGCTCAAGGCGCACCACCCGGCCGCCTTCTACGCCGGGCTGCTCACCCACGATCCCGGCATGTACCCCAAGCGGCTGCTGCTCGCGGACGCGCGGCGGCGGGGGGTGCCGGTGCTGCCGCTGGACGTGAACCGGTCGGCGGTCGCCCACCGTATCGAACTGGTGTCTGAATCAGCGGTGCGGTGGGGGCTCCGGCTGGGCCTCACCGACGTCCACGGCATCAGCGAGGCCGAGGGCGCGCGCATCGAGGCCGGGCAGCCGTACGCCTCCCTCCTCGACTTCTGGGAACGCGCCCGCCCCCGCACCCCCGTCGCCGAACGCCTCGCCCAGGTCGGCGCGTTGGACGCCTTCGGTGCCAACCGCCGCGACCTCCTCCTGCACCTCACCGAACTCCGGCGCATCCAGCGGGGAGCCGCCTCGCACGGCGGCCAACTCCCGCTCGCCCAGGGCGGGAAGACCGCCCCCGTGGGCCTGCCCGACCTCGACGAGACGGAACGCCTCAGCGCCGAGCTGGGCATCCTCGGCATGGACGCCTCCCGGCACCTCATGGGCGACCACCACGCCTTCCTCCGGGAACTCGGCGTCGTCTCCGCCCAGCGCCTCCGCGAGACCCCGCACGGCAGGACCGTCCTCGTCGCGGGCGCCAAGGCCGCCACCCAGACCCCGCCGATCCGCTCCGGCAAGCGCGTCATCTTCACCACCCTCGACGACGGCACCGGCCTGGTCGACCTCGCCTTCTTCGACGACGCCCACGAGCGCTGCGCCCACACCGTCTTCCACTCCTGGCTGCTGCTGGTCCGGGGCGTGGTGCAGCGGCGCGGTCCGCGCAGCGTCAGCGTGGTCGGCGCCGCGGCCTGGAACCTCGCCGAACTCGCCGAACTCCGCGCGTCCGGTGGCCTGGACGCGGTGGGCGAACGGCTCGCCGAACCCGCCCCGGCGGACCCGGCGGCCTCGGTGGACCCTGCGGACCCGGCCGCCGGGGACGCGGCGGCCGCGCCCGCCGGCGGGCGCGGCGACTCGGGGCGGCGCATCACGATGTCCACGGGGTACGAGATGAACCCCTGGGCCGATCTCAAGCCCGCGGGCGAGGGGACCCCGAGCAGGCGGAAGCTGTGGCACAACAGCCCGGGTTCGGCGGGATGAGCGGCCCGGGCCGCCCCGCGGGGCGACCCCGTTGCGGCTCGGGCGGTCGCCGCCCATGCTCGGGCGGTCGCCGCCCCGGCTCGGGCGCCTGCCGTCTCGACTCAGGCGGTCGCCGCCCCGGAGACCGCGGTGTCGACGGAGGCGTACGTCACCCCGTGGTCGGCGAGGACCTCCGCGACGACCCCGCCGGTCGTGGTGAGCGCGAGCAGGATGTGCTCGTCGCCGATCTCCCGGTCCTTGCGGGCCAGCGCCACCCGGAGGGACTTCTCCAGGACGGTCTTGGCCTCCCGCGAGAAGGAGCGGCGGCCCGACCGCCGTCCGGAGTCCCCGCGGTCGCCGGCCAGCGCGCCCGCGCCGTGGGTCTCCTCCACCCGCGCCACGATCGCGCCGACGTCGATCCCGAGGTCCGCCAGGGCCTCCTGGTCCGCGCGGGAGAGCCCCGCACGGCGCCGCGCGTCGGCCAGGGCGGCCGTCAGGGCGGGGCGGCGGTCCGGCGGGCACAGGGCGCGCAGGGCGTCCGTCGCCCGCGTGCCCTCCCCGTCGAGGAGGGCGAGGAGCAGGTGCTCCGGGGTGACGACCGTCGCGCCGCCCCGCTCCGCGTGCTCGACCGCGCCCTTCACCACGGTGCGCGCGGCCTTCGTGAACCGTTCGAACATCACTGCCTCCCGTACTTCTTGTGGACGGCCTGCCGGCTGACACCCAGTTCGGTCGCGATCTCCTGCCACGACCATCCCTGGTTGCGCGCGCCGCGTACCTGGACGGCTTCCAGCTGTTCGAGGAGTCGCCGGAGGGCGGAGACGGCCCGTAGCCCGACCCGTGGGTCGCGGTCGCCCGCCCGTGCGGCGAGATCGGTCGCATCGGTCATGACGTCAACCTACGTTGACAGTCGACGGCCGTCAACCCTGGTTGACATCTGTGGCTCTCGCACATGGACTCGCACAAACATTCGAACATGCTCTAGTGTGGAAGAACAGGAAGGGACGTTCATGGGCAAACAGGGACAGTCGACGGGGCGAGGAGCGGAGGGCGGCGCCGTGATCCTCTGCGTACGGTTCCGGCTCGACACGCCCGCCCTCGCGCAGGGCGGGGCCGAGACCCTGCTCCCCCCGCTGATCGACCTGCTCGCCGAGTTCACCCCCGTCGTCGAGGCGGCCCCGCCCTACGAGGCGCTCGCCGACGTGCGGGGCGCCCTGCGCTACTTCGACCGGGGCCCGGCCGAACTCGCCTCGGTGATCCGGGTCAGGGCGCTCGCCCTCCACGGCGTCGACTGCGTCATCGGCGCCGGGGCCAACCCGATGCTGGCCCGGATGGCCGCGAGCCAGGCCCGGCCCGGCGCCACCCTGGTCGTCGACGACCCCGCGGCCTTCCTGCGCGACCGGCCGGTCGTCGCACTCGACGGCGTCGGCCGCGCCACCGCCCGCACCCTCTGCGGTTACGGACTCGACTCCGTCGGACGCGTCGCGGACGCGCCCCTCGCCGTGCTCCAGCGGCTCGTCGGAGCGAAGACCGGCCGCGAGCTGTGGGAGCGGGCCCGGGGCGTCGACCGCACCCCCGTCGTCCCGCACGCGGCCTCCCGGTCGGTCGCGGCCGAGCGCTCCTTCCCGCACGACGAGACCGACCGCACCCGGCAGCGCCGGGCCCTGCTCTCGCTCGCCGAGGAACTGGGCGCCCGGCTGCGCACGGAGGGGCAGGTGTGCCGCTCCCTCGCCGTCACCGTGCGGTACGCGGACCGGACCACGACCACCCGGAGCCGCGCCCTGCCCGAACCCACCGCCCACTCGGCCGCGCTCACCGCCCTCGCGTACGCGGTCCACGACTCCCTCGGACTCCAGCGGGCCCGGGTGCGGGGCGTCGCCCTGCGCGCCGAGGGCCTCGCGGGCGCGGAGGGGACGGCGCACCAGCTGTCCCTCGACCCGTCGGACGAGAAGGCCCGGCGGATCGAGGCGGTGGCGGACCGGGCACGGGCGAAGTTCGGCCCCCGGGCGGTCCTGCCGGGATCACTGGCGGCCTGACGGCGCTTCTGCCGTGACGGCCCTCCTGTCAACACGGTCCTTCCGTCGACCCGACGGCCCTTTGCCAGACCCCCGGTGACGACACATCAGTTTTTACCGACGCGTAACTTCCCAGCCACGGCTACCCGTGCGTAGCTTTGGCTGAAGCGCATCCCCATCGCGCATCCCCACCGCGCATCCCCACTTGTGGTCCGGACCGCAGGGCGTAGCACCCCCACCATCCCCTTGAGCCGCAAGGAGATCGCCCGATGCTGCCCTGGAAACACGCCGTCAGAGCGCTGTCCGTCCTGCTGCTGGCCGTCGTCGCCGTCCTCGCACCGACCACCGCCGCCTCGGCCCGGGCCGAGACCGCCACCACCGTCACCACCAGCCGGGGCTGGAACGACTACTCCTGCAAGCCCTCCGCCGCCCACCCGCGGCCCGTCGTCCTGGTCCACGGGACCCTCGGCAACTCCATCGACAACTGGCTCGTCCTGGCGCCGTACCTGGTCAACCGCGGATACTGCGTCTTCTCGCTCGACTACGGCCAGCTGCCGAACGTCCCGTTCTTCCACGGCCTCGGCCCCATCGAGGCCTCCGCCGGGCAGCTCGACATCTATGTCGACCGGGTCCTCGCCGCCACCGGCGCCCCCGAGGTCGACATCGTCGGGCACTCCCAGGGCGGCATGATGCCGCGCTGGTACCTCAAGTTCCTCGGCGGGGCCGAGAAGGTGAACGCCCTGGTCGGGATCGCCCCCGACAACCACGGCACCACCCTGCTCGGCCTCACCAGGCTCCTGCCGTACTTCCCCGGGGCCGAGGGCCTGATCAAGGCCAACACCCCCGGGCTCGCCGACCAGATCGCCGGCTCGCCCTTCATCACCAAGCTCAACGAGGGCGGCGACACCGTGCCCGGCGTCCGCTACCACGTCATCGCCACCCAGTACGACCAGGTGGTCACCCCGTACCGCTCGCAGTTCCTGAGCGGCCCGAACGTCACCAACGTCCTGATCCAGGACAAGTGCGCGCTCGACCTGTCCGAGCACGTGGCGATCGGCACGGTGGACCGGGTCACCTTCCACGAGGTCGCGAACGCCCTCGACCCGGCCCGCGCGACCCCGACCACCTGCCTCTCGGCGGTCGGCTAGGCGGTCTAGCCCTGGGTACGGCGCCGGCGCGTCGCCCCGAAGAGCACGGCCGCGCCGATCGCGAGCACGGCGGCGCCACCGACCGCGAGGTACGGGGTGGTGGAGTCGCCACCGGTCTCGGCGAGCACCTCACCGGAACCGGACCCCGAACCGGCGGCGGGAACGGGCGCGTTGGGCGCGGCGGAGGAGGTCTCGGCGGACGGGGCGGGCTGCGTGGCGTGGCCCGTCCCGTGCCCCGTCCCGTTGCCCGTCTCGTGACCCGGGGCGGGCGCGTTCGCCTCCGCGCCCGTGGCGGCGTCGCCGTCCCCGTGCCCGCCGTGCTCCACCGAGGACTCGTCCTGACCGTCCTCGATCTGCTCGTCGCTCGGCGCGGAGGCGGTCGGCGCCGGGGCCGTACCGCCGCCGCTGTCCTTCCCGAACACCACGTCCGAGCAGGTGTAGAACGCCTCGGGGGAGTCGGAGCGCTGCCAGATCGAGTAGATCAGGTGGCGGCCCGACTTCTTCGGGACGGTGCCCTGGAAGACGTAGTCGCCGCTCTCCATCCGCGGGTCGGTGACCGTGGCGAACGGCTTGTCCTCCAGGTCCGACCACTTCAGCGGCTTCGACGGGTCGTACCCGTCCTTCGTCACGTACAGCTCGAACGAACCCCGGTGCGGCGCGGTCCCCTTGTATCGGAAGGTGTGCGCACCCGAACCCAGGTTGCTGGCCGGCCAGTCGGCCCGCGCGAGGTCGAGCCCCCGGTACTTGTCGTTCCCGGCGCTGCACAGCTTGCCGTCCGGGATCAGCTCACGGTGCTTCCCGGCGGCGTTGGCGATGTTCACCGCGTTCCAGTCGTAGAACGCCTGCGTCCCACTCGCCGCCACGGCCGCCTTGCAGGCCGCCGACTTCGGCGACTCGGGCCCCTCCGCGTAACAGGCCGACACCCGGCTCACCGGATCGGTCATCGACCCGTGCGCGCCGGCGACCCCGGCCCCGATCCCGACCCCGGACAGGGCCAGCACCGTGGTGGCGGCGACGGCGGATGCAGTGCGACGAGAGGTCATGGGGGGACAGCTCCTTCACGAGGACGAGGTGGGGGGACGCCGAGAAAGCTAGCCCCCCGAATACACGAAATCCCTGTTGAAGCCCCGCAGACGACGATCCTTAGGACCGCTTTAAGGAACCACTAAGCAGCGGCTGAGAAAGTCCCCGCCGGCCGCCTCACCCCAGTCGCCGATACCGCCGTTCCGGCCGTCCCGTCCCCCCGTACCGCAGCGTGACCTCCGCTCGGCCCGTCTCCGCGAAGTACTCCAGGTAGCGGCGGGCGCTCACGCGGGACAGGGAGCCGGCTTCCGCGCACTCCGTGGCCGACAGGCCCTCCGGGTGGGCGCGGAGGACGGAGTCCACCAGATCGGCCGTGGGGGCGGCCAGGCCCTTCGGGAGTTCGCGGGAGCCGCGCGGGCGGGTGCCGAAGATCTGGTCGACGTCCTCCTGACGGGCCTCGTCGAGCGCGTCGAGGCGGCTGCGGAGCGCGGCCACGTGGCGGAGCTGCTCGTGCAGGGCCGCCTGACTGAACGGCTTGATCAGATAGTGCAGCGCCCCCGCCCGCAGCGCCTCCCGGATCGTGCCCACGTCCCGCGCCGCCGTGATGAACAGCGCGTCCGTGCCCAGGCCCGCCGCGCGCAGCTCGCGCAGGACCCGGATGCCGTCCATGTCCGGCAGGAACACGTCGAGCAGCACCAGGTCCGGCCTCAGCCGCTCGGCCGCCCGCAGCGCCTCGGCGCCGCTGTGCGCCACCCCGGACACCGTGAAGCCCGCCACCGCCGACACATAGCGGCAGTGCAGCTTGGCGACCATGAAGTCGTCGTCCACCACCAGCACGTTCGTCACGACGCCCGACGCTAAGGCCTGGCCACCCCGACCACAACGACCACAACGTCCGTTGATTGCGGAAGAGAGACAGCTTGCGGGCGCGCGGGCAGCATGTGGGCCACCTCACATCCCCCTTCCCCTACAGCTGAGAGGCGGCACACGTGCGGTTGCGCACCCCCTTCGCCCTCCTCGGGGCCGCGCTCCTGGTGCTGGTGGGCCCGCCGCTGCTCAGTCCCGGCAGTGGCTCCGACACCGGCACCCGGATACCCGGCCTGCGCCTCATGGTCCCCAACACCCCCGGCGGCGGCTACGACATCACCGCTCGCACCGCCGCCAAGAACGCCGAGGAGGCCGACCTCACCGGTGACATCGAGGTCTTCAACCTGCCCGGCGCGGGCGGCACCGTCGGCCTCACCCGGCTCGTCGGCGAACGCGGCAACGGCCGCCTCGCCATGTCCATGGGCCTCGGCGTCGTCGGCGCCGTCCACACCAACGAGACCCCCCGCACCCTCGCCGACACCACCCCGATCGCCCGGCTCACCGAGGAGCAGGACATCGTCGTGGTCGGCAAGGACTCCCCGTACCGGACGATCGACGAGCTGCTCACCGCCTGGAAGGCGAACCCCGGCAAGCTGCCCGTCGGCGGCGGCTCCTCGCCCGGCGGCCCCGACCACCTCGCCCCGATGCTGATGGCCCAGGCCGCCGGCATCGCCCCCAAGGACGTCAACTACGTGCCGTTCGACGGCGGCGGCGAACTCCTCGCCTCCATCCTCGGCGACAAGGTCGCCTTCGGCGTCTCCGGCGTCGGCGAGTACCTCGACCAGATCAGAGCGGGCGAGCTGCGGCTCCTCGCCGTCACCGGACCGAAGCGCGTCCCCGGTCTCGACGCCCCCACGCTCCGCGAGGCCGGTCTCGATGCCGAGTTCACCAACTGGCGCGGCATCGTCGCCCCGCCCGGCCTCTCCGACGCCGAGCGCGAGAAGCTCGTCGCCCTGGTGACCGAGCTGCACGCCTCCCCGCAGTGGCGCGAGTCGCTGAAGACCCACGGCTGGGACGACGCCTTCCTGCCCGGCGAGGAGTTCGGCGCCTTCCTCGCCGAGGAGGACCGCCGCGTCGGCTCCGTACTGAAGGAGCTGGGCCTGTGACCACCCTGAAGAACCGACTGCGCGGGCACTCCGAACTCGGCGTCGGGATCCTGCTGTTCGTCCTCGGCGTGCTCGTCCTCACCGACGCCCTCACCCTGGAGGCCGACCTCGCGGGCCGCGGCCCCGTCGGCCCCGCCACCGTCCCCCTCGTCGTCGGCTGCGGACTGCTCGTCGTCGCCGTCCTCCTCTCCGTCGACGTCCTGCGCGGCGGCCGCGGCGAGGCCGAGGCCGGCGAGGACGTCGACCTGACCGAGCCCGCCGACTGGCGCACGGTCCTGCTCCTCGTCGGGGTCTTCCTCGCCTTCGCCGTCCTGATCGGCCCCCTCGGCTTCCCGGTCGCCGGAGCACTCCTCTTCTGGGGCGCGGCCTACGCCCTCGGCAGCCGCCACCTCCACCGCGCCCCGCTGATCGCGGCCGCCCTCTCGTTCCTGACGTACGTCGTCTTCGACAAGCTGCTCGGCGTCCCGCTGCCCGGCGGTCCGCTGATGGGAGTGATCTGACCCGATGGACTCCCTGACCTCCCTCGCCGACGGCTTCGGCACCGCCCTCACCCCGATGAACCTGCTGTGGGCCGCCCTCGGCGTGCTCCTCGGCACCGCCATCGGCGTCCTGCCCGGTATCGGCCCCGCCATGGCCGTGGCCCTGCTCCTCCCGGTGACCTACGGCCTCGAACCGACCGGCGCGTTCATCATGTTCGCCGGGATCTACTACGGGGCCATGTTCGGCGGCTCCACGACCTCGATCCTCCTCAACACCCCCGGCGAGAGCGCGGCCGTCGTCGCCGCGATGGAGGGCCATCCGATGGCCAGGGCGGGCCGGGGCGCGCAGGCACTCGCCGCCGCGGCGATCGGCCACTTCGCCGGCGGCATGATCGGCACGATCCTGCTCGTCGTCCTCGCCCCGACCGTCGCCGCGCTCGCCGTCGGCATCGGCGCCCCCGACTACCTCGCCCTGATGGTCCTCGCGTTCATCGCGGTGACCTCCGTCCTCGGCTCCTCCCGCGTCCGCGGCCTCGCCTCCCTGCTCATCGGCCTCACGATCGGTCTGGTCGGCCTCGACCAGATGACCGGACAGCAGCGGCTCACCTTCGGCTCCCTCCAGCTCGCCGACGGCGTCGACGTCGTCATCGTCGCGGTCGGGCTCTTCGCCATCGGCGAGGCCCTCTGGGTCGCGGCGCACCTGCGCCGCACGGCGGGCGAGGCCATCCCGGTCGGCCGCCCCTGGCTCGGCCGGCACGACGTGAAGCGCACCTGGAAGTCCTGGCTGCGCGGCCCCTTCATCGGCTTCCCGTTCGGGGCGATCCCGGCCGGCGGCGCGGAGATCCCCACCTTCCTCTCGTACGTCACGGAGAAACGCCTCTCGAAGCACCGCGAGGAGTTCGGCAGGGGAGCCATCGAGGGCGTGGCGGGACCGGAGTCGGCGGCCTCCGCATCGGCCGCCGGGACCCTCGCCTCGATGCTGACCCTCGGGCTGCCGACGACGGCCGTCGCCGCCGTGATGCTCGCGGCGTTCCAGCAGTACGGCATCCAGCCCGGCCCGCTGCTCTTCGAGCGGGAACCCGAGCTGGTGTGGGGGCTCATCGCCTCGCTGTTCGTCGGCATGGTGCTGCTGCTCGCGCTCAACCTGCCGCTCGCCCCGGTCTGGGCGAAGCTGCTGCGCATCCCGCGCCCGTACCTCTACGCGGGCATCCTCTTCTTCGCCGCCGTCGGCGCGTACGCGGTGGGCGGCGAGGCGCTCGACCTGGTGATCCTGCTGGTCGTCGGCCTGATCGGACTGGGGATGCGGCGGTACGGCCTGCCGGTCCTGCCGGCCGTCATCGGGGTCATCCTCGGCCCGGCCGCCGAGCAGCAACTGCGCCGCGCCCTGCAGATCAGCGACGGCTCGGTGTCCGGTCTGGTGAACACCCCGTTCTCGATCACCGTGTACGCGGTCGTCGTCCTCCTGCTCGGCTGGCCGCTGCTGAGGAAGGTGATCGCCCGGCGCCGTGACGTGGCGGCATGACCGGGCGGTACGGGTACGAGGTCGTCGAGCGGCGCGTGGACGGGCGGTACGACGGTATTCACTACCGAAAGGTGCTCAACTCGCCCCCGATCGGGTGAGTTCGAAGAGTCGGCGACCGGATCCGGTATCCCTGGCGGGCAGCACCATCCCCCCACCCCGAAGGGACCCCGCTCATGCGCGTCCGACTCGTCCTCGCCGCAGGCGTTCTGCTCGCCTCCGCCGCCGTCGCCCCGCTCGCCCACGCGGAGGCCGCCGGCGGCCTCCCCGGGAGGCCCGCCCCGACCGGGGACAGCCGCACCCTCGACGACCTCTCCGTCTACGGCTACGGGACCGTCGGCGAGGACAGCACGGTGACGCTCTCCGGCATGTACCGCTGCCTCGACGACAGCGCGGGACCCGTCTTCGTCGGCTCCACCCTCGTCCAGGGGGACCGCACCGCCGGCATCGGCGGCACCCGCGCCGTCTGCGACGGGCACCTCCACGAGTGGGTCAACACCGCCGTCGTGAAGGACCCCGCGTACCGGCCGGGCGCGGCCACGGTCCGCGCCGCCCTGATGCAGCTGACGACCGGCGAGGCGGGCCTCCCGGAGCCCGGCTACCTCGCCACGGAGGACGCCTCCGTCGTACTCCGCTGACACGGTCGGCGGCCCGGGGCCGCGCGGGACGCCGGGCCGCACGGGACCGCCCGGCATGGCGGGACGCCGGGCAGTGCGCGACCGCCGGGCAGTACGGGACCGCCCGGCGGCGCGGTCGGCGGCCGGACCGCGCGGGACCGGGCCCGCGGCCCCTACCGCAGCAGCTCGATCAGCCCCTCGCGGCCCAGCACCGCCAGCTCGTCGAGGGCCACCACGGCGCACGCCGCCGCCTCCGGATCGGAGGCGGCGAGGCCGCTCGCCGCGAACTCGTCCTCGTCGAGCCGCAGCACCTCGCTGCCGTCCGCCGACACCCACAGGTCCAGGTCCAGGTCCTCGACGACCACCCCGGAGCCGTCGATCACGGCCGGCCGGGTGATGTCGCAGTACCAGCCCTTGAGAGCGCCGTCGGCGGACCACACCTCCTTGACCGTGAACCAGCGGTCGCGCCAGAAGTGCTCCACGAGCACGTCACCCGGCTCGAACCGGACGAAGCCGAAGTCCCGTACCCCCTCCGCCGCCCACGGCGCACGCACCGAGAGCCGGACCGCGTCCTCCGCGAGCACCTCCGCCGGGTAGCGGATCTTCGTCCGGCCCGCCTTCGTCAGGGTGACCTCAACCGAGCGTCCGGACATGCCGTACCTCCCGCGCGCAGACCTGGTAGCCGAACCACTCGTTGATCGCCAGCATCGGCGCGTTCCCGGTGTCGTTCCCGGTGAAGGCCTCCGTGCGGCCCGCCGCCCGGGCCCGGTGCAGCGACGTGTTCTTGGCCAGCTTGGCCAGCCCGCGCCCCCGGTACGCCGGCGCGGTGCCCGTCATCCCGGAGTTGTAGCGGCCCAGACCGTCGGTCTGCGCCGCGCTGAACGCCGCCGGCACCCCGTCCACCACCGCGACCGCCGTCAACGCCCGGTCGAACAGCGGGTGCTCCCAGGTGGTCGCCCGCCAGTGCGCGTAGTCGTCGAGTTCCGTGCCCACGTCACCCGGCTCGTCGGCCGTCGTCAGCGCGTCCAGCTCGAAGAGCGGCCGCGGGTCCGCCGCGAAGTCCTCCGCGGTCAGCAGCTCGACACCGGCCGGCGGGGTCCGGAGCGGCGGCAGTTCGGCGGTGGTGAGGTCGAGCCGGAGGAAGTAGGCGGACCGGCTGGGGGAGTACCCGCGCCGCCCGGCCCAGGCCAGGTTCTCCGGCGCGTCCAGGACCCAGCTGTACAGGGTTCGCGCACCGTGTTCGGCGAGGTGTTCCTCGGCGGCGCGCAGCAGGAGCGACCCGCCGCCCCGCCCCCCGTGCGCGGGATCCATGTACACGTTGACGGAGCCGATGCCGGGTTCCGGGGCGTCATGGGCGATCCGCACCTGCGCGGTACCGATGATCCCGCCGTCCTCGGCCACCGCCACCAGGGGACGCTCGTGGCCGTCGGGGTGGGCGTGCGCCCAGTCGAAGCGGAACTGCTCGCCGGTCGCGAGCATGAAGGGGAGCGCGGCACGCCGGACGCGGGCGAAGCCCTCGGCGTCCTCGGCCCGTACATCACGGACGATCACAGTCATGTGGGCGCACGCTACGGGCCGGGGGTGTGCCGCCGCCTCCCATTTTCCCGAGGGGTGGGGGCAGAATCGGCGGGGTGACACTCACCATCGCCGTGGACCACGAATCCACCACCGCTCCGTACGAACAACTGAGGGCCCAGATCTCGGAGCGGGCCCGGTCCGGCAGGCTGCCGGTCGGATACAAGCTGCCGACGGTACGAGGACTCGCGGAGCAGCTGGGCCTCGCCGCGAACACGGTCGCCAAGGCGTACAAGGCGCTGGAGGCGGACGGGGTGATCGAGACCCGCGGCCGGCACGGCACCTTCGTCGCCGCCGCCGGGGACGCCGCCACCCGCCGGGCCGCCACCGCCGCCGCGCAGTACGCCGAGGAGGCCCGCCGCCTCGGCCTCAGCCGCGAGGCGGCGGAGGCCGCCATGAACGAGGCCCTGCGCGCGGCCTACGACAGCTGATCCACCGGGCCGGGGGACCCGCGGGGCCGGCGGTCCCGCGGGCCCCGCGGCCGTCCTACAGGTACAGGCCGGCGCCCGCCGTGCGGGGTTCCGGGAGGTCCGCCGGGGCCGTGCCGCGGCGCAGGGCGAACAGCTCGGCCAGCGTCGCGCCCTCGCGCGGCACGTCGTCCGCGCGCCCGAGCCAGTCCACGGACTCGGCCCGGGTCAGCGGGCCCACCTCGATCCTGGCCAGGCAGCGGCCCGGCCGGACCACCGCCGGATGGAGCCGCTCCAGGTCCTCGTTCGTGGTGACGCCGACGAGGACGTTGCGCCCCTGTCCGAGCAGACCGTCCGTCAGGTTCAGCAGCCGGGACAGGGCCTGGCCCGCCGTGTGCTTCGCCTCGCCCCGGATGAGCTCGTCGCAGTCCTCCAGGAGCAGCAGCCGCCAGCGTCCCTTCGCCGTCCCCTCGTCCTCCCCGATGGCGATGTCCATCAAATAGCCGACGTCGTTGAACAGCCGCTCCGGATCGAGGACGCAGTCCACCTGGCACCAGTCGCGCCAGGACCGCGCCAGGGTGCGCAGCGCGGACGTCTTGCCCGTGCCGGGCGGTCCGTGCAGCAGCAGGAGACGACCGGAGATCGATTCGGGCGTCACCCGCATCAGCCGGTCCATCGACTCCGCCACCGGCGCCGAGTAGTTGGGCCGGACCTCGTCCCAGGTCCCGGCGCTGATCTGCCGGGTCGTCCGGTGCGGGCCGCGCCGCGGGGACACGTACCAGAATCCCATCGTCACGTTCTCCGGCTGGGGCTCCGGCTCGTCCTTGGCCCCGTCGGTGGCCTCCTTCAGGATCCGCTCGGCGAGCTCGGGGTCGGCGGCCGTCACGGTGACGTCGGCGCCCCGGTTCCAGCGGGAGACCAGCAGCGTCCACCCCTCGCCCTCGGCGAGCACGGCACTGCGGTCGTCGTCCTTCGCGGCGCGCAGCACGGTAGCGCCGGCGGGCAGGAGGGTCGCCTCGGGCCGGACCCGGTCCACGGTGGTGCTGTGCGAGTGGGGCTGCTCCCCGGTCGCGAAGCGGCCGAGGAACAGCGCGTCGACGACGTCCGCGGGCGAGTCGCTGTCGTCGAGGGTGAGCCGGATCGGCAGCGACCGCTGCGGCTCGGACGGTACCGGTGGGGTGTCAGCCATGCGCCCCATGATCGGGCAACCGGGCATTCCGTGCACCGGGTTTTGAACGGGACGATTCCCCGGACGTCCGCCTCCCGGAGCCGGACCTGGGGCTCAGATCCAGTGACCCCGCGCGGCGCCCCGGGCGCGCCGCGCGAGCGCGTACCCCTTCGTGAGGGCCCGGTCCGCGGCGAAGGTCCGGGCGATCGCCCGCCCCTCCACGAGCCGGGTGAACTCCTCGACGCCGGTGGACCGGCGCACCGTGACCCGCTCCAGGGCGTACGGCCCCTGGCGGCGCCTGGCCAGCGCGTTGCCGACGGCGAGGGCCTGGGTGAAGCCGGCCTCCCGGACCGTACGGCGGACCCGGCGGCTGGAGTAGCCGTAGGGGTACGCGAAGGAGGCCGGCGCCGTCCCGAGCTCCTCGCCGACGATCTCCCGGCAGCGCAGCGTCTCGAAGCGGAGCGCGCGTGCGTCGAGCTGGTCCAGCTGGGGGTGGGTGTGGCTGTGGCCGCCGATCTCCGTTCCCGCGTCGGCGAGTTCGCGCACCTGCGCCCAGTCGAGCATGGTGTCGAGGGCGCCGCCCGTCTCGTGCCGACCGCGCAGCCAGCCGGTCGAGACGAAGACGGTGCTGGGGAAGGAGTGCTGGGCGAGCACCGGCAGGGCGTACCGGTGGACGCCCTCGTAGCCGTCGTCGAAGGTGACGAGCAGCGGCCGGGCGGGCAGCGGGCCGCCGGTCCGCCAGGCGGCGGCGAGCGCGGCGGTGGTAAGCGGGGTGAACCCCCGCTCGGCGACCACGCCCATCTGCGCGGCGAAGGCCTCGGGGGTCACGGAGAGCCCCAGGGTCGCGGGCGCGGGGTCGGGGTCGACCGCGTGGTACATGAGGATGGGGACGGGGGTGGCGGAGCCTTCGGCGGGGTCGGTGCCGGTGCCGTCGGCGGGGTCGGTGGCCGTACCCGTGCGGGTGCCGGTGCGGGTGCCGGTCACCGTGCTCCTCCTTCGGAGGCCACGGCATCCGCCGGGCGCGCTTCCGCGTCTCCCACCAGTGCCCTGGTCAGCGCGGTCCCGGTGGTGTCGGTGGCCCCGGCGGTGCCGTCCCCGGCTCGCTCGATCGGCCCCCAGGAGAAGGTCGTCCCGTGCCGTCGGGCCCGCAGGGTGCCGAGGGCGTAGCCGCCGGCGGCGACCGTCACTCCGGTCACGATCGCCCCGGCCCGGCCGGCGCCGCCGGAGCGGCCGCGCAGTGCGTCGCGCATCCCGCGCAGGACTCCGGCGGGCAACACCCGGGTCGTGTAGCGCCGTTCGGACTCCAGGCCCTTCTGCGCGCCGACGCTGCGGGCGACGAGCGCCTTGGAGAGTCCCTCGGCGTAGACCCGGGTGCGGAAGTAGGCGAAGCGTTCGCGGACGGGGGGCACCTTGTGGTGGATGACGGCCCGGTCGTCGATGAGCAGGACCGCCTCGGGAACGGCCTTGGAGAGCCGGATGCACAGCTCGGTCTCCTCGCCGCCCAGCGGCCGCCGGTCGCCGTCACGCCCGATGCCGGTGGCGAAGCCGCCGGCCGCGTCGAAGGCCGTACGGCGGAAGGAGGCGTTGCCGCCGAGCAGGTTGCGCACGCGGACGCGGCCGGGGGGCAGGCCCCGGTACGTACAGCCGACGACCCAGTCGAACTCCTCCGGGAACCAGGCCGGCCTGTGGCCGGAGGCCCAGGCGGGCAGGGTCCGGCCGCCGACGGCCATGACGCGCGGGTCGTCGTAGGCCGTCGCGAAGTGATGGAGCCAGTCCCGCTCGGCGACGGCGTCGTCGTCGAGGAAGGCCACGAACTCGCCGCGGGCGGCGGCGATTCCGGTGTTGCGGCCGGCGGAGAGGCCGCGGGGGCCCGCGTTGGCGAGCACCCGCACCTCCTCGGTGGGCCGCGGTTCCGCGTACTCCTCGGTCAGCCGGGTGAGCAGCCGCTCGTTGTGGTCGACCACGAGCAGGGTCTCGAGGGCGGGCAGGGACTGTTTCCGGACGGAGTCGACGGCGGCGAGGATGTCCTCCCACCGGTCCTCCGTGTAGACGCAGATCACCACCGAGAAGCCGTACGGGGACGTGCGGTCGTTCAAGACGCCTCTTCCCGGGGGACGCTCACCGAGAACGGGGCCGGCCGGCGGCGGGCGGCCTTGCTGACGGCCTTCTCCTTGAGGATGACCTTCAGGACCCGGATGCCGTCGCGTACGGCGTTGAGGTTGCTGACGCCGTGGATGCGGTTGTATTCGTGGCTCGGCACCTCCTGGACCTTGAGGCCGGCCGTGACGACCCGGATGTTGATGAGGGTCTCTATCTCGAATCCGGTGCAGTCCAGGGTGATCTTGTCGAGGCAGTGGCGCCAGAAGGCGTTGTAGCCGTAGCAGAGATCGGTGTACCTGGCGCCGAACTTGCGGTTGACGAGGGTGCAGAGGGCCCAGTTCCCCAGTCTGCGAATCGTCGTCATGTCGTCCGTGCCGCCGCCGTTGGCGAAGCGGGATCCCTTGGCGAAGTCGGCGCCGCCGACGAGTGCGGAGACGTACGAGACGATCTCCTGGCCGTCCGCCGAACCGTCCGCGTCGACCATGACGATGATGTCACCGGTGCAGGCCGCGAAACCGCTGATCAGCGCGTCGCCCTTGCCCTTGCCGACCTGCTTGACCACCTTCACGTCGGGCCGCAGCCCACGGGCGACGTCGACCGTGTTGTCCGTGGAATTTCCGTCGACGAGGACGACTTCGTGAATCCATTCCGGCAGCGTCTTGAAGACGTACGGAAGATTTTCGGCTTCGTTCATCGCGGGAATGACAACGCTCACCGGCGGAGTGATCGCCAGATGTGAGGTGATGGCCCGGTACTGGGCGGCTATTCGACTCGGCTCGGTTATTTCTTCGCCTGAGACGGATGGGCGCAGGAACGAGCTCATGGGTCTGGTTTTCCCTCTCGTCCGGTGGGCCGCCCACCCCTTGGGCGGTCCGATGGTGTGTCCGGTTCGAAAGGGGGGTTCTCGCCATGCCCGCGCGGATGCGCGATCTCCTTGCGGAGTCGGCGAGTTGGCATGTCTGGCCGCGCGGTACCCGCGACCCGGCGCACATTCGAACACCGAGCACGGCACCCCCCTACCGCGCCCCGCACCGGGACCATCGGCGACGCGAGAGCCCTCCCCTGAGCCGCTTGCGTGATGGATCGGTGCGGGTGAGATGTACGACGGTATTGATGAATGGGACTGTATGGCAAGTCCCTGATCGGTGGCCCGCTTTTCCGTAGTTTGGCGAAGCTTCGATGGTCAGATGTGCAACCGTCCCGATCGGATTCGGTCAATCCGTTTGCATGCAGAGAACAGTGATGCGGAGTCACTCTCCTGTGCTTTGTTGTGCGAATGTGTCGTGTTCGCGCGTGATCGATTCGCGGGACCGGAGCTTCCGCTTCCTGTCTCGATCCGATCGGTCCCTGCCGCTCGATGGTCTCCCGCGCTCCTGGCTGAAAACAGACGTGCATGACGGAGGGTCGGATGATGTTCGCCCCCAGTTTTGACATGAACACTTCCGGCGCGGCGGATCCGATGCTACTACCTGGTAGCGCAGAGATCCTGCTAAAGGGAGGTTCCATGAGACTGTCCCGTTTTGCCGCTGTTTCGTCCTCGCTCCTGCTCGGCGCCGTCCTCGCCCTCACCGGGGCGGGCGCCGCCCAGGCCGCCGAGACCGCCGCGCTCGACTACGTGGCCCTCGGCGACTCGTACTCCTCCGGTGTCGGCGCCGGGAGTTACGACAGCGCCAGCGGCGACTGCAAGCGCTCCACGAAGGCGTACCCGGTGCTGTGGAAGAACGCGAACGCCCCCTCCTCGTTCGCGTTCACCGCCTGCTCCGGCGCCCGAACGGGTGATGTGACCGCCAACCAGCTCGGCCCCCTCTCCGCCGCCACCGACCTGGTCTCCGTCACGATCGGGGGAAATGACGCCGGTTTCGCCGACGTCATGACCACCTGTGTGCTGCAGTCCGAAGCCACCTGCATCAGCCGGGTGAATCAGGCCAAGAGCTACGTCGACACGACGCTGCCCGGCAAACTCGACTCCGTCTACACGGCGATCAGGAACAAGGCCCCCGCCGCCCACGTCGTCGTCCTCGGCTACCCGCGCTTCTACCAGCTGAGCGGCAGCTGCGTCGCGGGGCTGAGCGAGAACGAGCGCCGCGCCATCAACGGAGCCTCCGACTACCTCAACGCGGCCGTCGCCAAGCGCGCGGCCGACCACGGCTACACCTTCTCCAGCGTCGTCCCGGCGTTCACCGGACACGAGATCTGCTCCGGCTCCGCCTGGCTGCACAGCGTCAACTGGCTGAACATCGGGGAGTCCTACCACCCGACGGCCTCGGGCCAGTCCGGCGGCTACCTGCCCACCTTCAGGAACGCGGTGTAGCGGCCCCGTCAGGAACGCGGCGCGCCGGAACCGCCGTCGGCGGCGCCGGGGTCGGCCGGAGCGGTGCTCGTGACACCGCCGGGTCCGGGCCCGGTGCCGCCCTCGTCGTCGCGGACCAGGTGGTACGCCAGCGCCCCCGCGATGAGCAGCGCGCCGATCACTCCCGCGAGCAGGACGTGGAAGCGCCGGGGCGACCTCGTCCGGGCGCTTCCACGTCCTGCTCGCGGGAGTGATCGGCGCGCTGCTCATCGCGGGGGCGCTGGCGTACCACCTGGTCCGCGACGACGAGGGCGGCACCGGGCCCGGACCCGGCGGTTCCCCCGGGACCGGCGGACGCCTCCGTCGCGGCTCCGGCCGAGCCCGACGGCGCGGGCCGCCCCCCGCCCGCCGCCAGTCGCCGCAGCTCCCGCTCGATCCGGTCCGGGTCCGGGCTCCGGCCCGAGTCCCGGTCTGCGGCGTGCTTCTGCCCCTCGCCCGACAGCTCCTCGGCGAGGGCGCGCAGCTCGCGGGCCCGCTCGTCCTCCGCGGTCGACGGCGACGGCAGCGCCGCCGTGAGGAGCCGCCCCAGGGCGCGCAGTTCGCCGACCGGTCCCGGATCGTCCTCCGGGGCGGTGCCGAAGCCGGTGACGACGATCCGTCCGTCGTTGGCGAGGAGGACGTGCTCGGGGTCCACCTCCCGGTGCGGGACACCCGCCTCCCGCGCCGCGCGCAGCCCGGCCAGCACCTCGGCGCCTACCCGCGCGGTCTCCCGGGCCGGCGGCGGTCCGGCCGCCTCCAGCGTCTCGGCGAGGGTGAGGCCCCGTACGAGCTCCATGGCGGCCCAGGGCCGGCCGTCCTCCGTGGCGACGCCGAGGACCCGCGCGACGGCGGGGTGGTCGATCCGGGCGGCGGCCCTGGCCTCGCGCTCGCGCCGTGCGTACAGGAGGAGCGCCTCGTCCGCCGGGAGGCCGTCCGGGGCCCGCAGCTCCTTGAGGGCCACCTTGTGGCGGTCCGTCTCGTCCAGGGCGCGCCAGACGGTGCCCGTCGCCCCCTCGGCGAGGACGTCCAGCAGCCGGTAACGACCCGCGATCACCGTCATGGATCCACGGTAGCCGAGGGGTGTCCTCCCGTCCCCGGTCCGGCGCCGGTGTCCTGGCCGGACGCGGGCGGGCCGCGGTCGGCCGCCGCGGGACGATCTTGGTGGTGGAGATCACACGGATCCGGGTAGGCGATAGGGAGGGCCAGGAGGGCAGGATGGTTCGTGACGGTTCGGCAGGTGTTCGAGTCCTGTCCAACTCGCCCTGGAATCAGATGGATTCGCACGGTGACCGTCAACCCCCGTACGAGTGCCGTGAATCCCGTCGCCGGGATACACGGGTGTCACCGCGGGGCGATAGGGTTAACCTGCCCTGGGTCGGGTGCCCTTGTACGGGTGGGGAGTGACATGGAACAGATAGCAATGCGCAGCAGGCCGCGAGTGCCTGCCATCACCTGCGGGAGCAGCGCGACGAGTTCGCGCCTCGACCGCCACCTCGCGGTGCTCGGCGGTCCCGCCATACCGCAGCGGGAGGTGGCCGAGGCGACCCTGCTGATGCGCGAGCTCACCTCGCGTGCGCCCGTCGCGGTGCACGGTCACCGCAGTCGCAGTGCGCGGGTCTCGCTCTTCGCCCCGCTCCGCCGACTGCGCCGCTCCCTCTTCGGAACACGCCACTAGGTCGCGGGTGCGCCGGGTCGAGCAACCCCGAGGTTCCCGCCCGCTCCCGCCCGGTCGCCCGCACGGCTCCGACTGAACGACCACGAGAACGCCGGACGTGTCCCCGCCCGTCCGGCGCTCCGTCGTGTCCGGCCGCGTGCCCGCCCCTCGTGGAGGGGCTGGACGGCCCGGCCCCCGTGCAGGGCCGGTCAGCCCGTCGGCCTCAGGCGATCACCCCCGCGCCCCTCAGTTCCCTCACCTCGGCCTCCGGCACCCCGAGTTCCCCGAGGACCCCGTCCGTGTCCTGCCCGAGGGCCGGGATCCGCCCCATGCGCGGCTCCGGCCCGTCCGGGAACACGAGGGGCGGCAGCAGGGAACGCAGCGGCCCGACCTGCGACTCCACCTCCCGCCAGCGGTCCCGCCCGGTCAGCTGGGGATGGTCGGCGAGCTCCGCGACCGAGTTGAGCCGGGCGCAGGCGATGCCCGCCGCGTCGAGCCGGGCCAGCGCCTCGGGCGCCGTCAGCGGGGCGAGCGCCGCCGCGACCACCGCGTCCGTCGCCGCCCGCCCGGCCACCCGTGCCGTGTTCGTCGCGAAGTCAGGGTCCTCCGCCAGCTCGGGCCGGCCGATCACCTGCCCGGCGAGCCGCCGCCACTCCCGGTCGTTCTGCACGGAGAGCAGCACCAGACCCCCGTCCGCCGTCGGATAGGCGTCGTACGGGGCGATCACCGCGTGCGCGAGCCCCGTTCGCGCCGGGGGCGTGCCTCCATGCATGCCGTAATGCAACGGGTGCCCCATCCACTCCGCCAGCGAGTCCAGCAGGGACACCTCCACCGGACCGCCCCGGCCGGTGGTGCCGCGCCGTACCAGCGCGGCCAGGACGCCCGAGAAGGCGTACATCCCGGCGGCGATGTCGGCCGCCGGGATCCCCGACTTCACCGGCTGCTCCGGCGTCCCGGTCACCGAGACCAGGCCCGCCTCGCACTGCACGAGCATGTCGTACGCCCGCCGGTGCGCGTACGGTCCCGTCGCCCCGTACCCGGAGACGTCCACCGCGATCAGCCGCGGGTGGGCGGCGCACAGGGCGCCCGCGTCGAGACCGAGCCGGGCGGCCGCGCCCTGGGCGAGGTTCTGCACGAAGACGTCCGCGCCGGCCACCAGCCGCCGGACGAGGGCCAGCCCGCGCGGGTCCTTGAGGTCGACCGCCACGGACTCCTTGCCCCGGTTGCACCACACGAAGTGGGAGGCGAGTCCGCGCGCCGCCGTGTCGTACCCCCGGGCGAAGTCCCCGCCGTCGGGGCGCTCGATCTTGATGACGCGCGCGCCGAGGTCGGCGAGCTGCCGGGTGGCGAAGGGGGCGGCGACGGCCTGCTCGACGGCGACGACCGTGAGGCCTTCGAGGGGGAGTGGCTGAGTGCTCATGAGAGCCCTGCCTACCCTGCGGGGCCGGTCCTTGTCACCAGGGGACATGTCACTCGGGGACATGGCACGCGCGGGCGCCGTCCGGGGCCCGTCACAGCAGCATGAACTGGCCCTCCGGGCCCTCCTCCTGGTGGTCCAGCACGGAGGCGGGCCGCCGGGACCCGGCCGGCGGCGGCAGCACCCCTGCGGCCCGCAGCTCCGCGCCGCCCGCGGACCCCGCCTCATCCGGGACGAGCGCGGCCCGCTCCGCCTCCCGCGCGCCGAGCAGCGCCAGCACCGTGACCAGGTCGAGCAGCTCCGAGGTCCACTCCTGCGGCCAGGCCGCCGGCCCGATCGCGTCGAGCGACCCCGGTTCCACCGGCGCGGTCCGGTGCGCGAACCACTGCTCCAGGACCCGTGTCCCGCCGACGCTGTACTCCCAGGCCTCCGGCGGTACGGGGGAGATGCGGCCCGCGTCGAGGCACAGCGTCTCGTCGCCCGCCTCGTACGTCAGCGTCTCCGGGCGGGGCGGGACGGCCGCCCGCACGTACGGGCGGCGGCCGCCCGGCATCCGTGGCTTCGTCCCGCTGAGCGCGCCCCGCGCCTGGACGTCGACGAGCTCCCGGCCCAGTGCCACGCCCGCCGCCCAGACCTCCGGGTCCGCGGGGAGCGGCACCCGGCAGCCGGTGGGCGAGGGCCGGGCCGCCGCCACCGTCCACGCGAGCCACTCCAGGGCGTCGACCGGGTGCCCGTACCGCTCGCCGAGGAAGTCGAGGAGGCCGGGGGCGAGGTTGGGCTCCACCCCGCCGGGGCGGCGGAACAGCGGGCGGATCCGGCCGGGACGGCCGGCGGGGGAGCGGCCCTCGGGCAGCGCGGCCGTCACCAGGAGTGCCGGGCCGGCCGCCCCCGGCACGTACCCCTGCTCGACCGCGAAGAGCTGCGGCTCCCCGGCCACCCGCCACAGTTCCGGGCGCGCGGTGTCGATCAGCCGGTGGTCGGGCAGCAGCAGCTGTTCGTCGAACGGCCCGCGTGCGATCCGTACGGGCTCCGGGCACGGTCCCGACTCGCGGGCCCAGCGCACGGTCCCGGTCCGCTGGCCGGGCAGCGCGGCGACCGCGCTCGCCGGGGTGCGTGCCCGGCTGGGGCGGAACAGAGCCTCCCGCTCGGCCCCTTCGGCGGCGACCAGGCGGTCCCAGCGGGACCGCAGCGTCCGCGCGTCCGGCGCCACGATCCACGAGCGGCCGAAGCGCAGCGGCGCGACGGACCACGGCATGAGGTCGTCGAGCAGGGGCAGGTCGTCGGCCGGCGGCGCGCCGGCGGGGCGGGGCGGATCGGCGTCGTGCGCTCCGGGGGCTTCCGTCACGCCCCGCATGCTAACGACCACGGCCCGCGGGACTCCACCGTCGGCGGGATCCCGCCGGGGCGGGGCGGGGCGGTGGTGCGAACGTCGGGCGTCGGCCCGACGCCCCCTACTGGGCTTCGACCGTGACGGTGAAGGAGAAGCGATCGCCGCGGTAGCGGATGCGGGCCACGTCGACGACCCGCCCCTCCTCGTCGTAGGTCACGCCGGTGTAGTGGAGGATCGGCGACAGGAGCGGGACCTCCAGGAGGGACGCCGTCTCCGGGTCGGCGAGCCGGGCCTCGACGGTGTCCGTGATGCGGCTGATCCGCACCCCCACGACGTCCCGCAGCACCTTCGTCATCGGCCAGCGCTCCAGATCGGCCGGATCGACGGCGGCGGCCAGCTCGGGACGGACCGCGTTCTCCGCCCAGTTGGTCGGCTCGCCGCTCTCCCCGTCGCGGCGCAGCCGCCGGTACGCCACGATCTCCGCCAGGTCGGGGTAGTGCTCGGCGAGCTCGCCCGGCACCGGTGCGGTGCCGTGCCCGAGGACCGTCGTCCGCTCGCCGGACTGCTGGGCCACGATCGCGTCGATCGAGCCCAGCAGCCGGCGCGGGGTGGACCGTCGCGCACCCGGCTCGATGAAGGTCCCGCGCCGCCGGTGCCGGCTGATCAGGCCCTCCTCCTCCAGCTCCTTGAGGGCCTGGCGCATCGTGAGCACGCTGACGCCGTAGTGCGCCGCGAGCTGCTCCTCGGTGGGCAGCCGCAGCGAGGCGTCGGGCGTGCGCCCCAGTATCGAGGCGCGCAGCGACTGCGAGACCTGGTACCAGAGCGGCAGCTTGCGGTTCAGGACCAGCGAGTCGGGGGCGAAGGCGGTCACGGGTTCTCCGTACGAAGGCTACGGGCTTACGGCCGAGACACTACGGCCGGAAGTGGCGCTCAAGACCCTGCCATACGTCGTCGTAGCCGTTCTGCAGGTGGTCGGCCTCCGCGGCCTGCGGGGTCGCGGTCACCGGCCAGCGGGTCTCGAACATGAAGGCAAGGCCGTCGTCGATCCTCTGCGGCTTCAGCTCGGCGGCGCTCGCCCGGTCGAAGGTCTCCCGGTCGGGGCCGTGCGCGGACATCATGTTGTGCAGCGAGCCGCCGCCGGGCACGAAGCCCTCCGCCTTCGCGTCGTACGCGCCCTCGATGAGGCCCATGTACTCGCTCATCACGTTGCGGTGGAAGTACGGCGGCCGGAAGGTGTCCTCGCCGACCAGCCAGCGCGGCGCGAAGACCACGAAGTCCACGCTCGCGAGCCCCGGGGTGTCGGAGGGCGAGGTGAGCACCGTGAAGATCGACGGGTCCGGGTGGTCGTACGAGATCGTCCCGATGACGTTGAAGCGGTGCAGGTCGTAGACGTACGGGCTGTGGTTGCCGTGCCAGGCGACGACGTCCAGCGGCGAGTGGCCGTACGTCGCCGACCAGAGGTTGCCGCAGTACTTGTTGACGACCTCGACCGGACCCTCGACGTCCTCGTACGCGGCGACCGGGGCCCTGAAGTCACGGGCGTTGGCCAGGCCGTTCGCGCCGATCGGGCCGAGGTCCGGGAGCTGGAACGGGGTGCCGTAGTTCTCGCAGACGTAGCCGCGGGCGCTCTCCTCCAGGAGGTCCGCCCGGAAGCGGACGCCGCGCGGGATCAGCGCCACCTCGCCGGGGTGCACGGCGAGCAGGCCCAGCTCGGTGCGGAGGAGGAGGCCGCCGCGCTCCGGCACGATCAGCAGCTCGCCGTCCGCGTTGCCGAAGACCCGGTCCATGGAGGCGTTCGCGTGGTAGAGGTGCACGGCCATGCCGGCCCGCTGCGTGGCGTCCCCGTTGCCGCCGAGGGTCCACAGGCCGGCCAGCCAGTCGGTGCCGGGGGCGGGCTCGGGCAGCGGGTTCCAGCGCAGCCGGTTGGGGTCGGGCACGGTCTGGTCGAAGGGCGCCGAGCGGACGGCGCCGTTGTCGATCCGGGTGAACGGCGGGTGGGCCGCCGAGGGGCGGATCCGGTAGAGCCACGAGCGGCGGTTGTGCGCCCGCGGCTCGGTGAAGGCACTGCCGCTGAGCTGCTCGGCGTAGAGCCCGAGGGGTGCCCGCTGCGGCGAGTTGCGGCCGTGCGGCAGTGCGCCGGGGATCGCCTCCGAGCTGTGCTCGTTGCCGAAACCGGTGCTGTAGCCCAGCGCCTCGGCCGTCTTCCTGGCCCGCTCGCGCCTCTCGGCCTGCTCCGTGGTCATCGCCCGCTCCTGTCCTGAGCCCACAAGGGAAGCCCACAAGGGAATCCTATGCATGACCGTAGGATTCCGCGCGTCTCACGTCAACGGGGCGCCGGTGGGCGTATGGCCGGAACGGGCTCCCGGCCCCGGGGGGCCGGGGGCGTGGCGCCCGGAAACCGGGCCTGCGCGAGGGGATCCAAAAAGATGAGCATTGCTCTACTCTCTCGCGCATGTCCTGGACCCGAAGGTTCGTCCTCGCGCTCTCGGTCGTGCTCGCGGCGCTCGCCGCGAGCCTGCTCGCCGCCCCCGGGGCCCAGGCCCACGAGGAGCGGCCCGTCACCTTCCCCGACGGCTCCGGCACCGTGCCGGAACTCCGCACCGGGGAACCCGACCTCCTCGTGTGCAAGACCGACCGCGCCGCCTTCGAGCGCCGCATCGCCGCCTTCCCGGCCGCCCTCAAGGCCCGCAACCTCACCCTCTACGAGCGCTGCGCCCGCGACGGCTACCGCCACCTCCAGCAGGCCGTCGACGCCGTCGACCGGCCCGGCCTCACCATCGCGATCCTTCCCGGCCTGTACGAGGAGGAGCCCTCCCAGCCCCCGCCCACCGGAGCCTGCGCCACCCTGAAGGCACCCGCCTCCTCGCTCGGCTACCAGATCCTCAGCTACGAGCAGCAGCGGCAGTGCCCGCACAACCAGAACCTCGTCGCCGTCCTCGGCAAGAAGAACCTCCAGATCGAGGGCACCGGGGCCACCCGCCTCGACGTCGTCATCGACGCCGGGTACCGCAAACTCAACGCCCTGCGGGCCGACGGCAGCGACGGCGTCTACTTCCGCAACTTCACCGCCCAGCGCACCACGTTCAACTCGCTGTACGTCCTCGCCGCCGACGGCTTCGTCATCGACGACGTCCTCACCCGCTGGAACGACGAGTACGGCTTCCTCACCTTCGCCTCCGACCACGGCCTCTACAGGAACTGCGAGTCCTACGGCAACGGCGACTCCGGCATCTACCCCGGCTCGGCCTCCGACATCAACGACGGCCGCGGCTACGACGTCCCCCGCTACTCCATCGAGATCACCGGCTGCCGGAGCCACCACAACATGGTCGGCTACTCCGGCACCGCCGGGGACTCCGTCTGGGTCCACGACAACGAGTTCGACCACAACATGGGCGGCGCCTCCATGGACTCCGCCTTCCCCGGCCACCCCGGACTGCCCCAGAACCACGCCCGCTTCGAACGCAACCTGATCCACGACAACAACCAGAACTACTACCGCTACGTCGCCGACGGCACCTGCGCCCGACCGCCCGCCGACCGCGGCTACGAACAGGGCGTCGTCTGCCCCCAGATCTCCATGCCCCCCGGCACCGGCATCATCACCGCCGGCGGCAACTGGAACCTCTACGAGGCCAACTGGGTCTACGGACACCAGCGCGCCGCCTTCTACCTCAGCGCCGTCCCCGCCTTCATCCGCGGCGAGTCCGCCTGGGGCAAGCAGACCGACACCTCCCACCACAACCGTTACGCCGGCAACCGCCTCGGCGTCGACAGGTCCGGCACCGCCCGCCCCAACCGCACCGACGTGTGGTGGGACGGCCAGGGCAGCGGCAACTGCTGGCAGTCCGACGCCGGCGCCGCCAGCCCCGGGGCCCTGCCCGACTGCGGGGCGCGCCGGGGCGACGTCTCCGGCGGCACCGACCGGCTCGTCGGCGAACCCGTCAAGCTCGCCCAGCTCCTCGTCTGTGCCGACTACAGCGTCCAGGCGCGCCGCCTCCCGGCGGGCTGCGACTGGTACGGCGCCCGCGGTCTCCAGCGGGTCGAGACCCAACTCGCCCTCGGCAGCTCCCTCGTCCTCGCCCTGGCGGGCCTCGCCCTCTGGTGGCGCCGCCTGCGCGGCCACCGCCTCGCGGCCGCCGCCACCCTCATCGGCCTCACGGGCCTCGCCCTCGACGTCGCGGGCTCCACCCTCGCCCTCACCCCGACCGCCGTCCCGGCGCTCGCCCTGCTCCTCACCGGCCTCTGGTGGACCCTCCTGGGACTCGCCCTGCGCCCCGTCCGTCCCGTCCTCGCCGGCGTCACCGTGCTCCTCGGCGCCCTGACCCTTCTCGACGCCTTCGACAAGGCGATCCTGATGGTCCCCGGCATCCCCGTGAGCCCCGCCTGGCTCCGCCTCCTGCTGGGTGTGATCTGGGTGCTGTGGGCGGWCGTGGCCGCGGGAGCCCGCACGCCGTCCCCGTCGGCCCCGGCGACGGCCCAGGCGGTGTGGTCGTCGGCGTGGAGGCGGACGGTGAGGGTACGGGTGCCGGCCGGCACGTGGCCCCACGCGCCGTAGAGGCGGCCGGCCTCCCGGCCGTCGACGAGGAGGCGGGCGTGGCCGCGGCCCGGGAGGGCCGCGCCGCCGGTGCTGTCGGGGGTGAAGCGGAACCTCTCCACCGTGAGGTGGATGTTCCACCCGCCCTCGGTGTCGGGGCGGGTCTCGACCCGGACGGCGGGCGCCTGCGCCGCGGGGAGTTCGCGGAGCCGGTGGCCGCCCTCGTCCCGCGCGGAGAGCAGGGTGCCGGCGCTCCCGGTGGCCTCCTCGTGGCTGGTGCCGGGCTTGTGGTGGGTGGTGGCCCGGCCGCCACAGCCGGTCAGGAGCAGGGCGGCGGCCAGGAGCGCGGCCAGGGCCGCGACGAGGGCGAGGGGGCGGCGGCGGGAGGCGCCGGCGAGGGACCGGCGGGAGGCGTTGGCGAGGGGGCGCCTCATGCCGAGGCCTCGCCGTGCGGCCGGGGCTCGGCCGGGG
>NZ_RDBH01000129.1:1471111-1472969 GCF_008042145.1 Streptomyces sp. adm13(2018)
GTCCCACGCCCCCGCCCCGTCCACGCTCCGCCGCACCCCCGTGCAGCAGCGCAGCGCCGAACGGCTCGCCCGCATCCTCGACACCTGTGCCGAACTCCTCGACGAGACCGGCTACGAGCAGCTGAGCACCCGCGCGGTCGCCGCCCGCGCCGGCGTCCCCATCGGCTCCGTCTACCGCTTCTTCGACAACAAGCGGGCCATGGTCGCCGCGCTCGCCCACCGAAACCTCGACCGGTACGCCGAGCGGATCGCCGCCCACCTCGACGCCGCCGTCGACCCCGACCCGCACGCGGCCATCGACGGTGTCCTCGACGAGTTCATCGCCATGAAGCGGACCGTCCCCGGCTTCGCCCTGGTCGACTTCGGCGTGCCCGCCGCCGAGGAGGCCGGCGAGGACCCCAACGCCCTCGTCGCCGAGCGGATCTGCGATCTGCTCGCCGACCACCTCGGCCGCCCGGCCGACGAGGCGCTGCGGCGCAAGGTCCGGGTGGGGGTCGAGACCGCCGACACCCTCGTCCGGCTCGCCTTCCGCACCGCCCCCGAGGGCGACCCCGCCGTCATCGACGAGACCCGGCAACTCCTTCACGCCTATCTCGCCCCCTCCCTGTCGTAACCCTCCCCGGCGTGCCTACCGGTCGGTATGCTCGCGGCGGGCCGACGCCCCGGCCCGACCGCCGCCCCAGGGAGCCGCCATGCCCACCGCCCTGCGCATCTGCCCGCTCTGCGAAGCGACCTGCGGACTGACCCTGACCATCGAGGGCTCCCGGGTCACCGGGGCGCGAGGCGACCGCGAGGACGTCTTCAGCCAGGGCTTCATCTGCCCCAAGGGAGCCGCGCTGCCCGAGGTCGACGCCGACCCCGACCGGCTCCGCGGGCCACTGGTCCGGAAGGACGGCCGGCTCCAGGAGGCGACCTGGGAGGAGGCGTTCGACACGATCGCGGCGAGAATCCGCCCGCTAATCGAGGAGTACGGGCCGGATGCCGTGGGTATCGTCCTGGGCAACCCCAACGTGCACACGATGGCCGGCGCCCTCTACCCGCCCCTGCTGATCGGTGCCCTGCGCACGCGGAACCTCTTCACGGCGTCGACGATCGACCAGATGCCCAAGCACGTCTCCAGCGGCCTCCTGTTCGGAGACCCCTTCGCGATCCCCGTGCCCGACCTGGACCGCACCGACCACCTGCTGATCCTCGGCGCCAACCCGCTGGACTCCAACGGAAGTCTCTGCACCGCCCCCGACTTCCCCGGCAGGCTCAAGGCACTGCGCCGACGCGGCGGCACCCTCACCGTCGTCGACCCCCGGCGCACCCGCACCGCCCGCCTCGCCGACCGGCACGTCGCGATCCGCCCCGGCGCCGACGCCCTCCTCCTCGCCGCCCTCGTCCACACCCTCTTCGAGGAGGACCTCACCGACCTCGGCCCGCTCGCCGCCCAGGTGGAGGGGGTCGAGGAGGTACGGGAGGCCGTGCGGGACTTCCGCCCCGAGGCGGTCGCCGAGGCCTGCGACGTGGACGCGGACACCATCCGCGTCCTCGCCCGGGAACTCGCCGCCGCGCCCACCGCCGCCGTCTACGGGCGGATGGGCAGCTCCACCGTCGCCCACGGCACCCTCGGCAACTGGCTCGTCGACGTCCTCAACATCCTCACCGGCAACCTCGACCGGGCCGGCGGCGCCCTCTTCCCGCTCTCCGCCACCGCGCCCGCCCCACGCCCCGCGGGACCCGGCAGGGGCTTCGCCCTCGGCCGCCGGCACAGCCGGGTCTCCCACCACCCCGAGGTCAAGGGCGAGCTGCCGATGGTCGCGCTCGCCGAGGAGATCGAGACCCCGGGGGAGGGGCGCATCCGGGCCCTCGTCAC
>NZ_RDBH01000129.1:1473069-1478829 GCF_008042145.1 Streptomyces sp. adm13(2018)
CCCTCCCCCTGGAGGCGGACCGGATGGACGAGTGCGAGATCCACGCCCGGCTGATCCTCGCCGTCTCCGGGATGCACGGGGCGCCGCCGTCCGCGGTCGACCAGCTCGCGATCGACACCACCCTCGCCAAGGCGGTGACCCAGGAGCACTCACCGGCCTACGGGGCGGACCCCGCGGAGTTCGCCGCGGGTCTCACCGGGGAGACCGGGCCCGAGCGCCGGCTCGACCTGATGCTGCGCCTCGGCCCGTACGGACTCACCCTCGACGCACTGCGGGCCCACCCCCACGGCATCGACCTCGGTCCGCTCAAGCCGCGCCTCCCGCAGGTCCTCAAGACCCGCAGCGGGCGGATCGAGCTGTTCCCCGCGCCGCTCGCCGCCGACCTGCCCCGGCTGCGGGCCGCGCTCGACGAGACACCCGACTCCGGCACCGTACGGCTCGTCGGGCGCCGCCACCTGCGCTCGAACAACAGCTGGCTGCACAACACCCCCGTGCTGAACGGCGGCTCGAACCGGTGCACGCTCCAGGTGCACCCCGACGACGCGGCCCGGCTGCGGCTCGCCGATGGCGGCCTCGCCCGGATCAAGGGCGAGGGCGGCGAGCTGGAGGTGCCCGTCGAGGTGACCGACGGGGTGCGCCCCGGGGTGGTCAGCCTGCCGCACGGCTGGGGACACGACCGGTCCGGCACCCGGCTGGCCGTCGCGTCCGCGCGCCCCGGAGTCAACGTCAACCAGCTCCTGGACGGCTCCCGGCTGGACCCGCTGTCGGGCACGGCGGTGCTGAACGGGTTCCCCGTCGAGGTGTCGCCCTTGCCGTCCACCGGGTGTTGACCTGGGGTTTTGCTCGTATTGCTCACGCGTCAACACCTTGTTAACGGCAGAAGAGGACACCTAGCGTCGTCCGGGCCGCCGCCGCTCGGCGGGAGTTCAAGGGTGAACGTGAGGTGTCCTCCATGCTGACCGTCCTCGGCTTCGCCATGATCGCGACCTTCCTGGTCCTGATCATGATGAAGAAGATGTCGCCGATCGCGGCACTCGTGCTGATCCCCGCGCTGTTCTGCGTGGTGGTCGGGCAGGGTGCCCAGCTCGGCGAGTACGTGATCGAAGGCGTCGGCACGCTGGCGCCGACGGCGGCGATGCTGATGTTCGCCATCGTCTACTTCGGGGTGATGATCGACGTCGGCCTCTTCGATCCGATCGTCCGGGGCATCCTGCGCTTCTGCAAGGCCGACCCCGTACGGATCGTCGTGGGCACGGCGGTGCTCGCCGCGATCGTGTCGCTGGACGGCGACGGCTCGACCACCTTCATGATCACGGTCTCGGCGATGTACCCGCTGTACAAACGGCTCGGCATGAGCCTGGTGGTCATGACGGGGGTCGCCGCCACCGCGAACGGCGTCATGAACACCCTGCCCTGGGGCGGCCCCACGGCCCGTGCCGCGACCGCGCTCAAGCTGGACGCGAGCGACGTCTTCGTGCCGATGATCCCGGCGCTCGGCGCGGGACTGCTCTTCGTGTTCGTCCTCGCGTACGTCCTCGGGCGCCGGGAGCGGAAGCGCATCGGGTACCTCACGCTGGACGAGGTCCTGGTGCCGGAGGCCGACCCGGTGCTCGTCACGGCGGGCGGACGCGGAGGCGGTGTGACCGGCGGGACTGGTGCGAGCGCCGCGACCGGTGTGACCGGCGGGACCGGCGGGACTGGTGTGAGCGCCGCGACCGGTGTGACCGGCGGGACCGTGGATCTGACCAAGAGGTCCGCGGGCGGCTCCGGTGACGCGCCGGGCGCCGGACCGGAGGGAGCGCGGGGTCCGGGCGAGGCCTCCGGTGGGGACGAGGGGTTCCAGGGGCTCGATCCGAACCGCCCCACCCTGCGCCCCCGGCTGTACTGGTTCAACGCCGGACTGACGGTCGCGCTGCTCGCCGCGATGATCCTCGAACTGATGCCGATCCCGGTGCTGTTCCTGCTCGGCGCCGCGCTCGCGCTCACCGTGAACTACCCGAAGCCGGCCGAGCAGAAGGCCCGCATCGCCGCCCACGCCGACAACGTCCTCAACGTCTCCGGCATGGTCTTCGCCGCCGCGGTCTTCACCGGTGTCCTGACCGGCACGGGCATGGTCAAGCACATGGCCGACTGGCTCGTCGGCGCCATCCCCGAGGGCATGGGCCCGCACATGGGACTGGTCACCGGTGTGCTCAGCATCCCGCTCACCTACTTCATGTCGAACGACGGCTTCTACTTCGGCGTCGTGCCGGTCCTCGCGGAGGCGGGCGCAGCCCACGGGGTGTCGCCCGTGGAGATCGCCCGGGCCTCCCTGGTGGGTCAGGCGCTGCACATGTCGAGTCCGCTGGTCCCCGCCGTGTACGTCCTCGTCGGCATGGCGAAGGTGGAGTTCGGCGACCACACGAGGTTCACGGTGAAGTGGGCCGCGCTGACCTCGCTGGTGGTGCTCGGCGCGGGGGTCCTCTTCGGGATCATCTGAGCCGGGTCGCCCGGTCGGCACGCCAGTCGCCCGGGGGGTGGGGGAGTGGGCCGGACGGCTTGGACTCGGGCTTCGCCTTGGGCTTGGACTCGGGCTTCGCCTTGGGCTTCGGCTCGGGTTTCGGCTCGGACTTCTGCTCCGGGTTCGCCTCGGGGTTCGCCTTGTGGTCGAGAGGCGCCGGATCGCCGCCCTGGCGCTCGCCGGGGTGATCCTGGCCGGCGCCCCGGCCGCCTTCGCGGCGCCCGGTGACAGCGCCCACGGCGGGCCACCGCACGGTCAGGTCGGCACGGTCGGCGGCGGCGCGGAGATCGCCTCCGACGACTCCTCCCGCTTCGGCATCGCGTCGGCCGCCGCCGCCGGCCTCGCCGGTACCACCGGACTGGTCCTGATCCGCCGCTCGCGCCGCCGCGACGATGGCTCCGCGTAGGTCCTCGCGCCTCACGCGCCGCCGACGGCGACTGTTCCGGCTCGCCAGGACCGTGACGGTCGCGACGGTCCTGGTCGTCGGAGGCTTCTGGTGGGCGGGAGACGAGGAGCCGGCCGACCCGGTTCTCGCTGCCGCCGCCCCCGCCGTACCCGGCGGGCCGGGCGGTGAGGGCGGCGATCCGGCGCCTCTCGACCACAAGGCGAACCCCGAGGCGAACCCGGAGCAGAAGTCCGAGCCGAAACCCGAGCCGAAGCCCAAGGCGAAGCCCGAGTCCAAGCCCAAGGCGAAGCCCGAGTCCAAGCCCGCGGCGAAGCCCGAGTCCAAGCCCGTGGCGAAGCCCGAGTCCAAGCCCGCGGCAAAGCCCGATGCGAAGGCGGCGGCGAAGCCCCGGGCCGCGCACGGCGCTCGGCCGAAGGCGGCCTCCGCGCCCCGCACGCCCGCACCGCTGGCGCGCTCGCGTCCGACCACCGTCGCCGTTCCGGCGATCACCATCGAGGCCCCCGTGATGGACCTCGCCCTCGACGGCCAGGGGCGGCTCGCCACACCGCCCGTCGACAACCCCGACATCGTCGGCTGGTACGCGAAGGGAGTCAGCCCGGGCGAGCGCGGGACCGCCGTCGTCGTCGGCCACCGGGACACCCGTACCGGGCCCGCCATCTTCGTCAGCCTCGACTCGCTCAGCCCCGGCAACACCGTCCGGATCGCCCGCGCCGACGGCAAGGTCGCCGTCTTCACGGTCGACCGGGTCGTCACCTACACCAAGGCCGACTTCCCCGACAAGGAGGTGTACGGCTCCACCGGGCGCCCCGAACTGCGGCTGCTCACCTGCGGCGGAGCCTTCGAACGGGGGAAGGGCTACGACGCCAACATCGTCGTCTTCGCCCATCTCACCGACATCGCCCAGAAGATCTGACATCGCCCGGACCGTCTGACATCGCACAGGCCGTCTGACATCGCACAGCGCATCCGAACGACGGGCCCCAGCCGCGTCCGTCGTTCCGTCCCGCGGAGCCGCCGTCCGTTCCACGGCGTCCGCGACCGCCCCGCCCCGGCGGGCCGCGCCACCCGGCGTGCGCCCCCGGGGCGGGGTCGTGTCCGCGCCACCCCGCCGCACCCTCCGTGGACAGGGTCGGACCGGGAGCGGCACGATCGGTGGGGAGGAGGTCGCGGCCCGGCGACCGCCGGACGGTGCCCCGGGTGAGACCGGGGGCACGTCCGGAGCCCCTGGCGCCCAAAAACTATCAGCGCTAGTTTGGGTGTCGAACCGGTCGGCAGTGTGAGGAGACAGCGGATGAAGGCGCACGACGCGATGTACATCGGCGGGGAATGGCGGCCCGCCGCCGGGTCCGACACGATCGCCGTCCTCAACCCGGCGGACGAGCAGGTCATCGCCCACGTCCCGGCCGGCACCGCCGAGGACGTCGACGCGGCGGTACGCGCCGCCCGCGCCGCGCTGCCCGGCTGGGCCGCTACGCCGCCCGCCGAACGCGCCGCCGGGATCGCGGCCCTCCGCGACGCGCTCGCCGCCCGCGCGGAGGAGATCGCCGCCACCGTCACCGCCGAACTCGGCGCCCCGCCGCAGCTGGCCGCGGCCGTGCACGCCGGACTGCCGATCGCCGTGGCGGGGACGTACGCGGAACTCGCCGCCACCCACCCCTTCGAGGAGAAGGTCGGCAACTCCACGGTCTACGCCGAGCCCGTCGGCGTCGTCGCCGCGATCACCCCGTGGAACTTCCCGCTCCACCAGGTCGTGGCCAAGATCGCCCCGGCTCTCGCCGCCGGCTGCACCACCGTCCTCAAGCCCGCCGAGGACACCCCGCTGACCGCCCAGCTCTTCGCCGAGGCCGTGCACGAGGCGGGGCTCCCGGCCGGTGTGTTCAACCTGGTCACCGGCCTCGGACCGGTCGCGGGGCAGGCCCTCGCGGAGCACCCGGACGTCGACCTCGTGTCGTTCACCGGCTCCACCGCCGTCGGCCGCCGCATCGGCGCCCTCGCGGGCGGCGCCGTCAAGCGGGTCGCCCTCGAACTCGGCGGCAAGTCCGCCAACGTCATCCTGCCGAGCGCCGACCTCGCCAAGGCGGTCTCCGTCGGCGTCGCCAACGTGATGTCCAACTCCGGCCAGAAGTGCAGCGCCTGGACCCGGATGCTGATCCCCGCGGACCGGTACGAGGAGGCGGTGGCGCTGGCCGCCGAGGCCGTCGCCAAGTACGTCCCCGGCGAGCGCCTCGGCCCCCTCGTCAACGCCAGGCAGCTGGAGCGCGTCCGCGGCTACATCGAGAAGGGCGTCGAGGAGGGCGCCCGGCTCGTCGCCGGCGGCGCCGAGGCCCCGCTGGAGACCGGCTACTACGTCGCCCCGACCGTCTTCGCCGACGTCACCCCGGAGATGACCATCGCGCAGGAGGAGATCTTCGGCCCGGTCGTCTCGCTCCTGCGGTACGAGGACGAGGAGGAGGCCCTCGCCATCGCCAACGGCACCGTGTACGGCCTCGCCGGCGCGGTCTGGGGCGAGCCCGGGCAGGCCGTCGCCTTCGCCCGTCGCATGGAGGCCGGGCAGGTCGACATCAACGGCGGCCGGTTCAACCCGCTGGCCCCGTTCGGCGGGTACAAGCAGTCCGGCGTGGGCCGGGAACTCGGCACGCACGGTCTCGCCGAGTACCTCCAGACCAAGTCCCTCCAGTTCTGACCGGACCACCGGCCGGGACACCCCCGTCGTCCCGGTCGCCGGAACCTGCCCCGACGGCTCCGACCACGCCAACCCCGGCATCGAGGTGGACTGGGAGGGCGCCTACGGCATCGGCTGGCCGGTCATCGGCTCCGACGACCCGAAGGTGTTCGAGGACATCCTCCTGAAGGC
>NZ_RDBH01000129.1:1478929-1504530 GCF_008042145.1 Streptomyces sp. adm13(2018)
CCCCGACGCCCCGCCCCGTCCACGCGACTCCCGAGGAGCACCGCACGTGAGCCTGATCCGCGCCGCCGTCCTGCCCGCCGTGGGCGCCCCGCTGGAGATCACCGGCATCGAGCTCCCCGAGCCGGGTCCCGGACAGGTCCGGGTCCGGCTCGCGGCCGCCGGTGTCTGCCACTCCGACCTGTCGCTCTCCAACGGCACCATGCGGGTGCCGGTGCCCGCCGTCCTCGGCCACGAGGGCGCGGGCACCGTCGTCTCCGTCGGAGAGGACGTCACCCATGTCGCCCCCGGCGACCACGTCGTCCTCAACTGGGCGCCCTCCTGCGGCAGCTGCCACCCCTGCTCGCTCGGCGAGGTCTGGCTCTGCGCCGACGCGCTCACCGGCACCGCGAACCTCCACGCCCGTACGCGGGACGGGCGGGACCTCCACCCCGGCCTCAACGTCGCCGCGTTCGCCGAGGAGACCGTCGTCGCCGGGAACTGCGTGCTCCCCGCGCCCGAGGGCGTGCCGCTGACCGACGCCGCCCTCCTGGGCTGCGCCGTCCTCACCGGCTGGGGCGCGGTCCACCACTCCGCCCGGGTCCGCGCGGGGGAGACCGTCGCGGTGTTCGGCGTCGGCGGGGTCGGCCTCGCCACCCTCCAGGCCGCCCGGATCGCGGGCGCCTCGACGATCGTGGCCGTGGACGTCTCGCCGGAGAAGGAGGCGCTCGCCCGGGCGGCCGGGGCGACCGAGTACGTCGTCGCGTCGGAGACGACGGCGAAGGAGATCCGGAAGCTGACGGGGGGCCACGGCGTGGACGTGGCCGTCGAGTGCGTCGGACGGGCCGTCACCATCCGCACCGCCTGGGAGTCCACCCGGCGCGGCGGTCGCACCACGGTCGTCGGCATCGGCGGCAAGGACCAGCAGGTCGCCTTCAACGCCCTGGAGATCTTCCACTGGGGCCGCACCCTCGCGGGCTGTGTCTACGGCAACTCGAACCCGGCCGTCGACCTGCCCGTCCTCGCCGACCACATCCGGGCCGGCCGGTTCGACCTGGGCGCCCTCGTCACCGAGCGGATCACCCTGGACGGGATCCCGGGCGCCTTCGAGAACATGCTCGCGGGCAAGGGCGGCCGGGCCCTGGTGGTCTTCGCCTGACGCGACCCGTACGCGACCCGTACGTGACCCGTACGCGCGGAGGCCCGTACCGGCTCGACGGCCGGTACGGGCCTCCGCGCGTCGGCGCGGTACGGGGGGTGTCCGCGCGCGACGGGTCACAGGTCGAGGACGAGGCGGGCGCCGCGCGAGCGGCCCACGCAGATCATCATCGTGCTGCCCGAGGCCTTCTCGTCCTCGTCGAGGACGGAGTCGTGGTGCTCGGGCGTCCCGGCGATCACCTTCGTCTCACAGGTCCCGCAGAACCCCTCCTCGCAGGCGTACGGGACCCCGGGGACCACCGCGCGGACCGCGTCGAGCAGGGTGCGGCCGGGCGGTACGTGCACGGTCCGGCCGCTGCGCCGCAGCTCCACCTCGAAGCCGTCGCCGGTCCCGGGGTCCGCCCCGGGGGCGGCGGCCGGCGCCGCCCCGAACCGCTCGGTGTGCAGGGCGCCCGTCCAGCGCTCCCGCACGGCCCCCAGCAGCCCCTCCGGCCCGCAGCAGTACACGGCCGTCCCGGCGGTCAGCCCCGCGAGGACGCCGTCCAGGTCGGGCAGTCCCGCCGTGTCCTGCGGCACGAGCGTGACCCCGGGAAGCGCGGCCAGCTCCTCGCGGTACGCCATGGACGCCAGGCTCCGTCCGCCGTACAGCAGGGACCAGGACCCGGGCGGCAGCGAGCGCACCATCGGCAGCAGCGGGGTGATCCCGATGCCGCCCGCGACGAACAGGTACCGCTCGGCGGGCACCAGCGGGAAGCGGTTGAACGGGCCCCGCACCCCGAGGACCGTGCCCGCGCCGACGGTCGTGTGGAGCTCCTCCGACCCGCCCCGGCCGGCGGTCTCCCGCAGCACCCCGAGCCGGTACGTGCTCCGGTCCGCCGGGTCCCCGCAGAGCGAGTAGTGCCGGACGGCCCCGGACGGCAGCGTCACCTCCAGGTGGGCGCCGGGCTCCCAGGGGGCCAGCGCGGCCCCCGAGGGGTCGGCGAGGACCAGGCCCAGGACGCCCTCGGCCTCGGGGACGACCGACCGGACCGTGAGCCGGGCGGTGGTCGGGACAGTGGCGGACATCGTCACCTCGGGACTCGTGTCGGTGGCAGCAGCGGCTCGGGCCACACCCGGCACAGCGCCCCGTAGACCACGGCGGCGACCGTGAAGGAGGCCGGCAGGCTCAGGTCGACGCCACCCGTGAGATCGGTCAACGGCCCAATGTACAGGGGGTTGTTGACCCAGAGGATGCCGACGGCCGAACCCAGCGCGAAGGCCGCGGCGGCCCTCGGGTTGATCCCGCCGGTGTACCAGTACCGACCGCCCCCGCCCGTGGTGAACGTGCGCAGCGCCTCCGCGTCGTACCGGCCCCGGTGGACCACGTAGCCGACGGAGAGCACCGCCGCCCAGGGGGCGACGACGGTGAGCAGCAGCGTCACGAACGCCGACATCGCGTCCATGGCGTCGTACACCACCGCCCCCAGGTACAGGACGGCCGCCGCCAGGACCGCGACCACCGTGGTCACGGCGGCCCGCGAGGAGCGCCAGAACACGGAGTTGGCGGAGAGCCCGGCCGCGTACAGGCAGAGTCCGGCCTGCGGCAGGGTGCCGGCGAAGCCGAACACGACGACGGCGACCGCGAACCAGCCGGGCACCGCGTCCGTCAGGCCCTGGAGCCAGGGCTCGTCGGGGACGGGGAAGAGCGTCGTGACGTACGCGCCGGTGAGCAGCGCGGCCAGACTGCTGAGGAACATCGAGGTCCCGCTGGCCCGCACGACCCGGCCGGCGGGGGTGGAGGCGGGCATGTAGCGGGTGTAGTCGCCCTGGAAGGTGGCGTAGGACAGGGGCACGGTCGCGGAGGCGGTCGCCGCGAGCAGCCAGGTGTGCAGGGTGCTGTCGAGCGCGAGCGTCCCGCCGGCGTAGCCCGGGTCGAAGTCCGGGGCGAGGACCAGGACGGTGCCGAGGAGGACCGCGCCGCCGGTGATCGCGGTGACCTTGTACGTGCGGACGAGGGTCTCGTGGCCGCGTACGGCGACCAGGGCGACCGCCGCCGCCGTCACGAACATCGCGACGGTCAGCGCGCCGGGGCCGGTGGGGGTGGAGAGCAGGCGGTGGCCCGCGACCATGACGGCGGTGCCGCCCGTCCACACGGCGATGGCGAAGAAGCCGAGCGCCGTCACCACCGTGAGGACGTTGCCGACGACCCGGCCCCGCACCCCGAAGTGGGCGCCGCTCGACACGGGGTCGTTGGTGCCGGTGCGGACGCCGAAGCGGGCGAGCGGCGCCAGCAGTGCCGTGCCGACGGCGGCGCCGACGGCGATGGCGCTCGCCGAGGCCCACCAGCCGAGACCGAACACGACGGGCAGCGCGCCGAGGACGACCGTGCCGAAGGAGAACTGCGCGGAGGGCCAGATCCAGCCGAAGTCGCGCGGTGTCGAGGTCCGTTCGGCCTCGGGCACCGGCGCGATGCCGTCGTGGTCGACCGCCGCGCGGGGCGGCGTCGCGGTGGACGCCGCCCCGGTCGGTGTGGTGGTCACGAGGCGCCCCCGGAGGGGACCGCGCCGGGAGCGGAGGCCGCCGGGGCCTCGTCGTGGGCGGGGTCGCGCGGCTCGGGGACCGACAGGTCGCCCGGCAGCACGTCCACCACGCGGAGGGCGGCGCAGGCCGCCCCCGACAGCCGCTCCCCACTGCTCAGGTCGAAGGTGGTGTGGTGCAGGGGGCAGGTGATGCGCAGCCTGTTCCCGTCGACCCTGCCGTACTTGAGCCGGCCCCCGCGGTGGGGGCAGAGGGCGGCCGCGAGGACCTTGCGGCCGCCGACCTCGACGAGGACCAGGTCCTCGGTCACCTGGCGGACGGCGGGCTCGTCGTCGCCCCGCCGCCGCCCCGCGGGCACGGCCGTCATGCGGCCGTCTCCCGGGCTCGCGCCACCGCCGCCTCCGTGGCCGTGCCGACGATGTCGGAGGCCAGTCGCACGCCGGCCCAGATCTTCGCCAGGTCCGGCTCGTCGAGCGAACGGATCGCCGTCCGCATGTGGTTGCTGTGGTACGAGTCGATGTACAGGTGCTCGGTGTAGTAGGCGTCGTGGGTGATCCCGAGCCGCCGCGCCGCCCGGGCGAAGCTCTGGAAGGCGTACAGCACGCTGGTCTCGAAGTAGGCGTACGCGCCCAGGAAGTACTGGGGCGAGGAGGCCCGGCTCGCCAGCCAGTGGAACATGTTGACGTAGGCGAAGCACTCCGGGACCGTCTCGTCGAGGTAGTCGTCGAGCCGGAGGCTCAGACCCAGCTCGGTGAGCAGGTCGCGGTAGAGCTGGGAGTGCGCCTTCTCCTCGTTGCCGCAGCCGAGTTCGTCGATGAGGACGCGGAAGACCGCCATGGCCGAGCGGTACGGCAGCCGGGGCACGACCGGGAGCAGCGACTCCGATTCGGTGAGGCCGTCGAGCGCGAACTGCCGGACCACGATCTTGAACTGGTCGAGCGTCGCGTGTTCGGCGAGGAAGGTCGCGCTCTCCGGGAGGGCGGCCTCCTCCTCGGCGAGGAACTCCTTGAGCGCCTGAAGGAGTTCGGCGGGCGAGGAGAAGCGGGGCGCGGAGGCCTCGTACGCCCGTGCCTTGGGCAGGATCCAGCGTTCCTCGATCGCGGTCATCGACCCGTAGTCGCCGAGGTTGGGGACCCGCCGGTAGAGACCGTGCAGCTCGCGCTGGGCGGTCGCGGCCGGGGCCGTGATCGAGTGGGCGGCCACCGGGACGTCGGCCGGGGAGGGAGCGGCGGGGGTGGTGCTCATGCCGCCTTCGCCTCCTCGTGCACGGTGGGGGAGGCGATCACGCCACGCTGGTGGAGCTCCTTCTTGACCCAGCGGTACCAGTCGTCCTTGAAGACGCCGTACCGCTCGCAGACGGTGTTGATCTCCGCCTGCCGGTCGGGGGTCGGGTCGACCAGCATCGCGTTGCAGAGGGAGGGTTCGAGGTTGGCCAGCGGGCCGATGAAGCCGTCGATGCCGCGGGCGTCGAGGAGGAGGTTCTCCCAGCCCTCGAAGACCGGGATGCCGGTGCCGGCCTCGGCCATGTTCCGGGTGAAGGCGGCGTCGCCGCTGGACTCCTTGATGCCGACGATCCCCGGTATCTCCTTGCAGATCCGGATCAGGGTGTCGAACTCGATGCGGTTGCCCGAGAGCGCCTCCTCGTTGTAGAGGAAGATCGGGATGTCGAGGGCCGCGCGGATCGCCTTGTAGTGCTCGACGATCCCGTCCTGCGTCACGTCGGCGCCGAACGGCGTGGTGACGACGACGGCGTCGGCGCCGATCGCGGCCGCCGCCTTGGCCCGCTCGATCACGGCGTCGGTGTCGGGGAGCTGGATGCCGGCCAGGACGGGCAGACCGCCCGCGTGCCGCACGGTGTACGTGACGATGTCCTGCCACTGCCGTGCGTCGAGCTTCCAGCCCTCGCCGGAGGTCAGGGCCGGCATGAAGCCGCTGACCTCGGTGCGGATGTGGTCCAGGAGGCGGACGACGCTCGCCTCGTCGACGACGCCGTGCTCGTCGAGGGGGGTGATCAGCGGGACGACGGTCCCGGAGTAGGTGCCAGGCATGAGAAGGGTGCCCTTCGGAACGACTTCAGAGGGTTTCGGAGACGACCTTCAGGACCAGCGACCGCTGGTAGAGGTCTTCCAGGTACGCCGGGAACGAGGGCTCCTCGCCGGGGGCGGGAGCGTCGGCCGGATCGAGCGGGACCAGGGGGGCGACGGGGAGTGCGGCCGCCGCGCGGACGAGCCGGGGGCTCGCCGTGTGGAGCACGCCGCCGCGGCCGATGACCTGGGAGAGCAGGAGGCGTTCGTGGGCGGGGAGGCCGTCGAGGGCGGGCTCGTCGAAGGCCCGGCGGACGTCGTCCTCGGTGTAGGGGATCCGGTCGATGGCCAGGTCCGTGTGGAGGACGTCCATGAACGGGTAGTACTCGTCCTGCAGTCCCCGCTCGTAGCCCCACACGAGGTCGTCGCAGCGGCCGACCTGCTCCCAGCTCATGACGACCCCGCCCGCCTCCCCGGCGGCCAGCCGGCCGGCGAAGAAGGCCTTGGCGGCCACGCGGACCGCGTCGTCCTTGCTGTGCATGCCCATGAACGTCGTGGCGTCGATGAACACGGCCGGTCCGAGGTCAGCCGGCATAGCGCTCGAGCACCTTCCGCATCCGCTCCATCGCGCCGGCGAACAGCTCGGGCTCGCGGGCCAGGGCCAGGCGTACGAAGCGCTCGCCCTTCTCCTTGGTGTTCCAGTAGAAGAAGGTGCCCGGCAGGACGTACACCTCCTCGTCGAAGAGGACGGCCTGGAGCTGGGTGGCGGTCAGGTGCTCGGGCTTGATGCGGAACCAGGCGACGCTGGTGCCGACGACCGGCTCCTGGAACTCCAGGATCGTGCCGTGGAGGGCCTGGCGGGCGGCCTCGCCGTTGGTGCGGATGATGTCGCGGACGGAGGCGAAGCCGTCGGTGATGGAGTCCTCGACGTACTGCGTGACCATGTTGAGGACGAACGGCGAGACGTTCAGCAGGACGCTGGTGTGGAGGTTGTAGACCTCCTCCTGGATGTTCTCGCTGGCCGTGATCATGGCGCACTTGGCGTCCTGGATCGGCCAGGTCTTGCCGGTGTCCTCCATGACCATGTACGTCACGCCGGACTCCTCCAGGAGCCGGTAGATGTCCACCCGGCCGATGCCCTCGTCGCAGAGTGCGAAGGAGGCGAAGCAGAAGTCCATGACCAGGACCTTGTCGTGGTCCACGCAGTAGCGCACGACCTCGCGGAAGCCCTCCAGCTTCTCGGCGAGCAGGGTGAACCCGGTCGGGTTGTTCGGGTCGACGAGGTAGATCGCGTCCGCGGTGATCTCGTCGGTGAGCCGCTCGTAGATGGAGTCCTTGTCGTGCAGCGCCGACTCGGCGAACGGGGCGATCGGCACCTGCATGTTGCGCAGCAGGTCGACCAGGTTGTCGAAGCAGGGCTCGACGAGCTGCACCGACATGCCGCGCTGCTTGAGGAACATGCCGGCGACCATCGTCGACACGCTCGCGGAGTACGAGAGGAGGGTGCGGCCCATCGCCCGGGCGGTGGGCTGCTGGTGCAGCCGGAAGAAGGCGTCCAGGAACTGCTTCTCGAAGTGCGCCTGCTGCTTCGACTCGGACTCGTGCCAGAGCTCGGGGAGCCGCGAGACGATCCGCTCCTGGGAGGTGGACTGCCGCTGGTGGGTGTGCGCGTCGGCCAGGTTGAACCGGGTCTTCAGGGCTTCGATCTCGTGCTGGGTGAGGTCGACGAACGTGCTGACGTCTGCCTTGTCGGTCAACGACATGAAGAACTCCCGCTGTCGAAACGAATCTCCGTCCGGAATTCCGGCGGCGTGAATGACTGTAGGAGCTTCGAGCGGCCTTGCGAATAACGGCCGGGTCACGCAATTAATAATCACCGCGATGTTCTGCGGGCCGAAAAAAGGAACGACGGGCAGGCATTCCTCGAAAAGGAATGCCTGCCCGTCGTTCCGGTGATGCGCCGCCTTTTCGGCGGTGTTTCAACTATTCAGTGGCGGCCTTCAGGAGGATGTCCTCGAACACCTTCGGGTCGTCGGAGCCGATGACCGGCCAGCCGATGCCGTAGGCGCCCTCCCAGTCCACCTCGATGCCGGGGTTGGCGTGGTCGGAGCCGTCGGGCAGGAACAGGTGGGGGCTGCAGTTCACCCGGTCGCTCTGGGCGAGCGCCGACTGGTCGGCGAGGGTCCGGCGCGCCCGGCCGTCGTCCAGGGCCTCGGCGAGGGCCCCGACGTCGACGGCGCCGGTCTCGGCGGCCACGTCCAGGATCACCTTGCGGTGGCTGATGCAGCGCGACTCGGCCCAGAAGGCCCGGCGCAGCCCGAGGTCCAGCTGCTCGGAGGCGCGCAGGTTCTGCTCCTTGGCGGCCTGCACCGCCTCCAGGGCGGGCAGGGTCGTCGACGGGTAGAGCCAGTCCTTGGCCTGCCACAGCTGCCAGCCGGCGGCCGGCTCCAGGCTGGCCATTCGGGCGACCTCGCTGTCCGTGCCGGGGCGCGGGCTCGGGGCGTCGTTGAGCAGTTCGAGGGGGAAGGCGCGCAGGTCGAAGGCGACCTGCTCCTCGAGGCCGAGGCGGGCCCGGGTGGCGTGCAGCCGGTGGATCGCGATGTGCGCGAAGGAACACCAGATGTCGGAGAAGACGGTGACGACTCCGCGCGGCGGCGTCAGGTCGGCGGTGGTCGGGTCGAACATGGTTCTCCTCGGTTCGTGCGGGGATCTCAGGCGGCGGGCGGCGGTTCGACGGCGTCGAGCGCCGCCTCCAGGTCGAGGTCGGCGCCGGGCAGCCAGGCCGGCAGGGCGGGGATGCGGGCCATCGCCTCGAAGAGCCGCGGTACGGCGGCCTCGCGGACGGTCGGCCCGTGGGCGCTCAGCAGCTTCGCGGGGCGCAGGGCGGCCAGCTCGTGCACCGGGGCGAGGAACTTCGTCTCGTCGACCAGCGCGGTCCACGGGGCTATCGCCCGGTTGAGGACCTCGAAGCCGTGGAAGAATTCCGCCTCCGAGAGGTCGGTGAACTCCTGGCTTATTTCCTCGACGACGGTTCCGAAACTGTCGGAGCTGTAGAGCGTCCCATCGGAATGGTCGAACACGGCGAGGGTCCCGGGTGAATCGAAAGTGGGCGGCCGGTGAAAACTCAGCTCGCGGTCGCCGACTTTCACACGGCTTCCCGGGTTCGCGGTCACGACACGTTCCTGCGGAATGGTGAACTCTTCCGATATTCGCGTCACCGATATCGCGTTGGCGAGGACCTTCGCGTTCGGCGCCGCCTCCAGGATCCGGGCGAGGGCGCCGGTGTGGTCGCGGTCGTCGTGGGTGACGACGACCCAGCGCAGGTCGGCCGGCTCGATCAGCGACCAGAGGGAGTCCAGGAAGCCCTCCCGGTCCACGGGCATGCCGGTGTCCACCAGGATCGGCTCGCCGGAGCGGAGGAGGAAGGCGTTGACCGGCTGGTCGCCGAGGCCCGGTATGGGCAGGGCCGAGGGGAGGACGTGGAGGTCCGGCCCGGCGATGTAGGACGCTTTCATGGCACACCTTTCATGACGACCGGGCGGGCCGCGCTCCTCCGGGAGGGGGCCCGGGGGAGCGCGGACCCGGGTCAGACGAGCTGGATGGTCAGGGAGCCGGCGATCAGCAGGGCGAGGCCGACGGCGCGCGGCTTGGTGAGGGAGCGCTGCGGGAGCTTGAAGAGGCCCTTGTGGTCGATCAGGGCCGAGGTGAGCTGCTGCCCGGTGACGGTGAGGGCGATGGTCACGGCCGCGCCGATCTCGGGGATGAGCAGGAAGGTGCCGGTGACGTAGGCGGCGGCGCAGGCGCCACCGAGCCAGCCCCACCAGGGCATCTTCTTCAGCGGGGCGATCTTGGGCGCCGGGGTCTTGCGGGTCGCGTACAGCACGAGCAGGACGACGGCGATGGTGAAGGTCGCCACGGCGAAGCTGATCACGGCGACGGTGACGGGCTGCTGGAGCTGGGCGCGCAGCTGGGCGTTGACCGCGCCCTGCACGGGCAGCACGGCTCCGGCGACGATGCCGAGGGCGAGCCAGCCGGCCCGGCCGGCGCTCGACATCTTGGGGGCGCCGGGCGGGGCCGCGGCCTTCATGCCCCGGATGATCACGACGATGCCGGCGAGGACGGCCACGGCGCCGATGACGATCCCGGCGCTCAGGTCCTGCTTCTGGAGACCGAGCAGGCCGAAGAGGTCGAGGGCGAGCGAGGCGAACATCTGGCCGGTGACGAAGAGTCCGACGGCCGCGAGGGCGCCGAGCCGTGGGAAGAGCAGGATGCCGCTGGTGATGTAGAGCGGACTGGCGAGTCCGCCGAGCAGCTGCCAGGGCTCGACGTCGGGCAGTTTGCCGAGCGCGCCGAGCGCTCCGGCCGCCACCGCGAGCACGGTCAGCAGACCGGTCGCGACGCCGAGCTGGATGGTCGAGGCGCCGTACGGGGTGCCGACGGCCGAGTTGAGCTGGAGGTTCACCGAGGCCTGGACGGCCAGGAGGCAGCCGACCAGCAGGGCCGCGGCGAGGAGCGCGGTGTGCATCTGGATCTCCCTGGGGCGGGGATGGCGAGCGGGTAAGTGGACACTGAGTCCGTTTAGCATGCCACGGGACACACCAAGCGGACAAGGTGTCCACTTAGCTCCGGGGGAAGTAAGGTCTGACTCATGAGCGACGACGAGCAGCGGGGACGTGGAGCCGCCTCCGTGCACCGGGTCGGCGGGCTCCTCGGTGATCTCCAGGCCGTGGACGACCAGCCGGTCGCCCCGCGCAGACGCGCGGACGCCGAACGCAACCGCGCCCAGATCCTGGCCGCGGCCGAGCAGCTCTTCGCCGAGCAGGATCCGCGGACGGTCACCATGGACCGGATCGCCAAGGCCGCCGGGGTCGGCCGGGCCACGCTCTACCGGAGCTTCCCCGACCCCTCGTCGGTCGCCGTCGCCCTGCTCGACGAGCACGAGCGCCGGCTCCAGGGGCAGCTCATCTACGGTCCGCCGCCGCTCGGCCCGGGCGCTCCCGCGGGGGAGCGGCTCGCGGCGTTCTACCTCGCGATGCTCGACCTCCTGGAGCGGCACCTGCCGCTGGCCCTCGGCGCGGAGACCGGGCCCGCGCGCTTCCGTACGGGCGCCTACGGCTTCTGGCGCGTGCACGTCCGCACGCTGCTCGTCGACCACGGGATCCAGGACCCGGACCCGCTGATCGACATCGCGCTCAGCCCGCTGTCACCCGAGCTCTTCCAGTTCCAGCGGCACGAACTCGGCCTGTCGGCCGAACGCGTCGGCCGCTCCCTCGCGGACTTCGCCCGGCAGCTGCTGCGCTCGGGGGAATGAGGCGGGACGGCGCGCCGGGCGGCTCGATATCGGCGGGGGTTCGTATACGTTCCGCCCCGCGGGCGCGCGAACCACGCGGGCCCGGCGCCGCGGGCGGATGGTGCTGCTTTCCCGGTACGGCTAACCGCCGGGCCGTCGGCCGGCCGGATGGACCAGGCCGGGGAGGATCAACTTCCAGATGCGGTCGAGGCGTTGCTCGGCGGGGCCGTGCAGCGCGGCGCTGTCCGCGCCCCTCGGGTCCTCGGTGGGCCAACACTCGTCGGACGGGCCGTTCGGACAGCGCATCTCCAGCTCGACGCCGGTGATCACGTAGCCGATCAGTGCGGCGACCGCCGTCGCGTCCACGCCGGGGCGCAGGGCCTTCTCGGCCTCCGCGTAGCGTGCCAGGCGCGCCACCTCGCGCCGCCAGGGGCAGTCCCGGGATAACCCCGGGCCGGCTAACTGGAGTTCCCGCGCGAGCCGTTCACCCGCCCGCGCCGTCGGGTCGGTCTCGAAGAGCCGGATCAGCGCGTGCGTGGCGATGACCAGCTTGTCGATCGAGGTCCCGCCGACCCCCTCCGTGGACAGACAGGCCGACTCCACCGTGATCCCGGTGACCGCCCGGGCCCGCCCGTGGACGGCGGACGCGAGCTCCGCCTTGGTCGCGAAGTGGAAGACGAGCGCGCCGGTGGTGACCCGCGCCTCGCCGGCGATCCTGGCGAGCGACGCCCGCTCGTACCCCTGTCCGTCGAACACCTTCGCGGCCGCGGACAGGATCTCCTGTCTCGTACGTTCCGCCCTCTGCTGAATCGCCATGAGCTCCCCCGTCGGCTTCCGAGAAGGTGCCGGAGCGTTGTGTTCCGGCCCGCGCCTGTGACCGACTCGAAACTATCCGGCCGTGGGGCCGCGAAACGTACGCTCTCGCCGCAGGGGCCGGAATTGGGGCTTGACGCGCTCCTCCCGTCCAGGTCGCGGGCGCACACCCGGCGGCGGGGGTGCGTGAAGTGTCCGGAACCGAAGCCATGCCCTGTCAGGTGGATTCGGCCGTTCCGGCGCCGGCGGAGGTACGCGCCCGTGAGCGGGATACGGCCACCCCCGCCAGGCACAGCGCGCCGCCGGCGAGGGTGAGGAGCCCCGGCAGTTCGCCGAGCAGCAGCCAGGCCATCAGCACCACGAGGGCCGGTACGGCGTACGTCGTCGCGCCCATCCGTCCCGCGGTCGTCCGGGCCAGCGCGTAGGCCCACGTCGTGAACGCGAGCGCGGTCGGGAACACCCCCAGGTAGACCATGTTCAGGGTGGCCGACAGCGGCGCCCGGCCCACCTCGTCGACCAGCTGCCCGGCGAACGGCAGGCAGGCCGCCGCGCCCACCAGGCAGCCGAACGTCGTCACCTGGAGCGCGCTGCCGTGCGCGAGCGCCGGCTTCTGCGCCACGACCCCGCCCGCGTACGCCATCGCCGCGAGGAGGCAGAGGAGCACCCCGAGCGCCGAGGCGTGTGCGCCGGAGGAGTCGCGGGACATCGAGAGGCCCACGACCACCGCCCCGGCGAAGGACACCGCCATGCCGGCCAGCAGCCGCGGCGGCAGGGACTCCTGGAGGAACCGGGCGCCGAGCAGGGCGATCAGGAGCGGTCCGATGTTCACCACCATCGCCGCGGTGCCCGCGTCGACCTCCTGCTCGCCCCAGTTGAGCACCACCATGTACACCCCGAACCAGAGCAGTCCGGAGACCAGGATCCCGGGCCAGGCCGCCCGGGGCGGCAGCCCCTCCCCCCGCACCAGGAGGACGACCCCCAGCACGAGGCCGCCGGCGAGCAGCCGGCCGAGCGCCAGCGCGCCCGGGGAGTAGGCCTCTCCCGCGCTGCGGATGGAGACGAAGGCGGAGGCCCACAGGACGACCGTGACACCGGCGGCGGCGAGGGCGAGCCGCGAGGATTGCTTCTGCATGGCTCGACCGTAGAGCCCGGACCCTTCGGCGCTCACCGCAATATCGCCGGGCGGCCGCGGCTCACCGCAGCCCCTCCGGCGCGATGCCCAGGCACGCGTGCAGGGCGCGCTCGCCCCGAGCGGTCACCTTCACGGCCCGCTCCGAGCCGATCCGTTCGCACCACCCGGCGTCCAGCGCGTGCCGGCACAGCGCGGCTCCGGCGAGCCCCGCGAGGTGCGGCCTGCGCTCGGTCCGGTCGAGGCAGCCGCGCGCGACGGGCCGCCGGCCGCCGGGTACGAGGGGGACGCCCAGCTCGTCGAACCAGGCCAGGCCTCCGTCGGTGAGCGCGAACCCGGTGTCCTGGCGCAGCAGTCCGCGAGCCGTCATCGCCTCGGTGATCGTGATGCCGAGCCGCCCGGCGAGATGGTCGTAGCAGGTCCGGCCGCGGGCCATGGCCCGCCCGGCGCTCGCGGCGCCCAGGGAGCGGGGCGGCGGCGGCACCGCCGGCTCGGCGCGGACGGCCAGGTCCTCGACGAGGTGGGCGACGCCGGGGTCGGCGAGGCGCACGTACCGGTGGCGGCCCTGCCGTTCCTCGGTGAGCACCCCGCCGGCGACGAGCTTCCCGAGGTGCTCGCCGGCGGTGGACGGCGCCACGCCCGCGTGCCGGGCGAGTTCGCCCGAGGTCCAGGCCCGTCCGTCCAGCAGGGCGAGCAGGAACGCGGCGCGGGTCTCGTCCGCGAAGAGCGCCGCGAGCGCGGCGAGGTCACTGGCTGCCATGCGCCCAGCGTCCCGCACTCACGCTTCGGCGGCGGCCGAACCGTCCGGACGCCCGGAGGAACCGGCGGCGGACCGGGGGGTGGCCTCGGTGGCGGTCCGGGCGGCGGAACCGGGTGCGGTCCGGGCGGAGGAATCGGGTGCGGTCCGGGCGGCGGCCCCGGCGGCGGAGCCCCGCGCCAGGGCCTCGTACTGCAGCCGCAGCCCGTCGAGCAGCGCCCGCAGCCCCGTGGTGAACGCGCCCTCGTCGACCTTCTGGCGGTGCTCGGCGAGGCGGTGCGCCTGGCCGAGGTGGGGGTAGTCGGCCGGGTCGTACGCCGTCTCGTCGTCGACGAAGCCGCGTGCGAAGGAGCCGAGGGCGGAACCGGTCACGAAGTACCGCATCAGCGCGCCGATGGAGGTGGCCTGGGCGGGTGCCCAGCCCGCCCGGACCATCGCGCCGAAGACCGCGTCCGCGACGCGCAGCCCGGCCGGCCGGCGGCCCGGGCCCTGGGCGAGGACCGGGACGATGTGCGGGTGGTCGGCGAGGGCGGCGCGGTAGGAGACGGCCCAGTCGTGCAGCGCCGTCTGCCAGTCGCGGCCGTCGTCCTCCCCGAACATCGACAGGTCGATCTTCGCGCTCACCGCGTCGGCGACCGCGTCCAGGATCTCGTCCTTGGTCCGGAAGTGGTTGTAGAGCGAGGGTCCGCTCACCCCGAGTTCGGCAGCGAGCCGCCGGGTCGAGAGCGCGCCGAGGCCCTCCGCGTCCACGAGCGCGCCCGCCGTCTCGACGATGCGGTCTCGGCTGAGCAGGGGCTTGCGCGGTCGGGCCATGGCGCACATAGTAGGCCTGCACCATGAAAACTAGCAGTGGTAATTAAATGGTCGGGTGAGGTGGGCGCCGCATGAATCTGGAACTGAGCGAGGAGCAGGAAGCCGTACGGCGGCTCGCCGAGGACTTCGTCGCGCGCGAGGTAGCCCCGCACGCCGCCGCCTGGGACCGCGCCGAGGAGGTCGACCGGGCGATCGTGCGGAAGCTCGGGGCCCTCGGCTTCCTCGGGCTCACGATCCCGGAGGAGTACGGGGGGTCGGGCGGCGACCACCTCGCGTACTGCCTCGTGACCGAGGAACTCGGCCGCGGCGACTCCTCGGTGCGCGGCATCGTCTCCGTCTCCCTCGGCCTGGTCGCCAAGACCGTCGCCGCCTGGGGGAGCGAGGAGCAGAAGCGGCAGTGGCTGCCCCGGCTCGCCTCCGGCGAGGCCCTCGGCTGCTTCGGCCTCACCGAGCCCGGCACCGGCTCCGACGCCGGCAACCTCGCCACCCGGGCCGTCCGCGACGGCGACGACTATCTCGTCAGCGGCACCAAGATGTTCATCACCAACGGGACCTGGGCCGACGTCGTGCTGCTCTTCGCCCGCACCGGAGACACCCCCGGACACAGGGGCGTCTCCGCCTTCCTCGTCCCCACCGACGCCCCGGGCCTCACCCGTCGCGCCATCCACGGCAAACTCGGCCTGCGTGGCCAGGCCACCGCCGAACTCGTCCTGGAGGACGTCCGCGTCCCGGCCGCGGCGATGCTCGGCCCCGAGGGCAAGGGCTTCGCCGTCGCCATGTCCGCCCTCGCCAAGGGCCGGATGTCCGTCGCCGCCGGCTGCGTCGGCATCGCCCAGGCCGCCCTCGACGCGGCGATCCGGTACGCGGGGGAGCGCGAGCAGTTCGGCAAACCCATCGCCTCCTACCAGCTCGTGCAGGAGCTGATCAGCGACATCGCCGTCGACGTGGACGCCGCCCGGCTGCTCACCTGGCGGGTGGCCGACCTGATCGACCGCGGCCGGGACTTCGCGACCGCCGCCTCCCAGGCGAAGCTGTACGCCTCCGAGGCCGCCGTCCGCGCCGCGAACAACGCCCTCCAGGTCTTCGGCGGCTACGGCTACATCGACGAGTACCCGGTCGGGAAGCTCCTCAGGGACGCCCGCGTGATGACCCTGTACGAGGGCACCAGTCAGATCCAGAAGCTCATCATCGGGCGGGCGCTGACGGGGGTCTCCGCCTTCTGACCGGCGGGCCCTTCTGAGTACCCGGATGAGTACGCGGACGGATGTGGCGGCGGCCACATCCGGCCGATGCTGTGCCCATGAGTGACACACCGGTCAAGCAGCAGAACACCGCCGCCTACTACTTCCAGGCCGTCGCCTCCTTCTCCCTCGCCCTCGCGGCGGTGGCCATCGGCGTCTACCAGCTGGAGGCCAGCGCCTGGGTCCGCGCCTTCCTCGCCGTCGCCGTCCTCTACCTCACCACCTCGACCTTCACCCTCGCCAAGGTCGTCCGCGACCGCCAGGAGGCCGGGCAGATCGTCAGCCGGGTCGACCAGGCACGGCTGGAGAAGCTGCTCGCCGAGCACGACCCCTTCCAGAAGCTCTGACCGCTCTCCGGGCCCTGAGCTGCCGTTCTCCGACTCTAAGCGCTTGCTCACCCTCGTTGGTATGGTGGGCGTCCTGACGGGTCCGAGAGGGAGTGTGGGATGAGCGCGGCGGAGGAGACGCCCGGGGGCGAGGACACGCCCTGGGGCGAGGTCACGCCCGAGGCGGCCCGGCGACTGCTGGTGGCCGCCGTCGAGGCGTTCGCCGAGCGCGGCTACCACGCCACCACCACCCGGGACATCGCGGGCCGCGCCGGGATGAGCCCGGCCGCGCTCTACATCCACTACAAGACCAAGGAAGAGCTGCTCCACCGGATCAGCCGCATCGGCCACGACCGGGCCCTGACGATCCTCCGGGCCGCCGCCGCCGGTGAGGGCACGGCGGCCGAGCGCCTCGCCGACGCCGTGCGATCCTTCGTCCGCTGGCACGCCGAGCGCCACACCACCGCGCGGGTCGTCCAGTACGAGCTCGACGCCCTGGGGCCCGAGCACCGGGCCGAGATCGTGGAGCTGCGCCGCCACTCCGACGCGGCGGTCCGCGGCATCATCGACGAGGGCGTGGCCGCGGGCGAGTTCGACGTGCCGGACGTCGCCGGCACCACCGTCGCCGTGCTCTCGCTCTGCATCGACGTCTCGCGCTGGTTCAACGCCCGCGGCCGCCGCTCGCCCGACGAGGTCGGCGCGCTCTACGCCGACCTCGTCCTCAGGATGGTCGGCGCTCAGAAGTAGTAGCGGGAGACGGACTCGGCGACGCAGACCGGCTTCTCGGAGCCCTCCCGCTCCACCGTCACGGCCGCCGTCACCTGGACCCCGCCGCCGGCCTCCTCGACCTTCGTCAGGACGGCCGTGGCGCGCAGGCGCGAGCCGACCGGCACGGGCGCGGGGAAACGCACCTTCTCCGTGCCGTAGTTGAGGCCCATCTTCATGCCCTCGACCCGCAGCACCTGCGGGACGAACAGCGGGAGCAGCGAGAGCGTCAGATAGCCGTGCGCGATGGTCGTGCCGAACGGGCCGGTGGCCGCGCGCTCCGGGTCCACGTGGATCCACTGGTGGTCCCCGGTCGCGTCCGCGAAGAGGTCGATCCGCTTCTGGTCGATCTCCACCCAGTCGCTGTGCCCCAGCTGCTCGCCGACTCCCGCGCGCAGCTCCTCGGCGGAGGTGAAGATCCTCGGCTCGGCCATGTTCCTGGTCCCTTCTGGTCCGGTATGCCCCACCCGGTGCGGCATACCCAACGGTCGGTATCTAAGCGCTTGCTCAGCATGTGGGGTGAGCGGTCCGCTGTCAACGGACCAGTAGGGTCGCGGGGTGCCGCAGATTCCAGAGAAGATCCACGAGCTCACCGTCGGCCAGCTCTCCGCCCGCAGCGGGGCGGCCGTCTCCGCCCTCCACTTCTACGAGGCGAAGGGGCTCATCAGCAGCCGCCGCACCACCGGCAACCAGCGCCGCTACGGCAGGGACGCCCTGCGCCGGGTCGCCTTCGTCCGCGCCGCGCAGCGCGTGGGCATCCCGCTGGCGACCATCCGCGACGCCCTCGCCCAGCTCCCGGAGGAGCGCACACCGACCAACGAGGACTGGGCCCGGCTGTCCGCGGCCTGGCGCACCGAACTGGACGAGCGCATCAAGCAGCTCGGCCGGCTCCGCGACCACCTGACGGACTGCATCGGCTGCGGCTGCCTCTCCCTGGAGACCTGCGTCCTGTCCAACCCCGACGACGCCTTCGGCGCGCAGATGGCGGGCTCCCGGCTCCTCCCCGTCCGCCGCCCCGCCTCGGAGGGGGAGGAGGGCTAACCCTCCTCCGCGTGCCCGGCCGCGTGGAACTCGATCCGGGCCGCGGTGACGAGGCCCGCGTTGGAGCGGGCCACCGTGCCGTCCGGCAGCAGCAGGGTGTCCTCCAGACCGATCCGGGCGCCCAGGCCGAGCCGCCCGGCGAGCCGCAGCACCGGCCAGGCACCGCGCCCCTCGCCGTGCAGCAGCACCGCGGCCCCGGTCGGCGGTACCGGCCCGGACAGCACGGAGCGGGCGGCCTGTTCCGCCTCCCCGCCGGCCGACGGGTACGGGACCTTCACCAGGATCCGCCGCACCCGGGGCGCGAGCGACGAGCGGGCGAAGAGCTCCGCCCCGTCCGTCCCCGCCCACAGCCCGGCCTCGACCCCGATCCCGCGCGCCAGGAGCGCCTCCGCCACCGCCTCGGCCCCCTGCTCGTGCCATTCGACCGACACCAGGTCGGGCAGCACCGTCCAGGACCGGATCCGCTCCACCCGGCGCCCCGCGTCGGGCTCGGCCGCCGCCGCGGTCGAGATCCGCACCCCGCCGCCCACCGCCGCCCGCACCGCGTCCAGGGCCGGCCCGAGCACCCGGGGCGAGAGCGACGTACTCCCGCACGGCGTCCGGGGATGCAGCCGCACCTCACCCGCGCCCGCCGCCACCGCCCGCGCGGCCGACTCCGCGAGCGACTCGGGCGACATCGGCACCCCGGCGTGGTCCCCCGGCCCCCGCGTCCCGTTCAGGCAGACCTGGAGCACCGGCGGTACCTCGGTCCGCCCCCGGCTCACGCCGCCGACGCGAGGGAGCGGCTCCGCTCCCCGCGAGCGCGGGCCAGCACCCCCGAGGTGAGCACCGCACGCGGCACGCCCACCCCGCAGTCCCCGCAGACCGGACCGAGCCAGGGTTCGTACGCATCACCGCCGGTCCACTCGATACGCGGCCCCGCGCACACCGGGCACCGCTCGCCCGGGTCGCCCTCCAGGGCGGTGATCAGCCGCCGCAGCACCTCGGGCAGCGGGTCCGAGGGGTGCACGGCCGGATCGCCGCACCGCACCACGCCGTTGCCGCCCCACACCCGCCGGTGCCAGTCGTCCAGGGCGCCGAGCCCACGCAGCCCCTCGTGCTTCTCGCGCCGCCGCCGGGCGGCGAACTCCTCCTCGTACGCGAGCCACACGGCCCGCGCCTCCTCCAGCTCGTCGAGCGCGGCGATCAGCCGCCCGGGGTCGAGCTCCCGGTCCTCGGGTCCGAACCTGTGCCGGCGGCACAAGTGGTCCCACGTCGCCCTGTGTCCGTACGGCGCGAACCGCTCCAGGCACTTGCGCAGCGAGTACCTGCGCAGCGCCGTGTCGCACCCCGGATCGCGCACCTGTCTCGCGAGACTCCGGAAACCGGCCATCTCCGCCACCTCCGTCGCTGGTCGTTCCGCGGTATCAGAGGGACGAACGAGCGCCCCGCGGTGTTCCATCGAAAATCGGATGGCAGCCATCAGCGGGGGTCCCGGGGCGCCGGAGTCGGGGCGGAACGGAGGGGTCCGGTGATGCCCACAACGGCTGCGGGCGGGCGCCCGGGATGCGCCCGCACCCCTCCTACCTGCCCGTTCGCGCGGCCGACACCACCACCCGGGCCAGCTCCGCACGGCAGATGTCGCCGTGGGAGCGGACCACGTCCGCCGTGTCGACGCTCACGCATCCCGAGGCCGGCACTCCCTCGCGCAGCACCGCGGCCAGCGGCCGTACGACCGTCCCCGGCACCGCCTGGACGCCGTCGTGCCCGATCGCCGCCCAGCGCGGGTCGCCCGACCCGAGCAGCCCCGCCGGGGCCAGCGAGGCGGAGTCCCCGGCGAGCCTGGACGCCAGCGGGTAGAACACCCCGAGCGCCGTGTCGTGCCGCGAGAAGCAGGCGACCACCGGCCCCCGGACCCGCTCCTGGAGATCCCGCAGCGCGCCCCCGCGCCCGGGGTCGTGCGGCAGCCGCGCCGCGAACGCGTAGTGCGAGAAGGCGCCTTGGAGGAGGGTCACGGAGGCGACCGGGCGGGCCCCCGGCGGCAGCCCCCGCAGCGCGTACGCGACGAGCCGCGCGCCCATGCTGTGGCCGACCAGGTGGATCCGGAGGCGCGGGGCGACGCGGGCGACCTGGCCGAGCAGCGGCCCGAGGCCGAACTCGCCGACGTGCCCGGCCCGCTGCTTCATCAGGTGGTACGTGGCCTGACGCAGGACCTCCCGGGCCCCCTTCCAGTACCGCGCGAGCCCCTCCCCCCCTGATCGACCGGGGTGCGGGCGGGGGACATCCCGTCCGCACCCCGGTCGATCAGGGGGGCAGCCCCACCCCGCCGGTCCCACGGGGGGCCGGCGCGACCGCGCCTCAGCGGTTCAGCCGGCGATACGCCTCAGCGGTACAGCAGGTACTCCCTCCGCACCGTGCGGAAGGCCGCCAGGTCCGCCTGCCACGCTCCGACGACCTCGTCGGTGTCCGCGCCCGCGTCGATCATCGTCCGCACCCGGGCCGAGCCGGTCAGCTTGTCGATCCACTGGTCCGCCCGCCAGGCGAAGCCGGGCCACGAGCCGCGGGCGGTGACCAGGAGCCCGATGCCGGTCCGCACCGGATCGAAGGACTCCCGGTCGTCGACGTGCAGCTGCACCCCGCCCACCGTCCTCCCCTGGAACTTGGAGAAGGTCGGCGCGAAGTAGGCCTCCCGGAGGCGGACTCCGGGCAGGCCGAGCGCGTTCGCGGCCTCCGCCCACCGGCGGTCGACTCCCTCCGCGCCGAGGAGCTCGAAGGGGCGGGTGGTGCCCCGCCCCTCGGAGAGGTTCGTCCCCTCGAAGAGGCAGGTGCCGGAGTAGACGAGGGCGGTCTCCGGGGTCGGCATGTTGGGGCTGGGCGGCACCCAGGGCAGCCCCGTCGCGTCGAAGAAGTCGCCGCGGCGCCACCCCGTCATCCGTACGGTCTCCAGGGCGACCGGCGCGGTGAGGAACTCGCCGTTGAACAGGCGGGCCAGCTCGGCCACCGTCATGCCGTGGGCCTGCGCGATCGGCTCGCGCCCGACGAAGGTCGCGAACGCCCGGTCCAGGACCGGACCGAGCGCCGCCCGCCCGGTGACCGGGTTCGGCCGGTCCAGGACCACGAACCGCTTTCCGGCGAGCGCGGCGGCCGCCATGCAGTCGTACAGCGTCCAGATGTACGTGTAGAAGCGGGCGCCGGCGTCCTGGATGTCGAAGACCACCGTGTCCACCCCGGAGGCGGTGAACACGTCCGCCAGCGGCCGGCCGCTCTTCAGATACGTGTCGTAGACGGGCAGCCCGGTCGCCGGGTCGTCGTACCGCCCCTCGGAGCCGCCCGCCTGCGCGGTGCCCCGGAAGCCGTGCTCCGGACCGAAGACCGCCACCAGGTCCACCCGCTCGTCGGCGTGCATCACGTCGACGACGTGCCGGGCGTCGCGGGTGACGCCGGTCGGGTTGGTGACGACGCCGACGCGTTCGCCGGCGAGGAGCGCGTACCCGCCGTCGGCGAGCCGGTCGAAGCCGGTCCGCACCCGCCCGTGCCCGTGCCCCCGCTCCGCCGCCGCGGCGCCGGGCGCGCCGGCCGCCACCGCCCCGAGGGCACCACCGGCGGCCAGCAGACTCCGTCGCGACAGGCCCATGCGAAACCTCCTCGATCGCCGTCCCCGGCCGGGGCGCGTGACATGGGCCCGCACGCTAGCGGTCCCGACCGCCCACGGGAACGAGGCGGGCGTCCGACACTCTTCCGTCTTTCCATACCGACTGGTTAGTCTGTCGACGTCTCCACAGGTGTTCGCAGGTGTTCGCAGGTCGTCACAGGTCGTCGAGCGGAGAGGTGGGTCCATGAGCGAGGGCACGAACCAGGTCCAGGGCGCCGGAGTCGTCGTCACGGGAGCGGGCGGCGGCATCGGCGCCGCCCTCGCGCGCCGGTTCGCCGCCGAAGGGGCCCGCGTCGTCGTCAACGACCTCGACCCCGCGCGCACCAAGGCCGTCGCCGAGGAGATCGGCGCCCTCGCCGTGCCCGGCGACGCGTCCGCCGTCGTCGAGGAGGCCCGCGAGGCCCTCGGCGGCACCGTCGACGTCTGGTGCGCCAACGCCGGCCTCTCCTCGCCCGGCGACGCCTTCGCCGAGGAGGACGTCTGGGCCGCCGCCTGGGACGTCAACGTCATGGCCCATGTCCGCGCGGCCCGCGCCCTCCTCCCGGACTGGCTGGAGCGCGGCAGCGGCCGCTTCGTCTCCACGGTCTCCGCCGCCGGACTGCTCACCATGATCGGAGCCGCGCCCTACAGCGTCTCCAAGCACGGCGCGTACGCCTTCGCCGAATGGCTCTCCCTCACCTACCGGCACCGCGGCCTGGCCGTCCACGCCATCTGCCCGCAGGGCGTCCGTACGGACATGCTCACGGCCGCCGGGACGGCCGGCGAACTCGTCCTCGCCCCCACCGCCATCGAGCCCGAGGACGTCGCCGACGCCCTCCTCGACGCGATCTCCGCCGACCGCTTCCTGGTGCTGCCGCACCCCGAGGTGGCCGGCTACTACCGCAACCGGGCCACCGATCCGGAACGCTGGCTCGGCACGATGAACCACGTCCAGCAGACCTGGGAGACGGGTACGCGCTGACCGGGCCCCGCCGGATGCGAAGATCTACCGGCGGGAACTCGTTCCCCTGACCGGAAACCATCATCGAGAACCACCCGAGAACGACCACCAGGGAAGGCGGCGGAGCATGGCCAGGACGACGGACGGGAGCGGCACCCCCGTCCCCCAGAGGCTCCTCGCCGCCGCCACCCGGCTCTTCGCCGAGCGGGGGTACGACCGCACCTCCGTCCAGGAGATCGTCGAGGCCGCCGGGGTCACCAAGGGTGCGCTCTACCACTACTTCGGCTCCAAGGAGGACCTCCTCCAGGAGGTCTACTCCCGGGTCCTGCGCCTCCAGCAGGAGCGCCTCGACGCCTTCGCGGACGCCGACGCGCCCGTCGAGGACCGGCTGCGCGGTGCCGCCGCCGACGTGGTCGTCACCACCATCGAGAACCTCGACGACGCCGCCATCTTCTTCCGCTCCATGCACCACCTCAGCCCGGAGAAGAACAAGCAGGTCAGGTCCGAGCGGCGCCGGTACCACGAGCGGTTCCGCGCCCTGATCGAGGAGGGGCAGCAGGCCGGGGTGTTCTCCGCCGGGACCCCCGCCGACCTGGTCGTCGACTACCACTTCGGCTCGGTGCACCACCTGTCCACCTGGTACCGCCCGGACGGCCCGCTCACCCCCGAGCAGGTCGCCGGCCACCTCGCCGACCTCCTGCTGCGGGCACTGCGTCCCTGACCGCACCCCGTCCCGGGGTGCGGTCGGCCGGGGCGGTCCTACAGGTACTTCTTCAGCTCCCGGCGCGCCAGCGACCGCTGGTGCACCTCGTCCGGCCCGTCCGCGAGCTTCAGCGTCCGCGCCGCGGCCCAGAGTTCGGCCAGCGGGAAGTCCTGGGAGACCCCGCCCGCCCCGTGCGCCTGCACGGCCTTGTCGATGATGTCGACCACCGCGCGCGGGGTCGCGATCTTGATGGCCTGGATCTCGGTGTGCGCGCCCCGGTTGCCGACGGTGTCCATGAGCCAGGCCGTCTTGAGGACGAGGAGCCGCAGCTGCTCGATCTGCACCCGGGCGTCCGCGATCCAGTTCTGGACGACGCCCTGCTGGGCGATCGCCTTGCCGAAGGCCGTTCGGGACACCGTCCGGCGGCACATCAGCTCGACCGCCCGCTCGGCCATGCCGATGAGCCGCATGCAGTGGTGGATGCGGCCGGGACCGAGCCGGGCCTGGGCGATGGCGAAGCCGCCGCCCTCCTCGCCGATGAGGTGTGAGGCGGGGACGCGGACGTCGTCGAAGAGCACCTCGGCGTGGCCGCCGTGGGAGTGGTCCTCGTAGCCGTAGACCTGCATCGCCCGCCGTACCTCGACACCGGGGGTGTCTCGGGGTACGAGGATCATCGACTGCTGGCGGCGGGGGTCGGCCCCGTCGGGGTCGGTCTTGCCCATCACGATGAAGATCCGGCAGTCGGGGTTCATGGCCCCGGAGATGTACCACTTGCGTCCGGTGACGACGTACGCGTCACCGTCCCGGCGGATCCGGGTCTCGATGTTCGTCGCGTCGGAGGAGGCGACCTCGGGCTCGGTCATCGCGAACGCCGAGCGGATCTCGCCGGCGAGCAGGGGCTCCAGCCACTGCTTCTTCTGCGCCTCGTCGCCGAACTGGGCCAGCAGCTCCATGTTCCCGGTGTCCGGGGCGGCACAGTTGAGGGCGGTCGGCGCGAGGTGCGGGCTGCGGCCGGTGATCTCCGCGAGCGGCGCGTACTGGAGGTTGGTCAGCCCCGCGCCGTACTCCGCGTCCGGCAGGAAGAGGTTCCAGAGGCCCTGCCGCCTGGCCTCCGCCTTCAGCTCCTCGACGATCGCCGGGGTGTCCCACGGTGAGGCGAGCCGGGCGCGCTGCTCCTCGGCGACGGCTTCGGCCGGGTAGACGTGCTCGTCCATGAAGGCGAGGAGCCGGGCCCGCAGTTCCTCGGTGCGGGCGTCGTACGCGAAGTCCATGGCGGATCAGCCTTCCTGAAGGGTGGTGAGGCCGTGCTCGATGAAGACGGGGACGAGTTCGCCGATGCGGTCGAAGCCCGCGCCGACGGTCTGGCCGAGCGTCCAGCGGTAGTGGATGCCCTCCAGGATCACGGCGAGCTTGAACCAGGCGAAGGCGGTGTACCAGGCGAGCGCGGCGGTGTCGCGGCCCGAGCGGGCGGCGTAGCGCTCGACCAGCTCGGCGGCGGACGGGTGCCCGGGGGCCGTGGCGGTGGTGGAGACGGGGGAATCGGGCAGGTCGAGCGGCGTGCTGTACATGATGAGCAGGCCGAGGTCGGTCAGCGGGTCGCCGAGCGTCGACATCTCCCAGTCGAGGACGGCCCTGATGCGGTCGTCGCCGCCGATCAGGACGTTGTCGAGCCGGTAGTCGCCGTGGATCACGGTCGGCTCGGGCGAGCCGGGGAGCGCGCGGCCGAGGGCGGCGTGCAGCTCGTCGATCCCGGGGAGCTCCCGCCCGCGCGAGGCGTCGAGCTGCTTGCCCCAGCGGCGCAGCTGCCGGTCGAGGAAGCCCTCGGGGCGCCCGAAGTCGGCGAGCCCGACGGCCGCCGGGTCCACGGCGTGCAGGGCGACCAGGGTGTCGGCCAGGCCGAGCACGGCGGCGCGGGTGCGCTCGGGGCCGAGGGGGGCCAGCTCCGCCGCCGAGCGGTACGGCGTCCCGTCGACGAACTCCATGACGTAGAAGGGCGCTCCGAGCACGGAGTCGTCCTCGCAGAGCAGCAGCGTCTCCGGCACGGGTACGTCCGTGGCGTGCAGCGCGCTGATGACGCGGTGCTCGCGCCGCATGTCGTGGGCGGTGGCGAGGACGTGGCCGAGGGGCGGCCGGCGGACCACCCAGCGGCCGGTGCCGTCGGTCACGACGTACGTGAGGTTCGACCGGCCGCCCTCGATGAGCCGGCCTTCGAGGGGGCCGGACACCAGGCCGGGGAGCTCCCGGTCGAGGAGGCGGCGCAGCCGCTCGGGGTCGAGGCCTGGTGGCGGGGCGGAACTCATCGATGCGTACCTCCGGATCGGCTGCGGTCGGCGTTCATGATGACCGACCAGTCGGTATGTCGTCCAGGGGGAGTCGTGAAACCGGGCCTCCTCGCGCCCGCGGAGGCGGACGCGGGCGCGGCCACGGCCGACGAGGCCGGGCCCGCCCGAGCCCGGGGCCGCCCGCGCGCACCGCCC
>NZ_RDBH01000129.1:1504630-1520293 GCF_008042145.1 Streptomyces sp. adm13(2018)
CGCCCCGCCCGGGCGCTCAGCCCGAGGCCCGTCCGCCGTCCGCCGCCCCGTGCGCCCGCAGCCGCTCGTACGCGGCGAGCCCGTCCGGCACCCACGGCCACTCGGCCAGCCGCTCCGCCAGCTCCGCCTCCGTCAGGAAGGCGTGCCAGGCCACCTCCTCCGCCTGCGGGTCCACCGGCAGTTCGCAGCGCACCTCGTAGACCGCCGACCACCACTTGCCGGCCACGCCCGCGGAGTCGTACAGGAAGGTCAGGACGGGCTCGGGCCGCGGCAGGCCCCGTACCCCGAGCTCCTCCTCGGCCTCGCGCAGCGCGGCCTCGTCGTAGGACTCGCCCGCTCCGACCACCCCGCCGACGAACATGTCGTACATCGACGGGAAGACCAGCTTGGTCGGCGTCCGGCGGTGGACGAAGATCCGGCCCTCGGCGTCCCGGACCCTGATGAAGACGCAGCGGTGGATCAGGCCCCGCGCGTACACCTCCGCGCGCGGGGCCTGCCCGACCACCCGGTCCTGCTCGTCGACGACGTCGAGGATCTCTTCAGCGGCACTCATCCCGCCATCCAAGCAGCCCGGGCCGGCAGCGGCACGAGCCCCGAGGCGCGGCCGCCGCGGGGTCACTGCCCCATGACGTACTTGACCGTCGGCCCGGTGGTCCAGCCGCCGTCCACCGCCAGCTCCGCGCCCGTCACGTACGAGGCGGCGTCCGACAGCAGGAAGACGACCGCGCCGGCGATCTCGTCGGCCTCGCCGACCCGGCCCATCGGCGTGTTCGGGTACCGGCCCGGGCCGCGCTCGATCCCCACCGAGGCCGTCATCGGGGTGTACGTCATGCCCGGGTGGACCGAGTTGACGCGGATGCCCGCCGTGCCGAGCTCCACCGCGCCGATCTTCGTCAGGCCCCGGACGCCCCACTTGGACGCGCCGTAGCCGGCGGTCAGCGCCAGGCCCATCAGGCCCGCGGCCGAGGAGATGTTCACGATGGAGCCCCCGCCGGAGGACTTCATCGCGGGTATCGCGGCCTTCATGCCGATGAAGACGCCGGTCAGGTTGATGTCGACGACCTTGCGGAAGTGCTCGACGGACTCGCTCTCCAGGAAGGCGCCGGTGGAGATGCCCGCGTTGTTCACCAGGCCGTGCAGCCCGCCGAACTCCGCCACGGCGTACGCGACGGCCGCCGCCCACTCCTCCTCGGAGGTCACGTCGTGGTGCAGGAACCGCGCCCGCTCGCCGAGCGCCTCGGCGGTCGCCCGGCCGTCCCCGTCGAGCACGTCGGTGAGGACGACGTTCGCGCCGGCCGCGACCGCCTGCCGGGCGGCCTCCGCGCCCAGGCCGCGGGCGCCGCCGGTGATCAGGACGGTCCTGCCGGTGAGGTCGTTCATGGAAGATCCTTTCGGGGGAGGTGCGCCTGCTCCGGCTGTGCGGCACGCAGCAGGGCGGTGGTGGTCTCGACCAGATCGGCGAGGAAGAGCGCCTCATCGGTGAGGGGGTCGGTGCCGTCGAGGTACTGCCGGGCCCGGTCCGCCATCGCCGCGCCCACCAGGGTCAGCGCCAGATCGAGGCGCTCCAGGAGCAGCGGCCCCGGCAGCCCGTCCGCGCCGAGGCACTCCGCGATCCGCTCGATCAGGCGCCAGTAGCAGGTGCCGGCGAGCGTGGGGTGCGGGGTCCGCGCGCGGACCCCGCTCTCGTGGCTGAGCTGCGCGGAGATCCGCAGGCAGCGGCGGCCCCGGTCGGTGCGCAGCTCGCCGGCCTCCGCCGTGACGAGGGCGGCGACCAGGTCGTGCGGGGTGTCGGCGGCCGCCGCGAGCAGCGGGGCGAGCACGGCCTCCGTACGGGCCTGGCGCCCGGCCATCACGGCGTCGAGCAGTCCGGCGCGCGAGCCGAAGTGGTACTGCACGGCGGAGGGGTTGGCCTGTCCTGCCCGGCTCACGACGTCCCGCAGCTGTGCGCCGTGGACGCCCTGGGCGGCGAAGAGCTCCTCCGCCGCACGGATCAGTCTGTCCCGGGTCTCGGGACCCGATGTCCTTGCCATGCATTCATATTAATGCTCGCCATTAGAAAGCGGGAGGGGGTGCCGTTCGCGGCCCGCGCGGCCAAAAGGTTGACTCGATACATCCGTGTATCCAAGATGCGGTCCATGTCCTACGACGCAGATGTGATCGTGATCGGGGCGGGCCTCGCCGGCCTCGTCGCCACCGCCGAGCTGGTCGACGCCGGCCGCACCGTGATCCTCCTCGACCAGGAACCGGAGCAGTCCCTCGGCGGCCAGGCCCACTGGTCCTTCGGCGGCCTCTTCCTCGTCGACTCGCCCGAGCAACGCAGGATGCGCGTCAAGGACAGCCACGCCCTCGCCCTCCAGGACTGGTACGGGACCGCAGGCTTCGACCGGACCGAGGACCGCTGGCCGCGGAAGTGGGCCGAGGCCTACGTCGACTTCGCCGCCGGTGAGAAGCGGTCCTGGCTCCACGCGCGCGGGGTGCGGTTCTTCCCCGTCGTCGGCTGGGCCGAGCGCGGCGGCTACGACGCCACCGGCCACGGCAACTCCGTCCCCCGCTTCCACATCACCTGGGGGACCGGCCCCGGCCTCGTCGCCCCCTTCGCGCGCAAGGTCCGCGAGGGAGCCGCCCGCGGCCTGGTCGACCTCCGCTTCCGGCACCGCGTCACCGGCCTCGGCCGCACGGCCGGCACCGTCGACACCGTGACCGGCGAGATCCTGGAACCCTCCGCGGCCGAGCGCGGCACGGCCAGCACCCGCACCGCCACCGGGGCCTTCGAGCTGCGCGCCCAGGCGGTGATCGTCACCTCCGGCGGCATCGGCGGCAACCACGAACTGGTCCGCGCGCAGTGGCCCGAACGGCTGGGCACCCCGCCCGCGAAGCTGCTCTCCGGCGTCCCCGCGCACGTCGACGGCCTCATGCTCGGCATCGCCGAGAAGGCGGGCGCCCACCACATCAACCGCGACCGGATGTGGCACTACACCGAGGGCATCGAGAACTGGAACCCGATCTGGGCCCGGCACGGCATCCGCATCCTCCCCGGGCCGTCCTCGCTCTGGCTGGACGCGACCGGCAAGCGGCTGCCCGTACCGCTCTTCCCCGGCTTCGACACCCTCGGCACCCTCGAACACATCATGCGGACCGGCCACGACCACACCTGGTTCGTCCTCGACAAGCGGATCATCGGCAAGGAGTTCGCCCTCTCCGGCTCCGAGCAGAACCCCGACCTGACCGGCAAGTCGGTCCGCGACGTCATCGGCCGGGCCCGCGCCGACGTCCCCGGTCCGGTCCGGGCGTTCATGGACAAGGGCGTCGACTTCGTCGTCGAGGACGACCTCCCCGCCCTCGTCCGCGGCATGAACCGCGTCACCGGCGAGGACCTGATCGACGAGACGGCCCTGCGCCGCGAGATCACCGCCCGCGACCGGGAGATCGCCAACCCCTTCACCAAGGACCTCCAGGTCACGGCGATCCACGGGGCCCGCAGGTACCTCGGCGACAAGCTGATCCGCACGGCCGCCCCGCACCGCATCCTGGACCCGAAGGCCGGCCCGCTGATCGCGGTCCGCCTCAACATCCTCACCCGCAAGTCCCTCGGCGGGCTGGAGACCGACCTGGACTCCCGCGTCCTCACCGAGGGCGGCGAACCCCTGCCGGGCGTGTACGCGGCGGGCGAGGCCGCCGGCTTCGGCGGCGGCGGCGTCCACGGCTACCGCTCCCTCGAAGGCACCTTCCTCGGCGGCTGCATCTTCTCGGGACGCGCGGCGGGCCGGGCGGCGGCGAAGGCGGTGAGCTGACGGGGGAGGCGGTGCGCTGATGAGGGGCGGTGAGCTGACGGGGGAGGGCCCGCCGGGGCAAGATGACGGTGTGACAAGACGTGTACCCCTCATCGCCGTCGGCGGGTTCCTGGCCCTGGGCGGCCTGGCCGCCTTCCTCGTCCTCCAGGGTCTGGACGCCGCCGACAAGTGGAGCAGCGTCCTGAGCCTGTTCTTCACGGTGGCGGGCTTCGCACTGACCGCGTTCGGCCTGTTCAACCGCCCCTCCGCCCAGTCGGCGGACCGGGCCGCGACCGGGGGGTCGCTGCACCAGATCAGGAACGTCACGGGGGACGTGGTGATCAGGACCGGGGGCGGCCCGGGCACGCCGCCGGCCCCTGCCGCACCGCCTCCCCCGTCAGCTCACCGCCTTCGCCGCCGCCCGGCCCGCCGCGCGTCCCGAGAAGATGCAGCCGCGGCGTGGGCGGCTCGGTCCGCGTCGAACCGCCGGCGCCCACGGCGCCGTGAAGGGCCTCTTCAAGCGCTGGACGGCACGCCAGTCGGCGCCGGGAGCCACCGTCCAGGGCCCCCTCACCCAGATCAGCGGCGTACAGGGCGACGTCCACGTCACGCTCGCGCCCGTCCCGCCCCAGCACGGACCACCGGAGATCGAGTCGGCCCGCGAGGCCTACGCCACCCGCGTCCGCCAGCGCTACGGCCGCCTCGACCTGGAGGTCCTCACCCCCCTCCGGGAACAGGACGAGCGCCCGGTCCTGCACCTGCGGGACGTCTTCGTCCCCCAGTCCGTACGGGCCGACCCGCCGCCCGTGGAACTGCCCCAGGAGCTCCTGCGCCGCCTCATGGACCCGGCCGAGGCCGAGCTCCACGACCTGCCGCCCGGCATCGACCGGGAGACCGTCGACCGCGTCCGCCGCGCCTACCGGGACCGGCCGCCGCTGCCCGTTCTCGACGTCCTGGTCCGCCCGGAGCACGGCCGGGTGGTCCTGCTCGGGCACCCCGGCTCCGGCAAGTCCACCCTGGCCCGCTACCTGGCCCTCGTCCTCACCTCCCCCGAGCCGCCCCCCGGCCTCGCGCCACTGCACGGCACCCTCCCGCTGATCGTCGAACTCCGGGAGTACGCGCAACCGGCCTGGCGCGAGCGGACCTTCGAGGACTTCCTGGCCCACCAGTACGCGACGGAAGGCCTCGGCCTGCCGCCGGAGACGCTGACCGCGGTCCTGGCGGGGGAGGGCCCGTACCGTGCCCTCGTCCTCTTCGACGGCCTCGACGAGCTCTTCGAGAAGGACGTCAGGGACGCGGTCACCCGCCGCATCGCGGGCTTCGCCGCCCGCCATCCACAGGCCCGGATCGTCGTCACCTCGCGCGGCTACGGCTACCAGCGGGCCGTCCTGGACGGCGCGGGCTTCACCGACTTCATGCTCCAGGACCTCGACCGGGAACAGATCGGCGCGTTCGCGGAACAGTGGTTCGCGCTGGCCTGCCCGGACGACCCGGACCAGGCCCGGAGGCTGATCGAACGCGTCACGACGGCCGTCGACGCGTCGACCTCCGTCCGCGAGCTCGCGGGCAACCCCCTGATCCTCACCATCCTCGCGATCATCGGCCGCCGCCGTGAACTCCCGCGCGACCGCCGGACGGTGTACGAGCACGCCGTCGACGTCCTGGTCGAGCACTGGGACCCCAGCAAGTACCTCAGGGACCGGCAGGTCGAGGAACACCTCCCGTACCTCGGCCCCGAGGACAAGCGCGAACTCCTGCGGCTGATCGCCCGCCAGATGCAGGAGGGCCACGGCGGCATCTCCGGCAACCACATAGCGGGCCCGGACCTCCTGAAGAGCTTCGAGGAGTACCTGAAGGACCGCTACGCCCTCCCACCGGACCGCGCGGCGACGGCGGCCCGCGTGATGCTGGACCAGTTCCGCCGCCGCAACTTCGTCCTCAGCCGCTACGGCGGCGAGATCTACGGCTTCGTGCACCGCACGTTCCTGGAGTACCTGGCGGCGACGGACCTGGCCCACCGCTTCAACCACGAACGAAGCCTGTCGGAGGAGGACCTCCAGAACCTCTTCGCGACGAAGGTCCACGACCCGACGTGGCACGAGATCCTGCTGTTGCTGGTGGGGCTGCTGGACGAACGGTTCGTGGCGGGCGTGATCGACCGGCTGCTGGCACCGCGCGCGATCGCGGTTCCGCTGGGGTCCCGTCACGACGACGCGTTCGCCGAAGTGGCCTTCGTGGCCCGCTGTCTCGCCGAGGTACGCCGACTGGGGGTGCTGGCCCCGCAGAGCGCGGCCACGGTCCGGACGGTGATCCGGCTGTTCGAGTGCGCCAGGGCGCTGGACGTGCCCGTCTTCCACCCCTACGCCCACGTGGAGTCCCTCGGCCCGGCGCTGGCGGCCCTCGGTGACGACTGGACGGGCCGGGAGGTGTACGCGCGCTGGCACGAGGGGTGGCGGCTCGACGAGGGGGCCTACGGCGACTGGTCCCTCGCGCTGAACTCGACGGACCAGCTCGCCACGAACATTCTCCTGTGCCTCCGGGGCGGGGGAGCGCTGCCCCGCGCGGCCTACCTCGCGGAGACCTTCCTGAACAGTGACGACACGATGGCGAGACTCGGCGCCGCCCGTCTGCTCGTCCGCTCCACGGGCCGGGATCCGGCCACCATGGACCTGGTGGACCGTTGCCTGCGCGCGAGCCCGGGTGCCGACGCGCGAGCGGCCCTCCTGGGACACCTGGCCGTCGCGGAGGACGTCGACCCGGACTGGGCGGCCCGCGTCGCCGTCGAGCAGTTGGCGGACGACGACCTGCGGGTGCGGATCGCGGCACTCCAGTGTCTGCAGGGCCGCCGGACCGACAGCCCGGCGGCACGTGCCGAGATCGCCCGGCTGATCGACGACGACCTCGACCCCTTCGTCCGCCGACAGGCCGTGCGCCCGTTCGTCGCGCACACCGAGGACGGGGCGCGGGCGATGGAACTCCTGCGGGAGACCCTTGCGGACCCCGACCCGGGACTCCGGTCCGCGGCGCTGTCCGCCGTGGCGGCGCGGGCCGGCGACGAGCCGGACGTCCGCGCCTTCGTCCAGGAGCGGATGAGAACCGACGAGAGCCCCGAGGTCTTGGCCGCGGCGATAGACGCCGTCCGGCAGATCGGCTCCGACGCCCCGGACACCCACCCGCTCCTGCACGAACTGTCCACCCACCCGGACACCGCGGTGCGCAGGGCGGCCCTCCGTTGCCTGGCCGAGGGCGGCCTCCTGGACCCGTCGGCCGTGGAGCTGCTCTCCCACCGGCTGGCACAGGACGAGTCCCGCTGGGTCCGGGAGACCGCGCTCCGGCTCTACGTGACGCACGTCGCGGACGACGCGGCCGTCGCGGGCGTCCTGCTCGACCGGGTGCGGAACGATCCGATCTCCTCGGTCCAGAACCAGGCTCTGACCGGGCTGGTGGAGCTGGACCACGCGCTCGCCCGGGACCTGGTCGTCGACCGGGCCCGGACCCACCCCGACGAGGAAGGCCGGAAGGCGGCCTTCGGGCACCTGCTGACGACGTACGGAGACGACGCCGAGGCGGTGCGCCTGGTCCGCGACCAGGCCGTGCACGGCGAGGACGGCGTCATACGGTTCGCCGCCCTGGACAGTCTCCGGGCGCTGAGTTCCGGTCCCGAGCTCGCGGCCGTCGCCCATGACCGCTTCGTCCACGACACCGACCCGTCGGTGCGGCTCATCGCCCTCCGCATCCTCGCCGACCTCCGTCGCGACGACCCCGAGCTCCTCCCGCTCGTCCGCCGCGCGATCCGGTCCGAGGACCGGAGGATCCGCGACCTCGCCGAGGCGCTCCTCACCGTCCTCGACCCTCAGTCCCCCTGATCCGCCGCCCGCTCCACCACCTTGAACCACTCCACGACCAGCACCGTCTCCTCGTCCACCTCGAACTCCGGGTCGCCGAGCGCCTCGCGCATCTCCTCGCTGTGCCAGAAGCTCTCGTGCCCCGCGCGCCACTCCGCGACCGAGCGGTAGCCCTCGCCCTCTCCCCGCGCGAGGCGGAGGTCCGCGTCGCGCAGGGGCAGCACGTGGACCTCCGTGATCTCCACCACCGCCACCTCGCGCCCGTCCGAGTCGATCAGCGCCGAGCGCTCGCCCGGCTCCGGCAGTTCCTCGTCCTCCGCCTCGTACTCCACGAGCAGCCCCGTCGTGGCGACCTTCTCGCCGGAGAGGACCGCCGCGACGAGCCGGTCCCGCAGGGGGCCGGGGAAGGCGAGGAGGAAGGGCTTGAGCGCGTGAGGGCCGGTCATGGCCGACAGTCTGTCAGCCACGACCGGCCCGGAGCCGTATCGGAGGTGCCGCGCTACAACACCAGCGACAGCAGCAGCACGAACACGATGCCCACGACCGAGATGATCGTCTCCATCACCGACCAGGTCTTGATCGTCTGGCCGACGGTCATGCCGAAGTACTCCTTCACCAGCCAGAACCCCGCGTCGTTGACGTGGCTGAAGAAGAGCGAGCCCGCGCCGATCGCCAGGACGAGCAGCGCCGTCTCGGTCGTCGACATTCCTTCCGCCAGCGGCGCCACGAGACCGGCGGCCGAGATCGTCGCCACCGTCGCGGAGCCCGTCGCGAGCCGGATCGCGACCGCGATCAGCCAGGCGAGCAGCAGGGCGGGGATGGACCAGTTCTCGGAGAACTCCAGGATCATCTGGCCGACGCCGATGTCGATCAGGGTCTGCTTGAAGCCGCCGCCCGCGCCGACGATCAGCAGCACTCCGGCGATGGGGGCGAGGGACTTCTCGACGGTCGAGGACAGCCGCTCCTTGGTGAAGCCGGCGGCGCGGCCCAGGGTGAACAGCGCGACTATGACGGCCGCGAGCAGCGCGATCAGCGGGGAGCCGATGACGTCCGTGACCTTCTGGACGCCGTTCTCCGGGTCGTCGACGACGATGTCGACGAGCGCCTTCACCAGCATCAGGACGACGGGCAGCATGACGGTCGCGACGGTGACGCCGAAGCCGGGGCGCTTCTCGAGGTCCTCGGAGGGGCGGACCGGGATCATGTTCTCGGGGGCCGGGATGTCCACCCAGCGGGCCGCGTACCGGGAGAAGACCGGTCCGGCGATGATCACGGTCGGGATCGCGACGACGAGACCGAGGGCGAGGGTGACGCCCAGGTTGGCGCCGACGGCGTCGATCGCGACGAGCGGGCCGGGGTGCGGCGGGATGAGGCCGTGCATCACGGAGAGGCCGGCGAGGGCCGGGATGCCGATCCGCATGAGGGAGTAGTTGCCGCGCCTGGCGACGAGCAGCACCACCGGGATCAGCAGCACGATGCCGACCTCGAAGAAGAGCGGCAGACCGATCACCGAGGCGATCAGCACCATGGCCCAGGGCATGGCCCGCCCGCTCGCCCTCGCGAGGATCGTGTCGACGATCTGGTCGGCGCCGCCCGAGTCCGCGAGCAGCTTGCCGAGGATCGCGCCGAGGGCGATCAGGACGCCCACGCCGGCGACGGTGTTGCCGAGGCCGGTGGTGAAGGACTTGATGGTGTCGGCGAGCGGCGCGCCGGCGAACGCGCCGAGTGCGAGCGATCCGATGGTCAGCGCCAGGAACGCGTGCAGCTTGAACTTGGTGATGAGCAGGACGATGACGGCGATGCCGGCGAGTACGGCGATGCCGAGCTGGGCGTTGCCTGCCGAGGTGATCGGTTCGGCGGCGTCCGCTGCCAGGATCTCGACGCTGAGACTGGTCACGGTGGTGTCCTTCGTACGAGCGGGGATACGGGATGGGGGGACGGGGGATCAGCCGGCGAGGCCGCGCAGCGCGGCCGCGGCCCGGGCGGCGATCTCCTCGGGGGTGCCGGACACGTCGACGGCGACACCGGCCTCGTCCTGCTCCAGCGGCTGCAGGGTGGCGAACTGCGAGTCGAGGAGCGCCGTCGGCATGAAGTGGCCCTTGCGGGCCGCCATGCGCTGCTCGATCAGCTCCCGGTCGCCGGTCAGATGGAGGAAGACCACACCGGGGGCCGCGGCGCGGAGCCGGTCCCGGTAGCCGCGCTTCAGCGCGGAGCTGCTCACCACACCGCCGAGTCCGGACCGGTCGTGCGCCCAGGCGCCGATGGCGTCCAGCCAGGGCTCGCGGTCGCGGTCGTCCAGGGGGATGCCCGCCGACATCTTGGCCACGTTCGCCGCCGGGTGGAAGTCGTCGCCCTCGGCGTACGGCAGCCCGAGGGCCTCGGCGACCAGGGGGCCGATCGTGGTCTTGCCGGTCCCGGCGACGCCCATCACGACGACGACTGCCCGTGTCCCGGGCCGGGGGGTGGAGTTCATGGGTGGTGCCTCGCTGTCTTCTTCGACATCGATCCGTCGCGCCCATGAAACCCATTGGGTACGACGTATTCAAGAGCCTGTGACATAAAAGTAGTACTTTTAGTTCCCGAGGTGATCGCCTCCGCGGGCGCGCATAGGCTTGCCACCATGACGACACCGGCCCAGGGGCTCCACTCGCACGTCCTCGCCACCCTGGGTCTCGCGATCACCGCGGGGGAGTACCCGCCCGGCACCGTGCTCCGCACCGACGAGCTCGCCCAGCGCTTCGACGTCTCCCGGACCGTGGTCCGCGAGGTCGTCCGCGTCCTGGAGTCCATGCACCTCGTCGAGTCCCGGCGCCGCGTCGGCGTGACCGTCCTCCCCACCGCCAGCTGGAACGTGTACGACCCCCAGGTCATCCGCTGGCGGCTGGCCGGCGCCGACCGCCCCCGCCAGCTCCGCTCGCTCACCGTGCTCCGCTCGGCCGTCGAACCCGTCGCCGCCGGCCTGGCCGCCGAGAACGCCACCCCCGAGCAGTGCCGGGAGCTCACCGAGCACGCCCTCGGCATGGTCGCCACCTCCCGCGGCCGCCGCCTGGAGGAGTACCTCGTCCACGACATCGCCTTCCACCGGGTCGTGCTCAACGCCTCGGGCAACGAGATGTTCGCCCGCCTCGGCGACGTCGTCGCCGAGGTCCTCACCGGCCGCACCCACCACCACGTGATGTTCGAGGACCCCGACCCGGCCGCCGTCACCCTCCACGTGCAGGTCGCCGAGGCCGTCCGGGAGCGGGACGCGGCCCGCGCCGAGGAGCTCACCCGGCAGATCGCGGTCGGCGCCCTCCAGGAACTCGACGTCCTCGCTCCGTAGGGCACGCGGGCGAACCCCACCCGCACCCCGGTGGAACCCCTGTCCACGACGCCGTAAAGCACCGGTAAAGCTCTGAACTAGCTCAAATATGGGCGTTCAGTGACATGCGCCACAGTCAGCTGCCGCCGCTTGCCGTGAGGATGTGCGCTGGCCGTGCCGGGGACACCCCCCACCAGGCACGGCCGGGTACCGCACAGCCCCCTCACGAAGGCGAACCAGTCCATGAGTGACCGCGTCATCGCGGCCGACCCGCTGTCCGCCGACACGGCGAACCCGGCCGCCCCCCACGTCGACGCCGGCGACGCCGGATACCGCAAGGACCTCAAGTCCCGCCACATCAACATGATCGCCATCGGCGGCGCGATCGGCACCGGCCTCTTCCTGGGCGCCGGCGGCCGGATGGCCCAGGCGGGCCCCTCCCTCTTCATCGCGTACGCGGTCTGCGGCCTCTTCGCCTTCTTCGTCGTCCGGGCCCTCGGCGAGCTCGTGCTCTACCGCCCCTCGTCCGGCGCCTTCGTCTCCTACGCGCGCGAGTTCATGGGCGAGAAGGGCGCCTACACGGCCGGCTGGCTGTACTTCCTCAACTGGTCCACCACCGCCGTCGCCGACATCACCGCGGCCGCGACCTACGCCCACTTCTGGTCGATGTTCAGCGACGTCCCGCAGTGGATCCTCGCGCTGATCGCCCTCGCGGTCGTCCTCGCCGCCAACCTCATCTCCGTGAAGTACTTCGGCGAGATGGAGTTCTGGTTCGCGATCGTCAAGGTCGGCGCCCTCGTCGCCTTCATGCTGATCGGCATCTTCCTCATCGTGACCTCGCACGACGTCGGCGGAAGCACCCCGGGTCTCGCGAACATCACCGACGACGGCGGCATCTTCCCCAACGGCATGATGCCGATGCTGCTGCTCATTCAGGGCGTCGTCTTCGCCTACGCCTCCGTCGAGCTGTGCGGCGTCGCCGCCGGCGAGACCGAGAACCCCGAGAAGATCATGCCGAAGGCGATCAACTCGATCATGTGGCGCGTGGGCGTCTTCTACGTCGGTTCCGTCGTCCTGCTCGCGCTGATCCTCCCGTACACCGCGTACTCCGGCGACCAGAGCCCCTTCGTCACCGTCTTCGACAAGCTCGGCATCCCCGGCGCCGCCGGCGTGATGAACCTCGTCGTCCTCACCGCCGCGCTCTCCAGCCTCAACTCGGGCCTCTACTCCACCGGCCGCATCCTGCGCTCCATGTCGCTCTCCGGCTCCGCGCCGAAGTTCACCGGCGTCATGAACAGGGGCGGCGTCCCCTACGGCGGCATCCTGCTCACCGCCGCCTTCGGCGTCATGGGCGTCGCCCTCAACTACGTGATGCCCGGCGAGGCCTTCGAACTGGTCCTCAACTTCGCCTCCATCGGCATCATCGGCACCTGGGCCATGATCATGGTCTGCTCGCTCCTGTTCTGGCGCACCGCCCAGGAGGGCAGGCTGACCCGCCCCGGCTACCGGCTGCCCTGGGCCCCGTACACCCAGATCGTGACCCTGGTCTTCCTCGGCTCCGTCCTCGTCCTGATGTGGATGGACGGCGGCATCAGCCGCACCACCGTCAACTGCCTCCCGCTGATCGCGGCGGCCCTGGTCGGCGGCTGGTTCCTGGTCCGCACGCGGGTCCGCGCGACCGCCGCGGCCACCCGCGACTGACCCTCCCCCCACGGGAACGGCGAGACCCCCGCAGGCACGTCCTGCGGGGGTCTCGCCTTTTGTCAGGAGATAGTGGTACGCAAGAGCCTTACAAGATCCGGTCGGAGGAAGGGAAGTTCGCGATGCCGCAGCACGTCCAGGGGGTCATCGCCCCCGGCAGGAACGAACCGGTACGCGTCGAGACGATCGTGATCCCCGATCCCGGCCCCGGCGAGGCCGTCGTGAAGATCCAGGCCTGTGGCGTCTGCCACACCGATCTCCACTACAAGCAGGGCGCGATCAACGACGAGTTCCCCTTCCTGCTCGGCCACGAGGCCGCCGGAATCGTCGAGTCGGTCGGCGAGGGCGTCACCGACGTCGAGCCCGGCGACTTCGTGATCCTCAACTGGCGCGCCGTGTGCGGCCAGTGCCGCGCCTGCCTCCGCGGCCGCCCCTGGTACTGCTTCGACACCCACAACGCCACCCAGCGGATGACCCTGCTCGACGGCACGGAGCTGTCCCCGGCCCTCGGCATCGGCGCCTTCGCCGAGAAGACCCTCGTCGCCTCCGGCCAGTGCACCAAGGTCGATCCCGCCGTCGCACCCGAGGTCGCGGGCCTCCTCGGCTGCGGCGTCATGGCCGGTATCGGCGCCGCGATCAACACCGGGAACGTCGGCCGCGGCGACACCGTCGCCGTCATCGGCTGCGGCGGCGTCGGCGACGCGGCGATCGTCGGCTCCCGCCTCGCCGGAGCCGCGAAGATCATCGCCGTGGACATCGACGACCGGAAGCTGGAGACGGCGCTCACGATGGGCGCCACCCACACCGTCAACTCCCGCTCCGCCGACCCCGTCGAGGCGATCCGCGAGCTCACCGGCGGCTTCGGCGCCGACGTCGTCATCGAGGCCGTCGGCCGCCCCGAGACCTACCAGCAGGCCTTCTACGCCCGCGACCTCGCCGGCACCGTCGTCCTCGTCGGCGTCCCCACCCCCGAGATGAAGCTGGAACTCCCCCTCCTCGACGTCTTCGGCCGCGGCGGCTCGCTCAAGTCCTCCTGGTACGGGGACTGCCTGCCCTCCCGCGACTTCCCGATGCTCGTCGACCTGCACCGGCAGGGCCGTATCGACCTCTCCGCCTTCGTCACCGAGACCATCGGACTCGACGACGTCGAGAAGGCCTTCGGCCGCATGCACGAGGGCGACGTGCTGCGCTCGGTGGTGGTCTTCTGATGGCCGCCCGCATCGACCACGTCGTCACCTCCGGCACCTTCAGCCTCGACGGCGGCACCTGGGACGTCGACAACAACGTCTGGATCGTCGGCGACGACACCGAGGCGATCGTCATCGACGCCGCCCACGACGCCGAGGCCATCCTCGCCGCCCTCGACGGCCGCGCCCTGCGCGCCATCGTCTGCACCCACGCCCACAACGACCACATCGACGCGGCCCCGGCGCTCGCGGCCGCCACCGGCGCCCGTATCCTGCTGCACCCCGCCGACCAGCCGCTGTGGAAGCAGACCCACCCCGACCACAGCCCCGACGGCGACCTCGCCGACGGCCAGGTCCTCACCATCGCCGGCACCGACCTCACGGTCCTGCACACCCCCGGCCACGCCCCCGGCGGCATCTGCCTGCACGCCCCCGAACTCGACACCGTCTTCACCGGGGACACCCTGTTCCAGGGCGGCCCCGGCGCCACCGGCCGGTCCTTCTCGGACTTCCCGACGATCGTCGACTCGATCCGCGAGAAGCTCCTCACCCTCCCGCCGGAGACGGTGGTCCGCACCGGCCACGGCGACAGCACCACGATCGGCGCCGAGGCCCCGCACCTCCAGGAGTGGATCAGCCGAGGCCACTGAGAGCCAGCCGGCTCCCGAAGCGCCTCGGCGCACCCGTGAACGGGTCGGTGAACTCCAGCGTCCGCGCCAGCAGCTGCAGCGGACGCCGGAAGTCCTCCGGCCCGTCCTCACGCACCTCCGGATAGACCGGATCGTGCAGGATCGGCAGCCCGAGCGCGTTCATGTGCACCCGCAGCTGATGCGTCCGCCCGGTCTCCGGCACCAGCCGGTACAGCCCGAGCCCGCCCCGCCGCTCCACGAGCGCGATCCGGCTCTCGCTGTTCGGCTCGCCCGGCACCTCCCGGGCGGCCATCACCCCGCGCTCCTTCTCGATCCGGCTCCGCACCGTCACCGGCAGCGCCACCCCCGGGTCGTACGGCGCCACCGCGGCGTACTCCTTGCGCACCAGCCGGTCCCGGAACAGCGTCTGGTACGCCCCCCGGTCCTCCGGCCGTACGACGCACAGCACCAGGCCCGCCGTGAGCCGGTCGAGCCGGTGCGCGGGCTGGAGCCGCGGCAGGTCCAGCTCCCGCCGCAGCCGCGCGAGCACGGTCTCCGTGACGTGCCGGCCCCGCGGCATCGTGGAAAGGAAGTGCGGCTTGTCCGCGACGACGATCCGCTCGTCCCGGTACACCACCCCGACCGGGAACGGCACCGGCTCCTCCGCCGGGAAGTCCCGGTGGAACCAGACGTACCGGCCCGCGGTGTACGGATCGTCCCCGGCCACCGGCCCGTCGACCCCGACGAACCGCCCCGCGCCGAGCATCTCCTCGACCCGTCCGACGCCGACGGCGGCCCCGTACCGGTCGAGCAGGTGCTCCCGCACGGTCGCCCAGACCCCGCCGGGATCCTCCGGCAGCCGCAGCCGCACGGGATCGACCCCGTCCCGCTGCGGCAGCGGCGCCACCGGCGCCTTCGCTCTCCGTCTCACGGTTCCGCCTCGTGACCGCACGTACACGTACTCATGCGGAAAGTCCCGGTCGATGAGATCGACCGGGACTTTCCGTGTGGTGTCCGAGGGGGGACTTGAACCCCCACGCCCGATAAAGGGCACTAGCACCTCAAGCTAGCGCGTCTGCCATTCCGCCACCCGGACAAGGTGTCTGTCTTCCTGGCCGCTGGGCCCTTCCGACGAGGAAAACCATAGCAAACATTCGGGGTGGCGGATCACCACCCCGGGTGGCCCCCGTCATGTGACAGCCGCATGTCGGCCGGGGGCCGCCCTTGGGC
>NZ_RDBH01000129.1:1520393-1550033 GCF_008042145.1 Streptomyces sp. adm13(2018)
ACATGCGGCTGTCACATGACGGGGGTACGCGGGAGGATGGAACGAGGACCGAAGCAACCACGTGGGGCACGTAGTGGGAGGAAGCAGCGTGAGCGAGTCGAACACAGGCCGGAACGGTGACGCCGGGACCGCCGGGACCGCCGAAAACGAGGTCGTGGACCTCTGTCGCGACCTCATCCGCATCGACACCAGCAACTACGGCGACCACTCCGGGCCGGGCGAGCGGGCGGCGGCGGAGTACATCGCCGAGAAGCTCGCGGAGGTCGGACTCGAGCCGAAGATCATCGAGTCGCACAAGGGGCGGGCGTCCACCGTCGCCCGCATCGAGGGCGAGGACCCCTCGCGGCCCGCCCTGCTGATCCACGGCCACACCGACGTCGTCCCGGCCAACGCCGAGGACTGGACCCACCACCCCTTCTCCGGGGAGATCGCCGACGGTTGTGTGTGGGGCCGCGGGGCCGTCGACATGAAGGACATGGACGCGATGACCCTCGCGGTCGTCCGGGACCGGCTGCGCAGCGGCCGCAAGCCCCCGCGCGACATCGTCCTCGCCTTCCTGGCCGACGAGGAGGCCGGCGGCACCTACGGCGCCCGCCACCTCGTCGACAGGCACCGCGACCTCTTCGACGGGGTCGACGAGGCCATCGGCGAGGTCGGCGGCTTCTCCTTCACGGTGAACGAGAACCTGCGGCTCTACCTGGTCGAAACCGCCCAGAAGGGCATGCACTGGATGCGGCTGACCGTCGAGGGCACGGCCGGCCACGGCTCGATGACCAATGACGACAACGCCATCACCGAACTGTGCGAGGCCGTCGGCCGCCTGGGCCGCCACCAGTGGCCGGTGCGGGTCACCAAGACCGTGCGCTCGTTCCTGGACGAGCTCTCCGACGCGCTGGGCACCCCCCTCGACCCCGAGGACATGGACGGCACCCTCGCCAAGCTCGGCGGCATCGCCAAGATGGTCGGCGCCACCCTGCGGAACTCGGCCGCCCCGACCATGCTCGGTGCCGGCTACAAGGTGAACGTGATTCCCGGCCAGGCCACCGCGCACGTCGACGGCCGCTTCCTGCCCGGTTACGAGCAGGAGTTCCTCGCCGACCTCGACCGCATCCTCGGGCCGAAGGTGAAGCGCGAGGACGTGCACGGCGACAAGGCCCTGGAGACCAGCTTCGACGGGGCCCTGGTCGACGCCATGCAGCTGGCGCTGCGGGCCGAGGACCCGATCGCCCGGGCCGTGCCGTACATGCTCTCCGGCGGCACCGACGCGAAGTCCTTCGACGACCTCGGCATCCGCTGCTTCGGCTTCGCCCCGCTCCAGCTGCCGCCGGAGCTCGACTTCGCCGGCATGTTCCACGGTGTGGACGAGCGGGTGCCGGTCGACGGCCTGAAGTTCGGCGCCCGCGTCCTGGACCGATTCATCGACGCCTGCTGAATTCGTCCGCGCGTTTGACTGTGACCGGAAAGAGTGAATGCACCCGGGGGCTCGTAGCCCCCACCATTCCCCCTCGTTACAGGTGGTGCGGTCCGCGGCTGGGACCGCATTTCCAACTAGGAGGAATAATGATCAAGAAGGTCGTCGCTGCTGCGGCTGCCACTGGCGGTCTCGTTCTCGCGGGTGCGGGTATGGCCGTCGCCGACGCGGGTGCCCAGGGTGCGGCCATCGGCTCCCCCGGTGTCCTCTCCGGCAACGTCGTCCAGGTGCCGGTTCACGTTCCGGTGAACGTGTGCGGCAACACGGTCTCCGTGATCGGGCTGCTGAACCCCGCCTTCGGCAACACCTGCGTCAACGCCTGACGTTGTGCCTCGCCCCGTGAGGGTGTGAGCCGGTCCGGCCCCGGAGTGCGTGCCATGCACTCCGGGGCCGGTGGCCATTTCCGCCCCGGGTGTTCCACCCGGTGGCACTCTTTCGAAGCCGAGCAGGCAGGGAACGAACTATGCGACAGGTCACGCGCAAGGGTCTCATCACCGTTGCGGCAGCCGGAGGCGTCTTCGCCGCGGTCGGCGGCGGTTTCGCGCACGCCGACTCCGCCGCGAACGGCGCGGCCGTGAACTCCCCGGGCGTCGCGTCCGGAAACTCCGTCCAGGTCCCGGTCCACGTACCGGTGAACGCCTGCGGAAACACCGTCAACGTCGTCGGACTGCTCAATCCGGCGATGGGCAACAAGTGCGCCAACACGTCCAAGCCGGGGAAGCCCGGCAAGCCGGGCGGCGGGTCCTCCGCCGGCGGACACACCGGAAACTCCCCGGGCGTCGGTTCCGGGAACACCGTCCAGGTACCCGTCGACGTCCCGGTCAACGTGTGCGGCAACAGCATCACGGGCGTCGGCCTGGCCAACCCCGCGGCGGGCAACAGCTGCGGCAACGGCATCGAGCCGACGCACCCGGGGAACCCCGGAAACCCTGGGAATCCGGGCAACCCCGGTAACCCGGGCAACCCGGGTAACCCCGGTAACCCGGGTAACCCCGGTAACCCGGGTAACCCGGGTAACCCCGGTAACCCCGGTAACCCCGGTAACCCCGGTAACCCCGGTAACCCCGGTAACCCCGGTAACCCCGGTAACCCCGGTAACCCTGGGAACCCCGGTAACCCTGGGAACCCGGGTAACCCTGGGAACCCGGGTAACCCCGGCACCCCGGGCAACCCCGGCACCCCGGGTACGCCCGGTACTCCGGGAACCCCTGGTACGCCCGGCACCCCCGGTGGCGAGACCGGTCCGAACACCCCGGGTGCGCACGCCGGTACCCCGCCGCGTGCCGTCGAGGAGCTCGCCGAGACCGGTTCCGGTCCGCTCGGCGTGATCGTCCCCGCCGGCGCGGGCCTGCTGCTCGCCGGTTCGCTGATCTACCGCCGTACCCGCAACGCCGCCTGACCCGCCGCACCACGCCGAGGGGCCCCGCACACCGCGGGGCCCCTTCCCGTCGTCCTACCAGGTCGCGCGGACCTGGCGGATGATCCGCCGCTTCAGCCGCACTCTGCGGCTTCCGTCCCGGTGCAGGGTCAGACGGTCCAACTCCCAGTGTCCGTACTCGGCATGGTCGGTCAGCAGGCGCGTCGCCTCCTTGCGGGAGACACCGCGCGGCACGTACACGTCGACAAATTCGTATTCCGGCATCGCATCTATTGTGCGGGCACCGGCCCGCTACGGATAGCGTGCGTCCCATGTCTGATGCTGCGCAGCCCACCGCTGCCGAGGTACGCGCCGCCGCCGAGGCGGTCAAAGCCGCACTGGACCGTCACCTCACGGCGGTCGAACGCCGCACGGGTGACGACGACCCGGACGTCTACGAAGCCTTCAACGCCCTCGCCGGGGCGGCCGAGGCTTACGACGAACTCCTCTACGACCGGTACGACGAGGTCACTCCCTTCGAGACCCCCGGCGCGGACGGCGCGCTGCCGCCGTACGCCGGACCCGACGCACCGCACGCACTCAGCCTCCTGATCCGCCGCGACTACCTCGTCGCGGAACCCAAGCGCCTGCTCGCCCAGGCCCGCCGGGTCGCCGAGGCCGACGGCGGCGCGGATCCCACCGGACCCGGTGCCCGCGCCGGAGTCTCGCCGCTCGCCGCCCTCGGGGTGCTCTTCGGCGAGTACGAACCGGACGAGATCGCCTCCCGCCACAAGGAGTTCGGCCTGGAGGAGGGCGACTCCACGCTCTGGGTCACCGCGGCCGAGGAGCTCCCGGAACCGGGGGAGTGGCTCAACGCCCCCTTCGAGCAGGCCGATCCGGAGCGGATCGTCTGCCGCTTCGACGTCAGCTCGGTCTTCGACGACGATTCGGACGACGACCCCGACGATGATCCCGAGGACGACCCCGTGGGCGTCGACACCGGCCAGGAGACCGGGGCCGGCGCCCCCTGAGGAAGCTCGGGGGAGCGGGTGACGCGGGGAGACGGCGGAGGGCCGGGACACCGATCGTGGTGTCCCGGCCCTCCGCCGTTCCGCGGTCCGCCCGCTCGCCGCGGGCCCCGCGTCCTACTCCTCGGGCACGGCGAGCAGCGCCTCCAGGAGCGGACGCAGCCGGGTCGTCCGCTCCGGGGCCGTCCCTTCGGCCACCGCGCGCGGCAGCGCCTGGTCCACCCCGTGCACGACGGACAGATGGCGCTCCGCCCGGCCGAACGCCGTGTACACCCACGGCCTGCTCAGGCCGCCGGCGGCGTCGCCCGGCAGCACCACGACCACCGCGGGCCAGCGCATCCCGGCCGCCTGGTGCGCGGTGAGCGCCCAGCCGTGCCGCAGCGCCGTCTCCACGCGCTCCTTCGGCACGAGCACCTCGGCGTCGCCGCAGCGCAGCCGCAGCCCCTCGGCGTCGGCGGACACCACCGTGCCGGTCGCCGTCCGCCCCGGCACCTCCGCGTACGCCACCCGGTCCCCGGGGTCGAAGCCGCCGAAGCGGCCGGGGCCGGGGTTCAGCCGCTGCTTCAGCGCGGTGTTCAGGGCGCGCGTACCCGCGGAGCCGCCGTGGCCGACCGTGATCACCTGGGTCTGCTCGGCCGGTACGCCGATCGCCCGCGGCACCGAGTCGGCGACCAGCTGGACGGTGCGGTGCACGGCCTCGCCGGCATCGCGCACCGGGACGATCACGATCTCCTTGCCCGGGGCCTCGACCTGGTTCAGCTCACCGGCTCCGATGCCCGAGACCAGCTCGCCGAGCGGGCCCGGATCGGGCAGGCGCGAGGCGATCCGCGGACACACCCGGGCCGCGAGGAGGTCGCCGAAGACCTGGCCCGCGCCCGGCGCCCCGAGGACGCCCGGGTCGCCGCCGAGCACCAGCCGGCAGCCGTCGGGCAGCGACTCGACGAGCATCGCGGCGGTCTCCACGTCCAGCTGCGGCGCGTCGAGCACCGCCAGGAGGTCCAGCGCGAAGGCGCCCTCCTCGTCGCGGCCGGGACCGGCCGCTCCGGAGAGCAGCGCGGCGACCGTGACCGCGTCGGCCCCCGCGGGGCCGAGCGCGTGCCGGCCGGCGTCCGCGTGGACGACCACCAGGGTGCGCAGACCCCGCCCGCGGGCGGCCGCGGCCAGGGCGACCGGCTCGGCGCGGGAGGCCTCGCCGCCGGTGTGCAGGACGAGTCCGTGCGCTCCGGCGGCCCGTTCGAGCTCGGAGCCCTCCCAGGTGTCGGCCGTCGCCGTCCTGACCAGACGGGCCAGTCCGTCCGCGAGGCTCTCCTCCGCGAGCGCGTACCGGTCGAGCCCGAGCAGCACCGGCGAGGCGGGTCCCTCACCGGCCGCCGGGGCCTCGTCGTCCTCCGCGTCCTCTGTGTCTTCTACGTTCCCCTCGGCCGGCTCCTCGGCCGTCTCCTCCTCCTGGAAGACGAGGACCGCGCCCGCGGACACGGCCTCCTCGACGGCCGATCCGGGATCGGGGACCGCGTGCCCGGTGAGTCCGGCGCGCACGGTGTCGATCTCCAGCGCCGTGTGCCCCTGGAGCGSGSCCCGCTCCAGGAGCCACACCGTCAGGGCGACCGTCCGGCGCGGATCGTCGGGGCCGCACGCCGCACCGAGCAGCGCCCGCGCGAAGCCGTCGGCCTGCTCGGGGCGCACCCCGGGGACCGCGAGCAACTGCCAGGGGTCGTCGAGCAGGACCTGCGCCGCGCTTTCGCCGAGTACGGCCGCGACCTGCTCGGCCAGCGCCTCGGGGGCACCGCCCTTGGCCAGTACCTCCCGGACGGCGGCGGTCGTGCCGGGGGCCGGCGCGGACGCCTGCGCGGGTACCGGCGGTCGTACGGTCATGGCGGGGGCCGCTTCCTGGCCCCTCACCCCACTCGGAAAGGAAACCCCCGTGGAACTCGGCACCCGCGCCGTCCATGTCGTCAACGAGCCTCTCCCGCCCGGCAGTCGGCCGCTCTCCGTGCCCCTCGTGCAGTCCTCCGCCTTCGCCTTCGACTCCGCCGAGGCGCTCGCCGACGCCATGGCGGGACCCGACGGGCCCTCCGTCTACAGCCGCCGCGGCAACCCCACCGTCCGGGCCCTGGAGCAGACGCTCGCCGGCCTGGAGGGCGGTGCGGGCGCCCTCGCCTTCGCCTCCGGGATGGGGGCGATCAGCGGCGTGCTGCTCGCCCTCCTGCGGCCCGGCGACCGGGTGGTGGCCCAGCGCTGCCTGTACGGGGGGACGCACGCCGTCCTCACCGACCTGGCCGAGCGGTACGGGATCGAGGTCGTCCGGATCTCCGGCGACGACCCCGCGGAGTTCGAGGCCGCCGCCGTCCACCCCGCCACCCGGCTGCTCGTCCTGGAGACCATCGCCAACCCCACCGGGCAGGTCCCCGACCTGCCGGGGCTGCTCGCCGTGGCCCGCGCGCTCGGTGTGGTGAGCGTCGTCGACAACTCGCTCGCCTCGCCCGTGCTCTGCAGCCCCCTGGAGCACGGCGCGGACATCGTCGTGCACTCCACCACCAAGTACCTCTCCGGGCACTCGGACGTCCTCGGCGGCGCCGCCGTCTTCGCCGACGACGGGCTGCGCCGCCGGATCTGGCCCCGCACGGTCGAACTGGGCGCCTGCGCGGACCCGTTCGCCGCGTGGCTGACCCTGCGCGGGATACCCACCCTGCCGCTGCGGATGCGCGCCCACTGCGCCGGTGCCGCCGTCCTCGCCGAGCGGCTCGCCGCCCATCCCGCCGTCGCGGCCGTGCACTACCCCGGGCTCCCCGGCCACCCCTCGTACGAGCGCGCCCGCGCGGTGCTCTCCGCGGGCGGCGGGCTGCTGGCCTTCGAGCCTGCGGGGGGCCGGGAGGCCGGCCGGGCCTTCATCGAGCGCGTACGGGTGGCCCGGCTCGCGCTCTCCCTCGGCGGGGTGGAGACCCTCGTGACCCACCCCGCGTCCACCTCCCACCGCGAGCTGGACGGGGCCGCCCTGGCGGCGGCCGGCATCGCCCCCGGGCTCGTACGGATGTCGGTCGGCATCGAGGACGTCGAGGACCTGTGGGACGACGTCGAACAGGCCCTCGCACAGGCTCCTTTCGGGGCTTCTTTTGGGTTGACAAAATAAATGACTGATTCGTAGATTGGTGTGTGCCAGGGAAAGACCACTCCTAGGTCAAGGGGGGCGCGGAATGCGCTACTTCGAGGACTTCCGGCCCGGCGACGTCCACGAGCTGGGCACCGTCACCGTCACGGCGGAGGAGGTGCTGGAGTTCGGCAGGCGCTTCGACCCGCAGCCCTTCCACACGGACCCCGAGCGGGCGGAGCGGTCCCCGTTCCGCGGACTGATCGCGAGCGGGTTCCACACCCAGGCGATGTTCATGCGCCGCTACGTCGACGGACTGCTGGCCTACAGCGCCTGCCTGGGCTCGCCCGGCATCGACGAGGTCCGCTACCTGCGGCCCGTCCGCCCGGGTGACGTCCTCACCGCGCGCGTCGAGATCCTCGGCTCCACGCCGTCGCCGTTCAATCCCGCCACCGGCACCGTCAAACCGCGGTGCACCCTGGTGGCCTCCGACGGGACGGCCGTGTTCAGCCTCCAGTGGAGGCCGTATCCCGCACCGCCCAGTGGACCGCCGCCGCGCGCGCCCTGGAGACCGAGCGCGAGGACCGGCTGTTCGCCGATCCCCACGCGCGTACCGTCGCCGACGAGATCGGCTTCGAGCTGCTCGAGCGCTACGCGGGCGGCGGCACCGTGCCGTTCCTCGCCATCCGCACCACCTACCTCGACCGCGCCATCGTCCGGGCCGTGGAGGAGCGGGGCATCCGCCAGGTCGTCTTCCTCGCCGCCGGCATGGACACCCGCTTCTTCCGGCTGCCCTGGCCCGACGGCGTCACCGTCTACGAGCTCGACCGCCCGGCCCTCCTGGAGGCCAAGGCCGAGATGCTGGCCGGGGAACCGCGGCCGGCCGGACGGGACCGCGTCACCGTCCCCGTCGACCTCACCCAGGACTGGACCGGCCCCCTCAAGGAGGCCGGCTGGAAGAGCGAGGAACCCGTCCTGTGGGTCGTGGAGGGACTCCTGTTCTTCCTGCCGGAACAGGCCGTGCGGACCCTCATATCGACGCTCTCCGCGCACGCCGCCCCCGGCTCCGTGCTCCTCGGCGACGTCATCTCCCAGGCCGCCCTGGACAACCCCCTCGCCCGCGGGTTCATGAAGGCCCTCGACGAGGACGGCAACCCGTGGCTCTTCGGCACCGAGGAGCCCGAGCAGCTGCTCGCCGACTGCGGCTGGGCCGTCCGCGAGGTCCGCCAGCCCGGGGAGGACGGCGCCGACTTCGGCCGCTGGCCCTACCCCGTACCGGCCCGCTCGGTCCCCCGCGTGCCCCGGTCCTTCCTGTTCACGTGCGACCTGCCGACGTACGAGGAGGAGAAGGCCGCATGAGCGCCCACGACTTCCACCAGAAGGTCATCACCGACGCCGGCGCCGCCGTCCGCGGCCTCACCGTCTCCCTCGGCCACCGCCTCGGCCTCTACCGGGCACTGGCCGAGCGGGGCCCGCTCACCGCCGGCGCGCTCGCGGAGGCGGCCGGCACGAACGAGCGGTACGTCGAGGAGTGGCTGCACGCGCAGCTCTCCGCCGGCTACGTCGAGCGGCACCCCAGTTCCCTCACCTACACCCTCCCCGCCGACCACGTCGAGGTGCTCGCCGACCCGAAGGCCGTCACGTACGCCGCCGGGTTCTTCACCGCCCTCAAGGCCCTCTACGCCACCGAGGACCTGCTCGTGGAGGCGTACCGCACCGGCGACGGCGTCGGCTGGGCCGAGCACGACCCGGCCCTCGACACCGGCATGGGCTCCTTCTTCCAGCCCACGTACGAGCACAAGCTCGTCGCCGACTGGCTGCCCGCCCTCCACCAGGTCACCGGCAAGCTCACCGCCGGCGGCACCGTGGCCGACGTCGGCTGCGGCGTCGGCCACACCACCCTGCTCATCGCGAAGGCCTTCCCGAACGCCACCGTCCACGGCTTCGACTACTCCGAGGAGGCCATCGCGATCGCCCGGCAGCTCGCCGAGGAGGCCGGCCTCTCCGACCGGGTCGTCTTCGAGGTCGCGTCCGCCGACGACTACCCGGGCTCCAGCTACGACCTGGTCTGTTTCTTCAACGCCCTGCACGACATGGGCGACCCGGTCGCCGCCGCCCAGCACGTCCACAAGTCCCTGGACGCGGACGGCACCTGGATGCTCGTCGAGTCGAACGTGTCCCCGCAGGACGTCGACGCCCAGACCCCCGCCGCCCGCATGTTCATGGCCCTGTCCGCCGTCATGTGCCTGCCCGTCGCCGTCGCCCAGCGCGGCCCGCACGCCCTCGGCAACCACTCCGGGGAGAAGGCCTTCCGGGCCATCGCGGAGGAGGCCGGCTTCACCCGCTGGCGGCGCGCCACCGAGACCCCGGTGAACGCGGTCTACGAAGTCCGGCCCTGAACACCCGAAGCCTGGAGGCTCATCATGGGCGCCACCGCCCCCCTGCCCGTCACCGACCGGTTCATGGAGGTCCTGGAGCGGCTCAGCGAGCGCTCCGTCGAGGACTACTACAACCCGTACCAGACCTTCCAGTGGCCCGAGACGCTGGAGGAGAACCGCTTCTGGATGACACCGGAGCTGCTCACCGTCTACGGCACCGAGCACTACGACGCCCTCGACGAGGAAACGCTTCAGCGCCTGTCCAAGTGGGAGTCCGTCAACTTCTACAGCCTCAACGTGCACGGCATCCGCGAACTCCTCATCGAGGTCGTCGGCCGCATCCACATGCCCGGCTTCGAGGTGCCCTCGGACTTCTTCCACCACTTCATCGGCGAGGAGAACGAACACATGTGGTTCTTCTCCGAGTTCTGCCGGCGCTACGGCAACAAGATCTACGGCTCCACCGCCATGCGCGCCGACGCCGCCTGGGAACCGGAGGTCGAGAACTTCCTCGTCTTCACCCGCATCCTCTTCTTCGAGGAGCTCGTCGACCACTACAACGCGCGCATGGCCAAGGACGCCTCGCTCTGCCACACCATCCGCGAGGTCAACCGCATCCACCACCAGGACGAGTCCCGGCACATCGCCTTCGGGCGCGAGCTGGTCTCCCTCCTGTACGGCCGGATGTGCCAGGCGGTCAGTGCCGAGCGGGTCCGCGAGGTCGAGGCCTACCTCAAGCGGTACGTCGTCTACAGCGTCAACTCCCTCTACAACCCCCACGTGTACCGCGACGCCGGCATCCCCGACCCGCTGGCCCTGCGCAACGCACTGGTCGCCGACGAGAGCCGCCGTCCCCACGAGCGCAAGGCGATCCGCAAGCCGCTCGCCTTCTTCCTGAAGACCGGGATCTTCTCCGACGACACCCTGCCCGTCGTCTGAGGGGCCCCAGACCTCCCACCGGAGAGGTGAAGAGACCATGACCGTGACGACCCCCGGGCACACCGGGGAGAACGTGGGCTCGACGAGGGGCCTCCCCTCGCTCGGACCGGAGGGGACCCGCCTGCTGCGGCTCCTCGACGACACCTTCGAGAGCTGGGGCGTGACCGCGGGCGCCCGCCCGATGACCATGCCCCCGCTCCTGCCGGCCGCCGACCTGGCGAAGCTGGACTACTACGACAACTTCCCGCACCAGGCCGTCCTCGCCGCCCCGCTCGACCTGGAGGGCCGCCACGCGACCCCCTTCGACCACGAGCACGGGCACTGGCCGGCCGCCGCCCTCGAACCGGCCGGCCTCGGACTGCCCTCGGCGTCCTGCTACGCCGTCTACCTGGACCACCGGGGCACCCGGGTCGCCGACGACACCCTCGTCACGATCTGCTCCTGGTGCTTCCGCAAGGAGACCCACTACGAGGGCATGCGGCGCCAGCTCGGCTTCCGCATGCGGGAGATCGTCGCCCTCGGCACGCCCGACCACGCCGAGGCGCACCTCGCCGGCTTCACCACCCGCATCCGGGCCTTCGCCGAGGCGCTCGACCTGCCGCTGCGCAGGGAGGCGGCCTGCGACCCGTTCTTCGACAAGGGCGGCTCCAAGGCCCTGCTCCAGCGGCTCACCCCGGTGAAGCACGAGTTCCTGTACGAGGACCTGGCCATCGCCTCGGTCAACACGCACCGGAACTTCTTCGGCGACCGCTGCGCCATCACCCTGGAGTCGACCGGCGGGCCGGCCTTCACCAGCTGTGTCGCCTTCGGTCTCGAACGCTGGCTGTCCGCCCTGACCCGCCGGCACGGCGACTGGGAGGCGGCGACCGAGGCGGTGCTCGACGCGAACGCCCGCCTGCGGGCCGGTGCGAGTGGCGCGGCCGGGCCGGTGATCTGACGTGCCGGCCCGTCCCGCCGCCCCGCCGGCGGGCGGCCTGGGGTGGGCGAACCTCGGCATGGACATCGTGTCCGTCAACCGTGTCCGCAGGCTCCTCGCCCAGTACGGGGAGCGGTTCTTCGAGCGGATGCTCACCCCCGGCGAGCTCGCCGACTGCCGTACCTCCTCCGGGCTCGACGTACTGAGCCTGTGCGGTCGGATCGCGGCCAAGGAGGCGGCCTTCAAGACCCTGCGGGTCCGGGGCAGGTTCCTGCCCTGGCCGGACATCGTGGTGCGGCGTTCCGAGGGCGGCTGGCCGCTCGTGGAGCTGCACCGGGCCGCCGCCGAGATGGCCGCGGAGTCCGGCATCACCGAGATCACCGTGTCCATCAGCCACGACGTGGACTACGCCGTGGCGGTGGCCGCGCCGATCATCGCCCCCACCCCTTACGTATCCAGCAGTAGCTAGCAGCAGCTAAAGGAGAGCAACCATGGCCGACGGCCTGCAGACGGTGAAGAACTGGATCCTCGAGCGTCACCCGGAGCGCGAGGACATCGCCTCCGACCTCGACCTGATCGAGAACCGGCTCATCGACTCGCTGTCCTTCGTCGAGTTCGTCTTCCTCCTGGAGCAGGAGAGCGGCACCGCGATCCAGATGGAGACCCTGGAGGTCGAGTCCATCCGCACCCTCGGTGCCATCGAGCAGCACTTCTTCAAGACCCCGGTGGAGGCCCAGGCATGAGCCGCCGCCTCTTCACCTCCGAGTCGGTGACCGAGGGACACCCCGACAAGATCGCCGACCGGATCAGCGACACCATCCTCGACGCCCTGCTCGCCGAGGACCCGTCCTCGCGGGTCGCGGTGGAGACCCTGATCACCACGGGCCTCGTGCACATCGCGGGCGAGGTGACCACCTCGGCGTACGCGCCGATAGCGAAGCTGGTGCGCGAGGCCGTCCTCGACATCGGCTACGACTCCTCCGCGAAGGGCTTCGACGGCGCCTCCTGCGGCGTCTCGGTGTCCATCGGCGCCCAGTCGCCGGACATCGCGCAGGGCGTGGACACCGCGTACGAGTCCCGGGTGGAGGGACGCCCCCGGACGGGGGAGGACGCCGCGCTCGACGCGCAGGGCGCCGGCGACCAGGGCCTGATGTTCGGCTACGCCTGCGACGACACGGCGGAGCTGATGCCGCTGCCGATCGCGCTCGCCCACCGGCTCGCCCGCCGGCTCACCGAGGTCCGCCGGGACGGCACCGTGCCGTACCTGCGGCCGGACGGGAAGACCCAGGTCACCATCGAGTACGACGGGGACCGCGCGGTCCGCCTCGACACGGTCGTCGTCTCCTCGCAGCACGCGGCCGACATCTCCGTCGAGGGTCTGCTCACCCCGGACGTGCGGGAGTACGTCGTCGAGCACGTCCTGAAGGAGCTGGTCGAGGAGGGCGTCAGCCTGGAGTGCGACGGCTACCGGCTCCTGGTCAACCCGACGGGGCGCTTCGAGGTCGGCGGCCCGATGGGCGACGCCGGGCTCACCGGCCGAAAGATCATCATCGACACGTACGGCGGGATGGCCCGGCACGGCGGCGGCGCCTTCTCCGGGAAGGACCCGTCCAAGGTCGACCGGTCCGCGGCGTACGCGATGCGCTGGGTCGCGAAGAACGTCGTCGCGGCCGGCCTCGCCCGCCGCTGCGAGGTGCAGGTGGCGTACGCGATCGGCAAGGCCGAGCCGGTCGGGCTGTTCGTGGAGACCTTCGGCACGGGCGTGCTGCCCGACGAGCGGATCCAGGAGGCGGTCGCCGCCGTCTTCGACCTGCGCCCGGCGGCGATCATCCGCGACCTGGACCTCAAGCGGCCGATCTACGCGAAGACGGCGGCGTACGGCCACTTCGGCCGCGAGCTCCCCGAGTTCACCTGGGAGCGCACGGACCGCGTGGCCGCCCTGAAGAAGGCCGCGGGGGTCTGACCATGCGCATCGCTGTCACGGGATCCATCGCGACCGACCATCTGATGACCTTCCCCGGACGGTTCGGCGAGCAGCTGCTCGCCGACCGGCTCGACCGGGTCTCCCTGTCGTTCCTCGCCGACAACCTGGAGGTCAGGCGCGGCGGAGTGGCAGCGAACATCGCCTTCGGACTCGGTGTCCTCGGTCTCCGCCCCGTCCTCGTGGGCGCGGCGGGCGCCGACTTCGAGCCGTACCGGGTCTGGCTGAAGGACCACGGGGTGGACACCGACTCGGTGCGCGTCAGCGAGTCGCTCCACACCGCCCGGTTCGTCTGTACCACCGACCGGGACCAGAACCAGATCGCCACCTTCTACGCGGGGGCGATGGCGGAGGCGCGCGAGATCGACCTGAGGTCGGTCGTCGCGCGCACCGGCCGGCTGGAACTGGTCCTGGTCTCCCCGGACGACCCCGAGGCCATGCTGCGGCACACCCGTACCTGCCGTGACCTGGGGATACCCTTCGCCGCCGATCCGTCGCAGCAGCTGGCGCGGCTCGACGGCGCGCAGGTGCGGGAGCTGGTGGACGGGGCGCGGTTCCTGTTCACCAACGAGTACGAGACCGCGCTCCTCATGGAGAAGGCTGGCTGGTCCGAGGCGGACGTGCTGCGCCGGGTCGGCACCTGGGTCAGCACCCACGGGGAGGCGGGCGTCCGCCTCCGGGGCGCGGACCGCGAGCCGCTCGCGGTGCCGGCCGTGGAGGTCGCGGCGGTCGTCGACCCGACCGGGGTCGGGGACGCCTTCCGGGCCGGGTTCCTCGCGGGCCGGCTGTGGGGCGTGCCGGAGCGGTGCGCGGCGCAGCTGGGCTGCGCGGTGGCCGCGACGGTCCTCGACTCCGTGGGGACGCAGGAGTACCGGCTGCGCCGGGAGCCGCTCCTGGAGCGGATCCGGACGACGTACGGCGCGGGGTGCACCGCCACCCTCGTCTCGCATCTGAGGGGGCTCACATGACCGTCGTACGGAGGTCCCTGCGGGAGGAGTTCGCCCAGCGGGTGGTGGTGGCGGACGGGGCGATGGGCACGATGCTCCAGGCCGCCGACCCGACGATGGAGGACTTCCGCGACCTCGAAGGCTGCAACGAGATCCTCAACCTCACCCGCCCCGACATCGTCGCCGCCGTCCACGACGCCTACTTCTCGGTGGGCGTGGACTGCGTCGAGACCAACACCTTCGGGGCGAACCTGGCCGCGCTCGCCGAGTACGGCATCGAGCACCAGGTGTACGAGCTGTCCGAGGCCGGCGCCCGGATCGCCCGGGCGGCCGCCGACGCGCACACGGCCGCCGACGGGCGGCCCCGCTGGGTCCTGGGCTCCATGGGACCCGGGACGAAGCTGCCGACGCTGGGGCACGTGAGGTACGAGCCGCTCCGGGACGCCTTCCAGCAGAACGCGGAGGGCCTGGTCCGGGGCGGCGCGGACGCCCTGCTCATCGAGACCTCGCAGGATCTGCTCCAGACGAAGGCGGCCGTCATCGGCGCCCGCCGGGCCCTGGACTGGGTCGGGGTGGACCTGCCGGTGATCGTGCAGGTCACGGTGGAGACCACGGGCACGATGCTGCTGGGTTCGGAGATCGGGGCGGCGCTGACGGCCCTGGAGCCGCTCGGCATCGACATGATCGGCCTGAACTGCGCCACGGGCCCGGCGGAGATGGCCGAGCACCTGCGGCACCTGTCGCGGCACGCCCGCGTCCCCATCTCCGTCATGCCCAACGCCGGCCTGCCGGTCCTCACCTCCGACGGCGCCCACTACCCGCTGTCGCCGGCCGAACTGGCCGACGCGCAGGAGGCGTTCGTCCGGGAGTACGGCCCCGCGCTGGTCGGCGGCTGCTGCGGCACGACCCCGGAGCACCTGCGGGAGATCGTGGACCGGGTGCGGGGCGCGGCGGTCCTCGACCGGCGGCCCGCCCCCGAGCCGGGCGCGTCCTCGCTGTACGGCCATGTGCCGTTCCGGCAGGACACCGCGTACCTGGCGATCGGCGAGCGCACCAACGCCAACGGCTCCAAGAAGTTCCGCGAGGCCATGCTCGACGGCCGCTGGGACGACTGCGTCGAGCTGGCGCGCGACCAGATCCGGGAGGGCGCGCACATGCTCGACCTCTGCGTGGACTACGTGGGCCGGGACGGCACCGCGGACATGGCGGAGCTGGCCGGGCGGTTCGCGACGGCCTCGACGCTGCCGATCGTCCTCGACTCGACCGAGGTCGGGGTGCTGCGGGCCGGCCTGGAGAGACTCGGCGGCCGGGCCGTCGTCAACTCGGTGAACTACGAGGACGGCGACGGCCCGGAATCCCGCTTCGCCCAGGTCACGGCGCTCGCGAAGGAGCACGGCGCGGCGCTGATGGCGCTGACCATCGACGAGACGGGCCAGGCGCGGACCGTCGAGGAGAAGGTGGGCGTCGCGGAGCGGCTGATCGGCGACCTCACCGGGAACTGGGGGATCAGGGAGTCGGACATCCTGATCGACACCCTCACGTTCACGATCTGCACCGGTCAGGAGGAGTCCCGCAAGGACGGCGTCCACACGATCGAGGCGATCCGCGAGCTGAAGCGCCGCCACCCGGACGTGCAGACCACCCTGGGTCTGTCCAACATCTCCTTCGGCCTGAACCCGGCCGCGCGGATCGTCCTCAACTCGGTCTTCCTCGACGAGTGCGTCAAGGCCGGCCTGGACTCGGCGATCGTGCACGCCTCGAAGATCCTGCCGATCGCCCGCCTGGAGCCGGAGCAGGTGGAGGTCGCGCTCGACCTGATCCACGACCGCCGCCGCCCCCGGCAGGGCGACGAACCCGCCTACGACCCGCTCCAGCGCTTCCTGGAGATGTTCGAGGGCGCGACGGCGAAGTCCCTCAAGGCCGGCAAGACCGAGGAACTCCTCGCCCTGCCGCTGGACGAGCGCCTGAAGCGGCGGATCATCGACGGCGAGAAGAACGGCCTGGAGGCGGACCTCGACGAGGCACTGACCGTCCGGCCTGCCCTGGAGATCGTCAACGAGATCCTGCTCGACGGCATGAAGACCGTCGGCGAGCTGTTCGGTTCCGGTCAGATGCAGCTGCCGTTCGTGCTCCAGTCCGCCGAGGTGATGAAGTCCGCGGTGGCGCACCTGGAGCCGCACATGGAGAGAACGGCCGACGGCGAGGGAGGGGTCGGCAAGGGCACGATCGTCCTGGCCACCGTCCGCGGCGACGTCCACGACATCGGCAAGAACCTCGTCGACATCATCCTGTCCAACAACGGCTACAACGTCGTCAACATCGGCATCAAGCAGCCGGTCTCCGCGATCCTGGAGGCCGCCGAGGAACACTCCGCCGACGTCATCGGCATGTCCGGCCTCCTGGTGAAGTCCACCGTGATCATGAAGGAGAACCTGGAAGAGCTCAACCAGCGCGAGCTGGCCGCCAAGTACCCCGTGATCCTCGGCGGCGCCGCCCTCACCCGCGCCTACGTCGAGCAGGACCTCCACGAGATCTACCAGGGCGAGGTCCGCTACGCCCGCGACGCCTTCGAGGGCCTGCGCCTCATGGACGCCCTCATGGGCGTCAAGCGCGGCGTCCCCGGCGTGGTGCTCCCGCCGCTCAAGCAGCGCCGCGTGCCGAAACGCGAGACCCCGCTGCCCGCGGCGGAGGTCCGGGAGCCCGAACCGGCCGGCCGCTCCGACGTCGCCGCCGACAACCCCGTCCCCGAACCCCCCTTCCTCGGGACCAGGGTGGTGAAGGGCATCCGGCTCGCCGAGTACGCCTCCTGGCTGGACGAGACCGCCCTCTTCAAGGGCCAGTGGGGGCTCAAGGACGCCGAGAGCATCGAGACGGAGGGCCGGCCGCGGCTGCGGACCTGGCTCGACCGCCTCCAGACGGACCACCTCCTGGAAGCGGCCGTCGTCTACGGCTGGTTCCCCTGTGTGTCCAAGGGCGACGACCTGATCGTCCTGGACGAGGACGGAGGCGAGCGGACCCGCTTCTCCTTCCCCCGCCAGCAGCGGGGCCGCCGCCTCTGTCTGGCCGACTTCCACCGCGCGGAGGACTCCGGCGAGATCGACGCCGTCGCCCTCCAGGTGGTCACCGTCGGCTCCCGGATCGGGGAGGAGACGGCACGGCTCTTCGCCGCCGACGCCTACCGGGACTACCTCGAACTCCACGGCCTGTCAGTCCAGTTGGCGGAGGCGCTCGCCGAGTACTGGCACGCGCGGGTGCGCGCTGAATGGGGCATCGGCGGAAGCGACCCGGCCGGCCTCGACGGCATGCTCCGCACCGAGTACCAGGGCTGCCGCTACTCGCTCGGCTACCCGGCCTGCCCCGACCTGGAGGACCGGGCCAAGATCGCCGCCCTGCTGCGGCCGGAGCGGATCGGCGTGGAGCTGTCGGAGGAGTACCAGCTGCACCCCGAGCAGTCGACGGACGCCATCGTCGTCCACCACCCCGAAGCGAGCTACTTCAACGCGGGAGGCCGCAGATGAGCCCGGTCCCCGGGGACCCCACCTTCTCCTTCGAGTTCTTCCCGCCGAAGACCGACCGGGGCGAGCGGGCCCTGTGGGAGGCGATCCGCCGCGTGGAGGCCCTCGCCCCGGACTTCGTGTCGGTGACGTACGGCGCGGGCGGCTCGTCCCGCGACCGGACCATCGGGGTGACGAAGCGGATCGCGGCCGAGACCACCCTGCGGCCCGTCGCGCACCTGACGGCCATAGGCCACTCCGTCGCCGAACTGCGCGCCATCATCGGCGCGTACGCGGATGCCGGAGTACGCGACGTCCTCGTGCTGCGCGGTGACCCGCCGGGCGATCCGCGCGGCCCGTGGACCCCGCACCCGCACGGGTTCACGTACGCCCATGAACTCGTCGAACTGGTCCGGTCGCTGGGCGACTTCCGGATCGGGGTGGCGGCCTTCCCCGAGGGCCACCCGAGGTCGGCCGGCCCGGCGGAGGACCTCGCGCACTTCGTCGCCAAGTGCCGGGCGGGCGCCGACTACGCCATCACGCAGATGTTCTTCGACCCCGAGGACTACCTGCGGCTGCGCGACCGGGTCGCCGCCGCCGGCTGCGACACCCCGATCATCCCCGAGATCATGCCGGCCACCGACGTCCGCCAGATCCGGCGCTTCGCCGAGCTGAGCGACGCCGCCTTCCCCGAGGACCTGGCGCACCGCCTGGAGGCGGCGCGGGACGACCCGGCCGCCGCGTACCGCGTCGGCGTCGACCACGCGACGCGGATGGGCCTGCGGCTGCTCGACGAGGGCGCGCCCGGCCTGCACCACATCACGCTCAACAGGTCGACGGCGGCTCTCGAAATCCACCGAACCATCCTCAGCGCAAGGAGCGTTGTCCATGTCTGACGTCTTCACCGACCACAAGGTCGCGGACCTCTCCCTGGCCGCCTTCGGCCGCAAGGAGATCACCCTCGCCGAGCACGAGATGCCGGGCCTGATGGCGATCCGCCGCGAGTACGCCGAGCAGCGGCCCCTGGCGGGGGCGCGGATCACCGGCTCCCTGCACATGACCGTGCAGACCGCCGTCCTCATCGAGACCCTGGTCGCGCTGGGCGCCGAGGTCCGCTGGGTGTCCTGCAACATCTACTCGACGCAGGACCACGCGGCCGCCGCGATCGCCGCCGCCGGGATCCCCGTCTTCGCCTGGAAGGGCGAGACCCTGGAGGAGTACTGGTGGTGCACGGAGCAGGCCCTGACCTGGCCGGACGCCGACGGACCCAACATGATCCTCGACGACGGCGGTGACGCCACAGCCCTGGTCCACCTGGGCGTCGAACGCCAGAAGACCGGCGCGCTCCCGGAGCCCGCCAACGAGGAACTCGCCGTCATGCGTGCCCTCCTGGAGAACAGCACCCTCGACTGGACGGCCCTCGCCACCGGCATCCGGGGCGTCACCGAGGAGACCACGACCGGCGTCCACCGCCTCTACGAGATGCACCGCGAGGGCGCCCTGCTCTTCCCGGCGATCAACGTGAACGACGCCGTCACCAAGTCGAAGTTCGACAACAAGTACGGCTGCCGCCACTCCCTCATCGACGGCATCAACCGCGCCACCGACGTCCTCATCGGCGGCAAGACGGCCGTCGTCTGCGGCTACGGTGACGTCGGCAAGGGCTCGGCGGAGTCCCTGCGTGGCCAGGGCGCCCGGGTGATCGTCACCGAGATCGACCCGATCTGCGCGCTCCAGGCGGCGATGGACGGCTACCAGGTCGCCACCCTGGAGGACGTGGTGGAGACGGCGGACCTCTTCATCACGACCACCGGCAACAGGGACATCATCATGGCGTCCGACATCGCCCGCATGAAGCACCAGGCGATCGTCGGCAACATCGGCCACTTCGACAACGAGATCGACATGGCCGGCCTGGCCAGGATCCCCGGCGTCGTGAAGGACGAGGTCAAGCCGCAGGTCCACACCTGGACGTTCGAGGACGGCAAGGTCGTCATCGTCCTGTCGGAGGGCCGCCTGCTCAACCTGGGCAACGCGACCGGCCACCCCTCCTTCGTGATGTCGAACTCCTTCGCCGACCAGACCCTCGCGCAGATCGAGCTCTTCACGAAGACGGCCGCCTACCCCGTCGGCGTCCACACCCTCCCCAAGCACCTCGACGAGAAGGTCGCCCGCCTCCACCTCGACGCCCTCGGCGTCCGCCTGACGACCCTCCGCCCGGAGCAGGCCTCGTACATCGGGGTTCCGGTGGAGGGACCGTACAAGCCGGACCACTACCGCTACTGATGTGTACGGACGAAGAGCGTGACCCCTGGCTCCCGGACCGCCTCCTGCGCACCGAACGGGACCTGCTGATGCCGCTCCTGCGCCGGACGCCGGAGGAGGCGTACGAGCTCCGCACCGCCTGCCCCGGGTGGACGGCCCGGCAGGTCCTCGCGCACTGCGGGGCGGCGCTGGTCCGGATCGTCGAGGACCGGCTGGAGGAGGGCGTGTTCCTGCCGGAGGCGAACGCCTGCGACGTCGCCGCGCGCGAGGACTGGCCGCTCGGCCGGATCCTCGACGAACTCGAACGCGGCCTGACGGAGGCCGGCCCGGTGATCGCGGCCCGCGAGGACGGCCGCCTCGACGCCGTGGCGCTCGGGGAGTGGGTCCACGCGGGCGACGTACGGGAGGCCTTCGGCGAACCGGGCGCCTACTGCGGCCAGGCGCTGGAGCTCGCGCTCCCGCTCCTCACGGTCACCAGCCGCAAGCGCGAGACCCCGCGGCTCGTCGGCGTCCTCGCGGACAAGGCGGCGGCCCCGGTCTCCCTCGGCAACGCGATCGAGGGCCGCCCGCCGGCCACCTTCAAGGGCGACGCGGCCACCCTGATCCGCATCTACGCGGGCCGCCCGCTGGTGCGGACCCGCTACGTACTGACGGGCGCGACGGAACAGGAACTCCTGATCTACCGCTGACCCCGCCCACCTTCCCGCAGACCACGCCGCGCCCGCTGCCCACCCGCCCAGCGGAACGACTGCCCACAACGGGGGTGGCGAAAGCCCGCCGCACGGCAGAGGCGTGGGCCTCTACAGAAGGGACCACCATGCGCACCCTGGACCGTCTCCTGCACGCCGAGACCCTGCACCGCCCCGACGCCGTCGCCGTCGTGTACGAGGACGAGAGCCTCACCTTCCGGGAGCTCTCCGAGGGCGCCCTGGTCCTCGGCCAGTACCTGCGCTCCCTGGGCGCGCGGCCCGACGACCGCATCGGCATCCACACGGAACCGTCCCTGGAGCTGGTCGTCGCCGTCTGGGGCGCGGTCTGCTCCGGCGCTGCCTACGTGCCGCTCTCCCCGGAGTACCCGGAGGAACGCGTCCGGTACATGATCGAGGACAGCTCCGCCCGGATCGTCGTCACCCAGGAGCACCTCCGCGCCCGCGTCGCCGGCCTCGCCCCGCCCGGCACCACCGTCGTCACCCTCGGCGACGCCGTCCGGCACGCCTGGGCGACCGCGGGCGAGGAGCCGGAGCCGTACGGCATCCGGGACACGGACCTCGCGTACGTCCTCTACACCTCGGGCTCCACGGGCCGGCCGAAGGGCGTGATGGTCGAACACCGGTCGATCGTCTCCCAGTTGCGCTGGATGGCGGCCGAGCACCACCTCGCCCCCGGCGCCGTCGTCGTCCAGAAGACCCCGATGAGCTTCGACGCGGCCCAGTGGGAGATCCTCGCCCCCGCCGTCGGCGCCCGCGTCGCCGTCGGCCCCCCGGGCGTCCACCGCGACCCCGAGGCCCTCGTCGACACCGTCCGCCGGCACCGCGCGACGATGCTCCAGGGCGTCCCCACCCTCCTCCAGGCCCTCGTGGACACCGAGCGCCTCGGCGACTGCACCTCCCTGCGCCGGGTCTACTCGGGCGGCGAGATCCTCTCCCGCAACCTGGCCGCGCAGCTCCTCGCCGCGCTGCCCGCCGCCGACCTGGTCAACCTGTACGGCCCCACGGAGTGCACCATCAACGCCTCCTCGCACGTCGTCGACCGCGCCACGGTCGACGATCCGGCCGCCCCCGCGGCGATACCCATCGGCAGACCGGCCCACGGCACGGCCTTCCACATACGCGACGGGGAACTGTGCGTCTCCGGGGTCCAGGTGGCGCGGGGGTACCTGGACCGCCCCGAGCTGACGGCCGAACGCTTCCTCACCACCGGCACCGGCGAGCGGCTCTACCGCACCGGCGACCTGGCCCACTGGAACGAGGACGGCACCGTCCAGTTCGCCGGCCGCGCCGACAACCAGATCAAGCTCCGCGGCTTCCGCGTCGAGCTGGACGAGATCGCGCTGGCGATCGAGAACCACGACTGGGTGCGGAACGCGGCCGTCATCGTCAAGGACGAGCCCCGCACGGGCTTCCAGAACCTCGTCGCCTGCGTCGAGCTGTCGCCCAGGGAAGCCGCCCTGATGGACCAGGGCAACCACGGCGCCCACCACCAGTCCAAGGAGTCGAAGCTCCAGGTCAGGGCGCAGCTGTCGAACGCCGGCCTCCGGCCCGACGCCGACCTGGCCGGCCGCCCCGTGGTCGTGCTGCCCGGCCGCACCCCCACCGGGCGGATGCGCCGCACGGTCTTCGCCCGCAAGACGTACCGCTTCTACGAGGGCGGGGAGGTCACGCGCGGCGACGTCCTGGCGGCCCTCGCCCGCCGCCCCGAGGGCATCGGATCCCGGACGGTCGGCAGTCTGACCGCGGCGGACCTGGGGGAGATCCTGCGCTGGTCCGGCCAGTTCACCAGCGAGGAGCGGCTGCTGCCGAAGTACGGGTACGCGTCCCCCGGCGCGCTGTACGCGACACGGCTGTACGTCGAGGCGAACGGCGTCGCGGGCCTGGAACCGGGCACGTACTACTACCACCCGGTCCGCCACCAGCTGTACCTCACGGCGGAGCCGGCGGCGGGGAGCCGCGCGGCGGAGGAACCCTTCCTGCGGCTGGCCCTCCGGGGCGTGCGCTCGGCGATCGAACCGGTCTACCGGAACAACGTCCAGGAGGTCCTGGAGATCGAGGCGGGCCACCTGGCGGGCCTGTTCGAGGAGGTCCTGCCCGGCCACGGCCTGGACCTCCGGCCCCGCGGGGACGGCGTCTTCGAGGTGGTCCCGTACGACGAGGAGTCCCGCACGCCCCCCGAGGTCGACGTCTACGTCCAGGCGCACGGGGACGCGGTGACCGGCCTGCCCGAGGGCCAGTACGCCTACGAGGACGGCGACCTGAGACGGGTCTCCGCCGCCCTGGTGGAGAAGCGGCACGTGATCGCGATCAACCAGGGGGTCTACGAGCGGGCGCGGCTGGGCATCACGGTGATCGCCCGCACGGCGCACGCCGACCGCGCCTACGTGGACCTGGGCCGGACCCTCCAGCGCCTCCAACTCGGTGACCACGGCCTCGGGTTCATGTCCGCCGGCTACAGCTCCAAGTCCGGCGACCCGCTCCCCGCGGCCCGCCGGACGGACGAGATCCTGGCGGCGGCCGGCCGGCCGGCCGGACCCTCGTACTTCTTCGTCGGCGGCCGGGTCTCCCGGGAGCAGGCGCTCAGCGAGGGCATGCACGAGGACACCGTCCACATGAAGGGCCCGGCGGAGATGATCCGCGACGACCTGACCCACCACCTGCCCGACTACATGATCCCCAACCGGGTGGTCGTCCTGGACCGGCTGCCGCTGTCCGCGAACGGCAAGGTGGACACGAGGGCGCTGGCCGGTCTCGCCGTGGTCGACGTCGGCCTGCACGGCCGGCCGCACGTCCTCCCGCGCACCCGCACGGAGCGCCGCCTCGCCGAGGCGTGGGCGGCGGCGCTGAAGTACGGGGACGCCGGGGCGGTCTCGGTCCTCGACGACTTCTTCGAGTCGGGCGGCAACTCCCTCGTCGCCGTCGCGCTGGTGACCCGGATCAACCGGGAGTTCGACGCGCGGCTGCCGCTCCAGATCCTCTTCGACCGCCCGACGATCGAGAAGCTCGCCCACCGGCTGGACGGCGCGGCCGCGGCCCCCTCCTCCCGGCTGGTCCGGCTCCAGGCGGCCGGCGCGCGGCCGCCGGTCTTCTGCTGGCCCGGTCTCGGCGGCTACCCGATGAACCTGCGGCACCTCGCGGAGGACATCGGCATCGACCGCCCCTTCTACGGGGTGCAGGCGCACGGCATCAACCGCGGCGAGGAGCCGTACCCGACGATCCGCGAGACGGCGGCGGCGGACGTGGCGGCGATCCGGCGCCGCCAGCCGGCCGGCCCGTACACGCTCTGGGGATACTCCTTCGGCGCGCGGGTCGCCTTCGAGTCCGCGCACCTCCTGGAGGCGGCGGGGGAGCAGGTGGAGAACCTGTTCCTGATCGCGCCGGGCTCGCCGAAGGTCCGGTCCTCGCAGACGGGCGGAGCGGACTACCGGAACCCGGCGTTCGTGACGATCCTGTACTCGGTGTTCGCCGGGGCGCTCGACCCGACGGTGACGGCGGACGGCCGGGAGGACTTCGTACGACGGGTGGCGGCCGACTTCCCTTACCTGGAGCCGGAGTTGATCGGCCGGATCGTGGCGATCGTGGAGGAGACCTTCGCGTTCACGTACACCTTCCGCGAACTGACGGAGCGCCGGGTGGCGTGCCCGGTCACCCTCTTCAAGGCGGCGGGCGACGACTACGCGTTCCTGGAGAACGCCGAGGGCTGGTCGACGCGCCCGCCGACGGTGGTGGAACTGGACGCGGACCACTACGGCCTGCTGCGGCGACCCGACCTGAACGAACTGGTCAAGAAGATCAGGTACCGGCTGGGGCAGTAGGACCGCCGGCCGCGCGGCGGCCCCCCGATCCCCCGGTCACCACGCGGCGATGACCGGCGCCCCGGGTCCGCTCCGGCGCCAGGCCTCGGCGAGGCGGGTGAGCCGGTCCCGGGTGGCGACCCCGTGCAGGGACGTGATCCGGCCGTCGCCGACCGCGCACACCACGGCGCCCACGACCCGTCCGTCGACCACGGCGAGGACGGCGGGGGCGCCGTTGACCGCGGCGACGTACAGCGCGGGCGTGCCGCCGGCCAGCCGCCGCTTCGCCTCCGTGGGCCGGAACCCGGCCCGTACGAAGGAGGCGACCCGCTCGCGGGTCGTGATCCGCAGCAGCCGCCTGGCCAGCCCCGCGCCGTCCGACACCGCGGTCACGTCGTCGGTGAGCAGCGCCACGAGGCGCTCGGTGCGTCCCGAGACCGCGGCGGCGAGGAACTCCTCGACGACCCGGCGCGCGGTCTCCGGGTCCGGCGCGACCCGGCCGCCGCGGCGCTCGGCCGCGACCCGGACCCGGGCCCGGTGGGTGTGCTGCTGGCTCGTGGACTCGGTGATGTCGAGGATCCCGGCGATCTCGGCGTGGCTGTAGGAGAAGGCCTCGCGCAGGACGTACACGGCCCGTTCGACCGGGGACAGGCGCTCCATGAGGGTCAGGACGGCGAGGGACACCGACTCGCGCTGCTCGAAGGTGTCGGCGGGGCCGAGCATCGGGTCGCCGTCGAGGAGCGGCTCGGGGAGCCAGGCGCCGGCGGCGCGTTCGTGGCGGGTGTGCGCCGAGCGGAGCCGGTCGAGGCAGAGGTGGGTGAGGACCTTGGTCAGCCAGGCCTCCGGGACGTCGATCCGGTCGCGGTCCGCGGCCTGCCAGCGCAGGAAGGTGTCCTGCACGGCGTCCTCGGCGTCCGCGGCCGAACCGAGCAGGCGGTAGGCGAGCGAGCCCAGCCGCGCCCGCCCGGCCTCGAAACGTGCGACGGCTGCGCTGTCCATGACGAACACCTTAGGACCGGCCGCGGGCGCGCGGCGGGCGCCCGCCGGCCGCGCCGGGTCCGACGCCCCGGCGACCGCGCGGCCGGCCGGGCCGGGGGCGGGTCCCGGGCAGGGACCCGCCCCGGACCGGGCCCACGTCACGGAGCGTCGGCACCCCCTAGACCGTCGCACGGACGCCGGTCCGGTCGGGCGCGGGCGCGGCGGCCGTCAGTCGCTTGCGCCTCGGCAGGCCGAGGACGGGGTGGGCGATGTTCCACCCGGCGCCGGCCAGGATGCCCGCCTTCATCCGTGCGGCGGTCCGGCCGCCCAGGTACCAGTCCTTGGACCGCGCGTCCCCGTCCACCGTCTGGAAGACGGCGTCCCGCCGCCCGAGGCTGATGTGGTTGCCGTGGTACTTCAGCCCCACGGTCGGGACCTCACCGCCGGTGAGGCGCGCGATGATCGCGGCGCTCGCCTGCATGGTGGTGAACCCGGCCGACGCGCAGGACATCGGCAGGGGGCGGCCGTTGTCGCCGATCGCGTGGACGGAGTCGCCGGCGGCGTAGACGTTCGGGTGGGAGACCGAGCGCATGGTGCGGTCGACGAGGATCCGCCCGGACTCGGCGACCGCCAGGCCCGCGGCGGCCGCGAGCGGGTGCACGGCGAACCCGGCCGTCCACACGGTCACGTCGGCCGGTACGGTCGCGCCGCCCGCGGTGACCGCCCGGGCCGGTTCGACGGCCGTGACCTCGGTGTGCGCGTGCACGGTGACGCCGAGCCGGTCGAGGGCCCGGTGCAGGTGGCGGCGCGCCTTCGGGGAGAGCCAGGCGCCCGGCTCGCCGCGGGCGGCGAGGGCGACCGAGAGGTCGGGCCGGGCCTCGGCGATCTCGGTGGCGGTCTCGATGCCGGTCAGGCCCTCGCCGACGACCAGGACGGTGCCGCCCGCCTCCAGGGCGGCCAGCCGCTCGCGCAGCCGGAGGGCCGAGTCCCGGCCGGCCACGTCGTGGGCGTACTCGGCCGCGCCGGGCACGCCGTGGTGGTCCACGGAGCTGCCGAGGGCGTAGAGGAGGGTGTCGTAGGCGAGTTCGCCGCCGTCCGTGCCGGGCCCCGGGGTCACCGAGACGGTCCCGCGCACGGGGTCGACTCCGGTGACGCGGGCCACCCGCAGCCGGACCCCGCTCCCCGCGAAGACATCGGCGAGCGACCGGACCGAGCGGTCCCGGCCGCTGGCGAGCTGGTGCAGCCGCATCCGCTCGACGAAGTCGGGGGCGGCGTTGACGACGGTGATCTCGGTGTCGGCGGGGGAGAGCCGGCGGGCCAGGTTCCCGGCGGCGTAGGCCCCGGCGTATCCGGCTCCGAGGACGACGATGCGGTGCTTCATGACGATGCTCCTGTCTCGTTCGGGCGCCCCTTGAACGAGACGCCGCCCGATTGCTGACAGACGACCCGTGTGACCCCGGTCACACCCCTCGGTCACCGCCGCGGGGGGCCGAGACCGCCGCCACCACGGTCCCCGCGACGGCGAGGACCGCCCCGGCGGCGAGTACGCCGCCGCGGGAGCGCCAGGAGAGCACCGACCAGCGGGACTGGGCCGAGAGCAGCGACCCGAGGCTCGCCCAGGAGCCCACCGAGGCGGCCGACATCGCGGAGCCCACGGAGCCGACGGACAGGTACGACCCGACGGAGCCGACGGACAGGAACGACCCGACCGAGCCGATCGACAGCGTCGACCCGACCGAGGCGATGGACAGGAACGAGTCCCGTGACCAGAGCGAGAGCGACGAACCGCGGCGAGAGGTCATGTGCCGATCGTAGGGGCGTTCCCCGGGCGGCGCGCGGGTCGTGTGCGCCGAGGTGCGGTCCGGGCCGCGCACGCGGGCGTGCTCAGTCGATGTGCACGATCTGGAACGCCTCCGCCATCCGCCCCGCCGGCAGCCCGCCCGCCGTCGCGTGTTCGCCGAGCCAGGTGCGGAGCAGCCCCGCGAGGTCGTCGAAGTGGGCCGTCTGTGAGGTGTGGATGCGCAGGGCCTCGACCTTGCGGTCGAAGACGGGGGTGACATCCACGTACTGGTTGGGGGTGGGGCCGGTCATCAGCCAGAGTTCGTGCACGGTCCACGGCTCCAGGCCCTCCTCCTTCAGCAGGGAGGGGTGGGCGAAGGGGTTGCGGGCCTCGGGGTAGACCGCGCGCAGGCAGGCGTCGCCGACGGCGCGGTGGTCGGGGTGGAGGTCGGCGACCCGCGCCCAGTTGATCTCGGGGGACGGGATGATCGCGCGCTGCGGCCGTACCTCCCGGATCACCCGGCACAGGTCCCGGCGGAGTTCCACGGAGGCCTCCACGAAGCTGTCGGGGTAGCCGAGGAAGCGGACGTCCGCGACGCCGCTGAGCTTGGCGGAGTGGACCTGTTCGGCGCGGCGCAGATCCGCCATGGCCTGGCGGGGGAGCCGGTCGTCGTAGCCGCCGGCGCCGCCGTCCGTGACGATGCAGTACGTGACGCGGGTGCCGCGCTCGATCCACCGCATGACGGTGCCGCTGACGCAGAACTCGATGTCGTCGGGGTGCGCGGCCACGACGAGCAGCGATTCGGGCGCGGTGCGGGCGGCGTGGTCGTAGTCCTCCATGTCCCTCATGAGGTCAGCCTGTTGGGGCGGCGGGGGCGTCGCAAGGCCAACCGGTGGCGTGAACAGGACATGGCACTTACGCGCCATTCAAAAACTTGGTAGATTCAAATCATTGGTCCAACAGGGTGAGTGACGTGCTTGGAGGGTGACCGCTGTGTGCAGGATTCTCGGCTCCTTCGCCGCCGGGGCGGCGGCCCGCGCCGACCGCCCCGACCCGGCGCAACTCGCCGCCGTGTCGGCCCGCCAGCGCCACGGCGGACCCGACGAGCACGCCGTGCTCACCGGCCCCGGCTGGGCCCTCGGCTGCGACCGGCTCGCCGTCACCGACCCCTGCGGCGGTCGGCAGCCCTACCGGCTGCCGCACCTCCCCGGCGTCCTCGCCGTCCTCAACGGCGAGATCTACAACCACGCCGAGCTGCGCCGGACCCTCGCCGCCCGCGGCCACCGCTTCCCCGACCGCTGCGACGGCACGCTGCTGCCCGCCCTCTACGCCGAGTACGGCGCCGCGTTCGCCGAGCACCTCGACGGCATGTTCGCCGTCGCCGTCCTCGACCTGCGCCCCGGCAGCACCCGACTCGTCCTCGCCGTCGACGACATGGGCATGAAGCCGATCCACCTCCACCACGACCCGTACGACGGGTCCACCCGCTTCGCCTCCGAGATCCCCGCGCTCCTCGCCTTCGAGGGCGTGCGGATCTCGCCGCGCGAGGACTCCCTCGACACCGTCCTCGCCACCCGCACGTCCTTCTCCGCCCACACCGCGCTCGACGGCGTCGACGTCCTGCCGCCCGGCGCCACCGCCCTCGTACGGCCCGGGGCCGCACCCGTCGTCCGCCGCCGCGGCCCGCACCGGAGCGCCCCCGTCGGCGACACCCAGGACGTCCTGCGGCACGAGGTGCGGCGGCTCGCCGAGGCCGACATGCCGGTCTGCGCCATCACCAGCGGCGGCCTCGACTCCGGGCTCGTCACCGCGCTCGCCGCCGAGCACGCCCGCGAGACCGACGCCCCGCCGCTGCACACCTTCCACCTCACCTACCGCGGCCGGTGGCCCGACTCCGAGGCCGCGTACGCCCGTTCCGTCGCGCGCCGGACCCGCACCGTGCACCACGAGGTCGCCGTCGACCCCGACGAGACCGGCTCCCTCCTCACCCGGACCGTCCGCCACCTCGGCCAGCCCAACGCCGACCCGATCGCCCTCTCCACCTACGCGCTCTTCCGTGCCGTCCGCGAGAACGGCTTCACCGTCGCGCTGACCGGCGACGGGGCCGATGAACTCTTCGGCGGCTACGACCGGATGGCGGCGGCGCTCGCCGCACCGGCGGGCACGGACTGGGCCGGGGCGTACGCGGACGCGCTCTCGGCCGCGCCACGCCTGCTCCGCGAGCACCTGTACACCGCCGACTACCGGGCCCACATCGCCGACCGCGGGTCGGCGGCCGACCGCATCGAGCAGGAACTGCGCTCCGCGGAGGCCGTCGGCGAGGACCGGCTCACCGCGATGACGGCCTTCGAGACGCGCTGGCGGCTGCCGGCGTACCACCTGCGGCGGGTGGACCACCTCTCGATGGCGTGGGCGGTCGAGGCGCGGATGCCGTTCTGCCAGCCGGCCGTCGTGACCCACACGCGCGCGCTGCCGACGGCCGCGCGGACGGGGAAGCGGGCGCTGTACGAGGCGGGG
>NZ_RDBH01000129.1:1550133-1601628 GCF_008042145.1 Streptomyces sp. adm13(2018)
GCCCCGCCGGCTCGGCAGCCCCCTCCCGTGCGTCCTCGCGCACGTCGTCGGTGGGTGCCCCGTCCTCGGGTGCCTCGGGCGCGGTCTCCCCGGAAGGCTCGGTCACAAGGTGCTCCAGTCGTGATCCGGATAGCGGTGCACGGGCGCCGACACATCGTCCAGCGCCCGACAGATCTCGTCAGGAAGACTAAGGGTCTCCACCGACAACGCGGCCGCGAGCTGGCGCGCCGTGCGCGCGCCGACGATCGGCGCGGTCACCCCGGGCCGGTCGCGGACCCAGGCCAGCGCCACGTGCAGCGGGGTCGTCGACAGGCCTTCCGCCGCAGTCGCGACCGCGTCCACGACCCTGCTCGCGGCGTCGTCCAGGTACGGCTCCACGAACGGCGCCATCCTCTCCGAGGCCCCGCGCGAGTCGGACGGCGTCCCGCTCCGGTACTTGCCCGTCAGGACCCCGCGTCCCAGCGGGGAGGAGGGCAGCAGACCTATCCCGAGATCCTGCGCGGCGGGCAGCACCTCCCGCTCCACGCCCCGCTGGAGCAGCGAGTACTCCAGCTGCGCCCCCGCGAGCCGGGTCCGGTCCCCGCCGAGCTGCCAGGTGCCCGCCTTGGCGAGCTGCCAGCCGCAGAAGTTGGCCACGCCCGCGTAGCGCGCCCGCCCGCTGCGTACCGCGATGTCGAGGGCCTGGAGGGACTCCTCAAGGGGGGTGTGCGGGTCGTAGGCGTGGAGCTGCCACAGGTCGACGTGGTCCGTGCCGAGCCGGGCGAGGGAGGCGTCGAGCGCGGCGAGCAGATGGCCGCGCGAGCCGTCCGTGCGCCGGTCGGGGTCGGGGACGCTGCCCGCCTTGGTGGACAGGACCAGGTCCTGCCGGGACACCAGCCGCTCCATCAGGCGCCCGAGCAGATACTCCGCCTCGCCGCCGCCGTACACGTCGGCGGTGTCCACGAGCGTGCCGCCCGCGTCCCAGAACGACTTCAACTGCTCGGCGGCGTCGTGCTCGTCGGTGTCCCGGCCCCAGGTGAGGGTGCCGAGTCCGATGCGCGACACACGCAGGCCGGTACGTCCGAGATGCCTCTGCTCCATGGCCGCGAGATTACTGGCCGGGGCACCACGCGGAGAGAGCCTGTGGACAACCACGTCCTGACGGCCGCCCAGGCCGCGCGCTAGAGTCCCGCCCACAAGGACGTTACCGATGGGTAAGGGGTGCGTGGACATGCGGCTCGGCATCAACCTCGGCTACTGGGGTGCGGGCATGGACGGCGACAACCTCGCCGTCGCTCAGGAGGCGGACCGCCTCGGCTACGACGTCTGCTGGGCCGCCGAGGCCTACGGCTCCGACGCCCCCACCGTGCTCGCCTGGGTCGCGGCGAAGACGAAGCGGATCGACGTCGGCTCCGCGATCATGCAGATCCCGGCCCGGCAGCCCGCCATGACGGCCATGACCGCCGCCACCCTCGACTCGCTCACCGGCGGCCGCTTCCGCCTCGGCCTCGGCGTCTCGGGACCGCAGGTCTCCGAGGGCTGGTACGGCGTGAAGTTCGACAAGCCGCTCGCCCGCACCCGCGAGTACGTCGAGATCGTCCGCAAGGCGATGACCCGCGAGCGCCTCAGCTACGACGGCGAGCACTGGACCCTGCCGCTGCCCGGCGGCCCGGGCAAGCCCATCAAGCTCACGGTGCACCCGGAGCGCGAGCACATCCCGCTCTACATCGCGGCGATCGGCCCCAAGAACCTGGAACAGACCGGCGAGATCGCCGACGGCGCCCTGCTGATCTTCCCCTCCGCCGCGCACCTGGAGGAGACCGCGCTCCGGCACATCCGCGCCGGACGCGAGAAGGCCGGCCTGACGATGGACGGCTTCGACGTCTGTCCCACCGTGCCGCTCGCCCTGGGCGACGACGTCGACGCCCTCGCCGACGTGTTCCGCCCGTACACCGCGCTGTACGTGGGCGGCATGGGCAGCCGCAAGCAGAACTTCTACAACCAGCTCGCGCAGCGCATGGGGTACGAGAAGGAGGCCGCCGAGATCCAGGACAAGTACCTGTCCGGCGACAAGGCGGGCGCGGCGGCGGCCGTGCCGCAGAGCCTGATCGACCAGACCTCGCTGCTCGGCCCCGTCGAGCGGATCGCCGAGCGGATGACGGCCTACGCGGAGGCCGGGGTCACCACCCTCACCCTCGCCCCGGCCGGTTTCACGCTCGACGAGCGCCTCGCCGCCCTGCGGGCGGGTGTGGAGGCGGCGGAGCGGGCGGGCCTGGCGTAGCGGTTCCCCGTCGCCGGGGACCGTAGGTTCCGCGGCCGTGGTGGGGGCTCGGGGGTCTTCCCCGCCACGGCCGTCACGCTGCACAACGGCTCCGCGGGGCCCGCGGTTACGCCCTCGGGGCTCACTCTTTCGGCCGAGTCGCCCGGCCCTCCTGTTGCCCCGCGCGGCGGAGCGCATTTGACTCGGTGTCCCGGGGGCCGGACGGAGTGCGGACTTGCGCACGGAGGTGGCGGCGATGCTCACGGCCAAGGGCCTGTTCCAGGAAATCATCGACAACGACGAGTCCTTCCGGCTCTTCTGCTCGATCGCGGCGAGCGGCGAGACCCAGGGCGGCTGGGAGAACGGCCGGATCGCGGCGCTCGTCGCCCCCGGGATGCGGGACCTCGCCCCCAAGATCATCCGGCACGGCGCGGACGAGGACAAGCACGGCCGGATCTTCAACGCACTGATGAAGAAGCGCGGCCTCGAACCCGTCCCGGTGCCGCCCGACACCGACTACACGATGCTGCTCGAACAGCGCGGCATCGGCCTCGCGCACGACAAGCTCCGCCGCGACGAGCCGCTCAGCGAGGAGGACGTCATCGTCTACCTCGCCCACAGCCGGGTCACCGAGCAGCGGGCCGCCGACCAGATGGACATGCTCGTCACGTACTTCGGGAGCCATCCCGAACTCGGCAAGGCCATCCACATGATCGACAACGACGAGGCGAACCACCTCGCCTACTGCCACGAGGAACTGCTGCGCCTCGCGCGCGCGGGGCACGGCCGGCTCATCCAGCGGACCCTGCGCGAGTCGGCCCTGGTCGAGATCGGGGTCTACCGCGACGTCAGCCTCGCCGTGATGGGGCACATGGGCCGGATCCTGGGCTGGCCCCGGCCCAAGGCCGCCGTCCTCGCCGCGGGCATCCGCGGGATGCACGCCTGGGAGCGGGCGGCGGGCTGGCACCGGATGGTCGGCCTGAAGACGCCCGAGCGACTCGACGCCCTGGGCGGGCCCGCGAGCCCCGCGCCCGCCTTCTGACCGCGCCCGCCTTCCGAACGTGTCCGGGGCCCGCCGCGAGGCGGGCCCCGGCCGCTCACAACCAGCCGCGCCGCTTGAACAGCCGGTACAGCGCCGCCTCGATGCCCACCATCACGACGATCACCACCGGGTACGACGCCGTCCAGTGCAGCTCCGGCATGTGATCGAAGTTCATGCCGTAGATCCCCGCGACCATCGTGGGCACCGCGGCCATGGCCGCCCACGCCGAGATCTTCCGCATGTCGTCGTTCTGCCGCACCCCCATCTGCGCGAGATGGGCCGACAGCACGTCGGACAGGAGCCGGTCGAGCCCCTCCACCTGCTCGTTGGAGCGCATCAGATGGTCGTTGACGTCCCGGAAGAAGGGCTGCGACTGCTCGTTGACGAACGGCACCGAACCGCCCGTGAGCCGGGCCATCGGCCCGGAGAGCGGCCCCGCGGCCCGGCGGAACTCCAGGACCTGCCGCTTCGCCGTGTAGATCCGCTCCGCCGTGTTCGAGGGATTGCCGCCGGTGGGGGCGAACACGTCCGCCTCCAGCTCCTCCAGGTCCACCTGGAGCTCGCCCGCCACGTCGAGGTAGTGGTCCACGACCGCGTCGCTCACCGCGTACAGCACCGCCGTCGGACCGTGCTTCAGGACCTCCTGGTCGGCCTCCAGCCGCTTGCGCACCTGCGCCAGCGGGGCGCCCTCGCCGTGCCGGACGGTCACCACGAAGGAGTCGCCCATGAACACCATCAGCTCGCCCGAGGAGACCCGGTCGCTCTCCGGCTCGTAGACGACCGGCTTGAGCACCACGAACAGCGAGTCGTCGTAGACCTCCAGCTTGGGCCGCTGATGGGCCTTGAGGGCGTCCTCGACGGCCAGCGGATGGAGGGCGAACTCCGAGGCCACGTGCTCGAACTCCGCCTCCGTCGGCTCGTGGAGACCCACCCACAGGAAGGCGTCCCCCGTGGCCCGCGCCTCGTCGAGCGCGTCGGAGAGGTCGGCGGGGCCGTCCGTACGGCGTCCGTCCCGATAGATGGCTGAATCCACGATCACGCGCCGTATTCTCCCTCGAACGAGCTCACGACGCACCCATGCCCCTCCCGCTCCCTCCCACACCCCGCCGGTCCTGTCCCGGCACCGCTTAGGCTGGCCGCCATGGCCACGCTGATCCTCGTCCGGCACGGACGCTCCACCGCTAACACCTCCGGGGTCCTCGCCGGGCGCACCCCCGGGATCTCCCTCGACGAGCGGGGCACCGCGCAGGCCGCCGCGCTCCCCGGGCGGCTCGCGGACGTGCCGCTCGCCGCCGTCGTCTCCAGCCCCCTCCAGCGCTGCCGGGAGACCGTACGGCCCCTCCTGGACGCCCGCCCGGACCTCCCGCTGCACGTCGAGGACCGGATCAACGAGTGCGACTACGGCGACTGGTCGGGCCGGAAGCTGGCCGAGCTCAACGACGAACCCCTGATGGAGGTCGTCCAGGCGCACGCCTCCGCCGCGGCCTTCCCCGGCGGCGAGTCCATGCGCGCGATGCAGGCCCGCGCCGTCGACGCGGTCCACGACTGGAACGCGCGGATCGAGGCCGAGCACGGCGAGGACGCCGCCTACGTCATGTGCTCGCACGGGGACATCGTCAAGTCGGTGGTGGCGGACGCCCTCGGCCTCCACCTCGACCTCTTCCAGCGCCTGCACGTCGACCCCTGCTCGGTCACCGTCATCCGCTACACGCGCCTGCGCCCCTTCCTCGTCCGCCTCGGCGACACCGGCGACTTCGCGGGCTTCGCCCCGCGCGAGCACCCGGACACCAGGGGGACCGCCGAGGTCGGTGGTGGTGCGGGCGCACCGTGATCGCTTCGCGCAGTAGGGTGGACGCGCCGCCGTAGTACGACTGTCGAGACGCAAGGGAGCCGGGAAACGTGTCCCGTCAGGTGTTCCTCTACGACCCACCGGAGCGTTTCGTGGCCGGTACGGTCGGGCTGCCTGGCCGCCGTACGTTCTTCCTCCAGGCGTCCGCCGCCGGCCGGGTCACCAGCGTGGCCCTGGAGAAGACCCAGGTCGCCGCGCTCGCTGAGCGGATGGATGAACTCCTCGACGAGGTCGTCCGCCGCACCGGGGGCAACGCCCCGGTCCCCGCCGTCGCGCCCGCCGAGGTGGCCGACACCGCCCCCCTCGACGTACCCGTCGACGAGGAGTTCCGGGTCGGCACCATGGCGCTCGCCTGGGACGGCGAGGAGCAGCGCATGATCGTCGAGGCGCAGGCGCTCGTCGAGCTCGACGCGGACTCCGAGGAGGACCTCGCCGAGGCCGAGGAGCGGCTGCTCCAGGACGAGGAGAACGGCCCGCCGATGCTCCGGGTCCGGCTCAGCGGCGCCCAGGCCCGTGCCTTCGCCAAGCGGGCCCTGGACGTGGTCAACGCCGGCCGCCCGCCCTGCCCGCTGTGCAGCCTGCCCCTCGACCCCGAGGGCCACGTCTGCCCGCGCCAGAACGGATACCGCCGCGGAGCATGAGCAGCAGCCCCCCGAGCCCGCCGGACACCGAGCTGCTCGCCCGCGGTGAGCTGACCGTACGCGGCAGGGTCCGCGAGGCCTCCAACGCCGTCCTGTACTGCTCCGTCGTCCACGAGGGCAGGGAGGCGGCCTGCGTGTACAAGCCGGTCGCGGGCGAGGCGCCGCTGTGGGACTTCCCCGACGGCACCCTGGCCCAGCGCGAGGTCGCCGCGTACGAGATCTCCGAGGCGACCGGCTGGGGCCTGGTCCCGCCGACCGTGCTCCGCGACGGGCCGTACGGGGAGGGCATGGTCCAGCTGTGGATCGAGGCCGACCCCGGCGCGCGCCTGCTCGCCCTGACCGAGGGCGACGAGGCCGAAGAAGGCTGGAAGGCCGTCGGGCTCGCCCAGGTGGACGAGGACCGCACCGCGCTGCTCGTCCACGCGGACACCCCCGAACTGCGGCGGCTGGCCGTTCTGGACGCCGTCATCAACAACGCCGACCGGAAGGGCGGGCACCTGCTGCCGGCCCCCGGGGGCCACCTGTACGGCATCGACCACGGGGTCACCTTCCACGTCGACGACAAGCTGCGCACCCTGCTGTGGGGCTGGGCGGGCGAGAAGCTGCCCGAGGAGGCGACCGGGGTCCTCGACGTCCTCGACCGCTCGCTGGCCCCCGGGGAGCCTCTCGCCACCCGTCTGGCGGAACTGCTCACCGAGGCCGAGGTGACGGCCGTACGCGGGCGCGTGGCGGCGCTGCGGAGCTCGGGACGGCATCCGGAGCCCTCGGGGCAGTGGCCGTCGATCCCGTGGCCGCCGGTCTGACCGGACCGAAACGTTTCGGCCATCCCGGGGATGCACCCTTCCCGGGGGTATGCACCCCTGGGGGGTATACACGCACGCCTCCGACCCGCAAGAGCGCCTAATAGGTCAAGATCCCGGATCCGGTTCGTATCCGGAACACCTGTCCGGTTACGCTCGGGTCATGCATGCCTGGCCCGCTTCTGAGGTCCCCGCCCTTCCCGGCAAGGGCCGCGACCTCCGGATCCACGACACCGCGACCGGCGGACGAGTCACCCTCGCCCCCGGCCCCGTCGCCCGTATCTACGTCTGCGGCATCACGCCGTACGACGCGACCCACATGGGTCACGCGGCGACCTACAACGCGTTCGACCTCGTTCAGCGCGTGTGGCTCGACACCAAGCGGCAGGTGCACTACGTCCAGAACGTCACGGACGTGGACGACCCGCTCCTGGAGCGCGCGATCCGCGACGGCGTCGACTGGATCGGCCTCGCCGAGCGGGAGACCGCCCTGTTCCGCGAGGACATGACCGCCCTGCGGATGCTGCCCCCGCAGCACTACATCGGCGCCGTCGAGGCCATACCCGGCATCGTCCCGCTGGTCGAGCGCCTCCGGGACTCCGGGGCCGCCTACGAGCTCGAAGGGGACGTCTACTTCTCCGTCGACGCCGACCCGCACTTCGGGCAGGTCTCGCACTACACCACCGAGCTGATGCGCCATCTCTCCGCCGAGCGCGGCGGGGACCCGGACCGCCCGGGCAAGAAGAACCCGCTCGACCCGATGCTCTGGATGGCCGCCCGCGAGGGCGAGCCGAGCTGGGACGGCGCCAGCCTCGGCGCCGGCCGCCCCGGCTGGCACATCGAGTGCGTCGCCATCGCGCTCGACCACCTCGGCATGGGCTTCGACGTGCAGGGCGGCGGCTCCGACCTGATCTTCCCCCACCACGAGATGGGCGCCTCCCACGCCCAGGCCCTCACCGGCGAGTTCCCCATGGCGAAGGCGTACGTCCACGCCGGCATGGTCGGCCTCGACGGCGAGAAGATGTCGAAGTCCCGGGGCAACCTGGTCTTCGTCTCCAAGCTCCGCCGCGACGGCGTCGACCCGGCCGCCATCCGGCTCGCGCTGCTCTCGCACCGCTACCGCGACGACTGGGAGTGGACCGACCAGGTCCTCCAGGACGCCGTGGAGCGGCTCGACCGCTGGCGGGCCGCCGTGTCGCGCCCCGACGGCCCGTCCGCCGACGCGCTCGTCGAGGAGCTCCGCGACGCCCTGTCCGACGACCTCGACACCCCCACCGCGCTCGCCGCGGTCGACCGCTGGGCCGCGCTCCAGACGGACGGGGGCGGCACGGACGACTCCGCGCCCGGACTCGTCTCCCGCGCCGTCGACGCGCTGCTGGGTGTGGCGCTGTAGCGGGCGCGACCGCACGACTCCCTTTCGGGCAGCCGCCGCCCCCGGACTTCTCGCCGAAGTCCGGGGGCGGTTGCGTGTGCCCTGACGAGGGGTCCGGTCCGCGGCGGACGGTCCATCAGGGCGCCTGGTACGACGACGGGAGGGGCGCCCCGCAGGGCACCCCTCCCGTTCCGTTCCGTCGCTTCCGGCAGGGACTCTAGGCGCCGGTGCCGCCCTCGGGGCGACCGTCCGCCTCGGAGTCGCTGTCGGTCTCCTGGCCCGCGTCCGCGTCCGCTTCCGCGTCCGTGCTCGCGCTCCCGCCCGGGTCTGCGCCCGGCTCGGGGCTCGTCTCCGGAGCGTCCTCGGCGGCGCTCTCCGATGCCGCCGGAGCGTCCGGCCTCTCCGTAGCCTCGGCTTCGGCGGCCTCCGCGCCCGGGATCGCCTCGGGGCCCGGCTGCTCGGGCTTCGGAGGGCGCGTGCGGCCGGCGCCGGTGTCCCGCAGGAACGGCGTGTCGCCGCCCTCCATCGCCACCCCGGGGCCACCCGGCCCCGTGCCCGGCTCACGACGCCGCAGGTACCGCTCGAACTCGCGGGCGATCGCCTCGCCCGAGGCCTCCGGCAACTCCGCGGTGTCCCGGGCCTCCTCGAGCGTCTGCACGTACTCGGCGACCTCGCTGTCCTCCGCGGCCAGCTGGTCCACCCCGACCTGCCAGGCCCGCGCGTCCTCGGGCAGCTCGCCCAGCGGGATGCGCAGCCCGATCAGGTCCTCCAGACGGTTGAGGAGGGCCAGGGTCGCCTTCGGGTTCGGCGGCTGCGACACGTAGTGCGGCACCGCCGCCCACAGGCTGACCGCCGGCACGCCCGCGTGGGTGCACGCCTCCTGGAGGATGCCCACGATGCCCGTCGGACCCTCGTACCGGGTCTCCTCCAGGTCCATCGTGCGCGCCAGGTCCGGGTCGGAGGTCACACCGCTGACCGGGACCGGCCGGGTGTGCGGGGTGTCCCCGAGCAGCGCGCCCAGGATCACGACCATCTCCACACCCAGCTCGTGGGCGAAGGCGAGGATCTCGTTGCAGAAGGAGCGCCAGCGCATCGACGGCTCGATCCCGCGCACGAGCACCAGGTCCCGGGGTTTCTCGCCGCCGACCCGGACCACGGAGAGCCGGGTCGTCGGCCAGGTGATCTTCCGGACGCCGTTGTCCAGGAAGACGGTGGGCCGGTTGACCTGGAAGTCGTAGTAGTCCTCGGCGTCGAGCGCCGCGAACACCTCGCCCTTCCATTCCCGGTCGAGATGGGCGACCGCGGTGGAGGCGGCGTCGCCGGCGTCGTTCCAGCCTTCGAACGCGGCCACCATGACCGGGTCGATCAGCTCGGGTACCCCCTCGAGCTCGATCACCCAGCGCCTCCTTTTCGAAGTTCCTGTCGTACGGACCAACCTTACGGCTTTCTCCAGGTCCGTCCGCAGCCCCGGGACATCCCCGAAAACCCGTGCGGCCTTGATCGACTACCCAGGAACCCGCCTCCGCACACGGCGGTCTCACTCCTCCCAGAGCGTGCTCGGCGCCTCCCTCCGGACCACCGGGGCGATCTCCTCGGCGAACCGCTGGAGCGTCTCGATCTGCTCGGCCGTCGACTGCCCGAAGGTGTCGACGGTGACGGACTGCAGGTCGTGCCCGTAGTGGGCGTGGTAGCCGAGGATCTTGTCGATGATCTGCTGCGGCGAGCCGATCAGCTGGGGGCCGTCCGCGACGGCGTCCTCGATCGTGCGGAACGGGGTGTTGTAGCCGGCCTTCCCCTCCAGGTGCGGCCGGAAGCTCTGCCGCACCTTCGCCTCGTAGAGGTCCTTGTGACGGGTGATCGCCTCCTGGGTGGTGTCGGCGATGAGCAGGCCGCCGGAGCCGGCCGCCACGCGCGCGTGCGCCGGGTCGTGCCCGTACTCCTCGAACTTCTCCCGGTAGTGGGCGATGAGCCGGGCGTAGGCCTCACGGGGCTGGATGGCGTTGGCGGTGAAGAGCGGGTCGCCGTGCTTCGCGGCGAGTTCGGGGGAGTTGAGGCTGGTGGCCGAGCCGTGCCAGATCCGGGGCGGTCCGGCGTACGGGCGGGGCACGGTGGTGACGTTCTTCAGGGGCGGCCGGAACTCGCCCTCCCAGTCGACGCCCTCCTCCGTCCAGAGCCGGCGGAGCAGCTCGTACTTCTCCTTCTGGAGGTCCCACTGGCGCTCCTCGTCCAGACCGAAGAGGTCGAAGTGGCCGGCCTCCGCGCCCTTGCCGACGACGAGTTCGAGGCGGCCGCGGGAGAGCTGGTCCAGGGTGGCGTAGTCCTCGGCGACCCGGACCGGGTCGAGGATCGCGACGACGGTGACGCCGGTGAGCAGCCGGATCCGGGTGGTGCGGGCGGCGAGCGCGGCGAGCAGCACGGTCGGGGCGGAGGAGAGGAACGGGCCGGCGTGCCGCTCGCCGACGGCGTATGCGTCGAAGCCGAGCCGTTCGGCGGTCTCGCCGAGCGTGACGACCTGCTCCAACCGATCGGCGGCGGAAAGGAGTTCGCCGGTGAGCGGGTGCGGGGAGTGGTGGACGATCGAGAGCACCTGGAATTTCATGCGATCCACTCTGCGCGCCGAGTGTTGCGGCGGTGTGGACGGCGTGTGGCACGCCGCGGGGGCGGTCCCTCCGAGGAGGAACCGCCCCTGGGCGTACCGGAGTCGGGTCCCGGTGCTACTTGCCGAGCATCTTGTCGACGTCGGCGCGGATCTCGTCCGTGGCGAGGCCGCGGATGGTCAGCGTCGTGCGGCGGCGCAGTACGTCGTCCGCGGTCTCGGCCCACTCGTGGTCGCGGGCGTAGGCGACCTGCGCCCAGATCTCCGGGGCGTCCGGGTGTATGCGGCGGGCCAGCTCCGGGTTCTCGTTCGCCATGCGGGCGATGTCGAAGGAGAGCGAGCCGTAGTGCGTCGCCAGGTGCTTGGCGGTGTCGGCGGCCATCCGCGGGCCGGGCGCCGGGCCGTCGACGAGCAGCCGGTGGGCGACCGCGTTCGGGTTGGCGATGCCGGGCAGCGGCAGCCGCTTGGGGAGCGTGGACACGGACTCGTAGTCCTCGCCGAGCGGGTGGCCGGGGAGCTGCTCCAGCTTCTTCATCACCGTACGGCCGATGTGGCGGAAGGTGGTCCACTTGCCGCCGGCCACCGACAGCATGCCGCCGCGGCCCTCGGTGACGACCGTCTCGCGCTTGGCCTTCGAGGTGTCGCCGGGGCCGCCCGGGAGCACCCGCAGGCCGGCGAAGGCGTAGGTGATGAGGTCCCGCGACAGCTGCTGGTCGCGGATGGAGAAGGCGGCCTCGTCCAGGATCTGGGCGGTGTCCTTCTCGGTGACCTCGACCTGGCCGGGGTCGCCCTCGTACTCCTCGTCGGTGGTGCCGAGGAGCAGCATGTCCTCCCAGGGGAGGGCGAAGGTGATGCGGTACTTGTCGATCGGGGTCGCCAGCGCGGCCTTCCACGGCGAGGTCCGCTTGAGGACCAGGTGCGCGCCCTTGGAGAGGCGGATGGAGGGCGCCGCGTTGGGGTCCTCCATGCGGCGCAGGTGGTCGACCCAGGGGCCGGTCGCGTTGAGCACGAGACGGGCGGTGACGCCGAACTCGTCGCCGCTGGTGCGGTCCTTGAGCTCGGCGCCGGTGACCCGGCCGCGGGTGAAGCGGAGCCCGGTGACCTCGGCGTGGTTGAGGACGGTGGCGCCGGCGTCGACCGCCGCGCGGACCGTCATCAGCGCCATCCGGGCGTCGTTCATCTGGTCGTCGCCGTAGACGGCCACGGCCTTGAGGTTGTCGGTGCGCAGCTCGGGTACGTCCTGCGCGGCCTTGGCGGGGGAGAGCAGGTGCCCGACTCCGTCGCCGAAGGCCGAGAGGGCGCTGTAGGCGAAGACGCCGGCGCCGAGCTTGGCCGCGCCGTGCGGTCCGCCCTTGTAGACGGGCAGGTAGAAGGTGAGGGGGTTGGCGAGGTGCGGTGCCACCTGGCGGGAGACCGCACGTCGCTCGAAGTGGTTCTCCGCGACCAGCTTGACCGCGCCGGTCTGCAGATAGCGCAGACCGCCGTGGAGCAGCTTGGAGGAGGCGGAGGAGGTGGCGCCGGCGAAGTCGCCGGCGTCCACCAGGGCCACCCGCAGGCCCGACTGCGCGGCGTGCCAGGCGGTGGAGATGCCCAGGATGCCGCCGCCGATCACCAGGAGGTCGTACGTCGCCTTGGAAAGCCGGTCCCGGGTCTCGGCGCGGCTCGGGAGGGAGCCGGACGCCGGGTGCGTCCCAAGGGCAGGGACGCTCTGCAGGGTGGTCATGTCGATCTACTCCTCGTCCTCGATCCAGCCCATGGTCCGCTCCACGGCCTTGAGCCAGCTCTTGTACTCGCTGTCGCGCCTGTCGGCGTCCATGCGAGGGGTCCATTCCGCCGCGCGGCGCCAGTTGGCGCGCAGGGCGTCGGTGTCCGGCCAGAAGCCGACGGCCAGGCCGGCGGCATAGGCGGCACCGAGGCAGGTGGTCTCGGCGACCATGGGGCGCACGACGGGCGCGTCCAGGAAGTCCGAGAGGGTCTGCATCAGCAGGTTGTTGGAGGTCATGCCGCCGTCGACCTTGAGCGCGGTCAGCTCGACGCCGGAGTCCTTCGTCATGGCGTCGGTGATCTCGCGGGTCTGCCAGGCGGTGGCCTCCAGGACGGCGCGGGCGATGTGCGCCTTGGTGACGTACCGGGTGAGGCCGGCGATCACACCGCGGGCGTCGGAGCGCCAGTACGGGGCGAACAGGCCGGAGAAGGCCGGCACGAAGTAGGCGCCGCCGTTGTCCTCGACCGAGGACGCGAGGGTCTCGATCTCGGCGGCGGACTTGATGAGGCCCATCTGGTCGCGCATCCACTGCACCAGCGAACCGGTGACGGCGATCGAGCCCTCCAGGGCGTAGACCGGCTTCTCGTCGCCGATCTGGTAGCCGACCGTGGTCAGCAGGCCGCTGTAGGAGTTGATGATCTTGTCACCGGTGTTCATCAGCATGAAGGTGCCGGTGCCGTACGTGGACTTGGCCTCGCCCTCGGCGAAGCAGGTCTGGCCGAAGAGGGCGGCCTGCTGGTCGCCGAGGGCCGAGGCGACCGGGACGCCGGCGAGGGCGCCGTCCTTGACGTGTCCGTAGACCTCGGCGGAGGAGCGGATCTCGGGGAGGACGTTGAGGGGGACCCCCATGGACTCCGCGATCTTCTCGTCCCAGGCCAGGGTGTGCAGGTTCATCAGCATGGTGCGCGAGGCGTTGGTGACGTCGGTGACGTGGACGCCGCCGTCGGTGCCGCCCGTGAGGTTCCAGATGACCCACGAGTCCATGGTGCCGAAGAGGATGTCGCCGGCCTCGGCGCGCTCGCGCAGGCCCTCGACGTTGTCGAGCATCCAGCGGATCTTGGGGCCGGCGAAGTAGCTCGCGAGCGGCAGGCCGGTCTCGCGGCGGAAGCGGTCCTGGCCGACGTTCCGGCCGAGCTCCTTGCAGAGGCCGTCGGTGCGGGTGTCCTGCCAGACGAGGGCGTTGTGGACGGGCTCGCCGGTGTTCTTGTCCCAGAGCAGGGTGGTCTCGCGCTGGTTGGTGATGCCGATGGCCTTGACGTCGGCGGCGGCGATGCCGCCCTTCGTCAGGGCGCCGGCGACGACCTCCTGGACGTTGGTCCAGATCTCGGCGGCGTCGTGCTCGACCCAGCCCGGCTTCGGGAAGATCTGCTCGTGCTCCTTCTGGTCGACCGAGACGATCCGGCCGTCCTTGTCGAAGACGATGCAGCGGGAGGAGGTGGTGCCCTGGTCGATGGCCGCGATGAAGGGGCCGGAGGTGTGGGCGTCGGTCACGGTGTGCTCCTGGGGAAGTCTGGAGGAAGGACGGCTCAGGCGAACGCGATGTTGTAGATACCCGCGGCGATGGCTCCACCGATCAGCGGACCGGCCACCGGGATCCAGGCATAGCTCCAGTCGGAGCCGCCCTTGTGCTTCAGCGGGAGCAGGGCGTGCACGATGCGCGGACCGAGGTCGCGGGCCGGGTTGATCGCGTAGCCGGTCGGGCCGCCGAGCGAGAGGCCGATGGAGACCACGACGAACGCGGTGATCAGGGCGCCTATGACGCCGAGGCCCTTGCCGCTGTCGTTGAGGCCCTGGGTGAGCACGGCCAGGACGAGCACGACGGTGCCGATGATCTCGGTGGCCAGGTTCTGCCAGGTGTTCCGGATCTCGGGGCCGGTGGAGAAGATGCCGAGCACCGGGCCGGGACCCTCGATCGGCTTCTCGCCCGAGGCCTCGGGGTCGGCGAGGTGGGCCTGGAACTGTCCGTAGTAGGCCACCCAGACCAGCGCCGCGCCGATCATGGCGCCGAGCATCTGGCCGGCGATGTAGACGGGGACGTCGCCCCAGGCGCCGTCCTTGATCGCGATGCCGACCGTGACGGCGGGGTTCAGATGGGCGCCCGAGAGGGAAGCCGTCATGTAGACGGCCGTCATGACGGCGAAGCCCCACCCGAAGGTGATCGCGAGCCAGCCCGCGTTGCGGGCCTTGGAGCCCTTGAGCGTGACGGCGGCGCACACACCGCCGCCGAGCAGAATCAGAACGGCGGTACCGATGGTCTCGCCGAGGAAGATGTCGGAGCTGGACACCCGCGACTCCTTTGTCCTTCGTCCAGGGGAACGGCGGACTCCGGGTCCCTCCGGAGCTCCGCACCCTCGTGTGAGGGCTGTTTCCGGCCCTTGGCACTGCGACACTCTAACGCGTATTGCCGTCAAGTGTTCGACAATGCCGACCGATGAACGGAAGTTTTGCTCCGGGGTCAACAGCGCGTCAAGGCCCCGGGACACGAAAAACCCGCCGATGACGGGATCGTTACCGGCGGGTTCACTCAGGGTCGGGGGCGCGGTGGCGCAGGGTCAGAACCGCCTGGCCCCCAGGTCCCGGGAGACCGCGCGGGCGCAGTCCCGGACCGCCGCGACCAGCTCGGGCCGCAGCTCCCCGGCCGGGCACAGCCGCTCCACCGCGCCCGTCACCGCCACCGCGCCCACCGGCATCCGCCGCCGGTCGTGGATCGGCGCCGCCACCGAGGCGATCCCGTCCCACGTCTCCTCCACGTCCGCCGCCCAGCCGCGCGCCCGCGTCATGTCGAGCAGCGACTCGAAGTCGCCGAGCGCCGTGGTCGTCCGGGGCGTGAACGCCTCCCGCTCGACCTCCAGGACCTCGCTGTGCGCCACCGGGTCGTAGGCGGAGAGGACCTTGCCCAGCGCCGTGGAGTGCAGCGGCTGCATGGCCCCCACCTCCAGGACCTGCCGGCTGTCGTCCGGTCGGAAGACGTGGTGCACGATCAGCACGCCCCGCTGGTGCAGCACCCCCAGGTGCACGCTCTCGCCGCTGGACCGGGCCAGGTCGTCCGTCCAGACCAGCGCCCGCGCGCGCAGCTCGTGCACGTCCAGGTAGCTGTTGCCGAGCCGGAGCAGCTCCGCGCCGAGCTGGTAGCGCCCCGAGGCGGCGTCCTGCTCCACGAAGCCCTCCGCCTGGAGCGTGCGCAGGATCCCGTGGGCGGTCCCCTTGGCGAGTCCCAGTGAGGACGCGATGTCGGACAGGCCCAGCCGGCGCTCGCCGCCCGCGAGCAGTCGCAGCATGGCCGCCGCCCGTTCAAGCGACTGGATGTTCTTCGCCATCGCCCGGCCCTTCTCCCTCTCACGCTGTTCGACAATGCTGAACACTATCGGTCGATGCCGACCTTGGGTGACACATGACAGTGTCGGCCAAGAACGGTCGGAACCGGGAGTCCCCGCACACAGGATGCCGTCCGCCCCGCGAGACGCCGTGTCCACCCCGACCGGCACGCGGTTACGCTGGCCCCGTGCACCCTCCACCGAAGGTGCAAAGCCGACAGCCGTCGCATCCCAGGGAGCTCATCCATGGCCTCGTTGCCGACCCCTTCCGCAGACAGCCGGAACCGCGCCGCAGCCCTCCGCGAGGCACTCGCCAGCCGAGTCGTCGTCGCCGACGGCGCCATGGGCACCATGCTCCAGGCACAGGACCCCAGCCTCGAGGACTTCGAGAACCTCGAAGGCTGCAACGAGATCCTGAACCTCACCAGGCCCGACATCGTCCGCTCGGTCCACCAGGAGTACTTCGCCGTCGGCGTCGACTGCGTCGAGACCAACACCTTCGGCGCCAACCACGCCGCCCTGGCCGAGTACGACATCCCCGAGCGCGTCCACGAGCTCTCCGAGGCCGGCGCCCGCATCGCCCGCGAGGTCGCCGACGAGTTCACCGCCTCCACCGGGCGCCAGCGCTGGGTCCTCGGCTCCATCGGCCCCGGAACCAAGCTCCCCACCCTCGGCCACGCCCCCTACACCCTGCTGCGCGACGCCTACCAGCAGAACGCCGAGGGCCTCCTCGCCGGCGGCTCCGACGCCCTGCTCGTCGAGACCACCCAGGACCTCCTCCAGACCAAGGCGTCCGTCATCGGCGCCCGCCGCGCCCTCGAAGCCCTCGGCGCCGACGTGCCGCTCATCGTCTCCGTCACCGTCGAGACCACCGGCACCATGCTCCTCGGCTCCGAGATCGGGGCCGCGCTGACGGCCCTGGAGCCGCTCGGCATCGACATGATCGGTCTGAACTGCGCCACCGGCCCCGCCGAGATGAGCGAGCACCTCCGCTACCTCGCCCGCCACTCGCGTATCCCGCTCTCCGTCATGCCCAACGCCGGCCTGCCCGTCCTCACCTCGGACGGCGCCCACTACCCGCTCAGCCCCGCCGAGCTCGCCGACGCCCAGGAGACCTTCGTCCGCGAGTACGGCCTCTCCCTGATCGGCGGCTGCTGCGGCACGACCCCCGAGCACCTCCGCCAGGTCGTCGAGCGCGTCCGCGACCTCACCCCCGGCACGCGCGACCCGCGCCCCGAGCCGGGCGCCGCCTCGCTCTACCAGACCGTGCCGTTCCGCCAGGACACCGCGTACATGGCGATCGGCGAGCGCACCAACGCCAACGGCTCCAAGAAGTTCCGCGAGGCCATGCTGGAGGCCCGCTGGGACGACTGCGTCGAGATGGCCCGCGACCAGATCCGCGAGGGCGCGCACATGCTCGACCTCTGCGTCGACTACGTGGGCCGCGACGGCGTCGCCGACATGGAGGAGCTCGCCGGCCGCTTCGCCACCGCCTCCACCCTGCCGATCGTCCTCGACTCCACCGAGGTGGAGGTGATCCGGGCCGGTCTGGAGAAGCTCGGCGGCCGCGCCGTGATCAACTCCGTCAACTACGAGGACGGCGACGGCCCCGACTCCCGCTTCGCCAAGGTCACCCGGCTGGCCCAGGAGCACGGCGCCGCGCTCATCGCCCTCACCATCGACGAGGAGGGCCAGGCCCGTAGCGTCGAGCACAAGGTCGCCATCGCCGAGCGGCTCATCGACGACCTCACGGGCAACTGGGGCATCCACGAGTCGGACATCCTCATCGACACCCTGACCTTCACCATCTGTACCGGTCAGGAGGAGTCCCGCAAGGACGGGATCGCCACCATCGAGGCGATCCGCGAGCTGAAGCGCCGCCACCCGGACGTGCAGACCACCCTGGGCCTGTCCAACATCTCCTTCGGCCTGAACCCGGCCGCGCGCATCCTGCTCAACTCGGTCTTCCTCGACGAGTGCGTCAAGGCCGGCCTGGACTCGGCGATCGTGCACGCCTCCAAGATCCTGCCGATCGCCCGGTTCGACGCCGAGCAGGTCGAGACCGCCCTCGACCTGATCTACGACCGCCGCCGCCCCCAGCAGGGCGACGAACCCGCCTACGACCCGCTCCAGAAGCTGATGGCCCTCTTCGAGGGCGTCAACACCAAGTCGCTCAAGGCCGGCAAGACCGAGGAGCTCCTCGCCCTGCCGCTGGACGAGCGCCTGAAGCGGCGGATCATCGACGGCGAGAAGAACGGCCTGGAGGCGGACCTCGACGAGGCACTGACCGTCCGGCCGGCCCTGGAGATCGTCAACGAGATCCTGCTCGACGGCATGAAGACCGTCGGCGAGCTGTTCGGTTCCGGTCAGATGCAGCTGCCGTTCGTGCTCCAGTCCGCCGAGGTCATGAAGACCGCGGTGGCCCATCTGGAGCCGCACATGGAGAAGTCGGACGCGGACGGCAAGGGCACGATCGTCCTGGCCACCGTCCGCGGCGACGTGCACGACATCGGCAAGAACCTCGTCGACATCATCCTGTCCAACAACGGCTACAACGTCGTCAACATCGGCATCAAGCAGCCGGTCTCCGCGATCCTGGAGGCCGCCGAGGAGCACTCCGCCGACGTCATCGGCATGTCCGGCCTCCTGGTGAAGTCCACCGTGATCATGAAGGAGAACCTGGAGGAGCTCAACCAGCGCGAGCTGGCCGCCAAGTACCCCGTGATCCTCGGCGGCGCCGCCCTCACCCGCGCCTACGTCGAGCAGGACCTCCACGAGATCTACCAGGGCGAGGTCCGCTACGCCCGCGACGCCTTCGAGGGCCTGCGCCTCATGGACGCCCTCGTCGCCGTCAAGCGCGGCGTCCCCGGCGCCAAGCTCCCCGAGCTCAAGCAGCGCCGCGTCGCCAAGCGGGACACTCCCGTCGTCCAGGTGGAGGAGCCGGAGGAGCCCGGCGGCCGCTCCGACGTCGCCGTCGACAACCCCGTCCCCACCCCGCCGTTCTGGGGCACCCGCGTCGTCAAGGGCATCCCGCTCAAGGACTACGCCTCCTGGCTCGACGAGGGCGCGCTCTTCAAGGGGCAGTGGGGCCTCAAGCAGGCCCGCGCCGGCGGCGCCACGTACGAGGAGCTCGTCGAGAGCGAGGGCCGCCCGCGGCTGCGCGGCCTGCTCGACCGGCTGCACACCGAGAACCTGCTGGAGGCGGCCGTGGTCTACGGCTACTTCCCCTGCGTCTCCAAGGGCGACGACCTGATCATCCTGGACGACGACGGCAACGAGCGGACCCGCTTCACCTTCCCCCGCCAGCGCCGCGGCCGCCGCCTCTGCCTCGCGGACTTCTTCCGCCCCGAGGAGTCCGGCGAGACCGACGTGGTCGGCCTCCAGGTCGTCACCGTCGGCTCGAAGATCGGCGAGGCCACCGCCAAGCTGTTCGCGTCCGACTCCTACCGCGAGTACCTGGAGCTGCACGGGCTCTCCGTCCAGCTGGCCGAGGCCATGGCCGAGTACTGGCACGCCCGCGTCCGCGCCGAGCTCGGCTTCGGCGGCGAGGACCCCGCCGCGGTCGAGGACATGTTCGACCTCAAGTACCGCGGCGCGCGCTTCTCCCTCGGCTACGGCGCCTGCCCCGACCTGGAGGACCGCGCGAAGATCGCGGAGCTGCTGCGTCCGGAGCGGATCGGCGTCCACCTCTCCGAGGAGTTCCAGCTCCACCCCGAGCAGTCCACCGACGCCATCGTGATCCACCACCCGGAGGCGAAGTACTTCAACGCTCGGTGACCGGGCCGGACCCCGTCCGCAAATCCGCGCTCTTTCGGTGATCCGGACGTACACTTGTCGGTCCAGTGCAGGCCGGTCCTCCTCCCCGTACGGGGTCGAGGGCCGGCCTTCTCGTCCCTCCATGGAGGTGTGCCGGATGACCAGTACGGTCCCCGCGTCCCTGATCCGTACGAACGGAAGCTCCGCCCTCCAGGCGGTCTTCCTCGACATGGACGGGACCCTCGTCGACACGGAGGGCTTCTGGTGGGACGCGGAGGTCGAGGCCTTCGCCGACCTCGGACACCGGCTGGACGAGGCATGGCGGGACGTCGTCGTCGGCGGCCCCATGACGCGCAGCGCGGGCTACCTCATCGAGTCCACCGGCGCCGACATCACCCTCGCCGAGCTGACCGTCCTGCTGAACGAGAAGTTCGAGCAGCGCATCGCGCGCGGCGTGCCCCTCATGCCCGGCGCCGACCGGCTGCTCGCCGAGCTGGCCCGGCACTCCATCCCGACCGCGCTGGTCTCCGCCTCGCACCGGCGGATCATCGACCGGGTCCTCCACTCCCTGGGCCCCGAGCGCTTCGCCCTCACCGTCGCCGGCGACGAGGTCGTCCGCACCAAGCCGCACCCGGATCCCTATCTGGCGGCCGCGAGAGGCGTCGGGGCCGATCCCGCGCTGTGCGCCGTCGTCGAGGACACCGCGACGGGTGTGGCGGCCGCCGAGGCGGCCGGCTGCCGGGTCGTCGCCGTCCCCTCGGTCGCCCCCATCGCGCCCTCCCCGGGCCGGGTCGTGGTGCGCTCCCTCGAAGAGGTCGACGTGCCCTTCCTCCGCACATTGATCACCGGAATCTGAGCTCTCTCTGAGCTTTCCCGGGCGGAATGGCATTTCGCCCGGGGAGACACCTCCGGGGTGCACCCCCGGGACACCCGTGGTGCACCCGGGGAACGCCCCGGCAAAACGATCAGGCCATTCGCCGAAAAGGCCCCCGCGTGACCTTGCTCACGCAGAGTGCCGGACGGCGGGTGGCCTTGCTGCGTCCCGGGTCCGATTGGGGAGGGTTTCGGCGCCCCCATGTGTCCTGGTTCGATCGGTGCCGTCCGCATCATCCGACGCATGACTATCGAAGCGACCGCATTCATGATCACTGTGCGATTACCCCCACGGCTGCCCGTGGTCAGGCAATAGGGACCCCGCCCACTAATCTTTCGCGAGTACTTCGCCGCATATCCCGCGTGCCCCGGCGCACACCCAAGTCGCCGTGAACACAGGACCGATCGCAACACCCGGCCCGATCGCTCCCGCCCCGACCGGGCGGCCGGCGGCGGAGTTCCACTGACCGCTGTATCCCAGTGCCGGATGAGGAGATCGTCCCTGATGAACCGCAAGACCCTGGTGCTGCCGGCCGTGGCCGGACTGCTCGCCCCCCTGCTCGCCGCCTGCGGCGGTGCCGAGAAGGGCGGAGCGATCGTCGTCGGCACCACGGACCAGTTCATCGCCACCGCGGACGCCCCCGCGCCGCTGGACCCCGCCTTCGCCTACGACACCGGCGCGTGGAACATCCTGCGGCAGACCGTCCAGACCCTGATGCACGTGCCCCGCGACAGCGGCGAGCCCGTCCCCGAGGCGGCCCAGACCTGCGGTTTCTCCGACAAGGCCAGCGAGAGCTACCGCTGCAAGCTCCGCGCCGGACTCACCTTCGCCGACGGCACCCCGATCACCGCCGAGGACGTCAAGTTCTCCATCGGGCGCGTCCTGAAGATCAAGTCGGACAACGGCACCGCCGCCCTCCTCTCGAACATCGACACCATCGAGACCAAGGGCGCCGACGAGGTCGTCTTCCACCTGAAGACCCCGGACGCCACCTTCCCGTACAAGCTCTCCACCCCGGTCGCCGGCATCCTCAGCAAGGACAAGTACGAGGCCGGCAAGCTCCGCGACGGCTTCGACGTCGACGGCTCGGGCCCGTACACCATGAAGGCCGAGCTGGACGGCGACAGGGCCACCCGCTTCGTCTTCACCAAGAACCCCGCCTACAAGGGCGACATCACCCTCCGCAACGACCAGGTCGAACTGCGCGCCTACGCCGACGCCGGCACCATGGGCCGGGCCCTGGAGAGCGACGACATCGACATGATGGCCCGCTCCCTGTCCCGCAAGCAGGTCAAGGACCTCACCGAGACGCCCAAGGACGGCATCGAGGTCGTCGAGGTCCCCGGCCTGGAGATCCGCTACCTCGGCTTCAACACCAAGGCCCCCGCCGTCCAGGAGAAGGCCGTCCGCCAGGCCATGGCCGCCGTCGTCGACCGCGGCGCCCTCGTCAACCGGGTCTACGGCACCACCGCCGAGCCGCTCTACTCGCTGATCCCCTCCAGCATCACCGGCCACGCCACCCCCTTCTTCGACACCTACGGCGAGCCCGACCAGGACCGCGCCGCCAAGCTCCTCAAGGACGCCGGCGTCAAGACCCCGGTCAAGCTGACCCTGAACTACACCACCGACCACTACGGCGCCGAGACCGCCGAGGAGTTCGACGCCCTCAAGAAGCAGCTCGTCGGCAGCGAGCTCTTCGACGTCACCCTCGAGGGCGCCGAGTGGTCGACCTTCCGCACCGCCCAGAAGCGCGGCGACTACGCCGTCTACGGACTCGGCTGGTTCCCGGACTATCCGGACCCGGACAACTACATCGCGCCGTTCCTCGACAGCGACAACTTCCTCAACACGCCGTACGTCAACAAGGTCGTCCGCGACCAGCTCATCCCGAGCTCGCGCCGCCAGGCCGACCGCACCGCCGCGGGCCCCGTCTTCAACAAGATCCAGAAGATCGTCGCCGAGGACGTCCCCGTGCTGCCCCTCTGGCAGGGCAAGCAGTACGTCGCCGCCCGCGACGACCTCAACGGAGTCGAGTACGCGCTCAACACGTCCTCCGACCTCCTGCTCTGGGAACTGGGCCGCGGCACCGCCTGACGGCCCCCTCGGACCAGCCCCTTCGCGGTACCCCCCCGGGGCCTGCCCGCCGGACAGGCCCCACCCGTCGACTGGATCGGTTACACCGGCCGCGCACCCGCGCGCGACCGGCCTGACAAGAGATCACGAGGCACGTTCTGTGAAGACGCACAACAAGTGGCTGACGGCCCCCCTCGCCGCCGGTCTGTCCGCCGCGCTCCTCAGCGGCTGCGGCACCGAGCAGGGCGGCCCGGGCGCCTCCGGCGGCGGCGTACGCGTCGGCATGTCCGACGAGATCCACACCACCGACCCGGCCGCCGGCTACGACCCCGGCTCCTGGCTGCTGTTCAACAACGTCTTCCAGTCCCTCATGGCCTTCCCCAAGGGCGGCTCCGAGCCCGAGCCCGAAGCCGCCGACAAGTGCGGCTTCGACACCGGCAGCACCGTCTACCGCTGCACCCTCCGCGACGGCCTCACCTTCTCCAACGGCAACAAGCTCACCTCGGAGGACGTCAAGTTCTCCTTCGAGCGCGCCCTCCGGATCGCCGACCCCTCGGGCCCCGCCCCGCTGCTCTCCACCCTCAAGAGCATCGAGACCCCCGACGAGAAGACCGTCGTCTTCCGCCTCAAGGTCCCCGACGCCACCTTCCCCAGCAAGATCGCCTCCGGCGCCGGCTCCATCGTCGACCACCGCGAGTACCCCGCCGACGCCCTGCGCACCGACGGCAAGGCCACCGGCTCCGGCCCCTACAAGCTGGACTCCTTCAGCACCACCGAGGCCACCTTCTCCGCCAACCCCGGCTACCGGGGCACCGCCGAGCGCAAGAGCGACGCCCTCACCCTCAAGCTCTACGGCGGCGACCGCTCCGCCCTCGCCAAGGCCCTCACCGACGGGGACATAGACGTCGCCTACCGAGGCCTCTCCGCCGAGGACATCTCCGCCCTGGAGACCTCCGAGACCACGGACGACAAGGGCATCGAGATCGTCCAGGGCAGCAGCGCCGAGGTCCAGCACCTCGTCTTCAACATGAAGGACCCGGTCGCCGGCAAGCTCGGCGTCCGCAAGGCCATCGCCCACCTCGTCAACCGCGAGGCCCTCGTCGAGGACATCTACAAGTCGACGGCCACCCCGCTGTACTCGATCGTCCCCGCCGGCATCGCCGGCCACAACACCGCCTTCTACGACACCTACGGCGCCCCCGACCCGGCCAAGGCCAAGAAGGCCCTGCGCGCCGCCGGCATCACCGAGAAGGTCAAGCTCACCCTCTGGTCCACGCCCAGCCGCTACGGCCCCTCCACCGACGAGGAGCTCAAGGCGATCGCCGGCCAGCTCAACGCCAGCGGCCTCTTCGACGCCGACGTCAAGTCCGTCGCCTTCGAGCAGTACGAGAAGGACATCGCCGCCGGCAAGTACGGCGTCTACGTCAAGGGCTGGGTCCCCGACTACCCCGACGCCGACAACTTCACCACCCCCTTCTTCGGCGAGGGCAACGTCCTCGGCAACCACTACGAGAACGCCACCATCACCGGCAGCCTCCTCCCCAAGACCGCCGCCGCCGCGGACCGCTCCGCCACCGCCGACGAGTACGGCAGGCTCCAGGACCTCGTCGCCGAGCAGCTGCCCCTCCTGCCCCTCTGGCAGGGCAAGCAGTACGCCGTCGCCCGCCAGGACGTCACCGGCCTCGAATGGACCCTCGACGCCTCGACGGTCTTCCGCTTCTGGGAGATCCGCAAGGGCTGACCCGCCCGCAGACGACGAGAGGGGCCCGGCGCGCACCCCGCGCACCGGGCCCCTCCCCGTTCACCGCCGGGACGACCACCCGGTCGCCCCCGGCCGGACCTACTGCCCGTTGGCCCCTGGCCGCACCAGACCGCTCTCGTACGCGTACACCGCGGCCTGCACCCGGTCCCGCAGCCCCAGCTTCGTCAGCACATGCCCCACGTGCGTCTTCACCGTCGTCTCGCTGACGAACAGATCCGCCGCGATCTCCGCGTTCGACAGGCCCCGCGCCACCAGCTTCAGCACCTCGACCTCACGGTCCGTCAGCGTGGTCAGCGTGTCCGGCATCTGCTCCTCGCCCGTCGGCAGGTGCGCCGAGTACTTGTCGAGCAGCCGGCGGGTGATCGACGGCGCCAGCATCGCCTCACCGGCCGCCACCACCCGGATCGCCTGCACCAGCTCGTTCGCCGGGGCGTCCTTCAGCAGGAAGCCGCTCGCCCCCGCCCGCAGCGCCTCCACCACGTACTCGTCGAGGTCGAAGGTCGTCAGCACCAGCACCTTCGCCGGACCGTCCCGGCCCGGACCCGTGATCTGCCGGGTCGCCTCCACCCCGTCCATCCGCGGCATCCGGATGTCCATCAGCACCACGTCCGGCTGCAGCGCCCGCACCTGGTCCTGCGCCTGGAGACCGTCCCCGGCCTCACCCACCACCGCGATGTCCTGCTCCGCCTCCAGAATCATCCGGAAGCCGGTGCGCAGCAGCGGCTGATCGTCGACCAACAGGACGCGGATCGTCACAGGGGCTCCTTCACGGTGCCGAACTCACGAGGGGGACCGGCGCTAGGGCGCCGGCGGGGCCAGGTCCATTCTGCCCTGCCCCGACTCGCCCGAGTCCGGCGGGCGCACCGAAACGATCTTCAACGGATAGACCGGGGGAGTCCCCCCGAACTCCGGACAGACCGCCTGGTGGTCGCACCAGCCGCACAGCTTCGTCGGCCGCGGACGCCAGTCCCCGGTCTCCGTCGCCAGCCGGATCGCGTCCCACAGCGCGAGCAGCCGCCGCTCCACCCGCAGCAGGTCCGCCTCCACCGGGTCGTACGTCAGCACCTCCCCGCTGCCCAGGTACACCAGCTGCAACCGCCGCGGGATCACCCGCCGCAGCCGCCACACCACCAGCGCGTAGAACGTCATCTGGAACAGCGCGCCGTCCCGGTACTCCGGCCGCGGCGCCTTCCCCGTCTTGTAGTCCACGATCCGCACGTCGCCCGACGGCGCCACGTCGATCCGGTCGATCACCCCGCGCAGCCGCAGCCCCGAATCCAGCTCCGTCTCCACGAACAGCTCCCGCTCGGCCGGCTCCAGCCGCGTCGGGTCCTCCAGCGTGAACCAGCGCTCGACGAGCCGCTCCGCCTCGCCCAGCCAGCCCGCCAGCCGCTCGCCCTCCGGATCCTCCGCGAACAGGTCGCCCAGCTCCGGCTTCGACTCCAGCAGCCGGTCCCACTGACCCGGCACCATCGCCCGGGCCCGCGGCGCCGTCCGATCCGCCGCCGGGTCGTCGAAGAGCCGCTCGAGCACCGCGTGCACCAGCGTGCCCCGGGTCGCCGCCGGACTCGGCTTCTCCGGCAGCCGGTCGATCACCCGGAACCGGTACAGCAGCGGACACTGCATGAAATCGCTCGCCCGCGACGGCGACAACGACATGGGCGCCCGCGCCTCCGCCGGCGCCTGCTCGCTCGTACTCATGACGTAGACCCTACGACCCGCCACCGACAGCGAGCGGAATACCATCGACCTGGGACCCGGTCGCACTGCATGATCGAACCGTGACGCACCGACGCCGGGTCACCCCCCGCGACGAGAGGAACCCGTGAACCACGACGAGCCCAAGCCGCAGCGGACCGAGGATCCCGGCGGCGGGATCCTCATGGGACGACCCTTCGGCGTGCCCGTCTACGTCGCCCCCAGCTGGTTCCTCGTCGCCGCCCTCATCACCTGGGTCTTCGGCGACCAGATCGAACGCGTGCTGCCCGAACTCGGCGCGGCCCGCTACCTCGTCTCCCTCTTCTTCGCCGTCGCCTTCTACGCCTCCGTACTCGTCCACGAACTGGCCCACACCATCGCCGCGCTCCGCTTCAAGCTCCCGGTGCGCCGCATCCAGCTCCAGTTCTTCGGCGGCGTCTCCGAGATCGAGAAGGAGACCGAGACCCCCGGCCGCGAGTTCGTCCTCGCCTTCGTCGGCCCCCTGCTCTCCCTCGTCCTCGCCGGCGTGTTCTACCTCTCCCTGTACGCCGTCGAGCCCGGCACCGTCCCCGGCGTCCTCCTCGCCGGCCTGATGATCTCCAACCTCATCGTCGCGATCTTCAACCTGCTCCCCGGCCTCCCGCTCGACGGCGGCCGGATGCTCCGCGCCGTCGTCTGGAAGATCACCGGCAAGCCCATGAGCGGCACCATCGCCGCCGCCTGGGTCGGCCGCGCCCTCGCCGTCCTCGTCCTCGTCGGACTGCCCCTGCTCACCCGTACCGGTCTCCTGGGCAACTCCACCGACGACATCAGCGGCCTCAACACCGTCACCGACGCCCTGCTCGCCGCGATCCTCGCCGCCATCATCTGGACCGGCGCCGGCAACAGCCTCCGCATGGCCAGGCTCCGCGAGCACCTCCCCGAGCTCCGCGCCCGCAGCCTCACCCGCCGCGCCATCCCCGTCGAACCCGCCACCCCGCTCTCCGAGGCCCTCCGCCGCGCCAACGCCGCCGGCGCCCGCGCCCTCGTCGCCGTCGACCCCGACGGCGAGCCCACCGGCATCGTCCGCGAGGCCGCCATCGCCGCCGTCCCCGAGCACCGCCGCCCCTGGGTCGCCGTCAGCACCCTCGTCCAGGACCTCACCGACGGCATGCGCGTCCCCGCCGAACTCACCGGCCAGCCCCTCCTCGACCACCTCCGCGCCAGCCCCGCCACCGAGTACCTCGTCGTCGAGGAGACCGGCGCCATCTACGGCGTCCTCTCCACCACCGACGTCGAACGGGCCTTCGTCCGGGCCATGGCACGACCCTCGTCGTAGTCCTTGTACTCTGGTCACATGTCCGAACCGACCGGTGCCGCCCGCCGACGCGGGCCCTTCAAGGTCGGGGACCAGGTTCAGCTGACCGACCCCAAGGGCCGTCACTACACGTTCACGCTCGAAGAGGGAAAGAACTTCCACACCCACAAGGGTTCTTTCCCGCACGACGAACTGATCGGCGCCCCCGAGGGCAGCGTTGTCCGCACCACCGGAAACGTCGCCTACCTCGCGCTGCGCCCCCTGCTCCCCGACTACGTCCTGTCCATGCCCCGCGGCGCCGCCGTGGTCTACCCCAAGGACGCGGGGCAGATCCTGGCCTTCGCCGACATCTTCCCCGGCGCCCGCGTCGTGGAAGCGGGAGTGGGCTCGGGCTCGCTGAGCAGCTTCCTCCTGCGCGCCATCGGGGACAGCGGCATGCTGCACTCCTACGAGCGCCGCGAGGACTTCGCCGAGATCGCGAAGGGCAACGTCGAGCGCTACTTCGGCGGACCCCACCCCGCGTGGCAGCTGACCGTCGGCGACCTCCAGGACAACCTCTCCGACACCGACGTCGACCGCGTCATCCTGGACATGCTCGCCCCCTGGGAGTGCCTGGAGGCCGTCTCCAAGGCCCTCGTCCCCGGCGGCATCCTCTGCTGCTACGTGGCGACCACCACCCAGCTCGCCCGCACCGTGGAGTCCATCCGCGAGTTCGGCTGCTACGCCGAGCCGCAGCCCTGGGAGTCCATGATCCGCAACTGGCACGTCGAGGGCCTCGCCGTCCGCCCCGACCACCGCATGATCGGACACACCGGCTTCCTCGTCACCGCCCGCCGCCTCGCGGACGGCGTCGAGCCCCCGATGCGCCGCCGCCGCCCCGCCAAGGGCGCCTACGGCGAGGACTACGAAGGCCCCAACAAGGGCTGACGTCCCGACACCCACGGCACGCCGCCGCCGAGTTCCCCGCCCGCCGGGAGAACTCGGCGGCGGCGTCCTCATGTTCGACGGCCCCCGGCAGCCGGGCGGGCCGACCCCGACGGTTCCGTCCCCCTGTGACGTGTGGCACGATGCCGGAAACCCTCCGCACCACCCCTCAGGAGACGTCTCGCGTGCAGCCCTCCGCCGCTCCGGACCTCGCGGACCTCGCACACACCCACGCCCGGCCGGGCCACTGGCTGGCCACCGCCACCGCGACCGCCGCGGTCGTCGCCCTCGCGGGCCTGTTCCAGCCCGGCCCCGCCACCGCCACCGCGCCCCAGGCCGCCGATCTTCTCGTAGTCGACGTCCGGGACCTCTTCCAGAACGAGCTCTTCGACCTCGCTCTTGGGGACCGCGCCCCAGGCCGCCGGCGTCACGTACCCGCTGGACTGCGGGGGAGCGCCCCACAAGGTCGCCGCCCGCGCCTCCGGGGACCTCGACGGGGACGGGAAGCCGGAGACCGTTGCGGTCGTGCACTGCGAAGCGGGCTCCGGCACACCCCCGAGCGGCGTCTACGTCCTCACCCGGGGCCGGCAGCCCGGCGCACCCGCGCGCGTGGTCGCCACCCTCGTGGCACCCGAGGACCTGAAGACCGTCACCGGGTTCTCCGTACGCGACGGAGCGGTGCGGGCCACCCTGCTCGGCTACTCGTCCCCCGACGTCCCCAGCTGCTGCCCCGACGAGAAGGAGCAGGTCAGCTGGTACTGGAAGGGCGGCTCCTTCGTCCGCACCGGTCAGGCCGAGGCGCGCAGCGCCTGACCCGTCACTCGGCGTCGGGGCCGTACACCTCGACCCGGTCCGCGACCCGGCGCACATGGATGCAGTCGCCCGGGCACTCCTTCGCGGAGTCCACCACGTCCTGGAGCAGCGTCAGCGGGACCGGCGTCGTCGCGCCGACCTCCTGGAGCAGCTCGTCGTCCTCGCTCTTCACATAAGCGAGCCCGTCGATGTCCAGCTCGAAGACCTCGGGAGCGTACTGCGCGCAGATACCGTCCCCGGTGCACAGGTCCTGGTCGATCCAGACCTCCAGCGCCTCCTCGGCACCCGTGGACGGAGCCTCGTGCTGCACGGTCATATCTCCCGCCGTTTCTGCTTCTGCTGCTTCTCGCGGACAAGTCGGGCCGCCTCCGAAGGGTGTTGGCCCCATACGACGATACAACCGCCCGCTTTCAACCAGCGCAGGGTGGGTATTCCCCTGTCGACAGGGGAAGCGCAAGGGTGAAGATCGGACACACCTCGGAGTCTTTTTGATCTAGGGGTTTCAATCACCACCCACGCAGGTAGGGTCAGGAAGCGTCCAGCTCCCCTTGGAGGAGGTGAGGACCGTGGCAGCCCACGACGACGACATCAACCGCGGCATCCGGCCGGGGCGAGGGTCTGAGGACCCCGCCGGTCAGGTTGCCTATCTCGAGCAGGAAATCGCCGTCCTGCGCCGCAAGCTCGCCGACTCTCCGCGACACACGAGGATTCTCGAAGAGCGGATTGTTGAGCTGCAGACCAGCCTGGCCGGTGTGTCCGCGCAGAACGAAAGACTGGCGAACACGCTCCGTGAGGCCCGCGACCAGATCGTGGCCCTCAAGGAGGAGGTCGACCGGCTCGCACAGCCGCCGGCCGGCTTCGGTGTCTTCCTGCAGGCGAACGAGGACGGCACGTGCGACATCTTCACCGGGGGCCGCAAGCTCCGGGTGAACGTCAGCCCGAGCATCGAGCTCGAAGAGCTCAAGCGCGGCCAGGAAGTCATGCTCAACGAAGCGCTCAACGTGGTCGAGGCCATGGAGTTCGAGCGCGCCGGGGACATCGTCACCCTCAAGGAGATCCTCGAGGACGGCGAGCGGGCCCTGGTGGTCGGGCACACCGACGAGGAGCGGGTGGTGAGGCTCGCCGAGCCTCTGCTGGACGTCACCATCCGCCCCGGCGACGCCCTGCTGCTCGACTCCCGCTCCGGCTACGTGTACGAGGTGGTCCCCAAGAGCGAGGTCGAAGAGCTCGTTCTGGAAGAGGTCCCGGACGTCGACTACGAGAAGATCGGCGGCCTGGGCAACCAGATCGAGCTGATCAGGGACGCGGTCGAGCTTCCGTACCTCCACCCGGACCTCTTCAAGGAGCACGAACTCCGCCCGCCCAAGGGAATCCTGCTCTACGGCCCGCCCGGCTGCGGCAAGACGCTGATCGCGAAGGCCGTGGCCAACTCCCTGGCCAAGAAGGTCGCCGAGGTGACCGGCCAGCCCGCGGGGAAGTCCTACTTCCTCAACATCAAGGGCCCCGAGCTCCTCAACAAGTACGTCGGCGAGACCGAGCGGCACATCCGCCTCGTCTTCCAGCGTGCCCGGGAGAAGGCGAGCGAGGGCACCCCCGTCATCGTCTTCTTCGACGAGATGGAATCCCTCTTCCGCACCCGCGGATCCGGTGTCAGCTCGGACGTGGAGAACACCATCGTCCCCCAGCTGCTCGCCGAGATCGACGGTGTGGAGGGCCTGGAGAACGTCATCGTCATCGGCGCCTCCAACCGCGAGGACATGATCGACCCCGCGATCCTGCGGCCCGGCCGGCTCGACGTCAAGATCAAGATCGAGCGTCCGGACGCCGAGGCGGCGAAGGACATCTTCGCGAAGTACCTCACCGCCACCCTGCCGCTGCACACGGACGACATCTCCGAGCACAGCGGATCCAAGGCGGCGGCCGCCCACGGAATGATCCAGTCCGTCGTCGAGCAGATGTACGCCGAATCCGAGGAGAACCGCTTCCTCGAAGTGACGTACGCCAACGGCGACAAGGAAGTCCTCTACTTCAAGGACTTCAACTCCGGAGCGATGATCCAGAACATCGTGGACCGGGCCAAGAAGATGGCCATCAAGGCCTTCCTCGACCACAACCAGAAGGGCATCCGGGTCTCCCACCTCCTCCAGGCGTGCGTGGACGAGTTCAAGGAGAACGAGGACCTGCCCAACACCACCAACCCCGACGACTGGGCCCGGATCTCCGGAAAGAAGGGCGAGCGGATCGTGTTCATCCGCACCCTCGTCACCGGAAAGCAGGGCGCGGACACCGGACGCTCCATCGACACGGTGGCCAATACCGGTCAGTACCTCTAGAAACGCCCCCGGCTGCGGATGTCCGGAAACCGGGCATCCGCAGCCGTCGCATTCCATCCAGCATTTCCCCCGGCACCGCAGGGAAATACGCAATCGATCTCCCCACCAGCGCGGAGCCGCTCTAGGCTCTTCGGTAACGCCGAGTCGCGCACTGTGAGCGACGCCGGGCAAGGAGGGCCGCATGACCGTACGGCGAGTAATGGGCATCGAGACGGAGTACGGGATCTCCGTCCCGGGACACCCGAACGCCAATGCCATGCTCACCTCGTCCCAGATCGTCAACGCCTACGCGGCGGCGATGCACCGGGCGCGCCGCGCCCGCTGGGACTTCGAGGAGGAGAACCCGCTGCGGGACGCCCGCGGCTTCGACCTCGCCCGCGAGGTCGCCGACTCCAGCCAGCTCACCGACGAGGACATCGGCCTCGCCAACGTGATCCTCACCAACGGGGCCCGCCTCTACGTGGACCACGCCCACCCCGAGTACAGCTCGCCCGAGATCACCAATCCGCGCGACGCCGTCCTCTGGGACAAGGCCGGCGAGCGGATCATGGCGGAGGCGGCCGTGCGCGCCGCCCAGCTCCCCGGGGCCCAGCCGATCCACCTCTACAAGAACAACACCGACAACAAGGGCGCCTCCTACGGCACGCACGAGAACTACCTGATGAAGCGGGAGACCCCCTTCTCGGACATTGTGCGCCACCTGACTCCCTTCTTCGTCTCACGCCAGGTCGTGACCGGCGCGGGACGGGTCGGCATCGGCCAGGACGGCCGGGAGCACGGCTTCCAGATCAGCCAGCGCGCCGACTACTTCGAGGTCGAGGTCGGCCTGGAGACCACCCTCAAGCGGCCCATCATCAACACCCGCGACGAACCGCACGCGGACGCGGAGCGGTACCGCCGGCTGCACGTGATCATCGGCGACGCCAACCTCTCCGAGATCTCCACCTACCTCAAGCTCGGCACCACGGCCCTGGTCCTCTCGATGATCGAGGACGGTTTCATCACCGTGGACCTCGCCCTCGACCAGCCCGTACGGACCCTCCACCAGGTCTCGCACGACCCGACCCTCCAGTACCTGGTCTCGCTCCGCAGCGGCCGGACCCTGACCGCGGTCCAGCTCCAGATGGAGTACTTCGAGCTGGCCAGGAAGTACGTGGAGGAGCGGTACGGCGCGGACGCCGACGAGCAGACCAAGGACGTCCTGGTCCGCTGGGAGGACACGCTCAACCGGCTCGAGAACAACCCCATGAGCCTGGCCGGCGAGCTCGACTGGATCGCCAAGCGGGAGCTCATGGAGGGCTACCGGCGGCGGGACGACCTGGACTGGGACGCCGCCCGGCTGCACCTCGTGGACCTCCAGTACGCGGACGTACGCCCCGAGAAGGGCCTCTACAACCGTCTGGTGGCCCGCGGACGCATGAAGCGGCTCCTGGACGAGACCGAGGTGACGCGCGCGCAGACGGCGCCCCCGGAGGACACCAGGGCCTACTTCCGGGGCCGCTGTCTGGAGCAGTACGCCGACGACGTCGCCGCGGCCTCCTGGGACTCGGTGATCTTCGACCTGCCCGGCCGCGACTCGCTCCAGCGCGTCCCGACCATGGAGCCGCTGCGGGGCACCAAGGCCCATGTGCAGTCGCTCCTGGACCGGTGCAGGACCGCCGAGGAACTGGTGCGAGTGCTGTCCGGCGGCTGATCGGAGGCCCTCCGGGGGCCTGAAATGCCCCGTACTGGGAATCATGGAAACAGTGCCCGGGCGTTGTCGAAACTGCGGGGCCGAAACAGGACCCGCCCTATAGGGTCTGATCTTGTACGGACTCAACCGAGCGGGCCGATTCGAGCGGGGTGAGGGATATGGCGACCAAGGACAGCGGCGGCGGACAGCAGAAGGCGACGCGTTCCACGGAGGAGGTCGAGGAGACCACCACGGAGGCGAGCTCCGACCTCCAGGAGCGTCAGGAGAAGCTGAGCGAGGACGTGGACTCCGTCCTGGACGAGATCGACGACGTCCTGGAGGAGAACGCCGAGGACTTCGTCCGGTCGTTCGTGCAGAAGGGCGGCGAGTAGCCGCACAGCGCGTCTGTCGTCCCCGTCCCCGGAGCCCCGGCGAAAGCCGCGGGCCCGGGGACGGATGACAAGCGGTGGCACGGGTAAGGTCCGTGCACAGCAAGCAAGATCGGCCGGCGCTTCCCACGGCGGGCCGATTCTCCCACCCGGAAGGAATCGCGTGGAAGCCAACCCTCGTAGCACCGGGCGTCTGCCGGCGGCCTTCCTGACGCCGGGCTCGTCCTCCTTCATCGACTTCCTGGCGGACCACTCGCCGGATCGGCTGCCGGGCGGGCGCAAGCTCCCCGAAGGGGTCGTCGAGGCCCCGCACGGGACGACCATCGTGGCGGCCACGTTCCCCGGCGGGGTCGTGCTCGCCGGTGACCGACGGGCCACCATGGGCAACATGATCGCGCAGCGGGACATCGAGAAGGTCTTTCCCGCCGACGAGTACTCCGCCGTGGGCATCGCCGGTACCGCCGGCCTCGCCGTGGAGATGGTCAAGCTCTTCCAGCTGGAGCTGGAGCACTTCGAGAAGGTGGAGGGCGTCACGCTCTCCCTGGAGGGCAAGGCCAACCGCCTCTCCACCATGATCCGGGGCAACCTCGGCATGGCCATGCAGGGACTGGCCGTCGTGCCGCTCTTCGCGGGCTGGGACGAGGGCAAGGAGAAGGGCCGGATCTTCTCCTACGACGTCACCGGCGGCCGCTCCGAGGAGCACGGGTTCGCCGCCACCGGCTCCGGCTCGATCTTCGCGCGCGGCGCGATGAAGAAGCTCTACCGGCCCGACCTGACCGAGCAGCAGGCCACCACGCTGGTCGTGCAGGCGCTCTACGACGCGGCGGACGACGACTCCGCGACCGGTGGTCCGGACATGGCACGCCGGATCTTCCCGATCGTCACGGTCATCACGGACGAGGGCTACCGCAGGCTCACGGAGGAGGAGTCCTCCGCGCTGGCCCGGTCGGTCACCGAGCGGCGGCTGGAGCAGCCCGACGGGCCCCGCGCCGCCCTGCTCTGATCACTCGTCGCCCCTGAAGCCCAGAAGAAAGGGACGGACCGCCGGTGTCCACTCCGTTCTACGTCTCACCCCAGCAGGCCATGGCCGACCGGGCGGAGTACGCCCGCAAGGGCATCGCCCGAGGCCGCAGCCTCGTCGTCCTCCAGTACACCGACGGGATCGTCTTCGTCGGTGAGAACCCGTCCCGCGCGCTGCACAAGTTCAGCGAGATCTACGACCGGATCGGCTTCGCCGCCGCCGGCAAGTACAACGAGTACGAGAACCTCCGCATCGGCGGCGTGCGCTACGCCGACCTGCGGGGCTACACCTACGACCGGGACGACGTCACCGCGCGCGGCCTGGCCAACGTCTACGCCCAGACGCTGGGCACCATCTTCTCCAGCGCGGGGGAGAAGCCGTACGAGGTGGAGCTGGTCGTCGCCGAGGTCGGCACCGAGCCCTCGGGCGACCAGATCTACCGGCTGCCGCACGACGGCTCGATCGTGGACGAGCACGGCTCGGTCGCGGTCGGCGGCAACGCCGAGCAGATCAGCTCCTTCCTGGACCAGCGGCACCGGGACGGCATGTCCCTGGCCGAGGCCCTGAGGCTGGCCGTGCAGGCCCTCTCGCGCGACACCAACGGCACCGAGCGGGAGATCCCCGCGGAGCGCCTGGAGGTGGCCGTCCTGGACCGCACACGGCCGCAGCAGCGCAAGTTCAAGCGGATCGTCGGCAGGCAGCTGTCGCGCCTCCTGGAGGCCGACGACGCCGCGGTGACGAAGACCGACGAGCCGTCGGACGAGGCGCCCGAGGAGTAGTCGCCGACAACCGGAGGGGCCCCGGTCCGCAGATGCGAACCGGGGCCCTTGGCGTGTCCGGCCGTCCGGGGTGTGCGGTGCTCCGGTGTGCCCGGCCGCTCCGGTGGTGTCCGGGCGCGGTTCAGGAGGCCGGTGCGGGGCCCGAGGAGCCTCGGGCGACCAGGGAGACGGGCAGGGTGTCCGGGCCCGGCGTGCCGCCCGCCAGGACGGCGAGGAGCGCCTCCATGCCCCGCCGGCCGAACTCCTCGGCGGGCAGCCGGACCGTGGTGAGCTCCGGCTCCACCACCGTCGCCAGCGCCATGTCGTCGAAACCGGTGACCGACAGGTCCTCCGGGACCCGCAGACCGAGTCCCCGGGCCGCCTTGCAGACGCCGACCGCGAGGATGTCGTCGTCGCAGACCACCGCCGTCGGCCGGGGCCCCGGCGCGGCGAGCGCCCGGCGCGCCGCCTCCCATGCGTCCGCGACGTTCAGCGGCGCGCGCACGGTGCGCACCTCCGCCCCGCTCAGGGCGTGGGCGAGCGTGGCGGCCCGCACGTCGAAGGTCCAGGACGGGGCCGCGGACGCCAGGTGCAGGAAGCGGCGGTGGCCCAGGCCGAGCAGGTGCCCGGTCACCCGGCGCATGCCGTCGGCGACGTCGAGGTTCACATGGGCGGCGGCGCCCGCCTCGGCCGGGTCGCTGTCGAGCATGACGAGCGGCAGGTCGCTGCCCCGGAAGGCCTCCAGGGCGCCGGCGGCCATCGAGGAGGCGATGACGCCGTCCAGGGCGGCCTGCGCCGAGGCGAACGGGTCCCGCGCGGGCCCCAGGCCGTCGGGGGAGGGGTAGAGCACGACGCCGAAGCCGTGCCGGGACGCCGCCGCCGCGGCACCCGTGTAGACGTGCGCGAAGAACTCGTTGGTGAGGGCCGGGACGACGAGCATGGCGGTCCGGGTGCGGCCGAGGCGCAGATTGCGGGCGGCGAGGTTGGGCCGGTAGCCGAGCTCCCTGGCCGCCCCGCGGACCGACTCCGCGGTGCGTTCGGACACACGTCCGCGCCACTTGTCGCCCAGGACGAGGGAGACGGTGGCCTGGGAGACGCCCGCGATCCGAGCGACGTCCCGGCTGGTCGGGCGGCTGCCGCCGAGCGGCTCCGGGGTCTGCACACAAGCCTCCGCGTAGGGCGGTCCGCGGACCGCTCACTGGCCGCGGGGTGGACCCGCGCGCTGCCGACATGGTACGTATGACCTCGGAAGTTATACGTAAAACCTCGGCAGGGTCCGAGGCGAGGGGAGACCACATGGCCACCGAAGCCCCGGCGCGAGGCGGCTATCTCGACATACTCCGGGCGCCGCACGCGGCCCGGCTCCTCGCCGGCACCCTCGTCGGGCGCCTGCCCAACGGCGTCGGCCCCATCGCGCTCACCCTGTACGTCCGCGACCAGGGCGGCAGCTACACCCTCGCCGGCGGTCTCATCGCCGCCTACGGGGTCGCCACGGCCATCGGCCAGCCCCTCCTCGGCCGCGCCGTCGACCTCAAGGGCCAGCCCCGCGTCCAGCTGCCCGCCGCCGTCGTCTCCGCCCTCGGCATGGTCCTGCTGGCCCTCGCCGGCATCGGCCACCTCGGCCTCGCCTACGTGGCCGTCGTCGTCGCCGGGCTCTTCACCCCGCCCCTGGAGGGCGGACTGCGGGCCCTCTGGCCCAGCGTCCTCGGCCGTGAGGACCGGGTCCACCGCGCGTACGCCATGGACGCCGTCGCGCAGGAGGTCATGTTCACCGTCGGCCCGCTGCTGCTGACCCTCCTGGTCTCCCTCTGGTCGCCCGCCGCCGCCCTGCTCACCGTCAACCTCCTGGGCGTCCTCGGCGCCCTCGCCGTCGTCCTCTCCGCGCCCTCCCGGGCCTGGCGCTCCGCGCCCCGGGAGGCCCACTGGCTCGGCGCCCTGCGCTCCCCGGGCCTCCTCGCCCTCCTCGGGTCGTTCTTCTTCGTCGGCCTCGCCCTCGGCTCCATCACCGTCGCCGCCGTCGCCTACGCCGACGACCGGGGCACCCCGTCCGTCTACGGCTGGCTGATGGCCGCCCTGGGCCTCGGCGCGCTCCTCGGCGGCGTCACCTACGGCGCCCGCGAGTGGTCCGGGGCCCCCGAGCGGCGGCTCCGCGTCCTGGTGCTGCTCCTCGCCGTCTGCTACCTGCCGCTGGTGCTGACCCCCGGCCCGGTCGCGATGGCCTGCCTCGCGGCCCTCGCGGGCGTCTTCCTGGCCCCCGTGCTCGCCTGCGCCTTCATCGTGGTGGACCGGCACGCTCCGCGCGGCACGGTCACCGAGGCCTTCTCCTGGCTCGTCACCACCTTCGGCGTCGGCTCGGCCCTCGGCTCCGCCGTGGCGGGCCCCGCCGTCGAACTCGCCGGGACGGTCGCCGGATTCGCCGTCGCCGGCGCGGGCGGCCTGGTGGCCCTCCTGGTCCTGCTCGCCACCGGGCGCGTCCTGCACGTGCCCACGGCCCCCGTGGCCCCCGCGGCCGAGCCGCGACACGCCGTCGGCACGGGCGCCCCCACCGCCGTACACACGGAAAAGAACACGCACTGATCGGAAAATGATCGAAACGGGGACGCCCAACCCGGTTTCAGCACAGGCCGTCAGGCGTAATGTTCAGTCATGGACCGCCGCATTTTCGGGCTGGAGAACGAGTACGGCGTCACGTGCACGTTCAGGGGACAGCGCCGACTGTCTCCTGACGAAGTGGCGCGCTACCTCTTCCGCCGTGTCGTGTCATGGGGCCGCAGCAGCAATGTCTTCCTGCGGAACGGCGCCCGCCTGTACCTGGACGTGGGATCGCATCCGGAATACGCCACACCGGAATGCGACAACGTGACCGAACTGGTCACCCACGACAAGGCCGGCGAGCGCATTCTCGAGGGCCTGCTCGTCGACGCCGAACGCCGCCTGCACGAGGAGGGAATCGCGGGCGACGTCTACCTCTTCAAGAACAACACCGACTCGGCCGGAAACTCCTACGGCTGCCACGAGAACTATCTCGTCGCCCGCCACGGCGAGTTCTCCCGGCTGGCGGACATCCTCATTCCGTTCCTGGTCACCCGCCAGCTGATCTGCGGCGCGGGAAAGGTCCTCCAGACCCCGCGCGGCGCGGTGTTCTGCGTCTCCCAGCGTGCCGAGCACATCTGGGAGGGCGTCAGCTCCGCGACCACCCGCTCCCGCCCCATCATCAACACCCGTGACGAGCCGCACGCCGACGCCGAGCGCTACCGCCGGCTCCACGTCATCGTCGGCGACTCGAACATGTCCGAGACGACCATGCTCCTCAAGGTCGGCGCCACCGACCTGGTGCTCCGCATGATCGAGGCCGGCACGGTGATGCGCGACCTGACCCTGGAGAACCCGATCCGGGCCATCCGCGAGGTCAGCCACGACATCACCGGCCAGCGCAAGGTCCGGCTCGCCAGCGGCCGTGAGGCCTCCGCCCTGGAGGTCCAGCGCGAGTACTACGAGAAGGCCGTCGACTTCGTCGACCGCCGGGGGATCCGGAACGGCACCGTGGCCCAGGTCCTGGAGCTGTGGGGCCGTACGCTCGACGCCATCGAGAGCGAGCGCCTCGACCGGATCGAGACCGAGATCGACTGGGTGATGAAGCACCGGCTCATCGAGCGCTACCGGGCCAAGCACAACATGACCATGTCGAACCCGAGGGTCGCGCAGATAGACCTCGCCTACCACGACATCCACCGCCGTCGTGGTCTCTACTACCTGCTGCAGAAGAACGGCCAGGCGGCCCGGATCTGCAACGACCTGAAGATCTTCGAGGGCAAGTCGGTGCCCCCGCAGACCACCAGGGCCCGCCTCCGCGGTGACTTCATCCGCCGCGCCCAGGAGCAGCGACGGGACTTCACCGTCGACTGGGTGCACCTCAAGCTGAACGACCAGGCGCAGCGCACGGTGTTGTGCAAGGACCCGTTCCGCTCGGTCGACGACCGCGTCGAAAAGCTGATCGCCGGAATGTAGGACGGTCGGATCGGCGCTGGGGCCCCGCACGTTTGGCGTGCGGGGCCCTCGACGTGGCAGAGGGGTCCCCTAGAGTGTCGGGACAACTACTGTGCCGTCTGAGATCTGAGGAACACGTGCGCCGACTTGCCGGCCTTCTCGTCGTGCCGCTGCTGCTGCTCTCCACAGCAGCCTGCGGCAGCGACGACAAGGGCTCCGATTCCGCTTCGATGACGAACGGGCTGCCCGCCATCACCGCGGGGGCCAAGTTCGGCGAGAAGCCGACCCTCGCCAAGGGCGAGGGCGACCCGCCCAAGGAACTCAAGGTCAACGTCATCAGCGAGGGCAAGGGCGCCGAGACGAAGAAGGGCGACGCCCTCTCGGTGAACTACCTGGGTCAGGCCTGGGACTCCACCACCCCCTTCGACAACAGCTTCGACCGCGGCCAGCCCTTCAGCGTCACGCTGGGGGAGGGCCAGGTCATCAAGGGCTGGGAGCAGGCCCTCGAAGGACAGAAGGTCGGCAGCCGCATCGAGGTCGGCATCCCGCCGGAGCTCGGCTACGGCGAGAAGGGCTCGCCCCCCAGCATCAAGCCCAACGCCACCCTCGTCTTCGTCGTGGACATCCTGAAGGCCGTCACGATCCCCAAGTCCGCCACCGGCACCCCGGTCGCGCAGGACAACAAGGACCTGCCGAAGGTCGGGACGAACACCGACGGCAAGGCCCCCACGCTGACGATCCCCAAGGTCGACCCGCCGACCAAGCTCGTCTCGAACTACGTGCTCGAGGCCAAGGGCGAGGCCGTCAAGGCCACCGACACCGTCGTCGTGAACTACGTCGCCTCCCTGTGGAAGGACGGCAAGGTCTTCGACTCGACGTACACCACGGGCAAGCCCGCGAACTTCCCGCTCGCCAACCTCACGCTGAAGGGCCTCAAGGACGGCCTCGTCGGCAAGACGGTCGGCAGCCGCGTCCTCATCGTCGCCCCGCCGGCCGAGGCGTTCGGCGACAAGGAGCAGCAGGGCATTCCCAAGAACTCCACCCTGGTGTTCGCCGTGGACATCCTGACGAAGGTGTAAGACTGTCCCGATCACGCAGTTCATCAGCATGAGGAGCAGTTCAGTGAGCATCGAGAAGCCCGAGATCGACTTCCCGGGTGGCGAGCCGCCGAAGGACCTGGAGATCAAGGACATCTGGGAGGGCGACGGCGAACTCGCCGAAGCCGGTGACTTCGTGAAGGTCCACTACGTCGGTGTGTCCTTCGACTCCGGCGAGGAGTTCGACGCCTCCTGGAACCGCGGCGTCCCGCTCGACTTCAACCTCGGCGCCGGCCAGGTCATCCAGGGCTGGGACAAGGGCGTGCAGGGCATGAAGGTCGGCGGTCGCCGTCAGCTGGTCATCCCCGCGCACCTCGCCTACGGCGACCGCGGCGCGGGCGGCAAGATCGCCCCGGGCGAGACGCTGATCTTCGTCTGCGACCTCGTCGGCGTCACCAAGCGCTGACCCGCACCACCCCGACCGGTTCCGGTCGCACCGAGGGCCCCCGCCATCCACGGCGGGGGCCCTCGGCCGTGCTCCGGGCACCGCCGGACCCCAGCGAGCCGGGGACCGGGCCCGCCGCAGCCAACCCGCCGCATCCCGTCCGCGGTCCGCCCTCCGGTCCCCGCTTTGGTCCCGACACCCCGGGGCGGTACGGTCGGACGTCCGAGAAGTGGAACGGCGAAGGGGTGCGGGGCGTCGATGGCGATTGCCAAGTCCGAGCGGCTGATGAATCTCGCGCTGTGCCTGCTCGGGACACGCCGGCCGCTGAGCAAGCGGGAACTCCGCGGCTCCATCGAGGCCTACCTCGAAGCGAGCGGCGACGACGCCTTCAACCGCATGTTCGAGCGTGACAAGGACGACCTCCGCGAGCTCGGCCTCGTCATCGAGACCGTCGAGAACCTGGAGGGCGAGACCGGCTACCTCGCCCGCCGCGACTCCAACCGGCTGCCCGCCATCACCCTGGACGCCGAGGAGGCCGCCGCGCTCGGCCTCGCCGCCAAGGTCTGGCAGCAGGCCCGCCTCGCCGGCGCGGCCAGCGGCGCCCTGCAGAAGCTCCGCGCCGCCGGCATGCCCGAGGCGGAGGACTCGTACGACACCCAGCCCAGCGCCCTCGAACCGCGGATCCCCGTCCACGAGACCGCCTTCGAACCGCTCATGCTGGCCTGCCGCGACCGCAGGCCCGTCGCCTTCGACTACCGCAAGGCCAACGCCGCCCGCCCCGAGGCCCGCCAGGTCGAGCCCTGGACCCTCGAATGCTGGCGCGGCCACTGGTACCTGGCCGGCTGGGACCGCGACCGCGGCGCCGAGCGCGTCTTCCGGCTCTCCCGCATCACCGGCAAGGTCCGCTCCCGGGCCGGCGCCTTCACCGCGCCCGTGCCCGACGTCGTCACCGTCCGCGAGACCGTGGAGAGCTGGGCCGGCGAGACCGCCACCCGCTCCGCCCGGATCCGGCTGCGCACCGGCTGCGGCTACCCGCTGCGCGCCCGCGCCCAGTCCGTGACCGAGGGCACCGACGGCTGGGACGAGCTCGAGATCCCGTACGGGCACGGCCTCGACGCCTGGCTCGTCGAGTTCGGACCCGACGTCGTCGTACTGGAACCGGCCGATCTGCGGGCCGACGTGGTGGACCGGCTGCGCGCCGTCGCCAAGGGCTGAGGGGGAGACGTACCGCATGGCTGCCAACGCGATCGACCAGACGAGGCGGATGCTCTCGCTGGTCACCTATCTCCGTGAGCGCCCCGGCGCGCACGTCGCCGACGTCGCTCGCGCCTTCGGGATCACCGAGGACGAGCTGATCTCCGACCTGGACGTGCTGCCCATGTGCGGCACCAGCTTCCGCGGCGGGGACCTCCTCGACATCGACACCGACGGCGACCGGATCTGGTGGCACAACCCGGACGACGTCGCCGCGCCGCTGCGGCTCGCCGCCGACGAGGCCACCGCCCTCCTGGTCGCCGCCCGCGCCGTCGCCACCCTCCCCGGGCTCCGGGAGAGCGACCGCGAGGCGCTGCTGCGCGCCACGGCCAAGCTGGAGGCCGCGGCCGGCGAGGCCGCCGGGGCCAGCTCCCGGCTCTCCGTCACCTTCGAGTCCGAGGGCGGGGTCTTCGCCGAGGTCGACCGGGCGATCTCCGAGCGCCGTCGCCTCTGGGTCCGCTACTACTCGCCCGCCCGCGACGAGCTCACCGAGCGCGAGGTCGACCCGATCCGGCTCTTCGCCGTCGGCCACACCTACATGGAGGCGTGGTGCCGGCTCTCCGAGGCGCGCCGCACCTTCCGGCTCGACCGCGTGGCCGAGATCCGCATCCTCGACGAGCACGCCGCGCCGCCGGAGCTCGAACTGCGCGACCTCTCCGCCGGGCTGGTCCAGCCCTCCGCCGACGACCCCGAGGTGGTCGTCGAGGTCGGCCCCGGCGGGCGCTGGGTCGCCGAGTACTACCCGCACGACCGGGCCGAGGAGCTGCCGGACGGCGGACTGCGGATCACCCTCCGCACCCCCGACCCGGCCTCGCTGCGCCGGCTCGGGCTGCGCCTGGGCAGCGACGGGCGGATCGCCGAGCCGCGGGAACTCGCCGACAACGCCAGGGCCGCGGCCGCCGCCGCGCTCGCCGCGTACGAGGACGCGTGACGTTCCCCGCCCGGGGGACGCCGTGACAGACAGGGGGGCCGGCCGACGGCCGGCGGCGTGACGGGTGCGACGACCGGTGCGATCACCGGTGAGGTCGCCCGTGCGGGGACCGGGGTGGACGCCGGCCCGACACGCCGGAGCAGGAACGGACACCGGAGCCGAGCCTGCGGACGTACGTGCCGCGCTCCGCGCGCCGCGCGGGGTACGGGAGCAGAGAGATGAGGGAAATGTCCGTGATGCACGATCTTACGGCGACGATCGCCCCGGTCCTCTTCAAGGCCGCCTGCCCCGACTGCCGCTCCCGCTGCGAACTCTCCGCGAACGCCCTGCGCCTCGCCATCGGCGCCAGCCGCCGCACCACCTTCTACTCCTTCACCTGCCCTGCGTGCGGCAGCGCCGTCCGCAAGCCCGCCGGCGAGCGCATCGTGGAACTCCTCACCGGCGGCGGCGTCCGGACCCTGCGGCTCCACACCACCGTCTGATGTCCTCCACGCCACCGTCCGAGCCGCGCCCGGCCGTCCGGCGCGCCGCGGCCAGCGTCTAGGCTCTGCACATGTTCTGGCCCATGCTCGCCATCGCCCTCGGATTCCTCGGCATCGCCGTCCTCGGCGTCCTCGCCGTCAGGGTCTTCGTCGAGGTCCAGCGCCTCGGCCGTCAAGTGGCCCACACCACGGAACGGATCAACCGCGCCGCGGAAGACCTCGAAACGGCCGCCGTCGGTCTGGCCCGCACGGGCGACTCCCTGCGCTGACCCGTGCCGTACCCTGCGTGACATGGCCCCGAACCGGGCACGTACGACGCAATCGGGAGTATGCAAGGGCATTGCCCTGCGTTTACTCCTGCGGGTTACGATCGCAGACAGCGCGGTGGCCGGACGCATGTCCGACCCGCCGGGCACGCACTCCATGTCGCCTCGGTGAAGAAGGTAAACAGCTATGGGTAGGCTCGGCCCCACCGAGATCATTCTCATCCTCGTCGTCATCATCCTGCTGTTCGGCGCCAAGAAGCTCCCGGACATGGCGCGCTCGCTCGGCAAGTCCGCCCGCATCCTCAAGAGCGAGGCCAAGGCGATGAAGTCGGACGACCAGCAGACCGCCCCCGCCGACCCGCCGCAGGCCGGGACCGGCACCGCCGCCGCCCCGGAACCCGCCCCGCGCACCATCCAGGCCGCTCCCGGCGACGTGACCAGCGCGCGTCCCGTGACCGAGCCCTCGGACACCACCAAGCGCTGACCCGGTCCGCCGCGGCCGTCGCACCGGGCGGCGGCCTGCCGCATGAGATGAGGACGTGGGTTGCCCAAGTCTGCCCGCAAGCAGGACAAAGATCCCGAGGGCCGGATGCCCCTCGTGGAGCACCTGCGTGAACTCCGCAACCGACTGGCGAAGGGTCTCCTCGCCATCGTCGCGGTGACGATCGTCGCCCTCGTGTACAGCGAGGAGCTGCTGCAGTTCCTGGCCAAGTCGGTGCCCAAGTGTCCACCGGGCGTCAAGAGCAGCGGCGGCAACTGCGCCGAGGTCACCTTCACCACCCTGACGGCTCCGTTCAGCACGACGATCCAGATCTCGCTGACCGTCGGCCTCGTCGTCGCGAGCCCCGTGTGGCTCTACCAGCTGTGGGCGTTCATCGCGCCCGGACTGCACAAGAGCGAGAAGAAGTACACGTACGCCTTCGTCGGCGCGGCCGTACCGCTCTTCGCCGCCGGTGCCTACCTCGCGTACAAGATCCTCCCCATCAGCGTGAAGGTCCTCATCAGCCTCACGCCCGCCGGGGCCCAGAACCTCCTCTCGCTCGCTGACGTCCTCGACTTCACTCTGCGCATGGTGCTCGTCTTCGGCCTCGCCTTCGAGCTGCCGCTCGTCCTGGTGATGCTCAACATGACCGGTGTCCTCACCGGCCGCCGCATGGCCGGCTGGTGGCGCGGCGTGATCATGGGCGTCTTCATCTTCGGCGCCGTCATCACCCCGACCACCGACCCCGTCGGCATGATCGCCCTCGCGGGACCCGTCACCATCCTGTACTTCGGTGCCGTCGGCTTCTCCCTCCTCAACGACCGGCGACGGCGGCGCGCCGACCCCGACGCCGAGCTCGACGACGACGAGGCCTCGGTGCTGGACCTCCACCCGGAGTCCGTCGGAACGATCGAGCCGGTCGGCGCCGCCCGGGCCCTGCCCGAGCAGGCCACCGGCGAACCCGGCGGCTCCGGCGTCCACCGCGCCCACGGGTACGACGACATCACCTGACCCGGCACCCGGAGCCGCACACGTGCGGGCCCCCGGGCACCATCCGGAACGCGAGGACCCCGCCGCCACCCCGCGGCGGGGTCCTCGCGTTCCGGCGCACCCGCCGGGGCCCGGAGCCCGGCCCTCCACATCCCCTCGATAAAGATCGCGTCACTGTCACAGGCGGCGGGTAGGCTCGAGAACAAGATGACAGAGGACCTCACACCTGCCCAGGCGTACGCGGCCGCCCTCGCCCGCAACGCCGAGGCGGCCACCGCGCTGGCCCCCTTCCGCGAGATGTACGAGTTCGGTCTGGACCCCTTCCAGATCGAGGCATGCCGGGCCCTCGAAGCGGGCAAGGGCGTGCTCGTCGCCGCGCCCACGGGCTCCGGCAAGACCATCGTCGGCGAGTTCGCCGTCCACCTCGCCCTGAGCCAGGGCCGCAAGTGCTTCTACACGACCCCGATCAAGGCGCTGTCGAACCAGAAGTACGCCGACCTCGTCCGCCGCTACGGCAACGACAAGGTCGGCCTGCTCACCGGCGACAACAGCGTCAACGGCGACGCGCCGATCGTGGTCATGACCACCGAAGTCCTCCGCAACATGCTCTACGCGGGATCCCAGGCCCTCTCCGGCCTCGGCTACGTGGTCATGGACGAGGTCCACTACCTCTCCGACCGCTTCCGCGGCGCCGTCTGGGAGGAAGTGATCATCCACCTCCCCGAATCGGTCACCCTCGTCTCACTCTCCGCGACCGTCTCCAACGCCGAGGAGTTCGGCGACTGGCTCGACACCGTCCGCGGCGACACCGAGGTCATCGTCTCCGAGAGCCGGCCCGTCCCCCTCTGGCAGCACGTCCTCGCCGGACGCCGGATGTACGACCTCTTCGAGGAGGAGACCGACCACGGCGGCCGCGGCGCCTCCCGCCGCGAGGTCAACCCCGACCTCCAGCGCCTCGCCCGCACCGAGAACACGCGCACGTACAACCCGCGCGACCGGCGCCGCGGCAAGATGGTCCGCGAGGCCGACCGCGAGCGCGAGCGCCGCCAGCGCTCCCGCATCTGGACCCCCGGCCGCCCCGAGGTCATCGAGCGCCTCGACGCGGAAGGGCTCCTGCCCGCCATCACCTTCATCTTCAGCCGCGCCGGCTGCGAGGCCGCCGTCCAGCAGTGCCTCTACGCCGGACTCCGCCTCAACGACGACGAGGGACGCCGTCGCGTCCGCGAGATCGTCGAGGCGCGCACCGCCGCCATCCCCACCGAGGACCTCCACGTCCTCGGCTACTACGAATGGCTCGAAGCGCTGGAGCGCGGCATCGCCGCCCACCACGCCGGCATGCTCCCGACCTTCAAGGAGGTCGTCGAGGACCTCTTCGTCAAGGGCCTCGTCAAGGCCGTCTTCGCCACCGAGACGCTCGCCCTCGGCATCAACATGCCCGCGCGCACCGTCATCCTGGAGAAGCTCGTCAAGTGGAACGGCGAGCAGCACGCCGACATCACCCCCGGCGAGTACACCCAGCTCACCGGCCGCGCCGGCCGCCGCGGCATCGACGTCGAGGGCCACGCCGTCGTCCTCTGGCAGCGCGGCCTCGACCCCGACCACCTCGCCGGCCTCGCCGGCACGCGCACCTACCCGCTGCGCTCCAGCTTCAAGCCCTCGTACAACATGGCGGTCAACCTCGTCGAGGGCTTCGGCCGGCACCGCTCCCGCGAACTCCTCGAAACGTCCTTCGCCCAGTTCCAGGCGGACCGCTCCGTCGTCGGCATCTCCCGGCAGGTCCAGAAGAACGAGGAGGGCCTCGAAGGCTACCGGGAGGGCATGACCTGCCACCTCGGAGACTTCGAGGAGTACGCGCGGCTCCGCCGCGACCTCAAGGACCGCGAGACCGAACTGGCCCGCCAGGGCGCCGCCCAGCGCCGCGCCCAGGCCGCCGGGTCCCTGGAGAAGCTCAAGCCCGGTGACGTCATCCACGTCCCCACCGGCAAGTTCGCCGGACTCGCCCTCGTCCTCGACCCGGGCATCCCCGCCGGCCGCACCAACAACCACCGTGGCTTCGAGCACCACGACGGCCCCCGCCCCCTCGTCCTCACCGCCGAACGACAGGTCAAGAGGCTCGCCTCCATCGACTTCCCCGTCCCGGTCGAGGCCCTGGAGCGGATGAGGATCCCCAAGTCCTTCAACCCCCGCTCCCCGCAGTCCCGCCGCGACCTCGCCTCCGCCCTGCGCAGCAAGGCCGGACACATCAACCCCGAGCGCCACCACAAGCAGCGCTCCGCCGCCGCCGACGACCGCGAGATCGCCCGGCTGCGCACCGAGATCCGCGCCCATCCCTGCCACGGCTGCGACGAGCGCGAGGACCACGCCCGCTGGGCCGAGCGCTACCACCGCCTCCAGCGCGACACCCAGCAGCTGGAGCGGCGCATCGAGGGCCGCACCAACACCATCGCGCGCACCTTCGACCGGATCGTCGCGCTCCTCACCGAGCTCGACTACCTGCGCGGCAACGAGGTCACGGAGAACGGCAAGAGGCTCGCCCGGCTCTATGGCGAACTCGACCTGCTCGCCAGCGAATGCCTCCGCGACCGCGTCTGGGAGGGCCTGACCCCGGCCGAACTGGCCGCCTGCGTCTCTGCGCTGGTGTTCGAGGCGCGGCAGTCCGACGACGCGGTCGCGCCCAAGGTGCCCGCCGGAAACGCCAAGGCGGCGCTCGGCGAGATGGTGCGGATCTGGGGCCGCCTCGACGCCCTCGAAGAGGAATTCAAGATCAACCAGGCGGAGGGCGTCGGCCAGCGTGAACCCGACCTCGGGTTCGCCTGGGCCGCCTACCAGTGGGCCTCCGGCAAGAGCCTCGACGAGGTGCTGCGCGAGGCCGAGATGCCCGCCGGCGACTTCGTCCGCTGGTGCAAGCAGGTCATCGATGTCCTCGGACAGATCGCGGCGGCGGCGCCCAAGGAGAACAGCACCGTCGCCAAGAACGCCCGCAAGGCCGTCGACGCGCTGCTGCGCGGTGTCGTCGCCTACAGCTCGGTGGGCTGACGACACCGCTCCACTGAGGTCCCCGCTCCCTTCCTGTCGGCCGAGTGCCCGTGACCACCACGCCACGGGCACTCGGCCTTTCCGTGTCTTCGGGCTTTTCCGTGTCCTCGGGCCTTTTCGGGGCTCCGGGCGTTCGCGGCCTTCTTGTGTCCGATGGTCATATCGGGTTCGTCGAGGCCTCGTTGTCCACAGGCCGTCGTCCACAGGGGTGGCGCACGCCCGGCCGTTCCGATTGCATGGACTCACAAGCAGGAAAGGCCAGTTGGGGAGGGGACGTTCATGACCACGCAAGCCGGTCATTCGCATACGGGGGCGCAGGACGACGGGCGGTCGCCCGCCGGGAAGCACGGCGCGGAACAGCCGCCGGAGACACGGGCGGAGGCCCCACAAGAGCCACCGACCGCGGTTCCGGTTGTCGTCGACGGCCCCCGCGGCATCCCCCTCCTCGGCAGCCTGCCCGCCTTCGGGAAGAACCCCCTGGCCTTCTTCGAACAGCTCCGGGACCGGGGTGACATCGTCCGCTGGCGCTTCGGCCGCAAGCCCTCCCTCTTCATCGCCCACCCCGACACCGTCGGCGAACTCCTCACCGAGGTCGAGCGGACCTTCGACCAGCCCGACCTCGGCATCGCCTTCCGCACCCTCCTCGGGAACGGCGTGATCGTCTCCAAGGGAGCGGACTGGCGCCGCAAGCGCTCCCTCGTGCAGCCCTCCGTGCGCCCGAAGCAGGTCCGCTCCTACGCGGCCACCATGTCCGAGTGCGCCGTGGCCCTCGCCGACCGCTGGACCGACGGGGAGCACATCGACATCAAGAAGGAGATGGCCGCCCTCACCCAACTCGTCGCCGTCCGCACCATCTTCGGCGTCGACACCGCGGCCGACGCCGACGCCATCGGGCAGGCCATGGACGTCGCACAGAAGGAGATCGGCGCCGAGTTCAGCGGCATCGGCGCGGTCCTGCCCGACTGGCTGCCCACCCCCGGACGCGCCCGCATCAAGCGCGCCACCGCCGTCATCGACGCCGAGGTCGCCCGCGTCGTCTCCCGCCACCGTGACGGCGACACCGAGCGCCCCGACCTCCTGAGCCGCCTGCTCGCCGCCCGCGACGAGACCGGGGCGCCCCTCTCCGACGAGGAGATCCGCGACGAGACCGTCACCCTCTACATCGGCGGTCACGAGACCACGAGTTCCACGCTCGTCTGGGCCTGGTACCTGCTCTCCCGCAACCCGCGGGTCCGTGACACCCTCACCGAGGAACTCGACCGGGTCCTCGCCGACCACGAACCCGGCCACGACGACTACGCCTCCCTCACCTACACCCAGGCGGTCATCAAGGAGACCCTCCGGCTCTACCCCACGATCTGGCTGATCACCGGCCTCGCGAAGGAGGGCGCCACCCTCGGCGGCGCCCCCGTCCCCGCCGGAACCCGCGTGTGGTCGAGCCAGTGGGCCACCCATCGCGACCCCCGCTGGTACGGCGACGCGGAGGCCTTCCGCCCCGAGCGCTGGATCGAACAGGACGGCCGGCCCGCCGACGACATACCCGAGTACGCCTGGTTCCCCTTCGGCGGCGGCCCCCGCGTCTGCCTCGGCACCCGGTTCGCCCTCGTCGAGGCGGTCCTGATCCTCGCGGTCCTGGCCCGCCGTTACGACGTGGACGTCACCACCGAGGAGGTCCTGCCGGTCCCCAGTCTCACGCTCCAGCCGGACCGCGACGTCCTGGCGACGGTACGGGCGCGGGGCTGACCGCGGGGGCCGCGAGGGGCACCGCTGGGGAGGCCGGCCTCGGCCGGTCCGGGGGCGCCGCCCACGGACCGGCCGACGGTGGGCGGCCTCCGTGCCGGCAGACACCGGTCGGCGAGCCGCCCGCCGGTCAACGCAGGGCGGGTTCGGGCCGGCGGGACTCGGGGCTCCGGCCCCTGAGCGAGAGGGTCGCGGACGCCGCGGTCAGCAGGACGATCGCCCCCGCGCCCGCCAGGGTCGCGCCGTCCGGTGCGAGCAGGGCCTGACCGCGCAGGGCCTGCCAGGTGAGGAGGACGAATGTCGCCGTGTACGCGGCGGCGGCCGTCAAGGTGAGCCGGAGGCGCACACGTTCGTCCCCGAGGCGGATGAAGCGCGGTGCGAGGGCGGCGAGGACGAGCAGGAGCAGCGGCAGCAACTGGAGTGCGTGCATGCCGAAGAAGTGCGGGATGCGCAGGTCGCCGCCGTCGCTCGCCCAGCCGGTCACCGGCATCGACGGGCCCCCGTCCGGTACGCCGACGGCGTGGGCGCCCACGATCGGCGGCTCGTCGACCGCCAGTTGCTCCGGGGTCGGACTGACCATCAGGAAGCCCACCGCGGCGCCCGCCAGGGCGATCAGCGAGGACAGTCGGACGGCCCAGGCCATGGCACGGTCGAGGATTCGGGCGCGCAGCAGGAGGACGGCGATCGCCAGCGCGCCCAGCCAGAGTACGAGGACGGTGGCGCCCATGAGTTGGAAGACGGTGTTGTCGAAGGGCGTCGCCTGGTTGAAGTGACTCCGCTCGCCGCGGATCACCTGGAGGGTGATGAGCACCATCTCGGCGGCGCCTGCGGCGGCGACCACGATGCCGGCCCACCAGCCGACCCGGCGGCCCCGGGGGAGCATGGACAGCATCCAGGCGAGCGAGAGCGCGTACGCGACGAACGAGACGGAGAACTTGAACGGCTTGGTCCAGATCGGGACGCCGACCAGGATGCGGTCGTCGAGGGCGATGCCGACGGCGGCGACCAGAGCGAGTGCGCCCATGGAGGCGGCGAACCAGACCAGTGGCCGGTGGAGCCGTACCGGTGCGGCGGTGGGCGATAAGGACATACGTATCCCCCCGTGGGAAAGTATGGATAGTGGCACTAGCCGCTATCTGATAGCGCCACTATCTATGATTGGGAGTCGGTCGGCAAGACCGAGGCGGCATCAGAAAGGTGAACGCGCTTTGCGCATCGGAGAGTTGAGTCGCAGGACCGGGGTGTCCATCCCGACGATCAAGTTCTACGTACGGGAGGGACTGCTGCCGGCCGGGGAACTGACGAGCCCCAACCAGGCCTCGTACGGAGAGACGCATGTGCAGCGCCTCCGCCTGATCCGGGCGCTCCTCGATGTGGGCGGGCTGTCGGTGGCGGCGATCCGCGAGGTGATCGTCGCGGTCGACGACCCCGACCGCTCGGTGCACATGATGCTGGGCACGGTGGCCTCGGGCCTGGTGCCGCGCTACGACCACGAGGCGCACGCCGGGATCGAGGAGGCGCGGAAGCGGGTCGCCGCGCTGATCGCGGCCCGCGGCTGGCGGGTCGACCCCGGCAACCCGGCCTCGGAGGCGCTCGCCGTAGCCCTGGCGGCCGTCGACGAGGTCGGGCACGGCTCGTTCGTGCAGGTCCTGGACACCTACGCGGACGCGGCGGAGCGGGTGGCGCGGGCCGACCTGGACTACGTGGCGGGCAACGTGGCGCGCGAGGAACTGGTGGAGAGCGTGGTCGTCGGCACGGTCATAGGCGACGCGATCTTCTCCGCGCTGCGGCGGATGGTCCACACGGACACCTCGGACCGCATGTTCGGAGAGGCGACCTAGGGGGTCCTTGCCGGCGG
>NZ_RDBH01000129.1:1601728-1607397 GCF_008042145.1 Streptomyces sp. adm13(2018)
GGGCGGGGCCCGGGGGGCTCTGCCCCCGGGCCCCGTGTGCACGGTGAGCCGGTTCGCCGGCTCCGTGCCTCAGTTCTCCTGCTCGCGCTCCACCTGGTCGTTCCACTCGCGCTTGATCGCGCGCCAGGCCTCGTCCGACTTGCCCAGGCGCCAGTAGCCCGAGATCGACAGCCGCTCGCGCGGGACCCCGCGGTCCAGTCGCAGATGGCGGCGGAGGTCCTTCACGAAGCCCGCCTCGCCGTGGACGAAGGCGTGCACGTCACCCGCGGGGAAGTCCAGTCCCTGCACGGCCTCCACGAGCGCCTCGCCCACCGGGCGGTCGCCGCGGTGCAGCCAGGTGACGTCGACGCCGGGCGCCGTCGCGAACTTCTGCTCCTCGTCGCCGTCCGGGACCTCCACGAACGCGTGCACCCGGGCGTCCGAGGGCAGCCGCTCCAGGGCCGCCCCGATCGCCGGCAGCGCACTCTCGTCGCCCACGAGGAGGTGCCAGTCGGCCGCCGGGTCCGGCGTGTAGCCGCCGCCGGGGCCGAGGAAGCGCACCGTCTCGCCGGCCTGCGCCCGCCCCGCCCACGGGCCCGCGAGCCCCTCGTCGCCGTGGACGACGAAGTCGATGGTCAGCTCGCGGTGGACCGGGTCCCAGGCCCGCACGGTGTACGTGCGCGTGGTCGGCCACTCCTCCCGGGGGAACTCCGCCCGGATCCGGTCCATGTCGAACGGCTCCGGATAGGAGACGCCCTCGGGGGCGAAGAGCAGCTTCACGTAGTGGTCGGTGTACTCGCCGACCTCGAAGGCGTCGAGGCCGGGGCCGCCGAGGACGACCCGCACCATGTGCGGGGTGATGCGTTCGGTGCGGACCACGCGCGCTTCGGTGGCCTTCGGTGCCTTGCGGGGCTGCTCCGCCACGGGTGGCTCTCCTGACTCGACATGACTCGACATGACTCGACGTACGGGTTACTTAGGTTTGCCTAAGCTAGCACCCCGGGGGGTGGTCGCCCCAGCGTGGCCCGATTCCGTCAGTGCGCGAGGACCGGCAGCAGTCGGCCCACCGCCCCGCCCAGGCCCCAGCGCTTCGCGAGGGCGTCGAGCGCCGCCGGATCGCGGGGAGCCTTCGGCAGGGTCGGGTCGAACTCCGGCAGCGGTACGTCCCCGGCGACCCGCACCACCGTCGGGGCGACGTCAAGGTACGCCGCCGCCTCCACGATGCCGCGCCGCTTGGCCGGCGTCAGCTTCGACGTACGGTCCTCGGCAGCCGCCCGTACGCCCGCCAGGTCCCCGTACTCCGTGATGAGCTGCGCCGCCGTCTTCTCGCCGATGCCCTTCACGCCGGGGAGGCCGTCGCTGGCGTCGCCGCGCAGCGCCGCGAAGTCCGCGTACTGGTCGGGGCGCACCCCGTACTTCGTGCGGATCAGCTCCGCGTCCACCAGGTCGCAGTCGCCGACGCCCTTGCGCGGGTACAGCACGCGTACCCCCCGCGCGTCGTCCACCAGCTGGAAGAGGTCCCGGTCGCCCGTGACGATGTCCACCGGCCCGGCGGCGCGGCCCGCGAGCGTCCCGATCACGTCGTCGGCCTCGTAGCCCGCGGCCCCGATCCGGGCGATGCCGAGCGCGGCGAGGACGTCCTCGATCACCGGCACCTGCGGGGACAGGGTGTCCGGGATCTCCTCCTCGTCCGGGCCGGTCTCCGCCTCCGCGGCCACCCGGTGCGCCTTGTACGAGGGGATCAGGTCGACCCGCCACTGGGGGCGCCAGTCGTCGTCCCAGCAGGCCACGAGGTCGTCCGGCCGGTGGTCCTGCACGAGGCGGCCGATGAAGTCGAGGAGCCCGCGCACGGCGTTCACGGGCGAGCCGTCGGGGGCGCGGACGGAGTCCGGCACGCCGAAGTAGGCGCGGAAGTAGAGGCTGGCGGTGTCCAGGAGCATCAGGCGTCGAGTCACCCGCGTGATTTTAGGCCTCGGGACGCCCGCGGGCCCGGGCCGGACGTTCGACCCGCCCATCACCCACCTTCCGCGCGGACGCGTCCCCCGTCCCTTTCGGTTCCTGATCCCCTCGCGTGACCCCCGTCACCTTTGCGTTTGCATCGTGTAAGGCCCGGGCAGGCGCGAGCCCGGAGCGGAACCCGGTACGGGATTCAACAAAGGGATCCCCGTACGCGACGGGTCCGCGGGCCGATCCCGCCCGCTCCACGGCCCTACCGCGCGGGGGTGGCGGGGGCCGTTTTTCGTTGCTACCCGTGAGGTTCATGTGTCAAGGCTCCAGGCAGACCACCTGTTCAAGGTGTTCGGCAGACGACCCGAGGAGGCCGTCCGCCGGCTCGCGGCCGGCGCCGACCGGGACGAGCTGCGCGCCGAGGGAACGACGGCGGCCGTCGTGGACGCCGGCTTCGTCGTGGAGCCCGGCCAGATCTTCGTCGTGATGGGCCTCTCCGGATCCGGCAAGTCGACCCTCCTCCGCATGCTCAACGGCCTGCTGGAGCCCACCGCCGGCCGGGTCCTCTTCGACGGGCGCGACCTCACCGCGCTGTCGCCCCGCGAGCTGCGCGCGGTGCGCTCCACCAAGATCAGCATGGTCTTCCAGCACTTCGCTCTGTTCCCGCACCGAAACGTTCTGGAGAACGCCGCGTACGGCCTGGAGGTCCAGGGCGTCCCGCGTGCCGAGCGCGAGTCCCGGGCCGCCGAGGCCCTGGAACTCTGCGGCCTCGCCGGCTGGGAGAAGTCCTGGCCCGACGAGCTCTCCGGCGGCATGCAGCAGCGCGTCGGCCTGGCCCGCGCCCTCGCGACCGACGCCGACCTGCTCCTCATGGACGAGTCCTTCAGCGCGCTCGACCCGCTGATCCGCCGCGACATGCAGGACCAGCTCCTCGTGCTCCAGCAGCGGCTGAAGAAGACCATCGTCTTCATCACCCACGACCTGAACGAGGCGATGCGCCTCGGCGACCGGATCGCCGTCATGCGCGACGGCAGGATCGTGCAGCTCGGCACCGCCGAGGACATCCTGGTCCGCCCCGCCGACGACTACGTCGCCTCCTTCATCCAGGACGTCGACCGCTCCCGGGTGCTCACCGCCTCCGCCGTCATGACGGCGGGCGCCACCCCCGCGGAGTGCCCCGACGGCTGCCCCTGCCGACCCGTCGGACCGGACACGCTGGTCGCCGACCTGTGCGCCGAGGCCGCCCGCGCCCCGCACCCCGTGACCGTCCAGGACTCCGACGGCACCGTCCTCGGAGTCGTACCGGCGGAGCGGCTGCTCGCCGTGATGGGCGGACTGGGCGCACGGGACGCCGGCCACTCGGACGGCACGCCCGCCGGAAGCCCCGCCGCCTCCGGTGGCGCACCCCGCGGCACCGCGGACGACGGGCCCGCCGGCCCGAAGGGCCGCGCGGACGACACCGCGGCCGCCACGACGCAGAAGGAGCTGACCGCCCGTGCCTAGGCTTCCCCTCGGCGACTGGGTCGACAGCTCCGTCGACTGGCTCCAGTCCCAGTTCTCCTGGCTCTTCGACGCCGTCAGCAGCGGTGTCACCGGCCTCTACGACGGCATCGACGCCGTCCTGTCCGCGCCCCAGCCCCTGATCTTCGCCGGCATCCTCGCCGTCGTCGCCTGGTGGCTGCGCGGGCTCGCCGCCGGTGTGCTCGCCTTCGCCGGCTTCGTGCTCGTCGACTCCGTCCAGCTGTGGGACGAGGCCATGGCGACGCTCTCGCTGGTCCTCGTCGCGACGCTGGTCACCCTCGTGATCGCCGTACCTCTCGGCATCTGGGCGGCCCGCTCGAAGCACGTCAGCGCCGTGCTCCGGCCGGTCCTCGACTTCATGCAGACCATGCCGGCGATGGTGTACCTCATCCCCGGCATCATCTTCTTCGGCGTCGGCGTCGTCCCCGGCATCATCGCCACCATCGTCTTCGCGCTGCCCCCGGGCGTCCGCATGACCGAGCTGGGCATCCGGCAGGTCGACGGCGAACTCGTCGAGGCCGCCGAGGCGTTCGGCACCACGCCCCGCAACACGCTGCTGCGCGTGCAGCTGCCGCTGGCCCTGCCGACGATCATGGCCGGCGTCAACCAGGTCATCATGCTCGGCCTCTCGATGGTCGTCATCGCCGGCATGGTCGGCGGCGGCGGGCTCGGCGGCGCCGTCTACCGCGCCATCGGCAACGTCGACATCGGCCTCGGCTTCGAGGCGGGCGTCTCCATCGTCGTCCTCGCCATGTACCTCGACCGGATGACCGGCGCCCTCGGCCGCCAGGTCTCCCCGCTCGGCCGCCGCGCCGCCGCCAAGGCCCGCGCCGCGCTCGCCGCCAAGCGCCCCGGGGCGAAGCTGTGGGCCCACCGCCCGCAGCCCGTCACCGCGCTCGTCGGCGTCGTCGTCCTCGCCCTCGTCGCCGGCGGCACGGGCATCCTCGGCGGAGCGGGCTCGGCCACCGCCGGCAACGGCAAGAAGGTCAGCATCGGCTACATCCCGTGGGACGAGGGCATCGCCTCCACCTTCCTCTGGAAGGAGCTCCTGGAGCGCCGCGGGTACGAGGTCGACACCAAGCAGCTGGAGGCCGGCGCGCTCTACACCGGCCTGGCCGGCGGACAGCTCGACTTCCAGACCGACTCCTGGCTGCCCGTCACCCACGCCCAGTACTGGGAGAAGTACAAGAACAAGCTGGAGGACCTCGGCTCCTGGTACGGCCCCACCTCCCTGGAGCTGTCCGTCCCGTCGTACGTGAAGGGCGTCGACTCGCTCGCCGACCTCAAGGGCAAGTCCGGGCAGTTCAAGGGCCGGATCGTCGGCATCGAGCCCAGCGCCGGCATGATGGGCATCCTCAAGGACAAGGTCCTCAAGGAGTACGGCCTGCAGGGCGAGTACAAGGTCGTCGACGGCTCCACGCCCGGCATGCTCGCCGAGCTGAAGCGCGCCTACGAGCGCAAGGAACCGGTCGTGGTGACCCTCTGGTCCCCGCACTGGGCCTACTCCGCGCACGACCTGAAGAAGCTCGCCGACCCCAAGGGCTCCTGGGGCAAGGGCGACGGCGTCCACAGCCTGGCCCGCAAGGGATTCTCCGCCGAGAACCCCGAGGTCGGCGGCTGGCTGAAGAACTTCGAGCTCACCGAGAAGCAGCTCACCGACCTCGAAGCCGTCATCCAGAAGACCGGCAAGGGCAAGGAGCAGGAGGCCGTCCGCACCTGGCTGGACGACAACCCGGGCCTCGCCGACAAGCTCACGCCGCAGTAGGACCGGCGGCCGCCCCCGGCGGCCGGTGGTGACAGGTGAGCGATACCTGTCCGAAAAGGGGTGGTCGCCGAACGTGTTCGGCGACCACCCCTTTTCGTCACGACGCGAAACCCCGCCCCAAAGCTGCGTAAGGTTCAGTTAACCGCCCGGTACGGGTACGCACGAGGCACGAGGGAGGGGGCCGACATGGACGAGAAGGAATCACCCCGCGTGGGCGCGGCCGTCAAGAGGCGACGCAGAGCGCTCCAGCTCACGCTGGCCGTCGTCTCCTCGCGCAGCGGACTGTCCGTGCCCTTCCTCAGCCAGGTCGAGAACGACCGGGCCCGCCCCAGCTCCCGCTCCCTCGGGCCTCGTGCGTACCCGTACCGGGCGGTTAACTGAACCTTACGCAGCTTTGGGGCGGGGTTTCGCGTCGTGACGAAAAGGGGTGGTCGCCGAACACGTTCGGCGACCACCC
>NZ_RDBH01000129.1:1607497-1619576 GCF_008042145.1 Streptomyces sp. adm13(2018)
GCGTAGGTGCTGCCCCGGTGTCGGCGCCCGGAAGCGGCGAGGCCGCCACGGGACGTCGGTACGTCCGGTGGCGGGACCGGTGAGTGGCTCGTCACCCGTGCCCGCTGCCGGTACGACGTGGCCGTCGCCAGGTGCCGAGTGCCGCAGGCGGGCCCGGTCCGGCCCCGCCCGGCCGCCCGTCCGGGTCCGCCCCGTGCCCGTGTTCAGGCGGATTCCCCCGGCGCCGGCACATCGGACAGCGCGCCGTACGCCAGCCCGAGTTCGCGTTCGGCCGTCGTGAGGGGCAGGCGGGTCACCGCCGCCGGGCGGTCGGTGCGGTCGCTGTTGGCGTGGGCGCCGAGTCCGTCGAGCACCACCAGGATCTGGATCGCGGTGCCGCGCGGGTCGTCCGTACGGAACTCGCCCCGCTCGACGCCCTCGCGGATCAGCTCCTCCAGACGGTCGTCGGAGGCCAGCTCCTGCTCGGTGACCCGGTCGCGCAGGACCGGGCGGTACCGGCTCAGGTGCCGGGCGTTGATCCACAGGCGGCTGATGTCGTCGTACTCCTCGCCCGCGGAGAGGGCGAAGTAGCGCGCGAGGTACTGCGTGGGGGTCCCGTGCGGCCGCTCCGCGGGCAGCAGGGAGTCGAGTTCACCGGTGGCGGCCACGCTGAACGCCTCGCCCACCAGATCCTCCGCCGAGGGGAAGTAGTGGCTGATCAGACCCGGCCGGACGGCGAGCTCCTCGGCGATCCGCCGGAGGGTGACGCACTCGAGCCCCTCGGTCAGGGCCACCCGGGCGGCGGTCTCCACGATCTCCGCCCGCCGGGCTTCCGGTGTCTTCCGCACTCTCCTGCGCTGAACGCTTGACGACATACCCGCGATGCTATTGAGTGTGCGACCAATAAGCAACCAGGTGGGCACCCCACGCACCGGAGGGCCGCATGACTTCCACGATCCCCGACCCGCTCCCGGGCTCCCCGGCCGCATCGGTCGCCCCGCCGGCCGCCGACCGGCCCGGCCGGATCGAGGCCCACGGCATCGACCACATCCCCGACTCCGAGCGCCACGGACACCCCCGCGAGCTCTTCTCCGTCTGGGCGGCTGCGAACGTCAACTACCTCAGCCTGGTCGTCGGCGGAGCCCTCGTCCTGATGGGCCTGAGCCTCTGGCAGGCCGTCGGCGTGACCGTCGTGGGCAACCTGCTCTGGGTGCTCCCCGGCCTCCTCGCCACCTCCGGCCCCGCCGCCGGCGCACCCAGCGAGGTCATCACCCGGGCCGTGTACGGCGTCATCGGCAACCGCGTGAACAACGCGGTGGGCGGCTGGCTGGTCTCCGTCTGCTACTTCGCCCTCAACCTGGCCGCCGCGGCCACCGCCGCCTTCGCGCTCGTCGAGAAGGCCGGCATCACGGCCGGCACCCCCGTCGAGGTGGCCGTCATCGTGGTCATCGCCGCGCTCACGCTGATCATCAGCGTCTACGGGCACGCCCTGATCGTCCGGCTCTACCTGCCGATCACCCTGGTCCTCGCCGGCGCCTTCGCCGTCGTCGCGTTCGCGGTCCTGCGGCACGCCGACTTCTCGTACGCCCCCGCGGAGCCGGCCCGCGGGGGCGAACTCTGGGCGCTGCTGCTCGCCGGCACCGCGATGATCGCCTCGGGCCCGCTCTCGTACACCACGAGCGCCGACTTCTCCCGCTATCTGCCCCGCACCGCCTCGAAGCGGGCGATCGCCGCGTGGACCGCGTTCGGCGCGTTCCTGCCCAGCGTCGTCGTCTGTTCGCTCGGCGCGTTCGCCGCCACCGCCGTCGACATGACCGACCCGCAGACCGCGCTCCAGGAGATCCTGCCCGGCTGGTTCGTCCCGCTCTTCCTGCTCGCCCTGGTCCTCGGCACCATCGCGATCAACGCCCTGACCGCGTACAGCGCGGGACTCGCGCTCCAGGCCGTCGGGCTGCGCGTCCGGCGCTCCGTCAGCGTCCTGTTCGACGGGGCCGTCGCCGTCGCCCTCACCCTCTACGGGCTGCTCGTCTCCAACTTCCTGGACACCGTCAGCAACGCGCTCCAGGTGATCATCGTCCTGAGCGGCCCCCTGATGGCGATCTACGCCACCGACGTGCTGCTGCGCCGGTGCCGCTACGACGGCCGCGCGCTCTCCGACGAGACCCCCGACAGCCCCTTCTGGTACACCGGGGGCGTCAACCCGGCCGGGGCCCTCGCCCTCGTCGCCGGCGTCACCGCGGCGGCCCTCTGCGTCGACACCCTCTACACGGGACCGGTCGCCGCCGCCCTCGACGGGCTCGACCTCTCCCTCCCCGTCGGCATGGCCGTCGCCGCCGCGCTCTACGCCCTCCTCATGCGAAAGGACCGCACCCTGCGCGCCGCCCGCGCCGGGGAGTGAACAGCCACCCACCCCGTCTGCGGAACCGGCTCAGGACACCGAGGTTCCGACCTCGGCAGGGCCGCCGGACGCCACCGGTTCCCGCGGGGCCGGCGCCGTAGAGGACGGGCCGGCCGCCGCTGCCGCCGCCGCTTCGACGAGGCCGCGCATCACCCGCAGGTCCTCGCCCATCTCCGGATGCCACTGCACGCCCAGGGCCCAGACCGGGGCGGCCAGCTCGACCGCCTCGACCGTGCCGTCCTCCGCGTGGGCCGAGGCCGCGAGCCCGGTGCCCAGCCGGTCCACGGCCTGGTGGTGGTAGGTCGGGACCTCGGCCGGCTCCGGTACGAGCGAGGCGTACCGGCTGCCCGGCACCGGCTTCACCGGGTGCCGGCCGATCACGCCGACCGCCTCCACGTGCCCGTCCAGGTGCTGGACCAGCGTCCCGCCCAGCGCCACGTTCAGGAGCTGCATGCCCCGGCAGATCCCGAGCAGCGGGGTCCCGGCGGCGAGAGCCGCGTCGATCAGGGCCAGCTCCCAGGCGTCCCGCTCCCGGGCCGGCGGGCCGGTACGGGGATCGCGCTCGGCCCCGTACCGTACGGGCTCCACGTCCGCCCCGCCCGCGACCACCAGTCCGTCGAGCCGGTCCACGACCGCCGCGGCGGTCTGCGGCGCGTCCGGCGGCAGCATCACCGCGATCCCCCCGCTCTCCTGGACGAGCCGCGGGTACGGCGCGGGGAGCAGCGCGGCCCGCATGTCCCACACGCCCCAGCGGGCCTGGTCCAGATAGGTGGTCACGCCGATGAGCGGCTTGGACACGGAATCTCCTCCGGAGATCGAGGGGGGACAGGGAGTCAGTCGCGTGCGAGTTCGGCCTCGGCGGCCGCGAGCGCCGCGAACTCCTCCTCGGGCGCCCTGGCCACCAGATGGTGTCGACTGTAGAACGCGAAGTAGGCGAGGGCGATCGCGTACACCCCGACGGCCATGAACGCCGCCGTCCGGTCCACCAGGAAGGTCGCGACCAGCGCCGACAGGGCCAGGACGAAGGCCACCGACGAGGTGACGATCCCGCCGGGCGTGCGGTACGGCCGGTGCAGCCCCGGCTCGCGGCGCCGCAGCACGATGTGGGAGAGCGCCATCAGGGCGTACGAGATGGTGGCGCCGAACACGGCGATGTTCAGCATCCGGGCCCCGTCCCCTGTCCCGGCGGCCAGCGCGAAGCCGATCGCGCCCGGGATGAGGAGCCCCAGGTACGGCGACTTGCGGCGGCTGGTCAGGGAGAGGAAGCGGGGTAGGTAGCCCGCGCGGGAGAGGGCGAAGAGCTGGCGCGAGCCGGCGTAGATGAGGGAGAAGAAGGAGGCCACCAGACCGGCGAGACCCGCGTAGTTCACGAAGCGGCTGAGCGCGGTCGGGTCCCCGTCGCCCTGGAGCGCCACGACCAGCGGGTTGCCCGCCTCGGAGACGGCGGCCGAGCCGCGCGCCCCGGTCGCGGCGAAGAAGGTCATCACGGCGAGCAGCACCAGGATCCCCATCGAGATCGCGAGGGCCCTCGGCATGGACCGCACCGGGTCCTTGGCCTCCTCGGCGGCGAGCGGCACGCCCTCCACGCCGAGGAAGAACCACATGCCGAAGGGGAACGCGGCCCAGATCCCGAGCAGCCCGAACGGCAGCCAGGAGGTGGCTCCGAAGGCCTCGCCGTCGACCGGGATGTCGTTCAGTCCGTCGACGTGGAAGTCGGTGAGGGCGCCGAGCGCGAAGACGACGAGCGCCGCCACCGCGATCGCCGTCACGATCAGGCTGAACCGCAGGGCCTCGCCCACGCCCCACAGGTGGATGCCGATGAAGAGGGCGAAGCAGACCAGGTAGACCGGCCAGCCGGACTCCAGCCCGAACAGGCCGAGGGACTCGACGTAGTCGCCGATGAAGATGGAGATCGCGGCCGGAGCCAGGATGTACTCGATGAGGATCGCGGTGCCGGTGAGGAACCCGCCCCAGGTGCCGAGCGCCCGGCGGGCGAAGCCGTAGCCGCCGCCGGCGGTGGGCAGGATGGCGGAGAGCTCGGCGAGGGCGAAGACCAGGCAGGCGTACATCGCGCCCATCAGGACGGTGGCGATGGCGAGCCCGCCGAAGCCGCCCTTGGAGAGGCCGATGTTCCAGCCGGAGAAGTCCCCGGAGACGACATAGGCGACGCCGAGCCCGGTGAGCAGCAGCCACCCGGCGCTGCCGCGGCGCAGTGCGCGGCGTTCGAGGTAGTCGTCCTTCGTCGGCGTGGTGTCTTCGAGCGTCATGGCAGCGTCAGCTCCCCGCAACGGGCCCAATGGATTGGAGCCATACCTTTGCGGTGCCGACCGGAGAGCGCAACCCCCGTGCGTTACTTTCGGGTTACGTACCCGGGGACGCCCGTCTCATGTCAGGAAGCCCCGCAGCAGCGCGGCCGTCCCCGAGCAGTGCTCCCGCATCACCTCGCGCGCCGCGTCCGCGTCCCCGTCCAGGACCGCCTCCACCAGGGCGGTGTGCTGGTGCTGGGAGTGCTCCAGGTTGCGGACGAGCAGCGGGATGCAGTCGAGCAGGTCGTTCACCGTCGCCCGGACGGCCGCGTACTGCGCGGTGAGGGTGGGGGAGCCGGACAGCTCCGCCAGTGTGAGGTGGAGCAGGGTGTCCTGGCGGCGGTAGTCGGCGAGCGGGGCGTCATGGGTCGCCGCCACGGCCGTCCGCAGCCGCTCGGCGCCCGCCGCGTCGAGGCCGTGGGCCGCGCAGAGCCCGGCCGCGCCGACCTCCAGGACCTCGCGGAAGCGCAGGGTGTCCTCCATGTCGACGGTGGCGATCCGGCGGCGCAGCTCGTCCTCGTCGGCGGTCTGGACGCGCGGCAGCACGAACGTCCCGCCGTAGCGGCCGCGCCGGCTCTCCACCAGGCCCTGCTCCTGGAGGACCTTGAGGACCTCGCGCAGCGTCACCCGGCTGATCCCCATCCGGTCGGCCAGCTCCCGCTCGGCGGGCAGCCGCTCGCCGCCGGGCACCAGCCCGAGCCGTACGACCTGGAGGATCTGCTCCAGGGCCTCCTCGAAGCCGTTGCCCGCCCGGACCGGCCGCAGCACGGGCGTCAGCCGGTCCGCCGATTCACTCGTACTGGCCACGTTCTCGATTCCCTTCCGTCAGCACTTCCCAAGCAATGGTCTTCCGCAATACCTTATGGCTTCCGGCAGGCCGAAGGAGGAGCAATCCCGTGGCAGACCGCACACCCCCGCTCACCGTCGAGGAGCTCCGCGCCCTCGTCGCGAGCGGCGACATCGACACCGTCGTCCTGGCCTTCCCCGACATGCAGGGACGCCTCCAGGGCAAGCGGTTCGCCGCCCCGTTCTTCCTGGACGAGGTACTCGGCCACGGCACCGAGGGCTGCAACTACCTCCTGGCCGTCGACACCGAGATGAACACCGTCGACGGCTTCGAGATGTCCTCCTGGGACCGCGGCTACGGCGACTTCGCCATGCACCCCGACCTCACCACCCTCCGCCGCCTCCCCTGGAACGAGGCCACGGCCATGGTGACGGCGGACCTCGCGTGGGCCGACGGCACCCCCGTCCTCGCGGCACCCCGCCAGATCCTCCGGCGCCAGCTGGAGCGCCTCGCCGAGCACGGCCTCACCGCCCACGTCGGCACCGAGCTCGAGTTCATCGTCTTCAAGGACAGCTACGAGCAGGCCTGGGACGCGAACTACCGCGGCCTCACCCCCGCCAACCAGTACAACATCGACTACTCCGTCCTCGGCACCGGACGCATCGAACCCCTTCTGCGCCGCATCCGCAACGAGATGACCGGCGCCGGACTCACCGTCGAGTCCGCCAAGGGCGAGTGCAATCCCGGCCAGCACGAGATCGTCTTCAAGTACGACGAGGCCCTCGCCACCTGCGACGGACACGCCGTCTACAAGACGGGCGCCAAGGAGATCGCCGACCAGGAGGGCTACGCGCTCACCTTCATGGCGAAGTACAACGAGCGCGAGGGCAACTCCTGCCACATCCACCTCTCCCTCCAGGACGCCGACGGAACGAACGTGATGGCCGGCGACGACCCGTACGGGATGTCGGCGACCATGCGGCACTTCCTTGCCGGACAGCTCGCCGCCCTCCGCGACTTCTCCCTGCTCTACGCCCCCAACATCAACTCCTACAAGCGGTTCCAGCCCGGCTCCTTCGCCCCCACCGCCGTCGCCTGGGGCCACGACAACCGCACCTGCTCGCTCCGCGTCGTCGGCCACGGCCGCTCCACCCGCTTCGAGAACCGTCTCCCCGGCGGCGACGTCAACCCGTACCTCGCCGTCGCCGGCCTCGTCGCCGCCGGACTGCACGGCATCGAGCAGCGGCTCGAACTCCCCGAGCCCTGCACCGGGAACGCCTACAGCGCCGACTACGCGCACGTGCCCACCACCCTGCGCGAGGCCGCCGACCTCTGGGAGACCAGCGAGATCGCCAAGGCCGCCTTCGGGGACGAGGTCGTCGCCCACTACCGCAACATGGCACGGGTCGAACTCGACGCCTTCGACGCGGCCGTCACGGACTGGGAACTGCGCCGCTCCTTCGAGCGCCACTGAACCCGCGTCGGCCCCGCGCCCCGCGCGCCCCCGTCTCCGACGACTCCGCACCACCTCCGAACCGCCGCTGAGAGGAACGAGTTGCTCCAGGTACTGAACCCGGCGACCGAGGAGCCGGTCGCCACCGTGCCCGCCGCCACCCCGGCCGACGTCGACGCCGCCGTCGCACGGGCCGCCGCCGCCCAGCGCGGCTGGGCCGCCGCCGCGCCCGCCGACAGGGCCCGGCTGCTCCGCCGCTTCGCCCTCGTCGTCGACGACCACGTCGAGGAGCTGGCCCGGCTGGAGGTGGCCGAAGCGGGTCACACCATCGGCAACGCCCGCTGGGAGGCCGGCAACGTCCGCGACCTGCTCGACTTCGCCGCCGGGGGAGCGGAGCGCCTCAACGGCCGCCAGATCCCCGTGGCCGGCGGCCTGGACGTCACGATCCTCGAACCGCTCGGCGTCGTCGGCGTCATCGCGCCGTGGAACTTCCCGATGCCGATCGCCGCCTGGGCCACCGCACCCGCCCTCGCCGCCGGCAACGCCGTCCTCCTCAAGCCCGCCGAGACCACCCCGCTCACCGCGCTCCGGCTCGCCGAACTCGCCCTGGAGGCGGGCCTGCCCGAAGGTCTCTTCCAGGTCCTCCCCGGCACCGGGCCGGTCGCGGGCAACGCCCTCGTCGAACACCCCGGCGTCGCCAAGATCGTCTTCACCGGCTCCACCCGCGTCGGCACGTCGATCATGGCGAAGTGCGCCGACCAGGTGAAGCGCGTCACCCTCGAACTCGGCGGCAAGAGCCCCAACATCGTCTTCGCCGACGCCGACCTCGAAGCCGCCGCCGCGGCCGCGCCCATGTCCTTCCTCGACAACAGCGGCCAGGACTGCTGCGCCCGCACGCGCATCCTCGTCCAGCGCGGCGCGTACGACCGCTTCATGGAGCTGCTCACCCCCGCCGTCGAGGAGATCGTCGTCGGCGACCCCGCGGACGAGCGCACCCAGATGGGCCCGCTCATCTCCCGCGCCCAGCTCGACCGCGTCCGCTCCTACGTGCCGGACGACCTCCCCGGCATCCGCGGCAAGGCCCCCGGGGGCCCCGGCTTCTGGTTCCCGCCGACCGTCCTCACCGGCCTGCCCGAGGACGCCCCCTGCGCCGTCGAGGAGGTCTTCGGGCCCGTCGCCGTCGTCCTGCCCTTCGAGGACGAGGCCGACGCGATCCGTCTCGCCAACGCCACCGATTACGGATTGTCCGGCTCCCTCTGGACCCGGGACATCGGCCGCGCCCTGCGCGTCTCCCGGGCCGTCCGCGCCGGCAACCTCTCCGTCAACTCCCATTCCAGCGTCCGCTACTGGACCCCGTTCGGCGGCTACGGGAAGTCGGGCCTCGGCCGCGAACTCGGCCCCGACGCACTGACCGCCTTCACCGAAACCAAGAACGTCTTCATCAGCACGGAGGCCTGAGCACCCATGACCAGCACCAGCACCGAAGAGATCGTCTGCCGCCGGCTCGTCGGCCGCACCGCCGTCATCACCGGGGCCGGCAGCGGCATCGGCCTCGCCACCGCCCGCCGCCTCGCCTCCGAGGGCGCGAACGTCGTCTGCGGCGACATCGACGAGACCGCCGGCAAGGCCGCCGCCGAGGAGGTCGGCGGCACGTTCGTGCAGGTCGACGTCACCGACCCCGAACAGGTCGAGGCGCTGTTCAAGACCGCCTTCGACACCTACGGCTCCGTCGACATCGCCTTCAACAACGCCGGCATCTCGCCCCCCGACGACGACTCCATCCTGGAGACCGGCCTGGAGGCCTGGAAGCGCGTCCAGGACGTCAACCTCACCTCCGTCTACCTCTGCTGCAAGGCCGCCCTGCCCTACATGCGCCGCCAGGGCAAGGGCTCCATCATCAACACCGCCTCCTTCGTCGCGATCATGGGCGCGGCCACCAGCCAGATCTCCTACACCGCCTCCAAGGGCGGCGTGCTCGCGATGTCCCGCGAACTGGGCGTGCAGTTCGCCCGCGAGGGCATCCGCGTCAACGCCCTGTGCCCCGGACCGGTGAACACCCCCCTCCTCCAGGAGCTGTTCGCCAAGGACCCCGAGCGGGCCGCGCGCCGCCTCGTCCACATCCCGGTCGGCCGCTTCGCCGAGCCCGAGGAGATCGCGGCCGCGGTCGCCTTCCTCGCCAGCGACGACTCCTCCTTCGTCAACGCCAGCGACTTCCTGGTCGACGGAGGCATCGCGGGCGCGTACGTGACGCCCCTCTAGACCGCCGCCGCACGGAGCCCCAGTACGCCTGGCTCGCCCAGCTCCTGCACGGCTGGACCACCCGCCAGGTCGAGGCGCCCACATCCCCACCCGGCAGCCGGGCGTCGCGAGGCGCCCGGCTGTCCGGCGTCCGCCGCAGCCCCGACAGGAGAGTGATCATGAACCAGCGTCTCCGGCTCCGTTCGTCCGCCGTCACCGCCGTCACCGCCGCCCTCGCCCTCGCCGCGACGAGCCTCATCTCCGCCACCGCCGCCGAGGCGAATCCCCGGGACCAGCGCACCCCCCGGCCCTGCCCCACCCTGCGGGTCTCCGACGGCTGGCACGGCGCCAACAAGGCCCGGATCGACGCCCTCCTGGCCGCGCACTGCCACGACGAGGGCGGGAGCCCCGACGCGGCCAACGGCAGGAAGCCCGTCGCGAGCAGGGGCGGGAAGCCCGTCGCGGTCTTCGACTGGGACAACACCGTCGTCAAGAACGACGTCGGCGACGCCACCTTCCACTGGCTCCTCCGCAACGACCGGGTCCGCCCGCCCCGGCACGGCGACTGGTCCACCACGAGCCGCCACCTCACCCCGGCGGCGGCCACCGCCCTCGGCGCGGCCTGCCCCACCGCCGTCCGCGTCCTGCCCACGGCCACCGACACCCGCTGCGCCGACGAACTCTTCTCCGTCTACGCCTCCGGCACCACCACGGCCGGGGACGCCGCCTTCGCGGGCCACGACCGCCGCCGCACGGAGCCCCAGTACGCCTGGCTCGCCCAGCTCCTGCACGGCTGGACCACCCGCCAGGTCGAGGCGTTCGCCGCAGCAGCCCGCGCCGAGAACCTCGCCGCCCCGCAGGGCGCCACTCAGCGCGTCGGCTCCTCCCAGGTCACCGGCTGGGTCCGCTACTACCCGCAGCAACGCGACCTGATCCGCGCCCTCCGGGAGGCCGGCTTCGACGTCTGGATCGTCTCCGCCTCGCCCGAACCCGTCGTCGACGTCTGGGCGCGGGGCGTCGGCGTCGACCCCTCGCACACCCTCGGCATCCGCAACACCACCGACCACGGCCGGCTCACCAGCCACCTCAAGGGCTGCGGAACCGTGCGGGACGGCGACGACACGATGATCACCTACATCGACGGCAAGCGCTGCTGGATCAACCAGGAGGTCTTCGGGATCCGCGGCCCCGCCGCCGAGCGGGTCCAGCCCGCCTCCCGGCGCCCGGTGTTCGCCGCGGGCGACTCCGACACCGACATCTCGTTCCTGCGGGACGCCACCGGCCTGCGCCTGGTCCTCAACCGCAACAAGAACGAACTCATGTGCCGGGCCTACGAGAACGGCGACGGCCGCTGGATCGTCAACCCCATGTTCATCGACCCCAAGCCGCGCAAGGCCACCCCGTACCCCTGCGCGAGCACCGGCTACACGGCGGCCGACGGCAGCGCGCAGCCGGTCCGGCGTACCGACGGCAGCGTCATCCCGGACCAGCAGGACCGGGTCTTCTGACGCCCGGGCCGGGCCTGCGACCTCGTCAGAGGAAGGTCCGGCCCTCGCCCCGATACGTGGGCACGGTGGCGGTGATCCGATCGCCCTCGATCAGCTGCAGACTCGCGAACCGCTCGCACAGCTCGCCCGCCTTCGCGTGCCGGAACCACACCTTGTCGCCGATCCGCAGGTCGTCGGCGGGCGAGCCGAGCAGCGGGGTCTGCACCTCGCCGGGCCCCTCCTGGGGGTCGTACGCCAGCCCCTCGGGCAGGTACGGCACGGGCAGCCGGTCGGGCCCGGCCGCACCCGAGGCCGGATAGCCGCCGCCGAGGACCGTCACCACCCCGACTCCCGGACGCCGGACGACGGGCTGCGCGAAGAGCGCCGCGGGCCGCCCGCTGAACGAGGTGTAGTTGTCGAAGAGCCGCGGCACATAGAGCCCCGAACCCGCGGCGATCTCCGTCACCGCGTCCTCTGCTGCCGTGTGCTGCACACTGCCGGTGCCGCCGCCGTTCACGAACTCCAGGTCCGGCGCCACCGCCCGGACGGCCCGCACCACGGCCGCCCTGCGCTCGGCCAGCTCCCGGCGGGCCGCCGCCTGCATCAGCCGGATCGCCCGCGACCGCAGCGGCCGGCCCGCCACCGCGTCCCCGACGCCCGCGACATGCCCCTCGTACGCCATGATCCCGACCAGCCGGAAACCGGGGCGCCGCACCACGGAACGGGCCAGCTCCGCGAGTTCCGCGGGCGCGCGCAGCGGGGAGCGGCGGGCACCGACCCGGATCCGTCCGCCGAACAGGCTGAGCGCCGTGTCCAGCTCCAGGCAGACCCTGACCTCCTCCGTCCCGCCCGCGCGGGAGGCGTCGATCAGGTCCAGCTGCGCCACGTCGTCGACCATGACGGTCACGGCGGCGGCCAGCTTCGGATCGCGCGCCAGCTCACCGAAGCCGGCGCGGTCCGCCGACGGATAGGCGAGGAGCACGTCCTCGAACCCGGCGCGGGCCAGCCACAGCGACTCGTCGAGCGTGAACGACATGATCCCGGCGAAACCCGGCCGCGCGAGCACCCGCTCCAGGAGGGCCCGGCACCGCACGGACTTGCTCGCGACCCGGATCGGCTTGCCGCCGGCCCGGCGCACGAGGTCGTCCGCGTTGGCGTCGAAGGCCTCCAGGTCGACGATCGCCACGGGCGCGTCGAGATGAGCGGTGGCCCGGTCGTAACGGGCCCGGTCGGCGGCACGGGGAGTCATGGCCCGAGCTTGCCAGACAGGTTTACGGGTGGGTAGCCCCTGGGTTCCCGTACCAGGGGGAACAGCCCGTAGAGTGACGGGCATTGTCGACACGAGCGGGGGGACGGGGATGACCGGCGAACAGCGCCCCGGCACGACCTCCCGCATCACGGACGCCCTCCTCCGCCCGCCCCCCTCGGAGA
>NZ_RDBH01000129.1:1619676-1624723 GCF_008042145.1 Streptomyces sp. adm13(2018)
GCCGGGTACAGCGAGGCCAAGGACCTCTGGCACAACGCCCCCGTCGACACCCTCTTCCCCCGCACCCTCGCCGGACCCGGCGCCGGTCCGGGCAGCGCCGCCCGCACCTGGACCCGGATCGTCGTCGCCCCCGACGCCGCCTGCACCCCCGCCGTCCTCGCCAAGGGCCTCCTCGCCACCGTCCGGCCGCTGGGCTGCGAGCGCGTCCTGCGTGCCACGTATACCGACGCCACCGCCAGCAGCGTGATCACCGTCGGCCTGGTCTTCACCGACGCCGACGCCACCGTCCAGAGCACCCTCGGCCAGGGCCTCACCAGCCGCCTCGGGCAGGACGTCCCCCCGTCGCTTCCCGGTCCCGGCACCGTCGCCGCCCGCTTCGGCGCACCCCAGCGCGCCAGCTGGTGGCTGAACGCCCCCGCCGACCTCCCCGTCGTCGTCACCGCCGTGTCCGGCTTCGCCGACGGGCGCCCCGTCGACTCACCCCAGCCCGCCGACCGGGCCATGACCGCCGGCCGCACCGATGCCACCGCGCAGTCCGGCCTCGGCCACGAGGCCAAGAACATCACCCTCCGCTTCGAGCAGCTGCTGCGCACCGCCGTCGCCCCGCCGCCGACGGACAAGGCCGGCAAGGACGACACGGACGGCAAGGACGGTGACGACGCCCGGTGATCCGCCTCCGCACCCCCGCGGCCGTCCTCCTCGCCACCGCGTTCGCCGTGCTCCCCGCCACCATCACCCCCGCGTACGCCGACACCATCCGCGCCCGGCAGTGGGGCCTCCAGGCCCTCCACACCGAGGAGGCCTGGCGGACCACCCGGGGGGAGGGCATCACGGTCGCCGTCCTCGACACCGGCGTCGACGCCGAGCACCCCGACCTCGCGGGCTCGGTCCTCACCGGCCGCGACCTCGTCGGCTTCGGCGCCTCCCGCGGCGACCGCGCCTGGGCCCGGCACGGCACCGCCATGGCCGGGATCATCGCCGGCCACGGCCACGGCCCCGACGGCGGCGACGGCGTCCTCGGCATCGCGCCCGACGCCAGGATCCTGCCCGTCCGGGTCATCCTGGAAAGCACCGACAAGGCCCGCGACAAAGCCCGCAAGACCCGCGGCACCGCCCTCGCCGACGGGATCCGCTGGGCCGCCGACCACGGCGCCGACGTCATCAACATGTCCCTCGGCGACGACTCCAGGTCCGCCCACCCGGACGCCGGCGAGGACGCCGCCGTCCAGTACGCGCTCGCCAAGGGCGTCTCCGTCGTCGCCTCCGCCGGCAACGGCGGCGAGAAGGGCGACCACATCTCGTACCCCGCCGCGTACCCCGGCGTCATCGCCGTCACCGCCGTCGACCGCTACGGCACCCACGCCTCCTTCTCCACCCGCCGCTGGTACGCCACCGTCAGCGCCCCCGGCGTCGACATCGCCATCGCCGACCCCGACCAGCGCTACTACGAGGGCTGGGGCACCAGCGCCGCCGCCGCGTTCGCCTCCGGAGCCGTCGCCCTCGTCCGCTCCGCGCACCCCGACCTCACCCCGGCGCAGGTGAAGCGGCTCCTGATCGACACCGCCCGCAACAGGCCCGAGGGCGGGCGCAGCGACGCCAAGGGCTACGGAACCGTGGACCCGGCCGCCGCGATCGAGGCCGGTGCGAAGATCGAGGGCGGCGACCCCAAGACCGTGGCCACCGGCTACCGCGGCCGCCACTTCGGCCCGGGACCGCTCCCCGCCACCGAGGAGAGCCGCCCCGTCGGACTGCTCGCCCCCGCCGCCGGCGGCCTCGGCGTCCTGCTCCTCCTCACCGCCGTGATCCTCCGGCGCGTCCACCGCACGGACTGAACCGCCCGCCGGACTGAACCGCCCGCCGGACTGAACCGCCCCGCCGGGCGGAGGGCACCCGCCGGGCGGTTAGGCTCGGTGCGTGGCGCTCAAGAACATCCCGGACCCCGGTTTCTCCGACGACGACGGCACCGCCGACCCGCGGCTCGCCGCGGCCCTGGCGGCCTGGGCGGAGGACCGGACCGCCCACGGCCCCGTCCTCGACGCGCTCCGGGAGGCCCGGCTGCTCGTCCCCGTCGTCGCCGTCCTCGGCGAGGTCGAGACCGACGAGAACGGCCTGCGCCGCGAGAAGACCAGCGACATGGCGGTCCCCACCCTCACCGCCGGCGACCGGCGGGCCCTGCCCGCCTTCACCTCGATCGCCTCACTCGCGCTGTGGGACCCGGAGGCCCGTCCCGTCGCCGTCCCGCTCCACCAGGCGCTCCAGGCGGCCGCCCACGAGAAGGCCGACACGGTCGTCCTCGACCTCGCGGGCCCGGTGCCGTACCAGCTGACCGGCCCGGCGCTGCTCGCCCTCGCCGAGGGCCGCACCAGCGCGGACCCGCTCGACGACCCGGCCGTACGGGAGGCCGTCCGAGCCGCGGTCGCCGCCGAACCCGCGGTGCTCCGCGCCCACCTGGGGCCCGGCGCCGCCGACGGCACCCTCGCCCTGGTCCTCCACGGAGCCGGCTCCCCGGCGGAGGCCGCCCAGCGCATCGCCCGCGCGCTGGCCGCCGACGACACACTGAGGGCCCGCCTGGTGCGGGGCCTCGACCTGGCACTCCTGCCGGCCTCGGCCACCCCTCCGGGCGAGCCCTTCTACGTGAGGAACCAGGCACGCGTACCCGTGCCCGTGGACCGGTCCTAGCCGAACACCGGGCCGGTGTACTTCTCGCCCGGCCCCTGGCCCGGCTCGTCCGGGACCAGGGACGCCTCGCGGAAGGCGAGCTGGAGGGACTTCAGGCCGTCCCGCAGGGGAGCGGCGTGGAAGGACGAGACCTCCGTCGCGCCGGCGTCGAGCAGACCCGCGAGCGCGTGCACCAGCTTCCGGGCCTCGTCGAGGTCCTTGTACTTGTCGCCCTCCTCGGTGAGCCCGAGCTTCACCGCGGCGGCGCTCATCAGGTTGACGGCGACGGTCACGATCACCTCGACCGCGGGGACCTCCGCGATGTCGCGGGTCATGGCGTCGAAGTCGGGGGAATCGGCGATGTCGGGGGAATCGTTCTGGGGCGTCTCGCTCATGCCTCATACGATATGCCGGTCCTCGGTTAGCGGAGACCGCCGGGTCCTGCTAACCTTGTGTAACGACCGGCCGGACACGTGTGTGCCCGGCCCACAAGTGGAGGCTCCGAACTCCCACCTGACCACCCTCGCGGGTGGCGGGTCACCGGTCAGGTGGCGCCCATCGTTCCGTACGGACGATGGAGCCGCCCGATGTGCGCCCCGCGGTTGACCGCGGCGGTGTTCCGGTATTCCCCTGGAGCCCCGCCTGTGTCCCGTCCGGGGCATTTTTCATGTACCGGCTCGGTTGGTCTCACCAGAAAACATGCGCGTCCGTCCGCCAGGCGGTCGCGTGGTGCTACCGAGGAGGATCCATCAGCGCCGAGCCCCGCATCAACGACAGGATTCGCGTTCCCGAGGTGCGACTTGTCGGACCCAGCGGCGAGCAGGTCGGGATTGTTCCGCTTGCCAAGGCCCTGGAGCTCGCACAGGAGTACGACCTCGACCTGGTCGAGGTCGCGGCGAACGCCCGTCCGCCCGTGTGCAAGCTCATGGACTACGGGAAGTTCAAGTACGAGTCGGCCATGAAGGCCCGTGAGGCGCGCAAGAACCAGGCGCACACGGTCATCAAGGAGATGAAGCTCCGGCCGAAGATCGACCCGCACGACTACGACACCAAGAAGGGTCACGTCGTCCGGTTCCTCAAGCAGGGTGACAAGGTCAAGATCACGATCATGTTCCGTGGTCGTGAGCAGTCCCGTCCCGAGCTTGGTTTCCGGCTGCTGCAGCGGCTGGCGTCGGACGTCGAGGAGCTTGGCTTCATCGAGTCCAACCCGAAGCAGGACGGCCGGAACATGATCATGGTTCTCGGCCCGCACAAGAAGAAGACCGAGGCCATGGCCGAGGCGCGTGAGGCCCAGGCCGCACGCAAGGCCGAGCGTCAGGGCGTCACCTCCGAGGAGACGTCCGAGGCTCCGGCCGCCGAGACCGAGGCTGCTGAGGCTCCGGTCGCCGAGGCCGAGGCGGAAGCCCCGGCCGAGACCCCCGAGGCGTGACCCGCGGGGCTGCCAACCAGGCAGCCCCGGGCCCCGCCCGGACCCACCGAACGAAGAACTGACGCTCCCGGATCTCCGGTGCCCGCACCGCAGGGGAGCGCCACTGACGAGGAGATACGGCGCGATGCCGAAGAACAAGACGCACTCCGGTGCCAAGAAGCGCTTCAAGGTCACCGGCACCGGCAAGATCCTGCGCGAGCGCGCCGGCAAGCGCCACCTGCTCGAGCACAAGTCGTCCAAGCTGACGCGTCGCCTCACCGGCAACGCCGAGATGGCCCCGGGTGACGCCGCCAAGATCAAGAAGATGCTGGGCATCTGAGTCTGATCTCCCGCTCTCGGCGACGAGAGCTTCCGGCCAAGACCGGGAACCATCCGTATTTCGGGTCGTGTGAGGACCACCGCGACCCCGCTACAAGGAGTTAACAAGTGGCACGCGTCAAGCGGGCAGTCAACGCCCACAAGAAGCGCCGGGCGATCCTCGAGGCGGCCTCCGGCTACCGCGGTCAGCGTTCGCGCCTGTACCGCAAGGCCAAGGAGCAGGTCACCCACTCGCTGGTCTACAACTACAACGACCGCAAGAAGCGCAAGGGCGACTTCCGTCAGCTGTGGATCCAGCGCATCAACGCCGCTGCCCGCCAGAACGGCATGACGTACAACCGCCTCATCCAGGGTCTGAAGGCCGCCAACATCGAGGTGGACCGCAAGATCCTCGCCGAGCTGGCCGTCAACGACATCAACGCGTTCGCCGCGCTGGTCGAGGTCGCGCAGAAGGCCCTCCCGGCCGACGTCAACGCCCCGAAGGCCGCCGCCTGATCTCCCAGGCCGCAGTACTTCCGCCCGGACCCGCAGACGCGCACGCGCCTGCGGGTCCGGGTGCGTCCGCCCCCTGAAGGGCGCGCGGTGGAGGCGGGCCGCCGGGCCCCACGCGCCACCGCGCGCCCTTCAGGGGGCGGACGCACC
>NZ_RDBH01000129.1:1624823-1635781 GCF_008042145.1 Streptomyces sp. adm13(2018)
CCCGAAGAGAGAACCGCCGCACCTGATGGTCACCCCCGAGCTGATCTCCCCGCGTTCCCCGCGCGTCGTCGCCGCCCGGCGGCTCGCCAAGCGCAACTTCCGGGGCAAGGACCGCCTCTTCATCGCCGAGGGCCCGCAGGCCGTCCGCGAGGCCGCCGAGCACCGCGGCTCCACCGGGGAGTCCACGCTCGTGGAGCTCTTCACCACCGTCGAGGCCGCCGAGCGCCACACCGCCATCATCGAGGCCGCCCGCGCCGCCGGAGCCCGCGTCCACCACGCCTCCGACGCCGTCCTCGCCGAGGTGTCCCAGACCGTCACCCCGCAGGGCCTCATCGGCGTCTGCCGGTTCCTCGACTCGCCGTTCGAGGAGATCGTCGCCGCCCGCCCCAAGCTGGTCGCCGTCCTCGCCCACGTACGCGACCCCGGGAACGCCGGCACCGTGCTGCGCTGCGCCGACGCGGCCGGCGCCGACGCGGTCGTCCTCACCGACGCCTCCGTCGACCTGTACAACCCCAAGTCCGTCCGCGCCTCGGTCGGCTCGCTCTTCCACCTGCCGGTCGCCGTCGGCGTCCCCGTCGAGCAGGCCGTCGCCGGGCTGAAGGGCGCCGGCGTCCGGATCCTCGCCGCCGACGGAGCCGGCCAGGACGACCTCGACGCCGAGCTGGACGCCGGCACCATGGGCGGGCCCACCGCCTGGATCTTCGGCAACGAGGCCTGGGGGCTGCCCGAGGAGACCCGGGCCCTCGCCGACGCCGTCGTCCGCGTCCCCATCCACGGCAAGGCCGAGAGCCTCAACCTCGCGACGGCCGCCGCGGTCTGCCTGTACGCCTCCGCCCGCGCCCAGCGGCCCCGAACCTCCGCCTGAGGGGTCCATTCCGCCCTCCCCGCCCAGTAGAGTGACGCACTCGGGAACCCACTGCGCTACACGGAGGGGTGGGGGTACGGGGATGACGGTCGGCACGGACAGTCCCGCACAGGCACGGAGCGCCGCGCCGCACGCCCAGGAAGCACCGGGGACCGCCCCGGACACCCCGGACCCGGAGCAGTCCGGGGCCGACGGCAGGTCCGCGGAGGGCGCAGCCCCCACGGACACCGCCGCGGAACCCGGACCCGCGGACACCGCCGCGGAACCCGGACCCGCGGACACCGCCGGAGACCTCGGACCCGCGGACGCCGACGGCTTCGCCGGTGTCCTGCCCGACGACCTGCCCGACGGTCTCGTCGTCGCCGACGAGACCGGCCGGATCGTCGCCTTCAACGCCGCCGCCAGCCGCATCACCGCCGTCCCCGGCGAGCGGGCCCTCGGCCTCCCCCTCGACCTGGCGCTGCCGCTCGAAGACCTCAAGGGACGCCGCTGGTGGGCCCTGACCGACCCGTACGGCGGCCTCGCCACCCGCCGCGGCCAGCCCGAGCGCAACCTGCTGCTGCCCGGCGGCCGCGAGGTCCTCGTCTCCGCCCGCTACGTCCGCGAGCACCCCACCGGTCCGGTCCGCCGGGTCGTGGTCTGCCTGCGCGGCACCGAGGCGCGCCGCCGCACCGAGCGCAGCCACGCCGAGCTGATCGCCACCGTCGCCCACGAGCTGCGCTCCCCGCTCACCTCCGTCAAGGGCTTCACCGCCACCCTGCTCGGCAAGTGGGACCGGTTCAACGACGAGCAGAAGCGGCTCATGCTGGAGACCGTCGACGCCGACGCCGGCCGCATCAAGCGGCTCATCGCCGAACTCCTCGACATCTCCCGGATCGACTCCGGACGGCTCGAAGTACGGCGCCAGCCCGTCGACATCGCCGCCGCCGTCGGCCGGCACGTCCAGGTGCACACCACCGGCGGCCAGTCCCCGGACCGGTTCTTCGTCCGGATCATGCCCGGACTGCCCGCGCTCTGGGCCGACCCCGACAAGATCGACCAGATCCTCGGGAACCTCCTCGAAAATGCGGTGCGCCACGGCGAGGGAACCGTCACCATCGAGGTGGCACCCGCCAGGACGCGCACCGACGGAGAAGAGGGGACGGAGGTCACCGTGAGCGACGAGGGCCCCGGAATCCCCGAGGAGTCGATGAGCCGTGTCTTCACCCGCTTCTGGCGGGGCAGCAAGCGCGGCGGCACCGGCCTCGGCCTCTACATCGTCAAGGGCGTCGTCGAGGCCCACGGCGGAAACATCACCGTCGGCAGGGGCCCCCGGGGCGGGGCCGAGTTCCGATTTATGCTGCCCGTCGGCACCCCGGCCCATCTCGCCTGACGAGATCCAGTACGAAGTCCGACCGGATCGGACAGGATCGGACGAGATCGAAAGCCGCCCGGGGCGCCCACGGGCTCATTCGCATCCCCCCACCCCGTTAGACTCGTCCTTTGGCACGTTTGCGCCCTTGACGTCGAGCGGGGCCGCCCAGCCAAGCCAACGGAAGCACGGGAAGAGATGTCCGCACCCAATAAGTCGTACGACCCGGTTGAGGTCGAGGCACTGAAACCGGAAGAGATCGAGCGCATGCGGGACGAGGCGCTCGCCGCCTTCGCCGCCGCGGGCGACCTCGACGCGCTCGCGCACGCGAAGACGGCGCACACCGGCGGCACCTCGCCGCTGGCGCTCGCCAACCGGGAGATCGGCGCCCTGCCCCCGCAGGCCAAGGCCGCCGCCGGAAAGATCGTGGGCCAGGCCCGCGGCACCGTCTCCAAGGCGCTCGCCGCCCGCCAGACGGAGCTGGAGGCCGAGCGCGACGCCCGCGTCCTCGTCGAGGAGGCCGTCGACGTCACCCTGCCGTACGACCGCGTCCCGGCCGGTGCCCGCCACCCGCTGACCACGCTCATGGAGCGCGTCTCCGACGTGTTCGTCTCCATGGGGTACGAGGTCGCCGAGGGCCCCGAGGTCGAGGCCGAGTGGTTCAACTTCGACGCCCTCAACTTCGTACCGGACCACCCGGCGCGCCAGATGCAGGACACCTTCTTCGTCGAGGGCCCGGCCGGTACCTCCGGCGACGAGTCCGGCGTCGTGCTGCGGACGCACACCTCGCCCGTCCAGGCCCGCACGCTCATCGACCGGGAGCCCCCGGTCTACGTGGTGTGCCCCGGCCGCGTCTACCGCACCGACGAGCTCGACGCCACGCACACCCCGGTCTTCCACCAGATCGAACTGCTCGCCGTCGACGAGGGCCTGACCATGGCCGACCTCAAGGGCACCCTGGACCACATGGTCCAGGCGCTCTTCGGCTCGGACATGAAGACCCGGCTGCGCCCGAACTTCTTCCCGTTCACCGAGCCGTCCGCCGAGATGGACATGCTCTGCTACGTCTGCCGCGGCGAGTCCGTCGGCAACCCGGACCGCCCCTGCCGCACCTGTGGCAGCGAGGGCTGGATCGAGCTGGGCGGCTGCGGCATGGTCAACCCGAAGGTGCTCGTCGCCTGCGGAGTGGACCCCGAGAAGTACAGCGGATTCGCCTTCGGGTTCGGCATCGAGCGGATGCTGATGTTCCGCCACAACGTCGACGACATGCGAGACATGGTCGAGGGTGACGTCCGGTTCACCCGGCCGTTCGGGATGGAGATCTGATGCGCGTCCCGCTTTCTTGGCTGCGGGAGTACGTCGACCTGCCGGCGACGGAGACCGGCCGCGACGTCCAGGCCAAACTCGTGTCGGCGGGCCTCGAGGTCGAGACCGTCGAGCAGCTCGGCGCCGGCCTGACCGGCCCGCTGGTGGTCGGCAAGGTCCTCACCATCGAGGAGCTGACGGAGTTCAAGAAGCCCATCCGCTTCTGCACCGTCGACGTCGGCCGGGCCAACGGCACCGGCGAGCCCCAGGAGATCATCTGCGGCGCCCGGAACTTCGCCGCCGGCGACAAGGTCGTCGTGGCCCTGCCCGGCGCCGTGCTCCCCGGCGACTTCCGGATCGCCGAGCGCAAGACGTACGGCCGGGTCTCCCGGGGCATGATCTGCTCCGGCGACGAGCTCGGGATGGGCGACGACGGCACGCACGGCATCATCGTGCTGCCGCCGGAGCTCGAGATCGGCATCGACGCCACGAAGCTCCTGGAGCTGTACGACGAGGTCCTCGACATCGCCGTCACCCCGGACCGCGGCTACTGCCTCTCGATGCGCGGCGTCGCCCGCGAGACCGCCATCGCGTACGGCCTGCCGCTGCGCGACCCGGCGCTGCTCGACGTGCCCGCGCCCAACGCGTACGGCTACCCGGTCCGGGTCACGGACCCCCTCGGCTGCGACCGCTTCACCGCGCGCACCGTCGTCGGTCTCCAGCCCGAGGCCCGGTCGCCGATCTGGCTGCGCCGCCGCCTGCAGAAGGCCGGCATGCGTCCGATCTCGCTCGCCGTCGACGTCACCAACTACGTGATGCTCGAACTCGGCCAGCCGCTGCACGCCTACGACCGGAGCCGTCTCGACGGCCCCATCGGAGTCCGCCGCGCCGAGGCCGGCGAGAAGATCACCACGCTCGACGGCACCGTACGCGTCCTCGACGCGGCGGACCTGGTGATCACCGACGACCGCGGTCCCATCGGCATCGCCGGTGTCATGGGCGGCGCCAACACGGAGATCGCCGACCCGGAGACGGACCCGGAGACCGGTGTCGTCACCGGCACCTCCGAGATCGTCATCGAGGCCGCGCACTTCGACGCGATCTCGATCGCCCGCACCGCGCGCCGCCACCGGCTGGCCTCCGAGGCGTCCAAGCGCTTCGAGCGCGGTGTCGACCCGCAGGCCGCGGCCGCCGCCGCCCAGCGCTGCGTCGACCTGCTCGTGCTGCTCGCGGGCGGTACGGCCGAGGCCGGCGTCACCGAGATCAGCGCCCCGCCGGCGCCGCGCACCATCACCATGCCGGCGGACCACCCGGACCGGGTCGCGGGCGTCGGCTACGGCCGCGAGACCGTCGTCCGCCGCCTCCAGGAGGTCGGCTGCGACGTCTACGGCCAGGACGAGCTCATCGTCACCGTGCCGTCCTGGCGCCCCGACCTCAACGAGCCGAACGACCTGGCCGAAGAGGTCATCCGGCTGGAGGGCTACGAGAACCTGCCCTCCACGCTGCCGAAGCCGCCGGCCGGCCGCGGGCTCACCGAGCGCCAGCGCGTCCACCGCCGGGTGGGCCGCGCCCTGGCCGGCGCGGGCTACGTCGAGGCGCTGAACTACCCGTTCATCGGGGAGCAGGCCCTGGACAACCTCGGCCTGGACGCGGACGACGCCCGCCGTCGGCTCGTGAAGCTGGTCAACCCCCTCTCGGACGAGGAGCCCGCGCTCCGTACGACGCTGCTGCCGGGCCTGCTCGGCGCGCTGCGCCGGAACGACAGCCGGGGCAGCCACGACCTGGCGCTCTTCGAGACCGGTCTGGTCTTCCGGCCGGAGGGACAGCCCGGCGTCGCCGTCCGGCTGCCCGTCGACCGCCGTCCCACCGACGTGGAGATCGCCTCGGTCAACGCCGTGCTGCCCGCGCAGCCGCGCCGCGCCGCCGTCGTCCTCGCCGGAGCGCGCGAGCAGGCCGGCTGGTGGGGCAAGGGCCGTCCGTCCGACTGGGCGGACGCGGTCGAGGCCGCCCGGACCGTGGCCGCCGAGGCCGGGGTCGAGCTGATCATCAGCGCCGACCAGCACGCCCCGTGGCACCCGGGCCGCTGCGCCGCGTTCCACGTCGAGGTGGACGGCGAGAAGGTCCTCGTCGGCCACGCCGGCGAGCTCCACCCGCGCGTGGTCAAGGCCTTCGGCCTGCCGGCCCGCACCTGCGCGATGGAGATCGACCTGGACCTCCTGGAGAAGGCGAACGAGGGCCCGCTCAAGGCCCCCCGGATCTCCTCCTTCCCGGTCGCCACCCAGGACGTCGCCCTGGTCGTCGCGAGCGGCGTCCCGGCCTCCGAGGTCGAGGCCGCCCTCACCGAGGGAGCGGGCGAACTCCTGGAGTCCATCCGGCTGTTCGACGTCTACACCGGCGACCAGCTCGGCGAGGGCAGCAAGTCCCTGGCGTACGCGCTGAGGTTCCGCGCCGCGGACCGCACGCTCACGGTCGACGAGGCCAGCGCGGCCCGCGACGCCGCGGTCGCCCTGGCGTCCGAGCGCACCGGCGCCGTGCTGCGCGGCGCCTGAGCGCCGTAGCACCACCGCCACACAGGAGGGCCGTTCCGGGGATACCCCGGGGCGGCCCTCCGCCGTTCCCCGGGGCCGGGCACGTCGTACTCGGGAGCGATCCTCGCGCACCTGTATCGGTGGCGAAGGCCTGGCGCAGGACGGCGCGCCGAGGGTGCTCACTCCTTCGGGTGAGATCGCCGGGCGGTGTTCCCCGCCGGTCCGGGCGGTCGGGAGAATCGACCCGGCCGCAGGCACGGACCTGTGGGCCGCAGGGCCTTCGGGCGCTGACGGGGGCTCGGGAAGGGCCGTGCATGATCCGTACGAGGTCGTCGCTCGCCGAAGGCTCCCGGCTCCGCCGGCGGGCCCCGCTCGCTCTTCCCACCGCCTGGGGCGCGGTGGCCGTGGCCTGGAGGTTCGGCTGCCCACCGGCCAGTGAGCCCGGGCTGCCGATGAGGATCGCCACCAGCGTCGTCTTCGTCAGCGTCGGCGTCGGCCTGGTGATCGGGCTGCGGCGCGGCCCGGCCCGGGAGCTGGCACTGGTGCGGGCCGTCGCCGACGCCACCCAGCAGGTGCTGCTGCGCCCGCCGCCCGCCCGGCTCGACGGACTGTCCCTCGCCGCCGGGCAGTCGTCCGCCTCCCGGGGCGCGTCCGTCGGCGGCGACCTGTACGAGGCGGTGGCCACCCCGTACGGCGTGCGGATCGTCATCGGGGACGTCCGGGGCCACGGTCTCGCGGCGCTCGGCGCCGTAGTCGCCGTCCTGGGGAGCTTCCGCGAGGCGGCGCACGACGAGGCCGATCTGGTCGGCGTGCTGCGGCGCCTGGAGCGGGCCCTGGAGAGGCATCTGCGGGAGCGGGCACGGGACGAGCATCCCGCGCGGGCGGCGAAGGCCCCCGAGCACCCGGCGGCGGAGGAGTTCGTGACCCTGCTCCTGCTGGAGGTCCGGGCCGACGGGCGGCTCTCCGTCCTCAACTGCGGGCACCCCGGGCCGTATCGCCTCGGGCGTACGGCGGAGCGGCTGCCGGTGGGCGACCCGCTGCCGCCGCTCGGGGTGCTGCCGCTGCCCACCGTGCTCGCGCCGTACACCGGGGCCCGGCTGGCTCCCGGGGAGACGCTCGTCCTGCACACCGACGGCGCCGAGGAGGCCAGGGACCACCAGGGTCGCTTCTTCGCCTTGGAGGCGGTGCTCTCGGGGGCGTGCGGGGCGGCTCCCGAAGGGGTGGTCCGCGCGGTCCACACCGCTCTCCTGCACCACACGGGCGGGCGGCTCACCGACGACGTGGCCCTCCTCGTCGTCCGCAACGACCGTGTCCGGGTGCCGGCGCAGCCCGCCGAACCCGGGCTGCGCCGCCCCCGGCCCGCCCCCTCCGCCCACGGGTGAGTGGAGGGGCCGGTGCCGGTGCCGCCCGCCCCGCCACGGAGTGTCGGGCAGATCAGCGGGGCGGGCGACACGGACCGGGCGGCCGCACTGTTTGAGGGGGGAGCCGGCGGCCCGGTCTTCGCCTTTCGGCGAGAAGCACAGTCAACCGGTACGGGGAGGAGCGCGGCAGAGTACGCGGACCGGAAGAAGGGGTACTTCGTTCACACCCCGTGCGAAACCCGCCTGTACCGGTGGTCCGAGGCGATGCGGAGGAGGGTTCTCCCGCCAGTTCGCTCCGTACGAATTCGGCCACCGCTACGCTGAGTTCACCGCGCTCGGAGCCGAGCGACCGGAGCGACCGGAGCGGTCATGCAGCCCAACACCTTGCTCGACGCCCTGCTCGACGAGGCAGGCGTCTCGAACGCCGGCCTCGCCGCCCGTGTGAACCGGGCGGGCCGGGCCAGGGGCCTCACCCTGCGCTACGAACACACCGCCGTGGCGCGCTGGTTGAAGGGCCAGCGGCCGCGCGGCCAGGTGCCGGACCTGATCTGCGAGGTCCTGGCCGCCCGGCTGCACCGGCAGGTGACCCTGGACGACATCGGCTTCGGGGTGCCCGGCGGGCCGGCGCTCGCGGTCGGTTCGCCGCTCTCCGGGTTCGTGGAGCGGGCGGCCGCCCTGTGGCGGTCCGACGAGCAGCAGCGGCCGCACATAGTCGCCGCCCCCGCGGTGACCGGCACTCCGGCCGTGATGCCGGTGTGGGAGTGGGAGAACCCGCCGGAGGACGTGGATGTCTCCCGGAACGGCCGGACGACGGTGTCCGCCGCCGACATCACCGTGCTCAGCGCCGCCCGGTCCCACTACGAGCAGATGTACCGCAAAGCCGGGGGCATCGCGACCCGCGCCCGGATCGTCGGCTTCCTCACCGCCGAGACGGCGCCGCTGCTGCGCGGCTCGTACAGCGACGCCCTCGGCCGGCGGCTGCACCGCGCGACCGGGGGACTCGTGGCGGTGGCCGGCATCTGCGCGTACGACGCCGACGCGCACGGTCTCGCCCAGCGCTACTTCCACCAGGCGCTGCGGCTCGCGAAGGCGAGCGGGGACCGGGGGCTCGGCGCCTATGTGATCGCGCTCCTCGTCAACCAGTCGCTGTTCATGGGGGAGTACCGGCAGGCGGTGGCGTTCGCGGAGGCGGCGCTGCGGGCGGCCGGGCGGCAGATCACCCCGGCGCTCGCCGCGGATCTGACGGCGATGCAGGCGAAGGCGTACGCGCATCTCGGCGACGGGGCGGCGGCGCTGGCCTGCATCCGGCGGGCCGAGTCGGCGGCCGAGCGGATCAGCCCGGGGGACGAGCCGGCCGAGACGGACTATGTGCAGCCGGGGCTCGTCAACGTGCAGGTGGCCGAGGCGCTGCTCGATCTGGGCGCTCTCTCCGCGGCCCACGAGCACGCATCGATGGCGGTGCTGGCGCCCTCGCACGACCGGGGCCGGGTGCACCGGCTGGCGATGCTGTGCCAGATCGAGCTGCGTCAGGGCGAGGCGGACGCGGCGGCGCGGACGGCGGTGGAGATGACCGAGCGGGCGCGGGGGATGGAGTCGCGGCGGCTGCGCGACCGGCTGCGCCAGGTGCGGGAGTCCCTGCTGGCCAGCGGCGGCGAGGACGCCCGGGAGGCGGCCGCGCTCATCGACGGCGCGCTGCGCGTTCCCCTGTGAACCGCTAACTGCTGCGATATTGCCATCAATCAAGCACCGACCAGTCGGAAGGTGGCAAGAACGTGCAGTGGACGAAACTGAGTGAACACTCTGTCTATGAGAATCGCTGGTTCCAGGTGAACCTCGCGGACGTCGAACTCCCGGACGGCCGCCACCTCGACCACTATCTGATCCGGCTCCGCCCGGTCGCCGTCGCCACGGCGGTCAACGAGGCCGACGAAGTCCTGATGCTCTGGCGCCATCGCTTCATCACCGACAGCTGGGGCTGGGAACTGGCCGCGGGGGTCGTCGAGGACGGCGAGACGGTCGAGGCCGCCGCCGCCCGCGAGATGGAGGAGGAGACCGGCTGGCGGCCGGGGCCGCTGCGCCATCTCCTCACCGTCGAACCGTCCAACGGCCTCACCGACGCCCGCCACCATCTGTACTGGGCGGAGACGGCCACGTACACGGGACCGCCCGAGGACGCCTTCGAGTCCTCACGGCGGGCCTGGGTGCCGCTCAAGCAGGTCCCCGACATGATCGCCCGGGGCGAGATCCCGGCCGCGAACATGGCGGCGGGGCTGCTGATGCTCCACCATCTGCGGCTGGGCTGAGACGCCCGGGCCGGGGCAGCCGCTGAGATGCCCGTACGGCCCGTGACATGCCGGACGGCCCGTACCTGTGCGTGAGTACGGGCCGTCCGGGGTCGGGGGGATCAGGCGTACGGGTAGAAGCCCGAGCCCGTCTTCCGGCCGAGCCGGCCCGCGTCCACCATGCGCTGGAGCAGCGGGGGAGCGGCGTACAGCGGCTCCTTGAACTCGGAGTACATCGAGTCGGCGATCGACGCGATGGTGTCGAGGCCGATCAGGTCCGAGAGCTTCAGCGGGCCCATCGGGTGGGCGCAGCCGAACTCCATGCCGTTGTCGATGTCGTCACGGCTGGCGATGCCCGACTCGAACATCCGGATCGCGGAGAGCAGATACGGCACGAGGAGCGCGTTGACCACGAAGCCGGAGCGGTCCTGGGCGCGGATCGCGTGCTTGCCGAGGGCCTTCTCCGCGAAGGCCTGGGCCCGGCTGATGGTCCCCTCGGAGGTCGTGAGGGCCGGGATCAGCTCGACGAGCTTCTGCACCGGGGCCGGGTTGAAGAAGTGGATGCCGATGACCTGGTCGGGGCGGGAGGTCGCCACGGCCAGCTTGACCAGCGGGATGGAGGAGGTGTTCGAGGCCAGGATGGCGTCCGGGCGGGTCATCACCTGGTCGAGGATCTGGAAGATCTCCGTCTTGACCTGCTCGTTCTCCACGACCGCCTCGATGACGAGGTCACGGTCGGCGAACTCGCCGAGGTCGGTGGTGAAGCTGAGGCGGGCGAGCGTCGCGTCCCGCTCCTCCTCGCTGATCTTGCCGCGTTCGGCGGCCTTGGCCAGCGAGTTGTAGAGCCGTGTGCGGCCGATCTCCAGCGCCTCGCCGGTGGTCTCGGCGACCTTCACCTCAAGGCCGCTCCGGGCACACACCTCTGCGATGCCCGCGCCCATCTGGCCGCAGCCCACCACTCCGACGCGCTCAATGTCGGCCATGGAGTCCGTCACCTCGTGCCTTTCGCTCTTCTCTGGCGGCGGGGGCCCGTGTGATTCCGGTGCGTCCGCCTCGACCCCACGACGTTACCGCTCATTAACCGATGATCGATCGCCCGGGGCGGGCATGCTGTCCCGGTGAGGTACTCCGACCACGGCTCGTACGGCGAGGGCCAGAACGCGTCGGCCGTCGGCCGGACCTGGAGGATCACCGCGGTGAGCCGTCGTGCGACGGCGGTGTCCAGGTGGGCGAGGAGTTCGGTGCGCTGCGCCTCGGCGGTCAGGC
>NZ_RDBH01000129.1:1635881-1656585 GCF_008042145.1 Streptomyces sp. adm13(2018)
GCGCGGGAGCGGACGGGCGGGCGGATACCGCGACGGCGACCGCTGCCGCACCCGGGGGCCGGGACCTGCCGGCCGCCCGGCCCGGCTTCCGCGGTGTGTGGATCGCCACGGTCTCCTGCCGCGACTGGCCCTCCCGGCCCGGCCTGACCGCCGAGGCGCAGCGCACCGAACTCCTCGCCCACCTGGACACCGCCGTCGCACGACGGCTCACCGCGGTGATCCTCCAGGTCCGGCCGACGGCCGACGCGTTCTGGCCCTCGCCGTACGAGCCGTGGTCGGAGTACCTCACCGGGACCCAGGGCCGCGACCCCGGCTGGGACCCGCTGGGCACGGCCGTCGAGGAGGCGCACGCGCGAGGGCTGGCACTGCACGCCTGGTTCAACCCGTACCGGGTCGCCAACCACACCGACCCGGGCCGGCTCGCGGCCGGCCACCCGGCGCGGGTCAATCCCGGGTGGGTGCTGCCGTACGGCGGGAAGCTGTACTACGACCCCGGGCTGCCCGAGGTCCGGCGGTTCACCCAGGACGCGATGCTGGACGCGGTACGGCGGTACGACGTCGACGCCGTGCACTGGGACGACTACTTCTATCCGTACCCGGTGGCCGGGGAGGTCTTCGCCGACGACGCGTCCTACGCGCGGTACGGCGGGGAGTTCCCCGACCGGGCGTCCTGGCGCCGGCACAACACCGACCTGCTGGTCTCGGAGACGGCGGAGCGGATCCGGGCCGTCGCGCCGGGCACCGCCTTCGGCGTGAGCCCCTTCGGGGTCTGGCGGAACAGTGACCGGGATCCGGAGGGCTCGGACACCCGGGCCGGGGTCGCCGGATACGACGACCTCCACGCCGACACCCGGAAGTGGATCCGCGAGGGCTGGATCGACTACGTGATGCCCCAGCTGTACTGGCACATCGGCCTGCCCGCCGCCGACTACGCCACACTGCTGCCCTGGTGGGACAGGGTGGTACGGGGAACCGGCGTCGACCTGTACATCGGCGAGGCGCTCTACAAGGCGGGTGACCCCGCCCAGCCGGCCGCCTGGCAGGACCCGCGGGAGCTGTCACGCCACCTGGACCTGGCCGCCGCCCACCCGGGGGTCGGCGGGCACTGCTTCTTCGCGGCGCGGGAGGTCGGGGGGGACCCGGATCGGGGCCATGTCCGCCGTGGTGGCGGACCACTACCCGACCGGGGCCCGGGCGCCGGGGCGGGGCTGATCCGGACTCAGCCCGCGCCCGCCTCGGGGTGGTGGCGTACGACGGTGTCGGGACCCGGGGACATCAGGGCCTCGTGGCCGTCGTCGAACTTGACGCGGTACGGGGGCGTGCCGTCCTCCCCCAGTACCTGAAGGACCTCGGCCGTACGGTCGTGGTGACCGACGGTCCGGCCGTGCACCAGCAGTGTGTCGCCCACGTTCGCCTGCATCGGGGATGACCTCCTCGCGACCGGGCCTGTGCTGTTCCGTACCTCTGTCTGCCATTGTGTCCCGGATCGCTCCGGTCCGCCGGGCCGGCGGCGTCAGCTCCCCGACCGCTGGGTCACCGCGATGCAGACCAGCACCGCCACCGCCGCGAGCGGCGCGGCGAGCGGCAGGGTCTCGCCCAGCAGCGCGACCGACCAGACCAGGGTGAGGAGCGGCTGCGCGAGCTGGAGCTGGCTCGCCCGGGGGATGCCGATCGAGGCCATGCCCCGGTACCAGACGTACAGGCCGAAGAAGGTGGAGCCGACCGCCACCCAGGCCAGGCCGAGGACACCGTGGGCGTTCAGGTGGACGGGCTCCAGGGAGAGCGCCACGGCCGAGCCGACCGCCATCAGCGGCAGGCAGAGGATCAGCGCCCAGCCGATGACGTGCCAGCCCGGCATGAGCCGCGCGAGGCGGCCGCCCTCGGTGTACCCGGCCGCGCAGACCACCAGCGCGCCGAACAGGTACAGGTCGCCCCGCGACACCGCTCCGCCGCTCTGCTGGACCGTGAAGGCGAGCACGACGACAGCGCCCGACACGGCCGCGCACCAGAAGGTCCGGGACGGCCGGCGTCCGGTCCGCAGCGCGGCGAACGCGGCCGTGGTGAGCGGCAGCAGGCCGACGACCACGGCGGCGTGCGAGGTGGTCGAGGTCTGCAGGGCCAGGGTCGTCAGGAGCGGGAAGCCGACGACGACACCGCCGGCGACCACGGCGAGGCCGGCCCAGTGGCGCCGGTCCGGCAGCGGTACCCGGCCGGCGAGGAGGAACGCGCCCGCGACGAGGGCGGCGAGGGTGGAGCGCACGGCCACGAGCGACCAGGGGCCGAAGCTCTCCAGGCCCCAGGCGGTCGACGGGAAGGTGAGCGAGAAGGCGACCACGCCGAGGGCGGCGAGCAGGGTGCCGCGGGGGAGAGGGTCGGCGGGCGCGGCGGGCGCGCCGCCGGAGGTCCGGGGTGCCGCGCCACTGCCGGCACTGCCGGCCACCACGGTGCTTCTCGCGCCGCCGGCTCCCGCGGTGCTTCCCGGTGGGCCGTCCGCGGCGGCGGTCATGCCGTCCGTCGGCTGGGCGGTGGCGTTCCCCGCGGTGGCCCCGCGGCCCGCGGGACGTCCGTCCGTCGTGGTGACCGCTATCGTCCTGGAGGCAGTAGCGCTATTCTTTGCTCTCATGAGTGAGCGTAGCAGTGTCGCAGAGCTGGCGCAGTCCCTGAGGGTGGAGCTCGACCGCTACTCTCCTGGTGGAAAGCTGCCGTCGAGTCGCGCCCTCGTCGAGCGCTACCGGGTCTCCCCGGTGACCGTCACCCGGGCGCTCGCGCAGCTCGCCGCCGAGGGGCTGGTCGTCACCCGTCCCGGCGCCGGCGCCTTCCGCGCCGAGCCCCGCACCGCCGCCCCCGCCACGGGCGACACCTCCTGGCAGGAGGTCGCCCTCAGCGCCGACACCGCCACCGAACTCGTCCCCCGGGCCGTCGACGCCTCCGGCGTCCTCGTCACCCTGGCCGCCCCGCCAGCCGGCGTGGTCGAGTTCAACGGCGGGTACCTCCACCCGTCCCTCCAGCCGGAACAGGCCCTCGCCGGCGCGCTCGCCCGTGCCGGCCGCGGGCCCGGCGCCTGGGGCAGGCCGCCCACCGAGGGCCTCCCCGAGCTGCGCGACTGGTTCGCCCGCGAGATCGGCGGCAGCGTCACCGCCGCCGACCTCCTCGTCACCGCCGGCGGCCAGTCCGCCATCACCACGGCCCTCCGCGCCCTCGCGCCGCCCGGCACACCGGTGCTGGTCGAGTCGCCCACCTACCCGGGCATGCTCGCGGTGGCCCGCGCCGCCGGACTGCGCCCCGTCCCGGTGCCGGTCGACGCCGACGGCGTCCGCCCCGAGCTGCTCGACGCCGCGTTCCGGGCCACCGGCGCCCGCGTCTTCGTCTGCCAGCCGCTCTTCCAGAACCCCACCGGGGCGGTTCTGGCACCCGAGCGGCGCCGCGAGGTGCTCCGTATCGCCCGCGCCGCCGGTGCCTTCGTGGTCGAGGACGACTTCGCCCGCCGGCTCGTCCACGAGGGCGCGCCGACCCTCCCCGCACCGCTCGCCGCCGACGACCCCGACGGCGTCGTCGTGCACGTCTGCTCCCTCACCAAGGCCACCTCGCCGAGTCTGCGCGTCGGCGCCCTCGCCGCCCGTGGCCCCGTCCTGGAGCGGCTCCGCGCCATCCAGGTCGTCGACAGCTTCTTCGTACCGCGCCCCCTCCAGGAGGCCGCGCTCGAACTCGTCGGCTCACCCGCCTGGCACCGGCACCTGAGGGGCGTCGCGCAGGAGCTGAGGAGCCGGCGGGACCTGCTGACCGGCGCCCTCGCCCACCGGCTGCCCGCGTTCGGCCTGCCGCACGTCCCGTACGGCGGCTACCACCTCTGGCTCCGGCTCCCCGACGGCGTCCCGGAGGCGGGGCTGCACGCCGCGGCCCTGCGGGCCGGGGTCGCCGCGGCCCCCGGCCGCCCGTACTTCTGCGCCGAACCGCCCGCCGGCCACATCCGGCTGAGTTTCGCGGGTGTCGCGGGCCCCACGGAGATCGCGGAGGGCGTGCGCCGGCTGCGTACCGCGTTCGACGAGCTCGCCGCCTGAGCGCGGGCGGCCCGCCGGGCGGGGGAGCGGCCCCCGCCCGCGTCGGCCCGCCGCATCCGAGGCCCCGGCAAATTCACCTGACAAACCCCCCGAGTCACTGGAACGCTGCGCGCATGAGCGACAGCGCAGCCACCGACGCCCCCGTCATGCACGGGGCGTACGAGATCTCAGCCGACGCCGCACGGATCGACGCGGCCCGGGTCCACCACTGGCTGTCCACCGACTCCTACTGGGCCCACGGCCGACCTCGGGAGAAGCAGGACCGGGCCATGGCGGGCTCGCTCAACCTCGGCGCCTACCACCGCGAGACCGGCGAGATGGCCGCCTACGCGCGCGTCGTCACCGACTACGCCACCTTCGCCTGGCTCTGCGACGTCTACGTCGACCGCCCCGCCCGCGGCACCGGCCTCGGCACGGCGCTCGTCACCGCCGTCCGCGACCGGCTCGCGCCGTACGGGCTGCGCCGCATCATGCTCGCCACGGCCGACGCGCACGGCGTGTACGAGAAGGTCGGTTTCACGCCACTCCAGAATCCGGACAAGTGGATGGCTCTCGGGCAGCAGTGAGCCGGAGCCCCTCCGGCCCCGGCGAATGACCCCTTGACCTGCGGAGCCTCCGGCCTCACGATCGCGGCCATGGGTCTTAGGGTGACGCTCGTCACGGCGGGACGCAGCTCCTCCCTGCTCGCCGAGCGCTTCGAGGACGACCGGCCGCTGGACGAGGCCGGCTGGTACGAGGTGCAGCAGGCCGCGCCCGCGCTCATCCCCCTCGGCGCGGCCGAACTGCGCTACTGCTCCCCGACTCCGCGCAGCCGCGCCACCGGAACCGCCCTCGGCTACGCCCCGCTGGCCCAGCCCGCGCTCCGCGACTGCGACATGGGCCGCTGGCGCGGTCTGACGCTCGCCGAGGTCGCCGCCCTCGAACCGGGGGCCGTCGACGCCTGGCTCACCGACGCCCGTACCGCCCCGCACGGCGGCGAACCCCTCCTCGCCTTCATCACCCGGATAGGGAACTGGCTCGACACCCGCCCCGCCGACGACGTCGAGATCGTCGCCGTCGCCGAACCCTCCGTGGTGCGGGCCGCCCTCGTGTACGCGCTGAAGGCGCCGCCCGCCACCTACTGGAACGTCGACGTCCGCCCGCTCTCCACCGTCACCCTCACCGGCCGCCCCGGTCTCTGGCACCTCCAGCTCGACACGGCCCTCCGCTGAGCGGCCCGATCGGCAGGTGGCGGCGTCGGGAGGGGTGGCGGGGTCGGCGACCGGCGCGTGGCGGGCCCGGGGCGTGACGGCGATCGGCACGTGGCGGCGGCGGGGACCGGCCGGGACCGGCTAGCCTGAGAGCACGATGAACCGTTTGACCACGTCATGGGGCGCCTTCACGCTGACCCGCCATCCCGAGGACCCGCGCGACCAGTTGCGCGCCTGGGACGCGTCCGACGAGTACCTCCTCGGCAGACTGGCCGAGGAGGGCACCGACCTGTCCGGCACCGTCGCCGTCCTCGGCGACCGCTGGGGAGCCCTCGTCACCGCCCTCCAGGCCGCCGGCCCCGGAGAGCTCGTCCAGATCTCCGACTCGTACCTCGGACGGCGGGCCACCCGGACCAACCTCGCGCGCGCCGGGGCCGGCCGGGACTCCGTCCGGCTCCTCACCACCCAGGACCCGCCGCCCGAGCGGATCGACGTCCTCCTCGTCCGGGTCCCCAAGAGCCTCGCGCTCCTGGAGGACCAGCTGCACCGGCTCGCACCCGCCGTGCACGAGGGCACCGTGATCCTCGGCACCGGCATGGTCAAGGACATCCACACCTCCACCCTCCGGCTCTTCGAGCGGATCCTCGGCCCCACCCGCACCTCGCTCGCGGTGAAGAAGGCGCGGCTGATCCACACCACGCCCGACCCGTCGCKCACCCCGCGCCCGAACCCCTGGCCGCACCGCTACGACCTGCCGGCCGACACCCCGGCCCCCGGGCTGCCCGGTCTGACCGTCACCAACCAGGCCGGGGTCTTCTGCGCCGACCGCCTCGACATCGGCACCCGCTTCCTCCTGGCGAACCTGCCCGGCGGCATCGGCCGCGTCCGGGTCGCCGACCTCGGCTGCGGCAACGGCGTCGTCGGTCTCGCCGTCGCGCTCCACGAGCCCGACGCGGAACTGATCTTCACCGACGAGTCGTACCAGGCGGTCGCCTCGGCCGAGGAGAACTTCCGTACGCACGTGGGCGCCGGGCGCAAGGCCGAGTTCCTCGTCGGCGACGGCCTCGCCGACGTGCCCGACGGCTCGGTGGACCTCGTCCTCAACAACCCGCCGTTCCACAGCCACCAGGCCACCACCGACCGCACGGCCCGCCGGATGTTCTCCGACGCGCGGCGCGCGCTGCGGCCGGGCGGCGAGCTGTGGGTCATCGGCAACCGCCACCTCGGCTACCACGTCACCCTCCGCCGGATCTTCGGCAACAGCGAACTGGTCGCGAGCGACGCCAAGTTCGTGGTCCTGCGGGCGGTACGACAGGCCTGAGGCCCGCCCGGAGCCGCCGGGACGTCGACGAGGGGGCGCGGCCGACCGGCCGTGCCCCCTCGTCATGCGCCCGGCCGCGCGGGCACGGAGAAGGCCGGCTCGACGCGGGGGTCGTCGAGCCGGCCTTCCGGGGGTGTCGGGCACGGGTGCGCGACGGGGGAGCCGAGCGCGTGGTGTCCGACGGGGGAGGGTCAGTCGGTGCCGAACTCCATCGCGGCACGGTCCAGCATCTCGTCCTCGTCGGTGGCTTCGCCGCGGGACGCGATGGCCTCCGCGCCGCCCTCGGGGAGTTCCGTGAGGGTGCCGATCAGCCCGGTCGCGGCCGCCTGGGCGGCGCCGACGGCGGGGCTGTCGGTGCCGAGCAGACCGAGGCCCGCGTACTGCTCCAGCTTGGCGCGGGAGTCGGCGATGTCGAGGTTCCGCATGGTGAGCTGGCCGATGCGGTCCACCGGCCCGAAGGCCGAGTCCTCGGTCCGCTCCATGGACAGCTTGTCCGGGTGGTAGCTGAACGCCGGGCCCGTCGTGTCGAGGATCGAGTAGTCCTCGCCGCGCCGCAGCCGCAGGGTCACCTCGCCCGTGACGGCCGCGCCGACCCAGCGCTGGAGCGACTCCCGCACCATCAGGGCCTGCGGGTCCAGCCACCGGCCCTCGTACATCAGCCGGCCGAGGCGCCGTCCCTCGTTGTGGTACTGGGCGAGGGTGTCCTCGTTGTGGATGGCGTTGACCAGCCGCTCGTACGCGGCGTGCAGCAGGGCCATGCCGGGGGCCTCGTAGATGCCCCGGCTCTTGGCCTCGATGATCCGGTTCTCGATCTGGTCGGACATGCCCATGCCGTGGCGGCCGCCGATGGCGTTGGCCTCCATGACGAGGTCGACGGCGGAGGCGAACTCCTTGCCGTTGAGGGACACCGGCCGGCCCTGGGCGAAGCCGATCGTGACGTCCTCGGTGTCGATCTCGACGGACGGGTCCCAGAAGCGGACGCCCATGATCGGCTCGACGGTCTCCACGCCGGTGTCGAGGTGCTCCAGCGTCTTGGCCTCGTGGGTGGCGCCCCAGATGTTGGCGTCGGTGGAGTACGCCTTCTCCGTGCTGTCGCGGTAGGGGAGGTCGTGGGCGACGAGCCACTCCGACATCTCCTTGCGGCCGCCGAGCTCCGTCACGAAGTCCGCGTCCAGCCAGGGCTTGTAGATCCGCAGGTGCGGGTTGGCGAGCAGACCGTAGCGGTAGAACCGCTCGATGTCGTTGCCCTTGAAGGTCGAGCCGTCGCCCCAGATCTGGACGTTGTCCTCGAGCATCGCCCGCACGAGGAGGGTGCCGGTGACGGCGCGGCCGAGCGGCGTGGTGTTGAAGTACGCGCGACCGCCGGAGCGGATGTGGAACGCCCCGCAGGTGAGTGCGGCGAGCCCCTCCTCGACCAGCGCGGCGCGGCAGTCGACCAGGCGCGCGATCTCGGCACCGTAGGTCTTGGCACGACCGGGCACCGAGGCGATGTCGGGCTCGTCGTACTGACCGATGTCGGCGGTGTAGGTGCAGGGGATGGCGCCCTTGTCGCGCATCCATGCGACCGCGACGGAGGTGTCGAGGCCGCCGGAGAAGGCGATGCCGACGCGCTCGCCGGCGGGCAGGGAGGTGAGGACCTTGGACATGGGAAGAGTATGCATCATCTCGCATGGTCATGCAAAGGGGGCGTCGCGGGACCACCGGAATCGGGTGGCCCTCCCGCCTGCCCGCCCGTCGTTGCATAAAACTGCGGCGCCACGTATAGTCATGCCATCCATGAGGAGGGTTTCGATGACGGTACGAGTAGCAGTGGCGGGTGCGAGCGGATACGCGGGTGGAGAGCTCCTGCGTCTTCTTCTCGCCCACCCCCACGTGGAGATCGGCGCCCTGACCGGCCACTCCAACGCCGGCCAGCGGCTCGGGGCCCTCCAGCCCCACCTGCTGCCGCTCGCCGACCGTGTCCTCGTGCCCACCACCGCCGACGAGCTCGCCGGGCACGACGTCGTCTTCCTCGCCCTGCCGCACGGCCAGTCCGCCGCCGTCGCCGAACAGCTCGGCCCGGACGTCCTCGTCGTCGACATGGGCGCCGACTTCCGGCTCAAGGAGCCCGGCGACTGGGAGACGTACTACGGCTCCCCGCACGCCGGTACCTGGCCCTACGGCCTCCCCGAACTGCCCGGCGCCCGCGCCGCCCTCCAGGGCTCCAAGCGGGTCGCGGTGCCCGGGTGCTACCCGACGGCCGTCTCCCTCGCGCTCTTCCCCGCGTACGAGAACGGGCTCGCCGAGCCGGAGGCCGTGATCGTCGCCGCCTCCGGCACCTCGGGCGCCGGCAAGGCGGCCAAGCCGCACCTGCTCGGCAGCGAGGTCATGGGCAGCATGTCCCCCTACGGCGTCGGCGGGGGCCACCGGCACACCCCCGAGATGATCCAGAACCTCAGCGGACCGGCCGGGGAGCGGGTCACCGTCTCCTTCACGCCGACCCTCGCGCCGATGCCCCGCGGCATCCTCGCCACCTGCACCGCCACCGCGAAGCCCGGCGTCACCGCCGAGACCGTGCGGGCCGCGTACGAGAAGGCCTTCGCGGACGAGCCGTTCGTCCACCTGCTCCCCGAGGGGCAGTGGCCGGCGACCGCCTCCGTCTACGGTTCCAACGCCGTCCAGGTACAGGTCGCGTACGACGCCGCGGCGAACCGGATCATCGCGATCAGCGCCATCGACAACCTCACCAAGGGCACCGCCGGCGGCGCGGTGCAGAGCATGAACATCGCTCTCGGTTACCCCGAGAGCATCGGACTTTCCACGATCGGAGTGGCGCCGTGAGCGACGCGCGCGCAGCCACCGGTCCGCAGACGACGACGAGCCCCGCACCTCCGCGCTGCGCGGGCGGAGAAGCGAACGGAGAAACACAGTGAGTGTCACCGCAGCGAAGGGGTTCACGGCAGCGGGCATCGCCGCCGGGATCAAGGAGAACGGCAACCCGGACCTGGCCCTCGTGGTCAACACCGGGCCCCGCCGCGCCGCCGCGGGCGTCTTCACCTCCAACCGCGTCAAGGCCGCCCCGGTCGTCTGGTCCCAGCAGGTCCTCGCCGACGGCGAGCTCACCGCCGTCGTCCTCAACTCCGGCGGGGCCAACGCCTGCACCGGCCCCCAGGGCTTCCAGGACACCCACGCCACCGCCGAGAAGGTCGCCGAGGTGCTCAGCGCCGCGGGCGCGGAGGTCGGCGCGGGCGAGGTGGCCGTGGCCTCCACCGGCCTCATCGGTCTCCTGCTCCCCATGGACAAGCTCCTCCCCGGCGTCGCGAAGGCCGCCGCCGAACTGTCCCCGCACGGTGGTGAGAAGGCCGCGATCGCCATCAAGACCACCGACACCGTCCACAAGACCTCCGTGGTCACCAGGGAAGGCCCCGGCGGCGGCTGGACGGTCGGCGGCATGGCCAAGGGCGCGGGCATGCTCGCCCCCGGCCTCGCCACCATGCTCGTCGTGCTCACCACGGACGCCGACGTCGACAGCGCCGGCCTGGACAGCGCCCTGCGCGCCGCCACCCGCGTCACCTTCGACCGGGTCGACTCCGACGGCTGCATGTCCACCAACGACACCGTCCTCCTCCTCGCCTCCGGCTCCTCCGGCACCACCCCCGGACGGGACGACTTCACCGCCGCCGTCCGCGAGGTCTGCGACGACCTCGCCCGCCAGCTCATCGGCGACGCCGAGGGCGCCAGCAAGGACATCCGCATCGAGGTGGTCAACGCCGCCACCGAGGACGACGCCGTCGAGGTGGGCCGGTCCATCGCCCGTAACAACCTCCTCAAGTGCGCCATCCACGGCGAGGACCCCAACTGGGGCCGGGTGCTCTCCGCCATAGGCACCACCCGGGCGGCCTTCGAGCCCGACGAGCTCAACGTCGCCATCAACGGCGTCTGGGTCTGCAAGAACGGCTCCGTGGGCGAGGACCGCGACCTCGTCGACATGCGCTACCGGGAGGTCACCGTCACCGCCGACCTCGCCGCCGGCACCGAGTCCGCCGTCATCTGGGCGAACGACCTCACCGCCGACTACGTCCACGAGAACAGCGCGTACTCCTCATGAGCGACCCCCAGGCCCCCGAGGGCTCCGAGCACCCCGAGAGCACCACCCGGAAGCACACCGCGCTCCCCAAGGCGCAGACCCTCATCGAGGCCCTGCCCTGGCTCACGCGGCACAACGGCAAGACGGTCGTCATCAAGTTCGGCGGCAACGCCATGATCGACGAGGACCTCAAGGCCGCCTTCGCCCAGGACGTCGTCTTCCTGCGCCAGGCCGGCCTCAAGCCCGTCGTCGTGCACGGCGGCGGCCCCCAGATCAGCGCCGCCCTCGACCGGCACGGCATCGTCAGCGAGTTCAAGGCGGGCCTCCGGGTCACCACCGAGGACGCCATGGACGTCGTACGGATGGTCCTCGCCGGCCAGGTCCAGCGCGAACTCGTCGGGCTGCTCAACCAGCACGGCCCGCTCGCCGTCGGTCTCACCGGCGAGGACGCCCACACCATCACCGCCACCCGGCACCGCCCCTTCGTGGCCGGCGAGCACATCGACATCGGACGCGTCGGCGAGATCACCGCCATCGACACCGGCGCGATCCGGGCCCTCCTGGAGGACGGCCGCATCCCGGTCATCTCCTCCATCGCACGCTCCCAGGACGACGGACATGTCTACAACGTCAATGCTGATACGGCGGCTGCGGCTCTCGCTGCGGCGCTGGGCGCCGAGACCCTGATGGTCCTCACCGACGTCGAGGGCCTCTACGAGGACTGGCCGCACAGCGACGAGGTCATCAGCAGGCTCACCGCGAGCCAGCTGGAGAAGCTGCTGCCCGAGCTCTCCAGCGGCATGGTCCCCAAGATGCAGGGCTGCCTGCACGCCGTGCGGAACGGGGTCACCACGGCCCGCGTGATCGACGGCCGGGTCCCGCACTCCATCCTGCTGGAGATCTTCACCGACGAGGGCATCGGCACGATGGTCGTGCCGGACGGACTGGGGGACTGATGAGCGACACCACGCAGACCGGGAACGAGCAGCTCACCGCACGGTGGCAGGGCTCGCTCATGAACAACTACGGCACCCCCCGGCTGCCCCTCGTCCGCGGCGAGGGCGCCAGGGTCTGGGACGCCGACGGCAATGCGTACCTCGACTTCGTCGGCGGCATCGCCGTGAACGCCCTCGGCCACGGCCACCCGGCCGTCGTCGAGGCCGTCACCCGGCAGGTCGGCACCCTCGGCCACGTCTCCAACCTGTTCGTCGCCGAGCCGCCCGTCGCCCTCGCCGAGAAGCTCCTCGCCCTCTTCGGCCGACCCGGCAAGGTCTTCTTCTGCAACTCCGGCGCCGAGGCCGTCGAAGGCGCCTTCAAGATCGGCCGGCTCACCGGCCGCTCCCACATGGTCGCCACCCGGGGCGGGTTCCACGGCCGCACCATGGGCTCCCTCGCCCTCACGGGGCAGCCCGCCAAGCAGACCCCGTTCCTGCCGTTGCCCGGCGACGTGACACATGTGCCCTACGGGGACGTGGAAGCGCTCCGCGCCGCGGTCACCGAGGACACCGCCCTCGTGATCATCGAGCCGATCCAGGGCGAGAACGGCGTCGTCGTCCCGCCCGCCGGCTACCTCAAGGCGGCCCGGGAGATCACCCGCGCCACCGGCACCCTCCTCGTCCTCGACGAGGTCCAGACCGGCATCGGCCGCTGCGGCCAGTGGTTCGAGCACCAGGCGCACGAGGGCGTCGACCCCGATGTCGTCACCCTCGCCAAGGGACTCGGCGGCGGCCTCCCGATCGGCGCCACCGTCGCCTTCGGCCCCGCGGCCGACCTCTTCGGACCCGGCCACCACGGCACCACCTTCGGCGGCAACCCGGTCGCCTGCGCCGCCGGGATCGCCGTTCTCGACACCCTCGGCGCCGACGCGGCCCTCGATCACGTGAAGGCGGTCGGCGAGCGGCTGCGGCAGGGAATCGAAGGTCTCGGGCACCCGCTGGTCTCCCACGTCCGTGGTGCGGGCCTCCTGCTGGGTATCGTGCTCACGGAGTCCCTCGCACCCCAGGTGCAGCAGGCGGCTCAGGACGCCGGCCTCCTGGTGAACGCGCCCGCCCCCGATGTCGTACGGATCATGCCTTCGCTGCTCCTCACCGACGCCGAGGCGGACGCCTTCCTCCAGGCGCTGCCGGGAGTCCTCGACGTGGCGAACGGGCAAGGACGAACCGGAGAATGAGACGACGATGACCGACGCGCAGGAAAACGAGCACGGCGGGCCGTCCGTTCCGCAGACCCGCACCGCACGCCACCGCAGGATCGTCGACATCCTCAACCGGCAGCCGGTGCGCTCGCAGAGCCAGCTCGCCAAGCTCCTCGCGGACGACGGGCTGAGCGTCACCCAGGCGACGCTCTCCCGCGACCTCGACGAGCTGGGCGCGGTGAAGATCCGCAACACCGGCGGCGAGCTGATCTACGCGGTGCCGAGCGAGGGGGGCTTCCGCACCCCGCAGGCACCGCTCGGCGAGTCCGCGAAGGAGGAGCGCATGCGGCGCCTCTCCGGCGAACTGCTGATCTCCGCCGAGGCGTCCGCCAACCTCGTGGTCCTGCGGACCCCGCCGGGCGCCGCCCAGTTCCTCGCGTCGGCCATCGACCAGGCCGAACTCCACGCGATCCTCGGCACGATCGCGGGGGACGACACCCTGCTGCTCATCAGCCGCGACCCGGCGGGCGGCCAGGCCCTCGCCGACCACCTGCTGAAGCTCGCGCAGCAGTAGCCGGTCCTCAGTACCGCAGGAGCGTGTGACCGCCGTCGGACCACTGCGCGTTCCGACGGCGAGGGACGCGGCTAACCGGCTGTGCGTGCCGGCGGCTGCGGCGGCAGGGGGAGCGGAATCGCCGGGAGCCCGTCGAGGCTGGTCCCGATGTGGTCCTTGCGCTCGCAGTACGCGTTGAACTCCTCGTCGGTCTTCCGGTTGAAGTACTCGGCGTGCATCCCCCGGTCCTCCTGGTACTCCATCAGCGGGACCGCGAACCCGCACGCGTCGCTGACCCGCCGCGCGTGCACGAGGACGATCGCCCGCGCGCTGCCCTGGCCCTCGACCGCCTCCGCGGGGAACCGCGCGAACAGCTCCGCCCAGCGCGGGTCGTCACGGAACACCGCCTCTCCGGTCCCGTGCACCCGCACGACGGTCGGCGGCCCGGAGAACGCCGTCCACATCAGGGTGATCCGCCCGTTGCCCGGCTCCCGCAGATGCGCGACGGTCTCCGCGCTGCTGCCCCCGAAGTCGACGTAGGCGAGGGTGAGTTCGTCGAGCACCACGAGGGTGCCGCGGCGGCCCTTGGGGGAGAGGTTGACATGACCGTCCCCGGAGAGGGGAGCGGTCGCGGTGAAGTACACCGGCTGGGCCTCGATGAAGGCACGGAGACGTCCGTCGATCCGCTCGTACGTTTTTCCCATGTTCCGGATTCTTTCCGACCGGCGGGGCCCGGCGCGACGGCGTTCCGCTCCGTGGTCGGCCCCAGCGCCGCCGCGCCGGGCCCGGCCCCGCCGGATTGACGAATCATGCAGAGTTCTGCATACTCATGCATATCGATGGTCGCGAAGACTGAGGAGCAGGTGTGAGCAGCAACAACGGTGATGTGCGGCTCTGGGGCGGACGGTTCGCCGACGGGCCCGCCGAGGCCCTGGCGAAGCTGTCCGCGTCGGTGCACTTCGACTGGCGCCTCGCGCCGTACGACATCGCCGGTTCCCGTGCCCACGCGCGCGTGCTGCACACGGCCGGGCTGCTCACCGAGGACGAGCTGACCCGCATGCTCGCGGGCCTCGACCGGCTGGAGGCGGACGTCGCCGACGGCACCCTCGTCGGCACCATCGCGGACGAGGACGTCCACACCGCCCTGGAGCGCGGCCTCCTGGAGCGCGTCGGCCAGGACCTCGGCGGCAAGCTCCGGGCCGGCCGGTCCCGTAACGACCAGGTCGCCACCCTCTTCCGGATGTACCTGCGCGACCACGCCCGGATCATCGGCGGCCTGGTCGCCGACCTCCAGGACGCCCTCGTCGGCCTCGCCGAGGCGCACCCGGACGTCGCCATGCCCGGTCGTACGCACCTCCAGCACGCCCAGCCGGTGCTCTTCGCCCACCACGTGCTGGCCCACGCGCAGTCCCTCTCGCGGGACGCCGAGCGGCTGCGGCAGTGGGACACCCGCACGGCGGTCTCCCCGTACGGCTCCGGCGCCCTCGCCGGCTCCTCGCTCGGGCTCGACCCGGAGGCGGTCGCCAGGGACCTGGGCTTCGAGCGCGGTTCGGTCGGCAACTCGATCGACGGCACGGCCTCCCGGGACTTCGTCGCCGAGTTCGCCTTCATCACCGCGATGATCGGCGTCAACCTGTCCCGGATCGCGGAGGAGATCATCATCTGGAACACGAAGGAGTTCTCCTTCGTGACCCTCCACGACGCCTTCTCCACCGGCTCGTCGATCATGCCGCAGAAGAAGAACCCGGACATCGCCGAGCTCGCCCGGGGCAAGTCGGGCCGTCTGATCGGCAACCTCACCGGTCTGCTCGCCACGCTCAAGGCGCTGCCGCTCGCCTACAACCGCGACCTCCAGGAGGACAAGGAGCCGGTCTTCGACTCCTGCGACCAGCTGGAGGTCCTGCTGCCGGCCTTCACCGGCATGATGGCCACGCTCACCGTCCACCGGGAGCGCATGGAGGAGCTGGCCCCGGCCGGCTTCTCCCTCGCCACCGACATCGCGGAGTGGCTGGTCAAGCAGGGTGTGCCGTTCCGGGTCGCCCACGAGGTCGCCGGCGAGTGCGTGAAGGTCGCCGAGTCCGAGGACAAGGAGCTCGACGAGCTGACGGACGAGCAGTTCGCCAAGATCTCCGAGCACCTGACCCCCGAGGTGCGCACCGTCCTCAACGTCCCGGGCGCCCTCGCCTCCCGCAGCGGCCGGGGCGGCACGGCCCCCTCCGCGGTCGCCGTCCAGCTCGTCGAGGTTAAGGCCGACCTGGTGATCCAGCACGCCTGGGCCACCGCCAAGCAGAAGTAGAGAAGTAACCCGCCCCCTCGGGGGCGTCACAGAACCAACCCGCCCCCTCGGGGCGTCACAGCGCCGCCGCCCAGTCCGCGAGCGCGTCGAAGTCCGGCCGGAGCAGTCCGAACCGGGGGTCGACGTGCAGCAGCAGGGCGGCGGCGAGGTGGTTCTGCTCCACGAACTCCCCGTCGTACGGGGTGATGTCGTCGTCCACCCAGGCGAACGGCCGCCCCGCCGCGTACTCCAGGATGTACTGCGTCTTCCAGAAGGTCCCGCGAGGGGCCCTTCCGTGCATCACGGGCCAGTCGATGAAGGGCAGCGCGGGCAGCCCGAGGTGCGGCCCGATCCAGTGGTTCGCCTCGTCCTTCCAGGTCGTCGCCCAGACCAGCTCGTACGCCTTCGCCAGCCCGAGCAGCTCCTCCCCGTGCGCGGGGTTCAGCCACACCCGGAGCGGCTTCGTCCCGAACCAGCCGCCCGGCCTCATCCGGTGGGTCGTGTACCCCTCGGGGCGTCGCTCGCGCTGTGCCGCGTAGGGGTTCAGGGGCCCGTCCACGTCGATCAGCAGCAGTGGCTTCGTCATGTTCACAGCATTCCGTTCCCGCCCCGGGTGAGGCGTCGAATTATTGAATGAGACATAGATGTCTCATTAGGTGTATGGTCGTCTCATGTCAGTCGATCGCACCCAGGTGCTCCACGCAGCCGCCGCCCTGCTCTCCCGCAAGGCGACCGCCACGATGGACGAGGTCGCCCGGTCCGCCGGGATCGGCCGGGCCACGCTGCACCGGCACTTCGCCGGCCGGGACGCCCTCGTGCGGGCGCTCGAAGACCACGGACTGCACGAGATCGAGGCCGCGCTCGCACGGGCCGAGCCCGAGACGGGGCCCGCCGACGAGGCGGTGCGCCGGATCGTGACCGAGGTCGAGCACCTCGCCCCGCTGCTGTCGTTCCTCGTCACCGAGAACCAGCTCTTCGAGGGCGACCAGCAGAACGAGGGCTGGGCCCGCATCGACGCCCGGGTCTCCGCGCTCTTCCGGCGAGGCCAGGAGGACGGCGTCTTCCGGATCGACCTGACCCCCGCCTGGCTCACCGAGGCCTTCTACGGGCTCATCGGTTCCGGCGCCTGGGCCGTACAGGACGGCCGGGTCGCCGCCAAGGACTTCCAGTACATGATCGTCGAGCTGCTGCTCGGCGGAGCGCGCAGGAGCGTGGAGAAGTGACCACCAGCACCCTCAACACCACGGACCATACCGAGGGCGTACGCCGCCCCGGCCGGTGGCTGGCCCTCTCCGTCCTCGTCCTGGCCGTCCTCCTCGTGGCGGTCGACGCCACGGTGCTGGGCCTCGCCACCCCCTTCCTCTCCGAGGACCTGAAGCCCTCGGGCACCCAGCTCCTCTGGATCGGCGACGTCTACTCCTTCGTCATCGCCGGACTCCTGGTCTCCATGGGCAGCCTCGGCGACCGCATCGGCCGCAAGAAGCTGCTCCTGATCGGCGCCACCGCCTTCGGCGCCGTCTCCGTGCTGAACGCCTACGCGACCAGCCCCGAGACGATGATCGTGGCGCGCGCCCTGCTCGGCGTCGCCGGCGCGACCCTGATGCCGTCCACCCTGGCCCTCATCCGGAACCTCTTCCACGACCCGCGCGAGCGCAGCCTCGCCATCGGCATCTGGGGTGCCATGGCCTCGGCCGGCGCCGCCGTCGGACCGGTCGTCGGAGGCTTCCTCCTGGAGCACTTCTGGTGGGGCTCGGTCTTCCTGATCAACCTGCCCGTGATGGCGGTCCTCGTCTTCGTCGGCATCAAGCTGATCCCGGAGTCCAAGAACCCCAACCCGGGCCCCTGGGACCTGCCGAGCGTCGGACTCTCCCTCGTCGGCCTGATCGGGGTCGTATACGCGATCAAGGAACTGGCCTCGCACGGACTCTCCGCCGACGCGGGCATCGCCGCCCTCGTCGGAGCCGGCGCCCTGACCTGGTTCGTCCGCCGGCAGCTGACCCTGCCCGCGCCGCTCCTGGACATGCGGCTGTTCCGCCACCGCGGCTTCTCGGGCGCGGTGCTCGCCGACCTGCTGACCATCCTCGGCCTCTCCGGCCTGGTCTTCTTCCTGTCCCAGTTCTTCCAGCTGGTGCAGGGCAGGCAGCCGCTGGAGGCCGGACTCGCCGAACTCCCGGCGGCGGTCGGCGCGGTCACGGCCGGTCTGATCGCGGGTGTGGTGGCCCGGCGCTTCTCCGTACGGTCCGTGGTGGCCGGCGGTCTCGCGGCGGTCGGCCTCTCGCTGGCCGCTCTCACGACGCTCGACCAGCACACCGGCTACCCGCTGCTCGGCGCCGCGCTCCTCGTGGTCGGCGTGGGCGCCGGGTTCGCCTTCACCGTCACGGCGGACGTGATCCTGTCCAGCGTCCCGAAGGACCAGGCCGGTTCGGCCTCCGCGGTCTCCGAGACCGCGTACGAACTGGGTGCCGCCCTCGGCATCGCCGTCCTCGGCTCGATCGTGACCGGAGTCTACCGGGGCTTCGCCACCCCGGCCGGGGTCCCCTCGGACGTCGCGTCGGCGGCCCACGAGTCGCTCGGCGGCGCCGTCGAGGCGTCCGGCGCCCTCGCCCCGGACACGGCGGCTGCCCTGGTGTCGTCCGCGCAGCTGGCCTTCGTCGACGGTCTGCGGATCGCGGCGGGCGTCGGCGCGGCGGTCCTCCTCGCGACGGCGGTCGCGGCCTGGTTCCTGCTCAGGGGCCAGAAGCTGGAGGACGGCGTCGAGCACTGACGCTCCCGCACAGGGCGGTGCCCCGTACAGCCGGGCTGTACGGGGCACCGGCCTGTCGTCACGGTCGAGGCGTCAGGCGGCCTTCGCCTTGGTGGCGTACATGTCCACGTACTCCTGGCCCGAGAGCCGCATGACCTCGGCCATCACCGAGTCGGTCACGGCCCGCAGCACATAGCGGTCGCGGTCCATCCCGTCGTAGCGGGAGAACTCCATCGCCTCGCCGAAGCGGACCGTCACCCGGCCCGGACGCGGGAAGCCCGAGCCGCCCGGCTGGATCTTGTCCGTCCCGATCATCGCGAACGGGATCACCGGGGCGCCCGTCATCAGCGTCAGCCGCGCGATGCCCGTACGGCCCCGGTACAGCCGGCCGTCGGGGGAGCGGGTGCCCTCCGGGTAGATCGAGAAGATCTTGTCCTCCTCCAGCACCCGACGACCGGTCATCAGGGCCGCCACACCGCCGCGGCCGCCGTCCCGGTCCACCGGGATCATGCCCACGCTGGTGAAGAACCAGGCCATCGCCCGGCCCTTGAGGCCCTTGCCCGTCACGTACTCGTCCTTGCCGATGAAGAAGACCGGACGGTCCAGGCAGATCGGCATGATCATCGAGTCGATGAAGGTCAGGTGGTTGCCCGCGAGGATGACGGGACCGGTCCCCGGGATGTTCTCGGCGCCCTCCACGCGGGGGCGGAACATCAGGCGCATGACCGGCCCGAGCACTGCCTTGATGATCGCGAGACGGGACAACGGTTCCTCCGGTGGGATGCGGGTCAGTCGAGCTGACGGTGCAGCTGGCGACGATACTCGCGGGTCACGTCCGTGCGCACATCGGGTTCACCCACCGGATACGCAGTGTTGACGTGTGTTTCCGCCATGTTCGGCGTAGGTCTGCCGCGCGTAGGGCCCCGGTGCCTAGCGTCGGAGGCACCCGTCGACAGGTGCGGGACCTGACACAGGAGGACACCACATGACCCAGGGCGAACGCCGGATCCCGGCCCGGCGCACGGTTCTCGGAGCGGCGGGCGCCACGGTCCTCGGCGCCTCCACGACCCTCGCCACCGGAGGTACGGCACAGGCGGCGCCGGACACCGCCGGAGCCGCGTCCGCCGCGGCGGGATGGGGCCACGGCTACCGCTCCCTCCCCGTCCCCACCGTCATCGCCCACCGCGGCGCCAGCGGCTACCGGCCCGAGCACACCCTCGGCTCCTACCGGCACGCCCTGGACCTCGGCGCCCATGTGATCGAGCAGGACCTGGTCCCCACCCGGGACGGACACCTGGTCTGCCGCCACGAGAACGACATCACCGGCACCACCGATGTCGCCGACCACCCGGAGTTCGCGTCCCGCAGGACCACCAAGAGCGTCGACGGCGTCTCCCTCACCGGCTGGTTCACCGAGGACTTCACGCTCGCCGAGCTGAAGACCCTCCGGGCCAAGGAGCGCATCCCGGCCGTCCGTCAGGAGAACACCCTGTACGACGGCCGCTGGACCATCCCCACCTTCGAGGAGGTGCTCCGCTGGGCCGAGGAGGAGGGCCGCCGCCGGGGCCGCCGGATCTGGCTCCACGTCGAGACCAAGCACCCCACCTACTTCCGCGGCCTCGGCCTCGGCCTGGAGGAGCGCCTCGCCCGGCTGCTGCGCCGGTACGGCCGCGACCGCGCCGACTCCCCGGTCTTCCTCCAGTCGTTCGAGCCGACCAGCGTCCAGCGGCTCGCGAAGCTGGTCGACTCGCCCGGTGTCGTCCTGCTCTCCGGACCCACGAGCCGCCCCTGGGACTTCGTCCAGGCGGGCGACCCGCGCACCGTCGCCGACCTGGTCACCCCAAAGGGCCTGCGCTGGATCGCCTCGTACGCCCAGGGCATCGGCCCCTCGCTCGACCTGGTGATCCCGAAGGACGCCGGCGGCCGCCTCGGCGACCCGACCACCCTGGTCCGCGACGCGCACCGGGCCGGCCTGATCCTCCACCCGTACACCCACCGCAACGAGAACTCCTTCCTGCCCGCGGAGTTCCGCAGGGGGACCGACCCGACGGCCTACGGGGACTCCTTCGGGGCGCTCAAGCGGTACCTGGCGACGGGGATCGACGGCATCTTCTCCGACAACCCGGACACCGCCCTGCTGGGCGCGGCGGACCTCACCGGCCGCGACTGAGCGGGCCGGGCGGCCCGAGCGGCCCGTGCGGGTCCGCCGACCGGACCCGCACACCGCCCTCCCGGGTGGTTTGACGCCCGAAGCGCAACCAACCGCGCGTGCCCCGGCATGGTCCGGTGCATGACCGCACCCGTGACCGCCACCGCTCCCGCGAGCACCACCGCTCCCGTCACCACCCCCGCACCCACCCGGAC
>NZ_RDBH01000129.1:1656685-1689228 GCF_008042145.1 Streptomyces sp. adm13(2018)
CCCCCGACGTGCCCTCCCCCGTCCGACGCGCGGAGATGGAGCGGGCGAAGGTGGCCATCACCCCGCTGTACCTCTCGTTCGCCGACGTCTCCGAACTCGACCCGGAGGTCACCGAGCAGGTGCTCGGGGCGGTCCTGCGCACGATGAGCCCGCGGCAGCGGGCCGGGTACCCGGGGCGGCTGACGCGGTTCACCTCCGCCCACCACGCGCACCTGGAGCGGCTGTACGCGCAGTACGGACCGGGCAGTCCGATCGCGATCCACGGCCGCTACTCCCTGGTCCACTCCCCCGCGAGCGTCGCCGTGCTGGAGCGCCTGGCCGAGACCCCCTCGGCCCTGCACGAGGAGTGGGACGCGGCCGAACTGCCCCCGGCCTGGCTGGACGGCCTGACGACGGCATGGGGGACGCCGGCCTGACCGCGGGGTCACACCTCCGCCCTACTCACCGCCAACTCGGCTCCCTCCCCGTAGTGTTGACAACCTCTCCCCGAGCCGGGGCCGCACATCCTCGATTCTGGCACCAGAACTACTTAGGTTAGGCTAAGTTTAGTTCGAGTGGCGTCGACTCGGGGTGTCCACCCCCGGGTGCGCGACACGTCCCCATCCTCAGGAGAGACGGAAGAGCATGACCTTTAGGGTCGCGGTGGCCGGAGCCAGCGGCTATGCCGGTGGGGAGATCCTCCGCCTGATCGCCTCACACCCCGGTCTCGACATCGGCGTCCTCGCCGCGCACAGCAGCGCCGGCCGCACCCTCGGAGAGGTACAGCCCCAGCTGTCCGCGCTCGCCGACCGGGTGCTCACGGAGACGTCGGCGGACGCGCTCCGCGGACACGACGTCGTGTTCCTCGCCCTGCCGCACGGCCAGTCGGGCGCGCTCGCCGGGGAGTTGGGCGCCGACACCCTGGTCGTCGACTGCGGCGCCGACTTCCGGCTGCGCGACCCGGCCGAGTGGAAACGTTTCTACGGCTCCGAGCACGCGGGCACCTGGCCCTACGGGCTGCCCGAGCTGCCCGGCGCCCGGGACGAGTTGAAGGGGACCACCAGGATCGCCGTCCCCGGCTGCTACCCCACCGCCGTCACCCTCGCGCTCTTCCCCGCGCACGCCGCCCGTCTCGTCGAACCCGAGGCCGTCGTCGTGGCCGCGAGCGGCACCTCGGGAGCGGGCCGCTCCGTCGCGCCCCGCCTCCTCGGCTCCGAGGTGATGGGGTCCATGACCCCGTACGGCGTCGGCGGCGGGCACCGGCACACCCCCGAGCTCACCCAGAACCTGTCGCTCGTGGCGGGCGAGCCGGTCACCGTCTCCTTCACCCCCACCCTCGCCCCGATGCCCCGGGGCATCCTCGCGACCTGCTCCGCCCGGCTCCGCCCGCACGTGGACGCCGACGGCGGTCTCCAGGCGGTCCGCGAGGTGTTCGAGGCCGCCTACGCCGACGAACCGTTCGTCCGGCTGCTACCCGAGGGCCAGTGGCCGTCCACGGCCGCGGTGCTCGGATCCAACACGGTGCAGGTGCAGGTGGCCGTCGACCCGGCCGCCCGCCGCCTGGTCTGCGTGAGCGCGATCGACAACTTGACGAAGGGCACCGCCGGTGGCGCGGTGCAGAGCATGAACGTCGCCCTCGGCCTGCCCGAAGGGCTCGGCCTGCCCATGAATGGAGTGGCACCGTGACCGTGACCGCCGCCCGGGGATTCCTCGCCAGCGGGGTGGCCGCCGGGATCAAGACGTCCGGCGATCCCGACCTCGCCCTGGTGGTGAACCGGGGCCCCGCACCGGCCGCCGCGGGCGTCTTCACCTCCAACCGGATCCAGGCCGCACCGGTCCACTGGTCCCGGCGGGTGCTCGCCGACGGCACGGTCTCCGCGGTCGTCCTCAACTCCGGCGGCGCCAACGCCTGCACCGGCCGGGCCGGTTCCGAGGACGCCCGGACCATGGCCGAGGAGACGGCCCGCGCCGTCGGCGTCACCCCGGACGCCGTGGCCGTCTGCTCCACCGGACTCATCGGCGTCCCGCTGCCCATGGACCGGATCACGGCCGGGATCGCGCTCGCGGCCGACCACCTCGCCGACGACGGCGGCGAGGCCGCGGCCGTCGCCATCAAGACCACCGACACGGTCCACAAGACCGCCGTCGCCACCCGGTCCGGCTGGACGGTCGGCGGCATGGCCAAGGGCGCGGGCATGCTCGCGCCCGGCCTCGCCACCATGCTCGTCGTCCTCACCACCGACGCCGCGGCCGACGGCCCGGCGCTGGACTCCGCGCTGCGCGCCGCCGTACGGACCACGTTCGACCGGGTGGACTCCGACGGCTGCATGTCCACCAACGACACCGTGCTGCTGCTCGCCTCGGGCGCCTCCGGCGTCACCCCCGCCGCCGAAGAGCTCGCCGGGGCCGTCCACACCGTCTGCCTCGACCTCGCCCGGCAGCTGGTCGCCGACGCCGAGGGCGCCTCCAAGGAGATCGAGGTGGCGGTCATCGGCGCCGCCACCGAGGACGACGCCGTGACCGTGGGCCGCTCGGTCGCCAGGAACAACCTCCTCAAGTGCGCCCTGCACGGGGAGGACCCGAACTGGGGCCGGGTGCTGTCGGCCATCGGCACCACCGACGCCGTCTTCGACCCCGACCGCCTGGACGTGGCCATCAACGGCGTGTGGGTCTGCCGGGACGGCGCCGCCGGGGAGGCCCGGGAGAAGGTCGACATGACCGGCCGCCGCATCACGGTCACCGTCGACCTGCGCGCCGGCGAGGCCTCCGCGGAGATCTGGACCAACGACCTGACGGCCGAGTACGTGCACGAGAACAGCGCCTACAGCTCATGAGCCGAGGAGGTACGAGAATGAGGACGCTCCGCGAGCAGCCCGCCGTGCGCGGTGCGGACGGCGCGAGACGGACGGGCACCGGGCCGGCAGCGGACCCCGACGGCCTGCCGGCCGCGGACGTCCCGTGGTCCGAGGAGCTCCAGGGCAGGACCGTCGTCGTCAAGTGCGGCGGCAGCACCCTGGAGGACCCGGCGCTGCGCCGGTCGTTCGCCCAGGACGTCGTCGAGCTCTGGCAGGCGGGCCTCGACCCCGTCGTGGTGCACGGCGGCGGCCCCCAGATCAGCTCGATGCTCGACCGCCTCGCCCTGGAGGTCCGGTTCGAGGCGGGCATGCGGGTGACCACCCCGGAGGCCATGGACGTCGTCCGCATGGTGCTGACCGGACAGGTCCAGCGGGACCTGGTCGGCGCCATCAACGCCCACGGGCCCTTCGCCGTCGGCATGTCGGGCGAGGACGCCCACACCCTCACCGCCGTACGCCGCCCGGCCCGGGTGGACGGCCGCACCGTCGACATAGGCCTCGTCGGCGACATCGTCGGCGTGGACCCGGACACCGTGCGGAACCTCCTCGCCGGGGGCCGCATCCCGGTCGTGTCCCCCGTCGCGCGCGGCGACGACGGGCAGGTCTACAACGTGAACGCCGATCTCGCGGCCTCGGCCCTGGCCGTCGCCCTCGGCGCCGACCGGCTCGTGATGCTCACCGACGTCCCCGGCCTGTACGCGGACTGGCCGCGCAGCACCGAGGTCGTCGCCCGGCTGACGGCCCTGGAGCTGGAGACGCTGCTCCCCGGACTCGCGGGCGGCATGCTGCCCAAGATGGAGGGCTGCCTGCGGGCGGTCCGCTCCGGGGTCGGACGGGTTCACGTCCTCGACGGGCGCACCCCGCACGCCGTCCTCCGGGGCGTCCTCACCGAGGAGAACCCCGGCACCACGGTCCTGCCCGACGACGCTCCGGCCGACGGGGTGAACACCGGATGATCACCTTCGGAGCACCCGGCGCATCCGGAACCCCCGGCGCACCGGAAGCCACCGGTACGGGCGTCCCGCCGGCGCGGACCCTCACGGACCGCTGGCGCGCCGTCATGATGGACACCTACGGCACGCCCCCGCTGGCCCTGGTCCGCGGCGAGGGCTGCGTGGTGTGGGACGAAGCCGGGCGCGCGTACACGGACTTCACCGGCGGGATCGCGGTCAACACCCTCGGCCACGCCCACCCGGCCGTGGTCGCCGCCGTGCACACCCAGCTCACACGGATCGGCCATGTCTCGAACCTGTTCGTCGCCGAGCCCCCGGTGGCGCTCGCGGAGCGGCTCCTCGGGCTGTTCGGCAGGCCGGGCGGCCGGGTCTTCTTCGCCAACTCCGGTGCGGAGGCGAACGAGGCGGCCTTCAAGGCCGCGCGGCGGACCGGACGCCCGCGGGTCGTCGCGATGGAGGGCGGCTTCCACGGCCGCACCATGGGCGCCCTGGCCCTCMCCGGGCAGCCCGCCAAGCGCGAGCCGTTCCTGCCGCTGCCCGGGGAGGTGACGCACGTCCCGATCGGCGACGTCGACGCCCTGCGCGCCGCGGTCGGTGAGGACACCGCCGCTGTCTTCGTCGAACCCGTGCAGGGCGAGGCGGGCGTGATCCCGGCGCCCCCGGGCTATCTGCGGGCCGTCCGGGCGCTCACCCGTGCCACGGGCAGCCTGCTCGTGCTCGACGAGGTGCAGACCGGGATCGGCCGGACCGGCCACTGGTTCGCGCACCTCGCCGAGCCGGGGGTGGACCCGGACGTGGTGACCCTGGCCAAGGGCCTCGGCGGCGGGCTGCCGATCGGTGCCGCGGTCGCGTTCGGCGCCGCGGCGGAGCTGCTCGCCCCCGGCCAGCACGGCTCCACGTTCGGCGGCAACCCGGTGGCCTGCGCCGCCGGTCTCGCCGTCCTGGACACCCTCGCGTCGGAGGGGCTCCTGGAGCACACCGCTCGGATGGGCGCACTGCTGCGGTCCGGTACGGAGGAGGCGAAGCACCCGCTGGTCGCGGAGGTGCGGGGCGCGGGGCTGCTGCTCGGTGTCGTGCTGACCGAACCCGTCGCCGAACGGGTCCGGAGCGCGGCGCAGGAGGTCGGGTTCCTGGTGAACGCGGCCGGCCCCTCGACCGTACGCCTCGCCCCGGCGCTGACCGTGTCCGCGCGTCAGGTCCGGGAGCTGGTGGCGGCGCTGCCGGCGATCCTCGACCGCGCCTCGCTTCCCCGGTAGGCACCCGGGGCCGTCGGACGGCCGTGCTCGCGACCCGGGTCGCGAGCACGGCCGCTGTCAGTCGCAGTCGCCGGACGGCGCTCATGGCGCTCTCGGCGAGGAAGCCGTCCTGGTGCGGGACCTCGGGCGGCAGGAGGTCCAGGACGGCGCTGTTGACGACGCAGGCGTGCCCGGAGTCGTGCATGAGGAAGATCCTGCGCCCCTGGGCGACGCGGTCGATCTCGGCGGCGGTGAGATGGCGCCCGAGGGCCCGCTGGTCGTAGCCGGCGACGTCGACCCAGGCGCCGGGGGCCTGCCGGGAGGCGGCCTCTCCGATGACGGCGAGGACGTCCTCGACGCGCGTGCAGGGGGCGATGCCGGGGGTGGCGGCCTTGAGGCCCGCCCAGGCGAGGTGGACGTGGCTGTCGATGAAGCCGGGGAGCACGGTGGCCCCGTGCAGGTCGACGACCTCGCGGGCCGGGAGGTGCGTCACGGCCTCGTCGAGTCCGAAGATCCGGCCCCGCCAGATGCCGAGGTCGTGGGCGACGGGGTGGTCCGGGTCCATGGTGAGCATGCGCGCGTTCGTCAGCCTGGTGCAGAGCACCTGGTGCGTCAGGTGGTCCTGGCCATCACGGTGTCGTGGCCGGTGGCCCCGCCTCCGTGGGTGCTCTCCGCGGGCGCGGTGTCGTCCCCGGTCCGGGGGGTCGCTCCGGCGGGGGCGTACCACGCGGGCGCGGCGGGGACCATGAGCGGCGTGCCGGTCTCGGGGTCGGGGATGATCCGGCAGGGCAGTCCGAAGACGTCCTCGACGAGTTCGGCGGTCATGACCGACCTCGGGTCGCCCTCGGCCGCGATGACGCCGCCGGGCCGCATCACGATGAGGTGGGTGGCGTAGCGGCAGGCCTGGTTGAGGTCGTGCAGGACGGCGACGACCGTGTGGCCCTGCTGGGCGTGGAGCCGGGCGCAGAGGTCGAGGACCTCGACCTGGTGGGCGATGTCGAGGTAGGTGGTCGGCTCGTCGAGCAGCAGGATCGAGGTCTGCTGGGCGAGGACCATGGAGAGCCAGACGCGCTGGCGCTGGCCGCCGGACAGGTCGTCGACGGGGCGTTCGGCGAGTTCGAGGACGCCGGTGCGGCGCATGGCCTCGACGACGGCGTCCTCGTCCTCGGCCGACCACTGCCGCAGCATGCCCTGGTGGGGGTAGCGGCCGCGGGCGACCAGGTCGCCGACGGTGATGCCGCCCGGGGCGGTGGAGGACTGCGGGAGCAGGCCGAGGCGGCGGGCGACCTCGCGGGAGCGGTAGGAGGCGATGGCGGCGCCGTCGAGGTAGACCTGTCCGGCCTTCGGCTTGAGCATCCGGGCGAGCGCGGTGAGGAGGGTGGACTTGCCGCAGGCGTTGGGCCCGATGATCACGGTGAAGGAGTGGTCGGGGATGTCGACGGTGAGGTCGCTCGCGACCGTCCGCTGGTCGTAGGAGAGGGTGAGGTGCTCGGCGCGCAGGCGGGGCTCCGCCGCGGGACGTCCGGAACCGTCCGTGGGGTGCGGGGGCGCCGGTGCGGTGCGGGGGCTCCTCGCCTCCCTCGCCCCGCTGCTCGCCGCCGAGTCGGACGCCGAGGCGCCGGCCGCCGGCATCGAGGCGGGCGACCTGGAACAGGCCGTCTGGCTCCGCCTCCTGGAGCAGCTCCACGACACCGGAACCGCCCCCGAGCGCCCCGCCGAGTGGCTGCGCCGCGCCGTCCGGGCGGAGGCCCGCCGCGCCCGCAGGACCAGCGACCGCGAACGCCCCTACCGCGACGAACCCGGCCACGACCCCGGCGCCGCGGAGCCCCCGGGGTCCCCCGAGCACTCGCTGATGGCCGCCGAGGGCCGCCGCTCCCTGCGGGCCGCCGTCACCCGGACCCCCGGCCGATGCCCCCGGGTGCTGGCCGCGATGCTCGATCCCGAGGACCCCACGTACCGGGAAATCGCAGGAGAGTTGGGTATCTCACAGGGCAGTCTGGGGCCGATGCGTTCCCGTTGCCTGGGATGCCTGCGCAGAATGCTGGCTGCAGAGGTTCCCGCCCCCGGCCGAGGGGGAAGGGTGCGGTAGACCGGTGATCGGCAGATGAGCGGGAGGCGTGCACACATGGGCCTGAGTGTGACCATCTCAGCGGCGGACGCGGCGGACGCGGAGCACATCCTGAAGCTGCAGTATCTCTGCTACCAGAGCGAGGCGGCTCTCTACGGGGACTGGTCCATCGAACCGCTCACCCAGTCGCTCGACGGCCTGCGTGCCGAACTGGCCGAGGGCCACGGGCTGGTGGCCCGGCTCGGCGATGAGGTCGTCGCCTCCGTACGGGCCAGCATCGACGAGGACGGCACCGTACGGATCGCCAAGCTCATCGTGCACCCCCGCATGCAGCGGCACGGCATCGGCGGCCGCCTCCTCGACGGCATAGAGCGCCACTTCGCCGGGCTGGAGGGGACCGCCGTCCGCGAGACCCCGTCGCCCAAGCGCTTCCAGCTCCTCACCGGCCACCGCAGCGAGGGCAATCTCCGCCTCTACCGCAGCAAGGGCTACGCGCAGGTCGCCACCCGGGAGCTCGGCCCGAAGCTCACCTTGGTGACCCTGGAGAAGGCGGCGGCCTGACTCAGCCGGCCGTCGCGGCGCGCGACCGGCGCAGCCACCAGATGCCGCTCAGCGGCAGCAGGACCGGGATGAACAGATAGCCGTAGCCGTAGTCCGACCAGACCGTCGCGTCCGGGAAGGCGGACGGTTCGACCAGCGTCCAGGTCCCGACGACCAGCACGCCCGCGAGCTCGGCGGCGCAGCACACCAGCGCCGCCCTGCGGGCCTTCTCCCCACCCCGTACCAGCGTGTACGTGATGAAGGCGTAGACGACGGCGGCCACCGCCGACAGCGTGTACGCGAGCGGTGCCCGGTCGAACTCGGTGGCGATCTGGTAGATCGAGCGCGAGACCGCGCCGACCGACATGACGCCGTAGAGCCACACCAGCAGGATGCCGGGGCCGGAGACGAGACGCGCCCGCGCGCCCCCCGCCGCCTTCTGCTGCGTCTCGGTCATGGTCAGCCCACCGTCCAGATGTCGTAGAGACGCACTTCCAGCACGGCCAGGACGACCGCGCCCGCGGCCACCGTGGCCGAACCCCACCGGCTGCGCTCCGCCAGCGACATGAAGCCGGCGATGGGCACCGCGCACAGCGCCCCGAGCAGATAGGCGACGAAGATCGTCGCGCCCTCCTCGGCCTTCTCGCCGCGCGCCAGCTGCACGATCCCGACGACCAGCTGGACCAGGACGAGGAACGTCACCACGGCCATGCCGATGAAGTGCCAGTCCTTGGTCGGCTGGTCGCGGAAGGCGGCGAAGCCGCACCAGGCGGCGAGGGCGAGCGCGGCCACGGAGACCGCGACCGTCAGGGCGTCAAGCATGCGCCCGAGGGTATTACGGTGCGCGCCCCCCGATGCGCTCGCCCCCCGCGCCGCCGCCGCGCACCCCGCGCGGACCGTGGCCTTGGCCACATATGGCGCCCGTGAGGACGCCCGGCGCACCCTCCGTGCCCGCCGCCGCAGGGCGCCCGTCCCCCCGGGCCACACGGGGAGAACCGGCGGAACGGGAGCTTCCGGAGTGTCCGCATGGCGTCTCAATGACGTCCGCTATTCGGACATCCCCCTTTCGTTCGCACCTGCGCATGCTTTACTTGCAGACATGACCACGACGAGCAGCCGCACCCTTGCGACCGAGGCGACCATGACGCCCGGTGCTCGTTGTATGTGTCGAATGTGCGCCATCTGAGGGCCCCCGCCCGCGTCCCGCGCCCCGAAGCGGGACCGACGGCCGTGCCGTGCGCCGAACCCCCGGCCACGCCGAACCCCCGGCCACCCGCCGGAACCGGCCCCCGTGCGCCTGACTGTCCGAAGACGAATGCCCCGTGCACGACGGACCCCGCGTCGCGCACTCGACAGTGACGGAAACCCCCTGTGATCACCACTTCGGGCCTGACCAAGGTCTACGAGTCGCGCGGCCGCCAGGTCACCGCTCTGGACGGTGTCGACCTCCACGTCCGCGAGGGCGAGGTCTTCGGCGTGATCGGCCAGAGCGGCGCCGGCAAGTCCTCGCTCATCCGCTGCGTCAACCTCCTGGAGCGCCCCACCTCCGGCACCGTGACCGTCGACGGCGTGGACCTCACCGCCCTCGCCGGCAAGGGCCGCCGCGCGGGCAGGGACCTGCGCCGGGCGCGCAGCAGCATCGGCATGGTCTTCCAGCACTTCAACCTGCTGTCCTCCCGCACGGTGAAGGACAACATCGAGCTCCCCCTGGAGATCCTCGGCGTCTCCGGAGCCGAACGCTCCCGCCGCGCCCTCGAACTCCTCGACCTGGTCGGCCTCGCCGACAAGGCCAAGTCCTACCCGGGCCAGCTCTCCGGCGGCCAGAAGCAGCGCGTCGGCATCGCCCGCGCCCTCGCCGGCGAGCCCAAGGTCCTGCTCTCCGACGAGGCCACCAGCGCCCTCGACCCGGAGACCACCCGCTCCATCCTCCAGCTGCTGCGCGACCTCAACCGGCAGCTCGGCCTGACCGTCCTGCTCATCACGCACGAGATGGACGTCGTCAAGACGATCTGCGACTCGGCCGCGCTGATGCAGCGGGGGCGGATCGTCGAGTCCGGCACCGTGAGCGAGCTGCTCGCCACCCCCGGCTCCCAGCTGGCCGCCGAACTCTTCCCGGTCAGCGGCGCCCACACCGGCCCCGACCGCACGGTGGTCGACGTCACCTTCCACGGCGACGCCGCGAACCAGCCGGTGATCTCGCAGCTCTCCCGCACGTACAACATCGACATCTCGATTCTCGGGGCGGCGATGGACACCGTCGGCGGCCGGCAGATCGGCCGGATGCGGATCGAACTGCCCGGCCGGTACGAGGAGAACGTCGTCCCCGTCGGCTTCCTGCGCGAGCAGGGTCTCCAGGTCGAGGTCGTCGAGGAGACCTCCACCGAAGAAACGGTTGCCCAGGACACGGCGACCCCGCTCGTGAAGGAAGGTGCCAAGTGACCTGGTCCGAGATGCAGCCACTGCTGGAGCAGGGCACCGTCGACACCCTCTACATGGTCCTGTGGGCCACCGTCGTCACCGTGCTCGGCGGCCTCCCGCTCGGCATCCTCCTCGTCCTCACGGACAAGGGCGGACTGCTGCAGAACCTGCCGGTCAACAAGGTCGTCGGTGCGATCGTGAACATCGGGCGTTCGCTGCCGTTCATCATCCTGCTGATCGCCCTGATCCCCTTCACGACCCTCGTCGTCGGTACCTTCATCGGCCCCACCGCGATGATCGTCCCGCTCGCGATCGGCGCCATCCCCTTCTTCGCGCGCCTCGTCGAGACCTCCATCCGCGAGGTCGACCACGGACTCGTCGAAGCCGTCCAGGCCATGGGCGGCGGCATCCCCACCATCGTCCGCAAGGTACTGCTCCCGCAGGCCCTGCCCTCGCTGATCTCGGGCGTCACCACCACGGTCATCGTCCTCATCGGCTACTCGGCGATGGCCGGCGCGGTCGGCGGCGAGGGCCTCGGCTCCAAGGCCGTCACCTACGGATACCAGCGCTTCGACACCACGTTCATGCTGGTCACCGTCGTCGTCCTGGTCCTCATCGTGACCGTCGTCCAGCTCATCGGCGACGGAGTCGTACGACTCCTCTCCCGCCGGGGCCGCACCGCGTAACCGCCCCCGGCCACCCCAGACTTCGTCCTTTCGAAGAACACAGCCCGGACTTGTTGTCCAGGCGACCACCGCACCACCGGAAAGAGGCACTCTTCGTGCGTAAGAACATCAAGCTCACCGCCGGTATCGCCACCGCCGCCGCCCTGGCCCTCGGCCTCAGCGCCTGCGGCACCTCCTCGGACCCGTCCTCCTCCAAGGACGCGGCCGGCGCCGCCGACAAGCCGCTCGTCGTCGCCGCGTCCCCGACGCCGCACGCCGACATCCTCAACTACGTCAAGGACCACCTGGCCGAGAAGGCCGGCCTGAAGCTGGAGGTGAAGGAGTTCACGGACTACGTCCTGCCGAACACCGCCACCGAGACCGGTCAGGTCGACGCCAACTTCTTCCAGCACAAGCCGTACCTCGACGACTTCAACAAGAAGAACAACACCCACATCGTCCCGGTGGTCGACGTCCACCTGGAGCCGCTGGGCCTCTACTCCAAGAACATCAAGTCGGTGAAGGACATCAAGGCGGGCCAGACCATCGCCGTCCCCAACGACACCACCAACGGCGGCCGTGCGCTCCAGCTGCTCGCCGAGAACGGCCTGATCACCCTCAAGCCCGGTGTCGGCACCAACGCCAGGATCTCCGACATCACCGACAAGAAGGGCCTGGAGTTCAAGGAGCTGGAGGCCGCCACCGTGCCCCGCGCCCTGAACGACGTGGACGCCGCCGTCATCAACGGCAACTACGCCATCGAGGCCGATCTCTCCCCGGCGAAGGACGCCATCGCCCTGGAGAAGGCGGACGGCAACCCGTACGCCAACTTCCTCGCCGTCAAGGAGGGCAACGAGAAGGACGCCCGCGTGCAGAAGCTCGCCAAGCTCCTCAACTCGCCCGAGGTGAAGAAGTACATCGAGGACACCTACAAGGGCTCGGTCATCCCGGCCTTCGGCGCCCCCCAGTAGACTCCGGCGCCCGAGGGACCGTCAGAACGGTTCCCCCGTACAGTCCTTGAGCAGAAGGCCCCCGCATCCCGTCCGGTGCGCGGGGCCTTCGCCACACCCCCACCCGACACCGACCCGGCCATGCGCACCCGCGCCCGCATGCTGCATGCTGTGCGTTCACGGTCGATTCGGACGGTCCACGGCATGGAGCTGCGCATGACTACCACCTTTCCGGACATCTCCATCAACACGGACCGGTTGGTGCTGCGCGCGCTGGAGGAGGCGGACGCCCCCGCCCTCGCCGAGATGATGAACGACGAACTCGTCGCCGCCTGGACCGCGGTGCCCCAGCCCTTCACCGAGGCCGCCGCCCGGCGCTGGATCACCGAGTACGCCCCCTCCGAACGCACCGCGGGACGCGGCATCGACCTCGCCGTCACCGAGTTCCTCACCCAGCGCCTGGTCGGCATCGTCCAACTCGCCAAGACGGACTGGAAGGTCCGTTCCACCGAGATCTCCTACATCGTCGCCCCCTGGGCCCGCGGCGAGGGATACGCCTCAGAAGCCGCCCTCGCCACCGCCCAGTGGCTCTTCGGCGACCAGAAGTTCGAGCGCATCGAACTGCGCACCGCCGCCGACAACACCGCCTCCCAGCAGGTCGCCCAGAAGATCGGCTGCATCAGCGAGGGCGTCCTCCGCAACGCGTGCATAGCCCGCACCCGCACCGAGGACGGCGGCTGGACCGACCTGCGCACCGACTACATCGTCTGGGGCCTCCTCCCGGAGGACCTCGACGGCGTCGCCGACCAGATGGCCGAAGCCGGATACTCCTCGTACACCGACTGGAGCTGACTCCCGGGTCCCCACCCGGGGTACGCTCGGCACGCCCCCGACCTGCGACGACACCAGGAGACGACGAATGGCCGACCGCGTCACGGTGATCGGCTGGGACGGCTCGCCCCTCACCGAGGCGGCCCGGTCCGCGCTCTCCGCCGCCACCCTGGTGGCGGGGGCGGCCCACCACCTGGCGCTGCCCGAGATCCCGCCCGCCGCCGAGCGCATCCGCCTCGGCAGCGTCGACCTCGCCGCCCGCCGCATCGCCGGCCACCGGGGCACCGCCGTCGTCCTGGCCGACGGCGACCCCGGCTTCTTCGGCGTCGTCCGCACCCTGCGGGCCCCCGAGCACGGCCTGGAGGTCGAGGTCGTCCCCGCCGTCTCCTCCGTCGCCGCAGCCTTCGCCCGGGCCGGAATGCCCTGGGAGGACGCCCGGATCGTCGTCGCCCACCAGCGCACCCTGCGGCGCGCCGTCAACGTCTGCCGCGCCCACCCCAAGGTCGCCGTCCTCACCTCGCCCGGCGCGGGGCCCGCCGAACTGGCCCTGCTGCTCGACGGCGTACACCGCACCTTCGTCGTCTGCGAGGAACTCGGCACCGCCCGCGAACAGGTCTCCGTCCTCACCTCCGACAAGGCCGCCGACCACAGCTGGCGCGACCCGAACGTGGTCCTCGTCATCGGCGGCACCGCCGGCCGAGCTCCCGCCGCCACCCCCTGGCTGATGGGCCAGGACGCTGCGGCGCCCCCGGTCCGCGGCTGGGGCCTGCCCGCCGAGGAGTACGACCCCGCCACGGTCGGCACCCCGGCCCGGGCCGGCGAGGACCCCGCCCTGCGCGCCGCCCAGCTCGCCCGCCTCGGCCCCCGCGTCGGCGACCTGGTCTGGGACATCGGCTGCGCGAGCGGCGCCTTCTCCGTCGAAGCGGCCCGCTTCGGTGCCGCCGTCATCGCCGTGGACATCGACGCGGCCGCGTGCGCCCGCACCGAGCAGTCCGCCCGTCGCCACGGCGTACCCCTCCAGACGGTGCGCGGCCGGGCCCCGCACATCCTGGAGACCCTCCCCGAACCCGACGTCGTCCGCATCGCGGCCGGCGGCGCCGCCCTGGTCACCGCCTGCACCGACCGCCGCCCCGAGCGGATCGTCGCCCACGCCTCCACCCGGGACGAGGCCGAGGCGATCGGCGCCGCACTCGCCGACGGCGGCTACACCGTGGAGAGCGTCCTCCTCCAGACCGTCGGACTCGATCCGCACGACTGGTCGGAACGCGAGCGCTCGGTCGTCTTCCTGCTCTCCGGCCGCAGGACCGACGCCCCCTGAGGGGCGTCCCGGTACCCCCCTGGCCTGGTCCGGGCACCCCCCACCCGTGACCGTCCGGCCCGTCTGGGCAGGTAGGCTGGCCGATTGTTGTACCGCGTCCGGATGTTCGCGGTACGCGACATGGGGGGACCGCGCGACGTGGCGCAGTCCACAGCGCACCGTGGCAAATCTCCCTGCCACGAGGGCCCGGGGCCGCGACAATGTGTGGGTGTCCGCGTGTCCTTCGTGCCGCGCGGCGCGCGCGCTCGTTGTTGTCGACGGGCGCAGGTCTGAAGGAGCACACATGATGGGCGAGGGGTACGCATGACGGACACCGGCCAGGTCCCGGGCGAGGGGCTGCCGGAGAACGCAGGCATGGTCGAGCAGCCGGGCATCCCCGCACCGGGCGCGTACACCTTCCTGGACCCCTCCGAGCACACCGCCGAGGACGACGACCTGCTCCTGATGCCGGGCGCCCAGGGCGCCTGGAGCGAGCACCCGCCGGGCGTCGCGCCCGCGCCCCCGGTCGCCGTGCCGCCGCCGGCCGCACCCGTCGTCCCGCACCAGGGCGTGCCGGGCGGACACCCGGCGCCCGCCGAGGCACCGGCCCCGATCGGCGACCCGCTCACCGATCCGCTGCCCGACCCGCTCACGGCCCCGCTGGACTCCGTCGCCCTCGCCGACGTCCTCACGGCCCCGCAGCAGCACACCCCGGCGCACGGTGTCCCGTTCGAGCAGCCGCAGGGCACGCCCGCGCACGGCGTTGCGCTGGACCACGCCCTGGGAACCCCGGCACACGGTGTCCCGCTGGAGCAGCCGCAGGGCACGCCCGCCCAGGGCGTCCCGCTCGACCACGCCACCGGCACCCCCGCGCACGGCGTTCCCCTGGAGCAGCCGCAGGGCACGCCCGCGCACGGTGTCCCCTTCGACCACGCCACCGGTACGCCCGCCCACGGCGTCCCCCTCGACCACGCCACCGGCACCCCCGCGCACGGTGTCCCCGCCGAGGATGCCGGGCTCGTAGCCGTGGTCGGTGGACACCGGCTCCTGCGGGGCGCCGGCTCCTGCGGGGCGGGGACACCGTGCGCGGGGGTGCCGGTGGCGTGGTCGAGGGGCACCGGCCCCGAGTACTTCGAGATCGCCCAGGACCAGCAGCTCGCCCCCCAGGGCGCCGAGCCGTGGGGCGCCCAGCCGCAGCAGCCCGCGGCCCCTGTCCTCCCCGCAGAAACGGTCGTCCCGCAGGAAGCGCCGTCCGTCCAGGCCGAGAACGCCGTCGACACGACTCCGCACCCGGAGCCGGAGGAGCCGCAGGACCAGCCCGAGGCCCCGGCTGCCGAAGAGGCCCCGGCCGTCGTCGAGGAGACCGCGCCGGAGGCCCCCGCGGAGGCCCAGGTCCAGCCCACCGTCCCCGGCCCGCGCGAGGGCGAACCGGCGGCCGAGGCCCCCGCGGCCGTACCGGCGGAGCCGGAGGAGCCCGAGGCCGCGCCCGTGGCCGAGCAGACCCCGGAGGCACTCCCCGAGGAGCAGCAGGCGCCCGCCGAGGCGGAGGTGGAGCCGGCGGAGGAGCAGGTCTCCGAGGAGGCCCCCGTGGAGGCGGTCGCCGACGAGATCCCGCTCGTACCCGAGGAGACCCCCGAGGCCCTCCCCGAGCAGACCCCGGAGTCGACCCCGGAGCCCGCCGCCGAAGCCCTGATCGAGGAGCCGACGGAGCAGCCCGCGCCCCAGGAGTCGGCCGCGGACGAGGAGCCGCAGGCCGCCCCCGAGGAGGAGGCAGCCCCCGAGGCCCAGGCGGAGACGCTCCCCGAAGCCGAAGCCGAAGCCGAAGCCGAAGCCGAAGCCGAAGCCGAAACCGAGGCCGCGGTCGCGGAGGACGTCCAGCTCGTGGCGGCTGCCACGGACGCGGCCGCCCCGCAGGACACGGAGGAAAGCCCGGCGGCGGCAGACCCGGATGCCCCGCAGGCCACACAGGCTCTGGAGGCCACGCAGACTCTGGAGGCCCCACAGGCACTGCCGGAAGCCGTTTCGCCCCCGGCCCCCGGCTACGACGACGCCGAGCGCGAGGCCGTCCTCCGCGTGATGCGCGAGCGCCGCGACATCCGCAACGGCTTCCGCTCCGACCCGATCCCGCACGAGGTGCTGCTCCGCGTCCTGGAGGCCGCCCACACGGCCCCCAGCGTCGGCCACTCGCAGCCCTGGGACTTCGTCGTCATCCGCTCCGCCGAGACCCGGCAGTCGATGCACGAGCTGGCCCGGCGACAGCGCGAGGCGTACGCCAAGTCGCTGCCGAAGGCCCGGGCGAAACAGTTCAAGGAACTGAAGATCGAGGCCATCCTCGACACCCCGGTCAACATCGTCGTGACGGCGGACCCGACCCGCGGCGGCCGGCACACCCTCGGCCGCTACACGCAGCCGCAGATGGCCCCGTACTCCTCGGCGCTCGCGGTCGAGAACCTCTGGCTGGCCGCCCGCGCCGAGGGCCTGGGCGTCGGCTGGGTCAGCTTCTTCGACGAGCGCGAGATGGTCCGCACCCTGGGCCTCCCCGAGCACCTGGAAGTGGTCGCGTACCTCTGCGTGGGATACGTGGACGAGTTCCCCGAGGAGCCCGAACTGATGCAGGCGGGCTGGTCCAAGCGCCGCCCGCTGGCCTGGGTCGTGCACGAGGAGACGTACGGCCGCCGCGCGCTGCCCGGCGAGGAGCCGCACGACCTGCTCCAGGAGACCGTCGCCAACATCCGCCCGCTGGACGCGAAGGCGCTCGGCGAGGCGTGGGAGCGCCAGAAGCGGATGACCAAGCCGGCCGGCGCGCTCGGCATGCTGGAGATCATCGCGGCCCAGCTCTCGGGCCTCTCCCGGGTGTGCCCGCCGCCGATCCCGGAGCCGGCCGCCGTCGCGATCTTCGCCGGTGACCACGGCGTGCACGCCCAGGGCGTGACGCCCTGGCCGCAGGAGGTCACCGGCCAGATGGTGGCCAACTTCCTCGGCGGGGGAGCGGTCTGCAACGCCTTCGCCAACCAGGTGGGCGCGGAGGTCTGCGTCATCGACGTGGGCGTGGCGACCGAGCTCCCGGCCACCCCCGGCCTCCTGCCCCGCAAGGTCCGCCCCGGCACCGCCGACTTCACCACGGGCCTCGCGATGTCCCGCGAGGAGGTGCTGGCCGCGATCGAGGTGGGCATCGAAACGGCCCGCGACCTCGTCGCAGCCGGCAACAAGGCGCTGCTCACGGGCGAGATGGGCATCGCGAACACCACCGCGTCCGCCGCCCTGATCTCGGTCTACACGGGCGTCGACCCGACCGAGGTCACCGGCCGCGGCACGGGCATCAACGACGAGACGCACGCCCGCAAGGTGGACGTCGTCCGCCGCGCCCTGGAGCTCCACAAGCCGGACCCGGCGGACCCGATCGGCGTCCTGTCGGCGGTCGGCGGGCTGGAGCACGCGGCCCTCGTCGGACTGATCCTGGGCGCCGCCTCGCTGCGCACCCCGGTCGTCCTGGACGGCGTCTCCACCGGTGCCGCCGCCCTGGTGGCCCGCGCGATCGCGCCGGAGTCGCTCGCGGCCTGCATCGCCGGACACCGCAGCGCCGAGCCGGGCCACGTGGCCGCGCTCAACAAGCTGGGCCTGCGCCCCCTGGTCGACCTGGACCTCCGCCTGGGCGAGGGGACGGGCGCCCTGCTCGCCCTCCCGCTGGTGCAGAGCGCGGCCCGCGCGATGCACGAGGTGGCCACGTTCGACTCGGCGGGCGTCACCGAGAAGTAGCACCACCGACGCGGCCCTCACCCCCGGACGGGAGTGGGGGCCGCGCAGGAACAGGGTTCGGGACGTACAGCGTGATGTGGGGCGCGACAAGGGCCTGAGCATTCTCGGGGCCCGGGGCGCCGTAGATCATGCAGTCCCGAACCCTGTTCCGGAGCGGCCCCCACGTCACCGCCCCACGGCGGGGAGATCCGTCACAGCGTGACGTGCCCCCGCCACAGATATCGTGGTCACAGGCGCCCCGCCGCCGCCCACCAGCCGCTCCATCGCAGCAGCGGCCAGCATCCGCCCTCCGAGGAGCCGCTCACCCATGGCCGAGCACGCCGATCACACCGCCCAGCCGTCGACGCACCCCGCCTACCCGGTAGGCCTGCGCCTGGCCGGCCGCCGCGTGGTCGTCCTGGGTGGCGGCCAGGTCGCCCAGCGACGCCTCCCCGCCCTGATCGCCGCGGGCGCCGAGATCACCCTGATCTCGCCCTCGGCGACCCCCTCCGTGGACGTGATGGCGGAGACGGGCGAGATCACCTGGATCAAGCGCAGGTACGAGGAGGGCGACCTCGCCGACGCCTGGTACGTCCTGGTCGCGACCACCGACGCCGCCACGAACGCCGCCGCCTCCGCCGAGGCCGAGCGGTCCCGGACCTGGTGCGTGCGCTCCGACGACGCCGAGGCCGCCACCGCCTGGACCCCGGCGACGGGCCGCAGCGAGGGCGTGACCGTCGCGGTGCTCACCGGCCACGACCCGCGCCGCTCCGCCACCGTGCGCGACGCGATCGTCGAGGGCCTGCGGGACGGCTCGATCGCGGCCCCGCAGCACCGCGCCCGCACCCCCTTCGTGGCCCTGGTCGGCGGCGGCCCGGGCGACCCGGACCTGATCACGGTGCGCGGCCGCCGTCTCCTTGCGGAGGCGGACGTGGTCATCGCGGACCGCCTCGGCCCCCGTGACCTGCTGGACGAGCTGCCCCCGCACGTCGAGGTGATCGACGCGGCGAAGATCCCGTACGGCCGGTTCATGGCCCAGGAGGCCATCAACAACGCGCTGATCGAGCACGCGAAGGCGGGCAGGTCCGTCGTCCGGCTCAAGGGCGGCGACCCGTTCGTCTTCGGCCGGGGCATGGAGGAGGCGCAGGCGCTCGCCGCCGAGGGCATCGCCTGCACGGTGGTGCCCGGCATCTCCAGCTCCATCTCGGTCCCGGGCGCCGCCGGCATCCCGGTGACGCACCGGGGCGTGGCGCACGAGTTCACCGTGGTCAGCGGGCACGTGGCCCCGGAGGACCCGCGCTCCCTCGTGGACTGGGCGTCGCTCGCGAAGCTCACGGGCACGCTGGTGATCCTGATGGGCGTGGACAAGATCGGAAAGATCGCGGAGGCCCTGATCGCGCACGGCAAGGCTCCGGAGACCCCGTTGGCCCTGATCCAGGAGGGCACGACGGCGGCCCAGCGCCGGGTGGACGCGACGCTGGCGACGGTCGCGGAGACGGTCAGGACGCAGGAGGTCCGCCCGCCGGCGGTCATCGTGATCGGAGACGTGGTCGCGGAGGGCCCGGACCGCCTGCTCTCGTAACACCCGGTCGCGGACGGGCGACGCACAGCGGCAGACACATTGGCACCACACCCCGGACAAGGCAGTATCACCTCGTGGCCGAACTCATCACGATCGACGACCCCGACGACCCGCGCCTGCGGGACTACACCGGTCTGACCGATGTCGAACTCCGCCGCAGGAGGGAACCGGCCGAGGGCCTGTTCATCGCGGAGGGCGAGAAGGTCATCCGCCGGGCCCGGCAGGCAGGCTACGAGATGCGGTCGATGCTGCTGTCCGCCAAGTGGGTCGACGCGATGCGGGACGTCATCGACGAGGTGCCCGCGCCGGTGTACGCGATCCAGCCGGAGCTGGCCGAGCGGGTCACCGGCTACCACGTGCACCGGGGCGCCCTGGCGTCGATGCAGCGCAAGCCGCTGCCGGAGGCCGCGGAACTGCTCGGCGCCGCCCGCCGGGTGGTCGTCATGGAGTCGGTGAACGACCACACCAACATCGGGGCGATCTTCCGCAGCGCGGCGGCGCTCGGCATGGACGCCGTGCTGCTGTCGCCGGACTGCGCGGACCCGCTGTACCGCCGCTCGGTCAAGGTGTCGATGGGCGCGGTGTTCTCCGTGCCGTACGCGAGGCTCGACACCTGGCCGCGGGGTCTCGAGGCGGTCCGCGAGGCGGGCTTCAGGCTCCTGGCCCTGACTCCGGCGGAGAAGGCGATGTCGATCGACGAGGCCGCCCCGCATCGGATGGAGCGGGTGGCCCTGATGCTGGGCGCGGAGGGCGACGGGCTGTCGACGCAGGCCCTGCGGGCGGCGGACGAGTGGGTCCGCATCCCGATGGCCCATGGTGTCGACTCGCTGAACGTGGGCGCCGCGGCGGCGGTGGCCTTCTACGCGGTGGCGACGGGCCGCCCGGAGTCCTGAGGCCCGGCGGGCGCGCCCTCGCACACCGGGCGGGGGCTCAGCCCTGGAGGGCCTGGGCCGCGGCGATGCCCAGGGCCACCACCAGCGTCACCACCACGAAGACGAAGAGACGCTGCCGCAGCAGCCGCGGGTTGGCGGGCCGGCGCCCGGTGGACGTCGACCGCGCACCCGGCCGGGTCGCGGGGCGGCCCCCGGTCCGGGGACCGGCGGACGGCCGTGACGCGGGCCCGGGCCCCCGCCCGCCGCGCTCCCGCTCCGTGCCACGGTCCGTACCGCGGTCCGCGCCGCGCTCGGTGTTCCGTTCGGCGCCCCGCTCCGGCCCGCGACCGGGTACGTCCCGGTCGGTGTACCGCTCCGTGGGCCGTACGGTGTTCCGCTCCTCGGCGCGTTCCCGCTGCACCGGCGGCCGCGAGACCGGCAGGCCCTGCGCCTCGCGGGCCGCGATCTCCTTGAGCCGCATCGACAGCTGGAGGGTGCTGGGCCGGTCCTCGGGATCCTTCGCGAGACAGGCGCGGACGAGGGGCGCCAGCGCGTCCGGTACGCCGTGCAGCTGGGGCTCCTCGTGCACCACCCGGTAGAGCATGACCTCGGAACTTCCGTGCCCGAAGGGCGAGTCGCCCATCGCCGCGTACGCGAGCGTGGCCCCGAGCGAGAACACGTCGGTGGCCGGGGTGACGGCCGCGCCGCGGACCTGCTCGGGGGCGAGGAAGCCGGGGGAGCCGACGGCGGTGCCGACGTGGGTCAGGGTGCTGGCCCCGGTCGCCCAGGCGATGCCGAAGTCGATGATGCGGGGGCCCTTGGGGGAGAGCAGGATGTTCGACGGCTTGAGGTCGCGGTGCACGACCCCCGCCTCGTGGACGGCGACGAGCCCCTCCGACAGCGCGGCCCCGATCGAGGCGACGTCGGCGGCGCGCAGCGAGCCCTCCTCGGCGACCCGGTCGTGCAGCGAGGGCCCGGGCACGTACTGGGTGGCGAACCAGGGGCGTTCGGCCTCCAGGTCGGCGGCGACGAGCCGGGCCGTGCAGCCGCCGCGGATCCGGCGGGCGGCCGAGACCTCCCGGGCGAACCGGGAGCGGAACTCCTGGTCCTCGGCCAGGTCGGGCCGGATCACCTTGAGCGCCACCCGCTGGCCGCGCCGGTCGGACCCCAGGTACACGACGCCCATCCCACCGGCCCCGAGCCTGCGGTGGAGCCGGAACGACCCGACGATCCGCGGATCCTCGCGCCGGAGCCGCATCATCGCCATGTCCGTCCCCTCGTCCGTTCGACGTGGCACAGCTTACGTAGTGGCGCCCGCAGGCGCTCATAGGCCGCGCCCTCGCGCCCGGATCGATTGTCGGCGACGAGGGGTGGGCACCGTGCGGACGGCATCGGGCGTACGCCCCAACCCCCGGACCGCGCAATCCAGTTGACGGCCTGTCGAAGAGGCCCTCGGGGTGCCTCGCGGAGGCCCCCCGGGCACCTCCGACCAGGGTGTTCGCGGGACGGCCGGGGAAGTGATCGAAGTCACGCCCGGGCCGCCCCTCGCCGGGTCTCCGGCGAACCCCTCAGGGATGACCCCGGCTTCCGCGCCGCCGTCTCCACCCAGGGGAGTACGCCGTGCGGCCGCACGTCATCCTCCGGGAGGCCCGCAAGTAGGTACGCGGGCATGACGTCCGGCGGCCCCCGGCTCCCTAGTGTTGAGGTCAAGCGGCGGGTGCAGCACTCGTCCCCCGAGGTCACGCACCCGCCGCGCCAGACACGACAGGAGAGGAACCATGGCTTTCACGGCATCGCGGTCGGGCACCCAGCCTTCGAGCCGGCGTCACCCGCTGGTCGCCACCGCCATGGTCCTCCCTCTCGCGGCCCTGCTCGTGGTCGTCTTCGGCGGCTGGGAAGCGGTGGTCACACAGGCGTCGTCCGTGGGCGTGATGCTGGGGCGCTGACCAGCGCCCCGGACCCGGGAGAGCGGCCCGGGTCGGGACATCCGGCCATCAGCCCCGTGGGGACGGGGGTGCGGCGGACGGCAGCGTGGGGCCGGTCAGCTGGGGAGCTGACCGGCCCTCGCGCGTTCCCGCCCCGTACGCTCACCCCCGTGGACCTCCCCGACCGGCCCCTCCTCGACGCCCTCGCCGCGTACGCGCACTCCGCCGCCCACGAGCCCGGCACGCCCTGCCGCTGCGCGAGCGGCACCGTCGGGGTGCTGGCCGACCGGGACGACGGGACGGTGGTCCGGCACGGGCACCTCGTCGCCAAGGCCCACGCCCCGGCCACCGACCCGGCGGAGCACCGCGCGCGCGTCGCGCTCGCCGCCCATCCGGACGTCCGCGGGATCCTCCTCCCGCCGCTCCCGGGGCCCGGGCCCGGTGAACTCGACGGCCGCCCGGTCAGCCTGTGGCCGTACGGCGCGCCCGTCGACCCCGCCGACCCGGACGCCGCCCCCTGGGAGGAGGCGGCGGCCCTCCTCGCCCTGCTCCACCGCACGCCCCCGCCGGAGGGCCCGGCGGCGGCCCGTCTCCCCGCCATGCGTGCCCCGGTGAAGGCGGCCCTCGCCGTGGACCGGATGCGCCGCACGGCACCGGACCACCCGGCCGCCGCGACCGTGTCGGCCGCCTGGCGGTCGGTACCCGACCACGACGCGGCGGACGGTCCGCGCCTCCTCTGCCACGGCGACTTCCACCTGGGCCAGCTGGTCCGCGGCCCGGGAGCCCCGGGCCCGGCCCCCTGGCTGCTCATCGACGTGGACGACGCCGGTCTCGGCGACCCGGCCTGGGATCTGGCCCGGCCCGCCGCCTGGTTCGCCGCCGGCATCCTGCCCCCGGAGGTCTGGTCCCGCTTCCTCGGCGCGTACCTGCGGGCGGGCGGCCTTGCGGTGGGCGCCGACCCCTGGGCCGAACTCGACGTGCCCGCCCGCGCCCTGACGGTGCAGACGGCCGCGCTCGCCGTCGCCAAGTCGACGGCCGAGGGCCGCCCGCTGGACGAGGTCGAGGACGTGATGATCGACACCTGCGCCCGTATCGCCGGACATCGAACCGACTCGACCGCGGTGGCGTCCACGTAAGGTGAGGCCACCATTCGAACGGCGAAGTCAGGGAGTTGAGCCGACCATGCAGTGTCCCAAGTGTCACGCGGCCATGCACACGTACAACCGCAACGGCGTCCAGATCGAGCAGTGCAGCGGCTGCCGCGGGATATTCCTGGACTACGGCGAGCTGGAGGCCCTGACCCGCCTGGAGTCCCAGTGGGGCCAGCAGGCCCCGCCCGCGCCGCCGGCCCCGCAGGCCTACCCGGCCGCGCAGCCCGCCGCTCCCGCCTGGGGCGCCCCGCACCACGGCGGCCACCACGGCGGCGGTCACTACCGGCAGCGCGGCTTCGGCCGGATGCTCTTCTCCTCCTGACCGGGGTGACGCGGTGCACCGGGCCTCCCGGTGCACTCCCTCCCTCCCCGCGCACGAAGGAGCCCCCGACCGCGATGCGGCCGGGGGCTCCTTCGATGGTGCGCGATACTGGGATTGAACCAGTGACCTCTTCCGTGTCAGGGAAGCGCTCTCCCGCTGAGCTAATCGCGCGGGTGGTGCACACGGCGTACCCGAAGGCACTGCGTACGACGTGCGCGATACTGGGATTGAACCAGTGACCTCTTCCGTGTCAGGGAAGCGCTCTCCCGCTGAGCTAATCGCGCGGGACGGCCCGTACGGGCCGGATCTTCGGTTGTTCTGCGTGCGCGATACTGGGATTGAACCAGTGACCTCTTCCGTGTCAGGGAAGCGCTCTCCCGCTGAGCTAATCGCGCTTGGAGGTGGAGACGGGATTTGAACCCGTGTAGACGGCTTTGCAGGCCGTTGCCTCGCCTCTCGGCCACTCCACCAGGAGTGAATACAGGGGTTCGGGAAGATCCCCCACATCGAGCGGACGACGAGATTCGAACTCGCGACCCTCACCTTGGCAAGGTGATGCTCTACCAACTGAGCCACGTCCGCTTGTCGTTTCCGTTCCGCTTGCGCGTCCCGGCGACGTGTTGAACTCTAGCGGATTCCTGGGCCAGCACAAAAACGCGTTTCCGCAGCGTGCTGACCTGCGGACCGATCAGGGTGCCCGGCCGGGCGTCCCGGAGGGTTCGCGCCGCGTTCACTCGCCGTGTTCCCGAGGTGGCGGCGAGCCCCCGTCCTCCACGCCCCCGGTGCCCCTCCTCCGGCGGACCTAGACTCGACGCGTGTACCACCTTGCCCCGCTGGCCCGCTTCGGCGGCCTCCTCGCGACCGACCTCCGGGACGTCACCCACGACCCCGAGGCCCTGGACTCCGCCGGCTTCTGGGCCGTCTGCGCGGACTTCGAGGGACGGCTGACCTGCGCGCGCTTCGGCGACGTACGGGCCGATCCGGTCCCCGCGCCCGTCCCCGGCGGCTGGCGCGGCCCCGCCGCCGGTGACTGGACGTCGTCCCTCGACCGCGCCGCGTACATCGCGGGCGTCCGGCGCGTGCGCGAGCACATCGCGCGCGGGGAGGTCTACCAGGCGAACCTCTGCCGGGTGCTGACCGCGCCGCTGCCGGACCCGGCCGCCGCCGACGTCGACGCGCTCACCGCGCTCCTCGCCCGGGGCAACCCCGCCCCGTACGCGGGGACGATCCGGCTGCCCGCGCACGGCGTGGAGATCGCCACCGCCTCCCCCGAGCTGTACCTCCGCAAGGAGGGGGCCCTGATCTCCTCCGGTCCCATCAAGGGGACCGGCCGCACCGCGGCCGACCTCCTCCCCAAGGACCACGCGGAGAACGTGATGATCGTCGACCTGGTCCGCAACGACCTGGGACGCGTCAGCGAGACCGGCTCCGTCGCCGTGCCCGCCCTCTGCGCGGTCGAGGAGCACCCCGGCCTCGTCCACCTCGTCTCCACGGTCACCGGCCTGCTGCGGGAGGACGCCGGCTGGCCGGAGCTGCTGGGCGCCACCTTCCCGCCCGGCTCGGTGACCGGCGCGCCCAAGTCCAGCGCGCTGCGGATCATCGAGGCCCTGGAGACCGCGCCCCGCGGGCCGTACTGCGGAGGCGTCGGCTGGGTCGACGCCGACGCGGGCACCGCGCAGCTGGCCGTCGGCATACGGACCTTCTGGATCGACCGCGCCGAGGGCGTGCTCCGCTTCGGCACCGGCGCCGGGATCACCTGGGGCTCCGACCCGGAGCGCGAGTGGGACGAGACCGAGCTGAAGGCGTCCCGGCTGGTCGCGATAGCGTCGGGCGCTCACGAGTCAGGCGCCCTCGAGGCGACCGGAAAGGCCACTTCCCGATGAAGATCTGGGTCAACGGCGGGCTGCACGACGCGGAGGCCGCCACGGTCTCCGTACTGGACCACGGACTGACCGTCGGCGACGGCGTCTTCGAGACGGTGAAGGCGGAGCGCGGCGGGACCTTCGCCCTCACCCTCCACCTGGAGCGCCTGGCCCGGTCCGCCCGCGGACTCGGTCTGCCCGATCCGGACCTGGACGAGGTCCGCCGCGCCTGCGCCGCCGTCCTGGAGGCCAACCCGATGGAGCTCGGCCGGCTCCGCGTCACGTACACCGGCGGTGTCTCCCCGCTCGGCTCCGAGCGCGGCGACGCGGGGGCCGGCCTGGTCGTCGGCCTGGGGGAGACCGCCCGCCGCCCCGACTCCACCGCGGTGATCACCGTCCCGTGGACCCGCAACGAGCGGGGCGCCCTCACCGGACTCAAGACCACCTCGTACGCCGAGAACGTGGTCGCCCTGGCCCGGGCGCGCGAGCGGGGCGCCTCCGAGGCGCTGTTCGCCAACACCGTCGGGCGGCTCTGCGAGGGCACGGGCTCGAACGTCTTCGTCGTGGTCGGCGGCCGGATCCTCACCCCGCCCGTCTCCTCCGGCTGCCTCGCGGGCATCACCCGGGCCCTCACCGTGGAGTGGACCGGCGCGCAGGAGGCCGATCTGCCGCTGGACGTCCTGGAGAGCGCCGACGAGATCTTCCTGACCTCGACGCTCCGCGACGTCCAGGCCGTGCACCGGGTCGACGGGCGCGAGCTGTCGCCGGCGCCGGGCCCGGTGACGGCCAAGGCCATGCGGATCTTCGGCGAGCACGCCGGGCGGGACCGGGATCCGCGGCTCGCGTAGCGGCCCCGGGCAAAACCTGATGACGGACGGCCCGCGGGTGGGTAGAACACGACTGATGACCACCACCCTGCGGCCGGCCGAGCCGCTTCAGCAGACGCCCGACGGCGGCCGTTCCCGCACCTACGACGTGTGCGTGAACAGCCGCCGCGTGGGCTCCGTGCACCTCTCCACCGACCCCGGCTTCGGCGCCGCCTCCGGCGTGATCAGCCGCCTCGCGGTCCTGGAGCCGGACCGGGGGCGGGGCCGCGGCACCGTCGCGGCGCTGGCCTCGGAGGAGGTGCTGCGGGGCTGGGGCTGCGCCGAGGTCCAGATCTCCGTGCCCGCCGAGGCCGGACCGGCCCTGCGGATGGCCACGGCCCTCGGCTACACCGAGCGCAGCCGGAACATGGTCAAGGAACTGCCCGCCGAGCCGCCGACCCTGCCGGACGGCGTCGAGGTGCGGCCGATGACGGAGGCCGAGTACGCGGAGTGGGAGGTGCGGGCCAAGGAGGGCTTCGCGCGCAGCTGGACCGACCGGGGCGTGCCCGAGGAGCAGGCCCGCGCCAAGGCCGAGAGCAGCCACGCGAAGTACCTCCCGGACGGGCTGGCCAGCCCCGGGGTGGCGATCCACGTCGTCGTCCGGGACGGCAGGCCCGCCGGGCACCTGTGGACCGGCCGGATCGAGCTGGAGCCGGGACGGTGGGCGGCCTTCGTGTACGACATCGAGGTCGACGAGGCCCGGCGCGGCCACGGCTACGGGCGGGCGCTGATGCTGCTGGCCGAGCGGGTCGCGCGGGAGGCCGGGGACACCCTGATCGGCCTGCACGTCTTCGCGGGCAACACCCCGGCGCTCCGGCTGTACGAGTCGCTGGGCTACCGCACGACCTACGTCAACAGCGCGAAGGACTTGCGGTAGCGAGGCGAGGTCGCGGAAGGGCCCCTCGGGCTCCGGTCCGCACGTCCGGGCCCGGTTCCGGTCCGGCGCTCGGGCCCCGCGCTGCCGGGGGCTGTCTGGCCGCGGGCTCAGCCCCTCAGAAGGCGGTCCGCGATCTCCTCGATGCGGGCGCGCAGGCCGTCCTGGCTCTGGCCGCCGTCCAGGCGCTCGCCGTCGACCACGTACGTCGGGGTGCCGGTGACCTTGACGGCCTTGCCCTCGGCCTCGTCCGCGTCGACCGTGAGCAGGTGCCGCCCGTCGATCAGCGCCGTGTCGAACTCCTCGGCATCCAGGCCGAGTTCGGTGGCGACCTCCAGGAGCAGCTGCTCGCCCCGCTTGCCCAGCTCCGCGGTCCTGGCGAGCAGCGCCTCGGCGTACGGCCAGCCGCTGCCCTGGGCGAAGGCCTCCTCGGCGGCCTGCGCGGCGGCGTACGCGTGCTTGTGCTTCGCGAGCGGGAAGTGCCGCAGCTGCACGTCGAGCCGGTCGCCGTACTTCTCGCGCAGCGCGCGGACGTCGCCGAGGGCCCGGAGGCAGTCGGGGCACTGGAGGTCGAACCACGCCTCGACGACGACGGGGGAGGCGGGTGCGGTGCTGGAGTCGCTCATGGCAGCAGTCTCCCTCACCGGCCCCGAGGAGGAGACCGGGGGCGGGCGACCCGGAGATCTCCCTGAGACCGGCCCCGGGGCGTGGCCCCGGAGGGCCTCGCCGGTGCAGGATGGAAGGGACGTATCACCCGGGACCTGGAGGACCGCATGCTCGCCGAGACCATCTGCTCCGCGGTGTCCGCGGCCGGCCTGGGCATCGCCGCGATCACGGCGTACCGGAAGCGGTTCCTGTCCGCCGCCCGGATCGCGGCCTACTCCCTGGTGCCCATCGGCCTGGTCATGACGGGGGCCGTCGAATGGCTCGCGGACACCGCGTTCAGCCCGGTCGCCTGGGCCGGCTTCGGTGTCCTGGGCGCCGCGTGGCTCCTCTTCCTGTCCACCCGGGCCGTCGAGCGGCGCCGCGGCGGACGCCGGAAGGTCGCGGACGCGGCATCGCCTGGAGCCGTGGCCCCGGCGGCGTCGTCGTCCTCGCGCGCCGTGACGGCGAAGCCGCGGACCGGCAGCACCCCCGCCGGCGAGGACTTCAGCGACATCGAGGCGATTCTGAAGAAGCACGGAATCTGACCGCTTCTGGCCGTTCCCGCTTCCGTGATCGTCCGCCGATCCACGGGAAGGGGTGAACACCCCTTTCAAACAGGCACGATGGGCGGTTCCGGGCTCCCGGGTGCGCCATCATCCCCCCGAGATGCTGGATACCTCGCGGGAGACCGTCCCCGCCGCCACCGATGCCCCCGCCGAAGAGCCGCGCGGCTGCCTGTTCGCGCTCTCGCAGCCCCCGCTGATGATCTTTCTCGGGGTGATCGGCTGTCTGCTGCTCATGGCCGCCGTGCACGATCTCTTCGTCCTGTGACGGGCCGGGGCCCGTCCTGCCGGGGCGGGCAGGATCCGGAGGAGACGGCCTAGCCCGCCGCCTCCTTGCGGCGTGCCCGGTAGGCGGCCACGTGCAGTCGGTTGCCGCAGGTGCGGCTGTCGCAGTAGCGGCGCGAGCGGTTGCGGGAGAGGTCGACGAAGGCCCGGCCGCAGTCCGGCGCCTCGCAGCGCCGCAGCCGCTCCTGCTCGCCCGCCACCACGATGAACGCCAGCGCCATGCCGCAGTCCGCCGCGAGGTGGTCGGCCACCGAGGCGCCCGGCGCGAAGTAGTGCACGTGCCAGTCGTAGCCGTCGTGGTCGGTGAGCTGCGGTGTCGTGCCCGCGCCCGCCACCAGCTGGTTGATCAGCGGGGCCGCGATCCGGGCCTCGGGGGCGGAGAAGACCGCCGCGAACTTCTCGCGCACCCCGCGCACCGCCCGCAGGTCGGCCGCCCCGAGGTCGCCCACGTCGCTGATCTTGTGCGCGCGTACGAAGGTCCGCAGCCCCTGGATGTCCGCGAGCTCGTCGGCCCGGTCGCCCTGCGGCGCGGTGTTCATCAGATCGACGACTGTGTCGAGGGCGATCCGGGTGTCGTGGGGGATCAGCACGATTCGCTCCCTGGCCGGCCGCGGGCGGGCGCCCGCGGAATGGCGCTGACTTTAGCGCGACCGGGAAAAGGACAACGGCGCCCTCCGCCGCGCCGGCTGCGCGGCGGGGAGCGCCGGTGTCGTGCCTGGATGGCTGCCCGCGCGGCGCCGTCGCCCCGAGTCGGACGGCGCCGTGCGGCTCTCGGCCTGGCTCAGCTGTCCGCCAGGATGTGGGAGAGCTCCGTATCGAGATCGAAGTGCCGGTGCTCGGTGCCCGGTGGCACGGCGGCGTCGGTCCGCTTCAGGAACGACTCCAGGGCCCTCGCCGGGGCCTCGAGCAGGGCTTCTCCCTCGGGGGAGCTCAACGCGATGCAGACGACTCCCTGACCGTGACTACGCGACGGCCAGACGCGGACGTCGCCCGTGCCGGTGGGCCTGTGCAGCCCCTCGGCGAGAAGGTCGCGGGCGAAGACCCACTCGACCGTCTCCTCGGCTCCGGTGTGGAAGGTGGCGTGCACGGCATAGGGATCGGCCGTGTCATACCGCAGGCCCGCGGGTACAGGCAGTGAGGACTCGCTCGACACAACGAGGCGCAGGTGCAGCTCGCAGCTGACCGTGGTGTTCATAAGCGCCAGGGCCTTTCGCTCAGTGTGCGCTCGGGGATTCGCACGTCGGCGAAATCGACATGCCACCGCAGGTGCCGTTGTAAACCCCTCTGTCGGTTTTGTGATCGTTCAGGTCGCTCGATCGGGGGCGTGTGACCTGCGGTAATACCTCCATTCCGGTGAGGCCTCCGCGTCCGGTAAGTTGGTGACCATGAATGCGGAGAGTGACGAGCGCACCGGGGAGTCCGCAGACGGCAAGGACGCCGAACTGGGATCCCGCGCACCGGAGTTCATCAAGTCCCGACGGGGCCTCCATCTGAGCTGGCAGGTCGGCGTCTTCATCGTGGGACTCGCCGTGGTCGGCGCCGGAGTGGTCATGCTGCCGCTCCCGGGGCCCGGCTGGCTGGTCATCTTCGCCGGCATGGCGATCTGGGCGACCGAGTTCGTCTGGGCGCAGCTCGTGCTCCGCTGGACCAAGCGCAAGGTCACGGAGGCCGCCCAGCGTGCCCTCGACCCCAAGGTCCGCCGCCGGAACATCATCCTCACCAGCGTCGGTCTGGTGATCATCGCCGCCCTGCTGGGCATCTACCTGTGGAAGTTCGGCCTCGTCATGCCGTGGAAGATCGACGAGTGACCCGCGGGTGGTGCGGGAGCCCCGCTGACATGCGGTAATGTTTGCGGTGCACCGGGGCGATTAGCTCAGTGGGAGAGCACTTCGTTCACACCGAAGGGGTCACTGGTTCGAACCCAGTATCGCCCACCACCCGGTCCGAAGGCCCGAGACGGAACACCGTCTCGGGCCTTCGGCGTGACGGCCCCCGGGCCGCCCCGCCGTCACCGCATCCGCGCGACCCGGTCCCGGAGCCGGCGGGCGTCCCGCAGCCGCTGCTCGTACGTGGCGCCCACCGCGAGCAGCAGGAGCCCGGCGAGGGCCGGCGGCAGCCAGCGCGGCAGCGCGCCCACCGCCTGCACCACATACGGCGCCAGCTCGTGCAGTCCGTCCAGGGCCAGCACCGCCCCGCCCAGGACCAGGAGCGCCTGAAGCCGGAAACGCGCGCCGAGCAGCGTCACGGCCAGCGCCGCGAGACCCAGGGCCAGCGGGCGCGCCCACTCCGGGTCCGTCCAGGCCGCGACGAGGCTCGGCAGCAGGGTCGCCGCGAGACCCGGGCCGTACGCCGCCCAGGACGAGGCCTCCGGATCCCGGCGCCGCCGCAGGAACCCGACGGCCAGGGCGGGCACGGTCACCGGCAGGGTGTACGCCTCCGGGATCGTCACCTCCCACGCCGCGAGCCGCACCCAGGCGGCCAGCAGGAAGAGCGCCGCGGCCGTCCACGAGGCGAACCGCCGCCGCTCGGGCCGTACCGCCGTCGCCGCCGCGACCACCCCGCCCAGCGCCAGGGTCAGCGCCAGGAAGGCGGGCCGGGGCGCCGCGAGCGCGAACGCCGGGAGCGCCAGGGCCGCACCGGTGATCTCGACCGGCAGGGCCACCGGACGGGCCTTGGCGCCGACCGCGGCCGCGGCCGCCGTCACCCCGAGCAGGGCGAGCGCCGTCCAGTGGTCCTCGAAACCGCCGGCGGCGGCCGCCGCGAGCACCAGCCCGGCCGCGGTGAGCACCGCGGCACAGGCGGCGACCACCCGGCGCGCGCCCGTGCCGAACGCGGCCGTGCCCCCGAGGAGGACGAGCAGCGCGCCGAGCGCCGTGAACGTGGCCCCGCGCGAGTCCAGGGAGAGCGCGACCGCGCTCACCGCGGACCCGAGCCCGAGGCCGTAGACGATCCGGCCGAGGACGGTCCCGGCCCCCACGCCGGAGGCCGCCGTACGGGGCCGGGAAGGCACCCAGGCGCCCCAGGGGGTGCCGGACGCGGCCGGGGTGGCGGCGGGCGACTCGGCACCGGTCGTACCCGCCGTGCCCGCCGTGCCGGCCGCGCCCGCCTCAGGTCGCCGCAGGCCGCGTGCCAGCGGGCCCGGGCGGACCGCGCCCGCCAGGGCCGCCGCCGTCGTCAGGAGCTGGAGGGTGAGCGTCGCCGCGTACGGCAGGCCGAGGGAGACCGGGAGTGCGGTCAGGAGGGCCCAGGTCAGGGCCAGGGCCCCGCAGCGGGCCCACAGCCGGGGGACGGCCGCGAGCACGACTGCCGCCACCGCCAGAACCAGGGCGGCCGTCCCCGGGAACGAGGCGAGCGGCTGCCCCGCGTGCTCGCCCGACCACACACCGGTCGTCCGGGCCAGGGGCCCGAGGAGCCCGGCCGCCACCGGCGGCAGCGACCACACCACACCCAGCGCCGCGACCCCGGCGCCCGCGCAGGCGAGCCCCAGCCGGACACCGGCCGGCAGCGCGCGCGTGCGCCCGGCCTCCGGAGCCGTCTCCCGGCGGCCCGCGCGCCACACCGACGCCACGGCCAGGCCGCACAGCACGTACACCGGGACCGTCCAGTCCGAGGGCACCGCCGCGCGCAGCAGACCGCCCACGGCCGTGATCACCGCCAGACCCGCGACCACCGAGCCCGCCACCGCCGCGGCGGACGTGCGCCACGCCGTGAACAGGGCGATCGCCGCGGCCGCCAGCAGCAGCGGCGCACCGCTCCAGGGGGAGACCAGGGACAGCCAGCCGCCGGTGAGGAGGGCCCAGCCACCCAGGGTCGCCGCGCCGACCGCCGCCGTGATCCGCACCGCGGCCGGGCGGGTCCACAGGATCACCGCGCCGTCCGCCGCCGCCGTCGCGAGAGCCGCCCACGCGAAGGCCGTCGGGCCGCCCCCGGCCGCCAGCACGCCGAGCGGCAGCGGCAGCTGCCCCGCGACCACCGCCGCCGGCAGCGGGATCCGCAGCCGGGACAGCCCCGCACCGTACGCCGTCCACGCGCCCGCGAGCACCGCGGCCGCCACCGCCGTGTACCCGAGC
>NZ_RDBH01000129.1:1689328-1726037 GCF_008042145.1 Streptomyces sp. adm13(2018)
CGCCAGGGCCACCCGGTGCAGCGCGTACGCGTCGAGCACCATCAGGACCAGGCCCAGCGCCGCCACCGACTCGGCCGTCGACACCAGACCCCGGCGCAGCAGCGCCACCGGAGCCGCCAGCGCCGCCGAAGTCACCACGAACAGGACGGCGGCCCGGCCGCCGATCCCCATCGATCCCCAGCTCACCAGCGTGAACGCGATCGCCGCGATCGTCAGCAGGGTGCCGCCGAGCGTCAGCAGCACGTTCTGCGCGCTCCGCGGCGTCGAGTCCGCCACCGGCCGGCGCGGGCCGGGCGTCGCCATGGGCGCGGCCGGCGCGTACAGCGCCCGGACGAGCCAGGCCCGCCGGGTCAGCAACTGAGACCGGCGTGCGTCGAGCTGGGCCAGCTCACGGTCGACGAGCACCAGCTCGTCAGCGGGCGGCAGGGAGTTGTCCATGACCGGAGTGTGGCCCCGGCCACAGCCGCCGGGAATGCGTCCGGATACTCATCTTTCCGGCCCCGGTGGCCTGAGTACGTCCACACTGGGGGCATGGACTGGTGCCACTACCGCTTCCGCAGCGTCTGGCGCCTCGCCGCGCCGCCCGACGCCGTCTACGCCGTGCTGGAGCGCGCCGACGCGTACCCGCGGTGGTGGCCCCAGGTCCGCGAGGTCGTCCCCCTCGACGACACCACCGGCACCGCCCGCTTCCGCTCCCTGCTCCCGTACGACCTCGTCGTCACCGCCCGCGCCCTGCGCCGCGACCCCCGGGCCCGGGTCCTGGAGATCGGGCTCGGCGGCGACCTGGAGGGCTGGGCCCGCTGGACCCTCGCCCCGGACGGGGCCGGCACCCGCGTCCTGTACGAGCAGGAGGTCGAGGTCCGGGCCCGGCTGCTGCGCGCCCTCGCCGTCCCCGGCCGCCCGCTGTTCCGCGCCAACCACGCCCTCATGATGCGGGCGGGACGCCGGGGGATCGCCGCCCGGCTGCGACCGGTTTGAACGAGGGGCTGGAAGGCCTGTATGGTTCAACCCGTTCCCGGGCGATTAGCTCAGCGGGAGAGCACTTCGTTCACACCGAAGGGGTCACTGGTTCGATCCCAGTATCGCCCACCGGGTAGAGGCCGGTCCGTCGAAAGACGGACCGGCCTCTGTCATGTGCCGGGACCCCGGGCCCGGTTCAGGCCGCCGTGCCGAGCTCCGGCCGCAGCGGCCACGACGGGTCCACCGTCTCCGGCGTCCCCTGCCGGGTGAACCACGCCTGGAGACCCCGCGCCTGGGCCGCGTGCCACACCGCCTGCAGCGTGTGCAGCTCCGCCGGCGTCAGCCGCTCCAGCCGCGACGAGAAGCGCCGCGCCACCGCCCGTACGACGTCCAGCGCCGCCGTCGCGTCCGCCGCCGCGTCGTGCGCCCCCGCCAGCTCCACCTCGTAGTGGGCGCACAGATCCGTGAGCGTCCGGCGGCCCTTGCGGTACCGGTCCAGATGCTTGTCCAGGACCCGCGGGTCCAGCACGCACAGCGGAGTTCCCCCCAGGTAGTCGCCGAGCGTGGACGCCCGGTGCCGGCGCAGCTCGCGGTCGAGGATCGTCAGGTCGAACGGCGCGTTCATCACCACCAGCGGACGCCCCGCCGCGCTCTGCTCCGCCAGCGCCCGCGCCAGCTCCTCCATCACCGGGGACGGCCACCGGCCGTACCGCTGGAGGTGACCGTCCGTCAGTCCGTGCACGGCGGTGGCCCCTTCGGGCACCGGTATGCCCGGATTGACCAGCCAGCGCGTCACCCGCGGACGCGCCCCCACCGTGTCCTGGACGACCAGGGCGGCGGACACGATCCGGTCGCCCTCGACGTCGACTCCCGTGGTCTCCGTGTCGAAAGCGGCCAGGGGCCCTTCGTACCAGTGCATCGTCATCCCTGAACTCCTCGCACACGTGCGGCAGATGGCCAACCCCCTGCCCCGAAACGGTGATACCCGGACTGTTTGCGCCGTACGCGGACCGGTCACAACAGAAGGGACGGGGAAGGAAGAACACATGGCGCTCGCCCAGCCCGAGTCGGGAGGGCTGCCGCCCCAGCGGCTGGCACCGACGCGCGGCTCACTCGCCACCACCGCCTGCATGGAGACCCTCCAGGTGGGATACCTGCACGCCGTCGCCGCCGCGGCCGGCTGCTCGCTGTCCCAGCCCTTTCCGGACAACGGCATCGACTGGCACGTGAGCCACGGCTCGCCCGCCCACACCGTCGACGACGAGGTGACCATCAAGGTGCAGCTCAAGTGCACCTACCAGATCCCGCCGCGCCCGCCCGGGAAGACCTTCTCGTTCACCCTCGACAACGACCACCTGGTGAAGCTCGCCAGGACCCCGGTCTCCGTCCACAAGATCCTCGTCGTGATGCTCGTACCGAGGTCGCAGGACGACTGGCTGAGGGCGAGTCACGACCGGCTCGACCTGCGGCACTGCTGCTACTGGATCAACCTGGCCGGGCACCCGGTCACCGGACGGCGCCGGACCACCGTGCGCGTACCGACGACACGGATCTTCGACGACCGGGCGCTCTGCGAGATCATGACCCGGGTCGGCGGGGGAGGGAGACCTTGATGCACCGGCCGATCGACGAACCGACGTTCGGGGACGAGGGGAACGGGGCCGGACACGGCCCCGTCTCCGTTCCCGCCGGACCCTGGGCCGACAGCCAGGGCACACCCGACCCCGGCAGGGTCGACCCGCGCGTCCTCGGCGCCCTGCTCGCCCGCCACGGCTGGCGGCGGCGGGGCGGCGCGGCCGGCCGCTACAGCCGCTGGACCCCGCCCGGCAGCACCGGTACCAGCCTGCTCGTGCCGGAGAGCCGGGCCTTCCCGGACTGCGAGGACCTGCTCGGCGAGGCGCTCACCGCCCTCGCCCGCAGCGCCACGCCCTCCGCCCGCGAGGTCCTCACCGGCCTCGCCGTGCCCAGCGACGAGATCCGCTGGTGGCGCGACGTCCCCCCGGGCCCGGCGGGGGTCGTCCCCTGGACCGTGCAGGAGCAGCTCAGGTCCGCCGCCCGCCAGCTCCTCCTCGCCGGGGCCCTGGCCGTACGGGGCCGGGCCGGCTACTACGGGGCCCGGCACCGGCGCCCCGCCCAGGCCTCCCTGGAGACCGTCGTCGTCGGCGCGGCCCCCGGCGGGCGCGGGCTCACCGCGTTCCTGCCCGTCGCGCCGGGCCGCCCCATCGCCGTACGGCTCTACCACGCCCTCCACGCGGCCCGCGAGGCCACCGACTACCAGCGGGCCACCGGCGGGATGGAGGCCTTCGACGCCGCCGTCGAGGCGGGCGTCAGCCGGGAGCTCACCGAGGCGCTGGTGGCCCTGGTGCGGGGCACCGAGGGAGCCCGGATCGCGCTGGAATGGGCTCCCTCGGCCGGGGCGCCCGAGGGCTGCGCCGCCCGGCCCGCACCGGTCGAGTTCTCGCCCGGCGACCTGCCCGCGCTGCGCGAGGCGAGCGCCCGCTACCTGACCGACGAGCCCTCCGTCCCGGTCCGGCTGACCGGCACCGTCGTCCGCATGCGCCGCTCCGGACCGCGCGGGGAAGGGACCGTACGGCTCCGGGTGCTCGGCGGGGCGGAGGTCCCGCACGTCCGGGTCGGCCTGGACGAGGAGGCGTACCGCACCGCCGGACACGCCCATCTCGCCGGGCTGCCGATCCGGGTGGTGGGCCGGCTGGAGAGCCGGGGCGGTTTCCGCCGGCTCACGGACGCGTCCGGGGTCGTCCCCGTCCAGGTCGACGAGACGGAGCGGGACCGGCTGCTGAAGTCGCTCCGGGGGACCGCCGAGGACGCGGACTTCCTCGACGAGGACCGCGGTCCGGACGAGGACTGAGGCGGGGGGCGGGACCCGGCGGCCGGGAAACCGTTTCGCGGGCCGCCCGGCCCCCTCGGTAGGATCGGGCGTGCGCGGCACCTCGTACCTGTCGCGCACCGCCGACGCCGGCACCTCGTGTCTGCCGGCGTCCCTATGTACGGAGTACCCGTGTCTGAAGTCCGTGTGACCGTCCAGTCCGCCTCGGAAGCTGAGGAGAGGGCGGTGAGCGCGGGCACCACCGCCGGCGCCCTGTTCGCCGACGACCGCACCATCATCGCCGCCCGGGTGGCCGGCGAGCTGAAGGACCTGTCGTACGAGCTCGCCGACGGCGATGTCGTCGAGGGCGTCGAGATCTCCTCCCCGGACGGTCTCGACATCCTGCGCCACTCCACCGCGCACGTCATGGCCCAGGCCGTGCAGGAGCTCTTCCCCGAGGCCAAGCTGGGCATCGGCCCGCCGGTCCGGGACGGCTTCTACTACGACTTCGACGTCGAGAAGCCCTTCACCCCCGAGGACCTCAAGGTCATCGAGAAGAAGATGCAGGAGATCCAGAAGCGCGGCCAGCGCTTCGCCCGCCGTGTGGTGACCGACGAGGACGCCCGCGCCGAGCTGGCCGACGAGCCGTACAAGCTGGAGCTCATCGGCATCAAGGGCTCCGCGTCGACCGACGACGGCGCCAGCGTCGAGGTGGGCGGCGGCGAGCTGACCATCTACGACAACATCGACGCCAAGACCGGCGACCTGTGCTGGAAGGACCTCTGCCGCGGTCCGCACCTGCCCACCACCCGGAACATCCCGGCGTTCAAGCTGATGCGCAACGCCGCCGCCTACTGGCGCGGCAGCGAGAAGAACCCGATGCTCCAGCGCATCTACGGGACCGCCTGGCCGTCCAAGGACGAGCTGAAGGCTCACCTCGACTTCCTCGCCGAGGCCGAGAAGCGCGACCACCGCAAGCTCGGCAACGAGCTCGACCTGTTCTCCGTCCCGGACGAGATCGGCTCCGGCCTCGCCGTCTTCCACCCCAAGGGCGGCATCATCCGCCGGGTCATGGAGGACTACTCGCGCAAGCGCCACGAGGAGGAGGGCTACGAGTTCGTCTACTCGCCGCACGCCACCAAGGGCAAGCTGTTCGAGAAGTCGGGCCACCTCGACTGGTACGCCGAGGGCATGTACCCCCCCATGCAGCTCGACGAGGGCGTGGACTACTACCTCAAGCCCATGAACTGCCCGATGCACAACCTGATCTTCGACGCGCGCGGCCGTTCCTACCGTGAACTCCCGCTGCGGCTCTTCGAGTTCGGCACCGTGTACCGGTACGAGAAGTCGGGCGTCGTGCACGGCCTGACCCGGGCCCGCGGCTTCACCCAGGACGACGCGCACATCTACTGCACCAAGGAGCAGATGGCGGAGGAGCTCGACAAGACCCTCACCTTCGTCCTCAACCTGCTGCGCGACTACGGTCTGACCGACTTCTACCTGGAGCTCTCCACCAAGGACCCGGAGAAGTTCGTCGGCTCGGACGAGGTCTGGGAGGAGGCCACCGCGGTCCTCCAGCAGGTCGCCGAGAAGCAGGGTCTCCCGCTGACCCCCGACCCGGGCGGCGCCGCGTTCTACGGCCCGAAGATCTCCGTCCAGGCGCGGGACGCCATCGGCCGCACCTGGCAGATGTCGACCGTGCAGCTCGACTTCAACCTGCCGGAGCGCTTCGACCTGGAGTACACCGCCCCGGACGGCACCAAGCAGCGCCCGGTCATGATCCACCGTGCGCTGTTCGGCTCGATCGAGCGTTTCTTCGCCGTGCTCCTGGAGCACTACGCGGGCGCGATGCCGCCGTGGCTGGCTCCCGTCCAGGCCACCGGCATCCCGATCGGCGACGCGCACGTCGACTACCTGCACGAGTTCGCCGCCAAGGCGAAGAAGCAGGGGCTGCGGGTGGACGTCGACTCGTCCTCGGACCGGATGCAGAAGAAGATCCGCAACGCGCAGAAGCAGAAGGTCCCGTTCATGATCATCGCGGGTGACGAGGACATGGCCGCCGGCGCCGTCTCCTTCCGCTACCGCGACGGTTCGCAGGAGAACGGCATCCCGGTCGACGAGGCCATCGCCAAGATCGCCAAGATCGTCGAGGACCGCGTCCAGGTCTGATCGAGCGGCGCCCCGCGTCGTCCGGCTCCGCCGGACCCGGACGACGCGTCTCAGGAGGCCCCCGGGAATCCCCCCGGGGGCCTTCCGCCGTCCTTCTCGTCGTCCCGGGTGAACGACTGGATCAGCCAGGAAGAGAACGAGCCCGTCACCGCGCCGAGCAGCGCGAGCCCGCAGGCCATCAGCCCCACCGCGGTCACCCGGCCCATCACCGTCACCGGGACGACGTCCCCGTACCCGACGGTCGCGAGCGTGGCGCAGGTCCACCAGACCGAGTCGCCGAAGGTGCGGATCGAGGCCCCGGGGGCATCGACCTCGTAGTGGTAGACGGTGAGCGCGCCCGCGAAGCCGAGCAGGGCCACGGTGAGACCGGCGTAGACCATCACGCGCGCGTAGAGCGTGAGGCGCGGCCGGTCCCGGCGGCGCTGCACCTGGTCGTACGTGCTCACCATCCGCACCGGCCGCAGCAGCGGCAGGACCAGGACCACCGTGTCGAGCAGATGGGTCCGCAGGAAGCGGAAGGGGCCGAGACCGCTGAGGCGCAGGCGCACCAGGTAGTCCGCGCCGAAGACGCCCCAGGAGACGAGGGTGAGGGTGAGGCAGATGTCGAGCCACTCCTGCGGGAGGTGGTCGTGGGCCAGGACACGCACCGCGTAGCTCGTCAGATAGAGCAGGGAGGCCACCGCGAGCGGCAGCTCCATGAGACGGTCCCAGCGTTCCTGGCGCGGTGGTTTCGGGGGCCTGTCGCTCATCGCCTCAGCATGGCCGCTGCACGGATCCTCCGCCCCGGCGACACGTTCCGAACGGGCGACGCAATATGCTGCACAGCATGACGACTGAGCCGGAGCAGCAGATCGGAGTCGGGACGCGGGACGCGTTCCAGCGCCTCTGGACGCCTCATCGAATGGCGTACATCCAGGGCGAGAACAAGCCGACCGGGCCGGGTGCCGAGGACGGCTGTCCGTTCTGCTCGATCCCGGCGAAGTCGGACGAGGACGGTCTGGTGATCGCCCGGGGCCGGAGCGTGTACGCGGTGCTCAACCTGTACCCGTACAACGGCGGTCACCTCATGGTCGTCCCGTACCGGCACGTCGCCGACTACACGGACCTGGACGAGGCGGAGACGGCGGAGCTCGCCGACCTCACCAAGCGCGCGATGGTCGCGCTGCGGGCGGCCTCCGGCGCCCACGGCTTCAACATCGGGATGAACCAGGGCGCCGTCGCGGGCGCCGGGATCGCTGCCCACCTGCACCAGCACGTGGTGCCCCGCTGGGGCGGGGACACCAACTTCATGCCGGTCGTCGGGCACACCAAGGTGCTGCCGCAGCTGCTTGCGGACACCCGGAAGATGCTGGCCGACGCCTGGCCCGCCGCCGTCTGATCCGTATGCGAAGGGCCCGGACCACGGTCGTGGTCCGGGCCCTTCGCATACGCTCCGGTCACGGTCGTCTGTCACTGCGGCCGCTCACGGCCTTCGCCCGTTGCCGCGTCACGCGTCGTAGACGTCGGCCTTCTTGGGGCCCGGCTCCTGGATGCCGCCGCTGAGGACCAGCGAGCGGTTGGTGAAGCGCTCCGTGTCCACGTTGTGCTCGTCGAGAAACTTCAGCGTCGCGGAGTGCACCGCGCGCAGCACCGGCGTCGCCATCCGTATGGCGTCGTCGGCCATGAAGCGGTTCTTCCAGAGCGGCCCGGCCCAGACGTGCCGCAGGCCGAAGGGCTCCGGCAGCACCATCTTGCCGCCGAGGAAGTCCAGCACCGGCGGGTACCAGGTGAACGGGGCGCGCACCGCCAGCCGGACGACGTCGTCGGTGGTGAGCAGCGGCTGCTGGATCGACTTCGTCTCCCAGAACCGGACGGTCTTCGAGACCTCCCTGGTCTTGGCCGCGGGCTTCGAGCCGAAGAGGCCGTGCACCGGGCCCAGCGCGTGCCCGGTGACCTCGATCCTGAGCGTGTGGTGGAGCGAGGTCACCGTGACCATCATGGTCAGGACCAGGTTCCCGTCCCAGAGCGTGAACTGGACGCCCAGGTAGTGCCGGTTGCCCGCGCCGAACTGCTGGTCGTTGCAGATCCGCTGTATCTCGTGCGGCTTGACCTGGAAGTGGACGATGTTGTCGCCCTCGGGGCGGGTGACGGAGTCGGCGCCCTCGCCGACCGCGGAGACGATCCAGTGCTTGACCGTCGGCTTCGGGAAGCCGGTCTTGAGCGAGCCCCGCTCCAGCAGGGTGAGCTGGTCGTGGATCTTGCGGATGACGTCCCAGGCGCGGAAGTCGTGGATCTCCCGGCCGGCCACCGGCACCAGCTCCTCGGCGAGGGTCCAGCTGCCCCAGCGGGTGCCGAGGCCGAGGATGCCCTTGGGCCCGGCGTAGAACGCGATGTTGGACTGCTGCTCGGCGGAGAGCTTCTCCAGGTTCAGCCGCAGCTCCTCCGCCGACTTCTCGCCGGGGTCCTGCGGAACGGACTTGGGGATCTGGGGGCCGGCGCCGCCGCCGCTGAGCAGTCCCGCCCAGCGCTCCCGGAGGTCCACGGCGGAGCGGTCGCAGATCCGGCGGGCCAGGAACCAGCCGATGACCGGGGCCACGATCATGGCGCGCAGGTAGTTCGGCAGGAACCCGTCGAGGGGCAGCGCGAGGAGCACGAGCGCGGAGAAGATGCCCGCCCCCCACAGCAGGACCGTGCCGACGACGCTCGTCCGCCGGTTGTCCGAGCCGGCGACCAGCCGGCGCAGCGAGATGATGCCGAGCCACAGCAGCAGGCCGGGCAGGAAGAGCACCCCGCAGACGGCGGTGATCAGGGTGAGCTTGGTGTCCCGCTGCCGGCGGATGTGGGTGGCCGCGAGGCAGTGCTCGACGACCGGCTGCGGCTCGGCGCCGAACGACTGGATCAGGGCGCCGCGGCCGCCGCCGAGCATCCGGACCTGCACCGCGCGGGAGAAGGCCTCGCCCAGGTCGGGGCGGAAGAGCTTCTCCCACTTCCCGCCCTTGAGCGTAGTCTTGTAGAGCTCGTTGTCCGCTTCCTGAATCGTCTTCAGTTCGCTGTCCCGGTACGCGGCGGACGCGAGCGCGTTCGTCGCCCCCGTGCCCCCGCCCGTGCCCGTCAGCGGGACCTGCGCCCCGGGTCCGAAGCCATCGATCGACACTGCCGCCCCCATCGCCGCGGTTCCTAGTGCGGGCTGTTCCCAACTGCCGCGCCCCGCACACCTTCTGAGCTGGGCACCACAGAGTAACCGGGGACCGTCGTGTGCGTCACCGCCTGTGGAAAGCGAGGCCGAATGACGCACGCGCGGGCGTCCGCCCGGCTCGGCGGAGGCCCGTCGCCTTCACCGCCGGACGGCAGCCTCTCCTCAGTCCTCCGCGCGGACCTGCTCGGCCAGGTGCCGCGGCATCGGCTCGTGCCGGGCGTACGCGCGGTCGAAGCGGCCCGTGCCGTGCGACACGGACCGCAGGTCGATCGCGTACCGACCGATCTCGATCTCCGGCACCTCGGCCCGGACCACGGTCCGGCCGGGCCCGGCCTGGTCGGTGCCCACGACACGGCCCCGCCGGCCCGACAGGTCGCTCATCACCGGACCCACGTACTCGTCGGGCACCATGACCCGGACCTCGGCCACCGGTTCCAGCAGGTGCACGGGGACCTCGGCGGCCGCCTCGCGCAGCGCGAGCGCGCCCGCCGTCTGGAAGGCGGCGTCCGAGGAGTCCACCGAGTGCGCCTTGCCGTCCTTGAGGGTGACCCGGATGTCGACGAGCGGGTAGCCGGCCGCGACACCGCGCGCGGCCTGCGCCCGTACGCCCTTCTCGACGGAGGAGATGAACTGCCGGGGCACCGCGCCGCCGACCACCTTGTCGACGAACTCGACGCCGCTGCCCGGCGGGAGCGGCTCCACCTCGATCTCGCAGACGGCGTACTGGCCGTGGCCGCCGGACTGCTTGACGTGCCGGCCCCGGCCCGCCGCCGCGCCGCCGAACGTCTCGCGCAGCGACACCCGGTACGGCACGGCGTCGACCTGGACCCCGTACCGGCCGCGGAGGCGTTCGAGGACGACGTCCTGGTGGGCCTCGCCCAGACACCACAGGACCACCTGACGGGTGTCCGGGTTCTGTTCGAGCCGCAGGGCGGGGTCCTCGGCGACCAGCCGGGCGAGGCCCTGCGAGAGCCGGTCCTCGTCGGCCTTCCCGTGGGCCTGCACCGCCAGCGGGAGCAGCGGCTCCGGCAGGCTCCAGGGCTCGATCAGGAGGGGGTCGTCCTTGGCCGAGATCGTGTCGCCGGTCTCGGCCCGGCCCAGCCGGGCCACGCAGGCGAGATCCCCGGCGACGCAGTGGGCCATCGGCCGCTGCTGCTTGCCGAAGGGCGAGGTGAGCCCGCCGACCCGCTCGTTCGCCTCGTGCAGGTTCCGGCCCTCGTGCCCCCGGTCGGTCAGGCCGTGCCCCGACACGTGGACGGTCTCGTCGGGGCGCAGGGTGCCGGAGAAGACCCGGACCAGGGACACCCGGCCCACGTAGGGGTCCGATGCGGTCTTCACGACCTCGGCGACGAGCGGGCCCTCGGGGTCGCAGACGAGAGGCGGCCGGGGCCGGCCGTCGGGGGTGGTCACCGCGGGCGGCTCGTGCTCCAGGGGAGAGGGGAAACCGCCGGTGATCAGCTCCAGGAGTTCGAGGGTGCCCAGGCCCTGCGACCCGCCGGCCGCCGCGGGGGCGGCCGCGAGCACCGGATGGAACGCGCCCCGCGCCACCGCCTTCTCCAGGTCGTCGACGAGCGTCTTCACGTCGACCGGCTCGCCGGCGAGATAGCGGTCCATCAGGGTCTCGTCCTCGCTCTCGGCGATGATCCCCTCGATCAGCCGGGCGCGGGCCTCCGCGATCAGCGGCCGCTGCTCCTCGTCGGGCGGGCGTTCCGTCCGCACCCCCGTCGAGTAGTCGAGGATCCGTTCCGAGAGCAGGCCGACCAGCCCGGTGACAGGCGCGTGCCCGTCGGCGCCCTCGGGGCCGCGCACCGGGAGGTAGAGGGGCAGGACGGCGTCCGGGTCGTCGTGGCCGAACAGCGCGGCGCAGACCCCGGTCAGCTCGGCGAAGTCGGTGCGGGCGGTGTCGAGGTGGGTGACGACGATGGCCCGGGGCATGCCGACGGCCGCGCACTCCTCCCAGATCATCCGGGTGGACGCGGCGACGGCGTCGGCCTCCTGGGCGGCCGAGACGACGAAGAGGGCCGCGTCCGCCGCGCGCAGACCGGCCCTCAGCTCCCCGACGAAGTCGGCGTACCCGGGGGTGTCGAGGAGGTTGATCTTGTACCCGTCCCAGTCGACCGGGACGAGGGAGAGCTGTACGGAGCGGTGCCGGCGGTGCTCGATCTCGTCGTAGTCGGAGACGGTGCCGCCGTCCTCGACCCGGCCGGCCCGGTTGAGGGCCCCGGCGGTCTGGGCCAGCGCCTCGACCAGGGTCGTCTTGCCGGATCCGCTGTGGCCGACCAGCACCACGTTCCGTACGGCCGCGGGCCGGTCGGCCGTCGGAGCCCGGCCGGCGGCTCCGGCGGCCGTGTTCGCCTTCTCACCCATGATGTGTCCTCCCGGCCGCGCGCACGGTGCGGCGGTACGGCGGGTGCCACGGGGGGAGTGCTCTGTCGCGGTACGGCTCCGGCCGGGGGCCCGCGGTGGTTCTTCGAGCTTGGCACCGACCCGGGGAGGCGTCCATACGTCGTACACGGGGAGGGCCCTCGCGGGGGACGCGGGCGCCGCGGGGCGGGTGCCGCCCGTGCGCCGGGGCGCGCGTGGCTACGATGGGTGAGCCGGTGGTCGTAGGGGCCGCGGCCCACCGAACACCGGGAAGGCCATGCTGAACAAGTACGCGCGTGCATTTTTTACGCGTGTCCTCACACCGTTCGCCGCGTTTCTGCTCCGCAGGGGCGTCAGCCCCGACGCGGTCACGCTCATCGGCACGGCGGGGGTGATGGCCGGTGCGCTGGTGTTCTTCCCCCGCGGGGAGTTCTTCTGGGGCACCATCGTCATCACCCTCTTCGTCTTCTCCGACCTCGTCGACGGCAACATGGCCCGGCAGGCGGGGATCTCCAGCCGCTGGGGCGCCTTCCTCGACTCGACGCTCGACCGGGTCGCCGACGGCGCCATCTTCGGCGGCTTCGCGCTCTGGTACGCGGGCAACGGCGACGACAACGTGATGTGCGCCGTGGCGATCTTCTGCCTGGCGAGCGGCCAGGTGGTCTCGTACACCAAGGCCCGGGGCGAGTCGATCGGCCTGCCCGTCGCCGTCAACGGTCTGATCGAGCGCGCCGAGCGCCTGGTGATCTCGCTCGTCGCGGCCGGCCTCGCCGGACTGCACGCCTTCGGCGTCCCCGGGGTGCAGGTGCTCCTGCCGATCGCCCTGTGGATCGTGGCCGTCGGCAGCGCCGTCACCCTGGGCCAGCGCGTCGTGACCGTACGACGGGAATCGGCCGAGGCGGACGCCGCCGCGGCCGGCGGAAGCGGGGCGACGACATGAGCACGGTGAAGGACGGGGCGCCGCAGGGCGGCGGCCCGAAGGACGGCGCGTCCGCCGCTGTCCCGAAGGACCGCGCGTCCGGCGGCGGCACGTTCAAGGACAGGCTGAGCGACGGGCTGTACGGCGTCGGCTGGGCGACCGTCAAGAAGCTGCCCGAGCCGGTGGCCACCGGGCTCGGCCGCAGGATCGCCGACCTCACGTGGAAGCGGCGCGGCAAGAGCGTCCTGCGCCTCGAATCCAACCTCGCGCGCGTGGTGCCGGACGCCACCCCCGAGCGCCTCGCCGAGCTGTCGAAGGCCGGCATGCGCTCGTACATGCGCTATTGGATGGAGTCCTTCCGGCTGCCTACCTGGAGCAGGGAGCGCGTCGAGCGCGGGATGGACATCCAGAACATCCACCACCTCCAGGAAGGCCTCGCCGCCGGACGAGGGGTCGTCCTGGCCCTGCCGCACCTGGCGAACTGGGACCTCGCGGGCGTGTGGGTGACCCGCTCCCTCGGCGTCCCGTTCACCACCGTCGCCGAGCGGCTCAAGCCGGAGACGCTCTACGACCGCTTCGTGGCCTACCGCGAGTCCCTCGGCATGGAGGTCGTCCCGCACACCGGGGGCTCCGCCTTCGGCACGCTCGCCCGGCGCCTGCGGGCCGGCGGCCTGGTCTGCCTGGTCGCCGACCGCGACCTGTCGGCCTCCGGCACCGAGGTGACCTTCTTCGGGGAGACCGCGCGGATGCCCGCGGGACCGGCGATCCTCGCCCAGCAGACGGGCGCGCTGCTGCTCCCCGTGACGCTCTGGTACGGCGACGAGACCGTCATGCGGGGCCGTATCCACGCGCCGATCGACGTCCCCGCCTCGGGTACGCGGGCGGAGAAGACGACCGTGATGACCCAGGCGCTGGCCGACGCCTTCGCCTCCGGCATCGCGGAACACCCGGAGGACTGGCACATGCTGCAACGACTGTGGCTCGCGGACCTGGACGAACATCCCGGGACCGGCGGGGACACCGGGGCTGCCGGGGCCGACGGGGCTGCCGGTGACGAGCGGGGCGGGGAGCGGGGCGCGTGAAGATCGGGATCGTCTGCCCGTACTCCTGGGACGTGCCGGGCGGCGTCCAGTTCCACATCCGCGACCTCGCCGAGCACCTCATCAGGCTCGGCCACGAGGTCTCGGTGCTCGCGCCCGCCGACGACGAGACGCCGCTGCCGCCGTACGCGGTGTCGGCCGGCCGGGCCGTCCCGGTGCCGTACAACGGCTCGGTGGCGCGGCTCAACTTCGGCTTCCTCTCCGCCGCGCGGGTCCGCCGCTGGCTGCACGACGGCACCTTCGACGTCGTCCACATCCACGAGCCGACCTCGCCGTCGCTCGGGCTGCTCACCTGCTGGGCGGCACAGGGGCCGATCGTGGCGACCTTCCACACCTCGAACCCCCGCTCGCGGGCGATGATCGCCGCGTACCCGATCCTCCAGCCGGCGCTCGAGAAGATCAGCGCGCGCATCGCGGTGAGCGAGTACGCGCGGCGCACCCTCGTCGAGCACCTGGGCGGCGACGCCGTCGTCATCCCCAACGGGGTCGACGTCGACTTCTTCGCGCGCGCCGAGCCGAAGAAGGAGTGGCAGGGCGAGACGCTCGGCTTCATCGGACGCATCGACGAGCCCCGAAAGGGCCTGCCCGTCCTCATGCGGGCGCTGCCCAGGATCCTCACCGAGCGGCCGGGGGCACGGCTCCTGGTCGCCGGGCGCGGGGACGAGGAGGAGGCGGTGGCCTCGCTGCCGCGCGAGATGCGGTCCCGGGTGGAGTTCCTCGGCATGGTCAGCGACGAGGACAAGGCGCGGCTGCTCCGCAGCGTCGACGTGTACGTGGCGCCGAACACCGGCGGCGAGAGCTTCGGCATCATCCTCGTCGAGGCCCTGTCGGCCGGCGCGCCGGTGCTCGCCTCCGACCTGGACGCCTTCGCGCAGGTCCTGGACCAGGGTGCGGCCGGCGAACTGTTCGCCAACGAGGACGCGGACGCGCTCGCGGACGCGGCGATCCGGCTCCTCGGCGACGGCGAGCGCCGCGCGGAACTGAGCGCGCGGGGCTCGGCCCACGTCCGCCGCTTCGACTGGACGACGGTCGGCGCGGACATCCTTGCGGTCTACGAGACGGTGACGGACGGGGCGGCGGCGGTCGACACCGACGAACGCGTGGGGCTGCGGGCGAGGCTGGGCCTGTAGGAGCGGGCCCGCCCGCCGGCGAGCCCGCGCGGCGCCTGCGCTCGTCGGCGGCCGCGCGCGGCGCGTCAGCCCCCGTGCGGACCGCGCCCGCCATGCCCAAGCGGGGCGGACGGTTCCGCCGCGCCCCGGGGCACGCGGGCCCGTGACGCGGGGGCGGACGGGTCCGCCGTGTCCAGCGGCACGCGGGCCCGTGACGTGCGGGTGCCGGCCGCTGCGCTCGCCGCCGGCGGCGCCGTCCCGGGCTCGGCCTCCCGGTAGCCTTTCGGCCCGTGACCGAAACCCTGATCTGGACCGTCGTCGCGCTGATCCTCATCGGCGTCTACCTCAGCTGGACCGCCGGCCGGCTCGACCGGCTGCACTCCCGCATCGACGCCGCCCGCGCGGCCCTGGACGCGCAGTTGCTGCGCCGGGCCTCGGTCACCCAGGAGCTGGCCACCTCCGGCGTCCTCGACCCGGCCGCCTCGATCGTGCTGTACGAGGCCGCGCACGCCGCCCGGCAGGCCGAGGAGGACCACCGGGAGGTCGCCGAGAGCGAGCTGAGCCAGGCCCTGCGGGTCGTGTTCGGCGAGCCCGAGCAGGTGGAACTCGTACGGGACGCCCCGGGCGGGGTGGAGGCCGCGGAGGAGCTGGCGGCGTCCGTCCGCCGGGTCCCGATGGCCCGCCGCTTCCACAACGACGCCGTCCGCGCCGCGCGCGCCCTGCGGCGCCACCGTACGGTCAGGTGGTTCCGGCTGGCAGGCCACGCGCCCTTCCCGCTGGCCTTCGAAATGGACGACGAGGCGCCGGTGGCCCTTGCCGACCGCCCGGCCTGATGCTCTCAGCCTGCGAAAACGATCCACCGGGTCCACATTGGCCCTTGCTGTGGACTGCACGTGGCCTGTTTCCTCGTCCTAGTCGTCAACCCCCGTTGTCACGAGTGAGGTCCCCGTGTCCACCACGCCTTCCGTTTCCCCGCAGTCCCCCGAGACCGGCACCGCCCGTGTGAAGCGCGGCATGGCCGAGCAGCTCAAGGGCGGCGTGATCATGGACGTCGTCAACGCCGAGCAGGCGAAGATCGCCGAGGACGCCGGCGCCGTGGCCGTCATGGCCCTGGAGCGGGTCCCCGCGGACATCCGCAAGGACGGCGGCGTGGCCCGGATGTCCGACCCGAACATGATCGAGGAGATCATCGGCGCGGTCTCCATCCCGGTGATGGCCAAGTCCCGCATCGGCCACTTCGTCGAGGCGCAGGTCCTCCAGTCCCTCGGCGTCGACTACATCGACGAGTCCGAGGTCCTCACCCCGGCCGACGAGGTCAACCACTCCGACAAGTGGGCCTTCACGACCCCCTTCGTCTGTGGCGCCACCAACCTGGGCGAGGCCCTGCGCCGCATCGCCGAGGGCGCGGCCATGATCCGCTCCAAGGGCGAGGCCGGCACCGGCAACGTCGTCGAGGCCGTCCGCCACCTGCGCCAGATCAAGAACGAGATCGCCCGGCTGCGCGGCTTCGACAACAACGAGCTCTTCGCCGCCGCCAAGGACCTGCGCGCCCCGTACGAGCTGGTCAAGGAGGTCGCCGAGCTCGGCAAGCTCCCGGTCGTGCTGTTCTCCGCCGGTGGCGTCGCGACCCCCGCCGACGCCGCGCTCATGCGCCAGCTCGGCGCCGAGGGCGTCTTCGTCGGCTCCGGCATCTTCAAGTCCGGCGACCCGGCCAAGCGCGCCGCCGCCATCGTGAAGGCCACCACCTTCTACGACGACCCGAAGATCATCGCGGACGCCTCCCGCAACCTGGGCGAGGCCATGGTCGGCATCAACTGCGACACCCTCCCCGAGTCCGAGCGCTACGCCAACCGCGGCTGGTAACCACTGATGAGCACACCCGTGATCGGTGTCCTGGCACTCCAGGGCGACGTACGGGAGCACCTGATCGCCCTGGCCGCGGCTGACGCCGTGGCCAGGCCGGTCCGGCGCCCCGAAGAGCTGGCCGAGATCGACGGTCTGGTCATCCCCGGCGGGGAGTCCACCACCATCTCCAAGCTGGCCGAGCTGTTCGGCATGGCGGAGCCGCTGCGCGAGCGCATCGCCGCCGGCCTGCCGGTCTACGGCACCTGCGCCGGTCTGATCATGCTCGCCGAGAAGATCCTCGACCCGCGCTCGGGCCAGGACACCTTCGGCGGCATCGACATGATCGTCCGCCGCAACGCCTTCGGGCGGCAGAACGAGTCCTTCGAGGCCGGCGTCACCGTCGCGGGCATCGAGGACGGCCCCGTCGAGGGCGTCTTCATCCGCGCCCCCTGGGTGGAGTCCGTCGGCGCCGAGGTCGAGGTGCTCGCCGAGCACGAGGGTCACATCGTGGCCGTCCGCCAGGGCCGGGTCCTCGCGACCTCGTTCCACCCCGAACTCACCGGGGATCACCGCATCCACGCCCTGTTCGTCGACATGGTGCGCGCGGCACGCTGATCCGATCCCGGTAGGATCTCTGGGGTTCGTTCAGAAATGGGTTACGCGAAGGAGACAGGCAGATGTCCGGCCACTCTAAATGGGCTACGACGAAGCACAAGAAGGCCGTGATCGATGCCAAGCGCGGCAAGCTCTTCGCGAAGCTGATCAAGAACATCGAGGTCGCGGCCCGCACCGGCGGCGCCGACCTGGACGGCAACCCGACGCTGTTCGACGCCGTCCAGAAGGCGAAGAAGCAGTCGGTCCCGAACAAGAACATCGACTCCGCGCTCAAGCGCGGTGCGGGTCTCGAGGCCGGCGGCGCCGACTACGAGACGATCATGTACGAGGGCTACGGGCCCAACGGTGTCGCGGTGCTCATCGAGTGCCTCACCGACAACCGCAACCGCGCCGCCTCCGACGTGCGCGTCGCCATGACCCGCAACGGCGGCTCCATGGCCGACCCGGGCTCGGTCTCGTACCTGTTCAACCGCAAGGGCGTCATCGTGCTCCCCAAGGGCGAGCTGACCGAGGACGACCTCCTGGAGTCGGTGCTCGAGGCCGGCGCCGAGGAGGTCAACGACCTCGGCGAATCCTTCGAGATCATCAGCGAGGCCACCGACCTGGTCGCGGTCCGCACCGCCCTCCAGGAGGCCGGCATCGACTACGACTCGGCCGACTCCAGCTTCGTCCCGACCATGCAGGTCGAGCTCGACGAAGAGGGCGCGCGCAAGATCTTCAAGTTGATCGACGCGCTGGAGGACAGCGACGACGTCCAGAACGTCTTCGCCAACTTCGACGTCAGCGACGAGGTCATGGCCAAGGTCGACGCCTGATCGGGGCCGCCGAGCGAGCGGCCGCACAGCGGGCCGACGGGGACACGCCCCCGTCGGCCCGCTGTCGTTCGTGCGGCGATGTCGGCGGCAGCCGATAGCCTGCACAAACAGGTGAGCGAGAAGGGGGCGCGACGTGCGTGTTCTCGGGGTGGACCCGGGCCTGACCCGGTGCGGCGTAGGCGTCGTCGAAGGGGTCGCCGGACGGCCCCTCACCATGCTCGGCGTGGGGGTGGTGCGGACCGCCGCGGACGACGACATCGGGGTGCGCCTGGTGGGCATCGAGCGTGGCATCGAGGAGTGGCTCGACCGCTTCTCGCCCGAACTCGTCGCGGTGGAGCGGGTGTTCAGCCAGCACAACGTGCGTACGGTGATGGGCACCGCTCAGGCCAGCGCCGTCGCCATGCTCTGCGCCTCCCGCCGCGGCATCCCCGTCGCCCTGCACACCCCCAGCGAGGTCAAGGCCGCCGTCACCGGAAGCGGACGCGCCGACAAGGCGCAGGTCGGAGCCATGGTGACCCGGCTGCTCCGGCTCTCCGCGCCCCCCAAGCCGGCCGACGCCGCCGACGCCCTCGCCCTCGCCATCTGCCACATCTGGCGCGCCCCCGCCCAGAACCGTCTCCAGCAGGCCGTCGCCGAGAGCCGCCTCCAGCAGGCGGTCGCCCGGCAGGCGGCCGCAGTGAAAGGCCGAACCCGATGATCGCCTTCGTCAGCGGCCCGGTCGCCGCGCTCGCCCCCACCACGGCCGTCATCGAGGTCGGCGGCGTGGGCATGGCCGTCCAGTGCACCCCGGGCACGCTCGCGGGACTCCGGATCGGCGAGGACGCCCGGCTCGCCACCTCCCTCGTCGTCCGGGAGGACTCCCTCACCCTGTACGGCTTCGCCGACGACGACGAGCGGCAGGTCTTCGAGCTCCTCCAGACCGCCAGCGGCGTCGGCCCCCGCCTCGCCCAGGCCATGCTCGGGGTGCACAGCCCCGACGCCCTGCGGATCGCCGTCTCCACCGGCGACGAGAAGGCCCTCATGGCCGTCCCCGGCATCGGCAAGAAGGGCGCGCAGAAACTCCTCCTCGAACTGAAGGACAAGCTCGGCGCCCCGCTCGGCAGCAGCGGCATGGTCGGCGCGCAGCGCGCCGCGGCCGCCGGCCCGGCGCCGTGGACGGAGCAGCTCTCCGCCGCTCTCATCGGCCTCGGCTACGCCCCCCGCGAGGCGGAGGAGGCCGTGGCGGCGGTGGCGCCGCAGGCGGAGGAGGCCATCGCCGCCGGCGGCTCGGCGCCGGTGCCGCAGCTGCTGAGGGCGGCCCTGCAGTCCCTGAACCGCGCCCGCTGACGGGACCGGCCGCGCGGGGCGGGGGAGCCGCCCCGCCGGAACCGCCGCCCCGCCGCACTGACCACCGCACCACCACCGAGAAGGCAGAGCATCCGTGAACTGGGACGACGAGACCACCGCCGACGACGAGGCGCGCATCGTCGGATCATCGGCCGAGGGGGACGACCAGGCCGTCGAGGCGGCCCTGCGGCCCAAGGACCTCAGCGAGTTCGTCGGCCAGGAGAAGGTCCGCCAGCAGCTCGACCTGGTGCTCAAGGCCGCCCGTCAGCGCGGTGCCACCGCCGACCACGTGCTGCTCTCCGGCGCCCCCGGCCTCGGCAAGACCACCCTGTCGATGATCATCGCCGCCGAGATGAACGCCCCGATCCGCATCACCTCGGGCCCCGCCATCCAGCACGCCGGCGACCTCGCCGCGATCCTCTCCTCCCTCCAGGAGGGCGAGATCCTCTTCCTCGACGAGATCCACCGGATGTCCCGGCCCGCCGAGGAGATGCTCTACATGGCGATGGAGGACTTCCGCGTCGACGTCATCGTCGGCAAGGGCCCCGGCGCCACCGCCATCCCGCTCGAACTGCCGCCGTTCACCCTGGTCGGCGCCACCACCCGGGCCGGACTCCTGCCGCCGCCGCTCCGCGACCGCTTCGGCTTCACCGGCCACATGGAGTTCTACGAGCCGGCCGAGCTCCAGCGCGTGATCCACCGCTCCGCCGGACTCCTCGACGTCGAGATCGACCCGGCCGGCGCCGCCGAGATCGCCGGCCGCTCCCGCGGAACCCCCCGTATCGCCAACCGGCTGCTCCGCCGCGTCCGCGACTACACCCAGGTCAAGGCGGACGGCGCCATCACCCGGGAGATCGCCGAGGCCGCCCTCAGCGTCTACGAGGTCGACGGCCGCGGCCTCGACCGGCTCGACCGGGCCGTCCTGGAGGCCCTGCTCAAGCTCTTCGGCGGCGGACCGGTCGGTCTCTCGACCCTCGCCGTCGCGGTGGGGGAGGAGCGGGAGACCGTCGAGGAGGTCGCCGAACCCTTCCTCGTACGCGAGGGACTGCTGGCCCGTACGCCCCGTGGCCGGGTCGCCACTCCTGCCGCGTGGGCGCACCTCGGACTGGTTCCACCGCAGGCAGCGGGCCCGGGAAGCACCGGGAGCACTCTGGGAAAGGGACAACAGGGGCTCTTCGGGGCGTGACGGTGCTGACACTCGCCCGGACAGGAACCGGGGTGCGATGCTGGACGTTGTTCAGTCGATGCGGACTCGCCTAGACTCCGCCGTTGCCGCCCTTTCTGGTCGGCGCGCCCACCCCCGAAGATCAGGCCGCGGGTTCTCCGCGACCGTGCGAAGGAAACCCGTCCCGTGAGCATCGTGACCCTCCTCCCCTTCATCGTCCTCATCGGGGCCATGTTCCTGATGACTCGCTCCGCCAAGAAGAAGCAGCAGGCGGCGGCGCAGATGCGCGACGAGATGCAGCCCGGCACCGGCGTACGGACGATCGGGGGGATGTACGCCACCGTCAAGGAGATCGGCGACGAGACCGTTCTCCTCGAGGTCGCGCCCGGCGTACACGCCGTCTACGCGAAGAACGCGATCGGCGCCGTCCTTCAGGACTCCGAGTACAACCGCATCGTCCACGGTGACGACGAGGACGCGGAGACCGGCACCGTCGTGCCGGACGACGCCTCGTCGCTGACCGCGACCGCCGATGCCGCGGAGGCCGCCGAGGACGCGCCGAAGGCCGATCTGACGAAGAAGTCGGACGTCGCCGACGCCGCGGAGGGCCAGAAGGACGGCAAGGCCGACGGCGAGACCGACGCGAAGTAGTCGCGGCCGAGGACACCGCGCACGCCCACCGGCGTGCGCGTTTCCCGGAACGGTTCCACGTCTGCGGGGGAAGGTCCCCACACACACTTCGTGGCCGTCCCGCGCACACCCGGCGCGGGACGGTTGGACAGGGAGATACGACAGGTGGCAGCACCGAAGAAGGGCCGAAGGCCGGCGGGGGGACAGAGCCGGCCGGGCCGCGCCCTGGCACTCATCCTGATCGCCATGGTCGCGCTCACCGGCGGCATGTTCTGGTCGGGGCACACCACCCCGCGCCTGGGCATCGACCTCGCCGGCGGTACGTCGATCACGCTCAAGGCCAAGGCCGAGCCCGGCCAGGAGTCGGCGGTCAACGAGACCAACATGAACACCGCCGTCGGCATCATCGAGCGCCGGGTCAACGGTCTCGGTGTCTCCGAGGCCGAGGTCCAGACGCAGGGCAAAGAGAACATCATCGTCAACATCCCTCGCGGGACGAACGAGAAGCAGGCCCGGGAGCAGGTCGGTACCACCGCCCAGCTCTACTTCCGGCCCGTTCTCGCGGTGACGAACGGTGGACCCGCCCCGGCGCCCAGCGCCAGTTCCTCCGGTTCTCCCTCCGGCACGCCGAAGCCGTCGGCCTCGACCTCCGGCTCGTCCGTGGGCGAGAAGCCGGCCACCCCGTCGGCCACCGGCTCGGCCCAGGGCCGCGCGCTCACCGAGGCCCTCAAGGCCCCGAGCCCCACCCCGACCGGCAGCGCCTCCGGGACCCCGAAGGCCAGTGGTACGCCGAAGGCGAGCGGAACCCCGTCGGCCACCCCGACGCCGGACGCCGCCACCGCGGCGCTCCAGGAGAAGTACACCTCCCTGAACTGCCTCGACCCCAAGCAGCGCAGCGCCGCAGGGCAGGGCGTCAAGCCCACCGAGCCGACCGTCGCCTGTGGTGAGGACGCCCCCGGCGTCTGGTCGAAGTACCTCCTCGGCCCGGCCGAGGTCGAGGGCCGCGACGTCGACGACGCCAAGGGCCAGCTCGACCAGCAGCGCGGCATGTGGATCGTCACCATGGACTTCACGGACGCGGGTTCGAAGAAGTTCCAGGCGATCACCGGCAAGCTCTCCTCGCAGGCCGACCCGCAGAACCGCTTCGCGATCGTCCTCGACGGCGAGGTCGTCTCGGCCCCGTCGGTGCGCCAGACGCTGAGCGCCAGCGCCGAGATCTCCGGCAACTTCAACCAGCAGTCGGCCCAGGACCTCGGCAACATCCTGTCGTACGGTGCCCTGCCGCTGACCTTCGAGACGCAGAGCGTCGACACGGTCACCGCCGCGCTCGGCGGCGACCAGCTGGAGGCCGGTCTGATCGCCGGCGCCATCGGCCTGGGTCTGGTCATCATCTACCTGGTCGCCTACTACCGCGGCCTGTCGCTGATCGCCATCCTGAGCCTCGGCGTCTCCGCGCTGCTCACCTACGTGATCATGGCCCTGCTCGGCCCGGCCATCGGCTTCGCGCTAAACCTGCCGGCCGTCTGCGGCGCCATCGTCGCCATCGGCATCACCGCGGACTCGTTCATCGTGTACTTCGAGCGCATCCGCGACGAACTCCGCGAGGGCCGCACGCTCCGCCCGGCCGTCGAGCGCGCCTGGCCGCGCGCCCGCCGCACCATCCTGGTCTCCGACTTCGTGTCGTTCCTGGCCGCGGCCGTGCTCTTCATCGTCACCGTCGGCAAGGTCCAGGGCTTCGCGTTCACGCTCGGCCTGACCACCCTGCTCGACGTCGTCGTGGTGTTCCTCTTCACCAAGCCGGTCATGACGCTCCTCGCGCGGACCAAGTTCTTCGGCGAGGGCCACGCCTGGTCCGGCCTGGACCCGAAGCGGCTCGGCGCCAAGCCGCCGCTGCGCCGCACCCGCCGCGCCAATGCCTCTGCCGCTGGCCCTGTCGACCCGAAGGAGGCGTGAGATGTCGAAGCTCGGCGATCTCGGCGCCCGGCTCCACCGTGGTGAGGTCGGCTACGACTTCATCGGCAACCGCAAGATCTGGTATGGCCTGTCCATCCTGATCACCATCACCGCCATCGTCGCCCTGGCCGTCCGCGGCCTCAACATGGGCATCGAGTTCCAGGGCGGTGCCGTCTTCACGACCCCGAAGTCGGACGTCACCGTCAGCCAGGCCCAGGAGTACGCGGAAGAGGCCTCCGGCCACGACGCGATCGTCCAGCAGCTCGGCAACGGCTCCCTCCGCATCCAGGTCGGCGGCCTGGACACCGCGCAGTCCGACCAGGTCCGCACGGAGCTCGCCAAGGACCTGAACGTCGCCGAGGACAAGATCGCGGCGGAGCTCGTCGGTCCCAGCTGGGGTGAGCAGATCGCCACCAAGGCCTGGACCGGTCTGGGGGTCTTCATGATCCTCGTGGTGATCTACCTGGCCATCGCCTTCGAGTGGAGAATGGCGGTCGCGGCGCTCATCGCGCTGATCCACGACCTCACGATCACGGTCGGCATCTACTCGCTGGTCGGCTTCGAGGTCACGGTCGGTACGGTCATCGGTCTGCTGACGATCCTCGGTTATTCGCTGTACGACACAGTCGTCGTCTTCGACTCCCTCAAGGAACAGACGAAGGACATCACGAAGCAGACCCGCTTCACGTACAGCGAGCTGGCCAACCGCTCGATCAACGGCACCCTGGTCCGTTCGATCAACACCACCGTCGTCGCGCTGCTGCCGGTCGCCGGCCTGCTCTTCATCGGTGGCGGCGTCCTCGGCGCCGGCATGCTGAACGACATCTCGCTGTCGCTGTTCGTCGGCCTCGCGGCCGGTGCGTACTCCTCGATCTTCATCGCCACGCCGCTCGTCGCCGACCTCAAGGAACGCGACCCGGCGATCAAGGCCCTGAAGAAGCGCGTCCTCGCGAAGCGGGCCGGTGCGGCCGCCAAGGGGGAGTCGTACGACGGAGCGGACGACCGCGCCGACGACAACGAGATCGCCGTCGTCGGCCCGCGGGCGAGCCGTCGCGGCCGCTCCTCGGAGCAGCGGGGATGACCGCCGAGGCCCAGGACGTCACCGCCCTCCTGCTCAGCCGCATCCGCGACGTACCGGACTACCCCAAGCCCGGCGTGCTGTTCAAGGACATCACGCCGCTGCTCGCGGACCCCGAGGCGTTCACGGCCCTCACCGACGCCCTCGCCGCGCTGTGCTCCGCGCACGGCGCGACGAAGATCGTCGGCCTGGAGGCGCGCGGCTTCATCCTGGCCGCCCCGGTGGCCGTCCGCGCGGGCCTGGGCTTCGTCCCGGTCCGCAAGGCCGGCAAGCTTCCCGGGGCCACGCTCCGCCAGGCGTACGAGCTGGAGTACGGCACCGCCGAGATCGAGGTGCACGCCGAGGACCTGGACGCGGGCGACCGCGTGATGGTCATCGACGACGTCCTCGCCACCGGCGGTACGGCCGAGGCCTCGATCGAGCTCATCCGCCGCGCGGGCGCCGAGGTGGCGGGCGTCGCGGTCCTGATGGAGCTCGGTTTCCTGCCGGGCCGGGCCCGGCTGGAGCCCGCCCTGCACGGCGCCCCGCTCACGGCGCTGATCACCGTCTGACATCGGGCTCCACCCGCACGGGGCGCRCCGGGGAWTCCCCGGYGCGCCCCGTGCGGGTGGAGCCCGATGTCAGACGGTGATCAGCGCCGTGAGCGGGGCGCCGTGCAGTCCCCGGAGCGGCCGGGCCCGGCCCGGCAGGAAACCGAGCTCTGATCAGCGCCGTGAGCGGGGCGCCGCGGCGCCCGCGCGGCGGATGAGCTCGATCGGGCAGGAAACCGAGCTCCATCAGGACCGCGACGCCCGCCACCTCGGCGCCCGCGCGGCGGATGAGCTCGATCGAGGCCTCGGCCGTACCGCCGGTGGCCCAGCCGGGCCCGGCCCGGCAGGAAACCGAGCTCCATCAGGACCGCGACGCCCGCCMCCKCGGCGCCCGCGCGGCGGATGAGCTCGTCCAACCGCGTGCGCGCCCGCCTCGCCCGCCTCGGCGTCCAGCGCTCCTCCCCGTACAACCCGGTCCTCGAACCGCTGCTGCGGATCGTCCGCTCCAACGACCCGAAGATCGAGACGGCGACGCTCCGCCAGGTCGAGCGGGCCTACCAGGTCGCCGAGCGCTGGCACCGCGGCCAGAAGCGCAAGAGCGGCGACCCGTACATCACGCACCCGCTCGCCGTGACCACCATCCTCGCCGAGCTCGGCATGGACCCGGCGACGCTGATGGCCGGCCTGCTGCACGACACCGTCGAGGACACCGAGTACGGCCTCGACACCCTGCGCCGCGACTTCGGCGACCAGGTCGCGCTGCTCGTCGACGGCGTCACCAAGCTCGACAAGGTCAAGTTCGGCGAGGCCGCGCAGGCCGAGACCGTCCGCAAGATGGTCGTCGCCATGGCCAAGGACCCGCGCGTCCTGGTCATCAAGCTCGCCGACCGCCTGCACAACATGCGCACCATGCGCTACCTCAAGCGGGAGAAGCAGGAGAAGAAGGCCCGCGAGACGCTGGAGATCTACGCGCCCCTGGCCCATCGGCTGGGCATGAACACCATCAAGTGGGAGCTGGAGGACCTCGCCTTCGCGATCCTCTACCCCAAGATGTACGACGAGATCGTCCGGCTCGTCGCCGAGCGCGCCCCGAAGCGGGACGAGTACCTCGCGATAGTGACCGACGAGGTCCAGACCGACCTGCGCGCCGCCCGCATCAAGGCCACGGTCACCGGCCGCCCCAAGCACTACTACAGCGTCTACCAGAAGATGATCGTCCGCGGTCGCGACTTCGCGGAGATCTACGACCTGGTGGGCATCCGCGTCCTGGTCGACACGGTGCGCGACTGCTACGCCGCCCTCGGCACCGTCCACGCGCGATGGAACCCGGTCCCCGGCCGGTTCAAGGACTACATCGCGATGCCGAAGTTCAACATGTACCAGTCGCTGCACACGACGGTCATCGGACCCAACGGCAAGCCCGTCGAGCTGCAGATCCGCACCTTCGACATGCACCGGCGCGCCGAGTACGGCATCGCCGCCCACTGGAAGTACAAGCAGGAGGCCGTCGCCGGCGCCTCCAAGGTCCGCGCCGACGTCCCGAAGAAGGGCGGCAAGGACGACCACCTCAACGACATGGCGTGGCTGCGTCAGCTGCTCGACTGGCAGAAGGAGACCGAGGACCCCAGCGAGTTCCTGGAGTCCCTGCGCTTCGACCTCTCGCGCAACGAGGTCTTCGTCTTCACGCCGAAGGGCGACGTCATCGCGCTGCCCGCCGGCGCGACCCCCGTCGACTTCTCGTACGCCGTCCACACCGAGGTCGGCCACCGCACCATAGGAGCGCGGGTCAACGGACGGCTCGTGCCGCTCGAATCGACCCTCGACAACGGCGACCTGGTCGAGGTCTTCACCTCCAAGGCAGCCGGCGCGGGTCCCTCCCGCGACTGGCTGGGGTTCGTCAAGTCCCCGCGCGCCCGCAACAAGATCCGTGCCTGGTTCTCCAAGGAGCGCCGCGACGAGGCCATCGAGCAGGGCAAGGACGCCATCGCGCGGGCCATGCGCAAGCAGAACCTGCCGATCCAGCGGATCCTCACCGGCGACTCCCTCGTCACCCTCGCCCACGAGATGCGCTACACCGACATCTCCTCGCTGTACGCGGCGATCGGCGAGGGCCACGTCACCGCCCAGTCCATCGTGCAGAAGCTGGTCCAGGCGCTCGGCGGCGAGGAGGCCGCCACCGAGGACATCGAGGAGGTCGCCCCGCCGGCCCGCGGCCGCTCCAAGCGCCGCTCCAGCGCCGACCCCGGGGTCGTCGTCAAGGGCGTCGACGACGTCTGGGTGAAGCTGGCCCGCTGCTGCACCCCCGTGCCCGGCGACCCGATCATCGGCTTCGTCACCCGCGGCAGCGGTGTGTCGGTGCACCGCAGCGACTGCGTCAACGTGGAGTCGCTCTCCCGCGAGCCGGAGCGCATCCTCGAGGTCGAGTGGGCTCCCACCCAGTCCTCGGTCTTCCTCGTCGCCATCCAGGTCGAGGCGCTGGACCGCTCGCGGCTGCTCTCCGACGTCACCCGGGTCCTCTCGGACCAGCACGTCAACATCCTGTCCGCGGCCGTCCAGACCTCCCGCGACCGGGTGGCCACCTCGCGCTTCACCTTCGAGATGGGCGACCCGAAGCACCTGGGCCACGTCCTGAAGGCCGTGCGGGGAGTGGAGGGCGTCTACGACGTGTACCGCGTGACCTCGGCCCGCAGGCCGTAGGAGCGGGAACGGACGACACGAGGAAGGCCCCCCGGCATCGCGCCGGGGGGCCTTCCTCGTGTCGGGGCGAACGGTCAGCCGCCGAACTCCTCCAGGCCCTTCATGGCCTGGTCGAGCAGGGCCTGGCGGCCCTCCAGCTCGCGGGAGAGCTTGTCGGCCTTGGCGTCGTTGCCGGCGGCGCGGGCCGCGTCGATCTGCTTGCGCAGCTTCTCGACGGCGTCCTGGAGCTGGCCGGTCAGACCCGCGGCACGCGCGCGTGCCTCCGGGTTCGTCCGGCGCCACTCGCCCTCCTCGGCCTCCTGGATGGCCCGCTCCACCGTGTGCATCCGGCCCTCGACCTTGGGACGGGCGTCACGCGGGACGTGGCCGATGGCCTCCCACCGCTCGTTGAGGGAGCGGAAGGCGGCACGCGCCGCCTTCAGGTCCGACACCGGCAGCAGCTTCTCGGCCTCGGTCGCGAGCTCCTCCTTGAGCTTGAGGTTCTCGGTCTGCTCCGCGTCCCGCTCGGCGAAGACCTCGCCGCGCGCCGCGAAGAAGACGTCCTGGGCGCCGCGGAAGCGGTTCCACAGGTCGTCCTCGTGCTCGCGCTGGGCGCGGCCGGCGGCCTTCCACTCGGTCATCAGGTCGCGGTACCGGGCCGCCGTGGTGCCCCAGTCGGTGGAGTTCGACAGCGACTCCGCCTCGGCGACCAGACGCTCCTTGGCCTTGCGGGCGTCCTCGCGCTGGGCGTCCAGCGAGGCGAAGTGGGCCTTGCGGCGCTTCGAGAACGCCGAGCGGGCGTGCGAGAAGCGGTGCCACAGCTCGTCGTCGGACTTGCGGTCGAGCCGGGGGAGACCCTTCCAGGTGTCCACCAGCGCCCGCAGCCGCTCGCCCGCGGAGCGCCACTGCTCGCTCTGGGCCAGCTCCTCGGCCTCGGTGACGAGCTTCTCCTTGGCGGAGCGCGCCTCGTCGGTCTGCTTGGCCTTCTGGGCCTTGCGCTCCTCGCGGCGCGAGTCGACCGTCTCGACGAGCTTGTCGAGGCGGGTCGCGAGCGCGGCGAGGTCGCCGACGGCGTGGTGCTCGTCGATCTGCTGCCGGATGTGCTCGATCGCCGCGGTGGCGTCCTTCGCCGAGAGGTCGGTGGTCTTCACCCGCTTCTCGAGGAGGCCGATCTCGACCACCAGGCCCTCGTACTTGCGCTCGAAGTAGGCCAGCGCCTCCTCAGGGGTACCGGCCTGCCACGATCCGACGACCTTCTCGCCCTCGGCCGTCCGCACGTACACGGTGCCCGTCTCGTCGACGCGGCCCCACGGGTCGCTGCTCACAGCGCCTCCTCACCATGATGCCGTCGGGGGGTGGTACCCCCCGGGCATCGTCCACAGTTTCCCGGCGGGCCTCGCCCGCCTTCCGCAGCGCGGCCGACGGCACAACGCTGCACAACGCCAATCTAGGCGAACCGCGGCCCGGCTGTCCGCACTCAGCGCGACCGAGATTCGCGGTCACGCGCGCGTGCGGACCCCCGGCTCACTTCTTCGTGACGGTCGCCTTCTCGATGGTGACGGCCTTCTTCGGGGCGCCGTCGGCGGCGCCGCCCTCGACCCCGGCCGCGGCGACGTCCTCGACCACCTGGAGGCCGGCCGCGTCGATCTTCCCGAACGGCGTGTAGCCCGGCGCCAGCTTGGTGTCCTTGTAGACGAGGAAGAACTGCGAGCCGCCGCTGCCCGGCTGCCCGGTGTTGGCCATCGCCACGGTGCCCGCCGGGTAGGTGACGGTGCCGTCCGCGCCCGCCTTGCCCAGGGCGTCGAGGTTCTCGTCCGGGATCGTGTACCCGGGACCGCCGGTGCCGTCGCCCTTGGGGTCACCGCACTGGAGCACGAAGATGCCGCCGGTGGTGAGGCGGTGGCACTTGGTCCCGTCGAAGTACTTCTTCGCGGCCAGGTGCGAGAACGAGTTCACCGTGCGCGGGGTCTTCGCCGCGTCCATGGTGATCGTGACGTCGCCCTCGCTGGTCTTCAGCGCCATGGTGTACGAGGCCTTGGCGTCCACCGACATCTTCGGCTCGGTGCTCGCCGACTCGCTCGCGGAGGGCGTCGGGCTGCCGGAGGAGCTGCTCGCCGGGTTCTCGGGGCCCGCGTTGCCCTGGGTGTCGTCGCCCGTCAGCTTGACGGACGCGTACACCGCGCCGCCCGCCGCGAGGACCACCGCGAGGGAGGCCGCGACGACGGTGTTGCGGCGCTTCGCCCTGCGCCGGGTCTCCTCCCGCCGCTGCTGCTGCCGCGCGTACTTCTCCCTGGCAAGCTGCCGCCGCCGCTGATCGCTGGTGACCACCGGTTCCGCTCCTGTCGCTCGTCTGTTCCTGTCCTGGCCGGGTGTGCCCGTACCGTATACGGGTTGGCTGTGGAACCGGCACCGCCGGTAGGCTCTGATCTGCCGCATTCCGTGTTCTCCGCGAATCCCGCGGCCCCTGCCGGACGACATCTAAGGACGAACGTGCTGATTGCCGGGTTCCCCGCCGGGGCCTGGGGGACCAACTGCTATGTGGTCGCCCCCGCCGCGGGCGAGGAGTGCGTGATCATCGACCCGGGCCACCAGGCCACCCAGGGTGTCGAGGAGACGCTGCGCAAGCATCGGCTCAAGCCCGTCGCCGTCGTCCTCACCCACGGACACATCGACCACGTCGCCTCCGTCGTCCCGGTCTGCGGCGCCCATGACGTCCCCGCGTGGATCCACCCGTCCGACCGCTACATGATGAGCGACCCGGAGAAGGCCCTCGGCCGCTCCATCGGGATGCCCCTCATGGGCGAGCTGACCGTGGGAGAGCCCGACGACGTACGGGAGCTGACGGACGGCGCCGGGCTGAAGCTCGCCGGACTCGACTTCTCCGTCGCCCACGCGCCCGGTCATACCAAGGGGTCGGTGACCTTCAGGATGCCGGAGACCGCGGAGATCCCCTCCGTGTTCTTCTCCGGCGACCTGCTCTTCGCCGGCTCCATCGGACGCACCGACCTGCCCGGCGGTGACATGGACGAGATGCTCGCTTCGCTGGCCCGCGTGTGCCTGCCGCTCGACAACTCGACCGTGGTGCTGTCGGGACACGGTCCCCAGACGACCATCGGCCAGGAGCGCGCCACGAACCCCTATCTGCGGGACGTGGCCGCCGGCCACCACGGGAGCAGCGGCACGGACGCTCCCCGACGAGGAATGTGACGAGACTTTCGTGAGCACCTTTCAGGCCCCCAAGGGCACGTACGACCTGATCCCGCCCCGCTCCGCCACCTTCCTGGCGGTCCGGGACGCGATCTCCACGCCGCTGAGGAACTCCGGCTACGGCTACATCGAGACCCCCGGTTTCGAGAACGTCGAGCTGTTCTCCCGCGGTGTCGGCGAGTCCACCGACATCGTGACCAAGGAGATGTACACCCTCACCACGAAGGGCAACGACCACCTCGCCCTCCGCCCCGAGGGCACCGCGTCCGTGCTGCGCGCGGCGCTCCAGGCCAACCTGCACAAGCAGGGCAACCTCCCCGTGAAGCTCTGGTACTCCGGCTCGTACTACCGCTACGAGCGGGCCCAGGCGGGCCGCTACCGCCACTTCTCCCAGGTGGGCGCCGAGGCGATCGGTGCCGAGGACCCGGCGCTCGACGCCGAGCTGATCATCCTGGCCGACCAGGCGTACCGCTCGCTGGGCCTGCGGAACTTCCGCATCCTGCTGAACTCGCTGGGCGACAAGGAGTGCCGCCCCGTCTACCGCGAGGCGCTCCAGGGCTTCCTCCGCGGCCTCGACCTCGACGAGGAGACCCTGCGCCGCGCCGAGATCAACCCGCTGCGGGTCCTCGACGACAAGCGCGAGTCCGTGCAGAAGCAGCTCGTCGGCGCCCCGCTGCTCGGCGACTACCTGTGCGACGCGTGCAAGGCGTACCACGAGGAGGTGCGCGCCCTGGTCACCGCGGCGGGCGTGGAGTTCGAGGACGACGGCAAGCTGGTGCGCGGCCTGGACTACTACACCCGGACGACCTTCGAGTTCGTCCACGGCGGTCTCGGCTCGCAGTCGGCGGTCGGCGGCGGCGGCCGCTACGACGGCCTCTCCGAGATGATCGGCGGCCCCGCGCTGCCGTCCGTCGGCTGGGCCCTCGGGGTGGACCGCACGGTCCTCGCCCTGGAGGCCGAGGGCATCGAGCTCGACCTCCCCGCCGTCACCAGCGTCTTCGCCGTGGCCATCGGCGAGGAGGCGCGCCGGATCCTCTTCGGCAAGGTCACCGAGCTGCGCCGGGAGGGCGTCTCCGCGGACTTCTCCTTCGGCGGCAAGGGCCTCAAGGGCGCGATGAAGGACGCCAACCGCTCCGGCGCCCGGCTCGCCGTCGTGGCCGGTGAGCGCGACCTGGCCGAGGGCGTCGTCCAGCTCAAGGACATGGCGTCCGGCGAGCAGCAGGCGGTCGCCGTGGACGCGCTGCTCGACGCGGTACGGGCCAAGCTGGTCTGACGGGTCGTTTCCTTCACGGCGGGGGCCGGGGCCACGCGCACGCGTGGCCCCGGCCCCTGCCGCTTCCCCGCCCTTACGCCCCCTTCACTTATCTCCGGCGAACGGTGGGCGCGCCACCCCGTACGGCAGAATGACCCCTGCCCACAAGGCCCGCGAGCGAGGGAAAAGGCGACATGACGAAGGCAGCGGTGGACGAGGCCGCGTCCGGCCGGCAGCACGACGGCACGATCGGGGCGAGCAGGGCCTTCGCCTGGCTGCTCGTGATCACCGGAGCGGCCGGACTGCTCGCCGCCTGGGTCATCACCATCGACAAGTTCAAGCTCCTGGAGGACCCGGACTTCGTCCCCGGGTGCAGCCTCAACCCGATCGTCTCCTGCGGCAACATCATGAAGAGCGAGCAGGCCTCGGTCTTCGGCTTCCCCAACCCGATGCTCGGCCTCGTCACCTACGCCATGGTGATCGCGATCGGCGTCGCCCTGCTCGCCGGCGCCCGCTACCGCCGCTGGTACTGGCTCGGCCTCAACGCCGGCACCCTCTTCGGCGTCGGCTTCTGCACCTGGCTGATGTACCAGTCGCTGTACGAGATCAACTCGCTCTGCCTGTGGTGCTGCCTGGCCTGGGCCGCCACCATCGTCATGTTCTGGTACGTGACCTCGCACAACGTGCGCAGCGGTGTCGTCCCCGCCCCCCGCGGCCTCAGGACCTTCTTCGACGAGTTCACCTGGGTCCTGCCCGTCCTGCACATCGGGATCATCGGCATGCTGATCCTGACCCGCTGGTGGGACTTCTGGACCGGCTGACCGCCCGCCGGGCCCCGGCCGCCGGGGACCGCGCTGTCGGTGGCGTGTCCTAGGCTTCATGACGTGGAGCCCGACCTCTTTACCGCAGCAGCCGAAGACCGCCAGGAGAACGACCCCGCCGGCAGCCCCCTCGCCGTCCGGATGCGCCCGCGCACCCTGGACGAGGTGGTGGGGCAGAAGCACCTGCTCAAGCCCGGTTCGCCGCTGCGCCGACTCGTCGGCGACGGCGACGGCGGTCCCGCCGGCGCCTCCTCGGTCATCCTCTGGGGGCCGCCCGGCATCGGGAAGACCACCCTGGCGTACGTGGTCTCCAAGGCGACCAACAAGCGGTTCGTGGAGCTGTCGGCGATCACCGCGGGCGTCAAGGAGGTCCGCGCCGTCATCGAGGGGGCCCGCCGCGCGGTCGGCGGCTACGGCAAGGAGACCGTCCTCTTCCTCGACGAGATCCACCGCTTCTCCAAGGCCCAGCAGGACTCGCTGCTGCCCGCCGTCGAGAACCGCTGGGTGACGCTCGTCGCCGCCACCACAGAGAACCCGTACTTCTCGGTGATCTCCCCGCTCCTCTCCCGCTCCCTGCTCCTCACCCTGGAGCCGCTGACCGACGACGACTTGCGCGGGCTGATGGCCCGGGCGCTCACCGGCGAGCGCGGGCTCGGCGGCGCCGTGACCCTCCCGGAGGACGCCGAGGCCCACCTCCTGCGGGTCGCCGGCGGCGACGCCCGGCGCGCCCTGACCGCCCTGGAGGCGGCCGCTGGCGCCGCCATCGCCAAGGGCGAGCCGGAGATCACCCTGGAGACGGTCGAGGAGACCGTCGACCGCGCCGCCGTGAAGTACGACCGGGACGGCGACCAGCACTACGACGTCGCCAGCGCCCTCATCAAGTCGATCCGCGGCTCGGACGTGGACGCGGCCCTGCACTACCTGGCGCGGATGATCGAGGCGGGGGAGGACCCCCGCTTCATCGCCCGCCGTCTCATGATCTCCGCCAGCGAGGACATCGGACTGGCCGATCCGAACGCGCTGCCGATCGCGGTCGCCGCCGCGCAGGCCGTCGCGATGATCGGCTTCCCCGAGGCCGCCCTCACCCTCAGCCACGCGACGATCGCCCTGGCCCTGGCCCCGAAGTCGAACGCGGCGACCACCGCGATCGGCGCCGCCCTCGCGGACGTCCGCAACGGCCTCGCGGGATCGGTCCCGCCGCACCTGCGCGACGGGCACTACAAGGGCGCGGCCAAGCTCGGCCACGCCCAGGGATACGTCTACCCCCACGACGTTCCGGGCGGGATCGCCGCCCAGCAGTACGCGCCGGACACGATCCACGGCAAGCAGTACTACGAGCCCACCCGCTACGGCGCGGAGGCGCGGTACGCGGACGTGGTGGACCGGGTGCGGTCACGGCTGAAGGGCGGCGAGTGAGGGCCGACGGCTGATCCCTCCTCCCCGGCCTCCGAGCCGCCCGGACCGCGTGCGGGCGCGTCCCGCCGAGCGGGTACACTGGTCCGGATCGCTGCGTCCCGTGTCCGGCTCCGGTCGGCACCACCAGAACGGGACAGTCAGCCGGAGACCTCGCCCTCGGGCGGGTGATCCAGGAGCGTCGCGCACCTTCGAAGGTGTCGCGTGCCACCCACCACCACCCGGGATCCCGGGAGCGGCGGTGGGTCGTTCGCGTGCTGCACGTATGTGCCCAGACCTGGGAGCGGCTGCCCGGCACGGTCCGTCCTGTACGGACCCGACGGGTTTCCCGGGCTGCGGATGCGACCTCCCCTAACCCTGGTGAAGCCGTTTCGTACCAGTAGAGAGGTTGGTTCATGCCGAACCAGTCCCGTCCCAAGGTCAAGAAGTCGCGTGCCCTCGGCATCGCGCTGACCCCCAAGGCCGTCAAGTACTTCGAGGCCCGCCCCTACCCGCCGGGCGAGCACGGCCGTGGCCGCAAGCAGAACTCGGACTACAAGGTCCGTCTGCTCGAGAAGCAGCGTCTGCGCGCCCAGTACGACATCAGCGAGCGCCAGATGGCCCGCGCCTACGACCGCGCCAAGAAGGCCGAGGGCAAGACGGGCGAGGCGCTGGTCGTCGAGCTCGAGCGTCGCCTCGACGCCCTGGTCCTGCGTTCGGGCATCGCCCGCACCATCTACCAGGCCCGTCAGATGGTCGTCCACGGCCACATCCAGGTCAACGGTGGCAAGGTCGACAAGCCGTCGTTCCGCGTCCGTCCCGACGACGTCGTGATGGTCCGCGAGCGCAGCCGCACCAAGCCGCTGTTCGAGGTCGCCCGTGAGGGTGGCTTCGCCGCCGACGGTGAGACCCCGCGCTACCTGCAGGTCAACCTGAAGGCCCTGGCCTTCCGCCTCGACCGCGACCCGAACCGCAAGGAGATCCCGGTCATCTGCGACGAGCAGCTGGTCGTCGAGTACTACGCCCGCTGATCCAGGCGCGACCGTAGTACCACCCCCGCGGTGTTCAGCCCGCCGCTTCCCCGCCCTTTCCGGTGGGGGAGTCGGCGGGCTTCCGCGTGCCCGGGACGCCCGCCGGGCCCGCCGCGCGGAACGGGCGGGGCGCGGACTCCTCCGCGGAGCGGCCCACGGCCGGATTCCGGCCGGCCAGCAGCGCCCGCTCCACGGCCTCCGCCGCCGACAGCCCCTGGCCTGTCCGGAACGCGGCTCGGTACGCCTCCGCCCCCAGCGCCTCCTCGGCCCGCCGCGCGCACAGCGCCCTCGGCACGTCGAACGCCTCCGAGCCGAACCGCCGCACCCCCACCGTGTCCCACACGGGGACCGCCGCTCCCTGGAGGACCGCCGCCTCCACCGGATCGCCCTCGCTCACCGTCACCAGGGCGAGCAGCTCGACCGCGAGCACGAGCCCGACCAGGTCACGGAAGCCGTCGTTGATCGACACGCACGCGGTGAGCAGCTCCCGCGCCTCCCCGTACGCGCCCGCGTCCCACGCCAGATACCCGAGCACGTAGAGGGCGTAGGCCTTCGTCCACAGCTCGCCCCGCTCCTCGCAGATCTCGCGGACCTCCCGGGAGAGCGCAGCCGCCCCCTCGCGGTCGCCGAGGAAGGCCCGCGCCATCGCCAGCTCGACCTGCGCCATCAGCACGTTGCTGTTCAGCTCGCCGAGTTCCCGGTACGCGTCGAGTGCCGACCCGATCAGCTCCTCGGCCCGGGGCATGTCGTCCGTGAGCAGCGCGAGGCAGCCCATCCGATGCGTCGCGTAGGCCTGCGCCAGCGCGTTCCGCGCGGTCCCGGCGCGCTCCCCGCACTCGTGCAGCGCGGCCACCGCCGCCGTTCCGTCCCCCTGCAGCACCGCCACGTACCCGAGCACCCACAGCGCCTTGAGCCGCGCCTCCTCGTGGTCGGACGCGAGCGCCAGAGCCCGGTCCAGCCAGTGCCGTCCCTCGGAGAGACGGCCGCACCCCACCCACGCGAACCACAGGGTGCCGGCCAGGTGCTGGGCGAGGTGCGCGTCGTCGGGCAGCTCCAGGCACAGGTCGAGGGCCGCCCGCAGATGGGGGAGCGCGGCCTCCGTCAGGTCCGCGACCTCGGGCTGGCGCGGGCTGAACCACTCCAGCTCGCACCAGGTGGCGAGGCCCATGTACCAGTCGCGGTGCCGCCGCCGCATCCGCTCCGTGTCGTCCAGGGCCGCCAGCCACTCCGCCCCGTACGCCGCGACCGTGTCGAGCATCCGGTACGCGGTCCCCGCCGGGCCGTCCTCCCGGACGAGCAGCGACTGGGCGAGCAGCCCGCCGAGCAGGTCGAGGATCCGCTCCGGCGGCAGCTCCGGGCCCCCGCACACGTACTCCACCGCGTCCAGGTCGAAGGCGCCGGGGAAGACGGAGAGCCGCGCCCAGAGGAGCCGTTCCTCCGGAGTGCACAGCTCGTGGCTCCAGCCGATGGCGGTGCGCAGCGTCCGATGGCGGGGGAGCGCCCCGCGCGCGCCGTCCGCGAGCAGCCGGAAGCGGTCGTCGAGGCGCCGCAGCAGCTGCTCCACGGAGAGCAGCGGCAGCCGTCCCGCCGCCAGTTCGAGGGCGAGCGGAATGCCGTCCAGACGACGGCACAGCTCCCGTACGGCCGCCGCTTCCCCGACGGGGCTCCCGGCCGGGCCTTCCCGGCCGGGAGCCCCGTCGGGGAGGGCGGGGGAGCCCGTCAGGACCGGGGGCCCGGGCAGTGCCGCGGA
>NZ_RDBH01000129.1:1726137-1778110 GCF_008042145.1 Streptomyces sp. adm13(2018)
GGTCTCGACGGCGGGCGCCYCCGCCTCCGCGGCCCGCTCCGCCAGCAGCTCCACCGCGTCCGCCTCGCCCAGCGGCGCCAGCGGGAACACCGTCTCGCCCGGCACCCGCAGGGGCCGCCGGCCCGCGGCGAGGACGGTCAGGCCGGGCGCCCGCTCCAGGAGTTCCCGTACGAGCGGCGCGCAGTCCTCCACCAGGTGCTCGAAGCCGTCCAGGACCAGCAGGGTCCGGCGCTCAGCGAGGTGCTCCACCAGGACCTCGCGCGGCTGCCGGGGGGTGTGGTCGGTCAGGTCGAACGCCTCGACCAGGGCGTACGCGATCAGGCCGGGGTCGCGCAGCGGTGCGAGACCGGCGAGCCGGACCCCGTCGCCGTAGCGTTTCTGCACCTCCGTGGCGGTCCGCAGCGCGAGCCTGGTCTTGCCGACCCCGCCCACGCCCACGACCGTGACCAGGCGGGACGTCCCGAGGAGCGCCGTCAGTGCGGCCTGCTCGGTGGTCCGTCCGACGAACCGGTTGAGCTCCGCCGGGAGATTGCTCCGTCGCATGGGACACGGAGCGTACTCACCCCTGCGCGCTCCGTACAATCGGTTCCCGCAACTCCCGTTCCCGCGGAGGTAATGCGGTTCGGGGCCGCAGCCCGGGCGCGATAGGGTCGGAGGACGACTTCCAGGCCCAACGACAGCAGAGAGCGGTGCAGCGTGACCGGTGGTGAGGTTGCCGGGATCCTGGTGGCCGTCTTCTGGGCGATCCTGGTCTCCTTCCTCGCCGTGGTTCTGGTGAGGCTGGCGCAGACGCTCAGGGCGACGACCAGGATGGTGGCGGACGTGACGGAGCAGGCCGTTCCCCTGCTGGCCGACGCCTCGGCGACCGTCCGCTCGGCCCAGACCCAGCTCGACCGGGTCGACGCCATCGCCTCGGACGTCCAGGAGGTCACCTCCAACGCCTCCGCGCTCTCCTCCACCGTCGCGTCCACCTTCGGTGGTCCGCTCGTCAAGATCGCCGCCTTCGGCTACGGGGTGCGCAGGGCGCTCGGCCGGGGCGGGGACGGCGCGGACGCGCCGAGGGCCTCCTCGCGCCGCACTGTGGTCGTGGGCCGTACCGTGCCGTCCTCGCGACGCCGGAAGCAGAAGGGCTAGCCGCGATGTTCCGCCGCACGTTCTGGTTCACGGCCGGCGCAGCCGCCGGCGTGTGGGCCACCGCCAAGGTCAACCGGAAGCTGAAGCAGCTGACCCCCGAGAGCCTCGCGGCCCAGGCCGCGAACAAGGCTGTCGAGACCGGCCACCGCCTCAAGGACTTCGCCCTCGACGTGAGGGCGGGCATGGTCCAGCGGGAGGCCGAACTGGAGGAGGCGCTCGGCCTCGACGCCCCCGTCGAGCCGCACCCGGCCCAGGCCAGGGAGCTTCCGGAGCCGCGCCGCCGGGGTGTGCTCGGCGCCGCCCCGCACCCCACCACGCATGCAATTCCCCCGATCTCGTACAACCGGAATGAGGACCACTGATGGAGTCGGCTGAAATCCGCCGCCGCTGGCTGAGCTTCTTCGAGGAGCGCGGGCACACCGTCGTCCCTTCGGCGTCGCTCATCGCGGACGACCCGACTCTGCTGCTCGTCCCGGCCGGCATGGTGCCCTTCAAGCCCTACTTCCTGGGTGAGGTCAAGCCGCCCTACACGCGCGCGTCCAGCGTGCAGAAGTGCGTGCGCACCCCGGACATCGAAGAGGTCGGCAAGACCACCCGTCACGGCACGTTCTTCCAGATGTGCGGCAACTTCTCCTTCGGCGACTACTTCAAGGAAGGCGCCATCAAGCTCGCCTGGGAGCTGCTGACCTCCTCGGTCGAGCACGGCGGCTACGGGCTCGAGCCGGAGAAGCTCTGGATCACCGTCTACCAGGAGGACGACGAGGCCGAGCAGATCTGGCGTGACGTCGTCGGCGTCCCCGCCGAGCGCATCCAGCGCCTCGGCAAGAAGGACAACTACTGGTCGATGGGGGTCCCCGGACCCTGCGGCCCCTGCTCCGAGATCAACTACGACCGCGGCCCCGAGTTCGGCGTCGAGGGCGGCCCGGCCGTCAACGACGAGCGGTACGTGGAGATCTGGAACCTGGTCTTCATGCAGTACGAGCGCGGCGAGGGCTCCGACAAGGAGAACTTCCCGATCCTCGGCGAGCTGCCGTCGAAGAACATCGACACGGGTCTCGGCCTGGAGCGCCTGGCGATGATCCTCCAGGGCGTCCAGAACATGTACGAGACGGACACCCTCCAGGTCGTCATCGACAAGGCCACCGCGCTCACCGGCGTCGCCTACGGCAAGGCCAAGGACAGCGACGTCTCGCTCCGCGTGGTCGCCGACCACATGCGCACCTCGGTCATGCTCATCGGCGACGGCGTCACCCCCGGCAACGAGGGCCGCGGCTACGTGCTGCGCCGCATCATGCGCCGCGCCGTCCGCAACATGCGTCTGCTCGGCGCCACCGGTCCGGTCGTCCAGGAGCTCGTCGACACCGTGATCGACACGATGGGCGAGCAGTACCCGGAGCTGGTCACCGACCGCAAGCGCATCGAGACCGTCGCCCTCGCCGAAGAGGCCGCCTTCCTGAAGGCCCTCAAGGGCGGCACCAACATCCTCGACACCGCCGTGACCGAGACCAAGGCCGCCGGCGGCACGATCCTCTCCGGTGACAAGGCGTTCCTGCTCCACGACACCTGGGGCTTCCCGATCGACCTCACCCTGGAGATGGCCTCCGAGCAGGGCCTCTCCGTGGACGAGGACGGCTTCCGCCGTCTGATGAAGGAGCAGCGGGACCGCGCCAAGGCCGACGCCAAGGCCAAGAAGACCGGCCACGCCGACATGACCGCGTACCGGGAGATCGCCGACACCAGCGGCGCCACCGAGTTCACGGGCTACACCAACCTGGAGGGCGAGACCACGGTCGTCGGCCTCCTCGTCAACGGCGTCCCCTCGCCGGCCGCCACCGAGGGCGACGACGTCGAGGTCGTCCTGGACCGCACCCCCTTCTACGCCGAGGGCGGCGGCCAGATCGCCGACCAGGGCCGGATCAGGCTGCACAGCGGCGCGGTCATCGAGGTCCGCGACGTCCAGCAGCCGGTCCCCGGTGTCTCCGTGCACAAGGGCTCCGTGCAGGTCGGCGAGGTCACCGTGGGCGCCAGCGCCTACGCCAGCATCGACGTGCGCCGCCGCCGGGCCATCGCCCGCGCCCACTCGGCCACCCACCTGACCCACCAGGCGCTGCGCGACGCGCTCGGCCCGACGGCCGCCCAGGCCGGTTCGGAGAACCAGCCGGGCCGCTTCCGCTTCGACTTCGGCTCGCCGAACGCCGTCCCCGGCACGGTCCTCACCGACGTCGAGCAGAAGATCAACGAGGTCCTCGCGCGCGAGCTGGAGGTCCACGCCGAGGTCATGCCGATCAACGAGGCCAAGCGCCAGGGCGCCATCGCCGAGTTCGGCGAGAAGTACGGCGAGCACGTCCGCGTCGTCACCATCGGCGACTTCTCCAAGGAGCTGTGCGGCGGCACGCACGTCGGCAACACCGCCCAGCTGGGCCTGGTGAAGCTGCTCGGCGAGTCCTCCATCGGCTCCGGTGTGCGCCGTATCGAGGCCCTCGTCGGCGTCGACGCGTACAACTTCCTCGCCCGCGAGCACACGGTCGTCGCCCAGCTGCAGGAGCTGGTCAAGGGACGTCCGGAGGAGCTTCCCGAGAAGATCTCCGCCATGCTCGGCAAGCTCAAGGACGCCGAGAAGGAGATCGAGAAGTTCCGCGCGGAGAAGGTCCTCCAGGCCGCCGCCGGTCTCGTCGACTCCGCCCGGGACATCCGCGGCCTCGCCCTCGTCACCGGCACGGTGCAGGACGGCACCGGCGCCGACGACCTGCGCAGGCTGGTCCTGGACGTCCGCGGCCGCATCCCGTCGGACCGCCCGGCCGTCGTCGCCCTGTTCACCACGGTCAACGGCAAGCCGCTCACGGTCATCGCCACCAACGAGGCCGCCCGCGAGCGCGGCCTCAAGGCCGGCGAGCTGGTCCGCACGGCGGCCAAGACCCTCGGTGGCGGTGGCGGCGGCAAGCCGGACGTCGCCCAGGGCGGCGGCCAGAACCCGGAGGCCGTCGGCGAGGCCATCGCCGCCGTCGAGCGCCTCGTGGTGGAGACGGCGTGACGATGCGTCGAGGCCGCCGTCTCGCGGTCGACGTCGGGGACGCCCGGATCGGGGTCGCCTCGTGCGACCCCGACGGGGTCCTCGCCACGCCGGTGGAGACCGTGCCGGGACGTGACGTCCCGGCCGCCCACCGGCGGCTCCGCCAGATCGTCGCGGAGTACGAGCCGATCGAGGTCGTCGTGGGACTGCCCCGCTCGCTCAGCGGGCGGGAGGGTCCGGCCGCCACCAAGGTCCGTGCCTTCGCGGGGGAGATGGCCAGGGGCATCGCGCCGGTACCGGTCCGGCTGGTCGACGAGCGGATGACCACGGTCACCGCGACCCAGGGCCTGCGGGCCTCCGGGGTGAAGGCCAGGAAGGGGCGGTCCGTCATCGACCAGGCCGCCGCTGTGATCATCCTTCAGAACGCTCTTGAGTCCGAACGGGTATCAGGTAATCCGCCCGGTGAGGGCGTCGAAGTGGTCATCTGATCGCGATACGGTAACGTTCCGCGCGATGCGGCGGTGTTCGAACAGCTGCCGCACTACGTAGAGGCGGATCGTCCGGAAGCCTCGCGGCTGTTTTGGGGATCGATGACTGAGTATGGCCGGAGCCCCGGCTCCGAACCGTGGCACCCCGGGGACCCGTTGTACGGGGACCAGGGGTGGGAGGGCCAGCAGCAGCACTACCCGCACCCGCAGCAGGCAAACCAGTACGGCCAGGGCTACCAGGACCCGTACGGGCAGGGCGGTCAGACCGGCCAGGTTCCCCAGGGGTACGAGGCCGACCCCTACCAGCAGCAGCATGCCCAGCAGTACCAGCAACAGCCGCAGGGGTACGTCGATCCGCAGGCGCAGTACCAGCAGCAGGCGCAGCACCACGCGCCGCAGCAGTACCAGCAGTCCTACGAGCAGCAGCAACAGCAGCAGCCCCAGGATCACCAGCAACAGCAACAGCAGCAGTACGGGACGGGGTACCAGGGCGGCTACGACACGCCCGGGCACCTCGGACAGCAGTACGACGGCAACTGGGAGACGGGCCAGGCGGCGATGCCGTACGGCGGGACCCCGGCCGATCCGTACGGCGGCCAGAACCCCGACCTCTACGGCACGCCCGAGGCGTACCCCCCGCCCCAGCCTCCCGGCCGCCGCCAGAACCCGCCGGAGCCCGTCGTCGACTGGGCCCCGGAGGAGGAGGCGCGCCCCGAGCCGGAGGAGGAGAAGCACCCCTTCTTCACCGGCGAGGAGGACCCGGACGACGACGCGTACGAGGAGGATTCCGGCCGCGGCCGGGGCTCCCGCGGCGGCGACCGCGACCGCGAGCGCCGGAGCAAGGACAACAAGCGCAAGGGCAAGAACGGCGTGGCCTGCCTCGTCGTCGCGCTGGTGCTGGCCGGCGGCGTCGGCGGCGTCGGCTACTTCGGCTATCAGTTCTGGCAGGGCAAGTTCGGGGCGGCGGAGGACTACGCGGGCAGCGGCAGCGGGGACGTGCAGGTCGAGATCCCCAAGGGCGCGTTCGGCAACGAGATCGGCAACATCCTGAAGAAGGCGGGCGTCGTCAAGAGCGTCGACGCCTTCGTCTCCGCGCAGCTGCGGAACCCCAAGGGCACCTCGATCCAGGCGGGCGTCTACACGCTCAAGAAGGAGATGTCGGCGGAGAGCGCCGTCACGATGATGCTCGACCCGGCGAGCCAGAGTAATTTCGTCATTCCCGAAGGCCGGCGGAACGTCTGGGTCTACGAGCAGATCGACAAGAAGCTCGGTCTCGAACCCGGGACGACGAAGGACATCGCGAAGACCAAGGCCGACACCCTCGGCCTCCCGGACTGGGCGAAGAACCACCAGAACGTCAAGGACCCGCTGGAAGGATTCCTCTTCCCCGCCAGCTACCCCGTGGCGAAGGGCAGCAAGCCCGAGGACGCGCTGCGCAAGATGGTGAGCCGCGCGAGCCAGGAGTACGACAAGCTCGAACTCGACGCCAAGGCGAAGCAGCTCGGCGTCGACAGCCCCTGGCAGCTCGTCACGATCGCCAGCCTCGTCCAGGCGGAGGGCACCTCGCACGACGACTTCCGCAAGATGGGAGAGGTCGTCTACAACCGGCTCAAGCCCTCGAACCCGCAGACCTACGGCGGTCTCGAGTTCGACTCGACGTACAACTACATCAAGAACCAGAGCAAGCTGGACCTCTCGCTGGCGGAGGTCCGGAAGTACAACAGCCCGTACAACACGTACTTCGTCAAGGGCCTGCCGCCCGGTCCGATCGGCAACCCCGGTCTGGAGGCCCTGCAGGGCACGCTCAACCCGACGCACGACGGCTGGTACTACTTCATCTCGCTCGACGGCAAGAGCTCCAAGTTCACGCGGACGAACGCCGAGCACCAGAAACTCGTCGACGAGTTCAACGAGTCGAGGAAGAACTGATGGCGGCAGCACGGCGCGCGGCGGTCCTGGGATCGCCGATCGCGCACTCGCTCTCCCCGGTGCTGCACCGGGCCGCGTACGCCGCGCTCGGGCTCGACGACTGGTCGTACGACCGCTTCGAGATCGACGAGGCGGGGCTGCCCGGATTCGTCGGCGAGCTCGACGGCAGCTGGGCCGGACTGTCGCTGACCATGCCGCTCAAGCGGGCGGTCATCCCGCTGCTCGACGGGATCACCGACACGGCCGCGTCGGTCGAGGCCGTCAACACGGTCGTCCTCCACGGGGACGGGCGACGGACCGGCGACAACACCGACATCCCCGGCATGCTCGCCGCCCTGCGGGAGCGGGGCGTCGAGAAAGTGGAGTCGGCGGCGGTCCTCGGCGCGGGCGCCACCGCCTCCTCCGCGCTCGCCGCGCTCGCCCGGATCTGCGACGGACCGGTCACCGCGTACGTACGCAGCGAGGCGCGGGCCGAGGAGATGCGCGGCTGGGGCGAGCGGCTCGGCGTGGAGGTCCGCACGGCCGCCTGGGACGACGCGGCGGAGGCCTTCGCGTCCCCGCTGGTCGTCGCGACCACCCCGGCCGGCACGACGAACGCCCTGGCGAGCGCCGTCCCCGACGCCGTCGGGACCCTCTTCGACGTCCTGTACGACCCCTGGCCGACGGCGCTCGCCGCGGCCTGGTCCGACCGCGGCGGCAAGGTCGTCGGGGGACTCGACCTCCTGGTCCACCAGGCCGTCCTCCAGGTCGAACAGATGACCGGCGTCCCCCGGGCGCCGCTGGCCGCGATGCGCGCGGCGGGCGAGCGGGCGCTGGCCGCCCGCTAGGGGGCGCCCTGTCCGATCGGGCCGCGGATCGGGCCGCGGATCGGGCCGTGTCCGGTCTCCGCGGTGTCCGGGAACGGCGGGTCCCGCGTCCGACAGCTGGACCGGAGGACGGGTTCGTCCACCGGACGTGGGAGGATCAGTGGTGGCGGGCCAGGGCCGCGCACCCGGTCGCGCCGTCGCAGTACCCAGGCGCGAGCATGAGGAGCATCGTTGAGCAGGTTGCGTTGGCTGACCGCTGGGGAATCCCACGGACCCGCGCTGGTCGCGACACTGGAGGGCCTCCCCGCCGGTGTCCCGGTCACCACTGAGCTGGTGGCCGACCACCTCGCGCGGCGACGCCTCGGCTATGGGCGCGGCGCCCGGATGAAGTTCGAGCAGGACGAGATCACCTTCCTCGGCGGAGTCCGGCACGGACTCTCCCTGGGTTCCCCGATCGCCGTCATGGTCGGCAACACCGAGTGGCCCAAGTGGGAGAAGGTCATGGCGGCCGACCCCGTCGACCCCTCCGAACTCAAGGAGACGGGCCGCAACGCCCCCCTGACCCGGCCGCGTCCCGGTCACGCCGACCTCGCCGGCATGCAGAAGTACGGCTTCGACGAGGCCCGGCCGATCCTGGAGCGCGCCAGCGCCCGCGAGACCGCCGCCCGCGTCGCCCTCGGCGCGATCGCCCGCTCCTTCATCAAGGAGACCGCGGGCATCGAGATCGTCTCGCACGTCGTCGAGCTGGCCGCGGCCAAGGCGCCGTACGGCGTCTACCCGACCCCCGCCGACGTCGAGAAGCTCGACGCCGACCCGGTCCGCTGCCTCGACGCCGACGCGTCGAAGGCGATGGTCGCCGAGATCGACCAGGCCCACAAGGACGGCGACACCCTCGGCGGCGTCGTCGAGGTGCTGGCGTACGGCGTGCCCGTCGGCCTCGGCTCCCACGTCCACTGGGACCGCCGTCTCGACGCGCGGCTCGCCTCCGCCCTCATGGGCATCCAGGCCATCAAGGGCGTCGAGGTCGGCGACGGCTTCGAGCTGGCCCGCGTGCCCGGCTCCCAGGCCCACGACGAGATCGTGAAGACCGACGAGGGCATTCGGCGCACCTCCGGCCGCTCCGGCGGCACCGAGGGCGGCCTGACCACCGGCGAGCTGCTGCGCGTCCGTGCCGCGATGAAGCCCATCGCGACCGTGCCCCGCGCCCTCGCCACCGTCGACGTCGCCACCGGCGAGGCCACCCAGGCCCACCACCAGCGCTCCGACGTCTGCGCGGTCCCCGCGGCCGGCATCGTCGCCGAGGCCATGGTCGCGCTCGTGCTCGCCGACGCCGTCGTCGAGAAGTTCGGCGGCGACAGCGTCCCCGAGACCCGCCGCAACGTCCGGTCGTACCTCGACAACCTGCGCATCCGGTGACCGGCGGTCCCCTGGTCGTCCTCGTCGGGCCCATGGGGTCCGGCAAGTCCACGGTGGGCGCGCTCCTGGCCGAGAAGCTGGGCGCGCCCTACCGGGACACCGACGCCGACATCGTCGCCGCCGAGGGCCGTGAGATCTCCGACATCTTCGTCGAGGACGGGGAGGAGCACTTCCGCGCCCTGGAGCGGGACGCGGTCGCCGCGGCCCTCGCCGGGCACGATGGCGTCCTCTCCCTCGGCGGCGGCGCGATCCTCGACGCCGGGACCCGCGCCCTGCTCGCGGGGCTGCCCGTCGCGTACCTCTCGATGGACGTCGAGGAGGCGGTCCGTCGCGTCGGCCTCAACACCGCGCGCCCGCTGCTGGCCGTCAACCCGCGCCGGCAGTGGCGCGAGCTGATGGACGCCCGGCGCCACCTTTACACCGAAGTCGCCCGGACCGTCGTCACCACCGACGACCGCACCCCCGACGAGGTCGCGGACGCGGTCCTCGCGGCACTGGATCTGAAGAAGGACGCATGACGACGGACCAGGAAGTCACCCGTATCCACGTCGGGGGCAGCGCCGGCACGGATCCGTACGAGGTGCTGGTCGGCCGGCAGCTGCTCGGCGAGCTCCCGGCCCTCATCGGCACCCGGGCCAAGCGGGTCGCGGTGATCCACCCGGAGGCGCTCGCCGACACCGGCGAGGCGCTGCGCGCGGACCTCGCCGAGCAGGGCTACGAGGCGGTCGCCATCCAGGTGCCGAACGCCGAGGAGGCGAAGACCGTCGAGGTCGCCGCCTACTGCTGGAAGGCGCTCGGCCAGACCGGCTTCACCCGCAGCGACGTCATCGTCGGCGTCGGTGGCGGCGCCACCACGGACCTCGCGGGCTTCGTCGCCGCGAGCTGGCTCCGGGGCGTCCGCTGGATCGCCGTACCGACCACCGTCCTCGCGATGGTCGACGCGGCCGTCGGCGGCAAGACCGGCATCAACACGGCCGAGGGCAAGAACCTCGTCGGCGCCTTCCACCCGCCCGCCGGGGTCCTCTGCGACCTGGCCGCGCTCGACTCGCTGCCGGTGAACGACTACGTCAGCGGCCTCGCGGAGATCATCAAGGCCGGCTTCATCGTCGACCCCGTCATCCTCGACCTCATCGAGGAGGACCCGCAGGCCGCCCGCACCCCGGCCGGCCCGCACACCGCCGAGCTGCTCGTCCGGTCGATCCGGGTCAAGGCCGAGGTCGTCTCCGGCGACCTCAAGGAGTCCGGCCGCCGGGAGATCCTCAACTACGGGCACACCCTCGCGCACGCCATCGAGAAGAACGAGCGGTACAAGTGGCGCCACGGCGCCGCCGTCTCCGTCGGCATGGTCTTCGCCGCCGAGCTGGGCCGCCTCGCCGGCCGCCTCGACGACGCCACCGCCGACCGGCACCGCGCGATCCTGGAGTCCGTCGGCCTGCCGCTCACCTACCGCGGCGACCAGTGGCCCAAGCTCCTGGAGACCATGCGGGTCGACAAGAAGTCCCGCGGCGACCTGCTCCGCTTCATCGTCCTGGACGGCATCGGCAAGCCGACCGTCCTGGAGGGCCCCGACCCGGCGGTGCTGATCGCGGCCTACGGCGAGGTGTCCGCGTGAGCGGCCTCCGCCCGGTCCTGGTGCTCAACGGCCCCAACCTGGGGCGGCTCGGCTCCCGCGAGCCCGACATCTACGGCGCCACCAGCTACAAGGGGCTCGTCGAGTCCTGCACGACCCTCGGCGCGGAGCTCGGCTTCGACGTCGAGGTGCGGGAGACGAACGACGAGGGCGAGATGATCCGCTGGCTGCACGAGGCGGCGGACGGCTCGGTCCCGGTCGTGATCAACCCCGGTGCGTTCACGCACTACTCGTACGGGATGCGCGACGCGGCCGCCCAGCGGACCGCGCCGCTGATCGAGGTCCACATCTCGAACCCGTACGCCCGGGAGGAGTTCCGGCACACCTCGGTCGTCGCGGCCGTGGCCACCGGGACGGTCGCCGGGTTCGGCATCGGCTCCTACCGGCTGGCCCTGCGGGCGCTCGCCGAGGAACTGACGGGCTGACAGGGCACGAGGAAGAGGCCCCGGCCGTTCCCCTGGCGGGGGCCGGGGGCGGTAACGTTCCGGCGCACCGGATACACCGGCTACAACAGGCGTACGAGACGGAGTGGGACCGGATGCAGCACGCAGTGGGGGGTCCGCTGCCACCGCCGGAGCGACCGGGCCGGGCAACCGGCCCCGGCACCGGCCCGGGGGGCGTCCCCGGAGCCGCCTCCCTGCCCGGGGGCGTCCCCGGGACGGTGACCGGACCTGGGGTCGGCACCGGGATGGCTCCCGGCCCGGGAGGCGTCCCCGGAGCCGCCGGTACGGGGACAGGACCGGGCCTCGAAGCCGGGACGGGGCCCTCGTCCGCCGTGCCCGGCGGCGGGCCGGTCGCCGGTGTGCCCGGCGGGCTGCCGCCGATACCACCGCCTCCGCCCGGCGCCCCGTACCAGGGGCCGCCGACCGGATCCCGGCTCGGCGTGCACCCGGCCGTCCGGGCCGGCACGCCCGGGCCCCCGAACTCCGCGCCCCCCGCCGGTCCCGGAACCTGGGGCGGCTCCGGAGCGGTGCCGCCTTCCGGCGGCCCCCACCACCCGGGCGGACCGCAGCGCCCCGGCGGGCCGTCCCCGCGCGCCGACCTCACCGGCCAGGTGCCGCTGCCGCCCGTGACCGCGCCGCTCGCGCCCGCCGTGGAGCACGGCGGCGGGACCGGCGCCGCGACCCTCGCCGTGCTGCTCATCGGCCCCGCCGGGGCCGGCAAGACCACCGTCGCCCGGCACTGGGCGCAGCGCCGCCGGGTGCCCACCGCGCACATCAGCCTCGATGACGTCCGCGAGTGGGTCTGCTCCGGCTTCGCCGACCCGCAGTCCGGCTGGAACGAGCACTCCGAGGCGCAGTACCGGCTCGCCCGCCGCACCTGCGGCTTCGCCGCGCGCAACTTCCTCGCCAACGGCATCTCCTGCATCGTCGACGACGCCGTCTTCCCCGACCGGCCCGTCGTCGGCCTCGGCGGCTGGAAGCGCCACGTCGGCCCCGGCCTGCTGCCCGTGGTGCTGCTGCCCGGCCTGGAGGTCGTCCTGGAGCGCAACGCCGAGCGCAGCGGCAACCGCCGCCTCTCGGACGAGGAGGTCGCCGCCATCCACGGGCGGATGGCCGGCTGGTACGGCTCCGGACTGCCGATCATCGACAACTCCACGTACGACGTCGAGACCACCGCCCGGGTGCTCGACGACGTCCTGGCCCGCGCGATCGCCAGCCCGCCCACCTGGTGAGCCGCCCCGGGCCCGGGGGAGCGGACAGCCCCCGCCGTGCGGCGGGGTCCCGCCCGGTCGGCCGTCCTGAACAGGCCGCCGCGGCGCCCTGCTCGTAGGCTCGGAGCATGTCAGAGGTGTATGCGGACCGCCGTGTACGGCTGCGCGACCGGTGCGCGGCCGCGGGCAGCCCGGCGGCCCTGGTCTCCCGCCCCGCCAACGTCCGCTATCTCGCGGGCGGCTCGCCCGCGGGCGCCGTCCTCCTCGTCGGGCCCGAGCCAGAGGCGGACGTCCTGCTCTGCCCGGTCGCCCCGACCGGCGAACCGGCCGACGGACGGCTCGACGAACTCCTGCGCAGGCAGGTGCTCTCCGCGGGCGGCGGGGATCCGGCCGTCGCCGCGGTCGACCTCGCCCGCCGGGCGGGCGCCGACGCGCTGGCGGTCGAGGAGCACGACCTGACCGTGGCCCGGCACCGGGCCATGGGCGCCGCCGTGCCCGGACTGCGGCTGGCCGACCTGGCCTGCGCCGTGGAGCAGCTGAGGATCGTCAAGGACGAGGACGAGATCGCCTGCCTCCGGATCGCCGCGGAGATCGCCGACCAGGCCCTCGGCGAGCTCCTGGAGTCGATCCTGGTGGGCCGGACCGAGCGGCACCTCGCCCTGGAGCTGGAGCGGCGGCTCGTCGACCACGGCGCCGACGGGGCGGCCTTCCCGACCTCGGTCGCGACCGGCCCGCACTCCGGCCGCCGCGGGCACCGGCCCACCGACCGCCGGGTCGAGGAGGGCGATTTCCTCTCGGTCTGCCTCGGCGCCGACTACCGCGGCTACCGGTGCGAGATCGGCCGCACCTTCGTCATCGGCACGACGCCGGCCGACTGGCAGATCGAGCTGTACGAGCTCGTCTTCGCCGCTCAGCGGGCCGGCCGGGAGTCCCTGACACCGGGCGCCGAGTACCGGGACGTGGACCGGGCCGCCCGCCAGATCCTGCACGCGGCGGGGCACGGAGAGGCCGCCGTACCCCTCACCGGGCACGGGGTGGGGCTCGAAATCGACGAGGACCCGCAGCTCTCACCCTCGGCCATGGGTAAACTGGACGCTTGTGTGCCGGTCACCGTCGAACCGGGGGTTCACCTCCCGGGACGGGGCGGGGTCCGGATCGATGACACGCTCGTCGTGCGCCAGGAGGCGGACGGCGGACCCGAGCTACTCACCATCACGACCAAGGAGCTGCTCGCGCTGTAGGGCGCGGACGTCTCCCTGGTCCCACGTCAGTCCAGGAGATTCCGCAACCGTGGCTTCCACGAACGACCTCAAGAACGGCATGGTGCTCAAGCTCGACGGGGGCCAGCTCTGGTCCGTCGTCGAGTTCCAGCACGTCAAGCCCGGCAAGGGCCCGGCCTTCGTGCGCACCAAGCTCAAGAACGTGCTGTCCGGCAAGGTCGTCGACAAGACCTTCAACGCCGGCGTGAAGGTCGAGACGGCCACCATCGACCGCCGCGACATGCAGTTCTCCTACATGGACGGCGACTACTTCGTCTTCATGGACGAGCAGACCTACGACCAGCTGATGGTCGACCGCAAGTCCGTCGGCGACGCCGCCAACTTCCTCATCGAGGGCTTCACCGCCTCGGTCGCGCAGCACGAGGGCGAGGTGCTCTACGTCGAGCTCCCGGCCGCCGTCGAGCTGACGATCAAGCACACCGACCCCGGTGTCCAGGGCGACCGCTCCACCGGCGGCACCAAGCCCGCCACGTTGGAGACCGGCCACGAGATCCAGGTCCCGCTCTTCATCACCACCGGTGAGAAGATCAAGGTCGACACCCGCACCAGCGACTACCTCGGCCGGGTGAACAAGTAGCGTGGCCGCTCGGAGCAACGCCCGCAAGCGCGCCTTCCAGATCCTCTTCGAGGCGGACCAGCGCGGCGCCACCGTCACGGAGGTGCTCGCGGACCAGGTCCGGCACGCGCGGTCGGACGACCGCCAGCCGCCGGTGAACGACTTCACCATGCAGCTGGTCGAGGGGTACGCGTCCCACGTGGCGCGTATCGACGAGCTCATCGCGACCTACGCGGTGGACTGGGACCTCGACCGGATGCCCGTCGCCGACCGGAACATCGTGCGCCTCGGGGCGTACGAGCTGATCTGGGAGGACGGCACGCCGGACGCGGTCGCGATCGACGAGGCGGTGCAGCTCGCCAAGGAGTTCTCCACGGACGAGTCCCCGACCTTCGTCAACGGCCTGCTGGCGCGCTTCAAGGACCTGAAGCCGCGCCTGCGCCGGGACGCGGACGTCTGAGTCCGGAGACGTCACCAGCAGCTGATGGGGCCCGCAGCACCCGTGCTGCGGGCCCCATCGGCGTCCCCGAGGGCCGACGTCTCCGTGAGCGAGGGCGACGGCCGTCGTCCCCGCACACGCGACGGGCCCGTGAACGTCGGATGACGTTCACGGGCCCGGCGGTACGTTTCTGCTGGCTCCCCCGAAGGGGTCAGTTCTCCTCGTGGGCGACCGCGCGGCGCGCGTCCGCGTCCAGGACGCCCCAGCTGATGAGCTGCTCGGTGAGGACCGAGGGGGACTGGTCGTAGATCACGGCCAGGGTGCGCAGGTCGTCCTGACGGATCGACAGCACCTTGCCGTTGTAGTCGCCGCGCTGCGACTGGATCGTCGCCGCGTACCGCTGGAGCGGGCCCGCCTTCTCCTGGGGGACGTGCGCCAGGCGCTCCAGGTCCAGGACGAGCTTCGGCGGCGGCTCGGCCGCGCCGCCGGGCGTCGTGCCCGGCAGGAGCTCCTGGACCGGCACACCGTAGAAGTCGGCCAGCTCGGCAAGACGCTGCACGGTCACCGCGCGGTCCCCGCGCTCGTACGAACCGACCACGACGGCCTTCCAGCGGCCCTGGGACTTCTCCTCCACCCCGTGGAGCGAGAGACCCTGCTGGGTGCGGATGGCACGGAGTTTGGCCCCGAGCTGCTTTGCGTATTCGCTGGACATAACGCTCCCGGACGCTGTGACGACATGCGGCTGCGCCGCGCGGCTGGTAACTCACTGTGAGGTTACGCAGCGTTACTCTTTCCCGTCAAGCCGAAAGGTCCGTACCGCCCCCTCCCGAGGGACGGCGTCCGTGGCGGGGGTGACGGCGCGGGCAGGGGCGCCCGTGAAGCCTCCGCGCGCCCCTGGTATCGTGGTCGACGCACATCCGACGTCCTTTAAGAACCGTCCCGTGAGGCGGAGAAGGAGGTCCGTTTCTTCATGGACACTCAGCAGAAGTACGGCGACGACGCGCGGCCCGTTCTCGAGGCCCCGGACATCGCGCGGGTCCTGACCCGCATCGCACACGAGATCGTCGAGCGCGCCAAGGGCGCCGACGACGTGGTTCTCCTCGGCATCCCGACCCGCGGTGTCTACCTCGCCCGCCGGCTCGCCGAGAAGCTCGAATCGATCACCGGCACGAAGACCCCGGTCGGCTCCCTGGACATCACCATGTACCGGGACGACCTGCGGCTGAAGCCGGCCCGCGCCCTCGGCCGCACCGAGATCCCCGGTGACGGCATCGACGGCCGCCTGGTCGTCCTCGTCGACGACGTGCTCTTCTCCGGCCGCACCATCCGCGCCGCCCTCGACGCCCTCGGCGACATCGGCCGCCCCCGCGCGGTCCAGCTCGCCGTCCTCGTCGACCGCGGCCACCGCGAGCTTCCGATCCGCGCCGACTACGTCGGCAAGAACCTCCCCACGTCGTTGCGGGAGACGGTCAAGGTCCAGCTCGCCGAAGAGGACGGTCGCGACACCGTCCTGCTCGGCGCCCGGCCCACCGCCTAGCCGGACCGGCTTTCCCCCCGCGGGGCCGGGGCACCCCCCTGCGCCCCCGCATGCCCTCACACCTCCCCACCACGGAGAGACTCACCGATGATGCGCCACCTCATCTCGGCCGCCGACCTCACCCGCGACGACGCCGTCCTGATCCTCGACACCGCCGAGGAGATGGCCCGGGTGGCCGACCGGCCCATCCGGAAGCTGCCGACCCTGCGCGGCCGGACCGTCTGCAACCTGTTCTTCGAGGACTCCACCCGGACCCGGATCTCCTTCGAGGCCGCCGAGAAGCGCCTCTCCGCCGACGTCATCAACTTCGCGGCCAAGGGCTCCAGCGTCTCCAAGGGCGAGTCCCTCAAGGACACCGCGCAGACCCTGGAGGCCATGGGCGTCGACGCCGTCGTCATCCGCCACGGCGCCTCCGGAGCCCCGTACCGCCTCGCCACCTCCGGCTGGATCGACGCCCCCGTCATCAACGCCGGCGACGGCACCCACCAGCACCCCACCCAGGCCCTCCTGGACGCCTTCACCATGCGCCGCCGCCTCGTCGGCCGCGACGCCGGACTCGGCCAGGACCTCGCGGGCAAGCGGATCACGCTCGTCGGCGACGTCCTGCACAGCCGGGTCGCCCGCTCCAACGTCGACCTGCTGCACATGACGATGGCGTGCTCCGGCATCTTCGCCATCCGCTCGCCGTCGAGCCCGTACCGGCGGGAGTACTCGCGCTCGGTGGGGAAGAAAGCGGCGTTCATCCGCTCCCGCTGCACGCGCAGCATCATGACGGCGTCGGACTTCGGCAGCACGCGGTCGAGGTCGTACGAGACCTCGCAGGGCCAGGTCTCGACGCCGTCATGATGCTGCGCGTGCAGCGGGAGCGGATGAACGCCGCTTTCTTCCCCACCGAGCGCGAGTACTCCCGCCGGTACGGGCTCGACGGCGAGCGGATGGCGAAGATGCCGGAGCACGCCATCGTCATGCACCCCGGCCCCATGGTCCGCGGCATGGAGATCACCGCCGAGGTCGCCGACTCCGACCGCTGCACGGTCGTCGAGCAGGTCGCCAACGGCGTCTCCGTCCGGATGGCCGTCCTCTACCTGCTGCTCGGCGGCAACGACTCCGACTCCGCCGCCCCCTCCCCCAGCACCCCCCGCACCGAGGAGAGCAAGTAACCATGAGCAAGATCCTGATCCGTGGTGCGAAGGTGCTCGGCGGCGAGGTGCGGGACGTCCTCATCGACGGCGAGACCGTCTCCGAGGTCGGCACCGGCCTCTCCGCCGAGGGCGCCACCGTCATCGAGGCCGAGGGCCAGATCCTCCTGCCGGGCCTCGTCGACCTCCACACCCACCTGCGCGAGCCCGGCCGCGAGGACTCCGAGACCGTCCTCACCGGCACCCGCGCCGCCGCCTCCGGCGGCTTCACCGCCGTCTTCGCCATGGCCAACACCCACCCGGTCGCCGACACCGCCGGCGTCGTCGAGCAGGTCTACCGGCTCGGCAAGGAGTCCGGCTACTGCGACGTGCAGCCCATCGGCGCCGTCACCGTCGGCCTGGAGGGGAAGAAGCTCGCCGAGCTGGGCGCCATGCACGACTCCGCCGCCGGCGTCACCGTCTTCTCCGACGACGGCAAGTGCGTCGACGACGCGGTGATCATGCGCCGCGCCCTGGAGTACGTGAAGGCCTTCGACGGCGTCGTCGCCCAGCACGCCCAGGAGCCCCGCCTCACCGAGGGCGCCCAGATGAACGAGGGCATCGTCTCGGCCGAGCTCGGTCTCGGCGGCTGGCCCGCCGTCGCCGAGGAGTCGATCATCGCCCGCGACGTCCTCCTCGCCGAGCACGTCGGCTCCCGCGTCCACATCTGCCACCTCTCCACCGCCGGCTCCGTCGAGATCGTCCGCTGGGCCAAGTCCCGCGGCATCGACGTCACCGCCGAGGTCACCCCGCACCACCTCCTCCTCACCGACGAGATGGCCCGGAGCTACAACCCGGTCTACAAGGTCAACCCGCCGCTGCGCACCGAGAAGGACGTCCTCGCGCTCCGCGAGGCGCTGGCCGACGGCACGATCGACATCGTCGCCACCGACCACGCCCCGCACCCCCACGAGGACAAGGACTGCGAGTGGGCCGCGGCCGCCATGGGCATGGTCGGCCTGGAGACCGCGCTCTCCGTCGTCCAGCAGACGATGGTCGAGACCGGCCTCCTCGACTGGGCCGGCGTCGCCGACCGGATGTCCTTCGCCCCCGCCCGCATCGGACGGGCCACGGGCCACGGACGACCCGTCTCGGCTGGTGAGCCCGCGAACCTGACGCTGCTCGATCCGGCTTACCGTGGTGTCGTGGACCCCGCGGACTTCGCCTCCCGCAGCCGCAACACCCCGTACGAGGGCCGCGAGCTGCCGGGACGCGTCACCCACACCTTCCTGCGGGGCCGGGCAACGGTCGTGGACGGGAAGCTGGCGTGACACCACTCATCGCAATCGCCGCAGAGGCTGCCGAGCAGAAGTCGGCGGAGGTGACCGACTGGGCCGGACGGCTCGGCTGGGTCGCCGGACTGCTCCTCTTCATCGCCTTCGTGTACTGGCTCATGCGCCAGGGCTGGAAGTGGCGCGGGAGCCTCCAGTCGGACCTTCCCGAGCTCCCCACCGTGCCCGAGACCCCGGGCGAGGCGAGACTGACCCTCAGCGGGCGCTACCACGGGTCCACCACCGCCGGGCAGTGGCTCGACCGGATCGTGGCCCACGGACTCGGCACCCGCAGCCGCGTCGAGCTCACCCTCACCGACGCCGGGATCGAGGTCGTACGCCCCGGGGCGAACGACTTCTTCATCCCGGCCGAGGCCCTCCGCGAGGCCCGCCTCGACAAGGGCATCGCCGGCAAGGTCCTCGCCGAGGGCGGCCTGCTGATCGTCACCTGGACGCACGGCGGCAAGCCGCTCGACTCCGGCTTCCGGTCCGACCGGGCGGCCGAGCACGCCGCCTGGGTCGAGGCCATCAACTCCATGACCACCACGACGGAAGGCATCGCACGATGACGACCTCCACCCGGGGAACCAGCAAGGTTCCCGCCGTACTCGTCCTGGAGGACGGCCGCATCTTCCGCGGCCGCGCCTACGGGGCCGTGGGGGAGACCTTCGGCGAGGCCGTGTTCTCCACCGGCATGACCGGCTACCAGGAGACCCTCACCGACCCGTCGTACCACCGCCAGGTCGTCGTCATGACCGCCCCGCACGTCGGCAACACCGGCGTCAACGACGAGGACCCCGAGTCCGCGCGGATCTGGGTCTCCGGCTACGTGGTCCGCGACCCCGCCCGCGTCTCCTCCAACTGGCGCGCCCAGCGCTCGCTGGACGAGGAGCTGGAGCACCAGGGCGTCGTCGGCATCTCCGGCATCGACACCCGCGCCCTCACCCGCCACCTGCGCGAGCGCGGCGCCATGCGCGTCGGCATCTTCTCCGGCGCGGCCTGGTCCGGCATCCGCGACGAGGCCCTCCTCGACAGGGTCAAGGCCCAGCCCCAGATGAAGGGCGCGAACCTCTCCGCCGAGGTCGCCACCACCGAGACGTACGTCGTCCCCGCGATCGGCACCAAGAGGTTCACCGTCGCCGCGATCGACCTCGGCATCAAGGGCATGACCCCGCACCGCATGGCCGAGCGCGGCATCGAGGTCCACGTGCTGCCCGCCACCGCGACCGTCGAGGACGTGTACGCGGTCGCCCCGGACGGCGTGTTCTTCTCCAACGGCCCGGGCGACCCGGCCACCGCCGACGGCCCCGTCGCCCTCATGCAGGCCGTCCTGGAGCGCAAGACCCCGCTCTTCGGCATCTGCTTCGGCAACCAGATCCTCGGCCGCGCGCTCGGCTTCGGCACCTACAAGCTGAAGTACGGCCACCGGGGCATCAACCAGCCGGTCCAGGACCGTACGACCGGCAAGGTCGAGATCACCGCGCACAACCACGGCTTCGCCGTCGACGCCCCCCTCGACCAGGTCTCCGAGACCCCCTACGGGCGTGCCGAGGTCTCGCACGTCTGCCTGAACGACAACGTCGTGGAGGGCCTTCAGCTGCTCGACCAGCCCGCCTTCTCCGTGCAGTACCACCCCGAGGCGGCCGCGGGCCCGCACGACGCCGCGTACCTCTTCGACCGTTTCACTTCTTTGATGGAGGCCGAGCGTGCCTAAGCGCACCGATATCCAGTCCGTCCTGGTCATCGGCTCCGGCCCGATCGTCATCGGCCAGGCCGCCGAGTTCGACTACTCCGGCACCCAGGCCTGCCGCATCCTCAAGGCCGAGGGCCTGCGGGTGATCCTGGTCAACTCCAACCCGGCCACGATCATGACCGACCCGGAGATCGCCGACGCCACCTACGTCGAGCCGATCACCCCCGAGTTCGTCGAGAAGATCATCGCCAAGGAGCGCCCCGACGCCCTCCTGCCCACCCTCGGCGGCCAGACCGCGCTCAACACCGCGATCTCCATGCACGAGCAGGGCGTCCTGGAGAAGTACGGCGTCGAGCTCATCGGCGCCAACGTCGAGGCCATCAACAAGGGCGAGGACCGCGACCTCTTCAAGGGCGTCGTCGAGGCCGTCAAGGCCAAGATCGGCTACGGCGAGTCGGCCCGCTCGGTCATCTGCCACTCGATGGACGACGTCATCAAGGGCGTCGACACCCTCGGCGGCTACCCCGTCGTCGTCCGCCCCTCCTTCACCATGGGCGGCGCCGGCTCCGGCTTCGCCCACGACGAGGACGAGCTGCGCCGCATCGCCGGTCAGGGCCTCACGCTCTCCCCGACCACCGAGGTGCTCCTGGAGGAGTCCATCCTCGGCTGGAAGGAGTACGAGCTGGAGCTGATGCGCGACAAGGCCGACAACGTCGTGGTCGTCTGCTCCATCGAGAACTTCGACCCGATGGGCGTCCACACCGGCGACTCGATCACCGTCGCCCCGGCGATGACCCTCACCGACCGCGAGTACCAGCGCCTCCGCGACATCGGCATCGCGATCATCCGCGAGGTCGGCGTCGACACCGGCGGCTGCAACATCCAGTTCGCGATCGACCCGGTCGACGGCCGGATCATCGTCATCGAGATGAACCCGCGCGTCTCCCGCTCCTCGGCCCTCGCCTCCAAGGCCACCGGCTTCCCGATCGCCAAGATCGCGGCCCGCCTCGCCGTCGGCTACACGCTGGACGAGATCCCGAACGACATCACGGAGCAGACCCCGGCGTCCTTCGAGCCCACGCTCGACTACGTCGTCGTCAAGGCCCCGCGGTTCGCCTTCGAGAAGTTCCCGCAGGCCGACTCCACCCTCACCACCACCATGAAGTCGGTGGGCGAGGCCATGGCCATCGGCCGCAACTTCACCGAAGCCCTCCAGAAGGCGCTGCGCTCCCTGGAGAAGAAGGGCTCGCAGTTCACCTTCGTCGGCGAGCCCGGCGACAAGGCCGAACTGCTCCGCGAGGCCGTCCGCCCCACCGACGGCCGCATCAACACCGTCATGCAGGCCATCCGCGCCGGCGCCACCCCCGAGGAGATCTTCGACGCCTCGAAGATCGACCCGTGGTTCGTCGACCAGCTCTTCCTGATCAAGGAGATCGCCGACGAGCTGGGCGCCGCCGAGAAGCTGGAGCCCGAGCTCCTCGCCGAGGCCAAGCGCCACGGCTTCTCGGACGCCCAGATCGCCGAGATCCGCGGCCTGCGCGAGGACGTCGTCCGCGAGGTCCGGCACGCCCTCGGCGTCCGCCCGGTCTACAAGACGGTCGACACCTGCGCCGCCGAGTTCGCCGCCAGGACGCCGTACTTCTACTCCTCCTACGACGAGGAGTCCGAGGTCGCGCCCCGCGAGAAGCCCGCGGTGATCATCCTCGGCTCCGGCCCGAACCGCATCGGCCAGGGCATCGAGTTCGACTACTCCTGCGTCCACGCCTCCTTCGCCCTGAGCGACGCGGGCTACGAGACCGTGATGGTCAACTGCAACCCGGAGACGGTCTCCACCGACTACGACACCTCCGACCGCCTGTACTTCGAGCCGCTGACGCTGGAAGACGTGCTGGAGATCGTCCACGCGGAGACCCTCGCCGGCCCCGTCGCCGGTGTCGTCGTCCAGCTCGGCGGCCAGACCCCGCTGGGCCTCTCGCAGGCGCTCAAGGACAACGGCGTGCCGGTCGTCGGCACCTCCCCGGAGGCCATCCACGCCGCCGAGGACCGCGGCGCCTTCGGCCAGGTCCTCGCCGAGGCCGGCCTCCCGGCCCCCAAGCACGGCACCGCGACCACCTTCGCCGGCGCCAAGGCCATCGCCGACGAGATCGGCTACCCCGTCCTCGTACGCCCCTCGTACGTGCTCGGCGGCCGCGGCATGGAGATCGTGTACGACGAGGCCCGCCTGGAGTCGTACATCGCCGAGTCCACCGAGATCAGCCCCACCCGGCCGGTCCTGGTCGACCGCTTCCTCGACGACGCCATCGAGATCGACGTCGACGCCCTCTACGACGGCCACGAGCTCTACCTCGGCGGCGTCATGGAGCACATCGAGGAAGCCGGCATCCACTCCGGCGACTCGGCCTGCGCCCTGCCCCCGATCACCCTCGGCGGCTTCGACATCAAGCGCCTGCGCGCCTCCACCGAGGCCATCGCCAAGGGCGTCGGCGTGCGCGGCCTGATCAACATCCAGTTCGCCATGGCCGGCGACATCCTCTACGTCCTGGAGGCCAACCCGCGCGCCTCCCGGACCGTCCCCTTCACCTCGAAGGCGACCGCCGTCCCGCTCGCGAAGGCCGCCGCCCGCATCTCGCTCGGCGCCACCATCGCCGACCTGCGCGCCGAGGGACTGCTGCCGAGGAACGGCGACGGCGGCACCCTGCCGCTCGACGCGCCGATCTCCGTCAAGGAGGCCGTGATGCCGTGGTCGCGCTTCCGCGACGTGCACGGCCGCGGCGTCGACACGGTCCTCGGCCCGGAGATGCGCTCCACCGGCGAGGTCATGGGCATCGACGCGGTCTTCGGCACCGCGTACGCCAAGTCGCAGGCCGGCGCCTACGGTCCGCTGCCCACCAAGGGCCGCGCGTTCATCTCGGTCGCCAACCGCGACAAGCGCTCGATGATCTTCCCGGCGCGCGAGCTGGTCGCCCACGGCTTCGAGCTGCTCGCCACCTCCGGCACCGCCGAGGTCCTCAAGCGCAACGGTCTCAACGCCACGGTCGTGCGCAAGCTGAGCGAGGGCGAGGGCCCGAACGGCGAGAAGACGATCGTCCAGCTCATCCACGACGGCCAGGTCGACCTGATCGTCAATACCCCGTACGGCACCGGCGGCCGCCTCGACGGCTACGAGATCCGTACGGCCGCGGTGGCCCGCAGCGTCCCGTGCCTCACCACGGTCCAGGCGCTCGCCGCCGCCGTCCAGGGCATCGACGCGCTCAACCGCGGCGACGTCGGCGTCCGCTCGCTCCAGGAGCACGCGGATCACCTGATCGCGGCACGCGACTAGCAGCCCGTCGGAAGAGGGGGACACCGGCAGGATCTGCGGTGTCCCCCTCGTCATGAGCAGACCCGGACCGGAGCACATGTACAAGTTCTTCTTCAACGTCGTCTTCACGCGCATGGACCCCGAGGAGGCCCACTACCTGGCCTTCCGCTGGATCCGGCTGGCCGCCCGCGTCCCGGTGCTGCGGACCTTCGCCGCCGCCGTCCTCGCGCCCCGGTACCAGGAGCTGCGCACCGAGGCCCTCGGCCTGCGGATGCACGGCCCCTTCGGGCTCGCCGCCGGCTTCGACAAGAACGCCGTCGCCATCGACGGCATGTCGATGCTCGGCTTCGACCACATCGAGATCGGCACGGTCACCGGCGAGGCCCAGCCCGGCAACCCCAAGAAGCGTCTCTTCCGGCTCGTGCCGGACCGCGCCCTGATCAACCGCATGGGCTTCAACAACGAGGGCTCCGCCGCCGTCGCCGCGCGCCTGGCCGCCCGCACGCCGGTCTTCCGCACCGTCGTCGGCGTCAACATCGGCAAGACCAAGGTCGTCCCCGAGGCCGAGGCCGCCGCCGACTACGTGAAGTCCACCGAGCGCCTCGCCGCCCACGCCGACTACCTCGTCGTGAACGTCTCCTCGCCGAACACCCCCGGACTGCGCAACCTCCAGGCCACCGAGTCCCTGCGCCCGCTGCTCACCGCCGTCCGCGAGGCCGCCGACCGCGCCGTCACCGGCCGCCGCGTCCCGCTCCTGGTGAAGATCGCGCCCGACCTGGCCGACGAGGACGTCGACGCGGTCGCCGACCTGGCCCTGGAGCTCGGCCTCGACGGCATCATCGCCACCAACACCACCATCGCCCGCGAGGGACTCGGACTGAGGTCCGACCCCGCGCTGGTCGCGGAGACCGGCGGGCTGTCCGGCGCGCCCGTCAAGGAGCGCTCCCTCGCCGTCCTGCGCCGCCTCCACGCGCGCGTGGGCGACCGCCTGGTCCTGGTCGGCGTCGGCGGCATCGAGAACGCCGAGGACGCCTGGCAGCGCATCCTGGCCGGTGCCACCCTGATCCAGGGCTACAGCGCCTTCGTCTACGAGGGCCCGTTCTACGCCCGCGCGATCCACAAGGGCCTGGCCGCGCGCCTCGCGGCCTCCCCGTACGCCACCCTCGCCGAAGCCGTCGGCGCAGCCAACCGAAAGGCCGCCCAGTGACTCTCTCCTTCGGCACCCGCCTGCGCTCCGCCATGGACGAGCGCGGCCCGCTCTGCGTCGGCATCGACCCGCACGCAGCCCTCCTCGACTCCTGGGGCCTGACCGACGACGTCGCCGGTCTGGAGCGGTTCACCTTCACGGTGGTCGAGGCGCTCGCGGACACCGTGGCCGTCTTCAAGCCGCAGTCCGCCTTCTTCGAGCGCTTCGGCTCGCGCGGTGTCGCCGTCCTGGAGCGCGCCGTCGCCGATCTGCGCGCGGCGGGCGGCCTGGTCGTCATGGACGCCAAGCGCGGCGACATCGGCTCGACCATGGCCGCGTACGCCGAGACGTACCTGCGCAAGGGCTCCCCGCTGTTCTCCGACGCGCTCACGGTCTCCCCGTACCTCGGCTACGGCTCCCTGAAGCCGGCCGTCGACCTGGCCCGCGAGTCCGGGGCCGGTCTCTTCGTGCTGGCCCTGACCTCCAACCCGGAGGGCGCGGAGGTCCAGCGGGCGGTGCGCACCGAGGACCCGGCCGGCCGGACGATCGCCGCGACCATGCTCGGCCACCTGGCCGCGGAGAACGCCGGCGAGACCCCGATGGGCTCCTTCGGCGCGGTCGTCGGCGCCACCCTCGGCGACCTGTCCTCGTTCGCGCTGGACATCAACGGCCCGCTGCTCGCCCCCGGCATCGGCGCCCAGGGCGCCACCCCGGCCGATCTCCCCGCCGTCTTCGGCGCGGCCGTCGGCAACGTCGTCCCGAACGTCAGCCGCGGGGTCCTGCGGCACGGTCCGGACGCGGCCGCCCTGCGGGACTCGGCGCACCGGTACGCGGACGAGATCCGCGCGGCCGTCGAGGGCTGACGGGCTCCGCGGTCTCTCCGCAGGTCGGAGCGGATCGGCCCGGATGTCGGCACTGTTCCGGCCCGGTGGGACGACCCGTCCCGCCGGGCCGTCGTGCTCCTTGACGAAAACTTGGCTCAAAACCGGGTCGTTATGCCGGATAAGTCCCGGTCGGTCGATGCTGACCAGGACTTTTCCTTCGTTCTCGCTGACTGGAGCGGCCTCGGCCGCTAGTCTCCGGGGCAGAGCAGGCGTTCAACGGCCACGCCGTTGGGCGTTGCTCCACTGGTGTGGGGCGCGAGGTTCCTCACCGGTCCGTATCCGACAGATCGACATCCGAGGTGACGTAGGCGTGGCTCTTCCGCCCCTTACCCCTGAACAGCGCGCAGCCGCGCTCGAAAAGGCCGCCGCGGCTCGCCGGGAGCGGGCCGAGGTCAAGAATCGACTCAAGCACTCCGGCGCCTCCCTCCACGAGGTCATCAAGACCGGCCAGGAGAACGACGTCATCGGCAAGATGAAGGTCTCCGCCCTTCTCGAGTCCCTGCCGGGCGTGGGCAAGGTCCGCGCCAAGCAGATCATGGAGCGCCTCGGCATCTCCGAGAGCCGCCGCGTGCGCGGTCTCGGTTCCAACCAGATCGCCTCCCTGGAGCGCGAGTTCGGCAGCACCGGCGCCTGATCCGGGTGCCGGTCCGGCTTCCGATCCGGGGCACGCGTCCCGGGCACCCCGGTGAAGCTGGAATAATCGCTGCATGGCAGCAGAGGTACGTCCGCGGCTGACCGTGCTCTCCGGCCCCTCCGGGGTCGGCAAGAGCACGGTCGTCGCTCATATGCGCAAGGTCCACCCCGAGGTCTGGCTCTCGGTGTCGGCGACGACACGGAAGCCCCGCCCCGGCGAGAAGCACGGCGTCCACTACTTCTTCGTGACGGACGACGAGTTCGACAAGCTGATCGCCAACGGTGAACTCCTCGAATGGGCCGAGTTCGCGGGCAACCGCTACGGCACCCCGCGGCGCGCGGTCCTCGACCGCCTCGACGCCGGGGAGCCGGTGCTCCTGGAGATCGACCTCCAGGGCGCCCGCCAGGTGAAGGACTCGATGTCCGAGTCCCAGCTGGTCTTCCTCGCCCCGCCGAGCTGGGAGGAACTGGTCCGCCGCCTCACCGGCCGCGGCACCGAGTCGCCCGAGGTCATCGAGCGCCGTCTCGCCGCCGCGAAGGTCGAGCTGGCCGCCGAGTCGGAGTTCGACACCACCCTCGTCAACACCTCCGTCGAGGACGTCGCGCGTGAGCTGCTAACGTTGATGCTGTTGACTTCTGGGGAATGATCCACTGTTTCCCCCGGACACCCACCGGTTGTCCGATCCTTTTTCCATCTTCGGAAGGTAGAGCGTGTCCTCTTCCATCACCGCGCCCGAGGGCATCATCAACCCCCCGATCGACGAGCTGCTCGAGGCCACGGACTCGAAGTACAGCCTCGTGATCTACGCGGCCAAGCGCGCGCGTCAGATCAACGCGTACTACTCCCAGCTCGGCGAGGGCCTGCTGGAGTACGTGGGTCCGCTGGTCGACACCCACGTCCACGAGAAGCCGCTCTCGATCGCCCTGCGCGAGATCAACGCGGGTCTGCTCACGTCCGAGGCCATCGAGGGCCCGGCCACCTGAGCACGGCACGTTCCTGCACCCCAGGCCCGGCGGAACATCCGCCGGGCCTGTGGTGTCTCATGGAGTCGTAGGCAACCGAGTGCGGGGAGTGGCAGTGGTGACCAAGCCGAAGGTCGTTCTGGGCGTCAGCGGCGGCATCGCCGCCTACAAGGCCTGTGAGCTGCTGCGGCGGCTCACCGAGTCGGGCCACGACGTCCGGGTCGTCCCCACCGACTCCGCCCTCCACTTCGTCGGCGCCGCCACCTGGTCCGCGCTCTCCGGCCACCCCGTCTCCACCGAGGTGTGGGACAGCGTCCACGAGGTGCCGCACGTCCGCATCGGCCAGGCCGCCGACCTCGTCGTGGTAGCCCCCGCCACCGCCGACATGCTCGCCAAGGCCGCCCACGGCCTCGCGGACGACCTGCTCACCAACACGCTGCTCACCGCGCGCTGTCCCGTCGTCTTCGCCCCCGCCATGCACACCGAGATGTGGGAGCACCCGGCCACCCAGGAGAACGTGGCGACGCTGCGGCGCCGCGGGGCCGTCGTCATCGAGCCCGCCGTCGGCCGCCTCACCGGCGTCGACACCGGCAAGGGCCGGCTGCCCGACCCGGCGGAGATCTTCGAGGTCTGCCGGCACGTCGTGAACCGGCACCGTCTCACCCCCGGCGGCGCCGCCCCCGACCTCGCCGGACGGCACGTCGTGGTCAGCGCCGGCGGCACCCGGGAGCCCCTCGACCCCGTCCGTTACCTGGGCAACCGCTCCTCGGGGAAGCAGGGGTACGCGCTCGCGCGGGCCGCCGCCGCCCGGGGGGCCCGGGTCACCCTCGTCGAGGCCAACACCGGCATCCCCGACCCGGCCGGCGTCGACGTCGTCCACGTCGGCACCGCCGTCCAGCTCCGCGAGGCCGTGCTCAAGGCCGTCGCCGACGCCGACGCCGTGGTCATGGCGGCCGCCGTCGCCGACTTCCGCCCGGCCGTCTACGCCATCGGGAAGATCAAGAAGAAGGACGACGGCGGGGCGCCCACCGTGGAACTCGTCCGCAACCCCGACATCCTCGCCGAGATCTCCGCCGACCGGGCCCTGCCCGGCCAGGTGGTCGTCGGCTTCGCCGCCGAGACCGACGACGTCCTCGCCCACGGCCGGGACAAGCTCCGCCGCAAGGGCTGCGACCTCCTCGTCGTCAACGAGGTGGGGGAGCGCAAGACCTTCGGCTCCGAGGAGAACGAGGCCGTGGTGCTCGCCGCCGACGGCGCCGAGACCCCCGTGCCGTACGGTCCGAAGGAGGCGCTCGCCGAGACCGTCTGGGACCTGGTCCTGCCCCGGCTGCGCCCCACGACCTGACGCATCTCACCCGGGCGGACCCCGAGCGGACCGTCGATCCAGCGCGATGCGTGTGACGTACGCCCCATCAGGGCGTTCGTCCGCCGGGAAGCGGCCGGATTCACCCGCTCAGGGCATTCGCCAGGCGAGACACCTGGTCCATCCCGCGACCACGACCGATAGACTGTCCGCGGAACGTCTTGGGGCGCAGCCCCCTGCCGGTCCGTCAACGAAGAGCCAGCAGCCGCTGCAACCCCAGGGAGCGTTGTGTCCCGTCGTCTGTTCACCTCGGAGTCCGTCACCGAGGGACACCCCGACAAGATCGCTGACCAGATCAGCGACACCATCCTCGACGCGCTGCTCCGGGAGGACCCCACCTCCCGCGTCGCCGTCGAGACCCTGATCACGACCGGCCTCGTGCACGTCGCCGGTGAGGTGACCACCAAGGCGTGGGCGGACATCCCCACCCTTGTACGGAACAAGATCCTCGAGATCGGCTACGACTCCTCGAAGAAGGGCTTCGACGGCGCCTCCTGCGGCGTGTCGGTGTCCATCGGATCTCAGTCCCCGGACATCGCCCAGGGTGTGGACACCGCGTACGAGCAGCGGGTCGAGGGCGACGAGGACGAGCTGGACAAGCAGGGCGCCGGCGACCAGGGCCTGATGTTCGGCTACGCCTCGGACGAGACCCCCGAGCTGATGCCGCTGCCGATCCACATCGCGCACCGGCTGTCCCGCCGCCTCACCGAGGTCCGCAAGAACGGGACCATCCCGTACCTGCGCCCCGACGGCAAGACCCAGGTCACCATCGAGTACGACGGCGACAAGGCCGTCCGCCTCGACACGGTCGTCGTCTCCTCGCAGCACGCCTCCGACATCGACCTGGAGTCGCTGCTCGCGCCCGACATCCGCGAGTTCGTCGTCGAGCACGTGCTCAAGCAGCTCGTCGAGGACGGCATCAAGCTCGACACCGACGGCTACCGCCTCCTGGTGAACCCGACCGGCCGCTTCGAGATCGGCGGCCCGATGGGCGACGCCGGCCTCACCGGTCGCAAGATCATCATCGACACCTACGGCGGCATGGCCCGTCACGGCGGCGGCGCCTTCTCGGGCAAGGACCCGTCCAAGGTCGACCGCTCGGCCGCCTACGCCATGCGCTGGGTCGCCAAGAACGTCGTCGCCGCCGGCCTCGCCGCGCGCTGCGAGGTCCAGGTCGCCTACGCGATCGGCAAGGCCGAGCCCGTGGGTCTCTTCGTCGAGACCTTCGGCACCAACACCGTCGACAACGAGAAGATCGAGAACGCCATCGGCGAGGTCTTCGACCTCCGCCCGGCCGCGATCATCCGCGACCTCGACCTGCTCCGCCCGATCTACTCCCAGACCGCCGCCTACGGCCACTTCGGCCGCGAGCTGCCGGACTTCACCTGGGAGCGCACGGACCGCGTGGACGCCCTGAAGCAGGCCGCCGGCCTGTAGGCACCCCTGGCACGTCGCCGAAGCCCGGTACCCCGCGGGGGCACCGGGCTTCGGCCTGCCCGGCTGTCGGTGGCGTCTGGTAGGTATGGGGCTGTGAGCAGCGAGAAAGAGAGTCCCGACGCGGCCCATGAGCCCGAGCAGCTCGCGCTCATCCGGGAGACCGTGCGGACGGCGAAGGTGCCGCGGGCCAAACCCCGGACCTGGCGCGGCGCCGCGCTGGCCAAGGAGCTGCCCGTCGCGCGGGTCGTGGTCAACAAGGGATCGCTCCACCTCGACCAGTTCTTCGACTACGCGGTCCCCGAGGAGCTGGACGAGGCGGCTCAGCCCGGGGTCCGGGTCCGGGTGCGCTTCGGCGCGGGGGCCCACCAGGTCAAGAACGGACGCCGGGAGGGCGGGCGGCTCATCGACGGCTTCCTCGTCGAGCGCCGGGCCACCTCCGACTACTCGGGCCCCCTGGCCGCGCTCGCCGACGTCGTCTCCCCCGAACCGGTCCTCGGACCGGAACAGCTCGGACTCGCCCGCGCCGTCGCCGACCGGTACGCCGGGAGCCTCGCCGACGTGCTCCAGCTGGCCGTGCCGCCGCGCAGCGCCCGCGCCGAGGGACGCCCCTCACCGGAGCCGCTGCCCCCGCCCGCCGCGCCGGAACCGGCGAGCTGGGCGCGGTACGAGCGCGGGCCCGCGTTCCTCGACTCCCTCGCCCGCGGCGGGGCCCCCCGGGCCGTGTGGAACGCCCTGCCGGGACCGCACTGGGCCGAGGAGATCGCCCGCGCCGTCGGCGCCACCCTGGCCTCCGGCCGGGGCGCCCTCGTCGTCGTGCCCGACGGCCGCGCCGCCGACCGGGTCGACGCCGCCCTCACCGCCGTCCTGGGGGAGGGGCGGCACGCCCTGCTCACCGCCGACGCGGGCCCCGAGAAGCGGTACGCGCAGTGGCTCGCCGTGCGGCGGGGCTCCGTCCGTGCCGTCGTCGGCACCCGGGCCGCGATGTTCGCCCCCGTCCGGGACCTCGGCCTGGTCGCCCTCTGGGACGACGGCGACGGCAGCCACAGCGAGCCGCACGCTCCGCAGCCTCACGCGCGCGAGGTGCTGCTGCTCCGCGCCGCCCACGACCGCTGCGGCTTCCTGCTCGGCAGCACCGCCTGCACTGTCGAGGCCGCCCAGCTCGTCGAGTCCGGCTGGGCCAAGGGGCTGTTCGCCGGACGGGAGCAGGTCCGCAGGGCCGCACCGCTGATCCGCACCGTGGGCGACGGCGAACTGGCCCGTGACGAGGCCGCGCGGGCCGCCCGGCTGCCGTCGCTGGCCTGGCAGACCGTGCGCGAGGGGCTCAAGACCGGCCCCGTCCTCGTCCAGGTGCCCCGCCGGGGGTACGTGCCGCGGCTCGCCTGCGAGCGCTGCCGGACGCCCGCCCGCTGCCGGCACTGCGCCGGGCCCCTGGAGGCCCCCGAGCAGCAGGAGCTGCACTGCGGCTGGTGCGGGCGCGGCGCGGGCGACTGGCACTGCGTGGAGTGCGGCTCGACCAGGCTGCGGGCCCAGGTCGTCGGCGCGCGCCGGACGGCGGAGGAGCTCGGCCGGGCCTTCCCGGCGGTACCGGTGAGGACCTCCGGCCGCGACCACGTCCTCGACACCGTGCCCGGGCGCCCCGCGCTCGTCGTCTCCACCCCGGGCGCCGAACCGGTCGCCGAGGGCGGCTACGCGGCGGCGCTGCTCCTCGACGGCTGGGCCATGCTTGGCCGGCCGGACCTCCGCGCGGGCGAGGAGGCCCTGCGCCGCTGGATAGACGCGGCCTCGCTCGTCCGGGGCCAGCCCGAGGGCGGCACCGTGGTCGTGGTCGCCGAGCCGACGCTCCGGCCCGTGCAGGCGCTGGTCCGCTGGGACCCGGTCGGGCACGCCCAGCGCGAGCTGGCCGAGCGCGCCGAGCTGGGCTTTCCGCCGGTCTCCCGGATGGCGGCCGTCACCGGCCCGCCGGAGGCCGTCGAGGGACTCCTCGCGGCGGCCGGGCTGCCCTCCGACGCCGAGATCCTCGGTCCGGTGCCGCTGCCGGTGGTCCGCCCCGGCGGCCCCCGCAGACCGGGCGATCCGCCGCCGGGCGAGCAGTGGGAGCGGGCGCTGGTACGGGTCCCGCCGGGCAGCGGCGCGGCCCTGGCGGCCGCACTCAAACAGGCGCGGGCGGCCCGGCTGACCCGAGGTGGCGGCGACCCGGTCCGGATCCGGGTGGACCCGCCGGACATCGGCTGAGCGGCTACGGGCGCCGCGGGGGCGGCACGAGGGCGGCCCGGCCCGGGAGGCCCCGGGCCGGGGGCGGACGGCCGCCCGCCCCGCGTGGCCCGGCCCGGGGCGGCGCCCGGCCCCGCGTGGCCCCGGCACGGCGGCGGCCGCCCGCCCCGGTCGGGGCGGACGGCCGTGGGGCCGTTCCCGGGTCAGCCGTTGCGCGGGCCCGGGACTCCTGGGACGCGGTGGGCTCCGCCCTCGGCGTCACCAAGCAGGCCGTCCACCGCCGTTATGGTGCCCGGCTGGGGCGCCCGCCGGGCACCATAACGGCGGTGGACGGCCTGCTTGGTGACGCCGAGGGCGGAGCCCACCGCGTCCCAGGAGAAGCCGAGGGAGCGGTCGAAGTCGACCGCGGCGGTCACCAGGGTCTCGACGCTGTCCCGCAGTTCCTGGGCGAGCCGGACGGTGGGGGCGGGGGCCCGCCCGTAGACGACGAAGCCCGTGGACGGGCCGGAGCGGCGAGGGCGGTAGACATTGCCCAGCTGGGCCGTGAGCGTGCGCAGTGCGTCCACCTGCCGCCGGACCCGCTCGATGTCCCGCACCAGCAGGTGCAGACTCGCCCGGGCCTGGGCGTCGTGGGTGGCGTGGTCGGCCATGTGAGAGCCTCTCGAACCGGCATGTAAGGGGAAGGGCCGCAGGGGGGAACGGCGACCCGATTCGGTCAATCTCTCTTGACCAACGCGCCACCCGGGGTTGGGTCACGCTGCGGGGGCGTACACGCATATGCGCGGGGCGCTCGTCCTTCCGTACGCCCCCTCCGCCGGGGGCGCCTAGACTGGTGCGCTGCCCGCAAAGCCCCCGGAGAGACAGGCAGTCGACACTCATGAAGCTCGTCTTCGCAGGCACCCCCGAGGTCGCCGTTCCCGCCCTGGACGCCCTGCTCGCCTCCGGCCGGCACGAGGTGGCCGCCGTCGTCACCCGCCCGGACGCCCCGGCGGGACGCGGCCGGCGGCTGGTCGCGAGCCCGGTGGCCCAGCGCGCGGAGGAGGCGGGCATCGAGGTCCTCAAGCCCGCCCGGCCGCGGGACGAGGAGTTCCTGGCCCGGCTGCGGGAGATCGCCCCCGACTGCTGCCCGGTGGTCGCCTACGGCGCCCTGCTGCCCAAGGTCGCCCTCGACATCCCCGCCCGGGGCTGGGTCAACCTGCACTTCTCGCTGCTGCCCGCCTGGCGCGGTGCCGCGCCCGTGCAGCACTCGCTGATGGCGGGCGACGAGGTGACGGGCGCGTCGACCTTCCTCATCGAGGAGGGCCTGGACTCGGGGCCGGTCTACGGCGTGGTCACCGAGGACGTCCGGCCGACCGACACCAGCGGCGACCTGCTCACCCGGCTCGCCTTCGCGGGCGCCGGGCTGCTCGCCGCGACCATGGACGGCATCGAGGACGGCGCGCTCCAGGCCGTCCCGCAGCCGGTCGAGGGGATCACCCTCGCCCCGAAGATCCAGGTCGAGGACGCCCACGTCGACTTCGCCGCCCCCGCGCTGCGGGTGGACCGCGTGGTCCGCGGCTGCACCCCGGCCCCCGGCGCCTGGACCGTCTTCCGGGGCGAGCGCCTCAAGCTGATCCAGGTCGCCCCGCTGCCCGACCGCACCGAGCTGGCCCCGGGGCAGCTCGTCGTGGGCAAGAACAACGTGTACGCGGGCACCGGCTCGTACGCCGTGGAGCTCCTCTGGGTCCAGCCGCAGGGCAAGAAGCCGATGAAGGCCGCGGACTGGGCCCGCGGCGTGCGGATCAGCGAGGGCGAGCGCCTCGGCGTCTGACCGCACCGCCGGTCCCGCGGGACGGGACCGGCGGCACGGCGGCCGTGCCGGGGCCGGTCGCCGCCGGGGGCGTTTTCCCCGGCACGCGCCCGCGGACGTACGCTGAGGTGGTTCGACCCCTCATTTCGTCACGCGGAGCACCTTTGAGCGAGCAGGCACGTCGCCGTCCCCACAAGCCCTACCGGCGGCCCCAGAAGGACCCCGTCCGGATGCTCGCCTTCGAGGCGCTGAGGGCGGTGGACGAGCGCGACGCCTACGCGAACCTGGTGCTGCCGCCGCTGCTCAAGAAGGCCCGTGACGCCGGGAACTTCGACGGCCGGGACGCGGCGCTCGCCACCGAGCTGGTGTACGGGACGCTGCGCCGCCAGGGCACGTACGACGCGATCGTGGCCGCCTGCATCGACCGGCCGCTCCGCGAGGTCGACCCGCCGGTGCTCGACGTGCTCTCGCTCGGCGCCCACCAGCTGCTCGGCACCCGGATCCCGACCCACGCCGCCGTCTCCGCCAGCGTCGAGCTGGCGCGGGTCGTGCTCGGCGACGGACGGGCCAAGTTCGTGAACGCGGTCCTGCGGAAGATCTCGCAGCAGGACCTGGACGCCTGGGTGGCCCAGGTCGCCCCGCCGTACGACGCGGACCCCGAGGACCACCTCGCCGTCGTCCACTCGCACCCCCGCTGGGTCGTCTCGGCGCTGTGGGACTCCCTCGGCGGCGGCCGCGCCGGGATCGAGGACCTCCTGGAGGCCGACAACGAGCGCCCCGAGGTCACCCTCGTGGCCCGTCCCGGCCGCTCGACCACCGCCGAGCTCGCCGAGGCCGTCGAGAGCCTGCCGGGCCGCTGGTCGCCGTACGCGGTCCGGATGGCCGAGGGCGGCGAACCCGGCGCCATCGAGGCGGTCAAGGAGGGGCGGGCGGGCGTGCAGGACGAGGGCAGCCAGCTGGTGGCCCTCGCCCTCGCGGACGCGCCGCTCGACGGCCCCGACACCCGCTGGCTCGACGGCTGCGCGGGCCCCGGCGGCAAGGCCGCGCTCCTGGCGGCCCTCGCCTCGCAGCGGGGGGCCGCCCTGCTCGCCTCCGAGAAGCAGCCGCACCGCGCGCGGCTCGTCGAGCGCGCCCTCGCCGGGAACCCCGGCCCGTACCAGGTGATCGCCGCCGACGGCACCCGGCCGCCGTGGCGCCCCGGCTCCTTCGACCGCGTCCTCATGGACGTCCCCTGCTCGGGTCTCGGCGCGCTCCGCCGCCGGCCCGAGGCACGCTGGCGGCGCCGCCCCGAGGACCTGGACGGCTTCGCGCCGCTCCAGCGCGCGCTGCTCACGCAGGCGCTCGCCGCGGTCCGGGTCGGCGGGGTCGTCGGGTACGCGACCTGCTCGCCGCACCTGGCCGAGACACGGGTGGTCGTCGACGACGTCCTGAAGAAGGTCGGTGGCGCCGAACTCATCGACGCCCGCCCGCTGATGCCGGGCGTCCCGGCGCTCGGCGACGGCCCGGACGTCCAGCTCTGGCCGCACCTCCACGGCACGGACGCCATGTACCTGGCCCTCGTTCGGCGCACGGCGTGACGCCGGGGTCCGCCGGGCCGCGCGTCCGGCGGAGGGTGTGACGGCCGGGTCCGCCGGTCCTTCGCGTCCGGCGCGCGGCGTGGCGCCCGGACCCGTCGACCCTTCGATCACCTGACCGTAATCTCCCGGTCTGATCCGGTCCGGACTCGTCGCTTCGCACCGAAAGTGGTCTGGACCGGAGCCGAAACCGCTTGGCGGCAAAGAAGTAGCCAAGAACGTGGGAGGCTTGGCTCATGGCGCAGATCAACCCCAGCATCCTGTCCGCGGACTTCGCCCGGCTCGCCGATGAGGCGAGGGCCGTCGACGGGGCCGACTGGCTCCACGTCGACGTGATGGACAACCACTTCGTGCCCAACCTGACCCTGGGTGTGCCGATCGTGGAGTCGCTCGCCCGCGCGACCGACACCCCCCTCGACTGCCATCTGATGATCGAGGACCCCGACCGCTGGGCGCCCCAGTACGTCGAGGCGGGCGCCGGTTCGGTGACCTTCCACGTCGAGGCGGCCGCCGCGCCCGTCCGGCTTGCGCGGGAGATCCGGGCCAAGGGGGCGCGCGCCGCGATGGCGCTCAAGCCGGCCACGCCCATCGAGCCGTTCGAGGACCTGCTCCCCGAGCTCGACATGCTGCTGATCATGACCGTGGAGCCCGGCTTCGGCGGCCAGGCCTTCCTCGACATCATGCTGCCCAAGATCCGCCGCACCCGTGAGCTGATCTCCAAGCACGGTCTGGAGCTGTGGCTCCAGGTCGACGGCGGGGTCGCCGAGTCCACGATCGAGCGGTGCGCCGAGGCCGGGGCGGACGTCTTCGTCGCCGGTTCCGCCGTGTACGGCGCGGCCGACCCGGCCGCCGCCGTCGCCTCGCTGCGGGCCCGGGCGGAGGCCGTGACGGCCACCGCCCCGTGGGCGTGTGGCCACTGAGCCTCCGGCCGGTGAACGCGGTCCGTCGGGCCGCCGACAGGACTGATCAAGGCCCGCCGTATCTGACAGGATGGGACGGCGAGTCCAGAGTGTGAACGACAGCGGTGCGCGCCCGGCGCGCGGCGGACGTCCGAGGACGTCCGCGGACATCGGTGGATGTCGGTACTGAACAGCGGTACGAGAACAGGTGAGGAGATCGCGGTGGCGGGAATGTCGGCGGGACGGTCAGCCCTGCGGATGGGCCCCGCGGAGCTGGTGCAGGCGGCGGCCATGGCCCGTCGCTTCTACCTCGAGGGCAAGTCCAAGATCCAGATTGCCGAGGAGTTCGGCGTGAGCCGCTTCAAGGTGGCCCGGGTCCTGGAGACCGCCCTGGAGCGCGATCTCGTGCGCATCGAGATCCGCGTACCGGCCGAGCTGGACGCCGAGCGCTCCGACGCGCTCCGCGCCCGCTACGGGCTCCGCCACGCCGTCGTCGTCGAGTCCCCGGCGGAGGGCGAGGACGAGTCGCCCGATCCCGAGAACCTCGGCGAGGTCGCGGCCGACCTGCTCGGCGAGCTGGTCACCGAGGGCGACGTCCTGGGCCTCGCCTGGGGCCGCTCCACCATCCACATGGCGGCGGCCCTCGACCGGCTGCCCCCGTGCACCGTCGTGCAGCTCACCGGCGTGTACGACGCCGGGACCGCCGAGCGCGGCTCCGTCGAGGCCGTCCGTCGCGCCGCGCAGGTCTCCGGCGGCGAGGCGCACCCGATCTACGCGCCCATGCTGCTGCCCGACCCGGCCACCGCGGCCGCGCTCCGCAGCCAGACCGGCATCGCGCGGGCCTTCGAGTACTTCGACAAGGTGACCGTCGCCTGCGTCTCCATCGGCTCCTGGGAGCCGGGCATCTCCACCGTCCACGACATGCTCTCGGACGAGGAGCGCGCCCACTACGCCTCGCTCGGCGTCGCCGCCGAGATGTCCGCGCACCTCTTCGACGCCGACGGACGCCGGGTCGGGCGCGACCTGGGCGAGCGCTGCATCACCGTCGAGGCCGACCGGCTGCGCCGGATCCCCGAGGTCGTGGCCATCGCGGGCGGCCAGCGCAAGGCGGCGGCGATCGGTGCGGTGCTCCGCTCCGGCCTCGTCACCAGCCTGGTCACCGACCGGGCCGCGGCGGACTACCTGCTCACCGAGTCCAGCCCGGGCACCCACCCGGCCCTCGACCGGACGGACCCCGACAGCGCCTGAACGAAGGCCCGGCGATCCGGGTCGGTCGAGGGCCGGAGCGTCCCGTGACGGTAGTTTCGGGACATGTCGCTCCGGCCCTCGCGCATGCTCCTCGCGCTCCTCCTCTGCGTCCTGCTGGCCGGGTGCTCCTCGTCGGGCGGCGGCGCCGCACCGGCCGCCCCCGCCCGCACCACCACCGGCGCGCCCGACGCCACCAAGGCACCCGCCACCACCAGGGCACCCGCCCCCACCGGGGACTCCGGACTGCCCGCCGTCCGGGCCGCCGACCTGCCGCCCGAGGCGCGCAGGACGCTGGACCTCATCGCCCGCGGCGGCCCCTTCCCGTACGCCAAGGACGGCAGCGTCTTCGGCAACTTCGAGCGGATCCTGCCCCGCGAACCGCGCGGCTACTACCGCGAGTACACCGTGAAGACCCCCGGGGAGCGCGACCGCGGGGCGCGTCGGATCGTCACCGGGCGGGAAGGCGAGCTCTACTGGACCGACGACCACTACGCGAGCTTCCGGGAGGTGATCACGGATGGGGATTGACGATCCCGTCCTCCTCGATCTGACCGGCGTCACGGACAAGGCCGGACTCATGGACCGGTGTGCCGCCGCCCTCGCCCTGCCCGACTGGTTCGGCCGCAACTGGGACGCCCTCGCCGACTGCCTGACCGACCTGCCGGAGCCGGTCACGCTCGTCGTCACCGGCTGGCAGGAGTACGCCGGCACGCACCCGCGCGACTGGCGGACCGCCCAGGACGTCTTCGCCACAGCCGTGGACGAGCGCCCCACCCGCCTCACGGTCCTCGTCGCCCTGGGGCGGACCTTCGGAGGATCCCACCAACCTCCCGCCGCGAGCCTCGGATGATTCGCCCGGGGCTGGTATGCGTACAGGCGTGGGACAATGAACTACGTGCTTTTTCCCCTGGCTGAAATGCCTAGGGGCCGATCCGAACGACTGGGATGTCAGCACGTGCGTTTCCTCAATGACGTCAAGCCGCCCTACGACCTGACGTACGACGATGTGTTCATGGTGCCGAGCCGCTCGGCCGTCGGTTCCCGCCAGGCGGTGGACCTCTCCTCGCCGGACGGAACCGGGACCACGATCCCGCTGGTCGTGGCCAACATGACTGCCATCGCCGGCCGCCGCATGGCCGAGACCGTCGCCCGCCGGGGCGGACTGGTCGTCATTCCGCAGGACATCCCGATCGAGGTCGTCACCGACGTCATCTCGTGGGTCAAGAGCCGCCACCACGTGCTCGACACCCCGATCGTCCTCGCCCCCCACCAGACGGTCGCCGACGCGCTGTCCCTGCTGCCCAAGCGGGCCCACGACGCCGGCGTCGTCGTCGACGAGGACCGCCGCCCCGTCGGTGTCGTCACCGACGCCGACCTGACCGGCGTGGACCGCTTCACCCGGCTCTCCGAGGTCATGTCGCGGGACCTGCTCCTCCTCGACGCCGACATCGAGCCGCGCGACGCGTTCAACAGGCTCGACCAGGCCAACCGCCGCTACGCCCCGGCCGTGGACAAGGACGGCCGCCTGGTCGGCATCCTGACCCGCAAGGGCGCGCTCCGCGCGACCCTGTACACCCCCGCCACCGACGCCGAGGGCAAGCTGCGCATCGCCGCCGCCGTCGGCATCAACGGCGACTTCACCGGCAAGGCCAAGCAGCTCCTCGACGCGGGCGTCGACACGCTCGTCATCGACACGGCGCACGGCCACCAGGAGTCGATGATCGCCGCGATCAAGGCCGTGCGTGCCCTCGACCCGCACGTCCCGATCGTCGCGGGCAACATCGTCGCCGCCGAGGGCGTGCGCGACCTCATCGAGGCCGGCGCGGACATCATCAAGGTCGGCGTGGGCCCCGGCGCCATGTGCACCACCCGCATGATGACCGGCGTCGGCCGCCCGCAGTTCTCGGCCGTCCTGGAGTGCGCCGCCGAGGCGCGGAAGTTCGGCAAGCACGTCTGGGCCGACGGTGGCGTCCGGCACCCGCGCGATGTCGCCATGGCGCTCGCCGCCGGCGCGTCGAACGTGATGATCGGCTCCTGGTTCGCCGGGACGTACGAGTCCCCGGGCGACCTCCAGCACACCGCCGAGGGCCGCCCCTACAAGGAGTCCTTCGGCATGGCCTCGGCCCGCGCCGTGCAGAACCGCACGAGCGAGGAGTCGGCCTACGACCGCGCCCGCAAGGGCCTCTTCGAGGAGGGCATCTCCACCTCGCGGATGTTCCTCGACCCGGCCCGGCCGGGCGTCGAGGACCTGATCGACTCGATCATCGCGGGCGTCCGCTCCTCCTGCACCTACGCCGGTGCCGGCTCGCTCGCCGAGTTCGAGGAGAAGGCCGTGATCGGCATCCAGTCCGCCGCGGGCTACGCCGAGGGCAAGCCGCTGCACGCCAGCTGGAGCTAGTCCCGGCACATCGGTGACGGTGCGGGCCCCCGGGACATCGTCCCCGGGGGCCCGCCGCCGTCCCGTACGGTCACCGCATGGACCCTGTGGACCGTACGGAGATCCGGCCCTGCCGCGCGGCCGACCTGCCCCTGCTCGACCGGCACCTTCCCGCGCCCGGGGCGCCGACCCGCCACGCCGACCGGTTCGCCCGCCAGGAGGCCGGGAAGGGCACGTACCTCCTCGCCTGGCGGGACGGGGTCCCCGTCGGCCACGGACAGGTCCGCTGGGACGGCTGCGCGGCCCCGGAGGTCCGGGCGGCGGTGGGGGAGTGCCCGGAGTTCAACGGCCTCGACGTCCGGGAGGGGCTCCGGGGGGAGGGCATCGGCACGGCACTGGTCCGCGCGGCCGAGGCACTGGTCCGCGAGCGCGGCGGGACCGCCCTGGGGCTCGGGGTGGGAGACGGCAACCCCCGCGCGGCGGCGCTCTACGCCCGGCTCGGCTACGCCCCCGTCGTCGCCTACACGGACCGCTGGACCTGGACGGACCCGAAGGGCCGCACGCACACCGCCGCCGACGCCTGCACCTTCCTGGTCAGGACTCTGGAGACAGCGGACGTCCGGCGGGCGGGAGCCCCTCCAGGACCCCGCTGAGGGCCTCCACGACGGCCGCAGCGATCCTGGCGTGGCCGCGGTCGTTCGGGTGCAGACCGTCCGCGAGGTCGTCCGGGCCGAGCAACGGCCGCCCCGGGAGGAGCAGGAGGTGCCCGTCGCCCTCCGCCGCCAGATCCAGGCCCGCCCGTTCCATGGCCCGGCGCAGCTCCGTGAGGGTCGCCCCGAGGGCGTTGCGGGTGTGCTCCGCCTCCGGACGCAGCACCGGCGAGACGAGCAGCAGCGGGGTCTCCGGGTGGCCCCGGCGCACCAGGCCCACGAAGGCCCGGACGGTGGCGTAGAGCCAGTCGGCCGTCGCCGGCACCGTGGACCAGCAGTTGGTGCCGAACGCCAGGGTGATCACGTCGCCGGGCAGCCGTGCCAGGTGCTCCGCGAGCGGCAGTTCGCCGCGCGCCCCGCCCGCGAACCCGAGGTTCACCGCGTCGACGCCCATCAGCCGGCCCGCCGTGGCGGGCCAGGAGTGCGCCGGGCGACTCGACCACCAGCCCTCGGTGATCGAGTCGCCGTGGACCAGCCAGCGGGGCTGCGCGGGGGCGGGGGAGAGCGACCCGCCGAGGGCCTGCAGGGCGAGCGGCACCGGCGCCTGTCCCTCGGGGAGGTGGACGGTGAAGACGCCGCCCCCGGGAGGCAGCGGGAGCGTCACGGTGGACTCGGCGGCCGGGGCGGCGCAGGCCTCGCCGACCAGCCGCGTACCGCTCCAGAGGGCGAAGCAGTGGCGGAGCCCGGCGAGCGGGTCGTCGGCCTCCGGGACGGCCGCCCGGTAGCGCAGCCGCACCGCGCGCGTGCCGGGGGCGGCCGTGAACTCCAGTCGTACGCCGATGGGCAGCGCGGCCCGTTCGGCGATGTCCCACGGCAGCCGCCCCAGGTCGTCGGGATCGGCGCGGACCGGCCTGTTCCCGTCCAGCCAGGCCGTGCCGCGCAGGAAGGGCGCCGGGTCGAGCCAGCCCACCGGGGCCTCCGATCGAGGGGGTCGTGGAGTCCTCGCGGCGTGGGTCATGGGGCCCGGGGATTCGATGCGCGAGGAGGTGGTTCACCTGCCCCCAATGGGTGGATTCATGCGGGGGAGCGCAATGTTTCCCCGTCTGCGTTCCCAGCGCGCAATGATCATCCGGCAGTGCGCAACAACCCTGCATTACGAGTGCGAACCTCTGACCCTTAGGCTCGTGCCTCGTACCAGGAGTGGCGTGGACCGTCTGCTCGGCGGTTCCCCTCCCCCGTGGGCGTCCTCGGTGATGCCCGCGTACCGCTGCGGTCCTCCGTCACGACGACAGGCAGCGATAAGGAGCCTCCGCAGTGCTGGACCACGGCGCAGCCCCACCGGTCGAGGAATCGACCACCCGCAAGACCTCCGCTCTCGGCGCACTGACCCGGCGCAAGCCGGTGGAACAGCTGGTCGCAGAGGGTGGCCAGGGTGAGGGTGGCAGTCTCCGCCGCTCGCTCTCCATGTGGCAGCTGACCATGATCAGCATCGGCGCCACACTGGGCACCGGCATCTTCGTCGTCCTCGGCGACGCCGTCCCCGAGGCCGGCCCGGCGGTCACCCTCGCCTTCGCCATCGCCGGTCTCGCGGCGCTCTTCTCGGCCCTCTCGTACGCAGAGCTGGCCGGTTCCATACCGGTCGCGGGCTCCTCGTACTCGTACGCTTACGCAACGATGGGCGAACTCGTCGCCTGGGTCTGCGGCTGGTGCCTGGTCCTGGAGTACGGCGTCTCGGTCGCCGCCGTGGCCGTCGGCTGGGGCGAGTACCTCAACGAACTGCTCGACGGCACCATCGGGGTCACCATCCCCGACGTGCTCTCCTCCGCCCCCGGCGAAGGCGGCGTGATCAACCTGCCCGGCCTCGTGGTCGTGCTGCTCGCCATGGTGTTCCTGCTCGGCGGCGCCCGTGAGTCCGCCGTGGTCAACACGATCATGGTCTTCGTGAAGATCGTCGCCCTCGTGCTCTTCTGCGCCATCGGCTTCATGGGCTTCAAGTCCGGCAACTACGAGGACTTCATGCCGCTCGGCATGGCCGGCGTCGGCGCCGCCGGGGCCACGCTCTTCTTCTCGTACATCGGCTTCGACGCCGCCTCCACGGCCGGCGAGGAGGCGAAGGACCCCAAGCGCGACCTGCCCCGTGCGATCATGCTGTCGCTGCTGATCGTCACGGTCCTCTACGTCCTGGTCGCGGCCGTCGCCGTCGGCGCGTGGAACTGGAAGGACTTCGACGGCTCCGAGGCCACCCTCGCCGCGATCATGAACGACGTCAGCGGCCAGAAGTTCTGGGGCACCCTGCTCGCCGCCGGCGCCGTCATCTCGATCGCCAGCGTCGTGCTCACCGTCCTGTACGGCCAGACCCGCGTGCTCTTCGCGATGTCCCGCGACGGTCTCGTGCCCAAGGTCTTCGGCAAGGTCAACGCCAAGACCGGTACGCCCCGCGTCAACACCGTGATCGTGTCGCTGTTCTGCGGCGCCCTCGCCTCCGTCATCCCGCTGGGCAAGCTCGTCGACGCCACCAGCATCGGCACCCTGTTCGCCTTCGGCCTGGTCAACATCGCGGTGATCGTGCTCCGCCGGACCCGCCCGACCATGGACCGCACCTTCCGCGTGCCGCTCGGCTGGACCTTCCCCATCCTCGGCTTCGTGGCCTGCGCGTACCTGATGTACAACCTGGACGCGATCACCTGGGTGGTCTTCGGTTGCTGGATGGCCGCGGGCCTCGTGTTCTACTTCCTGTACGGCATGCGCCGCTCCCGGCTGGCCTCCGCGCCGGCCGTGGCAGAGACCTCAGCAGAGAAGTGATCCACCCGTAGTGCGACTCAACGACCTCGACGAACGCATCGTCCACGCCCTCGCGGAAGACGCCCGCCGCAGCTACGCCGACATCGGCTCGCTCGTCGGGCTCTCCGCCCCCGCCGTGAAGCGGCGCGTGGACCGGCTCAGGGCCGAGGGCGCCATCACCGGCTTCACCGTACGGGTGGATCCGGCGGCGCTCGGCTGGGAGACCGAGGGCTTCGTCGAGATCTACTGTCGCCACAACACCTCGCCGGACGACATCCGGCGAGGTCTGGAGCGGTACCCCGAGGTGGTGTCCGCGTCGACCGTCACCGGTGACGCGGACGCCGTCGTCCAGGTCTTCGCCTCGGACATGCGCCACTTCGAGCGGGTCCTGGAACGCATCGCGGGCGAGCCCTTCGTGGAGCGCACCAAGTCCGTCCTGGTGCTGTCACCCCTGCTCCGCCGCTTCTCCTCGGGCTCGCCCGCGTAGACCCCGGTCCGCCCACACCCGTGGGGCGGCCCGAGGGACCGGCCCTGGCGGGCCGGGTAGTCGAGTGTCCCCGGCAGGACCCGGAAGTCGCCGGTACCGGCCTCGACCCGCTCGAACGGGGCCGCGGCGTTGCACGGCGGCGCCTCGTCCTTCGTCGGGTCCGAGGCCAGCCGGCTGTATCCGAGCCGGTCGCGCCGGCCGTCGTCGTGCGCCGACACCCCGACCCGCCGGTGCAGCAGCCCCGGCACGCCGGTCTCGGCCTTTCGGCAGGTCCGCCGGGGTTCCGCCGGACGACCACCACTCCTCCGCCGGGACCGCGCCCGGGCGTCGTGCCGCGGGACGGTTGCCCCTCTGCCGCGCGGCGGAGGCGGAACCCGCCCCGGGCGGAGCCGTACGCAACGAATCGCCGCCCCGACGGCCCATCGCGCAATGGTTCGACGGTCGGTCCGCAACGCTGCCGTCTTGTCCCGACCGAGTGCGAAACCGTACCGTTTTTGACGTCTTCCCCCTGTACTCCGACCACCGAGGATCACGCATGCCCGCGCTGCGCACCGCCCTGCTCCAGAGCTCCGGTGAGCTCGGTGACGTGGCCGGCAACCTCAAGATCCTCGACGAGGCCGCCGGCCGCGCCGCCGCCGCCGGAGCGGACCTGCTGCTCGCCCCCGAACTCTTCCTCACGGGGTACGCCATCGGCGCCGACATGGCCCGTCTCGCCGAGCCCTCCGACGGCCCCTCCGCCCGAGCCGTCGCGGCCATCGCGGTCCGCCACGGCCTGGCCGTCGGCTACGGCTACCCGGAGCGCGACACCGAGGCGCACGGCGTCCTGTACAACGCGGCGCGGCTCGTCGGCGCCGACGGGGAACCGCTCGCCGACTACCGCAAGACCCATCTCTTCGGCGGCTTCGAGACGACCTGGTTCACCCCCGGCGACCGGCCCGTCGTCCAGGCCGAGCTCGGCGGGCTCACCGTCGGCATGATGATCTGCTACGACGTCGAGTTCCCGGAGAACGTACGGGCGCACGCGCTGGCCGGCACGGACCTCCTCCTCGTGCCGACCGCGCTCATGCACCCCGCCGAGATCGTGCCCCTGTCCGTGCTCCCGGTCCGCGCCTTCGAGAACCAGCTGTACATCGCGTACGCCAACCGGACCGGCCCCGAGGGTGACTTCGAGTTCGTCGGCCTCTCCACCCTCGTGGGCCCCGACGGCACCGCCCGGGCCCGGGCCGGCCGCGGTGAGGACCTCGTCCTCGGCGATGTCGACCCCGCCTTCCTCGCGGCCTCCCGCGAGGAGAACCCCTACCTCCGCGACCGGCGCCCGGGGCTCTACCGCTCCCTCGTCTGAGCCGCCCCTCCCGCCCCGACCCGCGCAGTCGCCACGACTCACCCTTTTTCCGTGCAAGGAGTCCGTACCCCATGACGTCCACGGTGCCCACGACCGCCGTCCCCCACAGCGACGGCCAGCCGCCGATCACCATGTTCGGTCCGGACTTCCCGTACGCCTACGACGACTTCCTGGCCCACCCGGCCGGTCTCGGCCAGATACCGGCGACCGAGCACGGCACCGAGGTCGCGGTCATCGGCGGCGGTCTCTCCGGCATCATCGCCGCGTACGAGCTGATGAAGATGGGCCTCAAGCCCGTCGTCTACGAGGCCGACCAGATCGGCGGCCGGCTGCGGACCGTCGGCTTCGAGGGCACCGCCACCGAGGGCCTCACCGCCGAGATGGGCGCCATGCGCTTCCCGCCCTCCTCGACCGCGCTCCAGCACTACATCGACCTCGTCGGCCTGGAGACCACGCCCTTCCCGAACCCGCTGGCCGAGACGACCCCCTCGACCGTCGTCGACCTCAAGGGCGAGTCGCACTACGCCACCACCGTCGACGACCTCCCGCAGGTCTACCGCGACGTGATGAACGCGTGGAACGCCTGCCTCGACGAGGGCGCCGACTTCTCCGACATGAACCAGGCCATGCGCGAGCGCGACGTCCCGCGCATCCGCGAGATCTGGTCGAAGCTCGTCGAGAAGCTCGACAACCAGACCTTCTACGGCTTCCTCTGCGACTCCGAGTCCTTCAAGTCCTTCCGGCACCGCGAGATCTTCGGCCAGGTCGGCTTCGGCACCGGCGGCTGGGACACCGACTTCCCCAACTCCATCCTGGAGATCCTCCGCGTCGTCTACACCGAGGCCGACGACCACCACCGCGGTATCGTCGGCGGCTCCCAGCAGCTCCCGCTGCGGCTGTGGGAGCGCGAGCCGGAGAAGATCGTGCACTGGGCGCCGGGCACCTCGCTCAGCTCCCTGCACGAGGGCGCCCCGAAGCCGGCGGTCACCCGGCTGAACCGGACCGCCGGCAACCGGATCACCGTCACCGACGCCTCCGGCGACATCCGCACCTTCCAGGCGGCGATCTTCACAGCCCAGTCCTGGATGCTGCTCTCCAAGATCGCCTGCGACGACTCGCTCTTCCCGATCGACCACTGGACGGCGATCGAGCGCACCCACTACATGGAGTCCTCGAAGCTGTTCGTCCCCGTCGACCGGCCGTTCTGGCTGGACAAGGATGAGGAGACCGGCCGGGACGTCATGTCGATGACGCTCACCGACCGCATGACCCGCGGCACGTACCTGCTCGACGACGGCCCGGACAGGCCCGCGACCATCTGCCTCTCGTACACCTGGTGCGACGACAGCCTGAAGTGGCTGCCGCTGTCCGCGAACGAGCGGATGGAGGTCATGCTGAAGTCGCTGGGCGAGATCTACCCGAAGGTCGACATCCGGAAGCACATCATCGGCAACCCGGTGACGGTCTCCTGGGAGAACGAGCCCTACTTCATGGGCGCGTTCAAGGCGAACCTGCCCGGTCACTACCGCTACCAGCGGCGTCTGTTCACGCACTTCATGCAGGACCGGCTGCCCGAGGACAAGCGGGGCATCTTCCTCGCGGGCGACGACATCTCGTGGACGGCCGGCTGGGCCGAGGGCGCGGTGCAGACGGCGCTCAACGCCGTGTGGGGCGTGATGCACCACTTCGGCGGTGCCACCGACGGGACGAACCCCGGTCCGGGCGACGTGTACGACGAGATCGCCCCGGTCGAGCTGCCGGAGGACTGAGCCGTACGGGGGCGCCGCCGTCTCCGCGAGACGGCCCGGCCCGGCCCGGTTCCGGACGCGACCCGGCCCGCCCTGAGCCCCCGGGCCGTTCAGGGCATGGTCAGCGGGGTGAGGAGCATCCGCCCCACCAGACCCACCGAGCGGTCCAGGCGTTCCGTGAACTCCTCGGCCAGTTCGGGCAGGCCGCGCAGCTGCCACAGCGAGCGCGCCGCCAGCCAGGCCCCGTCGCGGGCCCGGTCGAGGCTCCAGCAGCCGAGCAGATGCGTCAGCGGGTCCGCGACCTCCAGGAGGTCCGGGCCCGGCATCAGTTCCTCCCGGATGCGCTCCTCCAGGAGGACCAGCACGTCGCCCACCCGGTCGAACTCGTCCTCCAGGTCCGCGGGCGCGCACTCCAGGACCCGGCAGGCGTCGACCACCGCGAGGGCCAGGTCGTGGCCGATGTGGGCGTTGATTCCGGCCAGCGCGAACTGCAGCGGCCGTACGCCGGGGTGGCGGCGGTAGCGGAACAGTGGCCGCCAGCACGCGGGGGAGGGGAGTCCGGCGGCCGCCGCGTCCACCGCGGTCAGGTACCGCTCGGCGAACCGCACGTCGAGGGTGGCGGCGGCCCGCCGGTCGGCGAAGCCGCCCGCCTCTATCGCGTGGCCGATCTCCTCCGTGACGGTGAGATAGACCCGGTTGAACACGGCGACCCCGTCGGCCGGATGCCAGGCCGTGCGGAAGGCCCGCATCCGGGCCACCACGGGGTCGACCGCGAGGAACGGGCCGGGCTGCCGCCCGACCCGCCGTGTCTGTTCGCTCTGCCCGATCTGCTGGGTCTGCGCCATGCGGGCAGGCTCCCAGCCGCCGGGCCCGGGAGGGAACTCCTCCGGCCCGGCTTCCCCAGAACGGGCGAATCACTCAGCTCTTCGACGGCGGCTCGTCGCCGGACGTGCTCTCGTACGAGCTGGTGCCGGAGTCCAGCAGCGGCTCCTGCTGCTTGAGGTGGGCCGGGGCGAAGGCCCGCAGCACGTGGTAGCCGGTGATGACCACGATCGTGCCGAGCGCGATGCCGCCCAGTTCGAAGGTGTCCGTGAAGGTCAGTTTCACCCCGCCGACGCCGATGATGATGCCCGCGGCGGCCGGGACCAGGTTGAGCGGGTTGCGCAGGTCGACCTTGGCGTTGATCCAGATCTGGGCGCCGAGCAGGCCGATCATGCCGTACAGGATGACGGTGATGCCGCCGAGGACGCCGCCGGGGATGGCGGCGACGACCGCGCCGAACTTCGGGCAGAGGCCGAAGAGGAGGGCGAAGCCGGCGGCGGCCCAGTAGGCGGCTGTGGAGTAGACCCGGGTGGCGGCCATGACGCCGATGTTCTCCGAGTACGTCGTGTTCGGCGGGCCGCCCACGGCCGTGGACAGCATCGAGGCGGCGCCGTCGGCGGCGATCGCGGTGCCGAGCTGGTCGTCCAGCGGCTTGCCGGTCATCTCGCCGACGGCCTTGACGTGTCCGGCGTTCTCGGCGATCAGCGCGATGACGACGGGCAGCGCGACGAGGATCGCGGACCACTCGAAGCTCGGGGCGTGGAACGAGGGCAGGCCGACCCAGTCGGCCTGGGAGACGCCGGAGAGGTCGAGCCGCCAGTGGTCGGTGACCTGGCCGCTCGCGGACATGGAGTGGATCTTGCCGAAGACCAGGTCGAGGATCCACGAGAGGGCGTAGCCGAAGATCAGGCCGAGGAAGATCGCGATGCGGGACCAGAAGCCGCGCAGGCAGACGACGGCGAGGCCGGTGAACAGCATCGTGAGCAGGGCCGTCCACTGGTCCTGCGGCCAGTACGTGGCCGCGGTGACCGGGGCCAGGTTGAAGCCGATCAGCATCACGACGGCGCCGGTGACGATCGGCGGCATCGCCGCGTGGATGATGTGCGCGCCGAACCGCCGGACCGCGAGTCCGGCGAGGAAGAGCACCCCGCCGACGACGAACACCGCGCCCGTCACGGTGGCGCTGGTGCCGCCCGCGGCCCGGATGGCGGCGGCGACACCGACGAACGAGAGCGAACAGCCCAGGTAGGAGGGGACCGTGCCGCGGGTCGCGAGCAGGAAGATCGCGGTCGCGAATCCGGACATCATGATCGCGAGGTTGGGGTCCAGGCCCATCAGGACCGGGGCGACGAACGAGGCCCCGAACATCGCCACGACGTGCTGGGCGCCGAGGCCGACCGTGCGCGGCCAGGAGAGTCGTTCGTCCGGGCGGACGACGGCTCCGGGAGCGGGTGTCTTCCCGTCGCCGTGCAGAGTCCAGCGCACGCCGAGGTTCATGAGGTGGCTCCCGTTCTACGGTTCCGGCGGCCGCGTCGCGACCGCAAAAGATCAGCCACATGGTATGCGCCGCCGGGGGCGGGGGACGTGCGCCCCGGCCCCCGACGGCGCCGTCCGGGCGGTGCGGGTCAGGCAAGATCCGGAAGAGACGGCCTAGCCGACGGGGCCAGGGGTCCGCTCCGGGGCGGACTTCGCCGGCGCGGACTCCCGCCCGGCGGAGCGGAGGACGCCCGCGCCGAGGACGAGCCCCAGGGCGAGCAGGGTGACCAGGCCGAACGAGAAGACCAGCGAGGTCGCGTCGGCGATGCCGCCGATCGCCGAGGGGGCGATGAGCCCCGACGTGTACGTGATGGTGGCGACGCCCGCGATGGCCTGGCTCGGGTTCGGGCCGCTGCGCCCGGCCGCGGCGAAGGCGAGCGGGACGACGACCGCGACCCCGAGGCCGATGAAACCGAAACCGGCCATGGCGACGGCGGCGTGCGGGGCGGCGACCACCATGGCGCCGCCGAGGGTGGCGACGACGCCCCCGACCCGTACCGTGCGGACCGCGCCGAAGCGGTCCACGACCCGGTCGCCGGCCAGCCGGGCGATGGTCATGGTCAGGGCGAAGGCGGTCGTGGAGGCGGCCGCGAGGCCGGCCGAGCCGCCGAGCTCGTCCCGGAGGTAGACGGCCGACCAGTCGAGGCTCGCGCCCTCCGCGAAGACCGCACAGAACCCGACCGCTCCGATGATCAGCGCGGACTTCGGCGGCAGCGAGAAGCGCGGCGGCGCCTCCTCGTCCGGGGTGCTGTGCACGTCCAGGACGCCCTGGCAGAAGACCAGGCCGAGGGTGGTGAGCACCAGGGCCGCGATCAGATGGTGGAGCCGGGCGTCGCCGCCCAGGTGCGCGGCGACCGTGCCCGCGGCGGAGCCGATGAGGGCGCCGGCGCTCCACATGCCGTGCAGGCTCGACATGATGGACCGGCCGAGCCGGTTCTCGGTCTCGACCCCGAGCGCGTTCATCGCCACGTCGGACATGCCGGCGGTCGCGCCGTACACGAAGAGGGCGGCGCACAGGCCCCAGACGTTCGGCGCGAGCGAGGGCAGCGTCAGGGCGAGCGTCCAGAGGGCGAGCAGGCCGCGCAGCGCCGTCCGGGCGCCGAACCGGTGCGAGATGGCGCCCGCGAGCGGCATCGCGAGGGAGGCGCCCAGCGCGGGGAAGGCGAGGGCGAGTCCGAGCTGGCCCGCGCTCACGCCCGCGTGCTCCTGGATCCAGGGGATGCGGGTGGCGAAGCTGCCGGTCACGGCGCCGTGGACGCAGAAGACTGCGGCGACGGCGAAGCGCGCCCGCCGCAGGCGATCGGTGCTGGTGACGGTCTCCGCCGCCATGGGCCCTCCCTGGGGGGTGTGGGGTCGTCGAGTGGGTGCGGCCGTAAACTATCAGGAACCCTGCCTGATAAATAGACCGCGAACGGCCCTCCGTACCCGGACGCGTCTGAGAGGATCGCCGCATGGCCGCATCCCCGAGCACCGCACGAGCCATCAACGACCGGTTCGCCCTGCGACTGCTCCAGGACGAAGGGCCGTTGACGGCCGCTCAGCTCAAGACCCTCACCGGGCTCTCCCGGCCCACCGTCGCCGATCTCGTCGAGCGCCTGCGCGGCTCCGGGCTCGTCCACGTCGTCGGTGAGTCCGGGGCGGAGCGCCGGGGGCCCAACGCCAAGCTGTACGGGCTGGTCGCCGACCGCGCGCACCTGGCCGCCCTCGACGTCCGGACGCGGTCGGTCTCCGTCACCGTCACCGACCTGCTCGGCGCCACCCTCGCCGAGGCCTCCGTGCCCGTCGGCGACGACAGCGACACCGGGCCGGCCGTCGAGAAGGCGGTCGCGCTCCTGGAGCGCACCGCACGGGAGGCGGGGGCCGACCGGCTGCACACCGTCGCCGTCGGCGCGCCCGGTCTGATCGACCCGGCCACCGGCGAACTCCGCGACTCCTCGGGACTGCCCGCCTGGCACCGGCGGCTCGTCGGCGTCCTCCAGGAACGGCTGCCCGCGCACGTCCTCGTCGAGAACGAGACCAACCTCGCCGCCGTCGCCGAACTCCGCGAGGGCGCGGCGCGCGCACGCGAGGACTTCGTCCTGCTCTGGCTCGGCCAGGGCGTCGGCGCGGCGGTCGTCCTCGGCGGGCGGCTGCGCCGCGGCGCCTCCGGCGGCGCGGGCGAGATCGGCTTCCTCCCGGTGCCCGGCACCTCCGGCCTGCCCTCGGCCACCGGCTGTGACGGCGGCTTCCACGAGCTGGCCTGCGCGGCCGCCGTCGAGGCCCTGGCCGCCGCCCACGGCCTCAGCGCGGCGGAGGCGCTGGGCTCGGGCCCCGACCCCTTCCTCGACGCCCTGGCCCGCCGCCTCGCGATCGGCGCGGCCGCCGTCGTCTCGGTCCTCGACCCCGGCTGCGTGGTCCTCGCCGGGGAGACCGGCCACCAGGGCGGCGCCGCGCTCGCCGCGCGCGTGGAGGCCGAACTGGCCGCCCTCTCCCCGCTCCGCGCGGAGGTCCGCGCCACGGACCTGGGGGACGCGGCGGTGCGGCGCGGAGCCCTGCTCCTGGCCCGTGACACGGCCCAGGACGAGCTCTTCGGGGCGCCGACCGCGGGGCTCGGGAGCTGAGGCCGTCCCCGCGCCCCTCCCGTACGGCCCCGGACACGCGAGCGTGCCGTGCCCCGGGAACGCGAGCGCGCCGCGCCCCGGACAGGGGGGCGCGGCGCGCTCGCGTTCCCGGGGCACGGCA
>NZ_RDBH01000129.1:1778210-1781944 GCF_008042145.1 Streptomyces sp. adm13(2018)
GCTCCACCACCGTCGTACCGCGTGCCAGGTCACCGGCGAGGGCGTACGTCGTGCCGTTGATGTTCACCGTCCAGTTGGAGGGGGTGGACACCGGCAGGTAGTAGTTGAACGAGAGGTCGACCGTGGCGCCGGGGGCCAGCGACTGCCAGGCCGGGAGCTTCAGGGAGACGCGGTGGAAGTCGCCCTTCAGGCCGCCCACGTTGCTGCCCGTGTGGTCGCTGCTGATCACCTTGGTGCCGAAGCCCGACTGGTCGGAGGCGTTGGCGGGGGCCGAGGTCCCGTAGTCGAACTGGAACTCCGTGCCGCCCGGCAGGGCGGTCGCCGTGTTGTTGGTGATCTTGACCTTCGGGGTGATCGGGTAGTTCGAGTCACCCAGCTTGAACTCGGTGAACTGGGCGTCGATCTTCACGGCCTTGGTCGGCAGGGTCGCGTTGGACTTCTTCGCGCCGTACGGGGTGGCGGCCTTGAACTTGTCGTACATCAGCGAGGTGAGCGTGTCGCCGATCTCGTACTGGCCCTTGGTGGCGTTCCAGTCGTAGTCGCCGGCCATCTCCCAGACCATCGTGCCGCCGATGCCCTTGTTGACCACGTAGTCGGCCTTGGCGGCCACCGACTGCTCGTCCTCGGTGGAGAGGAAGACCTTCTTCTGCGCGTTCCACAGCCACGGCGCGACCAGCGTCGAGTCGTACTTGCGGGCGTAGGTGCCGGTCAGCGTGGTGTTCGCGGGGAAGCCGTACTGGGTGACGTAGTCGCCGACGATCCCCTTCTCGAGGTTCTTGGCGTGCCACATCGGGTTGGAGCCGGCGGGCGACTCGACACCGTTGGTGTCCTTGTCGTGCCACAGGTTGTCGATGCCGGTGGCGCCGTCACCGCACTTGGTCAGACCGGCGCCGGCCGGGCAGGTGCTCGCGGAGGCCTTGCCCCACAGGCCGTCGGTGCCGCCCTGGACGTTCTTGTGACCGCGGGTGTAGTAGGGCAGGCCGATGTTGATGCGGCCGGCCGGCATCGAGCCGCGGAAGTAGTGGTAGGCCCAGTCGGTGTTGAGGTACCCGATGTTGCCGTACTGCGCGGAGCCGTAGACGTTGGCGGCGGCGAGCTCGCCGTCCTTGCCGTCGTCGAAGAGGGAGGCGTTCGGCCCGACGTACTCGTTCCAGGCGCCGTGCAGGTCGTACGACATGATGTTGACGTAGTCCAGGTACTTCTGGACCTGGAAGGTCTCCATGCCGCGCAGCAGGTAGCCGGAGGAGGGGGCGGCGACGGTCAGCAGGTAGTGCTTGCCGTCGGCGGCGCCGGCCACGTCCAGCTTCTCGCGCAGGGACTTCATGAGGGCCGCGTAGCCCTGCACGAGTCCGGCGCGGCGCGCGTTGGCGATCTGCCAGTCGAGCGGGTTGCCGGCGTCCTTCATGGTCGTCGGGTACTCGTAGTCGATGTCGACGCCGTTGAAGCCGTACTTGCGGATGAAGTCGACGGACGAGGCGGCGAAGGTGTCGATCCCGGCCTGGTTGACCGAACCGTCGGCGTTCGTGGCCATCGAGTAGAAGCCGCCGGAGTTGACCCGGTTCCCGTTGTCCGCGAAGTAGCCGCCGGTCTCGGCCCAGCCGCCGACCGAGATGAGGGTCTTCACGTTCGGGTGCTGCTTCTTGAACTTGTTGAGCAGGTTGAAGTGGCCCTTGTAGGCGTACCCCGGGTCCATCTCGGCTCCGGCCACACCGGGCCAGGTCATCCCGGTGGCCGCGTTGTTCGGACCGTCCGTGCCGACGGACAGCTTGTTGTCCGAGCCGATGTGCCCGAAGGCGTAGTTGATGTGGGTGATCTTCTCCCACGGGATGTCCTTGGCCAGGTACGCGGGCTGGCCGTTCTTGCCGTCGCGCCAGCCGGTGAAGTAGCCGATGACCCGGCGCTGGTGGTCCGCGCCCATCTTCTCGCGGCCCTCGGTGTCGTAGACCGAGCAGTACGGGACGTCGACGCCGGGCGTCTTGTAGAGCCCGTCGGGGCGACAGGACTCGTTGTCGGCCGCGTACGAGACGCCGCCGGAGAGCGAGCTGAGCAGCAGTCCGGCGACGGCTGCGCCGGACGAGAGCAGCGAGGCTCTTTTCGCGGTGGGGGACAACACGATCGGTTCCTCCTGGGGCGGGGGTCCCCCACGCCTCCGGGCGTAGGGGGAGGAAAAACACAACGAACAAGGGGGTGGGTCGTGTTGGACCCGTGGAGTGCGCACTCCGCCGGGTCGTTCCTAGGAGGTGACACGGAGATTAAGAGGACTAGACCAGTGCGTCAATAGGTCTGGACCATCGAAGAATTCTGGGGGAGTCTGTGAGCCAGACCACAGGAACCCGGCCATGACGCTCCCAGCGGGTCGTGGCACACTGGCCCTGTATCAGCAGCAGCGCACTCCGGGGTCGGTGTAATTCCGAACCGGCGGTATAGTCCGCGACCCGTCCGCAGCCAGCGGCCGGTTGACCAGGTGAGATTCCTGGACCGACGGTGAAAGTCCGGATGGGAGGCAGTGCGCGGCGGGCGAACCCTTTCCAGGGGTGTGCCGGCCGTACGTCCGCTGGTCGCCGTATCGACACGATCGGCGTACCCGTGGGACCGCGGCTTCGGCGCACCCTGCGCGAAGCGTCGTCCCGCTCTCTGTCGTCATCGACAGGCCCCGGAGTCCGTGCCCGAAGAGGCAGGAGGACCCGGTGGCCCAGCAGACCGACATCACCGCCATGCGACGCGCCGTCGAGCTCGCCGCACGCGGTCTCGGCGCCACCAGCCCCAACCCCGTCGTCGGGTGCGTCCTCACCGACGCCGCCGGACACGTGGTCGGCGAGGGCTACCACCGGCGCGCCGGCGGCCCCCACGCCGAGGTCCACGCCCTGCGCGAGGCGGGCACCCTCGCCCGCGGCGCCACCGCCTACGTCACCCTCGAACCCTGCAACCACACCGGCCGCACCGGCCCCTGCGCCCAGGCCCTGATCGAGGCCGGGGTCAGCCGCGTCGTCTACGCCGTCGGCGACCCGAACCCGCAGGCCACCGGGGGCGCCGACACCCTGCGCGCCGCCGGGGTCGAGGTCGGGCAGGGCCTCCTGGCGGCCGAGGCGGAGGCCGGCAACATCGCCTGGCTCACCTCCGTACGCCACGGCCGCCCCTTCGTCCGCTGGAAGTACGCCGCCACCCTCGACGGCCGGATCGCCGCCGCCGACGGCACCTCCCGCTGGATCACCTCCGCGGAGTCCCGCGCCGACGTCCACCGGCTGCGCGCCGAGGCCGACGCCGTCGTGGTCGGCTCCGGCACCGCCCGCGCCGACGACCCCCACCTCGCCGTCCGCGGCGTCGAGGGCGCCGTCCAGCCGCTCCGCGTGGTCGTCGACACCGGGGGGACCGCCGTGAAGCCCGGCGCCCGGATCCTGGACGACGCGGCCCCCGTCCTGATCGCCGTCGCCGAGGACGCCACCACCCCCCTCGACGAGACCGTCGTCGTACGCCTCCCCAGGGCGGACCGCGGCCTGTCCGTCCCCGCCCTCCTGGAAGCCCTCCACGCGCGCGGGGTCCGCTCCGTCCTCCTGGAGGGCGGCCCCACCCTCGCCGGCGCCTTCGTCGCCGCGGGCGCCGTCGACCAGGTCGTCGGCTACCTCGCCCCCGTCCTCCTCGGCGCGGGCCCGCACGCGCTCGCCGACGCAGGAATCAGCACCCTCACCGAAGCGTTGCGGCTCGACGTCACCGACACCGTCCGCATCGGCCCCGAC
>NZ_RDBH01000129.1:1782044-1824717 GCF_008042145.1 Streptomyces sp. adm13(2018)
ACCCCACCGCCGTCCCCAAGGGAGCCTGACCGTGTTCACCGGAATCGTCGAYGAGCTGGGCGAGGTCACCGCCGTCGAGCAGCTGGAGGACGCCTCCCGCTTCCGTCTGCGCGGCCCCCTGGTCACGGAAGGCGCCCGGCACGGCGACTCCATCGCCGTCAACGGCGTCTGCCTCACGGTCGTCGAGACCGGCGACGGCGAGTTCACCGCCGACGTCATGGCCGAGACCCTCAAGCGGTCCAGCCTCGGCGCCCTGGAGACCGGCTCCCGCGTCAACCTGGAGCGGCCCATGGCCGTCGGCGGCCGCCTCGGCGGACACATCGTCCAGGGCCACGTGGACGGCACCGGCACGATCCTCGACCGCACCCCGTCCGAGCACTGGGAACTCGTCAAGGTCGGCCTGCCCGCCCACCTCTCCCGGTACGTCGTCGAGAAGGGCTCCATCACGGTCGACGGCGTCAGCCTCACCGTCGTCGAGGTCACCGACGACTGGTTCACCATCAGCCTCATCCCCACCACCCTCGATCTGACCACGCTCGGCATCAAGAAGAGCGGCGCCCCGGTCAACCTCGAAGTGGACGTCATCGCCAAGTACGTCGAGCGGCTGCTCGGCCCGAACGCCACGGAGGGCGACAAGTGAACTGGCTCAACTCCGAGGCCTTCAGCGCCTTCGGCCAGCACATCATGTGGTCCGACATGATCGGCAACACGATCGGCCTCATAGCCCTCGCGCTCGGCTGGCGCCGCTCCATCCTCACCTGGCCCGCCCAGCTGCTCTCCGGCCTGATCCTCGTCGGCGCCTACGCCTCCGCCCACCTCGCCGGCGGCGTCGGCAAGCAGCTCCTCGTCATCGGCGTCGCCGCCTGGGGCTGGTGGCAGTGGAACCGCGGCCGGCGGCAGGCCCAGGACGGCACCATCGCCGTCCGCTTCGCCACCTGGAAGGAGCGCGGCCTGCTCCTCGCCGGAGCGGTCCTCGGCACCCTCGCCGTCGGCGGCCTGTTCACCCTCTACCCGTCGCTCTCCTGGAGCCCGTGGGCCGACGCGTACATCTTCGTCGGCACCCTCGTCGCGATGGTCGCCCAGGCCCGCGGCCTGGTCGAGTTCTGGTTCGCCTGGCTCCTCGTCGACCTCGTCGGCGTCCCGCTCGCCTTCAACAGCGGCCTCGCCTTCTCCGGCCTGGTCTACGTCATCTACTTCGCCCTCGTCGTCTGGGGCATGCGCGACTGGTGGCTCCGGACGCGCACGACCTCCGCCACCGCTCTGGAAGGAGCCCGCGCATGAGCGCGCTGCCGATCTGGGACGCCACGGACCTGGCCCTCGACCCCGTCGAGCAGGCGATCCGCGACATCGCCGCCGGACGGCCCGTCGTCGTCGTCGACGACGAGGACCGTGAGAACGAGGGCGACCTCGTCATCGCCGCCGAGAAGGCCACCCCCGAGGTCATCGCCTTCATGATGAGCGAGTGCCGCGGCCTGATCTGCGCCCCCATGGAGCACGACGAGCTGGAGCGCCTCGAACTCCCGCAGATGGTCGAGCACAACACCGAGTCCATGCGCACGGCCTTCACGGTCTCCGTCGACGCGGCCCCCGCCCACGGCGTCACCACCGGCATCTCCGCCGCCGACCGCGCCACCACCCTGCGGATGCTGGCGAGCGGCCGCCACGAGCCCTCCGACTTCGTGCGCCCCGGCCACATCTTCCCGCTCCGCGCCAAGGAGGGCGGCGTCCTCGCCCGCAACGGCCACACCGAGGCCGCCGTCGACCTCGCCCGCCTCGCGGGCCTCCGCCCGGCCGGCGCCATCGTCGAGATCGCCGGCGAGGACGGCGTCATGCTGCGCCTCCCGGAGCTGGTCCCCTTCGCCCGCAAGCACGGCCTCACGATCATCTCCATCGAGGACCTGATCGCCTACCGGCGCTCCGCCGAGCCGACCGTCCGCCGCGAGGCCGAGGTCCACCTCCCCACCGCCCACGGCGACTTCACCGCCTACGGCTACCGCTCCACGGTGGACGGCGTCGAGCACGTCGCCCTCGTCCACGGCGACCTCGGCGCCGCCGACGGCGAGGACGTCCTGGTCCGGGTCCACTCCGAGTGCCTGACCGGCGACATCTTCCACTCGCTGCGCTGCGACTGCGGCCCCCAGCTGCAGGCCTCCATGGACCGCATCACCGAGGCCGGCCGGGGCGTCGTCGTCTACCTCCGGGGCCACGAGGGCCGCGGCATCGGCCTGCTGTCCAAGCTCCGCGCGTACGAACTCCAGGAGCAGGGCCGCGACACCCTCGACGCCAACCTCGAACTCGGACTCCCCGCCGACGCCCGCGACTACGCGGCCGGCGCCCAGATCCTCGTCGACCTCGGCGTCCGCAGCCTGCGCCTGATGACCAACAACCCCGACAAGATCGACGCCCTGACCCGGCACGGCCTCACGGTCAGGGGCCGCGAGCCCATGCCGGTCACGGCCGGCGAGCACAACCTCCGGTACCTGCGCACCAAGCGGGACCGGATGGGCCACGACCTGCCCTGGCTGGACGCCGCCCAGACGTCCACCTGCGGCAACCAGTAACACCCGCCCCACCTTCCACACGGTTCAAGGAGAGACATGAGCGGCAAGGGCGCACCCGTCCTCAGCGTGAAGAACTGCGGCGACCTGCGGGTCGCGGTCATCGCGGCGCAGTGGCACGAGAAGATCATGGACGGACTCGTCGACGGCGCCCTGCGCGCCCTGAGCGAGCTCGGCATCGACGAGCCGACCCTCCTGCGCGTCCCCGGCAGCTTCGAGCTCCCGGTCGTGGCGAAGGTCCTCGCCGGGCGCGGCTACGATGCCATCGTGGCGCTCGGCGTCGTCATCCGCGGCGGAACGCCGCACTTCGAGTACGTGTGCCAGGGCGTCACCCACGGCCTCACCCAGGTCTCGATCGACACCGGCGTACCCGTCGGATTCGGGGTCCTCACCGTCGACACCGAGGAGCAGGCGCTCGACCGGGCCGGCCTCGAGGGCTCCACCGAGGACAAGGGCCACGAAGCCGTCACCGCCGCCGTCGCCACCGCCACCACGCTGCGCACGGTCAGCGAACCCTGGCGCTAGGTAGCACGCCCCCACCCCGTACTCTTAGGACCATCATGGCGAACGGAACCCGCAAAACCTTCGAAGAGCTCTTCGCCGAGCTCAAGCTCAAGGCCGAGACCGGCGACCCGGCCACCTCCCGCACCGCGGAACTGGTGGACAAGGGCGTCCACGCCATCGGCAAGAAGGTCGTCGAGGAGGCCGCCGAGGTCTGGATGGCCGCCGAGTACGAGGGCACGGAAGCGGCCGCCGAGGAGATCTCGCAGCTGCTGTACCACGTCCAGGTGATGATGGTCGCCCGCGGGATCTCGCTCGACGACGTCTACGCCCACCTCTGAGCACAGCCGTCCCCCGGAGGCACGTCCTCCGGCGCACGGAACCGGACTCCCACACTCCCAGGCAAAGGAAGCTCACCCCATGCTGCGCATCGCCGTTCCCAACAAGGGTTCCCTCTCCGGACCTGCGTCGGCAATGCTCCATGAGGCCGGCTACCGCCAGCGCAAGGAGTCCAAGGAACTCGTCGTCATCGACCCCGACAACGAGGTCGAGTTCTTCTACCTGCGCCCGAAGGACATCGCGATCTACGTCGCCTCCGGGAAGCTGGACATCGGCATCACCGGCCGTGACCTGCTCCTGGACTCCGGCGCCAGCGCCGAGGAGATCCTCGCGCTGAACTTCGGCCGCTCCACCTTCCGCTACGCCACCCGCCCGGGCACGGCGAACGGCCCCGAGGACTTCGGCGGCATGACGATCGCCACCTCCTACGAGGGCATCGTCGCCAAGCACCTCGCGGACCAGGGCATCGACGCCTCCGTCGTGCACCTGGACGGCGCCGTGGAGACCGCGATCCAGCTGGGCGTCGCCCAGATCATCGCGGACGTCGTGGAGACCGGCACCAGCCTGCGCAACGCCGGCCTGGAGGTCATCGGCGAGCCGATCCTGACCTCCGAGGCCGTCGTGGTCCGCCGGCACGGCGCCACCGACGACAACCCGCAGGTCCAGCAGTTCATGCGGCGCCTCCAGGGCGTCCTCGTCGCCCGCTCGTACGTGATGATGGACTACGACTGCCGCGCCGAGCACCTGGAGCAGGCCGTCGCCCTCACCCCCGGCCTGGAGTCGCCGACCGTCTCCCCGCTGCACAACGAGGGCTGGGTCGCCGTCCGCGCGATGGTCCCCGCCAAGGAGGCGCAGCGGATCATGGACGACCTGTACGAGATCGGTGCCCGCGCCATCCTCACCACCGCCATCCACGCCTGCCGCCTCTGACGGCACCGACCGCCCGCACCGAAGGCCCCGAGGAACCCCCGATGTCCCCAGCAACGACGCCCGCCCTTCCGGTCACCTTCCGTCCCGGGCGCACCCGGGCGGTGCTGCTGACCCTGGGCGTCCTGGTGTTCGTCGTCGTCACCGCCGTCGCGCTGATGCTGGAACGGTTGGGACCGGGGGAGCGCCTCAGCTTCGTCTTCACCGCGGCGATCCTGCTCACGATCCTCGTCCTGCTGAGCCGCCCGAAGATCGTCGCCGACGACGAGGGCGTCACGGTCGTCAACATCACCCGTACCCGCCGGCTGGCCTGGGCCGAGATCCTCAAGGTCAACCTGCGGCCGGGTGACCCCTGGGTCTTCCTGGACCTGAGCGACGGCACCAGCCTGCCGGCCCTGGGCATCCAGCCCGGCATCGCCAAGGAGTCGGCCATCCGGGACGCCCGCGCGCTGCGGGCCCTGGCCGAGAACCACGGCACGGGCACGGAGCAGCCGAAGGCCTGACGGGCCGCCCCCGGCGGGGCGGACGGACGTGTTCCGTCCCCCATCCGGGGCCGACCCCCTGCCCCTCGCGGGCTCCGCGTGGCTACTCTGGAGGCGGTGGTGCCGAGCGGCACCACCGCCTCGCGTGTGCAGGGCCCCCGTACGGCGGCCCGCGAGGCATCCCCTTCGACCCGAGGAGTGACTCCCTCCAGCAATGGACGGATCGTCCGGTAGTACCTGCGCCGCCCCCTCCCAGGAGGCGGCGGCATGATCATCTCCCTTCTGCTGCTCTTCGCGGCCTTCGTCCTCATCCTCGCCAACGGATTCTTCGTGGCCGCCGAGTTCGGCCTCGTCACCGTCGAGCGCGCCGAGGCCGAGCGGGCCGCGGCGGACGGCGACCGGCGCGCCCGCACCGTCGTCACCGCCCTGCGCGAGCTGTCCTTCCAGCTCTCCGGCACCCAGCTGGGCATCACCATCACCTCCCTCGTCGTCGGCATGCTGGCCGAGCCCGCGCTCGCCGGCCTGTTGCACGGACCCCTCACCGCGACCGGACTGCCCGCCGGGGCCGTCTCCGGGATCGCGGTGGTGATCGGGATGCTGCTCGCCTCCGCCGTCCAGATGGTGGTGGGCGAGCTCGTCCCGAAGAACTGGGCGGTCTCCCGGCCGCTCCAGGTGGCCCGGTTCGTCGCCACCCCGCAGCGGGCCTTCTCCACCCTCTTCCGGCCGGTGATCTCCCTGCTCAACCGGGTCGCGAACCGGCTCGTCCGGCTCCTGGGCGTCGAGCCCACCGAGGAGCTGGACTCCGTCCGCACCCCCGGCGAACTGGTCTCCCTGGCCCGGCACTCCGCCCAGGCCGGTGCCCTCGAACAGGACACCGCCGACCTCTTCGTACGGACCCTGTCCCTCGGCGGTCTCACCGCCGAGCAGGTCATGACCCCGCGCGTGAAGGTGAACGCCCTCCAGTGGGACGCCACCGCGGCCGACGTCCTCAACCTCACCCGCGCCACCGGCCTCTCGCGCTTCCCCGTCTACCGGGACCGCATCGACGAGGTCGTCGGCATGGTGCACCTCAAGGACGCGCTCGCCGTCGCGCCGCACGCCCGGCTGCGGACCCCCGTCGGCCGGATCGCGGTCCCGCCGCTCCTGGTCCCCGAGTCGCTGCCCGCCCAGACCCTGCTGGAGCGGCTGCGCCGGGAGCAGCCCATCGCGGTCGTCGTCGACGAGTACGGCGGCACGGCCGGCGTCGTCACCCTGGAGGACATCGTGGAGGAGCTCGTCGGCGAGGTCCGCGACGAGCACGACACGGTCGCCGACTGGCGGCCCGAGCTGGCCGCCGCACCCGCCGAGGACGGCCGGCCCGCCTGGGACGCCGACGGCTCCTGCCGGGTCCACACCCTGCGCCGGATAGGCCTGGACGTGCCCGACGGGCCGTACGAGACCGTCGCCGGGCTCGTCGCCGACCTCCTGGGGCGGATCCCCGCCCCGGGCGACCGCGCCGAGCTTCCCGGCTGGTCCCTCTCGGTCCGTGAGGTCGACCGCTACCGCGCCGAGCGCGTACGGATCCTCCGGACGGACCCGGTGGCCGAGCCGGCGCCCGTACCCGCCGCCGGACGGGCGGCCGCCCGTCCGGCGGAAGCAGGCCCGGTGCCCCTCCCGGTGGCTGCGGAGGCGGTCCGATGAGTACCCTTCCGCTGCTCTTCGCCGTCCTCCTCGTGCTGGCCAACGGCTTCTTCGTCGGGGCCGAGTTCGCGCTCGTCTCCGTCCGCCGCAGCCAGATCGAGCCCCTCGGCGGCGCCCGCGCCAAGCAGGTCCTGCACGGACTGGAGAACCTGCCGCAGATGATGGCGGCCGCGCAGTTCGGCATCACCGTCTGCTCCCTCACGCTCGGAGCCGTCGCCGAGCCGACCGTGGCCCGCCTCCTGGAACCCGTCTTCCACGCGGTCGGCGTCCCGGAGGCGCTGGTCCACCCCCTCGGCTACGTGATCGCCCTCGCCGCGGTCGTCGTCCTCCACCTCGTCATCGGCGAGATGGTCCCGAAGAACCTGGCGATGGCCGCGCCCGAGCGGACCGCGCTCTGGCTGGCCCCCGGCCTGGTCGGCTTCGCCCGGCTCTGCCGGCCCGTGACGGCCGCGCTCGGCGCCTGCGCCCGGCTGGTCCTGCGGGCGTTCAAGGTGGAGCCCAAGGACGAGGTGGAGGCGGTCTTCACCAGCGTCCAGCTCGGCCGCCTCGTCGAGGACGCCGGCCAGGCCGGTCTGCTCGACCCGGCCGAGCAGGAGCGCCTGGAGGACGCCCTCGTACTGGGCACCCGCCCGGTCTCGGACGTCCTCATCGCCTCGGCCTCCCTGGTCACCGTCGCGCCGACGGTCACCCCGCGGGAGATCGAGGAGCTGACCGTCCGGACCGGCTACTCGCGCTTCCCGGTCCGCGCCGCGGAGGGCTCCGCCTTCATGGGCTTCGTGCACGTGAAGGACGTCCTCGACGTGGACGAACGGGAGCGGGCGGTCCCGCAGCGGCTGTGGCGCCCGATGGCCACGGTCCGCGCCGAACTGCCCCTCGACGACGCCCTCACCGTGATGCGCCGCGCCGCGACCCATCTGGCCCAGGTCGCGGACGGCTCGGGCCGGGTGCTCGGCCTGGTCGCCCTGGAGGACGTCCTGGAGACGCTGGTGGGCGAGGTCCGCGACCCCGCCCACCGGCTGAGGCCGACGCCGGCGGGCGCCGGGGTCTGAACGGGCGCCCCGGCCGAACGGAACGGCACCGGTGGGTCGGGGCGCGGGATGCCGCGCCCCGACCCACCGATCGTCTAGTACCCCGGTGGTTCCTGCTGGGGGCCGCGGTCGACCGGGCCGCGGCCCGACAGGACCTCCCCGTACGCCTGCATCAGGTCGCCCAGCCGCAGGGTCGCCAGATCCTCCCGGGTCGGGGTGGTGGCGTAGCCGGAGAGCCGGAGATCGCGGTAGGCGCAGGACTTCTCGTACAGGGTGCGCAGGAAGCGGCCGTTGCCCAGTTCGTCGATCCAGCCCTGATCGACGACGTGTCCGCTGATCGAGCGCAGTTCGTCGCGGGCCTCGTCGTCCCAGCCGTCGCCGTTGGCCGCGGCGAGGACCTCGCCTATGGCGGTGAGCTCCAGCGGGCGGTACGAGGGGAAGTCGACCCGGGTGGTGAAGCGGGAGGAGAGCCCGGGGTTGGTGGTGAGCAGCCGGTCCATGCCCTCGGGGTAGCCGGCCAGGATGACCACGAGGTGGTCGCGGTTGTCCTCGGCCCGCTTGAGGAGGACCTGGAGGGCCTCGTCGCCGTAGGCGTCGCCCTTGCTGTAGCCGGTGTTGGAGAGCGCGTACGCCTCGTCCACGAAGAGCACCCCGCCGACGGCCGAGTCGATCAGCTCGTTCGCCTTGACCGCGGTCTGCCCGAGGAACTCGCCGACGAGGTCGGCCCGCTGGGCCTCCACGAGGTGGTCGCCGCCGAGCAGCCCGAGGGCGTAGAACACCCGGCCCAGGATTCGGGCGACCGTGGTCTTCCCGGTGCCGGAGGGGCCGGAGAAGACGAAGTGGCGCTTGGGCGGCTGGACCGGCAGACCCTGCCGCGCGCGGAGCCGCGCCATCTCCAGCTGCGCCGACAAGGCCTTGACCTGCCGCTTCACCGGTTCCAGGCCGACCATGCCCTCCAGCTCGGCGAGTGCCTCCGCGAGCAGGACGGGATCGGTGGGGCCCTCGGGGAAGCGCGGCGGCACCGGCTGGGACGGCAGCCCGGCCTTCTGCCGTACGGTCTCCGGCGGTTTGGCCGGCGCCGCCGGTGGTACGGGGTCGGGCGCGAGCCGCACCCCGTCGCCCAGCGGCCCGGCCGCCTCGGGCTCGGTGCCCGGCGCGGTGTCGGAGACGTCCTGCCCGAGACCGCCGCCGGCGGCGGTGCCCAGGGCGACCGCCGCGAGCCCGGCCGGGTCGTCGAGTCCTTCGTACCCCTCGAAGCCGTCGTACTCGGCGATCGCCGCGAGCCGGGCGGCCGTGTCCATGAACGCGGGGTCGATGCGGTGCACGGCCCGGTAGAGCGGCAGGGCGGCGGCGCTGCGCCCGGTGCCCTCGTGGGCGCGGGCCAGCCAGTAGCGCAGCTCCTTGCGCTGGGGCTGCTCGCTGCGGCAGCGCATCAGCGCGGCCGACAGCAGCGGCTCGGCCTGCCCGTACATCTCCAGGCGCACCCGGGCCATGCCGCCGAAGAGCCCGGCCTCGATCCCGAGCAGCGGGTCGTCGACGAGCGTCTCGGTGTGCCGGACCAGCTGGTCCCAGTCCTTGACGAGATAGGCCCGGCAGGCGTGCAGGAAGCGCACCTGCGGGTCGGTGTCGACCGGCGGAAGGCCGGCCAGGGCCCGGTCGAGCTCCGGTACGTGGCGCCCGTCGAGCCAGTGGGAGGCGTGCGCGAGCAGCAGGTCGCGGGGGCTCTCCAGGACGGGCTGCACCCACCAGCCCAGCCAGTACCAGGAGTTCAGCGGGCGCCGGTACCGGGTCCGCTGCTCGCCGAAGCGGTCGCGGTTGCGGTACATGCGCAGCAGCGCGGTCGTCGTGTCGGCCCGGAGCGCGTGCAGCCCGAGCCAGGCGTCCGCCATCCCGGGGTCGAGCCTTACCGCCGTCCGGAACTCGTCCTCCGCCTGCGGATACGCGCCCATCGTGTAGGCGTCGATTCCGCGCAGCCAGGCGAGCTCGGCCGGGGCCTGCGCGCCCTGCGTGCCGATGTCCATCGGGTCCCCCACAACCGTCTTCGCATGGACGGGATTTGACCGCACCTGGGGGCATCGTACCTGCGCAGGGGGTGTGCGCTTAAGGAGAAGCGCATGATCCGGAAGCGGTGACCCTGGGTGAGCGGAAGGGCTCGACGGGGGCTTCGGAGAGGGGAGTTAGGGGCAGAACGAAGCCCCCGATCACGGGGGAACAACCGGGGGCCTCGCGTCCGCGGCGGCTTCGAAAAGCCGCACATTCAGAACGTAAGACCTGTACGCCCCCCGGGTCAAGCGGAGTTGAGGCACTTGCGGAAGTGGACTTCCACCCCCTCAGTTCACGGACATGACGCCGTCACGGTGAGTGATGATATGGTCCGCGCCCGCTGTCACACCCGGCCCGGGGAGCCATTCGTACCCCTCGTCGCACTCCTGTACCAGGGTGTCGGCGAAGGGCCGGGAGGGGTCCCCGGCGAAATGGCGAGTCTCCGCCACGGTCCATCCGTCCCAGAAGGACGCCTGCTCCGGCCCGTCCCGATGGCGGCCCCGCACCCAGGACTCCTCGGGACCGCGCTCCATCCACAGCAGCCACGCGAGGAACGGCCGCACCGCCGCCCGGCCCGCTCCGACGCCCTCGACGAGGAGGACCGGGGCCGCCGGCAGCTCGCGCGCCCCGCCGAACCGGCGCCGGTGCCAGTCGTAGGGGCGGTACGAGGCGTGCTCCCCGCGCGCGAGGGGGTCGAGGACCTGCTCCCGCAGCCGTCCGGTCCACTCGAAGAGCTCCTCGTGCGTGGCGAGGTCGTCGAGGTGGAGGACGGGTGCGTCGCCGAGGGCGGCCGAGAGCCGGGCGGCGAGGGTGGACTTGCCCGAGCCCGCGTGACCGTCGACCGCGACCAGCCGGACCGGTCCGCAGGAGGGCGGCAGCCGGAGCAGCGCGTGGGCGGCGCGGTCGAGGTCGTTCATGGGGTCAGGGTAGGGGAGGGGGGACCTTCGCAGGTCAGGGAGGTACCGCCGTCAGTGGCGGAGACCAATATTGGTACGGCGACGCGGGGCGAAGTGCTGGCGGAGGCGCACCGGAAGCCGCGATAGTGGGGCGCGCCGGGGAGCCGCCCCACCGGGGCTTCCGGCGCCCGTAAGCCGTACGCCCGTGCCCGCGGGCCGGTGTGTCGGTTCGGCCGACCCGCGGGTCCGTACCCCGACAGGTCCGCCCGCCGGTCTCCTGCATCTCTCCGCCTACTCGCATGGCTCGTCCGCAGGTTCGTACGCCCACCGTTCTCGACTGGGGGTCACCGCCCATGACCAGTTCCACCCCGCGCAGAACCGTTCTCGCAGCGGCCCTCGCCGCCGCCGGAACGACCGCGGCCGCTCCCACCGCGGCCGCCGTTCCCGAACACACCGCAGGCGGCCGGCCCGGCGCGTCCGGCGTGGCCGGGCGGGACGACGACCCCGGGCCGGGTCTCGTCGACAACCGCTTCTGGTCCTCGTACACGGACTGGAGGTGCGGCGGCACGGCCGGTACGAAGGCGGTCGCGGGCCGCCGTCCGGGTCTGGTCCTCGCCCACCCGGCGGGGCGCACCGACTACACCGATCCGCACACCGGGCGGACCTCGGCCTGGGAGTACGCGAGCTGGACCTCCCCGGAGCACACCCCGGCCGTGCCCGCCACGGAGGTCATCGCCTCCTGGAACGCCCTTACCCCGCCCGGGACCTGGCTCCAGGTCGAGCTGTCCGGCACCTACACCGACGCGACCGCCACGCCCTGGTACGTGCTGGGGCGCTGGGCCTCCGGCGACGGCGACATCAAGCGGACCTCGGTCGACGACCAGACCGACGGCCGGAGCACGGTCTGGACCGACACCCTCGCGATCGACGACGCGACGAGCGGGCTCCGGTTCGCCGCGTACCGGCTCCGCCTGACGCTGTACCGCGTCCCGGGCAGCGGCTTCACGCCCACGGTGTGGCGGCTCGGCGCGATGGCCTCGGACGTCCCGGACCGCTTCACCGTGCCGGCCTCCGCGCCGGGCGCGGCACACGAGCTGACCGTGCCGCGCTACTCGCAGAACACCCACGTCGGGCAGTACCCCGAGTACGACAACGGCGGCGAGGCGTGGTGCAGCCCGACCTCCTCGCAGATGATCGTCGAGTACTGGGGCCGCGGGCCGTCGGCCGAGGAGCTGGCCTGGGTGAACCCGGACTTCGCCGACCCGCAGGTCTGCCACGCGGCCCGTCACACCTTCGACCACCAGTACGAGGGCTGCGGCAACTGGCCCTTCAACACGGCGTACGCGGCCACGTACCCCGACATGAACGCCGTGGTGACCCGACTGCGCTCGCTCACCGAGCTGGAGAGCCTGATCCGGGCGGGCGTCCCGGCCATCACGTCCCAGTCGTTCCGCCAGGAGGAACTGACCGGCGCCGGCTACGGCACCTCCGGCCACCTGATGACCGTCATCGGCTTCACGCCGGAAGGCGACATCATCGCCAACGACCCGGCGTCCCCCAGCAACGAGGCCGTCCGCCGGGTCTACCGGCGGCGCGAGTGGGAGAACATCTGGCTCCGTACGAAGCGCTACGACGCAAACGGCAAGGTCAGAGGCGGTACGGGGGGTGTCTGCTACATCTTCTGGCCGGTCAAGTCAGCACCAAGTCAGCACCGCGCGCTGCAGGCGCTCGGCCTGGTGTGAGCATGTGCGGTCCCACGGCCGTCTCGACGACCTGACGGCAGCGCTCCTGGCCGTCCTGCGTGAGGTGGCCGTACCGGTCCACCGTGACCTTGATCGAACGATGTCCGAGCCAGCGAGACACCTCGTGAATGGATACTCCGTTGGTCAGGGCCACGGTGGTCCATTTGTGCCGCAAGTCGTGCGGGTTGTATTCAGGAAGCTCGAGCCGCTTGATGGCGCGGTCCCATGACTTACGCAGAAGATCGGGATACGGCATTCCGCCGCTCGCATTACGGATCGGAAGTCGGTCGATGAAGGGCTCAAGCGAAGCAGGCACGGGTATGTCGCGCCACTCGCCTTCTTTCCGGTGCTTCAACGGGGCGTATTTCGGCGTGTACTTTCCGGAGGCGTCCTTGTAGCGAATCACCTGCCGTCGGATTCGCAGGGTGCCGTCGCGCATGTCTTCCGGGAAGACTCCCAGGGATTCCCCTATACGAAGTCCGCAACACGTCATGAGCCATACCGCCGGAGACAGGCGAGGTCCGATCTCCTTGGCGATGGCGGTTATCTCGTCGAAGCTGGGAAGTTTCCTGTCGTCGACAGGAATGACAGGGTTCTCCAGCTTCTCGGCATGCGTCATGGGATTCACGGGAATCCGCCTGTGGCGCACAGCGTGGGAGAACAGCGCCGAGAGGGCTATGTGTCGGGACTCGATGGTGTTGAGGGCCGCCCCGTCCCGGCGCCAGCGTGCGTACAGGCCCTCGATGTCCGCCGCGGTGACCTGCGAGATCATCTTGCTCCCCAGGTGGGGGACCACGTGGAGGCGGACGATGCGCTCGTACGACTCGAGGGTGCCGGCGGAAGCGGTCTTCTTCGCGAGCCAGTCGTCCGCGTACCGGCGGAGCGACACCTTGCCGGCGTCGGGGTCGACGTAGATGTTCTCGCGCTTGTCGCCTTCCATCTTGGTGGCGAAGTCGACCGCGTCCTTCTTCCGGGCGAACGACTTCTCCCGCTGACGCCCGGTGCGTCCGCCCGGCTCCCGGTAGCGGACGGTCCACCGCTTGCCCGACGCGACAGAACCGTTATCGATGATTTGAGCCAACCTGTTCACCCATCTCTGCTCACACGGCTGATGGCCGTGTTTTTCGGTGTGGGTGGTGTTGTAGTCGATGTTTCCGGCCGCGCCAAATGCCTGGGCACGTGAAGATTAGACGACCCGTGTCTCCGCGGTCCGTAGGAGCGCGATGCTGCCCACGCGCCGGCGCCCTTCAACCGCTCGGAAGTCGTCCGGGCATGGCCCGCCGAGATCGAGGCGAGGTTCCTACATGTGTTCTCACCGAGCTGGACGGGCAATATTTGTCCCCGTCTCATTGAAGGTGAACCACGCCGAGGCCGTGACCGGCGATAGGCCGCCTTGAGCGAGACGTGATGCGGTCCGGCCCCCCGGTACCTCAGTGAGCCTTTTCCAACCTCACGTGAGGCGTAGTGAAGGACGAGGACGGCCTTCACGAAGTCGGTGCTCCGGTTGGTGCCGCAGCGAAGCTTCCGCAGGAGGCGCCAGCCTTCAAGACGGCCATGGCCTGCTCGCCGACGCCCCGGATCTTGGCGTGGCTGTTGTTGCGCCGTCGCTTCCAGCGCTTGAGCCGACGGCCCCGGAAGGGGACTCGGATGTGCCGCCCGGCGCCTTGGTACGCCTTGTCCGCCCAGCATCTTCAGTCCCGCGGCGGCGAGTGCGTCGATGATCCCGCGCTAGCGGGCAGCGGTCAGGTCTTGGGTGGGCCCGGGCAAGCCCACAGTAGTCGGCCGAATGTGAGGACCTGAACGTTCATGCCGTGCCGTTTGTGTTTGCCCGAGTAGTACGGGGTTTCGACGGTGATCTTGCCGATAGGCAGCAGTGTGCCGTCCAGGATGACGCACGCCTTGGCTGTGGTGGTCTTCATGTCCTCGGCCAGTGGCGGGGCGCGGGCGGCCAGGACCTCGATGGCCTCACGCCGGACCGCGCCCGCGACCTGACCGTCGCTTCGAGATACCCAACTGCCCAGTGGCGCGCTGACAGAGACAGGATGTAACCTCCTCTCCAATTCAGAGATGAGGAGTTGTCGTGGCGACGCGGGTTGACTTTAATTTCGGTGACGACGGAAGCCAGGAGAGCGTCGTGATCTCCTCCGACCAGCTCGCCCGAGTGGTGCGCGCCGCACTGCAAGACAAGGTGCTGCTGCCGGAGCAGGCCGCGCCTCATGACCTGTGGCGGGACATCGCAGTCGTGACCAGACTGCTGGAGGGCCTGGAGGATTGGCGGGAGAGGGCCATCGTGGCGGTCGACGAAAGCGGCACCGTGGACCGGAGCGCCCTCGGCATCGCCGCGAGCATGGGCGCGGCAAAGCTGTACGACCTGCTGGAACGGCACGGCCGGCCACGCAATCAAACACGGCTGACCCAGGTGGAGGTGCTGGAGAGCCGGGTGACCGGCGAGGACGGAGAGTGGGACTCGGCCCGCGTCGTCGCCACCATGAACAGCTACGGCTGGGAGATCGACGACAAGCGGGCCCGCGCACTACTGCGGGCGCTGTCCGAGCAGGAGGTGCTGGAAAAAATTCCGAACCGAGGCGGACGCGCCGTCTACCAGGTCGTCAGCCCTCGGGACTGGCTGTACTGCCTGGACCCGGAGCGCGACACGATCGAGAACGGCCCCTCCACCCCAGCGCGGGTCGCGAGGCTGGCGCGCGAAGACTCCGGTCCGACCGAGTGGTGGCTCGGGAAACCGCTGAAGCGGATGAGGGACGGCGACCGGCTGTGGATCTACTTCGGCGGGGTCGAAGGAAAGATCGCGGCGATGGCGCATGTGAAGTCGTCGCCGCGACCGGCGCCGATCGGTTCGCAAAAGCCGTACGAGTTCGACGCCGAACTGGACCGGAAGGCGACTACGGCTCTGTCCAAGTCGCCAGTACGTCTTGAGGAGATGGATCAGAGGCACCCGCAGGCATGCGGGGAGATGCGGGCGGCGGACGTGAAACTGGCCGAAGCGCGTGCCAACCTCTGACCGCCCTTCCCGCTGGGCGCGCACCGCATCGCCGCGAGTGCTCAGCTCTTGAGGGCTTGCTCGATCCGCTCGAAGTTCTCAGGGCTGAAGTTGCCCCGGCTGATCTGCACGCTCCGGTTTTGTTTCGGGGTCACCACATTCGGATACGACGCCAGCTCCGGCACGGCGATCTTCCAGGTGGCCGCGATGCGCCCGAGGACGATCACCGCGTCACGGGACATGGCGCGGCGCACCAGGTAGAAGGCGAAGGACTGGGAGGGCAGTGTGTACGGGATCGGCCGCCACGATTGCGAATGGTAGCCGTGGAACTGGACGGCAAGGATCTGCCGGGCGAGTTCGTCGTGACTGTGCCCCTGCTTCGTCAGGCCGTTCAGGGTCCGGGACCACCACCGGAGTCCGGGATGGTCCTTGTCATGGTGCGTCAGGAAGTGGTTGGGGGTCCCGCCGGCGTTCGCGATGTGTTGCAGGGTTCGCTCGGTCACGCCGGGCCGGGCGTAGGCGGCCGGGTCTGCGTCGCTCACGCCTGGGTTGGCCAGCAGCATGACCAGGGGCGCGTCGTGGAGGCCGATGAACGGTTCCGGCGGGAGTGTCAGGTTGAGCTGGTACGGCGCGTGTGAGGGGTGGACTTGGGTGTCGGCGAGGGCTTGCAAGTGCGGCAGGTCTTCGGGGACCGCGTACGGTGCGTTCCTGGTCGTGCGGGTCCACGGATTGAGCACCTGATCCCCCGCTATCCGCGTCGTCATGGCATGCAAGCCTACGAGCATCCTGCGAGCGGACCGTCACAGTGCCAGCCAGCCATCGGCGCAGGGAGCCCTTCCCATCTTGATCAGGTGGCGAGTTCGAGGGCAACGACGGCACGGACAGCGGCTGTGATCCGGGTGGTGCTGCAGCGGAGTTTCCGCAGGAGCCGCCAAGACTTGAGGATGGCCATGGCGCGTTCGCCGAGGCTGCGGATCTTGGCGTGATCGCGATTGTGGCGTCGGCGCCAGTCGCGCAGGTGCTTGCCACGGATCGGTACACGGACCGCAGGGCCGGCGCCCTGGTACGCCTTGTCGGCCCAGCACTTGATGTCGTCTGCGGCGAGGGCGGCGGGTATGCCGTGGTTCGGGCCGCGGTCAGGTCGTGTGTGGCTCCCGGCAGTGCGTCCGAGGCCCAGATCAGGCGTCCGGCGGGATCGGCGAGGACTTGCACGTGCATCCCGTGGTGCTTCTTCTTCCCGGAGTAGTACGGCTGGTCGGCGGCGATACGGTCGATTGGTAGCACGGTGCCGTCGAGGATCACGTACGCCTTCTGCCGGACGGTCATCATGGCCTGCTCCAGCGTGGGCGCGAGGGCGGCCAGCAGGTCGACGGCCTCGCGTACGTAGCGGCAGGCCGCGGCGATCCCGATGCGGAAGCCCGCGGCAAGGCGAGCGTAGGTGTCGCCGCAGCGGGTGGGCCAGGACGAGCAGCGCCTGCCGGCCGCAGGTCAGGCGACGCCAGCGTGAACCTATCCGAAGACGGTGACCTGCGAGAAGACTGGAGAGATGCCCCAGAGTGCGGCTGGACAGATCCATGCCGGACGGGTAGACAAGCACGCGAAAGCTCCTGGCGGACTGGTGATCTTGATCGTGAACCCGTCTACCAGGAGCTTTCTTCGTGCCCACCGCCGGGGCTGCCAGCCCAGCCACCCCTGAGGTTGGAAGAGGTTCAGTCAGTCCGAGGTTTGTGGACCCTGCGCCGCTTCGCGCTCAGCCGCGAACTCGTCGAGGAGCTCGAACAGGACTCTGATCGCACGCTGCTCGTCCTCAGGCGGAAGGTTCCAGACGTCGTCCCAGCCGTCCGGGAAGGTGATGTGGAGGACTTGGCCAGGCCAGGCGTGGCTGCAGTCACGTCCCCGACGGGCGATGAGCCAGTCGTGCCAGCCGGTGAGTCCGTGACCACCGTGCCGCAGCGCATGCTGGTCATAGCCGGTCAGGAACGCGGTCAGCATGTGGAAGGAGGGCTTGCCGACGAACATGCCGGGACGTTGGCCGACGCTGGCGAAGTACTCGCGCTCGGTCATCTCCGCGAGGGGACTCATGTGTCCGACCCCTCGTGATCATCGGTGTCGTCGTCCGGAGCTGGACGAAGCCTCCGGCGGGCCGCGTCCAGACGTTCGGTGTAGTCCGCCGCGAAGATCCCGGGCAGCGACTTGTCGAGTGTTCCGGCGATGCGATGAAGGGGCGCCCAGACCGCAGCATCGTCGACGAGACGGCTGAGGTCCGTCATCTGCACCTGCTCCAGCCAGTCCGACAGGACCAGCGCCTCATCCGGGGTGAGCTTGATGATGATCTCCGGATTCTCCACCGCTCGAACATAGTCCGTAGACCGGGTGTTGTCAGAGGCGCCTGGCACAGTGCCGCCGTGGACATCGATTCATTCTGGGCGCTCATCGAAGAGTGCCGGCGGCAGGCGCGGGGACAGGACGAACGGCTTGCGTGGCTGCGTCGCGAACTGTCGCGAAGGTCGCCGGCAGAGGTCGTGCAGTTCCAGGTGCGCTTGGACGAGGTGACGCACGAAGCGTTCACGTGGGACCTGTGGGCAGCCGCGGACCGGATCTTCGGCGGCTGGTGTTCGGACGACGGGTTCTGCTATTTCGGCCTGTGGATGGTGAGTCTCGGCCGGGAATCGTTCTCCCAAGCGGTGGTAAACCCCGATGCCCTGGCCGACACTCCGGAGGTCCAGCGCCTGGTGGGCCGTCCGCGGGAGATGTGGGACGACGACTGGCCGGATTGGGAGCCGCTCGACTATGTCGCCATGGAGGCGTACGGGATCCTGACCGGCGTCGACGACGAGTGCGGCGAAGCGTTCTACGAGGCCGTCGACGCCGAGCAGAGCGACGAAGAGGGAAGCTCCGGGCCGCTTGGTGAGCGGTGGGACGTGCGCTGCGAGGACGAGGCAGCGCGCAGACTGCCGAGACTGAGCACGATGTTTCCCCTGCGATCACTCACTCAGAAGGGCAGCTCGTCGGCTTCGGGGAGCGGGGAGTAACCGCATGCCCATTGCCCGGGGACGGTCGCGTAGATCGCCTCGAGGTCGGCGGCTGTCCTTCCCCGAACGTGCAGCCAGCTGTGGTCACCCTGCCCGTCCAACCGCAGGAGCTTTCCAGGTGCAGAGAACCAGCGCACGGGTGCCTCCTCGACCCCTGTCCACATCGGGTAGTCGGGCAGCTCGGCGTGCGTGAACAGCCGCGGTACCTCATGGATCAGCTCCGGGGGCAGCTCACACGCGTTGTAGAGCCGGTCGTCGCTGAACAGCGTCTCGCTGAGGACAAGTTCGACCCAGGCGAGGGAGATCCGCTCCAGGAAGGGGATCCAGCCGTCCCGCGACTGCACGAACACCGGCGGATCGTCCTGATCGAGGTCTCGAAGACGAACACCCCAGAAGGCACATCCTTGGTTCTCGCTACGGAAGACCAGCACTCCTCCGAACTCGTCGTGCACGAAGAGCTCGGAGGGTGGCAGCAGCGGATCCTGGTTACCCGTGAGGTCGTGCCGTGTCGCACCGAGAAGCGAGTAGCCCTCGCGCAGCGCCACTGGCAAGCGGAAACCGAGGGCTGCCTCGGCCTGCTCCAACTCCGCTCCTTGGGTGCCGGAGTCGTCACCCAGCGACGCCGACCAAGCTGCAGCGAAGTCTCGGACGAAGTCCCAGGCCTGCCGTCTGTCGCGTATCCCGCCACGCAGAGCCTGAGCTACGTCCAAAGAGCCGAACATGTTGCTGAACTCGCCTTCCTCGTCGTCGTGATCGCTGTTGTATTGCGTTTCCGGACGCAGACCCGGACGTCATTGACCTGACGGTAGGACGGTGCGCTCCCCGGCGAGGAAGTGCCGGACATCGGATGCGAGGCATGACATCTGCTCGCCGGCCTCCAGCCACGTGGTGACCGAAGTGCTCCAGTCGCCCGCCGCGCTCCGCCAGGGGCGAATGGTCCAGGTCAGGCCGATGTATCCGCCGGAGCGGAAGACGGCCGAGACAGCGAGGTCGCGGTCCATGGTGTGCCAGGTCCGTTCGCCATCCCAGCCCCGGTAGCCCGCTGCCAGCTCCTCCAGGAACGTGGTGAGGTCGTTGTCCCAGGTCCAGGCGACCACCTCGTTGACACGGGCGGTCAGACCGGGCGCCCAGGCTTCGACGGCGTAGTGGACGGAGTCCTGGTCGAAGCTGAACCGGTCGCAGAACGTCACGCCCACGGACGAGTTGTCCTGGCAGCGGATGGTCACGCAGGGCTTGCCGTCGATGTCGCCGTCCGGGGATGTCATGCACGGAACGCTAGGTCAGCGCAGCCTCGACCGTCATCCGGTTTCGTGGCCGGTGCCGTGCAACAGGGCTTCGGCGATTGCGCGGACGCGGTCGCGCGTGATGCCGGTGCGCTGTTCGACAGCGAGCGGGTGCTCGGTCGGTTCGAGTTCGACCAGGGGCCGCTCGCCGATTGGGCGGGTGTGGACGTTGGTCTTGAGGTTGATGGTGCTGGGGGCGTAGATCGGCAGCTCGGTGGTGAGCCAGCCGAAGTACGGCTGCTCCGACTCGCGCCCGGGCGTGTCCCACAGGTCGGCCGCCCGGGAGAAGTTCTCTCGGCTGAGGGAGACCCAGACACCCCAGGAGAAGACTTCGTCGCTGCCGATGACCGGTATCTCGATCAGACCCTTGACGAAGTAGTGCTGCGCCTTGATGACGCACTGGTCCGAGGAGAGCAGGCAGTCGGGGGCGTCGGCGAAACTCGGGTCCCAGACGTAGGGGGCGTCGGCGGAGTAGTTCATCGGCAGCTCGCCGTGGTGGCTGCCGCAGCACGTGCAGGTGAATCCGAGATCGCTGGTCATGGCGGGAGCCTAGCGATGCACTCGGACAGTCACACTCTGCAGCCAAGACGCACGCCGGGGCGGCGCTGGCCAGCCGACTGGGGTGGGAAGGCACAGGGGCCGCGAGCGGAGGCGTTCATCACAGCGCGATGATCTCTTGATCACCTTGTGCTCTGGAATCACGTGCCTCGCTGCTGTCACTTGGTGCGGTGAACGGCCCTGGGGCAAGGAATCGATGACCGATGTAAGAGGTGGAAGGAAGCGCACGAGTAGGAGGCGAGGAAGGCTGGAAAACGATGGTGCGAGGGCGGGCGGGGTGGTCCGGAGGGGGCGTTCGGCGTCGGTACCCTGGAGCGCATGTCTACTGCTCCGGTTCGCGTTCGTTTCGCCCCGTCTCCGACCGGCATGTTCCATGTCGGTGGTGCACGGTCCGCTCTCTACAACTGGGCGGTTGCGCGACAGTCCGGCGGCACGTTCGTGCTGCGGATCGAGGACACCGACGCGGCCCGGAACAAGCCGGAGTGGATCGACGGGATCATCAACGCGCTCGCGGCGATCGGCATCCACGGCGAGGACGCGGCCTTCGAGGGGCCTTACTTCCAGTCGCACAACGCCGACCGCCACCGGGAAGCGGCCCAGCAGCTCTTCGCGGCCGGGCGTGCGTACTACTGCGACTGCACCCGGGAGCAGCTGAAGGAGCGAACGGGCTCGGATCACCTCGGGTACGACGGGTTCTGTCGGGACCGGGGGCTTGCCTTCGAGGAAGGCCGGGCGCTGCGGTTCCGGACGCCGGACGAGGGCGAGACCGTCGTGGTCGACCTCATTCGCGGGGAGCCGGCGTTCCCGAACAGCGCGATCGAGGACTTCGTGATCGCTCGCGGTGATGGGTCCCCGGTCTTCCTGATCGCGAACGTGGTCGACGACCTGGACGAGGGCATCACACAGGTCATCCGGGGCGAGGAGCATCTGTCGAACACGCCGAAGCAGCAGCTGCTGTGGGAGGCGCTCGGCTCGAAGCCGCCGGTGTGGGCCCACCTGCCGGTGATCGTGAACGAGAAGCGCCAGAAGCTCTCGAAGCGCCGCGACAAGGTCGCGCTGGAGGACTACCTCGCCGAGGGCTTCCTCCCCGAGGCGATGGTGAACTACCTCATGCTTCTCGGCTGGGGTCCCGGCGACGACCGGGAGATCATGCCGCACGAGGAGCTGGAGCAGCTCTTCCGGATCGAGGACGTCAACACCGCGCCGGCCTTCTTCGACGTGAAGAAGCTGACGGCGTTCAACGGCGACTACATCCGCGCCCTGGCGCCGGAGCAGTTCGCCGCCGCCTGCGCCCCGTGGCTCGTCGCCCCGTACGCGCCGTGGCAGCCGGAGGCGTTCGACAAGGACGTGCTCGAGACTGTGGCTCCGCTGGCCCAGACGCGGATCGCGCTGCTGTCGGAGATCACCAGCTACGTGGACTTCCTGTTCCTCGACGAGCCGGTCGAGGACGAGGCGTCGTGGAACAAGGCGATGAAGGCGGGCGCCGGCGACATCCTGTCGGACGTCCGCACCGAGCTGGCCACCGTCGCGGACTGGAAGGCGGACGACCTCAAGGCCGTCCTCCTCGCCGTCGGCGAGAAGCACGGCCTCAAGCTGGGCAAGGCCCAGGCACCCATTCGGGTCGCGGTCACCGGCCGGACGATCGGACTTCCGCTGTTCGAGTCCATGGAGCTGCTCGGCCGGGACCGCGTGCTCGCCCGTCTGGACGCCGCAGCCAAGAAGCTGGCCGCTCAGGCGTAGCCGCTGGTCAGGCGACCTTCGCGAGGAGGTCGCCCCAGGCGTTGCCGAAGTAGTTCAGATCGAACCTGGCCAGGGCCTCGTACGCGGCCTTGGTCTCGGTCTGGCGCGCCGTCGCGCGCTCCCGGACCTGCGCCGGCAGGCGGCCGAGGTCCGGGGTCGGCTGGCCGGTCAGCGCGGCGAGGTCGCCCAGGCCGGCCACCGGGCGGATGAGGCAGGGCAGGCCGAGCAGTAGGGCCTCGGCCGCGCAGCGGCTCCAGCCCTCCCGCATCTGGGGGACGAAAACACCGACGTCACAGGCGCACAGCAGCCGCAGGTACCGCTCGCGCTCCACGTCGTAGTGCGCGCCGTTGAAGCCGATGGTGTTGCTGCCGCTGGTGATCACCCGCAGCCCGGGAGCGTCCGCCAGCGCTGTCGAGACCTTCTCGATGCCCTTCCAGTGCACGGCCTTGCCTGCGTAGACGCCGATCACGTCCGAGGGCAGTCCGAACTCCGCACGGCACTCGGCTCGGTCGAAGCCACGTGCTCGCTCGACCTCTGTCATGTCGAAGGCGTTGTAGATCACCCGTACGTCGCGGACGCCTCGGGCCCGGAGGAAGTCCGCCCAGTACGGGGCGACGCACACCACGGCGGCGCACTGCGGCAGCACCCGAAACAGGTGCTCCCAGAGCATGGCCTCCACCGGGGCGGAGTCGTGCTGCAGCGGCTCGTAGTGGTGCAGGAGGAACACCGTGCGGGCCCGCATCTCGCGGGTAAAGAGCAGCAGACTCAGGTCGTCCCACACGAAGGTTCCGCTGGCGTTGTCCAGCGCCCGGACCGTGGGGGCCAGGCGGGCGAGGTGGCGGAGCTTGCGCCAGCGGCGGACGCGGTAGGTGCGCTTGTGGTCCGGGACCGTGCGCCACTCCACGTCGTCGGCCGTCGCCTCGTGGAGCATCCGCAGGTAGACCCGGCCGCCGGTTCGGCCGACCGGCTCCATCGAGTAGACGACCCGCTTCACGGACGTACCTCCTGTTGTAGTTGGACGTACTCGGCGTGGAGCAGCGCGTGCATGGCCTCCAGCTGGGGGCTGAGGCCACGGGCGGCTTCGGCGAGCGGGAGGTAGAAGTCCTCCAGGCTCTGGAGGAAGCGTCGGCGCCGGTCGAGGTTGGGCGAGGCGGCGAGATCGTGCAGGTTGTGGAGGCGATCGGCGAGCCGGACGAGGAGGTCCTCGGGTGGGAGCGCGGCCTGCTTGAAGCGCCAGCGGGTCTCGTCGCCGACGGCCTTGGGGCGCTGTTCGAGGCGGTGGTCGGCCGTCATCGCCCGCAGGCGACCGGTGAACGGGGCGCCGACGTGCTGGATGAGCAGCGCCTCCGATTCGGGGGCGACCTCCAGGGCGTCGTGGAGGAGGGCGAGGAGCAGGGTCTCGGCGTGGCTGACCCTGATCTCGGTGCGCAGGAGCGTGACGACGGCCAGCGGGTGTTCCAGGTACGGGGTGCCCTGGTCGCGGGTGCGGCCGTCGTACACCGTGAGCGCGAGGGCGCCGGCGACGCGGGCGCGGGACTGCTCGTCCGTGCCCCAGGCGGCGGCGCCGAGCGCGGTCAGGACGTGGTCCAGGTCGATGGGGTTCATCCGCCTCACCTCGTACGGAGGGCCGTGGCACGGGGGTCGGGCACATGGTCGGCGAGGAGCAGGGTGTCGCCGACCCCTAGGGCGTCGAGGCTCAGGTCCGCCGCCGCTGCCACAGCCTGCTCGGCGGTCCGCAGGATCGGGGTGCCCTTGCGGTTGAAGGAGGTGTTCAGCAGCAGCGGCAGTCCGGTGCGCTCGTGGAACTGCTCCAGGAGCCCGTGCAGACCCTGGTGGTCGGCGGCGACGGACTGCACGCGGGCGGTGCCGTCGTGGTGGGTGACCGCGGCGATGCGGTCCGCTCGGCATCGGCGGACGCGGGCGACGCGGTTCATGAAGGGGTCGCCCGCCGACATGAACCACTCCGTGGCGTGCTCGGCGAGGACCGCCGGCGCGAAGGGGCGGTATGAGGCTCGCTTCTTGATCGCATTAAGCCGGTCGCGCGTGGTGGCGTGGCCGGGGTGGGCGAGGATCGAGCGATGGCCGAGGGCTCGCGGCCCGAATTCGAGCTGTCCCTGCACCCAGCCGACGATGTGGTGTTCCGCGAGGAGCGTGGCCACCGTGGGCGCCAGACCCGGGCCGAGGCCGGTCAGCGCGCGGTACCCGGTCGGCACCGCAGTTGCCGGCAGGGCGCCCGGGTGCGGGCCCCAGGCCGCGTCGGTCGGCACAGGGAACCGCTCCTGGCCGAGCTGGTAGTGCCAGCCGTACAGCGCGGCGCCCACGGCGGTGCCCGCGTCGTGTGGCGCTGGCGCCACGAAGAGGGTGTCGAAGCCGCTGTCGGCGGCCAGCTGGCCGTTGAGGTGGGAGTTCAGGGCGCACCCGCCGGAGAACACCAACGTCGAGGCTTTGGTGAGCCGTTGCAGGTGGCGGGCGGTGTGGACGACCGACTCGGCGAAGACCTCCTGGACGGCGGCGGCCAGGTCGGCCCGCTTGTGGTCCGGCTGGTCGGCGACGTTGTCGGCGGTCCAGGCCCGGCCCGCGAGCAGCAGCGGTGTACTGCTGTCTGCCGAGCCCCAGGGGTGATCGATGCGGACCTCGCCGTCGTCGCCGAGCCGGACCAGCTCGCGGATCTGCATCCCGTAGCGCTGGGGATCGCCGAAGGCCGCGAGCGCCATCATGCTGCCCTCGGGCTCGTCGCCGGGCGGGATCACCCGCCGCGCGAGGTTCCGATAGAAGTGCCCGAGGGAGGAGTGAACGCGCCGGGGGCCGGCCGGGCTGGGCACGACGGTCGGCATGCCCTGGTGGAGGCGGTCGATGCGATCGGGGCGCAGGTCGTACCCAGTGATGCGCTCCCGGCCCGGGCCGAAGTCGGAGCCGAGGGAGGATCCGCCGGCGTCGATGACGAGGCCGGCCGCGTGGTCGTGGCCGGAGAGCAGGTAGCCGGAGAGCACGTGGGCCGTGTGGTGGGAGAGGAGACGGAGGTGTTCGCCGAGAGGGGCGGGCAGGAGGGCGGCGAGTTCGTCTCGCTCCTCGGCCAACCACCAGCCGGCGGCGGGGTTGGGGCGCATAGAGGCGGCCCAGACGGCGTCGATGTCCTGCGGTTCGAGGCCTGCGGCCTCCAGGCACCACTGGAGCGCGCGGGTCGGGGCGGTGAGCGTGCCCTTGCGGGTGGGGTGGTTGTGCTTGACGCCGCTCCAGCGTTCCTCCTCGGCCGCGTAGAGGCGGCCGTCGACGACTAAGGCGGCGCTGGTGTCGTGGTGGAAGTTCAGTCCGAGGACTGCGGGCATGGTGGTGTACCTCCGGTCTGGGGTCAGACGGTGAGGGCCGGGACGGGGAGGAGGGCGGTGCCGGAGTCGGCGTACTCGTGGCAGCGCAGGCAGAACCGGAAGTGGTGGCCGCGGGGCGCGAACACCTTGGCCGCGAAGTCCTCGTCCCAGATGCTGAATTCGCTGTCGTCCTTCGCCATGGCGTTGAAGCAGCGGTAGCAGGATCCGTCCATCTCGATCATCAGGTGCTGGTCGAGGTAGCGGTCGCAGATGCCGCGCAGCTCGTTCGCCGGCTGACCGACGTCGACGTGGTGCACGTGGTTGGTGACGTGGATGGCTCCGTACCTGTCGCACAGCCTCGCGAGCTGCGTGAGGCGGGAGGAACTGATGCCTTCCAGGACGCTGTTGATGACCACGGTCTTGCCGGCCTCGCGAAGGCGGGGCACGACGGCGTGGACCTCGTCGTAGTTCTCGTGCTCGTCGTCGCAGCCGATGAGGACCTGGTCGTACGAGCGGAGGGTGGCCTCCATGATCCGCTTGTTGCGGGCCAAGGTGATGGCGTTCGTGCCCAGGACCATGACCTTGTCGGGCAGGCGGGTGCGGGCCGCGTCGCTGAGGGCGGGGAAGTCCCGGTGCACGGTGGGCTCGCCGCCGTTGATGTGCAGCTGCTGAAAGGGGATGGTCTCCAGCCGGGCCAGGATGGTGGAGAACAGCTCCATGGACATGTTTTCGCCCTGGGCGCCGTCGGCGAAGATGCAGAAGTCGCAGGAGCGGTTGCACTTCGTCGTGATCTTGATCTTCGCCGTCTTCAGGGCGCGGGGCAGGGGCGCACGCGCGTGCATGGCTGGACTCCTTGTGTCAGGGATGGACGTCAGCGGGGGTGAGGCTGAGGAAGTCCTGCACGGTGGACTTCTGCCGGTGCCAGAGCGCGAGGGTCGCGCGCAGGGTGCCGGCGGTGGTCGGTCCGGTGGGGATCAGCGTCGCCATCCGGGCGGCCAGCCGCTGGGCGGAAGCGGCCTCGCCCGCCGCGAGCACGTTCAGGGCCTGCGCGGCGGCTCGGAGTTCCTTCGCCTCGCGCCGGATCAGGTAGTCGGTTGCCACGCCGGGCGGTGGGTCGAGGTAGTACAGCCAGCGGGCGACGCGTACGCGAAGCATTCCGGCGGCCATCACCCAGTCGGTACGGGCGGGCTCCTCGCCCTGGCCCGCGGGGCGGTTCGCGTCGGGCACGCGCCGCATGGCCGCCTCCAAAGCGACATGGGCCGTGCGGAGGAGGTGACGCGGGCTGCGGGGAGGGGCGTCGGATCGGTCTTCGGCGTGCCCGAGGAACAGCTCGGCGTACCCGTCCAGCCCGCCCGGACGCCACTGCGTGAGGGCGGCCGTCTTGCCTGGGCATCGGGTCCGTGTCGCGAGCGCGGCTGCGGCGAACCAGCACGGGGCGAGGTAGTGCCAGGCCACGCAGTGGCGCCGGTAGGCGGCGATGTCTGCAACCACGTTGTCGGTGCTGTCCGCCGCCAGCTGGTACCGGCCGCCCAGCCGGGCCTGGAGGATTCCCCGGTAGAACCGCTCGTCCACCTCGCACCACTGAGCCATCTGGGCTCGGGACTTCCAGCGCTGGAAGTCCCGGGCGCTCCCGCTGATCAGCGACCAGGTCGCGAGCTCGGGCGCGGAGACGAGTCGTTCGTCCGCCTCGGCCACAGTGAAGGCGAAGCCGGGCGGGTGCTCCAGGAGACGCCGATGGGAGACCTCCCGGCCGACCGCAGAGGTGTGCGCGGCAGCCAGGCGGTGGTTCCACTCCTCCCAGTCGGCCGGGGCCTGGGGGAGGAGGACCCGTACGTCGATGTCGGAGTGGGGAGCCAGCAGGTCGGCCGGCTGCCACTTGTGGGTGAGCATCACCGCGCCGACGCCGTGGGCGTCCAGCTCGCGTTCGTACAGCGCTCCGAGTCCCGGGTACAGGGGCGGCGCCTCGACCATGACCATCACCGCTCTCCAGCGGAGGCGCGGGCGCAAGCGGGCTGGGCCGCGCTCGTGTTGAGGAGGGGGAGCAGGGGCAGGACCGGGGTGCCTTCGGGGCGCTCCATCCGGTCCCAGCGCAGGTCGTAGTCGACGTAGTGGAAGCCCTGCCACGCGTCGTTGGTGTTGCGGTCGAGCATTGCCTGGAAGAGGTGCGCGAAGGCATCGCCGAGGGTGCCGTCGACGAGGTGGGGCTTCAGGGGGATGTCGCGGTTGTGGAGGATGCAAGGGCGGGCTACGCCCGTGGGCGTGATCTTGATGCGGTTGGCGTCGGAGCAGGTGGCACAACTGGAGTTGGAGATGAAACCGATCGAGCCCGCCCAGCCGTCCGGGCGGAGGTACTGCCCGGGGCTGCGCACCCCGAGCTCGTCCCTGCCGACCTCGCCGGCGTTCGCGAACCACTCGTGGAGGCGGTCGCGGACCTCCGCCTCGCTGATGAACTCGGCCTCGAACAGCGCCTGCGCGGGGCCGATGTTCTGGAGCTCAATCAGGCGGACAGCGATGGGCAGGTCGCGGGCGAGCTCGGCCACGGCGAAGGCATCGTCCAGGTAGGTGCGCTGGAGAACACAGTTGATCTTCACGCGCAGGCCGAGGGCGAGGGCGGTGTCGAGGGTGCGCCGGGTGATGCGTGGGTCGCCGCCGCCCATGATCTCGGCGGATCGGTCGGGGTCGAGGCTGTGGAGGCTGAGGTTGAGGTACGTCAGGCCAGCGTGGTGGAGCTTCTCGACGCTCAGGCCGCGGCGCAGGTTGCCGTGGCTGGTCATGCCGATCGCGGCGTCGGGCCCGAGGCCGTCGGCGAGGCCCGCGATCACGTCGAGGATGTCCGCCCGGAGGGTCGGCTCGCCGCCGGAGCAGTGCGCCTTCCTGATCTTCCAGGCGCCGGCCTCGGCGGCGATGGCCGCATAGTCGGAGGCGGTCAGGGGACGGTCCTTGTGCCCGTAGTCCGGCATGCAGCGTGGCTTGCAGAACACGCAGTCCAGGTTGCAGAGCGAGTTCAGGGTGAAGGCCAGGTAGGGGTGGTTGCGGCCGGTCTTGGCGAAGGCGGCGGCGAGGTCGTGGTGGCGCGTGGTGGGCATCGGTCAGCCTCCTACGAAGGGAGAGCGGGCAACGGGTACCTCGGCCAGGCCGTTAAGCGGCTGGTCGGTGAGGTAGCGGCGCAGGTTGTCGGCGAAGAACGCGACCGCCTCGTTCATGTACGTGCGGCTGAGCGTGGAGCTCTTCGGCGTGAGGACGACCCGGGGGTGGAGCCGCAGCGGATGGCGGGCAGGCAGCGGTTTCGGGTCGAAGACGTCCAGGGCGGCGCCGCGAAGGCGGCCGGCGTTGAGGGCGGCCAGGAGGGCCGCCTGGTCGACGGTCGCCGCGCGGCCGAGGTTGAGGAAGACGGACTTCGGCTTGAAGGCCGTGAAGAGGTCGTGTTCGAAGAAGCGGTCGGTGGCCCGGGTGGCGGGCAGTAGATCGACCACCACGTCGGCGACGGCGACCGCCTGGTGTACCGCCGACGTGTGCATCCACGTGATCCCACCCTCGGCGGTCACCGGCGGCGACTGCCGTACGCCGATGACGTCCATGCCGAAGGAGCGGGACGCACGAGCGAGGTGTCCGCCGATGCTGCCGCAGCCGACGATGGTCATCGTCGCCCCCGCCAGGTCGAAGAACTCCTCGGCCAGGTCGTCCTTCCACCAGGTCCGGTTCCGCTGGGCGAGCTGGCTCATGAACAACCCGCGTGAGAAACCCAGGACCAGGCCCATGGCGTGCTCGGCCATGGGCCTGCCGTGGAACCCGTACGAGCGGGTCAGAGCCACCCCGACGGAGTGGGCCTCGGCGACGGGCAGATGGTCGGTGCCGGCGGCCGGGGACGCGATCCACCTCAGATGAGGCGCGCCGAACAGCCACGACGGTTTGAACGTCCAGCCGAAGTAGACGTGTGCCTCGGCGAGCTGGTGCGGCACGGCCTCCTCGGTCGCCGTACGGAACTCGACACCGGGGAAGGCGGCGGACAGCGCCCGCTCGTGCTCGGCGGACAGCCGCCAGAAGGAGTGCGGGGACTCCAGACTGATCAACACCACCGGCCGGTTCATCGCGCTCGGCCCTCCGCGCTGGACGCTGGCGCGAGAGCCCAAGGAGCGATGCGTTCGACGACGGAACCGATGCTCGCCTCGTAGTCGTGGCGCGAGCGCACCAGGGCCGCCCCGGCGCTCCGGAGCCGGTCGCGCTCTCGGGGCAGGACGGTCAGGGCGCGGTGCAGTGCGGAGGCCAGAGACCTGGCGTCCCGCGGTGCGGCGGTGAAGCCGGTCTCACCCTCGACGACGGTCTGGGCCAGCCCGCCGGCCGTGGTAGCCACCACCGGGCCAGCACCTGCCGCGAACGCCTCCAGGGGGATGCGACCGAAGGGTTCCTCTCGGGAAGGAACGACGACCGCGCGCAGGGCAGGGTTGTGCAGCCAGGCGCGGATCGCGGGGGTGAAGCGCGTGATCAGGGTCGCGTCCAGGCCGTAGGCACGGATGCGCGCTGCCACGTCCTCCTGATACGAGGTGGGGCGCTCGTGCTCCTCCGAAGTCACAGCCGCCAGGACCAGGTGCGGAGCTCGGACCCCGCGCTCCTTGAGGAGGTGCAACGCCTCCAGGAGGTCGTCGAAGCCCTTCGTAGGCACGGCACGGCCCATGGCGAGCAGGAATCCGGCGCGTGCCTTGAAAGGCAGGGGCGGCGCGCTCGTCGGCCGGGCCATCTCCTCCTGGATCAGCCCGTTCGGGACGCTCACGATGCTTCCCCGGGGGACGGCGTAGCTGACGATGAGGTGGCCGCGCATATGGGAGGAGATGGCGCCGATCCGCCCGCCTCGGACGGTCGCCGCCCGCAGAGCGTCGCGCTCCCAGCGGACTCGGGACATGTCCTTGGGTCGCGTCAGTGCGGTCGTGGAGCGGGGCACGAGAAGCAGGTCCATGGCCGGCGACGTGTAGGGGGCCAGCCCGAGGAACGGGATGTCGAGGCCGATGAGAAGGCACCGGCTCGCTCGATCAGCGATGCGTACGACTGCCTCGCCTGCCAGGTCGCACAGCTGCACGGAGCCGTGGACCGAGTCCGGCGCCGGATGGACCTCCGGGATCGTGATCACGTCGGCCTTGGCCTGTCGCAGCATCTGCTGGACCTCGCTGGCCCACCGTCGGTCGTGCGCTCCCGCGCTCTCCGGAACGTGCGGGGCGATCACGGAGAGGCGGCCCGGCGGCAGCAGACGGGCCAGAGCCGTGAGGAAGGCTCGGTTGCTGAAGCCGGTGCCCGACTCCGCGCCGTAGAAGCCCTCGTGGAGGGCGACGACGACACGGGGCCGACGGGCCGCCTGCGGTACGTCCATGGGCGGGAGTGGTGGAGTCGCATGATCGATGCGCATCGTGTGGTGCCTCCTTCGAAGACGGGGTGTCGCGGGTGTGGACATCAATGGGCGCTGTCGAGCGAGAGATGGAACCCGCGCGTGAGTCGGCACCAAGCACGGGTTCCGTCAGTACCGGTCGTCAGCGACCAGGCATCGGCCAAGGCCTCGACGATGACCAGCCCTCGTCCTGACTCGGCCTCCTCCTCAGCAGCCGGAGGAGAGGAGGGCGCGGGGTCAGAACAGCCGCCGTCGGTGATCGTGATCTCGACCTCCAGGCCACCGGCGGTCTGACTCCAGCGGTCGACGCACAGGACCAGAGGCGGCCTGCCCGAGGCGAACGCGTTCGTCGCGAGCTCCGACGTGATCAGGCGGGCGTCATCAAGCAAGTCAGCCTCGGCGCCGTGGAGTGCGACCGTCACAGCCTCCCGGGCGACTTCGGCCGCCTTTGGCCCGTACGGCAGATCCGTGATCAACGTGATCACGGCGGCGCCGTCGGTGTGCCCGAACGCCGGGACGCGGGCCGGACGCTCGGTGTCGTGGTCCAGCACACTGCCGAGACGGCTTCGGGAGGTGCTCGTGCGGTGTCTCAAGGTCCACCTCATTTCCGTCGGCACCGAGGGCGGCGCCTTCCGCCGGGATCTAAGAACACCGGAGGCGGGGGGTCGCGCAGGACCCGATCAACGGGTCAACTCGGTCAACTTCCTTGAGAAGCAGGTGAATCAACCGTCCGAAGGCGTCAACATGAGGGAGCGCGAGAAGTGATGGATGAACCACTGGGGCAAGAGGTGGTCGCACGTGGCACCGCAGGCAGGGCAACCCAACGACGCACTGGCAGGGTGCCTGGATGAACTCGGATGGAGCCCCAAGGCGCTTGCTCGGAAGCTCAACAGGGTCTTCGGCGCGGGGACGGTGGCCGAGTCGGCGCCATACCACTGGCGGGACGCCGGCTCGCTGCCGCGCTCGCCGTTACCGATGATGGCCGCCTATGTGCTTTCCCAGGAACTGGGTAGACCTGTCTCGGTGGCCGAACTCTGGCAGGGCCGCGTGGGCGACTCCTCGGCGCTCGTTCCTGCGGACACGGATCTCGCAGGGCCCTGGACCGTGCAGGGTATGGAGGCGATCGTGGAGGACTGGGTGATGGGAGGGCTCGTCGACCGACGCCGGTTCCTCGCGATCTCGGGCGCGGGGCTTCTCGCGATCGTCGCCCAGTACCTCGATGGCACTGCGGGACGCGGCCAGTACGCGCCCCGGATCACGCCGTCCGTAGGTGCGGATCCGCTTGTGGACCAGGTCGAACAGCACCTGCCCATGCTCTCCGCGCTTGACGACGAACACGGAGGGGCACGTCACCTCCCATACGTGGGTGCCCAGTTCCGCGCGGTCGGGCTGCTGATCCGAGAAGGCGGTCACGCTCCCGCCGTTGCGAGCCGCCTCATCCGCGCGCTCGCGGAGATCGGCCAGCTGGCCGGCTGGATGGCCTTCGACGCCGCCGATCACGGCTTGGCGCAGCGCTACTTCGCCACCGCGCTGCGGGCAGCGCACCAGGTCAACGACCTGCCTCTTTGCGCCCACATCCTCGGCGACCTCTCTTTTCAGGCGGCGAGCCGGGGTCACCCCGCGGACGCCATCGCCCTCGGCGAGGCTGCCCGCCGCGCCAGCGACGCTGCCCCGCCCGTCGTCCGGGCATCCGTCCTGTCGCGGCTCGCCTACGCGTACGCCGCCGCTGGCCGCGACAACGACTTCGCCCACACTCGCGGGGCCGCCCGCGAGCTGATCGCCAGCCGGGACGGCAGCCAGGAGGAGCCTCGCTGGATGTACTTCCTCACCGACAACCACCTGGACTGCCAGGCGGGGTACGGCCTCATTCAGATGGGCCGCGCGCAGCTGAAGGAGGACGGTGGAACGAGGGGACGGCGGTTCCTCGCCCAAGGGGCGGAGATGCTTCGTTCCGGAGCGTACGACGTCCCGCGAGGCGACCCCAGTCAGCGCAGGGCCATGTTCGAAGGGGCCTGGCTGGCCCTGGGGCACAGCGCCCACGGGGACCTGGAGGCCGCGTGCGAGATCGGTCAGATCGCCGCCGACCGCCTCGATGCCGTGCGCTCGCCTCGCAGTGCGGCCCTGCTCCACCAGCTCGCCGCAGACCTGCGGCGCCGACAGCGTAATTCCCACGTGCGCAGCTTCCTGCCGGTCCTGGAACACGCCCTCGCCGAACACGCCCCGTCGACGCCACCTGGCCGTTAGGGTCGGGATCATGACCGCAGGGGAGCGCGTTGTCGTTGTCGGGGCTGGGGTGGCAGGGCTCACCACCGCCGTCCTTCTCGCCGAGGCTGGTGCTTCGGTGCACGTGATCGCCGAGCAGGTGCCCGGCGTCACGTCGCTGGCGGCGGGGGCGATGTGGGGGCCGTACCTGGTCGAACCGAAGGACAAGGTCGACCAGTGGGGGCAGCGGTCCCTGGAGATCTTCCGCGAGCTGGCGGAGGACCCGTCGACGGGTGTCAGGCTGACCAGCGGCATTGAGGCGTCCCGCACGGCCGAGGCGCCACCGGACTGGGCTATCACTCTGCCAGGCTTCCGGCCGTGCAAGCAGACCGAGCTTCCGGCCGGGTTCACCGCCGGGTACCGGTTCACCGTGCCGCTGATCGACATGCCCACCTACCTCGACTACCTCCTGCGTCGGCTTGATGCCGTTGGAGGAACGTTTGAGCGGCGACGCCTGACCTCGCTCGCGGACGCCGATATGGCCCCCGTGATCGTCAATTGCGCCGGACTGGGTGCCAAGGACCTGGTTCCAGACCCGGACCTTCGGCCCATCCGCGGTCAGCACGTCGTCGTCACCAACCCGGGTCTGACCGAGTTCTTCTCCGAGGACACAGGTCTCTCGCCGGACCTGCTGTGCTTCTATCCGCACGGTGACACCGTCGTCCTGGGAGGCACCGCCGTCGACGGTGAGGGCGATCTCGCCTCCGACGACGGTGCGGCGGCCGACATCCTGGCCCGCTGCGCCAAGGTCGAGCCTCGTCTTGCCGAGGCACGTGTTCTGGAGCACCGGATCGGCGCTCGGCCAACGCGGGCCACGGTCCGCGTGGAGGCCGATCGACAGGAGGACGGCAGGCTGGTCGTACATAACTACGGGCACGGAGGCGCCGGCGTCACGCTGTCGTGGGGGTGTGCTGAGGAGACTGGTGAGTTGCTGAACGCCTCCTGACGGAGTGTCCGAAGGGCTACGGCCCAGTACACGTGCGAGGAGGGCGACTGTGCCTCATCTTCGCCAGCACGACGTGTGTGACCAGGACTTGCCACCTCCTCAGCGCCAAGTCCTGTTGCGGAGGGCGTGTTGCCCGCGGTGACTCGGTACCGGAACCTGACCTCTGCGACGTTCCTCTGTTCAAGTTCGGCTGACAGGTAGAAGCCGCCGAAGCCAGGGGTGGTCGGGCACGATCACGTTGATCGCGTCCGCCAACCAGGCGCGCGCCGGAGCGTCGAGCAGCGGCAGTACAGCTTCGAAGTCGGCCTCGTCCTTGTTCCGGGTCGCCTTGGCCTTGTAGAAGAGTTGGACCTCGGGCGCGAGATACGGGATGCCCGTCTTGCTCGTGCGCCCGAGCTGGTCGATCGGGAGCCGGATTGCCGGGTCACGCCGCGAGACCCATTGGGTGCCCTCCGCCTCGTCCAGCATGAGCTGGATGGACCAGGGGGCCTCGGGCGTGCGGCGGCACCAGATGTCGTGCAGTGGCTGCGGAAGAACCTCTCCAGGAAGCCACGTTCTCAGCCTTCCCTGGCCGGGCGGGTCCGCCACGTAAAGGTCCCAGCTGGCCAGGAGGCCCCGTGCGCGGACCTGGTCACGCCGGAGAATCAGGAGGTCGAGATCGCCGTGTGGCCGCAACTCGTGTCCGACCGCGAGTTCGATCGCGTAACCACCGGCAATCCACCACGGGAAGTCCGCCTCGGTGAAGACCGTGGCCACGTCCTCGGGACGAGCTGGCACCCAGCGTCCCAACACATCAGCACTCACCCACACATACTCCCAGTGACCAGACGGATGGCAGCACAGTGCTGCCCGCGGGCCGCGCCGCAGCCCGTACCGAGGACATCTGGCAGGCGCCCTGGCTTCGTACCCCTTCATGTGGCCCCCGCGGTCGCAACCGCCGTACTGTTCAGTGCGCTCGAACGCGTCTAAAGGGGGACACGACTATGCCGGACCGCAGCGCCGAAGTACGTGCGAAGACGCGCGACCGCATTGCTTCGTACCAGGAGTCCAAGGATCGCTGGAACCTGTTCCGGAGCCTCAAGAACCTCATCGAACAGGCCGTCCGCGACTACGAGCACCGCGCCCTGGTGGAGCTCCTTCAGAACGCCCACGACGCGCATGACGCCGACGACCCCGGGGGCAGGGTCCTGATCACGCTCGACCACGACGAGGGCCCGCACGGCGCGGTGTACGTGGCGAACACCGGGCGGCCCGTCAGCCGCAGCAACTTCGACGCGATGACCGACATTGCACAGTCGGACAAGCGACCGGAGGAGGGCATCGGCAACAAGGGGATCGGCTTCAAGAGCGTTCTCCAGCTGACCGGAGCACCCCAGGTCTACTCGGTCGCCGAGGAGGGAAGCCAGGTCTTCGACGGCTATCGCTTCACCTTCGCCGACGAGACCTCGCTCAAGGACTTCCTGGGCGGCGACGCGACCCTCGCGGCGGAGGTGGCCGCCGACGTCTTCCACCTCTGTCTGCCCGTGCCCCTCGACGGCGTCCCCGACACCGTGAACTGCTTCGCGGCCGACGGATACGTGACCGTGCTGCGCCTGCCGCTCAAGAGCGAGGAGGCCCGGGCCGAGGCGGCCGAGCAGCTGACCGCGCTGTCCGCCGGCCCGCCGGTGCTGCTCTTCCTGCGCCGCATCGGGTCGCTCACCATCGAGGAGAGGCAGGACGGCGAGGTCGCCCGGCGCACCCTGGTCCGGACCGAGCGGGTGGACGCCGTCCTCGACCGGCTCACGGTCAGCACGGTGACCGTCGGCGACGGAGATGCGTTTGTCCTCCTCGACCGGCAGGTGGCGGCGGACGAGTTCGGCGACGCGATCGAGCGCAGTGTGCTCGGCGACCACATCAGTGAGGGATGGCGCGACTGGCAGGGAGACGCCCGGGTCACCCTCGCGGTTCCCCTTGGGGACGGACCGGCCGAAGGACGCCTCTACACCCACCTGCCGATGGGCGAGCAGGCCGTTGCCCCCCTGCCGGCCCATGTGAACGCGCCCTTCTTCGCCAAGCTCGCCCGCGTCGACCTCGAGAAGACGGTCCCGCTCAACGACTTCCTCCTGGACGAGCTGGCCGTCCTCGGTGCCGAGACGCTCCTCGCCTGCTCCGCCGGGACCGTCGAGCTCCCACCGACCCTCTGCGCCGATCTGCTGAGCTGGGACGCGTCCATGTCCGACCGGCTGACCCGGGCCTTCGAGCGGCTCGGACACGAGGTCGGCACGGCCCCGGTCGTCCCCTTGGCTCCCGGCTCCCGGCGGTCGTGGGACTCCCTCGCAGAGACCCGCCTGTGGGATGACAAGGACCGGACCCTCTTCACTACCGACCGGCTGACCAGGGAGGCGGACGCCGTACTCGTGCACCCGTCCGTCACCGGGCACCGTGCGGCCCGGCTGGAGAAGGCCGTGGCGCGCCGGGGCGTCCTGCCGTCGGCCGTGTTGCACTTGCGGAGCTTTCCCTCATCGTCCACGAGGATGCGGCGGCCCTGGAGGGAGCGGGGCCGCTCGACGCAGCCGGCGAGCTCGTCGTAGAAGCGTGCCCAGTCTTCCGCCTGGAAGGGTGCACCGGCGAGGCGGCGGGCGAGGCTCTCGGCCCAGGTCGCCACGAGTTCGTCCGACGGCCGCAACGAGCGGCCGACGAGCGTGACCACGGCCTTCTCCAGCCGGGCCGCACGGTGCCCGGTGACGGACGGGTGCCGACTGGCAGCACGGCACCTGGCAGGGCCGCGGCTGGACCGACCGGCGCGTCTACGACCTCTCGGACCCCGCCGCCCACCCGATGGCGGCGTACGGCGTCACCGACCACGCCGCCCGCTTCACCCTCGACGGCCGCACCGGCCACGGCATCTTCGAACACGGCTCGTTCGGCCGCCACGACCCCAGCGGCTTCGCCGACCACACCGCGACGGCCCCCTGACCGCCCGGCCCGCCGGCCGCGCCGAACAGCCCACCGAGGAGACCTCCGTGACCGCCGCGCCCCGCCCCCGCACCACCACCCGCGACCCCGAGGAGCTCGGCCGCCGGCTCACCCGCTGGCTGGACCGGCGGCTCCCGGGCGCCCGCGTGACCGGACTCGCCGTGCCCGGTTCCAACGGCATGTCCAGCGAGACCCTGCTCTTCGAACTCGACCACCCCGACGCGCCGGTCCGCGGCTGCGCCCTGCGACTGGCCGCCGACCCCGAGGCGTACACCGTCTTCCCCGTCTACGACATGGCCCGCCAGCACCGGGTCATGCGCCTGGTCGGCGAGCACACCGACCTCCCCGTCCCGCGCGTGCTCTGGCTGGAAGAGGACCCCGGACCGCTCGGCGCGCCCTTCTTCGTGATGGCCCGCGCCGAGGGCCGGGTCCCGCCGGACGTGATGCCCTACACGTACGAGGGGAACTGGCTGCACGACGCCACCGACCGGGAACGCGCCCTGCTGGAGGCCGAGTCCGTCGCCGTGATCGCCCGGCTGCACGACCAGTTCCCCGCGAAGGAGGCCGAGTTCCTCCTGCCGCCCGGGCACGGCACCCCGCTGCGTCGTCATGTCGACGCCCAACGCGCCTACTACGCCTGGGTGGTGGAGGGACTCGCGCCCTCGCCGCTCATCGAGTCGGCCTTCGACTGGCTGGAGGCGCACTGGCCGGCCGACGAGGGACCGGCCGTCCTGGGCTGGGGCGACGCGCGCATCGGGAACATCGTCTACGACGGATTCACCCCCGCGGCCGTCCTCGACTGGGAGATGGCCGCCTGCGTCCCGCGCGAGGTGGACCTCGGCTGGACGGTCTATCTGCACCGCTTCTTCCAGGACCTGACCGTCGGCTTCGGACAGCCCGGACTGCCGGACCTCCTGCGGCGCGACGCGGTCGAACGGCGCTACGCCGAACTGACCGGGCACACCCCGCGCGACATGGAGTTCCACACCCTCTACGCGGCGCTGCGGCACGCGATCGTCATGCTCAGGATCGCCTACCGACAGGCCCACTTCGGCGAGGTCGAGGTGCCCGCCGACCCCGACGGGCTGATCCTGCACCACGCCACCCTGGCGGCGATGGTGCAGGGACGCTACTGGTGAGCGGAGGGGCCCGGAGGCCCCGTCCGGACCTGCCTCAGGCCGCGCGCCGCAGCTGCGTCACCCGGATCGGGCGCGAGCCCGGTCCGCCGACGTGCGAGAAGGGCTGCGTGCGCCAGTCGAGGCCCTGGGGGAGCGTCAGGAGCAGGGCGGTGTCCTGCTCCTGGACCTCCAGGGTGTCGTCGGCCGGCCGGGCCTCGGCCGCCCCGAGGCCGGTGCCCCGGCAGACCGTCAGGACGAAGGGGTTCCACGGCGTCGGGCAGAGCGCGTGCTCCGGCAGCGCGTCCTCGTCCGCGAGCAGCGCGATCGGCTGCACGCACTCCGGGCAGATGACCCGGAACATCTCAAAGGTGTCGTACGCGTCGAGCTCATCGGACGTCTCGACCGAATCAACAGGCTCCTGCATGGAGAATCTCCCCCTCGGGTGGGTCGGCCGGATCTGTACGGCCTCGACCACATCAAGCACTTCCCATACCGCCGTCCGCATAATCGTGTGGCAGTACCCAAGGTCGGACACGAATCTGTGGCGTTCGTCACATGCCGGCCGTGCTCGCGTCGGGATGACCCATACCGCCCGATTGCGGTCGACCCCGGCGGTGCCGCACCTCCCCGGGAGCAATAGGGTCACCGCATGGAGGAGCTGGATCGTCAGATCGTCGAGTTGCTCGTCAAGGACGGGCGCATGAGCTACACCGACCTGGGCAAGGCCACGGGCCTGTCCACGTCGGCGGTACATCAGCGCGTCCGCCGCCTCGAGCAGCGCGGAGTCATTCGCGGCTACGCCGCCGTCGTGGACCCGGAGGCCGTCGGCCTGCCGCTGACCGCCTTCATCTCGGTCAAACCCTTCGACCCCAGCTCCCCCGACGACACCCCCGACCGCCTCGCCGACATCCCCGAGATCGAGGCGTGCCACAGCGTCGCCGGCGACGAGAACTACATCCTCAAGGTCCGCGTCGCCACCCCGCTGGAGCTGGAGCACCTGCTCAGCCGGWTCCGCTCCCAGGCCGGTGTCTCCAGCCGCACCACCGTCGTCCTCTCCACCCCGTACGAGGCCCGGCCCCCGCGCATCTGACGGCGGGTCCGCCCGGCCGGAGCCCCCGCTCCACGCGCGCGTGGAGCGGCGCGTCTGTCCCGAGGGGGACCTGCCGGACAAACCGGGTCCCGGCAGGTCATAGCCTGGTCGCATGAGTGAGTCCACGCCCCCCGCCTCTTCCGCCGAAGACCGCACCGTGCTGCTGCGCGGTGGAGAGGTCCACAGTCCCGCCGATCCCTTCGCCACCGCCATGGTGGTGGAGCGCGGGCACGTCGCCTGGGTCGGCTCCGAGGGGGCGGCCGACGCCTTCGCCACCGGCGTGGACGAGGTGGTGGACCTGGAGGGCGCGCTCGTCACCCCCGCGTTCGTCGACGCGCACGTCCACACCACCGCCACCGGCTTCGCCCTCACCGGGCTCGACCTGTCGGCCGCCGCCTCGCTCGCCGATGCGGCGGAGCTGGTCCGCGCGCACGCCGAGGCCCGCCCCGAGGACCGCATCCTCATCGGCCACGGCTGGGACGCCTCCCGCTGGCCCGAGCGCCGCCCGCTCACCCGCGCCGAACTCGACGCACTCACCGGCGGCCGCCCGCTCTACCTCACCCGCATCGACGTCCACTCGGCCGTCGTCACCACCGCGCTGCTCGACCTCGTGCCCGGCATCCGCGGCCTGGACGGCTTCCACGAGGGTCGGCAGCCGCTCACCGGCGACGCCCACCACGCCGTGCGGGCCGCCGCCTTCGGCGCCGTCTCCGCCCGCCAGCGCACCGAGGCGCAGCGCGCGGCCCGGAACCGGGCCGCCGCCCTGGGCATCGGCACCCTCCACGAATGCGGAGGCCCCCGGATCTCCTCCGAGGAGGACTTCACCGGCCTCCTGGACCTGGCCCGCGACGAGGCCGGGCCCCGCGTCGTCGGCTACTGGGCCGACCTGGACGTCGCCCGCGCCCGCGCCCTCGGCGCCCTGGGCGCGGCCGGCGACCTGTTCGCCGACGGTTCCCTCGGCTCGCACACCGCCTGCCTGCACGAGCCGTACGCCGACCACGCCGACGCCGGGCACACGGGAGCCGCCCACCTGGACGCGGCCACCATCGCCCTCCACGTGGTGGCGTGCACCGAGGCGGGCCTCCAGGCCGGCTTCCACGCCATCGGGGACGCCGCCGTGACCGCCGTCGTGGAGGGCGTCAGGGCCGCCGCGGAGAAGCTCGGCCTCGGCCGCGTCCGGGCCGCCCGGCACCGCGTCGAGCACGTCGAGATGCTCACCCCCGAGACGATCGCCGCCTTCGCCGAGCTGGGCCTCACCGCGTCCGTCCAGCCCGCCTTCGACGCCTTCTGGGGCGGCGAGGAGGGCATGTACGCCGACCGGCTTGGGGTCGAGCGGGCCCGCACCCTCAACCCGTACGCGGCGCTGCTGCGCGCCGGAGTGCCGCTGGCCTTCGGCTCGGACAGCCCGGTGACACCGCTCGACCCCTGGGGCACCGTCCGCGCCGCCGCGTTCCACCGGACCCCCGAGCACCGGATCTCCGCCCGGGCCGCCTTCACCGCCCACACCCGGGGCGGCTGGCGGGCCGTGGGCCGGGACGACGCGGGCACGCTGGTGCCGGGCGCTCCCGCCGACTACGCGGTCTGGCGCACCGAGGAGCTCGTCGTCCAGGCACCCGACGACCGGGTGGCCCGCTGGTCCACCGACCCCCGCTCCGGGACGCCCGGTCTGCCCGATCTGTCCCCCGGAGCAGAGCTGCCCGTGTGCCTGCGGACGGTGGTGCACGGGCAGACGGTGTTCGTACGGCCGAACGAGTGATGTGGGGATATGTCCCACCGGGAAGACCGTCCCGCACGCTTGTCCCCGACCTGCGGATCTTCCCCTCCGGCCTGGGCTTTCTCGGCATCTGCGCAGGTCAAGCGGGTGTTGACAGTCGACCGTCCGGGACGGGTAGGTTCACCGCGTCCACCACAGGACGTCCGACCGGACAGCGACTCCCCGCACTCGCCGTACGCCACCCGCGCCGCGGCCGCGAGGGAAGGTTTCTCCGGCCGGAAGGTGCGACCCGGGTGGGGCCCGGACGTTCAGTAGACAACGGCTCTCGGTCGATCCGCCGCCAGCGGATCCCAGGTCGGACCGAAGGACGACGGGCCCCGCACCGCACGTCCCGCCCCTCGCAGTCGACCCGCCGCGCCGGAGCACTCCGGGGACCTCGCTATGGTGGGGTCCTGCGTATGTATCCGAAGGGGCAGTAGTGAACGACGGTGGCCAGAGGCGTTACGGCCCGCTCGGCAAGGCCTTGGTGATCATTCCGACCTACAACGAGGCGGAGAACATCAAGCCGATCGTCGCGCGGGTGCGGGAGTCCGTACCCGAGGCGCACGTCCTCGTCGCCGACGACAACAGCCCCGACGGCACGGGCAAGTTCGCGGACGAGATCGCGTCCGAGGACGACCATGTGCACGTCCTGCACCGCAAGGGCAAGGAGGGGCTCGGCGCCGCCTACCTGGCCGGCTTCCGCTGGGGCATCGACCACGGGTACGACGTCCTCGTCGAGATGGACGCCGACGGCTCCCACCAGCCCGAGGAGCTCCCGCGGCTGCTCACCGCCCTCAAGGGCGCGGACCTCGTCCTCGGCTCCCGCTGGGTGCCGGGCGGCCGCATCGTGAACTGGCCGAAGTCCCGCGAGATCATCTCCCGCGGCGGCAGCCTCTACTCGCGCATGATGCTCGACGTACCGATCCGCGACGTCACCGGCGGCTACCGGGCCTTCCGCAAGGAGACCCTGGAGGGCCTGGGCCTGGAGGACGTGGCCTCGGCGGGCTACTGCTTCCAGGTCGACCTGGCCCGCCGCGCGGTCGCCGCCGGCTTCCACGTGGTCGAGGTCCCGATCACCTTCGTCGAGCGCGAGATCGGCGACTCGAAGATGAGCCGGAACATCGTCGTCGAGGCGCTCTGGCGCGTCACCGGCTGGGGCCTGACCGCCCGGGCCGAGAAGGTCGGCAGGAAGCTCGGCCGCAAGACCTCCTGACCCCCGGACGGGGCGTCCCGCACTGATCTTCCCTTTACGACGTTCCGGCGGGGCGCCAGGCACACTGGGGACCATGACGACCGGCGCAACGCCTCCCCTCGCCCGTAAGCGCTCACGCGCGCGTACCTTCCTTCCGCTCGCCGTCGCGGCCTGGCTGGTCCTGGAGATCTGGCTGCTCACGGTGGTGGCGGACGTGGCGGGCGGCCTGACCGTCTTCGCCCTGCTCGTCGGCGGCATCGTCCTCGGTGCCGCCGTCGTCAAGCGGGCCGGCCGCCGGGCCTTCCGCACCCTCACGTCGACCTTCCAGCAGGCCCAGGCCGCCGCGCAGACGGGCACGGCGCCCCCGGCGCCCGAGCGGACGGGCACGGAGGACCGCAACGGCTTCTTGATGCTCGGCGGCCTGCTCCTGATGCTTCCCGGCCTGATCTCCGACGTCCTCGGTCTGCTCCTGCTGATCCCGCCGGTCCGCTCGGTCCTCGGGCGGTACGCCGACCGGGCCGCCGAGCGCCGGATGGCCGCGGCCCCTCCCGGCAGCCTCCAGGACGCCTTCCAGCAGGCCCGCATGCACCGCCCGGACGGCAAGGTCGTCCAGGGCGAGGTCATCCGCGAGGACGCCGCCCAAGGCGCGCGTCGGGCCGACGAACCCCGCCCGCCCCTGCTGCCCTGACGCCCCGTCCGGGGGTCAGGAGGTCTTGCGGCCGAGCTTCCTGCCGACCTTCTCGGCCCGGGCGGTCAGGCCCCAGCCGGTGACGCGCCAGAGCGCCTCGACGACGATGTTCCGGCTCATCTTCGAGTCGCCGATCTCGCGCTCGACGAAGGTGATCGGGACCTCGACCACGTGGAAGCC
>NZ_RDBH01000129.1:1824817-1842431 GCF_008042145.1 Streptomyces sp. adm13(2018)
GGTCGGTCCCGATCCGTCGGCCGGACGCCCGTCCCCCGTTTCGGCGGGGGACGGGCGTTCTCGCGGGCGCCGGTCGGGACGGGCGTCCGGCCGACGGATCGGGACCGACCGGCTTCCGGCGGGCGGAGGGTGCGCACGGAAACGCCGAGGGGCCCGGTACACGAGGTGTGTACCGGGCCCCTCGGCGTTCTTCGGCCGGTGGGTCCGCTAGGCGGACTTGCGGCTGTCGCGCGGATGCACGGCGATGTTCATGGCGCCGGAACGAAGGACGGCCAGCCTTTCGGCGAGGACCTCCTCCAGCTCCTCGCGCGTGCGCCGCTCCATGAGCATGTCCCAATGCGTACGCGCAGGCTTGCCCTTCTTCTCCTCAGGTCCGTCCCCGTCCACCAGGAGAGCCTGGATTCCGCAGACCTTGCATTCCCACTCCGGCGGAATTTCCGCTTCCACAGAGAAGGGCATCTCAAAACGATGGCCCTTCTCGCATGCGTACTCCACGGCCTGGCGCGGGGCCAGATCGATGCCGCGGTCGGTCTCGTAGCTCGTCACCACGAGGCGCGTGCCGCGAAGAGCTCGCTCACTCATGAATCGTGCCTCCCGGGCTTGTCGCCCACAGGACAGGTGTCGCTGTCGTCGTTATCCGGTCAACGTCCGGTCGGCGGTAAAGATTCCCGTGCCGGGTCATGCGTCGCCCGTCGTGCCGCCCCTTGTTGTACCCACCAGTGCCCGCTTTGTCACATCTGACGGCAGATGTGACCCGGTGTTTTCACTAAAGCAGCACGCAGTAACGGTCCGCCTGGCAGGCCAAACGCGTACACTACCGCCCTTTCACTGCCACGTCTAAATACGGTCGGGTATCGGGTTCCCGGCGGCCTCCACCGCGCGCCGCACCGGGACCCTGGCGAGCAGGGCGAAGCCGACCGCGAAGAAGATCACCAGGGAGATGATGGCATCCCGGTAGCTCCCGGTCAGCTGATACGCGAGACCGAACACGAGCGGACCGAGCCAGCTGAGCCCCCGATCGCTCATCTCGTACGCCGAGAAGTACTCCGCCTCCTTGCCGCGCGGCACCAGATGCGAGAACAGCGAACGCGACAGGGCCTGGCTCCCGCCCAGTACCAGGCCGATCGCGGCCGCCAGACAGTAGAAGAACACGGGCGCGTCGGCCGGCAGGAAGTAGCCGGCCACCAGGATCAGGGTCCAGACCGCGAGCGAGGCCAGAATCGTCCGCTTGGCGCCGTACGACCGGGCGAGTCGCCCCATGCCGAGCGCGCCCGCCACGGCGAGCACCTGGACCAGCAGGACCGCGGTGATCAGCGTGGTCTGGTCGAGGCCGAGCTCCTCCGAGCCGAACACCGACGCCTGCGAGATCACGGTCTGGACGCCGTCGTTGTAGACCAGGTAGGCCAGCAGGAACGAGAGCGTCAGCGGGTGCCGGCGCATGTCCTTGAGGGTCTCCCGCAGCTGCCGCCAGCCGCTGCCGACCGCGCCGCCGCCCGCCCCGTCCGGGATCTCCGGGCCGATCCGGCGGTCCCGCAGCCGCCGCAGCGGCACCAGGGTGAAGGCGCCCCACCAGACACCGGCCGAGGCCAGACAGATCCGGACCGCCTCGCCCTCGGTGAGGCCGAAGGAGTCGTGGCCCGAGTAGAGGACCAGGTTCAGCACCAGGACCAGCGCGCCCGAGGTGTACCCGAAGGCCCAGCCGCGCGAGGAGACCGCGTCCCGCTCGTCCGGCTCCGCGATCTGCGGCAGATAGGCGTTGTAGAGCACCATCGAGACCGAGAGCGAGGCGTTCGCCACGATCAGCAGGAACGTGCCCAGCAGATACCGGTCCCCCGCGAGGAAGAACATCCCCGCCGTGGCCGCCGCGCCCGTGTAGGCCGCGGCCGCGAGCAGCGGCTTCTTCCGGCCCGTACGGTCCGCGATCGCGCCGACCAGCGGCATCAGCAGGACCGCGACCACGATCGAGGCCGACACCCCGTAGGCGAAGAGCGAACCGGCCCGCACGGGTATCCCGAGCGGGTGCACATAGCCCTCCGCGTCGGCCGCCTCCCGGGCCACCGAGGTCAGGTAGGGGCCGAGGAACACGGTCAGCACGCTCGTCGAGTACACCGAGCAGGCGAAGTCGTAGAAGTACCAGCCCCGCTGCTCCCGCTTGCGTGCGGCGGGATCGGTGGCGTACTCCTCCGGTTCGGTGGTTCCAGCGGTCAAGGCCGCGCCCCCTCGTTCGTCCCCGTGGCCGGGCCCGGTGATCCGGGTCCGGAGGCACCGGGACGCGCGCTCAGACCCACACGCCCCGCTCGGTCAGCACCGCGCGCAGCGTCTCCAGTTGATCGGTCATGATGCCATCGACCCCCAGGTCGAGGAGAGAGTGCATCCGCGCCGGATCGTTCACGGTCCACACATGGACCTGGATCCCGCGCGCGTGCGCCTCACGGAGGAAGCGGCGGTCCACCACCGGGATGCCGCCCTGCCGCTCGGGGACCTGGGCGGCGACCGCCCCGGCCCGTACCGCCGCCGGGATGCCGAGCGAGCGCAGCCGCAGCCCGATCACCCCGCGGACGCCGAACGAGGTGGCCAGCTCGGGCCCCGCCAGCCGCTGGGCCCGGACGACCCGGGCCTCGGTGAACGAGCCCACGCAGACCCGGTCCCAGGCGCGCTTCCGGCGGATCAGGTCCACCAGGGGGTGGAGCGCGGACTCGGTCTTGAGGTCCACGTTCCAGCGCGCCTCCGGGAACTCGTCGAGGAGGTCGGCGAAGAGCGGCAGCGGCTCCTTGCCCGCCACCCGGGCCTCGCGCACCGCCGCCCACGGCAGGTCGGCGATCCGGCCCGAGGCGTCGGTGACGCGGTCGAGCGTCGCGTCGTGGAAGGCGACCAGGACCCCGTCCGACGTCGTGTGCACATCGGTCTCGAAGTAGCGGTAGCCCGCGGCGGCGGCCCGGCGGAAGGCGGCCGCGGTGTTCTCCAGGCCGTTCGCCGTGCCGCCGCGATGGGCGAACGGGAGGGGTCCGGGATGGTCGAGGTAGGGGTGGCGTACGCGAGTCACCGCCGCAGTATGGCGCCTTCCGGTGTCGCGGGGGCGACCGCGGTGCCTCCGGATTCCGGCCCGGGAACGGCGAACCAGCGCAGGAAGAACTGCGCGAGCGGTCCGATGGCCAGCGCGTACAGCACCGTGCCGACGCCGACCGAGCCGCCCAGCAGGAAGCCGGTGGCGACCACCGCCACCTCGATCGCCGTGCGCACCAGCCGGATCGACCGGCCGGTGAGCCGGTGCAGACCGGTCATCAGGCCGTCGCGCGGGCCGGGACCGAACCGCGCCGCGATGTACAGGCCGGTCGCCACCCCGTTGAGGACGATGCCGGCCACGAGCAGCGGGATCCGCCCGGCCAGGCCGTGCACGTCCGGAACGAGCGCCAGGGTGCCGTCCATCGCCAGGCCGATCACGAACACGTTGGACACCGTGCCGAGGCCCGGCCGCTGCCGGATCGGGATCCACAGCAGCAGCACCACGGCCCCGACGATGATCGACACCACGCCGATGGTCAGGCCCGTCCTCTCGGCGAGGCCCTGGTGCAGCACGCCCCAGGGCTCCAGGCCGAGGCCGCTGCGGACCAGCAGCGCCGAGCTGACCCCGTAGAGCGTCAGTCCCGCGTAGAGCTGGACGAGCCGACGGGTGAGGTGCCGGCCGTGGCGGCCGGAGGCGATGGACAAGGGACTTCCCCCCAGGGTGGTGGCAGTGGACTGGCTCATGACACTCTGTGGCGGGGGAAGAGATGCCAACCATGGCCAATTCGACGAAGGTGGACTGATTTCGATGGCCCAGTGGACTTCGGCGGTGGGGCCGGCGCAGCTCGCCCGGCAGCTCCAGGCACAGCAGGCGCGGCCCGCCGGGCCCGGGACCCGGAAGCCGCCCGCCTACCGCGCACTGGCCGACGGGATCCGCCTGCTCGTCCTGGAGGGCCGGGTCCCGGTCGCCGCCCGGCTGCCCGCCGAGCGGGAACTCGCCCTGGCCCTGACCGTCAGCCGCACCACGGTGGCGGCGGCCTACGAGGCGCTCCGCGCCGAGGGCTTCCTGGAGTCGCGGCGGGGCGCCGGCAGCTGGACCGCCGTGCCGGCGGGCAACCCGCTGCCCGCGCGGGGCCTCGAACCGCTGCCGCCGGAGTCCCTCGGTTCGATGATCGACCTCGGCTGCGCGGCGCTGCCCGCGCCCGAGCCGTGGCTCACCCGGGGCGTCCAGGGCGCCCTGGAGGAGCTGCCCCCCTACGCGCACACGCACGGCGACTACCCGGCGGGGCTGCCCACGCTGCGGCAGATGCTCGCCGACCGGTACACCGCGCGCGGCATCCCCACGATGCCCGAGCAGATCATGGTCACGACCGGTGCCATGGGCGCCATCGACGCCATCTGCCACCTCTTCGCGGGGCGCGGCGAGCGGATCGCCGTCGAGTCCCCCTCGTACGCCAACATCCTCCAGCTGATGCGGGAGGCCGGGGCCCGGCTCGTCCCCGTCGCCATGTCCGAGGGGCTCGGCAGCTGGGACCTGGGCCGCTGGCGGCAGGTGCTGCGGGACGCGGCGCCCCGCCTCGCGTACGTGGTGGCCGACTTCCACAACCCGACCGGGGCCCTCGCCGACGAGGACCAGCGCCGGCAGCTCGTGGACGCCGCCCGCTCGGCCGGCACCGTCCTCGTCGTCGACGAGACCATGGCCGAGCTCCACCTGGACGACGACGTGGAGATGCCCCGGCCGGTCTGCGCCTTCGACCCGGCCGGTTCCACCGTCCTCACCGTCGGCTCGGCGAGCAAGGCGTTCTGGGCGGGCATGCGCATCGGCTGGGTCCGCGCGGCGCCCGACGTCATCCGCTCCCTGGTGGCCGCGCGCGCCTACGCCGACCTCGGCACCCCCGTGCTCGAACAGCTCGGGGTGAACTGGCTGATGCGCACGGGCGGCTGGGAGGAGGCCGTGGCGCTCCGCCGGGAGCAGGCGCGGGAGAACCGGGACGCGCTCGTCGCCGCCGTCCGCCGGGAGCTCCCGGAGTGGGAGTTCTCGGTGCCGCGCGGCGGCCTCACCCTCTGGGTCCGCACCGGTGGCCTCTCCGGCTCGCGCCTGGCCGAGGTGGGGGAGCGGGTCGGCGTCCGGGTCCCCTCGGGGCCCCGGTTCGGGGTGGACGGGGCCTTCGAGGGCTTCGTCCGGCTGCCCTTCACGGTCGGCGGGCCGGTCGCCGACGAGGCCGCGGTCCGGCTGGCGGCCGCGGCCCGGCTGGTCGAGTCGGGCGCGGGCGGCGGCACCGAGCCGCCGCGCTCGTTCGTGGCGTAGCGGGCGGCCGGGCGGCGCGGCACAGCTGAGGAGGCCGGTACGGACGGGGTCCGTACCGGCCTCCTCACGCGTGTGCGTGCTGCTGTTCCTCACGTGCGTGCGTGGCGCTCTCCCCCACGCGCGCGCGTGGTGCTGCTCAGCCCTCCGCGGGGACGGGGGCGTGCAGCTTCAGGGTGATCTTCTCGATCGACACGGTCGTCGCCGTCCGGCGCTCGGGGAGGAGCGCCAGCACCGCCTGGCGGTGCGCGTCGCTCGTCTCCTCGTCGTACGGGTCGGGCGTCGCCGGCACCTGGAGGCGCAGCACCGGTCCGCCGCCGAGGCGGGCGTACCCGCGGCCCGCGGGGACGTGCGGGGCCGGGGTGGTGTGCGGTGCGGTGCCGAGGACGGCGGCGATCTGGTCGGGGGCGGCGGGTCCGAGCACGATCCGGGCCCTGGTGTGGCTCCGTACCGCCTCGCTGAGGGTGTCGGTGCCGTCGAACTGCTCGGCGACCACCACCGTGACCTGGGCGGCCCGGCCGTGCCGCAGGGGGACCTGGAGCAGCTCCTGCGGGTCGGGGCGGCCGTCGGCCGCCGCCAGGTCGGCCAGGACGCCGGGCCGGTCGAGGAGGATCCAGAGCGGCCGCCGGGTGTCCTCCGGGACCGGGTGGCCCGCCTGGCGGGCCCGGTTGGCGGCGATCAGCCGTCGTTCCGTCTCGTGCGCCGCCCACTCCAGGGTGGCCAGCGAGCCGGCGAGGCCGCACTCGACGGCGAGGACTCCGTCGCGTCCGGCGAGGCACGCGTACTCGCCGGTCCCGCCGCCCTCGACGATCAGGACGTCGCCGTGGGGGAGGGCCTGGAGGGCGATCGAGCGCAGCAGGGAGGTGGTGCCGCTGCCCGGCTGCCCGACCACCAGCAGGTGCGGCTCGGTGGAGCGGGGGCCGGTGCGCCAGACGACGGCCGGTGCGTCCTCCGTGCCGTCGGAGGCGACCACGGGCACGGTCCGCTGGACGGCGTCCGCGTCGGTGAAGCCCAGGACGGTCTCGCCCRGCACGGTGACGAAGCGCTGGGCGGCGATGGTGGTGGGCAGGGCGGGCAGCACGCTCATGGCGAGCCGGTTGCCCTCCTCGTCCCAGTCGAAGCGGTACTCGCGGCCGCGGCCGGACTTGGCGTGGAGCAGCTGCTCGACGCGCGCGCGTGCCGCGGGCTCGCCGTCGGCGAAGTACGGCGGGTAGGCGATCCGGAGGCGGGTGGGGCGCCCGTCCTCGTCGAAGGCGTACTCGGAGAGGGCACCGCTCCAGTCGCCCCCGTGGGTGAAGAGCGGGGCGGGGTCCTCGGGGACGGAGAAGTACGGGACGAGGGCCTCGTACAGGCCCTTGAGCCGTGCGGCCTCGTTGTCGTCGGGTCCGGTCCTGACGACGGGACGCACGCGTCCCTTCCACGCGGCCGCGGCCATGAGCGTGACGAGCGCGAGGAGCGGCCCGTACGGCATCAGGGCGACGACCAGGACGCAGGCCGCGACCAGGAGCAGCGTCGGTCCACGCCGTTCCTTGGGGGTCGCGGCCCACCTGGCACGCGCGGACGCGGCCAGCTTCCGCAGACCACGGGAGACCGTGATCAGTGGATGGAGCACGTCGGTGGCGCTGTCGGCGGCCGTGCGCGCGATCTCTCGACTGCGAGCGATCTGTGCGCTGCCGCTGCTCAGAATGCGGGGGAGTGGTCGCCGGGCCACGAAGTACTCCTGAGGTGGTGGAAGGGACGGAGGGGCGTCAGAACTTGATCCCGCCCAGGAGGCCGGCGAGGCTCTGCCCGCCCGCCGTGATGCTCGGGGCGATGGCCGTACCCGCGAGGTAGAAGCCGAACAGCGCACTGACGAGGGCGTGCGAGGCCTTCATCCCGTCCTTCTTGAAGAACAGGAAGCAGATGATGCCGAGCAGGACCACGCCTGAGATGGACAGGATCATTGGTTCTTCTCCTGGTTGAGGGGACAGTCACCATGAGTCCTTCCAGGTTCACAGCAAGTATCTATGTGACTAAAGGTGCATTGGGGTGAAAAACCGCCGATTTCACTTGACCGGCGGACGTCGAACGAGCTGTCGAGTGGCGAAACGCCCGGCGTGCGCTAGGGGAGCGGCCGACTCCGGACTGCCGTGATGTTTGCCTCAGCCGGGCGCGGTCATGTCGCCGAACGGGCAGTACCCTGTCGATTCACTCGTACGGCCGCGCTTGTCGTGCGCAGGTCGTCGACACAGGAGAAGGGTGGGCCCACCGATGAGCGAGACTCCGGACCCCGAGGTCATCGAGCTGGCGTCCAAGGTCTTCGACCTCGCGCGTACCGGGGACGCCGACGGGCTCGCCGCCTACGTCGACGCCGGGGTCCCGGCGAACCTCACCAACGACAAGGGCGACACCCTCGTCATGCTCGCCGCCTACCACGGGCACGCCCCCGCGGTCGCCGCGCTCCTCGCGCGCGGGGCCGACGCCGACCGCGCCAACGACCGCGGCCAGACCCCCCTCGCCGGCGCCGTCTTCAAGGGCGAGGACGCCGTCGTCCGCGCCCTGCTCGACGGCGGCGCGAATCCGGAAGCCGGCACTCCGTCCGCCGCCGACACCGCGCGGATGTTCGGCAAGGCCGAACTCCTGGAACTCTTCGGATCCCGGTGAACGGGCGCTGAACCCCAGGTGAGAGCGGCGTCGGAAATGTGGTCGCGGTGGCGAAATGGGTGGGTCATCATGACGTCGGGTCCGGCAAAACGGGCCACCGACGAGAGGCTGAGGAAGATGATCACTGGCAGGCGATGGACGACGAGCGGCCCGACATGTCGGCGCACGGCCTAGGCGTACGGGCGATGTACCGCCCGACCCGGGTCATCCCGGAATCCCCCGGTCGTGTCGACAGCTTGATGTGAGGCGTCTCCCCATGTTCGATCCAGTCATAGCGCCGAGCGGCACCCTGCTCGGCCTGCTGCAGCGGGGCCGCGGCGACGGCACCCTGCACGCGCTCGCCGCGCCACGTGCCGAGGCCCTCGCGGCCCTCAACCACTGCGTTCTCGCCGATCCCCGCCACGACTGGCAGGTCGAGAACCGCTCCCTCTACTACGCCCGTCTCTACCTGGACCTCCACGGAGGTCTCGACGAGATCGACGCCCACCTCTTCGGCGCCGAGGACGTCCTCGACACCGAGGAGTCCCGGACCGGGCTCGCGCTCGCCGTCCTCGGACACCTCGCGTCCTACGGACGCCAGGACGCCCTGCTGCTGCTCCGGCGCTACGCCGCGACCGGCACCAACTGGGCCTGGGCCCTGGACGAGCTGGCGCTCCGCGACGACGACGCCGGCCTGCGCGCGCTCGCCGCCCCCGTACTGGCCCGCTTCCCGGCCGACGCCGAGGGCGACGCCGAGCTGGCCGGGGTCGTCCGGGACGCCTTCGAGCCCCGCCCCTGGCGGCTGTGGGCCGAGGACCGGCGCGACGCCGTCGGCGCCCGGGTCAGGGCCGCCCAGGAACAGGGCTCCTTCGACCGCTGGCAGCGCCAGATGCGGCCCGCCGGACCCCGCCCCGGCTGGAGCGTCCGCGCCGTCCTCGACTGGGCGCAGGAGGGCTACGAGCGCGGAGCCGTGCTGCACGGCCCCGCCGCCCGCTGCCTCACCGCCGTCGCGGGACCCGAGGACCGGCCCGAACTGCTCGCCGCCGCCCGCCACGGCTCGGTGGGCGCCCGGGGCGCCGCCCTGCACCACCTCGCCGAGTCACGGGACCCCGCCGTCCTCGACCTCGTCGAGGCGGCCGCCGACGGCGACTCCGCCGAGGTCGCCGAGGCCGCGATCGCCGCGTACCGCCGCATGTGCGGCGAGGACGCCGTCGCCCGCGCCCGCGCGTGGGTCCGCCGGACCGACGCCCTCGGCGCCGCCGCCGCCGATGTGCTCGCCTGCCGCGGCACCGCCCAGGACTCCCCCTCCGTCCTCGGCGCGCTGCGCGGCACCATCCGCTCCGAAGGCCCCGACGCGCCCGCGCTCGGCGGACTCGTCGACGGCGCGGGCCGCCTCGGCATCGCCTGCGCGGCACCCGTACTGCGCCACGTCTACCGCGAGACGGCCTCGTCCCAGCTCCGCGGGCGCGTGGCCCGCGCCCTCGCCGCCACCGACCCCACCTTCGCGACCGGTTTCGCCGTCGAATGCCTCTGGGACTGCGAGGAGACCACCCGCGAGGTGGCGGCCCTGCACGCCGAGACCGGTGACGTGCGCGTCGCCGAGCGATTGCGCCGCCTCGCGGCGGACCCGGCCGAGGAGGTCGAGGTCCAGACCGCGGTACGCAACCGCATAGGACCCGACCTCCAGGTCTGACCCGGCCCGGACGACGTCCGGCCCCCGCGGCCGGACCCGTTCCCCGCCACCCGGCTCCGGGGCGGCGCGGCCCCCGGCGGAGAACCCGCCGCGTGAGGCCCCGCCCCGGGGGCCCGGGCGCGGGCGGGGTGGGTCCGTAGGCCTGGGCTCGGGCCCTCGTGCGACTGCGCTCGGGCTTGTACGGCTGTCCGGCCCGTACGGCTGCGGTCCGGCCCGTACGGGTGAGTCCGGGCACGTGCGCGCGCGGCCGTACGGTCGGCGGCCCCCGGGCCGTCCGCGCGAAACGCTCATGGGACGTTCCCTCCCCGTCCAGATCGACGTTGACGGGGACACGCCGAGCGCGACGACAACACCCGTATGCGTGTCGTCATCGTCACCGAATCCTTCCCTCCCGACGTCAACGGTGTGGCGCACTGCGCCCTGCAGACCGCGCGCCACCTCACCCGGCGGGGCCACACCCCGCTCGTCATCGCCCCCGCCGTGGCCGACCCGGCCGCGGACGCCGACGCCCCCTGCGCCGTCGTCCGGGTGCCGTCGCTCCCGCTCCCCGGCTACCCGCAGGTGCGCGTCGCCCTGCCCAGCCGGCGTGTCGCCGCGGCCATCGCCGCCCACCGCGCCGACCTCGTACACCTCGCCGGCCCGTTCGTCCTCGGTGTGCGCGGGATGACCGCCGCGGCCCGCCTCGGCATCCCCGCCGTCGCCGTCTACCAGACCGACCTCGCCGGTTACGCCCGCACGTACGTGGGTACGGGAGAGGCCGCCGCCTGGCGCCGCCTCCGGGCCGTCCACGGGGTTGCCGACCGCACCCTCGCACCCTCCTCCTCCGCCGCCCGCGACCTGGCGGCCCACGGCATCGACCGCGTCCGGCTCTGGGGCCGCGGGGTGGACACCGCCCGCTTCCGCCCCGAGCTGCGCGACGACGCCCTGCGCGCCGAACTCGCCCCGAACGGCGAACTCCTCGTCGGCTACGTGGGCCGCCTCGCCCCCGAGAAGCGCGTGGACCTCCTCGCCGGAGCGGGCAGCCTCCCCGGCGTACGGCTGGTGGTCGTCGGGGACGGCCCGAGCGAGCCCACACTGCGCGGCGCCCTGCCGGACGCCCGGTTCCTCGGCCGCCGCGTGGGCGACGACCTCGCCCGGATCTTCGCCTCGCTCGACGTGTTCGCCCACACCGGCCCCCTCGAGACCTTCTGCCAGACCGTCCAGGAGGCCATGGCGAGCGGTCTCCCGGTCGTCGCCCCGGCGGCCGGAGGCCCGCTCGACCTGGTCGACCACGGGCGCACCGGGCTCCTCGTACCCCCGGGAGACCCGGAAGCGCTCCGAACGGCCGTCGCCGGGCTCGCCGCCTCGCCCGCGCTGCGCGCCGCCTACGGCCAAGCCGGGCGGGCCGCCGTCGAGGGCCGCTCCTGGGAAGCGCTCGGGGACGAACTGATCGGGCATTACACGGAGGTTCTGCGGGAGCGGACGGCGGTGGCGGCATGAGCGTCGAACACGTGAGGGACGACGAGCACTCCGTTGCCGACCCCGTGCACGGGGGAGCGGGCGCCGACCTCGTGCACAGCGGAACGACTGTTGACCCGATTCACAGAAGTGGGGAGGTCGGCGCTGTTCACGATGGTGGGGTGCTCGGAGCGGTTCGCGACGGCAGGGTGCTCGGATCGGTTCACGGCGGAGAGGTGCTCGGGCCGATTCACGACGACGCCGGGGCCGCCGGCCCGGTTCACGGGCGGCACGGCGACGGGCTGCGCATCGTGCGGCTCGCGAACTTCGTCACCCCCACCTCGGGCGGCCTCCGCACCGCACTCGACCGGCTCGGCCAGGGCTACCGCGAGGCCGGCCACGAACCCGTCCTCGTCGTCCCCGGCGACCTCGCGAGCGACGTCCGCACCGCGCAGGGCCGGGTCATCACCCTCCCCGGCCCCGTGCTGCCCGGCACCGGCGGCTACCGGGTCCTCGCCGACCGGCGCCGCGTGCGCCGCCTCCTCGAAGATCTCGCCCCGGACCGGATCGAGGTCTCCGACCGCACGACCCTGCGGTGGACGGGGGAGTGGGCGCGGCGCGCCCGCGTGCCCTCGGTGATGGTCTCCCACGAGACCGCGGACGGCGTCCTGCGCACCTGGGGCGTGCCGGCCCCCGTCGCGGCCCGCGCCGCGGACCGGCTCAACCGGCGCACGGCCTGGGCGTTCGCCCGGATCGTCTGCACCACCGAGTGGGCGGAGCGGGAGTTCCTCCGGATCGGGGCGCGGAACGTCGTACGGGCCCCGCTCGGCGTGGACCTGGAACGCTGCCGGCCCGACCGCCGCAGCACCCTGCTCCGCGCCCGGTACGCGGACGGGGAGCGGGTCCTGCTCCTGCTCTGCTCGCGCCTCTCGGTCGAGAAGCGGCCCGGAGTCGCCCTGGACACCCTCGCCGAGCTCCACGACGCCGGCGTCGCGGCCACGCTGGTGGTCGCGGGAGACGGGCCGTTGAAGGGGGCCCTGGAACGGCGGGCGCGGGAGCGCCGGCTGCCGGTGCGGTTCCTCGGGCACGTCGCCGACCGGGAGGCTCTGGCGGACCTCCAGGCGGCGGCCGACGTGTGCCTGGCCCCGGGGCCGGCGGAGACGTTCGGCCTCTCCGCCCTGGAGGCCCTCGCCTGCGGGACGCCGGTCGTCGTGAGCGCCTCTTCCGCGCTCCCGGAGGTCGTCGGCACCGCGGGCGCCGCCGCCGTGGACACCCCCGGGGCCTTCACCTCCGCCGTACGGGGTCTGCTGGCGGTGCCGGAGGACACCCGCCGCCGCGCCGCACGCGCGCGTGCCGAGGTCTTCACCTGGGAGCGTTCCGTCACCGCCTTCCTCGCGGCCCACGACGCCCTGCCGGCCGACGGGGCACGCCTCCCCGAGGAGGCGCGGCGATGACACCGAACCTCCGGCGCACGCCCGGAGGCGGCGGCTATGTCCCGCCGCCCGCGACGGCGTGACGGCCGGGTCGGCGGGACTGCTCCACCGGGACCGGGCTCCGCCGCACCGGACGGGCGGGATCAGCGCACCCGGACGAACCGGACCGGGGTGCCCGGCACGGCCTGCGCCGCCGCGCCCAGGTCCGCCTCCCGCACCACCCCGACCACCGGATAGCCCCCGGTCGTCGGATGGTCGGCGAGGAACACCACCGGCCGCCCGTCGGGCGGCACCTGGACCGCGCCCAGGACCATGCCCTCGCTGGCCGGCTCGTCGTGGCGTGCCCGTTCCAGGGCCGGGCCTTCGAGGCGCAGGCCGATGCGGTTGCCGGTCGGGGACACCCGGTACGCGCGCGTGGTGAGGGTGTGGAGCGCCGCCGCCGTGAACCAGTCCTCGCGAGGCCCGAGCCGGACCCGCAGGACCAGTTCACGGGGTGGGGCGGGCCACGGGGGAGCGTCGGCCGCACCCTGTCCCGCCGTGCGCGCCGCCGGGGCCGGTCCCAGGGGCAGGACCGTCTCCTCCACCAGTGAGGCCGGACCGAGCCCGGACAGCAGGTCGGTGGAGCGGCTCCCGAGGACCGGTTCGACATCGACCCCGCCGCCGAACGCCACGTACGCGCGCAGCCCGTGCGTGGCCGCGCCGACGTCCAGGACCGACCCGGCGGGGACGCGTACCGCCCGGCCCCAGGCGGCCGGACGCCCGCCCACCCGTACCGGGCAGGGCGCGCCGCCCACCGCCACGGTGACCGCGCACCGGGTGCGCAGGGCGCAGCCGTCGACGGTGGTCTCCAGGACGGCCGCGGCCTCCGGGTTGCCGACGAGCCGGTTGACGAGGCGTGCGGCCGACGGGTCGAGGGCGCCCGAGCGGGGCACCCCGAGATGCGCGTGGCCGAAGCGCCCCAGGTCCTGCACGGTGGTCAGCGCACCGGCCCGGACCACGACGACGGCCCGGTCGGCCCGGTCGGTCATCGTCCGCCCCCTGCCGGTCCGCCGTCCGCGGTGAAGCGGACCCGGGTGCCCGGGGACAGCAGCGCGGCGGGCTCCCGCGCCGTGTCCCAGAGGACCGCGTCCGTCGTGCCGATCAGCTGCCACCCGCCGGGGGAGGAGCGCGGGTACACGCCCGTGTACGGCCCCGCCAGCGCGACCGAGCCCGCCGGGACGTGCGTGCGCGGTGTGGCCCGCCGGGGCACCGCGTACCGTTCGCCGAGCCCCGTCAGATAGCCGAAGCCCGGGACGAAGCCGCAGAACGCGACCCGGAACTCGGTCGCCGTGTGGATCCGTACCGCCGCCTCGACCGACACGTCCCACAGCGCGGCGACCTCCGCGAGGTCGGGTCCGCCGTAGCGGACCGGCAGCTCCACCGTCCCGCCCACGCGGGCGGGGAGCGGCGCCACCTCCCAGCCCGTCAGCTCGGCCGCGAGCCGCTCCGGCTCCGCCACCCCGTCGAGCAGCACCGTGCGCGCCGCCGGCACGATCTCGCGTACGGCGGGCAGCGCACCGGCGGCCCGCCGGCGCAGCAGCTCGGCGTGGAAGGCCTCCGTCTCCTCGCCCCCGGCGAGTTCCACCAGGAGCGCCCCCTCGCCCACGCGCAGCACGCGCGGGACGGTCGTACTCATGCGAAGGCCTCCACCCGTACACCGGCCTCCGTCAGGCGCTCCCGCACCCGCCGGGCGAGGTCCACCGCGCCCGGGGTGTCGCCGTGCAGGCACAGCGACCGGGCCCGCACCGTGACGGAACTCCCGCAGTCCGCGGTGACCACGCCGAACCGGGCCAGGGCCACCGAGCGCTCCACCACGGCGTCGGGGTCGCTGACGACCGCCCCGGCCCGCCCCCGCGGCACGAGCGTGCCGTCGGCGCGGTAGGCCCGGTCCCCGAAGGCCTCGGGCACGACCGGCAGTCCGGCTGCCGCCGCGGCCTCGTGCAGCCGCGACCCCGGAAGCCCCAGGACCGGCAGGGTCCGGTCGGCGAGCAGGACGCCCTCGACCACCGCCGCGGCCTGCTCCTCGTCCCGGACCACCCGGTTGTAGAGCGCGCCGTGCGGCTTCACGTACGCCACGCGCGCGCCCGCCGCGCGTGCGAAGACCTCCAGCGCGCCGATCTGGTAGGCGACCTCGGCGGCCAGCTCCGCCGCGGGCACGTCCATCGAGCGCCGTCCGAAACCCGCCAGGTCCCGGTACGAGACCTGGGCCCCGATCCGGACCCCTCGCGCGGCGGCGAGCTCGCAGACCCGCCGCATGGTCACCGCGTCCCCGGCGTGGAAGCCGCACGCGACGTTGGCACTGGTCACCACGGACAGGAGCTGTTCGTCGTCGGTGAGCGTCCAGCGTCCGARGCCCTCGCCGAGATCGGCGTTGAGGTCGATCAGGGCCTCGGCCGGGCTCTGGTCCGTGGGCGTGCGCATCTGTACCTCGCAGCAGGGGGGGGGAGTGCCGGGGCGCGGCACGGGGACCGTACGATGCCGTCAAGGTAGAGGATTGTTGAACGATCCGACAAGGAGCGCGCCGTGACCGCGAGCGAAGCCGGAGATCTGACCGACGACCGTGTGCTGCTCGGACGCACCAGCACGGCCGAGCGGGTCGCGGACATCCTGCGGAACCGGGTGGCCGAGGGGTACTTCCCGCCCGGCACCCGGCTCTCCGAGGAGGGCATCGCGGGCGCGCTCGGCGTGTCCCGCAACACCCTGCGGGAGGCCTTCCGGCTCCTCTCCCACGAGCGGCTGCTCGTCCACGAGCTCAACCGGGGCGTCTTCGTCCGGGTCCTCGCGGTCGACGACGTGGACGACATCCACCGGACCCGGCGCCTCGTCGAGTGCGCCGTCGTCCGGGGCCTCGGCCGGCCCCCGTATGCCCTCGGCGCGCTCGCCGACGCCGTCGCGGTCGGCGAGCGCGCGGCCCTGGCGGGCGACTGGGCGGGCGTCTCCACGGCCAACATCCGCTTCCACCGCGAGCTCGTCGCCCTGGCGGGCAGCGCCCGTACCGACGAGCTGATGCGCGGCGTCCTCGCCGAGCTCCGTCTCGCGTTCCACGGGGTCGACGACCCGCGCGCCCTGCACGAGCCCTTCCTGGCGCGGAACCGCGAGATCCTGGACGCCCTGCGGGGCGGGGACCGGACGACGGCCGAGCGGCTCCTCGTCCGCTACCTCGACGACTCCCGAGACCAGGTCGCCGCCGCGTACACCGGGACCGCCGACGCCCCGCCGGGGCGGCGGGACTGACCGGCCGGGGCTGCGGGACTGACCGGCCGTCCGGGGCCGGTGCAGCGACCTCAGCGACCGTACGGAGCCGGCAGCCCGCAGCGACCGTACGGGGCCGCCGGACCGCCCAGGGCCGTCCCTCGGCCGCCGCCTGGGGCTGCCGGACCGCCCCCGGGCCGGCCCTCGGCCGACCGCCCGAGCCACAGAACCGACCGCCCCGGGACCCCGCGCACCCACCGCCCCGCGCCCGCCGGGAGGCCGGTCGCATCTGCGCCGTTTCGACCGTTGTCAGTTCGAGGACCTAATCTGTCCACCGTGACTTCGCCTGCCTCGACGGACCTCGCTCCGCCCCAGCTCAGCGCGGGGCCGCGCCCCGCGCAGGGCCCGGCCGCCGACGAAGGGCTCGCGCGGCGCCTCCGCGCGCTCGCGTGCACCGCCCCGCTGCACGACCTGGACGCCCGCAAGGCGAACCTGGCGGGGGAGTACACGGTCTACGCGATGGCGGAGGTGGCCCTCTCGGCCATCGACCTCATCACACTCAACATGGACTTCGACACCGGCGCCGACCACGAGCAGATCGTCGCCCGGCTGCTGCCCCGCGTCGCCGCCCAGGCACCCGACCGCCCCGCCGCCGAGCACGAGCGCGTGGCCCGCTGGGTCCTGGAGAACCTGATCAACGTCGGCAGCGTCGACCGCGGCTTCCGCGCGGTCTACGGCACCTTCGGCACCGACGGCGTCTACGTCCGCCGGGACTACGACTTCAAGCTCATCGAGGAGGTCCCGGGATACGGCGGCGGCGTCTACCTCCGGACCACCGACGAGGCGGTCAACGTGCTGGTCGGCGCGCTCGACACCGACGTCACCAGCGCCCAGATCGCCGCCGAGGTGAAGCTGGAGGTCCTCATCAACCGGGGCCGCCTCGCCGACGCCCAGCTCGCGGCCGAGCAGGCGCGGTACCGCACCGTGCAGTACGCCGAGACCCTCCGCAAGACCCTGGAGGCCACCCGGCGCAACGTCCGCGCGGTGGACTGGCTCCAGACGGTCCCCGACATGATCGCCGAGGCGCTCGACCACGTCGCCGACCGCTACCGCCACGAGAACGCGATCCTCACCAACATCCGCAAGGCCCGCGACGAGGCCGAGGCCGCGTCCGACGCGAAGACCGCCGAGCACAAGCGGCGCGCCGCCGAGCTCGTGGACATAGTGAAGGACTGCATCCGGCGCCACACCCAGCTCCAGTCCCGCCTCCTGGACGCCGGGCCGCTCTTCCGCGCCGAGCAGGACCGGCAGGCCTTCGCCGCGCCCACGGCGTACACCGGGCTCGACCTGTACGGGCAACTGGTCGCGCCGACCCTGCCGCTCCCCGTCGAGCAGGCCGCCAGGGTCACCGACGCGTTCTTCGCCCGCGGCACCGGTCTGCGGACCCCCGCCTCGGTCCGCCTCGGCGACCTGGTCGACCTGCTGCTGACCCCGCCCGTGGAGCGCGAGCACCTCGGCGCCGAGATGCCCGAACCCGATCTCATCGCCACCCCGGACGACTCCCGCTTCAGCGAGGAGCAGCTCGCGAACGCGATGCGACTGCTCGACCTGGAGCACGACGCGCCCCGGCGCCTCTCCGGTCTGCTGGCCGAGGCCCGCGAGCTCGACGCCGACCTGCCGTACCTCGTGGCCCTCCTCGCGGTCCACGCGGCGAGCCCCCCGGTCGGCACGGCCTACCGCCAGGGTGAGGAGCGCCTGCTCTTCGCCGTCGACGACGGGACCCCGCTCGACGACCACGAGTTCGGCGGCGCCGACCTCATCGTCGGTATGGCCCTGCTCGACGCCGCGGGCATGGCCGCCGGCCGCACGGAGGCCTCGTGACCCTCGTCC
>NZ_RDBH01000129.1:1842531-1851666 GCF_008042145.1 Streptomyces sp. adm13(2018)
CCCCGGCCGCCCCCGCGGGCGGCGCCGTCACCCCCGCCGACGCCGCCGACGCGGCCCGCCTCGTCTCCTTCGGCCTCCAGCCCAAGCTGCTCCCCCCCGGCCGCCCCCGCGGGCGGCGCCGTCACCCCCGCCGACGCCGCCGACGCGGCCCGCCTCGTCTCCTTCGGCCTCCAGCCCAAGCTGCTCCCCGCCCGCGACGCGGAGTACGCGGAGCTGCTCCGCCGCTACCGCGAGAACCCCGCCTTCGCGCGGCTCGCCGACGCCGTCGCCACCGGCCTCGGCCTGATCGTCCTGGAGGTGTCCCCGCGCGCGGGGATGGCCGTCACCGCCGACGAGGACTCCGTCTTCGCCGTCCGCATGGGCGACTACGCGCGCCGCGCCTCCACCGACTCCGCCGACCGCTTCCTGCACGGCCTGGCCCACCTCGCCGTCGCCGCCATGGCCTTCCCCCGGCCCGAGGACCTCGCGGACGACGCGTACATCGGCCGGCTCACCGTCAACGGCGTCGACGCGTTCGTCCGCCAGGCGTGCCACCGGCTGGAGCAGCGCGCCGAGGAGCAGGGCGAGAACACCGACCCGGCGACCGACGCCCCCGGCCTGGAGGCCGCCTGGCGGATCTACGCCCGGCGCAGCGCCACCGGCGCCACGAAGGACGCCCGCCGCCTCGCCGGATCCACCACCGGCATCGTCGGCAAGGCCGCCGCCTTCCTCACCGACTCCGGCTTCCTCCAGCGCACCGGCGACGAGGGCGGCGGCTCCTACCGCACCACCGCCCGCTACCAGCTCCAGGTCCGCGACATGGCCGGATCGGCCGCCATGGCGGAGCTCCTCGACCTCGGGGTCGTCCCGGTCAGCGACGGCTCCGCCACCCTCCTGCCGCCGCCCCAGGGCGACGACCTGGAGCTGCCCAGGCGGAGTTCTTCGAGGAGGAGCCGGTCGGCCCGCCGCGCCGCCCCGCGCCCGCCGGCGTGCTCTTCCTGGAGAACGGCGGCGGCAAGTCCGTCCTCCTCAAGCTGATCTTCTCGGTGATGCTCCCGGGCCACCGCAACACCCTGGGCGGCGCCAGCTCCGGCGTCCTGCGCAAGTTCCTCCTCGCCGACGACTGCGGGCACGTCGCCCTGGAGTGGCAGCACACCCTCACCGGCGAACTCGTCGTCGTCGGCAAGGCCAGCGAGTGGCGCGGCCGGCAGGTCTCGTCCGACCCGCGGAAGTTCGCCGAGGCCTGGTACTCGTTCCGCCCCGGCCCCGGGCTCAGCCTGGACAACCTCCCCGTCGCCGAGGCCACGTCCGTGCGCACCCCGGTCGAGGGCGCCTCCGGCGCCACCGGCCGCCGCCGCACCATGAAGGGCTTCCGGGACGCGATCACCGAGGCGGGCAAGGCGTACCCGCACCTGGAGGTCGTCTGGGAGGAGATCCACGACCGCTGGAACGAACACCTCGGCGACCTGGGACTCGACCCCGAACTCTTCCGCTACCAGCGCGAGATGAACGCCGACGAGGGAGAGGCCGCCGGCCTCTTCGCGGTCAAGAAGGACTCCGACTTCACCGACCTGCTGCTGCGGGCCGTCACCGACACCCGGGACACCGACGGCCTCGCCGACCTGGTCGGAGGCTTCGGCAACAAGCTCGGCCGCCGCGCCGAACTCACCGCCGAGCGCGACTTCACGGCCGGCTCCGTGGACCTCCTCAACCGGATCGTCGAGGCTGCCGGAACCCGCGCCACCGCGCGCGACGTCCACACGGCGGCCGAGCGCCGCACCCGCACCCTCGCCCGCCGGCTCTCCGCCCGCGCCGCCGTGGAGCGCGCGCGTGGAGCCGAACTCGCCCAGCAGGTCACCTCCGCCGGCCACGCCGTCGCCGAGGCCGAGACCGCCCGCGGACGCGCCGCCCTCATCGCCGCCGAACTCGCCTACCGGCACGCCTCCCTGGCGCTCACCGCCGCCGAGAAGGGCGCCGCGTCCCAGCGCCGCGAACTCACCGACGCCCGCACCGTGCACTCCGCGTGGCAGGCGGCCGAGGTCGTCCTGCGCCACCGCGCCGCGGGCGACCGCTCCGCGCGCGTGGCCGCGGCGATCCGCGAGGCCGAGCGGGACGCCGCCCCGGCCCTCGCCGCCCGCGCCGAGGCCGCCGCCGACCTCGTACGGGCCCTGTCCGCCGCCGCCGACGAGGGCGAGCGGCACGCGGCCGAGGAGGAGGAGCGCTCCACCGCCCTCCAGGAGGTCGGCGAGACCGCCCACCGCGACGCCACCGCCGCCGCCACCGAGACCCAGCGGGCCCGCAGCGAGGCCGGACACCTCCGCCAGCGCCTCGCCGAGGTCGAGCAGGAGACCGCCGAGGCCGTACGGGCCGGCTGGCTCGACGACACGGCGCCCGACGCCGACCCCGCCCGCGCCGCGCTCGCCGCGAGCGACGCCGAGAAGACGACGGTCGCCGCCTGGGACACCGCCCGCGAGGTCGCCCGTACGGCGGCGGACCGGGCCCGCGAGGCCGCCGGGGCCGAGGCCCGCGCCGAACTCGCCGCCGCCCGCGCCTCGGACGCCGCCGAGGCCGCCGGGAACGCCTACGACGCGGAGCGCCGCGCCGCGGAGTTCCTCGCCGGCGAGCAGCGGCTCGCCGAACTCCTGAGCCTCCCGTCCACCGGACCGGCCCGGCCCGCCGCCGGCTCGCCCCTGCCCGGGCAGCGCGCCGCCACCCCCGGCGCCGTCACGGGCGCGGACGCCGGCCCGGACACAGGCGGGGAGCCCCAGGGCCCGCTCACCGTCACCGAGTTCGACCGGTACGCCGACGAACTCCGCGGCATGCTCGACCAGGCCGTCACCTCCGCCGAGCGCCAGCTCTTCGACCTGCGCACCGCCGCGGCCGACGACTCCCGCATCCTCGGCGCCCTCGGCGACGGCGGCCTGCTGCCCCCGGGGCCCGACGTCCTCGCCACCGTCGAGTACCTCGGCGAGCACGGCATCCCCGCCCTCCCCGGCTGGCGCTACCTCGCCCAGGCCGTCGACCCCGTCGACCACGCGCGCGTCCTGGCCGCCCGCCCCGAGCTGGTCGACGGCGTCGTCATCACCGACCCCGTCTCGTACGGACGCGCCCGCGAAGTCCTCGGCACCGCCGCCCTGCTGCCCCGCTCCGCCGTCGCCGTCGGCACGGCCGCCGCCCTGCTCGCCCCCGTACCGGCCCAGCGGGCCGGCGACGACACGGGCGTCTTCCTCGTCCCGCCGAACCCGGCCATGCACGACGAGCACGCCGCCGACGAGGAGCGGCACGCCCTGCGCGCCCGCGCCGCCGCCCGTGACGAGGAGATCCGCGCCCTCGCCGCCCGCCTCGCCGGAGACCGCTCCCTGGCGGCCCGGATCGGCTCCTGGCGCGCCGACTGCCCGCCCGGGATGCTCGCCGAGCTCGCGGCCGTCGCCACGAGCGCGCGTGAGACCGCCGAGGCCGCCACCGCCACCCTGGAGGAGGCCCGCACCGCCCGGGCCGAGGCCGACGAGACCGCCGCCGAAGCCGCCCAGGTGCGCGACGAGCGCCAGGAGGCGGCCCAGCGCGCCCGCCGTGTCGCCGACGCCCTGGCCGGCCTCGCCTTCCGGCTGCGCGAGCGGTCCGCCTGGCAGGCCAAGCTCCGCGAACTCGCCGACGACGCCGCCGAGGCCGAGGCCCGCGCCCAGACCTGCCTGGACCGCGCACGGGCCGCCGACGAGGACCGCCGCGCCGCCCAGCGCGTCCGACACGGCCCGCTGGAGCTCCAGGAGGTACGTGGCGTTCGCACGGCCGATCGGGTTGTCCAGGAACAGCGTGCCCGCGTGCCGGTGCTTGTCGCGGCCCCGGTCGTTGGAGCGGAGCGCCGCCATCGTGCAGTACAGGGCGATGGCCGCGGTGAGCAGCTGCCCGCCGGAGAAGACGTCGCCCATCTGCCCGACGGGCACCCGCTCGGCGCGCAGCACCGCGTCCGGCTTGAGGCATGCCGTCGCGGCGCAGGTCGGAGTTCTTCCTGACGGCCGCGCTGCCCACCCTCCGCGAGGCCTACCGGGCCGCTTCCCAGCTGTACGAGAAGGTCGGCGTCGGCGCCGACCTGCGCGCCGAGCAGGCCCGGGCCGAGGGCGACGAGTCCGCGGCCCTCGCCGAACTCGACCGCCTCACCAACAAGGTCCGCACCCGCGCCGAGCAGCTCCTGGAGTCCACCGACGGCGCCGACGGCCCGTCCCGGCAGGCCGCCGCGACCCGCGCCGAGGCCCTCGTACAGATGCTGGAGACCCGGGCGTCGGAGGCCAGCGAGAAGCTCGGACGGCTGCGCGGCGAGGCCGAGCGCCTCGCCCCCGAGGACGGCGAGCGGCACACCGACCTGCCCGAGGACCTCGTCCCCGCCGACGCCGACCGGGCCCAGACCCTGCTGCGCACCGCCACCGCCGAACTCGCCGCCCGCACCGACGCCCTGGAGGCGGCGCGCGCCGCCCACACCGGGCTGCTCCGCGACCACCGGGCCGCCGAGGACGCCGGAGGCGGCTTCGACGAGACCTCCGCCCTGCTGCGGGACCTGCTCCGCGACCACACCGACGAGGAGCGGGAGGAGGCCGAACCGTACCCCGGCAGCCTGGAGGAGGCCCGTAAGACGGCCGGCGAGGCGCGCCGCGCGCTGCGCGCCTGCACGGCGGAGCTGTCGTCGGCCGACGCGTCCTTGCGCGAGGCGAGCGACATCCTCGTACGCCACGCCAACTCCACCCGCTACGAGCAGGTCCGCACCCCGGCCCGCCAGCAGATCCGCGAACTCCCCGCCGCCGCGCTGCCCGAGCACGCCGCGAAGTGGGCCGAGGCCTTCGCGCCCCGTCTGCGGGTCCTCACCGACGAGCTGGAGCAGCTGGAGCGCAACCGCGACTCCATCGTCGACCGCCTGCGGGGCCTGGTGGAGTCCTCGCTCGCGACGCTCCGTTCGGCGCAGCGGCTCTCCCGGCTCCCCGAGGGCCTCGGCGAGTGGTCGGGCCAGGAGTTCCTGCGAATCCGCTTCGAGGAGCCCGACCAGGCCACCCTCGCCGAGCGGCTGGGCGAGGTCGTCGACGAGGCGACCCGCGCGGCCGTCAGGAAGAACTCCGACCTGCGCCGCGACGGCATGTCCCTGCTGCTCCGCGGGGTCCAGGCGGCGCTCGAACCGAAGGGCGTCTCCGTCGAGATCCTCAAGCCGGACGCGGTGCTGCGCGCCGAGCGGGTGCCCGTCGGGCAGATGGGCGACGTCTTCTCCGGCGGGCAGCTGCTCACCGCGGCCATCGCCCTGTACTGCACGATGGCGGCGCTCCGCTCCAACGACCGGGGCCGCGACAAGCACCGGCACGCGGGCACGCTGTTCCTGGACAACCCGATCGGCCGTGCGAACGCCACGTACCTCCTGGAGCTCCAGCGGGCCGTGTCGGACGCGCTGGGCGTGCAGCTCCTCTACACGACGGGCCTGTTCGACACGACGGCGCTCGCCGAGTTCCCGCTGGTGATCCGGCTGCGCAACGACGCCGACCTGCGGGCCGGTCTGAAGTACATCAGCGTGGAGGAGCACCTGCGCCCGGGCCTTCCGCAGACGGCGGCCGAGGGCGAGACGATCCACGGGGAGATCACGGCGACGAGGATGTTCCGCCGGCACACGGCCGACGACCCCGGCGCGGCGGTGCCCTCCTAGGCGAAGTCCAGGCCGGTCAAGGCCGGGCAAAGCCAGTCCAGAGTCGTCAGCAGAGGTCGGGAGGCGTCAGGAGGCGTCGGCCCGACCGCCCCCGGCACAACGGCGAGTGGCCGGACCCCCCTTCGAAGGGGGGTCCGGCCACTCGCCGTTGTCGCTTCTCCTCGCAGGCTCAGGCCGCCTCGGGCAGCGAGACCGCCTCCGCCCGGTCCTCTCCGCGCTTCGCACGGATCGGCGGACGGGCCGCGCTGCTGGGCTCCGACACCACGCCGTTGCGCTGGCGCCACACCTGACGGGTGATCCACACGTCGAGCACGCTCCAGGTGGCCACGACGGTGGAGACCACCGCGGTGATGGTCACCGGGAACGCCAGCCATGAGCCCGTCACGGAGCCGAAGAACGCCACGACCGCCTGGATGAGCGTCACCGATGTGATCATCACGGCCCGTACGGCGGCGGTGCGCACGGGATCCGGCATACGCCGGCGTGCCCGCTCGTCCTCCACCCACAACTGCCCCGACGACCGCGCCTCGTGTTCCATTGTCCTGTCACTCCCCACCACTGACCGACTCCAGGAGCGTCTGCCCGTCTTGAGCGCCTATACACGGACAGGGTTCACCCCGTACTTAATGACGCACGAGAGAGGGAAAAGGTTTCGTCCGACCTGGGACGAACGTGAGCGGTGTGGGACCGGGGCAAACAATTCCAGCCATCTCCGCAGGCCGGAGAAATGGCGCATCGTCAAGTGTCCTACGCCACATTGACCAACCCCAACTCCCCGAATAGCCGGACATCTCATGATCAAGGCTCACTCGACAGGCTGAAAATAGCCCGGACATGCCTTCGGGATGGCCGTGATGCAGTAGTAGGCTCGCGCCGCCGTTTGTTGAATCTCAAGGTTGACGCCGCGTGTTGACGCCGGACGTCACGAACGTGAAGGACCTCCGGGGACACGGAGGTCGAGCTGGGGGAGGCCATGCGCTTTCGCGGGAAGTCCATCCGCCGGAAGATCGTGGCGTTGCTGCTCGTACCGCTCGTCTCCCTGACCTGCCTCTGGGGCTTCTCCACCGTCCTCACCGGACGCGAGGCCGACCAACTCCTGGACGTCGGCTACATCGTCGACAAGATCGGCTATCCCCTGGAGGACACCGCCCGGGTCATCCAGCTCGAACGGCGCCAGTCCCTCATCTACCTCGCCGACCCGCGTGGCACCGACACCCTCAGCTCCCTCAAGGAGACCCGCAGGGCGACCGACCGCCAGATCGCCCGGATCCGCGCCAACGCCACCGACCCCGGCGTACGCGAGGAGATGCGGCCCGTCACCGCCCAGCGGCTCGGCTCCCTCCTCGAAGCACTGGAGGGACTCACCTCCCTGCGCCGCTCCGTGGAGAAGCGCGACATCGGCCGCATGCAGGCGCTGGACTTCTACAACCGGCTCGTCGACCCCTGCTACAGCTTCCTGGTCACCCTCCACGCCCTCGAGAACGTGGAGATGGACAAGCAGGGCCGCGCCCTCGTCGGCATCACCCGCGCGCGTGAACTCCTCTCCCGGGAGGACGCGCTCATCCTGTCCGCGCTCGTCGCGGACCGCGTCACCGCCCAGGAGATCCGGGCGATATCCGACCTCGTCGCCAACCGGAAGCTGTTCTACGAGGTCAACCTCGAACTCCTGCCGGCCGCCGAGCGCAACCGCTTCGAGAAGTACTGGCGCAGCCCGGCCAGCCAGCCGCTGCGCACCGCCGAGAACGCGATCATCGAACAGGGCCCCACCGACGACTCGCGCGCCGTCACCCCCGCCTACTGGCAGGACAACGCCAGCCCCGTCCTCGACGACCTGGCCAGGGAGAACACCGCGGCCGGCGACCGCTACCAGGACCGCGTCCAGCCCGCCGCCTACAGCGTCCTGCTCAAGGCCGGCGTCGCCGGGGTCGTCGGCTTCCTCGCCCTGCTCGCCTCCATCGTCATCTCCGTCCGCATCGGCCGCGACCTCGTCCGCGACCTGCGCCGCCTCCAGAAGGAGGCCCAGGAGGTCTCCGGCGTACGACTGCCCAGCGTGATGCGGAGGCTCGCCGCGGGCGAGCACGTCGACGTCGTCACCGAGGTGCCCCACCTCGGCTACGGCCCGGACGAGGTCGGCCAGGTCGGCCAGGCGCTGAACACCCTCCAACGCGCCGCCGTCGAGGCCGCGGTCAAGCAGTCCGAGCTCCGGCGCGGCGTCTCCGAGGTGTTCGTCAACCTCGCCCGCCGCAACCAGGTCCTCCTGCACCGCCAGCTCACCCTCCTCGACACCATGGAACGGCGCACCGAGGACACCGACGAACTCGCCGACCTCTTCCGGCTCGACCACCTCACCACCCGTATGCGACGGCACGCCGAGGGCCTCGTCATCCTCTCCGGCGCCGCGCCCTCCCGGCAGTGGCGCAAGCCCGTCCAGCTCATGGACGTGGTCCGGGCCGCCGTCGCCGAGGTCGAGGACTACGAGCGCATCGAGGTCCGCCGCCTCCCGCGCCTCGGCGTGGGCGGTCCCGCGGTCGCCGACCTCACCCACCTCATCGCCGAACTCCTGGAGAACGCCACGGTGTTCTCGCCCCCGCACACCGCCGTGCAGGTGCTCGGCGAGCGGGTCGCCAACGGCTTCACCCTGGAGATCCACGACCGCGGCCTCGGCATGAACCCCGACGCCCTCCTCGACGCCAACCTCCGGCTCGCCGAGACCCCCGAGTTCGAACTCTCGGACACCGACCGGCTCGGCCTCTTCGTGGTCAGCCGGCTCGCCCAGCGCCAGAACGTCCGCGTCTCGCTCCAGACCTCCCCGTACGGCGGGACCACCGCGGTCGTCTTCATCCCGGCCGCGCTGCTCACCGACGCGCCCGAGACCCAGGGCGCCGGCTTCCGCCTGGACCGCAAGACCCTGGAGCGCCCCGGCCCGGCCGACGGCGAGGCCGCCGCCGACGGCGTCCTGCCGAGCCGCCGCCCGGCGCTCGCCAGGGTCCCCGACGTGACCGGGACACCCGGTCCCCTCGACGGACCCGTCGAGCTGGAGGGCCCCCTCGGCAGCGAGGAGTACGACGTGCTCCTCGACGGCGCGGCCGACCTCCTCGACACCGAGAGCGAGCGCGGCGGCCTCTTCCGGCCCCGGAGCCGCCGCTCCGGACGCGCCCCCGCGGGCGAGCAGCACCAGCAGGCCCCCGACCGCCAGGCCGGCCGCGACGACGCGGACGAGCCCGCCGACGCCGCACCCGCCCGGCCCGTCCCGCTGCCCCGCCGCCGCACCCCGACCCTCGTCGTCGACCACGGCCGCCGCCTCGACGGACCGGACCGCGACCGGACCGCGGACGGCCACGACCGGGGCACCGACGGACCGGACCGGCGCCGAGGCGCCGACGGGGCCGACCGGGCGCACCCGATCCCCGACGCGGACGCCGCGCCCACCGGCCGCGCGCACCCCGCCCCGGGCCGGGCCACCGACGGCCCCGGCCCGGGGC
>NZ_RDBH01000129.1:1851766-1856646 GCF_008042145.1 Streptomyces sp. adm13(2018)
GGCCGGGCCACCGACGGCCCCGGCCGGACACCGGACGCCCCCGGCACCGGCCGGCCCGCCTACGGCGGCGGACGGGACGAACGCCCGGTGCCCCCCGGCGGCACCGGCCGTCCGGCCGACCAGCCCGTCCCCCCGCGCGGCACGGGCCGGCAGCACGGTCTGCCCCTCGCCCCGCGGGGAACCGGCCCGACCCTCGTCCCCGTACCGCCGGAGGTCCCCGAGCCGTTCGGTGGACTGCCCCGCCGCGTCCGCCAGGCCAGCCTCGCGCCCCAGCTGCGTGCGACGGACGGCCCGGCCGAGCGCGCCGACACTCGCACCGGCGCCGCCGCCGCACCCGCCGAACCCGACTCCTTCGAGCGCGACGCCGAGGAGGTACGCGCGCGCATGGCCGCCATGCAGCGCGGGTGGCAGCGCGGACGCCGGGACAACGCCGACCCTGACGACCCGACAGCACCTGGAACCACACCCGAGGGGGACGGTCGATGACCGCACCGAACGCCGCAGCACACAGCACCACCTCCGGAAACGGCAACGGCGAGCTGAACTGGCTCCTCGACGAGCTCGTGCAGCGCGTCGCCTCCATCCGCAAGGCCCTGGTGCTCTCCAGCGACGGACTCCCCACCGGCGCCTCCCAGGACCTGACCCGGGAGGACGGGGAGCACCTGGCCGCCGTCGCCTCCGGCTTCCACAGCCTCGCCAAGGGCGTCGGCCGCCACTTCGAGGCGGGCAAGGTCCGCCAGACCGTCGTCGAGCTGGAGGACGCCTTCCTGTTCGTCACGGCCGCCGGCGACGGCAGCTGCCTGGCCGTGCTCGCCGACGCCGACTCCGACGTCGGCCAGGTCGCCTACGAGATGACGCTGATGGTGAAGCGGGTCGGCGTCCACCTCGGCACGGCGCCCCGGACCGGTCTGCCCGCGGGAGGGTGAGAGGGGACGGCATGAGTGACGCAGTCGAGCGGAACCAGCTGAACCAGGAGAACCGGCCCACGGAGCCGGACCAGAACGCCGCCGCCCAGGCCCCGCACCACTGGTTCGACGACGAGGCCGGACCGGTGGTCCGTCCGTACGCGATGACCCGCGGCCGGACGAGCGCCGCCACCCGCCACCGGCTCGACCTGATCGCGGTGGTCGTGCCCGAGCCCGCCGCCGACGACCCCGGCCGGGACCAGACGCTCTCCCCCGAGCACGTGGAGATCGTCGAACGCTGCTCCGAGCAGCCCCAGTCGATCGCCGAGCTCGCCGCAGGACTCGACCTCCCCGTCGGGGTGGTCCGGGTCCTCGTCGGTGACCTCGTCGAGGACGAACTCGTCCATGTGACCCGCCCCGTTCCGCCGGCCGAGCTGCCGGACGTGAGCATTCTCCGCGAGGTGATCAATGGCCTTCGGGCGCTCTAGCCGCAAGAAGTCGTACGTCGAGCCGGTGACCCTGAAGATCCTCGTCGCGGGCGGGTTCGGGGTCGGGAAGACGACGATGGTGGGTGCGGTCAGCGAGATCCGGCCGCTGCGGACCGAGGAGGTCCTCAGCGAGGCGGGGCGGCCCGTCGACGACCTGCACGGCGTCGAGGCCAAGACGACCACGACGGTCGCCATGGACTTCGGCCGGATCACCCTGCGCGAGGACCTCGTCCTGTACCTGTTCGGCACGCCGGGCCAGGACCGCTTCTGGTTCCTCTGGGACGAGCTGGCCCAGGGCGCGCTGGGTGCGGTCGTCCTCGCGGACACCCGCCGCCTGGAGGACAGCTTCGCCGCCATCGACTACTTCGAACGGCGCGGCATCCCGTTCACGGTCGCGGTCAACTGCTTCGAGGGAGCCCGCAGGTTCCCGGCGGAGAACGTGCGCGGGGCGCTGGACCTCGACCCGGAGGTCGAGCTCGTGATGTGCGACGCCCGGGACCGCGAGTCCGTGAAGAACGTCCTCGTCGCCGTCGTCGAAAACGCATTGGTCCTGGCGGACCGCAGCCACGCCGCGGTGGGTCCCTGAGAGCGGTCCGCCTCAGACAGCGGCGGGCCGGGGAGTCCCGGCCCGCCCCCGGGCACCTGCCGAGCCCCCGCCGTACCCCGCAACTGCCAGGTCAGCTCGCAGACCTGGGCGATCGCCTGGGCCGGCACGGCCTCCCCGAACGACGCCAGCCCGCCGCTCGTGTTGACCGGCACACGCCCGCCGAGTGCGGTCGCCCCCTCCCGCAGCAGCTTGACCCCCTCGCCGGCCGCGCACAGCCCGATGTCCTCGTACCACTCCAGCTCCAGAGCGGTCGACAGGTCGTACACCTCCGCGAGCGACAGGTCCTCGGGACCGATCCCGGCCTCCTCGTACGCGGCCCGCGCGATGGAGGCGCGGAAGGACCGCGCGGCCGCAGGAACCGCCACCGCCGAGTCGGTCGCGATGTCCGGGAGGTCCAGCACCGCCCTGGGGTACACGGGGGAGACCGTCGACACGGCCCGGATCCGCACCGGATCGGGGTGCCCGTGGGCGCGCGCGAACTCCATGCCGGACAGCACGAGCGCGGCGCCCCCGTCCGAGGTGGCGCAGATGTCCAGGAGCCGCAGCGGATCGGCGACGACGGCCGAGGCGGCGACCTCCTCCGCGCTCACGCGCGCGCGGTAGCGGGCCAGCGGGTTGAGCGCGCCGGCCGCCGCGTTCTTCACCTTCACCTGGGCGAAGTCCTCCGGCGTGTCCCCGTACAGCGCCATCCGGCGGCGCGCGTAGAGGGCGAAGTACGCGGGGTTGGTGGCCCCGAGGATCCGGAACCGCAGCCAGTCCGGATCGTCGGGACGCTCGCCGCCCGCCGGGGCGAGGAAGCCCTTCGGCGTCGCGTCCGCGCCGACGACCAGGACGACGTCCGCAAGCCCCGCGAGGATCTGGGCCCGGGCGGTCCCGATGGCCTGGGCACCCGAGGCACAGGCCGCGTACACGCTCGTCACCCGCGCGCCCTGCCAGCCGAGGGCCTGGGCGAACGTCGCCCCGGCCACCTGGCCCGGGTATCCGCAGCGCAGCGTGTTCGCGCCGACGACCGAACCCACGTCCGTCCAGTCCAGGCCGGAGTCCGCGAGCGCGGCGCGGGCGGCGGTCGTCCCGTATCCGACGAAGCTCCGACCCCATTTGCCCCAGGGGTGCATCCCCGCCCCGAGGACCGCGATGTCGTCGTTCACGACCGCTCCTCCCGCCCGACGGGCCGCCAGTTCCAGGTGGTCCAGACGTGGTCGTCGTCCCCGTCGAGAACGCCGGGCACCACCTCGACCTCGGCCCCGACCCGGAGATCTGCCGTCGTCACCCCGGGGGCGGCCTGGCCGAGGACCACCATCGCCTCGGCCGCCAGCTCCACGGCCACGAGGGTGTACGGCTCCCAGGGCACGGCCGGATCGGAGACGTACGGGGCGGGCGGCCGATAGCGCCCGTCGGTGTACGACCAGACCCGGCCGCGCCGCGAGAGCGGGCACTCCAGCTGCTCCCCGCCGCCCGGGCAGAGCGGATTGCGGCACCCGTCGTCCGCCCGCGGGAAGAAGACCGACGCGCAGGCCGTGCAACGCGTCCCGAGCAGCCGGAACTCCGCCTCCGGCACGGTGTCGTCGGTGAACCACCCGGCCACCACCGGTGTGCGCGTCCGCGCCATCAAGGCCTCCCGTGCCCGCTGCCGATCCCTTAGCTGACGAAGCGTCAGAAGTGTGGCACGGGAGCCCCGCGGGCGAAAGACGTCAGTGGCCGGCCACCGACCTCCGGGCCACCGGGAAGTCGAAGAACGTGCTCGGGAACGGCTCCGCCTTGAAGGTGAAGTGCCACCACTCCTCCGGCAGGTTCACGAAGCCCTGCTCGGCGAGCGCGTTCCCCAGCAGCTGCCGGTGGGCCCGCTGCGCGCCCCGGATCCGCGGATCCGCGGTGTGCGAGAGCGTGTCGAAGCAGTCGTACCCCGTCCCCATGTCCACGGAGTTGTCCGGGAACCGCTTCGCACGCGGCGCGTAGCACTCCGTCAACGGCTCGCCCGGCACGTACGCGCGCGTGGGCACGGCCGGGAGCCGGACGATCGTCACGTCCACCGTCGAGCCCCGGCTGTGCCCGGACTTCTCCGCGATGTAACCGTCCGCGAACAACCTCGACTTGTCGACAAGAGGATAGAACTCCCTCTTCATCCGCTCGTCCGACAGGTCCTTCGCCCAGCGCACGAAGTGGTCGACGGCTCGCTGCGGCCGGTAGCAGTCGTACACCTTGAGCGTGTAGCCCCGGGCCAGCAGCCGCACCTGCGCGCGGTGCAGGGCCTCGGCGGCGGGCCGCGTCAGGATGCACAGCGACTGCCGGTAGCCGTCCACCGGCACGCCCGTGAAGTTGTGCGGCGTCGTGTAGCGGATCTCCTGGAGGATCGTCCGGTCCACGGAGGAGAGGGCCACGAACTCCCGCGGCGCCTTGGGCTCCGGCGCGGTGGACGCCGCCCGCGGGGGCGCCGGCACGGCTCCGGCGACGGCTCCCGTGACGGTTTCGGTGACGGCGAGCAGTCCGGCCGCGGCCGTGACGGCGAGGGTGCGTAAGAGGGTGGCGAGTGCTGTCATGCGCCCCGTGTACCAGTTCCGGCAGCGCCGGGAAAGGGTGATCGCATACGTTCGGCCCGTGAAGGACTCCCACTGCACGTTCTGCGGCGCCGCCCACTCCGCCGACGCCGGCTGGCCCCGCACCTGCCCGGCCTGCGGACAGACCGCCTACCGCAATCCGCTGCCCGTCGCCGTCGCTCTCCTCCCCGTCACCGACGGGGACGGCACCGGCCTCGTGGTCATCACCCGCACCATCGAACCCGCGCGCGGTGGGATCGCCCTGCCGGGCGGGTTCATCGACCACGGCGAGGACTGGCGCGCCGCCGTCGCCCGCGAACTGCGCGAGGAGACCGGCATCCCGGCC
>NZ_RDBH01000129.1:1856746-1863029 GCF_008042145.1 Streptomyces sp. adm13(2018)
CCGTCACCCGCTCCACCACCACCCGGCCGTCCACCCGCCGCGACTGGTAGCGCTCGATCTCGGCGGTCTCCCAGCCGTCCCCCGTGTCCCGTACGACGAGCCCGCCGCCCGTCCGCCCGGCGGCCGGCGCCCACACCTCAAAGGCCGGCTCCCCGTCCTCGCCGCGCACCGCGAGCACCGACCCCGCCCGTGCCAGCACCGGCACCCGGGAGAGCGGCGCGTCGAGCAGCACCTGCCCTGGACCCTCGTACGCCTGCCCCGTCGCCGTGTCGTACCAGCGCCCGCGCGGCAGCCGCACCGCCCGCCGGTCGGCTCCCGCGGTCAGGACCGGCGCCACCAGCAGCGCGTCGCCGAGCAGGAACGCGTCCTCGCAGTCCCGCAGCACCCGGTCCTCGGGCGTCCCCCACCACAGCGGACGGACGTAGGGCGCGCCCGTCATCCGGGCGAGCCGTGCCAGCGTCGTGAAGTACGGCCGCAGCCGCTCCCGTTCTGCCAAGGCCGCGCGCGCGTGCTCCAGCACCTCGGGCCCGAACTCCCACGGTTCGCGCCGCCCCGCGCCGATCGCCGCGTGGGTGCGGAACAGCGGCAGCCACGCCCCCAGCTGGTACCAGCGCAGGAACAGCTCCGGCGTCGGGCTCCCGTCGAAGCCGCCCACGTCCGGACCCGAGTACGGCACTCCGCACAGCCCGAGCCCCAGCACCAGGGCGAGCGAGGCCCGCAGCCCCGGCCAGCCCGTCGCCACGTCCCCGGACCAGGTGCCCCCGTACCGCTGCATCCCCGCCCAGCCGGAACGCGAGAACAGGAAGGGCCGCTCGTCGGGCCGCAGCCGGCGCAGCCCCTCGTACCCGGCCCGGGCCATCGCGAGCCCGTACACGTTGTGCGCCTCGCGGTGGTCGCCGCCCCGCCCGTCCAGGGCGTGCCGCGCCGAACGCGGCAGCGTCATGTCGCCGAGGGGCGCGAAGGAGACCGGCTCGTTCATGTCGTGCCACACCCCGGCGAAGCCCTGCCGGAGCCGCTCCTCGTACAGCTCCCCCCACCACTCCCGTACCGCCGGATCGGTGAAGTCGGGATAGGCGCACTCGCCGGGCCACACCACCCCGCGGACCTCGTCGCCCCGCGCGTCCCGGACGAAGACCCCGGCCGCCCGGCCGCTGTCGTACACCGCGTTCCCCGGTTCGGCCTTCACCGCCGGGTCCACGATCGTGACCAGCCGCACGCCCTGCTCCCGCAGCTCCTTCGCGAGGCCCGGCAGGTCGGGGAAGCGCTCCCGGTCGACCGTGAACACCCGGTGCCCGTCATAGTGGTCGATGTCCAGGTGGACGGCGGACAGCGGCAGCCCCCGCTCGCGGTATCCCGCCACGACCCGCCGCACCTCGCGCTCGCTGCCGAACCCCCAGCGCGCGTGCTGCGGCCCCAGCGCCCAGTCCGGCGGCAGCGCGGGCGCGCCCGTGAGCGCCGCCCAGCCGTGCAGCACGCGCGCGGGGGTGCCGACCACCACCCAGCAGCGCAGTGGACCGCCGCCCATCCGGACCTCGCTGGTCCCCGGCCGGTCGTGCCCGGAGCCCGCGCCCTCCTCGCCCTCGGCGAGCGTGACCCGGCCGTCCCAGGAGTTGTCGTGGAAGGCCAGGTGGGTGCCCGCGTCCGAGACGACGAACTGCACGGGCATGGTGATGTAGAGCGGATCGTCCCCGGGACCGAAGCTCCCCTTGGGATCGGTGTTCCAGAGGCGGTACGAGCCGTCCCGCAGCCGCGGTCCGGCCGACCGCCCGCCCAGCCCGAAGAACCGCGCGTCCGCGGGCACCTCACTCCGCTGCACCCACCGCGCGGCCCCACCGACCGAAGGGACACACTGATCCGCAGCGAGGACCGGGCGAACCGGACGATCCCCCCACCGGGCGCGGGCTCCGCGTCYGTCGCGGGCCCCGGCACCCGGGCCCGCTCCGCCCCCCTCGGCGGCAGCCCCCACGCGTCCGTCCGACGCCGGCGCCACGCCGTCCGTACCGTCCGCAACCCCTGCACCGAGCCGAACACCTTCATCGAACGCACCAGTCCACGACCGTCCATGCGGCTCACCCTGCCACCCGCCAGGCTCCGAACAGGCTCCGTTCAACCGGCGTTCACCCGTGGTGGGAGCACATATTCAACTACCCGACCATGGGCGGGCAGCCCTGGTGCGAACGACGATCACATGGGATCGTCCTGTCAGCCGCGTCACGCGCACACCCCAGCACGTGCGCCGGACACACGCCGACCCCGCGTACAGCCAGGGAGCAGCCCCATGACATCAGCGCACACCGAGCCGCCGCTCTGGCAGCCGGACGAGGAACACATCGCCGCGGCCGCCGTGACCCGCTTCCAGACCTGGGCCGCCGAGCACCACGGCGCCCCGGCCGAGGGCGGATACCCGGCGCTCCACCGCTGGTCCGTCGAGGAGCTCGAAGCCTTCTGGCAGGCGGTCGTCGAGTGGTTCGACATCCGTTTCTCCACCCCGTACGAGCGCGTCCTCGGCGACCGCTCGATGCCCGGCGCCGACTGGTTCCCCGGCGCCACCCTCAACTACGCCGAGCACGCCCTGCGCGCCGCCGCCGAGCGCCCCCACGACACGGCTCTGCTCCATGTGGACGAGACGCAGGACCCCGTGCCGGTCACCTGGGCCGAGCTCCGCCGCCAGGTCGGCTCCCTCGCCGCCGAACTCCGCGCCCTCGGCGTGCGCCCCGGCGACCGGATCAGCGGCTACCTGCCGAACGTCCCGCAGTCCGTCGTGGCCCTCCTCGCCACCGCCGCGGTCGGCGGGGTGTGGACCTCCTGCGCCCCCGACTTCGGCGCCCGCAGCGTCCTCGACCGCTTCCAGCAGGTCGAGCCGGTCGTCCTCTTCACCGTCGACGGCTACCGCTACGGCGGAAAGGAGCACGACCGCCGCGACACCGTCGCCGAGCTGCGCGCCGAGCTCCCCACCGTCCGCGCGGTCGTCCACGTCCCGCTGCTCGGCACCCCCGCCCCCGAGGGCACCCTCGCCTGGGACGACCTGGTCGCCGGGGACGTCGAGCCGGTCTTCGAGCAGCTGCCGTTCTCGCACCCGCTGTGGGTCCTGTACTCCTCCGGCACCACCGGTCTGCCCAAGGCCATCGTCCAGTCCCAGGGCGGCATCCTCGTCGAGCACCTCAAGCAGCTCGGCCTGCACTGCGACCTGGGCCCCGAGGACGTGTTCTTCTGGTACACGTCCACCGGCTGGATGATGTGGAACTTCCTCGTCTCCGGCCTGCTCACCGGCTCGACCGTCGTCCTGTACGACGGGAGCCCCGGCTACCCCGACACCGCCGCCCAGTGGCGCGTCGCCGAACGCACCCGCGCCACCCTGTACGGCACCTCCGCCGCGTACGTGATGGCCTGCGCCAAGGCGGACGTCCATCCGGGACGCGACTTCGACCTGTCAGCCGTCAGGTGCGTCGCCACCACCGGCTCCCCGCTGCCGCCGGACGGCTTCCGCTGGCTCCACGACGAGGTCCGCGAGAACCTCTGGATCGCCTCCGTCAGCGGCGGCACCGACGTGTGCTCCTGCTTCGCCGGCGCCGTCCCCACCCTCCCGGTCCACATCGGCGAGCTCCAGGCGGCCGGCCTCGGCACCGACCTCCAGGCCTGGGACGCGTCCGGCAAGGCCGTGACCGGAGAGGTCGGCGAACTCGTCGTCACCAACCCCATGCCGTCAATGCCGATCCACTTCTGGAACGACCCGGACGGCAGCCGCTACCGCGACAGCTACTTCGATATGTACCCGGGCGTCTGGCGCCACGGGGACTGGATCACCATCACCGACCGGGGCTCGGTCGTCATCCACGGCCGCTCCGACTCCACCCTGAACCGCCAGGGCGTCCGGATGGGCAGCGCCGACATCTACGAGGCCGTCGAACGACTCCCCGAGATCCGCGAGTCCCTCGTGATCGGCCTGGAGGAGCCGGACGGCGGCTACTGGATGCCGCTCTTCGTCCACCTCGTCGACGGCGCCACGCTGGACGAGGAGCTGACCGCCCGCATCCAGCGGACGATCCGCACCGAACTGTCCCCCCGGCACGTCCCCGACGAGATCATCGAGGTCCCGGGCGTCCCCCACACCCTCACGGGCAAGCGCATCGAGGTCCCGGTCAAGCGCCTCCTCCAGGGCACCCCCCTGGCCAAGGCCGTCAACGCGGGCTCGGTCGACGACCTCGGCCTCCTGCGCTTCTACGAGTCCCTGGCGGCCGCCCGCCGGGCCTGACCCGCGCTACCCCTCTCGGCGCCCCCGGCAGCCCGCCGGGGGAGCCGACCGCCGCCTGGGCCGATACGCGCGCGCCCGCCCCCGCGCACCACCGCCACGGCGTCAACCTCCGTACGTCGCCTGCGCGTCCCCCAGCACCTCGGCGAAGTCCGCCGCCAGCCGCACCGCGTCGGCCGGCGCGAGCGTCGAGGAGGTGATCCGCACGGCCGGCGGGGAGGCGATCCGGAAGCGGGCCCCCGCGGCGACCCACCAGCCCTGCGTCCGCAACCCGTTGACGACGGCGGACTCGTCCCGCACCGGCACCCACACGTTCAGCCCGCTCGCCCCGACCGACCTGATCCGGTGCGCGCCGAGGGCGTCGATCAGCGCCGTACGCCGCTCCGCGTACGCCGCCTCGCCCCGGGTCACGAGCGCGCGTACCGCCTCGTCGCGCAGGAGGCCGGACACCGTCTCCTGGAGGATGTGGCTGACCCAGCCGGAGGTCATCAGCATCCGGCCGTCGTGCCGTGCCAACGTGGTCGCGTCGCACGCCACACCGGCCCAGCGCAGGTCGATCCCGAGGTGCTTCGACACCGTCCGCACCTGGGCCCACCGTGCGAGCCCGGCCGCCGCGAGCGTGTGCGCCGCGGCCCCGCCGATCTCCGCGTTGTGGTCGTCCTCGACGACCAGCACCTCGGGGAAGTCCCGCAGCACCGCGACCAACTCGTCCCGTCGCGACCGGCTGAAGAACGCCCCGGTCGGACTCTGGCCCCGCGGACTGCACACCACGGCGCGCACGCCGCCCCGCAACGCCGCCCGAAGCGACTCGGGTACGAGCCCCTCGCCGTCCACGGTCACGGGGACGGTCCGCAGCCCCAACGCGGGGACCAGGTCGAGCAGATGGTGAAACCCCGGATCCTCGACGGCCACCGGGTCACCCGGCCGCAGCTCGGTCGAGAGGAGCCGGGCGATGCAGTCGAGCGCCCCGTGCGCGAAGGTCACGTGCCGCGCCGGGACCCCGTCGCGCGCGAACCACTGCCGGGTCACCTCCTCCAGCGCGGCGAGGCGCGGGGCGGCGCGATGGGACCCGTACACGGGGGTGACGGGCGACGGCGGCCGCAGTACGGGAAGGAAGGCGGGGTCGGGATGGCCGCCCGCCAGGTCCACCAGGCCCTGGGGCACCCGCGGCGGTCGCCGCGAGGCCACCGAAGGGGTCTCCGCCACCACCGTCCCGCCCCGGCCCCGCGTGACGACGAGACCGCGCTGCCGCAGCTCCTTGTAGGCCGTCGCGACCGTGCCCGGACTCACCCCCAGCTCGTCCGCGAGCCGTCGTACGGGCGGCAGGGCGTCGCCGGGGGAGAGGCCGCCCTCGGCGACACCCCGCTCCACGGACGCGGCAATCCCCTTGGCCGTCGTGCCATCGATCGAATATTGTGCTGCCACGTAATCAATTATGTATCAGTACAATGTACTTCGCAAGGGGGACCCGATGAGCCGCACCACCCACACCACCCGAACAGCCTTCAAGGACCGCGTCCCCGGCGGCAGAGACGGCCGCCGCATGCTCGTCATCGGCTTCATCGACAAGTGCGGCACCGGACTCTGGGCCACCGCCATGGCCCTCTACTTCACGTTCGTCACCGGACTCGACCTCGGTCAGGTCGGCCTCCTCATCGCCGTGTCCGGAGCCGTCGGCATCGCGGGCGCCCCCCTCGGCGGACGGCTCGCCGACCGCTTCCCCCTCGTCCGCGTCATCATCGGCACCCAACTGCTCCGCGCCGCCGCCCTCCTCGCCCTCCTCACCACCGACGACTTCACACTGCTCGTCCTCTTCTCGGCCGCGGGAGCCCTCCCGGACCGCGCCACCAACGTCCTCACCAAGCTCTACGCCGCCCGCGTCGCCGGCCCCGACCGCATCCGCTACCAGGCCATCAACCGCACCACCTCCAACATCGGCTGGACCCTCGGCGGCCTCGGCGCCGCGGCCGCCCTCGCCGTCGGCAGCAGCACCGCCTTCCACCTGCTCCTCATCGGCGACGCCCTCTCCTACCT
>NZ_RDBH01000129.1:1863129-1870629 GCF_008042145.1 Streptomyces sp. adm13(2018)
CCCCCTGGCGCGACCGGGGATTCCTCGGCTTCACCGCCGCGGACTCCGTCTTCTACCTCCACGACTCGATCCTCCAGGTCGCCCTGCCGCTCTGGATCGTCCACGCCACCGAGGCCCCCGTCGGCCTCGCCCCGCTCCTGATGGTCGCCAACAGCGCCCTGGTGGTGATCTTCCAGGTCCCGCTCTCCCGCTTCGGCTCCTCCACCGAGGCCGCCCGCCGCCTGCTCGTCCCCCTCGCGGTCCTCTTCGCCGTCGGCACCCTCGCCCTCGCGGTCTCCGCCCTCGGCGGCCGGAACCTCGCCGTCGCCGCCCTCCTCACCGCGGCCGTCGCCCTCACCTTCGCGGAGATGATCCACACCATCGCCTCCTGGGAGATCTCCGTCGCCCTCGCCCCCGACGACGCCCAGGGCGCATACCTCGGCGTCCACGGCCTCGCCCAGTCCACCCAGCGCTTCGTCGGCCCCCTCGTGATGACCGGCCTCGTCTCCGCCGGCCCCCTGGCCTGGCCCCTCCTCGGCGCCACCCTCGTCGCCACCACCGCGGCCCAGAACCGCCTCGTCCGCCGACGCCTCCCCCAACCGTCACTGTCAGTGGCGAAGGTTACGGTGAGTGAGCACTGATCGGACCGTACCCAGGGGGAGACATGACACGGACCGGCACCACCACCGCGGAGCTCCGGCGCGCCCTGCGCCGTGAAGTCCCCAGCACCGTCGGCCTCCTCGCCGACGAGCACGACTTCACGGCCATGCGCCGGTACCGCACCTTCGCCTTCGACGACCACACCACCTACCTCCGCCACGCCGAGGCCCTCCTGAGGAGCCTCGCCGCCCGCGGCGGCCACACCACCGTCACCCTCTTCGACCCCGAGGAGTTCGCGGCCTACTGCGCGGAGACGGCTCTGGACCCCGACCACCCCACCAGCCGCAGCCGCTTCACCGCCCACCTCGCGGCCACCGGCGCCCGCGTCACCTACACCGGGCAGCCCCTCAGTACCCTCCTGCCCGAGCTGGTCGACACCGCCGTCCGCCACGCCACCTGGGAGTACGCCACCACGGTCCTCGCCACCGCGGGCGACTGCGCCACCTGCGGCAAGGACATCGGCAGGGCCTCCTTCGAGCGTGCCGCCCGACTCCTCGCCCGGCTCCTGGAAGCCGCCGGGACCGGCACCCACCACCTCGTCTGCAGCGTCCCGGCCGCCGACGACCGACTCCTCGCCGTCCTCCACGCCGACGGCGGCAGCCCGCACACGGACGTCGAGGACGCCGCCGCGGCCGAGTTCACCGCGGTCCTCGCCGCCGGCATCGCCCTCGGAGCACCCGGCGGACTCGTCCTGCGCACCACCCGGCCCGGCGCGCGCGACCGCCTGCACGGCTGGCGCCTCACCGGCGGCACCCTCACCCCCCTCACCGAGGCCGAGGTCTTCGCCGCCTACTGCACCGACGCCCGCACCGGAGAACCCCTCTCCCCGGAACCGGGAGTCGACCACCTGGCCGGCTTCCCCGTGACCCCCGACCCCGACGACGACTGGACCACCCACCACTGACCCCGTCCACGCCGAAGGGGCTCCCCGCCACCTCCGTGACGGAAAGCCCCTTCGTCGCTCACAGCCGGGACATCACTCCCCGGACAGCACCGCCTGAGCGGCCACGCGCGCCTCGTGCGCCGTGTCCGCGGCACGCGCCGCGGCAGCCGCACGCTCGCACTGCGCCAGCGTGTACTTGGCCAGCGTCGCCCGCACGTACGGAATCGACGCCGCACCCATGGAGAGGGAGGTGACCCCCAGGCCGGTCAGCACACACGCGAGCAGCGGGTCGGCCGCGGCCTCGCCGCAGACGCCGCAGCTCTTCCCCTCGGCCTTCGCCGCCTCGGCGGACAGCGCCACCAGGTCGAGCAGCGCCGGCTGCCAGGGGTCCTGGAGCCGCGACACCGCGCCGACCTGACGGTCCGCCGCGAAGGTGTACTGCGCCAGGTCGTTGGTACCGAGCGAGAGGAACTCGACCTCCTGGAGGATCGAGCGGGCCCGCAGCGCGGCCGAGGGAATCTCGACCATCGCACCGAACTTCGCCCGCAGCCCCGCCTCGCGGCACGCGTCGGCGAAGGCCTTCGCGTCCGTACGGTCGGCCACCATCGGAGCCATGACCTCGAGCCACACCGGCAGACCCTCCGCCGCCTTCGCGAGCGCGGTCAGCTGGGTCCGCAGGACGTCCGGGTGGTCCAGGAGCGAGCGCAGCCCCCGCACGCCGAGCGCCGGGTTCGGCTCGTCGGCCGGAGTCAGGAAGTCCAGCGGCTTGTCCGCACCGGCGTCGAGCACCCGTACGACCACCCGGCCCTCGGGGAACGCCTCCAGCACCTGGCGGTACGCCTCGACCTGCTTCTCCTCGGACGGAGCCTTCTGACTGTCGTCCAGGAAGAGGAACTCCGTACGGAACAGGCCGACGCCCTCGGCACCGGCCTCCACCGCCGCGGGGACGTCCGCCGGACCGCCCACGTTGGCGAGCAGCGGCACCTTGTGACCGTCCGAGGTGGCGCCAGGACCGCTGGACGTCGCCAGCGCGGCCTTGCGCGCGGCGGCCGCCTTGGTCAGCTCCGCCTTCTTCTCCTCGCTCGGGTCCACGAAGATCTCACCGGTCGAACCGTCGACCGCGATCATCGTGCCCTCGGCGAGCTCACCCGCGCCCGGCAGCGCGACGATGGCCGGCACACCCAGCGCCCGCGCGAGGATGGCGCTGTGGCTGGTCGGTCCGCCCTCCTCGGTCACGAAGCCGAGCACCAGCGCGGGGTCGAGCAGCGCGGTGTCGGCCGGCGCCAGGTCCCGCGCGATCAGCACGTACGGCTCGTCGCTGTCCGGCACGCCCGGCATCGGCACACCGAGAAGGCGCGCCACGATCCGGTTCCGGACGTCGTCGAGGWCGGCGACCCGTCCGGCCATGTACTCGCCGGCCCCGGCGAGCAGCTCGCGGTAGTGCGAGAAGGCGTCGTAGATACCGCGCTCGGCCGTGCTGCCCACGGCGATGCGACGGTCCACGTCGGCGATGAGCTCGGGGTCCTGGGCGATCATCGCCTGGGCCTCCAGCACGTGCTGGGCCTCGCCGCCCGCCAGGTTGCCGCGCGCATTGAGGTCGGCGGCGACAGCCTCGACGGCCTGACGGGCGCGCCCCTGTTCGCGCTCCGCCTCGTCCGCCGGGATCTGCTTGGCCGGCGGTTCGAGAACCGCCGTGCCCATGTGCCGGACCTCGCCGATCGCCACACCGTGGCTGACGCCGACGCCTCGCAGCGTTGTCTCCATCTCACCCGTCTCCCATAGAGCGGCGGCACCTGCCGCCGCGATGAATGTCGAACTCGCGGTCGTCACGGGGACGATCCGGCTCAGCTCCAGCCGAAGAGCTGGTCGCCGGCCTTCACGTCGCCGTCCTCGACGACGTGGGAGAGCGAGTCCGCGGTGGCCTCCAGGGCCACGACGGGACAGATGGGGGACTTGCCGGCGGCCTCGACCGCGGCGGGGTTCCATCGCACGACGGCCTGGCCGCGCGTGACGGTGTCACCCTTGCCGACGAGGAGCTCGAAGCCCTCGCCGTTGAGCTGAACGGTGTCGATCCCGAGGTGGGTCAGCACCCCGTGGCCCTCGCCGTCGACGACGACGAAGGCGTGCGGGTGCATGGAGACGATGACCCCGTCGATGGGGGAGACGGCCTCCGAGGCCTCACGTACGGGATCGATGGCGGTGCCGGGCCCGACCATCGCACCGGAGAAGACCGGGTCGGGAACTGCGGCGAGACCGATGGCGCGTCCGGCAAGCGGCGACGTCACGGTTGTCATGGGAAGCCTCCCAGGGGCGGAGATTGTGTGGCGCCGTCACTACCTGTCCTGGACGGCGTACTGTTCAGAAGCGTAAGTCATAAGAAGTCCCGGTTCCGCACGAGACGTACCAGTTGGGCGGAGCTAGGGACTACCGGAAACGATTTGCCTCTACTGACGGTGGGATGTACTGTCGTACTCCTGCCTGACCTCAAAGCGGCTTTGTGTCGCGGGTCGGCAGCACCTATCAAGCCAGATCCTAACCCCAGTGGTCTACACCTCTGCGTGCTCGCAGGGACGTGGTCGGGGGGGCCGAGAAAGCCTGGTAACGTTCAACCCCGCCGGGAACGGAAAGCACGAAAGTGAATTCCTGCCCGGTAAACCCCCTCCAGCGGGTGGCGGAAACGAGAAATCGGGTCTGCTAGGCTGGAAACACGAAATACCGAAGGGAAGCCCGGAGGAAAGCCCGAGAGGGTGAGTACAAAGGAAGCGTCCGTTCCTTGAGAACTCAACAGCGTGCCAAAAATCAACGCCAGATTAGTTGATACCCCGTCCATCTTCGGATGGCAGGGTTCCTTTGAAAGTCCTGCCGGCCCTTGTGGTCGGTGGGCAACATACACAGCGAGGACGCTGTGGACGGTCGGCCACATTCCGGCATGACCGTCCCGCTCAACGCGAGTGTCACCCGATTACGGGTAAACATTCACGGAGAGTTTGATCCTGGCTCAGGACGAACGCTGGCGGCGTGCTTAACACATGCAAGTCGAACGATGAAGCCCTTCGGGGTGGATTAGTGGCGAACGGGTGAGTAACACGTGGGCAATCTGCCCTTCACTCTGGGACAAGCCCTGGAAACGGGGTCTAATACCGGATAACACCGGCTTCCGCATGGGAGCTGGTTGAACCCCATGAAGTCGGAGTTGCTAGTAATCGCAGATCAGCATTGCTGCGGTGAATACGTTCCCGGGCCTTGTACACACCGCCCGTCACGTCACGAAAGTCGGTAACACCCGAAGCCGGTGGCCCAACCCCTTGTGGGAGGGAGCTGTCGAAGGTGGGACTGGCGATTGGGACGAAGTCGTAACAAGGTAGCCGTACCGGAAGGTGCGGCTGGATCACCTCCTTTCTAAGGAGCACAGTACCGATTGCAGGCAAACGTTCTGCACGGTCAGCTCATGGGTGGAACGTTGATTAGTTGGCACAGTCTTGATCCGGTGAATCGTGAGTACTGCTTCGGCGTGGAAAACGGGATTCTGGAAACGGACTGTGCTTGGCACGTTGTTGGGTGTCTGAGGGTACGGCCGGCTGGTCGTCCTTCAAGATTCCGGCCCCAGTGAACTCACCTGCTTGTCGGGTGGGGTGGTGGGTGGCTGGTCGTTGTTTGAGAACTACACAGTGGACGCGAGCATCTGTGGCCAAGTTTTTAAGGGCGCACGGTGGATGCCTTGGCACCAGGAACCGATGAAGGACGTGGGAGGCCACGATAGTCCCCGGGGAGCCGTCAACCAGGCTTTGATCCGGGGGTTTCCGAATGGGGAAACCCGGCAGTCGTCATGGGCTGTCACCCATGCCTGAACACATAGGGCATGTGGAGGGAACGAGGGGAAGTGAAACATCTCAGTACCCTCAGGAAGAGACCCCCTCCGTACGAAGCTCACACCCGGGGGCCACGCCCACGGGACCGCGTCACGCGGCGGCCTTCGAGAGCCACTCCGGGAGGTCCGCCCGCTCGCTCGCCCGCATCGCCAGCAGCATCGCGTCCGCCGGCGTCGGCTCGAACGGCTGGAACAGCAGCGGCATCCCCGCCTGCTCCGGCGTCCGCGCCGCCTTGCGGTGGTTGTCCTCGGCGCAGGAGGCGACCGTGTTCAGCCAGCTGTCCCCACCCCCCTGGGCACGCGGCACCACGTGGTCGACCGTCGTCGCCCGCCGCCCGCAGTACGCGCACCGGTGCTGGTCCCGCACCAGCACCCCCCTCCTCGACCACGGAGCCTGTCTTCGGAACGGCACCCGTACGTAGCGGCAGAGCCTGATCACCCGCGGCACCGGGAGATCGACGGCCGCACCGCGGACCCGGAGATCGGGATGGGCGTGCTCGACGACGGCCTTGTCCGTCAGGACAAGCACCACCGCACGGTTGAGAGAGACCGTCGACAGCGGCTCGAAGCTCGCGTTGAGTACCAGCGTGTCCCGCATTGTGCCCACCTCCCGTGTGCAGGCCCGGCCCCGGAGCGGGGCGGTGAAGCCTGGATCAACGATGGCCGGGCCGGCCGGGGTCGGACAACGCAATATTTTCCCGCGCAACAAAAGATGCCCGCTTCTGATCTCTCCAAGACCAGAAGCGGGCAAACAACAAACGAACGATCAGCCCGTCGTGGGAGCCGTGTACTCACCGACCAGCTGGGCCCGCCCGAGCGTGTGGAACCGCAGGTTGAACCCCACCGCCGCCGGCGACACGTCGCTGTCCGGACCGAGCTTCTCGCTGTCCACCGCGTACACCGTGAACACGTACCGGTGCTCCTCGCCCGCCGGGGGAGCGGCACCGCCGAAGTCCTTCGAACCGTAGTCGTTGCGGACGTGCACCGCCCCGTCCGGCAGCCCCGCGAACGACCCCGACCCGGCACCGGCCGGCAGCTCGGTCACCGACGCCGGGATGTCGAACAGCACCCAGTGCCAGAACCCGCTGCCCGTCGGGGCGTCCGGATCGAAGCAGGTCACGGCGAAGCTCTTCGTCTCCGCCGGGAACCCCTCCCAGCGCAGGTGCGGCGAGGTGTTCCCCTCCGCGTACACCTGGGCGTCCTTCAGGACCCCGCCCGGCGCGATGTCGTCGCTCACCACGGTGAACGCCGCCACCGGCGGGTGGAAGTCATGGGGGAGCGGCGCCCTCTTGCCCTCGGACACGTGGAAACCTCCGTCTCGTCCGTACTGCCTCAGCAGCCCTTCGGGCCGAGCCTAGAGCCAGTTGCGACGGCCGCCGACCTCGGCGAGCCACTGGTTCAGGTAGGCCGCCCAGTCGGTGGAGTGGAAGTCGTGCAGACCCACCTTGAACGCGCGGAACGAGTCGCTGCCCTCACCGAACAGACCCGGCTTCTTGTCCATCTCCAGGACGACGTCCATCTCGCGGTCGTCCGCGACGAAGCTGACCTCGACCTGGTTCAGACCCCGGTACTGCTGCGGCGCGAAGAACTCGATCTCCTGGTAGAAGGGCAGCTTCTGCCGCGTGCCGCGGATGTGACCGCGCTCCATGTCCGCGCTCTTGAAGCGGAAGCCCAGCTGGAGGAAGGCGTCGAGGATCGCCTGCTGCGCCGGCAGCGGGTGCACGTTGACCGGGTCGAGGTCACCGGAGTCCACGGCACGGGCGATCTCCAGCTCGGTCGTCACACCGATGTTCATGCCCCGGAGCTGCTGACCCGAGACGGACGTCACCGGGGTCTCCCACGGGATCTCCAGACCGAACGGCACCACGTGCACCGCGCCGGCCTTCACCTCGAAGGCACCGCCCAGCCGGACCTTGACGAACTCGATGTCCTGCTTGTGCTCCTGGTCGCCGCCCTCGACCTCGACCCGCGCCTGCAGGCCGACCGAGAGGCCCTCGATCTGCTGGTCGACGCTGCCGCCCTGAATGCGGACCTCACCCTGGACGACACCGCCCGGAACCACGTTCTCCTCGGTGAGCACCGTCTCCACGGTCGCCCCGCCGGCACCCAG
>NZ_RDBH01000129.1:1873376-1894752 GCF_008042145.1 Streptomyces sp. adm13(2018)
TGGCACCAGGAACCGATGAAGGACGTGGGAGGCCACGATAGTCCCCGGGGAGCCGTCAACCAGGCTTTGATCCGGGGGTTTCCGAATGGGGAAACCCGGCAGTCGTCATGGGCTGTCACCCATGCCTGAACACATAGGGCATGTGGAGGGAACGAGGGGAAGTGAAACATCTCAGTACCCTCAGGAAGAGAAAACAACCGTGATTCCGGGAGTAGTGGCGAGCGAAACCGGATGAGGCCAAACCGTATGCGTGTGATACCCGGCAGGGGTTGCGCATGCGGGGTTGTGGGATCTCTCTTTCACAGTCTGCCGGCTGTGAGACGAGTCAGAAACCGTTGATGTAGGCGAAGGACATGCGAAAGGTCCGGCGTAGAGGGTAAGACCCCCGTAGCTGAAACATTGACGGCTCGTTTGAGAGACACCCAAGTAGCACGGGGCCCGAGAAATCCCGTGTGAATCTGGCGGGACCACCCGCTAAGCCTAAATATTCCCTGGTGACCGATAGCGGATAGTACCGTGAGGGAATGGTGAAAAGTACCGCGGGAGCGGAGTGAAATAGTACCTGAAACCGTGTGCCTACAAGCCGTGGGAGCGTCGCTCATTGAGTTTACTCAATGGGTCGTGACTGCGTGCCTTTTGAAGAATGAGCCTGCGAGTTTGCGGTGCGTTGCGAGGTTAACCCGTGTGGGGAAGCCGTAGCGAAAGCGAGTCCGAACAGGGCGATTCAGTAGCGCGCTCAAGACCCGAAGCGGAGTGATCTAGCCATGGGCAGGTTGAAGCGGAGGTAAGACTTCGTGGAGGACCGAACCCACCAGGGTTGAAAACCTGGGGGATGACCTGTGGTTAGGGGTGAAAGGCCAATCAAACTCCGTGATAGCTGGTTCTCCCCGAAATGCATTTAGGTGCAGCGTCGTGTGGTCGTGACTGCGTGCCTTTTGAAGAATGAGCCTGCGAGTTTGCGGTGCGTTGCGAGGTTAACCCGTGTGGGGAAGCCGTAGCGAAAGCGAGTCCGAACAGGGCGATTCAGTAGCGCGCTCAAGACCCGAAGCGGAGTGATCTAGCCATGGGCAGGTTGAAGCGGAGGTAAGACTTCGTGGAGGACCGAACCCACCAGGGTTGAAAACCTGGGGGATGACCTGTGGTTAGGGGTGAAAGGCCAATCAAACTCCGTGATAGCTGGTTCTCCCCGAAATGCATTTAGGTGCAGCGTCGTGTGTTTCTTGCCGGAGGTAGAGCACTGGATAGGCGATGGGCCCTACCGGGTTACTGACCTTAGCCAAACTCCGAATGCCGGTAAGTGAGAGCACGGCAGTGAGACTGTGGGGGATAAGCTCCATGGTCGAGAGGGAAACAGCCCAGAGCATCGACTAAGGCCCCTAAGCGTACGCTAAGTGGGAAAGGATGTGGAGTCGCAGAGACAACCAGGAGGTTGGCTTAGAAGCAGCCACCCTTGAAAGAGTGCGTAATAGCTCACTGGTCAAGTGATTCCGCGCCGACAATGTAGCGGGGCTCAAGCGTACCGCCGAAGTCGTGTCATTGCAGCGTATAGCCCCAACGGGTGTTGTGATGGGTAGGGGAGCGTCGTGTGCCGGGTGAAGCAGCCGCGGAAGCGAGTTGTGGACGGTTCACGAGTGAGAATGCAGGCATGAGTAGCGATACACACGTGAGAAACGTGTGCGCCGATTGACTAAGGGTTCCTGGGTCAAGCTGATCTGCCCAGGGTAAGTCGGGACCTAAGGCGAGGCCGACAGGCGTAGTCGATGGACAACCGGTTGATATTCCGGTACCCGCTTTGAAACGCCCAATATCGAATCCATTAATGCTAAGGCCGTGAAGCCGTTCCGGACCCTTCGGGGAAAGGAAAGTGGTGGAGCCGTCGATCCAAGGTGGTAGTAGGTAAGCGATGGGGTGACGCAGGAAGGTAGTCCAGCCCGGGCGGTGGTAGTCCCGGGGTAAGGGTGTAGGMCGTSWSRTAGGCAAATCCGTCACACATTAAGKCTGAGACCTGATGCCGAGCCGATTGTGGTGAAGTGGATGATCCTATGCTGTCGAGAAAAGCCTCTAGCGAGTTTCATGGCGGCCCGTACCCTAAACCGACTCAGGTGGTCAGGTAGAGAATACCGAGGCGTTCGGGTGAACTATGGTTAAGGAACTCGGCAAAATGCCCCCGTAACTTCGGGAGAAGGGGGGCCATCACTGGTGATCGGATTTACTCCGTGAGCTGGGGGTGGCCGCAGAGACCAGCGAGAAGCGACTGTTTACTAAAAACACAGGTCCGTGCGAAGCCGTAAGGCGATGTATACGGACTGACGCCTGCCCGGTGCTGGAACGTTAAGGGGACCGGTTAGCTCTGTTTCGACAGGGCGAAGCTGAGAACTTAAGCGCCAGTAAACGGCGGTGGTAACTATAACCATCCTAAGGTAGCGAAATTCCTTGTCGGGTAAGTTCCGACCTGCACGAATGGCGTAACGACTTCTCGACTGTCTCAACCATAGGCCCGGTGAAATTGCACTACGAGTAAAGATGCTCGTTTCGCGCAGCAGGACGGAAAGACCCCGGGACCTTTACTACAGTTTGATATTGGTGTTCGGTTCGGCTTGTGTAGGATAGGTGGGAGACTTTGAAGCAGCCACGCCAGTGGTTGTGGAGTCGCCGTTGAAATACCACTCTGGTCGTGCTGGATGTCTAACCTCGGTCCGTGATCCGGATCAGGGACAGTGTCTGATGGGTAGTTTAACTGGGGCGGTTGCCTCCCAAAGGGTAACGGAGGCGCCCAAAGGTTCCCTCAGCCTGGTTGGCAATCAGGTGTTGAGTGTAAGTGCACAAGGGAGCTTGACTGTGAGACCGACGGGTCGAGCAGGGACGAAAGTCGGGACTAGTGATCCGGCGGTGGCTTGTGGAAGCGCCGTCGCTCAACGGATAAAAGGTACCCCGGGGATAACAGGCTGATCTTCCCCAAGAGTCCATATCGACGGGATGGTTTGGCACCTCGATGTCGGCTCGTCGCATCCTGGGGCTGGAGTCGGTCCCAAGGGTTGGGCTGTTCGCCCATTAAAGCGGTACGCGAGCTGGGTTTAGAACGTCGTGAGACAGTTCGGTCCCTATCCGCTGCGCGCGTAGGAATATTGAGAAGGGCTGTCCCTAGTACGAGAGGACCGGGACGGACGAACCTCTGGTGTGCCAGTTGTCCTGCCAAGGGCATGGCTGGTTGGCTACGTTCGGGAGGGATAACCGCTGAAAGCATCTAAGCGGGAAGCCTGCTTCGAGATGAGTATTCCCACCTCCTTGAGAGGGTAAGGCTCCCAGTAGACGACTGGGTTGATAGGCCGGATGTGGAAGCCCAGTAATGGGTGGAGCTGACCGGTACTAATAGGCCGAGGGCTTGTCCTCAGTTGCTCGCGTCCACTGTGTTAGTTCTGAAGCAACTGGGACCAGGGGTCCTTTTGTTTTTTGCTTGACTTTTCCGATGCGCGGCCGAGTGCCGGCTGCGCGAGAATGACTGCAGTACCCGAAGACAGGAGTCACGTCGATGTCCACCAACTCTCCCGACGACCGTCCGGAGCGCGAGCCGCGTCGCAGGGACGGGGCCGGCGCCGGCGGCGACCGGGGCGGCTACCGTGGGCCGCGCCGTGACGACAACCGTGGCGGTGACAACCGCGGTGGTGGTTTCCGTCGTGACGATCGCGGTGGTGAAAACCGTGGCGGTGGCGGCGGTTTCCGTCGCGATGACCGTGGCGGGGACAACCGTGGCGGCGGCGGCTTCCGCCGTGACGACAACCGCGGTGGTGGTGGCTTCCGTCGCGATGACCGTGGCGGGGACAACCGCGGTGGCGGTTTCCGTCGTGACGATCGCGGTGGCGACAACCGTGGTGGCGGTGGGTTCCGTCGTGACGATCGCGGCGGGGACAACCGTGGTGGCGGTGGCTTCCGTCGTGACGACCGTGGCGGGGACAACCGTGCTGGGGGCGGTTTCCGTCGCGATGACCGTGGTGGCGACAACCGCGGCAGTGGTGGTGGCTTCCGTCGGGATGACCGGCGTGACGAGCGTCCGTCGTCGTTCCGTCGGGACGACCGGCCCTCCTTCCCCCGTGACGACCGCCGGGACGACAATCGTGGTGGCTTCCGTCGTGACGACCGTGGTGGTGACAACCGTGGTGGCGGTGGGTTCCGTCGTGACGACCGTGGCGGCGACAACCGTGGCGGCGGTGGGTTCCGTCGCGACGATCGCGGTGGCGACAACCGTGGTGGCGGCGGCTTCCGTCGCGACGACCGGCCCTCCTTCCCCCGTGACGACCGCCGGGACGACAACCGTGGTGGCTTCCGTCGCGATGACCGTGGTGGTGACAACCGCGGTGGCGGTGGGTTCCGTCGCGATGACCGTGGTGGTGACAACCGTGGTGGCGGTGGGTTCCGTCGCGATGACCGTGGCGGGGACAACCGTGGTGGCGGTGGTGGGTTCCGTCGTGACGATCGGCGTGATGAGCGTCCTTCGTCGTTCCGTCGGGACGACCGGCCCTCGTACCCCTCGCGTGACGACCGTGGCGGGGACAACCGCGGCGGCGGGTTCCGTCGCGATGACCGGCGTGATGAGCGTCCTTCGTCGTTCCGTCGGGACGACCGGCCCTCGTACCCCTCGCGTGACGACCGTGGTGGCGACAACCGCGGCGGCGGGTTCCGTCGGGACGACCGGCGTGACGAGCGTCCGTCCTCCTTCCGTCGGGACGACAACCGTGGCGGCGGCGGGTTCCGCCGTGACGACCGTGGCGGGGACAACCGCGGTGGCGGCGGCTTCCGTCGCGACGACCGCGGTGGCGACAGCCGTGGTGGGTACCGCGGGCGCGACGACCGTGGTGGCTTCGGGCGCCGTGACGACCGCGAGCGCAGCGACCGCGCGCCCATCAAGCGGCTGCCGATCCCCCCGGAGGTCACCGGTGAGGAGATCGACCCGGACGTGCGCCAGGAGCTCATGAGCCTGCCCAAGGGGCTCGCCGAGGACGTCTCGCGCAACCTCGTCATGGTCGCCCAGCTGATCGACGAGGACCCGGAGAAGGCGTACGACTACTCCAGGGTCGCCCTGCGGCTCGCCTCCCGTGTCGCCGCCGTGCGCGAGGCCGCCGGCTTCGCCGCGTACGCCACGCAGAAGTACTCCGAGGCGCTCGCCGAGTTCCGTGCCGCCCGCCGGATGAGCGGGGGCGTGGAGCTGTGGCCCGTCATGGCCGACTGCGAGCGCGGACTCAACCGTCCCGAGCGCGCGCTGGCCATGGCCGGTGAGCCCGAGGTGCAGAAGCTGGACAAGGCCGGTCAGGTCGAGATGCGGCTCGTGGCCGCCGGCGCCCGCCGGGACCTCGGCCAGCTCGACGCGGCCATCGTGACGCTGCAGAGCCCCGAGCTCGCCTCCAGCGCCGTTCACCCGTGGACCGCGCGCCTGCGCTACGCCTACGCCGACGCGCTGCTCGCCGCCGGCCGTGAGCGCGAGGCGCGGGAGTGGTTCGCCAAGGCCCTTGAGGCCGACAAGGACGGCTCCACGGACGCCTCCGACCGCCTCGCCGAGATGGACGGCATCGAGTTCGTCGACGCGTTCGACGAGGACGAGCGGGAGGCGGAGGAGCGGGGCGAGGCCCTCGACGCCGACGCCGACGCCGACCTCGACGAGGACGAGGACGAGGACGACGACCTCGACGGCAGTGACGACAGCGTCGGCGACAAGAGCTGATCCGGTCGGTAGCTGAGAAGGGCGGCACCCCTGCGGGTGCCGCCCTTTCGCGTTCTCCGGGACCTCTCAGTCCAGCGCCAGGCTTCGCAGGACCAGGCCCGTCGCCGGCTTCGGGCCGAAGGAGGTGGACTTGCGGGGCATCGTGACGCCCTGGCGGGCCAGGTCCCGTACGACTTCCTCGCGTACCGGATGCATCAGGACCGCCGTACCGCCGCGGCGCTCCGCCTGCTCGACCGCGGCCTCGGTGTCGTGGATGTACGCGATGTCCTCGGGCGCGTCCGGGATGTGCCAGACGTGTTCCAGGAGCGTCGAGTGCAGGACCGTGGCGTCCAGGGTGCGCCAGGCGTCCGGGCGGTCCGTGCGGATCGTGCGTTCGAGCAGCGCGGGGTCCGGGCGGTCGACGAGGTGGAAGCCGCCGTCGCCGGCCAGGAGGAAGGCGTTGCCCTCGGCGGACGCCTCCGCGAGGACCTCCATGGCCGCCCGCAGGGGCTGGTCGACCCGGCGTACCCGGAAGGAGCCGTCGAGGGCCCCGAGGGCGTCGGCGAGCGGCAGGCGGTTCAGGAGCCGGTGGATCGCGCGGACCCTCAGCGGGTAGCGGGTGGTGTCGATGAGGAGGACCAGGCCGTAGTTCCACGGGCCGGGGGAGGGGTGCTCCTCGCGGAGGCGCAGATACGTCGCCCAGCGGTGGTGGCCGTCGGCGATCAGGGCCTGGTGGCGGACGAGCCCGGTGGAGACGGCGGCCTGCTCGGCCGGGTCGGTCACCGCCCAGAGGCGGTGGTGGAAGCCGTCCTCCGTGGTGGTCGCGAGCAGCGGCGGGCGCCGGACGGTCCGCTCGACGACGTCGTCGGCGCCGTCCCCGTCCGCCTCGCCGACGTACGTGAGGAGCAGCGGCTCCAGGTTCGCCGCGGTGGTCCGCATCAGGGCGGCCCGGTCCTCGACGACATGCGGCATGACGTCCTCGTGGGGCAGGACGACGCCCTCCGCCGGGGTGGAGAGCTCCAGGGCCCCGATGATGCCGCGCTGCAGGATGCCGTCGCCGAGCTGCTCGTACACGTAGAGCGCGGGCTCCGGGTCGGGGGCGAGGACGCCTTCCGCGAGCCAGCGGTCGAGGGTGACGGCGGCCTTGCGGTGCCGGGTGCCGGCGGTGATCGCCTGCGGGAGGATCAGCCGGACGATGTTGTGGGGGTCGGCGGACTCCAGATGAAGGAGTCCGTCAGGTCGTACGACGACGTCGTAGGGCGGGGACGTCACGGCGGCGAGGCTGCCGACCCGCTCGGGGACGTAACGGAGCCCGCGGAACGGCGCCAGGCGCAGGCCGGCTGCGTCGTCGCGGACGTCGTCGGCCGCGTGACCTGAGGTGTTCATCTCGTCATCGTATGTGGCCGGGATGATGAGCGATGATCGGGGGAGTGGGGAACCCACCCGGCGAGACGAGGAGTGCGCGGTGACGGTGCGGAACGGCCAGGAGCGGCAGGACGAGGTCAGGCGGCGGCCCGCGGGCAGCACGGAGCCGCTGAGCGAGGCGTACGACACGGCGCTCCTCGACCTGGACGGGGTCGTCTACGCGGGCGGGGAGGCCGTTCCGCACGCCGTGGAGGCGCTCGGGACCGCCCGGGACGGCGGGATGCACCTGGCGTACGTCACCAACAACGCGCTGCGGACGCCCGACGCGGTGGCCGAGCACCTCACCGAGCTGGGGGTGCCCGCCGAGGCGGGGGACGTGATCACCTCGGCGCAGGCCGTGGCCCGGCTGATCGCCGACGACGTGCCGTCCGGGTCCCGGATCCTCGTCATCGGCGGCGAGGGGCTGCGGGTGGCGCTGCGCGAGCGCGGCCTGGTGCCGGTGGACTCGGCGGAGGACGAGCCGGTGGCCGTGGTGCAGGGGTACGGCGGGCCCGACATGCCGTGGGGCCGGTTCGCGGAGGCGAGCTACGCGGTGGCCCGGGGGCTTCCCTGGTACGCGTCGAACACGGACCTGACGATTCCCGGCGCGCGGGGGATCGGGCCCGGGAACGGGGCGGCGGTCGAGGTCGTACGGATCGCCACGGGCGGCCGGGTGGAGCCGAAGGTCGCGGGGAAGCCGCTGCCGCCGATGCACCGGGAGACGGTGCTGCGGACGGGCGCGCGGCGGCCGCTGGTGGTCGGGGACCGCCTGGACACGGACATCGAGGGCGCGTTCAACGGCGGGGTGGACTCGCTGCTCGTCTTCACCGGGGTGACGGACGCGGCGCAGCTGCTGCGGGCCGTGCCGGAGCACCGGCCGACCTATGTCGCGGCCGATCTGCGGGGGCTGCTCGTGGGGCAGCCCGAGGTGGTCGTGGAGGAGGACGGGAGCTTCGTGTGCGGGGACTGGCGGGCCTCCGTGAGTGCGCCGCGCGGGGGCGAGCTGGTGCTCGACGGCCCGGCGGGAGCCGGTGCGGCGGACCCCGTGGACGCCGTGCGCGCCCTGTGCGGGGCCGCCTGGACGGCGGCGGACGCGGCGGACGGCGAGGCTCCGGACGCGGGCAAGGTGCTCGCGCGGCTGGGGCTCTGACATCCGGCCCGGCCGAGAAATTGGGTAGGCTAACCTAACTTCATCGAGGCAGCGGGTACGGGAGTACGGTCATGGATGGTCGGCAGCAGCGGCTGAGCGCGGAATCGGTCACCCTGGCGTACGAGCAGCGGGTCATCGCCCGCGAGCTGTCCGTCGAGATCCCCGACCACTCGTTCACCGTCATCGTCGGGCCGAACGCCTGCGGCAAGTCCACCCTGCTCCGCGCGCTGTCCCGGATGCTGAAGCCCAGCGAGGGGCGCGTCCTGCTCGACGGGCAGTCGATCCAGTCGATGCCCGCGAAGAAGGTCGCCAAGACCCTCGGGCTGCTGCCGCAGACCTCCGTGGCGCCCGACGGGATCACCGTCGCCGACCTCGTCGCCCGCGGGCGCTACCCCCACCAGGGGCTGCTGCGGCAGTGGTCGCCGGAGGACGAGCGGATCACCCGCGAGTCGATGGAGGCGACGGGCGTCGCCGAGCTGGCCGAGCGGTACGTGGACGAGCTCTCCGGCGGTCAGCGGCAGCGCGTCTGGATCGCCATGGCGCTCGCCCAGCAGACGCCGCTGCTGCTGCTTGACGAGCCGACGACGTACCTCGACATCCAGCACCAGATCGACGTCCTCGACCTCTGCGCCGAGCTGCACGAGACGCAGGGGCGGACGCTCGTCGCCGTGCTGCACGACCTCAACCACGCCGCCCGGTACGCGACCCACCTCATCGCCGTCCGCGACGGCGAGGTGGTCGCCGAGGGGCCGCCGGCCGAGGTGGTGACGGCCGAGCTGGTCGAGCGGGTCTTCGGGCTGCGCTGCCAGGTCATCGCCGACCCCGAGACGGGGACGCCGCTGGTCGTGCCCGCCGGGCGGAAGGCGCGTGTCCCGCGGCAGGTGGCGGAGCCGGTCGCCGGGGGGTGAGCCCTCGGGCCGCCCCGCGTGACCTGGGGCTGGTCCGTCCCTCGCCGGGCCCCGCTAGAGGAGGGAGCGGAGGCGGAGCAGGTCGCGGAAGCCCGCTTCCAGCCTGACCCGGCCCGAGGCCCAGGCCTTCGCGAAGTTCAGGTCCCCGCGCACCATCGACACCAGGTCGTCGCCGGTCATCGCGAGCCGGATCTGCGCCTTGCCCGGAGGCGGGCCCGGCACCGTGGACACGACCTCGATCCGGCCGTCCGCGAGACGGCCCGTGAACGTGGTGTCCAGGTCGGTGATGTGGCAGCTCAGGGTGCGGTCGAACGCCGCCGCGCCCCGGACGTCGCCGTCCGCGCGCGCCAGGTTGTCCGAGAGTGTGTCGAGTGCCGCGCGGCACTCCGTGATCGTCGCCATCGCCGTCGACCGTACCCCAGGGGTTCGCGGTAGCGTCGGGACCATGAACGACGCGATGGCCGGGCCCGAGCCCGTGGACGCCCTCCCCGAGGCCGGGGCCCCGGACGCGGAGGCCCTGCGGGAAGGCGCCCGGGAGCCCGCCGCGGCCGCGCCGCTGGAGGTCGTACGGGAGCTCACCGGGCACCCCGGGGTCGACGCCCACCTGGCGCGTCTCGCCGAGGTCGACGACCTCCCGGCGGACGGGCACCCGGAGGTGTACGAGGATGTACACCGTGGGCTGCGCGCCGAGCTGACCTCGCTGGACGCGCATTCCGCCCCTCGTCCGCACGACAACAGGAGCTGAACCGAACGTGGCAGGAGTGGCACGCCGCCGACTCGACGCCGAGCTGGTCCGGCGCAAGCTCGCGCGCTCGCGCGAGCACGCCAGCCAGCTGATCGCCGCGGGCCGGGTGACCGTCGGCAAGACCGTCGCCACCAAGCCCGCCACCCAGGTCGAGACCGCCGCGGCCATCGTCGTCGTCCAGGACGACTCCGACCCCGACTACGTCTCGCGCGGCGGCCACAAGCTGGCGGGGGCCTTCGAGGCCTTCGTCCCGCTCGGGCTGAAGGTCGAGGGCCGGCGGGCCCTGGACGCCGGGGCCTCCACCGGCGGCTTCACCGACGTCCTGCTGCGCGCGGGCGCCGCGCACGTCGTCGCCGTCGACGTCGGCTACGGACAGCTCGCCTGGTCGCTGCAGAGCGACGAGCGCGTCACCGTGAAGGACCGCACGAACGTCCGGGAGTTGACACTCGACGCGATCGACGGCGTGCCCGTCGACCTCGTCGTCGGCGACCTCTCCTTCATCCCGCTCGGCCTCGTCCTGCCCGCCCTCGCGGCCTGCACGGCCCCCGACGCCGACCTCGTTCTCATGGTGAAGCCGCAGTTCGAGGTGGGCAAGGAGCGGCTCGGCACCGGCGGGGTCGTGCGGAGCACCGAACTCCGCGCCGACGCGGTGAAGAACGTCGCCCGGCGCGCCGCCGAACTCGGCCTCGGCGTCCTCGGCGTCACCGCCAGCCCGCTGCCCGGCCCCTCCGGCAACGTCGAGTACTTTCTGTGGCTGCGGGCAGGGGCGCCCGCGCTGGATCCGGCGGATGTCGACCGCGCCGTGGCGGAAGGACCTCGTTGAGCTCAACGGCAGCAGCACCAGAGACCGCAACCCGTACCGTCTTCCTGCTCGCGCACACCGGCCGGCCGGCCGCCGTGCGCAGCGCCGAACTGGTCGTCCTCGGACTGCTGCGCTGCGGCATCGGCGTCCGCGTCCTGGAGGGCGAGGCGGCGGACCTGCCGCTGCCGCCGTCCGTCGAGAAGGTCAAGGAGGACTGCTCCGACGCGCTCGACGGCTGCGAACTCCTCGTCGTCCTCGGCGGTGACGGCACCCTGCTGCGCGGCGCGGAGTTCTCCCGCGCCTCCGGCGTCCCGATGCTCGGCGTCAACCTCGGCCGCGTCGGCTTCCTCGCGGAGGCCGAGCGGGACGACCTCGACCAGGTCGTCGACCGGGTCGTGACGAAGGCGTACGAGGTCGAGGAGCGGATGACCCTCGACGTCGTCGTCTACGAGAACGGCGACGTCCTGCACCGCGACTGGGCGCTCAACGAGGCGGCCGTGCAGAAGGTGTCCCCCGAACGGATGCTGGAGGTCGTCCTCGCGATCGACGGGCGCCCGGTCACCGGCTTCGGCTGCGACGGCGTGATCTGCGCGACACCCACCGGCTCCACCGCGTACGCCTTCTCGGCGGGCGGCCCGGTCGTCTGGCCCGAGGTCGAGGCGCTGCTCATGGTCCCGATCGGGGCGCACGCCCTCTTCGCCAAGCCGCTCGTCACCACCCCCGAGTCGGTGCTCGCCGTCGAGGTCGAGCCGCACACCCCGCACGGGGTGCTGTGGTGCGACGGGCGGCGGACGGTGGAACTCCCGGCCGGAGCGCGGGTCGAGGTGCGGCGGGGCGCCGTCCCGGTCAGGCTCGCCCGGCTCCACCACGCCTCCTTCACGGACCGGCTCGTGGCGAAGTTCGCCCTGCCCGTGTCCGGCTGGCGCGGCGGGGCCCGCTGACGCGGGGCGCGCCGCAGGCCGGTTCCGGCCGGTGGCGCGCCCGCCCGCAGCCGTACCCGCCCCGGGCCCCGAGAGGGGCGAACGAGCGGCACGCCGGAGAGTCACGCCCGGGGGTGATGTCGCATCGCACCCGGGAAACCTCGTATGGTCTGGGGCGTGCTGGAGGAGATGCGGATACGGTCGCTCGGGGTCATCGACGACGCGGTGGTCGAGCTGTCGCCCGGCTTCACCGCGGTGACCGGTGAGACCGGTGCGGGCAAGACCATGGTGGTGACCAGCCTGGGCCTGCTGCTCGGCGGCAGGGCCGATGCGGCCCTGGTGCGGATCGGCGCGGCCTCGGCCGTCGTCGAGGGGCGGATCAGCGTGCCCGCGGGCGCGTCCGCCGCCGTGCGCGCCGAGGAGGCCGGTGCGGAGCTGGAGGACGGGGTGCTGCTCGTCAGCCGCACCGTCTCGGCCGAGGGACGCTCGCGCGCCCACCTGGGCGGGCGCTCCGTGCCCGTCGGGGTGCTCGCCGAGCTCGCCGACGAACTCGTCGCCGTCCACGGCCAGACCGACCAGCAGGGCCTGCTCAAGCCGGCCCGGCAGCGCGGGGCGCTCGACCGGTACGCGGGTGAGGCCGTCTCCGCGCCGCTCGCCGCCTACGCGGAGGCGTACCGGCGGCTGCGTGCCGTCACCGGGGAACTGGACGAGATCACCACCCGGGCCCGGGAGCGGGCCCAGGAGGCCGATCTGCTGCGCTTCGGGCTCGGCGAGGTCGAGGCGGTCGCCCCGCGCGCCGGGGAGGACGTCGAGCTGGCCGCCGAGGCGGAGCGGCTCGGGCACGCCGAGGCCCTGGCCTCCGCCGCCGCGCTCGCGCACGCCGCGCTCGCCGGCGTCCCCGAGGATCCCGAGTCCGTCGACGCCACGACCCTGGTCGCGGGCGCCGGCCGGGCCCTGGAGGCCGTACGGTCCCACGACCCGGCGCTCGCCGCGCTCGCCGACCGGATGGGGGAGATCTCCATCCTCCTCGGCGACGTGGCCACCGAGCTGGCCGGCTACGCCGACGACCTGGACGCCGACCCGCTGCGGCTCGCCGCCGTCGAGGAGCGGCGGGCGGCGCTCACGCAGCTGACCCGGAAGTACGGGGAGGACATCGCCACCGTCCTCGCCTGGGCGGAGGAGAGCGCGGGCCGGCTCGGCGAGCTGGACGGCGACGACGACCGCATCGAGGAGCTCACCGCCGAACGCGACCGCCTGCGCGACGAGCTGTCGGTGCTCGCGCAGCGGCTGACCGACGCGCGGACGGAGGCCGCCGAGCGGTTCGCCGACGCCGTCACCGCCGAACTCGCCTCGCTCGCCATGCCCCACGCGCGCGTGTCCTTCGACATCCGGCAGACCGAGGACGCCGACGGCGTCGAGGTCGACGGCCGCCGGGTCGCCTACGGGCCCTCCGGCGCCGACGAGGTCGAGCTGCTGCTCGCCCCGCACCCCGGGGCGCCGCCGCGGCCGATCGCCAAGGGCGCGTCCGGCGGTGAGCTGTCCCGGGTGATGCTGGCGGTCGAGGTCGTCTTCGCCGGGGTCGACCCGGTGCCGACGTACCTGTTCGACGAGGTGGACGCCGGAGTGGGTGGCAAGGCGGCGGTCGAGATCGGCCGCCGGCTCGCCAAGCTCGCCAGGACCGCGCAGGTCGTGGTCGTCACCCACCTGCCGCAGGTCGCGGCGTTCGCGGACCGGCAGCTGCTCGTCGAGAAGACCAACGACGGGTCCGTGACCCGGTCGGGCGTCACGGTCCTGGAGGGCGAGGAGCGGGTACGGGAGCTGTCCCGGATGCTCGCCGGCCAGGAGGACTCCGAGACGGCCAGGGCCCACGCGGAGGAGCTGCTCGCCACCGCCCGCGCGGACGGCTGACGCCGCCGGGAGGTGACGGGGCGCCGGGCCTGCCGGGCGGCCGGGCCTGCCGGGCGGGCCGGGTGCCGGGCCGTGGGCGCGGTCCGGTGGCGGCCCGGTGGGGCCCGCGACAGCCCGGGGGCGTGCGGCGTTGATCGTGCGCTCCCTCAAGTGGGTGAACCCGCGGGCCGGGTGCCGGGGCCGTACGCCTTCCGTACAGGGGAACGACGCCACTTCGGCGCCGGAACGTGCGTACGGTCGGCGGTACGGGCTGGCATCCTTGGGCGCGTGACACAGCTCCGTACGGTCCAAGTGCTGGGCGGCGGCGGCGCGGGCAGCAGCGCTCACGTCCGATCACTCGCCTCGGGGCTGGTGGCCAGGGGCGTGCGGGTGACCGTGTGCGCCCCGGCCGCACTCGACCGCGTCTACGACTACCTGGGGGCCGGCGCGCACTTCGTGCCGCTGCCCCGCCTCGGCGACCCCGCGACCGTCGCCGCCCTCCGCAACGCCTGCATCGGCGCCGACGTCGTCCACGCACACGGTCTCCAAGCCTCCGTGCGGGCCGCGCTCGCGCTCTCCGGCGGCGGGGACCGCGCCCCGCTCGTCACCACCTGGGACAGTCGCCCGCAGGCCCGCGGGGCCGCGCAGGGCGGGATGCTCCGGCTGCTGGAGCGGCGGACCGCGCGGGCCGCGACCGTCGTCCTCGGCACCTCCTCCGAACTCGTCGACCGGGCCCGCCGCCGCGGGGCCAGGGACGCCCGGCTCGCCCCCGTCACCGCCCCGCCCGCCCGCGGCCCCGTCTGCCTCCACGACGGCAAGGCCCGCGCCGAACTGGGCGCGGTCGAAAGACCGTTGCTGATGGCGGTCGGAGCGCTGGAACGCGGCCGCGGCTACCGGACGCTGCTCGCGGCGGCCCGGTCGTGGCGGGACCTCGACCCGCAGCCGCTGCTCGTCATCGCGGGGGAGGGCCGCGAACGGGCCGCCCTCCAGCGCCAGATCGCGGCCGAAGACCTGCCCGTACGCCTCATCGGGCGGCGGGAGGACGTCGCCGAACTGCTCGCGGCGGCCGACGTCGCCGTACTGCCCTCGCGGTGGGAGGCCCGGTCCCTGCTCGCCCAGGAGGCGCTGCGGCTCGGGGTGCCGCTGGTCGCCACGGCGGTCGGCGGGGTGCCCGAACTCGTCGGCGACGCGGCCGAACTGGTGCCGTACGGGGACCCGGAAGCGCTCGCCGGGGCGGTGCGGGGGCTCCTTGAGGACGTGGAGCGGCGGATGGACCTCGCGGCGGCGGGACGGGTGCAGGCCCGGACCTGGCCCACGGAGGACGAGACGGTGGCGCACGTCCTCAGCGTGTACGACGAGCTGGCGGGGCGGTAGCGCGCCCGTCCCCCGTGCGRGGGACGGGCGCGAGTCCTACGGCGTGTGGCGGCGGGCCCTCAGGGCCAGCGAGAGGGCCAGCACGGTCTGGGGGTCGTCCAGGTCCGTGCCCAGGAGTTCGGAGATGCGGGCCAGCCGGTTGTAGAGGGTCTGCCGGTTGAGGTGCAGTTCGCGGGCCGTCTCCGCCTTGCGGCCCGCGTGCGCCAGATACGTCTCCAGCGTCGGCAGCAGCGGCGGGCGGGACGTGCGGTCGTGGTCCCGCAGCGGGCCGATCGCCCGGTCCACGAAGGCCGCCAGCACCGTGTCCCCGTGGAAGTGGAGTCGCCACAGCAGCAGGTCGATGTCGAGGCGCCGGGCGTCGTACCAGGGCCGGTCCGAGAGGCCCTGGGCGGCCGTCGCCGTCTCCGCCGCGTGCCGCAGCCCCGCCGACGCCGCCGCCCAGCTGCCGGCGACGCCCACCACGACGACCGGGGGATGCACCCCGGCGCGCTCCAGGCCGGCGCGTTCCACGCCCGCGCGCAGCGCCGCCGCGACCCGGTCCGCCACCGCCGTGCGCTCCGACTCCGACCGCAGGCCCAGCAGCAGCGGCACCCGGCCCTCGACCGGGCGGACCCCCAGCAGGACCGGCACGCCGACGGAGGACAGCTCCTCCAGGACCGCGCGGGCCAGCAGGGCCCAGTTCCCCGAGGGCGACAGCTCGGACGCCAGGCGCATCACCACCGGCAGCAGCGGGCCGTCACCCGGCTTGAAGCCGAGGACCCGCGCCTGCGCCGGCGCGTCCTCGGCCGTGATCCGGCCCTCCGCCAGGTCCGTCAGGAAGTCGCCCCGGCCGCGCGCCGCCAGCTCCTCCTCCTGACGCGCCTGCATGAGCACGACCGCGAGGAGGCCCGCCGCGCGCTCGGCCGCCATCCGGTGCACGGGGGAGAGCGCGCCGGACACGGACAGCAGGACCAGGCGCGCCCGTACCGACGCCGTCCCCGGGCCGCCGCCCGGCACGTCCACCAGGACCGTGCCGCTGGGCGGGCCCGATTCGCGCGCCGCCCGCCCGCCGCGCAGCCCGTCCCAGACCTGGAGCGGGTCGGCGGGCCCGGACTCGGTGCCCGCCGCGTACAGCAGCTGACCGTCGGCGGTCTCCAGGAAGACCGGATTGGCGGCGAAGTCCGACAGGATGCGCAGCACCTGGGGGATGCCGCCGCCGCCGAGCAGCGCCTCCGTGCACTGCCGGTGGACCTCCTCGGCCTGCCGCAGCAGCGCGTAGTGACCGTTGACGATCTCGGTGTGGATCTCCTCGGTCACCGCCACGAAGGGGACCTCGCGGTGCAGCTGGACCAGGGGCAGGCCGGCGGCCCGCGCGGCCTCCACTATCGTCGCGGGGAGGCGGGCGAAGCGCGGCCCCAGCTCCACCACCAGCGCGGCGATGCCCCGGTCGGCCAGCCGCCGTACGAAGGCGCGCTGCTCGGCCGGCCGGGTGCCAAGACCGAGGCCGGTGGTCAGCAGCAGCTCACCACCCTTGAGCAGCGACGCGATGTTCGGCACCTCGCCCGCGTGCACCCAGCGCACCGTGCGGTGCAACCGGTCCGCGCCGGCGATCACCTCCGGGAGCCCGCCGCGCAGCCCCGGGAGTTCGAGCGCCCGCTGCACGGTGATCCCGCCCTGATTGTCCATGGGGCCGGACGCTACCCGCGTCCGCGTTCCCACGACATCACCCCACGGTCACGGGAACCGGACGGTTCGTCCACGGGGGCGACAACTCGTCGACCCGCGGAGCCACTTGCCCGACCACCTGCCGACTGTGGCCTGCGTCACCCCGGCCGCTCAGCCGGCCGGGACGATGTTGTGGTTGAAGCGGAACACGTTGTCGGGGTCGTACACGGCCTTCACTGCGGCCAGCCGACGGTAGTTCTCCTCGCCGAAGGAGGACACCACGCGCTGCTCGCCCTCGGAGCCGACGAAGTTCAGATAGACGGAGTCGATCGCCCAGGGCCGGGCGTCGGCCCGCACGTCCCGCACCCACCGGATCTCCGCCTCGTCCATCGCCGGGTCCTCCCAGATCGCGAACGGATGCACGGCCCAGGGAGCCGTCCGCCACGGCTGCGGGTAGGAGTCCGCCCCGGCCGCCACCGCGCCGCCCTGCATGAACACCACGTGCTGGGTCGCCGCGGGCAGCGGGATCGCCGCGCCCCGCTCGCAGAACACGTCCACGGCCTCGTCCGGGAGGGAGGTGAGGTACTCGGCCGACCAGTAGTTCCGCAGCCCCGGCGGGTCGTCGAGCATGGACTGCAGCTGCGTGTACGGGAGGTCCGCCACGACCTCGATCGCGGGCCCGAGGGCGAAGAGCGGCGACGCCAGGTCCCGTACCTCCTCGGCCGGACCCGCGTACGTGAGCAGGGTCGCGCACAGCAGCCGGCCGACCAGCTCCGGCGGTACGAACGGCTCCGGCGGCGCCGGCAGGTAGATCGCCCCGCCGCCCACCTCGTCCGGGGCGCTCTCCGCGATGTCCCGGAAGGTACGCACGACCTCCGGCGCGTCGTCCGGCAGGAAGAACAGCATCACGATGCTCATCCGCGGCAGCTCGTGCAGCCGCAGCGTCAGCGAGGTCACCACCCCGAAGTTGCCGCCGCCGCCGTGCAGCGCCCAGAACAGATCCGGGTGCTCCTCGGCGTCCGTGTGGACGTGCTTGCCCTCGGCCGTGATCAGGTCGGCGGCCAGCAGGTTGTCGCTGGCCAGCCCGAACTTCCGCTCCAGCCAGCCGGATCCGCCGCCCAGGGTGAAGCCGCCGATCCCGGTGGTGGACACCCGCCCGCCGGTGGTCGCGAGGTGGAAGGGCTCGCAGGCGTGGTCCAGCTGCCCGATCGTCGCCCCGCCCCCGACGCGTACGGTCATGTCCTCGGGGTCCACCACGACCGGGTGCATCCGCCGGAGGTCGACCACGAGCGAGCCGTCGATCACCGACGTCCCGGCGACGCTGTGGCCGCCGCCGCGGACCGCGATCGGGAGGTCGCACGAGCGGCCGAAGAGAACGGCGTTGGACACGTCCGCCTGGCTCTCGCACTGGGCGATCACCGAGGGCCGGTGGTCGATCATGCCGTTGTGGAGGGCGCGCGCCTCGGTGTAGCGCGGGTCGCCGGGGACGATCACCTCGCCCGCCAGGTCCTCGACGAGGCCGGCCAGCGCGCTCTCGGAGATGTGGGGGCCCATGGGAACCCCCCTTTCGTACGGGGGGACCGGACCCTCTCATCGTAGGTCCGGGGCTCCTTCCGCGCGTGCCGGAGGGAGCCTCCCCCCCCCGGCACGCCCCGCCCGTGGGGGCGGGCGGCGGCTCAGCCGCCGTACGCCCCGCTCGCGGTCAGCCGCAGCGCGGTGTCGATCAGCGGCACGTGGCTGAACGCCTGCGGGAAGTTGCCGACCTGCCGCTGGAGGCGCGGGTCCCACTCCTCGGCGAGCAGCCCCAGGTCGTTGCGGAGCGCCAGCAGCCGCTCGAAGAGCGAGCGCGCCTCGTCCACCCGGCCGATCATCGCCAGGTCGTCGGCCAGCCAGAACGAGCAGGCCAGGAACGCGCCCTCGTCGCCCTCCAGGCCGTCGACGCCCGCCTCCTCGCCGGAGGTGGGGTAGCGGAGGACGAAGCCGTCCTCCGTGGACAGCTCGCGCTGGATCGCCTCGATCGTGCCGATGACCCGCTTGTCGTCCGGCGGCAGGAAGCCCATCTGCGGGATCAGCAGCAGCGAGGCGTCCAGCTCCTTGGAGCCGTACGACTGGGTGAAGGTGTTCCGCTCCGGGTCGTAGCCCTTCTCGCAGACGTCCCGGTGGATGTCGTCGCGCAGCGCGTGCCAGCGCTCCAGCGGGCCGTCGGCGTCCCCGGACTCGATGAGCTTGATCGTGCGGTCCACGGCCACCCAGGCCATCACCTTGGAGTGGACGAAGTGCCGGCGCGGGCCGCGGACCTCCCAGATGCCCTCGTCGGGCTGGTCCCAGTGCTTCTCCAGGTAGTTGATCAGCTTGATCTGCAGCAGCGAGGCGTAGTCGTTGCGGGACAGGCCCGTCATGTGGGCGAGGTGGAGGGCCTCGGTGACCTCGCCGTACACGTCCAGCTGGAGCTGGTTGGCGGCGCCGTTGCCGACCCGGACCGGGCCGGAGTTCTCGTACCCGGGCAGCCAGTCGAGTTCCGCCTCGCCGAGCTCCCGCTCGCCGGCGATGCCGTACATGATCTGCAGGTTCTCCGGGTCGCCCGCGACCGCCCTGAGCAGCCAGTCCCGCCAGGCGCGGGCCTCCTCGCGGTAGCCCGTGCGCAGCATCGAGGAGAGGGTGATCGCCGCGTCGCGGAGCCAGGTGTAGCGGTAGTCCCAGTTGCGGACGCCGCCGATCTCCTCGGGCAGCGAGGTGGTCGGCGCGGCCACGATCCCGCCGGTCGGCGCGTACGTCAGCGCCTTCAGGGTGATCAGGGAGCGGATCACGGCCTCCCGGTAGGGGCCGTGGTACGTGCAGTGGTCGACCCACTCGCGCCAGAAGTCGGCGGTCGCCTCCAGGGAGCCCTCGGGGTCCGGCAGGGCCGGCGGCTCCTTGTGGGAGGGCTGCCAGGACAGCGTGAACGTGATCCGGTCGCCCGGGTTCACGGTGAAGTCCGAGTACGTCGTGAGGTCCTTGCCGTGCGTCTCGGCGTCGGTGTCCAGCCACACCGAGTCGGGCCCGGCAACGGCCACCGTGCGCTCCCCGACCTTGTGGACCCACGGCACGATCCGCCCGTAACTGAAACGCATGCGCAGCGAGGAGCGCATCCGGACCCGGCCGGAGACGCCCTCGACGATGCGGATCAGCTGCGGCGCCCCGTCGCGCGGCGGCATGAAGTCGGTCACCCGGACCGTGCCGCGCGGGGTGTCCCACTCGGACTCCAGGATCAGCGAGTCGCCGCGGTAGCGGCGCCGGTCGGCCGGGGCCGGCTCGGCGTCGGCGGGTCCGGCCGGGCCCACCCGCCAGAAGCCGTGTTCCTCGGTCCCCAACAGCCCGGCGAAGATCGCATGGGAGTCGAATCGGGGGAGACACAGCCAGTCGACGCTGCCGTCCCGGCAGACCAGGGCAGCGGTCTGCATGTCTCCGATGAGTGCGTAATCCTCGATGCGCCCGGCCACGTGCTTCACTCCAGTCGAACGGCCACGTTCGCCCCGCGGGGCGCTTGCTCAGATGCGCCGGCTGGTTGTCAGCCGGGTCTGCGTGTGTCAGCGGTCAAGGGATCTTCGACGAGCTCTTGGTCCGGATGACGGGCGGGGTGGTGCCGCTGGCCGGCCGGCTCGGCGGGCTGTGTCCGAGCAGGATACGTCGCACTCTAGGGACCCGGTGATCACGTCGGTAACGGCGTTGCTCCGATCAGGTGAACGAGTCCGGTTCGCCGGTGGAACGTCCGCCGTCCATGGCAGGCAGACCTGGGGGAGCGCCGGACGGCGGTTCCGGCGGGTGTGCGGTGCGTCGCAGGTGAGAGACGTGGTCACTCCTCCCTTCCGGTCCGGTGGGAGGCCCTTCCCCCCACCCGATGAGGGCGCTCCCCCAGGTCTGCCTGCCATGGACGGCGGACGTTCCACCGGCGAACCTGGCACCAGGAACCGATGAAGGACGTGGGAGGCCACGATAGTCCCCGGGGAGCCGTCAACCAGGCTTTGATCCGGGGGTTTCCGAATGGGGAAACCCGGCAGTCGTCATGGGCTGTCACCCATGCCTGAACACATAGGGCATGTGGAGGGAACGAGGGGAAGTGAAACATCTCAGTACCCTCAGGAAGAGAAAACAACCGTGATTCCGGGAGTAGTGGCGAGCGAAACCGGATGAGGCCAAACCGTATGCGTGTGATACCCGGCAGGGGTTGCGCATGCGGGGTTGTGGGATCTCTCTTCTGTCGTCTGCCGGCGACAGGACGAGTCAGAAACCGTATGGATAGGCGAAGGACATGCGAAAGGTCCGGCGTAGAGGGTAAGACCCCCGTAGCTGAAATTCATGCGGCTCGTTTGAGAGACACCCAAGTAGCACGGGGCCCGAGAAATCCCGTGTGAATCTGGCGGGACCACCCGCTAAGCCTAAATATTCCCTGGTGACCGATAGCGGATAGTACCGTGAGGGAATGGTGAAAAGTACCGCGGGAGCGGAGTGAAATAGTACCTGAAACCGTGTGCCTACAAGCCGTGGGAGCGTCGCATGCAAGCTTGCTTGTATGTCGTGACTGCGTGCCTTTTGAAGAATGAGCCTGCGAGTTTGCGGTGCGTTGCGAGGTTAACCCGTGTGGGGAAGCCGTAGCGAAAGCGAGTCCGAACAGGGCGATTCAGTAGCGCGCTCAAGACCCGAAGCGGAGTGATCTAGCCATGGGCAGGTTGAAGCGGAGGTAAGACTTCGTGGAGGACCGAACCCACCAGGGTTGAAAACCTGGGGGATGACCTGTGGTTAGGGGTGAAAGGCCAATCAAACTCCGTGATAGCTGGTTCTCCCCGAAATGCATTTAGGTGCAGCGTCGTGTG
>NZ_RDBH01000129.1:1894852-1907697 GCF_008042145.1 Streptomyces sp. adm13(2018)
CGGACGAACCTCTGGTGTGCCAGTTGTCCTGCCAAGGGCATGGCTGGTTGGCTACGTTCGGGAGGGATAACCGCTGAAAGCATCTAAGCGGGAAGCCTGCTTCGAGATGAGTATTCCCACCTCCTTGAGAGGGTAAGGCTCCCAGTAGACGACTGGGTTGATAGGCCGGATGTGGAAGCCCAGTAATGGGTGGAGCTGACCGGTACTAATAGGCCGAGGGCTTGTCCTCAGTTGCTCGCGTCCACTGTGTTAGTTCTGAAGCAATGAACTCCCTTTGCCGGTCGAGTTCAACTTCATAGWGTTTCGGTGGTCATAGCGTTAGGGAAACGCCCGGTTACATTCCGAACCCGGAAGCTAAGCCTTTCAGCGCCGATGGTACTGCAGGGGGGACCCTGTGGGAGAGTAGGACGCCGCCGAACAATCTTYAGCCTCAACCCCCGGACCATGTCCGGGGGTTGAGGCATTTTTGCGTTCAGGGCCGGCCCGGCGCCCCCTGTGCACCCGGGTGTGGTCGCTGAGGGTAAGGTCAGGGGGCATCGTCCGTACGTTCCCAGCAGGAGGCCCCCGGGTGGAGGTCCAGGAGACTCGCGTTCAGACCGACCGGGTCCTCACCATCCCCAACATTCTCAGCATGGCTCGCCTCGCCGGCGTGCCGCTGTTTCTGTGGTTGATTCTCCGTCCGGAGTTCGGTGGCCCCAACAGCGACGGCTGGGCGCTTCTCGTCCTGATGCTCAGCGGCGTCAGCGACTATCTCGACGGCAAACTGGCTCGTCGCTGGAACCAGATCAGCAACCTCGGCCGGCTGCTCGATCCCGCCGCGGACCGGCTGTACATCCTGTCCACGCTCGTGGGTCTCACCTGGCGCGAGATCCTGCCGTGGTGGCTGACCGCCGCACTCCTGGCACGCGAGGCGATGCTGCTGGTGATGGTCGGAATCCTTCGCCGGCACGGGTACCCGCCGCCGCAGGTGAACTTCCTCGGCAAAGCTGCGACATTCAACCTCATGTACGCCTTCCCGCTGTTGCTTCTCAGTGACGGAACGGGCTGGCTTTCGTCACTCGCTGAAGTTTTCGGGTGGGCCTTCGCCGGATGGGGTACAACTCTGTATTGGTGGGCAGGGATCCTCTATGTGGTCCAGGTCCGTCGCATCGTGAAGGCGGATACCGAGGCCGATTGAGCCCGTCCGTCCAGTGCCGAGCAGCGTCGCCGGCAACATCGAGGACGTCCCAGGGCGACCGAGTGGACAGGCGAAGTCGGCAGGACCGTCGTCTCTTCAAGGAGGACGCTTCCGACATGAAGGCCGTTGTGATGGCCGGTGGCGAGGGAACACGCCTTCGCCCTATGACCTCGAGCATGCCCAAGCCTCTGTTGCCGGTGGTGAACCGGCCGATCATGGAGCACGTCCTACGACTGCTCAAGAGGCACGGTCTCAACGAGACCGTCGTGACCGTGCAGTTTCTCGCCTCCCTCGTCCGGAACTACTTCGGCGACGGTGAGGAACTCGGTATGGAGCTCACGTATGCCAACGAGGAGAAGCCACTCGGTACAGCGGGCAGTGTGAAGAACGCCGAGGAGGCGCTGAAGGACGACACCTTCCTCGTCATCTCCGGTGACGCGCTCACCGATTTCGACCTCTCCGACCTCATCGCGTTCCACAAGGAGAAGGGCGGCCTCGTCACGGTCTGCCTGACCCGGGTGCCGAACCCGCTGGAGTTCGGCATCACGATCGTCGACGAAGAAGGCAAGGTCGAGCGTTTCCTGGAGAAGCCGACCTGGGGCCAGGTCTTCTCGGACACCGTGAACACGGGCATCTACGTGATGGAGCCCGAGGTCTTCGACTACGTCCAGGCAGACACCTCGGTCGACTGGTCGGGTGACGTCTTCCCGCAGCTGATGAAGGAGGGCAAGCCGATCTACGGCTATGTCGCCGAGGGCTACTGGGAGGACGTGGGCACCCACGAAAGCTATGTGAAGGCCCAGGCCGACGTCCTGGAGGGCAAGGTCCAGGTCGACATCGACGGCTTCGAGATCTCCCCGGGCGTATGGGTCGCCGAGGGCGCCGAAGTGCACCACGACGCCGTGCTGCGAGGGCCCCTCTACATCGGCGACTACGCCAAGGTGGAGGCCGGCGCCGAGATCCGCGAGCACACGGTCGTCGGCTCCAACGTCGTCGTGAAGAGCGGGGCCTTCCTCCACAAGGCCGTCGTCCACGACAACGTCTACGTCGGGCAGCAGAGCAATCTGCGCGGCTGTGTGATCGGCAAGAACACCGACATCATGCGGGCGGCCCGGATCGAGGACGGAGCCGTCATCGGGGACGAGTGCCTGATCGGTGAGGAATCGATCGTCCAGGGCAACGTCCGCGTCTACCCGTTCAAGACGATCGAGGCCGGCGCCTTCGTCAACACCTCGGTCATCTGGGAGTCCCGCGGCCAGGCCCACCTCTTCGGGGCCCGCGGCGTCTCCGGCATCCTCAACGTCGAGATCACCCCCGAACTGGCCGTCCGGCTCGCGGGGGCGTACGCCACGACCCTGAAGAAGGGCTCGACCGTCACCACGGCCCGTGACCACTCCCGGGGCGCACGCGCACTCAAACGAGCCGTGATCTCGGCCCTGCAGGCCAGCGCCATCGACGTACGGGACCTGGAGAACGTACCGCTGCCGGTGGCACGGCAGCAGACCGCCCGGGGCAGCGCCGGCGGCATCATGATCCGGACCTCTCCCGGCGTCCCCGACTCCGTCGACATCATGTTCTTCGACGAACGCGGTGCCGACCTGTCGCAGGGCGGGCAGCGCAAGCTCGACCGGGTGTTCGCGCGGCAGGAGTACCGGCGCGCGTTCCCCGGCGAGATCGGCGACCTCTCCTTCCCGGCGAGCGTCTTCGACTCGTACACCGGCTCCCTGCTGCGGAACGTCGACACCTCCGGGATCGCCGAGGCCGGACTGAAGGTCGTCGTGGACGCGTCCAACGGCAGCGCCGGACTCGTCCTGCCCAGCCTCCTCGGCCGGCTCCAGGTCGACTCGCTGACGATCAACCCCGGACTCGACGAGTCGAGACCCACGGAGTCGGCCGAGAGCCGGCGTGCCGGACTCGTACGCCTCGGGGAGATCGTGGCCTCGGCGCGTGCCGCGTTCGGCGTGCGGTTCGACCCCGTCGGCGAGCGGCTCTCGCTCGTGGACGAGCGGGGCCGGATCATCGAGGACGACCGGGCCCTGCTCGTGATGCTGGACCTGGTGGCCGCCGAGCGGCGCTCGGGACGGGTCGCCCTGCCGGTCACCACCACCCGGATCGCCGAGCAGGTCGCCGCGTACCACGGCACGCAGGTGGAGTGGACCACCACCTCGCCGGACGACCTCACCCGGGTCGGCCGCGAGGAGTCGACGATCTTCGGTGGCGACGGGCGCGGCGGGTTCGTCGTGCCCGAGTTCAGCAGCGTCTTCGACGGGGCCGCCGCGTTCGTGCGGCTCATCGGCCTCGTCGCCCGGACGCAGCTCACGCTCAGCCAGATCGACGCGCGTATTCCGCGGGCGCACGTCCTCAAGCGGGACATCGCGACGCCGTGGGCCGTGAAGGGGCTCGTGATGCGCCGGGTCGTGGAGGCGGCCGGCAGCCGCTCCGTCGACACCACCGACGGTGTGCGGGTGGTCGAGGCCGACGGGCGATGGGTGATGGTGCTGCCCGACCCCGCCGAGGCCGTCACTCATCTGTGGGCCGAGGGACCCGACGACGCCTCCGCCCAGGCCCTGCTCGACGAGTGGGCCGCCGTGGTCGACAGCGCAGGTAGCTGACCCGATCGGGCCGGTCGGCGGGGAGCGCCCCTCGGGCGCGTCCCCGCCGGCCGGGAGGGGCCATTCGGCGGTAGGCCGTGCGACGTGCGACGATGTGCGGCATGTCGCAGCAGCCCCCCGTTCGGAGCACCGGATCACCACCGCCGCGTCCGGACGCGTCGATGTCGCTGCTGAACAACGTGATGGACCACGCGCTGGACGACGGCTACGCGGAGGCGACCGCCCGGCGGGCCGCCGAGGGCGGCGGTCTGCCCCGCAGCCTGCGGGCCAAGCTGGGCGTCGCCGCGGGCCTGCTGCTCGCCGCGGCCGTCGTGACCGTCGGCGCCGCCGAGGCGCGGATCTCCGCGCCGGTCGTCGCCAAGGAGCGGCAGGACCTGATCGACCGTATCGAGGACGAGACCTCCTCGGCCGATCAGCTGGAGAAGGACGTCGAGCGGATCCGGACCGAGGTCGGCGAGCGGCAGCGGCAGGCCCTCCAGCAGCCGGGCGGCGGCCCGGCCGAGCTCGCGGGTCTGCTCTCGGGTGCGACGCCCGTGCACGGTCCGGGTGTGAAGCTGGTCGTCAACGACGCCAAGGACACCGAGAGCGGGGGAGGCGGCCCGCGGGAGAGCAGCGGCTTCGCCGACACGGGCCGGGTACGCGACCGGGACATGCAGCGGATCATCAACGGGCTCTGGGAGTCCGGCGCCGAGGCCGTCGCCATCAACGGCCAGCGGCTCACCTCGCTGTCCGCCATCCGGGCCGCGGGCGACGCCATACTGGTCGACAACAGGCCGCTGGTGCCGCCCTACACCATCCTCGCGATCGGGGACGGACAGCGGCTGAGCACCGCGTTCCAGGACAGCGCCGACGGGCAGTACTTGCACGCGCTCGTCGAGAACTTCGGGATCAGGAGCGGGATCACGGCCGAGGGCGACGTCAGCCTGCCGGCCGCACCGAGCCTGACCGTACGTACCGCAGAGCCGAGGGGGGCCGGGACGGCGAAGCCGTCCGGTCGGGCCACGGCCGACACAGGGAAGGGCACATCGTGATCGCCGTACTGGGCCTGATCGTCGGAGTCGTGGTCGGACTGTTGGTCCGCCCCGAAGTCCCGGCGGTGGTCGAGCCCTATCTCCCGATCGCCGTGGTCGCCGCCCTCGACGCGGTCTTCGGCGGTCTCAGGGCCATGCTCGACGGGATCTTCGTCGACAAGGTCTTCGTGGTCTCTTTCCTGTCGAACGTGGTCGTGGCCGCGCTGATCGTCTTCCTCGGCGACAAGCTGGGCGTGGGTGCGCAGCTGTCGACCGGTGTCGTCGTCGTGCTCGGCATCCGGATCTTCTCCAACGCGGCCGCCATCCGGCGGCACGTCTTCCGGGCGTGAGGCCGATGAACGAGTACCCCCCGAACCCCGAGAACCCTGAGAACCCGGGGAATCCCGGGAACGCGCAGACCCCTGGGAACGCGCGGAATCCCGGGAACGCGGAGAACCCCGCGTATCCCGCCAGCACCGGGAACGCCGGAAACGCAGGGAACAACCCTGCCGGGAGCCCGCAGCGGCCCGAGGTGCCCCGGCACCCCCAGGGCGCGCCGCCGCAACCCGGGTTCGGCCTCGGGAAGCCTGACGGCACCGGGACGCCTCCGCCGGAGGCCGGCGAAGCCGCCCGTGGCGCTGTGCCAGGGGAGCCCGAGCCGCCCGGGGACTCCGTCCACGACACCAGCGCCGACCACGACGTACGGGTGGCGGTGCCGCCCGTCGACCCCGGCGCCGAGCCCAGCGGGCGCCGGCGGCTCGGCTCCGCGCTGTGGCCGCCCCGGGTGACCCGGGCCCAGCTGATCGTCGCGCTGCTGCTGTTCGTCCTCGGTCTCGGTCTGGCCATCCAGGTCTCCTCCACCAGCGAGAACAGCGCCCTGCGCGGGGCTCGCCAGGAGGACCTGGTGCGGATCCTCGACGAGCTCGACGACCGCACCCAGCGCCTGGAGGACGAGAAGGCCCGCCTGGAGAAGCAGCGCACCGAGCTGGAGTCGAGCTCCGACCAGGCCGAGGAGGCGCGCAGGCAGACCCAGGAGAGGGAGCAGCAGCTCGGCATCCTGGCCGGTACGGTCGCGGCCCAGGGCCCCGGCATCACGCTCACCGTCGGCGACCCGAGCGGGGCCGTCGAGTCCGACATGCTGCTCGACGCCATCCAGGAGCTGCGCGCGGCGGGCGCCGAGGCCATCCAGGTCAACGGCGTGCGGGTGGTAGCGGACAGTTATTTCACCGGTGGCGGCGATGACATGCGGATCGATGGAACGAAGGTGACCGCTCCGTACGTCTTCAAGGTCATCGGCAAGCCGGAGGATCTCGAGCCCGCGCTCAACATTCCCGGCGGTGTCGTGCAGACCCTGGAGAAGGAGCAGGCCACGGCCACGGTGGAGCGGTCGGCGAAGATCGTCGTCGACGCCTTGCGACCGGCGAAGCGGCCTGACTACGCTCAGTCGTCCTCGCAGTGAGAGGGAGACACAGGGGGTCCCGCGACATGGGCACGACGTTGCGGGGGGTCGGCGCACCACATCGGTGGTGCGTGGTGGAAACTGTCGGGGGGATACGGACGTTGTGAAGGTGTCCGGGTCGGCAGGTGTGAGGAATCTCGGTTCGTCCTGCCCCACGGGCGGGTCTGTTTCGGTCAAGGGGAATCGCCCGTGAGTTTTTTTGCGAAGTTGTTCGGCAAGAGCGGACGCGAGGACGGCGGTAACGCCAAGCACCGCGCGTCGCGCCACGCCCAGAGCGAGGAGCAGGGTGGCGAGCGCCCGCTGTTCCGCGACGAGGTCGGTGGTCAGGGCGGTGAGGCTCCCGGCGCGTACGGCGCGTCGTCTGTTGACCCCGCCGGGGCCGCCCGCATAGGTTTCGGAGAACCATCAACCTCAAGTACGGGTGGAGGGTTTGCCCCCGATCCGTACGCGACACAGACCTCGGCGGGGCAGCCGCGGCAGGAGGATGCGTCCATGCCGGTGTGTACGAGGTGCGGCCACCGCAACGCGGCCGACAGCCGGTTCTGCTCCCACTGCGGCACGCCGCTGCGGGGTGGAGTCGCACCCGAGCGGGCTTCCGAGACGACGTCCACGATCTCCATCTCGGGCCTGGAGGCCTACGACGCGGAGGTCACCGGTCAGACGCAGCTGCCCTCGCTCTCTCCCGAGGCGCTGGCGGCCGTCGAGGCCCTGCCGCTCGGTTCCGCGCTCCTCGTGGTGCGTCGGGGGCCGAACTCCGGCAGCCGGTTCCTGCTCGACGGTGAGCTGACGACGGCCGGACGCCACCCGCAGAGCGACATCTTCCTGGACGACTTCACGGTCTCCCGTCGCCACGTCGAGTTCCGGCGGGGCCAGGACGGCAGCTTCACCGTCTCCGACGTCGGCAGCCTCAACGGCACCTACGTCAACCGCGAGCCGATCGACTCGGTCGTTCTGTCGAACGGCGACGAGGTGCAGATCGGCAAGTACCGCCTGGTCTTCTACTCGAGCCAGCGGGGCGTGTAGCGCCTCGGAGAAGCCTTCAGGGAAGGTCCATGCTGCGAACACCGACGGGCGGTGCCGGGTTCGGCACCGCCGCGGGCGACCGGCTGGTCAGCATCGGCACGGTGCTGACCCAGCTGCGCGACGAATTTCCCGAAGTGACCATCTCCAAGATCCGGTTCCTGGAGGCCGAGGGGCTCGTGGAGCCCCGGCGTACGGCCTCCGGGTACCGGAAGTTCAGCCCGCAGGACGTCGAGCGGCTCGCTCAGATCCTGCGGATGCAGCGGGACCACTATCTTCCGCTGAAGGTCATCCGCGAGCACCTCGACGCCCTCGCCCGGGGTGAGCAGGTCAAACTCCCGGCTCCCGGCCGGCGGCGCGATCTGGTCGATCCGGCCGAGGGGGCCTGGGAGCAGGATGCCGAGTCCCCGACCGCGGCGCGGATCGGGCGGGCGGAACTGCTCGCGGCCGCCGAGGTCGCCGAGGCGGAACTCCTCGAGTGGGAGTCGTACGGCCTGATCTCCGAGACGGACGGCGGCGGCTACGACCCCGAGGCCGTGACCGTCGCGCGGCTGATCGCGGATCTGGGCCGCTTCGGCCTCGAACCCCGGCACCTGCGGTCCGTCAAGGCCGCCGCCGACCGTGAGGCGGGGCTGATCGAGCAGGTCGTCGCGCCGCTGCGCCGGCATCGCAACCCGCAGACCAGGGCCCATGCCGAGGCCACCGCGCAGGAGCTCGCCGCACAGTCGGTGCGGCTGCATGCCGCACTGGTGCGGAGCGCGCTGGGGATCCGGTCGCAGTGACCCCGCGAGGCCTTTCCGAAGCGTGATCCCTGCCGGTTCGTGCCGTGCTCGCGGCGGGTTCCCGCCGTGCTCGGGAGGGGCCCGACTATCCAAACCGGTCGGGCACGTCCTAGGGTTGCTGTGTGAACGAGCTCGACGTTGTGGGTGTCCGGGTGGAAATGCCCTCCAACCAGCCGATCGTGCTCCTGCGTGAAGTGGGAGGCGATCGGTACCTCCCCATCTGGATCGGACCGGGTGAGGCGACCGCGATCGCCTTCGCCCAGCAGGGGATGGCCCCGCCGCGGCCGCTGACGCACGACCTGTTCAAGGACGTGCTGGAGGCCGTGGGACAGGAACTCACCGAAGTCCGCATCACGGATCTGCGTGACGGGGTCTTCTACGCCGAACTGGTCTTCGCCAGCGGCGTCGAGGTGAGTGCGCGGCCTTCGGACGCGATAGCACTGGCCCTGCGGACCGGAACGCCGATCTACGGCAGTGACGGTGTGCTGGACGACGCCGGTATCGCGATTCCGGACGAGCAGGAGGACGAGGTGGAGAAGTTCCGCGAGTTCCTCGACCAGATCTCACCGGAGGATTTCGGGACCAACAGCCAGTGAGTCGTAGCGGCGCGGCCCCGGGCCGTTCGCGGGGCGGCGTCAGCGCATTCGGATAGCCGTTCCCCGGCGAGAGGGTTCGGAAACCACCCTCAGGGTGATTATCACTCGGCGTGCCGAGTGTGGCGATCGTTGACGCACCCCGAGTGACTGCCTACCTTCGTGTGGGCAGGTCAAGGACGGAGGGTCGGCGTGATGAGCAGCGCGGACGGTACGGCAGGGAGCTCGCTCGGACGTGTGTCCGGGGAGAGCGGCCCGTACCCGCTTCACAGCAGTGTCGGCGACTTCGGTACGGGGACCGGTGGGGGCGCCGCGGATTCCTCCGGCGGACCGGACGAGGCGGGCGAGAGGGTCGGCTACCGCGGCCCCACGGCCTGCGCCGCGGCCGGGATCACCTATCGCCAGCTGGACTACTGGGCGCGTACCGGCCTCGTGGAACCGAGCGTACGGCCGGCGTACGGCTCGGGGACCCAGCGGCTCTACAGTTTCCGCGACGTCGTCGTGCTGAAGATCGTCAAGCGCTTCCTGGACACCGGGGTCGCCCTCCAGAACATCCGGGCGGCCGTGCAGCACCTGCGGGCGCGGGGCTTTCGCGATCTGGAGCGGATGACGCTCATGAGCGACGGCGCCACCGTCCACGAGTGCTCCTCGCCGGACGAGGTCGTCGACCTGCTCCAGGGCGGGCAGGGCGTCTTCGGCATCGCCGTCGGCGTGGTCTGGAGGGACGTCGAGGCGGCGCTCTCGCAGCTGCACGGGGAGCGGGTCGACACGGGCGAGACGCTCGTGGGGCACAACCCGGGGGACGAACTGGCGCGGAGGCGGCGGGACAGGGCGGTCTGAGGGCTGCGAGGGCTTTCCCCGGCCCTGGGGGCTCGCGGGGCGTCTGTGGTGCATTTCTTTGGCCTTGGTGGGCTAGTGGGGCCTTTCCGGGTCCGGGGTGCCTTCCTCTGGTCTTACGGGGCCGGCGGGGCGTTTCCGGGCCCGTTGTCAGTGGGGTGAGGCAGCATCGGAGCTGTGAGACCCGCGCCCACCATCCTCCATCTCGACATGGACGCCTTCTTCGCCGCCGCCGAGCAGGCGTCGAAGCCCAGCCTGCGCGGAAAGCCCGTGGTCGTCGGCGGCCTGGGGCCGCGGGGCGTGGTGGCCACCGCCTCGTACGAGGCGCGCCGCTTCGGCGTCCACTCGGCCATGCCCATGGGCCAGGCGCGGCGGCTCGCGCCGAACGCGGCCTACCTCGTCCCGCGCTTCTCCTTCTACCGGTCGATCAGCGAGCAGGTCATGGAGCTGCTGGGCCGGCTCTCGCCGCTCGTGGAGCCGCTCAGCCTCGACGAGGCCTTCGTGGACCTGGAGGCCGGGGGCGCGGCCCACGACAGCGCGAGCGCACGCAGGGCCGGTGAGCGGCTGCGGGAGGACATCCTCGCCACGACGGGGCTCACGGGGTCCGTGGGGCTCGCCGGAGCCAAGATGATCGCGAAGATCGCCTCCGAGGAGGCCAAGCCCGACGGTCTCGTCCTGATCGAACCCGGGACCGAGCGGGCGCTCCTGGCGCCCCGGTCGGTGCGGATCCTGCCCGGGGTGGGGCCGGCGACCGGGGAGCACCTCCGGCGGGCCGGGATGACCACGGTCTCCGACCTGGCGGAGGCGGGCGAGGACGAGCTCGTACGGTTGCTCGGGCGGGCGCACGGGACCTCGCTGTACCGGATGGCCCAGGGGTTCGACGACCGGCCCGTGGTGGCCGAGCGGGACGCCAAGTCGGTCTCCGTCGAGGACACCTTCGACATCGACCTGCACGACCGGGTGCGGATCAGGGGCGAGGTCGAGCGGCTCGCGGAGCGGTGCGTGGGCAGGCTCCGGGCCTCCGGCCACTCCGGGCGGACCATCGTCCTGAAGGTGCGGCGCTTCGACTTCTCCACGCTGACCCGGTCCGAGACGCTCCGGGGGCCCACGGACGATCCCGGGGTGGTGCGGGAGGCCGCGGGGCGGCTCCTGGAGGCGGTGGACACCACCGGGGGGTTCAGGGGCCGCCTTACCTGGAGCGGCAGCGTGGTCCGCCGCCGCTCTTCTGTCTGTCCCGCAGCCGTTGGCCGTCGGTGTGCGCGACGGCGCTACTGGCCCGCCAGCCGGCCGAAGTCGGTGTCCGGGCTGTCCGTCGGCGGCGGGGGAAGCGCGAGGCTGTAGTGGCGGTAGAGCTGCAGCTCCTGCTCCGGGGAGAGGTGGCGGCCCACGCCGAAGTCGGGGGCGTCCTTGATGAGGGCCCGCTCGTAGGGGATGTGGAGGCCGTTGTCGATCAGCTCGCTCGGTTCGAGCGGGACGAAGGCGTCCCGGCTGAACAGGCCCGTACGGACGGCGGCCCATTCCGGGATGCCGGTCGCGTCGTCCAGGTACACCTCGTCCACGGTTCCGATCTTGTGTCCGTCCCGGTCGTACGCCTTGCGGCCGATCAGGCTGCGCGGATCGATATCGGTCTGCACGGTCCCTCCAACAGGTCGCAACTGCTCTCCACCCCTACGAAAGTGCACAACTGGGATGTCGGCCACTTGAGCGATGGAAGCCGGAACCTCGCTGGTAGGCTGGGTGTGGCTGGCGACCCCGTGCGGGAGAGTCCCCCGGAGCAGACTTCCGGTGGGCGCCGAAGGAGCAAATCCTCCCCGGAATCTCTCAGGCCCCTGTACCGCGCGGACGAGGTCACTCTGGAAAGCAGAGCGGTGTCCCACGACATGCGCTCTCACCGACGGTGAAAGCCGGCGTGCCGTGAGGCGGGCCGGTGAAACTCTCAGGTTGAGATGACAGAGGGGGAGGCCGTCCGGGTACCCGCGCCGCGGTGCCCCTCGCAGGTCGTGACGACCAGGAGGCCTCCGTACATGACCGCCAACCGCATTTCGCTCTCCGAGCTCGAACAGGGCATCCCGTTCGAGCAGCGGCACATCGGGCCCGACGCCGAGGCGCGCGCCAAGATGCTCGCCCAGGTCGGTTACGGCTCGCTCGACGAGCTCACGGCCGCCGCGGTGCCGGACGTCATCAAGAACACCGAGGCGCTGGCCCTGCCGGCCGCGCGCACGGAGGCCGAGGTGCTCGCCGAGCTGCGGACGCTCGCCGACCGCAACCAGGTCCTCGCGCCCATGATCGGCCTCGGCTACTACGGCACCTTCACGCCGCCGGTGATCCTCCGGAACGTGATGGAGAACCCCGCCTGGTACACGGCGTACACCCCGTACCAGCCGGAGATCTCCCAGGGTCGCCTCGAAGCCCTGCTGAACTTCCAGACCGTCGTCGCCGACCTGACCGGGCTGCCCACCTCCGGCGCCTCCCTGCTCGACGAGGGCACCGCCGCCGCCGAGGCCATGGCGCTCGCCCGGCGCGTCGGCAAGGTCAAGAACGGCGTCTTCCTCATCGACGCGGACGCCCTGCCGCAGACGATCGCCGTCATCGAGACCCGCGCCGAGCCGACCGGCGTCGAGGTCGTCGTGGCCGACCTCAGCGACGGCATCCCGGCCGAGGTCGCCGAGCGCGGCGTCTTCGGCGTGCTGCTCCAGTACCCCGGGGCCTCCGGCGCCGTCCGCGACATCAAGCCGCTGATCGACGCCGCCCACGAGCTCGGCGCGATCGTCACCGTCGCCGCCGACCTCCTCGCGCTCACCCTCCTCACCTCGCCCGGTGAGCTCGGCGCCGACATCGCCGTCGGCACCACCCAGCGCTTCGGCGTCCCGATGGGCTTCGGCGGTCCGCACGCCGGCTACATGGCCGTCCAGGGCAAGCACGCGCGCTCGCTGCCCGGCCGCCTCGTGGGCGTCTCCGTCGACGCCGACGGCAACCGCGCCTACCGCCTGGCCCTGCAGACCCGCGAGCAGCACATCCGTCGCGAGAAGGCCACCAGCAACATCTGCACCGCGCAGGTGCTGCTCGCCGTCATGGCCGGCATGTACGCCGTCTACCACGGCCCCGAGGGCCTTCAGGGCATCGCGCGCCGCACCCACCGGTACGCCGCGATCCTCGCCGCCGGCCTCACCGCGGGCGGCGTGGAGCTCACCCAGGGCGCCTTCTTCGACACCCTCACCGCCCGTGTGCCCGGCAAGGCCGACGCGGTCGTCGCCGCGGCCCGCGAGGCCGGTGTGAACCTCTACCGCGTCGACGCCGACCACGTCTCCATGTCCTGTGACGAGACCACCGGCCGCGCCCAGCTCACCGCCGTGTG
>NZ_RDBH01000129.1:1907797-1915215 GCF_008042145.1 Streptomyces sp. adm13(2018)
GTGCTGCTCGCCGTCATGGCCGGCATGTACGCCGTCTACCACGGCCCCGAGGGCCTTCAGGGCATCGCGCGCCGCACCCACCGGTACGCCGCGATCCTCGCCGCCGGCCTCACCGCGGGCGGCGTGGAGCTCACCCAGGGCGCCTTCTTCGACACCCTCACCGCCCGTGTGCCCGGCAAGGCCGACGCGGTCGTCGCCGCGGCCCGCGAGGCCGGTGTGAACCTCTACCGCGTCGACGCCGACCACGTCTCCATGTCCTGTGACGAGACCACCGGCCGCGCCCAGCTCACCGCCGTGTGGGGCGCCTTCGGCGTGACCGCCGACATCGAGGCCCTGGACGCCGCCACCGAGGACACGCTGCCCTCCGCTCTGCTCCGCTCCGACGCGTACATGACCCACCCGGTCTTCCACGCGCACCGGTCCGAGACCTCGATGCTGCGCTACCTGCGCAAGCTCGCCGACCGCGACTACGCGCTCGACCGCGGCATGATCCCGCTCGGCTCCTGCACCATGAAGCTGAACGCGACCACCGAGATGGAGTCGGTGACCTGGCCCGAGTTCGGCCAGATGCACCCCTTCGCCCCGGTCGACCAGGCCCAGGGCTACGTCACGCTCATCACCGAGCTTGAGGAGCGCCTCGCCGAGGTCACCGGCTACGACAAGGTGTCGATCCAGCCGAACGCCGGATCGCAGGGCGAGCTGGCCGGTCTGCTGGCCGTCCGCGCCTACCACCGCGCCAACGGCGACGAGCAGCGCACCGTCTGCCTCATCCCGTCCTCCGCGCACGGCACCAACGCCGCCTCCGCGGTGATGGCCGGCATGAAGGTCGTCGTCGTCAAGACCGCCGACGACGGCGAGGTCGACGTCGCCGACCTGCGCGCCAAGATCGAGCAGTACCGCGACGAGCTGTCCGTGCTGATGATCACCTACCCGTCGACGCACGGCGTCTTCGAGGAGCACGTCGCCGACATCTGCGCCGAGGTCCACGACGCCGGCGGCCAGGTGTACGTCGACGGCGCCAACCTCAACGCGCTGGTCGGCCTCGCCAAGCCCGGCCACTTCGGCGGCGACGTCTCGCACCTGAACCTGCACAAGACCTTCTGCATCCCGCACGGCGGCGGCGGCCCCGGCGTCGGCCCGGTCGGCGTCCGCGCGCACCTGGCCCCGTACCTCCCGAACCACCCGCTCCAGCCCACCGCGGGCCCGGAGACCGGCGTGGGCCCGATCTCGGCCGCCCCGTGGGGCTCCGCGGGCATCCTGCCGATCTCGTGGTCGTACGTACGCCTGATGGGCGGCGAGGGCCTCAAGCGCGCCACCCAGGTCGCCGTCCTCGCGGCGAACTACATCGCCAAGCGCCTGGAGCCCCACTTCCCGGTGCTCTACACCGGTCCGGCCGGACTGGTCGCCCACGAGTGCATCGTGGACCTGCGCCCGCTGTCCAAGGCCACGGGCGTCACCGTCGACGACATCGCCAAGCGCCTGATCGACTACGGCTTCCACGCGCCGACGATGTCGTTCCCGGTGGCCGGCACGCTGATGATCGAGCCCACCGAGTCCGAGGACCTGGCCGAGCTCGACCGCTTCTGCGACACCATGATCGCGATCCGCGCCGAGATCGAGAAGGTCGCCGGGGGCGAGTGGCCCGCCGACGACAACCCGCTGCGCAACGCCCCGCACACCGCGGCCGCGCTGGGCGGCGAGTGGAACCACGCGTACACCCGCGACGAGGCCGTCTTCCCGGCCGGTGTCTCGGCCGCCGACAAGTACTGGCCGCCGGTGCGCCGCATCGACGGCGCGTTCGGCGACCGGAACCTGGTCTGCTCCTGCCCGCCGCTGGACGAGTACGACAACTGATCAAGGACCCGGCCGGGGACGAGGGCCGGGCGTGCGAACGAGGGCCGGTTCGGAGGACGTCTCCGGGCCGGCCCTCGGCGTCGCGCGGTCCCCTCAGGCGGCGGTCGTCACCCGGCCCGCCGACAACGGCCGGTGCGGGGCGATGATCTGCCCGTCCGGCAGGAGCTCCCCGGTGTCCTCGAAGAGCAGGACGCCGTTGCACAGCAGGCTCCAGCCCTGCTCCGGGTGGTGTGCCGTCAGTCGGGCCGCCTCACGGTCGGCGGATTCGGCAGTGGGACAGGCAGGCTGGTGCTGGCACATGGGTGGGTTCTTTCGCTGCGTCGTAGTGGATGTCCTGCGGCTCTTCGCGCTCATCGCCGCCCCCGTCGGTCGGTTCGGTTCCGATCCCAGTGTTGCCCCCAGGACGGTCTTCCGCAGGGATTTCACGGCAGCTCGTCCTTTCCTGGGAAGACGCATCACCCGCAGGGGCGGTTCACGTCAACTGCACCGTCTCTTTGGGTGGTTCGGAATGGTCCCAGTGGGCTAGTCCGTCCGGGAGGGGTGTTCGGGCGCGGTGTTCGGGCCGGGGTGTCGGACAGCAGTGCGCCCCGTGACCCGGGCGGGGGTCACGGGGCGGCGACGCCCGTGCGGTGGATCAGGCGGGCGCCGCCGAGCCCAGCAGGGGCGGCGGCGCGAGGCGGGTGCTGAGCACGGGCAGGAGATCGGCGACCTGGTACGGGCGGTGGGCCGCGATCCCCGGCGGGGCGGGCGCCAGCGGCACCATCAGGTCCGCCGCGCACGGACCGCCGACGGCCCCGTCCGCCTCCGGCTCGGCGTGCAGCCAGAGGGTCAGCATGTAGAGCTCCGGTACGGAGAGCAGCCGCGGTTGGTACGGGCCGGGCAGCGCCTCGGCCTGGAGCAGCGCCCGCTCCGTCGCGGTGACGTACGGCCCCTCGAAGAAGTGCGAGAAGGACCAGCCGTCCGGGGTCATCATGGTGTCCGCGGCGGCGATGGCCCGGCCCCCGTTCCTGATGAGGAAGCGCCAGCCGGCGAGGCGGGTGCGGGGTTCCTGCCCGYGGGCCCCGGCGACGCCGAGAACATGTACGGGCAGGGGGAGTTCGGGGCTCAGCGGTCCCAGCGCGGCCCGCAGGGCGGGCGTTCGCGGCTCGCGGACGGCCGTCGGGGAGCCGAGGGCCGCGAGGACGCTGCGGAGGGCCGGCGCAGGGGCCGGGGAGGGTCGGAGCATGGTGGGTCGCCTCTCGCTCAGGAGACACGGTGACGCGTGGGCAGGTACGACGGCGCTGTCGGTGGCGGGGCCAGAGGAGTGCTTATGGGGCCATGACCGGGCGCCAACACTCTGCCTCGTCCGCGGAGTTTATACGACACGTGTTCACGGAGTGTTTCCGCTAGACGTCGGCGATATTCCTGGCAAGGCTTCATCAGGCCGTAAAACAACGGCTGTGGAGGCGGAATGGGCGGGTATGGACGCCCCCACCTGCGTATTCCTCGCGAAGCCGGACGGCCGAATTGTCTTCCCGGGTCGGAGGACAATAGGACATTGGTATATGTCGATTGTTCCGTGCCATCGGGATGTGACGGTGGGGTGCGGCATCCAGCCTATCCTCCGGAGGCCCTCCTCCGCAGGCGTTGTGGATCAGCGGGCTGGGCATATGGTTCCGAGACGCGCGGCCCCCCCGACGGCCGCCCACACGTGGAGGGACGCTTCGATGGGGGAGAAGGTCGTGGCCGACGGGTTCGGCCCGTCCGACCGGCAGCAGTACCGGAGAAAGCTCCAGCAGTGTCTCGCGGGACTCGCGAGGCTGCTGGCGGAGAAGAGGTTCGACCGTCCCCGCAATCTCATGGGAGTGGAGATCGAACTCAATCTCGCCGGAGCCGACGGCCTGCCTCGCATGCTGAACGGGCCGGTTCTGGAAAAGATCGCGAGCGCCGATTTCCAGACGGAACTCGGATTGTTCAACCTCGAAGTGAACATCGCTCCCCACCAGCTCGACGGCCGCGTATTCGACCGGCTCGCCGAGGAGATCGGCACCGGAATCGGATACGCCGACCGCAAGGCCGCGGAGCTGGACGCCGGCGTCGTCATGATCGGCATACTGCCGACCCTGACGCAGGACGACCTGGTCCCCGAGAACCTCTCGGCGGCGGACCGCTACACCCTCCTCAACGACCAGATACTCGCCGCCAGGGGCGAGGAGTTCACCCTGGACATCCACGGCGTCGAACGACTCATGTGCACCTCGGAGTCGATCGTGCCCGAGGCGGCCTGCACCTCGGTGCAGCTCCACCTCCAGGTGACCCCGGCCCGCTTCGCCGCCGTGTGGAACGCGGCGCAGGCCGTGTCGGGCGTGCAGATCGCGCTCGGCGCCAACGCCCCCTTCGTGTTCGGGCGCGAGCTGTGGCGCGAGTCCCGGCCCCCGCTCTTCACCCAGGCCACCGACACCCGCCCGCCCGAACTCCAGGTGCAGGGCGTCCGGCCGCGCACCTGGTTCGGCGAGCGGTGGGTGGACTCGGTGTACGACCTCTTCGAGGAGAACCTGCGGTACTTCCCCGCACTGCTTCCGATCTGCGACGAGGAGGACCCGCTGCTCGTCCTCGACGGGGGCGGCGTCCCGCGGCTCCAGGAACTCGTCCTGCACAACGGCACGGTCTACCGCTGGAACCGGCCGGTGTACGGCTGGGTCGACGGCGTCCCGCACCTGCGCGTCGAGAACCGGGTCCTGCCGGCCGGGCCGACCGTCACGGACGTCATCGCCAACGCGGCCTTCTACTACGGGCTCGTCCGCTCCCTCGCCGACGACCCCCGGCCGGTATGGAAGCGGATGGCCTTCGAGGACGCCGAGGCCAACTTCGACACCGCCTGCCGGCACGGCATCGAGGCGGAGCTGCGCTGGCCCCGGTCGGGGCGGGCCGGCGGGGTCGCGACGGTCCCCGCGGTGCGGCTGGTCCTCGACGAACTGCTGCCGCTCGCCGCGGCCGGCCTCGACGCCTGGCACATCGAACCCGCCGACCGGGACTTCTACCTCGGGGTGATCGAACAGCGGTGTCTGCGGAAGGTGAACGGGGCCTCGTGGCAGGCCGACACCTTCCACCGGGCGCTGGAGTCGGGACTCGACCGGGAGGCGGCGCTCGCGGCGACCACCCGCCGCTACCGGACCCTCATGCAGGCGGGGGAGCCGGTGCACACCTGGCCGGTCGGGATCGACTGAGGGCGGCTGCCGGGGTCGACCGAGTGTGGCTCCCGGGGGTGGGGGAGCGCGGCTCCCCGGGGCCGGCCGAGCGCGGCTCCCGGGGTCGACTGAGCTTGGTTCCCGAGGGCAGCCGAGCGTGGCTCCCGGGGTCGTGGGTGGCGGTGGTGGCCGATCATGGCACAGTGATCGGGATGCCGCCGGATCGGCGTCCGTCCGCGACCGGGAAGTGGAGACAGGTGTGGTGTCGGTGCAACGAGTCGGTGACGCTTCCCTGCCCCCCGACGGACTCGCGCGCCCGGTGCTGCGCAACGAGACGCTCATCGTCCTGGCGCTCTCGCTCGGCGCCAGCGCCCTGTCCTCCCTCATCAGCTTCGTCGGCTCGCTGACGAAGACCGGTCCGCTGAAGGAGCAGGCGGCCACGCTCAACGGCTCGTACGCGCCGGGGCGGCCGTGGCTGGACCTGTCCTGGCAGCTCTTCGGGATCGCGTCGGCCCTGGTGCCGGTCCTGCTGGTCGCCCATCTGCTGCTGCGCGAGGGCTCGGGACTGCGGGCGATCGGTTTCGACCGGACGCGGCCCTGGCCCGACCTCGGGCGCGGGGCGCTGGTCGCCGCGGGCATCGGCAGCGCGGGCCTCGCCTTCTATCTGGCGGCCCGGGCGACCGGCTTCAACCTCACGGTGGTGCCCGAGTCGCTGCCCGAGGTGTGGTGGAAGTACCCGGTGCTGATCCTGTCGGCGATCCAGAACTCCGTACTGGAGGAGGTCGTCGTCGTCGGGTACCTGCTGCGCAGGCTGGGGCAGTTGGGGTGGACGCCGATGGCCGCGCTGGTGGCGAGTTCGGTGCTGCGCGGCTCGTACCACTTGTACCAGGGCATCGGCGGCTTCGTCGGCAACATGGTGATGGGCGTGGTCTTCGTCCTGCTGTACCGGCGCTGGGGGCGGGTCGGACCGCTGGTGGTGGCGCACGCGCTGCTCGACATCGTGGCCTTCGTCGGCTACGGGCTGCTCGCGGGCAAGGTGGACTGGCTGCCCACCGTGTGAGGGCGCGGAGGCGTGTCCGGTGGGATGTGAGGGGCGTACGGGTTCTCCGTACGCCCCTCACGCGTTCCGCCGCGGGGTGTCAGGCGTGCAGGTCGCCCTCGATGACGGTGACCGCGTGGCCGTTCAGGAGGGTGCGGTCGCCGCGCAGGCGGGTGCGGACGGTGCCCGTACGGGCACCGCCCTGCAGCCCGACCAGGTCGTCGCGGCCGAACCGGGCCGACCAGAAGGGGGCGAGCGCGGTGTGGGCGCTGCCGGTCACCGGGTCCTCGTCGATGCCGACGGCGGGGAAGAAGCCGCGGGAGACGAAGTCGTGGCCGCTGCCGGGGTCCTGGGCGGCGGCGGTGGTGATGACGCCCCGGGTCGACAGGGCCTTGAGGGCGGCGAGGTCCGGCGCGAGGCCGCGCACGGTGGACTCGTCGCGCAGCTCGACGACGAGGTCGCCGATGTGCTCGGCGGTGTGGTGGACGCCGACGACCTCGGCGCCCAGGGCCTTCTCCAGTCCCTCGGGGACGGCGACGGGGGTCAGGGAGGAGGTCGGGAAGTCCAGCGTGATGGTGCCGTCGGTCTCGGCGGTGGCGCCGAGGACGCCGCAGCGCGCCGCGAAGCGGACCGCGCCGCTCGCCGTGCCCGTGGAGTGCAGGACGTGTGCCGTGGCCAGGGTGGCGTGGCCACACATGTCGACCTCCGTGGTGGGGGTGAACCAGCGCAGGGCCCAGTCCGCCTCGCCGCCGGCGGGCAGCGGGTGGGCGAAGGCCGTCTCGGAGAGGTTGACCTCGGCGGCGACCCGCTGGAGCCAGGCGTCGTCCGGGAAGGAGTCCAGGAGCAGGACCCCGGCGGGGTTGCCGGAGAAGGGGCGGTCGGTGAAGGCGTCGACGATACGGATCCTCATGGCGCCGACCGTACCGGGGCCGGAATCGGCCGGACCAAGGCCAATCGCGGAGAACTGGCCCGGACGGCGGAGGCTTGGCACTCGTGCGGCGTTTCGGCCGTGACCTGGGCGGATCGCCGGTCCGGCCGGGACGTGTCGGGTGGGGGAAGCCCGAGTCGTGCGGGGGACGGCCGCAGATCGGCAGCCGGCTCAGTCGGAAGCTTGCTCGGTGAACAGTTCCGATATATCGTTGAGGCATCGTGACAGTTCAGCGAGTGAATCCCGATGGAAGGAGCGTTGCGATGCGTTCACCTGGACACGAGTACGGAAACGGACACGGAGCCGGTCGTGGAGGCTGTGGCCCCGGGCCTCGTGGTGAGTTCGAGGGGCGGCGTGCGGCGTTCGGGCCGTTCGGGCCGGGCTTCGGCGGCGGCGGTCCCTTCGGGGGCGGGCGCGGTCACGGTGGCGG
>NZ_RDBH01000129.1:1915315-1915422 GCF_008042145.1 Streptomyces sp. adm13(2018)
GCGGGGAACATCTCCGCGTTGACGGCGGCGGAGATCGAGGTGAAGCCGGTCAGCAGCACCATGCCCGCGCACTGGACGAGGAGCAGCGAGAGGAACGTTTTTTTTTT
>NZ_RDBH01000129.1:1915468-1946700 GCF_008042145.1 Streptomyces sp. adm13(2018)
GCGCGGTGACGTGCGGGCCTCGATCCTGGCGCTTCTCAAGGACCGCCCGATGCACGGCTACGAGATGATCAGGGAGATCGGCGAGCGCAGCGACGGGGCCTGGCGGCCCAGTCCCGGCTCCGTCTACCCCACCCTCCAGATGCTGGAGGACGAGGGCCTGATCATCAGTGAGAGCGAGGGCGGCAAGAAGCTGTTCACGCTCACCGACACCGGACGGGCCGAGGCGGACGGCGGGCCCGAGGCGCCCTGGCAGGACGCCGGGCGCGGGGTCGACTGGGAGGCCATGAACGAGATCCGGCAGGCCGGCTTCGGTCTGATGGAGGCGTTCGGGCAGGTCTGGAAGGCCGGCAGCGCCGAGCAGCGGACGAAGGCGGTCGCCGTGATCAACGAAGCCCGAAAGAAGCTGTACCTGATCCTCGCCGACGAGGACTGACCGGTGCCGGTGCCGGTGCCGGTGGCGACCGGGACGGCCGACCGAAGGGCCCCACGGCATCTGCCGCGGGGCCCTTCGGTGCGTGGGCGGGGTCTCAGGCCACCAGGCCCGAGAGTGTGCGCAGCGACTCGGTCAGGGCGGCCGTCGCCGAGTCCCTGAGTCTGCCCGCCATCAGGGAGACCGCCGCGCCGGTGAACTCGCCGTCGATCCGCACGACGGTGGCGTCGCCGTCCGCCGCCAGCGAGTAGCGGGTGGTGACGAGCACGCCCATCGGGCCCTTGCCCTTGATCGCGAAGGCGCGCTCGGTCTCCAGCTCCTCGATCGTCCAGAGCACCTCCGCGGGGAAGCCCATCAGCTTCATGTTCTCCGTGAAGGTGGCGCCCGCCTCCAGGGTCGCCGGGCCGCCGTTCGGGAAGTCGGTGTGGGTGGCGTTCCACTCGCCGTACGAGGAGAAGTCCATGAGCTGGGCCCAGACCTTCCCGGCCGGTGCCTCGATCCGTGCCTCCGCGCTGACTTCGGCCATGAGACCACCCCTTCACGCGTACCTGCTGGGTTCCGGTGTCGCGGAACGTAGCCGGGCAGTCGTGAACATTCAATACTGATGAACCGTCAGTTCTGCGGCGGCCGGTCCCGCCCCGTCGCCGACCCACCAGATCTCGGAGGCGTCGAAACGGTCGGAGGCGCGCGGTCCGCCGGCCTCCTCGTGGTGGTGGAAGGCCGCCCAGAACAGATCCGCCGGCAGGGCGTCCCGGGGCGCGTACACCCGGTAGACGTACTGCCGTCCGTCGCGCGCGGGCAGGGCCACCATCCAGAACACGACCGGAAGACGTGGACGGCGCGGCCCGTGGTTGCGTCGGGGGCGCAGGGCAAGGCGGCGCGCGCCCCGTGCGGGCGACGCGCGCGATCTCATCCGTAGGGAGGAGGAACCGCGCGTGCGTGCCCAACTCCGGTGGGATGCGGACATGCTTCTCCCCGGCGATGCCCCGGCGGCCCACACCTGATGAGGTGAGAGAGTGCACCGTCCCGTCCCGATGTCCCAGCAGCCCCTCCGGCCGCCCGCCGCCCCTCGGGCGGAACTCGCGCCCTTTCTGACGCCGTCCCTCATGACGGTCGTGACGGGTGCGCGCCGAAGAGCCCTGCGGGACGGCGACCGCCAGATCGACACCGCGCACCTCCTGCACGCGCTCATCGAGTCCGACCCCGAGGTCGCCGCCGCCTTCGAGAGCGGCCGACGCGCCCGCGTCCTCGGCTACCTCGTGCAGCGCTCCATCGGATACGGGCTGCGCTGGCAGCGCTCGGTCGAGGAGTCCGGCGCCGGGCGCCGGCTGCCCGCCGTCCGCGCGACCGAGGTCCGGGACGGCCGTGGCTCCGGCTGGTCGCCGGCCGCGACCGCCGCCCTGGAGGAGGCCTTCCGGCGGGCCGCCGATCGCGGGGATCCGCAGGCCCGCGGCCTCGACCTGCTCGCCGTCGTCGCCGCCGACCCGGAGAGCCGGGCCGCCGAGGTGCTGCGACGCGCCGGCATCGACCCCGGCGCCCTGAGCGCCCGTGCCGGAGCGCGCGCCGGAGACCTCGTCGACGGCGGTACGGCCGCGCTTGCGGAGGGCTCCGTTCCATGGGCCGACGGGGAGTCGTCTCAACAGGTGTAACGGGGGTTACGCCCCTGACCGCGTGCTGTCATCATGGCCCGATGCACGCGTCTCAGGGGAGAAGCGCCGGCCTGGGACTCGCCCTGGCCTCGGCCTTCGCATTCGGTGGTTCAGGAGTGGCGGCCAAGCCGCTGATCGAGGCGGGCCTCGACCCGCTCCACGTCGTATGGCTCCGGGTCGCCGGCGCCGCACTCGTCATGCTGCCGGTGGCCTGGCGCCACCGCGACCTGCTGCGCCGCAAACCGGCCCTCCTCGTGGGCTTCGGACTGCTCGCCGTCGCCGGCGTCCAGGCCTTCTACTTCGCCTCGATCTCCCGCATCCCGGTCGGCGTCGCGCTGCTCATCGAGTACCTCGCCCCGGCCCTCGTCCTCGGCTGGGTCCGCTTCGTCCAGCGCCGGCCCGTCACCCGGGCCGCCGCCCTCGGCGTCGTCCTGGCCGTCGGCGGTCTCGCCTGCGTCGTCCAGGTCTGGTCCGGGCTCACCTTCGACCTGGTCGGACTCCTCCTGGCGCTCGCCGCCGCCTGCTGCCAGGTCGGCTACTTCGTCCTCTCCGACCAGGGCTCCGGGGAGGCCGAGCAGGCCGACCCGATCGGCGTCATCGCCTACGGGCTGATCATCGGCGCGCTCGTGCTCACCGTCGTCGCCCGCCCGTGGGGCATGGACTGGGCCCTCCTCGGGGGCGGCGCCGACATGGACGGCACCTCCGTGCCCGCCTGGCTGCTGCTCGGCTGGATCGTGCTGATCGCGACGGTGCTCGCGTACGTCACCGGCGTCGTCTCGGTCCGCCGGCTCTCGCCGCAGGTGGCGGGCGTCGTGGCCTGTCTGGAGGCGGTCATCGCCACGGTCCTCGCCTGGGTGCTCCTCGGGCAGTACCTCGACGCCCCGCAGATCATCGGCGGCGTGGTCGTCCTGGTCGGCGCCTTCATCGCCCAGTCCTCGACGCCGAAGGCGCCCGCCGCCGGACCGGTGGCGGGGTCCGCGGCGGAGGTGACGGCGGCCGGCGCGGTGCCGACGGACGGCGTGGCGGGCGCGGAGGGCGAGCGGGAAACCGGATTGCCCGCCGGGCGGGCCGGGACCTAGGGTGCCGCTCATGCATGCGACCGTGCTTCCGCCTCCCGCCGCCTAGAGCGCGCGGAGGCGCTTCCGACGAAGACCGGGCTCGGCCGGGCGGACCCCCGCCCCCGAGCGGTTCGTCGCTGCCCGCGCGCGGAGCCCAGCGACCACCCTTCCTCCTGTCCTCCTCGGAGAACCCACGTGTCGAAGTCCTCGCCGTCCGCCCTGTCCGTCGGGCGCAGCCTGCTCTATCTGATCGTCGCCGGAGTCGCCTGGGGCACGGCCGGCGCCGCCGCCTCACTGATCTTCCGCGTCAGCGACATGGGCCCCCTCGCCCTCTCCTTCTGGCGCTGCGTCGGCGGCCTCGTCCTGCTCCTCGGGGCGCTCGCCCTGCGGCCCCGGCGCCGTACCGGCGCCCGTCCGGTGAAGGAGCCGCGCGGCCGCCGGACGGCCCGCATCCTCGGCACCGGGCTCGGGCTCACCGTCTTCCAGAGCGCCTACTTCGCCGCCGTCCAGGCCACCGGGCTGGCCGTCGGCACGGTCGTCACCCTCGGCGCGGGCCCCGTCCTCATCGCGGTCGGCGCGCGCCTCACCATGGGCGAGCGCCTCGGCCGCGGCGGCGTCACCGCCGTCACCGGGGCGCTCGCCGGACTCCTCGTCCTCGTCCTCGGCGGAGGGGCCGCGGAGGTCCGTCCGCCGGGGGTCGTCCTCGCCGTCGTCTCGGCGGCCGGTTACGCGGCGATCACCCTGCTGACCCGCTACCTCGGCCGCGACGGCGGCCGCACGGACGCGCTGTCCACCACGACCTGGGCGTTCGCGATCGGGGCCGTCGGGCTGCTGCCGGCGGCGCTCGCGGAAGGCCTCGTACCGCACACGGACGCGCCGGCGCAGGTGCTGCTCCTGCTCGGCTACGTGGCCGCCGTGCCGACCGCGCTCGCCTACGCGCTCTACTTCGCGGGGGCCGCCGTCGTCCGGGCCGCGACCGTCTCCGTGATCATGCTCCTGGAGCCGGTGAGCGCGGCCGTGATCGCCGTGGGCCTGCTCGGCGAGCGGCTCACCGCCGCCGTCGTCCTCGGCACACTGCTGCTGCTCGCCGCGGTCACGGGCCTGGCGTTCGCCGAGGCGCGGACGGCGACGGAGGAACGGCGCCGCGAGGCCGTCGCGGTGTAGGCGTCACCGGGTACTCGCGGTGCGGCTCCGCCGCGGGTCGGTCGGCGGTGCGGCGGCGCAGTGGGTCAGCCGGCGGTGCGGCGGCGCAGCTGGTGGCCGCGCGCCGCCCGGTCGCGGGGGCCGTCGCGCTCCGCCAGCCGGTCCATGACCCGGTCCTGGATCTCCGGCGGCTTGTTCCCCGCGTACTTGAACTTGGCCCGCACCTCGGTCACCTCCAGCCGCAGCACCCGGATCCCGGACAGCATGCGGCCGAAGGGGGCCTCGCCGGGGACCGCGGGGGCCGTGCCGCCCTCCGGCTGGAAGTGCGCGACCTGGCGGTTGAGCAGCTCCGCCTTCTCGGCCGGATCGTCGACCACGTGCGCGGTGCAGCGCAGCTGCACCGCCGCGTAGTAGGAGGTCGGGGTGCCGTGGGAGGCCGGCGTCCCCTCCGGGGCCGTCCAGGTGCCCGGCACGAAGACGTAGTCGTCGACCACGCTGAGGAGCACCGCCGGATCGGTCTCCAGGGCGCGCCACAGCGGGTTGGGGCGGGCCAGATGGGTCAGCACCCGGCCGTACGGGCCGGGTTCGGCCTCGTACCGGAAGTGGGTCGGCTGCACCCACGGCGGTTCTCCGGGCAGGCCGTTGACGGCGAGCTGGCCGAAGTCGTGCCGGGAGAGCCAGGCGCGCCACTCGTCCTCGTCGTGGGGGGCGTCCCAGGGGTGGATCAGCATGGGGTGTCCGTCCTCGGCATCGTCGGTCCGTTCCTTCGTCCTCCTAGAGCGCGGCCAGGTAGCCGGGGAGGGCGACGGCCTGGTCGAGGTCGTCGGCCGGGACCGGGGTGCCGTAGCCGCCGTGCACCGGGACCACGCCGGACCAGTGGGGGAGGGCGAGGTCCTCGGCGTCGTCGTTGGGGCCGCCGGTGCGGACCTTCGCCGAGACCTCGTCCAGGTTCAGGCGGATCACGGACGTGGCGGCGAGTTCCTTGGCGTTCGCCGGGCGGGAGTCGGCGGACCGGCCCGGGACGACCTGGTCGACGAGGGCGTCCAGGGCGGTCCGCAGCTCCTCGGGGTCGGTGACCTGGTGGGCGGTGCCGAGGACCACGACCGAGCGGTAGTTGAGGGAGTGGTGGAAGGCGGAGCGGGCGAGGACGAGGCCGTCGACGTGGGTCACGGTGAGGCAGACGGGCAGACCGGGGGCGGCCACGCCGTCGCCGGCCGCCCGGAGCGGGCGCGAGCCGGTGGAGCCGTGCACGTAGAGGCGGTCGCCGACCCGGCCGAAGAGCGTCGGGAGCACGACGGGGGCGCCGTCGCGTACGAACCCGAGGTGGCAGACGTAGGCCTCGTCGAGTATCGAGTGCACCAGCGCCCTGTCGTACGAGGCACGCTGCCGGGAGCGGGTGGGGACGGTCCGGTCGGTCGGCGTGTACGCGTCGGCGGCGGGGGGTCCGGGGGTCTCGGCGGAGGCCGTGTCGGCGGCGGTGCTCATTGCGCTCTCCATTGCACTAGTGCATACTTGTGTTTGTGCTAGGAGAGTATCGGATCGAAGGTCGCCGCGCATCGGACATTGCCGTCAGTGTGGAGCGCGGGGTGAGACTCGGCGCCCTGGAGCCTGGTCAACTCCTGCCGCCCATGCGGGAGTTGGCCACTGCGCTCGGCGTGAACCCGAACACCGTCGCCGCCGCCTACCGCACCCTGCGCGAACGCGGGGTCATCGAGACCGACGGGCGCCGGGGCAGCCGGGTGCGGCCGCGCCCCGCCACGACCGCGCGCGGCTCGATCCGGGTGGAGGCCCCGGCGGGGGTCCGGGACGTCAGCGACGGCAGCCCCGACCCCGCGCTGCTGCCCGCGCTCGGAGAGGCCTTCGCCGAAGTCGCGCGGCGGTACGCCGAGCGGCCCGGCATATACGGGGAGGCCCCCGTCGACGAGGAGTTCGCGCGCCTCGCGCGCGCCGCCTTCGACGCCGACGGGGTGCCGGACGGGCCGATCGGCGTCACGTCCGGGTCCCTCGACGCGGTCGAGCGCGTGCTCGCCGTACACCTGCGGCCCGGCGACGCCGTCGCCGTCGAGGACCCGGGCTGGGGCAGCCTCCTCGACCTGGTGCCCGCGCTCGGCCTGCGGCCCGTGCCGATGGCCGTGGACGACGAGGGGCCGAGGCCGGAGGCCGTCGACCGGGCGATCACCGAGGACGGGGCGCGGGCCGTGATCGTGACCGACCGGGCACAGAACCCCACCGGCGCGTGCGTGACCGCGGCCCGTGCCGAGGAGCTGCGGCGGGTGCTCGCCCGGCATCCGGGCGTGCTGCTTGTGGAGGACGACCACGGCCACGGGATCGTCGCGCAGCCCCTGCACCCGCTGGCCGGGGACACCGACCACTGGGTGCTGATCCGCTCGGTGGCCAAGGCCTACGGCCCCGACCTGCGGATCGCCGCCTTCACCGGCGACGCCGAGACCGTCGACCGGGTGCTCGGCAGGCAGCGGCTGGGGCCCGGCTGGGTCAGCAAGCTCCTCCAGCGGACCGTCGCCCACCTCTGGGCCGCGGACACGGTGGACCCGGCGGTGGTCTCCCGTGCGTACGGGAAGCGGCGCGACGGACTCGTCCGGGCGTTGGCCCGGCGGGGCGTCGAGGCCCGCGGGCGCAGCGGCATGAACGTCTGGATCCCGGTGCCGGACGAGACCGGGGCGGTGGCGGGGGGCCCGGGGACCGGCCGCACCTCCGTACCGCCCGTGTCCGTAAGGAGCGGATCCGCATGACGCAGACCCCGTCCCGTACGCGCAGCCGTACCCGCCGTATCGGCCCGGCCCTCGCCCGGATGCGCACGGCCGGCACCGGGGCCGCCGCCGCCTGGAACGCCCGGATGCTCGCCGAGGCGGCCGACGGCCACCGGCGCGGCACCCGCTGGGGGCGCGGCGCGCTCGCGCTCGTCCCCTCGGCGCTCGCCATCGGCGTCCTCGGCAGCGCCCTGGCGCAGGGCGCGCTCGCCGCCAACTTCAGCGTCACCGGGCAGCCCTTCACCCTCACGTCCAACGGAGTCGAGGGCAGCGGCTTCGGCGCCATCGTCAACACCCCCGCCGTCGGACGCCCGGACGGCAGCACCACCACCAACACCGCGATGGCCCGCGTCGGTTTCGCCAGCGCCGGGCTCGCCGGGCTCTGCGGGATCGTCCACCAGACCATCGCGGGCGTCCCGTACTCGCTGCTCCTGACCGGCGGTCAGAAGGTGGCGGCCACCCCGCCCACCGCGTTCACCACCGACATCGACGCCTCGAACCTGTACATCCAGGCCACCGAACTCCGGGCGTACGGCAAGACCACCCTCCAGAACGCCGTCCTCGGCCAGTCCGCCGACCAGGTCACCGTCGCCGGCCGTCCGCTCACCGGCGCCGTCCCCGGCGGGTTCGGGCTGGGCTCGGCGGGCGGCGAGGGCGGCAGCTCCATCACGCTCCACGGACTCGACGCCACCGCGTACGACGCCGAGATGGCCGGCGCGCTCGTCCTGCCCGACCTCAAGATCAGGGTCGTCCCCGGAACGGCCACCACATGCTGAGCCGGGCGGCGCACGCGCGCGCGTGGTTCCGGGCCTTCCGGCGCACCCGGCCGTTCTGGGGCGGGCTGTGGCTGATCGCCGGGGGGTGGACCGTCCTCAAGTTCTCCCTCAGCTCCCTGCAGTTGATCGTGAGCACGGGATTCGGGGGAGTGGCCGGCTACCTCGTCGGCGGCGGGATGATCCTGTGCGGGCTCATCCCCCTGGCCGTGCCCCGCCAGCGCTACACCTTCGGTCTCATCGGCACGGTCCTCGCGGTCGTCTCGCTCGTCGTGTCCAACCTCGGCGGCTTCCTCCTCGGCATGCTGCTCGGTGTCCTCGGCGGCTCGATGATGGTGGGCTGGGGCGTCCGGCGGCCCCGTCGCCGGGCACCGGCGGAGGCGGAGGCATGACGGCCCCCGCCCCGCCCCGGACCGGGGCCGCTCAGAGGGCGGCGGCCGTCGCCGTCGCGCTCCTCCTCGCCGTGGTCACCGCCCTCTGGTCCGGGCAACCCAGCCGGGCGGCGGCGGGGGCGAAGGCCACCGTGCAGCCGCTGGGCGCGCCCTTCCTGCCCTCCCCGGACCCGCTGCGCGTCACCATCGCCAGCATGGTCGCCGTCTCCATGACCGTCGAGAAGAACGTCACCATCCGGCTCTCCGACGGCACGACCCGGGTCACGAACCAGTACACCTTCACCAAGCTCAAGATCCGCTCGCACATGAACGTGACGCAGCGGGCGGCCGGTCACACCGTCACCATCGACGTCCCCGACGAGGGCTCCCTCGGCGGCTACGACAGCGCGGGCAGACCCGAGACGACCACGATGTGGGGCACCATCTCGAACGTCTGCGTCCGCGTCCTCGTGAAGATCTGCGGAGTCCAGGGACTCCTCGACTTCTTCGGCTCCCTCATCCCGCTCACGTCCGGCGCCGAGGACTTCGTCGGTGAGGTCTACGGGATCCGCACGGTCGACGACCGCGCGGCCCTCGACTCCACCGACAACCCCGTCCACCTCCCCGGAACCATCACGGTGACCACGCCATGAGCCCCGAGTCCGCCGAGTTTCCCGTGCCGTGCGCGCCCTCCGTGTTCGCCGAGTCCATCGAGCCCGCCGGGCGCCGTACGCGGACCGGACGCGCCCGTGGCTCCGCCGGCCCGGGCGCGGAGGGACGGACCCACTGGCGCCGCTCGCTCGCCGTCGCCGTACCGGCCCTCCTGGCGGCCGGCGGCCTCGGCTCGGCCATGGCGGGCGGCGCACTCGCCGTCGGCCTCCGGATCCAGGACCGGCCTGTCGACTTCACGACCAGCAGCCTGTACGGGACGCAGTACGGCGCCGCCGTCGTCGACCAGGAGGTCGTACGGCCCGACGGCTCGACCGGATCCGTACGGGTCCTCCGCATGGGCTTCGCCGACGGCGTCATCAACGGCCTCTGCATCAGCCGGCGGCAGGAGATCGCGGGAGCCACGTACACCCTGCTCCTCACCCTCGGGGACGACGACCCGCGCTCCTGGGAGATCCGGACGAAGAACACCGTCCTCGACCTGCGGAACGCCACCGGGGTCCTCGACATGGACGGCATCGTCGACCTCAACACCAACGGCGCCGACGTGAAGACGGTCAAGGACGCGAGCGGGGCGTACGTGAGGAACCCGCTGAACAGCCCGCAGCACCGCTTCGGGATCCAGGCGCGGTACGCCAAGTTCGACCGGATCGTCGGCACCGCCCAGGACTTCCAGATCCCCGGCCTCCTCACCACGCCCAAGCTCACGCTCTCCGTGCGGCGCGGTTCGGTCGCCTGCCCCGCACCCGCGGCACCCGTCGGGACCCCTGGCACGCCGTGACCCCCGGGTCGCCGGGCCGTCCGCCGGGGTCCGTATCTGACGGACCGTGCGACCTGGCAGACTGCGGGTCTCAGCGTCGTGTCCCCGTGGCGTGAGCGGGCCGCTCCACCGGGGAGGCGGCAGGCGACTCCTGGAGGCCCCTTCATGGCGCAGCAGCCCGGACGGCCGGCGGACCGCACCAGCGGACGGCCCCGCCGGCACCCGCACCGTCCCGGGAGCGGGGCGAGCAGCCGATGACGCTGTGCCCCACCCGCCGGGCCGACCCCGGCGCGTTCGTCGTCCGCAGCGCGCCGGCCGTACCGACCGCGGCCGTGCTGCTGCTCCACGGCGGCCGGGCCGACGGCCCCGAACCGCCGCCGGCCCTCAACCTGCCGGCGCTGCGCATGCGTCCCTTCGCCGCCGCCGTGAACCGCGCCGTCCGGGGCCGGGACGTGCTGATCGCCGAGGTGCGCTACCGCCACCGCGGCTGGAACGGCGCGAGCGCCGACGCCGCACGGGACGCGGAGAGCGCGCTCGTACGCCTCCGGGAACAGGCCGGGCCCGTCCCCGTCGTCCTCGTCGGCCACTCGATGGGGGGCCGCGCGGCCCTCGCCGCGGCGGGCGACCCCGCCGTCCGCGGAGTCGTCGCCCTCGCGCCCTGGTGCCCCACCGGCGAGCCCGTCGACCACCTGGGCGGCCGGCGGCTGTATCTGCTGCACGACGAGAGCGACCGCGTCACCTCGGCCCGCGCCTCCTGGGACTTCGTCCGCCGGGCCCGCGCGGCGGGCGCGGACGCGGCGGGCATCCCGATGCCGACGGGAGGCCACGCGATGCTGCGCGGCGCCCAGCTGTGGCACCGCCGGGCAGCCGAACTCACGGCGGCGCTGCTGTCGCACGGGTGAGCCTGGCGGCGGTCGGGCACGCCACGGTCGGTGTGCTCCCTAAGGGGTGACCAACCCCGCGCACGCCGCCCGGGTCGCCGTGTGGACCGCTCGGGCCAGGCGGGCGCCCCACAGGGAGCGCGGGCCGGCGAACGGCTGGGCCGTGTCGGCGCCGGACACGGGGGCCGCGACGCAGACCGCGTCCGTGGGGGTTCCCGAGGCGTCCGCGCCGAGTTCCACCAGGGCCTGCACCTTCGCCTCGGTGGCCGTGGCGACCGCGTTCACGAGGGCCGCGTCCGTCAGGGGCACCGGCAGCGACACGACGATGTTGATCGTGCCGGGGCGGGGGACCAGCGCGTCGCCGGCGCCCGGTTCCGCCGCCCAGCCCCGTACGCCGATCCCCGCGGTGACCACCGCCCGGGCGCCGCCGTCCTCGGCGTGCCGCAGGTCCGCGACCGAGGCCGCCGTCATCAGGCCCACGCCCGGTCCGGTGAGCCCCGCCCCGGCGGCCAGTTCGCGGAGGTGGGCGGCGGGATCGAGCCTGTCGTAGCCGGGCGGGACCTGGGCGTTGAGCACCCACTCCCGCTCGCCGATGCCGCCGCCCAGCACCGCGCTCGACACCATGCGGAACCCCGGACCCGGCGCCCATGCCAGCAGCGGCCACGTACGGCCCTGCTCGGTATGGGTGAGCAGGGTCGCGTCGGCGAGAGACGCGCTGGTCAGGAGGGTTCGGGTAGCCACCCCCGCACCTTAGGGGCGGCGCGGGGCCGAGGGGAGTGCGGGGGTGCGAGGAGCGAGCCGCGGTCAGTGCGAGGCGGCGCCGGGCTCGGAGAAGGTCCGCGGCTCGGGCTCGCCACCGCCCCACCGCTCCGGCGGCCGGCGGCGGGCCAGCTGGTCCAGCTCCACCGAGATCGCCGCCCGCATCAGCTCCCGGGCGCGGTGCAGCGGCAGCCCGCCGCTGAGCCAGCGCATGCTCAGCCCCTCCGTGAGGGCGGTCAGGCGTTCCGCGGACGCCGTGAGCGTCGGTGCGGGGACGGTCGGGCAGGCCTCGCTGAGGAGCGCCGCCACGTCGTGGACCCAGGCGAGGCCGGTCCTCGCGAGCTCGCCGCGCAGCTCCGGGTCGAACACGGCGCTGGCCCGCAGTTCGCCCCAGGCCGTGCTGTTCTCCCGGACCTCGGGGAGGTCCTGGAACTCCAGCAGCAGCGACCGCTCCAGCTCGTGGCGGGGGTCGAACGCCTCGGCCGCGCCCTCGTCGGCCGCCGTGTACCGGTCGGCCCGGTCGCTGATGAACTCCAGGGTGTGGCGCAGGATGCCCGCGCGGTCCTTGAAGTGGTAGTAGATCAGCGCGGTGGACACCCCGGCCTCGACCGCCAGTTCCTCCACCCGCAGCCCGCGGACCCCGCGCCGCGCTATGACACGCGCGGCTCCTTCCAAGATCGCGGTTCGGCGGTCCGTGGCCACGTGGTGCCTCCTCATCGTCGCTCGGAGTATCTCATGCTGACTGAATCTTTAGTTGGAGTCCTGCCCAAGGTGGTCCCGTCCGGCGCCACTCTGCGCATGCCCGCGGAGACCCACCGCGTGCGCATCGTCGGCGGGACGGGTCCCGGCTGCTCTCAGGAAGGCGACGCGTCGGCGCTCGGCTCCTCGGACCAGGACCGTGCCACCTCGCCGAGCGCGCCCACCGCGTCCTCCGCCGCCCCCCTGCCGTCACGCACCGAGCGGCTGAACTCCACGTGCAGGAAGGGCACGTGCAGAGCGTCCGCCCGTACGCCCTGCACGTTGCGGCGGCCCTCCAGGTCGCCGCAGTCCTCCCGGGCCGCCCGGCACACCGCAAGGCCGCGCCGGTCGAGGGCGTCCGCCAGCCTCTCCGCCGGCCGCCGCGCCGCGTCCCCGCGGCCGGTCGAGACGACCACGTCCTCGCCCGGCAGCGAGTCGTCGGCGAAGCCGTGGACCTGGATCGAGGGCAGCCCCCGCCCGGCGAGCAGGTCGCAGACCGCATCGAACACGGTGTCCTCGCGGTGCGCGACGTCCGCGCTGTCCCCGGCCCCGGCGTCGCGGTGCGCCCCGGCCAGGACCAGGACGCCGCGCGGTGCCGTGAGCAGGGTGTCCACGGCGAGCCGCTCGCTGCGCAGATCGGCCACCGGATGCGGGGCCTGCACGCTCCAGCGGGCCCGTCCGTCGCCCAGACCGACGTACACGCGTCCCCAGCCGCGCTCCCGGGCCGTCGTGGTGTCCGTGTCGGCCAGCTCGGCGAACGCGCGGCCGCCGACCCGGTCCCGGAGGGTCCGCACGGTCCAGCCGACCGTGGCGAGCCGGTTCCGCGCCGCGGCCAGGTCGCCGTCGAGCGTCAGGCGGACGCCGTCCGCCACCGCCCGGCGCTGCGCCAGGCCCGGCCCCCGGTAGCCGCCGTCCGCGGACAGCCGGCCGGTGAACGCGGTGATCCGCTTCCGGAGGTCCACGACCTTCCCGGTCGTGGCCTCTGACCCGGAGGGACGCGGTTCCCGCGACGAGCCGTCGGAGCCGCCCGCGCCGCCGGAACACCCGGCCGCGCCGAGCACGACGAGGGACAGCAGGGCCGCGAGCGTCGCGGCGCGGGGAGGCCGCCCGGACCTCGAGACGCGGGCCCGGGACCGCGGGTCGGGGCGCACGGCACCCCCAGCCGGCGGAGGAGCTGGACCGGAGACGTACGAAGACCGCATGACGACCGATTCAACAGGACACCGCCCCGGTCCCGCACCCGGGGCCCTGCCCGACGTGCCCGCGCCACCCGGGGCGGTGGTGATCCGGGCGCCCGCTGCCGACGGTGGCGTACGCCGACCTCCGCGGCCCCCTCATGGGCCGGGGGGTCGGCACATCAGGCGGCGGGCCTGCCCGGCTGGTCGTGGGTGGAACAGTGGATGCCGCCGCCACCGGAGGCGATCGTGTCGATCGGGACCATCCTGATGTCCCGCTTGGGGAAGTGCTCCTGGAGGATGCCCTTCGCCCGGCTGTCGGCCTTCCGGTCGCCGAACTTCGGGAGGAAGACGGCGTCGTTGGCGACGTAGAAGTTGGCGTACGTCGAGACGAAGTCGTCGCCCTCGCCGGTGATCCGGTCGAGGTCGGGCTGCGGCAGGTCGATGATCTCGAAGCGTCGGCCGCGGGCGTCGGTCGCCTTGCCGAGCACCGAGCGCGCCTGGTCGGCCGAGCGGGACCAGGAGTCCGGGGGCGTACCGGGGAACGCCTGGTCCAGGAGGACCACGCCCGGGGCGACGAAGCGGACGAGGCTGTCGACGTGSMCGTCGGTGATGTCCTSGCCGCGGACCCCGGCCAGCCAGACCACCTTCTCGACGCCGAGGGTGTCCACGAGGAGGTCCTCGATCTCGTCGCGGCTCATGCCCCGGTTGCGGTTGTCGTTGACGATGGAGCTCTCGGTGATGAGCAGCGTGCCCTCGCCGTCGGTCTCGAAGGAGCCGCCCTCGGCGATCAGCGGGGCCTCGACGCGGGGGATCCGGTACTTCGCGAGCAGGGTCTCGCCGACCAGGGCGTCGTTCTCGTGCTCCTGCTTGTTGCCCCAGCCGTTGAAGTTGAGGTCGACACCGACGACCTCGCCCTCCTCCTCGACGAACACCGGCACCGTGTCACGGGCCCACAGGTCGTCGACATCCAGCCAACCGCGGACGCTCCGCGGGGAGTTCAAGCAGGAGGCACACGTGAGCCGACCCGAGCACAGCCGACACGCACGCCGGAGCCTGAGCCGCCGCGGTTTCCTCGCCGCGGCCGGCGCGACCGCCGCCGGGGCCGCCCTCGCGGCGTCCCGCTTCGAGGCCGGGGCCGCCCCCGCGGCCGGCACCTTCCGGGTCCCGGTCGAGGACGTCCGCCACACCCGTACGTGGATGGCCTGGCCGGACAGCACCTCGATCTGGGGCAACACGCTGAGCGGCGTGCAGGCGGACATCGCCCTCATCGCCCGCACCATCGCGAAGTACGAGCCCGTCGTGATGTGCGCCGACTCGGGCGCCGCCGCCCAGGCCCGCCAGCTGTGCGGCTCCACGGTCACCGTGATCACGACGATTCCCGTCGGCGACTGCTGGATGCGCGACTCCGGTCCCGTCTTCCGTACCGACGGGGCCGGCGGCCTGGACGCGATCGGCCTCAACTTCAACGGCTGGGCAACAAGCAGGCCCACGCCAAGGACGCACTCGTCGCCGGACGCGTCGCCTCGTACGTGGGCGTGCCCATCACGTACGCGAACATGGTCGGTGAGGGCGGGGCCATCGAGCAGGACGGCGCCGGCACCCTCATGGCCACCCGCAGCAGCCTCGTGAACCGCAACCGCAACCCCGGGATGACCGAGCGGCAGTTGGAGGCCGCCATGTGCAAGGCGTACGGCGCGTCCAAGGTCATCTGGTTCGACGGCGTCCGCGGCCAGGACATCACCGACGACCACGTCGACGCCACGTCCCGCTTCCTCGCCCCCGGCGAGGCCCTCGTCCAGCTGCCCCTCGCGTCCGAGACGGACGCCTACGCCCGGGACGCCCGCCAGCAGTTCAGCATCCTGTCCGCCTCGACGTCCGCCAACGGCGTCCCGATGGACACCATGCGCCTCCAGGGCCCGGACTACTACAAGATCCGCTCCACCAACCCGGAGTTCCTGGCGTCCTACGCCAACTTCTACCTCTGCAACGGGGCGGTCATCAGCGCCCACTTCGGCGACACCCGCGCCGACCAGGCGGCGAAGGCGACCCTGCAGGACCTCTATCCCGACCGGGTCATCGAGCAGTTGAACATCGACCGCCTCGGCGCCGGGGGCGGCGGCATCCACTGCGTCACCCAGCAGCAGCCCGTCCGCTAGCGGTACGGGGCACGGCCGCCGGGGGCCGGAGCGGGCCCGCGGAGAACCCGAGAGGGGTCCGGTCGGCGCGGCGAGGACCCGCCCCGACCGGACGTCCCGGCCGAAGGACAGCCGGATGTCCTTCGGCCGGGATCCCGCGCGCGTAACTAGCCCTGCTTGATCGCGGAGACGTCGAACTCCAGGACGATCTTGTCGCCGACCAGGACGCCGCCGCCCTCCAGGGCCGCGTTCCACGTGACGCCGAACTCCTTGCGGGAGATGGTCACCGAGCCCTCCAGGCCGACGCGGAGGTTGCCGAAGGGGTCGACGGCGTTGCCCGTGTACTCGAAGTCGATCGTGACCGGCTTGGTGGTCTCCTTGATCGTGAGGTCGCCGGTGACCCGGTAGTCGGTGTCGGACCGCTGCTCCACCTCCGTGGCGCGGAAGGTGATGTCGGGGAAGTTGGGGGAGTCGAGGAAGTCGTTGGTGCGCAGGTGCTGGTCGCGCTGCTCGACGCCGGTGTCGATGCTCTCGGTCTTGATGACCACCTGGCCGGTGGACTTGGCGGGGTCGGCGCCGTCGAGGTGGGCGGTGCCCTCGAACTGGTGGAACGCTCCGCGGACCTTGGTCACCATGGCGTGGCGGGCGACGAACCCGATCCGGGTGTGGGCGGGGTCGAGGACGTAGTCCCCGGTGAGCTCGGGCAGGGATGCGGCCGTGGACGTGGTCAAGGGGTTCCTCCGCGGAGCCGGGGTCCCGGCGGCGGCTTGCCGGAACCGATCCCCTCACGTTAGGAGCCCCGCGGTCGCTGACCTGGCCGAACGCGCGGCGCCACCCCTCATTCCACCCTGACCGGTGACGCCGGACGGCCACCTGACGCTCCGGAGGCGGCGGGGTCCCGACCTGCGGCCGCGTTCGGTGATCACCCCCGGTTACGATGTTCACTTCATGCCGCAAACCGGCACCAAGGGGCTCGGCACCGTCGACGGGCTGCCGGGGGAGCGGGAGGACCGGGCCACCGGCCGGAACTCCCCGGGCTCCGCCCAGGCCGGTCGACCGGCGATGTCCGCCTCTCCGCCCCGGCCGAGTCGTCGGTGGAGCTGAGGCAAGAGAGATGGGTGGGCTCGGGAAGTGTTGGAAGAGGTCGTAGCGACCCGCTATGTCACGCCCCTGCGTGAAGGCGGCTCGCTCCCCGGGATCGTCGAGGCCGACGACCTCGGCACGTACGTCATGAAGCTGTCTACCTGTTGGCGCTGACCTGCATCGATGCGGCGGCACACGTCCCTGGCCTGGGCGGATGAGTCTTTCAGCGTCTTTCAGGGTTGTGCTGCGTTGCGCGGTCGATTCTCCCCACGCGCTCCCCAGAGCCGTCGATACTCCCCAGATTCTCCCCAGGAGGAGCTCCTGTGGCGGGCTGTGTGGCGAGGAGGCCAGCCCATAGCAAGCACCTCCTTGAGTACGGTGAGTAACTGCCCGGCGGGGCCAGTAGAAGCCTGGCCCGCTGTCGGGGCCTCATCACAGCACCCTGCACGGGCCCCGAATCCGGCCATGAACAGCCAAATGCTGAAGTGGAGGGCGTGAGCGCGCCGCCGCGCAGCTGAAGGGGCGCTGCCCGAAACTTTGGGGCAGCGGCAGGAGACGGCTCCGCGGGCCGCCTCGGGTGGCGGGCCCGCCGGCGGCCCGCCGCCGCGCGGGGCACGCCACCGGAGCCCGGCTTGGCCGAGATCGGCACGGCCTGGCAGTGCAGCTTCACCCACGCCTGAACCTGCGCTTCTCCCACCAGTGGGCGGCGACAGGAGTTCCTGCGGTATGGCACCAGCGGCGGAGTCCGCCGTCGTCGCCCTATTAGACCCGTCGCATGAATGAGGACGGCATGTCTCCAGCGGCCCTCTTCCACAGCCGTGTCTCCGTCGATCTCAGCCACCTGCTCGGGCTCAACGAGCGTGATCACCAGCGTCTCTCGCCCCCATCCGGCGGAGAACGTCCACCTCGCCAGGCGGGCTCGGGGGGCAGCTGACTACGAGGCCGGACTCCACCTACGGGGCGACGTCATCCGCCTCTGAACGGTTGACCTGGGAGCTCGACGAACAGCCCGGTAAGCTCGTGGGCGGCTCGCGCACGGCCACGACAAACCCGTCGATCCCGCAGGGCCGGGGTGACCTTCGTCATGGGTCCGGCCGTCGTCGTCGGCGATGAGTTCGATGAATCCATCACGACATGAGCGTTTTGGCCGCACTCCCGGCCTGGGGTCCAGTTCATCGGGTCTCCGGCGGAGTTTGTGCATTTCCTGTGAGCCAGGATAGGACTGCTCCGCTGATCAATTCTGCGGGGGCCACAACGGTGCATATCACCCGAACACTCGTCATTTCCATGGCGATCACCATGACCGTGCTCGCGGGCACGGAACAAGCAGCGCAGGCCGTCGGCCTGTGGTCTGCTTCCAGATCCGGCCCAGGTGCCGGTGAAATCCCTGAACAGGGCTGGGGGTCGGCCCGCGGGCGCGGCCACGCCGCCTCCGGCGATGCCACCGACGCGGACGCGTCCGGCGGCCGCACCGGCGCCCTGAAGGGGCGCGGCGAACTCGCGCCGGACTTCGACACCACCCGGCTGAAGCTGGGCAAAGCGCCCAAGAATCAGATGCCTTCCTACCGCAAGGTCCCGTCGCCACGCCGGGCCGCGCCCAAGGGGTTCGACCCCAAGGCCAGTTCGGAGGTGCCCGGCAAGCGGGCTGCCGATGCGCGGACGTTCGTCAACCCGGACGGCACCTTCACGACCCGCTACTACAACGAGCCGGTCAACTTCCTCGGTGACGACGGCAAGTGGAAGGCGATCGACACCCGGCTGGCGAAGTCGTCGCCACTGGCGCTGACGGAGGAGACCCCGGGATCCGGCTGGCAGGCCAAGTCGACCGAGGACGAGATCTACTTCTCCGAGTTCGCCGATGCGGAAACGTTTGTCCGCCTGGGTACCGGCATCGACGACAGCACCGCGATCGGCTACTCGATCGAGGGTGCGGCCCACTCGCAGGGCCGTGTCAACGGCAACGTGATCACCTACCCGGACGTCCGTCCTTCGACGGACGTGGAACTGATCGCAGGAAGCGACTCCGTCAAGGAGACGCTGATCCTCAAGGACAAGAACGCGCCGACCGAATGGCGCTTCCCGCTGGCCCTTAAGGGCCTGACGGCCAAGCTCGACGGCCTCGGCGGCGTCGTCTTCAACGACGCGGCGGGCCGTCAGCAGGGCTGGATGCCGGCCGGCTGGATGGAAGACTCCAAGAAGGCGCCGAACTCCGACGAGGGCGTCATCTCCTCCGGCGTCACCTACGGTCTCGCGCGGCAAGGCGCCCGGCAGATCCTGGTCGTCAAGCTGGACCAGAAGTGGCTGTCGGCCCCCGAGCGGGTCTTCCCCGTGAAGGTCGACCCCTCGGTGAACGGCCTGGAGGCGGCCTCCGGCACGTACGTCGAGTCGCCGTACACCCAGAACTTCTCCGGCTCCACCGAGCTCAAGGTCGGAACGTACGACGGCGGCGCCCACAAGGCGGCCTCGTTCCTGAAGTTCAACGGCCTGGACACCACCCTCAGGAACGCGTTCGTCATCAACGCGAACCTGAGCCTCTACAACACCTACTCCTACTCCTGCACCGCACGCCCCGTGACGGTCCACGAGATCACCTCCAACTGGTCCGAGGGCAGCACCAACAGCTACCCCGGCCCCGCGACCGGCGGCGCGCTGGGCTCCAAGTCCTTCGCGCACGCCTGGCGCCAGGACGGCAACTCTCCCTGGCACTGCGGCGCCGCCACGTGGGAGTCGATCCCGCTCGGCGACGCCGGCCGCAAACTGGTCAACGACTGGACGCACGGCCACAAGGCCAACTACGGCCTGGCCGTGAAGGCGGCCCCGGACGACTCCAGGACCTGGAAGAAGTTCGGCTCCGACAACTACCCGAACGGCAAGCCCAGCCTCGACGTGACCTGGTCGAAGTACGGGGCCGCGTACGAGCTGGGCGGCTTCGTCCAGCCCCCGACGGCCACTGCCGACGGCATCTTCAAGGTCACCGTCACCAACCAGGGCCAGCAGACCTGGGGCAAGAACAGCAACTTCAAGCTGCGCTACGACCTGTTCGACGCCAACGGCAACAAGGTGGGCGGTGACTACTGGAGCAAGATCCGGTGGACGGACATGCCCTACGACGTCGGGCCCGGAGGCTCCGCCACCGTCGACGCGCACATCGCCCCGCTGGCACCCGGCACGTACACGCTCCAGTGGACCATGGACGAGTACGGTGTCCGCAGCTTCGTCGACGACGGAGTGCCGGGCCCGACCGTGCGTTTCGACGCAGTCAACGCCCCGCCGTACATCACCGGCGCAGCTCCGCCGAGCGGCACCGTCGTCGACACCCTCACCCCGACGCTCTGGGCCACGGCCACCGACCAGGACAAGTCCCCTGGCGCGCTGACCTACCAGTTTGAGGTCTGCGAGGTCGAGGGCAAGGACCTCCGCAAGAACTGCCGGGGTAACACGCACGCCGCGTCAGAGAGCTGGACCGTTCCGTCGGACTGGCTGAAGTGGGCGAAGACGTACGCCTGGTATGCCTACGCGAACGACGGCAAGGACCAGTCCTCGCGCACCGCACCGTCGATCCTGACCACCCAGGTACCGCAACCCGTCATCACTTCTCACCTCGGCGGTGCCGACAGCGGCCGCACCTTCGGCGAGCGGGCCGGTAACTACGCCACCGCCGCCACCGACGCAGCCGTACCGAGTGCGGGCCCCGAGCTCGCGGTCACGCGGACGTACAACTCGCAGGACCCGCGCCAGACGAACGCCTTCGGCGCCGGCTGGGCCACCCGCTGGGACATGCGGGCGGTCGCCGAGCCCGACGGCAGCGTCGTCGTCACCCTCGACAGCGGCAGCCAGGTCCGGTTCGGCCGCAACGCCGATGGCACCTACAGCGCGCCGGCCGGTTCCGTGGATGTCCTCTCGGAGGTTGCCGGCGGCGGCTGGACGCTGCGCGACGCGGCGGCCACGGTTCACACCTTCGACGCGACGGGCCGCCTGACGAACGTCAGGGACGGCCACGGGCGCGAGCAGACGCTCACCTACACGGCTGGGAAGCTGACGAAGGCCACGGACGCGCTGTCGAAGCGGGGGCTGACCTTCACCTGGTCGGGCGCGCACGTCGCGTCGGTGTCCACCGACGCGGTCGGCCCGATCGCTCCGGCGCTCACCTGGTCATACACCTACGACGGCGACCGCCTGGTGAAGGTCTGCCCGCCGGACTCCGCCACCGCGTGTTCCACCTACGCGTACACGGCAGGCTCGTACTACCGGGGCCTGGTGCAGGACGCGGGCCCGGTCGGGTACTGGCGGCTGAACGAGGCCGAGGGCGAGTCCGCGGCCAGCGAGGCGGTCTCCCGCACGGGCATGAACGCCGGCCACTACCGCGACGTCACCCTCGGGGCCGCGGGCGCGCTGGGCGCGACCCGCAACAAGGCGGCCTCCTTCGACGGCACCAACTCCTCCATCGAGCTGCCGGGGACCTCCCTGTCCGCCTCGACCGTCCTCTCGGTCGAGCTGTGGTTCAAGACGGACCGGGCGGGGACGCTCGTCGGCTTCCAAGACAAGCGACTGTCGGAAGGCCAGCCCATCCGCTGGAACCCGGTCCTGGGCATCAACCAGGCGGGCAAGCTGCACGGCGGGTTCGAGCTCAAGGGCATGGGGACCACCCCCGTCACCTCGCCCGGCACGGTCACCGACAACGCGTGGCACCACGCCGTCCTGACCGCCACGGGCACCGAGCAGGTCCTCTACCTCGACGGCGCACGCCTAGGCGCCATCCCCGGAGTGGTCGACCACTTCGGCAAGACCTACACCTACCTGGGTGCCGGCTACTCCAACCCGAGCTGGGACGGCGGCCCCGCGGGGGTACGCCGCTTCACCGGTGCCATGGACGAGGTCGCGGTCTACCACCGCGCCCTCGACGCCGGGGCGGTCAAGGCCCGTTTCGAGGCTCGTGCGGGATCGTCGAAGCTGACCGGTTCCACCCTGCCGTCGGGCCGGGTGAGCGCCCGGGTCGAGTACGACGGCGACACCGGCCGCGCGACGAAGGTCACCGACGAGAGCGGTGGCCTCTGGCAGATATCCGAGCCCCGCTACGCCGCCGGCTCGCAGGCCTACAGCGACGCCGTCCGGGCATCGGGCCCGGTCAACTACTGGCGCCTCGGTGACAGCGGCGGTGCCTCGGCGGCGGACGAGATATCCGGCGGCGGCAACGGATCTTACCGGGACGGTGTCGCGCTCGGCGGTGTCGGGGCGTTCCTCGACGGCGACGACGGCGCGGTCACCCTCGACGGGACCAAGGGCGTCATCGAAGTACCGTCCGAGTCGATCAGCGAAGCCACCGCATTCGCCGCGGAGCTGTGGTTCCGCACGGACAAGCCCAGCGGTGTGCTGCTGGGTCTGCAGAACACCGAGCTGGGCACTACCCCGACGATGTGGAACGCCAGCCTCCTCGTCGACGGCGAGGGCAAGCTGCGCGGCCACCTGTGGGACGGCCCCTCTGCGGGCTGGCCGATCATGGGTGGCGCCAAGGTCACCGACAACAAGTGGCACCACGCCGTCATCACCGGCGGTCCCGCCGGTCAGTCGTTGTACCTCGACGGCGTCAAGATCGGCTCCAAGGCCGGCGTGGTCAAGCCGGAGACCCTGGTCCACGCCTACCTGGGCGCCGGCTACTCCAGCGAGGAGTGGGACGGCCAGGCCCGTGCGACCCGCTACTTCAACGGCCAGCTCGACGAGGCCGCCTTCTACACGAAGGAGCTGGACGCGGCGACCGTCGCAGACCACTTCAAGGCCCGCAACCGCCTGGTGTCCGGCAACGGCGACCAGTACGAGGGCGTCGTGATGGCGGACGCCCCTGCCGGCTACTGGCAGCTGGACGAGACCGGCGGCACGACCGTCGTCAACAAGGTCGCCGCCGCAGGCGCCAACGGCACCTACACCAAAGCGACGCTGGGCAACTCCGGCGCGTTCGGTACAGGCGACGGTACCGCCGCCGAGTTCAAGGGCGACGGGTGGGCCGAGCTGCCCGGCGGCCATCAGGCGAGCACCGACCTGTCGACCGAGCTGTGGTTCAAGACCACCAAGCCCGGCGTGCTCTTCAGCGACCAGGAGAAGCCGCTCCCGGACGCCTACAGCTACGCGCCGGTCCTGTACGTCGGCTCGGACAACAAGCTCCACGGCCAGTACTTCACCCGAGGTACCGAAGCGACCAACACCTCGCCGAACACGGTCACGGACAACGAGTGGCACCACGCCGTGGTGACGGCGCAGGGATCCACCCATACGCTGTACCTCGACGGCGCCCAGGTCGCCCAGACCACCACCGTGCCGGTCACCCACGAGACCAACCAGCGCACGTACATCGGCGCCGGCTACACCAGGTGGTGGCCTGCGTCCCCGGGCGACGGCGTGCAGTACTTCACCGGCCAGATCGACGAGGTCGCGGTCTACCCGCGCGCCCTGACCGGTGACCAGGTCGCGCGCCACTACGGCGCCCGCGCCCAGGCCTCGGGTTCCTCGCTGTCGGCGACGGTGACGGTCACCGACCCGACGGGCGCGAAGACGTCCAGCACCTTCGACGCGGTCCGCGGCCAGCGTCGTACCGCCTCGACGAGCGCGGACGGCGGTGTCACCACGTACGCGTACGACACCGGCGGCTTCCTGCACACGGTCACCGACCCCAACGGTCACGCGACCATCACCGGTCACGACGAGCGTGGCAACACCGTCTCGACCACGACTTGCCGGGACGCGAACTCCTGCTGGACCTCCTTCGCGGAGTACTACTACAACCCGGCGGACAAGCTGGACCTGCGCAACGGCAAGCAGACCGCGATCCTCGACGGCCGCTCCTCGGGGCCGGCAGACACCCGCTACCGGACGACGACCTCCTACACGGACCTCGGCCTGACCGACACGGTCACCTCGGTCGACGGCCGTACGGCGAGGACCACCTATACCACGGGCACAGAGCCCGCGGTCGGTGGCGGAGTGACGCCGAAGGGTCTGGTGGCCGCGAAGAAGTCCACCGGCGGCGCCACCGTCTCGTACGCGTACTTCGAGAGCGGCGACCTGGCCAGGACGACGGCGCCCTCCGGCGCGGTCACGACGTACACCTACGACGGCATCGGCCGGAAGCTGACCGAGACCCAGGTCTCCGACGCCAACCCCGCCGGCGTCACCACGACGTACGCCTACAACGCCATGTCCCGCGTCACTGCAGAGACCGGCCCGGGCGTGAAGAACGAGATCACCGGCGTCACCCACACCGCCCGCATCAGCCGCACCTACGACGCGGACGGCCACCTACTCACCGAATCCACGGATGACACCACCGGCGGCGACGCCACCCGCACCACCACCTACCGCTACAACATCCGCGGTCTCAACGACAGCGTGACGGACGCGGCCGGAAACGAGTCGACGTACGCCCACGATGCCCTGGGCCGAGTGATCAGTGCGACGGACCCCGCGGGCAACGTCGTCACGACCACTTACACCAAGCGCGGCCAGGTAGCCGAAACCGTCCTGAAGAACTGGACCGGCGACCCCTCCGGCCAGACCCGCGACCTGGTCCTGGAGTCGAAGGCCTACGACCCAGCGGGCCGCCTGGCCTCGACCACGGACGCGATGGGCGCCACGACCGCCTTCACCTACTACGACGACGGCCTGACGGCCTCGACGACGGCGAAGCAGGTCACCCAGGCCAACGGCTCCAAGAAGGACATCGTTCTCGGGTCGACGGTCTACGACGGCGCGGGCAACCCCGTGTCGGCCACCGCGAGGGGCGGGGCTACGACCGTGAACACGGTCGACGCCCTGGGCCGCACCACCCGCTCGGTGTTCGACCCCAACGGTCTGAACCGGGTCTCCACTTTCGCGTACGACGCGGAGGACCGGCTCACCGAGCAGACCCAGTCCATCGACGGCACCGGCAAGAAGATCACGTCCAACACCGAGTACGACGCGGCGGGCAACCCGACGAAGCAGACCGTCACCGACGGCACCACCACCCGGGTCTCCTCCACAACCTTCGACCAGCGGGGGCTCCCCCTCACCCAGACCAGCCCGCGCGGCATCACCAGCACGGGCCGGTTCGACGAGCTGGGCCGCCTGGTCGAGCAGACCGCGCCGCAGGTGCAGGCCGAGGAGAACGGAGGCGCGGCTGCGGCCGTCACCCCCAAGGCCCTCGTCGGCTACAACACTTTCGGCGAGACCACCGAGTCGCGCGACCCGCGCGGTCTGGTGACCAGGACGGAGACCGACAAGCTCGGCCGGACCGTCGCGCTCACGCTGCCCGACTACACCCCGCCGGGCGCCACCGCGGCCATCACCGCCGTCTCGCGCACGACGTACGACAAGGTCGGCAACACGGCCTCCACGACCGACCCGCTGGGCCGCGTCACGTACTACGGCTACGACCAGCTGAGCCAGCTGGTCAGCAAGACCGACCCGGCGATCGCCGGTACGCAGAGCCTGACGGCCCCGGGCGCCGCGAACCTCAACGGGACCTCCACCACCCTGTCCGGCGGCGGAATCTCCACCTACACCTGGACTCCGACCGGTCTTCCGCTCTCCGCGACCGACCCGACAGGAGCACGCACCGAGTCCACCTACGACGAACTGGGCCGCAAGCTCACCGCCACCACGATCGAGCGTAAGCCCGCCCTGCAGAACCTCGTCTCCCGATTCACCTGGGACGACGCGGGCAACCAGGTCTCCTCGACCACGCCCGGCGGACGGGTTACGAGCGCGACCCACGACAAGGCCGGCCAGACCCTGACGGTCACCGACCCCGCCGGCGGCACCAGCAGCGCCGTCTACGACGGCCTCGGCCGCCAGACCGAGAGCAAGGACGCGACCGGCCGCAAGACCGTCACCGCGTACGACCTCGCGGGTCAGCCGGTGTCCGTGACGGACTACGGCACGGGCACGACCGCCCTGCGCACGACCACCACCGAGTACGACGCCGACGGCAATGTCACCGCGTCTGTCTCGCCCGGCGGTGCGCGCACGACGTACACGTACGACGCGCTGGGCCAACTCACCAAGCAGGTCGAACCGGTCACAGGCACGGCCACGGACTCGATCACGACTACCTTCGGCTACGACGCGGCGGGCAACCGCACGCGCCTGACCGACGGCCGCGGCAAGGCCACGTACTACACGTTCAACAGGTGGGGCCTGCCTGAGTCGACGGTCGAACCGGCCACCACCCAGCACTGGAACCCCGACGTCCGCACCTGGACGAACGTCTACGACGCGGCCGGTCAGCTCGTCACCGAGCTCCTGCCGGGCAACGTCAGGCGCCAAAAGACGTACGACGCGCTCGGCCGAATGACTGCCGAGACGGGCTCCGGGACCTCTGTGGCCACCCGCCCCCGTTCCCTGTCCTACGACCTCGCCGGCCGGCTGACCGGCGTCGGCGGCGACGGAGTCCTGGCGAACAACACCTACACCTACAACGACCGCGGCCAGCTGCTCTCCACGGACGGTCCGGGCGGCACCTCGTCCTACGCGTACGACGCAGACGGCATGATGACCTCCCGCACCGACGCGGCGGGCGCGACGGCCTTCACCTACGACACGGCCGGACGTCTCGACACCACGACCGACCCGCTCACCGGCACCCAGGTGCGCAGTGACTACGACGCGGCCGGACGCCCGACCGCCGACGAGTACGCACGCCCGACGGCCGGCGGCACCTGGACGATCGGCGCGAAGCGCTCGTACACCTACGACTCCCTCGGCCGCCTCGCGGACGACAGCGTCAAGAAGACCGGCACGGGTGCCGCGGTACAGGGCACTGCCTACGAGTACGACCTCGAAAACCGCCTGGTCAAGAAGACCACCTCGGGCACGGCCGGGGCGGGCGCCGAGACGTACGCCTACGACCTCGCCGGGCGCATGACCTCCGAAAGCAGCGGCGGCACCACCACCGGCTACGAATGGGACAAGGCTGGAAACCTCACCAAGAAGGGAGACACCACCGGCACCTACGACTCCCGCAACCGGGTCACGGCCTGGGGAACCCAGACCTTCGACTACTCCGCCCGCGGAACCGTCAAGGGCATCACCGACACCGCCGGCCCGGCCCGCACGATCAACTCGGACGCCTTCGAGCGAACCGTGTCGAACGGCACCAGCACCTTCACCTACGACTCGCTCGACCGGGTCATGACCCACAACGGCGCCGCCTTCAGCTACGACGGCGGCTCCAACAACCTGGTCAAGGACGGCACATCCACCTACAGCCGCACCCCCGGCGGCACGCTGCTCGCCAGCGCCACCACCGGGACGCCCGGCTCGGCCGGCCTGGCCGTCACCGACGGCCACACTGACCTGGTCGCCAGCCTGTCTCCGGACGGCACGTCGGTCACCTCGTCCCGTGCCTATGACGCGTACGGCAAGGTGACCGCGAGCAACGGCTCCACCCCGTCGGTCGGCTACCAGTCAGGCTGGACAGACTCGGCCACGGGCGAGGTCAACATGGCGGCCCGCTGGTACCAGCCCGGCACCGGCGGCTTCACCAGCCGCGACACCTGGCAGCTCGACCCCAGCCCCTCGGTCCAGGCCAACCGCTACACGTACGCCAACGCCGGCCCGATGAACGGGACCGACCCGTCGGGCCATCACACCATCCTCAATTGCTTCAAGCCGGCGAAGACCAAGCTCGGCTGGCTCATGAAGGGGAGCCCCCTCTGCGTCTTCAAGGAGGCCTTCCTCAACGGGGAGCACAGCGTCACCAGCCAGGACATGTGCTACTCGAACGCCTACATGCGTGAAATGTGCGACCGGGCGTACAACCGCAACAAGGGCACTGGCCGGCTCATCGACATGCGCGGCGAAACGCGCACGGTAATCCGCGATACGCCCAGCCGCAGCCACAACTACGCGGGCGGCGGACGAAACCGTGGCGGCACCACCACACTGACCCGCCCGAAGCGCCCGACCGTAGCCCCCAAGCCGATAGCGCCGAAGAACCCCTACGCGGGCAAGAACCCGCCGCCGGCACCGAAGCACATCCCCAAGCCGGACTGGAACCCGACCCAGGCCGTCTGGAACGCCACCCAGGCCGTCGACATGGTCGTCAGCGGCGCCAACCTCCTCGCCATGCTGGCGGGCGACGCCGACACGGTCCTCAACCCGGACCAGGTCCCGGACACGCAGGACGCGCCTGGCGCGGATCCGGGGTCAGGCGGCAGTGACGACGGGGCGCAGGACTGCAGGCGTGGAGGAAAGGGTTGGGTCGATCCCAGTCCTGTCGACAGCAAGAACGGGAATCGAGCCACCGGGGTGGAGGCATGCCTCGACCTCTCCTATGTAACCGCCAACCCCGGCACCCCCACCGAGACTCGTGCCGGAATCAAGCCACCTGGGTATGACTGGGCCCGGTCCTACGTCGGATATCTGGGAGGTCGGCCCCGCGACGTCAACGCCTGCCATCTTCTCGGCGCCCAGCTGAGCGGATCGGGGACCGACCTGGCCAACCTCGCGACCTGTGGAACTGACGCGAACTCCTACGTAGGCAAGCCCCAGTCACCGATTCCTCCCATGGACAGCATGCTGAACTTCGAGGACACAGTCCGGTCCCTCATTGATTCAAAGCATGTCGTGCGATACAAGGTGACACCGGTCTACAAAGACGGCCGAACTGTGCCCTACGAATTCCGCATGTCCTACACGGCATGGGACAGTAAGGGACGCTACGTGGACTCTGATGCCACAGCAGTATCCAACCTGATTTACACTGCTGGCCGGGGTTGGAAGAATCTGGGCACCGCGATCGACAGCCGCACCGGTGGAGACGTGCCCCTCCCGGGGCAGCCATGAGATGGCCTTCCACCACCACGCGAAGGAGGACTGATATGACTCACCGCGCTGTCGCGCGCCTGCGTGAAGTTCTCCCGCCGCCCGTCTCCGGCGGCGACTCGATCGACTGGCAGGAAATTGAGCGGACGGCAGGTCTGACGTTTCCTGTCGATTACCGCGAGTTCGTCGAGTCGTACGGAGGTGGAGAGATCGACGAGTACCTCTCCATCAGTACGCCGCCCGTCCCCGGGTCGGCGTACGGAGACCTCTTGGACAGAAGAGATTCCGTCCTCTCACCCCGGGACCGTGAACATCTCATTGCGCTCTTGCAAGGAAGTGAGCTGCCGTCACTGCTGCCCTTCGCGGACTCGGCGAGCAGCGATGTGGCTTTCTGGCTGTGCGAGGGCGCTCCCGACGACTGGCCCGTGGCCATCTTTCGGAGGCAGACGCCGTACGGGATGAACCGCTGGACCGTGTTCGATGGCGGAATGGCGTCGTTCTGCGTGGCGGTCCTGACTGGCAAGGTGAACCCGTTCAGCGAACGGCTTTCAGCGGAGGACCGGCACGAGTTCCTGACTTGGCGTCGGGTGTAAGGCCAGATCACAGTGACAGGTTCCATCCCTTCCCTGAGGGGCTGTGAGACCCGATCCACTGGGGTAGCGGCGTGACAGAGTCCCTGGATGTCGGCGGTGACGATTGCGTTGCACACCACCGACAGCCCGGGGGCTCTGTTGCTTCCGTCTCACTACTGTAAGAGCGGCTGGGGCATGCTCAACCTGAGCGGAGGTGTCGTCGCAGCCGGCAAGGAGTGGACGGACGATGGCTCGGTCCACGAAGTGCACTCCTTGAAGCGGCGAGCCGTCAAGGTCACGCGTCCCGTGCCGATACCGCTGGCGTTCGTGCACCCACTGCGAAACCACATCGATCGCTTCGGCATTGCGCCAGGCGCTTTTCGCCGAAAGGTCCTATGACCTCCGGCGCGCCGGGATTTCGTTCGCCTCCAGCATGGGAAGGGTCGTGCGCTCCAAGAAGGCGCCTGACCTGGGGGCAGCGGAGAGCTGCCCGTCCAACCGGAATGACATTCGGCTGGAGGGCGGCTTTTTGCTGTGGGCCCCCCTTGGAGCTGTTGGGGGTCCGGTTCCTGGCGTCCGAGTACGGCACGGGCCCGGTTCATGCCGGCCGAATCGATTCACTGGGACTCGACGCGAACGGGACTCCCCTGGCGAAAGCGGCGGACGAGATCCTGCTTGGTCTCGGCGACGGGATCACGAAGTTCCAGCGTAAGCAGTACAGCGCGTACCGCCGGCTACAGAACTCTTGCGAGTCTCTGCCCGCCGCAGCGGACGAAAGTCCACGTGTGTCTCTCGCTCGACCCGGCCGAGGTTGACCTCGTGCCTGACTTCACCAGGAACGTTGCAGACCCGGGGCATCACGGAACGGGCGACCTGGAGGTGCGGCTGCGTACCGGACGGGACTCGGAGCGTGCCCCTGACCTGTTCCGTGCAAGCTATGCCGCGGCTATGTAGCTCGGGCGCTCCTCACCGGCGATCACTCTCGGTTACTATGCTCACTTGATGCCGGAAGCTGGCAGCAAGGGGCGTGGCACCATCGATGGTCTGCTTGGGGGAGCGGGGATGAATGGCCCGTCGGCCGAAGCTCCCCAGAATCTCCGCAGCACGGTTGAGCGGTGAACTGCGCCTCCACGCTCCGGATGAGTTGTCCGTGGATTGCAAGGTTGAAGAGATGGGTGGCCTGCGAAGTGTTGCAAGAGGTCGTAGCGACCCGCTATGTCACGCCCCTGCGTGAAGGCGGCTCGCTCCCCGGGATCGTCGAGGCCGACGACCTCGGCACGTACGTCATGAAGTTCACCGGCGCCGGCCAGGGACGCAAGACCCTGGTCGCCGAGGTCATCTGCGGCGGGCTCGCCCGCCGGCTCGGACTGCGGGTGCCCGAGCTCGTCACCATCCAGCTCGACCCCGTCATCGGACTCTCCGAGCCCGACCAGGAGGTCCAGGAGCTGCTCAAGGCCAGCGGCGGGCTCAACCTGGGCATGGACTACCTGCCCGGCTCGCTCGGCTTCGACCCGCTGGCGTACGAGGTGGACCCGGGGGAGGCGGGCCGGGTCGTCTGGTTCGACGCGGTGATCAACAACGTCGACCGGTCCTGGCGCAACCCCAACATGCTCGTCTGGCACGGCGACCTGTGGCTCATCGACCACGGCGCCACCATGATCTGGCACCACAACTGGCCCGGCGCCCAGGCCTCCGCCGCCAAGCCGTACGACGCCTCCGACCACGTCCTCGCCCGCTTCGCGCCGGACATCACCGCCGCGGCCGCCGCACTGGCCCCGCTCGTCACCCGCGAACTCCTCGACGAGGTCGCCGCCGACGTACCCGACGCGTGGCTCGTCGACGAACCCGGCTTCGACAGCGCGGACGAGGTCCGCGCCGCCTACGTCGAGGCGCTGCTGCCGCGCGCCGCCACCATCCACGAGCGGATCACGCTCGGCCCGCGGACCGAGCACCGGCCGCAGCAGCCGCCCGGCTGGCTCGCCGAACGCCTCGCGCCCCGGACGCACTCCACCGAGAAGGACGCCACCCCGTGACCGACCGCGATGTCTTCGAGTACGCGCTGCTGCGCGTGGTGCCGCGGGTCGAGCGCGGCGAGTGCTTCAACGCGGGCGTGGTCGTCTACTGCCGCGCCCGCTCCTACGTGGCCGCCCGCACCCACCTGGACGAGGCCAAGCTCTCGGTCCTGGACCCGGCGGCCGACGTGACCGGTGTACGGGCCGCCCTGCGGGCCGTCGAGGGCGTCTGCCTCGGGGGCGACGCGGCCGGCCAGGCCGCGGGCGACGACGCCGGCCGCCGCTTCCGCTGGCTGATCGCCCCGCGCTCCACGGTCGTCCAGCCCGGACCGGTCCACACGGGACTCACCCTCGACCCGGAGGCCGAGGTCGAGCGGCTGCTCGACCTGCTCGTGCGCTGAGCGCAGAAGGGGGCGCCCGTCATCGAGGGTCAGGCCGGCCGACGGGAGCCTCCCAAGCC
>NZ_RDBH01000129.1:1946800-1965817 GCF_008042145.1 Streptomyces sp. adm13(2018)
TCCGTGCGCGTCGCGGGGCCGGGCGGGCCCCCCGTATCCCCGCCCGGCGACAGGGAGTGACCGGGTGCACCCGGTGGGCCGTTGACACCGGGTGCCAGGGCTTCTAGCGTCTCGTTCTGCGGACGATACTAAGCGGTCGCTCATGTGCGGGACGCAGGAGCGCGCGACCGGTTCGACCGCGACCAGGGACGATCCAAGGGCGAGGAGAACCAGCATGTCCACCACCGAGCAGCGCGTAGCCGTCGTCACGGGTGCCGCACGGGGCATCGGGGCCGCCACGGCGCTCCGTCTCGCGGCCGAGGGCCGCGCCGTCGCCGTACTCGACCTCGACGAGGCGGCCTGCAAGGACACCGTCGAGAAGATCACCGCCGCGGGCGGCACCGCCCTCGCGGTCGGCTGCGACGTCTCCGACAGCGCCCAGGTGGAGGCGGCCGTCGCGCGCGTCGCCGCCGAGCTCGGCGCGCCGACGATCCTCGTCAACAACGCGGGTGTGCTCCGCGACAACCTGCTCTTCAAGATGTCGGAGTCCGACTGGGACCTCGTCATGAACGTGCACCTCAAGGGCGCCTTCCTGATGGCGAAGGCCTGCCAGAAGCACATGGTGGACGCGGGCTTCGGCCGGATCGTCTCGCTCTCCTCCTCCTCGGCCCTGGGCAACCGCGGCCAGGCCAACTACTCGGCCGTGAAGGCCGGTCTCCAGGGCCTCACCAAGACCCTCGCCAAGGAGCTGGGCAAGTTCGGCGTCACCGCCAACGCCGTGGCCCCCGGCTTCATCGTGACCGAGATGACCGCGCAGACCGCCGAGCGCGTCGGCATGGGCTTCGAGGACTTCCAGGCCGCCGCCGCGTCGATGATCCCGGTGCAGCGGGTCGGCCGCCCCGAGGACGTCGCCAACGCGATCGCCTTCTTCGCCGGCGACGACGCCGGCTTCGTCTCCGGCCAGGTCATGTACGTGGCCGGCGGCCCCCTCAACTGACGACGGCACCGAGAGGAGTACGGCAGACATGACCGCACAGGCACGGCCGGAGCTGTCCGGCAAGGTCGCCCTCGTCACCGGCGCGAGCCGGGGCATCGGCTACGGCATCGCCGAGGCGCTCGTCGCCCGCGGAGACCGGGTCGTCATCACCGGACGCGGCGAGGAGGCCCTCAAGGAGGCCGTCGAGCGCCTCGGCGCCGACCGGGCCATCGCCGTCCCCGGCAAGGCCCACGACGAGGCCCACCAGGCCGCCGCGGTGGAGGCGGCGATGGACGGCTTCGGCCGGGTGGACTTCCTGATCAACAACGCCGGTACGAACCCGGTGTTCGGCGCCATCGCCGACCTGGATCTCGGGGTGGCCCGCAAGGTCTTCGAGACCAACGTGATCTCCGCGCTGGGCTTCGCCCAGCGGACCTGGCACGCCTGGCAGAAGGAGCACGGCGGGGCGATCGTGAACATCGCCTCGGTCGCCGGCGTCTCCGCCTCGCCGTTCATCGGCGCCTACGGAATCAGCAAGGCCGCGATGATCAATCTGACCATTCAGCTGGCCCATGAATTCGCCCCCGTCGTGCGGGTCAATGCGATCGCCCCCGCGGTCGTGAAGACGAAATTCGCGCAGGCCCTGTACGAGGGCCGCGAGGCGGAGGCGGCCGCCGCCTACCCGCTCGGCCGGCTCGGCGAGCCCGAGGACATCGGCGGCGCCGCCGCCTTCCTGACCTCGTCCCAGTCGGAGTGGATCACCGGCCAGACCCTCGTCGTCGACGGCGGGATTTTCCTGAACGCCGGAGTGGGCTGACCGATTATCGGACACTTTCCGGATTTCGTGTCCGGATTGGGCCCGGTTATACGTCGAATGCCGTAAGTGCCCCGTCAGGCTCGAACATTGACCTGACGGGGTGCTGCGGTATCGTCGGCCGACCCGTGGCTGAACGAGGAGCGTGCACGTGTTCAACCGGACCAGTCTGCAGGCCGCTGCAGCCCTTGTGTCCATATCCCTGGTAACCGGATGCAGTGTCTTCTCTGACAGTGATTCGGCCGGGGATCAGAGAATCGTCGTCGGTACGACGAGCTCTCCCACCACGCTTGACCCGGCTGCCGCCTGGGACAATTCGTGGGAGCTCTTCCGGAATGTGTTCCAGACGCTGGTGAGTTTCCCGACGGGCAGCACCACCCCGGCCTCCGACGCCGCGGACTGCAAGTTCTCGGACACCTCCAGCCGGGTCTTCGAGTGCAAACTCGTGGAGGGCCTCACGTTCTCCAACGGGCACAAGCTGGACGCCAGGGCCGTGCAGTACTCGATCGAGCGCATCCGCACGATCAACCACAAGGGCGGCCCGAACGGCATGCTCGGCTCGCTCGACAAGATCGAGATCGTCGGCGACCGGACCGTCGTCTTCAAGCTGAACAAGCCGGACGCCACCTTCCCGATGGTCCTGGCCACCCCGGCGATGTCCCTGGTGGACCCGGCCGAGTACCCGGCCGACCGCCTGCGCAAGGACGGCAAGCTCGTCGGCTCGGGACCGTACGTCCTCGACTCGTACACCGACGGCGAGTCGGCCGAGCTGACCAAGAACCCCACGTACAAGGGCTTCGCCGACCGCAAGAACGGCGGCGTGACCATCCGCTACTTCGACGAGTCCGAGGCCATGGTCACGGCGCTCAAGAAGAAGGAGATCGACGCCACCTACCGCGGCCTCACCGCCGAGGAGGTCATCGAACTCCAGGACGACAAGCCCGAGAACCAGGGTCTGCAGATCGTCGAGTCGACCGGCGCCGACATCCGCTACCTCGTCTTCAACGCCCAGGACCCCACGATCGCCAAGCCCGCGGTCCGCAAGGCCATCGCCCAGGTCGTCGACCGCGACGAACTGGTCAGCAAGGTCTACCAGGGCACCGCCGAGCCCCTGTACTCCATGGTGCCCAAGGGAATCGCCGGCCACACCACCAAGTTCTTCGACCGCTTCGGCGACCCGGACGCCAAGAAGGCCAAGAAGATCCTCCGCGAGGCCGGCATCACCGACCCCGTGAAGCTGAACTTCTGGTACACGACGGACCGCTACGGCTCCTCGACGGCCGCCGAGTTCAAGGAGCTCAAGCGCCAGCTGGAGGAGACCGGCCTCTTCGAGGTCACCATCGAGGGCAAGCCCTGGAAGGAGTTCCAGGCGGGCTACCAGAAGGGCGAGTACCCGGTCTTCGGCCGCGGGTGGTTCCCCGACTTCCCGGACCCGGAGAACTTCGTGGCCCCGTTCGTGGGCAAGGAGAACGTCCTCGGCACGCCGTACGAGAGCCCCCGGATCACCGGCGAACTGCTCCCGAAGTCCCGCCGCGAGAGCGACCGCGGGACCGTCACGGACGAGTTCGTCGAGGCCCAGGAGGTCATGGTCCAGGACGTCCGGCTGCTGCCGCTGTGGCAGGGCAAGCTGTACATCGCGGCCCAGGACGACATCGGCGGCGGCGAGGGCGCGCTCGACCCGCAGACCGTCATGCAGCTCTGGGAGCTGAGCCGCCGCGCCAGCTGGTAGGAGCCGGGCCGGCCGGCCGCCGGGAGCCCGCGGGGGTCACTGTCAGTGGCCCCCGGTAGGTTCGGGGACGGAGTTGAAGGAACGCCCACCGGAGGTTGTTGACCGTGACCGACACCAGCATGCTGCCCGAGTCCTGGCGGGGTGTCCTCGGCGAGGAGCTGCGCAAGCCGTACTTCGCCCAGCTCACCGAGTTCGTCGAGCAGGAGCGGGCGGCGGGACCGGTCTTCCCGCCGAAGGACGAGGTGTTCGCGGCCCTCGACGCCACCCCGTACGACAAGGTGAAGGTCCTGATCCTCGGTCAGGACCCCTACCACGGCGAGGGCCAGGGGCACGGCCTCTGCTTCTCGGTCCGGCCCGGGGTGAAGACCCCGCCCTCCCTGCGGAACATCTACAAGGAGATGCAGGCGGAGCTCGGTCACCCGGTGCCGGACAACGGCTATCTGATGCCGTGGGCCCAGCAGGGCGTCCTCCTGCTCAACGCCGTGCTGACCGTCCGCTCCGGCGAGGCGAACTCCCACAAGGGCAAGGGCTGGGAGAAGTTCACCGACGCGGTCATCACCGCCGTCGCCTCGCGCCCGGACCCCGCCGTCTTCGTCCTCTGGGGCAACTACGCCCAGAAGAAGCTGCCCCTCATCGACGAGGAGCGGCACGTGGTGGTCAAGGGCGCCCACCCCTCGCCCCTCTCGGCGAAGAAGTTCTTCGGATCGCAGCCCTTCACCCAGATCGACGCCGCCGTCGCGGCCCAGGGGCACGAGCCGATCGACTGGCGCATCCCGGACCTCGGCTGAGCCTCGGCCCGATCCGGCCGCCGTGCGGCTAGCGTCGGCTCTCCCAGTGGGTGAGCGGGTGGAGGTCGCGTGACCGAGCAGCAGCAGGTGTCGGACGACGGGGTCATGACCAGGATCGGGCAGGCGATGATGCTGCTCCACGGCGGCGACCGCGAGGAGGCACGCAACCGCTTCGGGCTGATCTGGCAGCAGATCGGCCCGGACGGGGACCCGCTGCACCGGTGCACCCTCGCGCACTACATGGCGGACGCCCAGGACGACCCCGACACCGAGCTGGCCTGGGACCTCCGGGCCCTCAGCGCGGCCGAGGGCCTCGCGGAGGAGCGGCTCGCCGAGCACAGCTCGGCGGTGGCCCTCCGCGCGCTGTACCCCTCGCTCCACCTCAACCTGGCCGCCGACTACGTCAAACTCCGGCGTCCCGACGCCGCGCGGGTCCATCTGGACCGGGCCCGCGCCGCCTCGGACCACCTCGACGACGACGGCTACGGGAACGGGGTGCGGGCCGCGATCGAGCGCCTGGAGCTACGGCTGCGCGCCATGTGAGGACCGGGGGAGCCCCGCGGCCTGCGGCGGTGCGCACCCGGCGCCCGTGCGGTCGGTGTGGGGCTCAGCGGCCGTGCGTGCCGTGGCAGAGGAGGGACGGTGCGCCGCCGGGGGCCCAACCGCCGTACTGCTCGCCCAGGGCGCAGACGTCCGCCCTCAGGAGCGGCGGCCTCGCCGGCAGTCCGGCGGCCGCCGACGGGAGTGCGGGCAGCGGCGGCCTCGTGCCGGTCGGCTGCCCAGGCTCCGGCTCCCGCGGCCGTGTCGTCGACGCGCCGGTCGGGGCCGCCTCCCTCTGATGCGCCTCGGGCGGGGGCGCGGGCACGTCCGGTCCGTCCGCCGTCCCCGGCCCGGTGGCGCCCGGCAGTTCGTCCGGCGTCAGCACCTGCGACTCCCGCTGCACCTGCCGTCGGACCGCCGTCTCTAGGAGTGCCTGCCGGGTGCGCGCGTGGTTCGAGGTCGACCCCTGCGGCAGCCCCGCCCGCTCGTCCACGGCCCGGTGGGTCAGACCCCGCATGCCGCGCTCCACGAGGAGGTCGAGGGCCGCGTCGCCGATCCGGTCCGCACGGGAGGCGGGGGCGTCGGCGGCCCCCTGGGAGCCCCGCGGGTCGAGAGGGGCGGCGGAGGGTGTCGCTGAGGTCATGAGGACAACCTACAGCCGTCCGCTCCCCGCCCCACTACAGCTGTAGTAAGGTCGGAGTCAGCGAGCGCACTACACCTGTAGTCGCCTGATCCGGGGAGCCGTCATGGAACAGCACCAGGCCGTCGTCGTCGGAGCCGGCATCGGAGGCCTCACCGCGGCCGTCGCCCTGCACCGCAACGGCTGGCAGGTCACCGTCCTGGAGCGGGCCGCCGACCTCGCCCCCGTCGGGGCCGGCATCGGTCTCGCCCCCAACGCCCAGCGCGCCCTCGACGTCATCGGCCTCGGCGACCGGGTCCGCGACCTCGCCGCATGGCAGGGCGACGGCGGGATGCGCGCCCCCGACGGCCGCTGGCTCGCCCGGACGAACGCCGCGGCCGCCGCCGCCCGCTTCGGCGGGCCGCTGGTCCTCCTCCACCGGGCCACCCTCGTCGACCTCCTCACCTCGGCCCTGCCCCACGGCACCGTCCGCACCGGCGCGGCCGCCACCCTCGTCGACCCCGGCGACGACCTGCGCCCCGCCCGGCTCGCCACCCCCGAGGGCGAGATCGAGGCCGCGCTCGTCGTGGCCGCCGACGGCATCCGCTCCACCGTCCGGCACTCCCTCTTCCCCGAGCACCCCGGCCCGCGGTACGCCGGCTGCACCACCTGGCGGGTCGTCGTCCCGGCCCCGGAGCGGCCGTTCGCCCCGCACGAGACCTGGGGCGCCGGACGCCTGTGGGGGACCCAACCCCTCAAGGACGGCCGGATCTACGCGTACGCGATGGCCGCCGCCCCGGCCGGCGGCCGGGCCCCCGACGACGAGAAGGCCGAACTCCTGCGGCTCTTCGGCGACTGGCACCACCCCGTCCCCGACATCCTCGCCGCCGTCGACCCCGGCCAGGTCCTCCGCCACGACGTCCACCACCTGCCCGACCCGCTGCCGGCCTTCCACCGGGGCCGGGTCGCCCTCCTCGGCGACGCCGCGCACGCGATGATGCCGAGCCTCGGCCAGGGCGGGAACCAGGCGATCGAGGACGCCGTCGTCCTCGCCCACCACCTCGGCCCGGCCGACGCCCACCGCACCGGCTCCGCACCGGGCCCCGCCCTCGCCGCGTACACCGCCGACCGCCTTCCCCGTACCACCGCCATCGTCCGCAAGGCCGCCCGCACCGGCGCCGTCACGCTGCTCTCGGCCCGGCCCGCCGTCGCCCTCCGGTCCACGCTCGTCGGCGCCGTCTCCCGCTTCGGCCCCGGGCTCGTCCTGCGCGGGTTCGACGGGATCGCCGACTGGCGGCCGCCGGTGGCCCCCGGCCGGCCCGCGCATTCCGCGTAAGCTGACCGGCGCGAACGCCCCACCGTGGCGGGGCATGTGGACTGGACAAGGGAGAACCCGTGAAGGTTGGCTGCATCGGACTCGGCGACATCGCGCAGAAGGCCTACCTTCCGGTCCTCTCCACCCTTCCCGCGGTCGAGCTCCACCTCCAGACCCGCACCCGGGCGACGCTCGACCGGGTCGCCGACACCCTCCACCTGCCCGCCGCGCAGCGCCACGGCGACCTCGACTCGCTGCTCTCCGCGGGACTCGACGCCGCCTTCGTCCACGCCCCGACCGCCTCGCACGCCGAGATCGTCGGCCGCCTCCTGGACGCCGGCGTCCCCACGTACGTCGACAAGCCCCTCGCCTACGAGTACGCCGAGTCCGAGGGGCTCGTGGAACTGGCCGAGAAGCGCGGGGTCGGCCTCGCCGTCGGCTTCAACCGGCGCCTCGCCCCCTCGTACGCCCAGTGCGCCGAGCACCCGCGCGAGCTGATCCTCCTGCAGAAGAACCGCATCGGCCTCCCCGAGGACCCCCGCACCTTCGTCCTCGACGACTTCATCCACGTCGTCGACACCCTGCGGTTCCTGCTGCCCGGCGAGATCGAGCACATCGACGTGCGCGCCCGCGTCCGCGAGGGGCTCATGCACCACGTCGTGCTCCAGCTCTCCGGCGACGGCTTCACCGCCATCGGCATGATGAACCGGATGAACGGCTCCACCGAGGAGATCCTGGAGGTCTCCGGGCAGGACACCAAGCGCCAGGTCCTGAACCTCTCCGACGTCGTCGACCACAAGGGCCAGCCGACCCTGCGGCGGCGCGGCGACTGGGTGCCGGTGCCCCGCCAGCGCGGCATCGAACAGGCCGTCCTCGCCTTCCTCGACGCCGTCCGCGACGGGCGGGAGCTCAGTGCCCGGGACGCCCTGCTGACCCACGAGCTGTGCGAGCGCGTCGTGCGCGAGGCCCTGACCCAGGCCTCCTGAACGCGCCGGCGCCCTCGGCGGCGCACACCGCGCCGATCACGGCCGGCGCCGCGTACAGGGGCCAGTCGCCCCAGCGGACGTAGCCCGTCGTCGTGTCGGAGAGCGGGAGTTCGCGTACGGCGACGGCGCTCGCGTCCGTCCCGAGCACCGTCCCGATCCTGCGCCCGTCGGGGCCGTACGCCGCGCTGACCCCGGTGAGCGTCGCGTGCGCGACCGGCCTGCCCGTCTCCGCGGCCCGCAGCGCCGCGAGGGACGCGTGCTGGGCGGGCGCCCAGCTGTTCTGGAAGGTGCTCGTCGACGACTGGACGACGAGCAGTCCGGCCCCGTCCCGGACCAGGCGGCGGCTCATGTCGGGGAAGGCGGACTCGAAGCAGATGAGCGGGCCGACCAGCGGAGCCGGGGTGCCCTCGCCTCCGGCCGGCGGGGGCAGGGTCATCACGACCGGCTCGGTGCCCCGCCGGCGGTCCTCGGCGGCGGCCTTGCCGAACGACGTCACCCAGCCCAGCACCCCGCGGGCCGGGATGTACTCGCCGAACGGCACGAGCCGCATCTTGTCGTAGCGCTGTCCCGTGGGCCCCGCCGGGCCGACCAGGACCGCGCTCTTGAAGATGCCGGGCCGGTCGCTCCGGCGCGCGTCGACGTTGACCAGCAGTGGCGCGCCGACCTGCTGCGAGAGGGCCGTGAGCCGGGCGGCGAGGTCGGGCCGGCCGGCCGGGTCGGCGCCGACCCCGCTCTCACCCCACACCACCAGGTCGAGGCGCTGCCCGGCGAGCGAGCGGGTGAGCTCCTCGGCGCGGTCGAACCGCCGCTCCGCCCCGTCCGCCCCGTCGAACACCCCCGGCTGTACGAGGGCCACCCGCACCGTCCCGGTCACCCGCGGCGCCCCCACTCCCCACGCGGCCGTACCGGCGACGAGCGCGCAGCCCACGATCCCCGCGACCCCGACGGCCCGCAGCCCCGGCGCGGCCACCAGCAGGGCCACGGCGGTGTTCGCGGCCACCACGAGCAGGGTCACCAGCCAGACCCCGCCGACCGAGGCGAGCCGCAGCGCCGGCTGCACCTGCCACTGGCTCGCCCCGAGCAGCCCCCAGGGGCCTCCCAGCCCCTCCCAGGACCGCACCAGCTCGATCAGCAGCCAGCCCGACGGCACCGCGACCAGGGCGACGGCGGCCCGCAGCGCCGGCGGCGTGCCCCCGATGAGGGACCGTACGAGCCAGGCCCAGGGCAGCCACAGCAGGCCGAGCAGCGCGGAGACCGGCAGGAGGAAGACGTGCAGGCTGGGCAACAGCCAGTGGTGGACGGCGAGCACGAACCCGATCCCGCCGAGCCAGCCGTCCAGGGCGGCCCGGCGCGCTCCGGGAGCCGTCCGGATCAGGAGCAGCCAGGGAACGAGCGCCAGGTACGCCCACCACCAGAGCCCGGGGGCGGGGAAGGCGAGCGCGGGCAGCGCGCCGAAACAGACCGCGAGCAGGGACCGGACGAAGCCGCGCCGCCGGATGGGGCGCCGGTCGCGGCTCCCGGACCGGTCCGGGTCGGCGTCGGGTCCGCGGCCGCGGTCGGGGTCCGCGCCGCCGCCCTCGTCCGGGCTGCGTCGTACGAACGGATCTCGCATGGCATGCCTCCGCCCTTGCCTTCAGTGTCGGGCGTGACCGGGTTCGGCGCGGCTCGGGAGGTCCGTAGTGGTGACCGGGCCCGCGCCGACGCCGGAAGCGGCGCGCGAGGCAGACGGTTCTCGGACCGGCGAAGAGCGGCCCCGGACCGACACGCGAGGCGGGCCGGCGGCGGGTGGACCGACACGCGAGGCCCGTCGCCGTGGGGTCACCCGTGCCGCCGCCACCGTTCCTCGACGACGACCGAGGTCAGTCGCCAGCCGTCGGCGGTGCGCACGGCGCCGAACGCGTAGCGGCCGCCGCAGACGAAGTCCTCGCCTGAGGTGAACCGCATCGGGTTGACGTAGTCGGCGCGGATCTCGGCGGTGTCGCCGTTCTCCGGGTACCCGGCGGGCCCGGAGAAGAGGACGCGGCGGTTCACGATGAGGTGCTGGCGTACGGGGAAGAGCGTGAGGGTCTCGGCGAGCCAGTCGGCGACCTCGGCCGCCGGACCCTCGATGCCGCCCGAGCCCCGGTAGTCGGCCCGGCCGTCCGGGGCGAACAGGGCCCGGTAGGCGGCCCAGTCGGCGTCGTCCACGGCCGCCGCGTACCCGGTGACCAGGTCGTCGACGGCGAGTCGGTCCATCACGGTGGCGAGGTCCACGCGCTGCGTCATCGGATCAGTGTCGGGCAGGCACGGCCAGGGGAGAAGGGGCGTGCGCCGGGCGACTCCCGGACCCCGGCACCCCTGGCCGAAACACACCGCGCCGGACCCCACGATCGGGACCCGGCACGCCGGTGGTGCCGCCCGCGCGGGGCGGCCGGGTCACTGCCCCGACTCGCCCGCGTGCGGGCTCAGGACGTCCGTGCCCACCAGGACGAACAGCAGGATGCCGAGCAGGATCCGGTAGATCACGAAGGGCATGAAGGACTTCGTGGTGATGAACTTCATGAACCAGGCGATCACCGCGTAGCCGACCGCGAAGGCGATGATCGTGGCGAAGATCGTCGGGCCCCAGGAGACGTGTCCCTCGCCCGCGTCCTTGAGTTCGTAGGCGCCCGAGGCGAGGACCGCGGGGATCGCGAGGAGGAACGAGTACCGGGCGGCCGCCTCGCGGGTGTAGCCCATGAGCAGGCCGCCGGAGATCGTCGCGCCGGAGCGGGAGACGCCGGGGATCAGGGCCATCGCCTGGCAGACGCCGAAGATCAGGCCGTCCTTGACGCCGAGTTCCTTGAGCGTCTTGCGCTCGCGGACGACCCGGTGGCGGCCGCCGATCTCGTCGCGGGCCGCGAGCCGGTCCGCGATGCCGAGGACGATGCCCATGACGATCAGGGTCGTGGCGATCAGCCGCAGGTCGCGGAACGGGCCCTCGATCTGGTCCTTGAGCGTGATGCCGAGGACGCCGATCGGGATCGAGCCGACGATCACCAGCCAGCCCATCTGGGCGTCGTGGTCGGCGCGCATCGACCTGTCGGTGAGGGAGCGGAACCAGGCCGAGACGATCCGGACGATGTCCTTGCGGAAGTAGATCAGTACGGCGGTCTCCGTGCCGATCTGGGTGATGGCGGTGAAGGCCGCACCCGGGTCTTCCCAGCCCGCGAACGCCGCGGTGAGACGGAGGTGCGCGCTGGAGGAGATGGGAAGGAACTCCGTCAGCCCCTGGACGAGTCCGAGGATGAACGATTCGAACCAACTCATGGGGCTAGGGCCGTCCCGTTATGTACGTGTGCGGTCAGAAGGTCGAGCGCAGCGTACCGCCCCAAGATGACGGGCCCGTGCTCAGGTCTCGCGGGGGGTCGTCGGGCCCGCCGCGGTCCATCCCGGGGCCCGTACGTGGGCGGTGACGCTGTCGCGGTCGGCCTCGTCCCCGCAGTGCGCGCAGACGATCCGGTGGCTGAGGACCTCGCCGCACCGGTGCTCCAGGACGACCGGGCGGTCGTCGGGGTTGAGGTGGCGGTCGCCCCAGGCCATCAGGGTCAGCAGGACCGGTCCGAGCTCCTCGCCGGCCGCCGTGGCGCGGTACTCGAAGCGCTGGGGGCGTTCGCTGTACTGCACCTTCTCCAGGACTCCGGCCTCGACGAGCCGCTTGAGGCGGGTGGTGAGGATGTCGCGGGGCGCGCCGGTGTTGCGGGCGATCCGGTCGAAGCGGCGCACGCCGAGGGAGACCTCGCGGAGCACCAGCAGGGAGTACTTCTCGCCGACGAGCGCCAGGGTGTCGGCGATCGAGCAGGGGCGGGGGGCGGCCTTCATGGGTCAAGGGTAGGGCAGCGCCCGGCCGGTGAGTTGGGTAATCAAACTCACCAGGCATGGTGGGTTGGGAAATCCAACTCTGTGGTCTATGTTACCGACGAGTGTCGGTCCGCCCGTCCACGTCAGGAGCCCGTCATGCGCGACGCCGTCATCGTCGAAGCCGTCCGTACGCCGACAGGAAAGGGCAAGCCGGGTGGCGCCCTCTCCCATGTCCACCCCGTCGCCCTGCTCTCCCACACCCTGCGCGCCCTGGTCGAGCGCAGCGGCGTCGACCCCGCCCTCGTCGACGACGTGATCGGCGGCACCGTCGACCAGGTCGGCGAACAGGCCATGAACACCACCCGCTACGCCTGGCTCGGTGCCGGGCTCCCCGAGTCCGTGCCCGCCACCACCGTCGACCGGCAGTGCGGCTCCTCCCAGCAGGCCGTGCACTTCGCCGCCCAGGGAGTGCTCTCCGGCGCGTACGACATCGCCGTCGCCTGCGGCGTCGAGTCCATGAGCCGGGTCCCCATGTGGTCCAACGTGCCGCCGGGCGCCGACCCCTTCGGTCCCGGCGTCGCCGAGCGCTACCCCGGTGGCCTCGTCCCGCAGGGCGTCAGCGCCGAACTCATCGCCGCCGAGTGGTCGATCGACCGCGCGGCCATGGACGCCTTCGCCACCACCTCGCACACCAGGGCGGCGCGCGCCTGGGAGGCCGGACTCTTCGACGCCGAGGTCGTCCCGTACGAGAACGTCCGCCGCGACGAGTCGGTGCGCCCGGCGACCAGCCCCGAGGTCCTCGCCGGGCTCCGGCCCTCCTTCGAGGACCCTGGCTTCGCCGAGCGCTTCCCGCAGATCTCCTGGTCGGTCACCGCGGGCAACAGCAGCCCGATCAACGACGGCGCCTCCGCCGTCCTCGTCATGGCCTCCGACACGGCCGCCCGCCTCGGCCTCCGCCCGCTCGCCCGGCTCCACTCCTTCGCCGTCACCGGCTCCGACCCGCTGCTGATGCTCACCGGCGTCATCCCGGCCACGGAGAAGGTGCTGCGGCGCGCTGGCCTCGCCCTCGACGACATCGACCTCTTCGAGATCAACGAGGCGTTCGCCGCCGTCGTCCTCGCCTGGCAGCGGTCCACCGGCGCCGACCCGGCCAAGGTCAACGTCCACGGCGGGGCGATCGCCCTCGGCCACCCCCTGGGCGCCAGCGGCACCCGCCTCACCACCACCCTCGTCCACGCCCTGCGCGCCCGGGGCGCCCGCTACGGGCTCCAGGCGATGTGCGAGGCGGGCGGCCTCGCCAACGCGATGATCGTCGAGGCGCTCTGATCCGCCCCGCCACGGACCGGGCTCCGTGGCGGGGGCCGGTCCGTGGCGGGGCCGGCCCTTTCTAGCGGGGGCCGCCCACCCCCGCGGGCTCCGGCTCCGCGGCCACGACCGGGGCCGGGGCCGGGGCCCGCAGGTGGTGCCGCTTGCGCCAGGCGACCACCGCGGCCGCCGCCATGGACAGCGCGATGAAGCCCGCCGACGCGAGGAACGCCGGAGAGCCGGGCTCGCCCGCCTGCGCCCCCGCCACCACGTACGCCGCGGTGTTGGGCACCGAGCCGAGCGCCGTCGCCACCAGGAACGGCACGTACTTCATGCGCGAGACGGCGGCGCAGTAGTTGGCCGCCGCGAACGGCACCCCCGGGAACAGCCTGATCGCCAGCATCGAGCGGAACCCGTGCCGGCTGAGCTGCCCGTCCGCCGCCGTCAGCCAGCGGCCCCGCAGCATCGGCCGCAGCGCGTCCTGCCCCAGGAAGCGGCCGAGGGTGAAGGAGATCCCGGCGCCCAGCACCGTCCCCGCGATCGCCGCGGTGAGCCCGTACGCCGAGCCGAACAGGGCGCCGGCCGCCAGGTTGAGCACCGGCCGCGGGACGAACGCCGCCGTGCACACGCCGTACGCCAGACCGAAGAGCATCACCGCGCCCGTGCCGTCCGACTGCCGCGGCCAGCCCGAGGAGAGCAGCCGCTGTGGCTCGTACAGCACGACGAGGGCGGCCGCGGTGAGCAACACCAGCGCGAGCAGCGAGAGCCGGGCGCGGGGCGCGAGCAGGGCCCGGGAGCAACGGACGGCGAGGGAGCCCGGCGGCCGGGGCACGGGAGCGAGCATTCGGGGAGAGTAGCGGACGCGTCCGTATGATCGCCGTAATGTACGTCATGTCCGCCCGGGCTGACGGTATTCCGACCCGGGCGGACATGACGTACACCTCGGCCGGCGGCGCACACCCCGGGCCGAGAGTGCGCGCCCCCGCCGACCGCACGCGCGCCCGGTAGGCGCCCCGCTCGCACCCGGCCGGCCCGGCATCGCGCGTGGGGCGCCCGGTCCCGGACGTACCACCCACCCCAGGGAGGCCCCATGACCCAGACCGCACCGGCGGGCAGCCCGGCGGGCGTCCCCCGCAGCGCCCTCGCCGACACCGTCCTCCAGCGGCTCACCACGGTCTATCCCGCCGCGGGAAACCCGTTCCGGGCCCAGGAGATGGTCGCGTACATGAAGGGGGTCGCCCCCTTCCTCGGGATCCGCACCCCGGAGCGCCGCGCCCTGTCGCGGACCGTCCTCGACGGCACGCCCCGCCCCGACGAGCACGACTGCGTCGCCGTGGCCCTGCGCTGCTTCGCCCTGCCCGAGCGCGAGTACCACTACTTCGCCGTCGACTACCTGCGCCGCCACGTGCGGCGCTGCTCCTCGGACTTCCTGCCCGTCGCCCGCCGGCTCGTCACCACCGTCTCCTGGTGGGACACCGTCGACCATCTCGCCGCCCACGTCGTCGGCGGCCTCGTCGCCGCCGATTCCGCCCTCGGCGCGCGCATGGACGAGTGGATCGAGGACGAGGACCTGTGGGTGGCCCGGACGGCGATCCTCCACCAGCTCCGCTTCAAGGAGGCCACCGACGCGGACCGGCTCTTCGCCCACTGCCTGCGCCGCGCCGCCGACACCGACTTCTTCCTGCGCAAGGCCATCGGCTGGAGCCTGCGCGAGTACGCCAAGACCGCCCCGGCCGAGGTCCGCTCCTTCGTCGCCGCGCACCAGGGCCGGCTCTCGCCCCTCTCGGTGCGCGAGGCCCTCAAGCACCTCTGACGGCCCATCCGGGCGGCCCCGGCACAATGAGGGCGTGACAGAGCAGATTCCCGTCGTCCGCGAGGTCGACCAGGGCACCGCGCGACTCATGCCCGACGTGGACCGGGAGCGCGCCTGGCTCCTGACGGTCGACGGCGCACCGCAGTCGTACGTCGACCTCGACGACCCGGCGTACCTGGAGTTCGAGTACGCGCGCCGGCTCGCCCACGTCGTCGACGGCACCGCCGACGACGACGTGCCGCTGGACGTCCTGCACCTCGGCGGGGGCGCGCTCTCGCTGCCCCGTTACGTGGCCGCCACCCGTCCCGGCTCGCGCCAGGACGTGGTCGAGGCCGACCGGGGCCTGCTCGCGCTCGTCACCGAACACCTCCCGCTGCCCGCGGGATCGGGGATCACCGTGCACGGCGCGGACGCCCGGCGCTGGCTGGAGGCCGCGCCCGCCGCCTCGGCGGACCTCGTGATCGGCGACGTCTTCGGGGGCTCCCGGGTGCCCGCCCACCTCACCTCGGTGGAGTACGCGCGCGAGGTACGGCGCGTCCTGCGCCCCGGCGGCCTCTATGCCGCCAACCTGGCCGACGGGGCGCCCTTCGCGTTCCTCCGCTCCCAGCTCGCCACGTTCGCCGCCGTCTTCCCCGAACTCGCGCTGGTCGCGGAACCGGGCGTGCTGCGCGGCCGCCGCTTCGGGAACGCGGTCCTGGTGGCCTCCGGCCGCGAGATCGACACCGCCCACCTCGCGCGCCGGGCCGCGGCGGACGCCTTCCCCGCGCGCGTGGAGCACGGTGACGCCCTGAACCGCTTCACCGGCGCCGCGGAACCGGTCCCCGACACCGGGGCCGTGCCCTCACCCGTCCCGCCGGACGGCGCCTTCGGCATCGGCTGAGGGAGGCGCGGGCAGGAAGGCGGCCGTCGGCGGGTTCGCGGACCCGGCACCGGCCGCCGCCACGGAGGGCTCCCGCCCGGCCGCCGCCTTCACCTGCGGACGCCGTGTCATGTGCCGGACGTCCGGCACCAGCAGGACCAGCGCGGTGACCAGCACCATCAGCCCCGCCGCGCCCCACAGCGCCGTACTCCGGCCGAAGGCGCTCTCCGCGGGGCCCGCGAGCGCCGTCGTCAGCGGCATCAGGGCCGTCGAGCCGAACCAGTCGTACGCCGACACCCGCGACAGCTTCTCCTCCGGGATCTCCTGGTGCATGGTCGTCATCCACGAGACGCCGAAGACCTCGATGGCCACGCCGCTGACGAACATCGCGGCCGTGAGCCCCGCCGCGTCGAGCGGGACCGCGAGCGCCGCGGACGGCAGCGCGATCGGGAAGACGCAGAGCGTCCCGACGAACAGCAGACGGCGGGGCTTCCAGCGGGCCATCAGGAAGGCGCCGGCGAGCGTTCCCACCCCGTACGCGGCGAGCGCGACGCCCCAGGGACGCGCGCCGCCCAGCTCGGCCTTGGCGACCAGCGGCCCGTACACCGACTCGACCGCTCCGATGAGCCCCACCACGACGGAGAACTGGGCGACGATCGACCACAGCCAGGGCCGGCCGACGAACTCGTGCCAGCCCTCGCGGAGGTCGGCGAAGAGGCCGCCGCCCGGCGCGCGCTCGGGGATGCCGCCCACGTCCAGGAACGCGCGGAGCCCGCCCGCGACCGCGAACGCCACGGCGTCGATCAGCAGGACCCAGCCGGGCCCGACGAACGCGACGAGCGCGCCGCCGAGGGCCGCGCCGCCGATGGAGGCGCCGTGCATGGCCATGCGGTAGACGGCGAACGCGCGGCTCGCCTGCTCCCCGGTGACGCTGGCCATGAGCATGCCCTCGGCCGCCGGGTTGAAGAAGGCCTGGCCGGTGCCGCAGAGCGCGGTGAGCACCATCATCTGCCAGATCTGCGCCGAGCCCGCGAGCACGAGGGCGGCGAAGACCGCCTGGGAGACGCAGTTGAGGACGTTCGCCGCGACCATCACGCGGTGCCGGGGCACCCGGTCGGCGACCGCGCCGCCGATCAGCAGGAAGAGGACCAGCGGCAGGAACCGCGCCATCGCGACGAGTCCCACGTCGCCCGCGTCGCCCCCGGAATCGAAGACCGCCCAGGTGGTGGCGATCAGCGCGCCGTGCGTGCCGAGGTTCGTCACGATCGTGGCGGCGGTCAGGAGGACGTAGTTGCGCCCGGCCCATTCGGGGCGGCGGGGCGTGCGGTGGGGCACGGTGGCGGGACTGTTCACCCCGGGACTATCCCTGCCGGGCCGCCGGTACGGCAATCCGATTGTCGGACGCCGGTGCCTGCCCCCGGCGCGAGCCGGTCCTCGGGCGCGAGCCGACCCCCGGGCGCGAGCCGGTCCCACGTACTCCGGCCCCGACGCGAGCCGGCCCGCGCACGCACGCCGGCCCCGCACACGCCGGCCCCGCACGCGCCGGCCCCGGCGCGTGGACGGGCCACGGGCCGGGGCCGGGACGTCGGCCGGCGGCCGTCGTGCGGTCAGGAGGTCGGAGCGAGCCGGACCGTCGACAGGATCTGCTTGATGGTGGCGTCCGGCAGCTCGTCCGCGACGCCGGCCGCCCCGTAGAGCACCCAGGTCGAGAAGTCGCCCTGTGCGTTCTTGAAGGTGAAGGCGATCGACTTGCCGTCCGTCTCGCACTTGTTGCGCTTCTTGACGCCCGGGGCCGTCGCCGTCGCCATGTGGCCGGTGAGACCCGACTTCGTCTTGTACGGCACCGCCTTGGAGATCTTGATGATGCTCTGCGGCATGTGCTGGGCGTAGCCGCCCCAGACCCAGGTGCCGGCCTCGCTGCGCGCGGCGTCCGAGGTGTTCTTGGCGCCCTGGCCGCCCTTGGTGCCGGCGGTGCTCAGGCCCCAGGTCTCCTTGCTGCCGTTCTTGTCGGTGTCGAACGTGCACCACTCGCTCTTGAGGCGGGTCGGCGAGGACATGGTGACGAGCGGGCTGCCGTCGTTCTTCTTCTCGTCCTGGAAGAAGGTGATCACACCGGGCTTCAGCACCTCCCACTCCGGCGGGACGTCGAAGAGGGTGCCGTACTTCGGGTTGTAGACGACCTTCCAGCCGGGGATCGTCGGCTGCTGGGCGGCGCCGTCGCGCGGGTTCTCGATCCCGGACGGGCTGTCGCTCGGGATCGTCGACGGGTCGGTCGTCGGTGCGGCGGGCGCGGACGCGGTCGGCGGCTTCTGGTCGGCGGTCGTCTTCTTGTCGTCGTCCTTGTCGAGGACGAAGAAGCCGGTGACGCCGGCCGCGACGACGACGGCGGTCGCGGCGAGGATCGCCACGAGCGTCGTCTTCTTCTTGCCTCCCTCGGGACCGCCGGGCGGCACGGGGCCCGGCGGGCCGTACTGCTGTGCCACGGTGGGCTGCTGGTACGGGTTCGGCTGGCCGTAACCCTGCGGCTGGCCGTACCCCTGCTGCGGGTAGCCCGGCTGGGGCGGTGGCTGCTGCGGGTAGCCGGGCTGCGTCGGCGGCTGCGGGTACCCGGGCTGGGTCGGCGGCTGCTGATACGGGTTCGGCTGCTGGTACCCCGACTGCTGGTAGGGGTTCTGACTCTGGTCCTGCGGGTTCTGCTCGCCCCCGGGCGGCTGCTGTCCTGGCCACATGGCCAGTAACCATAGAGGTGCGGAGCCTCCGCGACCACGCCCGCCCCCGCAGAGCGTGCGCGTGAGGGATGGCCAAGGCTGCTACTCGTGGGTAACATCACGGCCATGAGCGCAGACCAGATGACCGTCGGCGAGATGCTCGCCGCGACGGTGCCCATGGCCGGAACCCTGAACCTGGAGTTCCTGGAGACCACCGCCGAGCGCGCCGTCGTGCGCCTGCCGGACCAGCCCGCCTACCACAACCACGTCGGCGGACCGCACGCCGGAGCGATGTTCACGCTCGCCGAGTCCGCCAGCGGCGCCATCGTGCTCGCCGCCTTCGGCGACCAGCTGAGCCGCGCCGTGCCGCTCGCCGTCAGCGCCGAGATCGGCTACAAGAAGCTCGCGATGGGCGTCGTCACGGCCACCGCCACCCTCGGCCGCCCCGCCGCCGAGGTCGTCGCCGAACTCGACGCGGGCGAGCGCCCGGAGTTCCCCGTGCGGATCGAGATCACCCGCGCGGACGGCGCCGTGACCGGCGAGATGACCGTCGTGTGGACGCTCCGCCCGAACGCCTGACCGGCCGGGCTCCGGTCCGCCCCCGTCGGCCGACCGACCGTGCCCCGGACCGGGCCCATCGGCTGACGACCGCGCCCCGGACCCCATCGGCTCACCGACCGCGCCCCGGATCGGCCCCGATCGCCTGACCGGTCGCGCCCGGGCCGCCCCCGAACGCCTGCCCGGTCGCGCCCCGGACCGCCCTCGAA
>NZ_RDBH01000129.1:1965917-1990993 GCF_008042145.1 Streptomyces sp. adm13(2018)
CCCGACGGCTGACCGGCCCCGCCCCCGCACCCGACGGCTGACCGGCCCCGCCCCCGCACCCCGCTCCCGGGGTGCGGGGGCGGCCGCGTTCCCGGCGGTCGGCGGCGCGGGCGCGTCGGCCCGACCGGGTAGGCTGCCCCGGCGTGCCCGCCGCCGGGCACGCGGCGCCGCGGGCCCTCGACCAGGACCGGGCGCGGCAGGGCAGTCGAAACGGGAGGAAGCCGCGTTGCACGTCCAGGAGTGGCTGGAGACGATCCCCGCGGTCGCGGTCTACGTCCTCGTCGGAGTGGTGATCGGGCTGGAGAGCCTGGGCATCCCGCTGCCCGGCGAGATCGTGCTCGTGAGCTCGGCGCTGCTCGCCTCGCAGCACGGCGACATCAACCCGTACGTGCTCGGCGCGTGCGCCACCGCCGGCGCGATCATCGGCGACTCGATCGGCTACGCGATCGGCCGCAAGGGCGGCCGGCCACTGCTCGCCTGGCTGGGGAAGAAGTTCCCCAAGCACTTCAGCGAGGCCAACATCGGCCTCGCCGAGCGCTCCTTCCAGAAGTGGGGCATGTGGGCGGTCTTCTTCGGCCGCTTCGTCGCCCTGCTCCGCATCTTCGCCGGACCGCTCGCGGGCGTCCTGCACATGCCGTACTGGAAGTTCCTCGTCGCCAACGTCTTCGGCGGCATCCTGTGGGCCGGCGGCACCACGGCCGTCATCTACTCCGTCGGCATCGTCGCGGAGGCCTGGCTCAAGCGCTTCTCCTGGCTGGGGCTCGTCCTCGCCGTACTGATCGGCGTCGCCTCGATGCTGATCATCAAGAACCGCGCCAAGAAGGCGGCCTCGGAGCGGGCGGAGACCTCCGAGCCGGAGCCGGTCACAGTCGGGGACTGAGGCCCGCGGCGCCCGGACGTACGTGAGGGAGGGCGGCACCAGCCGACGGGTGCCGCCCTCCCTCACGTACGTCCGGATGCCGTGCGGCTCAGTCCTGGAAGGCCTCCGCGTGGCCCTTGGCGAGGTGCAGGTACATCTCGGCGTTGAGCCGGATCCCGGCCTGCTCCTCCTCGGTCAGCGGGCGGCGGACCTTCGCGGGCACGCCCGCGACGAGCGAACCCGGCGGGACCTCCATCCCCTGGGGGACGAGCGCCTGCGCGGCGATCAGGGAACCGGCGCCGATCCGCGCGCCGTTGAGGACGGTCGCACCCATGCCCACCAGGACGTCGTCCTCGATGACGCAGCCGTGCACGGTCGCGTTGTGGCCGATGGTCACGCGGTCGCCGATCGAGACCGGGAAGCCGGGGTCGACGTGGACCGTGCAGTTGTCCTGCACGTTGGAGTCCTCGCCGATCACGATCGGGCCGCAGTCCGCGCGCAGCACCGCGTGGTACCAGATGCCGGTGCGGGCGCCCAGCGTCACCTCGCCGAGCACCACGGAGGTCGGGGCGGTGAAGGCGGTCGGGTCGATCCGCGGCTCCTTGCCGCCCACTCCCTTGATCAACGCCTCTGTCATGGTTCGCTCCTGATCGTCTGCCGTCGTGTCACGCCCGGGGCTGCCCCCGGCCGCAGCCTATGCCGTGCCCATGACGGACATCACAGCGCACCGCGGTGATCAGGTACGACGGTGCCGACTACGGTGTCCGGGTGCCCAGGAACAGAAACACGTTCTCGTCCCTCGCCGCCTGGCGGCGTCGGATGCTCAACCGCGCCGTGCAGGGCGGGTGGCGCTGGGTGCAGGAGACCGGGTCCGTCACGGCCGAGCATCCGGGGAGGCTGAGCTTCCGCCGGCTCGGCGCGGGCACCCGGCTGGCCTTCCCCCAGGGCACGGTCTTCGGCGAGCGCTGGATCGAGATCGGCGAGTGCTGCATCGTCGCCGAACAGGTCACGCTGACCGCCGGGATGCTGCCGGGCCTCGACCTCGGACCGGACACGGTGCTGACGCTCGGCAACGGCGTCGTCCTCGGCCGGGGCAGCCATGTGATCGCCGACGCGAAGGTGACCATCGGCTCGGACACGTACTGCGGTCCCTACGTCTACATCACCTCGACCAACCACAGTTACGACGACCCTGACGAGCCGGTCGGCCGCCAGTGGCCCCGCTCGGCGCCGGTCGTGATCGGCCCCGGCTGCTGGCTGGGCACGGGCTCGGTGATCCTGCCCGGCGCGCGCCTCGGCCGGAACGTGGTCGTCGCGGCGGGCGCGGTGGTACGCGGGGAGGTGCCCGACCACGCGGTGGTCGCGGGCGCCCCGGCGCGGGTGGTGCGCAGCTGGGACGCGGAGAAGGGCTGGCAGCCCCCGCTCAGGACCCCGACACCACCGTCGCCGCGATCCCCGACCGCGTCACCCGCTGATGACGATCCGATTCCCGGCAGGCGGACCGGCCGGCCCGAGCCACCTCGACCGCGCGACCGGCACGTCGAACGGGCCCGGCCCCCGCGCCTCACGGAGGCGTACAGGGCTCCGCCGCCCACCAGGACGTTGGTGACCCGCTGGACGAAGAGCGCCAGGAACAGGCCGGTGACCGTCGTGGAGGCCTCGGCGATGAGCGCCATCACCGAGCCGAAGCCGAAGGCGGCGACGAGGGTGAGCAGGACGGCCTGGCGCTGGACGGGGGCGCCGCGCAGTTCCGGTCCGCCGGCGAGGAGCACGCCGAGGACCGCCACGCCGATCCCGGCGAACTGGACGAGTCCCGGGCGGTCGCCGACGAGCAGGCCGACCGAGACGGGCACGACGACACCGAGCGAGCCGAGCGGCGAGACCACACCCATCGGGCCGAGCGCGAGCGCCTTGTAGAAGGCGAGCATGGCCGCCGGGCCGACGACGCCCGCCCCCACCGCGTACCAGAGCTGGGGTCCCGCCTCGGTCCACGCCCCGGTCGCGAGGACGACGGTGCCGAGGACGACGACGGCGAGGAGCTGGGAGACCACGACGACGGTGAGGGCGGGGATCCGGCGGGTCAGGAGCCCGCCGCCGAAGTCGGCGAGGCCCCAGAGCAGGCTGGTGGCCAGGGCGAACAGGGCGGTCATGGGTCCTCGCAGTCACGGACGGCAGTACAGTGCGGTGAACCGTCGGGTGCACCTCACGGTAGTTCAGCATAGTGAACTCTGTCATTCAAAATATTGGACGGAATGTGTCGGACCTCGACCAGCTCACGCAGTCGCTCGCCCGGAACCTGAAGCGCTGGCGCAAGGAGCGGGGGCTCACCCTGGACGCGCTCGCCGCCCGGTCCGGCGTCAGCCGCGGCATGATCATCCAGATCGAGCAGGCCCGGACGAACCCCAGCGTCGGCACGACCGTCAAGCTCGCCGACGCGCTCGGCGTCTCCATCACGACCCTGCTCGACTACGAGCAGGGTCCCCAGGTCCGGATCGTCCCGCCGGACCAGGCCGTCCGCATGTGGTCCACCTCCACCGGCAGCCACACCACCCTGCTGGTCGGCACCGAGGCCCGCGGCCCCCTCGAACTCTGGTCCTGGACCCTCATGCCGGGCGACGGCAGCGCCTCCGACCCGCACCCCGACGGGACGGTCGAACTCCTCAGCGTCACCGCGGGGGTCCTCACCCTGGTCGTCGACGGCGAGGAACACCGCCTGCCCGCCGGTACCTCAGCCGTCTTCGAGGCCAACACGGGCCATGAGTACCGCAACGAGGGCGAGGACCCCGCCGAGATGACGATGGCGGTCTCGATCCCGCCGGTCCGCTGAGGGCCGTGGGTGCGGCGACCGTACGGTGAGACGAAGGCTCGCGCCAGGACAGGTCGTTGTGAGCGTCGAGGCATGCGCGCACCCATCGGAGACTTCACCGACGCCCGTCCCGCCCCCGACTGCCTGGACCTGCTCACCGCGCCCGTAGCCGCCGCGGTCCGGACCTGGAGCGGCCCGGTCCCGGCCGATCAGCTGCTGTACGTGGACACGGACCCGGCCATCGCCGACACGGCCGTGTTCGTCGAGCACCACGGCGCCGACCTCCTGGACGCGTCCGCGAACTGCGTCGTCGTCGCGGGCAGACGAGGGGAGACGACGACCCTCGCCGCGTGCGTCGTGAAGTCGGCGACACGGGTCGACGTCAACGGCGCCGTACGCAAGCACCTGGGCGCGCGCAAGGCGTCGTCCGCCCCGATGGACACGGCGACCGGGGAGACCGGCATGGAGTACGGCGGCATCACTCCGATCGGCCTCCCGTCCGCCTGGCCCCTCCTCGTGGACGCCGCGGTCCTGGACACGGAATGGGTCCTGATCGGCAGCGGGCGCCGACGAGGCAAACTCATCCTCCCGGGCAAGGCCTTCGCCCAACTCCCGGGCGCAGTCGTCATGGACGCCCTCGGCCTCGCGGCCACCTGAGTGCCCCGCGGGGCCCGGCGGAGTCGCGTTCTGCCGTGAGCGTCACGGGCTCGGCGGGGACGGCCTGTTCGGCTCCGGTGCGGACGGGGTGTCGTCGTACTCGCGTCGGGCCACGACGTCGGCCTGCCACCGGAGCCCCCGTGTCCCGCACCGCCGCCCTCACCCTGCGCCGCTAGCCCAGGCGCGGGATCTCTATCGCCGGGCAGCGGTTCATGATCATGTCCAGGCCTGCTGCTCGCGTGCGGGCGTACGCGGACTCGTCGACGACTCCCAGCTGGAACCAGACGGCCCGCGCGCCGATCTTCACCGCCTCGTCCGCGATTCCACCCGCCTGGTCGCTGTTCACGAAGACGTCCACCACGTCGACGGGGAACGGGATGTCGGCGAGCGACGCGTACCCCTGCTCCCCGTGGACGGTCTCCGCCCTGGGGTGGACCGGGACGATCCGCTTGCCGAACCGCTGGAGGACGGCCGCCACCCCGTACGCGGCCCGCCGGGTGTTCGTGGAGAGGCCGACCACCGCCCAGGTGTCGCCGGTGGACGTGAGGATCCGCCGTATCGTCTCCTCCTCGGATCGACCGGTCGGACCTGCGGTGTTCGTCTCGACGCTCATCGCGCTCGCTGCCTCTCCTCGGTGGGGCCCTTCACCCACGTCAACCGGGCGCCACCTGCCGTGATTCCCGCCGGCCGACTCAGCCGCCCCCGGCGGGCCGTTCGGCCCGCGCCACCAGTGCGCGCTTCAGGACCTTGCCCGTGGGACCCAGCGGCAGCTCCTCCACGAAGCGCACGATCCGCGGGTACTTGTGCCGGCCGAGCCGCTCGCGCGACCAGTCGACCAGCTCCTCCTCGGAGAGCGCGGCCGCGCCCCCGCGGCGCACCACCACCGCGCAGACCTCCTCGCCCTTCGCGTCGTCGGGGACGCCGATCACCGCGACCTCCGAGACCGCCGGGTGCCGCACCAGCACCTCCTCGACCTCGCGCGGGTAGATGTTGAAGCCGCCCCGGATGACCAGGTCCTTCTTCCGGTCCACGATCCGCAGGAAGCCGTCCTCGTCCCGTACGCCCAGGTCACCGGTGCGGAACCAGCCGTCCACGACCGCCGCCGCCGTCGCCTCCGGGTCGTCGAGGTAGCCGGCGAAGACGTTGTGCCCGCGCACCACGACCTCCCCGACCTCACCGTCCGCGAGCAGCCGGACCGCCTCGTCCACGGCCGCGTCCGCGATGCCCACCTCGACACCCCGGACGGGGTGGCCGACCGTGCCGGGGCGGCGGCCGAGGCCGGGCTGGTTGAAGGTCGCGACCGGCGAGGTCTCCGTCAGGCCGTACCCCTCCAGAACCTGCGTGCGGAACGTCTCCTCGAAGCGCTCCAGGACCGCGACGGGCAGCGCGGCACCGCCCGACACGGCGGCACGCAGGCCCTCCGGCCGTACGGCGGAACCGCCGGCCGCCTCCACCAGCGCGTGGTACATCGTCGGTACGCCCATGAAGACGGTCACGTCCTCGTCGGCCAGCACCCGCAGGGCGGCCGGGCCGCTGAACCGGGGCATCAGCACGAGCGTCGCGCCCTGCCGGAGCGTCCCGTTCATGGCACAGGTCTGGCCGTAGCTGTGGAACAGCGGCAGACAGCCGAGGACCACGTCCCCCGGGCCCAGCCCGAGCAGGTCCTCGGCGGTCACCGTCGCGTTCATGGCGATGTTGCGATGGGTGAGCAGGGCTCCCTTCGGACGGCCCGTCGTCCCGCTCGTGTAGAGGATCACCGCGGTGTCCGAGTCGTCCGAGGGCTCGGCCGCCACCATCGGGCGCGGCGACGAGGGCGCCCCCTGGAAGGCCCGCACCCCGGCCGCGCGGGCCGCCTCGTCGGCGACGGCCCACAGCGGCCCGCCGCTGACGATGCCCACCGCGCCGCTGTGCTCCAGGACGTACCGCACCTCGTCGGCGACGAGCAGCGCGTGCACCGGGACCACCGTGGCACCGGCGGCGAGCGCCCCGTAGTACACGCGCAGGAACTCGATCGTGTTCGGGAGCAGGACGGCCAGCCGGTCGCCCGGCCTCACCCCGGCCTCGCGGAGCCCGGCGGCGCAGCGCAGCGCCTCCGTCCACAGCTCGCCGTAGGTGAGCCGGGTCGCGCCCTCCACGACCGCGATCCGGTCGGGGGAACGGCGGGCGGACTCGCCGAGGATGCCGGCGACGCTCAGTGACATGGCACGCTCCAGATACGCGGCGTCGACCACTCCGTCGACGATCGGTGACACGGCACAGAATCCGCCGCGACCACACTCCGGCACCATGTGCGGCTGCACACCATGCGGCACGTCCAGCTGGGCAGCGGCCCCGCCGTCCGGCCCGGCCCGTGGCATTCGCCAAATCCCGGCGCTACGGTGCGAGCCATGACGCACAGCTCGGACGCCCCCGCGGGGCCCCCGCGGGGAGAGCGCGTCTCCCCAGGGCGCGCGAACCACGCCGGCGCGCTGCGCCGCTCGCTGGCCACGGCGATGCTCGCCGACCTCGACCGGCTCACCGACCGCGCCGTCGACGACATCCGCGCCCACTCCGGCACGTACGCCTCAGGCGCCCCCGTCACCCGGGAGGACCTCTGGGAGATCTGCCGCGACAACCTGCTGCGGGCCCTGGAGGACTTCGGCGGGCTCGCCGCAACCGGCGGCGACTTCGAGTGGGCGGCCCGCGAGACCGGCCGCCGCCGCGCCGAACAGGACGTGCCGCTCGACACCGTCCTCCGGGCCTACCGGCGCGGCGGCCGGGTGCTGTGGCAGGTGATGGCCGAGCACCTGCGGGCCCGGTCCGGGCGGGACTCCGACAGCCGGGACGTCGAACTCGACATGGCGAGCGGCGTCTGGGAGACGATCGACCGCTACTCGGTCGCGATGGCCGACGCCTACCGGATCGCCCAGCTGGAACTCCAGAGCCGCCAGGACACCCGGCGCGTCGCCCTCTTCGAGGCGCTGCTCGACGGACGCGCCGACGACCCGGCCGTCGCGGCCGCCGCCGCGGCCGCGCTCGGCGTCCCGCCGGTCGACCGCTACGTCGTCGTGGTCGCCGGCCAGGACCCCGCGGCCCCGCCGCACCCCGCGCCGGCCCTGGAGGCCCGCGGCATGTGGTCGTACTGGCGGCCCCGCTCCGGCCGCTACGCCGGGATCGTCCGGCTGCCCCCGCGCGAGGCGCCCGCCGGCCGCACCGCGGCGGCCGCCCCGTCCGGCGGCGCCGACCCGGCCGTCCGCGCGCTCCTCGCGGCCCTGCGCGAGCGGACCGGGGCGACCGCCGGGGTCTCGCCGGAGTTCGACCGGCTCTCCGGGGCGGGCCGGGCGCTGCGCCTGGCCGAGCAGACCCTCCGCACCCTGCCCGCCGGCAGCGGCGAGGCCGGCGTCTTCGACGACCGGCTCGCCCAGGTGCTCCTCAGCGGGCGCACCGACATCGCCGAGCGGATCGTCACCGTCCACCTCGGACCGGTGCTCGCCACCGGCGGGGAGCGGGCCGCGCTCCTCACCACCCTGCGCGCCTGGCTCGACCACGGCTGCTCGGCCTCCCGGGCCGCCGAGCAGCTGTACTGCCACCGCAACACCGTCCTCAACCGCGTCGGCCGCGTCGCGGAGCTCACCGGCCGCTCCAGCGAGTCCGGCGAGGCCCGGCTCGGCTGGGCCCTCGCCCTGCGCGCCCTGCCGTACGCCGGCCTCGCGACCCCACCCGAACCGGCCGCCGGGGAGCACGAGCCGGAGGGCGGGTAGGGGCACGCCGCACCACCCGACCGCGCCCGCCACCCCGGACCGTAGGCTGGCCGAATGCAGGAGCAGTACCGCACCCCCGCACGCGCGGGTGTGCACGAGACCGAGATCAACCGTTCGCGCTTCCTCTGCGCGCTCGCGCCCGTCGCCGACGAGCGGGAGGCGCAGGAGTTCGTCGCGCGCGTCCGCAGGGAGCACCCGACCGCGAGCCACAACTGCTTCGCGTACGTCCTCGGCGCCGACGCCTCCGTCCAGAAGGCGAGCGACGACGGAGAGCCCGGCGGCACGGCAGGCGTCCCGATGCTCCAGATGCTGCTGCGGCGCGAGATGCGGTACGTCGTGGCCGTCGTCACCCGCTACTACGGCGGGGTGAAGCTCGGCGCGGGCGGCCTCATCCGGGCCTACGGCGGCGTGGTCGGCGAGGCGCTGGACGCGCTCGGCACGGTGACCCGGCAGCGCTTCCGGATCGTCACGGTCACCGTCGACCACCAGCGGGCCGGAAAGCTGGAGAACGATCTGCGGGCCACCGGCAGGGCCGTCCGTGACGTGCGCTACAGCGAGGCCGTCACGATCGAGATCGGCCTCCCGGACGCGGACGTCCCCGGCTTCCGCGCCTGGCTGGCGGACGCCACCGCGGGAACGGCCTCGTTCGCACTCGGCGGCGAGGCGTACGGGGACGTCTGAGCGGCGGACCCCGGACCCGCGCCCCGGTCCGTGCGCCCGGCCGTGCAGTCCGTACGGGCCCCTGACCGGCGGACCCGGCCCCCGCCCCGGGCCGCACGCCCGGCCGCGCAGTTCGTACATGCGCCTGACCGGCGCACCCCGGGCCGCGCCCCGGCCGCGTGATCCGTACCGCCCCGACCACACCCCCCGGCGGGATAGCGTGGAGGGCGCACACGGACGGGAACAGCGGTGAGGAGCGGCGCTCATGCGGGGTGGGACGGCATCGTGAGGCTCCTGCACACCTCGGACTGGCACCTCGGCCGGTCCTTCCACCGCGTCGGCCTGCTCGACGCCCAGGCCGCCTTCCTCGACCACCTCGTGGCGACCGTCCACGCGCACGAGGTCGACGCCGTCCTCGTCGCCGGCGACGTCTACGACCGGGCCGTGCCCCCGCTGTCGGCCGTCGAGCTGTTCGACACCGCCCTGCACCGCCTCGCCGAGGCGGGGGTGCCCACCGTGATGATCTCCGGCAACCACGACTCCGCCCGCCGTCTCGGCGTCGGCGCCGGGCTCATGGAGCACGCCGGCATCCACCTCCGTACCGATCCCGCCGGCATCGGGACCCCCGTCGTCCTCCCCGACGCCCACGGCGACGTCGCGCTCTACGGCCTGCCCTACCTCGAACCGGCCCTCGTCCGCGAAGCGCTCGGCGCCGAGCGGGCCGGGCACGAGGCGGTCCTCGCCGCCGCCATGGACCGGGTCCGCGCCGACCTCGCCGCACGGCCCGCCGGCACCCGTTCCGTCGTCCTCGCCCACGCCTTCGTCGCGGGCGGCACGCCCAGCGACAGCGAGCGGGACATCACCGTCGGCGGCGTCGCGGCCGTCCCCGCCGGGGTCTTCGACGGCGTCGACTACGTCGCCCTCGGCCACCTCCACGGCAGCCAGACCGTCACCCCGCGCGTCCGGTACTCCGGATCCCCCCTCGCGTACTCCTTCTCCGAGGCCGACCACCGCAAGACCATGTGGCTCGTCGACCTCGGCCCGGCCGGCCCCGACGGCGCGCTCACCGCGGCCGAGCGGCTCGACTGCCCCGTCCCGCGCCCCCTCGCCCGGATCCGCGGGCGGCTCGACGACCTGCTCGCCGACCCCGCTCTCGCCCGCCACGAGCAGTCGTGGGTCGAGGCCACGCTCACCGACCCGGCCCGCCCCGCCGAGCCGATGAGCCGGCTCACCGCGCGCTTCCCGCACACCCTGAACCTCGTCTTCGACCCCGAGCGGACCGCCGGGGACCCCGACGCCTCCTACGCCCGGCGGCTCCGGGACCGTACCGACCAGCAGATCGCCGAGGACTTCGTGGCCCACGTCCGCGGCGGCGCCGCCCTCGACGGCCCCGAGCGGGCCGTCCTGCACGGCGCCTTCGACGACGTACGGGTCGACACGACCGAGCGCGAGGGGGGCCGATGAGGCTGCACCGCCTGGAGATCACCGCGTTCGGCCCCTTCGGCGGCACGCAGACCGTCGACTTCGACGCCCTCTCGTCCGCCGGGCTCTTCCTCCTCCACGGACCCACCGGAGCCGGCAAGACCTCCGTCCTCGACGCGGTCTGCTTCGCCCTGTACGGAAGCGTGCCGGGCGTCCGGCAGACCCCCGGCGCCTCGCTGCGCAGCGACCACGCCCCCGTCGGCACCTCCACCGAGGTCGTCCTCGAACTGACCGTGGGGGAGCGGCGCCTGGAGATCACCCGCCGCCCGGCGCAACAGCGGCCCAAGCGGCGCGGCGACGGCTTCACCACCGAGAAGGCGCAGACCTGGCTGCGCGAGTACGACCCCGCCACCCGCGCGTGGAACGGCCTCAGCCGCTCCCACCAGGAGGTCGGAGAGGAGATCACCCAGCTCGTCGGCATGAGCCGCGAGCAGTTCTGCCAGGTCGTCCTCCTCCCGCAGGGCGACTTCGCCCGCTTCCTGCGCGCCGACGCCGAGGCCCGCGGCCGGCTCCTGGGCCGGCTCTTCGACACCCGACGCTTCGCCGCCGTGGAGGAGCGGCTCGCCGAACTCCGGCGCGCCGCGCAGCAGCAGGTCGAGGAGGGCGACGAGCGGCTCCTCGCCCTCGCCCACCGGATGGGCCAGGCCGCCGGGGGCCTCGCCGTCGCCCGTACCTCCGTCGACGGACGGCCCGGCGACCCCGGGATCGCCGACGCCGTCCTCACCTGGGCCGCCGTCGCCCGCACGGAGGCGCGCGAGACCGTCGACATCGCGCGCGTACGGCTCGACGCGGCCGAGACCCGGCGCGACGCGGCCCGCGCCGCGCTCGACGCCGAGAACGACCTGGCCGCCCGCCAGGCCCGGCACGCCGACGCCCTCGCCCGCCACGAGCGGCTCACCGCCCACGCCCCCGAGTGCGACCGCCTCCAGGCCGCCCTCGACCGCAGTCTCAAGGCGGACCGGGTGGCCCCCGCGCTCGGGCTCCGGCAGGACGCCGAGCGCCGGCACAGCGCCGCCCACACCGCCCGCGCGCGCTCCCGCGCCCAGCTGCCCGCGGAGCTCGCCGACGCCGGAGCCGAGCAGCTCGCCGCCCGCGAGCACCGGCTGCGCGCGGAACTCGGCGGCCTGGAGGCCGCCCGCCGCGCCGAACGCCGGGCCGCGGCCCTCGCCGACGAACGCGCCGCCCTGGCCCGCGAGGCCCGCGCCGACGACGACGTCCTCCGCGACACGGGGGACTGGCTCACCGGCTGGGAACCGCGCCGCGCCGCACTCGCCGAACGCGTCGAGGCCGCCCGCGACGCCGCCGCCCGCGCCGAGCACCTCGCGGGCCGCCTCGAACCCGCCCGCCGCCGTCGCGAGGCCGCCCGCCGCCGCGACGCGCTCGCCGAGGACACCCGGGTGGCCGAGGCGCGCCTCGCGGACGCCCGGGAGCGCCGGAACGCCGCCCACGAGAGCTGGCTCGACGTCAAGTCCCGCCGCCTCGAAGGGATCGCAGCCGAACTCGCGGTCACCCTCACCCCCGGCGACCCCTGCCAGGTCTGCGGCTCCACCACCCACCCGGCGCCCGCGCTGACCACCGCCGACCACGTCGACCGCGCCACCGAGGAGGCCGCGTACGCCGCCTACACGGGCGCCGAGGAGACCCGTACGGCCGCCGAGCGCGCGCTCGCCGTCACCCGTGAGTCCTGGTCCACCGCCCGCGCCGAGGTCCAGGCCGGCGCCCCGGACGGCGCACCCGAGCCCACCGCTGCGGAACTCGCCGACGAAGTGGCCGAGTTGACGGCGCTGCACGCCGACGCGCACGCGCTCGCCGGACAGACCCACAGCGCCCGGGAGACCCTCGCGCGGGCCGACCGCGAGCACGAGGAGCGGGTCACGGCCCAGCGGGAGGCCGAACGACGGGTCGCCGCGCGGACCTCGCGGCGCGAGGCCCTGGACCGCGAGCAGCTCACGCTCGACGAGGAACTCGCCCGGGGCCGCGGCGCGTTCGCCACCGTGGCCGAACACGCCACCCGGCTGGAACGGCGGATCGCCCTCCTCGTCGACGCCACCGGAACCGTCCGGGACGCCGAACTCGCCGCCCAGCGCCTCAAGGAGGCCGACGACCGGCTGGCCGACGCCGCCTACCGCGCGGGCTTCACCACCCCGGCCGAGGCCGCCGCCGCGCTCCTCCGGGAGGGCGAGCGCCGCGACCACCAGCAGCGCGTCGACGCCTGGCGGGCCGAGGCCGCCGCCGTCGCCGACCGGCTCGCCGAGCCCGGCACCGCGGCCGCCGCCGCGCTCCCGCCGGCCGACCCGGCCGCGGCGGGCGCCGCCCACACCGCCGCCGAGCGCGCCCTCCGCGCGGCGGACGCCGCCCTGGCCGCCGCCCGCGAGCGGGTCGCCGGACTCGCCGGACTCGCCCGGCAGGCCCTGACCGAGGTCCGCCGCCTCGGCCCGCTCCGCGAGGAGTACGACCGGGTGGCCCGCCTCGCCGCCCTCACCGCCGGCACCTCGGCCGAGAACGAGCGGCGGATGCGTCTGGAGTCGTACGTCCTGGCCGCCCGCCTCGAACAGGTCGCCGCCGCCGCGACCGCCCGGCTCCAGCGGATGTCCGCCGGCCGCTACACCCTGGTCCACTCCGACGCGCGCGCCGGCGGCAAGCGGGCCGGACTCGGTCTGCACGTCGTCGACGCCTGGACCGGGAACGAGCGCGACACCGCCACCCTCTCGGGCGGCGAGACGTTCTTCGCCTCCCTGGCGCTCGCCCTCGGACTCGCCGATGTCGTCACGGACGAGGCGGGCGGCGTACGGCTCGACACCCTCTTCATCGACGAGGGCTTCGGCAGCCTCGACGAGCAGACGCTCGACGAGGTCCTCGACGTCCTCGACTCGCTGCGCGAGCGGGACCGCAGCGTCGGCATCGTCAGCCACGTCGGCGACCTGCGGCGCCGGATCCCCGCCCAGCTGGAGGTGGTCAAGGAGCGGCACGGCTCGGCCGTACGGCTGCGCACCGGCGGGGACGCGCTCAGCGGCTGAGCGAACGCCGGGGCAGCGGCGAGGAGTAGACCACGCTGGTGGTGACCGAGCCGAGCGTGGAGATCTTCCCGGTGATCTCCTCCAGGTGCCGCATGGACCGGGCGGCGACCTTGAGGACGAAGCAGTCGTCGCCCGTGACGTGGTGCGCCTCCAGGATCTCCGGAGTCGCGCCGAGCAGGTCGTGGAACGGCTTGTAGTTGCCGTGCGGGTAGCGGAGCCGTACGAAGGCGAGGATCGGCAGCCCGAGCCGGTCCTGGTCGACGATCGCCGTGTACCCGGAGATCACCCCGGCCTCCTCCAGGCGCCGCACCCGCTCGGTCACCGCGGACGGCGACATCGCCACCGTCCGGGCGAGCTCGGCGAAGCTGGCGCGGCCCTCGGACTGGAGGGCTTCGAGAATGCGCCAGTCGGTGGCGTCAGGGGTGTCATCGGAGGTCATGCACGAGACATAGCAGGGGATTCCCCGGCCGATCAAGAGAGCGGCCGGGGAATCCCACTGCGTGGGCCTCGGAGGCGCGACAGTCTCTCGGAGCCGCGACAGCTCTTCAGCGGCGACAGTTCCTCAGAGCCGCGACAGCTCCTCGACGAGGTCGTCGAGGCCCAGGGGTCCCTGCGAGAGGGCCGCCATGTGCCAGGCCTTCGCGTCGAACGCGTCGCCGTGCGCCGCCCGCGCGTTGGCCCGGCCCAGCAGCCAGGCCCGCTCGCCCAGCTTGTAGCCGATGGCCTGGCCCGGCATCGACAGGTACCGGGTCAGCTCGCTCTCCACGAAGGCCGGCGGACGGCTGCTGTGCCGCTGGAAGAACTCCTGGGCGAGCTCGGGCGTCCACCGCTCGCCCGGGTGGAACGGCGAGTCCGCCGGGATCTCCAGACCCAGGTGCATGCCGATGTCCACGATCACCCGGCAGGCCCGCATCATCTGCCCGTCGAGATAGCCGAGCCGGCGCTCCGCGTCGGGCAGGAAGCCGAGTTCGTCCATCAGCCGCTCCGCGTAGAGGGCCCAGCCCTCGCAGTTGGCGCTGACCTTGCCGATGGTCGCCTGGTAGCGGGAGAGGCGGTCGGCGACGTGCACCCACTGGGCCAGCTGGAGGTGGTGGCCGGGCACGCCCTCGTGGTACCAGGTCGACACCAGGTCGTAGACCGGGAAGCGGGTCACGCCGTCCACCGGGAGCCAGGTGCGGCCGGGCCGGGAGAAGTCCTCGGACGGGCCGGTGTAGTACGGGGCGGCCGCGCCGCCCGCCGGGGCGATACGGGACTCCACGCGGCGCACCCGGTCGGCGAGCTCGAAGTGGGTGCCGTCGAGGGCCTCGACGGCCTCGTCCATCAGTTGCTGGAGCCAGACCCGCACCTCGTCGACGCCCTCGACGTGGGTGCCGTGCTCGTCGAGGTGGGCGAGCGCCTCCCACGGGTCGGCGCCCGGGAGGATCCGCTCGGCCTCGCTCCGCATCTCGCCGAGCAGCCGGTGGTACTCGGTCCAGCCGTACGCGTAGGCCTGGTCGAGGTCCAGGTCCGTGCCGTTGAAGTAGCGGGTCCAGCGCTGGTAGCGCTCGCGGCCCACCGTGTCGGGGGCGTCCGCCACGGTCGGGGCGTACACGTCGCGCATCCAGTCCCGCAGCGCCGCCACGGCCTCCGTGGCGACCCGGCCCGCCGCCGTCAGCTCGGCGCGCAGGGTCACGGGGAGGGCGGCCGGGGCCGCGCCGGCGAACTCGTCGAACCAGCCCGGCCGGTCGCCGTCCCCGCCCGCCCACTCGGTGAGCTGGCCGATGAAGGTGGCGGTGGGACGCGGCCCGCCGAAGCGCTTGTGCTCCAGGCCGAGGGCGAGCGCGGACCGGTAACCGTAGAGGGCGGCAGGAACGGCGCGGAGCCGGGCGGCGACGGCGGTCCAGTCCTCCTCGGTCTCCGTCGGCATCACCGTGAAGACGATCCGGACGCTGTGCGCGGGCGACCGCATGTTGCTGACCGTGCAGAGGCCCTCCTCGGCCTCGAACATGGCGAGTTCCGCCGTCAGACGCTCCCGGAGCAGTCGGGCGCACCGCCGCTCGGCCTCGCTGTCCGCGCCCGGCACGCGCTCCGCCGCGTCGAGCCGGTCCAGCGTCCGGCGGGCGAGCTCGGCCACCGCCCGCTGGCCGGCCGGTGAGAAGTCGGGCAGCAGTCCGGCGCTCTCCTTGACTCCCAGGTACGTACCGGTGATCGGGTCGAGGGCGATGAGTGCGTCGACGTGTTCGTCGGCGACCTGGCGGGGCAGCAGGCTGCTGGAAGTCTCTGGCATGGGGGCCATCCTGGCGTCTTCGGCACGTCGCGTCACCCTCGTCGGGGCTCAGTCGGCTGACATGGAGGGGCTCGACGCGGGCGGCAGGAGCGGGCCGCACTCCCACTCCTGGAAGATCAGCCGCGTCTCGACGCGGGCCACCTCCCGGCGCGAGGTGAACTCGTCGAGGACGAGTCGTTGCAGGTCGGCGGGGTCCGCCACGGCCACGTGCACCAGGTAGTCGTCGGGTCCGGTCAGATGGAACAGGGCCCGGGACTCCGGCAGGCCCCGGATCCGGTCCACGAACGGACCGATCAGTTCCCGCCGGTGCGGCCGGACCTGGACGAGAAGGAGCGCTTCAAGCCCTCGGCCGAGTTTGGCCGGATCCAGTCGTAGTTGGTGTCCGAGGATCACGCCCGTGCGGCGCAGCCGCGCCACCCGGTCGAGGCAGGTGGACGGTGCCACTCCGACCTCGGCGGCGAGTTCGCGGTAGGTGGTCCGGGCGTCGTTCTGCAGGAGGCGAAGAATGTGCAGATCGACCGTGTCCAGTACGACAGAATCGGCCATCGGGCGAACGTAGCACGGCGAATTCCCGCTACTTCCCGGTATCCGTTCACAGTGCCGCCATGGACGCCATGGACTGCGGCACCTCGGCCACCCCGAGGGCGCTCGCCACCGAAGCCGTGCACGCCGGCCGCGAAGACCTCGCCTCGCTCGGTCTGCACGCCCCGCCGATCGACCTGTCCACCACCTACCCCTCGTACGACGCCCGGGCCGAGGCCGCCCGGATCGACGAGTTCGCGACCACCGGGGCCCGGCTGGACGGACCGCCGGTCTACGCCCGGCTCGACAACCCGACGGTCGCCCGCTTCGAGGAGGCCCTCGCCCGGCTGGAGGGAGCCGAGGCCGCCGTCGCGTTCGCCAGCGGCATGGCGGCCCTCACCGCCGTCCTGCTCGCCCGGGCGAGCCAGGGGCTGCGTCATGTCGTCGCGGTCCGTCCGCTGTACGGCTGCAGCGACCACCTGCTGGACGCCGGACTGCTCGGCACCGAGGTGACCTGGACCGACCCCGCGGGCGTGGCCGAGGCGATCCGGCCCGACACCGGCCTCGTCATGGTGGAGTCGCCCGCCAACCCGACCCTGGCCGAGGCCGACATCCGCGCCCTCGCCCACTCCTGCGGCTCCGTGCCGCTCCTGGTCGACAACACCTTCGCCACGCCCGTGCTCCAGCGCCCGGTCGAGCAGGGCGCCCGCATCGTGCTGCACAGCGCGACCAAGTACCTCGGCGGGCACGGGGACGTCATGGGCGGGGTCGTCGCCTGCGACGAGGAGTTCGCCCGTACCCTCCGCCAGGTCCGCTTCGCCACCGGCGGGGTGCTGCACCCGCTGGCCGGCTACCTGCTGCTGCGCGGTCTGTCCACCCTGCCGGTACGGGTCCGGGCCGCGTCCGGCACGGCGGCGGAGCTCGTCCGGCGGCTCGCCACCGACCCCCGCATCGCGCAGGTCCACTACCCGCGGATCGGCGGCGCCATGATCGCGTTCGAGGTGTACGGCGACCCGCACGACGTCATCGCGGGCGTCCGGCTCATCACCCCCGCCGTCAGCCTGGGCAGCGTCGACACCCTGATCCAGCACCCGGCCTCCATCAGCCACCGCATCGTGGCCGAGGGCGACCGCCGCTCGTCCGGCGTCAGCGACCGCCTGCTGCGGATGTCGGTCGGCCTGGAGGACGTCGAGGACCTCTGGCGGGACCTGACCTGGGCGCTCAGCGCTCCGCCCGCCGAGCCCCTTCGCGCGGCTGCTCCGGTGCCGTCTCCCGGTGCTGCGGTCGGTCGGCCGGTCGCGGTGCCTGGGCCAGCCGGGCTGTGATCACCAGGGTGCCCTCCTCGATCTGGTAGTCGAGGGGCAGGTTGAGCGCCCGCATCGCGGCCACCATCCCGGTGTTGGACGACTGCGTCACGGCGTACACGCTCGCGCATCCGGCCTCCTCGGCCATCGCCACCAGCCTGCCGAGGAGCTCGGAGCCGATGCCGCGCCGCTGCCAGTCGTCCTCCACCATCAGCGCCACCTCGGTCTCCTCGCCGTCCCAGAGCAGGTGCCCGAGGGCGACGAGCCGGCCCGAGGCGGTCTGGACGGCGAGGGTGCGGCCGAAGCGGGGGCTGAGCAGGTGGTCGAGGTAGCGGTCGGCGTCGCCGACCGGGCCGTGGTAGCGCAGCCCCAGCGTCCGGGAGGAGCAGCGGTCGTGCATGGCGCGCGCGGCGGACAGGTCCCGCTGGTCGGCGCGGCGGACGGTGATCTCGTTGCCCTCGGGCAGGGTCAGCACGTCCCGGCTGCGCGGGACGCGGGGGCCGAGCCGGGCGTCGAGTTCGACGAGTGCCCGGGCCCGGGCGAACTCCGTCGGGGTGAAGGGGAGATAGGCGCGCTCCACGACGAGCGTGCCGCCGTTCGGGTCGCGCAGCCGCATCACGGTCTCCTCCAGCACGCCCTCGACCGGGGCGTGCTCGCCGGTCGGCCGGCCGGTGAGCGAGACGGCGGGCACGGAGTGCAGGGTGCAGCGGCCCAGGAGCTGGCGCAGCGCGAGCGGCAGCTCGGCCGCGTCGAGGGCCGTACGGGTGGCCAGGCCGAGGACCCGGGTGGGGGTGTCCACCAGATCGTGGGCGTCGGCCCGCTCGGTCCAGGTGTCGCGGCCGCCGGCCGCGGCGGTCTCCCGGGTGAGGGCGTGGGCGGACAGGTCGGCCGGAGCCCGGAGCAGGAACTCGTCCACCGTGCCGTCGGCGAGCGGATGGGTCTGGAGGGTGAGGATGTCCACGCCCAGGCGGGCGAGGACCGTGCACAGCGCGGCGAGGCTGCCCGGTGTGTCCGCGACGGTGGTCCGCATCCGCCACAGCGTGGTCTCCACGGGCACCGCCGGCCCGGTCTCCCCGCCGGCCTCGTGCTGCTCCCCGGTGCCCGCGGGGCCGGCCGCGGTGCGGTGCCCGCCGGTGTCGCCGGCGGGCGGGGCGGGACTCGCATGGCTGCGCCTCCGCGCCCACCAGGTGTGGAAGGCGGCGGTGGCGGCCAGCGCGATCGCCGAGAACACCAGGAGCGAGGGGCCGTCGGGCCCCTTGGCGATGGTCTTGGCGATCGTGTCGGCCACCACCACGGCGGTGAACAGCGCGGCCAGTTCGATCAGGTCGTGCCGCCAGTGGTGCGGACGACGGGTGCTCTTCGAGGACGTCACATCGGTCATGACCTCACTGTGACCCAACGGTGTTGCGTGATCACGAACGCTTTGTGACTGACGGGTTAAGCGCCCATCTGGCGGCTTAAAGAACGATTCAGACCGTTTCTGTCAGAGGCTGATCGGCCTCCCGGCGGAGTGCGCCCGACAGCCGCTTCGCCTGGACGACGAACTGCGCGGAACTCCGCGCCGAGGCCAGCGCGTCGAGCCCGGCGACCTCGCCCGTGGCCCGGCACCGCTCCACACAGTCCGCCGCGACCGCCAGCACCTCGCCCAGGCCCCGTACCGGCTTCTCCGCGCCGAGCAGTTCGGGGAGCAGCGGCTCCAGGACCGCCCAGACCGTGCCGTACGCGCCCGTGGCCGCCGTCGTCCGCAGGGCGTCCGCCAGCCGGTTCGGCTTCACCGAACCCTCCACCACCAGCCACGCCAACTCCGTACCCAGCAGCCGGGCGTCCAGGTCGCCCCGCGACGCGAGGACGAGCAGCGCGTCCACCGCCCGCAGCCGGTCGTCCGCGTCCTGGCAGCCCAGACCGAACGCGAGCGCCAGATGGACGGCACGGCCGACCGGACCGCCCGCCTCGGCGAGGGCCGTCAGGGGCTCGGCCAGGCCCCGCTGGTCGCCGTCCGCCCCCGAGGCCAGCGACGACAGGACGCACGCGGCCACGAACTCGCGGTCCACCGGCAGCGCCGCGGACCAGTGCGCCCGCGTGTCCACCCAGTGGTAGCAGCGCCGGGGCGTCGCCTGCAGCTCGCCGCCCAGCCAGCGGAACGCCGCCGGGAACTCCTCGCGCACCACGGCCCGCTCGTCGATCTCCACGACGATCCGGTCCGTCAGCCACCACTTCTGCGAGTTCCGGTCCTTCCCCCGGGGGGAGAACCGCACCCGCGTCCCCAGCGGCTCCCTCGTCCGCAGCCACGCGGCGAGCCGCCGGCCCGCCGCCGTGCCCAGCGCCCCGGCCCGCTCGGCCGCCTCCGCCGCCGCGGCCGTCGTCCGCCCGACCCGCAGCAGCGCCTGGGCGAGGTCCGCCGGGGCCGGCTCGACCCCCGCGTCCCCGTAGGCCCGCAGCCGCTCCACCAGCACCTCCGGGTCGATCTCCCCGGTGTGCAGAGTCGGCGTGGCGAGCAGGAACGGCAGCGCTTCCGAGCCGACCAGAGCGGCCATCTCCCACAGGCGCGCGTCGAGGATCCCCGACAGCGCCTCGTGGTGGCAGGCCTTCCGGTCGTTCCCCTTCGCCCGCCCGGATTCGAGGCGCCGAGCCGGCAGCAGGCCCAGCAGCCCCGCGAGCACCACCTCCGCGCCGTGCGTGTAGTGGCTGAAGTAGTGCTCATGGGCCCAGTGCTCCGTCGGGAACGCCTCGCGGACCGCCGCCTCCAGCCCCGCCCGGTCCCGCCGCGCGAGCCGCACCAGACCGTCGAGCGTCCGCTCGAACGCCGCCGGGTCGTCGGACCGGCCCCTCGTCACCAGCTCCTCCACCAGCTCCTCGACCGTCGTGGCCGGAGGCGCCACCGGCTCGCGCTCCGGCACCGGCGGCAGGATCTCCTCGTACGGGACCCCGGCCTCCGCCTCCAGGTCCGCCCCGAACAGCGCGACGGCCGCAGGACGGTGCACCGGACTCAGCAGCCCGGCCTGCTCGGCCAGCTCCCGGCGCACGGAGGCGTCCACCCGCCCCGCATGACGGCCCACCAGCTTCAGCGCCCGCTCCTGGATCGTGGTGTCCTCGTGCCCGAAGGCCTCCGCCACCGCCGGCAGCAGTTCCTCCGCCGCACCCGGCTCCCGCGTCAGCACCTTCCCGACCAGCGTCAACTGGGCCCGCACCAGCTTCTTCTCGGTACGGAACAGCACCCCGCCCGTCATCTCGGCCAGCGTCCCCGCCGACAGCGCGCCCTCGGCCGCGAGCCCCGCGAGCACCTCCTGGGCGTACCCCGCGACCGGGGACGGCGCGTCGGCGGTCATTCCGATCCAGTCGGGCACCCGCTCCCGGCGCTCCGCGGCGTCCGGCTCGACGAGCCGCAGCACCTCCAGCGGGAACCGCAGGTCCCGGGCCCTACCGCCGCGCAGCAGCCGGGAGACGCACAGGTCCACGACCTGGGCCCGGTCGAGCACACCCTCCGCGACGAGCGTCGCGAGCGCGGTCGGCCAGTGCGTCGGTGCCTCGGGCCCGACCGACCAGGTCAGCCGGTCGGGCGTCTCGGACATCGCGAGCGCGTGCGGCACGAGCACCCGGGTGTGCGTGTCCTCCCGGAGCCGCGCGAGCAGACGTCCGTCGGTGATCTCCCGCGTCCAGGCGAGGACATAGCCGTCGGTCGCCGGAACCGCGCACCCCGAGCGCTCCACGAGTCCGCGGATCAGGCCGTAGCTGTCCTCCGCCACGGCCGGCCGCGCCGCGAGCCGCTGCGCCACGTCCGCCGCCCACGCCGGGTCCCGGTCGGCGAGCACCGACAGGACCAGGACGCCGTCCTGGGAGCGCCGGCTCAGCAGATCGCGCCCGCCGAGCCAGGTGGCCGTCGCCGCCGCGCCCGTCTGGCAGCCCGCGCCCGCCACGTACAGCGCGCGCCGGACGGCGGTCGCCTCGTTCCACCGCTTCCAGTCCCAGCCGCGGACCTCGGAGCGCAGCGACTTCAGCGGGCCCAGGGCGCTCTTCCGGGCGGCCGCGTCCAGCGGCTCCAGGAGCGCCGGCACCTGGTGGGCGCGCCCCGCGCGCACCGCCGCGAGCAGCCGCTCGACCGGGGTGCCCTCCTCCGTACCGCCCGTGCCCTCCGTGTCGTTCCCCGCCCCGCGCACCACCGCACTCCTCACCTTGGCCCTCATGCTGTCCACCACTCTGTTCACCAGACCGTTCGCCACCGCGGCACCCCCACCGCTCCCCGTCATCGCGCCGCTTCCGGTCATCGCGCCGCTCCCGCGACCGTCGCGCCCTCGTCCGCGGAACCCGCCGGGCCGGGCGCCGCGCCCCGCCGCACCATCCGGACCGCCAGCGCGTGCTTGCACGGACCCCGCCGGCCCCGGTAGTCGGCCCACCACTGGCAGGTGCAGCTCAGCACCCCGTCCGACTCCCGCACCCGGTAGCGCCGCTCGCCCGAGGCCACCGTCGCCAGCTCGCCCTCGACGGTCACCGCGCCCTCCGCGACCAGCCGGCGCGCGCTCAGCAGACGCGGGTTGTGCCGCTCGGCGCGGTCCGCGTCGTACGGCAGCTCCCGGTGGAAGTACGCCGCGTCCGCCACGTCGTAGCCCACCCGGCCGGCCGTGCCGAGCCGGGTCAGCGCCGCGCGCACCCGGTCGATCGTGAGCCCGGCCTGCGCCGCGAGGTCCGCCGGGTCGATCCGCGGCTCCCAGGCGAGCAGGACCGCGACCAGCTCCGCGTCCTGCGCGGCCTCCTCCGTCGCCAGCGCCTCCAGGACCCCGCCCTCGCCGGAGAATCCCCGGGCGGAATCGGGAGACAGCGTCAGCGTCAGCCGCATCCCGGGCAGCAGCACCTCCCAGGCGCTCGCGGTGGCCAGGGTGCCGTCCGGCACCGGTCCGTACACCCGCAGCCCCGTCGCGTGCCGCAGCACCCGCTCCAGCGCGACCAGCCGGTCCGGCCCCGGCAGGCACACCGCGCCCGCGCCCGGCCGGGTCGTCGGCCGCAGCGTCCTGCCGGACTGGACGACCCACACCGGCCCACGCCCACGGGACTGGTTGCGCGGCAGGGACCGGAGGAAGCGGACGGCCTCCGCCCCGCTCAGCTCGGCCCGCAGATCGAAGCGGGCGGAGGCGACCTGCGCCTCGGCGAAGCCCCGCAGCCAGCGGTCCGGCAGCGGCACCTTCTTCTCGACGACGGCGCCCGCGAGCGTGGTCACCGCCATCTCCTCCGGCCCGACCCGGAGATGCAGCGGATCGTCCCCCGTCATCCGTGACAGCGCCTCGCGCAGCGGGTTGTTGACGTCGACGTTCGTAGTGCCGTGCCCGGTCTCCGTACCGCCCAGGCCCTCGTCGAGGACGTCCAGCCGGGCGTACACCCCGCCGCAGCCGGAGAAGGACTCGAACCGCAGCCGGTCGCCGTTCCCCGTCACCACCGGGTCGAGCGAACCGGGCCGTATCCGCTGGTGGTAGCGGGCCGCGGCCACGTCGGCGACCGCGAGCAGACCGCGGGCGGCGACCTGCGGAGAGGCCAGGAAGCCGGCGAAGAAGCGGGGATGGGCCTCGGCCCCGCGGGGCGTGAGACCCCCCGCCGTCTCCAGACCGAGCAGCCGGCCGGAGCCCGTGGACTCCAGCGCGGAAGGGCGGACATAGGCGAGTGCCTGTACGGATCGCGTCATGGAAAGGACGGTAGGACCAGCCACTGACAATCACCCGGGAGCCGGCCCCCGGTCGGTCGCCGCGAGCGCCGGGAACCGGCCCCGTACCCCCTCCGACCAGGCACTACCGCGCTGCCCGACGCTACTGCCCGACGCGACCCGGCTGCAGCACCTTGCTGAACAGCACGGTCCCGCCCTCCGCCCGCAGACGGACCGTCAGTTCCCCGCTGTGGCCGTCGATGTCGACCTCCCCGAAGTACTGCGGGCTTTCCATCGGCGACAGGTTGCCCCGCTCGGGCGCCCGGACGAACACCCGCTCCGGACCGAACGTGCCGTCCAGCGCACTGGCCGGGAACCCGCCCGCGGCCAGCGGACCGGAGACGAACTCCCAGAACGGCGCGAAGTCCTGGAAGGCCGCCCGCTCCGGCGCGTAGTGCTGCGCGGACGTGTGGTGCACGTCCGCCGTGAGCCACAGCGTGCCGGTGATCCGCCGGTGCTTGACGAACCGCAGCAGCTCCGCGATCTGCAGCTCACGCCCCAGGGGCGCGCCCGGATCGCCCTGCGCGACCGCCTCGATGTTCCCGCCGTCCGGAACGACCAGGCCGAGCGGCATGTCGGCGGCGAGCACCTTCCACACCGCGGTGGACCCGGCCAGCTCCCGCTTGAGCCAGGCGAGCTGCTCGGCGCCCAGGATGCCGGTCGTGTCGTCGGCCTGCCGGCCGGGCGAGTTGGCGTTCCGGTAGGAGCGCATGTCGAGCACGAACACGTCGAGCAGCGGCCCGTACCGCACCACGCGGTGCATCCGGGACGTCCGCGACCCCGCGCGCGCGTGCAGCGTGGACACCGGCGTGTACTCGCCGAAGGCGCGCAGGGCCCGCGCGGCGAGCACGTCCACGTCCTTCTCCGTGTAGCGCGCGTCGTCCAGGATCTGGCCCGGGTACCAGTTGTTCCGCACCTCGTGGTCGTCCCACTGCGTCACCGTGGGGACCTGCGCGTTGAACGCCCGGACGTTGTGGTCGAGGAGGTTGTAGCGGAAGTTGCCCCGGTACTCGGCGAGGGTCTCCGCGACCTTCGACTTCTCGGGCGTCGTGACGTTCCGCCAGATCCGGCCGTCGGGCAGCGTCACGCTGGGCTGGAGCGGCCCGTCGGCGTAGATCGAGTCGCCGCTGCACAGGAAGAAGTCCGGGTCGAGACGGCGCATCTCCTCGTACGCGCGGAAACCGCCGATGTCCGGGTTGATGCCCCAGCCCTGTCCGGCGATGTCCCCCGACCAGAGGAAGCGGACCCCGTCGCGGCGCCGTTCGGGAGCGGTGCGGAAGGTGCCGGTGATCCGCTCGCCCGTCCGCCGCGGGTCGTCCGGGTCGGCGAGCGTCACCCGGTAGTGGATCTGCTCGCCGGCCGGCAGGCCCCGCAGCGGGACGGTGCCGGTGAAGTCCGTGCCCGCGCCGAGCAGCGGCCCGTGGTGGCGGCGCACCCGGCGGAACGACTCGCTCGCCGAGGTCTCCACGAGCATCCGCGCCGGCCGGTCCGAGCGCACCCACACCAGCCCCGAGGACGTCGTGACGTCGCCCGTCTGCACGCCCCACCCGGCGCGGGGCCGCCCCGACAGCGCGAACGCGGGGGCGGCGAGCCCGGCGCCGCCGAGGGTGAGCGCCGCCGACGCGGCGAGCGAACCGCGCAGCACGCCGCGACGGGCGGGGGAGGGGGAACGGCCGGGTGCGGACTGGGACATGCGGGTCCTCCGAGGTGGTCCGGGACGGGGCGGCGGTGCGTCGCCCCATGCCTAGCGGCCGGGTACGGCGGTCACACGAACCCCGCGTGAACACTGGGCCGGGGCCGCTGGGCCGCCGGGGCCACCGGCCGCCGAGCCGTGGGGGCCGCCGGGCCGCCGGGGCCACCGGCCGCCGGGCCTCGGGGCTGCCGGGGCCGCTGGGATCGCACCGGGCGCCCGGGGGCAGGCCCAGTCGGCCGGCTCAGCCCCGGCCCACCGCCGCCCCCCGGGCGCCCGTCCGTCCGGGGCAGCCCATCGCACCGGGCGCCCGGGGGCAGGCCCAGTCGGCCGGCTCAGCCCCGGCCCACCGCCGCCCCCCGGGCGCCCGTCCGTCCGGGGCAGCCC
>NZ_RDBH01000129.1:1991093-2034792 GCF_008042145.1 Streptomyces sp. adm13(2018)
CCCGCCCCACGGTCGCTGCGCAGGTATCCCTCGGCGGTGAGTTGTTCGTACGCCTCCGTGACCAGGCCCCGCGAGACGCCCAGGTCCGACGCGAGCGCGCGGCTCGACGGCAGGCGGGTGCCGGGCGCGAGCCGGCCGGAGCGCACCGCGTCGCGCAGTGCCTCCTGGAGGGCCCGGCCGCGTCCCCGCGCGGGGGCGGCGGCGGGCAGGAGCAGCTCCCACGCAGCCTGTCCGTGGCTGGTCATCTCCGTGCGGCCCCCTCTCCCCGTCCCCGCGGCCSGGCGCKCCSGGCCGCGGCGCCCATGATGCCGTGCCGCGAGACGCGGAAGTGGTCCCCGATGGCGGTACGGAAGTGGACCCCGAACCGGACCGCCCGTCTTCCTACCGTCGGAGCCATGAACGCCAACGCCCTGCGCGGGGTCCTCCTCGTGACCGTCGCCTATGCCCTCGTCGGAGCCTCCTTCACCGCCAACAGCCTGCTCGGCGACTACCCGTACGCGGGCGGCCAGGCCCTGCGGTACGCCGCCGCCTGCCTGCTGCTGCTCCCCCTGCTCGGCCGCGGCGGGACGGCCCCGCTGCGGCTCCTGACCGCCCGTCACTGGGTGCGGCTCGCCGCCGTCGCGGGGGTCGGCATGGTCGGGTTCAACCTGGCCGTCCTCGCCGCCGAGCGGACTGCGGAACCCGCCGTGCCCGGCGTCCTCGTCGGCTGCGCCCCGGTCGTCGTCGCCGTCCTCGTCCCGCTGACCGAGGGCCGCAGGCCCGCCCCCGCAGTACTGTACGGGGCGCTGCTGGTCGCCGCCGGAGCCTTCACGGTGCAGGGCTGGGGGCGTACGGACCTGGCGGGAATCGGCTGGTCCGTGGCGGCGCTCGCCGGCGAGGTCGGCTTCACGGTCCTCGCCGTCCCGGTGCTGCGGCTGCTCGGGCCGAAGCTGCTCACGGCGGTCGTGTGCGGGATCGGCGCGGCCGAGGCGGCGCTCATCGGCCTGGTCGTGGACGGCGCCGACGTCGTCCGGATGCCGACGGCGGTGGAGGCGGGTGCCCTGGTCTGGCAGGCCGCGCTCGCCACCGTCGTCGGGTTCGTCCTGTTCTACATGGGCGTGCAGCGCATCGGCATGGAGCGGGCCACGCTCTTCACGGGCGCGATCCCGATCGCCGCCGCGCTGAGCGCGGCCCTGGTCGCGGGCGCCGCCTTCGGCCTCCCGCAGGCGTGCGGCAGCCTGCTCGTGGGGGCCGGCGCCGCCGTGGGCACCGGCCTGTTCGCCCGGCGCGTCCCGGGCACGGCCTCAGCCGCGGCTGCCGTCCAGGATGACCCGTGCGACGAGAGCCGGGTCGTCGTTCATGGGCACGTGCCCGCAGCCGGGCAGCCGGACGAGCCGCGCGCCGGGGATGGTGTGCTTGGCACGGACGCCCTGCCGCGGAAGGAGCAGCCGGTCGCGGGCGCCCCAGGCCACGGTGACCGGTAGACCGGGCACGTCCTCGCGGAAGGTCACGCTCCCGCCGGCCGCCAGCGTCTGCCGGAACCCGGTGGCCCCGCGCAGCGCGAGCGTCTCGGCGTACGCGGCCGAAGGGGAACGCCGCCCGGGCCGTGCGTAGATGGAGCTGGTGAGCACGGTGCGCCCGGCGGCGGTGCGGGAGAGGCGGTCGATCACCGGTACGGGCAGCGACCGCGCGGCGCCCCGCATCGCCCGCAGCGTCGCGAAGGCGTACCGCCGCTCGCCCTCCGACCAGAAGCCGGCGGGGGAGAGGGCGGTGACCGAGCGCACCAGCTTCTCCCGGGCCAACTGGAGGGCGAGCAGCCCGCCGAGCGAGTTCCCCGCCACGTGCGGCCGCTCGACACCGAGTGCCTCGCAGAAGGCGCCGAGGACGCTCCCGACGGTCGACAGGTCGTACGCGCAGCCCTCGGGCAGCGGGTCGGAGGCGCCGAATCCGGGCAGGTCCACCGCGATCACGTCACGTTCGGCGGCCAGCACGTCAAGCACCGGCTCCCAGGCCTGCCAGTGGTGCCCGATGCCGTGCAGGAGCAGCAGCGGTTCCCCCGCTCCGCGGCGTTCGTACCGGAGGGACGTCGGGCGGGGACCCGCCGGGGTCCCGATCGTGAACGTGATCCGTGCGGGCATGCGGACTCCCTGTCCTGAGGCTTGTCAGACGTCCCGTCAAGGAGAATTACCGATCAGTAGCCCGGAGTTCAAGCCTCTGCCCGAAACTGGACAGCGCCACCGCGGTCGGCTGGGATGGAGGGGTGCCCACCGACCTTCCGACCGACACCCCGACCGCGCGCTTCGAGGAGCACCGCGCCCTGCTGCTCGGCGTCGCCTACCGGATGCTCGGCCGCGTCGCCGACGCCGAGGACGTCGTCCAGGAGGCCTGGCTCCGCTGGACCGCCGAGGACCGGGCCGGGGTCCGCGAGCCCCGGGCGTTCCTGGTGCGGATCACGACCCGGCTGGCCGTCGACCGGCTCCGGCAGGCCACGGCGCGCCGCGAGTCCTACGTCGGTCCGTGGCTCCCCGAGCCCGTCGTGACCGACTTCGGCCCGACCGCGCCCGACACCGCCGAACGCGCCCTGCTCGCCGACTCCGTCTCGCTCGCGGTCCTCGTCGTCCTCGAATCCCTCTCCCCGCCGGAGCGGGCCGTCTTCGTGCTGCGCGAGGCCTTCGGCTTCCCGTACGCCGAGATCGCCACGGCCCTGGACCGCAGCGAGGCGGCCGTGCGCCAGCTCGCCGGGCGGGCCCGGCGCCACGTCGACGAGCGGAGGCCGCGCTACGACGTCGACCCGGCGGCGCGCCGGGACCTCACCGAGCGGTTCCTGGCGGCCGCCGCGGGCGGCGACCTCGGCGGGCTCCTCGACCTCCTCGCCCCCGACGTACGGCTCGTCGGCGACAGCGGCGGCAAGTCCAGGGCCCCGCTGCGGATCATCGAGGGCGCGGACAAGGTCGGCCGGTTCCTCCACGCGACCGCCCGGAGCGCGGACGCGGCCCTCGACGTCCGCCTCCTGGAGCTCAACGGCGCCCCCGCCCTGCTCGCCCTCGCCGACGGCAGGCCGGACTCGGTCCTTCAGATCGAGATCCTCGACGGCCGCGTCCAGCGCGTCCACATCATCCGCAACCCCGACAAGCTGGCGTCGCTCGCCGGCCTCTGACGCGCCCCGCGGCCACCCCACGCGAGGAACCGGCCCGATCACGCCGATCGGCCGGAAGTACACCCCGTCTCCCGCCCCGGAGACGGGGTGTTTTGCTGCGCCGGGCGCACGGGGACGCGAACGTCCTGTGAACGATCTAGGTCAGAGGGTCACATTCGGGGGCGTCCGGCAGAGGATTGGTCTTGACCAAGGGGTGGGCTCGCCTTATGGTCGCAGAGTTAGTGCAGGAACCTTTAATAAACAAGGGCGCGGAAAAACGCCGCGGGACACGGCGAATTGCGGAGGATCAGGGTGGGGACCACGCAGCTGGCATCGGTACCGGAACCGAAGTACCAGCACCTCAAGACAGTCATCGGCGAAGCACTCGACTCGGACTTCGCGGTCGGGGAGATCCTTCCCAACGAGCGCGACCTCGCGGCCCGCTTCGGCGTCGCCCGCGCCACACTGCGCCAGGCACTGGAGCAGCTGGAGCTCGAAGGCCGGCTGCAGCGCCGCCGCGGCGTCGGCACCACCGTCGCCCCGCCGCGCGTCGGCGTCGACGTCTCCACCACGCAGCACACCTGGCCGGGAGTCGGCGACGACGCCTGGCAGCCCCTGGACTCCGCCGCCGACATGGCCCCGGCCGCCGTCGCGCGCGTCCTGGACAGCGGCGCCGAGGAGCGGGTGCACATCGTCCGCCGCGTCCGCACCAGCCAGGGCCAGACCGTCGCCGCCGAGCTGCTCTACGTGCCGGCCGCGTCCGTCCCGGGTCTCAGCGCGATCGACGCCCCCGCCGGAGCCGCCCGCGCCCGCGCGGTGCTCCGCGAACTCCAGCACCTCGCCCTCGACGGCCAGGACCGCTCGGTGGAGCTCGGCTCGGCCCGCGCGGACGACGCGAAGGAGCTCGACCGGCTCCCGGGCGCGCCCGTCCTCGTCGTGACGACCCGCTACCTCTCCGGGGGACGTACCGCCGCCGTCTCCGTGGCCACCTACCGCGCCGACACCTGCCGCCTCACCTTCGGCGACTCCGTCGACCTGGTCATGGCCTCCTAGCCACGGTCACAGCACGCCCCGCGGCCCGTCGCACGAGGAACTCCTCAGCGGCGGGCCGTCACCGTGCCGTCGACCGCGAACAGCTGCTCCTCCACGTGGTCGAGCGCGAGCCGCAGCGCGCCCGTCCCCACCGCGGCCTCGCCGAGCAGGGACAGCACCACCCGCGGCGGCCGCAGACAGAACCGGGCCAGCTCCTCGCGGAGCGGCTGGAGCACACCGTCCAGACCGGCCGCCCAGCCGCCGACGACCACCAGCTCCGGGTCGATCGCCAGGACCAGCGCCGCCACGTCGTGCACCAGCCGCTGGATGAACCGCTCGACCGCCGCCTCCGCGCGCGCGTCGCCCTTGCGGGCCAGCGCGAAGACCTCGGCGACCGCCTGCTCGTCCAGCGGGTGCAGCGGTTCGTCCGTCGTCGACAGCAGGTGCTCGGGGGTGACGCCCCGGCCGAGCAGGTGCAGGGCGCCGATCTCCCCGGCCGCGCCGCCGAAGCCGCGGTGCAGCCGGCCGCCGATCAGCGAACCGGCGCCCGGGCTCAGCCCGGCGAGGACGAAGACGATGTCGTCGGAGTCGGTCGCGGCACCCTTCCAGTGCTCGGCCACGGCCGCCGCGTTCGCGTCGTTCTCCACGATGACGGGGCACTTGAAGGACCGGCGCAGCCGCTCGCCGAGCGCGAGCCCCGTCCAGCCCGGCAACGCCGTGCCGAGGCGGACCGTACCGTCGGCCTCCACGATGCCGGGAGTGCCGACGCCGACGGCCCGCAGGTTCGACCGGGCGACGCCGGCGCGGCGCAGCACGTCGGCCACGACCGTACGGACCCGGTCCAGCCGCTCGTCCTCGGGGGCCGTCTCCGACACCTCGCGCGCGCCGGCGCCGATGATCCGTCCGTCCAGACCGGAGAGCAGCGCGGCCACCCGGTGCGGGCCGATCTCGATGCCCAGCAGATGCCCGGCCTCGGCGCGGAAGCGGAACCTCCGCGCGGGACGGCCCTGCCGCCGCGCCTCGCCCTCCTCGGCCGCCGCCTCGACGACGAGACCGCCCTCCATGAGCCCCTCGACGACCCCTTCGACGGTGGGCCGCGACAGACCCGTGATCCGGGTCAGATCGGTGAGCGTCGGCGCGTCGGCGCCGCGCAGCGCATGGAGTACCACCGCGGAGTTGATCCGCCGCAGCAGAGACGGATCCCCGCCGGTCAGCCGCCCCACAGTGTGTCCTCCCAGCTCGTGCACCTCTTCGGCGGATGGTACTCAATGGCTCCGGTCGCGGCGAGTGCCGCCCCCATGACGCTTTGGATTCGACTCGGCGTCGATACGGGCTCCGCGCGCGCCCCCCAGCCGGCCCGCCGGACCGTCCCGAACCTGACGCGGCGCCAACTGTCAGTGCCGGCCGCTTTACTGGAGCCATGACCACGGCAGGCCTTCTGGCGGCGATCGACTTACTCAGGGCCCGGGGATACGACGACGGCCGGGACCACCACCTCGCGGAGCTCGCGACCAGCGAGGACTTCTGGGAGGACGACGGCACGCGCCGCGAGGTCGTCGAGGACCAGTACGAAGCGGAACGGGACGGGCTGGGCGTCCTGCTCGCCGCCCGCTGGGGGGAGCCCCGTACCGTCGACCTCTTCCCCGTCCTGGAGCGGAGCATGGAGGGCGAGCCGGTGCCGGAGCCCTGGGCCACCCTCAGCTGCCACACCCCGAACCTGCGCCTGTGGCGGGCCGACGGGCAGTGGATAGGACTGGGCGTCTCCCAGTGGGACAAGGAACTCCCGTTCCAGCTGGTCGCCGTGGTCACCACGGTCGACCCGCCGACCTGACCCCGGGGGCGCGCACTCCGGCGCCGGGAGCGGTCGGCGACCGCCCGCGCCCGCGACCGCCGCGCCGACGACCGCCCGCGGTGCCAGGTCGGCGGGCGGCCCCCGCTACCCGGCCGGTGTCTCCGCGGCCTCGCGGAGCCGCGCGTACTCCGCGGCCATCGTCTCCGCCGTCCAGTGCGCGTTGAGGCCGCTCGGGTTGGGCAGCGCCCAGACCCGGGTGGACCCGATCACGCGCTCCTGCGGCCCGATCACCGCCTTCGGCTCGTCGAACGCCGTGCGGTACGCGGTGACGCCGACGACCGCGAGCCAGCGGGGCGCGAGCCGCTCCACCTTCGCGGCGAGGATCCGTCCGCCCTCCCGGTACTCCTCGCGGGTCAGCTCGTCGGCGCGCGCGGTCGCCCGCGCCACCACATTGGTGATCCCGAGGCCGTACGTCAGGAGTTCCTCCTGTTCGTCCGGCCGCAGCCGCCGCGGGGTGAAGCCGGACAGGTGGAGCACCGGCCAGAACCGGTTGCCGGGACGGGCGAAGTGGTGGCCCGTCGCCGCCGTCATGAGACCCGGGTTGATCCCGCAGAACAAGACCGAGAGGCCGCCCGCCACCACGTCGGGAACGACGCGGTCACGGGCGGCCTCCAGCTGCTCCCTGGTGAACCGGGGGCTCCCGGTCAGAGGATCGCGCCGGGGGTGTAGGCGGCGGCCTCCGGGTGCTGCTTGAGGATCTCCTCGATCCGCGACACCACGGACGCGACCTGGTCGGCGGCGGCGCCGGTGAAGGACAGCTTGTCCGCCATCAGTTCGTCGAGCTGCGCGCGGTCCAGCGGGATCCGCTCGTCCGCGGCCAGCTTGTCGAGCAGCTCGTTCTGCACGGTGCCCTGCTCGCGCATGGCGAGGGCGGAGGCCACCGCGTTCTCCTTGATGGCCTCGTGCGCGACCTCGCGGCCGACACCGGCGCGGACGGCGCCCATGAGGACCTTGGTGGTCGCCAGGAAGGGCAGGTAGCGGTCGAGCTCGCGGGCGACGACGGCCGGGAAGGCGCCGAACTCGTCGAGGACGGTCAGGAAGGTCTCCAGGAGACCGTCGAGCGCGAAGAACGCGTCGGGTAGCGCGACCCGGCGGACCACGGAGCAGGAGACGTCGCCCTCGTTCCACTGGTCGCCCGCCAGCTCGCCGGTCATCGAGGCGTAGCCGCGCAGGATGACCATGAGCCCGTTGACGCGCTCGCAGGAACGGGTGTTCATCTTGTGCGGCATCGCCGAGGAGCCGACCTGGCCGGGCTTGAAGCCCTCGGTGACCAGTTCGTGGCCGGCCATCAGACGGATCGTCTTGGCGATCGACGAGGGGGCCGCGGCCAGCTGCACCAGCGAGGTGACGACGTCGTAGTCGAGCGAGCGCGGGTAGACCTGGCCGACCGAGGTGAAGGCGTGGGCGAAGCCGAGGTGACCGGCGATCCGCCGCTCCAGGTCGGCCAGCTTGTCGGCGTCGCCGCCGAGCAGGTCCAGCATGTCCTGCGCGGTGCCGACCGGGCCCTTGATGCCGCGCAGCGGGTAGCGGCCGAGCAGCTCCTCCAGGCGCGCGTGGGCCACGAGCAGCTCGTCCGCCGCCGTCGCGAAGCGCTTGCCGAGGGTGGTGGCCTGGGCGGCGACGTTGTGCGAGCGGCCCGCCATGACCAGCTCCGCGTACTCGGCGGAGAGCTTGCCGAGCCGGCCGAGGACGGCGACCGTACGATCCCGCATCAGCTCCAGGGAGAGACGGATCTGCAGCTGCTCGACGTTCTCGGTGAGGTCGCGCGAGGTCATGCCCTTGTGGACGTGCTCGTGGCCGGCGAGGGCGTTGAACTCCTCGATCCGGGCCTTCACGTCGTGCCGGGTGACCTTCTCGCGCTCCGCGATGGAGCCGAGGTCGACCTGGTCGAGCACACGCTCGTAGTCGGCGAGGGCGGCATCCGGAACCTCGATCCCGAGGTCCTTCTGCGCACGCAGCACGGCGAGCCAGAGCCGGCGCTCCAGCTTGACCTTCTGCTCGGGGGACCAGAGGACGGCGAGCTCCGCGGAGGCGTAGCGGCCGGCCAGAACGTTGGGGATGCGGGGCTTCGCAGTCACAGCAGTCACGTGCACAGAGTTTACTGGCGATTTCTGCAGGCCAGCGCCAGGGTCCGAGCTGGAGGTTGCTACGAGACGCAGTTCACGCACCCCGCCCGCGGACGGCCTCGGGCTACGGTGCCGCGAACGGCCCGCGAACGGCCCGCGAACGAACTCAGGGCTACGGCTCCGTGGACGGTCGCGTGGAGGGCCGTGCGGACGGCTCCGCGGACGGCGGCGTCATCGGCTCGTACGGCAGCAGCTTCGGGCGCTTCGGGGCGAGGCCGTCGCCCGACGAGCGGCCGGTCAGGCGCCGGCCGATCCACGGGCCCAGGTGCTCCCGGGCGAAGCGGGCGTCCGCCGCCCGGCGGGTCGCCCAGCCCGGCAGCGGGGTCGGCGGCGGCGGCGTCCGCCAGTCCGCCTCCGGCGTCATGCCAAGGGTCTGCCAGACGGCCTCGGCGACCCGCCGGTGCCCCTCGCCGGTGAGGTGGAGCCGGTCCACGTCCCAGAGCCTCGGGTCGGCGAGCGAGGGCGCGCCGTACAGGTCGACGACGAGCGCCCCGTGCCGGGCGGCGAGCGCGTCGACGTGCGCGAACAGCTCCTCCATCCGGGGGCGGAAGCGCTCCAGGACCGGCCCGTTGCGGCCGGGGCTGCGCATCAGGACCAGCTGCCCGCAGGAGGGGGTGAGCCGTTCGACCGCCTCGGTGAGCAGTCCGCGCACCCGCCCCATGTCGACCTTGGGCCGCAGGGTGTCGTTGAGCCCGCCGACCAGGGTGACGACGTCGGCCTTCATCGCGACGGCCGTCTCGACCTGCTCGTCGACGATCTGGCCGATCAGCTTGCCGCGCACGGCGAGGTTGGCGTACCGGAAGTCGGGGGTCCGGGCGGCCAGCCGGTCGGCGAGGACGTCGGCCCAGCCCCGGTAGGTACCGTCGGGCCTCCGGTCGGACATTCCCTCGGTGAAGCTGTCGCCGAGGGCGACGAAACTGTTGTACGTGGCATTGATCTCCATGGCGGAGAAATCGTACCGCGCGGTATGCGGGTCCCGCCGCCGGAGCCCGGCGGGCCCCCGGTGGCGGCCGCGTAGCTGCCCGCCGCCCCGGCCCGGGACGCGAAAGGGCCCCGGGAGCGCCTGCTCCCGGGGCCCTCGCCCGCACACCGAGGCCGTTACGGGGCCGCCGGGCGGCCCACCAGCTCCCGCAGCACGTCCTCCATCGCCACGAGACCGGCCGGCTTGTCGTCCTCGTCGAGCACCGCCGCCAGATGCGTCCGGCTGCGGCGCATCGCGGTCAGGACGTCGTCGAGCGGGGCGGCCGCCCGGACCCGGGCGACCGGCCGCAGCATGGACACCGGGAAGGGCTCGTCGCGCGGCAGGACGTCGAGCGCGTCCTTGACGTGCAGATAGCCCAGGATCCGGCGGTTCTCGTCGACCGTCGGGAAGCGCGAGTAGCCGGTCCGCGCCGACAGCGCCTCCAGCTCCTCCGGAGTCGTGCCCACCTGCGCGTACACGACCTTCTCCGCCGGCATCACGACGTCCCGCACGGGCCGGCGGCCCAGTTCGAGGGCGTCGTGCAGCCGCTCCGCGGCCCGGTCGTCGAGCAGGCCCGCGTCACCGGCGTCGGTGACCATCCGGGCCAGCTCGTCGTCCGAGAACGTCGCCGAGACCTCGTCCTTGGCCTCCACCCGCAACAGCTTGAGCAGCACGTTCGCGAAGGCGTTGATCGCGAAGATCACCGGCCGCAGCGCCCGGGCGAGCGTCACCAGCGGCGGGCCGAGCAGCAGCGCCGTCCGCGTGGGCTCCGCCAGGGCGATGTTCTTCGGCACCATCTCGCCGAGCAGCATGTGCAGATACGTGGCCACGCTCAGCGCGATCACGAACGAGATCGGGTGGACCAGGCCGTGCGGCACGCCCACCGCGTCGAAGACCGGTTCGAGCAGGTGCGCGATGGCCGGCTCGGCGACGATGCCGAGGACCAGGGTGCACAGGGTGATGCCGAGCTGCGCCGCGGCGAGCAGCGCGGAGACGTGTTCGAGGCCCCAGATGACGCTGCGCGCCCGCCGGTTCCCCTCCTCGGCCTGCGGCTCGATCTGGCTGCGCCGGACCGAGATCAGGGCGAACTCGGCGCCGACGAAGAACGCGTTGACGACCAGGGTCAGCAGACCGATCAACAGCTGGATCACGATCATCCGTCGACCTCCTCGGTCTCGTCCCCGTGCGCCTGCGCCACGGGCGCGTGCAGCTGCACGCGGGCGGCACGCCGCCCCGAGGCGTCGGCCACGTCGAGCCGCCAGCCGTCCAGGTCCACGATGTCCCCGACGGCCGGGATGCGGCCCAGCTCGTGGGCGACGAAGCCCGCGAGCGTCTCGTACGGTCCGTCCGGCACCCGGAGGCCGATGATCTCCACCTGGTCCGTCCGGGCGGCGCCGTCGGCGGACCAGAGCTCGCGCCCGTCCGCGTCCTCGCCCGCCCGCGCCAGGTCCGGCGTCTCGTGCGGGTCGTGCTCGTCGCGCACCTCGCCGACGACCTCCTCGACGATGTCCTCCAGGGTGGCCACCCCGGCGGTGCCGCCGTACTCGTCGATGACGACGGCCATCGTCTGCCGGCCGGACAGCCGGTCGAGCAGCCGGTCCACGGTCAGCGTCTCGGGGACGAGCAGCGGCTCGCGCATCAGCTCGCCGACCCCGCGGTGGCGGCGCTCCTCGGCCGGTATGGCCAGGACGTCCTTGATGTGCGCGATGCCGACGACCGCGTCGAGGCTGCCCCGGTAGACGGGGAAGCGGGAGAGACCGGTCGCCCGGGTCGCGTTGGCGACGTCCTCGGCGGTGGCCTGCACGTCGAGCGCGGTGACCTGCACGCGCGGCGTCATCACGTTCTCCGCGGTCAGCTCCGCCAGGTTGAGGGTGCGGACGAACAGCTCGGCCGTGTCCGCCTCCAGGGCGCCCTCCTTGGCGGAGTGCCGGGCCAGCGCGACGAGCTCCTGCGGGGAGCGCGCCGACGCCAGCTCCTCGGTCGGCTCCATGCCGAGCCGGCGCAGGATCCGGTTCGCGGTGTTGTTGAGATGGCTGATCAGCGGCTTGAAGGCGGCGGTGAACACCCGCTGCGGCGGGGCGACCACCTTCGCGACCGCGAGCGGCGAGGAGATCGCCCAGTTCTTGGGGACCAGCTCGCCGACCACCATCAGGACGACGGTCGACAGGGCGGTGCCCAGGACCAGCGCCACGGACGAGGCGACGGAGGCGGAGAAGCCGAGGTCCTCCAGGGGACCGCGGATCAGCTTGGTGATCGAGGGCTCGGAGAGCATGCCGACGACCAGGTTGGTGACGGTGATGCCCAGCTGGGCACCGGAGAGCTGGAAGGTCAGCGACTTGACCGCCTTCAGCGCTCCGGCCGCGCCGCGCTCGCCGCGCTCGGCGGCGTCCTCCAGCTGGCGGCGCTCGACCGTGGTCAGCGAGAACTCGGCCGCGACGAACGCACCGCACGCCACGGAGAGGAGGAGCGCCAGGAGGAGCAGCAGCACTTCGGTCATCGGTTCACCTCCGTCCCATGATCAGTCAGGGGGAGGAGGAACGCTCGATGTCGGCCGTGGGGGCCGGTGCTTTCGGGAGCAGTACCCGCGTGGGCACTACCGGGAGGCTCGCCCATGGGCGGACGTTCACACCTTTCGGTCGGTCGGACGAAGGGGAGACCATGGTAAAGGACCGGCAAAACGGCACGTCGGCGGGGGAGCGGCCGGGATCCGCCGCTCAGTCCGTGAGCGGCTTCACCCAGCGGCGCCACTGGTCCTGTCGCTCGTACCCGGCTGCCGCCCACAGATGCCGGCCGGTCTCGTTCTCCTCCAGGACCATGGCGTCGGCCCGCCGTCCGCCGAGGGCGGCGAAGCGCTCCTCGGCCGCCCGCAGCAGCGCCGTCGAGATGCCCCGGCGGCGGTACGCGGGCAGGACCGCGAGCCGGTAGAGGGAGGCGCGCCAGCCGTCCCAGCCGGCGATCACCGACCCGACGAGGACCTCGCCGGAGACCGCGAGGAGCAGCGCTTCCGGGTCGCGCGTGACGAGGCGGATCACCCCGTCCAGGTCGTCGGAGACGGAGGTGCCCTCGGCGGACTCCTTCCAGAAGGTCAGGACCGCCTCGGCGTCCTCGGGAGTGGCGTGACGTATGCGCAGGTCGATCATGGCCGGATCCCATCACGGAGTGTCGCTCCGCTGCCAGGACTTCCGTTCCGCGAGACGGCACCCGCTACCGCCGGGCCGAGCCCAGGACACAGGGCGAGGAGGGGAGCCGCGGGCCCTTCTCCGGCACGTCGAACGAGCGGTACGGGCCCAGGGTGAACCCGGCCGCCTCGATCGCCGCGAGCGGGGCGCGGGAGGTGTGGCAGCCGCCGAAGAGCAGCGGCCAGACCGTCCGGTCGAGTCCCCGCTGCACCCGGGCGAGCCCGGGGGTGTCCGCCAGACCGTGCTCGAAGAAGCGCAGTTCGGCGCCGGGGCGCAGCACGCGGTGGAGTTCGGCGAGGGTCTGCGGGAGGTTCCGCACCGTGCACAGGACGAGCGAGGCCACCGCCGCGTCGAAGGAGGCGTCCTCCAGCGGCAGCGCCTCGGCGGTGTCCGGGAGCAGGGTCACCGGCACCGGGGCGCGGAGCGCGGCCTCCCGGGCGAGCCGCCGGAGCCGGGACTCCGGTTCGAGCGCGACGACCTCGGTGACGTCGGGCGGGTAGTGCGCGAAGTTCAGGCCGTTGCCCGCGCCGATCTCGATCACCCGGCCGGACAGCCCGGAGAGCAGCTCCGCCCGCAGTGCGCCGAGCCCGCCCCTGATGTCGGCGGACACGCTGCACCGGGCGTAGAAGCGGGCGAACAGCGGATGGTGGACGCCGGACGGGGCGGCGGGACCGGGCGGCGTCGACGGGGTGCGCGGCGGTGTCATCGGTGTCTCCTCAGCCCGTCACGAAGCAGAACTCGTTGCCCTCCGGGTCCCGTACGACCTGGAAGGAGCCCTGCGCGTCGGTCACGAGGTCGCCGACCGGGGACGCCCCCTCCGCGACCGCCTCGGCGGTGGCCCGGACCGGGTCCTCGACCTCCAGGTCGAGATGGACGCGGTTCTTCGCGGCCTTGCCCTCGGGCACCCGCTGGAAGGCGATCCGGACGAAGTCCGGTGGGTCCACGTACGACCAGTCGTCGCTCCGGTCGACCGGGCTGCCGCCGAGGAGGCCCGCCCAGAACCGGACCAGGGCGGCCGGGTCGGCGCAGTCGAAGACGATCTCCTGAACGTGAGCGCGCATGCCTCCACCCTACGGAGTGGAGGCACCCGCGTCCTGTGTCGCGAGCCGTTCGCGTCGCCGCGCTCGAAGCGGTGCGCCGCCGCGTGGTGCGTGGTCGGTGAGCCTGCCGTGGTCCGGCCTACGAGGCTCCGGCGTACGGCTGGGCGAACCGCTCCCGGAAGGCCTCCGCGTCCCACGTGCCGCCGAGCTGCGGCCCCAGCCAGCCGGCCGCGGCCGCCCGGAAGTCCGCGGGGTCGAGCGCGCCCGACCCCTCCGGCACGGCCCCGAGCAGCGGAGCGTCCGCCTCCCTCGGCAGATCCGCCAGGTTGCAGCGCATCGCCAGGTCCGGCGCGTCCGGCCAGCTGCCGACCACCACGCCCAGCTGGGCGATCCCGCGCGCCCGCAGCGCCTCCGCGGTCAGGGCCGTGGAGTTGAGCGTCCCGAGCCCGGCCGGGACCACCGTGAGCACCGGCGCGCCGAGGAGCGCGGCGGCGTCGGCGAGGGTGCCGCCGTCCTCGTCGAAGCGGACGAGCAGCCCGCCGGCCCCCTCCACGAGCACCAGGTCGTGCTCGGCGGCCAGCTTCCGGGCGGCCTCGGCGACCTCCGCGGGCCCCACCGGGGCGAGCCCCGCCCGCCGGGCCGCCGTCCCCGGGGCCAGCGGCTCCGGGAAGCGCCCCAGCTCGGCGGAGCCCGCCGCGCCCGAGAGCCGGACGACCTCGTCCGCGTCCCCGCGCTCGTCCGGGCCGACGCCGGTCTGCGCGGGCTTGAGGACGGCGACCGTCCGGCCGGCGGCCGTGGCGATCGCGGCGACGGCGGCCGTGACGACGGTCTTGCCGATCTCGGTCCCGGTGCCGCTGACGACGATGATTTCCACTGTTCTCCTCGCTCCGGCCTCGCTTCGGCCGTTCTGTCCGTTCCCGCGGTCCGTCCGTGCCCGCGGCGCCGGCCGTCGCCGCGGTCCCGCCCGTTCCCCGCGGTGCCGGTCGCTGCCGCGGCCTGACCGCTCCCACGGCCCCGTACGCTCCCGCGGTCCCGCCGGTCAGCCCGCGCTCGCCGCCGCGCGCACGGCGGCGCAGATCCGGGCCAGGTCCTCGTCACCCGTCACGTACGGCGGCATCGTGTAGATCAGGTCGCGGAACGGGCGCAGCCACACGCCCTCCCGGACCGCCGCGCGGGTCGCCGCCGCCATGTCGACCTCGTGGTCGAGCTGGACGACGCCGATCGCGCCGAGCACCCGCACCTCGCGGACGCCCGGCAGCTCGGCCGCCGGGGCGAGCCCGGCCCGCAGGCCGGTCTCGATCCGCTTGACCTCGACCTGCCAGTCCTGGGAGAGCAGCAGGTCGATCGAGGCGAGAGCGACGGCCGACGCCAGCGGGTTCCCCATGAACGTCGGCCCGTGCGCCAGGACGGGGACCTCGCCGCGCGAGATCCCGTCGGCCACCCGGCTCGTGCAGAGCGTCGCCGCCATCGAGAGGTAGCCGCCGGTCAGCGCCTTGCCCACGCACATCACGTCGGGGGAGACCCCGGCCTGGTCGGCGGCGAAGAGCGTGCCCGTCCGGCCGAAGCCGGTCGCGATCTCGTCGAAGACGAGCAGGACGTCGTGGGCGTCGCACGCCTCGCGCAGCACCCGGAGGTACGCCGGGTCGTGGAAGCGCATCCCGCCCGCGCCCTGCACGACCGGCTCCACGATCACCGCGGCCAGCTCGTGCGCGTGCTCGGCGATCCGGGTCCGCAGCAGCTCCGCGTACGACTCCTCGTAGGCGGCGGGCGGCGCGTCCACGAAGACCTGCCGCTGGAGCACCCCCGTCCACAGCTCGTGCATCCCGCCCTGCGGGTCGCACACGGACATCGGCTGCCAGGTGTCCCCGTGGTAGCCGCCGCGCCAGGTGAGGAGCCGCTGCTTCCCGGGACGGCCCAGGGAACGCCAGTACTGCAGGCACATCTTGGCCGCGACCTCGACGGAGACCGAGCCCGAGTCGCTGAGGAAGACGTGCCGCAGCGGCTCCGGGGTGATCTCCACGAGCCGGGCGGCGAGCCGGACGGCCGGCTCGTGCGTGAGCCCGCCGAACATGACGTGGCTCATCTTCTCCAGCTGGCCGCGCACCGCCTCGTCGAGCACGGGGTGGTGGTAGCCGTGGATCGCCGACCACCACGAGGACATGCCGTCGACCAGCTCGTCCCGGCCCTCCGCGGGCTCGGCGAGCCGGAGCCGGACGCCGGACGCGGACGCGACGACCAGCGGCTCCGCACGGCCCGGCATGGGGCCGTACGGATGCCAGACGTGCGCCCGGTCCAGGGCGAGGAGTTCGCCGGTGCCGAGGGGTGCGCCGTCAGGCATTCGGCGCGAGGTCCGTGCCGGCGCCCCGGCGGCGCACGGCCACCAGGTCGGTGCGGGCGTCACTCGCCGTGGGCACCGAAGGCGCTGCCGCCGCTGTCGCCGCCGGAGCCGCGTGACCGCCGCAGGGGCCGCAGCCCCCGCCCTCCTCGCCGTGCGGGCCGCAGCCGGACGAGGCCTCGGAGCCGCAGCCCGCCGAGGACGCCGTGCCGCAGCCGCCGGTCGCGCCCGCCGCGGCGAGGGCGTCCGCGCGGTGCTTCGGCAGCGTCGTCGTGCCCGCGCCCTCCACCTCGAAGCCCGCGTCCGCGATCATGTCCAGGTCGGCCTGACCGGCCTGGCCCTCGCTCGTCAGGTAGTCGCCGAGGAAGATCGAGTTCGCGATGTTCAGCGCGAGGGGCTGCATCGAGCGGAGGTGCACCTCGCGACCGCCGGCGATCCGCACCTCGACGTCGGGGCAGACGAACCGCACCATCGCAAGGATCCGCAGACAGCGCTGCGGGGTCAGGTTCCACTCCTTGGCGAGCGGCGTCCCCTCGAAGGGGATGAGGAAGTTGACCGGCACCGAGTCGGAGTCGAGCTCGCGCAGCGCGTAGACGACGTCGACGAGGTCCTCGTCCGTCTCGCCCATGCCCGCGATCAGGCCCGAGCAGGCGGACAGACCGGCGGCGTGCGCCTTCTGCACGGTGTCCACCCGGTCGGCGTACGTGTGGGTCTTGGTGATCCCCGCGTACGTCGCCTCGGACGTGTTCAGGTTGTGGTTGTACGCGTCTGCGCCGGCGTCCTTGAGCCGCTCGGCCTGGCCGTCCGAGAGCAGACCGAGGCAGGCGCACACCTCGACGCCCTCGTTCTCCTCCTTGATGGCCTCGATGGTCCTACCGACCCGCTCGACGTCCCGGTCCGTCGGACCGCGGCCGCTCGCGACCAGGCAGACACGCTTGGCGCCGCCCGCGACACCCGCGGCGGCGGCCCGGGAGGCCTCGTCCGGCTTCAGCCAGGTGTACTTGAGGATCTCGGCCTTCGAGCCGAGCCGCTGCGAGCAGTACGAGCAGTCCTCGGGGCACAGGCCCGACTTCAGGTTCACCAGGTAGTTGAGCTTCACCCGTCGCCCGAACCACTGGCGGCGCACCTTCCCGGCCGCCGCCACCACATCGAGCAGTTCGTCGTCGGAGGTCGCCAGAACGGCGAGTGCTTCTTCACGGCTCGGCAGCTCGCGCCGCAGCCCCTTCTCCACCAGCGTGTTCAGCAGGTCCATAAGCGCTGATCCTCGCCTACCGCCCACCCCCGGGCCAAGGAGGATCTGAACAAACGCCCCCGAGAGAGGTGTGTGGATGACCACATCACGACCTCGGCACCCTGCGGTTAGGGTCTGTGCGCTGCCTACAAAAGGATCGCCGCATGCCACAGGCCGAGGACGCACGGGCCGCGGGCCCCCGCCGCACCGCGTTCGACTGGACCGACGCCGAGGCGCGCCGCCGGGCCGACGCGGGCCTCGTCCGCACCCTGCGGCCGCGGGCCGCCGAGTCGGACCTGCTCGACCTCGCGGGCAACGACTACCTGGGCCTCACCCGCCGTCCGGAGGTGACCGGGGCGGCCGCCGAGGCGGTCCTGCACTGGGGCGCGGGCTCCACCGGCTCCCGGCTGGTCACCGGCACCACCCGGCTGCACACCCGGCTCGAACAGGAACTCGCCGCGTTCTGCGGCTTCGAGGCGGCCCTCGTCTTCTCCTCCGGCTACACCGCCAACCTCGCCGCGCTCACCGCGCTCGGCGGCCGGGACTCCCTGATCGTCTCCGACGCCGCCAACCACGCCTCGATCGTCGACGGCTGCCGGCTGGCCCGCGCCGAGACGTCCGTCGTGCCGCACACCGACCCCGAGGCCGTACGCAAGACACTCGGCGCGCATCCCGGGCGGCGGGCCCTGGTCGTCAGCGACTCCGTCTTCTCCGTCGACGGCGACAAGGCCCCGCTGGCGGAACTCGCCGCGGCCTGCCGGGCGCACGGCGCCGGGCTCGTGGTGGACGACGCCCACGGCTTCGGCGTCCTGGGCGAAGGCGGCCGGGGCGCTCTCCACGAGGTGGGACTCGCGGGCGACGAGGACGTCGTCGCGACCCTGACCCTCTCCAAGTCCCTCGGCAGCCAGGGCGGCGCCGTCCTCGGCCCGGCCCGGGTGATCGAGCACCTGGTGAACGCGGCCCGCACCTTCATCTTCGACACCGGCCTCGCCCCCGCCGCGGCGGCCGGCGCGCTCGCGAGCCTGCGGCTGATCCGGGCCGAGCCCGGCCTCGCCGAGCGGGCCCGCACCGTCGCGACCACCCTGCACCGGCTGCTCACCGATGCCGGCCTCACGGCGGCCCGGCCCGACGCGGCCGTGGTGTCGGTGCGGGCGCCCTCCCCGGAGGCCGCCCTCGGCTGGGCCGCGGACTGCCGGGAGCAGGGCCTCGCGGTCGGCTGCTTCCGGCCCCCGTCGGTGCCCGACGGCATCTCCCGGCTGCGGCTCACGGCCCGCGCCGATCTGACGGACGCGCAGATCGACGCGGCGGTGGCGACGGTCCTGCGGACCGCGCCGCGCGCCGGGTAGCACCCAAGGGCGTTCCCGGGCAGCAGAGTTCACCGCTTCGGGCGACAGATGGGGACATATCTTGGTGGAACGCCGCACGGCGCGGCGCGATCGGTGGCACTCTGACGCGAAGCGCAATCCGGGGCGTTGGCCCCGGTGGGAAAGGGACAGCGTCGCCATGGCAGATCACCAGGAAGCATCCGTCACACTGCCGAGCGATCCCGCCTCGGTCCCCACGGCCCGGCGGTTCGTCGCCGGGGTCCTCGCGGACTGGGGCCTGGACGATGCCGGGGAGATCGCGGACGCCGTCCGGGTGATCGTCTCCGAGCTGGCGACCAACGCCGTACTGCACACCCTGGGCCAGTCGCCGACCTTCACGGTCGACGTACGCCTGGAGCGCGAAGAGCAGCTGTACATCGGCGTCACGGACAGCCACCCGCGCCGTCCGCGCCGTCTCCCGGCGGCGGTCCAGCAGGACAACGGCCGGGGCATGGTCATCATCCGCGTCCTGGCCGCGGAGGCCGGCGGCCGACTGTCGGTCACGCCGACGGACGACGGGGGCAAGACGGTCTGGATCACGCTTCCCTGGACCGCGGCCCCACTGGCCAGCTGCTAGGGCCGCAGGGATCGAACTGCCGGACTTCCCCGGGGCGTGTTCCGTCCGTCTCCGTCGGTCAGGGGTACGGCGGCGCCACCGCACCCCCCCCGGGACGAACCGCTACCGCCGCCTGATCAGCGGACGCGGCCGTAGTAGACCTTCGACGACCAGATCTTGTCGAGCTTCACCCACGAACCCGACTTGGGCGAGTGCCAGATCTTGCCGCTGCCGGCGTAGATGCCGACGTGGTACACCCTTCCGCCGGAGTGGAAGAAGACCAGGTCCCCCTTCTGCCTGGTGGAGGCGGAGATGTGCCGGGTCTTGTTGTACTGCTGCTGCGCGGTGCGAGGCAGCGACTTGCCCGCCTTCTTGTACGCGTAGAGCGTCAGACCGGAGCAGTCGAACCGGGAGGGCCCGCTGCTTCCGTACCCGTACGGAGCTCCCTTCTTGGACGCGGCGACGCTCAGTGCCTTGTTCGCGTGCGTGGTGGCTGCCTGGGCCTCGACCGCCGCACCGGGTGCGAACAGCGTGCCGCCGACGGCGGCGAGGGTGAGAGCCGAGACGGCTCCGGCCCGGGACAGCAGGGACGGGACGTGCATCTGCGCAGTCATGCGCAACCCTTCGTCAGCCGCCTGCGAAGGATGACCTGTCGGGTTCGGGCTGGCGAAGATGCCCGGCCGCTGACGCGGCTTCACCCCAAGGGACGATCCCGCTGCCGGAACAGCGCGTACGCCCCGTAAAAATCGGGTCCTCCACTCCTGCCGAACCACTCCTGTCGACCAGACGTCCGGGACAGCGGCAGGACTCGGCGTCCGCCCGGACCGCCCCGCCGCGGTGGCGGGGGCTTGTCGTCGACAGGGATCTTGACCCACAACAGGGCCGAAATCCGAGCTGAAACGGCGATATGTGAGGCTCCTCACGACTGATCCATTCGGGTGGACAGGGAGCCTTTGTGATCTTCGGGGGCGGGGTCGACGAGCCTCGTACCAGGGGTGGAACAACCCATTCCGCCGAATGTGTACACCTGCTGTGCAAGTCACCCGGCACATATGTCGACTCGTCGACTACGCCGAACGAGGGAGCGAATCTGCGGCCCGCGTCGGCCGTCCGGACCTGGACACGACACGCCGTCGTGTCAACTCGCGGGGGTCTCCCGGACGGTGACCCGGCCGGTCCTGCGCTCGCCGTCCAACACCCGGAGGGCGCGCGCCAATGTCTCCGCGTGCACCTCGCTCTCGCCCCGCGTGTGCATCAGTGTCACGGCCCGCAGCAGCGCCTCCGCCCGCCCCACCAGGGCCTGTGCCGCGCGCAGTGCGCCGTAGGTGTGGGTGCCCCTGGACGGATTGATCTTCCCGAGCAGGTCGACGACCTCCAGGTAGGCGTCGACGAGTTCGCCCTCGGCGCGGGTCAGTGCGGGCAGCGGCGGCAACTCGGGGACCACGGCCGGGTCACCGGTTCGTGCCGTCGGAGGCGGCGTGGCGGTTCGTGATCACGTGGTCCACCAGGCCGTACGCGACCGCCGCCGGTGCGTCCAGCACCGTGAGCCGGTCGAGGTCGGCCTCGACGCGGTCCCGCTCCCGGCCCGTGTGCTCGGCGAGCATCCCCGTCATCAGCGTGCGGAGCCGGAGCAGTTCGCGGGCGTGGATGTCGAGGTCGCTCGGCTGGCCCTGGAGCGGCTCGTCCATCGCGGGCTGACGGAGCGTGACCCGGGCGCCCGGCAGCATCATGCGCTTGCCCGGGGTGCCGGCGGCGAGCAGCACGGCGGCGGTGGAGACGGCCTGGCCCAGGCAGGTGGTCTCGACGTCGCAGTGGAGCGAGAGCAGCGTGTCGTAGATCGCGGTCATGGAGCTGACCGAGCCGCCGGGGGAGTTGATGTAGAGCGAGACGTCCTGGTCGGGCCCCGCGTGGTCCAGGTAGAGGAGTTGGGCGATGACGTCGTTGGCCGACGTCTCGTCGATCGGCGTCCCGAGGAAGACGATCCGGGATTCGAGGAGCTTCGAGTAGGGGTCGAGGGTCCGTGTTCCGTAGCTGGTGCGCTCGGTGAACGCGGGCAGGACGTGGCGAGCATCCATGACGGGTACCTCCATCTGTAAAAAATGTACAGGACGTACAGGCCGTAAGATGGGGAGCATGACTTACGAGATCCCGGTGACGCAAGCGAGGGCCGAGCTCGCCGACCTGATCAACCGAGTCGTGTACGGCGGCGAGCGGGTCGTCGTCACCCGCCACGGGAAGCCGCTCGTCGCCCTGGTCTCCGCCGCTGACCTGGAAGAACTCGAAGCGTCCGAGAAGCCGGCCGACGAGCAGGTGATCAGCTCCGTCTCCGGCCTGCACTCGCTGGACTCCGCTACCGGCGAACAGCACCGCTTCGGCATCGCCGCCCACCACCGCGAACCCGGCCGCTCCTGACCGCCCCGTCGGCGCGGACCGGAGGCCGAGGGGCCGCGGGCCCCCGCCCGCCGCTCCGTATACACGGCGGCGGCCCGCCCCGACGACGTCTCCGTCGGGGCTCCGGAGGACGGGGCTCTCCGGGCCGGTGTCCCCGTCCGCCGATGTAGGACGATCATGAAAGAGCAAAGCCGCAGTTAACGAGCCGGAAAAACTTCCGCCCTAACGTGCAATGTCTGGCCGCGAGCCACATCTCCGCAGCTCAACAAGGTGTTGACGGTCGGTAGGGTCCGCAGCTGCCGGGTGTCCCGGTCGACGACTGTGAGGTGGAAGAGTGCAACTGAGCCCGCACGAACAGGAACGCCTGCTCATCCATGTGGCCGCCGACGTGGCCACCAAGCGCCTGGCCCGGGGTGTGCGCCTCAACCACCCCGAGGCCGTCGCCCTGCTCACCTCCCACGTCCTCGAAGGCGCCCGGGACGGACGCACCGTCGCCGAACTCATGGCCTCGGGACGCACGGTGCTCACCCGCGACGACGTCATGGAGGGCATCCCCGAGATGATCCACGACGTCCAGGTCGAGGCCACCTTCCCCGACGGCACCAAGCTCGTCACCCTCCACGACCCCATCGTCTGAACGGGCCGCGCCAGATGATCCCCGGAGAGATCCTGTACGCGGAGGGACCCGTCACCCTCAACGAGGGGCGCCCCGTCACGCGACTGACCGTGCTCAACGCCGCCGACCGGCCCGTCCAGGTCGGCTCCCACTACCACTTCGCCGAGGTCAACCCCGGCCTGGAATTCGACCGCGCGGCCGCGCACGGCCTGCGGCTGCACATCGCCGCCGGCACCGCCGTCCGCTTCGAACCGGGCATCCCGGTCGAGGTCGAACTCGTCCCGCTCGCCGGCCGCCGGATCGTGCCCGGCCTGCGCGGCACGACCGCGGGCCCGCTCGACCGGACCCCCGTCGAAGCGACCCGGACCCCCGGCGTGACGACCCCGGGCGACGGGGCGGCCGAGCCCGCCGGGCAGCCTTTCGAGCCGTCCGAGACCGAAGGAGCCGACCGTGCCTGACCTGCACCGCGCCGTCCACGCCGACCTGTTCGGCCCCACCACCGGCGACCGCATCCGGCTCGCCGACACCGACCTGCTCGTCGAGATCGAGGAGGACCGCTGCGGCGGCCCCGGCCGCGCCGGCGACGAGGCCGTCTTCGGCGGCGGCAAGGTCATCCGCGAGTCGATGGGCCAGGCCCGCACCACCCGGGCCGAGGGCGCCCCCGACACGGTGATCACCGGGGCCGTGGTCATCGACCACTGGGGGATCGTCAAGGCCGACATCGGCATCCGCGACGGCCGGATCACCGCCCTCGGCAAGGCCGGCAACCCCGACACCATGGACGGCGTCCACCCCGACCTCGTGATCGGCCCCGAGACCGAGATCATCGTCGGCAACGGCCGGATCGTCACCGCCGGAGCCGTCGACGCCCACGTCCACTTCATCTCGCCGACCGTCGTCGAGCAGGCCCTCGCCACCGGGGTCACCACCCTCGTCGGCGGCGGCACGGGACCGGCCGAGGGGACCAAGGCGACCACGGTCACCCCCGGCCCCTGGCACACGGCCCGCATGTTCGAGGCGCTCGACACCTTCCCGGTCAACATCGGTCTGCTCGGCAAGGGCAACACCATGTCCCGGGAGGCCATGTACTCCCAACTGCGCGGCGGGGCGCTGGGGTTCAAGATCCACGAGGACTGGGGCGCGACGCCCGCCGTGATCGACGCCTGCCTCGGGGTGTGCGAGGAGACCGGCGCCCAGCTCGCCATCCACACCGACACCCTCAACGAGGCCGGCTTCGTCGGTGACACCCTCGCCGCCATCGCCGGACGGACCGTCCACGCGTACCACACGGAGGGCGCCGGCGGCGGGCACGCGCCCGACATCATCACCGTGGTCTCGGAGCCGTACATCCTGCCCAGCTCCACCAACCCGACCCGGCCGCACACCGTCAACACCATCGAGGAACACCTCGACATGCTGATGGTCTGCCACCACCTCAACCCGGCCGTACCCGAGGACCTCGCCTTCGCGGAGTCCCGGATCCGGCCCTCCACCATCGCCGCCGAGGACGTCCTCCACGACCTCGGCGCCATCTCGATCATCTCCTCCGACTCCCAGGCCATGGGCCGCATCGGCGAGGTGGTCCTGCGCACCTGGCAGACCGCCCACGTCATGAAGAGGCGGCGCGGAGCCCTGCCCGGGGACGGCCGCGCCGACAACCACCGCGCCCGCCGCTACGTCGCCAAGTACACGATCAACCCGGCCGTCGCCCAGGGCATGGACCACCTCATCGGCTCCGTCGAACCCGGGAAGCTCGCCGACCTGGTCCTCTGGGAACCCGCCTTCTTCGGGGTGAAGCCGCTCACCGTCCTCAAGGGCGGACAGATCGCCTACGCGCAGATGGGGGACGCCAACGCCTCCATCCCCACCCCCCAGCCCGTCCTGCCCCGGCCGATGTTCGGCGCGCTCGGGAAGGCCGCCGCGGCCGGCTCGGTCAACTTCGTCGCCCAGGCGGCGATCGAGGACGACATCGCCCAACGACTCGCTCTGCACAAGGAGTTCACTCCGATCGGCAGCACCCGCCGGGTCTCCAAGGCGGACATGAGGGAGAACGACGCGCTGCCCCGGGTCGAGGTCGACGCCGACACCTTCACGGTCACGATCGACGGCGACGCGGTCGAACCCGCACCCGCTGCCGAACTGCCCATGGCCCAGCGTTACTTCCTCTTCTGATGAGCCACCGCGCCGCACTCCTCGTGCTCGCCGACGGGCGGTTCCCCGCCGGCGGGCACGCGCACTCCGGCGGTGCCGAGGCCGCCGTCAGGGCCGGCCGCATCCAGGACGCCGCCGACCTGGAGGCCTTCTGCCGCGGCCGGCTGCACACCACCGGCCTCACCTCCGCCGCCCTCGCCGCCGCGTCGGCCCACGGACTCGACCCGGCCGCACTCGACGCGGCCGCCGACGCCCGTACCCCCTCGCCCGCCCTGCGCGCCGCCGCCCGCCGACTCGGCCGCCAGCTGATGCGGGCCGCCCGCGCCGCCTGGCCCTGCGCCGAACTCGACGCGCTCGCCGCCGCGTTCCCGCGCGGCGCCCACCAGCCGGTCGTCCTCGGCGCCGCCGCCCGCGCCGCCGGGCTCGGCCCCGAGGACGCCGCCCACTGCGTCGCGTACGAGACGGTCGGCGGCCCCGCCACCGCGGTGGTCCGCCTGCTCGGCCTGGACCCCTTCCAGGCCACCGCCGTCCTCGCCCGCCTCGCCCCCGCCATGGACCTGGTCGCCGAGGAGGCGGCGCGCGCCGCCCGGCAGGGGATCGACGCCCTGCCCGCGGCGTCCGCGCCCCTCCTCGACATCACCGCGGAGCAGCACGCCTCCTGGCCCGTCCGCCTCTTCGCCTCCTGACCCCTGGAGCCCTCCCATGCACCTCGATCACGGCCACACCCACCACGGCGCCGTCTCCGCCGACGCCCACCGCCCCGACGGCACCCGCCGCGCCCTGCGCATCGGCCTCGGCGGACCGGTCGGCTCGGGCAAGACCGCCACCGTCGCCGCCCTCTGCCGGCTCCTGCGCGACACCCTCTCCCTCGCCGTCGTCACCAACGACATCTACACCCGCGAGGACGCCGAGTTCCTGCTCCGCAACGCCGTCCTGCCGCCCGAGCGGATCCAGGCCGTGGAGACCGGCGCCTGTCCCCACACCGCCATCCGAGACGACATCTCCGCCAACCTCGAAGCCGTCGAGGAGCTGGAGGACGCCGTGGGACCGCTCGACCTCATCCTCGTCGAGTCCGGCGGCGACAACCTCACCGCCACCTTCTCCAAGGGGCTCGTCGACGCCCAGATCTTCGTCATCGACGTGGCCGGCGGCGACGACATCCCGCGCAAGGGCGGCCCCGGCGTCACCACCGCCGACCTCCTCGTCGTCAACAAGACCGACCTCGCCCCCTATGTGGGCTCCGACCTGGAGCGGATGGCCCGCGACGCCAAGGAGCAGCGCGGCGACCTGCCCGTGGCCTTCACCTCGCTGCGCGCCGAGGGCGGCATCGCCCCGGTCGCCGACTGGGTCAGGGCGCAGCTCGGGGCATGGACCGCGTGAGCCTGCGCGCCACCGCCCGGATCACCGCCGACGCCGACGGCGGCCTGCCTCTGCTCGTCAGCGACGGGCCGCTCGCACTGCGCCGGACCAGGGCCGCCGGCCCGTACACCCGGGTCACCGTCGTCGGGGCGATGAGCGCCCCGCTCGGCGGCGACCGGCTCGCGGTCGAGACCGAGGTACGGGCCGGGGCGCGGCTGCTGGTCGACTCGGCCGCCGCCACCCTCGCCCTGCCGGGCCGGAGCGCCGAGCCGGCCGCGTACGACGTCCGGATCGGCGTCGGCGAGGACGGGGTGCTGCGCTGGCTGCCCGAGCAGGTGGTCTCGGTCCGCGGCTCCGACCTGCGGATGCGGACCGTCGTCGAACTCGCCGCCACGGCCCGGCTGGTGCTCCGGGAGGAGCAGGTCCTCGGCCGCCACGGGGAGCCGCCCGGCACCCTCGTCACGCGCCTCACCGTCCGCCGCGCCGGACGGCCGCTCCTCGACCAGGAGGTGGCCTTCGGGCCGGGCGCGCCGGGCGGCTGGGACGGTGGCGCCGTCCTCGGCGGCCACCGGGCCACCGGTCAACTCCTCGTCGTCGACCCGGCCTTCGAGGTGAAGCCGGTCCACCCGCGGCTGATCGGCGAGCACGCCGCCGTCACCCCGCTCGCCGGGCCCGCGGCCCTGGCCACCGCCGTCGCCCCGGACGCCCTGGCGCTGCGGCGACTTCTTGACGACGCCCTGTCCGAACTCGCCCCGTTCTGAGAGCTTTCAGATGCTCTGCGGGGTTGCGGTGCGGTGTCACCGCTGAGCGGTACACCGTTCACCGGTTATTGGTTCGGCAAAGAAACACGTGTTCGCCCTTTCATCGGGAGGCTCCCGGACGAAAGGATCCCCCGGACAGCCAACACACAGCGCCGCCACGGGGGCCGGCGCTCCTCCTGGGGGAGTACACGTTGAGACGTACGGCAATGCTCGGCTCGGCCGGCACCCTGATAGCGGGCACGCTCGTCGCGGGCGCGCTCGCGGCCCCGGCGGCGAACGCCGACAGCAACCGCCACCTGCGCGACGCCGAGTCGATCGGTGTCGCCGTCGCCGCGGCGCGCGCCGCCCAGGCGGGCATCGACTGGCAGGACTGTCCGGCGGACTGGGGCCTGGAGAAGCCGATCCAGTGCGGCTGGGTCACCGTCCCCGTCGACTACGCCAAGCCCCACGGCAAGAAGATCAAGATCGCGGTCGACCGGATCAACGCCACCGGCACCCCCTCCGAGCGCCAGGGCGCGCTCCTCTACAACCCCGGCGGCCCCGGCGGCTCCGGCCTGCGCTTCCCGCGCCGGGTCACCACCAAGAACGCCATCTGGGCGGGCGCCGCCAAGGCCTACGACTTCGTCGGCTTCGACCCGCGCGGCGTCGGCAAGTCGGCCCCCATCTCCTGCGTCGACCCCGCCGAGTTCGTCAAGGGCCCCAAGCCCGACCCGGTCCCCGACGGCGAGGCCGACAAGCGCGCGCAGCGCAAGCTCGCCGCCGAGTACGCCCGGGGCTGCGCCGAGAAGAGCGGCGACATGCTGCCCTTCATGACCACGCCCAACACCGCCCGCGACCTCGACGTCATCCGCGCCGCCCTCGGCGAGAGGAAGCTCAACTTCGTCGGCGTCTCCTACGGCACCTACCTCGGCGCGGTCTACGGCACCCTCTTCCCCTCCCACGTCCGCCGGATGGTCCTCGACAGCGTCGTGAACCCCTCGACGCGCAAGATCTGGTACGAGGTCAACCTCGACCAGGACATCGCCTTCGAGGGCCGGCTCAAGGACTGGATGACCTGGGTCGCCCAGCACGACGCCACCTACCACCTCGGCGACACCCTCGCCGAGGTCCAGCAGCAGTGGGTGACCCTGCGGGCCGCCGCCAAGAAGGCGCCCCTCGGCGGCAAGGTCGGACCGGCCGAGCTCATCGGCTTCTTCCAGAACGCGCCCTACTACGACTCCATGTGGGCCCCGGTCGCCGAGGCGTGGAGCGCGTACGCCGCGGGCGACCCGCAGCCGCTCATCGACAACGCGGCCTCGGACCCCACCGACACCGCCGGCAACGCCGCCTCGGAGAACGGCAACGCCGTCTACACCGCGGTCGAGTGCGCCGACGCCCCCTGGCCGACCAGCTGGAAGACCTGGGACCGGGACAACAGCCGGCTCCACCGGAAGTACCCCTTCATGACCTGGGCCAACGCATGGATGAACCTGCCGTGCGCCACCTGGTCCGCCCCGCGCCAGCGCCCGACCGAGGTGAAGACCGGCAAGGGCCTGCCGCCGGTGCTCATCGCCCAGTCCGAGCGCGACGCGGCCACCCCGTACGCCGGCGCCGTCGAGCTGCACAAGCGGTTCAAGGGCTCGCGCCTGATCACCGAGCGGGACGCCGGCTCGCACGGCATCACCGGTCTGGTCAACCCGTGCCTCAACACCAAGGTCGAGGCCTACCTGCTGACCGGCAAGCTGGACGCCAGGGACCAGACCTGCGCCCCGCACGCCACCCCGACGCCGTGACCGGCTGACGGCCCGGCGGGGGGAGGGACGGCCGTCCCTCCCCCCGCCCGGTTCACCCCCGCGAGGCCAGCCAGGCGTCCTCCGCCGCGTAGTCGAAGAGGTCCAGCCCGTACTTCGCGAGCCCGGGGAAGGCCTCCCGCCAGTCCCGCCCCGCGACCCGCTCGGTCAGCCACGCGACCGTCTCCGGCAGCGAGTCCGCGTACGACACCACCGGCCGGTACCCCAGCTCCCGCTCCGCCGCCGCCATGCCGTAGACCACGGACCGGGGCGCCGTCCACGGCGTGGCCCCCACGACGTCCGCCGGCGGCGCGCCCTCGATCAGCACCGTCTCGCTCGCGACGCCCATGACCGCGTCGACCGCCGCCCCGATCTCCGCCACGGTGGGCGCCTCCGGGTCCCCGGCGTTGAGCACCCGGCTGCCCGGACGCGCCGCCGCCAGCCGGACGAGCTCCGCGAGGTTGTCCACGTGCACCGGGTGGAACCGGGAAGTCCCGCCGTACGCGAGCGGGCGCACCGTCCGCCCGTCGAGCACCCGCTTCACGAACCACAGTTCGCGCGGACCGGGGGAGTACGGCCCGTGGATCGCGCCCGCCCGCAGCACCGTCGTCGGCAGGACGTCGCCCGCCGCCAGCACCTCCCGCTCCAGCGCCACCTTCCGCGTGCCGTAGGTGCTGTCGCCGGGCGCCACCGTCCGCCAGTCCTCCGGGATCGGCAGCGGATAGTCGGGGAAGCCGTCCGGCCGGTCCTGGGTGTCGAAGCTCCGCCCCCGCTCGTCCTCGTAGACGGCGCCGCTGGACACCACCACCGCCGAACCGATCCGGTCCGCGAGCCCCGTCAGCTGCCGGCCGTGCCCGGCGTCGTACGCCACGACGTCCACCAGCACGTCGCAGCCGTCGCCCAGACCGGCGGCGAGCGCCCCCTCCTCGGTGCGGTCGAGCGCCACCGACCGGACCTCGTCCGGCCACCGCGCGTCCCTGCCGCCGCCCCGCGAGGCGGCCGTCACCTCCCAGCCGTCCGCGGCCAGCGCCCGTACGGCCGCTCGCCCCACCTGTCCCGACCCACCCAGCACGAACACGGTTCCCTTGGTCATGATCGTGACGCTACGGCCGCCGCCCACGGCGGCCCAGGGGTTTGCGCCGAGCGCGGATCCGCTCACAGCGTCCGCCGCCCGGGAACCACCGGCGGCGGCTCAGTCGTCCGTCGGCGGCTCCGCCGCCTTCACGTCGGCCGCGTAGGCGTCCACGTACTCCTGTCCGGACAGTCGGAGGATCTCGTACATGATCTCGTCCGTCACCGCCCGGACCACGGTCCGCTCGCCCGCCGAACCGGCGAAGCGGGAGAAGTCCAGGGGCTCCCCGAACCGGATGGTGACCCGGCGGATCCGCGGCACGACCTTCCCCGGCGGCTGGATCTCGAAGGTCCCCACCATCGCGCAGGGCACCACGGGAACCCCGGCCGTCAGCGCCATCACCGCCACGCCCACCTTCCCCTTGTAGAGCCGGCCGTCGTGCGAGCGCGTCCCCTCCGGGTAGATGCCGAGCAGCTCGTCCCGGTCCAGCACCCCGAGGCCCTCCCGGATCGCCGCCTTGCCGGCCTCCTTGCCCGAGCGGTCGACCGGGATCTGACCGGCCGCCCGGAAGAACGCGGCGGTCAGCCGGCCCTTGATGCCCGGCCCGGTGAAGTACTCCTGCTTCGCCAGGAACGTGATCCGCCGGTCGAGGACCGCCGGCATCAGGAAGTGGTCGGAGAAGGACAGGTGGTTCCCCGCGACGATCGCGGCGCCCTCCTCCGGGACGTGTTCGAGACCCTCGATGCGCGGCCGGAAGAGCAGCCTCAGCAGCGGTCCCAGCAGAACGTACTTCATCAGGTGGTAGAACACTCCGCGACCCCCGTTCCTCGTCCCTCATGCCCGTTGTACGCGCGCGCATGCCCGTGGTCCACTGATGGGGGAGCGCCATCATGACCGGGGAGCGCGGAATCGGACGCCCCGGCCGCGTCCTCACCGCGCTGGTGTGCGCGGTGGCGGCGGCCGGGCTGTACGGCTGCTCCGACGCGGGGCGGCCGGAGCCGGTCCCCACGCCGACGCCCGTGCCCGCCACCACGGCGCCGCCGCCCACGACCGTGCCGCCGCCCGCGACGACACCTCCCGCCGCCTCCGGGCTCTCCCCGTTCACCGGGCTCCCGGCCCGGACCGGACCCGTCCTCGCCGTCAAGATCGACAACGTGGCCGCGGCCCGCCCCCACACCGGACTCGGCGCCGCCGACATCGTCTACGTCGAGCAGGTCGAGGGCGGTGCGACCCGGCTCCTCGCCGTGTACTCCGCCCGCCTCCCCGAGCGCGTCGGCCCCGTCCGCAGCGCCCGCGAGTCCGACGTGGAGCTGCTCGCCGCCTTCGGCCGCCCGGTCCTCGGCTATTCGGGCGCCCAGTCCGCCCTCGCCCCGCTCCTGCGGGCCGCGCCCCTGGACCCCGTCACCGAGGCCACCAGCCCCGGCGCCTTCCGGCGCTCCGCGGACCGGGCCGCCCCGCACAACCTCTACCTGCGCCCCGGGCCGGCCCTCGCCACCGTGGCCGCGCCCCAGGAGGCCCGGGACATCGGCTTCCGCTTCGGCCCCGCCCCGGCCGGCGGCACCGCGGCCCCGGCCGAGACCGTCCGCTACCCGGCCGCCCGCTACACGTTCACCTGGTCCGCCTCCGACCGGACCTGGCGCGTGGCGATGGACGGCCGCCCGGCCCGCGACACCGCCACGGGACCCCTCGCACCGGCCACCGTGGTCGTGCAGCACGTCACCGTCCGCCCCTCCCGCTTCCACGACGTCACCGGCGCGGTCTCCCCGTACACCGAGACCGTCGGGAAGGGCACCGCCGTCGTCCTGCGGGACGGGCGCGCGTACGAGGCCCGCTGGTCCCGGGCGACGGCGGCGTCGGGCACCACGTTCACGACCCCGGACGGCGCGCCGCTGGCCTTCGCCCCGGGTCAGGTCTGGGTGGTCCTCGCACCGCGCGGCTGACCGCGCGGGGCCCCGGCCCGCCGGGCTCAGGGGCTCGCCGGCCCGGGACCGGCCGGCGGGCGGCGGCGCGGACCCGCCACGGCCGCGCTGTCCGACGCGGCCAGACCGATCGTCGCCACGATGAGCACCACCGAGCCGAACCAGAGCCAGCCGCTGCTGCCGAGCGCGACCGTGTACGCGGTCGTGAGCACCACCGCGGCGCAGGTGAGCACCGCCATCGTCTTCGTGCCACCGGACATGAGTCCGCCCTCCTCCCGACCGAGGTCGTGGAAGCCGTCCCGCCCATGGTCACCCCGCGGGAGGGGCGCGCGCTACTCCCCGGACGCTCCGGCGTGCGCCGGACATGCCGCCGGGCCCGGCTCCGGACCCCGTACGAGGTCCCGCGCCGGGCCCGGAAGAGGCCCGCACCGCTCACCGCTCACCGCAAGCGGCTCACCGCACGCCGGGCTTCACCGCCGGGCCTGGAGCGAGGCGAGGTACGCGTTGTACGCCTCCAGCTCCTTGTCCCCGTCCCGGTCGGCGGCCCGGTCCATGCGGACCGCCTGCCGCTGCTCGGAGTGGTACCACTGGTAGACCAGAGCGATCAGCACCAGCACCGACGGGATCTCGCTGAACGCCCAGGCGATGCCGCCCGCCGCGTTCTGGTCGGTGAGCGCGTCGATCCCCAGCGAGGCCGGCGGGTTCTCGTACGCCTTCACCATCGGCTCCGAGGCCATCATCAGCGCGATGCCGAAGAAGGCGTGGAACGGCATGCCCGCGAACAGCTCCAGCATCCGCATCACATAGCCCGGCCGGTGCGGGCCCGGGTCGACGCCCATGATCGGCCAGAAGAACACCACGCCGACCATCAGGAAGTGGACCATCATGCCGATGTGGCCCGGCTTCGACCCCATCAGGAAGTCGAAGAGCGGGGTGAAGTAGAGCCCGTAGAGGCTCGCGATGAACATCGGGATCGTGAAGCCCGGGTGCGTGACCACCTTCATGTACCGGCTGTGCAGCAGCTTCAGGAGCAGCTCGCGCGGCCCGAGCGAGCCCCGGCCCGCCACCGGCAGCGCCCGCAGCGCCAGCGTGATCGGCGCGCCGAGCAGCAGCAGGATCGGCGACAGCATGGAGATCACCATGTGCTGCACCATGTGCACGCTGAACATGACCATGCCGTAGTCGTTCAGCCCGGTGCACATGACGAGCGCGATCGTCAGCACGCCGACGGTGAAGAACACCGTCCGGCTCACCGGCCAGGCGTCCCCGCGGCCCCGCAGCCGCGCCACGCCCCAGCCGTACAGGCCGAGCGCCGCGAGGCAGCCGATCAGGAAGAACAGGTCGGGAGAGAACTCCAGCCCCCGTCCCAGCGTGAACGGCGGCAGATCCGTGGTCATGCCGTGCCCGCTGTGATCCATCGTGTGCACTCCTGGAGCCCGATTCGCGCTTGTTGTCCGCACCAGACTAGAACCGCCCCCGGCCGCGACTGCGACCGGGGGCGGTGTCGTACGAGCGCGTCCGCGCGCGTATGCGTCAGATCACGCACTCGGCCTCGGCGTAGCGGTCGGCGGGGACCGTCTTGAGGCTCTCCACGGCCTGGGCCAGCGGAACCATGGTGATGTCCGTGCCGCGCAGGGCCGTCAGCATGCCGAACTCGCCGCGATGGGCGGCCTCGACCGCGTGCCAGCCGAAGCGGGTCGCGAGGACCCGGTCGTACGCGGTGGGGGTGCCGCCGCGCTGGACGTGGCCCAGGATCACGGGGCGGGCCTCCTTGCCGAGGCGCCCCTCCAGCTCCACCGAGAGCTGGTTGGCGATCCCGGTGAACCGCTCGTGGCCGTAGATGTCCGTGCCCGCGGTCTTGAAGTCCATCGAGCCCTCACGCGGCTTCGCGCCCTCGGCGACGACCACGATCGCGAACCGCTTCCCGGCCTCGAAGCGTTCGCCGACCCGGGCGGTCAGCTCGTCGATGTCGAAGGGGCGCTCGGGGACGACCACGGCGTGTGCGCCGGCGGCCATGCCGGAGTGCAGCGCTATCCAGCCGGTGTGACGGCCCATGACCTCGACGACCAGGACGCGCTGGTGCGACTCGGCGGTGGTCTTGAGCCGGTCGAGGGCCTCGGTGGCGACGGTCACGGCGGTGTCGAAGCCGAAGGTCACGTCGGTGGAGGCGATGTCGTTGTCGATCGTCTTGGGGACGCCGACGATCGGGAGGCCCGCCTCGGAGAGCAGGTTCGCGGCCTTGAGCGTGCCCTCGCCGCCGATCGGGATGATCGCGTCGAGCCCGAGGTCCGCCACATGGCCGCGGGCGCGCTCGACGCCGTCGACCAGGTGCGCGGGCTGGACCCGCGAGGAGCCGAGGATGGTGCCGCCGCGGGCCAGGATGCCGCCGACCGCCTCGAGGTCGAGCTTGCGGTAGTCGCACTCCAGCAGGCCCTTCCACCCGTCGTGGAAACCGATGACCTCGTCGCCGTGGTCGACGACGGCGCGGTGCACGACGGAACGGATGACAGCGTTCAGACCGGGGCAGTCTCCGCCGGAGGTGAGCACGCCAATGCGCATAGCCCGAAAACCTTTGCAACGTGGGCCGACTCCCGGACCACGTCGTCCGGCTGGATCCCCGCCACCCTATCGGTGCAGGGTGGCGGGGCCGAACCGGATGTCCGCACAGTGGACAACGTACGTTCGTACGAGAGGCCGCCGGCGCGGTGCGCGACTGTCCTTCCCGGCCCGTCCGGCGCGGGCCGTGCGATCCGCTACGCGGGCTGCGTGGCGGCCGCGATGCGCTCGGCGCGCAGCGCCTCGTACCAGCGGTCGTCCGTCGGGGGCAGCGCGTTCACGTCGAGGGCCAGCTTCAGGAGCAGGTCCGCGATCTGCGGGTTGCGGGCCATGACGGGGCCGTGCATGTACGTACCGAAGACGGTGTCGTTGTACGCGCCCTCGGTGCCGTCGCCGGTCCCGTTGCCCTTGCCGAACACCGTCCGCGCGAACGGCCGGGCGGTCGGGCCGAGATGGGTGATGCCCTGGTGGTTCTCGAACCCGGTCAGCTGGGGCAGGTTGAGGCGCGGGTCGATGTCCCCGAGGACGTCGCCGACGCAGCGGGCGCCCTCGCCGCGGGTCGTGGTGACGTCGAGCAGGCCCAGGCCCGGCTGTCGCTCGCCGACGTCGTTGACGAACTCGTGCCCCAGGATCTGGTATCCGGCGCAGACCGAGAAGATGATCGCGCCGTTCGAGGCGGCCCGGGACAGGCCGCCGTCCCGGAGCAGCCGGTCGGCCGCGAGCCGCTGCGGGCGGTCCTCGCCGCCGCCGATCAGGTAGATGTCGCCCGAGGTCGGCACCGGCTGGTCGCTGCGGACGTCGACGCGCTCGACGCTGAGGCGGCGCTGTTCGGCACGGCGCTGGACGACGAGCACGTTGCCCTGGTCGCCGTAGGTGCTGAGCAGGTCCGGGTAGACCCAGACCAGGCGCAGGCTGCTGTCACTCATGCTGCAAGTCCTCTACGGGTCAGTTGCCGACGCGGCGGCGGACGTCCTGGAAGGCGGTGTAGTTGGCGATCAGCTCGATCTGCCCGGGCGGGGCCATCGCGACGGCCTCGTCCAGCGTCTCGCAGACGCGGAAGTCCACACCCGCGACCTCCAGGCGGACCGCGAGGTCCAGACGGCGGTCGCCGATCACCATGATCGGGTGGCCGGCGAGGCGGCCGTAGTCCACGTCCCACAGCCAGGAGGTGTCCGTGCCGTCGGCGCCGCGGGCGTTGACGGAGAGGATCACCGGGGCCGGCGGCCCGTCGATGAGGGAGAACGTCTCCAGCCAGCCGGCCGGGTTCTTGGCGAGCAGCAGACGCAGCTCGCGGCCCTGGAAGGACACCACGTCGTAGCGTCCGGCGACGGCCTGCACCGCGTACATGCGCTCCAGCGCGACCTGCGGCGGCACGCCGAAGACGGCGGCGACGGCGGCCGAGGTCGCGGCGTTCGCCTTGTTGGCGCGGCCGGGCAGCTGGAGCCGGATCGGCCAGGCGGAGCCGTGCGGGTCGAGCACGTGGTCGCCGCTGAGCGCCCAGCTCGGGGCGGGGCGGCGGAAGCCGCACTCGCCGCAGAACCAGTCGTCGCCCGGGCGCTGCATCACACCGCCGCAGGAGGGGCACGACCAGGCGTCGTCCTTCCACTCCTGGCCCGCGGCGACCCACACCACGTTCGGCGAGGAGGAGGCGGCCCACACGATGAGCGGGTCGTCGGCGTTCGCGACGACGACGGCCTTCGTCCCGTTGAGACCCTCGCGCCACTTCTCGGCGAGCATCCGGGTCTCGGCGGCGCGGTCGAGCTGGTCGCGGGAGAGGTTGAGCAGGGCGATCACCTTGGGCGTGGTGTCGCGGGCGACGCCGGCCAGGTACTTCTCGTCGACCTCGATGACGCCGTACTTCGACTCCGAGCCGCCGGCCAGCGCCGAGGTGATGCCCGCGGGCATGTTGGCGCCGAGGGCGTTCGACACGACCGGGCCGGCGGCGCGCAGGGCCTCCGCGATCAGCCGGGTCGTGGTGGTCTTGCCGTTCGTCGCGGACACCAGGACGACGTCCAGATGCTGGGCGAGCCGGCCGAGGAGGTCGGGGTCGAGCTTCAGCGCCACCTTGCCGCCGATCACCGATCCGCTGCCGCGCCCCGCCGCACGCGACACCGCGGCCGCGGCCCTGCCCGCCGTCACGGCCAGCTTGGCGCGCGGCGACAGCGGCTCTGGATTACCGGGGTGTCCTGACATCGTTCTTGTTCCTCCTTGCGTCGGTCCGGGCTCAGCCTATCGAGATCCGGCCAGCAGCCCGAACAGCGGCACCGTGGTGAGACACCCGAAACAGCCAGGTCACGGCGGACCGTACCCTTACCGCCATGCGAAACCGCCCCATCCCCGGCAGTTCCGGCCTGGTCCGAGCGATGACTCTGCTCGGCGACCCCGTCCTGCACACGCCCTGCGCGCCCGTCACCGACTTCGGGCCCGAACTCGCCCGGCTCGTCGAGGACATGTTCGCCACGATGTACGCGGCGAACGGCGTCGGTCTGGCGGCGAACCAGGTGGGCGTGGGCCTGCGGGTCTTCGTGTACGACTGCCCGGACGACGAGGAGACCCGTCACCTGGGACATCTCGTGAACCCGCGCCTGGTCGAGGCGGACGGCGACGTCGTGCGGGGCCCCGAGGGCTGCCTCTCCCTGCCGGGCCTGGAAGCCCCGACGCCCCGTTACGACCGGGCGATGGTCGAGGGGGTGCGGCTGGACGGGACGCCGGTACGGGTGGAGGGCACGGGATTCTTCGCCCGCTGCCTCCAGCACGAGGCCGACCACCTGGACGGCGGGGTCTACGCGGACCACGTCACGGGGTGGCGCAAGTCACGTCTGGTCCGCGCGGTCCGCAAGCAGCCGTGGGGCGGCGGCGCCGGGGTGCTGGAGGCCTGAGGACCGGAGCCCGCCCGGCCCGCGGGGCCCGGCGCGTCGCGCCCCCGGCCCTAGAACCCCGGGCCGCCGGGGCGGTCGGACGCCTGGGCGAGGCGGCCCCAGAGGAGGTCGGCCAGACTGCGTACGAGTTCGGCGCGCGAGCAGGGGCGCTCGCCGAGCCACCAGTCCCCGGCCGCGTGCATCATGCCGACGATCCCGTGCCCCCAGATCCGGGCCTGGACCTCGGCGCCCGGGCCCAGGTCGATGCGCTCGGCGATGACCTGGCCGAGCTCCTCGCCCATGCGCCGCAGGAGCGGGGCGGAGTGGCGGCCGACGTCGAAGCCCTGCTCGGTCTGGTGGGAGTCCTCGGCGGGGTGCATGAGGAAGCGGTACACCTGGGGCATCGCCTCGATCGAGGCGAGGTAGGTGTCGAGGGTGGACTCGACGCGGCGGCGACGGTCGGACGGCGCGTCGAGCGCGGCCCGCAGGGCGGCGAGGAGGGCGTCCGTGTGGCGGATGGCGAGCGCGCGGTAGAGACCGCCCTTGTCGCCGAAGTGGCGGTAGAGGATCGGCTTGGTGATGCCGGCCTCCGCCGCGATCGCGTTCATGGAGGCCTTGGGGCCGTCCCGGAGCACCACCCGGTCCGCCGCCTCCAGCAGTTCGCGTCGCCGCTGCTCGGCGGGCGTCTGCTGGTCGGTGGTCCGGTGTGCGATGTCCATGTGCGTGTCTCCCCGCCCGTGCGATTCGTGAGGCTGTCGCAACGTAACACCCGGCCGGTGTCCGGTGCCGGTCGGCCGAACCGCTCCACCGCAGGTTGACAGCCCATACCGACCGGTAACAGACTGGTGTTACCGCAAGTAACGTACAGCTGGGAGGGAATATGGGCGAGTTCACGCTCGAACTCAACGATGACCAGAAGCAGGTCCGCGACTGGCTCCACGGCTTCGCCGCCGACGTGATGCGCCCCGCGGCCGCCGAATGGGACGAGCGTGAGGAGACTCCCTGGCCGATCATCCAGGAAGCGGCGAAGATCGGCATCTACTCGCTCGACTTCTACGCCCAGCAGTTCTTCGACCCGACCGGTCTCGGCATCCCCATGGCCATGGAGGAGCTCTTCTGGGGAGACGCCGGCATCGCCCTCTCCATCGTCGGCACCGGCCTCGCCGCCGTCGGCGTCCTCGCCAACGGCACCGAGGAGCAGATCGGCACCTGGGTCCCGCAGATGTACGGCGACGCCAACGACGTCAAGGTCGCCGCGTTCTGCTCGTCCGAGCCCGACGCCGGATCGGACGTCGCCTCCATGCGCACCCGCGCGGTGTACGACCAGGCCACCGACGAGTGGGTGCTCAACGGCACCAAGACCTGGGCCACCAACGGCGGCATCGCCAACGTCCACGTCGTCGTCGCGGTCGTCGACCCGGAGCTCGGCTCCAAGGGCCACGCCTCCTTCATCGTGCCCCCGAACACCCCCGGCCTCTCCCAGGGGCAGAAGTTCCAGAAGCACGGCATCCGCGCCTCCCACACCGCCGAGGTCGTCCTGGAGGACGTCCGCGTCCCCGGCCACTGCCTCCTCGGCGGCAAGGAGAAGCTGGACGAGCGGCTGGCCCGGGCCCGGGAGAGGGCGAAGACCGGCGGCGAGCGGGTGAAGAACGCCGCCATGGCCACCTTCGAGGCCTCCCGCCCCGCGGTAGGCGCCATGGCCGTCGGCACGGCCCGTGCCGCGTACGAGGTCGCCCTCGACTACGCGAAGACCCGCGTCCAGTTCGGCCGCCCGATCATCGAGAACCAGGGCGTCGCCTTCCAGCTCGCCGACATGGCCACCCAGATCGACGCCGCCCGCCTCCTGGTCTGGCGCGCCTCCTGGATGGCGACCGCCGGCCGGCCCTTCACGGCTGCCGAGGGCTCCATGTCCAAGCTGTACGCGAGCGAGGTCGCCAAGAGCGTCACGGCCCAGGCGATCCAGATCCTCGGCGGCAACGGCTACACCCGCGAGTACCCGGTGGAGCGCATGCACCGCGACGCGGCCATCTACACCATCTTCGAGGGCACCAGCGAGATCCAGCGCATGGTGATCAGCCGGGCCATCGCCAAGTAGCCCGCGGAACGCCCCCGGTGGGCGGGCGGCCGCTCGTACAGTGGGGCCATCCGCACGCCACCCGGAGGGTCCCGTGGACGAACTGATCGCCTTCCTCACGGCTCGCTACGACGAGGAGACCGCGGCCGCGGCGCGGCTCGGCGCCGCCGGGGAGGGTCTCCACCCGTGGGAGATCGTCCGGGAGGAGTCCGGGGACGGCGGCGGCCGCGCGTACCTGCGGGTCGCCCGGGCGCGCGTCCTGACGGAGGTCCTCGCGAAGCGGCAGCTGCTCGCGGCCTCGGCCGCCACCTGCCCGCCCGCGTGCGGCCGGGACGGCGCGCACGTGTTCGAGGGAGCGTGCGGGCTGCGCTGGATGGGACCGGTCGAGGCGGACGCGGACGGCCGGCACTGGGTCCGCGACGACACGGGCGCCCGGTTCACGGCCCCGCCGGTGACACCGGAGTGGACCCTGCGCGTCCTGGCCCTGCCCTACGCCGGACACCCCGGCTACCGCCAGGAGTGGCAGGCCTGATCCGTCACCTTCGGACCGCCCCCCCCGGCCCGCGAGGGGGCCTTCAGGCGGCGAGCCCCTGCTCCGTCTGTGTCGCCTCGGCCCACGCGGCCACGAGTACCTGATAGATCCGCTGCTCGTCGGCGGTCAGTGCGCGGCGCTGTTCACCGGCGCGCGCCCACAGGGTGCGGATGGCGTCGTTCAGGGCTTCGGGGCTCGGGGTCTCTCTGCGGCGATCGGACATGGATACAAGGCTAGGCCCCGGAAGCGGTGACCCGTGCACCATTCGAGCGTGCGTTCCGCCACGCCCCGGCACCGGAAGGCCCCGTTCCGGCGGTCCGGGACCGTCCCTGGGCCGCTCGGAGGCCGGTTCACGGCACCGGGGAGCGGCGCGGTGGCGTCGGTCACGTCAGGTGTGCCGCGCCCGCCGCGCGTCCCGCCCGCCCGCAGTGATGCGTCACACGAGGCAGAACTCGTTGCCCTCGGGATCCTGGAGGACCACCGCGTAGTAGTCCATGCCGTTCGGCTCGTCCATCGTGTAGAGGATCGTCGCGCCGAGCGCCGTGAGCCGCGCCACCTCGCCGTCCACCCGCTCCCTGCGCACCGCGAGCGGGACCCCGCGGCCGCCCCCGACCTTCAGGTCCAGGTGCACGCGGTTCTTGACGGTCTTCGGCTCCGGGACGCGCTGGAACCAGACCCGGGGGCCGGTGCCGCCCGGGTCCACGATGGACTCCGGGAGTTCCCCCGCCTCCCCGCCCAGTTCGTCCTCGGGGACGCCGATCGCCTCCCAGTACGCCCGCCAGGTGGCATGGCCCTCCGGCGGCGGATCGGGCACGTAGCGCAGGGCCTCCAGCCAGAAGGGCACCAGCCGTTGCGGGTCGGCGCAGTCGATGGTGAGTTGCAGGGTCATCTCGGGTCGCTCCATGCGGCGAGCCTCCCAGACGGCACTGACAGCCGCCCGGTTCGAGCCGATCGGCCGGATTCGGCCCGCCGTTCGAGCATCCCTACCGGTGAGTCACCCGCTGCGGCACAATCACCCGTCAGGCGACGATCGAGGGGAACGTTCATGGCCACCACCACCGGTACCGCGGCACCCGAACTCACCGGACTCCCGCTGCTCGGCTCCATGCTCGACCTCAAGAACGACTCCCTGGGCACCTTCCTCCGCGCCCGCCGCGACCACGGCGACGTCGTGCGGATCTCCGCCGGCCCGCCCGGGCTCCGCGCCACCGTCTACGGCGTCTTCTCCGCCGAGGGCGCGCAGCAGGTCCTCGCCGGCGAGTCGGCCAACTTCCGCAAGGACAACGCCTTCTACCAGGAGGTCCGCGAGTCCTTCGGCAACGGACTGCTCACCAGCCAGGACGAGGACTACCGCCGCCAGCGCCGGCTCGTCCAGCCGCTCTTCACCCGCCGCCGCGTCGACGGCTACGCCGCCGCCATCGCCGCCGAGGTCACCACCCTCGCAGAGGAGTGGCGGCAGGCCGACGCCGGCACCGTCGACGTCCTCCAGGACATGGCCCGCCTGGCCCTGCGCGCCGTCGCCCGCATCCTCTTCGGCACCGACGTCGACGCCGCCGTCGAGATCGTCGAGAAGAACTTCCCCGACGTCGGCGCCTACGTGCTGCGCCGCGGCTACTCCCCGGTCAACGTCCCCCGCGACTGGCCCACCCCGGGCAACCGCCGCGCCGCCGCCGTCCACCGCGCGCTCTACGAGGTCTGCGACCGCATCATCGCCGAGCGCCGAAGCTCCGGCGGGGCCCCCGGCGACGGCCAGGACCTGCTGACCCTCCTCGTCGAGGCCGAGAGCGCCGAGGACGGCAGCTTCGACGCGACCGAACTGCGCGAGCAGGTCCTCGTCTTCCTGCTCGCCGGCCACGAGACCACCGCCACCTCGCTCGGCTTCGCCCTCCACCTGCTGGCCCTCCACCCGGAGGAGCGGAAGCGGGCCCACGAGGAGGTCGACCGGGTGTTGGCCGGCCGGGCCCCCGGCGCCGGGGACCTCGACGCGCTGCCGTACGTCACCCGGGTCCTGAAGGAGGCCATGCGGCTCTTCCCGGCCGCTCCGGTCATCGGCCGCCGGGCCGTCGCCGCCACCGTCGTCGGCGGCGTCGCGATCCCGGCCGGCGCGGACGTCATCGTCGCCCCCTGGGTCACCCACCGGCACCCGGACTACTGGGAGGACGCGGAGCGCTTCGACCCCGACCGCTTCACGCCCGAGGCGGAGGCCGCCCGCCCGCGCTACGCCTGGTTCCCCTTCGGCGGGGGCCCGCGGGCCTGCATCGGCCAGCACTTCTCGATGCTGGAGTCGGTGATCGCGCTGGCGATGCTCCTCCAGCGCTACGACCTGGAGGCCGTCGACACCGTGGTGCCGGTCGCGCCCGCCATCACCCTCCAGGCGGCGGGCCCGGCCCGCTGCCGCCTCACACCCAGGAACCCCTGAGGGACCCCACGGACCGGCCCGGGCCGCGGGAACGCCCGCGGCCCGGTTCAGTCCCTGCGCCGGCCGCCCAGATGGAGCGCGCGCAGCGCCGCTTCGAGGGCGAAGCGGTGGTCGGGGTCGAGGAGCCGGTCGCCGAAGTGGCCGTCCAGGTTCCGCAGCCGGTAGCGGACCGTCTGGGCGTGTACGCCGAGGAGTTCGCCGACCTGCTCGGCCGGCGCCCGGGTGGAGACGTGGACCCGCAGGGTCTCGATCAGCCGGTCGCGCCGGGTGCCGGACAGCTCGTCGAGCGGGGCGAGTTCACGCCGGGCCAGCTGGTCCACCAGGGCCGTGTCCGTGAGCAGCCACAACGTTGTCAGGTGCTCCTCGCAGTGCACCAGCGGCGCGTCGGCGACCACGCCCTCGTCGATGAGCTGGAGGACCCGGCGCGCCCAGCGGATCGAGTGGGCGGCCTGCGCCGGCGGCACGGTCAGGCCGACGACCGCCGACGTGCCCGCCAGGGCGGAGCCGAGCATCGCCAGGCGGTCGGCGGTGAGCGGGCCGGGGATGAGCAGGTACGGCTGGGGGAGGGTGAGGTCGGCGAGGACGTCCCGGTCCAGCCCCGCCTGGACGAGTTCGGCGAGCGGCGGCCGCAGCGCGACCAGCGTGCACTCCTCGGGGAGCTCCCAGGAGGCGTCCCGGCACAGCTCGGCGATCGTCGCCCGCGGCAGCGGCGGCCCGGCGACGACGAGATGGAGTAACTGTCTTCGCAGCGCGGCCACATCGGACACCGCGCGGGTCTGCACCATGACGTAGCCCTCGCGCGACAGGGCCTCCAGCTCGTCGACGTAGGCGAAGAGGGCGTCCGCGAAGGCGAGGATCAGGGTGGGGGAGAGGTTGTACGTACGGCCGATGATCTTGGCGCGGCGCAGGGCGACGCGGGCGCCGAGGCGGTAGGCGCCCAGTAACGTGTCGAGGTCGCGGCCCTCGTAGGCCTCGACCCGGCCGAACTTGCGGAGCAGTTCGTCGCGGAGGGCCGAGTCGGTGGCGGGGTCGGCGACCCGCTCCACGAAGGCGGCGAGCGCCTGCTCCACGCCCTGGCGGATGGCGTCCGAGTGCGGCCCGTTGAACAGGTGGGCGTACACGGGGTAGGTCCGCTGGACCTCCATGCCGATCTCCTTGATGAGGCCGGGTATCTCCGGCCTCATCAGGGCGGCGAACTCCCTGGGGAGCGGTTCGAGCGGTTCACCGATGTCCGGCGACTGGGTGATTGCGGGCATGAACCGATCCCTTGCTCTCCTACGCGACCGGTGGGGGAGCGACGGTGCGGAGCCCAGCCTGGCGTGGTGGGCGCCGCCTTGGTCGTCAGGTGCGTACCAACGTGATCTGCTGAAGCTAGGTCACCTGCTGTGTGCTGTACACACGTTGCGCAAGAGTTGGCGTGCCTGAGGGGTACGCGCTTACCTAGTAGGCCGGGAATCGACCATGGATGGCTGTTACCGCACGGCCGAGTGCCAGTTGCGGGAGAGGGTCTTGCCGGCGTCGGGGGCGGCGAGACCGGGGGCGAAGAGGCCCGTCAGGTGGGTCTGGGTGTTGTTGAGGGTGAGGCTGTTCTTGCCGGCGGCGGAGGGCAGCCCCGTCTTGAGGTTGACGGCGGCGTCGATGAGGCCGAACCAGCCGAGGCCGCAGCCGCTGGCGCCGGGGACGGCGAAGGTGGTGTCGCTCTGGGTGGAGCCGAGGATGTTGAGGCGGCTCATGTCGCCCTCCTCGTTCGCGGAGCCGTCGCCGTTGAAGCGCTCGACGCCGAAGTCGGGCGAGGTGAGGTTGCTCGGGCGCAGGATGATCGGGTTGGCCTTCGTCCCGATGTAGCAGTTGCTTCCGAGGAACGGGTTCTCCAGGCGGATGCGGACCGGGATGGAGACGATCGGCTTGTCGGTGAGGACGCCCGCGATCTGGTCGAAGTCCGAGGGCGTGCCGACCGACTCCATGGTGGCGGTGATCTTGTTGAGCTTGGCGTCCGTGAGCTGACGGCAGATGTCGGAGATGAACGGGATGTCACTGGGACACATCAGCCCGAGGAGGCCGCCCGGGACGTTGGCCGGGGCGGCGATCAGCGCGCCGCCGGCCGGGGCCGCGACGGTGCTGGTGCCGTCCGCGTTCTGGACGACGCCGATCTGCAGGTTGGTGCTCCCCGTGGGCACGGTGGTCTTGCCCAGCTTGATGGAGCCGCTGAGGGAGTACGACACGACGCACTGCGGCGAGGTGTCGAGTCCGTCGGAGGCGAGCATCGCCGCCGCGTCGACGGGGCAGCGGTTGGACGGTGCCCAGCCGCCGTTCAGCTGGGGGTTGGCGGCCGTCGCCGAGCCGATGGAGGCGAGGGCGCCGAGCGCGGTCAGGGCCGCGAGGGTGGCGAGGCGGGTGCGGGAGGAGACGAGGGGCATGGCGATGCCTTTCG
>NZ_RDBH01000013.1:0-29397 GCF_008042145.1 Streptomyces sp. adm13(2018)
GTGTCACCCGTCGTTTCGAGTCGAGGTGCGGGGAAGTGGGGGTGGGGAGGAAGCGGCCCGGTGCGGCGGAGTCCACCGGTCCCGATCAGGACGGCAGCTGGACCGCCTTGACGTGTCACCCGTCGTTTCGAGTCGAGGTGCGGGGAAGTGGGGGTGGGGAGGAAGGGGCTCGGTGCGGCGGAGTCCACCGGTCCCGATCAGGACGGCAGCTGGACCGCCTTGACCTCCTGGAACTCCTGGATGCCGTGTCGGCCGAGTTCCCGGCCGATGCCGGACTGCTTGTAGCCCCCGAACGGAGCGGCGGCGTTGAACTTCGCGCCGTTGACGTCGACCTGGCCCACCCGCAGCCGCCGGGCCACGGCGACCGCGCGGTCCCGGTCGCCGGACCACACGGTGGCGGCGAGGCCGTACTCGGAGCTGTTCGCGAGCGATACCGCCCCGTCGTCGCCGTCGAACGTCATGACCGCGAGGACGGGACCGAAGACCTCCTCGCGGGCCAGCGGCGAGGAAGGAGCGACGTCCGTCCAGACGCTCGGCGCCACGTAGTGCCCGGTTGCCGGCAGCGCGGCCGCGGCGTCCTGGCCGGCGACCTGACGGGCACCCGAGCGGACGGCCTGCGCCAGATGGCCGAGGACCCGCTCGCGCTGCCCGGCGGAGGCGAGGGGGCCCAACAGGGTCGCCGGGTCCTCGGGGTCGCCCGGCACGTAACCGGCGACGACCGAACGGGCGATGTCCAGCGCCTCGTCCAGCCGCTCCCGCGGCACCAGCAGCCGGGTGCGGGCGGTGCAGGTCTGCCCCGCGTTGTGCAGGGCGCTGCGGACCCCGTCCTCGACGGCGGCGGCCAGGTCGGCGTCCGGCAGGACCACCGTGGCGGACTTGCCGCCCAGCTCCAGACAGGTCTTCTTGACCGTACGGGCCGCCGCGGCGCCGACCTTCCGGCCGGCCTCCAGCGACCCGGTGAAGGACACCAGGTCGACGCCGTCGTCGACGGTCAGCGCGGCGCCCGCCGTCGCGCCCCTGCCGGGCACGAGGTTGAAGACGCCCGGCGGCAGCCCGATCCCGTCGATGAGCGTCGCCAGGAGGTACGAGGAGAGCGGGGCGAGTTCGCTCGGCTTGAGCACGAGCGTGCAGCCCGCTGCGACGGCCGCGCCGATCTTGGCGACCGCCTGGTGCAGCGGGTAGTTCCACGGGGTGATGGCGCCGACCACGCCGACCGGCTCGCGCACCACGAGGGAGTGCCCGATCCGCTCCTCGGCGGTGGCCGCGGCGAGCGCCGCCGTGAAGCCGTCGAGCACCCGCACGGGCAGGCCCGCCTGGACGCGCCGGGAGAACGTGAGGGGCGACCCCATCTCCCGCGTGACGGTCTCCGCCAGCTCGTCCTGGTGCTTCACCAGGGCCTCGCGCAGCGCCGTCAGGGCCGCCACGCGCTCCTCGACGCCGGTCGCCGACCAGCCGGGCAGGGCCCGGCGGGCGGCGTCCACCGCGTGCCAGACGTCCTCGCCGCCGCAGTCCGGGACCTCCCCGACGATCCCCAGGGTCGCCGGGTTCTCCACGGGGATCGTGCCGGCGGCGCGCGGGGCGGTCCACCGGCCGCCGACGTAGACCTGGTGCAGAGGGAGGGAATTCATGGCGTGACGGGTCTCTTTCGGCAGGATCGAATGAGCTGAATTCCTCCGGCGACGGGCGGCGGGGAGAGAATTCACGACGTGACGGCGGACCAATGTACGGAGTCCGGGCACCCGCGGGCTGGATGAATTCTGTATGGGGAACTGCCGCCCGAATCAGGTGGTGACGAGCCGCGAAATGGCGTTAGGGTGCGGTACTTGAAATGCCGGTACGAGTGAGTTCCCGGCCGTTCGAGAAGCCCAGGGAAGCAGGCCGCCAGTGATGACCAGCCCGGTACGTGCCCCGCATGCCGCGAGCCCGGACGGGCGCTGGCTGCGCCGGCCCCGCCCGGTGCCCGCGCCGAGGATCCGCCTGGTGTGCCTGCCCCACGCGGGCGGTACCGCCGGCGCGTTCTACGGCTGGGCCGAGGCCCTGCCGGACGACGTGGAACTCGTCGCTGTCCAGTACCCGGGGCGGCAGGACCGCTTCGGGGAGGAGTGCGTCAGCGCCATGGGGCCGCTTGCCGACCGTGTGGCGCGCGAGCTCCTTCCGCTGTTCGACCGGCCGGTCGCGCTGCTCGGCCACAGCATGGGCGCGGCCCTCGCGTACGAGGTCACCCTGCGTCTGGAGGCGCTCTACCGGGCTCGTCCGCGCCACCTGTTCGTCTCCGGACACGGCGCGCCGCTCAGCCCGCGGGGCGGCCGCACACTCCATCTGCAGAACGACGACGCCATGGTCGAGGGGCTGCTCGCGCTCGGCGGCATGGATCCGGCGGTGGTCGCCGAGCCGGAGCTGCTGGCCCTGCTGCTGCCGTCGTTCCGCGGCGACCTGACACTGATCGAGACCTACCGACCCACCGCGGCGCGGCCGGTGACCGTGCCGGTGACGGCGTACGTGGGGGACGCCGACCCGGGCGTGCCCGTGGCGCACGCCGCCGCCTGGTCGGACGCGACGTCCGGCGAATTCTCCCTGCGGGTCTTTCCCGGAGATCATTTCTTCCTCGTGGTGGGGAGCGAGATCGTCACGGACGTCTCCCGTCTTCTCGCCGACCCCTGCTGATTCCCCCATGGTGACCCTCGGCACCGGCTTTTGCCGTCTCTCCCCGTCTTTCCCCGACTTCCTCGCGCACCGGTCTCGGGCCGTCACGGAACTATCCCTCCGGTGTCGTCCCGGCGCGGCCCGCGCGCAGTCACCCCGACCTGATGTATTTCCTGTTCCAAGGAGCCTTTCGACATGCTGCCCGACGACGACGTGGCCACGAAGGTCCGCGCACTCATGGTCGACGCCCTCGATCTCCGTCTCGACCCCCAGGACATCGGTCCCCGGACCTCGCTCTACTCGCCGATGATCCAGCTCGACTCGCTCAACCTGCTCCAGCTCCTGCTCGCCGTGGAGAACGAGTTCGGCGGCCACATCGAGGACGAGGACGTCATGGAGGCCGACCTGGAGACCGTCGGCGACCTGGTCGCGCTCGTCCGCCGGCACGTCGCCGGCCTGCGGACGGAGACCCCGGCATGAAAGCCCTGCGCAACCAGTACCTGCTCGACGAGGACGACGTCCCGACCCACTGGTACAACATCCTCGCCGACCTCGACGTGTCGGCCTCCGACGTCCGCCGGGCCCGGCCCGCCACGGGACCGGACGCCGACGCGCAGACGGCCGACCGCGGCTCCACCGGCGCCAACATCCCGCTGTCCATGTACCGCGGCAGCGTCGGCACCGAGCGCCACGTGAGGATCCCCGACCCGGTGCGCGCGCAGTACCAGCGCTGGCGGCCCACCCCGCTGATCCGCGCCCACCGCCTGGAGCAGGCGCTCGACACCCCCGCGCACATCTACTACAAGTACGAGGGCGCCAACGCCTCCGGCAGCCACAAGCTCAACTCCGCCCTCGCGCAGGCCCACTACTACAAGAAGGCCGGCGTCCAGGAGATCACCACCGGCACCGGCGCCGGCCAGTGGGGCACCGCGCTGTCCATGGCCTGCCACGCCCTCGACCTCGCCTGCACCGTCTTCATGGTCAACTGCAGCTACCGGCAGAAGCCCTACCGCAGGGTCCTGATGGAGCTCAACGGCGCCCGCGTCATCCCGAGCCCGAGCGGCACCACCGAGGCGGGCCGCGCCCTGCTGGCCGCCTCGCCCGACGGCGACGGCAGCGTCGCCATCGCCAACGCCGAGGCCCTCGAACACGCCCGGAGCGTCACCCGCGGCGCCTTCTCCGTCGGCAGCGGCGAGAACCACGTCCTGCTGCACCAGACGGTCATCGGCGAAGAGGCCCTGCTCCAGATGGAGATGGCCGGCGAGTTCCCCGACGTCGTCATCGGCGCCATGGGCGCCGGCAGCAACTTCGCCGGTCTCGCCTTCCCCTTCCACCGCGAGAAGCTCCGCACCGGCGCCGGGACCCGGCTGGTCGCCGTGGAGCCCGAGGCGTGCCCCAAGATGACCCGGGGCCGCTACGCCTGGGACTACAACGACTTCTCCGGTACCACCCCCATGACGAAGATGTACACCCTCGGCCACACCTTCGTCGCGCCCGGCGTCCACGCCGGCGGACTGCGCTATCACGGCGCCGCCCCGCTGGTGAGCGCCCTCTACGACCGCGGCCTCATGGAGGCCGTGGCCTACGGACAGAAGGAGGTGTTCGAGGCCGGCGCGTTCTTCGCCCGCACGGAGAACCTCATCCCCGCCCCCGAGTCCGCGCACGCCGTCAAGTGCGCCGTCGACGAGGCCGTACGGGCCCGCGAGGAGAACCGGCCGCGCGTCATCCTCTTCAACGTCAGCGGCCACGGGCTGCTCGACCTCTCCGCGTACGACCAGTACCTCGCGGGCACCCTGGAGGACCACGTGGTCTCCGACGGCCACATCGCGGCCTCGCTGGCCGGGCTGCCCGCCCTCGACGCGGTCGGCGGCCACCCGTGAACCTCAGCCCCACCGAGGAACAGACCGCCCTCGCCGACCGGTTCCGCCTGCTCGGCCAGGAGCTCGGCGCCGACCTCCCGGCCCGGGAAAGCACCGGGACGCTCCAGCCCGGCGACTGGCAGCGCTGCGCCGACGCCGGCGTCCTCGGCCTCCCCGTGCCCCGCGCGTACGGCGGCCTCGGCCTGGACCCGCTGACCTGCGCCCTCGCCCTGGAGGGCCTCGGCGAGGGCTGCCGGGACAACGGACTCATGATCGCGCTCGGCGCGCACATCTGGGCCGCGGAGATGCCGCTGCTGCTCTTCGGGAGCGAGGAGCAGAAGACGCGCTACCTCCCCGGGCTCTGCGACGGCCGACTGATCGGCGCACACGCCATCACCGAGGCCGGCTCCGGCTCCGACGCCCTCTCCCTGACGGCCACGGCCCGCCGCGACGGCGACCACTACGTCCTCGACGGCGCCAAGCGCTTCGTCACCAACGCGCCCCTCGCCGACGTCTTCCTCGTGTACGCCACCGTCAACCCGGCCCTCGGGTTCACCGGGGTCACCGCCTTCCTCGTCGACCGCGACCAGCCGGGTCTCACCGTCGAGACCCGCTACGAGAAGGCCGGCCTGCGCACCGCCCCCTGGGGCGAGATCACCCTCGCAGGCTGCCGGATCCCGCTCTCGGCCCGGCTCGGCGCGGAGAAGCAGGGCTCCCGCGTCCTCTCCGCGACCATGGCCTGGGAACGCTCGCTGATCCTCGCCCCGCTGCTCGGCACCATGGGGCGCCAGATCGACGAGTGCGTGCGGTACGCGCGCACCCGCGAGCAGTTCGGCCGGAACATCGGCAAGTTCCAGTCCGTCTCCCACCGCGTCGTCGAGATGCGGATCCGGCTGGACGAGGCCCGCCTGCTCACCCACCGGGCCGCCTGGGACCTCGGACGGGACGTCCCCTCTCACTACCCCGAGGCCGCCCAGCTCCGCACCAGCGAGTCCGCCGTCGAGACCTTCCTCGACGCCCTGCAGCTGTACGGCGGACTCGGCTACACCACCGACACCGACGTCGAACGGAATCTGCGCGACGCGCTCGGCACCCGGATCTCCTCCGGCACCTCCGACATGCAGCGGCTGGTCATCGCCGAGAAGCTCGGCCTGACCACCCGCGCCCGCGCCGCGTCCCCCCGCCCCGCAGGAGCCCTCCATGCGCACGCTGAATGAGCTGCTGACCCGCGCCGCGGCCGCCCGGCCCACCGCCGAGGCCGTCCGCCACCGGGGCCGCTCCACCGACTATGCCGCCCTGGACCGGGCCGCCACCGCGCTCGCCGCGACCCTGCGCGAGCGGGGAGTCCGCCCCGGAGACCGGGTGGGCCTGTGGTTCGGCAAGTCGACCGAGACCCTCGTGACCCTCCACGCCGTCCTCAAGTGCGGGGCCGCGTACGTCCCGGTCGACCCGGCCACGCCCGTGGGCCGCGCCGCTTACATCCTCGGCGACTGCGCCGTCCGCTGCCTGGTCACCGACGCGCCCCGGCTCGCCCTGCTCCACGAGCACGGACTTCCCGACGCGCTGCACACGGCCGTCCTCGTCGGCGACGAACCGGCGCCGGCCGACGAGCCCGCGCGGGCGGACCGGACGGCGCTCCGGACGACGCACTGGACCCGGGCCGTGGACCGGCCGGTGCCCGAAGGGTTCGCGCCCGCGGACGTCGGCCCCGACGACCTCGCCTACATCCTCTACACCTCCGGATCCACCGGCACGCCCAAGGGCGTCATGCTGTCCCATCGCAACGCGACGGCGTTCGTCGACTGGACCGTGGCCGAGTTCGGGCTGACCGCGGAGGACCGGCTGTCCTCCCACGCCCCCGTCCACTTCGACCTGTCCGTCTTCGACGTCTTCGCCGCCGCGAGCGCCGGCGCCTGCCTCGTCCTCGTGCCCGAGCACCAGCGGGCCCTGGGCCCGGCCCTCAACCGGCTGGTCGCCGAGGAGGGCATCACCGTCTGGTACTCGGTACCCGGCGCCCTCATCCGGATGCTCGACGCCAAGAACCACGCCCTGCTGGGGACGTCGCGGCTGCGGACCGTGCTCTTCGCGGGCGAACCGTTCGCCCTGAAGCACCTGCGGCGGCTGCGCGCGGCGCTGCCGGAAGCGTCCCTGCACAACCTCTACGGCCCGACCGAGACCAACGTCTGCACCCACCACCGCGTCACCGAAGCCGACCTCGCGCCGGGTACCGAGTACCAGACGGGCGAACGGTTCGCCCGCGAAGAGCACGGTCCGCAGCCGCGACGTCCCCAGCAGGGCGCCCCCGCCGCGCCCGGTTCGACACCCTCGCCGTCCGCCACCGGCCCCGGCGACGGCTCCCTGGCGACCACCGGCGCCCAGCTCACGCCGTACGCCGTCGGCGCCGCGGCCCTGGGTGCCGCCGGCGCCGCGATCCTCGTGGCCGTCCGCCGCCGCCGGGCGGATGCCCGCCACTGACCGGTGACCCGCTGACCTGACCGACGGCCCCCTCCCCGGGCGGCCCGCAGCACGAGCACTCCACGAGGCCGCCCTCCGGCCGGGACCACATCCCGGCCGGAGGGCGGCCTCGTCGCGTCGCCTTGCCGCACGGGCTCGCGGCTCGGGGTGGTGCGTGCCCACCCCCCCCTCCGTACAGATACCTAGGGGGGTATTTGACTTGCCCCGACACCTCCCCTTACGGTCGACCGCAGATACCCAGGGGGGTATCAGAGGGCCCGGGAAGGCCCCGATGCGTGTATGCCGCACGAAAGGATCGCCGTGTTCTTCGCCCCGTACTACCTCGACTGCCTCTCCCAGGCGTCCTACCTGATCGCCGACGAGAGGACCGGGCGAGCGGTGGTCGTCGACCCGCGCAGGGACGTCTCGGAGTACCTCGCGGACGCCCGGGCCCACGGCCTGACCGTGGTCGGCGTCATCAACACCCACTTCCACGCCGACTTCGTCGCCGGCCACCTGGAACTGGCCGACAGCACCGGCGCCTGGATCGGCTACGGCAGCCGGGCGGAGACCGAGTACCCGATCCGCCCCCTGTCCGAGGGCGAGCGGATCGTCCTCGGCGACGTCGTCCTGGAGATCATGGAGACGCCCGGGCACACCCCCGAGTCGATCAGCGTCCTGGTGTACGAGCACGCCGACGACACCGTCCCCCACGGCGTCCTCACCGGCGACGCGCTCTTCATCGGCGACGTCGGCCGCCCCGACCTCCTCGCCTCCGTCGGCGTCACCGCCGAGGAACTCGGCGCGATGCTGCACGACAGCGTGCAGCGCAAGCTCATGGCGCTCCCCGACGAGGTGCGGGTCTTCCCCGCCCACGGGGCCGGCTCCGCCTGCGGCAAGAACCTCTCCACCGAGCGGCAGTCCACGATCGGCGCGCAGCGCGCCACCAACTACGCCTGCGCGCCGATGAGCCGTGACGCGTTCGTCGCGCTGGTCACCGCGGGGCAGTCCGCCGCGCCCGGCTACTTCGCCTACGACGCCGACCTCAACCGCAGGGACCGCGACCGCTACGACGCGACGGCGGCGCGCCCGCTCTCCCCGGCCGAGTTCGCCGGACTGCGGCGCTCGGGCGCGGTCGTCGTGGACGCGCGGACCCCCCAGGACTTCGCGGCCGGTCATCTGCGGGACGCGGTGAACGTGCCGGCCGACGGCCGGTTCGCCGAGCAGGCCGGCACGGTCCTCGACCCGGCCGACGAGCTGATCGTGATCGCGCCGGAGAACCGCGAGGAGGAGGTCGTCACCCGGCTCGCCCGGGTCGGCCTCGACCGGGTGGCGGGCCATCTGCGCGATCCCGAGGCGGCCTTGGAGGAGCTGGCCGACGAGGTCGTCCCGGCGAGCCGGCTGACCGCCGTCCGGCTCCGGGCCGCGCTCGCGGGCGACCTCCCTCCCCTGCTCGTGGACGTCCGCACCTGCGGCGAGCGCGAGGCGGCCGGTTTCCTCGACGGCGCCCTGCACATCCCCCTGAGCGAACTGCCTCGCCGCACCGCCGAGCTGCCCGGTGACCGGCCCCTGGTCGTGCACTGCGCCGGCGGCCACCGTTCCTCCGTCGCGGCGAGCCTGCTGCGCCGCCGCGGCTTCGCCGACGTCTCCGACGTCCTCGGCGGCTACACGGCCCTCTCCGGCCTGGCCCCGGCATCCGCCACGGCCTGAGCCACGTCCCGCACTCCGCCCCCGTGGCGGGGTCCCCGCCCCTCACGCCCTCACGGAGTCCCGTATGACCGCCACACCGCCGCCGACCAGGCCCTCCCTCGGCGCCGCCGCCCTGCACGGACTCGTCCGGGAAGGGCGCGCTCCGCGCCTCCTCGACGTCCGCACGCCCGGCGAGTTCCGTACCGTCCACATCCCGGGCTCGTACAACGTCCCCCTGGACACCCTGCGCGAGCACCGCGCCGAGCTCCTCGCCCACCTCGACGAGGAGGTCGTCCTGGTCTGCCGGTCCGGGGCCCGGGCCGCGCAGGCCGAGCAGGCGCTCGCCGGGGCGGGCCTGCCCGACCTCCGTGTCCTGGAAGGCGGCGTGAACGCCTGGGAGGCGGCCGGCGCGCCGGTGAACCGCGGCCTCGAGCGCTGGGACATGGAACGGCAGGTCCGTCTGGTCGCCGGCTCCGCGGTCCTCGTCACCGGCCTCGTCGGCGTCCTGGTGCCGGGCGTCCACCTCATCGGGACGGCGATCGGCGCGGGGCTGACCTTCGCGGCCCTCAGCGATTCCTGTCTGATGGGCGTCCTGCTCTCCCGGCTGCCGTACAACCGCGGCCCCCGCCCCGACGTCCGCTCGGTGATCGCGGAGCTGCGGAGCACGCCGTGACCGTGCTCGTCGTCGGCGCCTCCCTGCTCATCGGCCTGAGTCTCGGCGTGCTCGGCGGCGGCGGGTCGGTCCTGACCGTGCCGATCCTGGTGTACCTGGCGGGCCGGGGCACCGAGGAGGCCATCGCCACCTCGCTGTTCGTGGTCGGCGTCACCAGCCTGGCGGCGCTGGTCCCGCACGCGCGGGCGCGGCGGGTACGCGTGCGCACCGGTCTGCTGTTCGGCGCGTTCAGCATGGTCGGCGCGTACGCGGGCGGGCGCCTCGCCGCGTACGTACCCGGCACCGTCCTCCTGGTCGGCTTCGGACTGATGATGCTGGCCACGGCGGTCGCGATGCTGCGGAGGCCGCGGTTGTACGGCAGCCGGGAGAGCAGGACGCCCATCAGACAGGAATCGCTGAGGGCCGCGAAGGTCAGCCCCGCGCCGATCGCCCTACGCGCCGCCCGCCGGGGTCGGCGCCGTCTCCCGCGACCGTACGGCGACGCCCGCCGACGGGCTGTACAACATCTGTTACGTCAACGCCTTCCAGGCCCAGCCGGACGCCACCGACTGGTGGGAGGAGAACCACCCCGACCTGCTCCTCCGGGACACCGGGGGAGCGCCGGTCGTCGACCAGGACTGGGACGAGGCCCTCTTCGACGTCTCCGCGCCGGCCAAGCGCGAGCGCCTCGCCGCGATCGTCGGCGAGTGGATCGACGGGTGCGCCGCCGCCGGCTACCAGGCGGTCGAGGCCGACAACCTGGACTCGTACGCCCGGTCGCGCGGCCTCCTCACCGCCGAAGACGACCTCGCCTTCGCGCGGTTGCTCATCGGGCGCGCGCACGCGGCCGGACTCGCCATCGGGCAGAAGAACGCCTCCGACCTCGCGCAGCGCGGCCGGAGGCTCGGCTTCGACTTCGCGGTCGCCGAGGAGTGCGGGCAGTACGACGAATGCGGCGCCTACGCGGCCGCCTTCGACAACCGGGTGTTCGTCATCGAGTACGAGCCCGCGGGCCTGGCCCGGGCGTGCGCGACCTGGGGCGGGACGCTCTCCGTCGTCCTGCGCGACACCGACGTCCGCCCCGCGGGCGAGCCCGGGTACGTCCGCCGGACCTGCTGACGACGGCACTCCGACGGCGGTCCGGCGGCGCTCCGACGGCGGTCCGGCGGGGACCTCCCAGGGCCCGTCCCCGCCCTGCGCCCCCCATCAAACGTGAGAGTTGTTCACTTTCCATTGACAGGGCGGACCCGGAGCCCGAAAGTGCCGTGAACAACCCGCACGCCGCCGAGCGAAACGAGCCCTCATGACAGCGCCCGTACCCGAGTTCCCGGCCGGCTTCCTCTGGGGAGTCTCCGCCTCCGCCTTCCAGATCGAGGGCTCGCTCACGGCCGACGGCCGCGGTCCCTCCAGCTGGGACGCGTTCACCGGGGAACCGGGCCGGGTCAAGGACGGCTCGCGGGCCGACGTGGCCACCGACCACTACCGGCGCTACCGCGAGGACGTCGCGCTGATGGCCGAACTCGGCGTCGGCGCCTACCGGTTCTCGATCTCCTGGTCGCGCGTCCTGCCCGACGGCCGCGGCCCGGTCAACGGCCGGGGCCTGGACTTCTACGACCGGCTCGTCGACGAACTGTGCGCCGCCGGGATCGCCCCGGCCCCCACCCTCTTCCACTGGGACACCCCGCTGGCCCTGGAGAAGGAGGGCGGCTGGCTGAACCGCGACACCGCCGAACGGTTCGCCGCGTACGCCTCGGTGGTCGCGGAGCGGCTCGCCGACCGCGTGCCGCTGTGGATCACCCTCAACGAACCGGCCGAGGTGACCCTCCTCGGCTACGGACTCGGCGAGCACGCCCCGGGCCGGCGCATGGTCTTCGACGCGCTGCCCGCGGCCCACCACCAACTCCTCGCCCATGGACTGGGCGTCCAGGCCCTGCGCGCCGCCGGGGCCCGCCGGATCGGGATCGCCGTCTCCCACAGCCCCGTCTGGGCCGCCGGCGACAGCGACGAGGACCGGGCGGCCGCCGAGCTGTACGACACCCTCACCAACCGCCTCTTCGCCGACCCGATCCTGACCGGCTCCTACCCCGCGGGCCTGGACTCCCTCCTCCCCGGCCCGGTCGCGGAGGACCTGAAGACGATCTCGGCCCCCCTCGACTGGTACGGCGTCAACTACTACAACCCGATGCTCGTCGGTGCCCCGAGGCCGGCCGCGGACCCCGTCGGCGACGAGGGACCGGCCGGCTCCCCGCCCGCCGGATCCTCGTTCGGCGGCATCGACATACCGCCGGACCTCCCCTTCGACATCCGGCAGATCGAGGGCCGGGAGCTCACCGACTTCGGCTGGCCGGTGGTGCCGGACGGTCTGCGCGAACTGCTGGCCACCCTGCGCGAACGCTACGGCGACCGGCTGCCGCCCGTGTACATCACCGAGAACGGCTGCTCGTACGGCGACGGTCCCGACCCCGGGACGGGGCGGATCGACGACGCCCGCCGGATCGCCTACCACGACGGCCACGTCCGCGCGCTGCACCGGGCCATCGAGGAAGGCGCGGACGTCCGCGGCTACTTCATCTGGTCGATCCTCGACAACTTCGAATGGGCGGAGGGGTACCGGCAGCGCTTCGGTCTCGTCCACGTCGACTACGAGACGCTCGCCCGGACCCCCAAGCGGTCGTTCGCCTGGTACCGCGACCTGATCAAGAGCAACGCGTGACCACGGAGGGGGCGGCGGAGGGGACCGCCGACAGACCGGCCCCCGAGCCTGCCGGCAGACCGGCCCCGGTACCAGCCGCCACACCGGCCGCCGCGCCCGCCGCCCCGGCCGGCGGTCGCTGGGTGGGTGCGCTCTCGCTCGCCAACCTCGGCGTCTGGGTCGGCTGGTTCGGCCCGCTGCAACTGCTCCTGGCCCGCCAGGCGGAGCACCTCACCCCCGACCACAAGGCATCGACCCTCGCCCTGGTGACCGGGGTCGGCGCGGCGGTGTCGATGATCGCGAACCCCGTCTTCGGCGCCCTCTCCGACCGGACGACGGCCGCCGTGGGACGGCGCGTCCCCTGGGTGGCCGGCGGCGTGGCGGGCGGCGCGGCCGGGCTCCTCGCCCTCGCCTCGGCGCAGAGCGTCACGGCGGTGATCGTCGGCTGGTGCCTGGTCCAGCTCGCCCTCAACGCCGCCTTCGCCGCGCTCACCGCCGCCGTCCCCGACCAGGTGCCGCGGCGACAGCGCGGTCTGGTCGGGGGCTGGCTCGGGGTCTCCCAGGTCGTCGGCATCCTGATCGGCACCGCGCTGGCCACGCTCGCGGGCGGAGTCGCCGGCGGCTACCTGGCCTGCGCGGTCTTCACGGTGCTCGCGGCCGTGCCGTACGTCGTGATGCGGCGCGACACCCCGCTCTCCCCGGCCGACCGTCCGCCCTTCCGGTGGCGGTCGTTCCTCACCGGCTTCTGGATCGACCCGCGCCGCCACCCCGACTTCGGCTGGGCCTGGCTCACCCGCTTCCTGATGAACCTGTCGTACTCCATCAGCACCATGTACCTGCTCTACTACCTGACCGACGCCGTGCGCTACCGGGGGGACGCCGACAACGGCGTCCTGATCCTCACGGCGCTCAACGCGCTCACCCTGCTCGCCACGGTCGTGGTCAGCGGCGTCCGTTCGGACCGCAGCGGTCTGCGGAAGCCGTACGTGATCGGGTCCGGTCTGGTCATCTCGGCGGCCACCCTGCTGCTCGCCGGCTGGCAGACGTGGACGGGTGCCGTCGTCGCCTCGCTCGTGCTCGGCCTCGGCTTCGGCGTCTACACGGCGGTGGACTTCGCCCTGCTCACGGACGTGCTCCCGGCGGCCGAGGACCGGGGCAAGGACCTGGGCGTCATCAACATCGCCAACGCGCTGCCGCAGGTCCTCGCCCCCGTGATCGCGGCCCCGGTCGTGACGCACCTCGGCGGCTACACGGCCCTGTACGCCCTCGCCGCCGTGCTGGCCCTCGCGGGATCCGTCCTCGTACGCCGGATCCGGTCGGTCCGCTGAGCGGGCGGTGCTCGGGGCGGTACCAGCCCGCCCGGAGCACCGCCCGCTCAGACCTCCGGGAGGGAGGGGTCGGGCGTKCAGGGCTGCGGCGCGGTCACGGCCCAGCGCTCGTGGTCGCGCCAGCCGCCGTCGATGTAGAGGTAGTCCGGCGACAGCCCCTCGTACCGGAAGCCCAGCCGCCGCACCACGGCCAGGGACGGCTCGTTGCCCGGCTGGATGTTGGCCTCCAGCCGGTGCAGCCGCAGCTCGCCGAACGCGTACTCCAGGACGGCGGCGAGGCCCTCGGTCATGTAGCCCCGCCCCGCGGACGGGGCGAAGGCCGCGTAACCGAGGGAGGCGCCCTGGTACCGGCCCCGGACGATCGAGTTGATGTTGACCATGCCGGCGGCCTCGCCGGTCTCCCGGACCCGGATCAACAGGCCCAGGTTGCCCCCGTCCTCGAAGCGGCGCATCCAGGTCCGGAACTCCTCGGGCGTGGAGGGCAGCTGCATCCAGGGCCCGTGAAGCTCGGCGCTGGCGCGGACGAGCGCGCAGAACTCGTCCTGGTGGGTGAGGTCGAGCGGGTGCAGTGCGACCCGTGGCGAAGGGGAGATCATGCGGCCACGCTAACCCCCGTCGTCAGCCACCCCGACACCCGCGTCCTTCGGCGGATCCAGGGCTCCGCCCGGAACGGACCGGGCCCCCGACGTCCGAGAGGAATCGGCGCAGAACCGGCCCCGCCCCCGGTATAGGCTCCCGGAAGGGCGGCCCGGCCACGACGGTCGGACACGACGGGGGGCTCGTATTGGAACGCCTGGCCGAAGGGGACCGGCCCGCGCCCGCGGTGCTGCCCCCGCCGATCCGCTCCGTGCTCCTCCCGTTGGCGACCGCCGCCGCGCTGCTCGTCCTCGTGCTCGGCCTCCGGTACGCGGGCGCCGGCCTGCCGGGGCGGCTCGACGCCCGGCTCCTGGCCGCGGTCGAGGGCACGGGGGCGAGAACCCGCCACCTCGCCGTGGCCGTGGACTTCCTGGGCGAGCCGCTCGGCGCGGCGACCCTGATCGCCGCCGTCGTCGCGGGCTGCCTGCTGCTCCGCAGGCCCCGCGCGGCGGTGCTCGTCGTCGCCGGGGTCGGTGCCGCCGTGCTCGCCACACGGGTGCTCAAGCACCTCGTGGGCCGCACCATCCACGGCGACGGGAACCTCTCCTACCCGAGCGGGCACACCGCCTTCCTCACCGCTCTCGCCCTCGTCGCCGTACTCCTCGCGGTCGGTCGGTCCCGTCTCGGCCGGGCGGCCGGGACCTCCCTGGTGCTCCTCGCGGCCCTGCTCGCGGGCGCCGTCATGGGCTGGGCCCAGGTCGTCCTGAGCGCCCACTACCCGACCGACGCCCTCGGCGGCTGGTTCACCGCCCTCGCGGTGGTACCGGTCACCGCGTGGACCGTCGACCGGGTCGCGGACTCCGCCCGGCGCGGGCGCTCGGGACGCCCTCCCGTCTGACGTCCCCTCACCTCACGCCCGGCGCCTCCTCACACCGTGCGCCGGAAGACGGGCTTCACCGGCCGGCCCCCCAGCCACGGCGTGGGATCGCCGGCGTCCAGCGCCTTCCGGTACACCGCGCAGGCCTGCGCCACCACGTCGACCGTATGGTCGACATCGGCCTCGTCGAGGGCGCCGCTCACCACGAACGAGGGTGCCAGGATGCCGCCCGCGAGGAGCCGGCGCAGGAACAGGGTGCGGTACTCCTGCGACGGCCGGCCCTCCGCGTCGAGCGTGCCGAAGACCAGGTTGCTGGCCCGGCCCCGGACGACGAGGTGGTCGGCGACGCCCATCCCCGCCGCGGCCTGGCGCACGCCGGCGGCCAACCGCTCGCCGAGGGCGTGCAGACGGGCGGTCACGCCCTCCTCGACGTACGTGGTCTGCACCGCCATCGCGGCGGCCAGCGCGTGCGTCTCCGCGCCGTGCGTGGTCGACAGCAGGAACACCCGGTCGCCGGAGTGCCGCAGCCCGCCCCACTCCATCAGGTCACGGCGTCCGGCGAGCGCCGAGACGGCGAAGCCGTTCCCCAGCGCCTTGCCGAAGGTCGAGAGGTCGGGGACGACCCCGTACAGGCCCTGCGCGCCCGCCTCCGACCAGCGCAGGCCGGTGATCATCTCGTCGAAGACCAGCACGCAGCCGTGCCGGTCGGCGAGCTCCCGCAGCCCGGCGAGGTATCCGGGCGGCGGCTCGGTGTGCCCGGCCGGTTCGAGGATCAGACAGGCCACCTCGCCGCGGTAACGGTCGAGCAGCTCCTCCGTCGCGGCCAGGTCGCCGTACGGGAACGCCACCGTCAGTTCCGTCGTCGACGCCGGGATGCCGGCGTTCATCGGCGTGGTGCCGATGAACCAGTCGTCCACGGAGAAGAACGGGTGGTCGCCGCAGACGGCCACCCGCGGCCGGCCCGTGACCGCGCGGGCCAGGCGGACCGCCGCGGTGGTGACGTCCGAGCCGTTCTTCGCGAACTTGACCATCTCGGCGGTCGGCACCGTGGCCAGGAAACGTTCCGCCGCCTCGACCTCCACGACGGACGGCCGGACGAAGTTGCCGCCGCGGTCGATCTCCCGGCGGACCGCCTCGACGACCCGCGGATGGGCGTGGCCGAGACTCACCGACCGCAGGCCGGAGCCGTACTCGATGTACCGGTTCCCGTCGACGTCCCACACATGGGCGCCGCGGCCGTGGCTGATGACCGGGGCCAGGCCCTCGGGATACTGGTCGTCGCCCTTGGCGTAGGTGTGCGCGCCGCCGGGGATCAGGGCGTGCAGCCGCGCGTTCGCCTCGCGCGACCGCGGCAGCGTGAACCCCTCGGTCACGTCGCTCACTTCGGTCTCCACGCGGGTCACTCTCCGGAGCTTCGGCGCTGCTGCTCCAGGACCTCGGCGAGGCGCGGCGCCTCCCGGTCCCTGGAGGACATCGACACGGGCGGCAGCGGCCACGGGATGGCCAGGTCCGGGTCGTCGAAGGCGATCGTCACGTCCTCGGCCGGGTCGTGGGGCCGGTCGATGCGGTACGAGGTGTCCGCCGTCCCGGACAGTGCCTGGAAGCCGTGGGCGCAGCCCGCCGGGATGTAGAGGGTCGTCTGCGTCTCGCCGGACAGCTCGAAGAAGGCCCGGTTGCGGTAGGTCGGCGAGCCGGGCCGCAGGTCCACCACGACGTCGAAGATCCTGCCGTACGAGCAGCGCACCAGCTTGGCCTCCCCGGCGCCGGAGCGCAGGTGCATGCCGCGCAGCACGCCCCGGACCGAGCGGGACACGCTGTCCTGGACGAAGGCGTGCGGGTCGAGGCCGACCGAGCGCACCACGTCGGCGTCGAACGTACGGCAGAAGAAGCCGCGTTCGTCGGCGTACGGCGTCGGTTCGAACAGGTGGGCGCCGTCGATCTCCGGGACGGGGATCGCTTTCATGGGGTCTCCCGCGGTGCGTGGGCGTGTGCGTGGGCGTGGGTGGGGCCGGTTCCGGGGAACACGGCCGTGGTCAGGGCGGTGAACTGCTCGTCGAGGAGCCGGCCGACGGTCAGGTTCCGCTCGGCGAGGGTCTGCCGCAGTTCCGCCGCGTGCTTCTCCAGCTCCCGGAACCGTTCGAGCAGCCGGTCGTCGTCCGCCTCCCGCGCCGGATGGCGGTACGCGCCGAGGCCCATGAACTCCATGAGGGCGTCGCTCTTCGCCGCGTAGCTCAGCGACAGGGTCGGCACGCCGACCCGGAGCGCGCAGACCAGGTTGTGGTACCGCGTCGCCACCACCGCGTCGGCGGCGGCCATCTCCCGCATCAGCTCGTCGAGCGAGGCCGTCTCGGCGGCCGTGACCAGCGGGGAGTCCACCGCGTCCAGGATCGACGCGACCACCGTCGCGTCGACCGCGTCGCCGGTCAGCAGCCGCACCGGCCGGCCGTCCTCGACCAGGGCCCGCACGAAACGGGTCGTCCCGTCCAGATAGCGGCGGTGGATCTCCTCGGCACGGTCGCGGTCGTCGTCAGCGCCGTGGAAGTCCATGACGCCGACGCACACCAGGCCCGGGGTACCGGAGGGCGGCCCGGCCGGCGGCGCGGGCAGCGCGAAGGCGAGGTCCGGGTGGACCGGGTCGCCCGTCGTGTCCACGCCCATCTCCCGCAGGGCGTCCCGGGACTGCGTGTCGCGGTACGAGCGGTACGCCGCGAGCCGCGCCGACCAGCGCACCAGCGTCCGCGTCGCCCGGTTGCCGACCGGCCCGGCGCCGACGCCGACCAGCGCGACCCGGGTGCCGAAGAGCCGCCCGGACGCGCAGAGGAGGAACAGGGCGTACGGGAAGCCCCACGGCCGCAGCGGCAGCGTGGCCTCCAGCACCCCCATGCCCGGCACGATCACCACGTCGTGGCGGCGCACCCACGCGGCGGTGCGCAGGGCGTCGACGAGCTTGCCGAGCCCCTTGCCCGCGACCGCGCCCGCCCGTGACGCGGTCCGGTACTCCCCGCGGTACCAGTGCAGCCGGGTCGCGGGGAGCCGGTGGCGAATCCGGACGACCTCGGGGCCGCCGCACATCGCGTCCACGACCGCGTCCCGGTGGTCGCGGCGCAGGTAGCCGAGGACGGCCTCCAGCGATCCGTCGTTGCCGAGGTTGCCGGAGCCGAGCAGCCCGAACAGGCCCACCCTGACGGCGGGCCCGGCCGGGGGCCTCATGTCCGCCCGCCCTCGCGGCCGGCCACGATGTCGTCGAGGGAGACGGCGAGCCGGTCCGGGTCGACCGGGGTCCGGTCCTCGACCCGCTCCCCGGCACCCGGCCGCGCCCGGCTGGTGGCCCACGCCACGAGGTGGCCGTAGCAGGCGCGCCGCTCGGCCGGCGTCAGCGGCGCCCGCCGGATCGCCGCGACGAAGCCCCAGACGTACTCGGCGAGCAGCCGCGGCGTCGGGTGCAGCAGGCCCGCCCGGCGGGGGTCCAGGTTGACGCAGCGGGAGCGCTTCGACGGGTTGGCCCGCTCCGCGCGGGTGGGGTGGTCCCGGCGGAAGTACAGCAGCTCCGGCACCTGGTGGAACGGCCCGTGCAGACCGATCTCGGAGACGAAGGTGCGGTCCGCGTGGTGGTAGCTGTCGTGCGGCCTGACCCGGCGCAGCACGTCGGCCCGCATCACCCCGTAGAAGTCGTCCCCGCCGGGCTCGAACAGCATGCTGCGGAAGCGCTCCGGGGCACTCGGCGAGGCGGTGGCGAGGGTGTAGTCGTACGGGACCTTCACCTTGCCGTCGCCGTCGATGACGGCCTGGTCGGCGTGGGCGAGGATCACCTCGGGCCGTTCGTCCAGCGCGTCCACGCAGCGCCGCAGCAGGTCCCGGGCGTACAGGTCGTCGTGCGAGGCCCACTTGAACAGCTCGCCGCGGCACTGGGTGAACACGTAGTTGTGGTTCGGCGCGGCGCCGATGTTCCGGGTCAGCCGGATGTACCGGATGCGCGAGTCCCGTGCGGCGTACTTCCGGCAGATGTCCCGGGTGCCGTCGGTCGAGGCGTTGTCCGAGACGACCAGCTCGAAGTCCTCGAAGGTCTGGCCGAGCAGGGCGTCGAACGCCTCGGCGAGGTACTCCTCGCCGTTGTACACGGGCAGCCCGATGCCGAGCCGGGGAGGGGCGGTCATGATGTCCTCACTTCGGAAAGAGGTTTCTGGTGGTGCTCACGCAGGGCGGACCGCAGCTCCAGCCACCACACGGCCGAGCTGCCGAGGGTCGCGGCGGCCACGCCCCAGGCCGAGCCGACCGTGCCGGCGGCGAGTGCCCCGCCGAGTCCGCCGCCGACGTAGAGCGTCGAGGCGATCAGCTGGCAGCGCAGGCTCCGCCGGGCCGCGGCCAGGGCCCGCAGCCCGGCGGCGGCGCCGGTGCCGAGACCGGCGGCCGCGACCCCGAGCGTGGCGGGGACGATCAGGGCGGAGGCGGCCTGCCAGACGTCGCCGAGGACGAACTCGCCGAGCCCGTCCGGCACCAGGAGCAGCGCCGCGCCCCACAGCAGGGCGGCCGCGGCCTGCCCGCCGCCCAGCAGGAGACAGAACGCACGCAGCCGGTGCGGGGCCTGCCGCAGCACCCGGGCCGCCTCGGCGACGGTCACCAGCGACAGCCCCATCAGGATGGCGAGGAACGGGCCGAGGAGAAGCTCGGCGCCCCGCACCACCCCCACCGCGCCGACGCCGACGATCGCGCCGAGCCCGTACGCCCGCAGCTGGCCCGCGCCGCTGACACCGACGTTCTCGACGAGGTATCGGTACCCGAGGTCGCGCTGCTCATGGATCCACGGGCGGGCCCCCGCCGGCCGGGGCCGGATGCCGGACTGGAGGCGGCCGTAGCCGGCGGCCACCGCGGCGGACGCCCCCCACGCCAGGACGAAGGCGGCGACGCTGCCCACGTGGGCCGCCGCGACCATGGCCGGCACCAGGGCGGCGCCCATCACGAGGTCGTTGACGAACGCCTTGCGCCCGGCGCCGGCGGCGAAGAAGGAGAACCGCCAGGCGTCCTGGAGCAGCAGCCCCGGCAGGACGACGCCGAGGCAGGCGAAGGCGTGGCCGACCGGGCCGCCGAAGGCGAGCCCGAGGGCCAGGCACACCGCGCCGACGGCGACGCCCACGCCGAGGGCGGTCCCCGACGACCGGGCCACCGCCCCCCGCCAGGACTCCTCCGGGACCCCGCTGAACCGGACCGTGAGCGGGTCGGTGGCCAGCCCCCGGGAGACCCCCAGCACGACGCCGAAGGTCACCCAGGCCAGGCTGAAGACGCCGAACGCCTCCAGCCCGAGCGAGCGCGCCACGTAGACGCCCAGCACGAAGTTGGTCGCGCTGGACGCCGCCTGGTCGGCGAGCCCCCAGGACAGCCGGCCCGCCATGCCCCGCCGCACGGGCGGCCGGGCGGGTCCGGCCGGTTCCGCGGTCGTCGTCTCCTTCTCGGTGCTCGTCACGTCACGCCTTGACCAGTCCGGCGGCCGCCAGGGCGTCGGCCGCGCCGGCGACCGAGTCGAACGGCAGCCCGGACCGCTCGGCGACGTCCAGCAGACCGTGCTCGCCGTCGGACATGCTGAGCACCCAGAGCATGGCCATCTGGGCCTGCTGGGCGTCACTGCGGCCGCCGAGGGACGCGTACAGTCCACGGCGGCCCAACTGGGGCTCGCCGTACGGGCTGAGATTGACGTACCGCCGGTTGCGGTCGAGCACGGCGAACGCCTCGCGGCAGACGGCGAGGGTGTCCTCCATCGCCTCCGGGGAGACGAAGTCCGGGTTGTCCGCCGAGGTGTGGTACTCGGGGTACCCGGCGTACGGGGTCCGGCTCAGGGAGCCCACGCCGAGGTCGAACCCGGGGGAGCAGTACTGCCGCTCGTCATAGCCGTACGGGGTGAACTCCTTGATCTGGTGCGGTCGTTCGGAGGTGGCCAGGACGTGCGCCATCACCCGGTCGATCTCCGCGTCGCCCCGCCTGCTCCGCTTGTACGTCAGCCGGCCCCGGTCGCCGGCGCAGGCCAGGACCAGCCCGTGCCTGACCCGGTCGATCCGCTCCGCGTTGCGGGCGAGCCAGGTGATGGCCCCGATGGTGCCGGGCGCGAAGATGAACCGGTACGTGTAGTACGGCGTCTCCTCGGCCAGCGCCCTCGCCAGGAACGTCGCCACCGCCACGCCGGCCAGGTTGTCGTTGGCCAGCGACGGGTGGCAGACGTGGCAGGAGACGATCACCTCCTCGGCGACCCGGCCCGGGACCACGTGCTCGGCGTAGGTGAGGTGCCCGTCCGCGAGCGTGGAGTCGACCCGCACCTCGTAGTCGCCGTCCGGCAGCGCGTCCAGGGTCTCCTGCGCCAGGCAGAACCCCCAGTCCGGCTTGTAGTAGCTCGTGCGGTAGGGCACCCAGGCCGGATGCTCCGGCAGGGTGTGCAGGTGCGCCCGCAGTTCTGAGAGCGGCATGGTGCGCTCCACGGGCACGCTGTAGCCGAGCACGTGCAGGCTGGACGCGGCGAAGTCCACCACGCGGCGGCCCGTGGAGTCGGCCACGTACGCGTCCCGGATGTTCCACTCCTGCGGCACCGTCCAGTCGAGGACCTGCGTCCCGGTCGGCACCTCGTGGACCTCCAGCGGCAGGTACTCGCCGACGATGTCCAGGGTGGCGCGCACCCCGTCGCCGGTGATGCTCCGGCAGAGCGGGTACAACCGCTCCACCAGGGCGTGCATCCGCTCGCCGGCCGGGGCCGCGGGACCCGGGTCGGCCGCGGTCACCGGCGCCACCGCAGGGTGTCGTCGACGGCGCCCGACTCCGCCGCCGAGCGCAGCACGGCGAGCCGGGTGAACCGACGCTCGAAGTCCTCCCGGGTCAGCCCGAACGCGCGGTAGGCGTCCGCGAGTTCCAGGGCGCCCCGCTTCACGGTCCACTCGCAGTCGAAGCCCGGCAGCGCCTCCCGGAACCGGGCGAAGTCCACCCGGTACGACCGCGGATCCGCGCCGGTCTCGCCGGTGATCACCACCTTGGAGCCGTCCACCGCCTCGGCGACCTGCTCGGCGATCTCGGCGACCGTGACGTTGTTGACCTCGCTGCCGATGTTGAACGCCCGGTCGTGCACCGCCTCCCGCGGCGCGGACAGCGCGGCGGTGAAGGCCCGGGCGATGTCGGCCGCGTGCACCAGCGGACGCCAGGGCGTGCCGTCGGACATCACGAGGACCTCGCCCGACAGCAGCGCGTGGCCCACCAGGTTGTTCAGCACGATGTCGGCGCGCAGCCGCGGCGAGAAGCCGAACGCGGTGGCGTTGCGCATGTACACGGGGCTGAAGTCGCCGTCGGCGAGTTCGTGCAGGTCGTCCTCCACCCGCACCTTGGACTCGGCGTACGGGGTCACCGGGCGCAGCGGGGCGTCCTCCGCCACCAGGTCGTCACCGCCGGCGGCGCCGTAGACCGAGCAGGTGGACGCGTACAGGAACCGCCGCACGCCGGCGTCCTTCGCCAGCCGCGCGAGCCGCACGGAGGCGTGGTGGTTGATGTCGTACGTCAGGTCCGGAGCCAGCGACCCCAGCGGGTCATTGGAGAGCGCGGCCAGATGGATCACGGCGTCCACCCCGGCCACGTGCTCGGCCGTGACGTCCCGCAGGTCCACCCGGTGCCCGGACGGGTCGGCCGGCGACGGGCCGAGGACACAGTCCGCGAACAGGCCGGAGTCCAGTCCGACGACCTCGTGTCCGGCGGCCGCGAGGACCGGGGCCATCACGGTGCCCAGGTAGCCCTGGTGTCCGGTCAGCAGTACGCGCAAGGTTCATTCCCCCAGGTCGAGAGTGAGTTTGGTGACGGCGAACGCCTCGGCGTAGCGCGCGTGGCATTCGATACCGCGGATCCGGGCCAGGCCGAGGAAGGCCTCCCGGTCGTACCAGGGACGGTGCCGCTGCGAGGGGTAGTGCTCCAGCAGCAGCCGGACCTTCTCCTCGGCCACCTCCGGCGCCAGCGGCTGGTACGCCGACGGACGGCCGAGGTCGCCGTCCCACTTGACGATCTCGTAGCCGAGCACGAGATGGTCGCGGAACGCGGTGGGAAGCAGCCGCGCCAGACCGCGGTGGTCCTGGTGCGCGTCGTCGGTCCGCGGCGCGAGGATCAGGTCCGGGTCCGTCCGGGCCCGCAGCTCCTCGACCGCGGCCTTGGCCTCCTCCCAGTGCGCGGGCAGCCGGCCGTCCGGCAGCTTCAGCACCGTCAGCCGCAGATCGGCGCCCGGGCAGAACGCGGCGAGCGCCGCCCGCTCCTCCTCCTCGCGCTCCCCTCCGCCGCCGGACAGCACCAGCGCGTCGACCCGCAGCCCCGGCCGCGCGCGGCACAGCGTCAGCAGCGTGCCGCCGGCGCCGATGGCGATGTCGTCGCAGTGCGCCCCCACCGCGGCGATCCGGTCGACGGACCGGGCCCCGAGCCGGATCACGCGGTCGCCGCCTTCGACCAGGCGCCCGCGGCGGCACGGTCCCGCTCCCATACGGCCCACGGCCGGTCGCCCCGGGTGTAGGCGGCGTCGAGGGCGGCCCGCTCCTTCACGGTGTCGGTCGGCTTCCAGAACCCCCGGTGCCGGTAGGCCAGCAGCCGGCCCCGCTTGGCCAGCCCGGCACAGCCGTCGGCGACCAGGTCGCCGCCCTCCGGTATGTGGTCGAAGACCTCCTGGCGGAGCACGAAGTAGCCGCCGTTCTCCCACAGCGGCATGTCGCTCACCGCCGTGATCCCGCCCACCAGGCCGTCCTCGCCCAGGTCCACGCAGTGGAACGAGGACTGCGGCGGCACCACCATCATCGACGCGCCAGCGTCGCGCCGGGCGAACCGGTCGATCATCTCCGGCAGCGGGGCGTCGGTGAGCACGTCGGCGTAGTTGGCGAGGAACATCTCGTCGCCGTCCAGGTGGTGCCGCACCCGGCGCAGCCGCTCTCCGATCGGCGACTCGATGCCGGTCTGCGCGAACGTGATCGTCCAGTCCGCTATGTCGGTGGACAGCAGCTCGGTCCGGCCGCCCCGCAGCACGAAGTCGTTGGACGTCGTCTCCTCGTAGTTGAGGAAGAAGTCCTTGATGTGGTGGGCCCCGTAGCCCAGGCACAGGATGAACTCCTTGTGCCCGAAGGACGCGTAGTAGCGCATGACGTGCCAGATCAGCGGACGCGGGCCGACCATCGCCATCGGCTTGGGGATGTCGTCGGAGGACCCGCTGCGCATCCGCAGTCCGTAACCGCCGCAGAACAGGACGACCTTCATCGCTTCACCTCGACGATGCTCAGTTCCGGGATGGGGAAGACCAGGCGGCCGCCCCAGGCGTGCACGAAGGACAGCTGCTCGACCAGCTCGTCCCGCAGGTTCCACGGGAGGACGAGGACGTAGTCCGGCCGGTCGGCGGCGATCTGCTCGGGCGGCAGGATCGGAATGCGGGTGCCCGGGGTGTACCGGCCGTGCTTGTAGGGGTTGCGGTCGACCGTGTACGGCAGCAGGTCGGGGCGGATGCCGCAGTGGTTGAGCAGGGTGTTGCCCTTGCCCGGGGCGCCGTAGCCGACGACCGTCTCGCCGCGCTCCGCCGCGTCGATCAGGAACCGCAGCAGGTCGCGGCGGACCTTCGCCACCCGCGCCGAGAACTCGGTGTATCCGGACAGCTCGCGCAGTCCGGCCGCCTTCTCCCGGTCGAGCACCTCGGCCACCCGCCCGCTCGGCTCCCCGGCCACCTCGGCCGGCCGGGCCCACAGCCGGATCGAGCCGCCGTGCGTGGGCAGCAGCTCGACGTCCACCAGGCTGAGGCCGCCGCTCTCCAGCGCCCGGGCCGCGGACGCGACCGTGTAGTACTGGAAGTGCTCGTGGTAGATCGTGTCGTACTGGTTCTCCTCGATCAGGGTCAGCAGGTGCTGCACCTCGATCGAGACCCAGCCGTCGTCGGCCACCAGGGCGCGCAGGCCCTGGGTGAACCCGACCACGTCCGGGATGTGCGCGTACACGTTGTTGGCCACGACCAGGTCCGCCGGGCCGTGCTCGGCGCGGACCGCCGCACCCGTCTCCGGGCTCAGGAACGCCGTGAGCGTGGGCACGCCCGCGTCCCGCGCCGCGGCACCGACGTTCACCGACGGTTCGACGCCGAGGCAGCGGATCCCCCGGTCCACCACGTGCTTCAGCAGGTACCCGTCGTTGCTCGCGACCTCCACCACGAAGGAGTCCGGGCCGAGGCCCACCCGCCGCGCGGCGTCGGCGACGTACGTCCGCGCGTGCTCCACCCAGGAGGTGGAGAACGACGAGAAGTACGCGTACTCGCTGAACGTCTCCTCCGGTGTGATCAGCGGAGGTATCTGAGCCAGCCAGCAGCCGGTGCAGACCCGCAGGTGCAGCGGGTACGCGGGCTCCGGCATGTCCAGGGCGTCCGCCGCGAGAAAGCTCTCGCACGGCGGGGTCGCCCCCAGGTCGACGACGCTGGTCAACGCCGCCGAGCCGCAGAGTCGGCATCGTGTCATCTACTTCCCCCCATCTCCGCTCGCGCGGGAGCCCCGCGACGAGCCGGCTTCTTCGTTCCCCACCGGCGGCGGGGTGTGCCCGCCGCCCGACCGCACCGCGATCGCGGTGCGGTACTCCTCCTCCAGGCGCGCGAGGCCGACGGCGGGGCTGAACCCCCGCTCGTACCGGCGCCGGGCCGCCCGGCCCATCGCCTGGTTGCGCTCCGGGTCCTCCGCGACCGCGCGCAGCCGGGCCGCGAGCGAGCCCGGGTCGCCGGGCCGGTGCAGCATGCCGGTCACCCCGTCCTCGACGAGCTCGACGAAGGCGCCGTGCGCGGCGGCGACGGCCGGGACCCCGGCCGCCATCGCCTCCGCGACCACCAGGCCGAAGGTCTCCATGGCCAGCGAGGGCGCCACCACGGCCACCGACCGGGCGACGGCCCGCCGGCACTCCGCCGGGTCCCACAGGCCCGCGTACCGCACGTCCTCCCGGCCCGCCGCCCAGGCGGTCACCTCGCGCTCCAGCGGCCCGGCCCCGGCGATCACCAGCGGCAGGCCGACACCGCCCGCCGCGGTGAGCTCGTCCCACGCGGCCATCAGCAGCCGGACGCCCTTCGTCTCCGCGAGACGGCCGAGGAAGAGCAGCTGATCCCCGGCGCCCGTCCGCAGCACCCCGGGGTCCGGCACGAAGTTGTGTTTCACCGCCAGCCGTTCCGACGGCATGCCGGACCGGACCAGGACGTCGCGCTGCGCCGACGAGATGCAGAGGAACCGCTCCACACCGGACCACCAGCGCCGCCGGTTGACCGCCAGGCTGACCGCGAGCGGCACCGTCGCGAGCCGGGAGTCCCGGTAGCAGCCGTGCCGCACGGCGGGCAGCGACGCCGCCGACCCGACGCACTCGGTGCACTGCCGGCCGTCGCGGTGCAGCGTGCCGGGCGGGCAGACCTGGGTGTAGTTGTGCAGCGTCGCGACGACGGGCACGCCCGCGTCCGCGCAGGCGGCGAGCACCGAGGGCGACAGCAGCGGGAACACGTTGTGCACGTGCACCACGTCCGGCGGGTCGGCGCGCAGCCGGTCGGCGAGCTCCGTACGCGTCGCCGGGTTCCACGGCACCAGCAGCGGCACCGCCACCTTGCCCAGCAGCGAGCGCGCCGCGATGTCGTCGCTGCGCCGCTCGAACACGTCGACCCGGTGGCCGGCCGCGCGCAGCAGCCCCACCTCCTCGTCGACGACCCTGTTCTCCCCGCTCGGCTGCGCCGACGAGTAGCGGTTGTGGACCACAAGGACATGCATGCTCAGGTCACCTCCTGGCCCGCAGCGGGCCGCGCCGGCGGGTGATGTCGTACGTCGGAAGGGTCGGGGCCGCGGCGGGCGCCGCGAGGAGCGAGGCCGCGAGGGCCAGATGCAGCAGATAGGCCGAGGCGTCGCCCAGGCCGACCTCGGTGTACGAGGAGATCCCGCAGTAGCCGATCAGGAAGATCGCGCAGGCCCTCGGCAGTGACGGCTGCCGCAGCAGCGCGACACCGCCGAGCACGAGGACCGTCGCCGCCACCAGGGTCACGCCGAGCAGACCCTGCTCGTCGTAGACCGCGAGCCAGCTGTTGTCGATCGGCAGCCCGTCGAAGGACTTGTCGCCCAGACCGGTGCCGAACACCCGCTCCCCGACCGTCCGGGGCTCCGCGAGGAGCGCGTCCCAGACCTTGGCGCGGCCGGTGAGGTTGGCGAAGTTCTCCTGGCTCTGCCCGCGCAGGAACCACGCCCGCAGCGCGGAGCTGAACACCACCGCCGCCACCGTGGCGCAGAACACCGCCCAGGCGAAGAACCGGCGGGCAGCGGCGCTGGTCAGGAAGAGCGAGCCGATCGCGAGCACCAGACCGATCAGCAGACCGAGGGTCGCCGTCCGGGTGTGGGTCATCGCGAGCAGGACGAGGGACGGCACGATGACCACCGCCGCGCCGGCGCCGGTGGTCCGGCGGCCCAGCAGGAGCAGCACGGTGAGCCCGATCGCCACCGCGGCGTACTGCCCGATCTGCGGCGGGGTGAGCGGCCACAGCGCGCCGACCAGCCGCCCGCCGTAGTACTCGGGCATGGCGGTGGCGGGGGAGACCACCAGGCCCGCGGCCACCAGCACCAGGACCGCGAAGTACATCCGCACGTGGTACCGGACGAACGTCAGGGTCCCGTCCCACCACCGGCTGAGCAGCCACAGCGTGCCCACGAAGAGGGCGAACCGGGCGCACCGGAACAGGGCGCCGTAGGCCGCCTCCTGCTGCACACTGCCGATCAGGCTCGGCACGAGCAGCAGCGTCAGCAGGAACACGAAGGCGCTCGGCCGGATCCGCAGCCGCGGATTGAGCGCCAGGGCCAGCGCGAACGCCGCGACCAGCGCGCCCATGGTCGCCATCTGGATCAGCGAGCGGGGGATCGCCACGACGGTCTTCGCCCCCGCCGAGCCGAGCGTGTTGAGACCCAGCAGCGCCCAGACGACACCGACCGCCTTCGGTGTGCCGCCGGTGCGCGGCGCGGCCGCGCCGCGCGCGCCCGGCACGCCCGACTCCGACGGCCGCTCGTCCCTCAGGTCCTCGTGCACGTCAACCACCGGTCCCGGGGGCGAAGACGCTGCCCGCGTCCTGCCGGTACGGCGCGCCCTGCCACTGCCCGGGGCGCAGCACCCGGCCCGGGTCGCCGGCGAGGAAGCTCCACGGCCCGCGGTAGACGTTGCCGTGCCAGCGGTTCCCCTGGCGGAGGGTGATCGCCTCGGCCACCCGCCGGCCCTGGTACGGGGACCAGTCCGGCGCGCCGCCCTCGTTCGCGAACACCGCCATCCGCGCGCACTCCGCCCCGCAGCCGACGACCGACGGGTCGAGGGCGAAGCGGTTGTCGTGGATGTCGACCCGCTGCGTCTTCCACCGGCAGTCCGCGTAGAGCGGGGCCCTCGCGATCGCGGGCGGTGCGCAGCTGCGGGTGTCCTTCACCAGCAGGGTGCAGTAGCCGGTGGACGTGTTCGCCGGGCTGTTGCAGAACCGGTCGGCGTTCTCCCACAGGGTGATCCCGTTCCAGTTGTCCTCCAGCACGTTCCCGTGGATCTCGATCCGGTCCGTGCGGGCCGGGATCCGCGGCTCGCCCCCGGCCTCGGAGACGTAGACGGTCGCGTACGGGAAGTCGTCGCCGTCCTCCGCGTACGCCCGTCCCTCGACCCAGTTGTTCCGCCTGATCGTGTTGTTCCGGATGACCGCGTTGTAGCTGGTCTCGTACATCAGCGCGGCACCGTCGTTGGACTCCAGCAGGTTGTCCTCGAAACGGAAGTCGTTGTTGTTGTTGTCCGCCCACAGCCCGGTGCCCCGGTTGCCGTGCACCCAGTTGCCGCGGACGTCGGCGCCGTCGACCGCCCAGAACTTGACGCCCCCGGTGCAGCCGCAGCCCGGCCGCCGCCGCTCCCAGTCGTCGGTGTTGTTGCCGGTGATCTCGTTCCCCTCGACCACGAGCCCGCGGATCGAGTCACCGGTCTTGTACGCGTTCATGCCGTACTGGCCGTTGTCGCGCAGGCAGCTGGCCCGGAGCCGCTGCCGGGCGCCGGCCATCAGCCCCGCACCGGAGTTGTACTGGATCGTCGTGTGCTCGATCAGCCAGCCGTCGGCCATGTCGTGGTTGACGACTCCCTCGTTGTGCGGCGCGACGAAGCGCTCCACGGTCAGATGGCGGACGGTGACGTCCCGGGCGGTCCCGCCGAACGCGTACTGGTTGACCTTCCGCCCGTCCAGCACCGCGCCCGGAGCACCGAGGTAGCGGTTCCCCTCCTTGGCGATCACCTGCGCGTAGGCGTCGGGCTCCAGCCGGTGCCTCCCGGGGCGGAGCCAGAACGTGGTGTGCGGCGGGTACTGCTCGGTCTTCGCCGCCAGGTCGCCGACGACGGCCGGATCGACCGTCACCGCGCCCGCCGGCGGCGTCGCCGGGCCCGCCGCGGGACGGTCGCAGACCCGGGCGCGGGGCACGGCGCTCGCCCCGCGGGCCTCGGACGGCGGGCGGGAGACGGGGGAAGCGGGGGAGGAGGACGCGGCGGGTGCCCCGGACCCGGCGGAGGGACCGCCCGGCCCCGACGGCGTGCCGGAGCAGCCGGTCGCCACCAGCGCGACCAGCGTCAGCGGTGCCACCGCCCGTACCCCGTACCGC
>NZ_RDBH01000013.1:29497-42738 GCF_008042145.1 Streptomyces sp. adm13(2018)
GTCCTCCTCCCCACGCCCCCGCCTAGCCGTGGAACCCGAGCACGGTGGTGAACTCCGAGACGCCGTCGGCGAAGCCGGTGCCGATCAGTGCGGTGGCGGGTTCCTTGCGGCCGAAGCCGGCGGAGTACCAGCCCAGCGGCGGGTGGCTCTCGCCGCGGTGCGCACGCCACGACAGCTCCTCGGGCAGGTCGAGCACCGCGGAGCGGTCCTCGCCGTCCCGGGTCCAGGTGAGCACCGCCCGGTTCCCCGTCAGCTCCGCGGAGACCGCCGGTCCCAGGTGGAAGGCCAGGCGCACGGTCCCGCCGTCGCCGCGGACCTCGTCCACCACGCGCAGCTCACGGCTCGCGCCGGTCAGTTCCACCCGGCGGCGGTGGACGGAACCGGGGTAGCCGTCGTGCTCGGCGGACCAGCGGGCCGTCCCCCCGGTCTCCGCGCCGGACGGGTCGGCGACCAGCACCCGGGTACGGGCGTGCCGGGTCCACAGGAACGGGCCGCCGGACACGGACTGGTCGGCGCCGCCCAGTTCGAGGGTGTTGTGACCGAGGGTCGACCGGAAGTACCGCCGCCACTCCGGCTGCCCGTGGTAGCAGAAGGTTCCCGGGTCGGCGAGCACGTCGACGCCGTCGTGCCGCACCTCCACGGACAGCGCGTCCGCGTGGGCGTGGGCGGCGATGGAGAGGAAGCCGTGCGGGCCGCCGTCGCAGCGGCACCAGATCTCCCCCGGACCGCGCAGGATGGTCATGCCCGCGTCGGCGAAGTGGCCCGGCCGGCGGGCCGGACGGGTCACCCTGGGCGCGGCTCCGCCCTTGGCGTACGGCCGGACCAGCGCGGCGAGCAGCGGTGTCCGCACATCGGTGCCGGTCACCTCCGGCCACCAGTCGAGGCGGCCGAACAGGGCGTCCCCGGTGGCGAGCAGCGAGCCCCAGCGGTCGGTGCCCGCGCCGTCCAGGACCAGACCGTGTCCGTCGTCCGCGTCCCCCTGGCGCGGCGGCCGTAACCGGCCGTCGACGACGGCGGCGAGCGCGTCGGTCATCCGCAGCAGCACCAGCCGCACCGTCGCGGGGACCGGCACGCCCGCGGCGTCCGCCTCGGCCACCGCGGCGAGCCCGAGTTCGAGCACCAGCCCGTGGTACTCGGAGGCCAGCTCGCGGTTGAGGCCCGAGCCGAAGGTGTTGCTCCGCAGGTGCCGATCCAGCGTCCGCATCGCGTCGGCGCGCCGGCGCGCCGAGTCGGGGAACCAGTCGAACGCGCAGGCCGCGGCGAGCTGCCCGGCGGCCTCCGCGATCACATGGTTGTTCGCCGAGGAGCCCCGGCTGGGGAAGGCGGCCAGCCAGCGCTGGTGGTGCCAGATCTGCTTCCGCGCCACCGGGTTGTCCTCGAACAGCGCGGCCGCCCCCGGCCAGCCGTCGAGCAGCCGCCGGACCCACACCCAGGAGAGCAGCCGGATGCCGAGCTCGATGCCGCTGATCCAGTGCACGCCGCGCAGCGGGGCGTTGGCGGCCCACCACAGCCGCAGGTGCCGGGCCACCCGCTCGGCGTACCGGTCGTCCCCGGTGACCGCGTACGCGGCGGCGAGCACGGTGAGGTACTGGTGCCGGGACGGCTCCCAGATCTGCTTGATGTCCCCGACGACCTCCTCCCGCCGGTACGGCACGTCGAAGGCGTACCCCCACGGAGCCCGGCGGCCGGTCTTGGGGTCGTACCACCAGTCCGGGTCGACCAGGTCGTCGCGGTGCACCCCGAAGAACTCGGCGTGCCCCGCCATCAGCCGGTCCGCCTCCGCGACCAGGCGCTTGGCCGCGTCCGGGGGCACCGAGGCCAGGGTCCCGGCGGGCAGCACGGCGGTGAACCGGGCGCCGGTCGCGTCCGGGCACTCCGGCAGCGCCGAGCGCCAGCGCCGCCGGCGCACCGCGTCGGTCACCCGCCCGCCGACCTCCTCCGGTCCCATCCGTGACAGCCGCCGGAGGTACCAGCCCGCGCTCATGCTCATCGCGCCCCCGCCAGCGCCACCGGCGTGCCGCTCGCCAGCGACGCCCGCACGGCGAGGGTGGCCGAGGTGGTGGCCACCAGCGACTCCAGCGGCACCGGCATCGGCCCGCCCGTCCGCACCGCCTTGACGAACGCGGCCAGCTCCGCGTTCTGGCCCTTGTTCCGGGCCTGCGGCAGCCGCGAGCTGACCCAGCGGCGGCTTCCGTAGACCGAGGCGCGGACGAAGTCGTCGAGCCGCAGCACCTTGCCGTCCGCGACCAGGTCCAGCGTCTCCTTGGGGAAGCTGGACGGACCGGTGGTCACATAGCCGACGGTCGCGGTGGACCCGTCCGGGTAGCCCAGGACGACCTGCAGGTCGTCGTTGCCGGCGGAGGCGACCGCGTACACCGAGACGGGGTCGGCGCCGAGCAGCCAGCTCGCCGTGTCGATGAAGTGCCCGCCCTCGCCGGCGAAACGCGAGCCCTCGGTGCCCTGCCGGAGGTACCAGCTGCCGTGCTGGAGCTGCCCGGCGTTGACCAGGTAGCGGAGCTGCGCGGGGCCCGTCCGGACGCCGAACTGCGCCTTCGCCTCCTGGAGGATCGGGGCGAACCGCCGGTTGAAGCCGACCTGGAGCCGGTCGTTCCCGGACTCCTCCACCGCCGCCAGCACACCGGCCAGTTCGTCCTCGGTCAGCGCGAGGGGCTTCTCCACGAACACGGCCTTGCCGGCGAGCAGCGCCTTGCGGGTCAGCTCGGCGTGCGAACTGTGCCGGGTGACGACGAACACGGCGTCGACGGACGGGTCGCCGAGCACGGCGTCGAGATCGGTGGTCGCCTCGGCGAAGCCGAACTTGCGCTGCGCGTTGGCCGCGGACAGCGCCGTCGTCGTGACGACGGTGGACAGCTCGACGCCCTCGCGCCGGGCCAGGTGCGGCAGCAGCATCGACGTGGCGTAGTTCCCCGCGCCGACGAACGCGAGCCGCACCGGCGTCCGCGCCGACCGGGTGGTGGCGGATGTCGCACCGCCGCGCCGGACCGCTGGCACGGTGACTTCGGGCGCCCGCGCCCGGTCCTCGTCCTCGGGATAGCGGAACAGCACGGCCACGGCCTTCAGCTCGCCGTCCTTCAGCCGCGTGTACGTGTCGACGGCGTCGTCGAAGTCGGCCACGTGCGACACCAGGGGCTCCACGTCGACACTGCCCCGGGACACGAGGTCGAGGAAGCACGCCAGGTTGCGGCGCTCGGTCCAGCGGACGTAGCCGATCGGGTAGTCCCGCCCCTCCAGCTCGTACTCCGGGTCGTAGCGCCCGGGACCGTACGACCGGGAGAACCGGACGTCCAGCTCCTTCTCGTAGTACGCGTTCCACGGCAGGTCAAGCCGGCACTTGCCGATGTCGACGACCCGGCCGCGGTCCCGGCACAGCCGGGCGGCCAGCTCCACGGGCTGGTTGCTGCCGCCGCCGGCGGCCAGGTACACCTGGTCCACGCCGTGGCCGTCGGTGAGTTCGGCGACGGCCGCCTCGACGGCCGAGGAGTCGGGATCGCCGCAGGCCGCGGCGCCCAGCCGCTCGGCGAGCTCGCAGCGCGCCGGGTCGGGGTCGACGCCGACGACCCGGACTCCGGCGGCGGCGAGCAGCTGCACGACCAGCTGCCCGATCAGTCCCAGACCGATGACCAGGGCCACCTCGCCGAGCTGCGGCTCGCCGCGGCGGACGCCCTGCATCGCGATCGCCCCGACGGTGCCGAACGCCGCGTGCCGCGGCGCGAGACCCTCCGGCACCCGGGCGTACAGGTTCTTCGGCACCCAGTTCAACTCGGCGTGCAGGGCGTGCTCGTTGCCGGCGCAGGCCACGACGTCGCCGACCTTCACGTCGTCGATCCCGGGGCCGACCTGCTCCACCACCCCGCACAGCGAGTAGCCCAGCGGGGTGTACGAGTCCAGCTTGCCCATCACCTTCTGGTAGGTGGCGGGCAACCCGTTGGTGGCCACGCTCTGCATGACCTTCGCCACCTGGTCCGGACGCGAACGGGCCTTGCCCAGCATCGACATGCCGGCCTCGGACACCTTCATCAGCTCGGTCCCGGTCGAGATCAGCGAGTAGGAGGTGCGGACCAGCACACCGCCCGGCTTGCATCCCGGCACCGGCACGTCGAGCACCGCGAGCTCACCGCTCTTGTAGTTCTGTACAACCTGTTTCACCGAAGTCCCCTTGTTTCTAAGCCTTCTCGTGCGTATCCCGGCCGGACCCGGAGGTCGCGCCGCGATACCAGTACTCGAGGGTCAGCACGTGCCAGAGATGCTTGGAGAAGTCCCGCTGGCCGGCGGCGTCCTCGGCGACCATCCGCGCCAGCGCGTCACGCCGCAGGAACCCGTTCCGGACGAGCACGCCGTCGTTCACCACCTCGCGCACCAGCGGCGCCAGGTCCCGGCTCATCCAGGCCCGCAGCGGGGCGCTGAACAGGCCCTTGGGCCGGTACACGATCTCCTTCGGCAGGACCGTGGTGGCCGCCTCCTTGAGGACGGCCTTGCCCTGCCGGCCCACGATCTTGCGGTCGCCTGGCACCGCGAACGCCGCCCTGACCACCTCGACGTCCACGTACGGCACCCGTACCTCCGTCGACGCGGCCATGCTCGACCGGTCCGTGTACGCGAGGTTCAGGCCCGGCAGGAACATCCGGGCGTCCCCCAGGCACATCCGGTTCACGAAGTCGTCGAGGTCGTTGTCCTCGTAGACGTCCGCGTGCTCCGTCAGCACGTCCCCGACCGTCCCCGCCAGGTCCGGGTCGACCAGGCCGAGCAGCTCCTCCCGGTCGTACATGGTGTAGCTGCGCCGGAACGCGGTCTCCTCCGGCAGGTCCGCGAAGGAGAGGAACCGCTTCGCGAACCGCACCGACCGGTACCCGCGGCGCGCCGAGGCGACCGGCAGCCGGTCCACCGCCGAGGAGAGGCCGCGCCGCAGCGGGCCGGGGACGCGCTGGTAGCGCAGCGCGATCAGGTTCGCCAGGTGCTTGCGGTAGCCGGCGAACAGCTCGTCGGCGCCCATCCCCGAGAGCATCACCTTCACCCCGGCCTCCCGGGCCGCCGAGCAGATCAGGAACGTGTTGATCGCGGCGGGGTCCCCGATCGGCTCGTCCAGGTGGTACGTCATCCGCGGCAGCAGGTCGAGCACGTCCGGGGCGATCTCGATCTCGTGCAGGTCGACACCGAACCGCTCGGCCACCTGCCGGGCGTACCGGAGGTCGTCCGGCATCGCCTCGAACCGGGCGTCCTCGGCCCGGAACCCGATCGTGTAGGCGGAGATCCCCGGCCGGTCGCGGGCGGCCAGCGCGGTCAGATAGCTGGAGTCGAGACCGCCGGAGAGGAAGGTCGCCACCGGCACGTCGGCCATCAGGTGGCGCCGGGTCGACTCCTCGACGACGGCGGCGATGTCGGGCAGCTCGCCGCTCTCCGCCCGCTCCCGGCCCTCGGCCGCGACCTCCCGCAGGTGCCAGTACCGGCCGCGCTGCACCCCGCCGTCGGGCCGGAACCGCATCCAGCTCCCCGGCGGCAGCTTCTCCGCCTCGCGGAAGGCGCACCGCGAGTCCGGCACCCAGTAGTAGAGGAGCGAGGCCACCAGCGCGGCGTCGTCCACCTCCAGCGTGCCGCCGGTGGCGGTGGCCAGCGCCTTCAGCTCGGAGGCGAACACCAGGCCCCCGCCGCGCCGCAGCAGGAACAGGGGCTTGATGCCGAGCTGGTCGCGGGCGAGGACCAGCTCCCCGGTGCGCTCGTCGAAGACCCCGAACGCGAACATGCCGCGCAGCCGGGGCAGGCAGTCCGTGCCCCAGCGCCGCCACGCCTCCAGGAGCACCTCGGTGTCGGAGGTGCCGCGGAAGCGCACGCCGGAGGCCGCGAGTTCGGCGCGCAGCTCGGGCGCGTTGTAGAGCTCGCCGTTGTACGTCAGGACCAGTCCGTCCGAGACCATCGGCTGGGCGCCGGTCTCCGACAGGTCGACGATGGCCAGCCGGCGGTGCCCCAGGTGCACCTCGCCGTCACCGGCGCGGTGGCTGTACCGGCCGGCCCCGTCGGGGCCGCGGTGGGCGAGGGTCTCGGTGAGCCGGTCGGTGACGACCTTCCCGTCCGGCCATCGGTACGTGCCTGCGATGCCACACATGTCCTACCGCCCCTCCTGGTCGTCGTCCGCCACCCGTGCCGCCCACATCGGCAGCCGTTCCGTCCGCCGCCGGCCCGTTCCGTTCCGCCGGGCCGGCGGATCCGTCTCCTCGCGCGGCGCGGCCTGCGGCCCCTCCCACAGCGTTCCGTCGGTCCGGTCGCCCGGATCGGGGTCGATCAGCACCACACCGACGACCGCGATCCGCTGGTCGGCCAGGTGACGGGCCACGGTGTGCAGCCAGGCGGCGCTGCCGTGCCCCGCGCGGACCACGAGGACGGTCCGGGTGCCGAGGTGCTGGAGGTCGGCCCAGGCCGTGCCGGGCGCCACCGAGCCGAGGCCGAGCCTGCGCTGCTGGTGCGGCACCGAGGAGGCGTCCCCGGCGCCGACCACGGTGAGGTCTTCCTGCCGCCGGCCCCGGTGAGTGAGCGGCTGGCCGGGCAGTCCGTCGAGGACGGCCACCGGGCCGTCCGCCGCCAGCTCCCCGGCGAGGTCCCGCGCGATCCCGATCGTGGCGCGGGCGGCGCCCAGTTCCAGCAGCGACACCGTTTCCGACGAGCCGCGCACGGTGCGCGCCAGGGAGGCGGCGAGCCGGGTCCGGGCSGCCCGGACCCGCTGCCGGCGCCACCAGCGCGGCGACCGGCCGGGCAGTTCGGCGATGACGGAGGCACCCAGGTGCCCCGCGATCTCCCGGCGCAGCACAGGCCGGTCCGCCACCACGGCGCCCACCGCCGCCACCCCGAGCCCGAGCGCGAGCCCGAGGGCCAGCCCGATCCCCGCGTTCGTGGCGGCGGTCCTGGGCAGCGAGTGCCGGACGAGGCGGGGCGCGTCCACGATCTGCGTGCCGGAGACGAGCCGGGGCGTGCCGATCCGGGCCTCCGCGGCACGCCGTCCGAAGTCCGATATCTGGGAGGTGAGTTCGGCCCGGCGGGCGAAGAGGGACTCGCGGTTGGCCGACACCTTCGGCCCGTCGTCCTGCGATCCCTCCCCGATCGTCCGGTCGACCTCGGCGAGGTCCTTGCGGAGCCGGTCGCGCTGGTCGAGGAGCGCCTTGGCCTCAGCGTCCGCCGCCTGCCGTATGCGCCGGACGTGGTCGGCGACGAACGCGTCGGCCAGGGCCCGTGCGCGCGCCACGGCCTCCGCCTCGGTCGCCCCCGCCACGTCGATCCGCAGCAGGTTGTTGGTGAGCCCGACGGCCTCGTAGTCCTCCAGGAAGTCCTCGGACTTCTCCCGGGAGCCGAGGGCCCGCAGGGCCTGGTCGGCGATCCGGGTGGTCCGGAGCAGCGCGGCGTCGGTCCGTATGAGGGTTCCGGGATCGTTCGGCTGGTCCTCCTGGTGCGCCACCAGGAGCTTGGTCGTCGCGGTCGGCGGCGGGGGCAGCAGGACCGCGGACGCCCCGCCGAGGAGCATGCCCACGAGCGCCACGGAGGACCAGAGGCGGCGTCGTCTGCGGACCGCCACCACCAGGACCTGGAGGTCGAGGAGGGGGGCGGGGCCGGTCGGCTCGGAGGCCGTACGTGTCGTCACTCCGCACCGCCCGTCGGCTCGGAGGCCGTACGCGTCGTCATGCCGCACCGCCCTTCGTACCGGCGCCCACGGCGGCCGCCGGAGCGGGCGCCCGGCGGGAGCGGCCGGGGGCGCGCTTCGGACGCGTCCAGACCGTGCCGGCCAGGACGGTGCCGAGCACCTCGTGCCCGGCGTCCGCGCAGGCCTCGGCGATGCCGGTGAGGTCCCCGGCGGTCCAGCTGCCCGCGCCGACCACGATCAGGGCGCCGGACTCGGTGCCGCGGTCCGGAACCATGGGCCGGGACACCGGCACGTCGACGACGTGCAGCACCAGGGTCTCGCGGTGCGCGGCGCCGTCGGCGGGCTCGTTCCCGGCCTCCGCGGCGAGCTGCTCGGCGGCCCGCCGGGCGGTCTCGTCGCCCTCCGGTACGACGACGAGGAGCCGTCCCGACGGCAGCCGGTCCCGGAGGCGGGCGCCCACCCGCCGGTAGCGGATCCGCCGGCTCTCCTCGTCGCCGGAGGCCACCGGAGCGGGGACGTCCCAGCGGGCGTCGATGCCGAGGAGCCGGCGGATCAGGGCGCGCGAGCCCCCGCCGGAGCGGCCCGCGGACCGGCCGCCGGGGACGTCGACGCTGCCGAGCGGGGGCGAGCCCAGCGCCGCGGTGACGTCCGCCCCGGTCCGCAGCCGCCGTCCGACCCGCGCGGCGGCCAGGTGGCAGACGACCGCGAGCAGCACGAACAGCAGCGCTCCGGCCACCATGAGCTGCACCCGCGTCGGCGGTGCCTCGCCGGCGGGCCGGGCCGCGGGGCCCATCACGACCATGTCGGGCCGGTCCTTCGCCGGGCCGGCCTGCTCCAGCTTGTCCACGGCCTCCTGGAGCGTGGTGCGCAGTTTGGAGAGCTCGGTGCGGGTCTGCACGCTCTCCACGCTCTTTCCCGGACCGGCCTCGTCGGCCAGTTCGTCGATGCGGCGGGTGGTCCTGGTCACCAGCTGCCGCAGCTCCTCGGGCCGCTTCGCCGCCGCGGGGTCGCTGTGGACGCCCGTGATCTGGGCGGCGAAGATCACGAACTGGTCGGCGACCGTGTCCGACAGCCGCTGGGCGCGCTCCGGGGTGTCGGCCGTGCCGGAGATCTTGATGATGTTGCCGTCCGCCGCCTCGGCGGTCACCCGGTCGCGCAGCTCGGCGCCGTCGACGCCCGTCCAGCCGAGGCTGGTCGCCGCGCGGTCGACGACCACGGAACTGGTCGCGATCTCCGCCTGGGTGAGGAGTTCGCGTTCCTCCCACGCCCCGGGCAGCAGCACCGACGCCGAGGTCGTGTACCGCGGCGGGAGCAGCAGGGAGGTGCCGTGGCCGACGAGCGCCCCCGCCACGGCCAGGATGGTGAGGAACCGCCCACGACGGCGGAGGATCCGTCCGATCGTGGCCAGACGTATGGTGTCTTCGCTCAACGACGCGGCCTTCTCCCCGTCCGGGCCGGGCCGTTCGCCGACACGGGGGAGTGGTCGCGACAGGCGGCCGCGTAGGCGGCGAGCAGCTGCTCCTGCGAGTGCCGCCAGGCGAGTTCCCCGCCGATCCGCTCCTGGCCGGTCTTCCCCATCCGGGCGCGCTCCTCGGGGTCGTCGAGGAGCCGGGCGACGAGCCCGGCGAACGCGCCCTCGTCGTTGGCGGGGGCGTACACGGCGGCGTCGCCCGCGGAGACCCGGGCCTCCCGCAGGTCGAAGGAGACGATCGGCCGGCCCATCACCATGTACTCGAGGACCTTGTTCATGGTCGACACGTCGTTGAGCGGATTGCGCGGGTCGGGGGAGAGGCAGACGTCCGCGGTGGACAGGTAACGGGCCAGGTCGGCGTCCGGGATGCGCCCGGTGAACTCCACCTGGTCCGCGAGCCCCAGCTGCCGGGACAGCCGGACCATCGCGTCGAAGGCGTCGCCGGAGCCGACGAACACCGCGTGCCAGTCGGTCCGCCCCAGCTCGTCGCGGAGCTTCGCGAGCGCCCGCAGCGCGTAGTCGACGCCGTCCTGCGGCCCCATGACCCCCAGGTAGCACAGCAGATGGGGCTTGCCGCGCTTCAGCTCCGGCTCGGGCGGTACGGGGTGGAACCGGTCGACGTCGGGAGCGCTGCGCACCACGAAGACGTCCTCCGGCCGCCGGCCCCCGCGGCGCAGCGCGACGTCCCGGTAGCTCTCGTTGGTGGCGAGGACGACGTCCGCGGCCCGGTAGGTCATCCGTTCCAGCGCGCAGACGGCGCGGTAGAGCAGGTCCTCGCCCCGGTCGAACCGGGAGAGGTACAGCTCCGGCACCAGGTCGTGCTGGTCGAAGACGAACCGCGCCCCGCGCCGCTTCAGCCAGCGGGCCGGCAGGAACAGCAGGTCCGGCGGGTTGCAGGCGTGGACGACGTCGACCGGGCCGACCGCGCGGGCGAGCCGGAGCGTGTGCCAGAGCGCCGTGCCGTACTCCTTCAGATAGCCGGCCGGACCGCCGGTGGCGGCGCGCAGGGGGTAGCGGTGGATCCGCACCCCGTCGATCACCGCCTCCGGTTCGGTGTCCCGCTTCTCGCCCCGGGGGCAGATGACGTGCACCTCCCACCCGGCGTCGCGCAGCGTCGTGCACTCCTGCCACACCCGCCGGTCGAACGGCACCGACAGGTTCTCCACCAGGATCAGCGCGCGCCGGGTCGGCCCGGCGCCCCCGGTCATGTCACCAAGCAAGGCCCACGTACCCCGGTTCGGCCCGTCGCTCGTCGGCGTCGGGAAGGTGGATGAGATCGACGATCACCGGGGTGTCGCCGTGGGGGAGTGCCGACAGGACGGCCGGGTCCCCGGTGCCGACCAGGCACACCTCGGCGTGGTCGAGCACCTCGTCGACGGAGTCCGCGAGCAGCTGCGCGAGGTGCGGCAGCCGGGTCTCGATGTACTCGCGGTTCGCCCCGAGCAGGCGGGAGAGGTTCACGTTGGGATCGTAGATCCGCAGGTCGTAGCCCTTGCCGAAGAGCCGCTCGGCCAGCTCGACGAGCGGGCTCTCGCGGAGGTCGTCGGTGCCGGGCTTGAAGGACAGCCCGAACAGGCCGACCCGGCGCTTCCCGGTGCGCTCGACCAGGTCCACCGCGCGCTGGAGGTGGTCGGCGTTGGACGCCAGCACGTGGGCGAGGATGGGCACCGAGACGTCGTGCCGCCGCGCCGCGTGGACCAGGCTGCGCAGGTCCTTGGGCAGGCAGGAGCCGCCGAAGGCGAAGCCGGGCCGCAGATAGGCGGGGCTGATGTTGAGCTTGCGGTCGGCCAGGAAGACGTCGATCACCTGGTGCGAGTCGACCCCGAGGGCCCGGCACACCGCGCCCAGTTCGTTGGCGAAGCCGATCTTGAGGCCGTGGAACGCGTTGTCGGCGTACTTGATCGCCTCGGCCGTCGGGACCGGCACCCGGAACACCTCGCCGGGCAGACCGTCGTACAGCGAGGCGACCACGTCGCCGCTCTCCCGGTCGAGTTCGCCGATGACGGTCTTGGGCGGGTCGAAGAAGTCCCGCACACTGGTGCCCTCGCGCAGGAACTCCGGGTTGACCGCGACGCCGAAGTCCACCCCGGCCGTGCCGCCGGCGAACTTCTCCAGGATCGGCACCAGCAGGTCGAGGCAGGTCCCCGGGAGCATGGTGCTGCGGAACACGACCGTCTGCCGCCCGCCCCGCTCGGCGACCGCGGCCCCGATCTCCTCGGTGACCCGCTCCAGATACGTCGTGCACAGGCTGCCGTTGGGTTCCGAGGGCGTGCCCACGCAGACCAGCGACACGTCGCTGGCCAGGATCGCCTCACGGACGTCCCGGGTGGCGCGTAACGCACCCCTCCCCACCATGTCGGCGACGAGCTCGCCGATCCGCTCCTCGACGACCGGCGCCTTGCCGTCGTTGACCAGGTCGACCTTCACCTGGTTCACGTCCACGCCGATGACCTCGTGTCCGAGGCTGGCCAGGCACGCGGCCGACACGCAGCCCACGTAGCCGAGCCCGAAAACGCTGACTCTCATGCCCTGTTCCTCCCCCTGGGCAGGCCCTTGCGGCCTGCCGTCCCCGAACCGACCCGACGACGCCCCCCGCGCATCAGTAGGCCCCCTGCCCATGGATCACCGCGCGGAGTGTCTTCCACAAGATCACCGTGTCCAGCGCGAGTGACCAGTCCTCCACGTACCGCAGGTCCAGCCGGACCGCCTCCTCCCACGACAGGTCGCTGCGCCCGCTGATCTGCCACAGCCCGGTGAGTCCCGGCTTCACCAGCAGACGCCGCCGGATGTCCGGTTCGTACGCGGCGGACTCCTCCGGCAGCGGGGGCCGGGGTCCGACCAGCGACATGGCGCCGGTGAGCACGTTGAACAGCTGCGGCAGTTCGTCGAGCGAGTAGCGGCGCAGCACCGTTCCCACCCGGGTGACCCGGGGGTCGCGGCGCATCTTGAACAGCAGGCCGGCGCCCTCGTTGCGGTGGGCGAGCTCGGCGCGTGCCGCGTCGGCGCCGACGACCATCGTGCGGAACTTGAGAATGGTGAACTCGCGGCCGTCCTTGCCGACCCGGCGCTGGCGGTAGACCGCGCCGCCCCGGCTGTCGACCACGACGAGCAGCGCGACGAACGCCATCAGCGGGGCGAACAGCAGCAGCAGGGCCGCCGCGCCCAACCGGTCGACGATCTCCTTGACCGCCCTGCGGCCGCCGGTGAAGGCCGGCATGCTGACCCGCAGCAGCGGGATGCCCAGGACCGCGTCGACGTGCAGCCGCGGGCCGGCCACCTCCATGAGGACCGGGGCCACGACCATCTCGGCGTCGCTGCCCTCCAGGTTCCAGGCCAGCCGCTGGAGCCGGTCGGGGGACCAGTGCGGGTCCGGGGTGACCGCGACGACCCGGTAGCCGTCCCGGCGTACGTGCCCCGCCACGTCGGACAGCTCCCCGACCACCGGCACGCCGTCCACCTGGTCGGTGTCGGGCCCGGGGCCCCCGGCGGTGCACACCGCCTCCACCCGCCACCCGAGGTGCGGGAACTTCCGGGTGCGGGCGATCAGGTCGCGCACGGTGGACGGGCTGCCGGCGGCGAGCACCGGGCGCAGACACCGTCCCTCGATGCGCTGCCGGTGCAGCCAGAGGCGGAGCAGATACCGCTCGGTCATCGTGACCAGCGCGATCACCGGCAGCGCGACGAAGATCCAGAGCTTGATGTTGCGCGAGGTCAGGGCTATCCCGCCCAGCGCAAGGACGACCGCGGCGGTGCCCAGGGAACGGCCGAGCCGGCGGAACTCCTCCGCCCCCTGTCCGAGGACGGCCGGGGCCCAGGCCCTGCTCACCGCGAGCGCCCCCAGCACCAGCAACTCGGTGGCGAACGCCAGGATCCGCCACTTCTCGTGCCAGTTCGCCGCGTCACGCGCCCCGAAGAAGCCCCCGATCGACGCCACCACCAGGGCGGTGGCCACGGTGTCGCTGACGATCACGGCTCGGCGGTAGCGCTGCTCCCAGTCGATCGTCGTCCGGCTGATCGGTCCGTCGTCCAGGCGCCCCGGCGCCGATGGAAACGGACTGACTAATTCCCCCTGCTGCACAGACCCCCCCAGGGCGTCAGTGGGCTCGACGTGTTGGCTCCACACGGTTC
>NZ_RDBH01000013.1:42838-57228 GCF_008042145.1 Streptomyces sp. adm13(2018)
CCCCCGGCACGGCGCCCGTGTCCGGGCCCCGCGTCCCCCGCCGTACGCTGCCCGGCCGGCTCGACGACGCCCCGCAGGGCACCTTCCTCGACCGCCGCATCGACGCGCTGTCGGCCGAGGACCGCGGAATCGTCGCGCGGGGTGAGTACTTCTACGAGCCGGTCATCGAGGAGGCGTCGGGCTCCCGCATCAAGTTCGACGGCCGCTGGTTCCTCAACTTCGCCTCGTACAGCTACCTCGGACTGATCGGGCACCCCTACATCGACGAGCAGGCGCTGCGCGCCGTCGAGCAGCACGGGACCGGCGCCCACGGAGTGCGCCTGCTGGCCGGCACCCTGCACCTGCACCGCGAGCTGGAGCTGGCCCTCGCCCGCTTCCTCGGCGCGGAGGACGCCATCGTGTTCTCCAGCGGCTACATGGCGAACGTGGCCACGGTCGGCGCCCTCGTCGGCCCCGGCGACACCGTGATCGGCGACGTCTACAACCACGCCAGCATCCTGGACGGCTACCGGCTGTCCAACGCCAAGGTCGTCACCTACGCCCACAACGACCTCGCCGACCTCGAACGCGCCCTGCGCAAGGCGGGGGACGGCGGCCGACTCGTCGTCACCGACGCCGTGTTCAGCATGGACGGCGACGTGGCCGACCTGCCCGGCATCCTGGAACTGTGCGAGCGGTACGACGCCCCGCTCATGGTCGACGAGGCGCACAGCCTCGGCGTGCTGGGCGACACCGGGCGCGGCATCACCGAGCACTTCGGCATCGACCCGGACCGCGTCCACGTCAAGATGGGCACGCTCTCCAAGACCGTCCCGAGCGCGGGCGGTTACGTCGCAGGCTCCCGCGACCTGATCTTCGCGCTGAAGAACAACGCGCGGGGCTGGATGTTCTCCGCGGCGGCCACCCCCGCCCAGGTGGCCGCGGCCAAGGCCGCCGTCGACGTGATGGCCGCCGCGCCGTCCCTCCCCCGTGAACTGCGGCTCAGGACCACCCGCTACCGGGACCAGCTGCACGCCCTCGGCTTCGACACGCTCGCCAGCGAGACGCCCGTCGTACCCGTGATCTGCTCCAGTGCCGACCAGGCCGTGGAGATGGCGCGGCTGTGCCAGCAGGACGGGCTCTTCGTCCAGCCGATCGTGTACCCGGCCGTGCCGCGGACGCTTCCCCGGCTGCGGACGATCGTCAACCTCAGCCACACCGAGGCCGATCTGGACGCGGCGGTCCTCACGCTGGAGAAGGCCGGCCGCGCCTGCGGCCTCATCCGCTGACCGACGCCTGCCTACGCCGACCGACCGAGACCGACCGCCACCGGCCGACCGACGTACGGACCCACGCACCGCCCGGCGCACCGCAGGGTGTTCCGGCCACCGACCACCGGACCACCGGCCGCACGACGGCCGACGCGCCGGTTGACGTACCGACCGATGTACCGACCGATGTACCGCGAGCAAGGGGGATTCGACCATGACCGACACCACGGCGTTCTTCGGAGCGGTTCTGAAGACCATCGCCTCCACCCGCAACCACGACAGTGACCCGGCGGCGTTCGCGTCCGGAGTGACCGAGCCGGCGGCACGCATCCGCGCGCTGGAGAAGGAGATCGGCGAGCGGGGACTGACCCCCGCCGAGGCCGAGGAGATCCTCCGGCTGCTGGAGACGACGCTGCGCACCAAGCGCACCCCCGACGAGGAGCGCGAGTACTACCTCCAGTACATCGAGAAGGCGTCCGGCGTCAGCCGCGCCTCGCTGGGAGTGTCCGGCTGGTGAGCGGCTCCCGACTCGCGTGGTTCAGCCACGAGATCTGCTTCTGGCACGACCCCGGCGCCGGTTCGGGGTACGTGCCGGTCGGGCCGGGCGTCGAACCGCTGCGGCAGTTCGCCGTCGACCCGGACCTGCGGCGTGCCGAGGGCCTGGTCAAGGCGACCGGGGTGATGGACCACTACGCGGTCCACACCCCGGCGCCCGCCACCGACGAGGAACTCCTCCTCGTCCACGGTCCCGGCCACATCGAGCGGATCGAGGCCGCCTCGGCGGCGGGGGCCGGCGACGCCGGCGTGTACGCGCACGTCAACTACCACAGCGCACGGGCGGCCAGGCTCGCCGCCGGTGCCTGCGTGCAGGCCGCGACGGGCGTCCTGGACGGCAGGTTCGACCGCGCCTACTGCCTGGTCCGCCCGCCCGGGCACCACGCCGAGCCCGACCGGGCGATGGCGCTGTGCCTCTACAACAACCTGGCGGTCGCGGCCCGGGCGGCACAGCGGCACGGGGCGCGGCGGGTGCTGATCCTCGACTGGGACGTGCACCACGGCAACGGGATCCAGCGCACCTTCTACGAGGACCCCGACGTCCTGTACATCTCCGTCCACCAGGACGGGCTGTTCCCCGCCGCGTCCGGTCTCGTCATGGAGACCGGCGCCGGCGAGGGCACGGGCAGCACGCTCAACGTGCCGCTGCCCGCCGGTTCCGGCCACGGCGCCTACCTCGCCGTCATGGAACGGATCGTGGAGCCCGCGGCCCGCGCCTTCGCGCCGGACCTGATCCTGGTGGCGGCGGGCGTGGACGCGGGCGGCCACGACCCGATGGGCCGGATGATGTGTACCAGCCGGACCTTCCACGCCATGGCCTCGGCCATGGGCCGACTCGCCGACGAACTGACGGGCGGCCGGGTGGTGTTCGCCCACGAGGGCGGCTACTCGGCGTGGTACCAGCCGATGCTGGTGCTCGGCACGGCGACCGGGATCGCCGGACTGCCCGCGCCCGAGGACCCGTTCCTGCACTCCCTGGAGCACCTTCCGGGGCAGCGCCTCCAGCGCCACCAGGAGCGGGTGATCCTGCACCTGGAGAAGCACCACCCGCTCCTGGCCGGTGGCGCGCCGGCCCGGCTGCCCGTGGCGGTCGGACACGCCGTGTCCGGGGACGCGGGGCCGGGATGAGCGGCTGGTGGATGAAGGTGGGCAGCGGGGCCCGCCGTACCGCCGTGAGCGGCCCGGGGCACGCGCCCCGGGCCCGCCCGCGGTTCCGGGTGGTGGCGCTCCCGCACGCCGGCGGGTGGCCGTCCGCCTTCCGGTCCTGGTGGCAGGTGCTGCCCGAGGACGTCGAGTGCGTGGTGGCCCAGCTGCCCGGCCGGGGCGCGCGGATCGGCGAGCCGCCCGTGAACCGGGTGGAGCCGATGGTGGAGGCCCTGGCCCGGGAACTGGCCGAGCTGGAACCACTGCCGTACGCGGTGGTGGGGCACAGCTTCGGCAGTGTGCTCGGCTTCGAGCTCACCCGGGCGATGGAGGCCAAGGGCCTGCCCCCGGCGCGGCTCGCGGTGTCGGCGCGGCAGCCGCCGTGCTTCCCCAGCGAGCCGCCCTTCGCCCACCTCAGGACCGACGCGGAGCTGTTGGAGCACCTGACGGACATCGGGGGGATGTCCCCGGGTGTGCGGGACCGCGCCGACCTGGTCGGTCCTTCGCTCCGGGCGATCCGCGCCGACCTGGAGGCCATGGAGACCTACCGGCGTCCCCGGGCCGGGGTCGCCGTACCGATCCTCGCCCTCGGCGCCGTCGACGACCCGGTGGTGATCGGCGACCGGATGCACCTGTGGTCGCTGGAGACCTCCGGCGGCTTCGAGTACCGCACCTTCACGGGAGGCCACTTCTACCTCTACACCCCTGCCCACGCGGCCGCCGTCACGGCGCTCCTGCTGCCCCCCTCCAGCGCGCCGCCCCACGCGGCGCCCCCTACGCCTCTGCCCGGTGTCCGCGCCGGGCAGCGATGAGTACGTCCCCGAAAGGAACACCGTTGACCACCGACGTCGACACCCCCGCACAGGCAACGCCACGTGAGTGGCTGGGCCTGGCAGTCCTGGCGCTGCCCACCCTGCTGCTCTCCATCGACGTGAGCGTGCTGCACCTCGCCGTGCCCCACATCAGCGCGGCCCTGGACCCCTCCGCCTCCCAGATGCTGTGGATCATCGACATCTACGGCTTCCTGATCGCCGGCTTCCTGGTGACCATGGGAACCCTGGGCGACCGCATCGGCCGCCGCAAGCTGCTCCTGATCGGCGCGGCCGCGTTCGGCCTCGCCTCGCTGGCGGCCGTGTTCGCCGACGGCCCGGTCTCCCTGATCGTGGCGCGGGCGGCGATGGGCCTCGCCGGGGCCACGCTGATGCCCTCCACCCTGGCCCTGATCATCAACATGTTCCAGGACGCGCGGCAGCGCGGTGTGGCCATCGCGGTCTGGGTCACGATGTTCTCCGTGGGCATCGCGCTCGGCCCGGTGGTGGGCGGGGCCATGCTGGAGTACTTCTGGTGGGGTTCGGTCTTCCTGCTGGGCGTGCCGATCATGGCGCTGCTCCTGGTGGCCGGTCCGATGCTGCTGCCGGAGTACCGTGACGAGGAGGCCGGGAGCCTCGACCTGACGAGCGTGGCCCTGTCGCTCGCCGCCATCCTGCCGGTGATCTACGGCCTCAAGGAGATCGCCAACGACGGGTTCGGCGCGGTCCCCGTCGCCGCCGTCGTCATCGGCCTCGTCGTCGGTGTGCTCTTCGTCCGCCGCCAGCGGACCCTGGAGAACCCGCTGATGGACCTGGCGCTCTTCAAGACCGCCACCTTCCGCACCGCCTTGGTGACGCTGCTGCTCAGCATGCTGGTGGCGGGCGGCACGTATCTGATGGTGACCCAGTTCCTGCAGCTCGTCGGCGGGCTGAGCCCCATGAAGGCGGGCCTGTACCTGCTGCCGGCGGCGTTCGCGCTGATCGTGACCGCGGTGGTCTCCCCGATGGCGGCGAGCCGCTTCCGTCCCGCGTACGTGGTGGCGGCCGGCCTGCTCGTCTCGGGCGTCGGTCACCTGATGCTGAGCATGGCCGACAGCTCCTCGGGCATCGCCCAGGTCGTGACCGGTTTCGCCTTCGTGTACGCCGGTGGCGGACCGCTGATCGCGCTCGGCACGGACATCGTGGTCGGGGCCGCTCCGCCGGAGCGGGCCGGCGGGGCGGCCGCGCTCTCGGAGACCAGCACCGAGCTGGGCATGGCGCTGGGCGTGGCGCTCCTCGGCAGCCTCGGCGCCGCCCTGTACCACGCGGGAGTCAAGGTGCCGGAGGGAGCGCCGGACTACGCCGGTGACACCCTGGCCGGCGCCGTCGACGCCGCGCAGGGCCTTCCCGCGGAGTCGGCCGCCGCACTGCTGGCCTCCGCGCGCGAGGCGTTCACCGACGGCCTGAACGTCATCGGCGGCATCGGCGCCGCCGTCGCGGTGGCCTCCGCCGTGCTGGTGGCCATCGTCGTGAAGCTCCCCGCCACGGGCGGACAGCCCGAGAACGCCGAGGCCGCCGAAGGCGCGGCCGAGCCGGCGCCGGTCGTCGGCGCGGAGAAGTAGCGGCAGGTCCCGCCCCCGCGAGGGGGCCCGAGTTCGGCCCGCGTCCCTCCCGGACGCGGGCCGAACCCGTCATGCCGCCGTGCCGGCGCCGTCCGTGTAGGCGTCGGCGTACTCGCCCGTGGGCGGGATGGGCGTGATGACGTCCACCAGGACGCCGTCCGGGGCGGCCAGGATGAAGTGCCGTTGACCGAAGGCCTCGCTGCGCAGTTCCAGGGCCACCTGGAGACCCGCACGCCGCACCAGGCGCTCGTACTCGGCGTCCACGTCCGTCACCTCGAAGTTGAGGAGGAGGCCGCCGGCCGGACGGCGGTGGCCCTCGGGAACGGTGGGATGGTCGGCCGAGACCAGACCCAGCTCGTGGAACGGCGGTTCGGGCCGGCGCAGGCTCACGTACCAGTCACTCGCGTAGGTCGTCTCGAAGCCGAAGTGCGTGCGGTAGAAGTCCACCGACTCCTTGAGCACTTCGGTGCAGATCACCGGATAGAAGCTGGTCAGGGTCGAGGAGGTCATCGTGGCACCGTTCCGATCGCGAGAGACGTGCGTGCGGTTCCTCAACGACCCCCGCGTCCCGGCGTCACGCCGGGCCGTGTCCTGGGCGCAGTCCGCTCGTTGGCCTTCCCGAGGGCGCGTTGACATACCAGAGGTACGCCCTTAGCGTCATTTGACCTACCGTTGGTATGTGAGCGGAGCCGTCTCGATGATAACCAGCCTCTGTCCGGTGATCTGCACCTCGCGCATGGACCAGACCCGCAGCTTCTACGGAAGGCTGTTCGGGCTCACCGTCGCCTACACGACCCCGTGGTACACCGAGCTGACCCGGGCGGGCGAGACGCAGCCGACGCTCGCCCTCCTCGACCACACCCACCCCGCGCTGCCCGAGGCGTTCCGCACGCCGCTGCGCGCGGTCCGGATCACCCTGGACGTGGAGGACCGCCCCGAGGTCTGGGAGCGGCTCGCCGCCGAAGGAGCCGTGCCGGCCGACGGCCCGCTGAACGGTTCCCTCGTCGACCCCAACGGGGTCCGGATCGACCTCCAGGCGGCCTGATCCACGGGCCGGGCGGACGTCACCGCGTCCGCAGCGCCTCCAGGAGCCGCGTCAACGCCTGCCGGGTGGGCTCCAGATCGGCGGAGTCCGCCGATGAGGCCAGCCACAACGCGGCCTCGTTCATCGCCCCCGAGAGCAGATGCGTCAGCGGCGCCGCCGGCTGCTCCGGGAGGACGCCCTCGGCGATCAGCGTCTCCAGGGCGTCGGCGAGGTGCCGGCCCGAGGTGGCCGCCGTCATCGCCCGCCAGCTGGGCCAGCCGAGCACCGCCGGTCCGTCCACCAGCATCACGCGCTGGACCGAGGGATTCGTGGTGGCCTCCAGGAACGCCTGGCACCCCGAGGCGAGTTGGCTCCAGGAGTCCTCCTGGGCGTCCGCCGTCGCCGCGACGTACGCGGCCACCTCCTCCTGGACCTCCTCCAGCACCGCCCGGAAGAGCGCGGTCTTGCTCTCGAAGTGGTGGTACAGCGCCCCCTTGGTCACACCGGCCGCCTGCACGACCTCCGACAGGTTGACGGCGGCGTACCCATGAGTCGAGAAGAGCCGCCGGCTCTCGCTCAGCAGGGTGTGCCGTGTCTGCTCACGCTGAAGCGCCCGGACCCCATTTCCCATCGTGCCCCCCGATTCCGTCTGGCTTGCCGAAAGCTTGCACATACGGTACTTCGTGACCGTGCCGGCGGGTAGCTCGGCGTAGTCGAAGCTCCCGGGAGGAACACCCGCCCCATTCCGCCGGCGGCGGAACAACAGCCGCACCACACTTGGCCGTTACTACAGTCCCCTCCATGACGACGACTACCACGCGAACCGTCGAGTACCCGGCCGACGGTCTCACCATGGTCGGGCACCTCGCCCTGCCGGCCGGCGCCGACCGGCGGCCCGCGGTGCTGCTCGGACCCGAGGGCACCGGGCTCAGCGACGTCGAACGCCGCCGCGCCGACGCACTCGCCGAACTGGGCTACGTGGCCCTCGCCTTCGACCTGCACGGCGGCGGACGCTATCTGAGCGACCCCGAGGAGATGCTGGCCCGCTGCATGCCCCTGCTCGCCGACCCCGACCGGATGCGCGGCATCGGCCGGGCGGCACTCGACGTGCTGCGCACCGAACCGCGCACCGACCCCGACCGGATCGCCGCCATCGGATACGGCACCGGAGGCGCCATCGGACTCGAACTCGGCCGCGACGGCGCCGACCTGCGCGCGATCGGAACGGTCAACGCGCTGACCACCGGCCGACCGGGCGAGGCGGCGAACATCCGCTGCCCGGTGTGGGCCGGCGTCGGGTCCGAGGACCCGATCATGTCGCCCGTGCAATGGAACGCCTTCAGCGCCGAGATGCAGGACGCCGGCGTCGACTGGCGCCTCGCGGTCTACGGCGGCGCCCTGCACGCCTTCCACCACCCACCGGTCGACCACCCCGCGGTCCCCGGTGTCGGCTACCACGCCCGGCACGCCCAGCGCGCCTGGCACGACGTCATCGGCCTGCTCGCGGAGTGCCTGCCCCTGACGGAGCACGCGGGGGCCTGACACGGAGGCCTCGCGGCGGACGCACGGACGCTCGGACGGGCCGGTGGCGGCCCCCGACCACGGCACGCCGCCGGGTCACCCGGTGCCGCCGCCCCTCACCGGACCCATGACCCCGCGAAGGACGGGTCCGGGCACGGACGCCGGCACCGGAGCGGCGCCCGGTCCCGAAGCAGTCGCCGGGGGGAGGCAGTCGGCCGGATCCGGACCGGCACCGTCCAGGGAGGGGGACAGGCCGAGGTCGGACCGCATCGCGTCCCGCATCCCCACCCATCGCCGTGTGATCATGACCAGCTCTTCGTGGATCTGCTCGAACGATCCGTCCGGCTCCGGAATCCCGTCCGCGAGCCGCATCGTGTGGGCGTGGGCACGCGCGATGACCTTCGTCATCAGGTCCAGTTCCGCGAGCACACCGGCGGAGGCGATCATCTGCGCCTCCGCGAAGGCGGTGTGATGACCGCTCCGGGCCTCCTCGACGGCCGCCCGGTCCGCCGCTGTCGCCTGCGACCGGTGAACGGCCCACAGGAAGTTCATGAGGGCGATCCGGTAGCGGCGGTACGCGGCGTTGGCAGCCGTGTAACAGGCGCGCCGCCGCGAAAGGTCCGTCAGCTCCTGGTCCCGCTGCCACTGCGTATGCGCGTTGCGCTGCTCCCGGTCGAACTGCGCCGCCTGCACCCGTGCCAGCATCCGCTGCGACACGACGGTCGCGAGTAGCGTCCCCGCCACACCGACCACGGCCGCGCCGAGCGCGATCAGTCCGCTGTCCATGCTGTTCCCCCCGCCGCGGTACGGCCCCCCGGCCGCCCCTGGTCGGAGCCATCCTCCCGTGCGGCGCGCGGCGCGGGAGCGCTTTCTCGAAGTGCGAGGCGGAGGCGAGGACGCCGGGGCAGCCGTCCTGGAGCGGCGGAGAGGCCGGCGTGGCGGTCTGGCGACGGGCTACTGCCGTCGGGTCCGTTGCCCGGGTGCGGCGCTCTGAACGCCGGGGCCGGGGGTGCGCCGAACGTCTCCGCGTGTCCCTGTAGGGGTGGATCCCAGGGCGCGGGGTGTCCGGGTGCCGTACGGATCCGGCGGCAGCCCGTCGTGCCTGCGGGCGGGCCCCGATGACGCCGAGGGGGAATGGGCGTCATCGGGGCGGGCCCGTTCCGGAAGGCCCACCCCCACGGTGCGCACTTCCGATACTCCACCTTGTGACCCGGCTCCTCGGGCTCAAACGCCTCTTTCCCAGGAAGCTCCGAGAAGCCGGGTCGGCGACCCTCCGGCCGGCCTGCCGGGCGCCGACGCCCGACGGTCGACGAGGTCGGCCCGGCGGCGGGCCAACGGACAAGAGGCCCGGCGTGCGGGGGCGTCCGACGCGAGGGCGCGTCAGTTCCGGGCGTTGAGCTCCGCGACGATGCTGCCGGGCGTGTGGCCGCTCGTGTCCGAGATGCGGTGGAAGTCGACCGCGACGAAGTTGGGATCCCGGTTGCCGGCGGCCGGGCGGCACTGCTGGTTGATGCGGTCGCGGAGCTTGGACCCGTTGTCGAGCGCCGAGTTGATGACCGTGGGCACGTTCCGGTGGTGGCTCATCGTGAAGAGCCGGCGGAATCCGGGTTCCTGGCGGTCCAGCGGCACGTCGGACCAGCGGGTGACGCAGGAGACGTCGTTGCCGAGGTCGCCCAGACTCCAGTAGTTGCTGACGGTCCAGTTCTTGTCGTACATCACACCGAGGTGTTCCCGGTCGGCCTCGTCACTGAAGAGGAGGAGGCGCTTGCCGGCGCCGATGAGCTCGGTCATCCTCGGCCAGCCCTGCTGGCGGACGTTCCACGCGTCGGGCCGGAAGAGCAGCTGGTCCAGGCCCCGTACGCGACTCAGGGAGTTGCCCAGCTGCTGCGCGGACACGTAGTCTTCCAGGAAGACGGTCACGACCTCCTGGGGGTGGGCGTCGAGGAAGTCCACGACGGTCTGCAGGGTGCCGTGGAAGGACTGACGCGGGAGCGCGTACGTGACCCCGGCGAAGGTCTTGCACTCACCGTGGCAGAGGTACACGTCGCTCGGGTAGCAGTCGCTGCCGAAGCTGATGACGCACAGCCACCTGCTGCGCTCGTACCAGTGCGTGTCCAGGCTCAGTCCGCGCACCCCGTTGTCGAGCTGGTGACGTATCGACTCGGACTGGGACACCGAACTCCAGCGCGAGTCCTCGTAGTTGGTGAAGGCGTTGTGCGTGGCGAGGAAGGTCGCCTCGTCCAGTCGCCGGTCTCCCCAGCGCGCCTGCGCCTCCGCCGCGACGGCGGCGCCCGGCTGCGCCGGGGCCGCGAGCGCCCGGGCGGGCGCGGGTACGGGCGAAGGCGCGGCGCTGGCGAGGGCCGGCGCGGTGAGGAGGCTCAGCACGAGCAGCAGCAGGAGGCTGAACTGCCGCGCCCTCCGTGACCCGGGGGTCCTGGACGCGCCTGATGCGAAACGGGGGCCCGCGCCTTTGCGGACATCTCTGTTTGGCATGTTCATGATTGGCATGGGGGTGAGCGTAGCGCGCTGCGGGGTGATGTGAACCCATCAGTAACGTAAGGATCGCTATGGCCGGATATGTGGGGTCTGTCTGACCGGCGGGAGTGGCCGCGCCGGTCGGCTACTGAATGACTGTTCAGTCACTCCCGTGTCTACCGCCTCGCGCCGCCGCGGCGCAAGGCTCCGTACGCGGCGAGCGGAGGTCAGGCCGCCTTGGTGAAGACGAGGACCTCCGTGGAGGCGAAGCCCAGCGGAGCCGTGAAGCTTGCCTCCAGGCTGCAGCCGAGGTGCCCGAAGAGGTCCAGGCACGCCTGGCGCGGCAGCGCGGCGGGGTAGGAGTCGTGTCCCGGCCCGCCCTTGGCCGCCCAGTCCCGCACCGTCACCGGGTCGAGGCAGGTCTCCGTCATGGCGTCGAAGACGATCCGGCCACCCGGGCGCGTGACGCGTGCCATCTCGAAGAAGTAGCGGGCGGCGACGAGGAAGGTGACCGTGTTGAAGACCTTGTGCGCCTGGACGAGGTCGACGCTGCCGTCCGGTGTCGCGCCGAGGTCGCCCTCGGCGGTGGGCTGGGCGACCACCCGGAAGGTCTCCACGAGGTAGTCGGCCCAGGGCTTCGCTGTCTCGTAGATCTCGTAGCGGTCCGGCGTGCACTCCCTGAGCGTCTTCTCCAGGTACCGGCCGGAGCCCGGGCCGATCTCCAGTACGGTCTTCGGGCCGGCGGCGAAGACCCCGAGGCCGCGCAGTTCGTCGATCGTGGACTGGGTGGCGCCCGGCGTCCCGTTCATGACCTCGTCCAGGTAGTCCCCGACGGACATGCCCGCCGAACGGGCGGCCCGCATCGTGGGCTCGAAGGGCAGGAAGTCGTCGACTCCGCCCCGGTTGTTGATGCTGCGCACGATGTCGAATCCGGTGCGTCCGAGGAGCCGCTTGAGTCCCGACTTCAGCACTTCTCCGCCTTTCCTGCTGCATTGAGCTCGTACGTGGTCGAGAGCGAGTGGGGTGGGCGTCCGCCGGTCCGGCCTCTGCTGAGACGCCGAGGAACTTCGGGCGGGGGAGGGGGTGCAGGCAGAGGTGCCCACGAAGGGAGGCCGCGGCAAGGGGAGTTCATCTGACAGTGCGGCTGATCGGCTTGGCCGGACCATCATCCCGGACGCGTGCCCCGCCTCGTGGAGGAATGCCCCATCTCGTCGGCGCTTTCCGACCGCACCCCGGACTCACGCGTCCGATGAGCGGGTACGAGACGGCACCGAAGCACGGGCTCAGGACCGTCGAGACCGCGCGGGCGCGGGGGCTGCCGTACGTGCAGAGCCCCGGCTGCCCTACGTGCGGGGCCCGGCTGCCGTACGTGCAGGGAGGTGCACGCTCCGTGCCTCTCCCTCGTCCCGCCGGTGCCTCTCCACCCGGGTTCCACCCGGGGGTCCACCCCTGGGTGCAGGTGCTGCGAGCTGGATCGCAGCAGTCTGGAGGACATGACAGCAACCGAGTGGATCACCGACGCAGCACTCATCCTGGTCGTCTTCCGGCAGCTGCGGGAGGGCCGTCTGGACCGGAAGACGTTCCTGATCCCGCTGGCCATCGTGGCCTTCGTGGCGTACTCCTACCTGGACACCATCCCCACCGGAGGAAACGACCTCGTCCTCATCGCCGCACTGATGGCGGTCGGCGCCGTCCTCGGCATCGCCGGCGGCATCTACACCCGTATCCGAGCCCTCGACGGCCACCTGCTGATCAAGGCCGGCGCCGTGTCGGCGATCCTGTGGGTCGTCGGCATGGGTGCCAGGATGGGGTTCCAGGTGTGGGTCGAGCACGCCGGCGGGGCCGACGACGTCGCCCGCTTCAGCCTCGCGCACCACATCACCGAGCAGCAGGCATGGGTGGCGGCCTTCGTCCTGATGGCGCTCACCGAGGTGGTGACCCGCGTGGCCACCATCTACGTACGCAGCAGGACGCACAAGGCGCTCCAGCCCGTGGCCGTCCTCGATCGAGCGGCGTGAACGTGCAGTATGTTCGGCTCGTGCCCGCAGACCACGACGCCCCGCCCCCCAGGTCGGACCTCGGCCCGGGGGCGGGCGCGCGTCGCGTCCCCGGACAGGACCCCCGGGTACAGTGGGTGGCGAGCCTCGCGGTCGTCGTCGTGGGCGCGCTGACGATCCGGCCCATGGGCTTCACCGGCCAGGGCCTGGCCGTGGCCGTTCTCTTCGTGGTCAACGCCGCCGCCCTGCTGGCCAGGCGGCTGCCCGAGCACCGGATCTCCCCGCGTCTGGTCCTGGTCTGGCTCACCCTCGGTGTCGTCGCGGCGGCCGCGCTGATCGGTGTCAGCAGCAGCGGTACGGGCTACCTCTTCGCGTTCTTCCTCGCCGGCCACATCGGCTACCGGCTGGAGACCCGGCCGGCCCTCGTGCTCGCGGGGCTGTGCAGTCTGCTGTGCGGCGCTGTCCTCTTCTTCCGCCTCGGCCCCGGGCACGAGGCGCTGCCGTGGGCCTTCGGGCTGCTCACGGGTCTGCCGGTCGTGATGGGCATCGTCAACCGCACGCAGCGTCAGTCGGTACGGGCGGCCATCGAGGCGGCGGAGGCGGCCGAGCGCGCCGCCCGGGCCGAGGCACGTACGGCCGTACTCAGCGAACGCAGCCGGATCGCCCGGGACGTGCACGACGTGCTGGCGCACTCGCTCGCCGGGATCAACATGCAGCTGGAACTGGCGGACGCGCTGATGGACACCGGCGACCTGGACAAGGTCCGCGAGGCACACGACAAGGCCCACGGGCTCGTCAAGGACAGCCTGCGGCAGGCGCAGTGGACGGTGCACGCCCTGCGCGAGGACGCCCTGCCCCTGCGGGAGACCCTGTCCGCGCTGCTGGAGTCCTCGGGCCACCACGACGCCCTCACCGTGAACGGGACGGTGCGCGAGGTGCCGGCCCGGGTCGCGCAGGACCTGGTGCGGATCGCGCAGGAGGCCCTCACCAACGCGGCCCGGCACGCCCCCGGCGGCGAGGTGCGGGCCGAGCTGACGTACACCGCGGAGACGACGGTGCTCCGCGTCCGCAACGGGCCCGCGACCCGCGAGGCGAGCACGGCTGTGGGCAGCGGAATGGGCCTGATCGGCATGCGCGAACGGGTCGCACTCCTGGACGGAACGCTCACCGCGGGCCCGGTCACCGAAGGACCGCACCGCGACGGCTGGCAAGTGGAGGCAGTGATCCCCGCATGAACGACGACACGGATCGGCAGCGGTTGAGGGTGGTCGTGGCCGACGACCAGGCGACCGTCCGCGAGCCGCTCGCGGCGGTCCTCGCCCTGGCCGAGGACATCGACGTCGTGGCGGCCGCCTCGCACGGCCGCGAGGTCCTCCGGGCGGTCGCCGCCGGGCCGGTGGACGTGGTGCTGATGGACCTGAGGATGCCCGTGATGGACGGGATCGAGACCACGCGGCTGCTGGCCGAGCAGCACCCGGAGGTCGCGGTGGTCGTCCTCACCACCTTCGCCGACGACGACTCCATCCTGGGCGCACTGAGCGCGGGAGCCCGCGGCTACCTGACGAAGAACGCCGGACGCCGCGACATCACCCGGGCGATCCGGGCCGCGGCGGCCGGCCAGTCCGTCCTGGACCGCGAGGTCCAGGACCGCCTGCTCGCCACGGCACGGGCGCAGGCCCCCACGCCGACGAAGCGTGCCCTGCCGGACGACCTCACCCCGAGGGAACGCGAGGTGCTCGCCCTGATCGGCCTCGGCCTGCCGAACCGGGGCATCGCCGAGAAGCTGTTCATCAGCGAGGCCACGGTCAAGACCCACATCAACAACCTGTTCGCCAAGGCCGGGCTCCGGGACCGCCCGGACGCGGTACGCCTGGCCATCGAGGCAGACCTCGCCTGAGGGCGCTCGCCAGGACCGTCCTTACGAGACTGCGGCGCCTATTCGCTGGTCACGACGGGGATCGTCGCAGCGCTGGGGCTCTGGGGGCCCAGGGTTCGTCGAGGACCGCGAGTGACGG
>NZ_RDBH01000130.1:0-3740 GCF_008042145.1 Streptomyces sp. adm13(2018)
CCGGTCGCCCGCACCAGATCCCTCCGTACCGGGACCGGCGGCCGACGGACCCGCATGAGCGCCTTCGACGCTCTCGTGCGCCCCGCACTCGTACGCATCGCCGCACCCGACCGCGGGTATGACCCGCACGGCGACCGGTACTGGGGCACCGGCTTCTTCATCGCCCCCGGCTGGGTGCTGACCTGCGCCCATGTCGTGGCCGAGGGGGGAAGCGCGGTGTGGAGGAGCGAACCCGTCGTCGGCATCACCTGGGAGGACGGCGACACCTCCCGGGAGACCACCGGCACCGTCGTGCTCGCCCTGCCCCGCCCCGACCGGCCCGACGACCCGCCGGACCGGTGGGCCTTCCCCGACATCGCGCTCGTCCGCGTGCCCGGCGCGGCGAAGGCGCCCTGCGTGCGCCTCGCCGAGCGCCCGCCCGTCCCGCCGACCTCCGTCGGCCTGCACGGCTGGTCCCGGGAGACCGGCGAACTCGGCATCCGGCACGTCCACGGCACCCTGATCGGCACCGACGGCCAGGCCCTCATCACCGACTGGGTCATGCCCGTCGAGGGCTGCTCCGGCGGCCCCGTCGTCGACCACCAGCAGGGCGCCGTCGTCGGCCTCAACAAGGGACGCGGCCGCGACGGCGGCGCCGTCGTCCCCGTCACCGCGCTGCGCCGGCTCCACGACCTGCCCGGCGGCGAGGCGATGGGCGAGGCACTGCGCGCCCACGACCGCCACCACCTCGCCCGCTACCGCTCCCTGGACGACCGGCCCGACTGGACCCGCACCCAGGGGCGTCTCGCCGGCTCCGCGGGCCTCGGCCCGGGACCGCGCACCCTGCTCTACGGCCACCTCGCCGAACTGCCCGCGCCCACCGCGCCCGGCGAGATCATGGACCTCGTCGACCAGGTCAAGGCCTGGATCAGGGACGACGAACTGCCGGACGTCCTGGAGGACGACCCGCGCACCTGGAGCGAGGGCGCCGGACTCCTGCGCGGCCTGCGCGCGCCCCACCGGGACGGCGTCCGCGACCTCGAACCGGACGCGGTCCTCCTGTACGCGGCCCACGTCGCCCGGCACGTCCGCGGCCGGTACGGCGAGCGCGTCGACACCGCCGACCTCACCCGCTGGATCATCGACGAGTCGGGCGACGCCGACCGGCACCTCCGGCGCGAGATCGACCGCCTCGTCAGCCCGGGCAGGCCGGCGCCCCTCTCCGTACGCGAACCCCGCGCGCGTGCCGACGTCCTCCTGGAGATCGACGCCCCCGTCTACGACCGGCGCTACCCGTGGCGGGTCAAGCTCCTCCTCGACGGACACACGGTCAGCCCGCTCCACTTCGACGAGCGGGGCGTCGAGCGCGCCCGGCTCGGGGAGGCCCTGCGCGAGCCCCTCGCCGACGCCCTGCGCCGCGGCGACAGCGGACGGCACCTGGCGGCCGTCGAGGCGGTCCTGCCGCTGGAACTCTTCGACGAACCCCTCGACACCTGGCGGCTCGAACCGCCGCAGGGCGGCCCCGAGGACGCCTGGGCGCCCACGCTCGGCCAGCGCAGGTTCGTCGTCGTCCGCGACCGCCGCCGCTACGACCGGGAGCCCACTCCCGAATGGCGCGAGCGCTGGGAGACGGCGGAGAACGGGCCGCTGCGCGCCGCCCCGCTGCGTGCCGAGGTGCCCGGCACGGGCCCGGACCCCCACCCCGCGCGCGGCGGCCGGGAGACCTGGGCGGAGACGTACGACCGGCTCCGGGAGGCCGGCGGCGGCACCGTCCCCGTGTACTGCGGCCGGGTGGGCACCGGCGACGGGCTCATGGCGATGCACGCGGCGCTCGCCGCCGGGCACCCCCTCGCCCTCTGGCGGACCGGCCCCCACGACCACACCGACTGCGCGGAGTTCCACGAGCGGGCCGACCGGCTGCTCTCCGCCGCCCCCACCGCCTGGGACGTCCGAGGCCCCGTCAGATCCCTGCGCACGCGCGCGACGGACCGGGCGGCGGACCCCGAGGCGCTCGCCGGGTACGCCTGGGCCGGGAGCAGTGACCCGTGCGCCCACCGGGACGACGGCCCCCCGATCCGTCCGATTACGCCGTCGGCAGGCCCCGCTCCCGGGCGGTACCGTCGACGGACCCGGCATCGACACCACAGCCAGGAGGAGCCCCTCGTGAACGATTGGCGGATCTACCGTGGTGCCGGTCTTCCGCACGACGAGATACAGCGGCTGCCCGCCCCGCCGCCCTGGCGGGACTTCTCCACCGGCGGCGCCGACGACACCCTGGCGGGCTCCGACCGGCGACTCGGCGTCAAGCGCCGGCTCGTCCAGAACCACCACCCCAGACCCGCGGAGACCGACGCCGTCAACGCCGCGCTGTACCTGAGGCGCCCGCTCCTCGTCACCGGCAACCCCGGCACCGGCAAGTCCACCCTCGCTCACGCCGTCGCCCACGAACTACGCCTCGGCCGCGTCCTGCGCTGGCCGATCGTCAGCCGGACCACCCTCCAGGACGGGCTCTACCGGTACGACGCCATCGGCCGGCTCCAGGACGTCCAGCTGGAGCGTGCCCAGGCCGGATCGCCCGGCTCCGCCGCCGCGCCGGCCGGCATCGGCTCGTACATCCGGCTCGGCCCGCTCGGCACCGCGCTGCTCCCCTCCGACCAGCCCCGGGTCCTGCTCATCGACGAACTCGACAAGAGCGACCTGGACCTTCCGAACGACCTCCTGAACGCCCTGGAGGAAGGCGAGTTCGCCATCCCCGAGCTGGAAAGGCTGGCCGACCGGGAGCCCGCCGTCGAGGTGCTCACCGACGACGGGCACAAGGTGGCGGTGCTCGGCGGCCGGGTCCGCTGCACCACCTTCCCGTTCATAGTGCTCACCTCCAACGGCGAACGGGACTTCCCCGCCGCCCTGCTCCGCCGCTGCATCCGCCTGGAGCTGGAGGCCCCCGGCGAGGAGCAGCTCCGCGCCATGATCGAGGCCCACCTCGGCGGCGAGGCCGCCGACGGCGACGGGGAACAGGGCCTCGTCCGGCGCTTCCTCGACCGCGAGCCCGGCGAGGTCATCGCCACCGACCAGCTCCTCAACGCCCTCTACCTGACCCAGCACGCCTCCCGCGCCGAACGGGTCACCAGGGAACGCATCGCCGACATGCTCATGCAACCGCTCGATCAGCCGAGGTGACGAGCGGATGCACCGGATGCATCTGGAGGAACTCACCCGCAGGCTGCGGGCCGGCGGCCAGGACCCCACCGCCGAGGACGTCGCGGACGCCCTGTGGCTGGCCCAGTGGCTCCCCGGCCCCGCCCCGGACCGGGAGAGACCCGACGGAGCGCAGGACCCGCCGGCCGACCCCCCGGGCGAGGCGGACGGGGACGCCTCCACCGACGGTCCGGACCAGGCGGGACCGGATCAGGCCGGTACGGACCAGGCCGGTACGGACGCGGCGGCAGGCGCGGCCGGCGGGCCCGGGAGTCCGCACGAGTCCGTCTCCCTCCACATGGCCACCGGAGGCACGGGAACGGCCGACGCGGTCGCCGAGGAGGCGGAGACCGCCCACGCCGACCGAGCTCCGGCCCCGGGCGGCGACCGGTCGACGGACCGGGGCGCCGGCCTGCCCGTCCGCGCCCCCGGCGCCAACGCCCTGCCCGGCCTCCTCGGACTCCAGAAGGCCCGCGGCGACCGGTCGACGGACCGGGGCGCCGGCCTGCCCGTCCGCGCCCCCGGCGCCAACGCCCTGCCCGGCCTCCTCGGACTCCAGAAGGCCC
>NZ_RDBH01000130.1:3840-4473 GCF_008042145.1 Streptomyces sp. adm13(2018)
CATCACGGGGGTGAGCATGCCCGCGCCGCCCGCCGCCCCGACGAGGGCGTCCTCGACGAGGAGGCCACCGCCGAACGCAGCGCCGCCGCGGGCATGCTCACCCCCGTGATGCGCCCGGCGGCGGGCCGCCGCCCCGACATCCAGCTCCTCATGGACACCGGACCCGCCATGGTCGTCTGGAACCGGATGGTCGAGGAACTCCGCCAGGCCTGCCAGCAGTCCGGCGCCTTCCGGGACGTCCAGGTGCACCGCCTGTACGACACCGGCGACGGCCCCCCGCTCGTCACCACCACCTCCGGCGCCGACGGCCGCCCCCGGCTGCGGCCCGTCGACCAGCTCCACGACCCGACCGGACACCGCCTCACCCTGGTCGTCAGCGACTGCGTCGGACCCCTCTGGCAGCGCGGCGCCGCCCAGCGGTTCCTGCGCCAGTGGCCCCGCCACTCCCCGCTCGCCCTCGTCCAGCCGCTCCCGCCGCGCCTCTGGCCCCGCACCGCGCTCCCCGCCGAACCCGGCATCTTCCAGCGCTCCGCCACCCCCGGCGGCCACACCGCGTTCCTCTCCGACGACGAGCCCTGGGGGCCCGCCGCCCCCGGCCGCCGGGGGTGGCGGAGCGCTGGAAGATGCCGGGTT
>NZ_RDBH01000131.1 GCF_008042145.1 Streptomyces sp. adm13(2018)
CCCCGTCCGGGACCCCGAGCCCCTCCCGCACGTACCGCTCCATCGACCCGTGCCGCACCGCCACCTCGTCCAAGGCCGCGTCCAGGTACCCCGGCAGGACGCCGATCAGGTCGAGCGCCAGATCCGGGTTGCCGCCCTGCGCCGTGAACCCCTCGATCAGCGGCGCGAACGCCTGCCGTACCGCCGTGTTGACCGACAGGTACTCCTCCCGCACCGTCTCCTCGTCCGCGCCGAGCAGCGACAGCACCACCGTCGCCGCCCACCCCGTCCGGTCCTTGCCCGCCGTGCAGTGGAAGAGCAGCGGACCGGCGTCCGGAGCGGCCAGCTCGGTCAGCAGGACGCGGTAGGCGGCCCGGGCGGACTCCCCGGAGACGAACGTCCGGTACGTCCGCGCGAAGGCCTCCCGCACCCGGCCCGCGCCCAGGTGCTCCTCGGCGAGCGCCGGATCGGACAGCAGCTCCTTCAGCCGGGCCGCGGGAGGCAGCCCGCTGATCGCCAGATGGTCGGCGAGCACGTCCGCGACCAGACCCCGCGCACCGGGCGGCAGCCGGTCGGGCCGCTCGTCACGCTCGACGTCCGTACGGAGGTCGACGACCGTACGGAGGCCCAGCGCGGCGACGGCGGGGTCGGCCGGGTCGAGCCGGTCGAGCTGGGCGGAGCGCAGCACGAGCCCGGGACGGACCGAACGGCCCGCGGCGAGCGGCAGACCTCCCAGGTCGCGGAGGTTGGCGACGGAGGCGGCGGGGATGGCGGGCATGACGTCGACTCCTCCGGTACGAACGCTCTTCGTGTCGACCGTAAGGGAACATCCCGCTCCCAGCAGTCCAGGCCACCCGCCGCGCCCGCCGGACTTCGCCGCACCCGTCACGGGACTCCCCCCACCCCGGGCCTCACCCCTTCGCGAGCGCCGCCAGCACCTCCGCCTCCCGCTCCGGGGACAAGCCGACCCGCGGCCGGTCCGGCCGCTGGGGAGCGGTCCCGCCGACCGACTCCAACCACGCCCAGGTGTCCGCGACCGTCTCCGCCGCCGACCGGCAGCGCAGCCCCGCCCCGAGCGCCCGGGACACGTCGGCGGTGTGCATCGCGTCGTACATCTCGCCCGGCGGCAGCCACACGGGCAGCTCCGACCACGGCTCGACCCCCGCCCCGACCAGCGCCTCCGGCGCGGTCCAGCACAGTTCGGCGCCCGAACCGGTGACCTCCACGCACGCGTCGAGCAGCTCGCCCATCGTCACGTGACCCGGCGGCGACACGAGGTTGTACGGCCCCGAAAGCCCCGCGGCCACCGCGTCGAGCGTCCACTCGGCGAGGTCCCGCACGTCGACGTACTGCACCGGCTGATCCGCCGGCCCGGGCGCGAGGACCGGGCCGCCCTCCGCGATCCGGCCCAGCCACCAGGGGAGCCGGCCCACGTTCTCGTACCGCCCGAGGATGAGGCCCGCCCGGACGAGCAGCGTCCGGTCCGCGCCGAACGCGGCGGTCGCCGCGAGCTCCCCGCCCCGCTTGGCCTCGGCGTACGGCACGTCCCCGTCGTCGGCGGAACCCTCCACCAGCGGACCGTCCTCGCCGAGCCCGGCCGCCGGCGGCCACGCGTACACCGACCGGCTCGACACGTACGCGTACCGCTCGACCCGGCCCGCGAGCAGCCGCGCCACGTCCCGCACCGCGGACGGCGCCGCCGACCAGGTGTCCACCACGGCGTCCCAGGACCCCGTGGCGAGCGCCGCGAGGCCCTCGGGGCCGGTCGTCCGGTCCCCGATCAGCGAGGCGACCCCCGCGGGCGCCGCATGCCGGCCGCGATGGAAGACCGTCACCTCCCAGCCCCGGTCGAGCGCCGCCTCGACGACCGCGCGGCCGACGAACTCCGTACCTCCGAGCATCAGTAGTCTCATGATCGGAGCGTGCCCGGCGAGGACGCCCGGGACCAGGGCCTTTCGCTGCCGGAGGATTCCGCCACGGGAGAAGGACCATCGGCCCGGGAGGAACGTCACCGGTTCGGGAGGGGGGTCTCGTCCACCGGGGAACGGGGTGGCACCATGACGGGCGATGACGGATGCCCGGTCGCCCCTGCGCGCCCTGAGAGCCGCCCTCTTCGCGGTGGTGTGCGTGACGCTGGCCGCGGTGGGGCACTCCTCCATGTCCGCGCATCAGCTCCCCCCGCTCGCCCTGCTCGGCGCCTTCGCGCTGACGGCCGCCGCCGCGTGGGCCGCCGCGGGCCGACGCCGGGGCGCCGGGGCGATCGCGGGCGCGCTGTTCGTCCTCCAGGGAGCCCTGCACCTGCTGTTCTCCCTGGCCGGTTCCCACGCGGGCGACACGGGCCACCCGGCGACCCCGCACGACCCGGCCGGCATGCATGACACGCACGCCATGCACGGCATGCACGCGATGACGAACACCGTCACCCACGGCACGTCCCCGGCCCCGCACACACCCCTGCCGGAAGCCATGTCCACGGGTATGGACATGACCTCGGGGATGCTCGCCGCCCACCTCCTCGCCGCACTCCTCTGCGGCCTCTGGCTGGCCCACGGCGAAGCCGCCTTCCTCACCCTCGCCCGCGCCGCCCTCGCCCACGCCTTCACCCCCCTGCGCCTGCTCCTCACC
>NZ_RDBH01000132.1:0-4755 GCF_008042145.1 Streptomyces sp. adm13(2018)
GTACTGGACGGCCTGGCGGCCCTCGGCCCCCCGCCAGTGCCGCCAGGCCGTCCAGTACGCGTGCCAGGCCGAAGCGGTACGCGTGGTCCGCGTCGTACAGGCCGTCGTACGCGATCGCCGCCGCCTCCCCCACCCGACTCGCCAGCGGGAACCGCGTCTCGTCCAACGCCCGGGCCAGCAGCGGCTCGTGGGCCTCCCACCACTCCCCGTCCGACATCGCGCTCTCCCGTTCCTCCGCCCGCGCGTCCAACTCGGCCCGGGCGCCCGCCTGGACGAAGCCGAGGACGTACGTCAGCGCCGAGTCCCGGGCCACGTCGTCGAGGTCGAGACCCTCGAAGGCGCCGAGCTCGTACTCGTACTTGTTCATCACCCCGGGCCCCAACGGCGCCCGCACGATGCGCAGTTCGACCAGCCACGGATGCCCGAGGTGCAGCGCCCGGTTCGCGTCCGCGACCGCCGTGACGCGGGACCGCCAGGACTCCTCCGGGCGGAACGGCGGCCGGTCCATGCGGAGGAAGACGGCGTCCAGCATGAGATCGAGGAGCTCGGCCTTGCCGGGGACGTACGTGTAGAGCGTCATCGGGGTCACGCCGAGGTGCTGGGCCACCGCGCGCATGGTCAGCGCGTCGAGCCCGCCGGCGTCCGCGAGGGCCAGGGCCGCGTCGACGACCGCGTCGACCGTGAGGCCCTGCCGCGGGCCGCGCCGTCCCGCCGGTGCGGCCGAGCCGTCGCGCCACAGAAGCTCCAGGGTGCGTGCCGGGTCGCCCGCGCCACTGCTGCTCTTCCCCTTCACTCCCGCCATGCCGCTTCCGTCCTTCGTCGCACTCTTCACGCTCTTCACGCTCTTCGTGGTTCCCGCGTTCTCGCAGGTCAGAATAGCCGCCCGCTTACTTCGTACGTTGTATAGAGTACGCTTCCCCAGCACACAGGACGACCACCGGAGGGCGCACGATGAACCACCCCGTCGCAGCGGACAGCCACCACGTCATCCAGGTCCGCGGGGCCAGGGAGAACAACCTCAGGAACGTCGACGTCGACCTCCCCAAGCGCCGCCTCACCGTCTTCACCGGGGTGTCCGGCTCCGGCAAGTCCTCCCTCGTCTTCGGCACCATCGCCGCCGAGTCGCAGCGGCTCATCAACGAGACCTACAGCGCCTTCCTCCAGTCCTTCATGCCGTCGCTCGCCCGCCCCGACGTCGACGGACTGCACAACCTCAGCGCCGCGATCGTCGTCGACCAGGAGCGGATGGGCGCCAACTCCCGCTCCACCGTGGGCACGGCCACCGACGCGTACACGATGCTGCGGATCGTCTTCAGCCGTCTCGGCACCCCGCACGTCGGCACCTCGGGCGCCTTCAGCTTCAACCTGCCCGAGGGCATGTGCCCCCGCTGCGAGGGCACCGGCCAGATCTCCGACATCGACGTCGACGAGCTCGTCGACCGCAGCAAGTCCCTCAACGAGGGCGCACTCACCCTCCCGGGGTACGCCGTCGACTCCTGGATGTGGCAGATCATGGCCCACTCCGGCTTCTACGACCCCGACAAGAAGCTCGCCGACTTCACCGAGGAGGAGTGGGCGGACCTCCTCCACAAGCCCTCCTGCAAGGTGCGGATCGGCACCAACAACTTCACCTACGAGGGTCTCGTGGTGAAGCTCCAGCGGACCGTCCTCTCCAAGGACCGGGAGGCCATGCAGGCCCACGTCCGGGCCTTCGTGGACCGGGCCGTCGGCTTCCGGACCTGCCCCGAGTGCGAGGGCGCCCGCCTCACCCGCGCCGCGCTGTCCTCCCGCATCGACGGGGTCAACATCGCCGAGTGCTCGGCGATGCAGATCAGCGACCTCGCCGCGTTCGTCCGCCGGATCGAGGACCCCTCCGTCGCCCCGCTCCTCGCCGGCCTGCGCGAACTCCTCGACTCGCTCGTCGAGATCGGCCTCGGCTACCTGTCCCTCGACCGGTCCTCCGGCACGCTCTCCGGCGGCGAGGCCCAGCGCGTGAAGATGGTCCGGCACCTCGGCTCCCCGCTCACCGACGTCACGTACGTCTTCGACGAGCCGACCACCGGACTGCACCCGCACGACGTGCGGCGGATGAACGACCTGCTCCTGCGGCTGCGCGACAAGGGCAACACCGTCCTCGTCGTCGAGCACAAGCCCGAGGTCATCGAGATCGCCGACCACGTCGTCGACCTCGGCCCGCGGGCCGGGACGGCGGGCGGCGAGATCTGCTACAGCGGGAACGTGCCGGGGCTCCGCACCTCCGGCACGCTCACCGGCGACCACCTCGCGCACCGGGCGAAGCTCCGCACCGAGGTACGGGTCCCCACCGGCGCGCTGAGCATCACCGGCGCCACACAGCACAACCTCAAGGACGTCGGCGTCGAGATCCCGACCGGGGTCCTCACCGTCGTCACGGGCGTGGCCGGCTCCGGCAAGTCCTCCCTCATCCACGGAAACCTGCCGGGCCGCGAGGCCGTCGTCGTCGCCGACCAGTCCCCCATCCGGGGCTCGCGCCGGTCGAACCCGGCCACGTACACCGGGCTGCTCGGGCCGATCCGTACGGCCTTCGCCAAGGCCAACGGCGTCAAGCCGGCCCTCTTCAGCGCCAACTCCGAGGGTGCCTGCCCGCGCTGCAACGGCCTCGGGCTCGTCTACACCGACCTCGCCATCGCGGCGGGCGTCGCGTCGGTCTGCGAGGAGTGCGAGGGCAAGCGGTTCACACCCGAGGTCCTCACCTACCTGCTGAACGGGAAGAACATCCACGAGGTCCTGTCGCTGTCGATCGAGGAGGCGTACGACTTCTTCACCGCCAAGAGCCAGGCCCGCACCATCCTCGGCCGCCTCAAGGACGTCGGCCTCGGGTACCTGCGGCTCGGGCAGCCGCTCAACACGCTCTCCGGCGGCGAACGGCAGCGGATCAAGCTCGCCATCCACATGGCGGAGAAGGCCGCGGTCTACGTCCTGGACGAGCCGACCACCGGTCTCCACCTGGCCGACGTCGACAAGCTCCTCGCCCTCCTCGACCGGCTCGTCGAGGCCGGCAACACGGTCGTCGTGATCGAGCACCACCAGGCGGTGATGGCACACGCGGACTGGCTGATCGACCTGGGTCCGGGGGCGGGGCACGACGGCGGCCGGATCGTCTTCGAGGGCACTCCGGCCCAACTGGTCGAGAAGGGCGATACTTTGACGGCACGTCACCTGCGGGAGTACGTGGGCGGCTGAGCCGGGGCGGATGCCCGGCGGATGCCCGGCGGATTCCCGGCGGCGGCGGATCGGTCTCCCGGCGCCGCCGGGGCCACGACCGGTCCGTGGACTTCGGTGGACCTCCGCGCGTCCCGGCCGGAGGATCACGGCCATGACCACCTACCTGATCCTCCACGGCTACCAGAACCACCGCCCGCCCGGCCACTGGCAGCACTGGCTCGCCGGGCGGCTGCGGGAGCGGGGCCACGAGGTCCGCTACCCGGCGCTGCCCTCGCCCGACGCGCCCGTCCTCGCGGAATGGCTCGCCGCCCTGGACGAGCACGGGAGGCGATACCGGACGGCGGTGAGTTCGTGGTCCTCGCGCACAGCCTGTCCGTGCTGCTCTGGCTGCGGGCCGGCGCCCGCCGGCCCGAGGCCGACCGGGTGCTGCTCGTCGCCCCGCCGTCACCCTCGGTGGCCGCCTCGATCCCCGGGATCGCCGCCTTCGCCGAGGGGCTCGACCTCACGGAGCGGGGGCTCGACGCGCGGCTCGTGTACGGCGACGGGGACCCGTACTGCCCCGAGGGCGCCGACGTCTCCTACGGCACCCCGCTCGGCCTCGACACGGACCGCGTACCGGGCGGGGCGCACCTGAACCCCGACGCCGGTTACGGGGAGTGGCCCTCGCTCCTGGAGTGGTGCGAGGACCCGTCGGTGCGGATCGAGGGTCACCAGGCTCGGGGGCGGACGTACGGCACCCCGGAGGGGCCGGGGCCCGGGGACGGGTGAGTCCACCGCGCGGGCGCCCCGGCCCGGCGGGATGATCGAACCATGAGCCCCGCGTCCCAGAGCCCCGCCGCCCCGCAGCCCCAGCACCCCGAGATCCACCTCGCCCAGCAGCCGGACGCCGACGCGCTGCTCGGCCGGTCGCCGCTGGCCGCGCTCGTGGGCATGCTGCTCGACCAGCAGGTGCCGATGGAGTGGGCCTTCTCGGGGCCGTACACCATCGCCCGGCGGCTCGGGGCGGACGATCTCGACGCGCACGAGATCGCCGCCCGGGACCCGGAGGAGTTCGCCGCGCTGCTCTCCGAGAAGCCCGCCGTGCACCGCTACCCGGGGTCGATGGCGCAGCGCGTGCAGCAGCTGTGCGCGTTCCTGGTGGAGGAGTACGGGGGCGACGCCGAGGCCGTCTGGGCGGACGCGGCGACCGGGAAGGAGCTGCTCGCGCGGCTCCAGGCGCTCCCCGGCTTCGGCAAGCAGAAGGCGCAGATCTTCCTGGCGCTGCTGGGCAAGCAGTACGGGGTGCGGCCGACGGGATGGCGGGAGGCGGCGGGCGCGTACGGCGAGCGGGGCTCGTACCGCTCGGCCGCCGACATCACGGGTCCGGAGTCGCTGGTGAAGGTGCGGGCGCACAAGCAGGAGATGAAGGCGGCGGCGAAAGCGGCGAAAGCGGCCAAGGAGCAGAAAACCGACGGGAATTGAAAATTCCAGATTTCAATCCTGCTCTGTGTGACAGGAATTGTGGAGAAGGTGTTCACAGGATGCCCTGCGGCTCGCTAACTTCCCCTCAAC
>NZ_RDBH01000132.1:4855-27166 GCF_008042145.1 Streptomyces sp. adm13(2018)
GACCTCGGCTCTCCCCTGGCCAACACCCGCCTGTACGTCCTCGGCCCCGACGCCGAACCCGTGCCGTACGGGGTCACCGGCGAGCTGTACGTGGGCGGTGCGGGTGTCGCGCACGGCTATCTGGGGCGTCCGGGCCTCACCGCCTCCCGCTTCCTGCCCGATCCGCACGGGCCTGCCGGCAGCCGCGTGTACCGGACCGGCGACCTGGTCCGGCGCAGCCCCGGCGGAGCCCTGGAGTTCCTCGGCCGCTCGGACAGCCAGGTGAAGCTGCGGGGCCACCGGATCGAGCTGGGCGAGATCGAGGCCCGCCTGGTCCGGCATCCTGCGGTCGCCCAGGCGGCAGCCGCCGTGCGCGGGCCGGAGGGCGACCGCCGCCTCATCGCCTACGTCGTCCCGTCGGGCGCTGCCCCCTCTCCCGAAGCGCTGCACGCCCTCCTCGCCGCCACTCTCCCCGCAGCCGTACTCCCGGGGGCGTACGTCGTCCTGGACTCCTTCCCCTTGACCCCCAACGGGAAGGTGGACCGCGCCGCCCTGCCCGCGCCGGAGCCCGCCCGCACCGAACCGGCAGCCCTGCCTCCGGACGAGGAACTCGACCCGGTCGGCGCAGCCGTACTCGCCATCTGGCGCGAAGTACTGGAACTCGAGGACCTCACCCCGGACGAGGACCTCTTCGATCTCGGCGGCCACTCCCTGACCGTGACGGCCATCGCCGCCCGGATCCACGACCGCCTGGGAACCGTCGTCCCGCTGGACGTCTTCTTCGACACACCCACCGCACGCGACGTGGCCGATGCCGTCCGTGCCCTGCGCGAGGAGCAGCCGTGAGCAACCCGATCCGCTACGCCGTCGTCGTCAACGACGAGGAACAGCACGCCCTGTGGCCGGAGGGCGTCCCCCTGCCCGAGGGCTGGATGTCCGAGGGCTTCGAGGGGACCGAGGAGGAGTGCGTCGCCCACGTCGACCGCGTCTGGCCCGACATCCGCCCGCTCAGCCTGCGCCGCCGGCTGGCCGACCACCGCTCCGCCGGCACGCAGGAGACCCGGTGAGCGCGACGGAGGACGCCAAGGCCCTGCCACCCGACACGCCACCTCCCCACGGAGTGCCCCCGGCGACCCCGCACGACGATACGGAGGCACTGCGCCGACAGGTGGCCGCGCTCGTGTCACGATCCACCGACGGTCTGATCGGAGTGCGGGAGCTGCTCGACTCCACGGAGCCACTGACCGCCCTCGGCGTCAGCTCCCTCTCCCTGCTGCGCCTGGCCGACGCTGTGGAGGAGTCCTACGGCGTCTTCCTGGACCTGGGCGACCGGGCCCTGCACACCGAGGGGCTGCGCGGCTTCACACACCGGCTGGTCCGGCTCGGCGCGGAGGCCACGCCGTGAGCCCCGCCGACACGGACGCGCCCCCCGCCCCCCAGGCCGCGCCCAGAGCAACCGGCCCCGGAGACGAGGTACTGGGGGTGCCCTTCGCAGCCGGACGGCCGGGAGCGGCACCGCTCACCTGGGGACAGCGCGCCATCTGGCACGCGATCGGCCGGACCGCTCCCAACGACCACTACTTCAACCTCGGCCGGATCCTGCCCCTCGCCGACCGGGGCGCTCCGGTGGACACCGTCCACCTCCGCACGGCGCTCTCCGCGCTGCTGGAGCGCCACGAGGCGCTGCGCACCCGGGTGGTGGCCGAGGTGGGCCGGCCGGTGCAGCGACTCCACGCGCGAGGGCGAGCGGAGCTCCTCGTGCGGAACGAGCCCGATCCGGGCCGGGGCGGGGAGACCGCCGCGACGCTGCTGGCGGAGCTGTCCGGACACCGGTTCGCGTACGCGGAGGAATGGCCGGTGCGGCTGGGCGCGGTCCGCAGCGACGGGCGGATCACCCATGTGGTGCTCGCCCTGTGCCACCTCGCTGCCGACGGACACGCCGCCGAGATCCTCGTACGGGATCTGCGACTGCTGGTGCGGCGCGGATCGGCCGGTCCGCCCTGTCCGCAGACCCCGCTGGACCTCGCCCGGCACCAGCACGGGCCGGCAGGGCGCCGGGCGAGCGAGGCGGCACTGGCGCACTGGGAGCGCGGGCTGTCTCTGGCGCCGCCGACGATGTTCGCGGAGCGGGTGGCGGAGCCCCTGCGGCCACGGTTCTGGACGGGCCGGCTGGTCTCGACGGTCCTGCCGCGCGCGGTGGACACGGTGGCGGCCGCCCACGGAGTGAGCGGCTCGACGGTTCTGCTGACCGCCGCAGCGGCCCTGGTGGCGGCCGGACAGGGACACCGAACGGCCGCGGTCATGCCGATCGCGGGCAACCGGGCCGCGGCCGGGCTCAGGTCCCTGGTCAGCACGCTGTCCCAGGACGCGCTGTTCGTCCTGGAACTGCCCGAGGACCGGACCGGGGGAGCGGTCTTCACCGACCTGCTGGCCGGAGCGTGGCCCGCCGCGCTGGCCGGCTACCGGGCCGCCGCCTACGACCCGGCCGGCTGGGACGCACTGCTGGAGCGGATGACCCGCGAGCGGGGTACCGAGGTCCATCCGTACTGCTGCTTCAACGACATGCGCCTGGTGGACCGGGCCGCGGCGACCGGCCCGGCACCCGGCACCCGGGAACTCCACGAACTGCGCCGCCGCACCGTCCTGGACTTTCCGGCGACGCAGGAACGGGTGGCCTGCCGGTACTGCCTCCACCTGACCGGCGATGCCGCCGCGCTGACCGTCACGCTCACCGCCGACACCGCCTATCTGCCGCCGAGAACGATCCACGCCCACCTGCGAGGCATCGAGGAGATCGTGGTCGCGTCCGCCGTCGGCTCCCCACCACCGCTCTCCCGGCTGGCGGAACTGCTCGCGGGACCGGAGACCGACCGGTGAGCGGCGGGCGGGTGCCCCGGCCGCTCGCGCACTCCGACACCACGTCCTGCGTGCAGGGCGGGCAGATGCGGTTCCAGGTGGCGGCGGGCGACGGCGGCCCGTTCGCGGGCCGGGTGGTCGTCACGGACGTGGTGGCGGAGCGGGTGGTGGCCGAGTCGGACGTCGCCGGGGCGGGATGGACGCTCGACGTGCCGAGCACCTGGTCGAGTTCGCTGTACCGCGCGTCCTTCCACGACGCGCGTCCCGAAACGCCCGCGCCGGAACGGGACGCCGAGCACGAGGTGTGGTTCGTGGTGAGGGCGGCGCGACCGGCCGGCTCCTCCGCCGTGCTCGTCTCCGTCCCCTTCCCGACGTGGCGCGCCTACCACCGGGCCGGCGAGCCCGACCGGAGCATCTACTACGCGGAGCAACCCACGCGCGCCGCGCGGGTGCCCCTCACCGCACCCGGCGGCGGGCCGCCGCCGGAGCGATGGGAGGAACCGCTCCTGCGCTGGCTCCACCGGACCGGCCGCCCCGTCGAGTACTGCTCCGGCTTCGACCTGCATGACGGCGCAGGCCTCCTCGCCCCGTACCGGCTGCTGGTGGTGAACGGGCACGACGAGTACTGGACGGCAGAGATGCGCGACGCCGTCGAGGGGTTCGTACGGCGCGGCGGGAACCTCGCCTTCTTCGCCGGGAACACCGCCTGGTGGCAGATCCGGCTGGAGGACGACGGCCGCACGATGGTCTGCCACCGCGACGCCGCGACAGACCCGGTCTCCGCCGTGGACCCGGCGCGGTCGACCGTCGAATGGTCCAGTTCACCGGTCGACCGGCCGGAGAACACGATGACCGGCGTCAGCTTCCGGCAGGGAGCCGGCGCGTGGGGCGACGGCATGGACCTCATCGGCGGCGAAACGTACACCGTGCGCTTCGCCGACCACTGGGTCTTCGAGGGCACCGGCCTGCGTGACGGAGACGCCTTCGCCCGCGGGGCGATGGGCTACGAGACGGACGCGGCGGAGCTCGACTGGTCGGCCGGGGTACCACGCGCCACGGGCCGCGACGGAACGCCCCGGTCGTTCGCCGTCCTCGCCACCGCGGACCTACGGCACTGGCGGACCTACGGCCAGGGCGGCTGGGCCACCATGGGCGTCTTCCGCCTGGGAGCCGGGACCGTCTTCAACGCCGCCACCATCAACTGGGGCCGTGCGCTGCACGATCCGGTGGTCGACCGGATCACCCGCAACGTCCTCGACCGGTTCTCGGGGGCCGTCCCGGTCCCGCGCTGGCACACGATCGGCCCGGCACCCGGTCTGCGAGCACTCGCCGCGTGCGAGGGACTGCTGTTCGCCGTCGCCGACGACGGCCGGACACTGCTGCACCGCGAGCTGTCCGAGCAGAACCTCCCATGGACCGCATGCCCGCCGGCCGACAGCGTCCCGGCGCCCGAACTGCGCTGCCTGACCGCGCCACGGGAAGCCTCCCACCCCATGCCACTGGCCCTGCTGGCCGTGACCGATCGGGACCGGCTGGTGTACCGGGCCGCGGTGCCGGGGCCCGCTCCGTGGCTCCCGGCGGGTCGGGCCCCGGCCGGAACGACGGCCCTGGCCATGTGCGACAACAGCCTGTTCGCGGTGACACCGCACGACAACGGCCTGCATCAACGCCCGGCAGGCGACTTCAACGCGCCATGGCGGCTCCTGGGCCCGGCCGGCAAGGCCTCCGCACTGACCGTTCTCGGGGCCCGCCTCCACGCCGTGTCCCCCGACGGTCTCCTCACCCGCCCACCCGTCCTCACCGAAACGCCGTTCGCACCATGGACGACCCCGACCGCCTTCCCACCGGTCAGAGCACTGACGGCATACGCGGGTCGCCTGCTGGCGGTGACGGAGGACGACCGGTTGATCAGCCACCCGGGAGGGTGAGGCGGGAGCACATTCCATCGTGGCGGGGCGCGCCCGCATCGTCGTTGGGTTCACCGATCACCACCATGATCCGCGCCTGCCGGACGGCGATGAGTTCTCTGCCCCAAGGACATGCCGTGGGGGCAGCGCGTCGCCCACATCCAGGACCCCGACGGCAACCCGGTCAACCTCACCCAGCCGATCCCGGCGAGGTGAGGCTGTCGCGGCGGGCATGCGCTCCAGTAGGCCACCTGCGGTAGGGGTCAATCACCTGTCGAGGAGAAGAGTTCGAGGTCGTCCTGGGCGAAGTAGTTCTGCGTCACGTCGGTGACCCGGACGAGGTACTGCTCCCGTTTGCGATCGACGTGCACCACGGTGCCGACGTTGCCCGTCATGACGGCACCGGTGACCCGTACGATGTCGCCCACCTCGAACTTCTCCACAACGGTCTCCTTAGCGAGCCCCGAAGACCGGGCTCATGCGTCTGCCGCGACCTGGACAGTCACCAAGCTCTCACGGTGACCCCACTCTCGCGGCTGTGCGCGCGCACCGCACTCGCGGGCTCTCAACACGTGCAAGAACACGAGAGACGGCAACTCTGACTCGACGAGAAGCGGTGGGCGACCACGGTCACTCCCGCCGGCTCACTCCGCAGCACCTGCGACGGCGGGCAAGCTCACCGAACTGCAGGAACGGCAGCAGTCCGGTCAACTCGGTGAGACGCTTTCCCGCCCCCCATGCCTCACCGGCCCGCACGACATCGTGGATGCCCGGAGTGGCCCGTGTGTCCGGAGCACCACTGGTCTCCGATGGTGCCCGTCGTCCAGGTGCGCGCTGCCGACAGGCACGCCGCAGCGCAGTCAAACGGAGCGCATCCCCGTACCCCCGGAGGCCCGGCCTGTCAGGAGGGTCCCCGTGGCGCGTGCCGATATGGCGTACACGGGTGAGGCCCGGCGCCCAGCTGCGCTCTGGCAGCAGTACGCCGGGCCGCCTGACCCGTCACGTGCAGGCACCGGGCCGACAGGTCGACGTCCAGTGAGCCTGACCCGGACGGCCCGGCAACAGAGTCCGGGGTGATTTCCCTTTCCGCCCTGACACGGCGTTCGTTCAGCTCCGTTGCTCCGTGTGCTTTCCTGCCAGATGCAGCGCTCGGGCATGACCACTGATTCAAAGATCACGCTGTCGGGCCGAAGCCGGTACCGTGCTGATGTTGACGCCTGACGGAGACCGCATGTTCTTCTGCTGCGAGCCTTAGAGTGCCTGACTGCCGAGTCCCAGCAGGTACGAGAGGGCCGGACGTGCTGGGGGATCCCCATGCATCATGTCCGTCAGATTCTCGTAGCGCTGTCCATGAACGGTTACCGGAGTTCCGGTGCCGCCGTTTCGTGTCTGGAAGGCCAGCCGGCTCAGGGGCGACCAGTTGGTTTCCAGGTCCATTCCGAACGGTCCTAGGGTCGTCTGCCAGCCGAACCCGTCGTGTTCGCCGCCGTTCCGGATGGTGTTCGAGATGCGATTCCTGATCCACCCGAAACGGGCCGCCTCGGAAGTGGCCTGCACGATGTTCGCGAGGTGCAGAGTGTAGTTGTTGCGGGTGCCATAGGTGAACCCCCGCAGCGCCACGAACTGATTGCGCAGGTTTCGCGCGTCGAACGAGGTATCTCCTCGGCGACCGTTGGCATCCAGGCCGCCGTTTCCGTAGTGCCCGCCGTAAATGCTGGTGAAGATATTCCCATTGCCATGGAAATTCTGAACCAGCGCAGCCTGGGCGTTGCTGAACCGGTAGTTGGCGCCTAGGACGCTGAAGCCATCCAGGTAGAGATTGTCTGTTCGGTAGAACAGGCTGAGGAAATGCTCGCCACTGTCGAAGACTCGGATCTCAATATACCGCCCCGTTCGCGCCTCCGTCTGGGCGAGCTGTCCTCCTTGGGCATTGCCGGGCCTGGAGTCCACATGCCTCCTGAGTTCTCCCAGCATGTCGTCGTATCGCTGGGCGGCCAGAGGCCCTCCTCCCTGCTGAAGGCTAGTGATGTCCCAATCCATGACAGTCCATATCTGGGACGTGTTCGCTTGGGCCGGCGAGGCAACGGTTAGCTGAGCCAAGCCGAGCAAGGCGGCAATGATGGGAAGGGCCGCTCGCCACCTTCTCATGGATAACAGGTTCAACTCTGTCTCTCTCCTTGAAGCCGGCCTGCATCACAGAGATCCAGACGGCCGGACCGATGGAGAGGCCAATGCTGGCCCCAGCCGCTAACGCTTCACCAACTCCCTACTAACGTCCCTGCGTATAGCGGAAGTTCGACATCGAGCAGCGAGGCGCCTGTGACAGGGGCACGTGCGTGCGTCGGCAGGAGGGTCGCGACTACCAGAATGTGGTCCTCCAGAGAGCTCCCAAAGCGCCTACTTCGGATTCTGGAGGAGTCTGTAGTATCGCCGCCGAGCGGCAGTTGTGGAACGTTAGTGGAACGTTAGCGAGGGTAACGACACTGGCTCTGAGAATGGTTCCGTTCAGGTTACGTATCCGTCTGAGCGGGCCGTGCCGGTACTGAAGATCGGTACCCGACCGTCACAGCCGAGGGGATTCCTTATGAGGACAAGAAGAACTGTCGCCACCCTGACCGCAGCAGTTGGAGCAAGCGTCGCGCTACTGGTTGGCATGACCGGCAACGCGAGCGCTGCCGAAGCAGGCACCATGGCCATCGGGCAACAGCTCAAGAACATCCGTACCGGCCTGTGCCTGGATTCCGACTACAACGGCAACGCCTACACGAAGGGTTGCGCCGGCGATCACGGCAATCCCTACCAGCAGTGGATATTCCAATGGACGAACTACGGAACCTTCAAGATCGAGAACGTGCAGACCCAACGCTGCCTCCAGCGCAGCGGGTCTAAAGGTGTCGTCACGGGATCCTGCAACAGTGTCGATGCGGATTGGCGTGAGGAGTATCTTGGAAGTCAAAGGTATAACTTGATCGCCACCAATGGCTTGGCCCTTGATTCGGACGCGAAAGGCAATGTCTATCTCAATCCGAAGAACGTGCCGTCGGATAATCCCTACCAGCAGTGGTGGCTGTGGTAGGGAGGACTCCGCCAGGGGTGCCTTCTGATCCGGGGATTCCCTTGACCGGTCGGAGTCAGGGCGAGGTCGGTTGAGTTTCCCTCCGCCGGCCCGTCCGGTGAGGGTCAGGTCGCGCATGCGAGTGATGCCGAGATGACGTGGTGTTCGCTGCCGTCGTCGTCTGTAAGTCGGCAGTGAGCCTTACCGGTGTGCCTCTGAAGGGCCCTGTTCCCTGGTCAGCTGGGGTGGTGACGTGGCAGAGCCCCTGGACGTCGGCGGTGTTGACTCCACTCGACACTGCCGACAACCCGGGGGCCCTGGGGTTCCTTGGCCTTGCGTGCTCAACGTCCCGTTTGAGCTGGTCGAGTATGTTTTCTGGCTGATCCACGCCCGAAGGCGTGAACTGAACTCGTCGTGGAGACGGCTCGGCTGCCGTCGACGGCAGCCTGATCTTCATCGACCGGATCGCCGAGAACGAGCCGTCCTACTCGACGAAGCACCGCCGACATGGAACCGCGGCGCCGGCACCCACGGCCCGAGGAGCGACGACGGTCTCGTCCCGGACCCCGGAGCACCACCGCCGTCCCCCAGCCATGCCGCCGAGCGGCTGTCTCTGCGCTCCCTGGCCTACGCCGGGACCCGCTTTCCCGAACCCGTCTCGGCCGACTCGGCGCAGGCAGTGGAAACCCACCCCGACGTCCTGCTCCCGCCCACGGCATACCTCGTCGTCGATCGGTCCGGCATTGATGCGGCATAGACGCCGGCCAGCGGCCTGCTGACCACCGCCCACGACGCCCGGCGAACGCTGGACTTCACACCAACCTGGCGGAAGCCGCGCCACCAGGGCCTGATCCCGTACGACGCCGCGATGGACACCGACGTCCGCACATCGCTAGCGCGTACCGACCTGCCGACGCCGGAACTCGCCCCCTCGTCGAGGCCGCCGGTCTATTCCGCCCCGACCACGTCAACCAGGTTCAACGCCGGCACCCTCTACCGGATCGCGTGCTCCCGCCGCCTGCTGCGCTGGTGCCCGGACGGACCCGAAGGCTCAAGTCCGTCCGACATCAACACCCACACCCCCGAAGCCCTGAACCCGTGACTCGACGAGGACGGCCCCGTCCACTACGACACTCCGGAGTGGCCCGAGGCCTCAACCCCGCTGAAGTGGGCTGATCGTCTTGCCCGAAGCCGGTGCAGAGAGCTCCGGGCCGTGGACGGCGCGCGCCGCGTTTCAGTGCGCGAGAGCGTACCGGGCCAGATCGGTCTTGTAGGGTGCGAAGCCGGCGTTGTCCTTGCAGCCGAGACCCTCCCAGGTCTTGTCGTTGGTGACGGGGTCGGTGCCCGTCAGGCGGTACTTGCACGCGCCCTTGATGAAGTGGCCCTGGATACCGCCGGGGAAGTCGATCTCCTTGTTCCACAGGTACGGGGACTGGTAGTTGTTCACGCGGGCTGTCGCGTTGACGTCGATGCCGCCGGGCGCGTAGATCTCGTACACCCAGCCGGTCTGCGTCGTCCCGTACGTGGCGAACCGCTTGGCCACGGACTCGTCGCAGCTCGTGCTGAGGTGGGCACTGAGCTGGCCGCCGCCCTTGACGATGTACTCCGCCAGAGGAATGAGCTCGTTGCCGCGCGGAGTGAATCCGGTGCGGAAGATCTCCTCGACGCTCTCCCGGGTGTCACCCCGCCACAGCGTGTTGACGTCCTCGCGCCACTGCCAGCGCTCGGAGGACGCGCCGGCCGCGACGGTCCGGGCGATCCGCGTGTCCGTCGTGGTGCGCCACCAGTCCGCCGCCCGGTAGTCGATGACGGGCCCGCAGGGGGCGGTCGTCTCGTCCTCCGCCGAGGGCGCCGCCATGGCCGGGGGCGCCATGGCGGCGGAGAGGAGGAACGTGGTGGCGAGGAGCCGGAGGGCGACCTTCAACATGGCGTGACGACCCATCAGTCGAATGGTTGGGGGATTGACACTTCTGTCTACCGAGGCTTGCCCCACCACTCGTCGCGATCCGGCCGTCGGTCCACCCGCATGGGTGGATCAGTCATATCGGGGAAAGGGTTCTCCACAAGCACCCGCCATCACCGCCGGTCGCCGGCGCCCTCCACAGCGGTCGTCAGGGCGAAACTCGGGGCGCCTTTGCGCGCGGCCGCCCGGCTCACGCCCACTCCGCGCCCGTCTTCCATCGTGGTGTTCAGGTGCACCCGAGCGAGTGCTTCCGAGGGGCTGAGACTGCCCTGACGGCCGGTCAAGTCTGCCCTCAGGTACCTGGCGTCCGCGGGGTCGGTCGGCGTATCCAGGACAAGGACGTACGCGAGACGTGTGCCGCACACGGGCATCACGTACGGCTCCGGTTCTCCGACGAAGGAAGTGCCAGTGCAGAACCACGCGAAGGTCGGGGCGAACGCCACCGAGGATGTCCGGGCGGCGGTCCGCAGGCCGGTCACCGCACCACCCGCACAGGCCTCCGGGCTCCTGGGGCTACAGGCCGCGGCGGGGAACGCGGTGGTCGTCCAGCGTCTGAAGCAGCAGTCGCACCGGCACGGCGCGGGGTGCGGCCACGAGGCGGAGGGGGCGCCGGTCCAGCGCTCGGCCGTCCACGACGTCGTGCGGGGCGGCGGCAGGCCGCTGGACGGCAGCACGCGCGCGGACATGGAGAGCCGGCTGGGCGCCGACTTCTCCGACGTCCGCATCCACGACGACAGCGCGGCGAAGGCGTCGGCGGCCGAGGTGGGCGCTCGGGCGTACACCAGTGGGAACCACGTGGTGATCGGGAAGGGCGGGGGCGACAAGCTCACGCTCGCCCACGAACTCACCCACGTGATCCAGCAGCGTCAGGGCCCCGTGGCGGGTACGGACAACGGAGCGGGCCTGCGGGTCTCCGACCCCTCCGACCGCTTCGAGCGGGAGGCGGAGAGCAACGCGCGCCGTGCCATGAGCGGGGCGGCGCCGAGGACCGAGCAGCACGCACAGGAGGCGAGCCGGGCAGGGCAGGGGGCCGCCCAGAAGTCGGTCCAGCGCTGGGTGGCACAGGCCGGCCCGAACCAGCAGAACATGACGGTCTCCGCGAACGGCGTCTTCGCCGTCCCGAGCGACGACGCCACGTCGATCTGGATCCGCGTCAACGCGCCCGCGGGGTCCTACTCCCCGGCCCTGCGCCCGACGAGCACGGCGCAGCAGGCTCTCTTCGGCGGCACGGAGCTGTACCAGGAGCACGAACTGGCGCGGAACATCCTGGACGACTGCCTCCACACGGCGGAGGAGATCATGCACAACGCCGTCGGAGAGCTTGCCGACGGCGCGAACAGCAACGTCCGTACGAGCGCCGGGCTCAAGGCCTTCGGCATGTCGGACGAGCAGAACCGCGAACGCGCGGGCGACTTCCAGGGCGCGACGGACCGCGACGCCAGCCCGGTGGTGGGACAGTCCTACCTGATGCTCGCCATGGACCCCGGGGAGCAGATCATGTCGCAGTACCACGCCGCAGCGGTGGTGGGCATGGACGGCCAGGACACGGTCACGATGGAGGCCTTCGCCGGAAGCGGCCAGACGGCAGCGAACCCGATGACGTACACGATCGGCACGGTGGCCTCCTTCCACGACTACTGGACGGGCGCGTACTACACCCCGAACTACGCGGGGGTCACCATGAGGACAGTGGTCATCGTCAAGCGCGGCAAGGGCCGCCGAGTGGCGGCGGGCTCAGAACAGCCGGTCAACCCGAACGTCGCCTAGGTCAGGCGACGCGCGAACCCGCCTGTGAAGCCCTACCGTGACGTGCGCCTCCGTCCCCTGGACGGTCGTGGCAGGCGATGCTGTGTGCCGAACCCTAAGACTCCTCCGATGCGCCGAGCAGAGGGCTCTGCAAACCCACCCGACAACTGCGACCGATCGCGTAGTACGGCCCCGAGGCCGCCGTTCGCGGCGCAGGAAGGCTGTCAGGGCCGTCCGGCCGTGCCGGGTCTGTGAGTCTGCTGCCGTGACGGCCGGCCATGTGGTGGGTGCCTCTGCCCAGTCATGGTTCACCGCCGCTCCCGGCGCCACTGACGACGCCGGCTGCGCCACCGTATCCTCGCCTTCCCGCCCGCACACGCAGCCCGTCTCCTCGCCGCCGCCCAGACCGTGCGTCGCCGTGGGCTCCCGGGAAGCATCTGTGGGCATGGCGGTCGTTGAGACCGGCGTCAGGCATCCGTCCGGTCCGGGGTGGGGTTCGGTTTTTCCGAACCATCGGGACGGGTGCGGGCACGATCGATCTCCGGGCGGCGGCCTCCCAGGATGGAGGCATGGCTGAGACGATGACGGAGATCGGGGCGGTGGCCGCCGCCCGGGCGCAGGACGTGCACCGTGAGTACGGGCGCGGGGGCGCCGTGGTACGGGCGTTGCGCGGAGTGTCGGTGGACATGGTGTCCGGGACGTTCACGGCGGTGATGGGGCCATCGGGGTCGGGCAAGACCACGCTGCTGCACTGTCTCGCGGGGATGGACCGGCCCACGCGGGGCTCGGTCTGGTGGGACGGTACGGAGGTGTCGCGGCTCCCGGAGCGGCGGCTGGCCGTGCTGAGGCGCAGCCGGGTCGGGTTCGTGTTCCAGGCCTTCAACCTGATGCCCGCGATGACGGTGGCACAGAACGTCGAGCTGCCCGGACGGCTGGCCGGTGAGCGACCCGATCGGGGCCGGGTGCTGGAGGCATTGGAGCGGGTGGGGCTGGCGGGGCGTGCGGGGCACCGGCCCGGTCAGCTGTCAGGCGGGCAGCAGCAGCGGGTGGCGATCGCGCGGGCTCTGGTCGCCCGGCCCCGGGTGCTGTTCGCCGACGAGCCGACGGGCGCGCTGGACCGGGCCACCGGACACGAGGTCCTCGCCCTGCTGCGCGAGGGGGTGGACCGTGATGGCGGTACCTGCGTGATGGTGACGCACGATCCGGTCGCCGCCGCGTACGCGGACCGGGTGCTGCTGCTCGCCGACGGTCTGCTCGTGGAGGAGATGCGGCGGCCGAGCGCGGCCAGGATCAGCGAGTGCCTGAGCCGGCTGGGCGGGTGAGACAGATGACTGTGATCGCCCTCGGGCAGATGCGCCGGCGCCCGGCCTCCTTCGTCGGCCTGGCGGTCGCGCTGTTCCTGGCCATCGCCACCGTGACGCTCTTCGGCGGGCTGTTCGCGGCGGAGGTGACGGCCTCCACCGCTGTGCGCGAGCAGGCGGCGGGGCCGGGAGTGGTGGTGATCGCCGGGGCCTTCGGTGAGATCTCGGTCCTGGTCGCGTTCTTCGTGGTGGTGAACGCGTTGGGCTTCGCGATTCGCCAGCAATCCCGTGAGCTGGCCCTGCTGAGGACCGTCGCCGCGACCCCGCGCCAGGCGCGGAGGCTGGTACGCGGCCAGGTGGTGGCGACCACGCTGCTGGTGGCTCTGCCGGGGTGGGCCGCCGGTGCGGTGGGGGGTCGGCTCGCCCTCGCCGCCTTGCAGCGGCAGGGGATGGCGGCGCCAGGCCTGCGCGTGCCGGGGACGCCCCTGCCGGCTCTGGTCGCGGTGGTGGTCGTACTCGCCGTCGGCCTGGCGGCCTCGGCCGTCGCGGCTCGGCGTGTGTCGCGGATCGCGCCGGCGGCGGCGTTGACCGCGAGTTCGACCGAGCATGCCCGTACGGGTGTCGCGCGTCTGCTGGCCGGTGCCGTGGCGCTGACCGGGGGTGTCCTGCTGTTGCGGCTGGCCGCGACGCGGCCGCCGGAGCAGGTGGACAAGGCGGGGCAGGCCGCACTGCTCGCCTCGCTGGTCCTCCTCATTGCGGTGGGCCTTGCCGGGCCGCTGGCCGCGCGCGCCGTGGCGGCCGCGCTGGGAGGGCCGCTACGGGCCGTGGTGCCCGGTGCGGGCTGGCTCGCCGATGCCAACCTGCGGGGCTACGCGCGGCGGTTGTCCTCCGCCGTGGTCCCCGTGGCGCTGCTCGTGGGGCTCTCTGGGACCATGATCGTCATGACGAGCACCGCCGCGCATGCCGCCGGTCACACGGGAACCGGGGTCGCCTCAGCCACGGACGTCTGGCTGCGCCAGGCGGAGCTGGCCCTGCTGACCTGCTTCGCTGCGGTGTCCACGATCAACACCCTGGTCGCCGTGACCGCCGACCGGCGCCGCGAGTTCGCACTGCTGCGGCTCCTCGGCGCGACGCGGGCGCAGCTGCTGCGCATGCTGAGCGCTGAGGCGGGACTGACCGCGGCGGTCGGGGTGCTGCTCGGCGCGGTGGTGGCGGGCGCGGCCTCGGCGGCTTTCAGCAGGGCGGTGACCGGTTCGGCGCTGCCGCAGGTGCCGGCGGCCGAATGCTGGTGGATCGTCGCTGGCGCGGTACTGCTGACCGTTCCGAGCATCCTGGCCACGGGGGTGTGGGCGGTCCGCGGCCGGGCGGCGGAGCTGGTGGGCGGCGGCCGTGACTGACCGCGCCGGCAGCCCGGCGCCGTCGCGGCGCGCGACGACGGGTACCGGGGCGGGGACGGCAACGGGTACGGGGACAGCGGCCGGGACCGGAAGGGAGAGCGGCTCGGACCCGGGGTCCTGCGGCGGGCCGGCCGGTGCGGGTGCCGCGCCGCGCGGGTACCTCTCCGTCCGGGCCGGGGAATGGGCCTTCGCCGTCGTCGGCCTGCCGCTCGCGCTGCTCGGCGGGGTGTACGCGCTCGCCGTCGTGTACGCGGGCGCACTGCTCTCGCTCACCGTGCTCGGCCTGCCGTTCGTGGCCCTCGCGCTGCGGGGCGCACGCGGCTGGGGCACACTCCACCGGTGGTTCCTGGACCGGTTCCTGGGCGCCTACGTCCAGGCCCCGGCCGGGGCCGCCCGCCCTGGCGGTGTGCTTGCCCGCGGTCGTGCCATGCTGGCCGACCCGGTCGCGTGGCGGACACTCCTCTACCTGGTGCTCCGGTTGCCGCTCGGCGTACTCGGCTTCGCCGGCGCCGTACTCCTTCCCCTCGGCTGCGGCTGGCTGGCCGGTTTCCCGCTCTGGAAACGTCTGCTGGAGCCGGGCCCGCAGCCGGTCAGCTGGCTGGATCCCAGCTGTGTGGTGCTGGGAGTGGTGCTGCTGTCCGCGGTGCCCGGTGCTGTCCGAGTGCTGAGCCGGGCAGAGCGCCACCTCGCGCGCCAGCTGCTCAGCCCCGCCCGGGCCCACAGGCGCGTCCGGGAACTGGAGGCCGCCCGCGCCGTCCTGCTCATGGAGAACACCGACCGGCTCCGCCGCCTGGAGCGCGATCTCCACGACGGTACCCAGGCGCGGCTCGTCGCCCTGGCCATCACCCTGTCCCTGGCCGACGACGCCCTCGAACCCGCCGCCCCGGACCACGAACGGCTGCGCACCCTGGTGGGTCGGGCCCGCGGCCAGACCGATGAGACGATCACCGAACTGCGCCGACTCACCCAGGGCCTGCACCCGGTGGCCCTGGACCACGGCCTGGACCGGGCCCTGCCGGGCCTCGCCGCCGTCTGCCCCGTCCCTGTCACCATGCGGCTGGACCTGTCACCACGTCCCCACCCCGTGGTCGAACAGGCCCTGTACTTCTGCGCCGCCGAGCTGCTGGCCAACATCGCCAAGCACAGCGGTGCCCGCTCGGCCGAGCTCACGGCGACGGCCACCGTCGGCGGACGTGTGCGCCTGACCGTGCGCGACGACGGCTGCGGCGGCGCGGTATCCGGCACCGGGGGCGCAACCGGCGGCGGCACCGGCCTGGCGGGGCTGGCCGAGCGTCTCGCCGCGGTCGACGGCTCCCTACGGATCGACAGCCCGCCCGGCGGGCCCACCACCATCACTGCCGAACTGCCGACGCACCCGTGACGTCCTGGACCCTCCTGGCTCATCCCGCCATTTCGGACAGGTAGGCCAGGACCGCCTTGACCCGCCGGTTCTCGCTCCCCGTCGAGGGCAGGTCGAACTTGGTGAAGACCGCGGCCACGTGCTTCTCCACCGCCCGCTCGGACACGACGAGGAGTGCGGCCACGGAACGGTTCGAGTGGCCCTGCGCCATCAGCTCCAGCACCTGGCGCTCACGTGGCGTCAACGCATCCACCCGGCCAAGCCGCCCACCACGCATCAACTGGGTGACCACCTCCGGATCGAGGGCGGTACCCCCGCCGGCGACCCGGTGCAACGCGTCCACGAACTCCGAGGTGCGGGCGACCCGCTCCTTGAGCAGGTACCCGATGCCCGCCGCACCCCCCGCGAGCAGCCTGGACGCCCAGGCGTGCTCAACGTGCTGGGAGAAGACCAGGATGCCGGTCCCAGGGGTCCGCGCACGGATCTCAAGAGCGGCACGGATGCCCTCATCGGTATGGGTGGGCGGCATGCGGACATCCACCACCGCCACGTCCGGCCGGTGTACGGCCACGGCGTCCAGCAGCTCGGGACCGGTCCCGGCCGTGGCCACCACCTCGCACCCACGAGCCCCGAGCAACTCGACCATGCCCTCACGCAGAATGACCGAGTCCTCGGCCAGCACCACACGCAACTCTTTGTCGATCACCACCCCAGTATCCGGCGCCCGCCTCACAGCACAGCGACGGGCAGGCACCGGCCCAGCACCGGAACGGGTCCCGTCGCGCTTCGAGAACCTTCTTCACCGGTTGGTGCCCAGCAGCCGCCATGTGCCCTCCCCCCTGTGCCCCTCGCGCTTGTTGAAGCCAATCAGGTCCACGTGGGCTGGGCAGGGACGGTCGTAGTCCTCCGCCTCGATCCCGGCCGCCCCCACCGCGCACCTGTTCCCGGAAGCCAGTAGCCCCGTTGCGGGGCCACCGAGAAGGCAATAGGAGGCGGTCAGCGGGCGGCGGCCAGTACCGCCGCGAGACCCTCTTGAAGATCCTTGACGAAGTAGGCGGGGACTTCCAGCGACGGGAAGTGACCGCCGGATTCGGGTGAGTTCCACCGGACGATCCGCCTGTAGCGCTCCTGTGCCCAGGGGCGAGGGGTCTTCTCGATGTCGCGGGGATACATGGTGATCGCTGCCGGGACGTCGACCCGCAGCTCGGGGTCCAGTGAATTGTGGCTCTCGTAGTAGATGCGGGCTGCTGACGCGCCGGTCCGCGTCAGCCAGTACAGGGTGACGTCGTCGAGGATGCGGTCCCTGGAGATCGACTCGAACGGACTGTCCTCGGTGTCCGACCACTCGGCGAACTTGTCGAGGATCCAGGCAAGGAGTCCGACGGGGGAGTCGACGAGCGAATAGCCGATGGTCTGCGGCCGGGACGCCTGCTGCTTCGCGTACGCCGCTCGGTGCTGCCAGAAGTCACGGGTCTCCTCGGCCCACTCGCGCTCGGCCGCCGACAGTCCCTTCGTCGTCAGCCCCGCAGGCGCCTCCGCGAACAGAGTGTGGATGCCGAGGACGTGCTCCGGGAACCGGCCCGCGAGAACCGTGGTGATGTTGCCGCCCCAGTCGCCGCCATGGGCGGCGAACCGGTCGTACCCGAGCCGTTCCATCAGCTGAACCCAGGCGGCAGCGATCCTTTCTGTGCCCCACCCGGTGGTGGCCGGCTTGTCGCTGTAGCCGAAGCCGGGCAGGGACGGCACCACGATGTGGAACGCCGGCGCGTCGTCGTCCTTCGGATCGACCAGCTCGTCCACGACATCGACGAACTCGGCAATGCTGCCCGGCCACCCGTGCGTCAGGAGGAGCGGCGTAGCGTCCGCGCGCACCGATCGGCAGTGGAGGAAATGGATGCCCAGTCCGTCAATGGTTGTACGGAACTGACCCAGGCGATGGAGACGTGCTTCGAACGCCCGCCAGTCGTAGTCGGTGCGCCAGTAGTCCACAAGATCGACGAGGTCCGCGAGGGGGACACCCTGGGCCCAGCGGCCGGCGCCGGGCGTGGCGCCTCGGACCGTCTCGGCCTCCGGCAGCCGCGCCGCGGACAGCCGCGCGCGCAGATCATCGAGGTCGGCCTCGTCGGCGTGGGCTTCAAAGGTCTGCACGTCGCTGTCGGGGCGGTTCATGGACCCTCCTGTGACCGTGATGGAACCAGCTCTGTCGCAGAACCGGCTAAGACGGTTCTAACAACTCCGTCCCGGTCCCCGCAACCACCTAAGGTGGTTCCATGCGTGCTGAGTTCCCCCCCTTCCGCCTCGGCAAGGTGCTCGCGACGAGCTTCACCGCGACTCTGACGGAGCGCCGTGGCGACCCTGTCGAGCACATCCCCGTGCCGCATCGCCTCCTCGACTGGCTGGCGGTGAGCGGCCTTGCCGTGGACACAGTCAGCCCCGCCCAACTCGCCCTGGCCCGGGAGCTGAGGGAATCGATCCACGCCGCCGCGACAGCGGCCGCGCTCCAGGAGACACTCCCCGCGTCCGCCGTCCAGATCATCAACGGCTGCAGTGAACGAGGCCGCGCTGCAGCCGTCCTGACCTCCGACGGCAAGCGGCGCTGGCAGCTCAACCCGGGCTCCCGCCTCGAGGACGCCCTCGGGGTGATCGCAGCTGACGCCATCGACATCGTCTCGGGTGAACGCGACGGGAGTCTGGCCCTGTGCGCATCACCGACCTGTCAGGCAGCCTTCTTCGATACCAGCCGAAGCCGTACCCGCAGATGGTGTGAGATGAATACCTGCGGCAATCGGATGAAGAAGGCGCGCTTCAACGCCAACAGGCTGAGAGACCCTGACAGAGGCGTTGGACGTGTCACCGGGTGATGAGACGGGCCGCGAGGCAGGGGAAGGCTTCGTGGATGTCGTCACGTCGCTCCCTGCTTACACGCCGACGCCGACGCCGACGCCGGCAACCGAGCAGCCAGGCAGTCATGCCTTCGACAACCCGGCGGTGGACGCCGAGGCTGACGTGCGGGACGCCGCGACACGATTCGCGGACGCGAACAGATCGCCGGTGGCCTCGCCCTGGCCGTACGACGTGCCGGCGGCCGCCACTGAGCGCGTCCAACGCTTCCCGCTGCCCTCAGCCCGCCGGTGTGCCGTTCACGGGCCCGCACATGAGGTTTCCGGGTTCTTCCGGATCGTCACTGATCCAGAACTGTGTCCACAAGGCGGCGAACTCGGGCCTGCTGAGGTAGCCGTCGCCGTCCTGGTCGAGCCGGTGGAAGACGTCCCCCGTCGGGATGGACCGGCCGTGCCAGGTGCTGATCAACTGCTCGTGCTCGCCTCGGGAGATCCGGCCGTCCCCGTTCTCGTCGACCGCGTCGAAGATGGTGTCCGCAGTGGCCGTGACCGCCTGCGGCATCGACGGAAGGCGGTCCACCATCGCCATCAACTCGGCCATCCCGATCCGTTCCACACGGCCGTCGCCGCCGCTCGTGGACAGGAGCTCCCACCAGCCCATGAGCACGGTGTGTACACGCGCCGCGAGTTCCGGCTCGCCGGCCACCCGCGGAAGTCGTTCCCACCGTCCCGCGAGCGCCTCGAAGTCCGATCCCTCCAGATAGCCGTTCCCGTCCGCGTCGAACGCGTCGAACATTGCCTGGACCTTCACCCGCTGAAACCCGCTGGCCACGGCAGACCTCCCGATCGACAGTGCTGCCAGCACACTGCCCACTTCGGCCCGCGCCCCAACGGCGCACAAGATCACCGCGCTGCCACAACACGCCTCCGTGCGCCGGTTTCATGCCCGCCCGGTCGGCGCAGGCGGACAGGTGGCGGCAGCGAGGGATGGCGCGCCAGCGCGCTCCGCTCCGCCGTGGAGGCCACCGGCCGGCGAGTGGTCGTGGCGCGGGTGCTCGGGTGGCTGGAGGGGCCAAACGCGGAGTCCTGTCCCTGAGCAACGTCATCCACCAGATGACGACGTACGCGCTGTCCTGATCCACCTCGGACCGGCCATCCGCCCCCCGGGCCTCGCCCGGGGGGGCCTTGTCGCATCCGGCGCGGCTCTCCGGCGCGACCTCCCCCGGGGGAGGTCGCGGGACGACCGGCCGCGGTCCGGACCGGTGCGAGTGGCATCCGCATGGGCCGTGGCCGGGTGGGGCACACTGGCGGCGTGCGCATCGTGATGATGACGGCGGGATCGCGGGGCGACGTCGCGCCGTACACGGGTCTGGGTGCCGGTCTCGTACGGGCCGGGCATGAGGTGACGCTGGCCACGCACGGGGTGTTCGAGCCCCTGGTGGCGGGGTCCGGAGTGCGGTTCCGTCCGCTGCCGGTGGACCCTCGCGCCGAGCTGCACTCCGCCCGGGGCCGACGCCTGCACGACGCGAGGACGGGTGCGGGAAAACTCGTGCGCCTGGTGTCCATGGCCCGGGGCGCGGTCGACGAGATGACGGCGGCCCTGGTGCAGGTGGCGCGGGACGGTGACGTCCTGCTGGTCGGCGGGTCGCTGGGGCCGCTCGGCTATGCCCTCGCCGAGGGGCTCTCTGTCCCCGCCCTGGGGCTGCACCTCCAGCCGCTGCATCCGACCGCGGAGTTTCCCGCACCGGTGCTGGGGACGCGATCCCTGGGGGCCGTGGGGAACCGGCTGAGCGGACGGGTCGTCATGACGTCGGTGGAGCTGCTGTTCTCGGACGCCGTACGGTCGCTGCGGCGGCACGGGCTCGTGACGCCGGGCCGTTCCCGACGGCGGGCCTGGCCGGTGCTGCACGGCTACAGCGAACTCGTCGTTCCCCGGCCCCGGGACTGGCCCGCCGGGCTCGACCTGTCCGGGTACTGGTGGCCGCACGACGCCGGGCGTCTGTCCCGGGAGGTGGAGGACTTCCTCGCCGCCGGGCCCCCGCCGGTCTTCGTGGGTCTGGGCAGTGCCACCGTCCCCGATCCGGAGCGGGTGAGCCGCGAGATCGTCGACGCGCTGCGCGCGGCGAAGGTGCGCGGGATCGTCCAGCGGGGCTGGGCGGGGCTGAACGCCCGGGGTGACGACATCCTGGTCGTCGACGACGTACCGCACTCCCTGCTGTTCCCCCGGACGGCCGCCGTCGTCCACCACGCGGGTGCGGGCACGACCGGCGCCGTCCTGCGGGCAGGGGTCCCCGCCGTTCCGGTGCCGGTCCAGTTCGACGCGGCGTTCTGGGCGTCGCGGCTGACCGTGCTGGGCACCGCACCCGGGGTGGTGCCGCTGCGGCGCCTCGACTCCGGTGTCCTGGCCGAGGCCCTGCGCCGGGCGACGAGGGACGAATCCCACCGGGCGCGTGCCCGCGCGCTGGCCGACCGCCTGGCCGAGGAGGACGGGGTCGCGCCGGTGCTCGCCGCGCTGGCACGGCTCTGACCGCCGGGCACGTCCGCCACCGCGTTCTGAAGATCGTCTCCGGTGCAGGCGGTCCGACCCGGCCCTGGCAGGATGCGGGCATGCAGATCCTGAGCGCACTGCCTCCGCGTCCGCCGTGGGCCTGATTGTCGACTCGTTCAAGCCTTCTCTCGTGAAGGCGGTGTTCAGAGACGTCACCCCGCTGCACGTCTCGCGGTCGGGGGCTCGGGCCGCCGCGTCGGTGACGAGAACCGTACTGACGGGCATCATTGACGGCGCGCTGCGGGCGGCGCAGGAGGATGCCCGGAGGAAGCTGCTTCCCAAGGACCTGGTGAGAGCCATCGAACGGGACGTCGAACTGGAGGTGGGAGGCGATTGGTACCACCACAGTCCTACGTTCAAGGGGCTGACCGGCGACTTGTACGACGTCGACGGCGTCCTCGTACATGCTCCCAGGCGCAGCAGGGCACGCAAGCAGAGTGCCGTGGTCGGCGCCCACAGGTTCGAGGCCGGGATCCGGAGGCTGCTGCGTGACCGGGGTACGGCGGCCGTCCCGGCGATGGTGCGTGATCTGGACGGGCTCGCGAGCGTGTTCCTGACGGACCTCGCCCGGGACGCTGCCATGGTCGTACGGGAGGGTGGGGTCAAAAGATTCGGCACCGTCGCCCTGATGGCACCGGGCGAACAGGCCGACCCCTGCCCGCCCGTGCCGGAGTCCCTCCTGGCCCTGTCCACCCGCAAGGGCACCGGGCGCACCATCGACGGCGACGACGTCTTGGCCGCCACCACGATGCAGTTGTTCGGCGACGTCAGACGGAGAGCCATGGCCGCTGCACACGATATGCCGGAGACCGGTTCGGACGGCTGAGCGGGGGCGGCTGCAGGGAGGACACGTCTCGTGCCGGCGTCGCTCAAGCAGTCGGTCGGGGCGGGCGAAGGTACGGGAACTCGGGGTGCGCAGCTCGGTGATCTCGACCGGCCTGCCGGTGCGGGCGGCCCGGCTCGTCGGCACGGCCGTCGTGACCTCCTTGACCACGGGGTGGGGGGGCGGTGCGGGTCGGTTGTGGTGCCGTCGCGGGCGGCGCGCGGGCCGGTGCTCGTGGACGTCAGCCTCGCTCGGGCCGGTCGGCCGGACGCCGGTGCTGACGTACCTGCCGTTCCCCGCTCGATTCCGGCTCCGCCGGGCCCGCCACCGTCTCTATGGCCGGGAGGGGGGTTGCCGGGCGCGAGCGGGTGAGGGCGGCCAGTTCCTCCGGGGGCTCCGCTCCGCCGCGTACCGCCGCCACGTACGCCCGCGCCTCGGGCAGGCCGAGGCGGGGCGCGTGCCGGCGCAGGTGCGCCATCGCGGCCTCGGGCAGGCCGAGGCGGGGCGCGTGCCGGCGCAGGTGCGCCATCGCGGCC
>NZ_RDBH01000133.1:0-1189 GCF_008042145.1 Streptomyces sp. adm13(2018)
CCTCCACGGCTTCTACCGCTCTACAGCTCGTCCCACTCCACCCCGTCGTACGCCGCGTACACCCGTCCCATGAGTTCCTCGTCCACCGGGAACACCACCTCGTCGATCGACGTGACCGGCGCGAGGGAACGGGAGTTGGTGACGAACGCGGCCCGGTAGCCCGGCAGGTCGGCCAGCGTGACCGGCCGCCGGACCGACTCCAGGCGCGGCTCCAGGAGGGCCATGGCGATCCCCTGGAGGCAGGGCGCCGCCGGCCAGACCACCGATGTGCCGTCCCAGAAGCCGATGCCTCCACGGCTTCTACCGCTCTACAGCTCGTCCCACTCCACCCCGTCGTACGCCGCGTACACCCGTCCCATGAGTTCCTCGTCCACCGGGAACACCACCTCGTCGATCGACGTGACCGGCGCGAGGGAACGGGAGTTGGTGACGAACGCGGCCCGGTAGCCCGGCAGGTCGGCCAGCGTGACCGGCCGCCGGACCGACTCCAGGCGCGGCTCCAGGAGGGCCATGGCGATCCCCTGGAGGCAGGGCGCCGCCGGCCAGACCACCGATGTGCCGTCCCAGAAGCCGATGTTGGTGATCGCGCCCTCGGCGATCTCGCCGTACGGGGAGGTGAGCACGGCCTCGTCGTAGCCGGCGCGCAGGGCCGCCTCCCGGTGGTAGGCCTGGCCGAAGCCGCCGAGGTGCTTGATGTGCGGCGCGGGCCGCCAGTACTCGACGGTCGTGAGGCGCTGCGGGGCCCCGGGCCCGTCCGGGGCGGGGTCGGCGACGGTCACCGCGATCCGGACGTCCGGGTAGACGTACACCCGGACCGAGGCGTCCCGCCGCCCCGAGGTCTCCAGCGCGCCCGCGATCAGGGACCGGACCCGCTTGCCGTCCGATTCCCGGCCGAAGAGCTCGCGCGTCGAGCGGTCGAGCCGGTCCAGGTGCAGGTCGAGGCCCTTCACCCGGCCGCCCCGCACCTGCATCGCCGTGAAGTGACCGAAGCCGGTCATGAGGGCGGCGAGCAGCCCGGGCTCGGCCGCGGGGACGCCGTCGATCTCGATGTGCGGAGTCGGAGTCGTCATGCCCTCACCGTACGTCCGTGCGAACGCCCTCGGGGAAGTCCCACAGAACAGCCCTTGACCTCAACCAAACTTGAGGTACCACGATCATCGACATGGACATCACGAACGCCTCCACGGCT
>NZ_RDBH01000133.1:1289-3127 GCF_008042145.1 Streptomyces sp. adm13(2018)
GTGAAGGCCGCTTCGCCCCGGTCGTCACCGACTGGTTCCGCTCCCGCCTCGCCGAGCGCGCGGACTTCACCGTCACCGTCGTCGACCTCGCCGAGGTCGACCTCCCCACCGCCCTCTCCTACGACCCGTCCCCGACCGTCCGGGCCGAACTCGCCAAGGTCACCCCGGTGTTGAAGGCCGCCGACGCCTACGTGGTCATCACCCCCGAGTACAACCACTCCTTCCCCGCCTCCCTCAAGAACCTGATCGACTGGCACTACACCGAATGGCAGGCCAAGCCCGTCGGCTTCGTCTCCTACGGCGGCATCTCCGGCGGCCTGCGGGCCGTCGAGCAACTCCGCCAGGTGTACGCCGAGATGCACACGGTCACCGTCCGCGACACCGTCTCCTTCCACCACGCCCACGGACTGTTCGACGCCGACGGACGGCACAAGGACCCCGCCGCCGCCGAGGGGGCGGCCAAGACCCTCCTCGACCAGCTCGGCTGGTGGGGCCGTGCCCTCAAGGACGCCAAGTCGGTCCGCCCGTACGGCGCGTGAGGGGACAACGCCATGCTGCTTGGACTCCTCGCGCCCCGCCTCAAGCCCTACCGGGCCCTCCTCGTCCTCCTCGTCGCCCTCCAGCTCGTCCAGTCCCTGGCCTCCCTCACCCTGCCCGCGCTCAACGCCGGGGTCATCGACGAGGGAGTCCTGAAGGGCGACACCGGACGCGTCCTGGACGGCGGCGCCGTGATGGTCGCCGTCACCCTCGTCCAGGCGGCGGCCGCGGCCGCCGCCACCTACACCGGGGCACGGATCGCCATGGGCGTCGCCCGCGACCTCCGCTCCGAGGTCTTCCGCCGCGTCCAGGAGTTCTCGGCACGGGAGCGCGGCCGCTTCGGCGCCGCCTCCCTCATCACCCGCACGACCAACGACGTCCAGCAGGTCCAGACGTTCACCGTCCTCGTCCTCACCATGCTGGTCGCCGCGCCGCTCCTCTGCTTCGGCGGCATCACCATGGCGCTGCGCCAGGACGTGCCGCTCGCCCTGGTGCTGCTGCTCTTCGTGCCGGTCATGACCGTGGCGGTCGGCAGCGTCGTCCTGCGGATGCGGCCGCTCTTCGCGGGCATGCAGGAGCGCGTGGACCACGTCAACCGGGTGCTTCGTGAGCAGATCACCGGAGTCCGGGTGGTCCGCGCCTTCGTCCGCGACCGGTACGAGCGGGAACGGTTCGCCGCCGCCAACGACGAACTCCGCTCCGTCGGCCTGCGGGCCGGCCGGCTCCAGGCCCTGATGTTCCCGACGGTCCTGATCATCTGGGAGCTGACCACCGTCGCCCTGGTGTACGCGGGCGCCCACCGCATCGAGTCCGGAGCCCTCCAGCCGGGCGGGCTCGTGGCCTTCCTCGGCTATCTGCTCCAGACCTCGATGTCCGTCATGATGGCCACCTTCATGTTCATGCACATGCCCCGCGCGGAGGCCGGCGCCGTCCGCATCCGCGAGGTGCTGGACACCCGTTCGTCCGTCCTCGCGCCGCCCTTCCCGGTGCGTACCTCGGACGACCGGCGGGGCCATCTGGAGGTCCGGAGCGCGGACTTCCGGTACCCCGGCGCGGAGGAGTCCGTCCTCAAGGACGTCCGTCTGGAGGCCCGCCCCGGCGAGACCACCGCGATCATCGGCTCGACCGGCAGCGGCAAGTCCACCCTCCTCGGACTCGTCCCCCGGCTCTTCGACGCCACCGGCGGCGAGGTCCTCGTCGACGGCGTCGACGTCCGCGACCTCGCCCCCGACCTCATGGCCCGCACCGTCGGACTCGTCCCCCAGAAGCCCTACCTCTTCTCCGGCACCGTCGCCACCAAC
>NZ_RDBH01000133.1:3227-34937 GCF_008042145.1 Streptomyces sp. adm13(2018)
GGGTTGGTGATGTCGCACACGACGAAGGTGTGACCGCGGGTCAGCGCGGACAGGTCGGCCCGCGCACCGTGGAGATCCTGCGCGCCGCGGGTCTCGCCGACGCCGTGGACGCCGAGTGCGTGGACATGACCGGCAGCCGCCTGCAGATGTTCGCCGCGCACACCCTCGCCGAGGCCGCCCTGGACGAGGAGGCACTGCGGACTCCCACCCGCGATGACCCCTACGCCGGTCTGACCCCGCAGAGCCTGCGCGGCACCTGCCCCCAGGGACGGCTGGACCGCGTCCTGGCCGAGGCGGCCCGGGAGGCCGGGGCCCGCATCGAGTTCGGCGTCGAGATGCGGGGCTTCACACAGGACGAGGACGGGGTGACCGCACAGGTCGCCGACGAACGGGGGACCCGCGAGATACGGGCCCGCTACCTGGTCGCCGCCGACGGCGCGCGCAGCGGGGTTCGGGAGCGGCTGGGAATCGGCACCAGCGGACCCGGCGTCCTCGGCGACCCGCTGATCAGCGTGCTCTTCCGGGCCGACCTGTCCGCGCTGACCCGCGGTCACACCTTCGTCGTGTGCGACATCACCAACCCCGAGGCACCCGGAGGGCTGCTGCCCGTCGACGGCGACACCGAGTGGATCTACCACTTCCGCTACCCCCGGGACTCCGGCACCAAGGCCGCCGACTTCACGCCCGAGCGGTGCGCCGAGCGCATCCGGGCCGCGATCGGCCGCGACACCGGGGTGACCCCCGAGGTGCTGAGCATCCTGCCCTGGCAGGTGCGCGGCCTGATCGCCGACCGCTTCCGCTCCGGGCGCGTCTTCCTCGCCGGGGACGCCGCCCACGCCATTCCGCCCGTCGGTGCCTTCGGGATGAACACGGGCGTGGCGGACGCCCACAACCTCGCCTGGAAGCTGGCCCACGTCCTGCACGGGACGGCCCACGAGGCGCTCCTCGACACCTACGAGGCAGAGCGCCTCCCCGTGGCCCGGTCCGCGCTCGAGCAGTCGACCCTGCGCCTGGGGGACCCCTCCCTGCACTGGGCGACCGGGCCCGAGGGGCGAAATCGCCGGGCGGCCGCCGGAGCGCTCAACGCCCCGGTGGTGCACCTCGGATACCGCTACGCCTCCGCCGCCGTGCTCGACGCCGTGGCCGAGCCGCCCTCCACCGAGGATCTGGTCCACGACCTGGACGGGGCTCCGGGCTCGCGCCTGCCGCACCGCTGGCTGCCCGGTGAGGAGGGCGTCCGCTCCACACTCGACCTGGTCGACGGACGGTTCACCCTCCTGACCGGCCCCGCGGGCGCGCCCTGGCTCGACGCGCTCGGCAAGGCCGCGGCCTCCCTGGGAGAGGTAGCGGCCGACGGGCACCGCATCGACGACGGCTCCTGGAGCGCCTGGGCGGGCGTCCTCGACGGCGGGGCGCTGCTCGTGCGCCCGGACGGCTTCGTCGCGTGGCGGGCCGAAGACCTCGACCCGGAGCCGGAGACGTGCCTGGAGCGCGTCCTCTCCGCTCTCCTCGCCCGCACGTGACGACACCCGTCGTCTCCCTCTCGACAGGAGGCACCCTGTGACAGCGGACACCGCACCGCGCACCGCACTCGTGACCGGCGGCAGCCGGGGCATCGGCCGAGCCGTCGTCGAACGGCTCGCCGGCCCCGGCAGCGTGGTGGCCGTCCACTACGGACAGGACGGCGCGGCGGCCGAGGACACCGTGGCCGCGGTGCGAGCCGCCGGCGGCGACGCCTTCGCGGTGCGAGCCGACCTGGCGGACGAGGAGGCCATCGCGGCCCTCGCCGCCCGCGTCGAGGAAGGCCTGGTGGAACGCACCGGCGACCGCGGGCTCGACGTCTTGGTCAACAACGCGGGCATCGGCTGCCGCGCCGACATCACCGACCTCACCGGAGCCGACCTGGACCGGGTCTTCGCCGTCAACGTCAAGGGCCCCGTCTTCGTCGTCCAGCGGCTCCTGCCGCTGCTGCGCGACGGCGCGCGGATCGTCAACGTCTCCTCGGTCGCCAACCGCATCGCCCACCCGCACGTCCTGCCGTACGCCATGAGCAAGGGCGCGCTGGAGGCGTTCAGTCGCTCCCTCGCGGCGCAGCTCGGCCCCCGCGGCATCACGGTCAACACCGTCGCCCCCGGGTTGATAGAGACGGACTTCCACCGTGCGCGCATGCGGGCGCACCCCGAGGACGCCGCCGCGGCGGCGGCGCTGACCGTCTTCGGACGGCTCGGGCAGCCCGAGGACGTGGCGGACGCCGTCGCCTTCCTGGCGTCGGAGCAGGCCAGGTGGATCACCGGGGAGCGCCTGGAGACCACCGGAGGGGCCTATCTGTGAGGCACTCCGCGCGGCGGACCGGTCCCACCGGTCCGCCGCGAAACCACCGTTGCACGTCCGAAAGGTCCCGACATGATCCTCAACGACATCTACCTCACGTCCCTGGGTGTACGGCTGGGCCGCCGTCTCGATCTCGAGGAGGCGGTACGGGACGGGCGCTATGCCTCCGCCGAGTACACCGCCAACGCCCTCCTCGGGGTCACGGTCTCCGATGACACGTTCGCCCCCGACCTGGCCGTGGCCGCGGTCCGCCAGGCCCTCGAACGCGCCGGGGACACGACGTCACCGGACGACGTGCGCATGCTGCTCCACGCCAGCGCCTACTTCCAGGGCCAGGACATGTGGACGCCCTCCTCCTACATCCAGCACCACACCGTCGGGGGGAGCGCCCCGGCCGTCGAGGTCGACCAGAAGTCGAACGGCGGAATGGCGGCGCTGGCGCTGGCGGCCGGACACCTCGCGGGACACGACGAGGACGCCACCGTGCTGATCACCACGGGCGAGCGGTTCTGCGAGCCCGGCTTCGACCGCTTCCGCACCGAGAGCGGCACGGTGATGGCCGACGGCGGGACGGCGCTGCTCCTCGGCCGTAAGCCCGGCTTCGCCAAGGTGCTGTCCTGCGCGATGACCTCCGACTCCACACTGGAGCACATGTACCGCGGCCGCGGGCTCAAGGACGCCCCGGCGTCCGGGGACAAGCCGCTGAACATGCGGGCCCGCAAGACGGACTTCATGCGCAGGAACCTGGACGACCTGGAAGCGATCTCCCTGCGGATCGCCGGCGGCATCGGCGGCTGCATCGAGCAGGCACTGGAAGAGGCGAAGACCGACGTCTCGGACGTGCGCAGGTTCGTGATGCCCCACAACGGCCGGACCGTGCGCTGGTGGAACATGCTGGAGGACATGGGCGTGGGCGGGGAGCGGACCACCTGGGAGTTCGGGCGGCAGGTCAGTCACCTCGGTTCCGGCGACCAGGTCGCCGGACTGAACCACCTGCTCGTCACGGATCAGCTGCGGGCCGGGGACCGCGTGGTGCTCGCCGGAACCGGCTACGGCTTCAACTGGGGAGCCGCCGTACTGGAGATCCTTCACGTTCCCGCCTGGGCCGCCGAGGCCGACGACCAGCAGCAGCCGTGACCGCTCCCGTACACCCGGAGGAGACCCGCATGCCGCTTCACCCCGTGGCGCGATCCGCCACCGGCCTCCCGGCCGACGAGACGAGCCGCCAGGCACACCAGTTGATCCTCGCGGGACACGGCTCGGAGGGGCAGCGCCGGCTGGCCGGAGGCCGGGTCCTGGTCGTCGGCGCCGACGAGATAGGTGCCCCGCTCATCGCCCATCTCGCCGACTCCGGCGTGGGTTCGATCGGCATCGCCGACGGCTCGCCGACGAATCCGTGGGACCGGTACCTCGGGCTGCCGGACGAGGAGCCCGCCGACCGTGCCACGGCCTGGACCCGGGCGCTCGGGCGCACCCATCCGTTCGTGCGCGCCGTCGCCGAGGGCCGGTTCGAGCTGCCCAGCGCGCGCGCACTGGTGCAGGACTACGACCTCGTGGTCTGCGCGGGGGAGGACCTCGCCCGTTGTCAGCTCGTCGACGACGTCTGCGCCGAGGCGGGCATCCCCTTCGTGTGGGGTTCCATGGACGCCGTCGGAGGGCGCGTCTCGGTCTTCTGGGACCGGCACGGCCCGGGCCTCAGGGACTTGTTCGCGACGCCTCCCGCCCCCTACTTCCGCGGGATGTCCGGCACGCTGAAGGTGGTCGGCGCCTGGCTGGGCATCGCCCTGGCCACCGAGGTGGTCAAGCTGCTCACGGGGCGGGGCGAGCCGCTGGTCGGCCGGGTGATGAAGTACGACGCCATGGCCGGCACCTGCGCGACCGTGCCGCTGCGCCCGCACGAGCGGGCCGCGAGGCCGGCCGAACCCGTCGCCGCCGAGCCCTTCTTCGGGCTGCTGTCGCCCGAGGCGACCGAGGCGGCGCGGGAGTCGACGATCTCCGTCGAGCAGCTGAAGGAACTGCTCGACGCGGGCGGACCGGTCCACCTGGTCGACGTCCGCGAGCCGGACGAGTACGCCTTCGCCCACGTGCCGGGCTCGGTGCTCGTGCCGCAGGGGGAGTTCCTGCACGGCGACGCCGCCGCGCGGCTGCCCGCCGACCGCAGGACGGTGCTCCTGTGCCGGGCCGGCATCCGCTCCGCGGAGGTCCTCGCCGTGGTCCGGCGCAGCGGTCACCCCGACGCGGTCCACGTGGGCGGCGGCATCCTGGCCTGGGCGCAGCGGATCGACCCCGCGATGCCCTCCTACTGAGCCGTCCGGGTCGCGCCGCCGACTACCTTCGGTGACCTGCGGTCGGGAGAATTCATCCCCTCGGGTTCTTCCGGCGTGGCCATCGGTTTGCGTGTCGGAGAATTGTTTGCGGTGTCGAAATGTGCGACTGGAAGAATGCGTGCGCACACAACCGGAAATGCAGAGGGAAACACTGTGCCCGCCCGCCGTACGGCGGGCGGGCACAGTGCGCGATTCCCGGGGTTCAGCGCACCGGGACGCAGCGCCCCGCCTCGGTGCGGTAGGTCCACCGGGATCCGTCGCGGGCGAGGGCCGCCACGGCGGCCACCAGGCGGTCCAGGTGCTCCACGGGCGTGCCCGCGCCGAAGCTGGCCCGGACCGCGTTGACCTGTCGCGCGCCGGGCGCCAGGGGCTCGGGGGCGCCGCACTCGTCGGAGTGGTCGGGTGCGTTGCCCAACAGGCCGCGGACCAGCGGGTGGGCGCAGAACATGCCGTCCCGCACTCCGATGCCGTACTCGGCCGAGAGCGCCGCGGCGAGGTGGGCGCTGTTCCAGCCGTCGACCACGAAGCTGATCACACCGACCCGCGGCGCCGACCCGCCCAGCAGGGACAACACCCTGACCTGCTCGATCCCGGCCAGACCGGCCAGGGTCCGCTCCAGCAGCGCCTCCTCGCGGGCCGCCAGCGCGTCGAAGCCCGCCGCCGTCAGCGCCCGGCACGCGGAGGCCAGCGCGTGCACGCCGACCACGTTCGGCGACCCTGCCTCGTGCCGCGCGGCCCCCTGCTGCCACTCGACGGACAGGGCACCGTCGCCGTGCACGACACGCCTGCTCGCGCCGCCCCCGGCCAGGTAGGGCGCCGCCGTACGGAGCCAGTCGGCGCGCCCGGCCAGCACTCCGGCCCCGAACGGCGCGTACATCTTGTGCCCCGAGAACGCGACGTAGTCCACGCCGAGTCCGGCGACGTCCACCCGGCGGTGCGGGACCAGCTGGGCGGCGTCCAGCGCGACGCGCACTCCGGCGGTGTGCGCGACCTCCGTGATCGACCCGACGGGCCAGATCTCGCCCGTCACGTTGGAGGCTCCCGTCACGCAGACGAGGCCGGGCCGCTGCGGGTCGTGGCACGCCAGCGTCTCGGCGACGATCTCGACGGCCTCGTAGGCGCTGCCCGGAGCCCGCATCACGGTCAGCCGCTCGGGTGGCCACGGCAGGAGGGCGGCGTGATGCTCCGTCTCGAAGACGTAGACCTGGGTCCCGGCCGGGAGTGCCGCGGCCAGCAGGTTCAGCGAGTCGGTGGTCGAGCGCGTGAACACGACCTCGTCGTCGCCGCGGCAGCCGAGGAACTCGCCGACGGTTCGCCTGCTCCGCTCGAACAGGTCCGTGGACAGCTGGGACAGGTGGCCGGCTCCGCGGTGCACGCTGCCGTAGTAGGGCATGTAGGCGCTGACGTCGTCCCAGACGCTGCTGAGGACCGGGGCGCTGGCGGCGTAGTCGAGCGCCCCGTAGGACACCTCGTCCCCGGTGATGAGGGGAACGCGGACGTCGGCGCCGAGGACGGGCAGCGGCAGGCCGTGGAGCGCGTCGACGGCGGACGGGGCGGGGATGGTGGACACACGGACTCCTCGATGGTGTGAAGGAAAGGTCGGGCGGACCGGGACAGGCGGTGCGGCGCGTCAGGCCGGCACGGACGGGTGTCCCGCCCCCTCCAGGAGCCGGGGCGAGCGGGCCGCCACGACCCCGGCCTCGAAGCGGCTGTTCACGCCGAGCCTGCGCAGCAGCGCGGACACCATGCGGCGCAGGGTGCGGGGCGACACGCGCAGTTCACGGGCGACCTCGACGTCCTGCCGCCCCTTGGCCCACAGCCGCAGGATGACCGTCTCCTGCTCGCTGAGGACGATGTCCTGACCGCCCTGCCCGGCGATCGGCACGGCGGATGCCCGGCGTGCCGCGGGCGCCGGCGGGGCGTGCAGGTCGCGGGCGTCGTCCCAGCAGAACTCGAAGACCCGGCCGAGGAGTTGCAGCAGCGCGGGCCGCCGGATCAGCAGGGTCGTCGACGGCGGGCAGACCAGCGCGAACGCCTCGTCCACCAGGATCAGGCGGAACGGCAGCAGCGGCGCGACCCGCACGTGGACACCACGCCGCGAGAGCCGCTCCAGATAGCAGGCAGCCTGCTCGCTGCGCAGCAGGGAGCTCTGGTGGATGGTTCGGACACCGACGCCGCCCTCGGGGTCGTACGCGTCCCCGACGGGCCACTCCGCGATCAGCCGGCGGGCGACCGCGGACGGCTGGATGACCCGTATCTGCTGCCGCGCCATGGTGGCCACGGAGTCCAGCAGGGCCCGGACGCGGACCGCGTCGGTGATCTCCTCGACGTCCGCGGCGGCCGCCGCGGCGGATCCGGCGGCGTGCGCGGCGAGGGCGGACAGCTGCGTCCGGAGAGAGCGGGTCGCCTCGTCGGCCGCGAGCAGTGCGCGCTCCTGCGTGGCGATCAGTTCGGACAGTGTCTCCACCGGGGATATCTCGGTCTCCGAAAATGTCTGCAACAGCATCTAATTGAATTCCCGCCCTGCATGTCCTGAGCCGGTCACGGCCGCTATCGGTCACCAAATGGTCTACACGGATCGGAACTCTTCTGGCAAGGTTGAAGTCGCTGCCGGGAATGGGTGAATCGACTTCCGTTCATTACTCTGCGTATTCGTCGCGCGGTGTAGCCCATTCGCAAGAGACAGCTCGGACGCCGAGGCCGAACCCGCCTCGGCAGGAAGGAGAAGCGAAACCGGTGAACGACAAAGCCTCCGTGATGGAAGGCCGGCCGACCGGGCGCGTCGAGGCCGACAGTGCCGACGACGGGAACGCGGGCACCGTCCCCGGTGCCCGGTCCGCCGACGCGGCCGTGGACGACGCCCTGCGCTTCTGGCAGCAGATGTCCCTCGCCGCCGTCCCCGACGGCGTCCCCGAACCCCGACGCATCGAACTCCCCGAGGAGTTGCACGGTGCGCTGGCCCTGCTGGAGGCCTCGGCCGAGGGCTCGCTCCACGGCGGCCCCTCCGCCCCCTCGGCCGGTGCGCTGTACCCGTACGAGACCTACGTCGTCACGAACGGCGCCCGCGGGCCGCGGGTCTTCTCGGTGGACGTCACCCGGCGCGCCTGCCGCCTCCTCCACGAGGGCGAGCAGGTATCCGACGCGCTGAACCGGGGCGGGCTCGCCCTCCCCACGCCCGACGGCTTCCTGGTCCTCATCGCCGTACGACCGTGGATGTCCATCCGCAAGTACGACGACCGGGGCTATCTGTACGCCCAGCTGGACGCCGCCCACCTCGGCACCCACCTGCTCTGCCTGGCCGGCCGGAGCCACCGGCGCGCCCAGTGGCTGACCAGGGCGGCCACCGGGCGCCTCGGCTCCCTGCTGCGCCTGTCCGAGCACCACGTCGTCCCCCACAGCGTCCTTCTCGTGGCCGACCGCATCGACGCCGGGCAGCCGTCCGTTTCCGCCTGGACCTGCACGGACTGGCGGGGCGTCCCACCGGTACCCCGCGCCGGCAACGGTTCCGAGGAGCGATGTTGGCGCGGTCTGCTGCCGCGCCTCCAGAGCCCGCCGGACCACTCCGCCGAGCCCGTGCTGCGCCCCCTCCTCGGCGGGGGTGAGGCACTCCCGTCCGGCTCCGGCGCGCTGGCGGACCTCGCCGCACTGCGGCGGTCGGCACGGGACTTCGGCGACGCCGAACTCCCCCTGCCGAGCCTGCGGGAAGCCCTGTCCGCCCTGGGGACCGCCCTGGACACCGACCTGCCCGCCTCGGGGGGCTTCGGCGCCACCCTGGTCGCCCGCCGCGTCACCGGGCTCGCCCCCGGCGCCTACCCGGTCCTCGGCGGCGGCGAGATCGCCGCCGAACCCACCGCCACCGCCCACGCGACCGCCGAGGACATCGTGCGCATCTGCATGGGGCAGGAACAACTGCGCGACACCTGCGCCGCCGTCGTCTTCCACGCGCGACACCAGGACATCTTCCGACGCGGCATGCGCGGCGTCGACGAAGCGCTGCTGCGCTCCGGCGCCCTGGCCCACCTCGTCTACCTCGGAGCCACCGCTACCGGCACCGCGGTCACCACCATCGGCGGCTTCGACGCCGGCCGCTGGCACTCCCTGGCGGGTCTTGCGGACGAGGACGAGGTCCTCTACGTCACCATGCTCGGCACCCCCGGCACCTCCACGGTCAAGATCGACCGCCTCCAGCCCGCCCACGCCCACGGACAGCGGTGACAGCCGTGCTCACCGACATCATCGCCCGCGCCCTGCGCGAGCACGGCGACGCACCCGCCGTCGCCGACCGGCACACCGCCCTGACCTACCGCGAACTCGACGCGGCCGCGGACCGGCAGGCGACCGGGCTCGGCCTCCTCCTCGCCGGCCGCGACCGGCCGCGCGTCGGCATCCAGGCCGCCAACTCCACCGACTACGTGGTGACCTACCTGGCCGCCCTGCGGGCCGGCTGCGTCCCCTTCCTCATCGACCGGGCCGCCGGACCCCAGGAGACCGAAGGAATCCAGGGCGACTGCGGGCTCGACCTGCTGGTGCACGAGGAAGCCACCCCCGTGCCCGGCCACGGCACCCGCGTCGCCGCTTCCGGCTCACTGCACGTCACCCGCTTCCCCGAGGTGCCCGACCGCCCCGAGCTGCACCGGGACACGGAGGTCTGCCGCTTCACCTCCGGATCCACCGGCCGTCCCAGCTGCATCGAGTTCCGCGGCGACGCCGTCCATCGCGCGGCCCTCAACTGGGCCGAAGGAACCGGCCTTTCGGGAAGTGACACCATCCTGTGCTTCGCCTCGCTCTCCAACGGCCTGGCGTTCAACACCTCCCTGCTCTCCGCGTTCCTCGTCGGCGCGTGCCTGCGCCTGGGCGGCGGGCTGCCGACCGCGGGAGCGGTCACCCGCACCCTGCGCGACAGCGGAGCCACCCGCCTGATCGGCTTCCCCGCCCTGTACGAATCCCTGGTGCGCAACGGATCGGGCCCCGGGCGGTTGCCCGCACTGCGCATGGCGATCTCGTCCGCAGCCCCTCTGGACCTGAGCACCAAGCGGCTGTTCGAGGAGAGTACGGGGGTGCCGCTCCAGAACTACTACGGCATCGCCGAGGCCGGGCCCCTCACCTACGCCGCCGACCCGCGCACCGACCCCGGGCTCGGGCAACCTCTGCCCGGCGTCGAACTACGCGCGGGCACCGCCGAAGCGCCGGGCGTCGTCTCGGTCAGGAGCCAGTCCATGGGCACCCGCTACCTCAACGCCCCCGGCGCACTGGAGCAGCGGATCGACCACGACGGCTTCTACACCACGGGCGACGTGGGGCACCTGCGGGACGGCAGCCTCGTCCTGACCGGACGCACCAGCCAGGTCATCAACATCGGCGGTCGCAAGATCGACGCCGTGGAGGTCTCCACGGCCCTCGCCGGGGCACCGGGAGTGGACGACGCGGTCGTCCTCGAGGTCACCGACCGGCACGGCACGGCCGCCCTCGCGGCGGTGCTCGCCGGAGCCCCCGGCCTCGACCACGCCGCACCGCGCCGGCACGTCGCCGAGCGCCTCGCCCCGTACAAGGTCCCCAGCCTCGTCCGCATCGTGCCCCGCATCCCCCGCGGCACCAGCGGCAAGCCCGCCACCGCCGAGCTGCGCCGCCTGTTCGACACCCCGCAGGACTCCCAGTGACCACATTCAAGGAGAACGCAGCCATGACGGCCTCCCCGGACCACATCCGCCCGCACCTCGTGCGCATGGTGCTCAGCTCGGCGGAGGGCGACCTGACCGAGAAGGACCTGGCGGCCGCCGGCTGGTCGCTGCCCCAGGTCAACTACTCCTCGCTGGCCTACATCCGCATGATCGACGCGGTGGAGAACGAACTCGGCGTCTACCTCGATCCCGAGGAGGAGAGCCAGCACTTCGAGACCATCGAGACCCTGGTCGAACTGGTCTGCCGCCACCTCCGCGAAGAGCAGGCCGTCGATGCCTGAGACCGTCATCGGGGTCTTCGGCACGGGCCGCCTCGCCCGGGCCGTGCACCGGCTCGCCACGGAGGAGGGCCTCACCGCCCCTCTCCTCGACCCGCGGCGCCCCGAGCAGTGGGGCACGGTGCCCGAGCCCGGCGTCCTCGTCGACTGCTCGGCGCCCGAGGCCGTCACGCACGCCACCGGCCTCAGCGCCCGCCTGGACGTCCCCCTCGTGGAGTGCGTCTCCGGGCTCGAGGAGCACCACCTGCGGATGCTGAAGGAGAGGGCCGCCGCTGGTACCGCCGTCGTCCTCGCCCCCAACCTGTCGCTGGGCAACTACCTCCAGACCCGCGCGCTGAGCCTCGTCGCCGACATCGTCACCACCATGGACCGCGCGGGCATCACCGGCGCCGTCCCCGAGGCGGCCGTCCTCGAACGCCACCCCGCCGCCAAGCGGCACCGGCCGAGCACCACGGCCACCCGGCTCGCCCGCCAGTGGCTGCGGCACACCGGCAGGCCCGCCGCCGACATCGCCTCGCTCCGCTGCGGCCCCGCCGTCAGCGACCACGAGATCCGGTTCACCTGGCCCGAGCAGACCCTGACGCTCACCCACCGGGTGGACTCGCTCGACGCGGCCGCGGCCGGGGCGATCGGAGCGGCCCAGTGGGCCGCCGGCCACTCCCACGGCACCTACACCATCCACCAGGTCTTCGACGACCTGCTGGCCGCCATGGCCGCCCGGACCGCCGCCGACGACGACAGGGAGGACACTCCGTGACCACGGGCACCGCAACCCATCCGGCCTCCCGCACCCCCCTCGCGCGGGTGCCCGCCCGGCTGGCCGGCCAGATCGCCGCCGGGGCGCGCATGCTCTCCCTCGACGGCCACGACGACTTCAACCAGGGCCAGATATCCGCCCGGACACCCGGCTCCGACACCTTCTTCATCAAGAACGCCCTCTGCGGGTTCGACGAGGCCACCCCCGCCCAGGTGGTGGCCGCGTCCCTCGACCCCGACGCCCCGGTCGACCCGCTCGCGCCGCCGGAGCTCCCCCTGCACCAGGCGATCTACCGGGCCCGCCCGGACGTCAACGGCATCGTGCACAGCCACGCCCCGCACACCCTCGTCTTCGGCGCCACGGACCTCGAACTGCGCCCGGTCTCGCACGACGGCGCGCACTTCACCGACAACCTCGCCCTGTTCACCCGGACCAGCAACACGGTCCTGGACCAGGCCACGGGCGACGCCATCGCCGAGGCCCTGGGCGACGCCGAGGGCGTGCTGCTGCGCAACCACGGCGGGGTGATCGTCGGCAAGAGCGTGCGGCACGCCGCGGTCTTCGCCCAGGTCCTCGAACGGGCCTGCCGCCTGCAACTGCTCGCGGAGCAGAGCGGAGTGCCCTACACCTGGGCCACCGACGACGACGTCGCCCTGAAGCGGGACTTCATCTACGCGGACCTGTCGGTGCGCTCCTACTGGGACTACGCGGTCAGGCGCGTCAGGCACGTCTGGCCCGAAGCCGCCACGTGGAGATGAGTCCCGGCCGCCCCGACATCCTCGTGGTCTGTGCCACGACGGCGGCGGCGGCGGCCCACGCCCCTCTGCTCAGCTCCGAGGAACTGCGCCGGGCCCGCAGATACGCGCCGCACAGGGCACAGGAGTTCACCGCCGGACGCGCCCTGCTGCGCTGGGCGCTGGAACGCTCCCTCGGGCGCTGGACACGGACCTGCCGCATCGGCGCCACCGACCGGGGCAAGCCCGTCCTGGTGGACCTGCCGGACACCGGCATCAGCGTCTCGCACAGCCAGGGGACGATCGCCGTCGCCGTGGCCGGCGGCCGTACGGTGGGCATCGACGTCCAGGGCCCCGTGCCGCCCACCCCGGGGCTGCTGCGCCGCTGCTGCTCACCGGCGCAGCAGCGCGAGCTGGCCGCCCTGCCCGCCGAGCGGCAGGACGTCGCGGTCGCCCGGCGCTGGGCGATCCACGAGGCGTGCGCCAAGGCCACCGGGACCACGCCGATCAACCTGCCCGCCCCGCACCCGGGGCCGCTGCTGGCCGACAGCGGAAGCCGCCGGGGCCTGCGCTGGAGGGTGCTGCACCCGCTGCACGGCGCGGCCGTCTGCGTCGCGTACGACGAGCGGCCACGGCCGCCGGCCACGCTCGCCGTGGCTCTGCTCGCCCCCCACCGGGCGCCCGGCTCTCCCACCCACCCACCGGAAGATGGACCGACGTCACGATGACAGCCCTGCCCCTCACGGAAAGCCTCCCGAGGCGCCTGCCGACGGAACAGGACGAGGTCGTCCGCGACCTGCTGGCGCTGACCGAGACCCTGGCCGACAGGGAACTCGCGCCCCACGCGGACGAGTTCGAGGCAACCTCGCGGTTCCCCCGCGACATCCTGCGCACGCTCGGCCGGGCCGGCCTCCTGGGCCTGCCGTACCCCACCGAGCACGGTGGTGGCGGCCAGAGCCACGAGACGCACGTGCACGTCCTGGAGATCCTGGCCAAGCGGTGGCTCGCGGTCGCCCAGTCGGTCAACATCCACGCCCTCGCGTGCTATCCGCTGGCCACGTTCGGCACCGAGGCCCAGCGCGAGCGGTGGTTGCCCGGGATGCTCGGTGGTGAGCAGCTCGGCGCGAACTGCATCTCCGAGGCCGAGGCGGGCTCCGACATCGGGGCCATCTCCAGCACGGCCCGGCGTGGCGAACAGGGCACCTACACCGTCGACGGCACCAAGGCGTGGACCAGCCACGCCGGACAGGCCGACTTCTACAACGTCTTCTGCCGAACGGGAGGCCCGGGCGTACGCGGCCTCTCGCTGCTCCTCGCCGACGCCACCACCCCCGGTCTTCACGTGCAGCGCCCGGAGAAGAAGATGGGCGTGCGCTCCTCGCCCACCGCGTCGGTGGTCTTCGACGGCGCCGAGCTCAGGGCGGACCGGTTGGTCGGCAGGCCCGGCAAGGGGTTCCTGATCGCTTCCGGACTCTTCGACCGGGGCAGGCTCGGCATCGCCGCGTGCGCGGTGGGCCTCGCCTCCGCGGCCATGGAGCACGCCGTGGCGTACGCGAAGACCCGGCACCAGTTCGGCCGGCCCGTCATCGACTTCCAGGGACTGTCGTTCCTGCTCGCGGACATGTCCACGCAGATCGCCGCGGCCCGCGCCCTGGTGCGCGAGGCCGCGCGCACGCTGGACTCCGGTGCGAGCGCGTCGGCGGTCACCGCCGCCGCGGCCCGCGCGAAGCTCTTCGCCACCGACACCGCGATGCGGGTCACGACGGACGCCGTCCAGGCGCTCGGCGCCTACGGCTACGTCGAGGACCACCCGGTCGAGCGGTGGATGCGGGAGGCCAAGCTGCTCCAGATCATCGAGGGCACCAACCAGATCCAGCGCGTCATCGTCGCCCGGTCCCTGTGACCCGCCGACCCGAACTCCGAGGGAGGAACAGCATGTCCCCACACCCGCCCCAGCCGTCGCTCGAAGGCGCCGACGACGTCCCGGCCTCCGTCGACGTGGTCGTCGTCGGCAGCGGGCCGGCGGGCGCGACGTACGCCCACCGGATCCACGCGGCGCACCCCACGGCACGCGTCCTGATCGTCGAGGCGGGTCCCGCGCTCACCGAGCCGCCCGGCCGGCACCTGACCACGATCACCGACGCCGGGGAACAGCAGCGCGCCCGGGTCGCCGCGCAGGGCCCCCACCAGCGTCCGTACGCGACGGCCGCCGCCMCGGCCGTCGCGCACAACCAGAGCCCGCAGGAGCGCGCGCGGGCCCTCGTCGACAGGCCGGGCATGTTCGCCGTCGGCTCCCGCGACGTCACGGCCGACGGCCTGCCCGCCGCCCAGCAGATGTGCGGCGTGGGCGGCATGGGCACCCTCTGGTTCGGCGCCGCCCCGCGTGCGGGTGAGGACGAGCGCGTCGACTGCGTACCCCGAGCCGCGCTCGACGAGGCGTACGCGATCGCGGAGCGCCTGCTCGGAGTGGACAGCGCCCAGTGCGACGACTCCTCCTTCGCCGCGTACGTGCGCCGGCTGCTGGGCCGCGATCTCGACGAGGGGCGCGCCCCCGACCGCACGGTACGGGCGATGCCCCTGGCCGCCACCCGCGTCGGTGGCGAACTGGTGCGCCACGGTACGGACGTCATCCTCGGGGACCTCCCCACGGGTCCGGGCAGCCGGGTCGAACTGCGCGCGAACACCCTGTGCGAGCAGGTGCTGGTGCGCGGCGGGCGGGCGGTCGGAGTGCGGTTGCGGGACCGGATCACCGGAGCCGGCCACGTCGTCCGCGCCGACTACGTCGTGGTGGCGGCCGACCCGCTGCGCACCCCGCAGCTGCTGTTCGCCTCGGGGGTGCGTCCCCGGGCGCTCGGCCGCTACCTGAACGAGCACCCGCAGGTCTCGGTCCTCACCGAGGTCCACCGGTACGCCGCGGCCGGGGAGGAGGCACCCGGCGGTGTCACCTGGATTCCGTACGAGGGCCGGCGCTACCCCTTCCACGGCATGCTGACCCGGATCGACCCCGCCACCGTGTCGAACGGCGCCCGGGCCCGGCAGGCGGACGCACCACTGGTCGCGGTCCACCTGTTCACCTCCCAGCGCCCGCGGCCCGAGAACCGGCTCGAGTTCAGCGAGACCGAACGAGACTGGTCCGGCATGCCCGCCATGACGATCCACCACACCCTCGACGACGAGGACCGCGCGACGCTCGCGGAGGCCGAACAGGAGGCGCTGCGGCTGAGCGGCGTGCTGGGCCGCCCGGCCGAGGGCGAGCGGGCCTGGGTCCTGCCCTCGGGCAGTTCCCTGCACTACCAGGGCACCGTGCGCATGGGCGCGCACGACGACGGCACCAGTGTCTGCGACCCGGCCGGCCGGGTGTGGGGCGTCGACAACCTCTACGTCGCGGGCAACGGCGTCATCCCCACGCGCACGGCCTGCAACCCCACCCTGACCAGCGTCGCGCTGGCCGTCATCGGGGCCCGCGACATCGCGGGCCGCATCAGCGACACCGAGGCCGCCGCGTCCGCGGTCGCCGCCACGCCGCACGGAGGGCAGGACACGTGATGTACACCCAGCTCGGCCGCACCGGTCTCCGCGTCAGCCGCCTGGCACTCGGCACCGTCAACTTCGGCGGCCGGGTCGAGGAGGACGAGGCGCACGACCTCATGGACTACTCCCTCGAACGGGGCGTCAACCTGTTCGACACGGCCAACACCTACGGCTGGCGCGTCCACAAGGGACACACCGAGGAGGTCATCGGCCGCTGGCTCGACAAGGGCCCGTCCCGCCGTGACCGCGTGGTCCTGGCCACCAAGGTGGGCGACCCCATGGGCGACGGGGTCAACGACGCCGGACTGTCCGCCCGGAACATCGTCGCGGCGTGCGAGGCATCGCTCCGGCGTCTGGGGACGGACTGGATCGACCTCTACCAGATGCACCACATCGACCGCTCGGTGCACTGGGACGAGGTCTGGCAGGCGATGGACCTGCTGGTGACCCAGGGCAAGGTCCGCTACGTGGGCTCGTCCAACTTCGCCGGCTGGGACATCGCGACCGCCCAGGCGGCCGCCCGGAGCAGGAACACCCTGGGCCTCGCCTCGGAGCAGTGCGTCTACAACCTGGTCAGCCGCTACGCGGAACTGGAGATCATTCCCGCGGCCCTGGCCCACGGCCTCGGACTGCTCGTCTGGTCCCCGCTGCACGGCGGCCTCCTCGGCGGCGTACTGGCCAAGCAGCGCACGGGATCGGCCGTCAAGTCCGCCCAGGGCCGCGCGGCCCAGGCCCTCGCGGAGCAGCACGACACCATTCAGGCATACGAGCGGCTCTGCGCCGAGCACGGACTCGATCCCGCCGTCGTCGGCATGGCCTGGACGCTCTCGCGCCCCGGTGTGACCTCGGCGGTGATCGGTCCCCGCACACGGGCCCATGTCGACGGCGCGCTCCAGGCCCTCGAACAGCCTCTGCCCGAGTCGCTCACCCGTCGGCTCGACGAGCTCTTCCCTCCGGTGGGCCGGGGCGGTCCCGCCCCGGACTGCTGGCTCTCCTGAACCTCACGCACCCGAAACGAAGCGAAGGGAAACACCCCCATGAGCGAGAACACGTACACCGACCCGCGGATCGTCCCGCACGAGTCGGCGCAGGACCGGGACGCCCGCGAGCGCCTGACGAAGCTTCTCGTCGACACCCCGATCCCGCCGGAGTACCTGATCGACAACCTGCCGGTGTACCTGCGCCGCCAGCAGCTCGCCGACCTGCTCTCCATGGACGCGCTCTACCGCATGCTGCCCGAGGTGCCGGGAACCATCATGGAGTTCGGTGTGCTCCACGGCCGTCACCTGGCGACGCTCACGGCCCTGCGCAGCATCTACGAGCCCTACAACTCGCTGCGTCGCATCGTCGGCTTCGACACCTTCACCGGCTTCCCGGACGACATCAAGGACGTCGACAAGGTCAGCACCAGCGCCGTGCCGGGGCGCTTCGCCACCCCGGACGGCGAGGTCGACCACCTGCGCGAGGTGCTGGCCGCCCACGAGGCCACCGAGCCCTTCGGGCACACCCAGCGCTCCTTCGTCGTCCAGGGCGACGTCCGCGAGACGGTCCCGCGCTATCTGGAGGAGAACCCGGAGACGGTGATCGCGATGGCCTACTTCGACCTGGACCTCTACCAGCCGACGAAGGAGCTCCTGCTGGCCATCAAGCCGCATCTGACCAAGGGCAGCATCCTGGCCTTCGACGAGCTGGCCCACCCCAAGTGGCCCGGCGAGACCACCGCCCTGCGGGAGGTCTTCGGCCTCGACATGGCCCCGCTGCGCCAGCTGCCGGGCCGCGAGCCCCCGGTCATCTACATGAAGTGGGGCGAGTGACCGCGAGCGTACGCGGTGGGGGAGCGCGCGCCGGCGGCCGAACTCCCCCGAGACACTCCCGGAAAGGGGATGCCGCCTCCCACGCGTGACGGTCCGGCCCCGTCCCGGAAACGGCAACAAAGATTGTTCGGGTCACCGGTGGGCCGCACCCTGGCGGCGGAGGTGATCGCCATGACCGGCGCCCACAAGGAGAACAGTGTCCGAACCTCGTACGACGTGATCGTCATAGGCGGCGGGGCGGGTGGGCTGAACGCCGCGCTCGTGCTCGCGCGGGCGCGGCGCAGTGTCGCCGTCGTCGACGCCGGGGAGCCGCGCAACGCTCCCTCGGCCCATATGCACAGCTTCCTCTCGCGGGACGGGGTGTCCCCGCTGACCGTGCTGGAGACCGGGCGCGCGGAGATCGCGCGCTACGGGGCCGTACGGATCGAGGGGCGGGTCGACCAGGTGGAGCCCCGTGACGAGGGAGGCTTCGTGGTGCGGCTCGACGGCGGCGCGTCGCMCGACGCGCGGCACGTCGTGCTCGCCACCGGACTGCGCGACCAGCTGCCCGACATCCCCGGTGTTCCCGCGCTCTGGGGCGGGGACGTGCACTTCTGCCCCTACTGCCACGGCTACGAGGTGCGGGACGAGAAGATCGTCGTACTGGGCGTCCACCCGGCGTCGGCCGGCCAGGCGCTGCTGCTGCGGCAGTGGTCCCACGACGTCGTGTACGTGTCCCACGACCGCCCGCTCACCGAGGACGAGCGGGAGCGCATGGACGCCCGCGGGGTCCAGGTCGTCGAGGGACCCGTGAGCGCCCTGCTCAGCAAGGACGGGCGGCTGCACGCCGTCGAGCTCTCCGACGGGCGTACCGTCGGCTGTGCCGGTGTCTTCCTCTTCCCGAAGATGAGTCCGAACGACTCCGCCTTCGAGGGCCTCGGCTGTGAGCGCGACGAGCAGGGCTGGCTGGTCACCGACCGCGCCGGGCGGACCAGCCGTCCCGGTCTCTGGGCCGTCGGCAACGTGGTGGACTCGCGCGCCCAGGCCGTCACCGCGGCCGGCATGGGAGCCGCGGCGGCGTTCGCGCTCAACCACGACCTGGTGGACGAGGAGATCGAGCGGGACCTCGCCGCCCACCGGGCCGCTGCCGGGGACTCCGCCGCCGGAGCCGGTTCCGGAGCCGAGGAGTCGGAACCCGTGCCCGCCGCCTGACTCCGTTCCACCGCCACGGCGTTGGTCCTGGCGCCGCCTCCCCCCTCACGCCCGTCTCCGGCTCAGTCGCCGGAGGCGGGCGTCCGGCCTGTCGGCCTCGCGCGGATGTGCATCCGCTCGCCCTGGCGGCCGAAGAGGCTCAGCACCTCGACCGAGCCCTGCCCCGTGCTGCCGAACCAGTGCGGCAGCCGGGTGTCGAACTCGGCCACCTCGCCCGGGTCGAGGACGATGTCGTGGTCCGCCAGCACCAGCCGCAGCCGTCCGGAGAGCACGTACAGCCACTCGTATCCCTCGTGGGTGCACAGCTCCGGGGTGTCGCGGCTCGCGGGCAGGACCATCTTGTAGCTCTGCAGCGGCCCCGGCTGGCGGGTCAGCGGCAGCACCGTGTTGCCGTTCACCGCGTGCGGCTTGAGGCGGACCCGTGGGTCGCCCACGTCGGGGGCGCCGACCAGTTCGTCGATCGGGACCTGGTGGGCCTGGGCGATGGGCAGCAGCAGCTCCAGGCTGGGGCGGCGCTGGCCGGCCTCCAGGCGCGAGAGCGTGCTCTTGGAGATGCCGGTCACCTCCGACAGGGCGGCGAGGGTGACGCCGCGGGCGGTGCGTAGACGCTTCAGTCGGGGACCGACGGCGGACAGGGCCTGGGCGATGGACGAGGGCTGCTCCACGCCGTCATTACATGCAGTCGTCCCGGAATTTGCAAAGAGAGGTGCTGTTTTCGGACGCGCCCGCCGAGCCCGTCGCAGGTGTCGGGCACGCCGGACGCCCCGCCCGGCGCGCGTCGGGGGGTGGGGCGCGCCGGGCGGGGCGGTCTCGGGGGCGGCCCGCGTCACGGGCTCCCTACGTCACGGGCCTGCGTCACGGGCGTGCGTCACAGGTCCGCGTTCACAGCCCCATCGAACGGCCGATCAGCTCCTTCATCACCTCCGTCGTCCCGCCGTAGATGGTCTGCACGCGGCTGTTGGCCCACTCGCGGGAGATCGTGCTCTCCTTGAGGTAGCCGAAGCCGCCGTGGATCTGGAGGCAGCGGTTGGCGATGTCCACCTGGAGCTCGGTCGTCCACCACTTCACCTTGGCGGCGTCCGTCACCGACAGGCGGCCCGCGTTCAGCTCGGTGACGCAGTGGTCGAGGAACACCTGGGCGATCGTCAGTTCGGTGTCCATGGTGGCCAGTTGGAACCGGTTGTGCTGGAAGCCGCCGATCGGCCGGCCGAAGGCCTCGCGGGTCTTCGCGTACTCCAGGGTGTCGGCGAGCATCCGCTCCGCCGCCGCCACCGCCACGGTCGCGATGCTCAGCCGCTCCCGGGGGAGTCCGGCCATCATGTAGGCCAGGCCGGCGTTCTCCCTGCCGATCAGGTTCTCGGCCGGCACCCGGCAGCCGTCGAAGAACAGCTCGCAGGTGTCGCTCGCGTGCCAGCCCAGCTTCTCCATGCGCCGCCCGCGGGTCAGGCCGGGCGTGCCGCGCTCCACCACCAGGAGGCTGATGCCCTGCGCGCCGCGCTCGGGGTCCGTCTTGGCCGCGACGACGATGACGTCGGCGTTCTCGCCGTTGGTGATGAACGTCTTCTGCCCGTCGAGGACGTAGGAGTCCCCGTCGCGCACGGCGGTCGTACGGATGTCGGCGACGTTGGAGCCGGCGTCCGGCTCGCTCATCGCGATGGCCGCGATCAGCTCGCCCGCGCACAGGCCGGGCAGCCAGCGCTTGCGCTGGTCCTCGGTGGTCCGCTCGGCGAGGTACGTGGCGATGACGTCGTTGTGCGCGACGAAGCCGGGCGCGGTGGCCCGGGCCCACATGATCTCCCGCTGGAACACCGCCGGGTAGCGGTAGTCCGGCTCGCCGCCCCCGCCGTACGCCGGGTCGACGCCGATGCCGAGGAGCCCGGCCCGGCCCGCCGCCCGCCACACCTCGCGGTCGACGATGCCCTCCCGTTCCCAGCGGGCGTGGTGCGGGAGCACCTCCCGGGCGAGGAACTCCCGGCAGGTGTCCCGGAACTGCTCATGCTCCGGCTCGTACCGGATCGGCGGGCGGCTGCTTCGGTGCTGTGCCACGGCTCAGTCCTCCCCGGGTCCCGTGTCGTCGGTGATGATCGTCAACGTCTCGGCGGGACGCCGGACGGCGGCGAAGTGGCCGCCCTCGATCTCCACCCGGCGGACCGGCGCGGAGCTGTGCGCGTCCCAGGGCCAGACCCGCTCCGGAGGGGCGTGGACGTCCTCCCGCGCGGCGATCAGGGTGAGCGGGAAGTCCACCCGCAGCCCCGCCGCCTCCCGGGCGAACTCCGCACGTACGCAGTCGTCCTCGCGGAGCATCCGCAGCAGGATCCGGCTCATCGTCGGCTCGGCGAGGACGGCCGGCGGGGTCCCGCCGTCGGCGGCGGTACGGGCCAGGAGCTCCTCGTCGGGGACGGCGGCGAGCAGGGCCCCGGGCCGCTGGAGCGCCGGCGGCACGGCGCCCGAGAGCACCGACCGGACCGGCTGCACCCCGGTCTGCCGGGCGACGTGCTCGGCCACCGCGAGGCTCATGGTGGCCCCGAAGCTGTGCCCGAACGTCGCCCAGCGCAGCCCGGGGGACCGCTCGCGCTCGGCCAGCAGGTCGGCCGCCACCTGCTCGGCCATGGCCCGTACCAGACCGTGGTAGTTGACCGCCTTGCGCTCCTGGCGGCGCGCGCCGCGGCCGGGGGCGTCCACGCCCCGGATCCGCAGCCGGGGCTCGCCCAGCGGCTGCCAGCCGCGGTAGACCTGGGAGGTCGCGCCCGCGTGCGGGAAGCAGTAGAGCCGCACCGGAGGGCTCGGGACAGGGTGCACGGTCATTCCTCCATGCTCCGGGCCAGCTTCTCGGCCAGCATCAGGGTGGTCAGGTTGGTGGGTGCGCTGGGGATCGACGGGAAGAGCGAGGCGTCGACGATCCGCAGGTTGCGGGTGCCGTGCACCCGCCCCTCCTGGTCGGCGACCGTGTACGGGTCGGAGTCCGGGCCCATCCGGCACGAACCGGCCGCGTGCCAGCCGGGGTTCATGATGTGCCGGACCCCGCTGCGCAGCACGCCGTCGTTGGCGACCATCCGGTCGCTCCAGAACTGCGTACGCGTCAACCGGGCCGACAGGCCGGGGGAGCGCAGGAAGCCCCACGCCCTGCGGACCCCGTGGCAGAGGCGCTCGACGTCCTCGGGGTCCGTGCCGAGGCCGAGTTCGATGACGGGCGCGGCCAGCGGGTCCGCGCTGTCGAGGAAGACCCGGCCGCGGGAGCGGGGGCGCAGCAGCATCACCGACATGCCGACGACCAGGGGCCAGCCCAGCCGGTCGACGAAGCCGGGGATGGTGTGGCTCTCCACGTTGTTGAGGAGCCCCATCTGGATGTCGACGTCCTCGTCGAAGCCGCTGCCCATCCGGGCCGCCACCTGCCGCCAGGGCAGACCCGGGGTGCACACGCCGTCGGCCGGCCGGGACCAGATGACGACGGACGGGTGGTCGACGAGGTCGCGGCCCACCCCGGGCAGGTCGGCCACCGGGTCGATGCCGAGGGCCGCGAGCAGAGCCGGGTCGCCTACGCCGGAGCGCTGGAGGATCACGGGGGTGCCGACGGCCCCGGCGGCGAGGATCACGTTCCGGGCCCGGAGGGTGTCCAGCCGCCCGTCCCGTTCGGTCTCCACGCCGACGGCGCGGGTGCGGTCCTTCGGGTCGAAGAGCACCCGTGTGACCCGCACCCCGGGGCGCACGTGGAGCCGGGTCAGCGCGCGGGCGCCGGAGAGGAAGGCGGTGGCGGCGTCGATCCGCTCGCCGTCGACGGTGTTGCCGGGGATGGGGCCGACCCCGGCCTCCTCGCCGGAGTTGAGGTCGGGGAGGTCCGCCACGCCCCGGCGGCCGCACTCCTCCCAGAAGGCGGCGTCCAGGGGGTGGACGTGCTCGCGCGGGGTCCGCCGGATCGGCAGCGGGCCGCCGTCGCCGTGAGCCGCCGAGCCGGGGTGGTCGGCGTCGTTCTCGATGGCCCGGTAGTGGGGCAGCACGCGATCCCAGGACCAGTCGGGGTTGCCCCGCGCCGCCCAGTCGGCGAAGTCGCGGGGCAGTCCGCGCAGGGCGATGGCGCCGTTGACGGCGGAGCCGCCGCCCACGACCTTGCCGAGCTGGTAGGGGAACCGCTCCCAGAGCGCGCGGGCCGGGCTTCCGGCGCCGTCGCCGCCCTTGAGCAGGTCCTCCAGGCGTTCGCTGCTGCGGAGGTTGGCCCGGTAGTCCCAGTTGTACCCGGCGAGGACGAGCCGCCCCGCGTCGGCCAGCGGGTGGGCGCGGTCGCGGGGGACCGGCTGGTCGGGCCCGGCCTCCAGGAGCAGGACGGTGCCGGAGTCGCGGGCGGCGAGCCGGGCGGCGACGAGCGCGCCGGCCGAGCCGCCGCCGACGACGACGTGGTCCCACTCGGCGACGAGGGAGTCCGGGGCGGAGTTCGGTGCGGCATCCGGGGTGGAGATAGGGGCGGAATCCGAGGCGGGGTCCGGGGCGGCTCCCGGCGTCGTGGTCATACGGCGGACTCCTCGGCCGCCGCCGAAGACTGCCCGGACTGCGCCGACGGCACCGGCTGCCCGGTCTGGCCCGGCTGACCGGTCTGAGTCGGCTGAGCCGACTGTGCGGGCTGACCGGCCCGCGCCGACTCCGCCGCCGGGGCGATCAGTTCCGCGAAGGACGAGATCGAGGCGTTCATGAAGAGGCCCTCGACCATCTCCTGCTCCATGTCGGCCTCGATGCCGAACTCCGCGCGGAGCACCGTGAGCAGGCCGACCGCGTGCAGGGAGTCGCCGCCGATGTCGAAGAAGCCCTCCTCGACGCCGAAGTCGTCGTGGCCGAGCTGCTGGGACCAGAGGGCGAAGAGCCGCTCCTCGATCCGGCTGCGCGGGGCGACCCGGCCGCCGGCGGTCTCGGTGTCGTCGTTCCACGGCGTCGGCAGCGCCTTGTGGTCGATCTTGCCGTTGGTGGTCAGCGGCAGGGTCTCCAGGGTGAGGAACCGGCTGGGCACCATGTAGCCGGGCAGGACGGCCGCGAGCTCCTCCCGCAGCTCGGCCGGATCGGGGGCCGCGCCCGCCTCGGGCACCACGTACGCCGCGATCTGCCGCTGTCCGGTACGGGCGTGGGCGGGCGCGGTGACGAGGGCGGTCCGCACGTCCGGCCGGCGCAGCAACGCGGCCTCGATCTCGCCGAGTTCGACGCGATAGCCGTTGATCTTCACCTGGAAGTCCTCGCGGCCGAGGATCTCGATGTCGCCGCCGGGCAGGTAGCGGCCGAGGTCGCCCGTCCGGTAGATCCGCTCCCCGGTGACCGGGTGGACCGGGAAGCGTTCGGCGGTGCGCCCGGGGTCCCCGAGGTAGCCCTGGGCCACGCCGGTGCCGCCGATGTGGATCTCGCCGGTGACGCCGACGGGGGACGGCTCCTGCCACTGGTTGAGGACGTGCATCGTCTGGTTGGCGAGCGGCTTGCCGTACGGGATGCTCGACCACTCCGGGCGGACGCTGTCCACGGGGTGGTGGATCGACCAGATCGAGCCCTCCGTGGCGCCGCCGAGGCTGATCACCCGCAGCGCGGGGAGCTTCTCGTGGATCCGGGCCGGCAGGTCGACCGGGATCCAGTCGCCGCTGAGCAGCGCGAGACGGAGCCGGCAGCCGCGCGGCACCGCGCCCTCGCCGAGGGCGTCGATCCACATCCGCATGGGCGCGGGCACGCTGTTCCAGATGGTCACCCCGTACCGGCCGACGAGCTGGGACCAGTGCGCCAGGTCGTTTCCGCGCGCGGGGTCGGGCACGACCACGGTGCCGCCGGCGCCGAGGACGCCGAACAGGTCGTACACGGACAGGTCGAAGCCGGCCGGGGCGAGCGCCATCGTGCGGTCGTCCGGGCCGACGCCGAAGCGGCGGTTGATGTCCTGGACGGTGTTGGCGGCGCTGCGGTGGGTGATCATCACCCCCTTGGGCTCGCCGGTGGAGCCCGAGGTGAAGATGACGTACGCGAGGTCGTCGGGCCCCTGCCGGGTGCCGGGTGCCCACTCCGGGCAGGCCAGCGTCTCCGGGTCCTCGGGGGTCAGCACGGTCACGCCGTCCGGCCAGGGCAGCGACCCGCGCAGCTCGGGGTCGGTGACGACGGCCCGCACCGAGCAGCGGTCGAGCAGTCGCAGGCGCCGCTCCTCGGGCAGTTCGGGGTCGATGGCGACGTAGGCGGCGCCGGTGTGCAGGACGCCGAGCAGCGCGGCGTACTGCGCGGCGCCGGGCCGCATCGACACGGCGACGATCTCGTTCGGGGCGGCGCCGGGGGAGCGGAGCAGCCGGTGCGCGATCCGGTGGGCGGACTCGGTCAGCTGCCGGTAGGTGGTCTCCGCACCGGGCGTGACCACCGCGGGGGCGTCGGGGCTGCGCCGGGCCGCCTCGGCGACCAGCTCGTGGAGCAGCGCCGCGGGGATGTCCTGGGCGGTGGCGTTGGCCCGGTCGCGCTCCGCCGCCTGCGCGGCCGGCAGCGGCACGACGCCGCGGGTGGCGTCCCACAGCTCCGGCTCGTCGGTGAGCCGGTCGAGCAGCGTGGTGTACGCCGCGAACATGTCCTCCAGGGTGCCGGCCGGGAACAGGCCCTCGACGGCGTTCCAGTTGACCGAGAGCCGGCCGTCGAGCTCCAGGATCTGGTTCTCCAGCCACACCTGCGGCGTACGGCTGTGGTCGTGGACCAGCGGCCCGAAGGACTCCAGGCGTCCCGCGCCGGGCGCGTCGCCGCCGGCGCCGAGCGTGCTGGAGAAGACCACGGGCAGCGACGCCCGGCCGTCGTCCCGGCGGCGGGCCAGGTCGCGCAGCACCCGGATGCCGCCGTGCGGGTGCGCCAGGTTCTCCAGGAGCCGCTGCTCCAGGTCGCGGGCGCGCCGGACGAAGCTCTCCTCGGGGCGGCCCCCCACGGCCAGGAGGCTCGGGTCGAGGAAGTTGCCGATGACGTCCTCGATCCGCGGGTGCAGGCCGAGCCGGTGGAACTGGGTGACGGTCAGGGTGAACTCCTGCCGCCGCGACCAGGTGCGCAGCACCTCCGCGTAGGCGGCGAGCAGCACGCCGGACGCGGTCAGGCCGTGCCGCTCGGCCGCCGCCCGCAGCGCCGCCCAGCGGTCGGGGGAGAGCTGCGCCCGGTGCCGTACGAAGCCGGGGGTGCCGAGCTGCTCCGGCGCGGCGGCCAGCGGGAGTTCGGGCGCGCCGGGCAGGTCGGCCAGCCGGTCCGCCCAGTAGGCGGCGGACTCCCGCCCCAGGGCGTCGCCGCGCAGCTCCTCGCGGGCGAGGACGTAGTCGCGGAACGAGACCTCCGGCGGCTCGGGCCGCCAGGCCGGGTCGTCGTAACATCGGCGCCACTCGTCCATGAGGCGGTAGAGCCCGCGCATGTCGAGGAAGAGCAGGTCGGCGGCGACGTGCAGGCGCATCCGGTCCTCGTCGAGGCGGGTGGCCCGCACGTCGAGGAGCGGGGCCCGGTCCAGGGGCATGAGCCGGCCGGTCAGTGCGGAACGCAGCTCCGCCAGGGCGGCCGACCTCTCCGCCTCGGGGCGGCCGCGCAGGTCCGTGACGCGGAGCTCGTACGGCTCCACCTCGGCCGCGGGGACGACGCGCTGGGTCTGGTCGGTCCCGGCCACCGTGCGCAGGGCCTCGTGCCGGGTGATCACGGTGTGCAGGGCGCCGGCGAGCCGGTCCGGGTCGAGCGCGGGACAGTCGAACTCCAGGTAGTACTGGCTGGAGATGCCGCCCAGCTCCAGCCCCTTGTGGCGGCCGATCAGATACGCCTGCTGGATGTCGGTCAGCGGGAAGGGGTCGTGCCGGTGCTCGGGCCGCGGCTTGAGTTCCAGGAGCCGGTCCTCGTCCAGGCGGGGGTGACCGGCACCGCCGCGCAGCCTTGCGAAGAGATCCTCCATCGTCGTCCGTCCCTTTTCCTCGGATGCCCTGCCGGGCTTTCGAATTCCCTTGCGAGAAGCGACGTTAGGCAGTGCGGCCAAACGGTCTCAATACGGTGGGACCGTAGGGACGACCGAAGGGTTTCCGGGCCGCCGGACTTTCGCTGGACCCGCTCTGGACGCGCCCTGTCGGCCCTCGGAGGCGCCCTTGACCTGCGGCGGGACGGCGGCGGCATCATCGGCCCATGGGAATTCGAAACTCCCCGGAGTCGACCGGGAAACGCATACTCATCGGTGCCACCGGATCCATCGCCGTGACCAGGCTGCCCGCCTATGTCGAGGCGATGCGCCGACAGATCGAGGGCAGTACGTTCACCGTTCTGATGACCCACACGGCCACCTCGTTCCTTTCCCCGGAGAGCGTCGCGCTCTTCGCGGAAAGGGTGGTGAGCGGGGAGTCTCCGGCGGACTGGCCGACCGACAAGCCGTCCCGGCTCGCCGCCGACCACGACGTGCTCGCGGTGCTGCCGTCCACCGCCCACACGCTCGCCTCGGCCGCCGCGGGCGCCGCGCCGAACCGCCTCCTCACGGTCGCGCTGTCGGTGGACTACCCCGTGGTCCACTTCCCGGTGATGGGCGCGAAGATGTGGCACAAGCCGGCCGTGCAGCGGAACATCGCGCGGATCCGCGAGGACGGCGGGCTCGTCAACGAGCCCGAGTGGCACGACGGTTTCGACCCCACCACCGGGACGGGCAGCCGCCACCCGGCGCTGCCCGCGCCGGAGACGGTGGCGGCGGTGATCGAGGACCTCCTGGCCAAGCAGCGCGCGCTGAGCTGAGCCCCGGGACGCGCGTCAGGGCCCCGCCGTGACCGGCGGGGCCCTGATCCGTGCCTGCGCGTACCGGAGTACCGGCGCACAGCCGTGCGGGAGTACCGCCGCGCCCCGCGGGGGACGGGGCGCGGCGGTACGGCTATGCGGCGACCGCCGTCGCCTCGATCTCGATGAGGAAGTCGGGCTCGGCGAGGGTGGCCACGCCGACCAGGGTGGTCGGCTTCACGACGTCGGCGCCGATCCGGGCCGCCGCGCGCTCGGCGCCCGCGGTGACCGCGTCCCACTTGTCGAGCGACCAGTCCTTCGCGTAGATCGTCAGCTTCACGACGTCCTCGAAGCTCGCGCCGGCCGCCTCCAGGCCGGCGGCGATGTTCAGGTAGACCTGCTCGGTCTGCGCCGCCAGGTCGCCGGTGCCGACCGGCTCGCCGTCCGCGGTGCGCGGGGTCTGGCCGCTCAGGAAGATGACGCGGCTTCCGGTGCCGACCGCCAGCTGGTGCCAGCCGTACGGCTTGGTGAGGCTGGGCGGGTCGATGTTCTCGACAGCCATGGGGTGTCCTTTCGGGTGGGACGGGTCGCGGTGGACGGGTGCGGGACGGCGTCGGCGGTCAGCGGTACTCGCGGCAGGTCGCGTAGTACTTCCGCAGCAGGCTCACCAGCTCGGGGTCGAAGCGGGAGGCGAAGAGCAGCTCGGCCGGCGGGGTGAACTCGGGGTCGAGCTCCTCGGCCCAGGCGAGGGTGGCCGGGCGCAGGTCCATCTCGATCCACTGGTGCCACTCGACGGGGATCGTCCAGTCCTGCTCGTACCCGATGCCCATCTGGTGGTCGATGAGGAGGTCCACGATCTCCTCGCGCGTGCCGGTGCGGTACGGCTGCCGCAGCGGCGCGAACCGGTCGAGGTCGGCCTGCGGCTCCTCGCCGAGGATGCGGGCGGCGAAGTCCTGCGCGAGGAGCGGCGACAGGTGCAGGCCGTCCCGGTAGGTGCCGGTCATGATGGTCAGACCCCGCATGCCGCCGTCGCCGAGCAGCGGGAAGCCGTCCATGGAGACCGGCCGGTTGCCGACCTGGACCTTGGTGACCTCGCTGTTCCAGAGGTTGCGGCGGACCTGGCGGTGGGCGCACTGGAGGAGGAAGACCAGGTCGCGCATCTCGGGGGTGTCGCGGGGCTCGACGGCGATGACGTTGGTGGCGCCGACGTAGACGTGTCCGTCGCCGCGGGGTACCACGTGCAGGCCGCACGCGAAGGAGCGGTTCGGCGTGCGGATGACGCTGTCCGGGCTGGTGCCGTCCTGCGTCCTGATCAGCGAGGAGACGCCGTAGCCGCTGACCAGCCGGGGGATGCGGGGGCCCACGGGCAGGCTGTCCAGGAGTTCCTGGGTGCGCGCCCCGGCGGCCAGGGTGATGTGGTCGGCGGAGATCGTGCGGCCGGAGGCGAGGACGACGCCGGTGACCCGCTCGCCCTGGTACTCGACGCGGGTGGCGAACTCGGGGACGAGGGTGACGCCGGCCCGGACCGCGGCGGATTCGAGCCGCTCCAGGAGGGCGGCGGCGTTCACCGCGTGCTCGCCGGGTATGTGGAAGGCCTTCAGCGGGCGGGAGATCGGCTCGGCGTCGACCCAGTCGAGGTCGGCCGGCTCCACGTCCTCGAACGGCTCCTCGTAGCGGGTGAGTTCGGCCTGGATGGCGTTGTAGTTGGCGTCGTCGATCTCGGCGGTGCCGATGGTGTTGAGGACGACGGTGGTGCCCCGGGCGGTACGGACCGGCGCGCCCTCGGTCTGCTCCTCCAGCTCCTCCAGCCACGGACCCCACAATTCGGTCGCCTTGATGCCGAGTTCCAGCTTGTGGCGGCCGTGCTCGGTGGCCAGCAGCGAGGTGGTGACCTCGCCGAAACAGCCGAGCATGGCACCGGCCGCGGCCGATCCCGCCCAGGGCCGGTGGGGTTGGCCGAGCACGGCGACGCGCTGTCCGCGTCGCGCCAGGACCCAGGCGAGCGACAGTCCCAGGACTCCGTTACCGGCGATGACGGTGTCGAAGCCGGTGCCGACCGCGTCTGCGTTCCTGTTGGCGTTCATCAATGTCCAATCTCCCGGGGCGCGGCAGGGCGCCCCGATGGGTGTGGGTGGGTCGATGGCGTCGGAACTGCTGGTGCGTGGTGCGGGGAAGGTGCGCTGGAGCGGCGCGGGTCAGCGGCGCCGGAACTCGTAGAGGGTGAAGTCCATGTGGACGATGCCGCGTTCGTCGGTGTGGGCCTCGACCACGGGGGAGTCGCCGAAGTCGGCGGCGGGCAGCTCGACGGATTCGGTGCGCAGCCGCTTGCCCTCGAACCCGGCCTCGTCGGCGGCGCGCAGCATCTTGAAGGGGTTGCCCATGGCCTCGCTGGTGCCCAGGTAGATCCTGCCGTCGGGGGCCAGGTGGCGGACCACGTCGCGGAAGAAGCGGTTCACCAGGCCGTAGCCGGGGTCGAAGACCGCGCGCTCGATGTGCCCGGCGTACGGGCGGTCGGCGGGCGCCTCGATGAACGGGGTGTTCCAGAAGACCGTGTCGAGCCGCTCGCCGGGGTCCAGGGCGTCGAAGAGGTCGCTGGTCAGCGCGGTGAACCGGTCGGTCACGCCGTGCCGTTCGGCGTTGCGCCGGGCGTTCTCCACGGCGGCCGGGTTGATGTCGGTGGCGAGCACCCGCGCGGCCCCGTGCTGCGCCGCGAGCACCGCGGCGATGCCGGCGCCGCAGCCCAGCTCCAGGAAGCGGGTGCCCCGTTCGTACGGCACCCAGGAGGCGAACAGGCCGGGGCCGGGGTCGGTGTAGGGCGGGAACACCTCGGGCAACAGGTCCCATTCCCTGCCGAGCAGCGAGAAGGTCGACTGCGTGGGGCGGTCGGGGCTCTGGATCTGTGTCACGACCCAGGTGCCGAGTTCGTAGCCCAGCTCGTTGTCCAGCTCGTTGTCCATGAGGTCCTCCCTGTGGGGAGCCGGCGGAGAGTTCCGGGGGACGGAGCTCTCCGCGGCTACCGGTGGTGTGTCATGACGTGGTCAGTTGTCCGCGACCGCCTGCGCGGTCGGGCCCGCCGGGGCGCTGGTGGGCTCGGCGGTGCGGGCGGCCCGGTTGCGGGCCATCGTGCGCTCGACCAGGACGACCGGGATGGTGAGGACGGCCAGTCCCGCGCCCAGCCACGGGATCGAGGTGAGGCCGGCACCGGCGCCGAGGGCCACGCCCGCGAGGACGGGGACCACGCTGATGCCGAGCTGGAACATGGAGACGGCGGTCGCCCCGGCGAGCGTCGGGGCGCCGGACGCGACGGTGAACACCCGCCCGTAGATGGCCGGGTTGAGGACGAAGCCGGCGACGCCGAGGAGCAGGACCAGCGGGACGACGGCCACCGCGTACTCGGCGAGGAGCGCGAGCAGCACGGAGCAGACGAGGATTCCGCCGGCGCCGATGAGCAGGGCGTGGTGGGGGCGTCCGTCGGCGATCCGGCCGCCGATGGAGAGGCCGATGAAGGCCCCGATGCCGAAGAGGACGAGGATGCCGGGCACCCACACCGAGTCGACACCGGTGACGTCCGTGAGGAAGGCCGCGAGGTAGTTGTACGAGATCATGTACGCGGCGGTGCTGAGCAGGGTCGCGGCGTACACCACCCACAGCTGCGGCTGCCGCATCGTCCGCAGCTCGCGCTTGACGCTGGGCTCCTGCGCCGCCTTGGTGGCGGGCACGGCGACGATCGTGGCGACCGCGCTCAGCACGGTCAGCGCCACCACCGCCCAGAACCCGCCCTGCCAGCCGGTGAAGTGGCTGAGGAAGGCGCCGGCCGGACCGCCGGCGACCATGGCGATGCTGAGGCCGCTGACCACCACGCCGGAGGCCCGGGCGGTGCGGTCGGGGGTGACGAGGGAGATCGCGGTGACGGCGGCGACGGCCCAGAACCCGGCGTACGCCAGGCCGATCAGGAAGCGGGTGACCAGCAGCACGGTGAAGTCGTCGGTCAGCAGACCGACGGCGACGCCGGCGGCGAACACCGCCTGGGAGATCACCAGGGTCGTCCGGCGCGGCCAGCGCAGGGTCAGGACGGCCAGCGGCGGCCCGCCGATCACCACGCCGATCGCGAAGGCCGAGATCAGGGCGCCCGCGGAGGAGAGCGAGATGTCGAGGTCGTCGGCGATGTCCGGGAGGACGCCGGCGAGCAGGAACTCGGCGCTGCCCATCGCGAACAGGCTGAACGCGAGCAGGTAGACAGCGAGCGGAAGCCGTCCGTTGGCCTTCGGCGAGGCCGCTTCCTGGGACTCGGTCTGGACGCTCATCGGTGGCCGCCTCCCGTCTGCGTACCGGCGTTCTCCGGGGTCGGGGCGGGGTGCGGGACGGCGGTGGGACGGGA
>NZ_RDBH01000134.1:0-15905 GCF_008042145.1 Streptomyces sp. adm13(2018)
GGACCAGGACCACCCCGGCTCCACCGAGGCGATGCGTCCGCGCCCCGATCACGGAGAACAGAGTTACCGGGGCCATGACCTCCTGCTCGACCGGAGGGCGCTCATCACCGGCGGGGACTCGGGAATCGGCCGGGCCGTCTGCCTGGCCTTCGCGCGAGAGGGAGCCGACGTCGTCTTCACCCACCTTCCCGAAGAATCCGCGGAAGCCGCGGAGACGGCGCGACTGGTCCGAGAGGCGGGCCGCCGGGCGGTGCCCGTCGTCTGCGACATCCGGGACGAGGCGCAGTGCAACGCTCTCGTCGCGCACGCCGTCGGCGAGCTGGGCGGGCTCGACCTCCTCGTCAACAACGCGGCCTATCAGATGTCCCAGCCGGACGGAATCGAAGCGATCACCACCGAGCAGTTCGACCGCGTGATGAAGACGAATCTGTACGGCATGTTCTGGCTCACCAAGAGCGCCCTGGCCCACATGCCGCGGGGAGGGTCGGTGATCAACACCGCCTCGGTGCAGGGCTACCAGCCGAGCCCGCATCTCCTCGACTACGCGATGACCAAGTCGGCGATCGTCTCCTTCACCCACGGACTGGCCCAGATGCTCGCCGAGCGCGGCATCCGGGTCAACGCCGTGGCACCGGGACCGGTGTGGACTCCGCTGATCCCGGCGACGATGCCCGATGCGACGAAGTTCGGAGAACAGTCCCCGCTGGGCCGGCCCGCGCAGCCGGTGGAGATGGCACCCGCATTCGTCTTTCTCGCCTCCGACAAGGCTTCCTACATCACCGGCGAGATCGTCAACGCCACCGGCGGAACACCCCTGCCGTGACCCTCGACGAAGCGCCGCGCCGGATCGCCTTCCTCCTCGAACGGCGCGGGACGTCCCCCTGCCAGGTGCAAGCCGGAACTGTCCCGGACCACCGCGCGCCTGCGAGGCCGAGGCCCCGGTGGCGGCGGCAGATGGGGGTAGCCGCAGCGCGACCGCGGAATCGCACCGCCCAGGAAGGTTCGTCATGCCACGAGGATCCAGCCCGAGGCGCGGGCGCCAGTACGAGCACATCAAGGAGTCCGGAGAGAAGCGCGGCATGTCCGAGAACCGCGCCAAGGAGACGGCCTCCCGCACGGTGAACAAGGAACGCGCCCGCTCCGGAGAGAGCAGGACCGCGAGCCGCAGCTCCACCCGAGGCAAGTCCGCGTCGCAGCGAGGCGGCGAGAGGTCCGGCGGCGGCCGCGGCTCGTCGTCGGAAGGCACCAAGGACGACCTCTACCGGGAGGCCAGGAAGCGCGGCCTCGCGGGACGCTCGACCATGACCGAGCAGCAGCTCATGAACGCCCTCGGTCACTGACGCCGCAACTCAGGGAAGGAGGTTCCTGTGGCCGTACGCCACCAGCTCATCCGCCGGCCGCCGCACTCCGTGTGGGCCGTCCTCGCCGATCCGACCCAGTACGGACGGTGGGTGGTCGGCCCTTGCGAGTCCACACCCCTCGACACCGCGTGGCCCGCCCCCGGTGCCCGGCTGCGCTACACCCGTCCGGCTGGGCCCCTGGTCGGCCGAGGGCACGACGACCGTACGTCACCAGGAGCCCGTCAGGGAGCTGGAACTCGAGGCAGCCTTCAAGGCCTTCGGCCCCGCGAGGATCTTTCTCCGGCTCCGGCCATGGGGCAAGGAGACACTCGTCGTCTGCGACGAACATCCACTGCGCGGTCTGGACGGCTCTCTGCACAACCCCCTGTCCGACGCGGTGCTCCAGCTCCGCCATCGCGGCATGCTGCCCCGCTTGGCGCGGCTCGTCGAACAGCAGCCCCAGGAGGTTCTCCGTGCCTGACGCGGTGGTGATCGGCGCCGGCCCCAACGGTCTGGTCGCCGCGAACCTGCTCATCGACGCGGGATGGAGCGTGGAGGTCCTGGAAGCCCAGCAGGAACCGGGCGGGGCCGTACGCAGCGACCGCGGCGTGCACCCGGACTTCGTCTCCGACGTCTTCAGCGCCTTCTATCCTCTGGCCGCCGCCTCACCCGTCCTCGCCCGCCTCGACCTCGCCGCCGAAGGCCTGCGCTGGAGCCACGCGCCCGCCGTCCTGGCCCACCCGCTGCCCGACGGGCGGTGCGCGGTTCTGGAACGCCGGGTGGAGGACACCTGCGCGGGCCTGTCCCGGTTCGCCGCCGCGGACGGGGAGTCCTGGCTGGACCTGTACCGGACGTGGGACCGGCTCGGGCCAGATCTCGTCCAGGCCCTGTTCACCCCCTTCCCACCGGTCCGCGCCGGATGGCGACTGGCCACGAAGGTCCGGGCTTCCGGAGGGTTGCGACTGGCCCGGAAACTGGCGCTCCCGGTACGCCGACTGGGCGAGGAGGACTTCGCCGGGGAGGGCGGCCGCATCCTGCTTGCCGGGAACGCCCTCCACGCGGACCTGGCCCCCGAGGCGGCGGGCAGCGGCGGCTTCGGCTGGCTCATGTCGATGCTCGGGCAGAGTCACGGCTTCCCGGTCCCCGTCGGAGGCGCCGGCGCGCTCACCGCGGCGCTGACCAACCGGCTGCGGCGCCGCGGCGGCGTGCTGCGCTGCGGCGAGCGGGTCACCGCCGTCACTCTGCGATCCGGCGCCGCGACCGGGGTCACCACGGCGAGCGGCGAGACCATCGGCGCCCGCCGCGCCGTCCTCGCCGACACCTCGGCGCCCGCCCTCTACCGTGACCTGGTCGGCGAGGAGCACCTCCCCTCCCGTCTGGTGCGCGACCTGGACCGCTTCCAGTGGGACTTCGCGACCTTCAAGATCGACTGGGCCCTGACCGGCCCGGTCCCCTGGGCGGCCCAGGAGGCCGCCAGGGCGGGGACCGTGCATCTCGCCGCAGGCGTCGACGGACTCACCCGTTTCGCCGCCCAGATCGCCGCAGGGCAGATCCCCGACGATCCGTTCACCCTGTTCGGCCAGATGACCACCGCCGATCCGACCCGTTCACCGGCCGGCACCGAGTCGGCGTGGGCCTACACCCATCTCCCCCAGCACATCACGGCCGACGCCGGCCCGGACGGCATCACCGGCCGCTGGGACCCGCGCGAGCAACACGCCATGGCCGACCGCATCGAAGCCCAGGTCGAACGCTTCGCACCCGGATTTCGCGACCGGATCGCCGCCCGCCGGATCCTGGCCCCCGTCACCCTGCAAGCCATGAACGAGAACCTCCACAACGGCGCCATCAACAACGGCACCACCGCCCTCCACCAACAGCTCGTCTTCCGGCCCACCCCCGGAACCGGACGACCCGAGACACCCGTCAAACGGCTCTACCTGGCCTCCGCGGCCGCCCACCCCGGCGGCGGCGTACACGGAGCGCCCGGCGCCAACGCCGCCCGCGCCGCCCTGCGCTCCCGCACACCGTCCGGTCTGCTCCACCGAGCCCAACGCGTGTGACGCATCCCGCCGGACATGGCGGTGGCCAGGATGCCTCCGTGGCGTCGTAGTACGCCCTCTGCCGTCACGCCTCCCCCGCCGCCTCCCAGGCGGATGTCACACCCCGCGGGCCGACCGCTGCGGCGGTGGGGCCCCTCGGTAGCCGATCTCGGCATGCGGAACGACACCGTCCAACAGTCGGACATCGCTTGCACGCTCCGGAGCCGTCCCGACAGGATGCGCCCATGGCCCCCGTACTCGTATCGCGTCGTCACGTAGATCTGCTGCGTGTTTCGACGATGCTGTGTCGGGCCGATCTCCCTCGTACGCACGGCTGTTGATCCGCGGGTCCCCCGAGGACCACGCGTCCGCCGCTCTTGATCCCCCTCGGGACAACCGCGTGCCCCCTTCGCGCATTCTTCCGCCTTTCCCTCTCTGCTCACGTGCACGTGGTACCTCCCTTCGGTGAGGGCGCGTGCCGTGCCGCTGTCTCGACGAGGTCCCCTCATGCCGGAAAACCCCCTGTTGCTCCACTGGTTCCTGCCCACCGGCGGGGACGGCCGCGATCCCGGCGGCGTCACCGCCGTCCAGGGTCGTACCGGATCCGCCACCCGGCGGCCCGCGGACATCCCGTACCTGACCCAGGTGGCCCGCGCCGCCGAACAGGCCGGGTTCCACTCGCTGCTCACACCCGTGGGGCTCGGGTGCGCGGACCCCTGGATCCTCACCGCCGCGCTCGCGCAGCACACCACCCGGATCGGTTTCCTGGTGGCGTTCCGCGCAGGATTCGCCAGTCCGACACTGCTCGCCCAGCAGGCCGACGCGTTCCGCCGGTTCGCGGGAGGCAGGCTCGCGCTCAACGTGGTGACCGGGGGCGATCCCACCGAACAGCGTGCGTACGGCGACTGGTTGGAGCACGACGCGCGGTACTCCCGGACCGAGGAGGTGATGACGGTCCTGCGCACCCTGCTGGACGGCAAGACGGCCGACCACCACGGGACCCACGTGCGGATCGCGGGCGCCCGGCTCACCGACCCGGACCTGCGTCACCCCGTGCCCCTGTACTTCGGCGGGGCCTCCCCCGCCGCCGAGGAGGTCGCCGCGCGACAGGCCGACGTACAACTGCTGTGGGGCGAACCACCCGCCGCCGTCGCCGCACGCATCACCCGGCTGCGGGAACGGGCGCGGGCGGCGGGCCGCACCGTCCGGTTCGGGCTCCGGCTGCACGTCATCAGCCGGGACACCGCCGCCGATGCCTGGTCAGAGGCGGACCGCATCCTCGCCGGGTTCGATCCGGAGGCCATCCGGGCGAGCCAGGAGCGCTTCGCCGGCATGGACTCCACCGGGCAGGCCCGGATGACCGCGCTGCACGGCGGCGTCGTGGACGCCGCCCGCCTCACGGTGGCGCCGAACCTGTGGGCGGGCATCGGCCTGGTCCGCGAGGGCGCCGGAACCGCGCTGGTCGGCTCGCACGACGAGGTGGCCGGACGGCTCGCCGAGTACCACGCCCTGGGCATCGACGAGTTCGTCCTCTCCGGCTACCCGCACCTCGAAGAGGCGTACCGGGTCGGCGAGGAAGTGGCTCCGCGGCTGCGTGCCCTGACCGGGGCGGAAGCCGCGTGAGCGCTCCCACGAGGACGGCGGCTTCCGGGACGGACCGGCTCCCTGCCCCCGTCCCCGAATCGTCCGGTACCGGGGCCGGGGCCGATGCCTCCCGGCGGGACCGCCTGCACGAAGCCTTCCGGTGGGGCGGGCTGCGGCTCGTCGCACTCGCCGTGCTCCTCGGCGCCTGGCAGGCGGTGGTCTCCGCCGGGATATGGCCGCGGGTGCTCGTTCCCTCGCCCGGCGATGTGTGGCGGCAGTTCGTCCTCGCCTCCACGGTGCACGACGGGGCGCGCGGCTACGGCGGACATCTGCTGATCGAGCATCTGGGCGTCAGCCTGGGCAGGATCGGCACCGGCTCCGCGTACGCCGTGCTGGCCGGGGTGCCACTGGGGCTGCTGATCGGTACGGTCCGGCCGCTTGCCGTCGTACTGGAGCCCGCGGTGACGTTCCTGAGGACGCTGCCGCCGCTGGCGTACCTCTCACTGCTCGTCATCTGGTTCGGCATCGACGAGGCCCCGAAGATCTGGCTGCTGGTCATCGCGGCCCTGCCACCGATCGCCGCGGCCACCGCGGCGGCCGTGCGCACGGTACCCGGCCAACTCGTCGAGGCCGCCCGGGCGCTGGGATCGGGGCCGACGGCGCTGCTGCTGTGCGTGCGACTGCCCTCCGCGCTGCCCGAGATCCTGACCGGTGTCCGCATCGCCGTCGGTGTCGCCTACACGTCCGTGGTCGCGGCGGAGACCATCAACGGTGTGCCCGGCATCGGCGGCATGATCCGCGATGCGCAGCGCTACAACCAGACCGCGCTGGTGATCGCGGGCATTCTCGCCATCGGCCTTTCCGGGATCGTGCTGGACGCGCTGCTGCGGTTCGTCGAACGAACCGTCGTGCCATGGCGCGGCCGCGCCTGATTCCCCCGGCCTCCTCTCGTTCCCTTCCTCCCTCGTTCCCACATCGTCCGACCTCAGACCGGAGATCGTCCATGCCCGCTCGTCTGTCCCGCCGCGCCCTCCTGCTCACCGCGGCCGTCGCCCTGACGGCCTCCGTCGCCACCGCCTGCGCCGGTGACGGCGACGCGGCCGGCGGATCCTCGGGGCGGACCACCGTACGGATCGCCTACCAGGCGATACCCAATGCCGACCTGGTGGTGAAGAACCAGCGGCTGCTGGAGCAGGCCCTTCCCGAAGTCGACGTGAAGTGGGTGAAGTTCGAGTCAGGCGGCGACGTGAACACGGCCGTCATCGCCGGGGCGGTCGACCTGGGTCTGGCCGGGTCGAGCCCCGTCACCAAGGGGCTCTCCGCTCCGCTGAACATCCCGTACAAGGTGGTCTGGATCCATGACCTGATCGGGGACAACGAGGCTCTCGTCGCCAAGCCCGGGATCGGTTCGGTGAAGGACCTGGTCGGCAAGAAGGTCGCCGCTCCCTTCGGATCGACGGCCCACTATTCACTGCTCGCCGCGCTGACGGCGGCGGGTGTCGAGCCGTCGTCCGTGCAGACCATCGACCTCCAGCCGCAGGACGCGCTCGCCGCCTGGAAGCGCGGGGACATCGACGCGGCCTACGTGTGGACGCCGACGCTGAGCGAACTGGCCAAGGACGGCAAGGTGCTGGTGAGCAGCCGTGAACTGGCCGAGCAGGGGAAGCCGACGGCCGACCTGGGCGTGGTGACGAACGCCTTCGCCGCCAAGCACCCTGAAGTGGTCACGGCCTGGATCAAGGCGCAGGACACGGCCGTCGCACAGGCGCGTACCGCACCGGACCGGGCCGCGAAGTCCATCGGGGCGGAGCTCGGGTTGCCGGCGGAGGAGGCGAAGCGGCAGCTGTCCGAACTGGTGCTGCTCAGCGCGAAGGAGCAGACCGGACCCGACTACCTGGGCACGCCGAGCGCCCCCGGCAGGCTCGCGGCGAACCTGCATGACGCCGCCGTGTTCCTGAAGGGGCAGAAGGCGGTCGACTCCGTGCCGGACCAGGCCGTCTTCGGGCGGGCGCTCGCGGTGGAGGAGCTGGGCCGTGTCGCGAACTGACGCGCCTGACAAGCGGACCACGATCGTCGAGCTGGCGGGCGTGTCGGTCCGGTACGGCTCGGCGAAGGCGCCGGTCACGGCGCTCGACGGCGTGGACGTACGGATCCACGCCGGCGAGTTCGTCGTCCTCGTCGGGCCCTCCGGCTGCGGCAAGACGAGCCTGCTGCGCGTGGTGGCGGGCTTCGAGCGGCCCGCCGCGGGCCATGCCCGGGTCCGGGGCGCGCCGCCCCGGCCGGGCGCGGGGGCGGGGGTGGTGTTCCAGCAGCCCCGGCTCTTCCCTTGGCGCACGGTGGGCGGGAACCTCGCCTTCGCGTTGGCGCGGCTGGGCGTGCCGCGATCCGACCGGCCCGGCCGGATCGCCGAGCTMCTGGAGCGGGTGGGACTGGCCGGGATGGCGGGCCGGCGCACGTGGGAGCTGTCGGGCGGTCAGCAGCAGCGGGTGGCGCTGGCCCGGGCACTGGCCGGGGAGCCCGAACTCCTGCTCATGGACGAGCCGTTCGCCGCGCTCGACGCCTTGACTCGGGAGCGGCTCCAGGAGGAGGTGCGGACCTTGGCCGGGCGGCTCGGCACGACGGTGCTGTTCGTGACGCACTCGGCGGAGGAGGCGGTGGTGCTGGGGTCCCGGGTGCTGGTCATGGACGCGGGGCCCGGCCGGGTGGTGGCGGAGCTGGCGGTGGACCTGGCGAGGGGGCCAGACACGGACGTGTCCGCGCTGCGGGCCTCACCCGAGTTCGCCCGGCTGCGCGGCCGGCTCGCCGAGATCATGCGCGGCGGAGCCGTTCCCGGCCCGTGACGACTGATCGCGACACCGGCCGGCTCGGCACCCTCCAGGACTGAACCGGGCGGGCTGTCCGAGCAGCTCGGGGGTGCGATTCGCGAGGCCGCACCGAGGGCGCGTACGGCGGTCTGCTCGGTGATGCAGAGCAGTCGCGCCGACGGGCACGCCCGCGCAGCGGAGGCCGTGGGTGTCATGGCGCTCCTCCCGGGTGTCCGGGAAGCGCGCACGCCCTACGGCCGGTGCTGGACGGTGGTGTGTCCCAGCATCTCGGACATGGCCCGGGTCGAGCTCAGGAGTTCCGCCGAGACCTGGTCGCGGCGGTCACCGAGGCGACCGGTGCACCCGCCACCTACCTGCTGGTCTTCGGCGAGAACCATCCCCACTTCCACGCCCTCGTCACGGCTCGCGGTGAGGACGTCCCCGCGGACCGGCGCAACGGAGACATCCTGCGGCTCCGGGCCGAGCAGGCCGACCCGGAGGCCGCCACCCGTCTGGTGCCGGCGGTGCGCAGGGCCTACGAACGTCTCGCCGGCGTCGCCACGTACCCGCTGTCGGCCTGAGCACCGAATCGCGAGCAGGTCCCGGCCGTCGGACGGCCGGGGCCTGCTCGCGTGCCGGGGCGCTACACGGCTTCGCCCACTCCACTCCGGCCACCGGCGTCTGCGGCCACCGTGTCCCGTGCGGGGCCGACGCACCCGATGGCGATAAGGGCCGGCACCCTCCAGGCGCGAGAGCCGTGCGACAGCGCGCCTGGCTCAGGTCTCGGCGTCACCACGCCGGCCGGGGGTGAGGAGGTAGGCGGTCGCCATGTCACCGAGCTCGTCGGCGTACCTTCGTCTGGCCTCTGCGCCGGTGGCGGCATCGGGGCGGAGGGAGTCGTGGAAGCAGGCGCCGAGGAGGGCGCGTGCCGCGGTGTCGAGTGCCTGCCGGGGCTCGGAGCGGCGGATCTGGTCGGTGTAGGGCTGTGCCGCTTCGAGCAGGAGGCGGTGGAGTTCGGTGATGGTGCGGGCGCCGCGGTCCAGTGATCTGGCCCCACGGGTGCGCAACAGCTCGGGGAAGAGGTTGCTGTTGTCGGCGAAGGACTCCAGCAGGGCGTGCGCGAAGGCGTCCATGACACCGGACAGCGAGGGCTCGGCTGCGCGCAGCCGCTCAGCCACGTACTCCTCACGGCGTTCCAGCATTCGCTCGGTCAGGGCTCTGAGCAGCTGTTCTTTGTCCTCGAACCGGCGATAGATCGTCCCGACGGCGACGCCGGCGCGCTGTGCGACACCGGCGATCGTCATCTCCTCCAGACCGGAATCACAGGCGATCTCCTCGGCTGCTCGCAGCACACGGGCCAGGGTCGCGGCGCTACGGGCCTGCCGGGGCTCCCGATAGGCCCCCGGGAACTCCGGCTCTTCGGTCATGCCCCGCATGGTATCCGCGGCGCTCTCCACAGGATTCCTTTGACAACGGACGCACCCCTCGGCGTACGCTTCCTATGCGAACGTGAATTCGCGTTCACATCAGCCTCGGAGGTTCGATCATGATCGGAAACCAGACCGCCCAGCCCGTCACCGTGACGCTCCAGGCCGGGCCCGCCGACACCGGAGGCATCGACGACTTCGAGCTCTTCTACGCCCGCCGCGCCGTGGATCGCTACCGGACGCTGCTGGGGCGCCAGGGGCTCCTCGACCTCATGGCCGGCGATATCGAGAAGGGCAACGCCTTCCTGCGCGAGAACGCCCTCGCCTCCGGCGGCGTCTTCAAGGGGGGCACCACCGTGCTCGCGACGAAAGGGCTGACCTCGGGGGAGTTCCTGGCCTGGATGGACAAGGCCTTCGCCGGCGACGAGCAGCCGCTTCTCGCGGCGCACCCCGAGCACTACGTGATGGGCACGGACGAGATCGGTGCGCGCGTGGTGGAGAACATCGGCCCCCATGTCGCCTCCTTCTACATGGGCGGCTGGGGAACCGACGCGCTGGACTGGGCCGAGGACGCGGCCGAGCTCCTCCCTGCGGCGGAATTCCCGCGCAAGATGTCCTCGAACCTCTTCCTGGCCGACGGCACCGTCATCGGACGGGCTCTCATCCAGTTCGGCGACACCGCCGAGGGCTTCACCGCGCAGCTGACGGTCTACTTCCCCGTCAGCTGCCCGGACGAGGTCCTGGACCACCACCTGCGGCACTACGCCGTCGAGTTCCGCAACTGGATCGTCGCCGCGGCGGCCGCCCGCGCCTGAGGCCCTCTGCCGGACGCCGGGACCGTCCCGGCGTCCGGCGCGCGGTCCGCATCGGGTTCGCGAGGGCATCGGCCGCCCGGCAGGAGCCGGCGAGTCGGCGTGATGCCCTCCGCCACGCTCACCGCCTCGGGACGTCCGGGGGAAGGTGGACGGGTGCCTCGGTGGCGGCGACGACCTGTGCCGGGGTGACGCCGGGGGCCGTCTCCACCAGGACGAGGCCGCGGTCGGTGACGTCGAGGACGCCGAGGTCGGTGATGATCCGGTGGACACAGGAGCGTCCGGTCGGCGGAAGGGTGCACTCGGAGACGATCTTCGGGCTTCCGTCCCTCGCGGTGTGTTCCGTGAGGACGAGGACGCGGCGGGCCCCGAGGACGAGGTCCATCGCCGCGATCAGCCCGAACGTGCTGCTCAGCTCGCTGTACACCCACCTGCTCGACCTGATCGAGAGCCACACACTGACGGTGCTTCCTACCGACGAACAGCCGCTGAGCGAATACGTCGCCCACCGGCACGAACTCCACCGCGACCTGGTCGACGCCCTGGACCGAAGGGACCGGGACGAGGCACTCCGACTGATCCACGAACACAACACCGGCCTCCCGACCGCCCGAGATCCCGCCGAGGAGCACTGACGGCTTCGCGAGGATCGTGATCACCTACAAGGAGCCTGTAGCACCAGTGGCTGGGTGAGGAGGCGTCCTCGTGCAGGCAGTCGGCAGAGGGTCCACTGTGGAGATCGCCAACGGACGGGCCCCGCCCCGATGCTTCGCGGCCGCCGTCTTCGTTCTCCGGACATCGGGAGTACCGGGTTCTTCGTTCGTGGCGCCACTGATACCGGCCGGGAGGGGAAGAGACGGTGACGGAAACGAGTCATCCCTTCTGAGAGCGGGAAACGATGAGAGAGCAGAACAAGCGGATCGGCCGGCTCGCCGTCCGTGAAGGGGAGCCGGTGCGATCGCGCCATGCCTCCGGCGTCCACGTCATGGCGGTGCCGCGATGAACGCCGGATCGCCGGCCACTCCCCCGCCCGGGCTGCGGCGCGCCCTGACCACCCCCCTGCTCTATTTCTTCATCCTCGGCGACGTGCTCGGCGCCGGGGTGTACGTCCTGGTGGGGCAGGTAGCCGCCGCGTCCGGGGGCGCGGTGTGGGTGCCGCTCCTGGTGGCGCCGGTGCTCGCGCTGCTGACCGCCGCCTCCTACGCGGAGCTGGTGACGAAGTACCCGCGGGCCGGCGGCGCCTCCCACTACGCCACGCGGGCGTTCGGCCCGGCGGTCGGATTCGTCGCCGGGTTCTGCATGCTGGCGGCCGGTGTCGTCTCGGTCGCCGCGCTCGCCCGCGGCTTCGCCGGCGACTACCTGGCCGCGTTCGTCACTCTGCCCGTCGCGCTGGTGGCCGTGGTCTTCCTGGTCCTGCTGGCCCTGGTCAACGCGCGGGGCATCAAGGAGTCCACCCGCGCCAACGCCGTCGCCACCGTGGTGGAGGTCGGCGGCCTGCTCGTGGTCGTGGTGCTCGGTGCCTGGCTGCTGCTGCGCGGGGAGGGTGATCCGGGGCGCCTGTTCCAGCTCGGCACGCCGGAGAAGGGCGCCGCGGCGGCCGTGCTGAGCGGGTCCGTCCTGGCCTTCTACTCCTTCGTCGGCTTCGAGACCTCGGTGAACGTCGCCGAGGAGACCCGCGACCCACGGCGCTCCTACCCCCGCGCCCTGTTCGCCGCGCTCGCCACCGCCGGGGCGGTCTACGTCCTGGTCGGCGTCGCCGCCTCGCTCACCGTGCCCACCGGTCTCCTCGCCTCCTCCAGCGGCCCCCTCCTCGAAGTCGTCCGTGCGGCCGGCGGCGTCCCCGTACGGCTGTTCAGCGCCGTCGCCCTGGTCGCCGTCGCCAACGGGGCGCTGCTCACCGGCATCATGGCCTCGCGCCTGGCGTACGGGATGGCCCGCGACGGGCTGCTGCCCGCCGCGCTGACCCGGGTGCTGCCCGGCCGCCGCACTCCCTGGGCGGCGATCGCCGCCACCACCGTCCCGGCCCTCCTGCTGGCCCTGACCGGCAGCGTCGCCACCCTGGCATCCACCCTGGTGCTGCTGCTCCTGGTGGTCTTCCTTGTGGTCAACACCGCCGTCCTCGCGCTGCGTTCCGATCAGGGCGAGCCCGACCACTTCCGGGCCCCTACCCTCCTACCCGTACTCGGTGCCGCCTCCTGCGTGCTGCTCGCCACCCAGGTGGAGGCCGAGGTGTGGCTGCGCGGCTCGGTGGTCCTCGCCCTGGCGGTGGTGCTCGCCGTCGTCGCGGCGAGACGCCGTCGCCGTCCGGGGTCAGAGGCGCAGGAGGACGCGGAGGTCTGAACGTCGCCGGGTGGGTTCAACGGCCGGACCCGGTGTGCGGGGACGCGCACCGGGTCCAGCCGTCGGTGACGGGGTCGTGGCGCACGAGCCCGAGGCGGGCGAAGTCGCGCAGCCATCCCTGCATGGGCCACGTCCCCCACCGGTCGCGGTACACGGCGCCGTTGCGGAGGATGTCGTCCAGGTGCTCGACGGGTGGGCGGCTCACCGGGTGGTGCTGGTGGTGGGCGGGGGCACCGCCGACCCACCACAGGTCCACGTCCCGCGCCGCCGCGGTGCGGCCGAAGTCGGTGTCCTCGCCGCCGTATCCGGTGTAGCGCTCGCAGAAACCGCCGATCCGCCGCCAGGTGGGTGCCGTGACGGCGAAGGACAGGGACCAGAACAGCCGGTGGTCGCCGCCGGTGAGCACCTCGTCGTCCGCCGGTACGGGCCGTCCCGGGTGCGGCGGTGCGAGGGCCGGCAGGGTGTCCAGGCGGTAGCCGCCCGGCGGCGGGGGCGGCAGGTAGGCGACGGTGCCGCACAGCAGGGCGCCGTCGCGCGCCGTTTCGGCGTAGCGGGGCAGCAGGGTGGGGCCGGGGACACAGTCCACATCCAGGAAGACGAGGAGATCCGCCCCGCCGTCCAGGGCGCGGCGGCCGCCGGCGTTGCGCGCGGCGGCCAGCGGGAGCCGCCCGGCGTCCCGGGTCAGGGGGAGGACGTCGGCCGTGGGCCGTCGGCCCCGCAGCACCCCGGCGGCGTCGGGGTCGTCGAGGGTCACGACCACGTAATGGTCGGGGGCGAGGCCGGCCGCGGCGAGGCCCTCCTGCTGGAGGGCGAGGTGCTGGTGGCGGCCCGCGACCAGGGTGATCACCGCGACGCGCACGGATGCTCCTCCTCGTCGTCGGTACAGGCAGCCAGGCGGTCGAGCAGCCGGGCGGCGCGGGCGGCGCCGTCGCCGGGGGCCCACAGCCGCCAGCGCTCGCCGCCGGTGCGCCGCGCGGTGTCGAGAAGCGCCGGCCACTCGTGCGGTTCGGGCCAGCGTTCGCGGACGGTGGCGAGTCCGGCCCCGTCCAGGGCACGGGAGGTGGCGTGCTGTTCGTCGTGCGGCCGGGTCTGCGGTACGACGACGGCGGGGCTGCGGGCGGCGGCGCACTCGGCGAGGGCGTTCTGTCCGGCGTGAGTGACCACGACCGTGGCCCGGCACAGCAGGGGCCACGGGTCGTCGGTCCAGCCGCCGGGGCCGCCGAGCACGGTCCAGCGCCAGTCCGGGGTGGCCTCCGCCGCCTTCCGCACGTCGGTTTCGGTCAGTTCGGAGCCCCCGGTGCCCATCATGACCACCACCTCACGTGCTCCGGCGGGGCGTTCGAGGCGCGGGCGGTCGTCATGGCGGGAGAAGGCGCCGGTGTGCTCGGTCTTGGCCCGCCACTGCGGGGGCCATCCGGGTTCGGGCAGGGTGGCGGGCCAGGGCGCGAGCAGGACGTCGGCCAGATCGTAGGCGAGGTGGTGGGCCGGGTCGGAGCGGTCGCCGCGCATCGCGGAGACCACGACCGGGACCCCCATCAGCCGCGCCAGGACGGCGATCTCCACGGAGACGTCGCTGACGAGGAGGGTGGGGGCGGCCCGTTCGATCCAGGCCGCGACGGCCGCCGACCTGGCGCGCAGTCCGGCGTGGTGGCGGGGCACCCAGTGCAGTCGTCCGTGGGCCGTGGGGTCCGCGCCGGCCGCGTCGCCGGGGCCGGTGTCCGGGGGCAGGTGGATCCACTCACCGGTCCAGTCGTCCGGGCGGGTCAGGGAGGAGAGCCCGGTGACGGGGGTGCGGGCATGCCGTGCGACGCACAGGGCGCGGTGCAGGTGGCCGCGGCCCTGGTGGTGGATGTAGTAGCCGATCACGCGACCAGCTCCTCGTACAGGGCGGTGTAGCCGTCGGTCATGGTGTCGAGGGAGCAGAAGCGTTCGGCGCGTTCGCGCGCGGTGCCGCGGTCCAGGCGTACGGTCTCGTGGATCAGGTCGGCGAGTGCGCCGACGTCGTCGGCCGGGGCGAGCCGGCCGCAGTCGGGGGTGAGGGTCTCGGCCAGCGCGCCCCGGTCGAAGCCGCACACCGGGGTGCCGCAGGCCAGTGCCTCGGCGACGACCAGGCCGTACGGCTCGTCCCAGCAGGGGGTGACCAGCGCGGCGGCGGCTCCCCCGACCAGTCGGGCCAGGTCGTCGCGGCCCAGGTGCCCCACGTACTCGACGCCGTCCCCGAGGAGTGGGGCGAGGCGGTCGGCGAAGTACCGCCGGTCCCCCACCGGCCCCGCCACGCGCAGCGGCAGCCCCGCCTTGCGCGCCGCCTCGGCCGCGAGGTGCGGCCCCTTCTCCGGAACGATCCGGCCGCTCCACACCAGGTAGGGACCGCCCGGCCCGACGGGCCACCGGCGGGTGTCGACGCCGTTGCGCACCACCCGGACCGCGGGGACGGTGGRGCGCKACGCCTTCGCGGTGTGGGCGCTGACGGCGGTGAAGGTGACCGGGCAGTGGTCCTGGGACTGGACGGCGGACTCCAGCCAGGGGGTCGGCGGGGTGTGCAGGGTGGTCACCACCGGAAGCCGCAGGGCGGGTGCCATCGCGACCGGCAGGTGGTGGAGGCTGTTGTTGTGGACGACGTCGAAGCGCTGTTCGCCGTCCCGGGCCATGTCCAGCATGAGCCGGAGATAGGCGTGGTGCTCGGCCATCCAGCCGGCCGCGGGCATGCTGACGTCCGCGCGGGCCGCCTCGGTCAGCACCGGCCGGCGCACCGGCAGTTCGTTCAGTCCGAGGGACGGGTCGGAGCCGGGTGCGGCGAACAACTCGACGTGGTGCCCACGCTCGGTCAGCGCCTTCGCCAGCGTCCAGGTGTGGGCTTCGAGACCACCGGCGAACGGTTCGCGGACGGGGAAGCGGGCGGAGGCGATCAGGGCGACCCGCAACGGAGCCGCGCGGAGGTTCCTCACCGCAGCAGTCCGTCGTAGATCTCGCGGTGGGTGGCGGCGATCCGGGCCCGTTCGGCCGCTCGGTCGTCCGTCGAGGCCCGCCACGCGGGCCGCGTCCGGTACGCCTCACGCACCGCGTCCTCCAGCGACCTCGCGTCGAGGCCGTCGCGCTGGGAGTGGCCGTAGGTGAGGCAGGGGCGCTGCTGGACGTAGTACCCGCAGTCGGGTGCCGCCACGGCGGTGCCCAGGTCGTGGCAGGCCTCCAGCCAGCCGGAGTGGGTGCCGAAGGTGTACGGCAGTACGGACACGTCCAGGCCGCCCAGGTATTCCCACAGCTGGTCGTCGTCGAAGTAGTCGTGCACCCGCAGGGTCAGGGCCCCGCGGTCGGCGAGCTTCCTGAGCTCGGCCAGGAGGGCGGGGTCGTGGGCGTGCGCGGCCGGGTCGTCCACCTCGTGGTGGATGTTCACGGCCAGTTCCGCGTCGTCCAGTCCGGCGACGGTCTCGGCCAGGACGCGCACCACCGGCAGTACGGCCATGTTGGCCCGCAGGCTCTTGGCGTGCACCCCGACCCGGAAGCCCTCCCGGTACGGGCGGGGGCGGCTGAGGAGGGGCGGCTGCACCACGTGCGGGTG
>NZ_RDBH01000134.1:16005-18242 GCF_008042145.1 Streptomyces sp. adm13(2018)
GTCGAGGTGGACGGGTCCCTCGGGTCCGTCGACCGTGCAGCCGCCGCGGCTTCCGCGTCGGCCCTGGGCGTCGGGGCGGGCCCGCTCGGGGACGCAGTCGGCGGCGTCGGGGAACACCTCGCCGAGGGGTTCGCCCGCCACCGCTCCGCCGCGCACCGCCTCGGGCCGGTCACCCTCTTCACCGGACCCAGCGGCAGCGGGAAGTCCACCACCCTGCGCGCGTACGAGGCACTGGCCCGGCTCTGCGCGGGCGAACCCCTCGGCGAGGTGTTCCCCGACGCCGCCGACTGCGTCCCCGAGCGGGCCCGCCCCGACGCCCAGGGCCGCCGCGGCTTCCGCGTCGGCTGCACGGTCGACGGACCCGAGGGACCCGTCCACCTCGACCTCGCCGTCCAGGTCGAACCCCGGCTCCGGATCGTCGGCGAACGGCTCACCGGCCGCGGCCGCACCCTCCTCGCCACCGCCCTGCGCGACCCGGGCCGCCCCACCGTCCAGGCCGAGTGGCACACCGCCGGCGCCACCCCCGTCACCCGCGCGCCCCTCCCCGACGACCTCCTCGGTACGGCCCTGCTGCCGCTGCGGGTCGCGGGGAAGACCCCCGGACAGCTGGAGGTCCTGGCGGCCGCCGAGCAGGTCGTCGTCGGACTGCGGTCCGCCTTCGCCTGCGACCCCCGCCCCGACACCATGCGCACCCCCGTACCGCCCGGCGAGGGGCGGCTGCGCCGCGACTGCGGCAACCTCGCCGAGGTCCTGCACCGCACCCACACGGACTGCCCGCGCCGGCACCACCGGCTCGCGACGGTCGCGGCCGGCGGCTGCGCGGGACCCGTCACCGGACTCGGCGTACGCGAACTCCCGGAGGGCACCGTCCGGGCCGTCCTGGAACGCGGCGGCCGCCCCGCGACGCCGCTCGCCCGGCTCGGCGACGGCGAACTGCGCTACCTCGCGCTCGCCCTCACCCTGCTCACCGGCCCCGGCGTCCTGGAGATGGACCGGATCGCCGAGGTGCCGGAGGCCATGCAGTCCCTGACGCTGCTCGCCGACGGACTCGACCGGGGACTCGACGAGCGGCAGGCCGGCGAACTGCTCGGGCTCGCCGTGGGCATCGCCGCCGACGGCCACGTCAGGGTCGCCGGCACGGTCGGGGCGCGGACGGCGGCGCAGGCCCGCCGGACTCCCGGGGTGACGGTGGTAGACCTGGGCACGTGACGGACAACGACGTAGCGGGACTGCAGCGCAGGCTGGCCGAGTTCGCGGCGGCCCGCGACTGGCAGCCCTACCACACGCCCAAGAACCTGGCGGCGGCGCTCAGCGTGGAGGCGGCCGAACTCCTGGAGATCTTCCAGTGGCTGACGCCCGAGCAGGCGGAGCGGGTGATGGACGACCCGGACTCCGCGCACCGGGTCGCCGACGAGGTGGCGGACGTGCTCGCCTACCTCCTCCAGTTCTGCGGGGCGCTCGGTGTCGATCCGCTGGCCGCGCTCGCGGCCAAGATCGACCGGAACGAGGTCCGGTTCCCCGCCCGGAAGCGGGGCGGCGAGCGGGAGACGGGGAGCGGGGAGGCGCGCGAGGAAGGGGCAGAGGAGGTGGATCCGGGCGGAGATCGTCACTCTGCGGAGTGATCGGCTTTTCCCCGTCAGGCCTCCTGTCCACAGATTTCCGAAATCCCCTGGTGGTGGGGCTCAGGTCGCCTCACTCTGGGTAGTGGACTCAGTGGGCAGATAAGTCGTACGAACGGGGGCGGCGTTGATGGAAGCGGAACGACTCGTCGCTCTTGGCCGGCACGCGCTGGCGGAGAGCGGATCGGCGCAGGACATCGTGGCGGAGGCCTGGCAGGCGCAGGCGCTCGCCCAGGCGATAGGGAGCCGGCTCGCGCTCTGCGGACCGCAGGAACTGCGCGGCGAGGCACGGGGACTGAGCGAGATCGGGGAGTACCCGGCGTGGGCCGCCGGTGGGCCGCGGGCGGCCCGGCTGTCGGAGGTGGCGGACCCGCGCGGGGCGCTGACCGCGCTCGGCGAGCTGCTCGGGGAGGTGGGCATCGCGCTGGTCGCCGTGGCCTGCGCCACCGACGACGAGGGGCTCTACTGGCAGTGCATCGAGGCCATCGACGCCGCCGACGAGTCGAGCGACCGGGTCCGCGGGATGCTGCGGCGCCTCGCCGTGCGGGACGGCGAGCGGGCCCGCCCGCCCGACGCCGCCCGGGACCGCGCGGGCCCGGGGCGGGGCAGGTGGTGAGC
>NZ_RDBH01000135.1:0-15761 GCF_008042145.1 Streptomyces sp. adm13(2018)
CGGCCGTGGTGCCGCAGGACCAGTCCCCGTCCACCGCCTCCACCGTCGCCACGGAGCCGTCCCGGCCGCGGTCCGGGCGGCCGCGCCGGACCGCCCTCGTCGCCGGGCTCGCGGCCCTCGCGGTGGCGGCCGCGGCCTCCCTCGCGGCCGTGGTGCCGCAGGACCAGTCCCCGTCCACCGCCTCCACCGTCGCCACGGAGCCGTCCCGGCCGCGGTCCGGGCGGCCGCGCCGGACCGCCCTCGTCGCCGGGCTCGCGGCCCTCGCGGTGGCGGCCGCGGCCTCCCTCGCGTACACCTTCTGGCCCGACCCCGGCGTCGGCCAGGACGACCAGCGGAACCGGGCCCCGGGCAGCACCGGCGACGTCGCGGCCCGCCCCGCCGGCATCGTCCCCGCCGCGTTCCTCGGCGCCTGGGAGGGCGTCGTCCAGGGCTCCCAGGACCACCCGCGGGAGACCGCCCGGTTCGAGATCGGCCAGGGAGCGGTGGGCGCCAAGAGCGCGGTCTACGTCCAGGTCGCCGAGAACCGGCTGTGCATGGGCCGCTCCCGGCTGGTCTCCGCCGACGAGGACAAGGTGGTGCTCGGCGAGTCCGACGTGACGACCAGCGTGCCCGCCGAACGCTGTGTGCCCGCCGCCCACCAGACGCTCACCCTGCGCTCCCCCGACGTCCTGGAGTGGACCTCGGGCGCCGCGAAGGCTACCTTCCGCAAGGCCCCCACCGGCACGGAGGTCGTCCCCGCCCGCTTCCTCGGCACCTGGTCGCGGATCCCCGCCCCGGAGGTCTACGGCGAGAACGACGACCGCTACACCTCGCAGGTGACGATCACCCAGGGCCCCGTCGGGTCCCCCGTGATCAGCGTCCTCGACGGCTATCCGCGGACCGTCGACGGCGTGCTGCTGGACGAGGACTGGTCCTGCGGCACCACGGCCGTCCTCGCGGGCGTCGGCAATCTGCTGGTCGTGGGGCCCGCCACCCGGGACACCAACGCCTGGGACCGGGAGTGCCAGGAGGGCCTCTCCCGCTACCTCCGCGTCGACAAGCTGAACGGCAAGGACCGGCTCCTCGTCTACCCGATGCTCGACGGCGAACCGAACGAGTACCACCGCTCGTAGGGCGGCCGGGAAACAGACGTGGGCGGTCCCCCCGCCACCGCGGGGGGACCGCCCACGGCCGGTGCCGCTAGAGGAACGAGTTGATCTCGATCGTCTCGGTGCGGCCGGGGCCGACGCCGATCGCGGAGATCGGGGCGCCCGACATCTCCTCCAGGGCCTTCACGTACGCCTGCGCGTTCTTCGGCAGGTCGGCGAAGGTCTTCGCCTTGGTGATGTCCTCGGACCAGCCCGGCAGCATCTCGTAGACCGGCTTCGCGTGGTGGAAGTCGGACTGCGAGTACGGCAGCTCCTCGACGCGCTTGCCGTCGATCTCGTACGCGACGCAGACCGGGATCTGCTCCCAGCCCGTCAGCACGTCGAGCTTGGTCAGGAAGAAGTCCGTCAGACCGTTGACCCGGGTCGCGTACCGCGCGATGACCGCGTCGAACCAGCCGCAGCGGCGGTCACGGCCGGTGGTGACACCGCGCTCGCCGCCGATGCGGCGCAGGTCCTCGCCGTCCTGGTCGAACAGCTCGGTCGGGAACGGACCGGCGCCGACACGGGTCGTGTACGCCTTGAGGATGCCGATGACCCGGCTGATCTTCGTCGGGCCCACGCCGGTGCCGGTGCAGGCGCCGCCCGCGGTCGGGTTCGACGAGGTGACGAAGGGGTACGTGCCGTGGTCGACGTCCAGCAGCGTGCCCTGACCGCCCTCGAACAGGACGACCTTGTCCTCGTCGAGCGCGTTGTTCAGGATCAGCGTGGTGTCCGCGACGAACGGCTTGATCTGCTCCGCGTACTGGAGCATCTCCTCGACGATCTGCTCCGCCTCGATCGCCCGGCGGTTGTACAGCTTGGCGAGCAGCTGGTTCTTGCCCTCCAGCGCCGCCTCCACCTTCTGGGTGAGGATCGACTCGTCGTACAGGTCCTGGACCCGGATGCCGACGCGGTTGATCTTGTCGGCGTAGGTCGGGCCGATGCCGCGACCCGTGGTGCCGATCTTGCGCTTGCCGAGGAACCGTTCCGTCACCTTGTCGAGGGTGACGTTGTACGGGGTGATCAGATGGGCGTTGCCGCTGATCAGGAGCTTCGACGTGTCGACGCCGCGCTCGTTCAGTCCCCTCAGCTCGGAGAGCAGGACCGCCGGGTCGACGACGACACCGTTTCCGATCACCGGGGTGCACCCCGGCGAGAGGATTCCGGAAGGGAGAAGATGCAGCGCGTACTTCTGGTCGCCGACGACGACGGTGTGGCCGGCGTTGTTGCCGCCCTGGTAGCGCACTACATAGTCAACGGATCCACCGAGGAGATCGGTGGCCTTTCCCTTGCCCTCGTCACCCCACTGAGCACCGAGCAGCACAAGTGCGGGCACAGGCGTACACCCCTTCCGGGTGGGGCATGTCCAAGGTCAGGGGCCGAGGCCGCCTCACCGGTGTGCCCCGGAATAGACGAAGCCCCTGGCGCAATAGCGCAAGGGGCTCTTGCACAAAGATGCTACCCGAGGAAGGACCGAGGTGTCGGATCACGACCAGCTGCTGGTCATCGTCGACCCGGTCGCCCGCCGAAGTGACGGCGAGTCCGTGCGGATCGCGAAGGATGTCCTGTGCGCGGGCGCGGAGGCGAAGATCTGCCTGCCGGGCAGCCCGGAGGAATTCGCCCGCGCGCTGGCCCGGCGCGGTTCCCGCCGTCCGGTGGTGCTCGGCGACGACCGTGCGCTGCTGCGTACGGTGGCCCTCCTCCACCGGGAGCGGGAGCTCGCCGGGGGCGCGCTCTCCCTCGTGCCGATCGGTGCGCCCGGCGCCCTGGAACTCGCCCACGGGCTCGGCGTGCCGCGCGCCACCCCGGCCGCCGCCCGGGCCGTCCTCGACGGGTCCGTGCGCCGCCTCGACCTGCTGGTCGACGACAGCGACGGCGTCGTCCTCGGCGACCTGGAGGTGCCCGCCCCGCTCGCCCCCGGCCCGGACTCCCCGACCGTCTGGGGCACCTGCCGCTCCCTGGTCCGCACCCTGGTCCGCCCGGCGCCCACGGCCCTCGCGGTCCGCACCCACCGGCTGCGGGTGGAGGCGGACGGGGTGCTGCTCAGCGATGTCGACAGCCCGCTGGAGAACCTCACGGTCCGGTCGGTCGGCGGGGCGGCCGAGGTGGTCGTCCATCCCCCGGCGGCACCGCCCCGGCATACGACCGCCCGCGTCCTCACGGTCTCCGGCCCGGACTTCCGCTACCGGGCGGACGGCCGCGTCTCGGGCCCCGTCCGCCGCCGGACCTGGACGGTCCTGGAGCAGGCCTGGGGCCTGACGCTGCCCCACGCCTGACCCCGGCGGCCGTATCGGGCGTCGGTGGTCACACCTCCACCAGCAGCTCCTCGAACCCCCTGATCACGTAGCCCGGCTTCCGTACGGGCTCCGCCGCGAGGCGCAGGTGTGGTGCCTGGCGGAGGAGTTCGGTGAAGACCGCGGTCAGTTCGAGGCGGGCGAGCGGGGCGCCGAGGCAGTAGTGGATGCCGGCGCCGAAGGTGAGGTGGGGGTTGTCGGCGCGGGTGAGGTCGAGGGCGTCGGCGGTCGGGCCGAAGCGGGCGGGGTCGCGGTTGGCGGAGCCGAAGAGCAGCGCGACCTCGGAGCCGCGCGGGATGACCTGGCCGCCGATCTCGATGTCGTCGAGGACCCAGCGCTCGAACATCTGGAGCGGTGTGTCGTAGCGCAGAAGTTCTTCCACAGCTGTGGACAACTTCTCGGGATCCGGACGGACGTCGTGCTCCAGGAGGGTCCGCCAGCCGCCGACCGTCGTGTTCACCGTGGCCTCGTGGCCGGCGTTCAGGAGGAGTACGCAGGTGGAGACGGTCTCCTGCTCGGTCAGCCCCTCGACCGCGATCAGCGAGGAGATCAGGTCGTCCCCCGGCTCCCTCCGCCGTCGCGCGATCAGCTCCCGCAGGTAGTCCGAGAACTCCACGGAGGCCTCGACCGCCCGCCGGGCCGTCTCCTCCGAGGGGTTCAGCTCGAACATCCCGCAGATCGCCGCCGACCAGGGCCGCAGCCGCGCCCGTTCCTCGTCGGCCTCGGGGACGCCCAGCATCTCGGCGATCACCGCGACCGGCAGCGGCTCCGCCACCGCGGCCTGGAGGTCGCCGCCGCCGGCCGCCACGAGGGCACCGACCAGGTCGGCGGCGAGGCGGCGGACCGTCGGCGCCAGGTCCTCCACGGTCCGCGGGGTGAACGCCTTCGACACCAGCCGCCGGATGCGGCTGTGGTCGGCCCCCTCCAGATCGAGGAGCCCGTGGTCGTTCAGGGTGTGGAAGGGCTCGTGCGCGGCGTCCGGGGCCTCCCGGCCGAACTCCTCGTGGGTGAAGCGGTGGGTGTACGTACGGCCGAGGCGGCGGTCCCGGAGGAGCGCGGACACGTCCGCGTGGTGCGGGATCAGCCACTGGCGGGTCGGGCCGTGCCAGTGGGCGCGGCCCGCGGCCCGCAGCGCGGCGTAGGCGGGGTACGGATCGGCGGCGAACTCCGGGGAGAAGGGGTCGTAAACGGCCTCGGCAGCGTCCATGCCCGGACGCTACCCGCGGGCCCGGGCCGGCTCCACCGCCCGGCCCGGCCCGCTCCACCGCGCACCCCGGCCGGGTGCTGCCCGCTCTGGGCCGTCTCTTCCGGATCTTGCCTGACCCGCGCCGCCCGGCAAGATCCGGAAGAGACGGCCTAGCCGCCGACGCGGACCAAGCCCGCCTCGTAGGCGAAGACCGCCGCCTGCGTGCGGTCCCGGAGTCCCAGCTTCACCAGGATCCGGCTCACATGCGTCTTGATCGTCGACTCGGCGACGACGAGGTGCTCGGCGATCTCGGAGTTCGACAGGCCCTGCGCGATGAGCACCAGGACCTCCGTCTCCCGCTCCGTCAGCTCCCCTATCTGCGCCATCGCGGGCGGGCGGGGGGCGCTGCCCGGGGCCTTCGCGAACTCGTTGATGAGCCGCTTGGTGACGGTCGGCGCGAGCAGTGCCTCACCGGCCGCGACGACCCGGACCCCGTCGGCGAGCTGCCGGGCGGAGGCGTCCTTGAGGAGGAAGCCGGAGGCGCCGGCGCGCAGCGCCTGGTAGACGTACTCGTCGAGGTCGAAGGTGGTCAGGACGAGCACCTTCGCGTCCGCGTCGGCGGCGACGATCTCCCGGGTGGCGTCGATTCCGTTCAGCTCGGGCATCCGGATGTCCATGAGGACCACGTCGGGGTGGAGGACGGCCACCTGGGCGACGGCCTCCCGGCCGTTGACGGCCTCGCCGACGACCTCGATGTCGGGCATCGCGCCGAGCAGCACGGAGAAGCCCTCGCGGACCATCACCTGGTCGTCGACGATCAGGACGCGGATCACTGGTCACTCTCCTCACGGTTCACGGGGACGAAGGCGGCCACCTCGTAGCCACCGTCCTCGGTCGCCTCGGCCGTCATCTCCCCGCCCAGCATCGTCACACGCTCCCGCATGCCGGTGATGCCGTGGCCGGCGCCCGGCGAGGGCTTGACGAGGCCGCGGGCCGGCCCGTTGGCGATGCGCAGGCCCAGACCGCCGAGGACATAGCTGACCTCGACCTTCGCGGCGGCGCCGGGCGCGTGCCGCAGCACGTTCGACAGGGCCTCCTGGACGATGCGGTACGCGGAGAGCTCCACGCCCTGCGGCAGCTCGCGCACGGCGCCGGTCACCGTCTTCTCGACGACGAGCCCGGCCTCCTGGACGTTGCGGACGAGCGAGTCGAGGTCGGCGAGGGTGGGCTGCGGGGCGTCGGGGGCCTCGTAGTCCTCGGCGCGGACGACGCCGAGGATGCGGCGCAGCTCGGTGAGGGCGGCGACGGCGTTCTCGCGGATGGTGAGGAAGGCCTGCTCCAGCTCCGGCGGCGGGTTCTCGACCCGGTACGGGGCGGCCTCGGCCTGGATGGCGACCACCGACATGTGGTGGGCGACGACGTCGTGCAGCTCGCGGGCGATGGTGGTGCGCTCCTCCAGGAGCGTCCGCCTGGAGCGTTCCTGCGCGGTGACGGTCTGCTGGGCGGTGACCTCGCGGTCGGCCTGGCGGCGGACCTGGAGGACGGTGACGAAGAGCAGGAGGAGGGCGGCGGTGAAGAGCAGCGGGACGACGTCGGAGCTGCGACCCATGCCGAGCAGCATCTCGGTGAAGAGGCAGAAGGCGGCCGTCACGAGCCACATCCAGGCCGCGGTCCGGGGCCGGGTGCGGGCGGCGACGACGCCGAGGACCACCAGGTGGGAGAAGAAGGTGACGTGCGAGTAGGGCCAGCCCGCGTCGAAGCCGGCGATGTAGCCGATGACCGGAGCGGAGGCCAGCGAGGCCCAGAAGGCGAGGACGGGCCGCACGAGGGTGAGGAGCACGATCACGGCCGGGGCGCAGGCCGCGAACAGGGCCAGCGGCGCGAAGCCGGCGTGGAACTCCTCGTACGCCATGGCGAACACGATCAGGGCGAGGAAGGCGACGACGGCGTGCGGGAAGAGCCCGAGGTGGGGGCGTATCGACTTCGGCACGAAGCGCGCGAGCTTGGGGTTCACCGCGGTCGGCTGGAGCGGCCGGTAGGCCGTCGCGTCGCGGAAGAGATCCTGCCGCAGCCCGCCGAGGACGGCCTGGAACAGGTGGAACTCGGGGGCGCGACTCGTCTCGGGGGTCTGTGTCTGGGTCACCCGGACAACGGTACGGGCGGCGGGGAACCCGGTCGTCCCGCTCGATGCGGATCCTTCCGGGTCCCCCTTGAGGAGGAGGAACGTCCTCGGACGTCCTCCGGCGTCCTCAGACCACGCTGGTGAAGCTGCTGCCCTGGCCCTGGTACAGGTCCGTCGTCAGGCGGGTGAAGGGGGCCGTGGCGGAGCCCGTCGCGCGGTAGACGTACGTGCCGCCCGCCCCGTACGCGATCAGGTCGGGGCGGCCGTCGGCGTCGACGTCGCCGGCGCCGACCAGCTGGGAGAAGGCGCCCCAGCCGCCGCCGACCTTCACCCGGCCGGCGAACGTGCCGTCGCCCTTGCCCTGGTAGAGCCAGAGGACGCCGGTGGTGTCGCGGGCGACGAGGTCGCCGGCGGCCGTTCCGGCGATGTCGCCGACGGCGGTGAGCTGGTTGTAGGTGTCCCAGCCGCCGCCGACGCGGACGCGGGTCCCGAACGGCTTCACGGCGCCGCCCGTGCCCTTGTAGAACCAGAGCACGCCGGAGGTGTCGGTGGCGAGGAGGTCGCTGCGGCCGTCGCCGTCGAGGTCCGAGCCGCCGGTGATCTTGTTGTAGACGCCCCAGCCGCCGCCGACCTTCACCCGGCCCTCGAAGGTGCCGTCGCCCTTGCCGAGGTAGTGCCAGAGGACGCCCGTGCCGTCGAGGGCGACCAGGTCGGCCACCTCGTGGCCCGCGATGTCGCCGACGGCCTCGATCTGCTTGTACGTGTTCCACCCGGCGCCGACGCGGGTGCGGCCGGCGGTCTCGACGCGGCCGTCCACCGGGCGGTCCCGCAGGTCGTCGCGCCAGAGCACGCCGGCGGCGTCCCGGGCGAGGACGTCGGTGGAGCCGTTGTTCGTGTAGTCGTGCGTGTTGATCGTGCGGACGACGTCCATGCGCCAGCCCTGGTAGACCGGGTCGCCGGTGCCGTCGAGCAGCATCGCCTCGGCCTCGACCGCGTACGAGCCGTTCGGCGCGTCCGCCCCGTCGATGACGGCGTCCCAGGTGAGGGTGAACCGGTTGCCCTCGGCGGGGGCGTACACGCGGGTGCGGTAGACCTTCTCCGTGAGCATGTGCGTCAGGGTGACGTCCACGTAGGCCTCGCGCTGCGACAGGGTCCAGCCCAGCGTGACCTCGCCGCGGGTCTGGTCGAGGTTCACCCGGTCCGGGACGTGGACCTGCTCGATCCGCAGGTCGACCAGCGGGGCCTCGTCGGCCGCCTTGGTGACCTTCGGGGCGCCGCCCTCCGCGACCTCGATCCGGAACAGCCCCTTGCCGTCGGCGGCCGTCGCCCCGCGCACCACGCCGGTGCCGTCGCCGGGCGAGCCCGCGTTGGTGCCGGAGTCCATGAGGCGGAGGGTCTCGCCGGTGGCCAGGGAGACCGCCTTCACGGGGCTGGAGGGGTTGCCGTAGACCAGCCAGTCGCCGACGAGCGTGGAGAACCACTCGCCGTCGTGGGCGCCCAGGACGGTCCGCTTCTCCTCCTTGGTGACGCGGTCGACGGACGCGATGTACCCGCCGGTGCCGGCCTCGTAGGCGTACCAGGTCACGTAGTCGGCGTTGAACTGGAGGCCGCCGAAGCCGTAGCCGGACTCGGGGGCGGCGTAGGTCTCGACGGCCGTGCCCGCCACCGTGTCGATGACGGCGCGGCCGCCGGTCCGGGCGCCCGCCGGGCCCGTCTCGTAGCCGACGAGGACGGAGCCGTCCTGGGCCGTCGAGCCGAAGTAGTCGGTGGCGCCGGCCGGCAGCCCCGTGATCCTGCGGCTGGTCGTGGCGGTGCCGTTCTTGGTCACGACGTGCAGCTCGGACTGGCCGGCCGCGTTCTTCACCTGCGCGAGGACGCTCGTCGGGCTCAGCACGGCCACGTAATTGCCGTTCAGCGCGCGGAGGTCGATGGCGACACCGGGAGCGGCGGGGGTGGCCATGTTCCGCAGGGTGAGCGACCGCATCTCGGCCGACCAGTTGGCGTCGCCGAGGACGACCACGTCCCCGGCCCCCATGGTCCAGCCGCCGTCCTCGGGCTCCTGGAGGGAGGTCGCGGCGCCGCCGTCGTACGGCGTCCAGAGCAGCTTCCTCGTGGTGTCCTCCGCGAAGGAGAAGGTGAGGAATCCGCCGGTGCCGAGGCCCGCGAGGTCCATGCCCTCCGGGTAGACGGGAAGGCCGGCGTCGTTCTGCCGGGCCGGGGCCTTCTGCTGGGCCGCGACGGCGGCCGGGGCGGCGGCGAAGGCCGCCGGTGCGGTGGCCAGGGTGCCGGCGCCGAGGGCGGTGACGGCGAGGACGACCGTGACGGCCGTGCCGAGGCGGGTGCCGGTGGAACGGAGCTGCAAGGTGAAACCCCCACGAGTAAGAGCGGACACGGGAGTGCCGTGCCCGATCAGACCCGCCGACCCGTCGAATGGTTGTACGGGTTTCCGTGGCTCACCAGGCCAGTTGGGCGATCTCCTCCGCCACCACCGCGCACGCGTCGGCCGCCGGGTCGATCAGCGGGAAGTGGCCGACCTCCTCAAGCAGCGTCACGCCGACCGTCTCGCCCGCCCGCGCCGCCGCCTCGGCGTACGCGTCGGCGACCTCGTACGGCACGTCGACGTCCGTACGGCCCTGGACGACGGTGGTCGCGATCCCGGTCGGCAGCAGCGCCGAGGGGTCGGTGTGGGCCATCCGCTCCTCGGACGAGGAGGCACCGCCGAGCAGTTCGGTGACCGCGCCGCCGCACACCCCCAGCTCGACCGACCGGCCGAAGTGGGCGATCGGGGCGAGGGCGACGACCCCGCGCAGCGCGGGCGGGGCCGGCAGCCGCCACGGGGAGCCGGCCGGCAGCACGTGCCGGGCGGCGGCCCAGAGCGCGAGCTGGCCGCCCGCCGAATGGCCGGTGAGGACGATCCGGCCGACGTCCGCCTGCGGCAGGTGCGCGGCGGCGAGCCCGGGCAGCGCGTCGAGCGCGGCCGCCACGTCGTCGAAGGTCTCCGGCCAGCGCCCGGCGACCGGGCCGGCACCCCCCTGCCGGGGGATGTCACTGCCCCGCCGGTACTCGACGTTGGCCACGGCGAAGCCGCGCCGGGCCAGGTGGTCCACGAACGGGGTCAGGTGCTGCCGGTCGTACGGCGCCCGCCACGCCCCGCCGTGCAGCGCGACGACGAGCGGCGCCCGGGTCCGCCCGTCGCGCGGGGCGTAGAAGTCGATCACCTGGTCCGGGTGCCCGCCGTACGCGGCGGAGGCGTCCGGGGGGACGGCCGGATGCGAGAAGGCCGACGCCTCTTCGGCGGCCGCGCGCGCGGCGGGATCCGGCATGCCGTTCATGCGATACCACCCTCTCGGATACGCGGCCTCGCTACGCGCCTCGGACGCGCGGCTTCGGATCGGCGCCCTCGGATACGGGGCCGCACCGGCCTGACCTGCGGGGACGGTACCAGGACCGGAGCCCCCGCAGGTCAGGCGATCACCGGGCGGTACGCGCCCGCCGCAGCCTCAGGCGGACAGGTCCGCCAGCACCTCGGACAGGACCCGCGCCGCCCGCTCCGCGTCCGCGAAGCCGACGTACAGCGGGGTGAAGCCGAAGCGCAGGATGTCGGGGCGGCGCAGATCGCCGACGACCCCCCGCTCGATCAGCTCGGCCATCACGGCGGGCGCGTCCGCGCAGGCGAGCGCGGCCTGGCTGCCGCGCTCCCGGTGCGGCTCCGGCGTCACCGAGGTGACGCGGCCCTCCGGCACGTAGGCGCGCACGCACTCCAGGAAGAAGTCCGTCAGCGCCAGCGACTTGGCCCGCACGACCTCGACGTCGACCCCGTCCCAGACGTCGAGCGCCGCTTCCAGCGCCAGCATCGAGAGGATGTCGGGCGTCCCGACCCGGCCCCGCACGGCGCCCGCGGCCGCCTCGTACCCGGGGGTCATCGCGAACGGGTCGCTGTGCGAGTTCCAGCCGGGCAGCGGCGAGTCGAACGCGGCCTGGTGGCGCTCGGCGACGTACAGGTAGGCCGGCGAACCGGGCCCGCCGTTCAGGTACTTGTACGTGCAGCCGACCGCCAGGTCGACCCCGTGCGCGTCGAGCCCGACCGGCAGGGCGCCCGCGCTGTGGCACAGGTCCCAGACGGCGAGCGCGCCCGCCGCGTGCAGCGCGGCCGTGATGCCGGGCAGGTCGTGGAGCCGGCCGCTGCGGTAGTCGACGTGGTTGACGAGGGCGGCGGCCGTCCGCGGGCCCGCCGCCGCGGCCATGCCGGCCGGGTCGACGGGCACGATGCGGTGGCCCGTCATCCGCGCCGCGGACTCCGCGATGTACCCGTCCGTGGGGAAGGTCGACGCGTCGACGAGGATCTCGTCACGGTCGCCGTCGCTCAGCCGGGCCGCCGCGACCACCGCCTTGAAGACGTTCACGCTGGTCGAGTCGCCGACGACGATCTGCCCCGGGGCGGCACCGACGATCGGGGCGATCCGGTCGCCGATCCGCTCCGGCGCGGTCCACCAGCCGGACTCGCTCCAGGAACGGATCCGCAGCTCGCCCCACTCGCGGGTGATGACGTCGGCCATCCGCGCGGGGACGTGGGCGGGCAGCGCGCCGAGCGAGTTGCCGTCGAGGTAGACGGTCCCGGCGTCGAGGGCGAACTTCTCCCGGTGCTTGCCGAGTTCGTCAGCGGCGTCGAGGGCACGGGCCCGCCGGGCGAGGTCGGTCACCACGCCGGTCGTCACCTCGGGCGTCACGTCGGTCGTCGCATCCGTCGTCACGTCAGTCTTCACCTCGGCCGTCACGTCGGTCGTCACCTCGGTCTCAGACATGGCTGCGCGCCGTCCACAGCTCGGGGAAGACGTTCTTCTGGGCCCGCTTCTCCAGCCAGGCCACGCCGGCCGAACCGCCGGTGCCGGTCTTCGAGCCCATCGCCCGGCGGGTCGCCACCAGGTGGTCGTTGCGCCAGCGCCAGACCAGCTCGGCGACGTCGCTGAGCGCCTCGCCGAGCCGCACGAGTTCGCCGTTCTGGTCGGGCTCGGCGTAGATCCCGGCCCAGACCGCCTCGACCTCGGCCGAGGGCTCGTAGCGCTGCGCCAGGTCGCGGCCGAGGACCCCGGCCGGTACGGGCAGGCCGCGGCGGGCCAGCAGTCCGAGCACCTCGTCGTACAGGCTCGGCTCGTGGAGCGCCTTCTCCAGCTCGGCGTGGACGCGGGGCGCGCCCCGGTGCGGGACGAGCATGGACGCGGACTTCTCGCCCAGCAGGAACTCCATCCGCCGGTACATCGCGGACTGGAAGCCGGAGCCCTCGCCGAGGGCGGACCGGTAGGCGTTGAACTGGGCCGGGGTGAGCTGGGCGAGCGGCCGCCAGGAGTGGTTGAGGGCCTCCAGCTCGCGCACGGAGCGCTTGAGCGCGTCCATGGCGACGGGGACGCGGTCCTCGCGCAGGGCGCGGCTCGCCGTCTCCCACTCGTGGACGATCACCGTGAACCACAGTTCCATGACCTGGGTGGTGACCAGGAAGACCATCTCGCCGGGATCGTCCGAACGGAGGTGCTGGAGGTGGGTGAGCACGTCCGCCTGGACGTAGTCCTCGTAGGGCGTCGTGCCGGCGAAGTCGAGGTTCGGGGCGGCGGTGCCGGCCGAACCTGCTCCGGAGTCGGGAGAGCCGGGGGAGAGTGACATTGCTGTCTCCTCGATGCGAACTACCGGGTAGCGGTCTGCTCCACCGCGCGCACGTCGCGTGCCACGGGAGCCCCGGTCCCCTCGGGAGGCGGGCTTCGTCGCGCGCCGTCCCAAGCGCATCATGACACGATCGGCCCGGTGATGTAGCTCCCGTCTTCGTCATACGGAAACGCGTTCGACCTGCATCCGTCGAGGCCCTTGATCTGCTGCATCATCGCCGGGGCGAGCCTGCCCGGTCCCGGGCAGCCCATGTGCTGCCGGATGCCGATCTCGTGCCCGACCTCGTGGTTGATGATCAGGTGCCGGTACTCGGCGGCCTCCCCCGCGAAGGTCGGCGAGCCCAGCATCCACCGTTTGAGGTTCACCACGACCCCGTCGGTGGTCTCGCAGTTCAGCTCGCCGCCCGTGTCCATGCCCTGCCGCAGACAGAGCGCGTCGGCCGTGTCCGGGGTGGCGATCCGGATGACGAAGTCCGCCTCCTCCTCCGCGACCAGCTGGAAGCGGCCCCGGCCGTGCGCGGCCCAGCCACGCGGATGCGCCAGGATCCGCTGGATCTCGGCGGCCGTGTCGCTCGCCGACAGCGCGATGCCCTCCTCGACCTGCACCCGGTAGCGGCGCAGCTCGCCGCCCTCGCCGACCGGTGCGCCGGAGGCGTCCGCGGTGGCGAAGGTCCCGGGGCCGGACTGGGGCACGGCGGGGGGCTTCTTCGGGTCCGCCTTCGAGGCGGGCGGCGTGGAGACGGGCGGCTTCGTGGGGCTCGTCGTCCGCAGCCGCGGCGGCGGGGTCGTCGCCCTCGGTTCCGGCGGCGGCGGTTCGGGCCGGGCCGTCGAGGGCCGGGGCGCGGGGGCGGTCGTCGGCGGCGCCGGGCTCTCAGTGGTCGCCACCGGCAGCGGAGGGGCCGCCGGGGCGGCCGTGACCTCGGCGGGCGGGCCGTGGAAGTGGGCGAGGGCGACGCCCGCGCCGAGCGAGCCCGTCACCAGGACCAGCACCGGCAGCACCAGCCCGCGCCCGGACCCGCGTCTCCCGCGTGTGCGCCGTCGTCCGGCGGTCGCGCCTCGCTTGCCCACGACAGACTCCCCCCTCGGGTCCTGCGGTTCCGGGGATCGTACCGGCGAATCGAACGCCCTTTCACCCGCACGGGTGAAAGGGCGTTCGTCAGGTACGGGGATCGGGGACCGTCAGCCGAGCGTCTCCGCCGCGGTCTCCGAGGAGTCACGCAGGAAGGTCGAGCAGCGCTCGTACTCGTCCTTCTCGCCGATCTCGCCGGCCGCGCGGGCGAGCGAGTGCAGGGCGCGCAGGAAGCCGCGGTTCGGCTCGTGCTCCCACGGCACCGGGCCGTGGCCCTTCCAGCCGTTGCGCCGCAGCGCGTCGAGACCGCGGTGGTAGCCGGTACGGGCGTAGGCGTACGACTCGACGACCTGGCCGCGCTCGTACGCGTCGTCGGCGAGCTGCGCCCAGGCGAGCGAGGAGGTCGGGTACTTCGCGGCGACGTCCGCCGGCGCGGCACCGCTCGCGAGCAGGTCGCGCGGACCCGGGTCGTCGGGCAGGTGGGTGGGGGCCGGTCCCCCCAGCAGGTTCTCATGCATGGCCATGGGGCCAGTCTGCCTCAGTCCCCCCGACCCGAGGGCCCGCGGCGGACGGCGACCAGCTCGGGCCGACGTGTCCGACCGCCCGGGGTCGTGCGGCGGTCGGCTCAGGCCGGTGTCCGACCGCCCCGCCGCGACCAGCTCAGGCCGGTGTGTCCGACCGCCCCGGGTCCAGCGGCGGGGACGACACCCCGCAGTGCACCCGGCACTCCGGATGGCAGCCCGCGGCCGCCGGGGTCCGCATCGTCGTCCAGGCCACCACCGCACCGACCACCAGGATCCCCGCGCACATCGGCATCGCCCGCCGGAACGTCGCCCCGAACTCCTCCGCCGACAGGTACGCCCCCGGCCCCATCCCGGCCAGCATCGGCAGCGCCGCCACCGCGAGCAGCCCGGCGGCGCGTGCCGCCGCGTTGTTCACGCCGCTGGCCAGACCCGCCCGCGCCACCGGCACCGAGGCGAGCACGGTCGCGGTCAGCGGCGCGACCAGGGCCGTCATCCCCAGGCCCAGCACCAGCAGGGCCGGCAGCACGTCCCGGACGTACGAGGCGTCCGCACCGACCCGCAGCATCAGGAGCATCCCCGCGGCGCACAGCAGCGGGCCCACCGTGAGCGGGATCCGGGGGCCGATCCGCTCCCCCAGCTCCCCCGACCTCGCCGACAGGAGCAGCATCAGGACGGTGGTGGGCAGCAGGGCCGTACCGGCACCGAGCGCCGAGTAGCCGGCCACCACCTGGAGCTGGAGCGCGGCCAGGAAGAAGAAGCCGCCGAAGGCCGCGTACACGCAGAGCGTGACCAGGTTGACCGCGGTGAACGTCCGCGACGCGAAGATCGACGGCGGCACCATCGCGCGCTCACCGCGCCGCCGCTCCACGACCACGAACCAGACGCCGACGAGCACCCCGGCCGCCCCGGCCCACCAGGCCTCGCCGATCAGCGCGTACGTCACGAGCGCGAGGGCCGCGGCCCCGAGCCCCGCGCCGAGCACGTCGAAGCGGCCGTGCGCGGTCTCGTCCCGCGACTCGGGGACGTGCCGCAGCGCCACCGGGACGCAGAGCGCGGCGAGCGGCACGTTCAGCAGGAACACCCACCGCCAGCCCGGCCCGTCCACCAGCCAGCCGCCCACGAACGGCCCGATCGCCGCCCCCACCCCGCCGAAGCCCGACCAGAGTCCGACCGCCCTGGCCCGGTCGTCCTCGTGGAAGCTCGCCTGGATCAGCGCCAGGGACCCGGGGGTGAGCAGCGCCCCGCCCACGCCCTGGAGGGCGCGGGCGGCGATGAGCACCCCGGCGTTCGGGGCCAGCCCGCACAGGAGCGAGGCGAGCGCGAACCACACGACGCCGATCACGAAGACCCGGCGCCGGCCGAACCGGTCGCCCAGCGATCCGCCGAGCAGGATCAGACCCGCCAGGGTGAGCATGTAGGCGTTCACCGTCCACTGGAGGACGGCCAGGTCGGCGTCGAGATCGGCACCGATGTGCGGCAGGGCCACGTTGACGACGGTGGAGTCGAGCAGTGCCATGCCGGAGCCGAGGACGGTCGTGAACACGATCCATCGCCCGGCCCTGGAAGCCATCCGCACCTCGCGCACGCCCATGCCAGCCATGGTCCCCGCGCGGACGCCCACCTGCACCCGGTACGCGCATCCGCGTCAGGCCGGGCGGCGCACCGCGTGGGGCGCCCCGCGCCGGGCGGCGCACCGCGTCGGGCGCCCCGCGCCGGGCGGCGCACCACTTCGGGCGCCCCGCGCAAGGCGGCGCATCCGCGTCCGGCGGGGTCGCCCTCCCCGGC
>NZ_RDBH01000135.1:15861-57394 GCF_008042145.1 Streptomyces sp. adm13(2018)
CCTCAGGCGGTACGCAGCCGTTGCGCCGCGCGGATCAGCGCGGTCACGCCCCGCTCCGCCTTCGCCCGTGGGCAGCCCACGTTCAGCCGGACGAAGCCGGGCGTGCCGTAGACCCCGCCCGGCATGATCGCGACCTTCTCGACGGTGATCAGCTCCTCCTGGAGCCGGGTCTCCTCGATGCCGAGCGGCCGCAGGTCGATCCAGGCGAGGTAGCCCGCCTGCGGCGGCCGCCAGTCCACCCCGGAAAGCCCCTCGGCGAGGCGCTTCTCGACCATGCTCATCGTGTCCGCCACATACGCCCGCAGTTCGTCCAGCCAGGCCGCGCCCCGCCGGTACGCGGCGATGTGCGCGGTCAGCGAGAGCACCGCCGGGGAGGCGAGCCCCTCCCCGGTCTCCATGCGCCGGACGAAGGCGGTGCGCTCGTCGGGGTCGCCGATGATCCCGTACGAGCCGGAGAGCGCGGGGAAGTTGAAGGCCTTGGTGCCCGAGGTGATCAGCGCCCAGCGGCGGCCCCGGCCCCGCTCGGCGATCCGGGTCCAGGGGACGTGCCGGAGTCCCTCGACGGTCAGGTCGGCGTGGATCTCGTCGCTGACGACGGCCGCGCCGTGGCGCTCGGCGAGCGCGGCGAACTCCCGGAGCTCGTCCTCCGTCCACACCCGGCCGGTCGGGTTGTGCGGGGAGCAGAGCAGCAGCATCGTGCTGTCCGGCCGGGCCAGCTCCCGTTCCAGCGCCTCGGTGTCGCCGACCGGGACACCGCGCAGCTCGCGCCCGAGACCGGTCACCGCCTTGCGGAAGCCGTCGTACGTGGGGGTGTGCACGACCACGCCGTCGCCGGGCTCGGTCCACATCCGCAGCAGCTGGGAGAGCTGGTTGAGCACGGACGGCGCGTACACCAGGGAGTCCGGGTCGATCTCGGCGTCGTACCGGGTCGCGTACCAGTGGCGTATCGCCTCGCGGAACTCCCCGAGCCGCCAGTCGGTGTAGCCGAAGACGCCGTGGTCGACCCGCTCGCGCAGGGCCTCCAGCACCTCGGGCGGGGAGGCGAAGTCCATGTCGGAGATGGTGAAGGGGAGCAGCTCGGGCACGCCGAAGCGGTCCGCGATCCCGTCCCACTGGACCGACCAGGTGCCGCGCCGGTCCGTCTCGCGGTCGAAGTCGTACATCGGGCCCTCTCGTCGACGACACACGAAGGGCCCGGCACCTGGGGAGGTACCGGGCCCTTCGCTCACACGGTCACTGCGTTACTTCAGCTTGGTGCCGGTCGAGCGCAGCGCCGCGCACGCCTCGGTCACACGGACGGCCATGCCGGCCTCGGCCAGCTTGCCCCAGGTGCGGGGGTCGTAGGTGGACTTGACGCCGACCTCGCCGTCGACCTTCAGGACACCGTCGTAGTTCTTGAACATGTGGTTCGCCACCGGACGCGTGAAGGCGTACTGGGTGTCGGTGTCGAGGTTCATCTTCACGACGCCGTTCTCCAGGGCGGTCGCGATCTCCTCGGCCGTGGAGCCCGAGCCGCCGTGGAAGACGAAGTCGAACGGGGACGCCTTGCCGTACTTCTCGGCGACACCGGCCTGGAGGTCCTTGAGGAGCTCCGGGCGGAGGACGACGTTGCCCGGCTTGTAGACACCGTGCACGTTGCCGAAGGAGGCGGCGAGCAGGTAGCGGCCCTTCTCGCCCAGGCCGAGGGCCTCGGCGGTGCGGAGCGCGTCGTCGACGGTGGTGTACAGCTCGTCGTTGATCTCGTGGCTGACGCCGTCCTCCTCGCCACCGGTCGGGGTGATCTCGACCTCAAGGATGATCTTGGCGGCGGCGGCCTTCGCGAGCAGCTCCTGGCCGATGGCCAGGTTGTCGGCGAGGGTCTCGGCGGAGCCGTCCCACATGTGCGACTGGAACAGCGGGTTCTCGCCGCGGGCGACGCGCTCGGCGGAGACGTCGAGCAGCGGACGGACGTAGCCGTCCAGCTTGTCCTTCGGGCAGTGGTCGGTGTGCAGCGCGACCGTGATGTCGTACTTCGCGGCGACGATGTGCGCGAACTCGGCCAGGGCAACGGCGCCCGTGACCATGTCCTTGTTGTACTGGCCGCCCAGGAACTCGGCTCCGCCGGTCGAGATCTGGATGATGCCGTCGCTCTCGGCCTCAGCGAAGCCGCGCAGGGCAGCGTGCAGGGTCTGGGACGAAGTCACGTTGATGGCCGGGTAGGCGAACTTGCCTGCCTTCGCCCGGTCGAGCATCTCGTTGTAGACCTCGGGGGTTGCGATGGGCATTCGTCCGCTCCTTGTGATGTGCGGGGTGTGTGCGTTGCTGTCCCTGACCTGGGGGCGACGTCATCGTCGACGCCCATCCTTCCAGACTCTCCCCCGGGCTCCCACGGGCCCGGCACACCCTGGGGCGGGGTGTTTCACGTGAAACACCCCGCCCCTAGGTAAAAGCGCAGGTCAGGACAGGAATCATCACTGTCCGGGACCTAAGTCACGACTTCGCGGCGGTTACGCCAGGTCGAGATCGGTCAGCTGGTAGCCCGTGAGGTACTCCAGTCCCGCCCCGGAGATGGCCTCGGCGGCGCCCCGGTCGACGATCGTCGCGACGGCGACGACCTCGCCGCCGGCCTCGCGGACGGCCTCCACGGCGGTCAGCGGCGAACCGCCGGTGGTCGAGGTGTCCTCGACCACCAGGCAGCGACGGCCCTTGACGTCCGTGCCCTCGATGCGGCGCTGCATGCCGTGCGCCTTCTGCGCCTTCCGTACGACGAAGGCGTCGAGGCGCTGTCCGCGGGCGGCCGAGGCGTGCAGCATCGAGGTGGCGACCGGGTCGGCGCCCAGGGTCAGCCCGCCCACGCAGTCGAAGTCCAGGTCGGCCGTCAGGTCGAGCATGACCTGACCCACCAGCGGCGCGGCCTCGCCGTCCAGCGTGATCCGGCGCAGGTCGATGTAGTAGTCGGCTTCCAGACCCGAGGAGAGGGTCACCTTGCCGTGTACCACGGCCTTGTCCTTGATCTGCTGGAGCAGCTCAGCGCGTACGTCAGTCATGCCCCGAGCTTAAGGCCGCCGCTCAGAGGCGGCGCCAGCGCCAGGTGCTCTCGACCTCCAGGGGGTCGATCGGGGTGACCAGGCGGGGAAGGGTGTTGAGCCCGTTGGGCGGGCCGGACTGCGGCTCGACGCAGACGGCCTCGTCCTGCTCGTCGTAGATCACGACCCACTCGGCGCGGCTGGTGACCTTCAGCTCCAGCTCCTCCGGCCAGGTGAGGGTGACGTCGACACCCCCGGGCATGCCGAAGCAGTCGTCCCAGGGGCCGGGCACCGGGTCGATCCGGCGGCCGGTCGGGAGGTGGTCGTCCCCGCGCTCCTCCTGCCAGGCCGGCGCGAAGTCGAGCACCGCGTCCTGACCGCCCCGGCCGAGGTTGCGCAGGAACCAGGGGTGCCAGCCCGCCTGGGCCGGGAAGGAGTCGTCGTAGGTCTCGACGCCGAAGCGCAGGGTGAGGGCGTCCTCGGTCAGCTCGAAGACCTGGGTGACCTTGCCCCGGTACGGCCACGGGTCACCGAGGTCGCAGGTGAAGACCGCCTCGGTCCCGGAGACCCGCGCGGTCTTCCAGGCGAGGTCGCGGACGGTGCCGTGGATCGCGTGCGGGGGTGCGTTGACCGGTAGCTGGTGGCTGGTGGCCCCGTTGCGGAAGCGGCCGTTCTCGGTCCGTCCGCACCAGGGCACCATCGGGAAGGCCCCGAACCGCTCGCCCTGGCGCAGCAGCTCGATGCCGCCGATGCGCAGGCTCTCGATCCGGCAGCCGTTCTCGGGGGTGATGGTCAACTCGGCGTCGCCCGCCGTCAGTCGCGTCTGCATGCTCACGCCCCGACCCTAATCGTGTCAGCGGCGTCGGCGCAGGGCGCGGCCGACGACCACGGCGGAGGCGAGGGCGAGGGCCGCGGCCGGGGCGACCCAGCGCAGGGTGGCGCCGGCGCTCGACGCCTGGGGCGCGGGCACGGGGGCGTACCGGCCGCGCGGCGGCGCGTGGTCGACCTCCTCGGCGCTCCGTCCGATCATGGTCCGCCGGGCGTGGGCGGCCTCGGCGGCGGGCTGCGGAGCGGGGAACTCGATGGGCGTGTCACCGAAGTCCTCGCCGAGCAGCGGATCGAGGGAGGACGGCGGCACGGGCGCGTCGAACACGGACCCCCGGCGGGCCTCCTCGACCCCGTCGTCGACGCCGTCGTCGTCGGAGTCGAGCTCGCCGAGGGCGGAGGGGTCGGCGGCGGAGTCGGCACCGGAGTCGGTACCGGCGCGGGCGTCGGCACCGGCATGGGCGTCGGCATCAGCGGCGGCGTCACCGTCGGCGCGCGCGCCGGTACCGACTCCGGTGCCGACTCCGCCGCCGACCCCTCCGCCCTCGCCGAGCTCGACTCCGACGACGACGGCCCTTCCACTGGCTCCGGGGCGCCACCGGCCGTCCGCGGGAACGGTACGACGTGGTGATCTCCGATCTCCCCGACCCCGGGATCACCCCCAGCGCCAAGCTGTACGCGCAGGAGTTCTACGGGCTCGTCGCCCAGCCCCTCGAGCCCCGCCACGAACCGGCCCAGCAGCTTGGCGCCCGCCGCGGCGCGGTCCTCGTCCGTCACCTCGGTGAGCCGCCCGGCCGCCGTCAGAGCGCCGGTGAAGGTCATACGGGTCCCCTCGGCCACCGGAGTGAGGACGACGGTGAGCGACAGCTCCGCCGTGCCCTTGCCGCGGGCCTCGGTCCCCCGCCCCTCGTACGTGAGGGCGTCGTCCCGCTCGACGATCCGCAGGTCGCCCCGGTAGGTGATGGTGTGGCCGCCGACCCGTACCTTGAACCGGCCGGTGAGCGCGCCCTCCGCCGGGACCTCCGCCGCGCCGGCGTCCCGCTGGAGGCCGGGAACGCAGCGCACCACCCGGGCCGGGTCCCTGAGCGTCGTACGCAGAACCTCGGCCGGGACCGGGACGAACACCTCATGCTCCATGGAAGCCGAGCCTACTCAGACGGGACGGCGGCGTCGCCCGTTCGCCGCGGATCCCGGTCCGCGCCGCCCCGCGGCAGGACGCTCGTACCGCCCCCGTGGCGGCCTCCTGCCGAAACCTTCAGCCTCCGTACCGGGGGTGGACCAGCGTCGACGGGGGCAGGGCGGTCCCCCGCGCGCGCTCGGCGCGGCGGGCCGCGGCCGCCAGGGTGTCCTCGCCGAGCGAACGCAGCCGCGGCGCGTCGGGGGCGAGGCCGAGCGCGGGCGGCCGGCCGCCGGGCGCGGCCAGGAGGAAGCCCCAGTCGCCGGGCCCCCGCCCCGCCCCGCCGGTCCGGTCGGCGCGGTCGGGTCCGGCGGCGAAGCCGGGGATGCGGCCGCTCGCGCTGTAGGGGCGGGTCGCGAAGCCCGCGGCGCGCAGGGTGGCGTCCACGGTCCAGTAGGTGCGGGGCCGGTCGGCGACGGATCCCGCGTGCACGGCGAACCGCCCGGCGGGCGTGAGGGCCTGGGCGACGAGCCCGTAGAACTCCTGCGCGTACAGCTTGGCGCTGGGGGTGATCCCGGGGTCGGGGAGATCGGAGATCACCACGTCGTACCGTTCCCGCGGACGGCCGGTGGCGCCCCGGAGCCAGTGGAAGGCGTCCGCGTGGACCACGTGGACGCGCGGGTCGCTGAACGCCTGCGCGTTGAGCCGGGCGAGCGCCGGGTCCGTCCGGGCGAGGCGGACGACGCCGGGGTCGAGTTCGACGACGGTCACGGAGCGGACCCCGGGGTAGCGCAGGACCTCGCGGGCGGCCATGCCGTCCCCGCCTCCGACGAGCAGCACGCGGGTGTGGTCGCCGTTCATCGCGGGGTGGACCAGGGCCTCGTGGTAGCGGTACTCGTCGCGGCCGGCGACCCGCAGGCGCCCGTCGAGGAACAGGTCGGGCGGGCCCTCGGGGCTCCCCGTCACGACGATCTCCTGGAGCTCGGTGTGGACGGCGACCCGCACCCGCTCCCCGTACACCGCGCGGCGCGCGGCCTGCTCGAAGTCGTCGACGAGCACGGTCGCGGTGGCGAGGACCGCGAGCACCGCCACGTTCACCGCGACGAGCAGCGCCCTGGAGCGGCCGGTGAGATCACGGCGGAACACCCAGAGGACGAGGCCGCCGCCCGCCACCGCGTTGACCGCGCCGGTGACCAGGGCCCCGGTGAGCTGGCCCAGCCAGGGCAGCAGGAGGAACGGGAAGGCGAGGCCGCCGACGAGCGCCCCCACGTAGTCGGCGGCGAAGAGGTCGGCGACCGTCCCGGCGGCGTCGTCCTGCTCGCCGAGCGAGGCCTTCCGTCCGGACCGGCCGGAGCGGTCGCCCCGCTGTATGAGCGACATGAGGAGCGGGATCTCCGCACCGACGAGCACCCCGATGGCGAGGGAGAACGCCACCAGGACGTACCGCGACTCGCCGAACCAGGCGAAGGCCGCGTACAGCACCATCGCCGAGGTGCCGCCGACCAGCGCGAGACCGGCCTCGACCAGGCCGAAGCCCACGGCGGCGCGGCAGCGCAGCGCCTTGGCGAGGAGCGATCCCACCCCCATGGCGAAGACCATGACGGAGAGCACCACGGAGGCCTGGGTGACCGAGTCGCCGATCAGGTAGGAGGCGAGGGCGACCAGTTCGAGCTCGTAGACCAGACCGCAGGCGGCGCAGACGAAGACCACCGCGAGCACCGGGAACCGCACCGTCCCGCGCGGTGGATCGGGCCGCCGCGCGGGCGCCCGCCGTACCCCCTTGGGTGGCATGGTCACGGTCGGCTCGATCATGACCGTAACGCTACGTCACGACCCGGACGCCCCCTGTCACCCACACGAGTGGATCTGGGGTGCCGAAGGGGCGTATCAGAGCGTTGCGGGCATACGTACGCCGATACGCGTCCTGGTCACCACCAACTGCCCCTCCTGCGGGTAGGCGTGCCAGGTCCGCCAGCGCACCTGGCCCTCGTGGCGCTGCGCCAGCATCGCCGTGAAGGCGTGCGGGGAGCCGGGAAATGTCCCCGCGAGCCCCTGGGGATGGTCGGCGACGAGCGCCAGCAACTCCTGGGCGCGGCCCGCGAAGGAGCCGTGCGAGAGCGTCTCGACGCGGGCGGCGAACTCGTACTCCCAGCCGCCGATGCGCTTGGAGACGCCGAGCGGCAGCGGGGTGCTGCTGCCGGGCATGCAGGCCACCGTCTCCGAGCAGCTGCCGCCCTCCTCTTCCAGGAGGACCTGATGAGAGGCACCGAGCAGCCTCAACTGAAGTGTGGCGCCCGAGAGTTCGAGGTCGAGCACGGCCAGGGCGGGAAGCGGCTCGCGCCCGAGGGCCCAGGCGAGGTCGGCCGCGCGGGTATCGGTGTAGGAGGTGTTCAGGGTGGTGAGCATGGGTCGGCTCCGCAAACACGGTTTGACGGGTGGGCCGGGGGCGCCCCGGAGGAGGGTTCCACGGAAGGGGAATCGCAGGCTCGGGTCCACACACGGTCCGAAGGCTGTCTCTGTCAGGAGCGAGAGAACCACGGACCCGGACGACTCGCAGCGTTTTTACCCAACTTGCTGTGTTTTCCAACCCCTTCGGGGAGCCCACAGTTCACTTGTTCAAACAGAACCGCTCGACGGGTGCCGGCCGCCCCCCCCCACGTCACGTGCCGCACGGCCGGCCGCCGCCGCTCAGCTGCGGGCGCGGCCGCTCAGCTGCTGCCGCCGCAACCGCCCCCACCCCCGCAGCTGGACGAGCTGCCGCCGCCTCCGCAGCTGGACGAGCCGCCGCAGGAGCTGGAACCCCCGCCGCAGCCGTGCCCGCCGGAGCCGCCGTCCGCCCAGGTGCCGCCGCTGCTGCCGCTCGCCCCGGACCGCCGTCCGCGCGACCGCGACCGCCGGTTCCCGCCGCCGAGACCGCCCCGCACGGCCGTGACGACCACCGCGGCGACCAGGACCCCCATGACGATGAAGAATTCCATGTGTACTACCCCCGTTCGGTTGTGCGAGGGGGATGCCCGTCCCGATGTCCCGTCAAAGCGCACTTGAGGAACTCCAGAGCTTCCCCGCAGGATGGCCGACATGAAACGACCGCCGCTCAACCGCCGCCTCGCCGAGTTCGGGACGACGATCTTCGCCGAGATGTCCGCGCTCGCCGCCGGCACCGGGGCGATCAACCTCGGCCAGGGCTTCCCCGACACCGACGGCCCCGACGAGATCCGGGAGGCAGCGGTCCGCGCGCTGCGGGACGGCCGCGGCAACCAGTACCCGCCCGGCCCCGGCGTCCCCGAACTGCGGACGGCGATCGCCGACCACCAGCGGGAACGGTACGGCCTGGCGTACGACCCCGACGCGGAGGTCCTCGTCACGGCGGGCGCCACCGAGGCGATCGCGGCCTCGCTCCTGGCCCTGGTCGAACCGGGCGACGAGGTGATCGCCCTGGAGCCGTACTACGACTCGTACGCCGCCTGCGTCGCGATGGCAGGCGGCACCCGGGTCCCGGTCACCCTCCGCCCGCACGCGGGCGCGTACGTCCTGGACCTCGACGAACTGCGGGCCGCCGTCACCGACCGGACCCGCCTCATCCTGCTCAACACCCCGCACAACCCCACCGGCACCGTCCTCACCCGGGCCGAACTGACCGCCGTCGCCGAACTGGCCGTCGAGCGGGACCTGCTCGTCGTCACCGACGAGGTGTACGAGCACCTGGTCTTCGACGGCGCCGAGCACGTGCCGATCGCGAGCCTGCCGGGCATGCGGGAGCGCACGGTCACCATCGGGTCGGCCGGCAAGACGTTCTCCTTCACCGGCTGGAAGGTCGGCTGGATCACCGCGAGCCCCGAGCTGACCGCCGCCGTCCGCTCGGCCAAGCAGTTCCTCACGTACGTCTCCTCCGGCCCCTTCCAGTACGCGATCGCCGAGGCGCTCCGCCTCCCGACCGCGTACTTCGACACGCTCCGCGCCGACCTGCAACGCAAGCGCGACCTGCTCGGCGACGGCCTCCGCGCGGCCGGGTTCGAGGTGTACCGTCCCCGGGGCACGTACTTCATCACCACCGACATCACCCCCCTCGGCGAGAAGGACGCCCACGCCTTCTGCCGCGCCCTCCCCGAACGCTGCGGCGTCGTCGCCATCCCCAACTCCGTCTTCTACGACGACCCCGACGCCGGCCGCAGCCAGGTCCGCTTCGCCTTCTGCAAGAAGGACGACGTCCTCATCGAGGCCGGGAGCCGCTTGCGGCGCCTGGCTTCCTGAACTCGCTCCCCTGCACGGTCATGCACGTGACGCGACGGTGCGTCAGGCCCGCGACGGCCTGCCGCGCCGCCGGCGTCCGGTCCGTCCCACCGTGCCCGCGCCACGGCGTCCGTCCCGTGGCGTCCGTGGGGAATTCCTCCGCCGTACCCCTCCTGTTGGCCAGGTCTGGCTACCTTCGCCCCGGACCGGTACAGGAGAGGTACATCCATGAGCACGCCGATCCACCGCACCTCGACACGGCAGCCCGCGGCGGTCCCGATGTCGGCCCGGCACCGTGAGGGTGGGAGCCGGACCGGGAATACGTCCGCACGCCCGCCGGAGCACTCCTTACGGGACATGCAGTCCCGCGTCGGCAACCGGGCCACGACCGCGATGGTGCAGCGCGTCCGGGACACCGAGAGAGGCGATGCGGCGGCGAACGGCGGCGCGTCCCCCCAAGCGAAGAAGAACTACCGCGACCGGATCGCCGCGCTCCTCGACAGGTTCAAGAAGAATCTCGAACCCATCGACACCTTCGTCAAGGGCTTCCAGACCCCCACCAACGCGGCCTTCACCCAACAGGCCGCCGTCGCGGCCAATGAGAGCCTCAAGCACTCCGCCGCCGCCTCGGGGACCTCCGCGGCCTCGGGCAACCTGCTCACGGAAGCCGCCGGCACCGTGGTCAACGGCATGGACGCGTACAAGAACATGAAGGACGCCAAGAAGCACGAGACCGGGGCCGACCACCACAAGGCGAAGAAGAAGGCCATGACCAAGGGGGCCGACACGGTCATCGGCGCCGCCGGTTCGGGAAGCTACAGCGCCGCCATCGCCAAGGAGGTGACCAAGATCCAGAAGGCGGCGGACGCGGCAGTGGCATCAGAGGCGAGCGGTGTCGCCAGCGCGGCCATCGGCACGATCAAGGGCGTGCGGTCCGCCTTCCGCATCGGGAGAGCAGCCGGCAAGTACAAGCAGATCAAAAAGCTGGGAGATCCCCACCTCGTCCAGGCGGGGGCACTGGCACGGCTGAACGAGGCGCGCGAGCAGGCCGACTGGGCCGCAGCGGAGGCCTACGTCGCGCTGGACAGCTACTGGAACCACGAGGGCCCTGGACGGCTGGAGCTCGTCTCCGAGGCCATCGACGCGGCCTGGGAGGCGATGACCGAAGCCCGTGACGCCGGCGAGAGACTCCAGCACGCCGAGAACGACGTGGAGAAGCTGAGCAAGGTGCAGGAGTACGCGAAGAAGAAGCAGCTCACCAAGATCGGCAAGGAGGCGGCCGGCGGCGGGGGTGAGTCCGTCAAGGCCGCGGCCGGCGTCGTGACGGCGGTCGCGGCGGGAACAGCCGGGCTGGCGAGCAACCCGGTCGGCTGGGGCCTCGCCGGGGCCGGGGCCGGTCTCGTCCTCGGCGTCACCCTGTACAAGGCGCTCCGCGCCGCCACCAAGCGCTACGAAGAGGTCCACCACCCCGAGCGCTGGGCCCCGGAGGGCGAGACCCCGGCGGAGGCCGCTTCCCGCACGGAGTCGTTGCAGCACGCGCTGAAGTTCTGGAAGAAGGTGTCGAAGGGGGAACGCCAGGCCATGGCGCGGGAGATCCACGCCCTGGCGGCGGGCCCCGCCATCTCCCGGAACACCACGGCCGAGATGCGGGAGTCCGCCAGGTCCCTGCTCATCGCCCTCAAATCCGGCCCCGACAAGCACGGACTGGAGCCGGACGCGTGGGCCGGGACCCTCAACGACCCGGCGAAGACGTCCGGTTGGATCGCGGAGATAGCGGAACAGCTGGCCTCGGGCTGACCCGCCCGAAGCGCCTGGCCTGATAGCGGCGCGCGCACCCCAGCACGGCGAAAGCCCGGCCCCCGTGAAGGGACCGGGCTTCGGTGGTGCTGTGAGGAGGATCAGGCCTCTTCGTCGCCGGGCTTGTCATCGGGGGACTCCAGGCCGAACTGCTCGACGATCCACTTGTCGAACTCGATGGAGGCGCGGACCCAGCTCACCGTGGAGGACACGAAGTGCTCCAGGGCGACGCCGGTGCCGATCAGCATCTGCGCCTCACCGATGAGGCGGAGGGTGGCGGAGCCGTCCTCCTCCTCGTGCAGGTGGGTGTAGACCTTCGGCCACAGGGTGCGGCGGTTCCAGTCGTCGATCGCGTCGAGGATCTTGGCGCGGTCGTCGGCCGAGTGCGGACGGTCGTAGAACGTCCGCACCGAGAAGACCTGCTGCTCGTCCTCGCCGCGGAACATGAAGTACGTGCGGAATTCCTCCCACGGCGCCGCGAGGTCACCCTCGTCGTCGATGACGTACTTCAGTTCCATCTGCTCGAGGAGCTGCTTGACGAGGTCCTGGTCGGGGACGACGGGGCCCGCCGGTCCTGCGGCCTGAGGCTGGGGCTGGCCCCCGAAATTCGGAATCGAGGACGGGTCGATGCTCACCGTGTATTTCCCTTCGTACGGATGCTCGCCATCCTCCCCCATGCCGGGCGGTACGTGGCAAGTCCCGCCTCCCGCGATCCGCTGCGGGCTGACAAGATCTGGTCCACTCGGGGGAGGGAGAACGGGCACTCGCGGGCCGCGTACGGGGACGGGGACGGGGAAGATCTCACACCGCCCCGCCCCCGTGCGCGCCCGGGCTAGCGCGTCGCCCCGACGATCAGGCCGTCCTCGGCGCGGTCCACCCGCACGGTGTCGCCGTCCCGGACCTCGCCCGCCAGGATCTCCCGGGCGAGCCGGTCGCCGATCGCCGTCTGGATGAGGCGGCGCAGCGGCCGGGCGCCGTACGCCGGGTCGTTGCCCTCCTCGGCGAGCCACTCCAGGGCCTCCGGGCTGACCTCCAGGGTGAGCCGCCGGTCGGCGAGCCGCCGGGCCAGGCGGTCGATCTGGAGCCGGGCGATCCGGCCCAGCTCCGCCCGGTCGAGGGCCGAGAAGACGACGAGGTCGTCGAGGCGGTTGAGGAACTCCGGCTTGAAGCTCGCCCGGACCACGTCCAGGACCTGCTGCTTCTTCACGTCCGCCGGGGTCGCCGGGTCGACCAGGTACTGGCTGCCCAGGTTCGAGGTCAGGATCAGGATGGTGTTGCGGAAGTCCACCGTCCGGCCCTGCCCGTCGGTGAGCCGCCCGTCGTCCAGGACCTGGAGCAGGACGTCGAAGACCTCCGGGTGCGCCTTCTCCACCTCGTCGAGCAGGACCACGCTGTACGGGCGGCGGCGGACCGCCTCCGTGAGCTGGCCGCCCTCCTCGTACCCGACGTAGCCGGGGGGCGCGCCGACCAGTCGGGCGACGCTGTGCTTCTCGCCGTACTCCGACATGTCGATGCGGATCATGGCCCGCTCGTCGTCGAAGAGGAAGTCCGCGAGCGCCTTCGCCAGCTCCGTCTTGCCGACGCCCGTGGGGCCGAGGAAGAGGAAGGAGCCGGTGGGGCGGTCGGGGTCGGCGATGCCCGCGCGGGTACGGCGGACGGCGTCGGAGACGGCCTGGACGGCCTCGGACTGGCCGATCAGGCGCCGGCCGAGCTCGTCCTCCATGCGCAGCAGCTTCTGCGTCTCGCCCTCCAGGAGGCGGCCCGCCGGGATGCCGGTCCAGGCGCCGACCACGTCCGCGATGTCGTCGGGGCCTACCTCCTCCTTCACCATGGTGTCTTTGGACGACTCCTGCTGTGCCTCGGCCTCGCTCGCCTCCGCCAGCTCCCGCTCCAGGGCCGGGATCTCCCCGTAGAGCAGCTTGGAGGCGGTGTCGAAGTCGCCGTCCCGCTGGGCGCGCTCGGCGCGGCCGCGGGTCTCGTCCAGGCGCTCCTTGAGCTCGCCGACCCGGTTGAGGGACTGCTTCTCCTTCTCCCAGCGGGCGGTGAGGCCGCGGAGCTCCTCCTCGCGGTCGGCGAGGTCGCGCCGCAGCTTCTCCAGGCGCTGCCGGCTGCCCGCGTCTGTCTCGTTCTTGAGGGCCAGCTCCTCCATGCGGAGCCGGTCGACGGAGCGCTGGAGCTCGTCGATCTCGACGGGGGAGGAGTCGATCTCCATGCGGAGCCGGCTCGCGGCCTCGTCGACGAGGTCGATCGCCTTGTCGGGGAGGAAGCGGGAGGTGATGTACCGGTCGGAGAGGGTCGCGGCGGCCACCAGCGCGGAGTCGTTGATCTGCACCTTGTGGTGGGCCTCGTACCGGCCCTTGAGGCCGCGGAGGATCGCGATGGTGTCCTCGACGGTGGGCTCGGCGACCAGCACCTGCTGGAAGCGGCGCTCCAGGGCGGGGTCCTTCTCGATCCGCTCGCGGTACTCGTCGAGGGTGGTCGCGCCGACCATGCGGAGCTCGCCGCGGGCCAGCATGGGCTTGAGCATGTTGCCCGCGTCCATGGCGGAGTCGCCGCCGGCGCCCGCGCCGACGACCGTGTGCAGCTCGTCGATGAAGGTGATGATCTGGCCGTCGCTCGCCTTGATCTCGGAGAGGACGGTCTTCAGCCGCTCCTCGAACTCGCCGCGGTACTTCGCTCCGGCGACCATGGCGCCGAGGTCGAGCGAGACCAGCCGCTTGTTCTTGAGGGACTCGGGCACGTCGCCCTTCACGATCCGCTGGGCGAGGCCCTCGACGACGGCGGTCTTGCCGACGCCGGGCTCGCCGATGAGGACCGGGTTGTTCTTGGTGCGGCGGGACAGCACCTGCACGACGCGGCGGATCTCGTGGTCGCGGCCGATGACCGGGTCCAGCTTGCCCTCGCGCGCGGCGGCGGTGAAGTCCGTGCCGAACTTCTCCAGCGCCTTGTACTGCCCTTCCGGGTCGGGTGTGGTCACCCGGCGTCCTCCCCTGCTCTTCTCGAACGCGTCGAGCAGCCTGGAAGCGCTCGCGCCCTGCCCGTCGAGGATCTCACCGGCCTGGCCGCCCTTGGCCGCGATCGCGACGAGGAGGTGCTCGGTGGACAGGTAGTCGTCGCCGAGCTCCTTGGCCTGCCGGTCGGCGTCGGCGATGACGGCGAGGAACTCGCGGCTGGGCTGCGGGGGCGCGACCGTGGACCCGGTGACGCTGGGCAGGGCGGCGAGCAGCCGCTCCGCGCCGGCCCGCGCGACCGCCTGGTCGGCCTCGACGGCGGCGAGCAGGTCGGTGATGTTCTCGTTGTCCTGACCGGTGAGCAGCGCGAGCAGCAGGTGCGCGGGGGTCAGGTCGGCGTGCCCCTCGGACACGGCGCGGCTGCTGGCCGCGTTGATCGCGTCCCGGCTCCGGTTGGTCAGTTCGGCGTCCACGTGCGGTGCTCCTCCTGGATCGTTCGGGGTCCTCTCCCTTTATGACTCTTCCAGCGTACACAAAGTTGAGTCGATTGCGCTCAAGGTATCGGAGGGAGCTTCGGCCCGGTACGTTCCGTGCATGGCGACCGACCCGAGGAACCCCTCCGACTCGTACCTCAGCTTCTGGCGCGAGTACCACATGTGCACCCTGACCACCCCGCGCCCGGACGGCACCCCGCACGTCGTGGCGGTGGGCGTCACCTACGACCCCGAGGGCGGTTTCGCGCGGGTCATCACCAACCGGCACAGCCGGAAGGTGGCCAACGTCCTGGCGGCGGGCGCCGCCGGCGCGCGGGTCGCGGTCTGCCAGGTCGACAAGGGCCGCTGGGCCACCCTGGAGGGCGTCGCCCGCATCCGTACGGAGCCGGAGGTCGTCGCGGACGCGGTGGGCCGCTACGCCGAGCGCTACGGGCGCACGCCGGCGGAGAACCCGGACCGGGTGGTCGTCGAGATCACCCTGACCCGGGCGATGGGGCGCGCCTGAGGGCCGGCGCGCGGCGCACGCGAGAAGCGCTCGGCGCACACGGGAAAGCCCGGGCCGCCCCCACGCGGGGGAACGTCCGGGCAGCACAGCGGCGCCATCGCGTTTCAGGTCCGCGATGGCGCCGCTGTGTGGGGGAAGTGCCGGAGCGATCTACAACGACGGGGGAATCGCTCAGGCACTGCGGGGGGTGGCGGTGATGGTCTCGGGTTCGATCAGCTGGTGGTCCCGCTGGTCGAGGTTGACGAAGATCATGCCGTACCGGATGGCACAGCGGATGGGCTGTGGGGCGCCGCGGGGACGGCGGAGGCAGCGGTAGGCGCGGACGTCCTCGTCCTGCTCCCGTGCCACCACGATGGGCTCTCCGAAGAGGGTGATCTTCAGCGCGTCGCCACGGTGGGGGATTGCCGTGGCGAGGTCGACGAAGTGCCACCCGGACCGGTAGGCCGAAGCCATCTCCCGGCGGAACCTGGGGTCGTCCGGCGGCACGGTCACGCCCCCGCGCCCCTGGAAGCGATCTCCCAGGACGGCTCGTAGGGAGCAGCGAGCACGACGTCCCGGGGAGAGCTCTCCCACGAGGGTTCGCCGGGTCCCGCGACCACCTCGTGCGCCGGGGTGCTCTCCCACGAGGGCTCGTCCGGCCCTGCCACGGAGTGCGCCGGGGTGCTCTCCCACGAGGGCTCGCCGACGGCGAGTGCGCCGAGAGCAGCCGCCGCAACGGCTATGGCGCTAAGTGCACGAACCATCCTGGTCATGGCCGATCTCCACCTCTTTTGATCACTACCTCCCCCCCGCGAGTAAGACGATGGCTCACTCCCGACCCTTTCCACCAGCCAACCCGGGCATCATGTTCCTGTAATTCATGACCCTGAGGGGGGTGCAAATGAGGCGAGAATGCGACGAGTCCGTTCATAAGCACAGTCACGGTGAACTATGCGACGCGGGCAAGGAGCTCTATGCGAGTGCTCTCCGCACCGGCCGCATAGCCCGCGCGGACGCCGAAGCCGCCCCCTGCCTGAGGGAACTCTCCCTCCTGCACCCGGACCCGGACGACAGCGAGTGCCTGCGCCCCGTGCCGCCCTCCATCGCCCTGAACCAGCTCGTGCACCCCATCGAGCAGGAGATACAGGTCCGGCGCCAGCACGCGCTGGCCCTCGCGGACGCTTTCGAGCCGTTCATGGCGATCCACACCCAGGACCCCACCGGCACCCAGGCCATCACGGTCCTCGAAGGCCTCAGCGTCATCAACGCCGCACTCGACCGCGCCATCAACGAGTGCACCGAGGAACTCCTCACCATCCAGCCCGGCAGCGGCCGCCGCCCCGAGACCCTCGAAGCGGCCCTCCGCCGCATGGAGCCGCTGCTCGACCGCGGCGTCCGGATGCGGACGCTGTACCAGCACACCGCGCGGCACCATCCCGCCACCCTCGCCTACGTCGAACGCGTCGCGCCGTACGGGCTCGAACTCCGCACCCTGGAGGAGATCGTCGACCGGCTGATCATCGTCGACCGCAAGGTCGCCTTCGTGCCGGCGCGCAGCGACCGCCAGGTCGCCCTCGAACTCCGCCACGAGGGCCTCGTGCAGTACCTCGTCGGCGTCTTCGACCAGTTCTGGCTGCACGGGGTGCCGTGGGAGGACGAGATCCCGTACAGCCCGTCCGTGGACGGCATCGGCGGCGTCCAGCGTTCCATCGCCAAACTCCTCGTCGAGGGCCATGTGGACGAGGCCATCGCCCGCCGCCTCGGCATGAACGTGCGTACCTGCCGCGCCCACATCGCCAAACTCGCCGCCACCCTCGGCAGCGGCAGCCGGGCCCAGCTCGGCTACCTGATCGCGCAGTCGGGCATCCTCGACGGAGACAACCGTCCATCGGACACCTGACCAGCGTCGAACGGGACAACTCGCCACCGTGTACGTACAGATCGACCTCGACGGGCCCGCCGGGACCCTCCGCGTCTCCGGGCACGACCTGCCCACCGTGGAGCTCGTACGGGCCCCCGGGACCAGCCCCGACACCCATACGCCGATCGGCACCCGCAAGCCCGCCCTGCTCGCCCTGACGGTGGCCGGGGAACCCGCCGTCATCAGGCCGGCCCGCGCGCGGCTGCTGCGCCGCTCCTACCGGGTGGACGTCCGCGTGGACGGCGTCCGCTACCGGCTCGTCCCCAGTTCGTACGTGGACAGCCGGTTCACCCGGAACGGGAAGGCGCTGGGCACGCTGGAGTCCAAGGGGGACGGCAGGGTGTACCCCGACTGGGATCCGGCCGCCACGCCCACCCCGCTCGACCACGCCGTCGGCACCGCGCTCGCCGCCGCGTTCGGCACGGGCGCGGCGCCCTGGTGGGAGACCGTCGGCGACATCGTGGCGGAGCTCATCCCGTAACCGCGGCAACCGACCTCGTACGAGGCCCCGAGAACGCGTGAGGCCCCCTCCACGGCTGTGGAGGGGGCCTCACGCGGTGCTGGGGGCTACTCGCCGCGCTTCGGGCGCCAGACCACCAGGGCGCTCGCCTGCTGCACGTCCTGGTACGGCACCAGGTCGCGCCGGTACGAGGCGTGCACCTGGGCCTCGCGCTGCCGCATCGCCGCCGCCGCGCCGTCGACGGCCGCCGACAGCTCCGCGATCCGGCTCTGCAGGGCGGCGACCTGGTTCTCCAGCTCGATGATGCGCTTGATCCCGGCCAGGTTGATGCCCTCGTCCTGCGACAGCTGCTGCACCTGCCGGAGCAGCTCGATGTCACGGGCCGAGTAGCGCCGGCCGCGGCCCGCCGTGCGGTCCGGGGAGACCAGACCGAGGCGGTCGTACTGCCGGAGGGTCTGCGGGTGCAGACCGGAGAGCTGGGCCGCCACCGAGATGACGTACACCGGCGACTCGTCGGTCAGCTCGTACGGATTGCGTCGGCGCCCGTCCACCGGGTCACGCTCCCTTCGCAGCCTGGAACAGCTCCGCCCGCGGATCGTCGGAGGCGGTCGCCTCGCGATAGGTCTGCAGGGCGTCACGCGCCTTGTCGTCCAGCTCCTTGGGCACCGCGACCTCGACCGTGACGAGGAGGTCGCCGCGGGTGCCGTCCTTGCGGACCGCGCCCTTGCCGCGGGCGCGCATGGTCCGGCCGTTCGGCGTGCCCGCGGGCAGCTTGAGGGTGACCGCGGGGCCGCCGAGGGTCGGCACCTTGATCTCGCCGCCGAGCGCGGCCTCCGTGAAGGAGACCGGCACCGTGACGGTGAGGTTGTCGTCCTTGCGGCCGAACACCGGGTGGGAGTCGACGTGCACCACGACGTACAGGTCGCCGTTCTGCCCGCCGCGCTCCCCCGGCGCTCCCTTGCCGCGCAGCCGGATCTTCTGGTTGTCGGAGACACCCGCCGGGATCCGGACCTGCATGGTGCGGGAGGACTTGGCCCGGCCGCTGCCCTTGCAGACCTCGCAGGGGTTCTCGGCGATCAGGCCGCGGCCCTTGCAGTCCACGCAGGGGTCGGTGAGCGAGAAGCCGCCACCGCTGCCGCGCGAGACCTGTCCGGTGCCGACGCAGGTCGGGCACACCCGAGGGGTGCCGTTCTTGTCGCCGGTGCCCGAACACGCCGTGCACGGCTGCTGGCTGGACATCCGCAGCGGTACGGTCGCGCCCTCGATGGCCTCGGTGAAGCTGAGCGTCACCTCGGACTCGATGTCCTGGCCGCGCCGCGGCTGAGTGCGGGCACCCGGGCCGCCGCCGCGGTTGAACAGGCCGCCGAAGACGTCCCCGATGCCACCGCCGCCACCGCCGCCGCCGAAGCCGCCGCCGGCGCCCTGGGCGCCTCCGAAGAGGTCGCCCAGGTCGAAGTTGAACGAGCCGCCCGCCCCGGGAGCGCCGGCCCTGAAGCCGCCGTTCCCGAAGAGGGCGCGGGCCTCGTCGTACTCCTTGCGCTTCTTGGGGTCGCCGAGGATGTCGTTCGCCTCGGAGATCTCCTTGAAGCGCTCCTCGGCCTTGGTGTCGTTCTTGTTGGCGTCCGGGTGGTTCTCGCGGGCGAGCTTCCGGTACGCCTTCTTGATCTCGGCCTCGGTGGCGTCCTTGGGGACGCCGAGGACCTTGTAGTAGTCCTTCTCGACGAAGTCCTTCGTGCTCATCGACGTCCCTCCTTCCGGACTGCTCCGGGTTCTGTCACCGCTGTGCGGCCGGCCGCGCTACCCCTCCTCGGGGGCACCGCTCTCCTCGTCGGCGGACGACTTCGCGTCGTCCTTGGCCGGTGCCGCGCCCGGCTGGGGCTCGGCGACGGCCACGCGCGCGGGCCGGATGGTCCGCTCGCCGATCCGGTACCCCGGCTGCAGGATCGCCACGCACGTCGTCTCGGTGACGTCCGGCGCGTACGAGTGCATCAGGGCCTCGTGGATCGTCGGGTCGAAGGGCTCGCCCTCCTTGCCGAACTGCTGCAGACCCATCTTGGCGACGACGGTCTCCAGCGATTCGGCCACCGACTTGAACCCGCCCACGAGCTCGCCGTGGTCCCGGGCCCGGCCGACGTCGTCGAGCACCGGAAGCAGGTCGGAGAGAAGGCCGGCGACGGCGATCTCCTTGACCGTGACCCGGTCCCGCTCCACGCGGCGGCGGTAGTTCTGGTACTCGGCCTGGAGCCGCTGGAGGTCCGCGGTGCGCTCGTCGAGCGCCGTACGGGTCTGGTCCAGCTGCGCCAGCAGGGCTACGTCCGTAGCGTCCCCGGCCGGGGCCGCCTTCTCCGCCTTGTCGGCGGAGGCGGCGGCAGCGGCGGTCTCGGGCTCCTCGGGCGGGCCGTCGGCGGGGACTTCGGGCTTCTCCTCGAAGCCCGGGGTCTCCTCCGACATCAGGCAGCGCCGCCCTTCGGCTTGTCCTCGTCCACGATCTCGGCGTCGACGACGTCGTCGTCGGCCTGGGCCTGCTGGGCACCGGCGTCGCCGCCGGCGGCCTGCGCGCCCTGGGCGTCGGCGTAGAGCGCCTGGCCGAGCTTCTGCGAGACCGCCGCGACCTTCTCGGTGGCGGTGCGGATCTCGGCGGTGTCCTCGCCCTTGAGCTTCTCCTTCAGCTCGCCGAGCGCGGCCTCGACCTCGGCCTTGACGTCGCCGGGGACCTTGTCCTCGTTGTCCTTGAGGAACTTCTCCGTCTGGTAGACGAGCTGCTCGCCCTGGTTGCGGGACTCGGCGGCCTCGCGGCGGCGGTGGTCCTCGTCCGCGTACTGCTCGGCCTCCTGGCGCATGCGGTCGACCTCGTCCTTCGGCAGCGAGGAGCCGCCGGTGACGGTCATCTTCTGCTCCTTGCCCGTGCCGAGGTCCTTCGCGGTCACGTGCATGATGCCGTTGGCGTCGATGTCGAAGGCGACCTCGATCTGCGGGACGCCGCGGGGCGCCGGCGGCAGACCGGTCAGCTCGAACATCCCGAGCTTCTTGTTGTACGCCGCGATCTCGCGCTCGCCCTGGTAGACCTGGATCTGCACGGACGGCTGGTTGTCCTCGGCCGTCGTGAAGATCTCGGACCGCTTGGTCGGGATCGTGGTGTTGCGCTCGATGAGCTTGGTCATGATGCCGCCCTTGGTCTCGATGCCGAGGGACAGCGGGGTCACGTCGAGGAGCAGGACGTCCTTGACCTCACCCTTGAGGACACCGGCCTGGAGCGCGGCGCCGATGGCGACGACCTCGTCCGGGTTGACGCCCTTGTTGGCGTCCTGACCGCCGGTCAGCTCCTTGACGAGCTCGGCGACGGCCGGCATACGGGTCGAACCACCGACGAGAACGACGTGGTCGATCTCGGAGAGGTTGATGCCCGCGTCCTTGATGACGTTGTGGAACGGCACCTTGCAGCGGTCGAGCAGGTCCGAGGTGAGCTGCTGGAACTGGGCGCGCGTGAGCTTCTCGTCCAGGTGCAGCGGGCCCTCGGCGGAGGCCGTGATGTACGGCAGGTTGATGGAGGTCTCGGTCGAGGACGAGAGCTCGATCTTCGCCTTCTCCGCGGCCTCGCGGAGACGCTGGAGAGCCATCTTGTCCTTGGCGAGGTCCACGCCGTGGCCGTTCTGGAACTGCGTCACCAGGTAGTCGACGACGCGCTGGTCCCAGTCGTCGCCACCGAGGTGGTTGTCACCGTTGGTGGCCTTCACCTCGACGACGCCGTCGCCGATCTCCAGGAGGGACACGTCGAAGGTGCCGCCACCGAGGTCGAAGACGAGGATCGTCTGGTCGTCCTTGTCGAGGCCGTACGCGAGGGCGGCCGCGGTCGGCTCGTTGACGATGCGCAGGACGTTGAGGCCCGCGATCTCACCGGCCTCCTTGGTGGCCTGGCGCTCCGAGTCGTTGAAGTAGGCCGGAACGGTGATGACCGCGTCGACGACCTTCTCGCCCAGGTAGGCCTCGGCGTCGCGCTTCAGCTTCTGCAGGATGAAGGCGCTCATCTGCTGCGGGTTGAAGTTCTTGCCGTCGATCTCGATCTTCCAGTCGGTGCCCATGTGGCGCTTGACCGACCGGATGGTCCTGTCGACGTTGGTGACGGCCTGACGCTTGGCCACCTCGCCGACGAGCACCTCGCCGTTCTTCGCGAAGGCGACGACGGACGGCGTGGTCCTGGCGCCCTCGGCGTTGGTGATGACGGTGGGCTCGCCGCCTTCCAGAACGCTGACGACGGAGTTAGTCGTGCCCAGGTCGATGCCGACCGCACGTGCCATTTCGATTCCTCCAGCTGACGTACTTGAGTGGATCTGACTCAAGGATGCACGACGACGCCGATCGCGTCAACAGACCTGAGTGGAGGAGACTCAACTCTTCGCCCTTTATCTCACTCATACGGAGGTGGAGGCGCGTCGATCCCGGACCGGGGCGGGGAGCCCGTGAGAGAGTCCGGATGCCCCTTGTCGGGCAAAGCAGGCATATCCCACGAATATCCCATGATGCTCACACGGTCCCTCGGAAGGGTGTGGGAATGACGGCCAAGCGCACGTTCGACCTCGTGGGCGGACTCGCCCTCCTCGTCGCCCTGTCCCCGCTGCTCGCCGCCGTCGCCGTCTCGGTCGCCCTCGGCTCGGCGACCCCCGGCCGGGGCGTACTGCGCCGCCGCACGGTGGCCGGCCTGGCGGGGGAGCCCTTCACCATGCTGACCTTCCGGACCCGGAGCCCGCTGGCCGCGCTGCCCCTGCTGCTCCACGTGGTCGGGGGCAGGATGTCGCTGGTCGGACCGTGTCCACTGGCCCCCGGCCACCGCGAGTGCGCGGGCGAGGGGCGCCGCCGGCTCTCCGTACGCCCGGGACTCACCGGCCCCTGGCAGATCAGCGGCCGCTCGGACCTACCGTGGGAGGAGAGGGAGCTGCTCGACCTCCACTACGTGGACCACCACTGGCTGGGAATGGATCTGTCGATCCTGGCGCGTACGCTTCCAGCAGTCCGCCGACGTCGCGCGGCAAGGTTTGCCTGAGCGACACATATCACCGCGAGCGCCGCTACATCGCGGGGCCGCGACCGGGTAATCTCAGCGGGAACTCCATAAGTTACCGCTTAGTAGGCCCGCCCGAGGAGCCCGTCATGCAACTCGCCGCGATCATCGTGTCGATCGCCATCACGGTGGTGGCCGTCGCGCTGTTCGGCCGCGCCACCGTGCAGATCTACCGCTTCGTGCGGCTCGGTCAGCCGGTCCCCGCCGGCACGCGCACCGGTGACCCCACACAGCGCACCATCACGCTGGTCAAGGAGTTCCTCGGCCACACGAGGATGAACCGCTGGGGCATCGTCGGCTTCGCGCACTGGTTCGTGGCGGTGGGCTTCTTCTCGCTGCTCCTGACGATCGTCAACGCCTTCGGCCAGCTCTTCCAGGCCGACTGGCTGATCCCGGTCATCGGCGACTGGCTGCCGTACGAGATCTTCACCGAGTTCCTCGGCCTGATGACGGTCCTCGGCATCGTGACCCTCATCGTGATCCGCCAGCTCAGCAAGCCGACCCGGGCGGGCCGCAAGTCCCGCTTCGCCGGCTCCAAGACCGGCCAGGCGTACTTCGTCGAGGCCGTCATCCTGATCGTCGGCGTCTGCATCATGACGCTGCGCGCCCTCGAAGGCGTCCAGCACCACGTGACGAGCTGGGAGCCCGGCTTCTTCGCCTCGTACCCGCTGATCGCACTCCTCGACGGCCTGGACCTGAGCACGATCCAGTACCTCACCTACTTCTTCGCGTGCCTCAAGATCGTCACGTCCTTCACCTGGATGATCACGGTCTCGCTCAACACCAACATGGGCGTCGCCTGGCACCGCTTCCTCGGCTTCCCGAACATCTGGTTCAAGCGGAACGCCGACGGCTCCACCGCCCTCGGCGCGCTCCAGCCGATGACGACGGCCGGCAAGGAGATCGACTGGGAGGACCCGGCCGAGGACGCCGTCTTCGGTGTCTCCCAGGTCGAGCAGTTCTCCTGGAAGGGCATCCTCGACTTCTCCACCTGCACCGAGTGCGGCCGCTGCCAGTCGCAGTGCCCCGCCTGGAACACCGGCAAGCCCCTCTCCCCCAAGCTCCTCATCATGTCGCTGCGCGACCACGCGCACGCCAAGGCGCCGTACCTGCTCGCGGGCGGCGGCAAGGACATGGAGGGCAACGAGAAGGCGACCGAGGAGCAGCTCAAGGACGTCCCCGCCTCGGCGATCGCCGAGGCCGAGCGCCCCCTCATCGGCACCGCCGAAGAGAACGGCGTCATCGACCCCGACGTCCTCTGGTCCTGCACCACCTGCGGCGCCTGCGTCGAGCAGTGCCCGGTCGACATCGAGCACATCGACCACATCGTCGACATGCGCCGCTACCAGGTGATGATCGAGTCCGCGTTCCCGTCCGAGGCGGGCACGATGCTCAAGAACCTGGAGAAGAAGGGCAACCCCTGGGGCCTGGCGAAGAAGCAGCGCGTCGAGTGGACCAAGGAGGTCGACTTCGAGGTCCCGATCGTGGGCAAGGACGTCGAGGACCTCTCCGAGTTCGACTACCTCTACTGGGTCGGCTGCGCCGGCGCCCTGGAGGACCGTGCCAAGAAGACCACCAAGGCCTTCGCGGAGCTCCTGCACATGGCGGGCGTCAAGTTCGCGATCATGGGCGGCGACGAGAAGTGCACCGGTGACTCCCCCCGCCGCCTGGGCAACGAGCCGCTCTTCCAGCAGCTCGCCCAGGAGAACGTCGCCATGCTGAACATGGCGTTCGGCGAGGACGACGAGGACGAGTCGACGAAGAAGCCGAAGTCGGCCAAGCGGATCGTCTCCACCTGCCCGCACTGCTTCAACACCATCGCCAACGAGTACCCGCAGCTCGGCGGCGAGTACGAGGTCATCCACCACACCCAGCTGCTCCAGCACCTCATCGACGAGGGCAAGCTGGTCCCGGTGACCCCGGTCGAGGGCCTCATCACCTACCACGACCCCTGCTACCTGGGCCGTCACAACAAGGTCTACACGCCGCCGCGCGAGATCATGTCCGCCGTCCCCGGCCTGCGCCAGCAGGAGATGCACCGCCACAAGGAGCGCGGCTTCTGCTGCGGCGCCGGCGGTGCCCGGATGTGGATGGAGGAGCGCATCGGCAAGCGCATCAACAACGAGCGCGTCGAGGAGGCCCTGTCCCTCAACCCGGACATCGTCTCCACCGCCTGCCCCTTCTGCCTCGTCATGCTGACCGACTCGGTCAACGGCAAGAAGAACGACGGCAAGGCCAAGGAGTCGATCACGGTGGTCGACGTGGCCCAGCTGCTCCTGGAGTCGGTGAAGACCCCGGTGGACCCGGAGCCGGAGCCCGCCGAGGAGCCGGAGCCGGCTGTCTGATCCCGACCCCGGAGGGCCGCCCCGCGAGTGATCGCGGGGCGGCCCTCTCCCGTTCCCGGGTCAGGAGGCCTTCCGGGCGGTGTACGTGTCGATCAGCCGCCCCCAGAAGTCGTAGACGGAGCTGCGGGCGCCCTGCTTCGGGGTGTCGACGGCGGCCAGCTCGTACCGGTGCTTTCCGGTGTCGACGAGCCGGTACGTCCAGCCGTGGTGGGCGGCGGCCGGGTGCTTGAGGTCGAGGGAGGCGACGGCGTGCCCGTTCGGCCGACTGATCTCGACGCGGGGCCAGGAGGCGCTCTTGTAGAACCGCGCGGTGTTCCCGTCGGGCAGCGTGACCCGGGCGTCGGCCTGCCGGGGCGCGGGCTTGGGCTTGGCAGCGGGCTTCGGGTCGGGCTTCGGCTTCGGCTGGGGGGCCGGGGCGGTCTCCTGCCAGGAGGAGACCGTGCCGTCCGGCCGCAGGACCACGCGGAGGGCCTCGTACTGCCCCCGGGCGGGCTGCCCGTCGGTGCTGACCAGGGTGTCGACCAGGGATCCGCCGGTGTAGATCTCGGCGGAGAAGCGGCCGGGACCGTCCTGGTAGACCTTGGCGAGGCCGCCGCCGGGCAGATCGACGTTCCTCCAGAAGACGGATGGGGAACCGGTGGCGTCCGCCCCCGGCGCCTGCCCCGGCCCGTCGGCGGCGAAGGCTCCGGCGGCCGGCAGCAGGAGCACGGCGACGGCCCCGGTGGCGACGGCGGCGGTACGGGCGGAACGACGGGTGACACGCATCGGAAGGGCTCCTTGCTCGACTCGCTGACATCCCCGACGCTACGAGTACGACATTGAGGTGATACGTCGGATTTGTAACGAGCATCCGACATGTCCCCCTAGGGGATGTCACAGCTCAGTGGCAAGCGGCGGCCCGAGGAGCGCCTGTACGGCGGAAGCGGGTACGTTCAAGGACGTGGCTGGATTCAGGAACGGACGCGGCCGGGACAACCGCCCCCCGCACAATCAACCGCAGCAGGCGCCGTACGGGTACAACGCGGCCCCGCCGCCGCACCCGCAGCAGCAGTGGCAACAGCAGCCACCGCAGGGTCAGCACGGGCGTCAGGGACCCCACGGGCACCAGGGGCAGCACGGGCACCAGGGGCAGCAGCCCTACGGCGAGCCCGAGTACTTCGGCGACCCGTACGGCCAGCAGCAGCACCCGCACGCGGCGACGGCGAACAACCCCGGCCACACCCAGATGTTCAGCGTCGACGACCCGTACGGCGACGCCGCGACCCACCACGCCGGTGCCGCGCCCGTCCCCACGGGCCCCCGGCTGCCCTGGAAGGCACTCCTGAGCGGCATCGTGCTGCGCCCGGCGGACACGTTCCTGCGGATGCGCGACCACGCCGTGTGGGGCCCCGCGCTGATCGTCACCTTCCTCTACGGGCTCCTCGCGATCTTCGGCTTCGACAAGGCGCGCGACGAGGCGATCAACGCGACCCTGTCGACGGCGATCCCGTACGTCCTGATGACGGCCCTCGGCTTCGTCGTCGGCGGGCTGATCCTGGGCTCGGTGACGCACACGCTGGCGCGCCAGCTGGGCGGCGACGGCGCGTGGCAGCCGACGGTGGGCCTGTCCATGCTGATCATGTCGATCACGGACGCGCCGCGGCTGGTCTTCGCGCTCTTCCTGGGCGGTGAGAACGGCCTGGTGCAGGTGATCGGCTGGGTGACCTGGCTGGCGGCCGGCGCGCTCTTCACGATGATGGTGAGCCGCTCGCACGACCTGCCGTGGCCGAAGGCCCTGGGCGCGTCGGCGATCCAGCTGGTGGCGCTGCTGAGCCTGATCAAACTGGGCACGCTGTAGGCACGAGGACCGAAGCGCGACGAACGAACACGAGGAAGGCCCCCGCCAGAACGACGGGGGCCTTCCTCACATCCGAACGGGAGGGGTCAGGCGTCGAGAACCTGACCCTCGCGCTTGACGACGGGCGGCTCGACCGACCAGGGGAAGTTGATCCACTCGTCGGTCTTCTTCCACACGTACTCGCACTTCACGAGGGAGTGGGACTTCTCGTAGACGACGGCGGAGCGGACCTCGGCGACGTGGTCCACGCAGAAGTCGTGGACGAGCTTGAGGGTCTTGCCGGTGTCGGCGACGTCGTCGGTGATCAGCACCTTCTTGTCGCTGAAGTCGATCGCGTCGGGCACGGGCGCCAGCATGACCGGCATCTCCAGGGTGGTGCCGACGCCGGTGTAGAACTCCACGTTCACGAGGTGGATGTTCTTGCAGTCCAGGGCGTAGGCCAGACCGCCGGCGACGAAGACGCCGCCGCGGGCGATGGAGAGCACGATGTCGGGCTCGTAGCCGTCGTCGGCGATGGTCTGCGCCAGCTCGCGGACGGCCCGCCCGAATCCCTCGTACGTCAGGTTCTCGCGTACTTCACTCATGCCTGCGACCGCCTCACACCTGGGTCCGATGGAAGTTCATGAACGAGCGGGACGCCGTCGGCCCCCGCTGGCCCTGGTACCGGGAGCCGTACCGCTCGCTCCCGTACGGGAACTCGGCGGGCGAGCTCAGCCGGAACATGCACAGCTGCCCGATCTTCATACCGGGCCAGAGCTTGATCGGCAGGGTGGCGAGGTTCGACAGCTCCAGGGTCACGTGCCCGGAGAAGCCCGGGTCGATGAACCCGGCGGTCGAGTGCGTCACGAGCCCGAGCCGTCCGAGGGAGCTCTTCCCCTCCAGGCGCGACGCGATGTCGTCCGGGAGGGTGATGACCTCGTAGGTCGAGGCGAGCACGAACTCGCCGGGGTGGAGGATGAAGGCCTCGTCACCCTCGGGCTCGACCTGACGGGTCAGGTCGAGCTGCTCGACGGCGGGGTCGATGTGGGGGTGGCGGTGGTTCTCGAACACCCGGAAGAAGCGGTCAAGCCGCACGTCGATGCTCGAGGGCTGCACCATGGATTCGTCGTACGGATCGATGCGCACCCGGCCGGCGTCGATCTCGGCCCGGATGTCCTTGTCTGAGAGAAGCACGCCCCCACGATACGCAGAGGGCGCGGACCTGCCCCAATCGGCAGGGGTCCGCGCCCATGACCCTGCGGCTCAGCTCAGCTCCGCTCCAGCTCCACGGGCACGGCGTGCCGCAACCGCGCACACCGCGGACACCGGATGAGCCGCCCCGGCCCGATCCGCCCGGCCCCGAGCTGCTGCAGCGGGAACGAGGCGGTAGTGAACACATGCCCTTCGGCACAACGGACGACGGTGCGCTCCATCGGACCCATCAAGTCCCTTCCCCTACACATGCGGTGGACGGGAAGCCACATTAGGGGATGAACGGGACACCCTCCACGCGGCACTCCGCCCCGCGGCAGTCCGCCCCCAAAAGCCCGAAGCTCCGTGGCGGGTGGCCGATGGGGTACAGTGTGCAACGATGCGGCACCGTCCACCGGCCCGCTGTGCGGATGTAGTTTAATGGTAGAACATGAGCTTCCCAAGCTTATAGCGCGGGTTCGATTCCCGTCATCCGCTCTTCAACGAAGCCCCAGGTCAGAGACCTGGGGCTTCGTCGTTGTCGCCCGGCTCGCCCTATGCGGCCCGGAGCAGAAGGCCGCCTCGGTCGGTCAGTTCCTTCCAGCGGCGGCGGGGTGGCCGTGGAGGCCGGGGCCGCCCCGGCCGGCGTGCTGGATGCTGAAGGTGGAGGGAGACGGGGACCACCCGTCCACCCCCGGCGCGGAGTAGGCTGAAGATACCGGGAGTAACTCGAGCACCCGCCCCCACGCGGACGTCGTTTCCGGCGATCAAGACGCTGGGCCGCCCCGCAGGACGGCCCGGAGACGGGTCCGCGATCATGACCATCACCTTCGCACCCTCGCGTTCGGCGCGCCTTTCGCTGACGCCGGAGACCACGCTCGCCGGTCTCCTGGACGGCGCCTGGTGGCCTCGCTCGCGTGACCTCGCAGCTGAGCTTCCGCCCCTGGTCGACGCGTTGGAAGAGCACTTCGGACGCATCACACGCGTTGCGGTGAATCCCACCCGCTGGCCCGTCGTCCCGCACAAGGTCCCTGTCGCCGGGCACACCGTGCACGTCGGCTGGTTCACCGAACAGGATCCCGACAAGATGATCCTGCTCTCCTACACCGTCGGCCGCGTCGATCTGCTGGTGATACCGCCCGAGACGGAACCCGCCGCAGGCACCCGGCTCATGGCCGCCGCCGCGGTCCCCGGCAGTGTCCGCACAGCTGGTGTCCTCATGTCCGACGAAGCCGCGACCGGCCGCCGTATGCGCGACGCCCGCAGCAGCGAGGACGTCTGGGAGACGGACGGAGGGGCCGCCCTGCCGCCCCTCCGGCGCCCGGTCGTCGGCGCGCGGATGATTCCGCTGCCGAAGAACACACGGTGGTGACGACATGGAGACCCTGATCGCGCTCGCGGCCGTCGCTGTGCTGATCACGTTCGGCACGTGCCTTGTCCACCGGCTCAACGCCCAGCACGAGGCACGCATCGCCGCCCGCCACTACAGCGACCCCTTCCCGGCCATCGTCCGACCGCCCGGTCACAGCCCCCACACGCCGACAGAGCAAGCTGCCCGCCGCAGGACCGTGGGCACCTGGCCCTGACCGCCGGAGACCACTCCTCCGACCGAAGGCCGCGGATGGGGCACCCGACACCCGGGACGACCACCCGCCGGCCTCTCGCTCACCCGCGAAGGGAACACACCCCTTGTACCGCACCGACACCGCGGCCCTGCCCTCGGCCGGACAGGCCGAGATCCGCATCGTCGCCGCCACCCCCGAAGCCGCCCGTACAGTCGCCGAGGTGATCCGCCGCTCGTTCGCCGGGACGGAAGAGCGCAGCTACCCCGCTCCCGAAGGCGGCACCCGGCTCCACCTCACCGTCGACACCGAAACCGCCGCAGAGCCCGCCCGCTCCTGGCTCACCACCAGCAGATCGTCCCCCCTCACCGACACCCACGTCGACGAAGTCTGAGCGGCATCGGACCTTCACACGCCGAAAGGACTCGGTCATGGCCACACTCCAGGAGCGACAGCTCTACCGCGAGCGGGCCCTGACCGCCCTCTACGAAACCACCGAAGGAAACCCGCTCCTCGGCATCACGGGACGGAAGCTCCGCAACGACCTGCGCATCCCGGAGGAAGACCTGGCCGCCGCCTGCGCCTACCTCACCGGCGAGGGCCTGATCACCGTCGACTGGGAACCGGGCAACAAGCCCGCGATGGTCTCCCTCACCCACCAGGGAGTCCGCCGCATGGAGGCCGAAGAGCGAGAGCGCGGCTGAGCCGGGCTACCCCGGCGGCCGGCTCTCGCCTCCCGGCCCGCCCGGCCGAGAAGTCGTACCATTGGATACGGATCGAGCACGCTCACGTGTGACGATCCGGAAGGGCGGCCCCGACGGAGTGAATGCGCCGGGGCCGTTGTGACGACCACCGCCAGGCCCCCACCCCTTCCGTCGTCTGGCGCACGGCGCGGAGGAGCGGCGGCGTCAGGCGGCAGTGGATCAGAGTCCTGCGGGGCGCGGAGCCGGGGCGGTACGGCGGTACCCAGCTCCGCCGCACCCGCGACCGCTGATTTCTCCCAGAACACCGTATTCAGAGCGTGCGAATAACTGTGCTCGCGGCCTGAGATTTCAACGTCTCCCGCGGAGAGGGTTTCTGCCGGCGACGCCCGAGAGAAATATCCGACGCGCAAAGACCACGAGGGCGTGCTACTGTCCATCTTAGTTGCAGTTCTGGTACCCAAAAAACTTCGAGTGCCTGCGTCGGCCACGCGCCGTCCTGAAGCGCTTCATATCTCCGGCACTCTCCGGGCAGGGCATCATCGCGGCGACACGGCGTCCGTACGGTACGGGTGCCGCTGTACTGCCCCAAGGAGATACGGCATGGCTACTGGCACCGTGAAGTGGTTCAACGCGGAAAAGGGTTTCGGCTTCATCGAGCAGGACGGTAGCGGCCCCGACGTGTTCGCCCACTTCTCGAACATCGCCGCCCAGGGCTTCCGCGAGCTCCAGGAGGGCCAGAAGGTCACCTTCGACATAGCGCAGGGCCAGAAGGGCCCGACGGCCGAGAACATCGTCACCGTCTGACGCTGACGCGCATCGTGCAGCTGGGGCCCGCATCCCTCGGGGTGCGGGCCCCAGCTGCATGCGTCTCCGCAGTGATTCGCCCCGCCGGAAAGCCGCCTCAAGGTACGTGACTCCCGCTTCGGAGCCGTACCCCTCGATGCACCGGATCAAATCCGCGCGCATTCCTTTTCCAGTTGCGCTGCCGCGGGTTTCCCGTGCACCACGTCCGCTTTCTCTTCTCGAATTACATCCGGTCCGTACCTGTGATTCCGCATGCTGCTCCCACGCTGCGGACCTCCTTGATACGTGCCGTATCAAGGAAGGTTCTGAATGAACCCCACACGTACGAACAGCCGCTCTTCCCGCACCCGCCGCACCGGCGTTCCCGCCTTCGGCTCCTCCTCAGGTTCGACCCGGGGCAGTCGCTTCGGTGCGTCGTCCGACCCGAGCCGTTCGGGTGCTCCCCGCCGCTCGGGAGGCCACGGTCGGCGGCCCGCCCCGGTACAGGGCGAGTTCGCACTGCCGAAGACGATCACTCCGGCGCTGCCCGCCGTGGAGGCGTTCTCCGATCTCGACATGCCGAAGCACCTGCTCGCCGCGCTCTCCACGCAGGGCCTCTCCGTCCCCTTCCCCATCCAGGGCGCGACGCTGCCGAACTCCCTGGCGGGGCGTGACGTCCTGGGGCGCGGCCGGACCGGCTCCGGCAAGACCCTCGCCTTCGGCCTGGCCATGCTGGCCCGCACCGCAGGACAGGTCGCCGAGCCCCGTCAGCCGCTCGCGCTGGTCCTGGTCCCCACCCGGGAACTCGCCCAGCAGGTCACCGACGCCCTCACCCCCTACGCCCGCGCCGTGAAACTGCGCCTGACCGCGGTCGTCGGCGGGATGCCGATCGGCCGACAGGCGAACGCGCTGCGCGGTGGCACCGAGGTCGTCGTAGCCACCCCCGGCCGCCTCAAGGACCTCATCGACCGTGGCGACTGCCGGCTGAACCAGGTCGGGATCACCGTCCTGGACGAGGCCGACCAGATGGCCGACATGGGATTCATGCCCCAAGTCACCGCGCTGCTGAACCAGGTCCGCCCGGAGGGCCAGCGGATGCTGTTCTCCGCGACCCTGGACCGCAACGTCGACCTCTTGGTCCGCCGCTACCTCACCGACCCCGTCGTCCACTCCGTCGACCCCTCCCAGGGCGCGGTCACCACGATGGAGCACCACGTCCTGCACGTGCAGGGCGCCGACAAGCACCGGCTGACCACCGAGATCGCGGCGCGTGACGGCCGGGTGATCATGTTCCTGGACACCAAGCACGCCGTGGACAGGCTCACCGAGGACCTCCTCCGCAGCGGCGTGCGGGCCGCCGCCCTGCACGGCGGGAAGACGCAGTCGCAGCGCACCCGCACCCTGGCCTGGTTCAAGGCCGGACACGTCACCGTGCTGGTCGCCACGAACGTCGCGGCCCGCGGCATCCACGTCGACCAGCTGGACCTCGTCGTCAACGTGGACCCGCCGACCGACCACAAGGACTACCTCCACCGCGGCGGCCGTACCGCCCGGGCCGGCGAGTCCGGCAGCGTCGTCACCCTTGTCACGCCCCAGCAGCGCCGCGGTATGAACCGCCTCATGCAGGACGCGGGCATCGTGCCCGAGACCAACCAGGTCCGCTCCGGCGAGGCCGAGCTGATCCGGATCACCGGCGCCCAAGCCCCCTCCGGCATCCCGGTCACCATCACGGCACCGGCACCCGAGCGCGCCAAGCGCAGCACGTCCTCGTCCCGTGGCCGCCGCGGCACCGCCTCGGCCGCCCGGCGGGCGGACGCACGCCGGCCCGCCTCCCCCGCGGCGGCAGCCTGAGAACCACATGGTCCGGAGACTCACCCATCTGTGCAGGAGGCATATGGTGACGCTGATCCAGTTGGAACCCAGCTCGTCGAGCACCAGGTCCAGACCCCAGACGGTCGACGACGTCATGGAGGTGGCCGGACCACGGGTCTGTGACGACATGACGGTCGAAGTGGCCCTGGCCGTGATGACGAGTGCGCGCACCGGGCATCTCCTCGTCTCCGACGTGGACGGCCTGTGCACCGGGCTGGTGACCTGGGACCAGCTCACCGCCGTCCGCGACAGCGCCGCCTACACCGACGAGATCCGGCTGCGCGCCGTACCCGGCGGCCGCGGGCTGTTCACCTCGCCCCTGACCACGACGGCCGAAGCCGAACACGCGATGCGCCACCGCCGGCTCGACGTGCTGCCCGTCATCGACGAACAAGGCGGCGCCCTGGGCGTCCTCGCCCTGGCCCGCTGACCAGCTGTAGGACCGCCGTGCCCGGTCACGGCGCACCAAGTCCGTTCACGGACCCGCAAGGAAGAGGACCCCTCTCATCGACCTGACCTCGCTGTTCTCCGCTCCGACGGAGACGTCCGGCTGCGCCGCCGCAGCATCGCCGCAGCCCACCACACAGCCCTTCCAGGCGCCCGATTTCGGGGAGATCGAAGCCCTCCTGCCCGACGAGGACGTGCAGGCGTTCGCCGCCGGCGCGAGTGCGGTACGACACGAGGCAGGCTAGCTCCCGCTCTCGACGACGGCCTCGGCATCGGACTACGAGGCGCATCCGTTCTTCAACGAAGCCTCAGGTCAGGGACCTGGGGCTTCGTCGTCGCCCCGGGCAGGCGACCGGCGCTCACCGATGCGGCCGACGGACGGGCGTGGTCCGCCAGGTGTCGTGTCTGATCACCGTCGACCTGCGCCGCCGTCGCCCGCCGCGGGGCCACGTCCCCGCTCGCACGGTTGAGGAATTCGGAGGAAACGAATACCTGTGTTCGCGGCCTGAGATTTTGACGGCCGTCGCAGGCAGAGTTTTTGTCGGCGACACACAGGGAGAAATGTTCGCGGCACACAGGCCGCGGCGGCATGCTACTGTCGAAGTCAGTTGCAGTTGTGGTACCCAAAACTCCAAGCGCTTCCGTCGCCGAATTCCGCACGTAAGCGCTTTGTATTTCCGGTCATCTTCCGGGCAGGGCATCATCGCGGCGACACGGCGTCCGTACGGTACGGATTCCGTCGTACTTGCCCAGAGGAGAAATGACATGGCTGCTGGCACCGTGAAGTGGTTCAACGCGGAAAAGGGTTTCGGCTTCATCGAGCAGGACGGTGGCGGCCCCGACGTGTTCGCCCACTACTCGAACATCGCCTCGCAGGGCTTCCGTGAGCTCCAGGAGGGCCAGAAGGTCACCTTCGACATCGCGCAGGGCCAGAAGGGCCCGACGGCGGAGAACATCGTTTCCGCCTGACGCTGACGCGCCGTATACGGCTGGGGCCCGCATTCCTTGGAATGCGGGCCCCAGCCGTTTTTCATCGCGGGATCCCCGCGCCCGAACACCTCGCACGCGTTCACTCCACGTCGCGGGATGACCCGACTCCCGACTCCTGCCGGACGCCGACATCGTGCCGAGACCCGTCCGCCGCACTCCGGCGAGGGAGCGCTCCGCAGGGTCACCGGCGCCCCGCCCCGCCGACGGCGCGCCCTCGCCGATCACCGCGCCGGCGGATGCGACGGGGGCCCGGCGCCGCACGCCTCACGGCTCCCCCCTCGCTCGCCGAGGTCGATTACCTGCTCACCGGACACGCGAAAATCTATGTTGGCCGGAGTAGACATTGGGTGGTGACGTCGCTATGGTTTCTCTCGTAGCCCAGAGAGACAGTGAGGCCGGCAGAGACGAACTGCCGGCATGCAGGACAGCAGTCGCAGGACGGTGCGGCGGTGGAGTTTCGAAGCCAGGGCTTTCGCAGGACGGCGACGGAACTGACGGCTGGACCGGGTGGCCCGCGGTGATCAGGGGCCGCCGTTCGCGGGACCGTAGGCATGGCTGATGCGGCCCCGCGCGTAAGCAGTACTCGGTAGTCGGAGGAAGAACGGAGGAACGCAGCGCCATCAGGATCGCCCGGCCGGAGGTCTCGAGTCCGGGTACCGCAGGACATCGATAGTGAGGTGGTCTCCGGTCAAGCAACCGCGATCCCCGCGAACCCGACCGTTACTGGGTCGGGTCGGCGGACACAGAAGGCCGGCGCAGTATCAGGGCCGGCAGGTGGTGTAGTAGTTCCTTCGGGGCCCTGGTGCCGTTCGGCACCAGGGCCCCTCTACGCGTTTCACGGAGAGCTTCGCAGAGAGGTGCAAATGACAGCAGACGACTCGTTCGGGCGGCTCGACGACGACGACTACCCCGCCTACACCATGGGCAGGGCTGCCGAGATGCTCGGCACCACTCAGGGTTTCCTCCGCGCCATCGGCGAGGCCCGCCTCATCACCCCGCTCCGCTCCGGCGGTGGCCACCGCCGCTACTCCCGCTACCAGTTGCGCATCGCCGCACGTGCCCGGGAACTCGTCGACCAGGGCACCCCCATCGAAGCCGCCTGCCGCATCATCATCCTGGAAGACCAGCTCGAAGAAGCCCAGCGCATCAACGCCGAGTACCGCCGCGCCGCGGGGGAATCAACCCCGTCACCGGACTCGGACTGAGGCGGGGTCGCCCGCCGTCGATTCCGCCGGGTCCCGGCGGAGAGCCGCTCACTCGCCCCTGCGCCTCGCCACGCGCATGCGTGCGTCCGTGGCGGTGGGGCGGCAAGCAGCGGTGAGCCGTCGTCGTGGTCGGGGAGTGCCGTGGACCGTCCCCGGCGACGTACGGCCAAACCCCGTGCGTCGGACGGCCCTCCTCATCACTGTCCGTACCGGAACGCCGAGATCCGCTGGTCAGCGGCCTGGAGCCGCTGTCGTCGGCGAGGCCATCCTCGACCGCCTCGCTCCGCGGATGCGAACGGCCTTGGCCGATGGGCGTACGCGGGGCGCATACTGGCCTCAATGACAAAGTCCAGTGCACCGAAGCGTCATCTGCCCACCAGCCCGTTCAAGGCTCCGGTCACGCTGCCGCCCCAGCAGTTCGCCGTCGGCGACCAGGTCACGCACGACGTGTACGGCCTCGGCCGGGTCGTCGGCATCGAGAGCGGGATCGCGGCGGTCGTGGATTTCGGCTCGACGCAGAAGCGGATCCTGAGCCCCTACGCCAAGATGAGCAAGTTGTAGGGCCGCCGTCGCGTCCGGTCTGTCGGTCGCTCGGCAGCTCGGTCGGTCGGTCCCTGCGCGGGTGCCTGCCTTCGGCATGCCCTGACGCGTCCCGCTCTGCCACGAAGTCCCAGGTCAGCGACCTGGGGCTTCGTCGTTTCCGGTCGTCCCCGCCCGGTTCAGCAGCCGTAGGTGCGGCTCGGGAGGCGGTGTTCCGCTCGGGGGTGGATCACCAGGGCGAAACCGTGGTTCGCGGCGATCGAGCGGGTGTGGTCGGCCGAGAGGGAGCCGTGGCGTTCCAGGGACAGGGCGGGGAGGCCCGAGCGGCCCTGGCCGGCCGTGCGGTGGAAGGAGAGCACCGTGGTCGACGTCGACGCGTGGTGCGGGTGCCGACGGCGGGCGGCGGCCTCGTCCTCGTGGGCCAGGAGGCGGACGTCCGGTTCCGCACCGAAGTCCTCCGCCACGCCCTCGGCCCGCCAGTGGGCCGGTTCGTGCTCCGCGCCGGTCAGATGGCGGGAGCGGTTGACCGAGGTGATGGAGAGGAAGCCGCCGCCGGTGCGCTCCAGCGCCTCGTCGAGGAAGCCGTTGGAGGGGCAGCGGTAGCCGGGGCCGATCAGCTGCACGGTGTTCACGCCGTCCTGGACGGTGGTGAGGTGCGGCGGGACGTGTGGTGCCGCGGCGCCGCGGAAGCCGAACGGGCCCAGCGTGAACAGTTCCTCCATCAGGTCCTCGACCTGTCTGCGGGGCAGCTGGTCCGGCAGGCGGGTCCAGTCGAAGACCGAGCGCACGCGGGCGCGTACGGTCGTCACGCTGCCGACCTGTGCGGCCGGGCGGCCCTTGATCCGGTTGATCCGCTCGACGACGTCCCGTTCGGGGCGGGCCGTCATGGCGTAGAAGTTGCCGAAGCCGTGTGCCACGGCGGCGCCCTCGCCGAGTGCCTCGACCGCCCTCCGTACGTCCTCCGCCCGGCCCAGGACCAGTTCCCGAGCCGTACGCGTCCGCTGTCCGCCCACCGCACACCTCCCGTAAGTGTTCGTCGATGCTCCGGCAACGAGCCGTACCCCCGCCGGTCACCCGAGGAGCGGCCACCCGTGCACACCTGAGGGTGGAATTGAGCGGCGTGCGCTTTAATGCCGCTCTTGCATTAGTACGCGTCTGCAAGTACTGTCGGGGGCGTCCGGCGCCCTTGTGGACCGTGCGAAGCGCCCGCGGCACCGAGCCTCCCTTTCGCCGGGAGCCCCCCCACCCCCACACAGGCAAGGGAGGGACGCCGGGCGAAACCGTCCGCCGCCGCCCGGCGTCCCTCCCCGCATGGACACGTTCACGGCCGGAATACGCCAGCTGCTGCGGTTCGCGCTGCTGGAGGCGCGGTGCTGCGCCTTCGCCGTGGCGCTCGTCGGGGGGATCGCCGTGTCCTCCGTCCTGCCCGAGCTGCCGATCGCCCGGTACGACCTCCTGCTCCTGTACGGGATCGCCCTCACCGCCGTCGCCTGGAAGGTCGGCTGGGACACCGGACGGGACATCGCGGTGATCGCCGCCTGCCACGCGACCGGGCTGCTCTTCGAGCTGGTCAAGGTGCGGATGGGTTCGTGGAGCTACCCGGAGGAGGCGCTGACGAAGATCGGCGGGGTGCCGCTGTACGGCGGATTCCTCTACGCGGCGCTCGGAAGCTACGTCTGCCGGGCCCGGCGCCTGTTCGACCTGCGGCTGACCGGCTACCGGCCGCGGGTGACGGCCGCGCTCGCCGCCGCCGTGTACGCGAACTTCTTCAGCCACCACTGGCTGCCCGACGCCCGCTGGGCGCTGGCCGGACTGCTCCTCGTGGCGACGGCGGGCACCTGGGTGCGGTTCCGGGTCGGGGACCGGGACCACCGCATGCCGCTGGCGCTGTCGTTCGTCCTGATCGGCTTCTTCCTCTGGGTCGCGGAGAACGCGGCCACCTACGTCGGCGCCTGGAGCTACCCGCACCAACTGGACGGCTGGCAGCCGGTGTCCCTCGCCAAGTTCGGCGCCTGGGCGCTGCTGATGACCGTCACGTTCGTCCTCGCGATGTCGTCCCGGGCGGTGCGACAGGACACGCGACACGAGAATTGAAGCAATTCCGTGCACCGGTGCGGGGGCCGTGGTACAGTCGACGACAGTTGCAGTTGTGGTTCCCAAAGAAGCTTACAAGTGCCTTCGACGATTCGACATCGTCAGGCACTTTCTTTGTTTTCGGTGCAGTTTTCCGAACGGGGCAATCATCACGGCGACTCCGGGTTCCGCACAGTGCGGACCCCTGGGCTACGCCCCGAAGGAGAAATGACATGGCCAACGGCACCGTGAAGTGGTTCAACTCGGAAAAGGGCTTCGGCTTCATCGAGCAGGAGGGTGGCGGCCCGGACGTGTTCGCCCACTACTCCAACATCGCCACCTCGGGCTTCCGTGAGCTCCAGGAAGGCCAGAAGGTGACCTTCGACGTCACGCAGGGCCAGAAGGGCCCCCAGGCGGAGAACATCCTCCCCGCCTGACGTTGACACGTCCGACGCAGCCGGTGTCCTCACCCTTGTGGTGAGGGCCCCGGCTCGTCGCATTTTCCAGACTTTTCCCACATTTCCCGGGCCATTCACCGGCCGGCCGCCGATTTCGACCCCTCGGTACGGCCGGAACCGCATGCCCGTGGCATTCGGTACGTTCCTGTAATTCATCGGGCCCGCAACCCCACGCGAATTCCTCGAAGCGCACCGTTTCGAGGAGACCCATGAACGACAAGCACGACACGTACGACAGGCCCGACACCGACAGCGCCCGGCGGACCGGCCGGGCCGGACGCGGCGCCCCCGCCGAGGACCCCTGGGCGGCCCTGCCGGCCGGCACCCCGGCCCTGCCGCCCGCCGAGACCTTCGCCGCGCTCGACCTGCCGGCCGCCGTCCACGACGTCCTCACCCGGCTCGGCGTCGACACGCCGTTCCCGATCCAGTCCGCGACCCTGCCCGACGCCCTCGCGGGCCGCGACGTCCTGGGCCGCGCGCGCACCGGATCCGGCAAGACCCTCGCCTTCGGTATCCCGCTGCTGGTCCGCCTGGCCGGACGGCGCGCCGAGGCCCGCAAGCCGCTCGGGCTCGTCCTGGTCCCCACCCGTGAACTGGCCCAGCAGGTGACGGACGCCCTCGACCCGTTCGCCCAGGCGCTGGGGCTGCGACTGGCCACCGTCGTCGGCGGCATGTCGATCGGCCGGCAGGCCACGGCGCTGCGCGACGGGGCCGAGGTCGTGATCGCCACGCCGGGCCGCCTCATGGACCTGGTCGAGCGGAAGGACTGCCGGCTCGAGCGGGTCGGCGCCACCGTCCTCGACGAGGCCGACCAGATGGCCGACATGGGGTTCACCGACCAGGTCACCGCGCTCCTCGACCTGGTGCCCCCGCGGGGCCAGCGGCTGCTGTTCTCCGCCACCCTCGACCGTAACGTCGACCTCCTCGTCGAGCGCTACCTCACCGACCCGGTCGTCCACTCCGTCGACCCCTCGGCGGCGGCCGTCGCCACCATGGACCACCACGTCCTCCAGGTCCACGGCCCGGACAAGTTCGCCACCGCCACCGAGATCGCGGCCCGCGACGGGCGGGTCATCATGTTCCTGGCGACGAAGGCGGCGGTCGACCGGTTCACCAGGCACCTCCTCGGCAGCGGCGTGCGCGCCGCCGCCCTGCACGGCGGGAAGTCCCAGCCGCTGCGGACCCGCACACTGGACCGCTTCCGGTCCGGCGAGGTCCCGGTCCTCGTCGCCACGAACGTGGCCGCCCGCGGCATCCACGTCGACGCGCTCGACCTCGTCGTCAACGTCGATCCGCCCGCCGACCACAAGGACTACCTGCACCGCGGCGGTCGCACCGCGCGCGCCGGGGAGTCCGGGATGGTCGTCACCCTGGTGACCTCCGAGGAGCGGCGCGAGGTGGCCCGGCTGATGGCGGACGCGGGCATCCGCCCCCAGATCACCCAGGTCCGCTCGGGCGAGGCCGCCCTGAGCCGCATCACCGGCGCCCGTACGCCCTCGGGCATCCCCGTCGACGGAGCCGCGCCCAGCCAGGAGGGCGTCAAGCGCGGCGGGGCTGCCTTCCGCGGCATGGGCACCGTCCCGGGCCGTCCGGGACGTGCCAAGAACGAGTCCCGCAAGGCCGCCGAGGCCCGCAAGACGGCGGAGGCGAGGCAGGCCGCGCGCATCCGCCGGGGCAAGTAGGCTCCCGCCGGGGCCGGCCCGGGACCGCGCCCGCCGGCGGCACAGCAGAGGAGACCCCGTGAGGGACGACGACCCGTGGAACACGATCCGTTCGCTCGCCGCGTGCTTCACCGCACTCGACACCGAGCGGGGCATCTCGGCGGAGGAGCAGTGGACGCTCCAGGTCCTCAAGCTCGCGGAGGAGGTCGGTGAGGCCGCGCAGGCCGTCATCGGGGTCCGCGCGGTGAACCCGCGCAAGGGCCGCAGCCACGACTGGGAGCAGGTGCAGGAGGAGGTGGTCGACGCCGTGATCACCGGCATGGTGTCCCTCGCCCGGATGCGCCCCGACGACGCACCGGAGTTCTTCGCCTCGGTCCTCGCCCGCAAGTCCGCCCGGTTCCTCCCCGACCCGCCCGGGAGCGAACCCGTGGTCACTGGGCGATGAGGGCCACCTCCGGGGAGGTGGGGCCGGGGGCCATGATCGTTGACGGGTGAGGAGCGAAAGGGGAGGATTGGGGCGAAGAGCGAGTTCCGGCCGAGGCTCGGCCGGCTCGTGGGAGTCGACCATGCATCCTCTGCCGGACCGCACCACCGATCCGCGAACGCCCGCCGGCGGGACCGGCCTCCTGCCGCCCACGACCGGCGCGGACGCGCGGATGACCGTGGAGATCACCCCGGACGGCACCGTGGCCGTCGGCGGCGAGATCGACAGCGCCGGGGCCCCGCGCCTCTACCGGAGCCTCCGCGCCGCTCTGGCCCTGCATCCCGAGGGGGTCCGGCTCGATCTCGGCGGCGTCACCTTCTGCGACTGCGCCGGCCTGCGCGCCCTGCTGACCGCCCGGTCCGCGTGGCTCGCCCGTGCCGCACGTGTCGCGCGGCGCCGGAGCCCCGGCGGGCACCCGGCCCTCACACCGGGAACGCCGCTCCTTCTCGGACCCACCAGCCCGCGGATGGCCCGCCTTCTCCGGCTCACCGGCACGGAAGGGCTCTTCCTCCCGCCGCGGGCGGGGCGGGATCAGTGAAGCGGCAGCCGCACCTCGATCGTCTTGCCGCCGCCCGGCGGCAGGGACAGCCGTATCCCGCGGGCGAGCAGCCTGATCAGGGGCCATCCGAAGCCTCCCCCGGTCGATCCGGAGACTCGCTCCGTCCGTCCCCGACGTACGTGCGGCAGCTCGTGGCTCGCGTCCTCGACGGTGACCGTCACCGCGTCCCGGTCGATCGCCACCCGGAACCCGGTCAGGCCGCCCCCGTGCCGCACGGCGTTCGTGAACAGCTCCGACGTCACGAGCAGCGCGTCGCCCAGCGCGGTGGCGGTCGGCGGCGCGCCTCTCAGGGCCGTCGCTCCCGCCAGCGCCTCCGCCACCCGGGCGCGCGCCTCGGACGCGTCCCGCGGGAGAACGAGCCGTCCCGCGTGCGGCGTGGAGGGTCCCGTTCGACGTCCTGTGGCCACTGGCACTCCCACTCGGTCCTCGCCCGCGGGATACGGCTGTCCCTGCCGCCGGGCGGCGGCAAGACGATCGAGGTGCGGCTGCCGCTTCACTGATCC
>NZ_RDBH01000136.1:0-5793 GCF_008042145.1 Streptomyces sp. adm13(2018)
GGACAGCCGGTGCTCCTCCATGCGCTGCCGGCCGTCGAGGGCGGCGAGGGCGATCAGACCGATCCACGGCACCGGGTCGTCGGGGGCCAGGTCGGCGGACTCCCGGCAGGCGGTCCAGGCCTCCTGCCAGAGCTCCCGGGTGCGGGCGTGGCCGGCGCGGTGGGCCCGGACGGCCCGTTCCACGGTCACGCGGCTGTGCATCACGGTGGCGGCGAGGCTGCCGGGCTGCTCGGTGCGCCACATGTGGACGACGTCGGTGCCGGCGGCGACGGCGGCGAGGACCTGGGTGCGCCGCGTCCAGCCGTCCCAGCCCGTCGTCTCGTCCAGGAGCCGCGCCATCGCCACCCAGCGCCCGGTCCGTAAGTCCTGGACGGCGTTGCGCAGGCCGTGGTCGTGGCCCGCGGGGTGGTAGACGGGTCTGAAGCCGTGTCCGGCCATCAGGGGGCGGTACGTGCTGTGGATGACATGGGTCCTCGGTGGATGGGCTGGGGGTGGTCAATCCCCCGGCGGGCGTCCCGGCCGTTGATCGGCGATCACTATAGAGGGCTCCGGATGCGACCGGTCCTCTTTCTTTCCTGACGATAATTATCAAGCCAACGACTGAATTTGATTTGCCGTCAGGTACGTCGACGGACCTGACGCGGTCGCCCGCCGAGGCTTGACGGACCGCGGCACGAACGGCACCCTGACCCTTTTCGGTGACCGGATGATCACCGAACGTCCAGGGACGGGAGCAGCACGATGACGGGCCCGGTACTCGCCGTGGACCAGGGCACCTCGGGCACCAAGGCCCTCGTCCTCTGCCCCCGGCGCGGAGTCCTCGGCAGCGGGACGGCCCCCGTCCGGCCCCGTCACCTGCCGGGCGGCCTGGTCGAGGTCGACCCGCGTGAGCTGTACGACTCCGTGGTCACCGCGGGGCGCGCCGCACTCGCCGAGGCCGGCACCCCGGTCGTCGCCGTGGGCCTCGCCAACCAGGGCGAGACGGTCCTCGCCTGGGACCCCGCCACCGGCGAACCACTCACCGACGCACTGGTCTGGCAGGACCGCCGGGCGGCCTCCGTCTGCGCCGATCTCACACCCCACGAGCCCCGGTTGAGACAGCTCACCGGCCTCCCACTCGACCCCTACTTCGCCGCGCCCAAGATGGCCTGGATCCGCCGCCACGCCACCGGCGCCGGCGTCGTCACCACGAGCGACTCCTGGCTCGTGCACCGGCTGACCGGCGCCTTCGTGACCGACGCGGCGACCGCGGGGCGCACCGGTCTCCTCGACCTGGACACGGTCGCCTGGTCGGACACCGCACTCGACCTGTACGGCCTCGGCGGCGAGCGCCTCCCCCGGGTCGTGGACTGCGACGCGCCGGTCGGCACCACCACCGCCTTCGGCCCGCCGCTGCCGCTGACCGGCCTCCTGGTCGACCAGCAGGCGGCCCTGCTCACCCAGAGCGCCGACGAACCGGCCGCCGCCAAGTGCACGTACGGCACGGGCGCCTTCCTCCTCGCGCAGACCGGCCCCGTGCCCCGGCGCGCGTCCTCGGGCCTGGTGAGCTGTGTCGCCTGGCGGCTGCGCGGGCGGGTCGCCCACTGCCTGGACGGGCAGGTGTACACCGTCGCCTCCGCCGTGCGCTGGCTCACCGATCTCGGTGTCATCGCCGGCGCGGCCGAGATCGACCCGGTGGGCGGCGGGGTCGCGGACACCGGCGGTGTCACGTTCGTACCCGCGCTCGCCGGGCTCGCCGCGCCCTGGTGGCGGGGCGACGTCCGCGGTTCGCTCACCGGCCTCGGCCTCGACACGACGCCGGGCCATCTGGTCCGCGCCCTCTGCGAGGGCATCGCCGCCCAGGTCGTGGACCTCGCCTCCGCCGTCGCCGCGGACCGCGGGACGCCGCTGACCTCGCTGCGCGCCGACGGCGGCCTCACCCGGTCCGCGCTGCTCATGCAGACCCAGGCCGACCTCCTCCAACTCCCGGTGGAGGTCTCCTCGCTGCCCGACGCGACGGCGCTCGGCGTCGGGGCCGTGGCCCGGCTCGGCCACGACCGGGGACTCACGATCGGCGAGGCCGTCCCGGCCTGGAAGCCCTCGGTCGTGTACGAGCCGCGCATCTCGGCGGCGGAGGCGGCGGAGCGTCTCGGCCGGTTCCGGACGGAGGTGGCGGCGCTGGTGGAGCGGACGGGGGCGGGCGCGACGGCGGGCTCCGGCACCACGGCGGGCTCCGCTTCCGGCACAGGTTCCGACTCCGCATCCGGGTCCGGGTCCGGGTCCGGGTCCGGGTCCTCATGAGCGTCACGCGGACCGGCCCCCTCCCCGCGGGCCCCGACGCGGCGTACGACGTCGTGGTCGTCGGCGCCGGGGTCATCGGCTGCGCCATCGCGCGGACGCTGGCCCGCCACCCGCTGCGGGTCGCCCTCGTGGAGGCGGCGGACGACGTCGGCGACGGGACGTCGAAGGCCAACACCGCGATCCTGCACACCGGTTTCGACGCGCTCCCGGGCACGCTTGAGGCCCGCCTCGTCCGTGAGGGACACCGTCTGCTCTCCGACTACGCGCGGGAGACCGGGATCCCGGTGGAGCCGGTCGGCGCCCTGCTCGTCGCCTGGGACGAAGAGCAGCGCGCCGCGCTCCCCCGGCTCGCGGCCAAGGCCGAGCGCAACGGGCACCACTCCACCGCACTCCTCGGCACCGCCGAACTCCGTTCCCGAGAGCCGCACCTGGGCCCGGGCGCGCTCACCGCGCTCGCCGTGCCGGGCGAGTCGGTGATCTGCCCGTGGACGACGACCCTCGCGTACGCCACCCAGGCCGTCCGCTCCGGCGTCGACCTTCACCTCGGGTGCCGGGTGGAGGCGGTCCGCACGGGCGATCCGCACCACCGGCTCGTCACCACGCGCGGAGTGCTGCGCGCCCGCCACCTCGTCAACGCCTGCGGGCTCCACGCCGACTCCTTCGACGCCCTCGTCGGCCGCGAGGACTTCACCGTCACCCCGCGCCGGGGCCAGCTGCTCGTCTTCGACACGTTCGCCCGCGACCTGGTCCGGCACATCCTGCTGCCCGTGCCGGGCCCGCTCGGCAAGGGCGTGCTGATCGCGCCGACGGTGTACGGGAACGTGCTGCTCGGGCCCACCGCCGAGGACCTGGCCGACAAGACCGCCACCGGCACCACGGCCGAGGGACTCGCCGGACTGCGCGAGCAGGGCGGCCGGATCCTCCCGGCCCTGCTCGACGAGGAGGTCACCGCCGTCTACGCCGGACTGCGGGCCGCCACCGGACAGGAGGACTACCGGATCGCCGCGCACCCCGGCCTCCGGTACGTCACGGTGGGCGGGATCCGGTCCACCGGGCTCACCGCCTCCCTGGCCGTCGCCGAGCACGTCCGCGGGCTGCTCGCCGACTGCGGACTCGACCCCGGCCCCGAACGGCCGCTCGCCCCGGTCCGGATGCCGAACCTCGGCGAGGCGTTCCCCCGCCCCTACCGAAACGCCGCCCTCATCGCCCGGGACCCGGACTTCGGCACGGTCGTGTGCCACTGCGAGCGGGTGACCCGCGGGGAGATCCGGGCCGCGCTCACCTCCACGATCCCGCCGGCCGGCCTCGACGGACTGCGCCGTCGCACGCGCGCGCGTGCGGGCCGCTGCCAGGGCCACTCCTGCGGCGCGGAGGTGCGCGCCCTGTTCGAGGAGCACACGGAGCACCGCGGGGGGACGCGGTGACCCGTACGGACGTCGTCACAGGCGTACGAGGAGGATCGCGGTGAACCGTACGGTCGACGTGCTCGTGGTGGGCGCCGGGCCCGCCGGCCTGGCCGCCGCCGCGCGCCTCGCCGCCGCGGGCGCGGGACGCGTCGAGGTCCTGGAACGGGACCAGGCGGCCGGCGGGGTCCCCCGGCACTGCGCCCGCCCGGGTTTCGGCGCGGACGGTCGGGGCCGCCCGCTGGACGGTCCCGGGTACGCGCGCCGCGCGGTGCGCGCGGCCCTGCGCGCCGGGGCCACCGTCCGTACGGGCGTGTCCGCCACCGGGTGGGCCGGGCCGCTCACCCTGGACGTCACCGCGCCGACCGGTCTTGAGCGCGTCCGGGCCCGCGCGGTCGTGCTGGCCACCGGAGCCCGCGAACGCCCCCGCGGCGCACGGCTCGTCCCCGGCTCACGGCCCGCCGGGGTGCTGACCACGGGCGAGCTCCAGCGGCTGGTCCACCGCTTCGGGGCACGGCCCGGGCGCATCGGGCGGCGGGCGGTGGTCGTCGGGGGCGACCCGGTGGCCCGGAGCGCCGTGCGGACGCTGCGTACCGCCGGGGTGGAGGTGGTGGCGGTCGTCTCCGAACACCCGGTGCGGAAGGCGGTGTTCGGGCCCGTGCCGGTGCTCTCCGGTGCGGTCGTGACGGAACTCCTCGGTCGCGGCCGGCTGACCGGAGTCGTGGTGCGGGCAGGGGCGGGACGGGCCACCCCGTACACCCTGCGCTGCGACACCGTGGTCTTCACCGGGGACTGGATCCCGGAGCACGAACTGGCCAGGACCGGCGGCCTGCCGCTCGCCCCCGGCACCCGGGGCCCCGCGGTGGACGGCGACTTCCGGACCGCCGTCCCCGGGGTCTTCGCCGCGGGCAACCTGCTGCGCGGCGTGGAGCCGGCGGTGGCCGCCGCCGCCGAGGGCCGTGCCGCCGCGGCGGCCGTGGCCGAGCTGCTCGAAGGACGGCCCTGGCCGGAGGACCGGGTGCCGGTGGGAGTGGCGGCGGGACCGGCGGATCCGCTGCGGTGGGTGACGCCCGGACTGCTCGGGCCGGCGGGGGCACCCCTCCTGGTCCGGCCCGCCCGCCGGCTCGTGCGCCCGGTCCTGACCCTCAGCCAGGACGGCGCCCCGGTGGGGCGGGTGCGGCTCGGAGGGGTGCTCCTCCCCCGGCGCTCGGTGCGGCTGCCGCCGGGGTGGGCGGACGGGGTGGATCCCGCGGGCGGTCCGGTGGTGGTCGGCGCCGACGGGTGAGGCGCGGCCCCGCSGCGGGGCCCGGTCGGCCAGACTGGACCGCATGTCTGACAAACGCAGTGCGGGCCTGCTGGTCTTCCGACGTACGGCGGACGGTGGCGTCGAAGTGCTCATCGGCCATATGGGCGGGCCCCTCTGGGCGTCGCGCGAGCAGGCGGCCTGGTCGATCCCCAAGGGGGAGTACGAGCCGGGCGAGACCCCGGAGGCGGCGGCCGGCCGGGAGTTCCAGGAGGAGCTGGGGCTCCCGGCCCCCGTGGGCGAGTGGCTGGACCTCGGCGAGTCCCGGCAGCGCAGCGGAAAGCTCGTCACGATCTGGGCCGTCGAGGGAACGCTCGACCCGGCCGGGATCACCCCCGGCACGTTCACCATGGAGTGGCCGCCCCGGTCCGGTGTGCAGGGGGAGTTCCCCGAGATCGACCGGGTCGGCTGGTTCTTCCCCGAGGTGGCCGCCCCGCTGCTCGTCGAGGGCCAGCGGGTCTTCCTGGAGCGGCTGATGGAGCGGCTCCACGGGCGGGGCTGAGCGCGATTGTCAGACCCGTACGAGAGGGTGGTGAGCGCCGAACTGTCGAGAGGGAGCCCGACATGACCACGACCACGATCACCGCGAACGAGCGTGCCGCCGCCCAGGCGTACCTGCGGCTGCTCGAATCCACCCAGGCCGTGCTGACCGATCCGCAGCTCGCCCCGTACGCGGGGGTGATGCTCACCCACCCGATGGCCGAGGCGGACGAGGCGCTGCGGGCCGCCGGCCTCGTGGGGAACGAGGCACGGCTGCTGCGTCTGGTCTCCTCCCTGCGCACCTCCCCCACGACCGTGTGGGGGAGG
>NZ_RDBH01000136.1:5893-16276 GCF_008042145.1 Streptomyces sp. adm13(2018)
GTGTGGTGTGGGGGAGGGCGGGCTGAGCGGGGCGGGGCGGCGGGTAGCAGTGCTTCCCGCCGGCCCGTGGCTGCCGGACCGTCTCCCACATGGCCGTAGCCTGGCGGGCCGTCACCCTCCCGGTCSGACCGGGAGGGTTCTGACGCTGTTGCCGACGAAGCCGGCGTGGCGGGGCAGCTCGGAGTCCGGGACGGCCAGGTCCAGGTCCGGGAAGCGGGTGAAGAGCGCCTCCAGGGCGAGGGTGGCCTCCATCCGGGCGAGCGGGGCGCCCAGGCAGTAGTGGGGGCCGTGCCCGAGCGACAGGTGCTTCACCGTCGCCGTGCGCGTCACGTCGAAGCGGTCGGCGTCCGGGCCGTGGGCCGCGGGGTCGCGGCCCGCCGCCGAGTAGCCGGCCAGGACGGGCGTGCCCTGCGGGATCCGCGTGCCGTCGACCGTCAGGTCGCGGGTGGGGTAGCGGAACGGGAAGTAGCTGACGGGGCTGTCCCAGCGGAGCGTCTCCTCCACTACGTCCGCCCAGCTCGCGTGCCCCTCGACGACCAGGGCGAGCTGGTCGCGGTGGGTGCAGAGGGCCCGGACCGCGTTGGTGAGCAGGTTCAGGGTGGTCTCGTGCCCGGCGACGATCAGCAGGAGCAGGGTGCCGATCAACTCGGCCTGGTCCAGCCGGTCGCCGCCCTCGTCCCGGGCGGCGAGGAGCGCGCTCGTGAGGTCGTCGCCGGGGGCCGCGGCCTTGTCGGCGGCGATGGCGGCGAGGAGCGCGACGAGGTCGCGGTTGGCGGCGACCGCCTGCGCGGGCGTGGTGTCGGTCGCGACGACCAGGCCGGAAAGCTGGTGCAGTTGGTCCTGGTGGGCGGGGTCGACGCCCAGGAGTTCGCAGATGACGCCGAGCGGCAGCGGAAGGGCGTAGTGGCGGCGCAGGTCGGCGACGCCGTCGCCCGCGGCGGCCGCTTCGGCGAGCCCGTCGAGGAGACCGGCGGTGACCGCCTCCACGCGCGGGCGGAGCAGTTCCACCCGGCGGGCCGTGAAGGCGCTGCTCACCAGGGTCCGGAGGCGGCGGTGGTCGGCGCCGTCCGCGGTGATCATGCCCGGCACGGTGGCGAAGGTGCGCAGCGGCCAGCCGTCGGGTATGCGGCCCTCGGCGAGTGCGGTGAAGTGCTGGGGGCCCTTGGCCACGTCGGGGTGGGCGAGGAAGTCCCGGAGGGCGTCGTGGCCGAGGACCGCCATGCCGTCGATCCCGCCGGGCATGATCACCGCGGACGGCGCCGACCACCGCCGCCTCCGGACCCTGGTGAGCAGCGCCTTCACGGCCCGCCGGGCGTACGCCCCACGAGGCCGCCCCCGGACGGTGTGCCGGGGTCGGGCGGTCGGTGAAGCCGCATCCTAGGTCAACCCCGTCCCGTCCGTGCGGGGTTGACCGGCGGTGGGGGGTCGCACCGCGGGCCGCGGCGGCCCAGGAGTTCGGCCAGGCCCCGGCGGGTGGCCGCCACGACGACCCGGTCCTCCGGTTTCAGGACGCGGTCGGGTTCCAGACGCCAGGCCCCGCCCGCACCGGGCTTGGCGCCCACGCCGTCCAGGGCGATGACCCGCCACTTGCCCGGGTGGAAGGACTCGGCGACCGTCAGCCCCTCCAGGAGGGGGTGGTCGGCGACGTCCACCGCGGCGAAGAGGAGGACGCGCCGCTCGACGGGTACGGCACCGAGCACCTGACGGCCCACCATGGCCCCGGCGAAGGCCGGTGCGGCGAGGTGGGAGACGCTGCGGCTGCGGGTGAGGGCGGCCGGGTGGGCGGTCCGGAGGGTGCGGAAGACGGCCGTGGCGAAGTCGTCGTCGTACAGGCGCAGGACGACCCGGAGGCCGGGGCTGACGGCGCGGGCGGAGAGCGCGGCCTCCAGGTTGGTGATGTCGACGCTGGTCAGGGCGAGCAGGGCGTGGGCACGGTCGATGCGGGCCGCCTCCAGGACGCCCTCCTCCGTGACGTCGCCGATGACGGTGGGGACGCGCAGCCGCCGGGCGACCGCGATGCCGCGGGCCTCCGGGTCGGACTCCACGCAGACCACGGGGATGTCGAGGCGGCGGAGCCGGGCGAGGACCCGGGTGCCGACCTTGCCGAGGCCCAGGAGGACGACGTGCCCGGAGAGGCCGCGCGGCGGGCGGCGCAGGGCGGTGGCCGTGCGGAAGGTGCCGAGGCCCTCGATGAGGGCGGCCACGATCACCGGCAGCAGGAGCAGCCCGACGAACCCGGCGAGGATCTGGAGGACCTGACGGCTGGTGGACTCCCCCACCGCCGGGTCGCCGATGGCGAAGATGTCGAGGAGCGTCAGATAGGCGGCGTGCAGCGGATGGTCGCCGGTGGTGAACGTGGAGGCCAGGGCGAGCGCGAGGACGGCGGCGGCCGCCCCGGCGAGCGACCATCTGAGCCGGCGGGAGAAGAGCGAGGCGACCGGCAGCGCGGACGCGGCGAGCCGGGCGGCGGCGGGCGGCGGGCCGGCGGCGGTGACCGCTTCGAGGGTGACGGCGGCGCGGCCGGTGGCGGCGGCCACCGTGCGGTCGTCCGGCAGGAGCCGGGGACCGGCGTCACCGCTCCGCTCGGAGCCCTCGCAGCCCGCCGGGTCGCCGGTGGTGGCGGAGAGCAGGGCCAGCGTGCACAGTCCGGGGTCGGGGGCCGCCCCGGGGGCGGGCAGCCGCTCCACGGCGTGCAGGAGGAGCCCGCCGGCCTGGACCACCTTGCTGGTCCCGGCGACGGCGGCCGCGGCGAGGCCGGGGGCGGCGGTGTCCACGTCGGAGAGGACGGTGGTGGCGGCGTCGCGCTCCTGGGGGTCGAGGCCCGGCTCCGCGACGGCGGCGGCCTGGTCGAGGAGGGTTTCGAGGTGCTGCCCGAGCTTGCGGTTGTAGAGCCGGATGACCAGGCGCAACCGGGGGTTGAGGCGGCGGGCGGTGAGGGCCGCCCGGATGTTGGTCTCGTCGTCCTCGTGGACGAGGGCGAGGGCGGCGGCCCGCTCCACTCCGGCGTCCGTCAGGGCCCGGTCGTCGGCCTCGGACGACTCGACGACGTGCAGCGCGCCGGCGGGTTCGCCGGCGGCGCCGGTCCCCTGCGGAGCGGTGGTGCCGGGGGCGCCCGTGGTGCGGATGACGGCAGCCGTGACCCGTCCGAAGAGGGCCAGCGCCCGTCCGGTGCGGGCGGCGGGGGTGCGCGGGGCGTCGGGCCGTACCGGGACGAGGAGGGTGACGTGCTCCCCGTACACCTCGTGCAGCTCGCCCGCCAAGCGGTGGGCGAGAGCGTCGTCCCCGCAGACGATCATGTGCCCGGTGGCGATCGCCGCCGGCTGCCGCTCGGTACGGAAGGCGGGCGCCCCGAAGGGACCGCCGGGAGCCGCCGGGGGCCCGGCGGGTGCCGGGACGGGCCGGGAGGCCGGTTCGGCGGTGGGCGCTCCGGCGCTCTCGGCCGGAACGGCGTTGCTGGGACGGGATGGTGAGGCCACATCACCAGCATGCCCTGCCCCGCCGGCACCCGGCCACGGCGGGGGACGCCACCCGTGCGGGCGCACGACGCGCCGCCGTCCGCCACACCCCCTCCCCCGGTCGGCGCACTCCGATCTGCGGGCGCGGCACCCCCTCCCTACGGTGACTGAATGATCGTCATGTCAGCTGTCCGTCATGCTGCCGCCGGTACCGCGGCGATGCTGCTCGTGCTGCCCGCTCCGTCGGCCGCGGCGTCCGCCGCCCCCTCGGTCGCGGCCGCCACCTCGACCACGGCCTTCATGTCCCCCGCGACCGCCGCTCCGGGTGCGGCCTCCGCGGTGGTCCCGGCGTCGCTCCGGTCGCCGGGCAGCACCCTCCGGGAGCCCACGCCGCCCGGCCGCCGGCCGGTCGACCGGGCCCGGCTGGACCGCAAGGGCACGCAGGTGCAGCCGCTGCCGGGCGCGCCGGCCGCGCCCTCGCTCTCCGCGCTGTCGTGGGTGGTCGCGGACGTGTCCACGGGCGAGGTGCTCGCCGCGCGGAACGCGCACCGGAAGCTGCCGCCGGCCAGCACCCTCAAGGCCCTGTTCGCCCTGACGGCGCTCCCCGGCCACCAGCCCTCCGAGCAGCACACCGTGGCCGATGCCGAGCTGACCGGGATCGGGGACGGCAGCAGCCTCGTCGGGGTGAAGGAGGGGTACACGTACAAGGTGTCGGACCTGTGGAACGGCGTGTTCCTCAGCTCCGGGAACGACGCGGTGCACGTCCTGGCCGCGATGAACGGCGGCTGGGAGTCGATGTCCCGGCGGATGCAGGAGAAGGCCAGGTCGCTGGGTGCCCTGGACACCCATGTGGTGTCCCCCGACGGGTACGACGCGCCGGGGCAGGTGTCCTCCGCGTACGACCTGGCGGTGTTCGGCAGGGCCGGGCTCCAGGACCCGGCGTTCACCCGGTACTGCTCGACGGCGTACGCCGACTTCCCGGCGGGCACCTGGTCGTACGGCATCGCCAACACCAACCGTCTGCTGACCGGGGCGGACGGCGTCGCCCGCTACCCGGGGCTCATCGGCATCAAGAACGGCTACACGAGCAACGCGGGCAACACCCTGATCTCGGCGGCCCGGCGCGGCGACCGGACGCTCGTGGTGTCGGTGATGAACCCGCAGGGCGGCGGCGGTCTCGCCGTGTACGAGGAGGCGCGCGAGCTCCTCGACTGGGGCTTCGCGGCGGCGGACCGGGTCCGGCCGGTGGGCTCGCTGCTCCCCGAGCAGCCGAAGGCGGTGGCCACCGCGGGGACCCGGCCGGTGTCGGTGGCCCGTGAGGACCGCCCGGCGTCCCCGGATGAGCGGGCGCCCCGGGCCGGGGCCGAGGCGGTGGCGGTGGCGGCGCCCGCCGGGGACCCGGAGGGCGGCACGCAGCCTTCGGGCGCGTCGGCCGGCTTCCCGCTGGCGCTGGTGGGTTCGGCCTGCGCGGCGGCCCTGCTCCTGTGGAGCCGGCGGCGCCGGGCGGACCGGCGGACCGAATGACCGCCTTGTCGACTGGTGGCCTTGTCGACTGGACTCATTGACGGACTGGCTGATCAGCGAAGTGGCCCTGGGCCCCCGTCGGCGCGACGGGGGCCCCGGGCCGTTCGGTGGTCGCCCGTCAGGCGCCCACGTACGCCGCGAGGTGTTCGCCCGTGAGCGTGGACCGGGCGGCCACGAGGTCCGCCGGAGTGCCCTCGAACACGATCGTGCCGCCGTCGTGGCCGGCGCCGGGGCCGAGGTCGATGATCCAGTCGGCATGGGCCATGACCGCCTGGTGGTGCTCGACGACGATGACGGACTTGCCGGAGTCCACGAGCCGGTCGAGCAGGCCGAGCAGCTGCTCGACGTCGGCGAGGTGCAGCCCGGTGGTCGGCTCGTCGAGGATGTAGATCCCGCCCTTCTCGGCCATGTTCGTGGCCAGCTTCAGCCGCTGGCGCTCGCCGCCCGAGAGCGTGGTGAGGGGCTGGCCGAGGCTCAGGTAGCCGAGTCCGACGTCCGCGAGGCGCGCGAGGATCCGCTGGGCGGCCGGGGTGCTCGCCTCGCCCGAGCCGAAGAACTCCACGGCCTCGGACACGGGCATCGCGAGGACCTCGCTGATGTCGCGGCCGCCGAGGAGGTACTCCAGGACCGAGGCCTGGAACCGCTTGCCCTCGCAGTCCTCGCAGGTCGAGGAGACACCGGCCATCATGCCGAGGTCGGTGTAGATCACGCCCGCGCCGTTACAGGTGGGGCAGGCGCCCTCGGAGTTCGCGCTGAACAGCGCCGGCTTCACGCCGTTGGCCTTGGCGAAGGCCTTGCGGATCGGGTCGAGGAGTCCGGTGTACGTCGCCGGGTTGCTGCGCCGCGAGCCGCGGATGGGGCTCTGGTCGATCGACACCACGTCGTCGCTCGCGGGGATCGAGCCGTGCACCAGCGAGCTCTTCCCGGAGCCGGCGACACCGGTGACGACGGCGAGGACCCCGAGCGGGACGTCGACGTCGACGTCGCGCAGGTTGTGCGTCGACGCGCCCCGGATCTCCAGGGTGCCGGTGGGCTTCCGCACGGAGTCCTTCACGGACGCCCGGTCGTCGAAGTGCCGGCCGGTGACGGTGTCGCCGGAGCGCAGCCCGTCCACCGTGCCCTCGAAGCAGACGGTGCCGCCCGCCGTGCCGGCGCCGGGGCCGAGGTCGACGACGTGGTCGGCGATCGCGATGGTCTCCGGCTTGTGCTCCACCACGAGCACGGTGTTGCCCTTGTCGCGCAGTTGCAGGAGCAGTTCGTTCATCCGCTGGATGTCGTGGGGGTGCAGTCCGACGGTGGGCTCGTCGAAGACGTACGTGACGTCGGTGAGCGAGGATCCGAGGTGGCGGATCATCTTCACGCGCTGCGCCTCGCCACCCGACAGCGTGCCGGCGGACCGGTCGAGCGAGAGGTAGCCGAGACCGATCTCCACGAACGAGTCGAGGGTCAGCTGGAGCGCGGTGAGCAGGGGCGCGACCGAGGGCTCCTTGATGCCCCGGACCCACTGGGCGAGGTCGCTGATCTGCATGGCGCAGGCGTCGGCGATGCTGATCCGCTTGATCTTGGACGCCCTGGCGCCCTCGGCGAGGCGGGTGCCGCCGCACTCGGGACAGGTGGTGAAGGTGACGGCCCGGTCCACGAACGCCCGGATGTGGGGCTGCATGCCCTCCTTGTCCTTGGCCAGGAAGGACTTCTGGATCCGGGGGACGAGCCCCTCGTACGTCATGTTGATGCCCGCGATCTTCATGCGGGTGGGCTCGTGGTGGAGGAAGGCCTGGAGTTCCTTCTTCGTGTACCGGCGGATGGGCTTGGCCGGGTCGACGAGGCCGGACTCGGTGTAGAGGCGGTAGTTCCAGCCACCCGGGGTGTAGCCGGGGATGGATAGCGCGCCGTCGTCGAGCGACTTGGAATCGTCGTACAGCTGGGTGAGGTCGATGTCGGAGACCGTGCCGCGGCCCTCGCAGTGCGGGCACATGCCGCCGGTGCGGTTGAAGGTGGCCCGGACGGTCTTCTTGTCGCCGCGCTCGACCGTGATGGCGCCGCTGGCCTTGACCGAGGGGACGTTGAAGGCGTAGGCGCTGGGCGGGCCGATGTGCGGCTTGCCGAGGCGGCTGAAGAGGATGCGGAGCATCGCGTTGGCGTCGGTGGCGGTGCCGACGGTGGAGCGGGGGTCGGCGCCCATCCGCTGCTGGTCGACGATGATCGCCGTCGTCAGACCGTCGAGCACGTCGACCTCGGGCCGCGCCTGGGTCGGCATGAAGCCCTGGACGAAGGCGCTGTACGTCTCGTTGATCAGCCGCTGGGACTCGGCGGCGATGGTGTCGAAGACGAGCGAGCTCTTGCCCGAGCCGGAGACGCCGGTGAAGACGGTGAGCCGGCGCTTCGGGATCTCGATGCTGACGTCCTTGAGGTTGTTCTCCCGCGCGCCGTGCACCCGGATCAGGTCGTGCCGGTCGGCCGGGTGCGGCTGCTTGTCCGCCCTGGGGGCCTTGCTCATCGTCTCTCCAGCTGTCGCGCGGGGCCGTCTGACGGACCGGCGCGGTGCGTCCCGAGCGACGGCGGCGGTACCGCGGGGTCCGTGGCAGCCACGCTAGCGGCGGCCGAATGCGGCCGCTTCTCGATTCCTGACCATTGATCCGGTCAGGCTCCCGGGAGGCCCTCCAGGGCCTGGCGCGGAGCCGGACTGCCGCCCGCCACGTAGCGCTCGGCGGCGTCGGCGGCCTCCCGGGCGGTCCGCTCCCCCATCAGTACGCAGAGGGTGTACGCCGTGTCCTCGAAGCGCCGGCGCGCCGACAGGTCGCACGGCCTGTCCAGCACGGTCCGCTCCTGGGCACGGTAGTGCCGGAGCAGCCGGTCGACCGTGTTCCGGTCGGGCAGCAGCATGGTGTCCTCCTTCTCCTGAGTCGCTCTCCCGAGTCGCTCCATCGTCCCGGTCGTCGGCCACCGCCGCGACCGACACGGACACGCTCCGTGACGGGGAGGGCGGCGGGACGTCCCCGGAGTGCGGTTCCGGCCCGGATGGCGGAGGGTCGGAGACATGAACACGAGCGACATCGCGCGGGTGGTCGTCACCGGCGCCACCGGCAACGTGGGCACCAGCCTGGTACGGCTCCTGGCGCGCGATCCGCGCGTCGGCTCGGTCCTAGGCCTGGCACGGCGACGGCCGCGCCTCGACCTGCCGGGGGTGGAGTGGGCGGAGACGGACCTGTCGCGGGAGGGCGACGAGCCGCTGCTCGCGCGGCACCTCGCCGACGCGGACGCCGTGGTCCACCTGGCCTGGCGGTTCGGGCCGACCCACGATCCGGTGGAGACCTGGCGGACCAACGTCCTGGGCTCGGTGCGCGTGTTCGACGCGGTCGCGGCGGCGCGGGTGCCGGTCCTGGTGCACGCCTCCTCGGTGGGGGCGTACTCCCCCGGGCCGGCCGACGGCGCCCCGGTGTCCGAGGCCTGGCCGACGCACGGCTGGCCCGGCGCCGCGTACACGCGGGAGAAGGCCTATCTGGAGCGGGTCCTCGACACCTTCGAGCGGGACCATCCGCAGACCCGCGTGGTACGGATGCGCCCGGCGTTCCTCTTCAAGGAGGAATCGGCCAGCGGGCAGCGGCGGATCTTCGCCGGACGCTTCTTCCCGGGGCAGCTGATGCGGCCCGATCTGCTGCCGCTGCTCCCGGAGTTCGACGGGCTCCGGCTCCAGGTGCTGCACACGGACGACGCGGCCGACGCGTACCGGCGGGCGCTGCTGCGGGACGTCCGCGGCGCGTTCAACCTGGCCGCGGATCCGGTGATCGACGGCCGGGTCCTGGGCGAGCTGTTCGACGCGAAGCCGGTGCGGGTGCCGGCGGGCGCGGTGCGGGGCGCCCTGTCGGCGGCCTGGCGCCTGAGGCTCGCCCCGGCGTCGCCCGATCTCTTCGACGCCATGCGGCACATGCCGCTGCTCGCCACGGAGCGGGCCCGTGAGCAGCTGGAGTGGGAGCCGTCGCACGGTGCCGTGGAGGTGCTGGAGGAGTTCCTGCGCGGGGTCCGCACGGGGGCGGGCGACGACACGGGCCCGCTGGCGGGCCACCGCATCGGCTGAACCGGGGCCGTGGCCCGCCGGCCGGCCACCACTGCGGCCGAGCCGGGCCGGGCGGCCGGGGTGCCGTGGTCCCGGTGCGGCAGGCGGCCGAGGGCGGTGCTCCGGTACGGCGGGCGGCCGGGGTGCGGTGGTGCCGGCGCGCCCTCCGTCGCGTGTCCCCGTCGGCGCGGCGGGCGTCAGCCGGTCGGGCCGGACCAGTCGACGAGGCGGATGCCCGCGCCGGCGGCCTCGCGGCCGCGGCAGTGGGTGCGGTGGCGGCGGAGGATGCCGTCGATGTCGAGACGGCGGGCGAACTCGGGGCGGGCCGCGAGGCGTCGGGCGTAGGACCAGAGGGCCGGGTGTCCGGCGACCCGGTCCATGGCGGCGGCGTCGAGGTGCCAGCGGTGGACGGTGTCGAGCTGGACGAGGGTGACCCAGACGTGGACGTCGGCCGCGGTGGGCGCGTCGCCGAGCACGTAAGGGTGGCGGGCGAGGCGCCGTTCCAGTGCGGCGAGGGCCGCGAAGAGGACGGTGAGGGGGTCCTGGTGGGCGGCGTCGCCGTCGAGTCCGAGTTCACCGGCGCGCTGGGCGGCCCGGTTGACGCTGCGCTCGCAGAGGTCGGCGATCGCCTCGATCTCGTCGCGGTGGTGCTCCGGGAGCAGTTCGGGGCCGTCGCCGCGGAAGCGGAGGGCGAGGTCCCGCAGGATGTCGGGGACGTGCGTGCTGACGATCCGCCCGGTCCATCCGTCGCTGAGGACGGGCGCCGCGGCGGGCCCCTCGTAGAGGTGGGCGCTCGCCTCGTACAGCGGGCGGAGGGCGGTGTACCCGCCGTCGGGCGTGTCGGGGGTCTCGGGCAGGACGGACAGCGGGAGCGTGTCGTCGAGTCCGAGCAGGCTGTGGGTCAGGACGATGCTCAGACAGTCGGGGTCGTAGGGGGCGACGTGGAGGCGGTAGCGGTGCGGCACCGCGTAGTGGCCGCTGTGGACGTCGCGGCCGATCCGGCCGCGGAAGGCGGGCACGGCGGAGGCGGGCAGCAGCGAGGACGGGACGACGGACATGCTTCTCCCTTGAGGGTGCTCGGTGCCGGGTCCGGGCGGCGCGCGGCGCGGCGCCGGTCGCGGCGGCGCGACGGCACCGGCCCCGCGGGGCCCGGAGGCGGCAGAGGTACGGGAAGAGGAGGAGTGGGGCGCGACGCTGCGCCCGCGGGGGCGGCGCCCCCTCGGCGAACAGTCCCTCAGCCGGCGGGGTGGACCGTCCGGCGGTGTCCGTGACTCGCCGCGCTGCAGACCCGGAGCAGGTCGATGTGGCGGCGGGACGTGAGGGGCAGGGAGCGCGGGAGGGGTGCGGCGG
>NZ_RDBH01000137.1:0-5593 GCF_008042145.1 Streptomyces sp. adm13(2018)
GCGCGGGGGCGGGCGGGGCCGGCGCCTGGGTCGCGGCGCGCGGGAGGGACTCCAGGTGGGTGAGGAGCGTGCCGACCCGGGTGTGCTCGAAGAACACCATCGGGTCCACGTCGAGCCCGTCGGCGGCCAGTGAGGCCGCGAGTTCGACGGCCATCATGGAGTCGAGGCCCAGCTCCAGCAGGTCGTCCTCGGCGGAGACCGAGTCGAGGTGCAGGACCTTGCCGACGGCGAGGGTGAGTGACGGCCAGAGGCCGGCGTCGGGCGTGACAGCAGTCATGGATGCGTCCTTCGCATTCGCGGCGGAGAGTACGTAGTGCGCGGGCGGGCGGCCCAGGGCCGTACGGAGCAGGCCGATGCCGTCGTCCTGGGTGAGCGCGGCGACGCCGTGCGCGGCGGCGCGCGGGGCGACGGCCTCACCCATGCCGACCGTCCACAGGCCCCAGCCGAGGCTGTACCAGGGCAGGCCCTCGGCCCGTCGGCGGGCGGCGTAGCCGTCCAGGTAGCCGTTGGCCGCGGCGTAGGCGCTCTGGCCGAGGTTGGCCCGGACGGCCGCGATGGAGGAGAACAGGACGACGAAGGCCGGGTGTTCACCCTCCGACAGCAGGTCGGCGAGGGCGTGCGTGCCCCCGACCTTGGGGCCGAGGACGGCGTCCACCCGATCGGGCATGAGGCTGCGGGCGAGTCCGTCGCGGAGCACGCCCGCCGCGTGGAACACCCCGTCGTAGGGGCCGGACGGCGACTCCCCGAGGGAGCGGACGTCCGCGGCGACGATCTGGAGGTCACAGCGCTCGGCGAGCCGGTCGAGCCGCTCGCGGGCATCGCCCTCCGCGGGTACGGTCCGCCCCACCAGCGTCAGCCGGGCGCAGCCCTCGTCCGCGAGGAACTCCGCCACGCGCAGGCCGATGCCGCCCATGCCGCCGGTGATCAGGAACCGGCCGCCCCGGTACCGCACCTCGCGGGCGGGGGCCGGGGGTGCCGTGAGCAGCTCGGGCTCGTACCAGGTGCCGTTCCTGAGGGCGAGCTCCGGGACGTCCCGGTGCAGCGCCTCCACGAGGGCGGCCCCGTCGGCGTCCGCCGCTCCCCCGGCCCGGTCCGGGCCGGAGCCGAGGTCGGCGAGCCGGATCCTGGTGCGCGGGTGCTCGACGCGCAGGGTGCGGCCGAGTCCCCACAGGGCCGTCATGAACGGGTCGACCGTCTCCCCCTCCGTCACCGCGTGCGCGGTGCCGGTGACGATCAGCAGATCGATCATGGGTGTACGGGCGGCGAGCCGGCGAACCAGCGCGAACACGTCCTGGAGGGCCTTGGTCGCCGCCGCCGCGCCGTCCGCGGGGCCGTCGGGGGCCACGTAGACGACGTCCTGGGGGACGGTGCCGTCCGGCAGGGCGTCGAGGCCCTCGTCGACGAGTCGTTCGGGCGTCAGGTGGAGGAACCGGGGGCCGCCCTCGGTCGTACGGGGCGGGTGTGCCGCCACGAGGAGGACGGTGCGCTCGGCGTCGGGCGCCGCTCCCCCGGTGGCTGCTGACTCCTCGGTGCCGGCGGGTTCCCCGCCGCCGGCAGCCGGGTCGGGGCGGGCGGATCGCAGGGCCGTCTCGCGCCAGACCAAGGSCTCGACGGTGGGGACGGCGACCGGGCCCCGCCCGGCCCCGGCCGGGTCCCCGTCGGCGGGGGCCGGGGGTACGGCGGTGGACACGGCGGACGGCGTCCCGGGGTGACTGTCGGGCCGGGGCGCCGGGACGGGCGCGGTGGCGGAGCCGCCGACCGAGGCGGGCGTAGTGGCGGAAGCCTCGGCCGGAACGGACACAGTGGCCGAATCGTCCACCGGGACCGACGCGGTGGCTGAGCCGTCGGCCGCCGCGGGCGCGATGGCCGAGCCGTCCACCAGGACAGCTGCCGGCCGTCCCGCCGCCTTGAGGGTGATCCGCTCCAACTCCAGGAGGACCTCACCCTGCTGGCTGCAGACCAGGGCCCGGCCGCGGACGGCCCCGCCCCCGGTGTCCGCGGTCTCCTCCCGCTCGATCAGGGCGATCACCGTGCCGGAGATCCGTCGCCGGGCCACGAGCCGGCCGACGTACCAGGGCAGGCACATCCCGGCCGAGCCGTCGTCGAGCATGCCGAGCGCCTGGAAGACGCTGTCGAGCAGCGGCGGCGGTACGAACGGGGGCACCGCGCCGCCGTCCGCCCCGTCCTCGGCCCGCAGCATCAGCAGCATGCGTCCGGGGCCCCGGTGCGCCGACCGGACGACCCGGTAGGCCGGCCCGTACGCGATGCCGCTCGCGTCCCGCCACGCGGCCAGGTCCGCCGACGGGACGTGCTCGGTGCACCCCGCCCTGAGCGCGGCCACGTCGACGTACCGGGGCGGCGGCAAGGGAGTGCTCGCCACCCGGGCGACGCTGTGCTCGACCGGGTCCCCGCCGGGCGCGGACGGCAGGGAACGGACCGTGTACCGGCCGTCCCCGGCCGCCGCCACCTCGATGCCGGCCTCGCGGCCGGGGACGGTCAGCGGCGTCTTGAACCCGATCTGCTCCAGCTGCCACACCCGGTCGGGCCGGTCGGCGGCGCAGGCGGAGAGCAGGGCGTCGATCTGGGCGGCGGCCGGGACGACCGGGACACCGCCGATCCGGTGGTCGGCGACCAGCGGATCGGCGGCCCTGAGGGTGATCCGGTGGGCGCTCACGTGCGCAGCCCGAAGCGCCCTGTGGCCCGTACGAGGCCGTTCACCTGGATGTCGACGGCGTGCTCGCCGGGGTAGTACGTGCGCGTCTGGACCTCCCTGATGGGGTGGGACTTCTCCAGGGTCCGCTTCTCGCCGGGGCCGAGTTCCAGCGTGGTCAGCTTGAAGACCTTGGGGATGGTGCGCCCGTTCTTGCGGACGTGGTGCACCACGTAGTCGACGGCGATGCTGTGCCGTCGGTCGTCGGTGTTCTCGATGTCGAAGTCGATGAGGAGGGTGTCGCCGACGGTCACCGCCTCCGGGGTGACGCGCAGCCGGGGCACGTGCACGTGCTCGCCGCCGGTGGCCCCGAGCAGGCCCAGGGCCTGCTGGTCGCCCTTCTTCACGAGGGTGCGCAGACCGTGCTTGACGATCCAGCGGGTCTCGGGGGTGGGGCTCTCCTCCAGCCAGCGCAGCGCCGTGGCGAGCGCGACCTCGGGGTGGTCCTTGGAGATGTCGTTGAGGTTGTTGGCGACGGACTTCCGTACGTACTCGGACGGGTCGCTGCGCAGCGGTTCGAGGATCTCCAGGACCGGGTGCGGGTCCTTGACGAAGACGACCAGCGTGCGGTGCCAGGGAAGCCGGGGGCGGACGCCCTCGGTGGCCAGCCGGCGCACGTTGTGGCTGGGGCTGACCGCCCAGCCGGCCACCTTCTCCATCGTCAGCTCGTAGTGCTGTTCGAGGTAGGGCCGGATGGCGTACTCGCCGGTGTGCCGCTTGGTGATCTCCTCGATGGCGTCGAGGGAGAGCTCCGGGTGGTCGAGGCCGTAGTCCTCGACGAAGCGGGCCACCGGCATGAGGAACCAGCTGCTGTTGAACATGCCCTCGCCCTCGGCGAGTTCGTCCTCGAGGATGGCGAGGAGGATCGGCAGGGCCTTCGCGTAGTCCTCGGGGAGCCGGGCCCGCAGGCCTTCCGCGAGGACCAGGACGCGGTCCTTCAGCTCCAGTCCGGGGATCCGCCGCTCGGTCTCGGCCGCGTAGTCCTCCACGTCGAAATCGGGGTGGACGACTCGGATCTTGCCGCCGATGAGGCGGGCCGCGTCCCCGTTGAAGTGACGCTTCAGTCCGTACTCGCTAGCCATGGTGCTGGTACCTCTCGTTCGTGTGGTGCGGGTGTTGCACGTTGTTCGGAACGGCGGGATCGGGGGCGGACGGGGTCGGGGGAGGTGGAAGGGGCTGTCGTCCAGGTTGAGGCGGGGGTTGGGGGACTCGACGGCCACGGCCGGTACGGTGCCCTCCCGCAGCGACAGGATGATCTTCGCGAGTCCGGCGAGGCCGGAGGCCGAGTGGAGGTGGCCGATGCGGCGCTTGACCGAGCCGAGCGCGACCGAGTTGCGCGGGACACCGTGGCGCCCGAACACCTCGGTGAGCGCCCGCACTTCGATGGGGTCGCCGATGGCGGTGCCGGTGCCGTGCGCCTCGACGTACTGCACGGTCGCCGGGTCGACGGCCCGGTAGACCTTGTCGAGCAGGTCGATCTGTGCTTCCAGATTGGGCGTGGTGACGCCCATGGTGCGGCCGTCGTTGTTGACCGCGACCCCGCTGATCGCGCCGAGGACCAGGTCCCCGTCGCGCAGCGCCGCCGCCATCGGCTTCAGCACCAGGGCCGCGGCTCCTTCGCCGGGGACGTAGCCGTTGGCCCGGCGGTCGAAGGTGTGGCACAGCCCGTCCGGGGATAGCGCCCCGGTGCGGGAGAGGAGGACGAAGGTCAGCGGGTCGATCAGGAGGTCCACCGCGCCGACGAGGGCGATCTCGCAGCTGCCGGAGGCGAGGCTCTGGCAGGCGAGCCAGACCGCCGAGAGCGACGACGAGCAGGCCGTGTCCACGACGAGGCTGGGGCCGGCGAGGTCGAAGCGGTCGGAGAGCCAGGCCGCCATGAAGTTCTGCGACCGCCCCCACAGGGCGGCCGGGCCGGGCCCGGTGCCCGCCGTGGCGGGGTCCGGAAGGCCGGGGCCGACCGGGCCGCGGCCGCGGTCGAAGCCGTAGGCGTTCATCCGGGCGCCGACGAACACGCCCGCGTCGAGCCTGCGGCGCGCGCCCAGGTAGCCGGAGTCCTCCAGGGCCCGGGCGCCGACCTCCAGCATGACCCGCTGCTGCGGGTCGAGGAGGACGGCGTCCTCGGCGGTCATGCCGAAGGCCTCGTGGTCGAAGGAGAACGGGTCGACCAGGAACGCGCCCCGGTGGTGGGTGCCGCGGTGCGGCGCCTCGCCGAGGTAGAGGTCACGGGCCCACCGGCTCGGCGGGACCTCGCCGACCTCGACCCCTTCGCCGCCCAGCATGGCCGTCAGGTCGGCCACGTCCTCGGCGCCCGGGAGCCTCGCCGCGAGGCCGATGACGGCGATGCGGGTGTCGAGCTCGCTCACAGTTGTCCTTTCGTTCGGCTCGCGGGTCATGCCTGGACCACCCCGCGCCCGCCGTCGTGGTCGAGCAGGGGGCGCAGCAGCGCGCTCAGGGCGGAGTCGGCGGCCCCGACGTGGTCGGTCGCGGCGGCGGGCGCCGGGGTGCCGGCGGGAGCCGGAGTACCGACGGGAGCCGGGGTTCCAGCGACTGCCGGGGTTCCGGCCGGTGCGGGCAGGTAGGCGATTTCGGCCGCTATGTCGTCGGCCGTACGGGCCCGCAGGAGCAGCGACGGGTCGACGGTGGGGCCGCCCCGTTCGAGGGCGGTGGTCAGTTCCGCGATCATCAGCGAGTCCAGGCCGAGGGCCTGGAGGGGCCGGTCGCCGGGGTCCTCGCCCAGGACGTGGAGGAAGGCGTCCCGGACGCGGGCGCGCGCCGCGCCGGTGTCCCGCAGGGCGCCCGCCGCCTGCGGCGTGGATCCGGTGGGGCTCTCCGCGCGGGCGGCCGCGACGGCCGGGGCGCTCGGGGCCGCCGGAGTGGCCGGGG
>NZ_RDBH01000137.1:5693-17551 GCF_008042145.1 Streptomyces sp. adm13(2018)
GGGTGAGGGGGGCGGGTGCGGCGGTGGCCGTCCCCGGCGTGCCCGGCGTGCTCGCCGCCCCCTCCGTGCCCGCCGGGGCGGAAGCGGTGCCGGGGAAGACGACGGCGCCGCCCGACCGAAGGTGGTCGAAGAAGGCGTCGWGCGCTTCGTCGGCGCCGACCGAGTACGCGGCGGAGTAGGAGTCGTCGGCCTTCATCCCGATGCCCGTCCAGTTCGGCCAGGCGTGCGCGGTGACGGCGGTGACCTCGTCGTCCTCCCTTTCGGCCAGGGCCAGTTGGAAGGCGTTGGCGAGGCTGTAGTCGACCAGGCCGCGCCCGGCCAGGGCCTGGGCGCCGGCGACGGAGGAGACGAGGACGGCGAAGTCCGCTCGCTGTTCCCTGGCCAGGCGGACGACGTTCAGCGAGCCGGCCACCTTGGGCGCGAGCACCTTCTCGGCGTCGGCCCAGGGACGGCGGTGCATCGCGCCGAAGGAGTTGACGGTTCCGGAGGCGTGCACGACGCCGACCAGCCTGCCCCAGCTCCGGCCGAGCCGGTCCGCGACGGCGGCGAGGGCCGTCGGGTCGGAGACGTCGCAGGGCACGTACTCGACCTCGGCACCGCCCGCCAGCTCCCGCAGCGCCTGGGCGCGGGTGGCGTCGAGGGGCGACCGGCCGACGACGGCGACGCGCTGGGCGCCGCGCGCGACGAGGCGTTCGGTCAGTCGCAGTCCGACGGCTCCGAGCCCTCCGGTGACCAGGCAGTAGCCCTCGGCCGGGAGGAAGTACGGAGGTCCGGGCCTGGCGGGCACGTTCTCCGGCACGTACCGGGTGCCCTGGCGGTAGGCGGCGACGGTGGTGCCCGCGTCGGCGGCGGTGGCCTCCGGCGTTCCGGACACCAGTGCGGTGAGCTCGGCGGCCAGGTGGGCGGCCTGGTCGGTGGCCGGATCGGCGGGGTCCAGGTGGACGACGGCGGTGGGCCGGCGCCCTTCGGCACCCGCGGCGCGGACGGCCATGGCGGTCGCGGCGCGGACCGGGTCCGGACCGGCGTCGCCGTTCTTCGCCCCGTGCCCGGTCTCTGCGGCGGAGGCGAGGTCCGCCCCGCCGAACGAGGCCCAGAGGACAGCGGCCCGCTGCGGCAGCGTCCGCATCAGATCACCCAACCCGGTCCAGACCGCTCCGAGTTCGGACGGGTCGGTGTGCCGGTCGCCCCGGGTTCCGACCGCGACGGCGGCGTCGGCCGGCGCGCCGGGCGCGACGACGGTCACGCCGCGGTCCCGCAGGAGCCCGGTCAGCGCCTGCCCGAGGGCGGGGTCGGCGGCGGCCACGCTGACCGTCGCCGGTCCGGCCGGTCGCGCCGGGGCGGCCTGCGGCAGGGCGCGGGCGCGCCACTCGACGCGTACGGCCGGTGTGCCCGTGCGTCCGTCCCGCGCCGGTGTCCCGACGTGGTCGATGGGCTCGGCGTGCCCGGCGTTGTCGGCGTACCCGGCGCGGTCGGTCTCCTCGGGTCCGCGCCAGAACGGGGAACCCGCGAACGGGTAGGTGGGCAGGTCCGTGACGCGGGCCCCCACGGGGGAGAGCCCGGACCAGTCGATGTGCGCGTACCCGGCGGTGGCCAGCTCCGCCGCGCGGGCCGGGTGGCCGGGGGCGGTAGTCGTCCCGTGCGGGGCGGCCGCCGCGTCGGCGGTGAGGTCGATGTCGACGCGGGCGACCGGGTGCGTCCCGTCGGCGACCGAGCGGAGCGCCGCCGCGAGGTCCGCCGCCGAGCGTCCGTGCACGGCGGTCTGGTACTCCAGCGGGGATCGGCCGGTGTTGGCGGTGTGGCACAGGTCGGCCGTCTCGGCGGGGTCGCGGACCGTGTCGAAGCGGGCGGCGTAGGCCGCGGCCAGCTTCCGTACGGCCGTGTCGTCGGCGCCGGTGACGCGGACCACGTACGCCTCCGGGGCGGGTACGTCCCGGGCCGGAACGGCAGGTGCCTCTTCCAGGATGACGTGGGCGTTCACCCCGCCCATCCCGAACGCGCTCACCGCACCCCGACGCGGACCGTCCACCGGACGCGGCCACTCCGACACCCGATCCGCCAGGAAGAACGGAGTCCCCTCGAACCGGATGTGATCATTCGGCCGCACCACATGCAACGACGGAGGAACCACACCCCGCTCCATCGAAAGAAGCACCTTCACCAACCCCGCAAGACCCGCAGCCGGCTCCAGATGCCCCACGTTCCCCTTCAACGAACCCAACGCACAGAACTGCGAACGACCCGTCAAACCCCGCCACGCACGCGTCAGACCCTCCACCTCGATCGGATCACCCAGACTCGTCCCCGTCCCATGCGCCTCCACCAGACCGATCGACTCCACCGACACACCCGCATCCACCAACGCAGCAGAGATCACCGACTCCTGCGCAGCACTGCTCGGCACCGTCAAACCACTCGTACGACCCCCGTGATTCACCGCCGAACCCTTCACCACACCCCGCACCCGATCACCATCACGCACAGCAGCACGCAACGGCTTCAACACCACCGTCACCACCCCCTCCCCCGGCACGAACCCATCCGCACCCGCATCGAACGGCCGCGAGTGGCCGGAGGGGGACAGGGCGCGCAGGTTCCGCATGGCGACGTAGTGCAGGGGTGACATGGCGACGCGGACACCGGCGACGAGGGCCTGCTCGCACTCCCCCGAGCGGATGCTCCGCACCGCGGTGTGCAGCGCCACCAGCGACGACGAGCACAGCGTGTCGATCGTCATGCTCGGCCCGTGCAGATCCAGGAAGAAACTCACCCGGTTCGCCAGGAAGGCGTTGTGGTTGCCCAGGCCGGCGGGGGCGTCCAGCTCCGGGGAGAGGTTGTAGTCCTTGTAGTGCTGGTAGCTGGCGCCGACGAACACGCCCGTGGCGGGCGACAGTCCGCGCGGCGGCAGGCCGGCCGACTCCAGTGCCTCCCAGGTGCTGCGGAGCAGCCAGCGGGCCTGCGGGTCGAGCGCCTCCGCCTGCTTGGGGAAGAAGTCGAAGAACCGGGCGTCGAAGTCCTCGACGCCGTCGAGGAATCCGCCCACGTCGGGCTCCCGCCCGTCGGCGTACCGGCCCCAGCGGCGTGCGGGTGCGGGGCCGACCTGGTCGCCGGACCCGGCCAGCAGGTCCCACAGTCCCTCCGGGTCCGTCGCGCCGGGCAGGGAGACGGCCAGGCCGATGACGGCCACGTCGTCGGCGGAGACCGCCTCGCCGGGGTCCGCGCCGTAGAGCGCGGCCGGGTCGGCGGGCCGGTCAGCGACCCGGTCGGTGGCCGGAACGGTGGCCCGCGGCTCCGCTTCCACCGTCGGTGCCGCCTCGGCCTCGGGCCGTACGAAGGCGTCCTCCGGCGCCAGTTCGGCGACGTGGGCGGCCAGAGTGCGGCAGTCGGCGGCGTCGAGGACGTCCGTCGGGCTGAGCGGTACGCCGTACTTCTCGTCCAGGTCGGCGGCGACGGCCGTCGCGAGCATGGAGTCGATGCCGACGGCGGACAGGGACGTGGTCGCAGTGATCCGGGGGTCGTGCAGGGCCGCCCGCACCACCTCGACGACGGCTGCCTCGACCGCGGCCAGCCGTGCCGAGCGGGGCGCGGGCGTGGACGCTTCCACGGCACCGGTCGCGCCGGCGGTACCAGTGCTCTCGGCAGACCTGGCCGTACCACCCGTATCGGCGGTCTCAGGGGCAGCGCCGCCGGTGGTCGTACCCACGCCGTTCCCGGTCACCGTCCGGTACTCGATGCCTTCGAGGCGGACCAGGACCCGGCCGTCGGCCGCCAGCAGGTCGACGTCGCCGCGCCGTACGCCGTCGGATTCGGCCTCGGCCCCGTTCAGCAGTACGAACACCGTGTGCGCGGGGTCGCCCCAGCGCGCGGCGCCGTCGACGGCGACGGGCAGGAAGGTGCCGGTCGGCGCCTCGGGGTCGGCGAGGGTGAGGACGGCCATCGTCTGGAGGGCGGCGTCGAGCGCCGCGACCTCGGCCTCCAGCGGGCTGCCGGCCGTGATGGCGACCCGGGCCAGGACCTGTCGGGGTCCGTAGTGGACCTCGGTGATCGACCGCAGGGGCGCGGTGAGTTCCATGCCCTTGGCGGCGAACCAGGCGTAGAGGCCCGCGGGCTCCAAGCCGCGCTCCAGTCCCGCGCGCAGGGTGTCCAGGTCCCGCGCGGCGGGGGCGGGCCCGGCGTGAGCCGCGCCGGTGGTCAGTCGGGCGATGGTACGGCCGGCGTGCCGGAAGGCGGCCGGACCGGTGCGGCCCGGCTCGTCCAGGTCGGTGGTCAGCTCGTGCGGGCCGCTCCCCCGACCCGTGAAGGCGACGGCACGCAGTTCACCGGCCGCCCGCAGACCGAGCGCGAGGGGCACGGCGCCGGGCACGGTCTCCTCGCCGAGCACGCGGTGCGCGTGCGAGAGCCGGCGGACGGCCTCGGCCACGTCCTCACCCCGGGCGGCTGACGGGTATCCGCCCGACGCGTCCGTGGGAGCGGTGGCGCCGGTGGCGTCGGGTGTCGCGGACGCCGCGGGTTCCGCGCCGAACGGGTACGGCGGCAGCGGTCGGCGGCGTACCCCCGGCCCCGGGTACACGGACGCCCAGTCGACCGCCGCGCCCTCGACGTGGCGGAGGGCGTGGACGCCGAGACCGGTCGAGGCGCTCTCCACCACGGCCGAGCCGCGGACGACGGAGCCGGACGCCCAGTCGGCGAGCCGCAGGGCGTGGTCCAGTCCGGCGCCGATCTCCCAGGCGGTGGCGCCGAGCACGGCGATCCGGTGGGACCGGTGGTCACGTCCGACGGCGCTGGCACGGCACACTTCGCGCAAGCCGGACGCCGTCTCCCCGCGTAGCGCCGCCCGCGTGTCCGCGATGCGCCGCAGCAGGGCCTCCGGGGTGTGGCCGGAGAGGAGCAGAAGGTGCTCGTCGGCGGCGCCGTCCGGGTGGGCGGTCTCGGCGGCCGGTCCGTCGCCGGTCTCCTCGGCGCGTGCGGCTCCGACGTACTCCTCGACGACGACGTGGGCGTTGGTGCCGCCCATGCCGAAGGAGCTGACGCCGAAGCGCCTCGGTCCGGTGGAGGTCCACGCCCGGGGCTCGGTCGGGATCTCGAACGGTCCGGAGGACAGGTCGAGGTGGCTACTGGGCTTCTCGTACCCGGCGACCGGCGGAATCTCCCCGTGCCGCAGGCACAGCAGGGCCTTGACGAGCCCGGCGAGCCCGGCCGCGGGCTCCAGGTGCCCGATGTTGCCCTTGACGGCGCCGAGGTGGACGGGGCCCTCGCGGTCGGGATCGCCGCCGAACACCTCGGTGAGCGCGGCGAGTTCGATGGGGTCGCCGAGCCGGGTCGCGGTGCCGTGGGTCTCGATGAGCGAGATGTCGGCCGGGGCGAGCCCGGCGTCGTCCAGGGCCGCGCGGACCACGGCGGCCTGGGCCCCGCTGCGGGGCACGGGCAGGGCGCTGCCGCGCCCGCCGTGGTTGACGGCCGTACCCCGGACGACGCCCCAGATGTGGTCGCCGTCGCGCTCCGCGTCCGCGAGCGGCTTCAGCAGGACCGCGAGGGCTCCCTCGCCGGGGAGGAACCCGTCGGCGTGCTCGTCGAAGGGCTTCGGCAGGCCCTCCGACAGGGCGCCGAGCTGGCTGAGGCTGCGGTAGTACCAGGGCGTCAGGCCGACCTGGCAGGCCGCGACGATCGCGGCGCCGCAGTGGCCGGAGCGGAGCGCGGTGACGGCCTGCTGGAGTGCGACGAGCGAGGACGAGCAGAGGGTGTCGACGGTCTGCGAGGGCCCGGTGAGGTCGAGGGCGTACGAGATCCGGTTGGCGAGCACCGCGTTCATGGAGCCGAGCGCGGTGTGCGGGCCCACGGTGTCCAGACCCTGCGTGTCGCGGTGGTGGGTGTAGGTGGCGGCCACGAAGACGCCGATGTCACGGCGTCCGACGAGGCCGGCGTCGTCCCGGACCGTCCAGGCGTGCTCCAGGAGCAGTTTCTGCTGGACGTCCATCTCCTCGGCCTCGCGGACCGAGATGCCGAAGAAGGTCGGGTCGAACCGGTCGGCGTCGGCGAGGAACGCGCCCTTGCGGCAGTACGTGCCCGTCATACGGGGACCGCGCTGCTCGAAGTGGGCGTCGACGTCCCAGCGTTCGGCGGGTACGTCGGTGAAGGCGTGGCCGCCTTCGCGCAGCAGCGGCCAGAGGTCCGCGATGTTGCCGGGCGCGCCGGGGAGGTCGCCGGACACGGCGACGACGGCGACGTCCAGATCGCGCCCGCCCGGCGCCGAGCGCCGGGGGCGACGAGTCGGAGCGGTTGCGGGGGCCGTGCCTGCGTCGGCTGTGGTAGCCCTTGCCGTTGCGGAGACAGCGGGCTGAGCCGGCCGGCTGGTCTCGGCGGCGACGGTCCCGGTGTCGGTCACGTCCTCGGCCGCCCCGGCGGCCTCGCCCCCGGTCGGCTCCGGCAGCGCCGCCGCCGCGCCGTAGCGCTCGGTGAGTGCCTCCGCCAGCTCGTCGAAGGCCCCGTACTCCAGGAACAGCGTGGCGGGAAGGCTGACGCCCCACCGGCGGGACAGCTCCTCGGACAACTCGACGCTCATGATCGAGCTCATGCCGTAGTCCGCCAGGAGCGCCTCGCGGTCGAGGGAGGCGATGCCCAGCCGTTCCACGAGGTAGTCGGCCAGCGCGTCGGCGACCCGCTCCGCGGCGTTCCCCGCGGTCTCACCGGACCGGTCGTCGGAGGCGGCGGAGTCGGCCGCCGCGGTCGCGGCGGGAAGAGCGGGCACGGTGGGGGCGGTGGCGTCGGCGGTGACGGCCCGGGACTGCTGCTCCTCCGGCTCGACGATCTCGGTGCCCGCGTCCGGGTGGGCGATGACGAGCTGCCGGGCGGGCCGCTCCGTCGCCAGGACGGCGATGAGGGCATCGAGGCCTTCCGCGGTGGTCAGCGGCCGGACACCGCGCGCCCGGAGCTGGTCCGCGACGGCGGTGCCCATGCCGACCTCGCCCCACAGGCCCCAGTCGACGCTGAGCCACGGCGCGCCGTGCGCGTGGGCGTAGCCGTCGAGGTAGGCGTTGGCGGCGGCGTAGCCGCCCTGCCCGAGGTTGCCGAACGTGCCGGAGACGGAGGCGAACAGCACCGCGAAGTCGAGGTCGCTCCCGGTCACGGCGGCGGACAGCTCGCGGACGCCGTCGGCCTTGGGCCGCATCACGGCCGCGACGTCCTCGGCGGTGGCGCTGCGGATCAGCCCGTCCTTGAGGGTGCCCGCGGCGTGGATGACGCCGTGCACGTCGCCGTGCTCCCGCCGCATCCGCTCCACCAGGTCCGTCAGGGCGCCCGGTGCCGTGATGTCCGCGCTGTACGAGACGGCCAGGCAGCCGTGGGCGGCGATCGCGGCGGCCCGCTCGTCGGAGCCGGGGTTCCCGCCGGAGCGGGAGACGAGCGCGACGACGCCGGCGCCCTCGCGGGCGAACCGCTCGGCCACTTCGAGGCCCAGGCCGCCGTGGCCGCCGAGCACGAGGTAGCGTCCGCCGGGCCGGATCGGGCCCTGCCCGGCGGGGCGCGGCGGGGTGTACGCCGAGCGGTCGCGCACCCGGACGGGCACGTGCCTGACGTCGCCGCGGTAGCCGGTCTCGACGGGACCCCGGGCGACGCCCAGTTCAGCGACGAGGGCGGGGAGCAGCGCCCCGGGGTCGCCGCCGAGGTCGACGATCCGCGGGCGCATGCCCGGGTACTCGATGGCGGCGGTGCGCAGGAGGCCCCACAGGGCGGCACGGGCCGGCACCGGCCGGTCGTCGGCGGCGATGGGCTGGCCGTCGCGGGTCGCGACGAGGAAGCGGGACTTGCGCTGCCGCTCGCCCAGGGTACGGAGGGCGGCGAGGCAGGCGTACAGGCCGAGGCGCAGTTCGTCCTCCTCGCCCCGGCGGCCGTCGGTCGGGCCGTCGGCGTTCCACAGGTGGACCACGCCCGCGACGGGGTCGCCGATCTCCTCCCAGAGCCGCCGGAACCCTTCCTGGTCGGGCCGGTCCAGCGTCAGCCGGTCGGGGTCGGGAGCGTCGCTCGGGGGCGTGGCCGGGCCGGCGGTGACCTCCACGACGCGTGCGCCGTCGGCCCGCAGGGCTTCGGCGGCGCCCGTGCCGAGCCGGTCGGCCGGGCCGTGGTGGAGGACCACCCAGGTGCCGGTCGCCGGCTCCCGGCGGGCGGGGTCGCCCGCCTCGGGGTGCCAGTCGATGCGGGAGACGGGCAGCGGGTCCCGCCGTCCAGCGGCGCTGTCGGACGTCCGTGCCTCGGAAGAGGTCGCGGAGGAGGCAGCGCTGAGGGCCGCGGTGGAGGCCACGGAGTCCGTCGCGCCGTTCGCCGCCGCGGGCGTGCGCGTCACGGTGGTGGTGCGCCGCATCCGTACGCCCTGGAACTCGGCGAGGACGTCGCCGGAGGGGCCGAGGAGCAGTGCGTCGGCGGTGGCGTAGGCGCCGTCGTCACGGGTGCGGCGGACGTGGACGGTGACTCCGTCCGTCGCCGTCGACAGGTCGGTGAAGAGGCCGAGCCGCTCGACGCCGATCGGCAGCATGGGGTACGGGCCGTCCGCGCCCGTCAGGTCCTGGAGGGCGCAGCTGACGACCTGGAAGACGCCGTCCACCAGCAGCGGGTGCGCGTACCAGGGCATCGGCTCGGCGTCGGACCGCAGGGTGGCGCGGGCCGTTCCGGCGTCGGCGACGGAGAGCGCGCGGACGGTGCGGAAGTCGGGGCCGTACTGGAGGCCCTCGCGCTCCCATCCGGCGTAGAGCCGCTCCGGGGCGACGTCACGTGCGCCGGCGGGCTCGTGGTCAGCCGCGGTGCGGGCCGGCCGTGCCGCGTCCGCCGGGAGGAACCGTCCGGCGCCGGTGGACAGCTGCTTGCGGGTGCCGGCCACGAGGGTGGTCAGCTCGAAGCGGGTCCGGTCGGGGCCGGGGGTCACGTCGAGCCGGACCGGCGCGGTGCCCTGGTCGGCGATCGCGAGGGGGCGGAGGAACGAGACCCCGGTGAGTTCCAACGGGGCGAACGGTCGGCGGCGGGCGACGCCCACGAGCGCCATCTCCAACTGCACGGCTGCGGGGAGCAGTCCGGTCCCCGCGGCGCGGTGCTGGGCGATGAGGGGCTCCTGGCCCGTGAACGCCTTCTCGTACGTCTCTGGCGTGTGCGTCACTGTCCCTCGCTCCGGTGCTCGTAGTGACGGTCGAACAGCGGGTGTCCCACGGCGGGCGCGGCGGGCGCCGTGCGCGTGACACGTTCACCGCGGGCGGGGGGCGCCACCAGGTCCTGTCGGTTGAAGGGGTACGTGGGGAGGGTCATCGTGCGGTGGCCCTTGCCGGCATGCACACCCGCCCAGTCCACCGAACCCGACCCCGAACCGGCGTACGACGCGACAGCCGCYTACACCTCGGCCTGGTCCACCCGGTCACGSCGCAACGTCGACAACCACAACGGCTCATCCGCCGACCACGACGCGCGGGCAAGGGAGGTCAMCTGCGGCTGCGCACCGATCTCCCACACCACGCCCGCKCCCACACCCGACACCAGACCGACAGCCTCCGAGAACCTCACCGGCTCACGAATCCCCCGCGCCCACAGGCCCGCGTCCTTCACCGACTCCGGCGTGTGCCAGCCACCCGACACCGTCGACGCGAACGCCACCCGCGGAGCCGACCACTCAACCCCCGACACCACATCGGCGAACGGAGCCACCGCCCCCTCCATCAACGCCGAGTGGAACGCATGACTCACCACCAGCGGCTGCGACCGCAGACCCGACTCCGCACGGAACCGCGCCACCGCATCCACGGGACCCGAAACCGTCACCACACGAGGCGAGTTGAACGCAGCCACCTCAACCCCAGGAAACGCCTTCAGGGCTTCGACCACAGCAGCCGCATCACCATGCACCGCGGCCATCGCACCCGCACCCGGCTGCGACTCCATCAATGCACCACGCACCACCGCCAGACGCAGCAGGTCCTCCAGACCCACCACACCCGCGGCCCACCCGGCACTCAACTCACCCAGGCTGTGACCCACCACCGCATCCGGACGCACACCCAGCGACTCCAGCCACCGCACCAACGCCACCTGCACCGACACGATCCCCACCTGCGCACACCTCGTCGAGTCGAGGGCGCCGGAGGTGTCGGTGAACAGCAGGTCGAGCAGGGGGATGTCCAGGTGGCCGGCGAGCAGGTCGGCGCATTCGTCGAGTGCGGCGCGGAAGGCCGGTTCCGTGCGGTAGAGCCCTTGGCCCATGCTCGTGTACTGCGAGCCCTGGCCGGTGAACATGAACACCACCGGCGCCGACTTCCGACCGCTCCGGCGTGCCACCGGGGACGCGCCGGAGGCGATGTCCCGCAGTGCGACGGCGAGTTCACCCGCGTCGCCACCCGAGACGACCGTACCGAACCTGTTCTCCGCGCGTCCGGTGTTCGCCGTGAACGCGAAGTCGCCCACGAGGTTCTCGTCCGCGGCGGCCAGGGCGTCAGCGTACGAGCCGGCGAGTGCGCGGACGGACGTCTCGTCGGCCGCGTCCACACGCACCAGATACGACTCCTGCCCCACCACCTCACGCGCGGCAGCCGCAGGCGCCTCCTCCAGGATGACGTGGGCGTTCACCCCACCCATCCCGAACGCACTCACCGCACCCCGACGCGGACCGTCCACCGGACGCGGCCACTCCGCCACCCGATCCGCCAGGAAGAACGGAGTCCCCTCAAACCGAATGTGATCATTCGGCCGCACCACATGCAACGACGGAGGAACCACACCCCGCTCCATCGAAAGAAGCACCTTCACCAACCCCGCAAGACCCGCAGCCGGCTCCAGATGCCCCACGTTCCCCTTCAACGAACCCAACGCACAGAACTGCGAACGACCCGTCAAACCCCGCCACGCACGCGTCAGACCCTCCACCTCGATCGGATCACCCAGACTCGTCCCCGTCCCATGCGCCTCCACCAGACCGATCGACTCCACCGACACACCCGCATCCACCAACGCGGACGAGATGACCTCGGCCTGGGCACGCGGGCTCGGCGCCGAGTAACGGGTGGTCCGGCCGCCGTGGTTCACGGCCGCGCCCTTGACGACGCCCCGGATCCGGTCGCCGTCGCGGAGCGCGTCGTCGCAGCGCCGCAGCACCACGGCCACGGCGCCCTCACCGGGGACGAAGCCGTCGGCGGTGCTGTCGAAGGCACGGCTGCGGTGACGCGGGGAGAGGGCCATCATGTCGCCCATCGACCGGAAGTACTCCGGGCTGAGGCCGGCGTGCACGGCCCCGATGACCGCGGTGTCGATGTCGCCGGAGCGCAGGTGCTGGAGGGCGGAGTGCAGGGCGACCAGCGAGGAGGAGCAGAGGGTGTTGACGACCGTGCTGGGGCCGCGCCAGTCCATCAGGTAGGAGAGCCGGTTGGCGATCATCGCCTCCAGGCCCAGGCCCCGCCCCTCGGGCACGCCGTGCCGGAAGCGCTCCTCGTGGTAGTGGTCGTGGCTGTACGCGATCCACAGCCCGGTGCGGTCCGCCGCGGCGCGGGCGCCGCCGCGTCCGCCGTCCTCCAGTGCCTCCCAGATGGTCTCGTAGACGATCCGGGCCTGCGGGTCGATCAGCGGCGCCTCGCGGGCGGAGATCCGGAAGGGCGCCGGGTCGAACGCGTCCACCCGGTCCAGGAAGGAGGCGTGCGGGAGGGGCCCGGCGGCGTCACGGCGACGCGTCTCGGGCAGCGGGCCGACCGTGTCGCGGCCCTCGACGAGCAGCTCGGCGAAGTCCGCCAGCGTTCCGGCCGTGGGCAGCCTGACCGCGGCGCCCACGACCGCGATGTCGCGCGCCCGGGTCGCGTGACTGTCACCGGACGCCGCCTCGTCGGGGGTACGGGGCCGGGGGACGG